>NZ_JAUYTR010000008.1 GCF_030695065.1 Sediminibacterium sp. | reverse complement strand
ACTGCACCAATAGTTGGAGCAATCACGCAACCTACTTGTACAGTTGCAACGGGCAGTGTTCAACTTAGTGGTTTACCACTAGGCAACTGGACGATTAATCCAGGAGCAATCACAGGCAGCGGTGCAACAACAACGATTAATAATTTAGTAGCGGGTACATATAACTACACTGTTACGAACGCAGATGGTTGTACTTCATTGGCATCAGCGAACGTGCTCATCAACACGCAACCCCCAACCCCCACTGCACCAATAGTTGGAGCAATCACACAACCTACTTGTACAGTTGCAACGGGCAGTGTTGAACTGAGTGGTTTACCACTGGGCAACTGGACGATTAATCCAGGAGCAATCAATGGAACAGGAACAAGCACTACGATTAATAATTTATTAGCGGGCACTTATAACTATACGGTGACTAACTCAGATGGTTGTACTTCATTACCATCAGCAAATATTTTAATAAACACACAGCCACCTACACCTACCTCACCAATTGTTGGAGCGATTACACAACCCACTTGTACGGTTGCAACAGGTAGTGTTCAACTAAGTGGTTTGCCACTAGGCAACTGGACAATTAATCCAGGAGCTATTACTGGTAGTGGATCAACTACAACGATTAATAATTTATTAGCGGGTACTTATAACTATACGGTGACTAACGCTGATGGTTGTACTTCATTACCATCAGCAAATATTTTAATAAACACGCAACCCCCAACACCTACCGCACCAATTGTTGGAGCAATTACACAACCCACTTGTACAGTTGCAACCGGTAGTGTTCAACTAAGTGGCTTGCCACTCGGTAACTGGACGATTAATCCAGGTGCGATTACAGGAAGCGGTGCAACAACAACGATTAATAATTTACTCGCAGGCACATACAACTACACCGTTACAAACGCTGATGGTTGTACCTCGTTACCTTCTGCCAATATTTTAATCAATACCCAACCAGCTACACCCACTGCACCAATAGTTGGTGCAATTACACAACCTACTTGTACGGTTGCAACAGGCAGTGTTGAGTTAAGTGGTTTACCACTGGGCAACTGGACGATTAATCCGGGAGCGATTACAGGCAGCGGCGCAACAACAACGATTAATAATTTACTCGCAGGCACATACAACTACACCGTTACGAACGCAGACGGTTGTATTTCATTGGCATCAGCGAACGTGCTCATCAACACCCAACCAGCTACACCCACTGCACCAATAGTTGGAGCAATCACGCAACCTACTTGTACAGTTGCAACGGGCAGTGTTGAGTTAAGTGGTTTACCACTGGGTAACTGGACGATTAATCCGGGAGCAATCAACGGAACAGGAACAAGTACAACGATTAA
>NZ_JAUYTR010000003.1 GCF_030695065.1 Sediminibacterium sp. | reverse complement strand
GGTATTCTGTTATTGCTATTCGGATCATGTTTGATTTACTTACATCACCCATAGCATAACCTAACTTTTCCAGGTCTTTATGTTGTTTTTCGGTTAGTTTTAGGTTAATTTGTTTCATTATTGCTTTTTCTTCCATCATTTATCACCTGGTTAATCTATATAGAATAGCTAAAATATACCTTTTTGGGTATTTATTTATATATAAAAATATCTTTAACATCTAACTTCGTTTAATTACCATATAACGAACATCAAAATGTAACCTTGAAGGTTACAAAATTCCAGGCCATAATGCCTTAAATCACTAAAAAAGAGATTATAAAGTTTATCTGAAAGGAACATTGTAACCTTCAATAAATTATATAAAATATAATTGGAAGTTAAAGATCTGATTAGGTTGTCAAATAATTGTTAAGTAATGTTAAATAACTAAATAATTGTTAAGTTACTTCATTTTCAAGAAAGTTTCAGGACCTATTTAGATTAAAATTACTCTTAATATAATGATACTAAGTTCAATAACTTACAATATAATGAAGATAAATAGTCCTATATTGATCCGTAGAAAAGTAAAAGAGTTTCTTAACAGTTTGGTAGTTATTAGTTAATCAATAAACCTAATATTTTCATTAGAACTGAATATTCAAAACAGATCTAAATATTTAACTTGGAACTAAATATTATGATTCACTAACAATATGCTTGTTTGATTTGAATATTTAGTTCTCTTAATAAGTTAAGCAACAATAGATAATTTTATTTGATTAGTGAACTTTTGATTACTAAACTATCCATAACTATCTTAAGTTTATCAGCAGTATCAGAGTCAAACGAAATACCAAGAGTATCTATACGGCCTGGCTGTTCTTTACTTTCACCAAGAATAAGGAGATATTCATAATATGCTTCTTGATCTCCACTCGCAGGAGTCAAATCATAATAACTTTGATAACCTGCTATACTTTTTGAGGAAGTATATCCTAGTTCAGTAAGACTGTTTTGGGCATCACCATCCATTCTACCTGTACTAATTTCTGCGTAACCGATTTCTTTACCATCAATGTCCTTAGTGTTTACTGCTGGATCCCATAATTCTAAATTTTCATTATCTCCACCTTGGGGAGCTAAGTTTCCATCAGAGTCTTTAATTGTCGTTCCTTCAGGTATTGTGAATTTATAATATTTATTTTCAAAAACATTAGATGCTTTTGCAGAGGTTGTTTCATTTGTAGTTGTTTGATTAAGTTTAGTTTGATTATCTGTATTGTTTATAGCATCAGGTGATACCATTCCACCAATTACTATAATTAAAATGATGCCCAAACAGCAAAATCCTACAATTCCCATAATGGCTTTTCGTTTATTACTTTGTTCATTCCATTGTTCTTTTATTCCTTTTTTATCAGTCATATTCTAATACCTCAATAAATTAACATGAATTTTATAGTTTTAACTATGATACCCAAACCAATCCCT
>NZ_JAUYTR010000021.1 GCF_030695065.1 Sediminibacterium sp. | reverse complement strand
TGGAACTGGACGTTCTATCTACACTAAACAAGTAAACGTAGTGAAAGGTCCTAACGCTGTTCCAGTAAGATTGAACAACGGCGTAATTGGTACACACTTCTTAACACTAGAAGGTAACAACGTTAAGTTCGCTCCTACTACTGTAGTGATCGTGAAATAACTTATATCTCTATAATCTCAAAGCCCCGATGTTTACTCATCGGGGCTTTTTTTATGCAAAATATAGACTTATAGTTTATATTTTAAAGGAATACAAGGAATAAATTGATAGAGAAATTAGTCAGAAATTTGCAATGAATATCTAATCCGTATTTAATACCCAAATGCTACTATTATCAGCTGGTTTTGTTGGTCTTGCGAGTTCTGTCTTGATATATCTCATTAAGAGATATAAAGGAGTAAATACAACTTGGATAAGTGTTTACTTATTTGTCTTTTTCCTAATTGTGATATCACAATACTACCAATTTTATGGAACTAGTGAAACCCTATTAAATTATACTATATTCCTATCAAATATTTTGTTTTTTCTATTAGGCCCCATACTATATTTCTACATTAGAATATTATTAAATCAACAGGAAGTTGATGTAAAAAAAGACTGGGTTCATTTTATTCCCTTAATTATTTGTTTTGTTGCTGTTTCTCCCTGGATAATACTTGATTCTGACGATAAAAATATTTTTGTTAAAGCGTTAATGAATAATCGTTTATTATTAATAGCCAACCCAGAAAATGTCCTTTTGATAGCCCCTCAAATTTTAATGATCCTTATACCTACACATATATTAACTTACTTAATCGTATGCCTTTATAAGATAATTAAGGAAGATGCAGTAAATCCTGGAATAGTACATAAGAACGCTACTACTAACACTTTAATATACTTATTTCTATTATTTCAATGCTATGTAGCTATTATGTATAGTCTTAGTTTATTTAGTATCTTCTACCAACTAAATTTATCTCCTGACTTAGTCACCAACATATCTCCAGAAAATTTTAATGGGACTAAACATGGAGTTGCAGCACTAATAATTCTGGTATTAATTACAACTGCCCTAGTATTCATTACAGACACAAAATCAACAAAAAAAAAACAATATATCAAGCAACTCAATACTTAGATAATTACTCTAATATTTTCACTACCCTAGTCATTTTCCCATTTGCATTAATTCCTTCTAATATAACTTTCAATTTAGTAGAAACATCGTTGTTATAAAACTCAACAGGATACCTAGGAGATCTTTTATTTGTCATAATATAAGGATTCCAATAAAGTGTGTTTCTGGTATCTGGATTAAAAGAGGCTGCAGATTTATCGTATATAGGATTATAGAATTCTTTGAATCTGGAATATCCTGCCAATATAGTGCTTTCCATTCCTTTAACATTCTGTGACCCTTTAGATGAAGTACCACCCTTCTTTGTATAAATTACAATTGCGCCACTTGCTCCCCCTCCACCAGTTCCAAAAAAAGGAGGTCTGAATACTTTAAGAAAAGCAATATCTGCAACCGGAATATTCGCAACCATTTGCACATCTGATCTTAATTCATTCAAATAAATATCAGGTGCCCCCCCTCTCCAAGTTAATGTTGCGCTTGGCCCTGTACCTGATACTTGTAATCCAGCCACCCTTCCCTGTAGAAAAGTAAATACGTCTAATGCCGCTACTGTTCCATCTGTTAAGTCAAAACTATAACCATTCAAACCCGAAAATAACCCAGAGGAATAGGTTTCATCTAATATTTCAAGTTTGCTCTTGGTTCTAGTTTTTACGATTACTTCTGATAAAGTAGCTGATTCAATAAGCTTACGAACACGTTCTTGCTCTTTCAAAAAATAATTCATTCTTGCTAAAGCCATTGAATCTACCCCTCCCCAAACTGGTGGAATTGCTCCTAAACTTACTTTTGCCCCATTCTCTTTTCGCATTAACCCATTTTCAATTTTTACTTGAGTAGCGCTACTGAGCTTTGAATTATTATTAAATCCATAATATACTTTAACCGTATCATAAAAGAATAAACCAGGTTGCTCAAAACTCCCATTGGCATCAATGGGTGCAAACAAGAGACTTTTACTACTGTCTTTTGCAGCCAATACAAAATTGAGTTGCTGGTCTTTTATCATTCCTGGTTTAATTCCAAATACACTTCCCTTTAATGCCATGAAATCATTCTCTGGCATATATTTCAATTGCGGACCTATTCCCGCTTTTAGTTGTTCCCAATTGATTTTTCTCCAACCATTGGTCATCATAACTAAATCTAATTTGCTGGAGATACTATCTGCATCACTTTGAAAATAATAAGAAGGATTGTGTACATAGCCTTTAATTTCACTAGCTAGTAAAAAATTAGAATATATAGAATGCGGATCAACTTCATTGGCATTTGCATCTATTACTGCAACCGACATATTCGTCATGGTAGTATCGGAAACAATGATTTCAAATCGATTGAAACCCCGTTTATTTAAATTAGTTGCAAGTGGATTTATTTTTGCACTAAAATCATGCGTATGGTTATTGATAAAAGCAATTCTTTCTGCAACAGGAATCCAATCGGAAGTAAATAAGGTAAATTGTACTATACCAGTAGGAAGCTCTTCAATAGGGATTTCTGCCCGCTGATAATTCTTATCAACCATTTTTAGCCCCACTTTATACATTAATGATTGATTCATGTGAACCAACAAATTCATTTGTTTAAAGGTTGGCCCTGCATTATTTGATCGCTCAAATTGCAGAAATGCTTTTTCATTGTTGGTTCTAACCGTTAAAACAGCTCCTTCAGGTTTGATATCATTAATTTTAGTAACTCCGCTCCTTCCAAATTCGTCTGTCCAATTTAATTGATACTGTTGTCCTGCCATGGGCTTTAATACAAATACCCCCATTCCATCATGTTGTACTTTAATACTATCTAATACTTTCTTTTGGGCATCAACTAATACCCCCTTTATTTTTATAGGTAGACCAGATTGATAGTATGCTTTAAATGCTACGCGAGAATTTAATCCCTCCACTAACATGCCACTTTCAGGAAACAAATCAACTTTAGTTGGTTCTGGCAATTTTACACCAACAATATTTCCCCCGTTAATTGGGATATTTTTTTGAAATAAATAAGCTACCTCGTCATTTAACATCCACCTTGTAAAAGCTTTTACATGAAAAAATCCTCCTTTATAGTTAGCTGGAATTTCAAAACTCCCTTTTGTAGTTGATTGAAATAAAGGAGAAACGGTTTGTTTTACCAAAACACCATCTGTATCATACCATTCAACATACAAATTTTTGCTTAAAAAACTAGGCTCATTTGCCGCTAATAAATAGACTTTATAAAACAAAGTGTCGCCAGTATTATACCTGGGTCTATCAAAATGTACATGTATTTTTTCTTTAGGAAATCCATCTGCATAAACACTCATCATAGAGTCTATTTCTTGACCACTCAAAACCTGCTTAAATCCTAATAAGATAAAAACCAAAATAAAGACCTTTGTAAACTTCATGCTAAATACAATTTTGACTGTAAGATACTTTGTCCCCTTCAACTTACAAAGCAGCACAAATTGGCTACATTGGTTTTGTTGACTATTTTTAACCAATGAAACTACGTTTGATTTCTGTTGGAAAACCTCATGAGCCTTATATAAAGGAGGGTGTCAACGATTTCACTCAAAGGATTAACAAATATTTCAAAGCAGATTGGTTATTAATACCACCACCAAAAACTGCGCCAAATTTGTCTGAAATTGAACTAAAAAAGGCCGAAAGCACTTTAATCCTCAACCAAATAGAAAAAGACGACTATTTAATTTTATTAGATGAAAGAGGAAAAGCCTTCAGCTCACCTCAATTGGCTCAATTTATTCAGCAAAGAGCCAATGAAAGCAATAAGCAATTGGTATTTTTGATTGGAGGGGCATTTGGAGTTGATCCAGCTGTTACCAGTAGAGCACAACTGGTTTGGAGCTTATCTCCTTTGGTATTTCCACATATGCTTGCCAGATTAATTTTATCAGAGCAATTATACCGTGCTTGCACCATCATTAGAAACGAAAAATACCATCATATTTAACCTATGATTACCTTAACCATCAGCATCATACTCTTGACAAGTCTCATTTCATTCACTGCTTTTTCAAATCAAAAAGTTTTAGATGATCTAATATTTTACCCTCCAGCCATTACCAATAGGAATCAATGGTATCGTTTTATTACAAGTGGGCTCATTCACGCGGATATCATGCATTTGTTATTTAATATGTATTCGTTTTATTTGTTTGGAGACTTAGTAGAAAAAACTTTCGTTCAAATTTTTGGAGAATCTGGCAAAGTAATCTACATCGTACTCTATGTTGTATCATTGGTTGTTTGTTTATTACCTACCTATTTTAATAACCAAAACAATTATCATTATAGAAGTTTAGGAGCTTCGGGTGCAGTGTCTGCAGTCATATTTGCGGGTATATTTTTATATCCAACCCTGGGAATGGGCATTTTCCCAATACCATTTCATATACCTGGATTTGTATTTGGCCCCTTGTATTTAATATTGTCTGCGTATTTAGCAAAAAAAGGACATGGAAATATCAACCACTCGGCGCATATATGGGGAGCGATATTTGGGATTGTTTTTGTGATTATTACCACCAGTTTTATGACCAAGTTTAATGCAATGGAAAATTTTTTCAATGCAATCAAAATATACCTGGGCTCATTTTAGGAACGAGCATACTGTAGTTTCAACAATTCTTTGGTAGACGCCGCATATCTAAATCGGTTATCGATGCGCATGCCAATAATGGCAATAATTTTCTTATCCGATTCAAGTATCCAAATTTTTTCTTTTTCAGTTTTACTTAACCTAGCATCTATCAAAAACTTAGAAACTTTCTTCTTCTTATTCATTCCCAAGGGATAAAAATAGTCTCCTATTGCCCATTGGCGCATCAGTAATGGGAACTTAATAATACTGGCATCCAACCACTCAATACTCAATTTATTACCACTAGTATTGGTTTGGGTTAATTCGTTTGTTACTGTTGAAATATCATGCTTAGAAAGTGTTAATTCGCCTTCCAAAAATGGAGTTATTCCAAGTTGTTCTATTACTATATGTTTGGCTTCAACTTGAGCAGCGGGTGAAATAATCATCCATTGTCTATTCTTTATAATCCGATGGCTTGGAGAATTGATGAAACTGCTATTTGAAGCATCCAACAGTTTAATTACTTCAGGAATTTGGGCTGAAGAAAATCCAAAGGGCTCAATAATTTCCCATGTAATGGAATAAATCGGATTTGCTTTTTTCCATTTAAGAACTGGTATATGACTTTCATTACCCTTTTGCTCTACCATTTTTTTCACCTGTAGATTAACTGCTTGCTTATACAAAATTGCCACTTCAGAAAACCGTTGCGTATTGTGAAAAACATTTTCTTGTAAGGATGGAATAACTTTTTCCAATTCAGGGATGATGGTATTTCTTAAAAAATTTCTAGTGTATTGATTGGTTAAATTTGAAGAATCTTCAATAAAAGAAATGCCATTATCTATAGCGTAGTGCTCAATTTGATTCCTAAAAAAAGGCAGTAATGGCCTTAGTATTTTTTTAGAATGATGTAAGGGAGAAATCCCTTTTAAACCTTCTATACCAGTTCCTCTAAAAAAATGCATCATACTGGTTTCAATAGAATCATTCGCATGGTGTGCAGTAGCTGCCCAAGCACCAGTAAGGGTTACATCGTTTAACCTGATTTCATCAAACCAACTATACCTAATTTCTCTTGCGGCCACTTGAACAGACAAATGCTGTTCCGACATATAGGTTTTTGTATCAACTCTCTTAATTAGTAGAGGAATTTGAAGGCTTTCACAAAGTGAAACAACAAAATTTTCATCCCGATTACTCTCGACGCCTCTTAATTGATAATTTACATGTGCTGCAACTATTTCAACTCCTGATTGCTGAAGTAGATACGCTAATACGGTACTATCTACTCCCCCACTCAATGCCAACAAAATTTTTTGCCCAGGCAAAATCAATGGAGCAAAAGATGATTGCCAATTCTGTTGGAATTGATTCAATAAGTTCATACTTATTTCTTTACAAAAGACCCTGTTAAAGCAGCTAATCCACTAATTAATCCACCAATAATACCTGTAACCAGTATCAGCATCATATATGACCCTCCCAAGGGTAATATCAAAGCCACTTTTGCAGAAAGTATATGTTCATTGGCTGCATCTTTAATAAATGCTAAAACAACCCATAGTAGAAATAAACCAAGAAACCCACTCAAAAAAGATTTACCTGGTGTTTGATGCAACAATGCAGCCACAACAAATGAGGTTACAACAAAAACCCACCAAGGCAATTGAGTAAAAAGACCAGCCACAAATGCCAATAATGCTGTTAAAAATAAGGATACTATAAATTTCATGATAATGTATTTAAGCTTTGGTAAAAGTTATTAACCACTTAACGCGTTTATTATTTGGAGCGTCTTTCAAGTGCATAAACAATATTGGATAATATTTGCCAGTAGCCCAATGGTTCATAAACATATCGTAGTATTTACTTCCTGGGTTACCATTTTGGCCACCTGGATAAACGCCATACGCTTCTATATCGTCGGTCATATGCACAATCATTCTCCAACTTGGACCATGTGTTTCTGTTGTTGCATTAATGATATGCTTTCCGCCTCCTATAGGCAAATGCAATGAACTCAACGCATTGATTTTTAGTAAATGGGAAACACGGGTATCTTTAAATACGGCCCAGTCTAATTTACCTTCTTTATCTGCTTTCACTAAAACTGCAGTTGCTTTTTTAACTGCCTCCATTACTGCATCGGCAATAGTTTCTTTTTTGTTGGGTGTTTTTATATTATCAGCAAAAGAATATAGGCTGTCTCTTTTTATGCTTTCCAATAAAGTGATTTCATCGGGCCATCCCAAATTAGTAGTAGCACCAGCAAATTCATCGGACCAAATAGTGGTTTCTAAACTATCCCAAAGTACATTAAATACAGATGCGCCTTTTTCATTCACATCACTTACTAGATTCCAAGAACTCAATATATTAATATACTTTTTTTCATCAGCAGTTAAAGTAGATTGATCAATGTATTTTAGTAAAACTGGCCTTGCCATTTCTGCAAACACATTATAATTATCCATTTGAAGACGCTGAATGTCTTGAGCCGTTGCATTGGTTAATTCAGTTAACTTTCGATTGATGATTACCCCACGGTACACAGGAAAATTACTGGCAGCACCTAAATAATAAGGATAGGTTTGGTCAGTTGATTTTTGATTGGCACTGCTCACAAATCCACGCTCCGGATTTTTGATCATGGGGTTTTCATTTGTTGGTATAAACCCTTGCCATGCATAAGAGCTGTCTTGCCCAGGTAATATAAAGTCTCCTTGTCTAAACCATCTTGCCACAAAATTGGCTTGTTGTTTTAAAGCAATATCACCTGTTTTAGAAGCAAATGCAAAGTTTTGGCCTGTACTATTCCAGTGAGAAATTGCTTCTAAGTAGTCATCGTAATTCTTTGCATGGTTTAACTTATAAAAAGCCAATAACCCGCTTCCTCCATCATGTGCAGTCCATCTTAAAGCCAAATTTTTGCCCCCAGAACCACTGTTTTTATAGTTATGGTCGTACATGGTTGGTCCAAATACAGTTATTGCAATGTTCTCTTGAATGGAAGCGCTGTCCTTTACTTTAATGGTCTCGATTCTTTTTTCTGCTTTAACCCATTGTCCTTGGAACCAATATTCATTCAAGGTAGTATCCTTAAATTTCATATCATAATAGTCTAACACATCGCGACCTGCATTGGTAACGCCCCATGCTATACTATCATTGAACCCTATTATTACTGCAGGAGATCCGGGAAAGCTTGCTCCATAAGTGCGATGTGTTGGTGTTGATATTTGAACTTCATACCAAAGAGAGGGTAAATTTAAACCTAAGTGTGGATCATTGGCAAGAATGGGTCTGCCAGATTTTGTTTTTGATCCACCTACTACCCAGTTATTACTTCCATTGCTTTTATTAGGAACAAATGGAGCCAGTGCTGTTGAACTTCCAGCTGTATCACCTAAATAAGCTGTTTGTACATCTGCGGGCGCAACGGGCTTTATGGAAGGAGCAGAATATGCAGTACCACGAGGAATAATTGGATCTAAAGAATCTTGCACATCAGTAAATAACAAGTCAAAATCTTTATAGCTAAAATAGTTACGAGCATTGCTCATTTGCAAATCGGTAACTGCCCCTCTTCCTGTTAAGTCATAAGACATAAACATCTGGAACAAATAAGTCTTCAAAGAAGTCCAAGCTTCGGGTTTGTAATCGAGCAATTTGTATTCAAATGGAATTTGCTCTGGTTTCAATTGTGCTATATAGGCATTTACTCCTTTTGCATAAGCATCAATAGCAGATTGCATTTCAGGATTATTTTTCTCTACATAGGCTTTGGTTCTTTCAGCACCATACACCATCCCTAGTCTTCTAAAAAACTGATCGGTACCAATTCTTTCTTTACCAACAATTTCACTTAACCGACCTGCAGCAACATGGGTCTGGAACTCCATTTGCCAAAGTCTAAACTTAGCATGTAAATATCCTTGTACATAATAGGCGTCATTGTCTTCATCCGCATAAATATGTGGGACCAACCGATCGTCAATGTATACATCTACTTTTCCGGCTAACCCTTCTAACTGAATATTATCGTTGTAGTTGGTATTAGTAGCTTCAGCATTTTGCCAAAACCCATGTTGGGGAGATAAAAAATACCCGAGTCTAGGAGTTTTACTTCCACCAACAGAAAGTTGGGTATTAAATAATTGAACTGCACCCCATGTTAACAGGGCCGATACAAGCAATGGTATTATCCTCATAGCAAATATTTAAAGACTCAAAATAAGCAAATTAGTTCAGAAGCATTACTGTTAGCGAGCTTCCATTATTAGGAATTTTTTTCCTTTAATTTTTTCGTCACGAACCAGTTTCAATAACGATGCAATCTTGTTTTTCTTAACAGCTACAAAACAATTATGGTCTTTCACCATAATTAAACCCAATTCTTCTTTTGTTAGCTTGCCTTTTTGAATAAACAATCCAACAATATCCACTTTATTCAGTTTATCTTTCTTACCTCCGTTTAAATACACCGTACCCCAATCTGAAGCAGCGGGTGGCGGAGCATGTAATTTCAAGGAAAAAGAAGGTGGTGTTTCTTGCAAATAATTGGGCAGGGTTTCGTCTTCGTGCAATATCATATATACATTCCCCTTGCTGTTCATTCTAGAAGTTCGGCCATTGCGATGGGTAAATTCTGCGTTGGTAGAGGGCAAATGATAATGAACAATATGATCAATATCTGGGATGTCTAATCCCCTAGCAGCTAAATCAGTGGCAATTAAATATGGAGCAGTTCCATTTCTAAATTTGATTAAAGCCTGCTCCCTTTGCATTTGTTCCATTCCCCCATGAAAAATGGTATTAGCAATTCCCAGTTCGGCCAATAAACTGCCTGTTCTTTCTACCGCTTCCCGATGATTGCAAAAAATTAGCACTGATGTATTACCTAATGTACACAACAAATCATAAAGGGTATTCACTTTGTCTTTCTCAGGCGACCATATTGTATGCATTTCAACCGTAGGTGCTTCATCACGACCATTCAAAAAGTTCAATACGACCAATTGCTTGGGTTCTGCAAATGCAGGAATAGCAATAGATGCAGTAGCAGACACGAATACTTTTTGCACCTCGGGTTTTAACGCCCTAGTAATGTATTCCATGTCTTCTTCAAAACCCAAAGCCAATGATTTATCAAACTCATCAAATATGTATAGCCGAATTCCCTTTGGATCAAAGGTTCTTCTTTTAAGGTGATCGGCAATTCTGCCAGGGGTTCCCACCAATAATGCAGGCGGCTCTACCAAACTATTTATTTCAGTAGGCATATCATGTCCTCCATAGGAACAAATAATTTTATACCCTGTTTGCATGGCTTTCCAAACTTGTTCAATTTGAATGGCCAATTCTCTTGAAGGAGTTAATACCAAAGCTTGCACGAGTTTTCCTTTCGGATTCAAATGTTCTAACAATGGAATTAAAAAAGCAAGGGTTTTCCCAGATCCAGTTGGTGATAGCAACAACACATTCTTATGGTGTATGATATTACTCACTGCTGCTTCTTGCATTTCATTTAAAGCAGCAATGCCTAAATTTTGGAGCGTTTGTTTACTATCGTTTAGTTTAATCATAATTAAAATTTCAAAAACACATACCCCTTGTTAACAAAAGTGGAAATGGTTGTAATAGCAGAAAGCACTGTTTCAAATTCAGGTGCAATGGTTGCTGGGTCAACTTTTCGTTTAAATAAGGTTTGCCCACAAACATATAAGGGTATACCAGCATTTTTTATGGCAGTAAACAAAGGAAGGTTAGGATTATCTACCCCAAATTTTTGTTTATACGTTTCATTATTCAATATGAAAGGAACAGCGCCACCATGCACAACGGCTACTACTTTTAGTTTCTTAGGATTAACACCTCCTGCAACGTGAAGGTTGGCAATACGAGCAATATTTTCAAAAAACTCACTGATCTCTTTAGGGTTTGCAGAAGGGCTGGTTATATCAACAAGCACTTTATACTCTCCTTTCTTATCAATTATATCAACAGCAAAAGGCACTTCAGTTACTGGTCCATAAACAGGAATTAAAGGATAAACTACTTTTTGTGCATTCACTAAAGTGCAACCAAAAATTAAAGCAAAAACAATAAATAAATGTTTCATACAATTGATTTATTCTAAGGTAAGCTATTTGCCAAACTTCTTCTTCAAAGCTTGTAAGGCATCTGTTACATTTAAGTTACTCAAATCTTCTTCTTTTTTTATAGGTTGATTGGAGCGCTTGTGTTGATTAAAATCTTTTCTTCCTCCAATACCCGCTGCAGGAGCGGCTTCTGTTTGTTTGATGGAGAGTGCAATTCGTTTGCGGCTCAAATCTACCTCTAACACTTTTACCTGTACTTTCTGCCCCAACTTTAATGCCTCACTAGGATCCGAAATGTATCGATTGGCAATTTCGCTCACATGAACCAATCCATCTTGCTTAACACCAATATCTATGAACGCACCAAACCTAGTTAAATTTGTAACTACGCCAGGCAATACCAAGCCCACCGTTACTTCTTCCATAGAATAGATATTGGCAAACTCAAATTGCTCTAATTCAGATCTTGGATCTAGTCCTGGCTTTTGTAATTCTTTAATAATATCATTCAATGCTAATACCCCAATTTGATCGGTCACATATTTCTGGGTATTGATTGATTTTAATAGTGATTCATTTCCTACCAATTCTTCAACACTGGTTTCTAAATCTGCCGCCATTTTTTCAACAATTGGGTAAGCTTCTGGGTGAACCGCACTTGCATCCAATGGATGTTTTGCTTTTGGAATGCGTAAAAATCCCGCGCACTGTTCAAAGGCTTTGGCACCCAATCTAGGCACTTTTAATAATTCTTCTCTGCTAGAAAATGAACCCACTATTTTTCTTTGTTTAATAATATTTTCTGCTACCGATTCATTAATACCACTTACATAACTTAGTAATTGTTTACTAGCAGTATTCAAATTAACCCCTACTGTATTTACACAACTAACCACCGTTTGGTCTAATTTTTCTTTTAGTCTAAATTGATTAACATCATGCTGATACTGCCCTACTCCAATACTTTTGGGGTCAATTTTTACCAACTCCGCTAAAGGGTCCATCAACCTTCGACCAATACTTACAGAACCTCGTACTGTAATATCGTAATCAGGAAATTCTTCCCTAGCAATTTCGGATGCAGAATAAACAGAAGCCCCATCTTCATTCACTAAAAACACAGGCAATCCAAGATTCATTTTTTTAATAAACTGCTCAGTTTCTCTGCCGGCTGTTCCATCACCAATAGCAAATACCTGTATAGCAAACTGTTTTACTAGTTGTTTAATTTTGTATTCGCTATCGTAAATTTTATTAGCTTCATGAACATAAATCAAATCAGTGGTTAGTAATTCACCCGATTCGTCTAAACAAACCACTTTACAACCCGTTCTATAACCTGGGTCAATAGCCAATACCCGCTTTGATCCTAATGGTGCGCTTAACAATAATTGACGAAGATTTTCTGCAAAAACATTGATAGCTTCTTCGTCTGCTTTTTGCTTTAATGCAGTTCTACATTCCGTTTCTAAACTGGGTTGTAATAATCTTCGGTAAGCGTCTTTAACTGCTTTTTTAATATGAACACCAGCAGGGCTCATTCCTTTTATAAAGAAAGCTTCAATATCGTCAATTGCCTCCTCTTCTATTGGAGCTATAGTCATACGCAAGAACCCTTCTAAGAACCCTCTTAAAATAGCTAGAATACGATGAGAGGGTATCTTATGAATCGGCTCTGAGAAATCAAAGTAATCTTTGTATTTTATGGCTTCTGCTTCCTTATCAGCAAGTACTTTACTTTGTAAAGTAGCAGTGTCTTCAAATAGTTTTCTCAACTTGGCTCTAACTTCTGCTTGCTCGTTTACTTGCTCTGCTATAATATCTCTTGCACCTTGTAAGGCCTCTTCTATATTGGTAATTTTATCATTATAAAATTTAGCTGCTTCCATCTCAGGATCTTCTTGGCCTTGTGCTAATAAAAACAATGCCAATGGCTCCAATCCATTTTCTCTTGCAACCACTGCTTTGGTTTTACGCTTTACCTTATAGGGTAAATAAATATCTTCTAACTCAACAATAGTTGTAGCTGCGTTTATTTTAGCTTGTAAAGCTTCGGTCATTTTACCTTGGTCGGTAATGGTCTTTTCTATAAACGTTTTGCGCTCAGTGAATGCCAAGATGGTTTTTTGTTCATCTTGAATTTGTTGAATTTGAACTTCATCTAAATTACCCGTACTATCTTTTCTATAACGGGCAATAAAAGGAATCGTAGCACTTTCGGCTAATAAATCTAAAACAGTTTCAACTTGAGTAACGCGCAAACCAAGTTTTGCGGCAATGATTGGAGCAAACGACATATTTACATTTCAATTTTTAGGGAGGCGAAAGTAGATTATTCCACTATACGCACCACACGATGAGGATATCTTTCCAAATACTTTCGAAGCATCGATTTGATGACTTCATTTTCGGCATAGGGCGTTACGGCCTCTTTTACTGCAGCAATATAAGCAGGTGCAGTTGGTTCAGCCATTTCTAAGTGACCGACTGGGCCCATACCCACAAATTTTCCTTTTTCAATTAAAATTGCCGTATTGCTTTCTTTAATAATATATGATGCTTTTTCAGAAGCAATATAGTCAAGGGCTTTTGTTACTTGTTCATTATGAATAGTTGTATCGGGCCATTCGTTTGGTATCGTTTTATCTAAAAAACACAATGCTGGATGCAGCTCAAACTCTCTTACCAATTTCCAAAGTTCACGGTGCGCATCGGCTAACAATGAAAAAGCTTGCACCGGTTGTGCATTTTTATGCTTTTTATCAATAGCCAATCTTAAATACCCCCTATTGTCTTCAAATTGATAAATTGCCCAAAGCTGTTCAAACTTTTTCTGACTTTTGTTAAAAACTGGCCATAATCGCTTTATTTCAATACTTTCAAATAAACTGGCAATAAATTCAGTGGGGCATTCCGAATGGGATATTTCATATATTTCCCTCAAAAAATCTTGTCTTTTTTTACTCAAGTCTAAGCCAGTAAAATGGCTAACCACTCTTTTTTTAATATTTTTTGCCTTCCCCACATAAATGACTTTTCCCTGTTTGTTATGGAAATAATATACGCCAGGAACAGCGGGTAAAGATTGAATAAAATGTCCTGGTAAATTGGGAGGCATTAATTGTTCGCGGTTCTCTTTCTGTAACATTTCTTTTACCAATCGCTCCCCATTATTCTGTAAAACCAAGTCTAAAACTTTTGCTGTTGCCTTGGCATCTCCTCCAGCCCGATGCCTATTTTCAATTTCAATATTGAGTTGTCTGCATAAATGTCCCAACCCGTATTTAGGAAATCCTGGAAAAACCTTTCTACTTAATCGGATGGTACAAAGCTTAGGAGTCTGCAAGTCAAATCCTGCTTCTTTTAAATGATGCTTAACAAAGCTGAAATCAAAATTAACGTTATGCGCTACAAACACCCTGTTTTTCAATAAGTTATAAATTTTCGGCGCTACTTCATGAAAAGACGGAGCTGCTTCAACCATAGCATTGGTAATGCCGGTCATTCCAATAACAAAGGGAGGTATGGGTTGATGGGGGTTTACCAAAGTTTCATATACACCTTCTACTTCGGAACCATTATACAATACAATCGCAATCTCTGTTATTCCATGCTGACTGGGGAATCCCCCTGTTGTTTCAATATCTACTACCGCAAATCGCATGAGCGCAAGATAAGATTTGTAATATTCTTATTGAAATTACAACTAATGATAAAAAATGAGCTCATAGTTGTAACAAATAAGCCAACCACCCGTTTATATACTTGTTATGAGACAATGCAAAAAAGAAACCCCCAAACTAATTGTAAGCCCAATAATTATGGCTGGCTTAGCATTCGGTCTATTTGCTTGTAATTCTCCAGAGCGGGCTGCAAAAATAATTGGCAAAAAAGCTACCCAGAAAGTAACCCAACTTTGTTTGCCCAATCAAATCAATTCTGAAGCCTGTTTATCAGAATTGGATCAATTGATAAGTCCCCCATCATTTTCAACCTCTATTTCAGATAAAACAGAAATTATTTCTACTTGGTAAATAGCCAGGTATAATACAGAAGATTACAACAAGCTCCTACAGTTTCCTTAAATTTGCAGCCAATTGATTTTATGGAGCTTAGTAAGAATTATATCCCTACAGAAATTGAAGCAAAATGGTACGAACACTGGATTAGCAAAAACTATTTCTCCAGTAAACCCGATGATAGAGAACCATACACCGTTGTGATTCCACCACCCAATGTTACAGGTGTATTACATATGGGGCACTGTTTAAATAATACCATACAAGATATTTTGGTTAGAAGGGCGCGTATGCAGGGTAAAAATGCCTGCTGGGTGCCTGGAACCGACCACGCCTCAATTGCTACCGAAGCAAAAGTGGTAGCAATGTTGCGCGAAAAAGGAATAGCAAAATCTTCGCTAAGCAGAACTGAGTTTTTAAATTATGCTTGGGAGTGGAAAGAAAAATACGGTGGAATCATTTTGCAACAGCTGCGTAAAATGGGTTGTAGCCTAGATTGGGATAGAACCAGCTTTACAATGGATCCAGATTACTATGATTCTGTAATTAATGTTTTCTTAGACCTTTATAAGAAGGGATACATTTATAGAGGAAAGCGGATGATTAATTGGGACGTGAAAGCCAAGACAGCATTGAGTGACGAGGAAGTAATTTATAAGGAAGTACAAAGCAAACTATATCACGTTAAATACAAACTTGAAAAGGGTGGAACTATTACTATTGCAACAGTAAGGCCTGAAACTATTTTGGGAGATGCTGCTATTTGTGTAAACCCTGCAGACGAGCGATATAAACAACTACATGGCCAATACGCTTTTGTTCCGTTGATTAATAGAAAAATCAAAATAATCCCAGATGAATATGTTACCCTAGACTTTGGAACAGGTGCATTAAAAGTGACTCCTGCCCATGATATGAACGACTATCAGCTGGGGCAGAAATACAATTTAGAAATAATTGATACCATGAACGACGATGGTACAATGAGTGATGCTGCACAATTGTATATTGGACTTGATAGATTTGAAGTTAGAAAAAAAATTGTTGCCGATTTAGAAGCAGCAGGTCATATTGATAAAATTGAAGAATATACCAATCAGGTTGGATTCAGTGAAAGAACCGATGCGGTAGTAGAACCCCGTTTAAGCTTGCAATGGTGGGTGAGCATGAAAGATTTGGCAGCACCCGCATTAACAGCTGTAATGGATGATGAAATTCATTTTCATCCAGCAAAGTTTAAAAACCTCTACCGCCATTGGATGGAAAATGTAAAAGATTGGTGCATCAGCAGGCAACTGTGGTGGGGACATCGCATTCCAGCTTGGTATACACAAGACGGACATTTTGCTGTGGCTAAAACAGCGGAAGAAGCATTGGTTGAATTACAAAATAAAACAGGCAATACTTCATTAACCCTTTCAGATATTCATCAAGACAATGATTGTTTAGATACTTGGTTCAGTAGTTGGCTTTGGCCTTTTGAAGTATTTGGTGGATTAAGCAACCCCAATAATGAAGAAGTAAACTACTACTACCCTACCAGCACTTTGGTGACCGCACCTGAAATTATTTTCTTTTGGGTTGCCAGAATGATTATGGCTGGCTATGAGTATAAAGGCAGCAAGCCTTTTAATGACGTCTATTTTACCGGAATTGTAAGAGACAAACTAGGCAGAAAGATGAGTAAAAGTTTGGGGAACTCTCCCGACTTACTTGGTTTAATTGATCAATATGGAGCCGATGCAGTGAGATTTGGCATTTTGATAGCTTCACCTGCAGGGAACGATATATTATTTGATGAAGCTTCTTTAGAACAAGGAAGAAATTTCAATAATAAGCTATGGAATGCATTGAAGTTGGTGAAAATGTGGGAATCACGTTTAGCCAGTTTAGGTACCCAATCTAGTACCGATATTGAAGAAGCTGCATTTGCCATTAACTGGTTCGAAAACAGGTTGAATCAAGTGAGTGCTGAAGTAGATGAACTAATGACTCAATTTAAATTGAGCGAAGCATTAAAAACCATTTACTCGTTAATTTGGGATGATTTCTGCAGCTGGTATTTGGAATGGGCAAAACCAGGATTTGAGCAACCAGTTGATTCTAAAGTTTATTCCAAAACCTTGGAATTTTTTGAAAAATTAATGGAGTTATTGCACCCCATCATGCCTTTTATTACGGAAGAAATTTTCCACTTATTAAAAGAACAAAAAGAAGATCTAACGGTAAAATTACAAGGAAAACCTAACCCGGCAGATGATACCATTTTAGCCGCAGGTAGTTTATTAAAGGACGTAATTACCAAACTAAGGGATGCTCGAAATAAAAATCAATTAAAACCGAAAGACCCTGTTGTATTGCATATTATGGCAGAAAATAACAACGGTTATAAAGCCATTGAAAGTATTTTAATGAAACAGGTAAATGCAAGCAATGTAGTTTATACTTCAACTGCAATAGCCAATACCATTGTGGTTAATATTGAAAAGGATAAATTTTTTATTGAAGCTGAACAACAGTTAGATACTGCCGCTATTAAAGATCGCTTGTTAAAAGACCTCGCATACGAACAAAACTTTCTTGCATCGGTAATGAAAAAGTTGAGCAATGAAAAATTTGTTCAAAATGCAAAACCAGAAATTATTGCACTAGAAAGAAAAAAACAAGCAGATGCAGAGGCAAGAATTAACACCATTGAAGAAAGTTTGAAATCATTGTAATGATCAGAATTGCTACACTAGACGATATACCAGTAATTCAGCAGATTGCATATAATACTTGGCCTTCAACTTATGGAGGAATTATATCCGAAGCGCAAATCAAGTACATGTTAGACCTCATGTATAGTACCGAATCATTGATACAACAAATGGCTAAAGGACATCAATTTTATTTATTTGAAAAAGAGCAACCTACGACCTCAGAAAATGAAGTGTTGGGATTTGCTTCAGTTTCAAATGAATCCGCGGGTGTATTTAAATTAAACAAACTCTATATTGTCCCTACGGCGCAAAAAACAGGAGCAGGTAAAGCACTATTGTCTGCAGTAAAAGGGTATGCAATACAAAACGGGGGCAAAGAATTGATTCTTCAAGTAAATAAACAAAACCCTGCTATTGAATTTTATAAAAGACAAGGGTTAAGTATTTTATCTGAAAATATTTTTGAGTTAGAAAAAGGATTTGTCATGGACGACTATATAATGGGCATTCAACTTTAACTGATATAAATCATAAAATAATAGGTTTGACTATTGTAATATTACCATTAGTTTAAACTCCATTTTATGCACCTACACCCTTGCAATAAATATTTTTTTATAAAATCAACATTGCTTGTATTAATAACAGCAATGCTTGTAGCATGCACTCATCAGGAGATAAAAAAAGAAACCGGATTAGATAAATTAATGAAGGGAAATCAGCGCTTTGCTAGTTTAAGACCTACCCATCCCAACGAAGATCAAAAACATATGTTAGAGGAGTCTAAAGCTCAGCATCCTTTTGCAGTAGTTGTTTGCTGTTCAGACTCAAGAGTTGCTCCAGAACTTATTTTTGATCAAGGAATTGGGGACTTATTCGTTATTAGAACAGCTGGCAATATAATTGGTGGGCTAGAATTAGGGAGTATTGAATATGCTGTTGAACATTTTAAATGTAAACTAATTGTTGTGTTAGGTCATGAAAATTGTGGCGCTATAAAAGCGTTTATTGATCATGATGAAGCACCAGGTCATATTAAAGAAATTATTGACAGTATTACTAAAGAATCAGAAATAAAAGCAATCTCAATTAATGATAAAGATAGACTAGACCATAGTGTAATTGCCAATACTATTCATGTAAGTAAACAAATTAGTGCCCAATCTTCTTTAATAAAAGAAAAAATAGACAATAAGCAACTTCAGATAGTGGCAAGCAGATACGATTTAAATGATTTCAAAGTAAGCATCTTAAAATACTAGTTTTTAGGATTAACTATGTACCACAATAAGTTGCATAAAAACCATCCCCATTAACAGGTGGATCTTGATATAAGGATATGTTTGGACAAGCAAAATAAGGCGATTGCAGTGCAGTTAAAAAGCTATTAAACTGTGTTAAGTCATTGGTGTATGCTACTGAATCTAACACTTTTTCTACCCAATGATTTCTTGGAATGACTAAAGGATTTTGCAATTGCATGATTGCTTGAGCTTGGGCAATGGTACTGCCCTGCTTATTCAATAATGCTTCTCGCTTTTGCCGCCACTCTGCAAAAAATGAACTGGCATAAATCCCTTCAGGAATAAGAACCGACTGAATTTGAAGAAAGGTATTGGTGTAATCGGTTTGGTTTTCTTTCATCCAATTCAGTAATTCTTTGATTAACTCAACCACTTCATCAGATAATTGATCTTTAGTAAAACCAATCTTTGTTCCCATCATTGCAGTATATTCCTCTGTATATAAATTAGGAAATATATTCAATACTTCTTTTGCTAATTCAACTGCTTTTGTTTGATCTTCATCAATAATAGGTAACAATGCATTGGCTAGGCAACTTAAGTTCCAATGTGCTATACCTGGTTGATTGGCGAATGCATATCTGCCGTTGGTGTCAATAGAACTAAACACTTTAGCAGGATCATATCCATTCATAAATGCACATGGTCCATAGTCGAATGTTTCTCCTGCTATTGACATATTATCGGTGTTCATTACTCCATGAATAAATCCTACCCGCATCCAATGAACTATTAAATTTACCTGTTTAATCAATACTTCTTTTAACAAGGATAATGCTTGGTTATCCGATTCTAATTGAGATAGATAATGTCTTTTTAATGTATAATTGGTATAATCAATTAATTCTTCCTTCGTTAAATAATGATTAGCATATTCAAAGCTTCCTACCCGAATATGACTTTGCATAACCCTTGTTAATACTGCACCATCTTGAATTTCTTCTCTAAAAACTTTTTCGCCGGTGGTTACTACGGCCAAACTTCTTGATGTTGGTATACCCAATCCATGCATTGCCTCGCTGATTAAATATTCTCTCAACATTGCTTTTAGTGTTGCCCTGCCGTCTCCCCTTCTTGAAAAAGGCGTAGGACCTGATCCCTTTAGCTGAATATCGTATCGTTTTTGACTGGGGGCTATATGCTCCCCAAGTAAAATGGCTCTACCATCTCCGAGCATAGTAAAATAACCAAATTGATGACCGGCATATGCCTGTGCCATTGGCACTGACCCCTCGGCCAATTGATTGCCACACAAAATTTGAGTAAAAGTTTGATTGCTTTCATCTGATTGATCAACCTGAAGTCCCAGTTCATTTGCCAAAGCTTGATTGAACAGCAATAAATTGGGAAACTTCACATGTGTAGGATTAACCAATTCAAAAAATGAATTTCCTAAAGATGTGTAAGATGTATTGAAATTGAAAATATGGTTAGACAAAATTGCTTATTTAAAATGCAAATTACTTAATCAATGAACCAACACATGCGTTTGTTTAATTACCCCCATTACAAATACCGACTGAACATGCCCTATATTTTCTGCTTGAGATAATTTATTTACATGGAAATCGTAATAGGCATCCATACTCTCTGCTACTACTTTTAACATAAAATCAAACTCTCCTGAAATATTATAACATTCTATTACTTCATTTAATTCGTGCATTCGTTTAATAAATTTTCCTCCAGCGGTTTTATCATGTTGCTTTAAAGAAACATAGCAAATAACCATTAAGCCTTTTTTTACTTTAGTATGATCTACCAAGGTTGCATATTGTTTAATCACCCCTGACTCTTCCATTCTTTTAATACGCTCATGAACTGGAGTAGTACTTAAATGAACTTGATCAGCAATTTCCTTTACGGTGGCCCTAGCATTTTGCTGTAATACTTTTAATATAGCTATGTCTTTGGTATCCAAAGAAAGTGAAACAGTGGATTCGGCTTTTTTAGTTGGTTTGGACATTGCATTATGCTATTTTATTCTTCAATTATTCTACAAATTAGATGTTTATTCTTTATTTACAAATAATTATGTGCTTTTATTCTTTAAAATTAACTTTGCGCTACAATAAAATACTATTATGTCTACATTAACATCAACAATTGATTTCAGCTTGCCATACAAAGTGGCTGATATTAGCTTGGCCGATTGGGGTCGCAAAGAAATTCGTTTAGCTGAAGCGGAAATGCCTGGTTTAATGGCTTTACGTGCTGAATATGGCGCTTCTCAACCTTTGAAAGGTGCAAGAGTTGCAGGTTGTTTACATATGACCATTCAAACTGCAGTTTTAATTGAAACATTAGTAGCATTAGGTGCTGAAGTAAAATGGAGCTCTTGTAATATATTCTCTACTCAAGATCAGGCTGCTGCAGCAATAGCTGCTGCTGGAATTGGCGTATTTGCTTGGAAAGGTCAAACCCAAGAAGAAGCTGATTGGTGTATTGAGCAAACTTTGTTCTTTGGTGGTGCTGATCGTCCATTAAATATGATTTTAGACGACGGTGGAGATTTAACCAATATGGTATTTGATAAATATCCTGAGTTAATTGCCCATATTAAAGGTTTATCTGAAGAAACTACTACAGGTGTTCACCGTTTATATGAGCGCATGGCTAAGGGTACTTTACCTATTCCTGCTATTAACGTAAATGATTCTGTAACTAAATCTAAGTTTGATAACAAATACGGTTGTCAAGAGTCTCTAGTAGACGCTATCCGTAGAGCTACTGACGTAATGATGGCTGGTAAAGTTGCTGTTGTTGGTGGATACGGAGACGTTGGTAAAGGATCTGCTCTTTCTCTTCGTGGAGCAGGTTGCAGAGTAATTGTTACCGAAATTGATCCAATTTGTGCTTTACAAGCAGCAATGGATGGATTTGAAGTTAAGCCAATGGCAATTGCTGTTACTGAAGCGGATATTGTGGTAACTGCATCAGGTTGTAGAGACTTGATTACAGAGAAGCATTTCCGTTTAATGAAAGACAAAGCGATTGTTTGTAATATTGGTCACTTTGATATTGAAATTGATATGGCATGGTTAAATGCTAATTATGGTAACACAAAAGATACCATTAAGCCACAAGTTGACTTATATAATATAGATGGTAAAGATATTATTGTATTAGCTGAAGGCCGATTAGTGAACCTAGGTTGTGCAACTGGTCACCCATCTTTTGTGATGAGTAACTCATTCAGTAACCAAACTTTAGCTCAAATTGAATTGTGGATGAACCACAAAAACTACGAAAACAAAGTGTACGTTTTACCTAAGCATTTAGATGAAAAAGTAGCTCGTTTACACCTTGCAAAAGTAGGCGCTCAATTAGATGAATTAACTGATGAGCAAGCCACTTATTTAGGCATCAGTAAAAACGGTCCTTTCAAATCTGATATGTACCGTTACTAGTATATATATTTATTTTTTTAGCAGCGCCTCGGTTTAATCGAGGCGCTGCTTTTTTTTATATTTAGAGCAACTATTTGCCCTATTATATATTCATTTTTTTAAATAGCATAACCTTTAATATATTTATAAAATATTACAATTCCCCCTCTGTTTAATGAAGTGTAATCTTAACACAATGAAATCTATTGCGAATCTCTTAGTTTTATTTTTAATTTTTAGTTGGTATAGTTGTTCTACCAATCAAAACAATGCAGATTGGGATACTAAAGAAAGTTTTTTAGATTCTGCAATAATTAAAATTAGTCAGCAAAAAAATACAAATAAAAGAAGCGAACTTGTATTCCTTGATTCTACTGTTTATGGGAAAAAATTGAATCTGAAACAACAAATTCAGGTTTATGCGCACAAGTCAGGTATCTATTGTTACCATTTACAAAAACCAGACTCAGCAAAATTGTATGCAGACTCAATGCTGTATATATTAAAAGATAAAGATCCACAGGAGTTTCCAAATGCATTTACCTATGCCTACTATACCAATGGAGATGCATTGTATGCCAACAATCAATTTAATGAAGCATACACCTATTATTACAAAGCAAGGCAATTCAACTCTAAAATAAAAGATTATTGCTCTTTAAAAGAATATAGTTACAGGGTTGGAATGATTTTATATAAGCAGCGAAAATTCAAAGATGCTGCTGAGAGTTTTCAACAAAGTTTAGCTGAATCTAACTTGTGCGCAAAAGGAGAACAATTTACCAACTATTACAGAAAACAAGAATTACAAAATAATATTGCACTAAGTTTCTATATGCAAGGCTATAATGACAGTGCATTGAATTACTATCAAAAAGCACTTGACTATATTTCGGCACATCAAAAAGCAGATACAACCACTTTTTTTTACGATGAAATGGCCAAAGGAGTGGTTTATGGGAATATTGGAGATTTATACAAGAAAGCTGGAAATATTAAAGATGCAGAAAAAAACTACCAGAAAAGCATCAATATCAATTTGCATTCTGGAAGAGAAACCATTGATGCACAATTCAGTTATTTAAAATTGGCCGAATTGTATGAAGAACAAAAGAAAATAGGCAAATTGGGTATAGCCTTAGAGGAGATCAGAAAATCGATGGATGAACAATCCAACCCAAAAGCTGAAATAAAATGGAATAAACTTTCATGGAAATACCATGATTTTTTAAACAACAAAGAAAATGCATACCTACATTTGGCCAAATTTCAGGCATTACAAGAAGAGGACGATAAACTAAATAAGCGTATTTACGAAGTAGATATCAATAAACAACTAGAACTTTTAGAGCAACAAAATCAGCTTCATATTGCACATCACGAAAATGAAGTATCTAAAACTTATCTAATTGCTACTGCAGTTATCCTTTTTCTTATTATACTTTTAAGTATCATACTCGGCCGAAATTGGATGCATTCAAGGAAACATATTGCCACACTTAAAGAATTAAACGAAACGGTTAACACACAAAATGATCAACTAGAAATTGCGATGAGTGCTTTGCAAAAGACCATTTCTGAAAAAGACAATATTTTAAAGCTGGTTGCTCACGATTTAAGAACCCCAGTTGCATCCATTCCAACGATGGTGGAAATAATCATTGCCGAACAGGATGAAACGCAAAAACTAGAATACCTAGACATGATAAAATCTGCATGCAATAGTTCGCTAACATTAATAGCAGAAATCATGGCTACTGCAGATATTAGTAACAAAAACATTGAAAAGGAGCCCACCTTACTCAATGAATTTATAAATGATTGCGCTGCCATTCTTGAGCTAAAAGTAAAGGAGAAAAATCAACAATTGGTTGTACTATTACCAACTACCGACACAACAGTAATGTTGAATCCGGAGAAAATGAAAAGAGTAGTCTTTAACCTAGTGACTAATTCTGTTAAATTTAGTAAAAGAGATACAATTATTACCCTTTCAGCTAAAATAATCAACAATAAGGCATTTATTGAAGTTTCAGATAATGGCATTGGAATTCCTGAAAAAATACTCCCTGAAATATTTAATATTTCTAAATCTGGAAAAAGAAAAGGAACAGATGGAGAAAAGTCTTATGGATTAGGCTTAAATATTTGCAAAAGAATTGTTGAAGCGCATGATGGATCAATAAATGTTCTAAGCCAAGAAGGAAAGGGTAGCACTTTTACAGTAGAACTACCCTTAACTTAAGGCTATTGAGTTAATAAAGCATATAATTCATCTTTGAGGAGCAATCTTTTTTTTCTTAACTCTGTTAAAACTACATCAGCAGGTGTTTCCACGCCTGTTTCAATTCGATGAACTGCATGGTTCACTTCGTCATACTCATCGGTCAGTTTTTTAAAATGGGCATTAGACACTTTTAATTCAGAAATTTTTGAATCAAATTCGGGGAATTCATGGTGTAAGTCGTGTTTTTCCATTTTGTTGTAGTTTTATACTTTAAAGTTATTTAAGTTTCAAGTTCAATAAAATGATTAATATCAGGTCTGTAACAACATGGATTATTATTTGTGTTTTTATTGCAATATTGGCAGGCTCTGGATCAGCATTATTCTTGGTTTCGCTCGACTATATTACACAAGCAAGAGAAAAGCAAACTTTATTCATTGCGCTATTGCCAATTGCAGGATTTATTACTGCGCTCATTTATCTGACGCTTGGGAAATCAGCTTCAGGAGGCAATCAATTGATTGTAGAAAATATCATTGAACCCACAAAGCCAATTTTACCCTTATTGATGGCTCCTTTAATTTATATTACTACCCTACTTTCACATCTATTTGGGGCTTCAGCTGGTCGTGAAGGAACGGCTTTACAAATGTCTGTAGGTTTAGCGGATCAACTCACAAAGCCCTTTAAACTTACCGAAAAAGAAAGGCACACGCTACTATTGGCTTCAGTTGCAGCTGGCTTTGGATCAGTATTTGGCACTCCTATAGCTGGAGCTGTTTTTGCATTGGAGTTTATTCGTAAGAAAAAAATATTACCTGCTTTTTCGGTTCTAATAGTAATAATTTGTTCTTATTTAGCTCACTGGATTTGTTTGGCATGGGGAGTGACCCATACGCAGTATAACATCAATCAATTACCCCAAACCAATCTTACCAATATTTCCTCAGTCTTAATTGTTTCATTGGCATTTGGCTTTATTGCATTTACTTTTAAATCTATTTTGCATTATTTTAAACAATGGAGTATAAATCATCTCCCAAATGAATTATGGAGATCTGTAATTGGAGGTATACTCATTGCTTTAATTGTATTTTCAACCAATAGTTTTGACTTTATTGGATTAGGAATCAAATCTATTGTTGGTGCTTTTAATATGCCCGCAAACTATTTTGATTTCGCAATTAAAATGTTTCTAACAATTTTAACATTAGGCGTTGGCTTCAAGGGGGGTGAAGTAACTCCTTTATTTTTTATAGGTGCAACATTTGGAAGTGCCCTTTCCCTGATTTTGCCACTCCCCATTTCATTTTTAGCGGGCATGGGAATGATTGCTGTTTTTGGAGCAGCAGCCAAAACACCAATTGCAGCTGCTTTTTTATCATTAGAGCTTTTTGGAAAAGAATATTTTTTTTATGCTCTTGCTATTTGCATAATAGCTAGTTTTATTGCAGGTAAAAAATCAATTTATCAATCCTAACAAAATGAACTGGCAACCCAATTTTTTAGAAAATGATTTTGTAAAGCTAGTACCACTTACTGAAGGTCATTTTGAGCAGCTTTATACAGTTGCGTCTGATCCACTTATTTGGGAACAACATCCCAATAAAAACAGGTATCAACTTACTGTTTTTAAGAATTTTTTTGAAGGAGCGCTTTTATCGAAAGGTGCATTTTTGATAGTAGATGCCAAAACCAATGAAGCAATTGGCAGTAGTAGATTTTGCAATTACAACCCAGAAAAAAAATTGGTTGAAATTGGTTATACATTTTATGCAAGAAAATGCTGGGGGAAACCTTATAATAAATCTACCAAACAATTGATGATTAATTATGCCCTTGAAAAGGTAAATACAATTCATTTCTTTGTTGGAGCCGAAAATACCCGTTCTCAAAAAGCAATGGAAAAGCTTGGTGCAATTAAATTGGGCGAAGTATTAATGCCTTATTATGGAGAACCAGATAGATTGAATTTTCAATACCAAATAGACCGAAATTTATGGGAAGCTAATTCCTTAAAAACAGAAAATTAATAATGAAAGAACCCAATAACAGGCCAGCTCAAGCCAAAATATTAAGAAACTTTAGAAAGTTACACAGAATCACTGGGGCATTACTGTTTGTTTTCTTTTTTATTGTAGCCATTACCGGTTCTTTGCTGGGATGGAAAAAGAATAGTGGAGGGATGATTATGGCAAAATCATATAAAGGTAGTTCTACTGATTTAAAAGATTGGCTTTCTATAGACAGCTTATACATAAATGCTTGCAATTATTTAAAAGACTCTGTTTCAAGTGATTTGTCTACTGAAGTTGACAGAATAGATATTAGAAAAGATAAAGGGATGGTTAAATTTGTTTTTACCAATCACTTTACTGGATTGCAAGTTGATGGAGCAACCGGACAAATTTTACATATTGAAAAAAGAAGAGCAGATTATATTGAAAAAATTCACGACGGTTCAATTATTGATTTTTATTTTGGTTGGGACGGATATTTTAAATTAATCTATACCAGTATAATGGGACTTGCATTAATGCTATTTACCATAACTGGTTTTTGGCTTTGGTATGGACCAAAACGAATGAGAAAGCATGCTTAAATTTAACTTATGAGTGCTACAGACATATGGATGCTTATAGCCGGACTTGGATTGTTCCTATATGGTATGTTTCATTTGGAAGACTCAATGAAACAGATGGAAGGTCGTTCCTTTAAACTGTTTCTACAGAAAAACACCAAGAATAAATTCAAAGCCATCTTAAGTGGCACAATGGTAACTGCTGTTTTACAAAGTAGTTCCATCGTAAATTTAATGGTACTATCTTTTGTAGGGGCAGGAATTCTGTCTATGCGAAATGCTATAGCTGTGGTTTTAGGAGCTAATATTGGGGGAACTTTTAATAGCTGGCTGGTTGCTTTATTAGGATTTAAAGTAGATCTAAATAGTATTACACTACCCTTAATTGGAATTGCTGGCATTTGCTTAGTGGTATTTAAACAAAAAAAATCAATTTATCAGATAGGTCTGTTTTGTATGGGTTTGGGAATGCTCTTTTTAGGACTTCAATTTATGAAGCAGAGCATGGATGCTATGATGACCCAATTTGATTTTTCTCCTTATTTAACCTATCCGCGCATTGTTTTCCTATTAATAGGGTTTATCATCACTTCAATTGTTCAAACTAGTTCAGCCACTGTAGTAGTTGTATTAACTGCCTTATATGCCCATGTTATTCCCATTGAAACAGCCATTGCAGTTGTATTAGGTGCAGAACTCGGCACTACAGTTAAATTAATTCTAGGAGCAATCGGAGGAAATGCTGCTAAAAAAAGAGTGGCCCTAGGAAATAGCTTATTTAATGTTTTAACATCTGCAGCAGGCTTTATTTTAATTGAACCCATTATTCAATTAATTACCCAAACATTTTTAATAAAAGACCCCATTTTGGTATTAGTAGCGTTTCAAACTTTTATTAATCTGGCGGGAGTTATTTTGATTTATTTTTTCTTAAATAAATATGGAGATTTTTTAGAGAAACAATTTAAAGAGAGCAAGAAAACAGTATTACAATTTTTACAGAATGCTAGCGTAGAAGTTCCTTCAACTATAACTGACATGATGAATAAAGAAGTAGGACTTTATATTGAAAGAGTAATTCGATTTAATTTGACTACTTTCCATATAAAGCCCAATTGGCTTGTTAACAGTGAATTTGAAGGGGTTTATCAAAGTCAATATGCCAAAAATGATACTATAGAATTACCTGATCAATATCAACAATTAAAGGAATCAGAAGGAGAAATTTTAGCCTATTATTCAAAAGTTATTTCACAGATAAAGCAGTCTGATGAAATTGTCAGAATAAATAAATTAATAGAAGCTCTTAGGAATGCAATGTACTCAGCCAAAGGAATGAAAGATGTTTACCAAGACAAAACAGAATTCAGCAATTCAATAAATGAAGTGAAATATGAAATGTATCATCAGTTTCAGGCTGAATTAAGTGAATTCTACAAAGTCTTATATGGATCGTTTACAAACAAAGAAATCAATAATGGACTAGAACGCATTACTGCATTATTAGAAAAAAATAAAATTGATTTTGACGAAAGGATTAATCACTTTTATTTTCATGCAGGTCAAAACATTCTTAAAGAAAAAGAGATTTCTACCTTATTTAACTTGAACAGAGAATTATATTCTTCTTGTAAAGCAATAGCACTTGCAGTAAAGGATTTCAAAGACAAACCAGAATAAAATATCATCGGCTCATTAATTAATTTAATTGAGCCGATGATAAAAATGGACACTTATAAATTGCCTCGTAAATCTTGTTCCCTTTCTAATGCTTCAAATAGCGCTTTGAAATTTCCTTTCCCAAAGCTTTTAGCTCCTTTACGTTGTATAATTTCAAAGAAAAGCGTTGGCCTGTCTTCAACTGGTTTACTAAAAATTTGTAATAAATATCCCTCGTCGTCTCTATCAACTAATATTCCCAATTCTTTCAACGGCTCTAAATCTTCATCAATTTTACCCACTCTGCTAATTAAATCATCATAATATGAATTAGGCACTTTCAAAAACTCTATACCGCGTTGTTGTAATTCGGAAACGGTTTCTACAATATCATTCGTAGCCAAAGCTACGTGTTGACATCCCTCTCCATCATAAAAATCTAGGTACTCCTCTACTTGAGACTTCTTCTTTCCTTCTGCGGGTTCATTTATTGGGAATTTTACAAAGCCATTGCCATTGCTCATTACTTTACTCATTAAAGCAGAATACTCTGTAGAAATATCGTTATCATCAAAACTTAAGATATTTTTAAATCCAAGCACATTTTCATAAAAAGCAACCCACTTATTCATTTGATTCCAACCTACATTCCCAACACAATGGTCTACATAAAGTAATCCAGTACTTACTGGATTATAGGATGATTCCCATTTTTTGAATCCTGGTAAAAAAACACCATTATAGTTTTTTCTTTCAATAAATAAGTGAACGGTATCGCCATAGGTTTTAATACCACTTATTACGGCTTCCCCATTTTCGTCGGTAAGTTTTACCGGCTCCATAACGGAAACCGCCCCGCGGCTGGTTGTTTGAAACCAAGCATCTGCCGCGTCTTCTACCATTAAAGCAAGGTGCTTAACTCCATCCCCATGTTTATATATATGATCTGCCATTTCATTGTTAGCCTTAAGAGGGGTAGTAAAAACAAAAGTGAGCTTATTCTGTCTTACTGCATAGCTAGCCCTATCTTTTATTCCTGTTTCTGGGCCAGCATAAGCCAAGCTTTGAAAACCAAAAGCTGTTTTATAAAAATGTGCTGCCTGTTTAGCATTACCTACATAAAACTCTACATAATCGGTTCCCTGTAGAGGTAAAAAATCGCCTTGCTTTAATGAAGCATTTAATGGCATTGCAGAAATTGTATTCATAAAGAATGAAAATTAAAATTGAAAAATAATGAGATCCAGAAAAGAACCAGTAGTCAATGACTAATGGTCAATGCTTCAATCAAAAGATAATATTCAATTCTATTATCACTAAATCGTTTATGAGGATAATCAGGTAGCATCGAAGCAAATTTAGTTATCTTTGGCCTTATGAAAATTGGAATTCTTGGAGGTGGTCAATTAGGTCGTATGTTGCTTCAAGCAGCAGCTAATTATACGGTAGATACCTATGTTTTAGAAAATGACCCCAATTGTCCTTCGGCGCATTTATGTCACAATTTCATTAAAGGGGATATTACCGATTTTGATGCAGTATATCAATTTGGTAAAAATTTAGATGCAATTACCATTGAAATTGAGTCTGTAAATGTTGACGCATTAGAAAAATTGCAGTCTGAAGGGGTTAAAGTTTACCCCCACCCTTCGGCCATTCGCATTATCAAGAACAAAATCACGCAAAAACAATTTTACAAAGACAATGGCATTCCAAGCTCTGAATTTGTAATAACCGAGTCTAAGGAAGATTTACTCAATCATCTTTCTTTTTTGCCTGCCGTACATAAAATTGGCGAAGGCGGATATGATGGCAAAGGGGTTCAAATAATCAATAATGAATTTGATCTTGATAAGGCATTTAGTGCTGCAAGTGTGTTAGAAAAAAAAGTGACAATTAAAAAAGAAATAGCCTTAATTGTTGCAATGAATGATAAAGGTGAGACCGCAATATTTCCAGCATCTGAAATGATGGTTAACCCAGCATTAAACTTATTAGACTACCAAATTAGTCCTGCATTAATACCAGAAAAAGTGCTTTGGGTTGTGGAAGCAGTTGCCATTAAATTGGTTAAAGCACTTAGTAGCCCTGGGCTATTTGCTGTTGAAATGTTTATTGACCAAAATGATGAAGTATGGGTTAACGAAACGGCACCACGAGTTCACAACAGCGGACATCATACCATTGAAGCCAATTACTGTAGTCAATATGATATGTTGTGGAGAATTATGCTTCAATATCCATTGGGCAATACAGAACCAATTCTTCCCGCTGCAATTGTAAATATTATTGGTGAAGAGGGTTTTAGTGGGAATGCAGTGTATGAAGGTTTAGAAGAAGTACTGAAAACAGATAATGCTTTCGTTCATTTATATGGCAAACTTACCACAAAGCCAGGTAGAAAAATGGGACATGTCACCATCATGCATAAGGATTATCAAGACCTGACTCATAAAGCCAATAAAATAAAGAATACACTTAAAGTAAAAGCCAATTAACTTCTTTTGGTATTCAATGGCTTTAAAAAACCAATACCTATTAAGCTTTTGGTTTGAAGGCCGGGAGAATTTTTTGAAGGTCCAAATAGTCTTACATCATCATCATAAATTAGGTCTAAACTATAGGTTGCTGAGAAGAATTTATTAATTTTAAAAGAGAATAAATTCGTCATAAACAAGTCTACATTTTGAGGCTTACTTTGGTAGTTGGAGAATAAATCCATTTTGCCTTTATATGTGATATTCTTAGCAATGGTGTTGCTATAATTTAGGGTGATGAAAGCTCCTATTTGATTAAAATTTCCTGCGCCAGCCGGAACCCCATACCCTCCCTTATCTGATAAGGATTTATTGGCTAAAACAATCCACCTTGACGTTAGCGGTGAAATGAAAATAGATAAATACTGATCGGGCTTGTAATCGAAACCAGCAGATAAAATAATATAAGCAGGCGATAACAATGAAGAAGTAAAAGTGGGTTGATTATTATTAAAAGTGTACCCATCAAAAAATTGAGACCTAAAATTTATTAGCGTAGATACATACCATTTGCCCAAAGAGTCCATTTTGTATCCGTATTTACTTAAGTAATCTAAACGATCATCGTTTTTACGGCTTCCTAAACTAGTGCTTTGTATATAACCTAAATTAACATCTACCGAATTATCCCAAAAATGTCGCTTGTATTTGTATAATATAAAATAGTTCATGTATCCATTGGCGGTTAGAGAAAAATTATCGCCCCCAGACGCCCAGTTACTTAACGAACCCTGCGCTAGATTGAAACTAAATAACCCTCCCCGTTTCCAGTTCCAGCCTGTTGTATCATTGTCCTTTTTTATTGTTCGGTTAATCTCTCTTTTCAATGCCTGCACCACATTGTCCTGCCCTTTCACAATAAATCCGGTTGTTAACATTAGGGTTAACCACAGGAAAATTCTACTCATGTATACATTTTTCAAATCAAATATAGGAAACCCACGCAATTTTTCTTGTATTATCGCTGACAAACTGGCATAAATTGAGGATATTCAGTACATTTGTAGCTTAATTAACAAAGGATGGAACTGGCTGAATTACTGAATAAAAAACACGACGAAGCAAGACAAGGAGAAGCGTTTAAAGCTAGTGTTGCCCCTATACAGGATGGCAAGAAATTTTATATAGAGAGTTATGGTTGTGCTATGAACTTTTCGGACAGTGAAGTAGTTGCTTCCATATTACAAGAAAATGAATTTAGCGCAACCCCCGATTTTGAAACAGCTGATCTTATTTTAATTAATACTTGTTCTATAAGAGAAAAAGCAGAGCTAACCATTCGGAAACGATTAACTGAATTTAGAAAAATAAAAAGAACCAGACCTGGAATGCTTATTGGCGTTTTAGGTTGTATGGCCGAAAGATTAAAAGCTCAATTACTAGAACAAGAAAAATTGGTTGACTTGGTAATTGGTCCAGATGCTTACAGGTCTCTACCAACTTTAATTAAAGAAGCTTCTGGTGGCCAAAAAGGGGTAAATGTATTATTAAGTAGAGACGAAACCTACGGCGACATTGCTCCCGTAAGATTAAATAGCAATGGTATTACCGCATTTGTTTCAATCACAAGAGGTTGTAATAATATGTGCAGCTTTTGTGTGGTTCCATTTACCAGAGGGCGTGAAAGAAGTAGATCTGCCAATTCAATTATTGAAGAAATCAAATTGTTGGTTAATCAAGGCTATAAAGAAATAACCCTGCTAGGCCAAAACGTAGATAGTTATCATTGGGTGAATGAAACGGGCAACGAAACGGTCACTTTTGCCAATTTATTAGAACAAGCTGCATTAGTTAGCCCCGACTTAAGGGTTCGATTCAGCACTTCTCATCCAAAAGATATCACAGATGTTGTGTTATATACTATGGCTAAATATGAAAATATTTGTAAGTGCATTCACCTTCCAGTACAAAGTGGAAACACAAGGGTATTGCAACTAATGAATAGAACTTATTCTAGAGAATGGTATTTGGCTAAAGTAGATCGCATTAGAGAAATCTTGCCGAATTGTGGTTTAACATCTGATATGATTGCTGGTTTTTGTACAGAAACCGAAGAAGAACACCAAGACACATTAACCCTAATGGATTATTGTAGTTTCGATATGAGCTATATGTATTTCTACAGCGAGCGACCTGGAACATTGGCGGCAAGAAGATTCAAGGATGATATTTCATTAGAAGATAAAAAGCGTCGCTTGCAAGAAATTGTAGACAAACAAGGAGAACTGTCTACCAGAAGCAACTTAAATGATATTGGTAAAACGTTTAAAATATTAATTGAAACACGCTCCAAAAGAGATGCCAATGATTGGACAGGCAGAACCAGTCAAAATAAAATAACCGTATTCCCCAAATCAAATGAAAACCAACAACCTGGTGATTATGTTTGGGTAAAAATTCACGATTGCACTAGGGCTACCCTTTTAGGTACAATTGTGGATCATCCTTAAACCATTTATTATGGATTTACAAAGTATTAAAAATAGATTTGGAATTATTGGCAACTCCCCCGCTTTAAACCATGCATTGAATACTGCAGTGCAAGTTGCTGCTACCGATTTAACCGTTTTGATTGTAGGTGAAAGTGGTGTGGGTAAAGAAGTTTTTTCTCAAATCATCCACGCATTATCATCTAGAAAACACAACCCATTTATTGCAGTTAACTGCGGAGCTATACCTGAAGGTACCATTGACTCTGAATTATTTGGTCATGAAAAAGGTGCATTCACCGGTGCAGTAGATAGTAGAAAAGGATATTTTGAAACAGTGAATGGAGGTACCCTTTTCATGGATGAAATTGGGGAAATGCCATTGGGCACCCAAGCCAGATTATTGAGGGTGCTTGAAACAGGTGAATTTATTCGGGTGGGTAGTTCTAAAGTTCAGAAAACAGATGTTCGGGTAATTGCTGCAACCAATAGAGAATTATTAGAGTTTACTCAAAAAGGAAGATTTAGGGAAGACCTTTATTACCGATTAAGTACTGTTCCAATAAGGGTTTCTTCGTTAAGAGATAGAAAAGACGATATTCTTTTATTATTCAGAAAGTTTGTAGTTGATTTTGCTGAACGCTATAAAACTACCCCTGTTCAATTAGACGATGAGGCAAAAGAAATGTTGATTCAATACCCATGGCCTGGTAATATTAGAGAACTCAAAAATATTGCAGAGCAAATTTCTGTTCTTAGCCCTACTAATCAAGTTAGCGGTAAAGAAATGCGCATATTTCTTCCTGAAAAGAAAGACAACAGAATGCCCATGTTAGCTGGAACAGGAAGCAGTACTGGAGAATTTGCCAATGAAAGAGAAATTCTATACAAGCTCTTTTTTGATATGAAAAAGGATGTTACCGAGTTAAAAAAGATGTTTGTAGAAATTTTACAAAACCCTTCGTTAGCAGGAACAGCAGCAAATTTTACTAAGGAGTCTATTTTGAACGATTATGCAGGAAATGCTAATGAAATGCCTGTAATGAATTCGAACAATAATGTCAATTCATTAAATGCAGGTCAAAATAATTTACTTCCAGCAAATAGCAACAACGGATCTTTACCAGTGATTTTAAATAATGAGGATATTCAAGTTCACGAAGAAGTTGAAGAGTCTTTAAATATCATGGACAAGGAAAAAGAATTAATCATCAAGGCCCTAAAAAAGCATAGAGGAAAAAGAAAAGATGCTTCATTAGATCTTGGTATTAGTGAAAGAACTTTATACCGCAAATTGAAAGAATATGATATTGATGAATAATTTGATGCCTAAAAAAATTGCCACATTGCTACTATTGATATCGCTTTCACTGAGTGGTTGTTTTGTATATAAATTTAATGATGCTGTTATACCCACAAATGTAAAAACAGTTAAGATTGGATTTATTAAAAATAGGGCGAGGTATGTTAACCCACAATTGAGTCCTAAATTAACCGATAAGTTACAATCAAAAATTACTGGGCAAACCAAATTAACCAGAACAAATAATGATGATGCAGATTATGTGATAAGTGGGGCCATTACCAACTACGACCCAAGTCAAACAGTAGGTGTTTCTGCTCAACAGGCCAGTACCAACCGATTAACTGTTACAGTTCATATTGTACTACGAAAAACATTAGAAAACAAAGTAGAAGAATTTGATGTTTCCAGAAGTTTTGACTTCTCCGCAAATTTAACCTTGCAACAAGCAGAGGGACAGCTATTAGATGAAGTTGTTAGGAACTTAACAGACGAAATATTCAATCGCATATTTAATAACTGGTAAGAGAGTTGTATCTTTATTTTTTATGAAATTTACGCAGGAAAAAGCTTTAGTTCATTTAACAGGCAGTGCCGACCTATCTTCCATTAAAATGGAAGCAATAGAAAAATTGGTGCACGATTATCCTTTCTTTTCGCCAGGACAATACTTATTTGCTGCAAAATTAAAAAAAGAAGATCACCCTTTGGTTGGTTCACAAGCCATGAAAACGGCGCTGTATTTTACGAATCCGCATTGGCTTCAATTTCAACTAGAAGCATTAAAAGACCCAGGTATTGATCAGGCTCCAAAACAAGAATTGGATACCGCGTTGCTTCGCTCCATTCGTCAAAAGGATATTGAGTGGGATGAAATGATCAGTTTGCCCAAAATTGAAGAAACCATTGAATCTGCAGAAAAGAGTTTTGAAGCTCCTGAACTGCCTAATCCAGATATCTCTATACCGACTATAGAGAGTGTTAGAGAATTAATGAAAGGCATTGAACCTATTGATAAACCTGGAACAATCATTCCGGTTATTAGAGAAAATACCCCTTCTGCGCCTGTGGATTATACGCTGCCTGAAGTTCCAAATAGCGAACCTTTCGATCCGGTATTTAGTGCTTTAAATGACACGGAACCAACCGAAATGCCTGCCCCAATTGAAGCCAAGCAAGTTATTCTTGAGCCGCTATTGCCGGAACAGGAATACAGTGAAGAAGAAACGAGTAGCACAATTACACACCCCGATCAAGATAAGAGCGATGCCAAAATTGCCAGTATTTTGTCTAATCAGTTGGCTGAATTTAGAAAACCAATAGAGAAAGAAACAGAACTAGCCATTGAGCCTGTTCAAGATAAATTACATACAATTGATTATTTCGCTTCTCAGGGTATTCAAATTGATTTAAGTAAGATTCCGCAAGACAAACTTACTACCAAATTGAGAAGGTTTACTGATTGGTTAAAAGACATGAAAAATCATAGTCCAAACCCTGAAGACCTTGGTACTAGTCCTGAACAGGAGAAAAAAGTAGCTGAAACAGCCTTGGTTTCTAACGAATCTAAAGAAATTTTGACCGAAACAATGGCCGAAGTTTTAGCAAAGCAAGGCCAAATTGATAAGGCAATTCAGCTTTATATCAAATTAAGTTTCTCTAATCCTGAAAAAACCGCTTATTTTGCAGACAAAATTCAACAATTAAAAGGTATTTAAAATGATTTATCTGTTCTTGGTTCTAATTGTGATTGCAGCTGTGGGCTTGGCCTTTATGGTATTGATTCAAAATCCCAAAGGTGGTGGTTTAGCCGGTAATGTGGGTGGAATCAGCAATCAATTAATGGGTGTTAAGCAAACAACCGATGTTTTAGAGAAAGGCACTTGGATTTTTGCCGCTATCATAGCCCTATTGGCATTATTCTCTACTTTGTTTTTAAAAGGCGGTTCAACTGATGTTGACACTGAAGTTCTTCAGAAGATCAATACCACTACCACTAGCCCTGCTCCTGCTGCTTCTGGTGTTCAACAAGCACCTGCTGCTACAGTACCAACAAAAACTGATACATCTAAGAAATAAAGATATTTACACTTATTTTAAACCCTGCCTTGTAAAAAAGACAGGGTTTTTTATTTATTTTACTTTATGGCTCGAAAAAAACAATCACCTCCCAAAGCAACCAGTAGGTCTAAAAAAACTTTCCTCTTTATTACTTTAGCAATTGTTTTAATTGCTTTTATTACCTATTGGCTTTTTGCTTTATCTGCAACGGCATTTAATGAAAAAAGCAGAATGGTAACTATTGAAAAGGACAATACCCAAAAATCTGCGGTTTTAAAAGTTTTTGAAGATGCAGGTATTCTAAGATTTAATAGTCTTTTAGGAATAGCTGGCGCCCCTTTTAATATTTGGGATAAAATGAAACCAGGCAGGTACGAAATAAAGAAAGGTCAAAGCATCTTAGATATTGTTAGAATGCTTAAGAATGGCAGGCTGGCAGAAGTTAAATTAGTCATCAATAGAGTTAGAACCAAGGCAGAGTTAGCTAAGTTAATCAGCAAACAGTTTATGACCGATTCTAGCACAGTTATGGACTATTTAAGCTCTAATGATTCATTAGCAGAAATTAATTCAGACACCACTTTATTATTTACCAAAATAATACCCGACACTTATAACTATTTTGCAGATGCGTCTATGAAGACCATACTTCAGAAACTAAGTACCGGATCTAAAAATTTCTGGGAGAAAAATAATAGACTTCAAAAAGCAGCAGCTATAAAAATGACACCCGAGCAAGTGTATATTCTTGCTTCTATTGTAGATGAAGAAACCAACTATGATGCAGATAAATACAAAATTGCGAGTGTTTATCTCAATCGATTAAAAAAACAAATGCCTTTGCAAGCATGTCCAACCATCAAATATGCAATGAATGATTTTACCATTACGCGTATTTATGAAAAGTATTTAACCAACCCTTCCCCATACAACACCTACAAAGTTAAAGGCTTACCACCGGGACCTATATGTACCCCTTCACCTAAAACCATTGATATTGTGTTAGATGCGCCTCAAACAGACTATATTTATTTTGTAGCAAAGAGTGATTTTAGTGGCTATCACCATTTTAGCAATAATTACGAAGAACACAATGCCAAAGCAAAAGAATACCAGAAAAAATTAGATGATTATATGTTGAAAAAAAGGGCTGAAAAACCATAGTATGACTAAACTCGAAAGAATTATACTGAATTGGCCTCCTATTGCTTTTGTTATTCGAAAAAGCAAAGCATTGTATATTCCGGGGTTCCAAGGCATTCCTTTTTACGATGTAGTTGTTTTCTTTATAAAACAAGTAAACAAAATTGGATTAAATGAAAGAGCTGCCGCTATTTCTTTCAATTTAATTATGGCGCTTCCAGCAACCATATTATTCTTGTTTTCAATTCTACCCTATTTTCCTGAATTTCTAAATATTAAGCAACAAATGCTTGGGTTATTTGAAGACATAAGCCCCAACTCGAACACCTATAAAATTATTGCCAATTTAATGGACGACCTAATGCAGAGAAGTTTAGGGGTATTTTCATTTGGATTTTTATTAGTGGTTTATTATGCTTCTAATGCAATGATGTCTCTCATTATTACTTTTGACAGGTCCATTATGGAGCACAAAAGATTTTTTCTTCACCAGCGTTGGAAGGCCATACAACTAACTACAATAATCATTTTACTACTTATTGCTTCTACCTTAATTTTATTAGGGCAAGAACAACTCACCTATTTGCTACGCAAACTACTAGGACTTAAAAAATCAAATCTAGCTTGGCTAAACAGTATAAGATGGATAGTGATTATTGGATTATTCTTTTATGGAATTGCTTTTATTTATAAATATGCCCCATCCGTAAAAATCAGGTGGAAGCTGGTTTCGCCTGGTTCCCTTTTAGCTACAGCACTTATATTAAGTACTACGTTATTGTTTTCGTATTGGGTTAATAATTTTGGAAATTATAATAAGGTGTACGGATCAATAGGTACTATTATGATCTTAATGATTCTTGCATACATCAATTCTCTAATTCTATTAATTGGGTTTGAATTAAATGTAAGCATTACCTATTTAACCCAACATGCTGCACAAAGGAAAAAACTACAAGAATCAACTAGCTGAGAAACTTGCCCATAAAGATTTTATTTCTGCAGCAGCTGGATGCGGCTGCGCATTTTGGTCATATAATCCAGCTACTTTTCTTTGCCTGAAAGCTTCATAGATAGCAACTGCACAGGCTACAGAAATATTTAAACTAGGAATCATTCCAACTTGGGGTATAATAAAATTGCCATCCGCCAAGTCTCTGGCTTCTTTTGAAACGCCTTTGTGTTCATTGCCAAAAACTAAGGCAATACTATTAGTGAAATTGATATCATAGACCGACTTACTTGATTCCCCCAAGTAGGTAGTATAAATGGATTGGTATTTTGTTCGTAATTCGGCAAAGCAATCTTTAACATTGTTAAATGAATGAATGGTCAGCCATTTATTGGCGCTACTACTGCTTTTAATTCCAAAATATCCATCCTTAGGCAATTCTGTATTCAAGACATAAATATCTTGAATGCCAACTGCGTCACAAGTTCTCATCACCGCATAAATATTATGGGGATCATGCACATTTTCCATAACCACAGTAAGGCCATTCTGGCGTTTATTAATTACTTCGTCTAATTTTCGAGCTCTTTCAGGTGTCATTCGGTACAAACAGGTTGGTATTTTAAGGTAAATAGGGATGAATTAGAGCAAAATTGCAATTTAGTCTTGAATTATTAATATATTTTTGTACTGTACCCGTTCGTCAACCCTATGACAGCAAGACTCATCCGTGCAGAGAACTTACTCTGGGCGGTACCTATACTATTTGGCCTATTGGCCAACTACGCTGCTTACAGCGATGTGGCATTGCTGTACTTAGACGATAATTATTATATTTTAACGTTCCCCACTCTAATTGGTATCAGTTTATTGGTAATGCTTATCCCTTTTATGATGCATTCCGTTTTAAGAGACTTAGGACAGAGAAGCTTTTTTGCTTCTTGGGCACATGTATTCTTTTCTTGTTTATTAATAGCCACTATACTCTTTATTTATACATATGCGTTACCCATAAATATTAAGTGGAGATACTATATGGGTGAATTGCCTGCATATAAAAAATGGTCTTATTATAACACACTGGCATTGGGCATTTTTCAACTACTTGTATATATTCAAGCAGCTTATCTTATTTATGGGGTGAGCGTTTTAGTAAAACATAGAGTAGACCAAAAAAGATTGGAAAGAGAACACTATGATTATATTATTGATCATTTAGACCCTAACAATTCGGGTTCACTTTCTAAAAGTGCAGTTGCGTAAACACCTTTATTCATTGGCCAATCCCATTGCTTCCCTTTTCATTTTATAAGCAGTTTCTTTGCCAACGTAATTCTCTATTTTTTTCTCAATAAAATAAATCAATGGGGTCAATAAAATTGCCATAGTAAACTTATACATATAATTCACTACCCCTATTGCCAAGACCAATTGCCAGCTCCAACCATTTCCAATTTTAAAAGCAATAAATAAAACCACAAAACTGTCTACCATTTGAGAAACCAAAGTTGACCCTGTAGCCCTTAACCAAACCCATTTTTCTCCTGTGGCTTTTTTGATTTTATGGAAAACAGTCACATCTACTATTTGACTTACTAAGAAGGCCGTTAAACTTCCTACTATAATCCACATACCCTGACCAAAAATGCCACCAAAAGCCAACTGCATATTGGGTATCCCTTTGTCTAATCCAGATCCTACCCAAAAATCGGCGGGTGGAATTTCCATAGCAGCATAAAACATAATAAAGGCATATAATATTAATACTACTGCAGTATAGCTAATTCGTTTTACCGACTTGGGGCCATAATATTCATTTACGATATCGGTGATTACAAATTCCAGCGGCCATAAAAGCACCCCACAAGTAAGATTAAATGCCAACCCAGATTGGCCGAAAAGGCTAAAGTTGAAGGGTTCAATACCCAATAACTTTTCGAGAGAAAAAATTTTACCGCCTATACATTCCGCAATTAAAGCATTTGCTACGAAGAAGGCGGTTATACCCAAGAAAAGTTTAGTTGGGCGATCATTTAATATTTTACTTATCACTAAGGGAGTATTATAAATACAATAAATTGGATAATCAATAATACCATATTAGTCACTGCTATCCACAGTGGCAAACGTATAGTTGATTTACTGACTAACACCAATCCATACCAAATGTTCGCAATCAAATTCTGTATAGGGGCTACAATCCAACCCAATAATACAACCATAGCACTAAGGTCTTTATTGGGTATAAAATCATAGGTTCTTTGCACGATTAAACATAAAATAAATAGCATATTACAGATAAAAGCCATTCTTGTGGCAAATAAAAGTGGTCTCATACCATAAAGTTATTAGGTTTGCTGCATATTTTAAATTCTATGAACAGGATCAATTGGAAAGCCTTAATGCCACACGCACTTGCAGTGGTGATTTTCTTATTAGTTGCCCTTATTTATTGTAAGCCAGCATTGGAAGGAAAAGTATTGCAGCAACACGATGTAACCCAATGGAAAGGGATGGCTCAAAATTCATTTCAGGCAAAAGAGCGCACTGGTCATTTCCCTCTTTGGACCAATGGTATGTTTGGAGGAATGCCCGCTTATCAAATAACTGGCATAAGTGAAAACCCCGTTTCTGTAGGGTATTTAGGCGATATCATTTTATTAGGTTTGCCCAAACCCGTTGGTGTTTTCTTTTTGGCTTGTTTGTGTTTTTACTTCTTAACGCAAGTGTTAAGTATCAATGCATATATAGGCATTTTTAGCGCATTGGCATACACTTATGCAACTTATAATCCAATAATACTTGCAGCGGGGCATGACACTAAAATGAATGCCATTGCCTATTTGCCAGCAGTAATTGGATCATTGATTTTGATTTACAATAAAAGATATATTGCGGGCACGGCTTTGACGGCACTATTTACTGCACTCCTACTAGGCGCAAACCATTTACAAATTACTTACTATGGGTTTTTGATCATATTATTTATGAGTGTTGCTTTTGCAGTTACCTGTATTAAAGCAAAAGACTGGAAGCATTTAGGTAAATCAGCAGGGTTAGCAATTATGGCTGCAGTATTAGGAATCTTGGTGAATGCAGTTACACTGTTTACCACTTATGAATATGCAAAAAAAACAATTAGAGGGGGAAGTGTATTAGCAGACAGTACAACCAATGTAACCAAGACTGGTCTTAGCAAAGATTATGCATTAAGCTATAGTGTTTATAAAACAGAACCATTGGTGATGATGTTCCCCCGATTTTATGGAGGTAGCAGTAACCAACTAGAAGTGGCACAAGAAAAGTCTCAAGCCGTTGCAGCATTGCAACAAATGCCACAAGAGTTGGCCCAGCAAATACAAGGGTATATCCAATTTTATTGGGGGGGGATTGATGGTGTTGGTACATCTGGCCCTCCTTATGCAGGCGCAATTATTTGCTTTTTAGCATTGATTGGATTTGTGATCGTAGATAAAAAATATACTTATTGGATGGGGGCTGCCATTGTATTCACCTTGATGCTGAGTTGGGGCAAATATTTAGAGGGATTCAATATTGCCATGCTCAAATACTTACCTGTTTACGATAAGTTTAGAGCTCCAAGTATGATTTTGGTTGTTCCCACTTTCTTGCTTTGTATGTTGGCCGCATTGTCTCTAAATACCATTATTACCGAAGAAAACAAAACCTTGCTTTGGGAAAAATATAAGAAAGGATTAATGGCAGTTGCTGCTGTTTTTGGAATTGCCTTATTGGTTTATTTAACTGCAGACTTTAGTAATTCAGGCGATAAAATGTTAATGGATCAAATTAGCAAAATACCCGATGCTACGCAGCGTGCTCAAATTGAAGCCCCAGTGAAATCGTTTGTTGATGGGTTAAGAGAAGATAGAAAAAGTTTGGTGTTGGGAGACTTATTAAGAACCCTATTATTCTGTGCAGTGGCTGGAGCTGCGGTGTTTGCCGCCATCAAACAAAAAATTAATCCAATCATCGTCACAGCTATCATAGGCATATTTGCAATGATTGATGTATTTGGGATTAATAGCAAATACCTGAATGCTGATAATTACCAAGATGCTGCAGAATATGAGAATAATTTTGCCCCATCTGCAGCTGACCAGCAGATATTAAAAGATACCGGCTATTATAGGGTATTAAACTTAACCCAAGGAGTTTCTGCTGCATTTAATGGTGGTGCACTTACTGCATATTTTCATAAATCGGTGGGTGGATACCACCCAGCAAAATTGAGCATCTACCAAGATTTAATAGAAAATCAATTTTTTAAGTTTCCCAATTGTATGCCTGCTTTGAATATGCTGAATACCAAATACCTGATCATGCCTGATCCACAAACTGGTCAAGCAACCGTTCAGCAAAACCCCAATGCGCTGGGTGCAGCATGGTTGGTAAAATCGGTTGAATTTAAGGAAGGACCTGCCGCTATTATGAAATCAATTAGCGATTTTAATCCTTCAGAAACCGCTTTATTAGATCAAAAAGACAAAACTAGAATTGGTGCCATTAAATATGATAGTACAGCAAGTATTCAATTATTAAAGAACGAAAATGACGCTGCAACTTATCAGTATAAATCTAGTGCCAATCAGTTTGCGGTTTTTAGTGAAGTATTTTATGATGCTGGATGGAAAGCATTTATTGATGGAAAAGAATCTGCCATTTTGCAAACCAACTATGTATTAAGAGGAATGGAAATTCCTGCTGGTGAACATACCATCGAATTCAAGTTTGAACCTACTTCTTATGCAATAGGTTCTAAAGCAGCAGTAGGATCATCTGTTATTATCTGGTTACTATTATTAGGGGCAATTATCACCGGTTTCAAAAAAACGAAATCAGCATAATGCTCCCTAAAAAGCCCAGCGTGCTGGGAATAGTTTCATTTAAAGTGTTCCCCGCTTTAATGGGTGGACAAAAATATATTGTTGACTATTACAAGGAACTAGCCAAACAAACAAAAGTTGTTTTAGCTGTTTCAAAAGATAACAAGGAAGCCGTTTTATCTGAAAAGGAGTTGAACGTGCTTCCTTTCTTATTTAATCATTGGTATGGATTTCTGAACCTATTTTATTGTTTTAAATTGGTTCAAATAATCAAAAAAGAAAAAATAGATATCATCATAATAGATCACAGCTATTATGGCTGGCTGGGTATTTTACTCCGTTTCTTAACGGGTAGAAAATTAATCATTAAATCTGCCAATTTAGAGGCATTCCGTTTTAGAGATATGGGTAGATGGGGATGGCAATTATATGAAGTGTATGAAAAATGGGTACTTCAACATGCAGATCGTAATTTTTTTATTTCCGACGAAGAACGACTATATGCCATTGAACATTGGAAAGTTAATGCAACCATTTCTTATACTATACCGTATGGAACTTTTATAGAAGAACCATATAGTCAATTTGAAAAAAATGAAAGCAGGAATTCTATTTTGAACAACCATTCACTTTCAGTTGAAACGAAGCTGTTTTTATTTAATGGAACCCTAGATTATATACCCAATGAAGATGCGCTTTATATCATTTTAAATGAACTAGTTCCAAGGCTTAATCAAGCTAGGTTAAATTATCGAATCATAATTTGTGGAGTGCAAATTAAACCCAATTGGGAAGCACAGCTATTAGCTTGCCCCACTATTATATTTAAAGGCTTTGTGGAACATATTGAATTGTACAATCAAGGTGCCCACTGCTTTATTTGCCCCATTACTTTAGGTACTGGTGTTAAAACCAAAATTACAGATGCAGTTGCTGGTGGATTAATTGTAATAGCATGCAAAAAAAGTTGCGATGGCTTCAATCAAAATATGCTAAACAATCAACTAATTGTAGTAGAAGACTACAATTGGGATGAATTTGCAAGGGCCATGATTCAATTACCCATCATTGAAATGCATGAAACCCCAAAAGCCTTTTATAAAGCATTTAACTGGGCTTATATAGTTCGAGAATCCATTTTATATTTGCCTAAATGAACCAATGCAAACTAGAAATATCGGTAGTAATCTGTACTTATAATAGAGCCGTCTATTTACCAGCTGCATTAGAAAGTTTATATAATCAGCAAATCAATAAAGATTGCTATGAAGTAATAGTCGTTAATAACAACTCCACAGATAATACTGAAAGCGTTTGTAACAATTTTATAGCTTCGCATACAAATGCCCATTTCATTTATTTAAATGAGCCCAAACAAGGGGCTTCTTTTGCAAGAAATACAGGGGCTGCTATTGCTCAATCTCCCCTACTCTGTTTTATGGATGATGACGCAATTGCACATCCGAATTACTTATCATTAATTATTGATTTTTTTAAAACGCATGCAGATGCAGGAGGATTGGGTGGAAGAATTATTCCCAAGTATATCCCCTCTGAGCCAGTTTGGATGAGCCATTTTGTTTCTTCGTTAGTTGGAAACTTTAACTACAGTAAGGAGATATGTGTCTTTAGCCCAAATAAGTATCCTTTAGAATCGAATATGATTATTAAAAGGGATGATTTTAATTTGGTGAATGGATTTAATACAGCATTACCTGGGGTTAAGGGCACATTAAGAATTGGTGGTGAGGGCAAAGAGTTTTTCTTAAAACTTAAAGCATTGGGGAAAATCATTTATTACCACCCTGAGATTATTGTAGACCACGTAGTTGAAACCCATAAGTTAACTCCTGAATACATGTATCGAGTTGCAAGCGGAATTGGTAGAGGCGAAAAAGTGAGAACACAAACAATCAGCCAAACCACGTACTACTTTAAAATTCTAGAATACCTCTTTAAATTTGGGGCATCAATAATATTAGCATTGGGCTATTTATTTCAAGGATATCCTACTAAAATGAAACCTATTATTCAATTTAGAATAGATGCACTAAAAGGATTACTAGGTTATTGATTTTTAAAAATCGCCCACACAAAACTAACTAGGTTTAAGCATTCTTTTAAAATGCTTACTAAAGTAAAGCACTTGGTAATCAATTGCATTTGACCAGTATTTCCAATCATGGTTTCCTGGTCGCTCTGTGTATTCATGCGCAATATTCAGCTTTTGCATTTTTTCATGAACGGCTCTATTCATTGGCAAAACACGATCTTCAACCCCACAGTCTATTATAATTGACAAAGAATCTGTTGGCTTTTGTTCAATGGCATTTAAAACACTCCAATCATTCCAATATTTTCGATTTATTGCTGTATCACCCAATATTTTTTCTACCCCGTAGCCTTGCCTAATAACGGTAACATGTAATGCGCCACTCATACTTCCCGCACCACTAAAAGTACCAGAATGTCTAAAGCCTAAAAATAAAGAACCATGCCCACCCATACTCAATCCTGTTATAACCCTGCCATTTCTATTAGCAATGGTTTTATATTGTTGGTCAATATAAGCAGGCAATTCCTTTGCTACGAATGTTTCATATTGAATAGAACTGTCAATTGGGCTATCAAAATACCAACTGGTAACAGCACCATCTGGGCAAACAATAATCACTTTATTTTCATCAGCTAATTGTTGAATATGTGGTACCCGAGTAATCCAATTGCGATAACTACCACCAGCCCCATGCAATAAATAAATTACTGGAAATGATTGCTTAGCAGATTGATACCCTTCAGGTAAAACAATAACAGTTGGAATTTTTTTCTTCATAGAAGCACTTGGAACAGCCAAAGTATCTGTTTGTGCGCCAAATGAAAGCCCACTGTAAATTAATCCTACCAATACCAGCGACCAAGATTTCATAGTTTGCTATTTTTCATTAAAAAATTTACTGAAATACAAAAGGTGTCCATCTATACTACTTCCCCAGTAAGCCGAACTATGTGCACCTGGCCTTTCTGTGTAGTCATGTGGAATTTTTTTCTGTAACAATTTTTGGTGCAAAGCCCTATTCACATTTAGAAAAAAATCTCCATATCCACAATCAAAAATGAGCTGTAAATCACCAGGTTTAAGATTGTCTGCTATATTAATTACTGTATTAGCTTCCCAATTGGATGGTTGTTCAGCAATTTCTCCTAACAACTGATTGAGTTCCCAGTTTTTAGGAAAGGGACGAATATCAACACCTCCGCATATACTACCTGCTGCGCCAAACACTCCTTTATTTCTTAAAGACAAATAAAAAGCACCATGTCCACCCATACTCAATCCAGTGATGGCTCTTTTTAAATTAGTAGCATAAGCTGAATCAATATATGGCACCAATTCATTAATCATAAAGGTTTCATATTGCACAGCTGGATTGATTGGGCTATTCATGTACCAGCTATTTCTACTGCCATCTGGCATAACCAATAATATATTCAACTGATTGGCCTTGGCTTCCAGTTGAGGCGCAGACTGTAACCAAGAGCGATGATTGCCAGCATGTCCATGCAATAGGTATACAACAGGTAGCTTTTGATTCTTTACTATATTATCAGGCTGAATAACCGCCACTTTAATTTGCTTATTCATGCTTTTGCTATATACAGATATCGTATCTGTTTTTGCAAAAAGCACCATACAAAAGAATCCCATTAGAAAACTCAAAAAAACTTTCTTCCTCATTTATTGTCCTTTTTGCATTGTGTGTTGCATGGGATTAACTCCAGATGACTGACCTCTGCCTCTACCCGCTCCTGCTTTGAAAATACTAAATTTAGAAGGCTCAGCTACTGCACCATTAGGCCACTTGTTATTTGACTCATTAATATCTGCTGTTTCCTTTAATGGATCTAATTGAATCGAAACCGCTTTTTTGTTAGTCATGAATAATTTAGTGACTTTATTTTCATTCTTTCTCCAAACCTGAGCAGGTATTTTCTCCATTTCTTTTGTTCCATCTTCAAAAGTGAATTCTACAATCAATGGCATAACCAATCCACCTTTATTGGCAAAAGTAATTTCATACAAGTTGGTATTTTGGTACTTGGCTAATTCTTCAGAAGTTAATGCAGCAGGGGGCGTATTTGCTTGAACCTGAAACTTAAATGAAGAATCATAAGCTTCCAATCCTCTTGTGTACCTCCAATAAAAATCTCTTAAACTGGTATCTACATCTGTTTGGAAAACAATGCTCTTATCATTTCTGTTTCTTTGTTTAGCAATATCATCAAAAGCTGCAGCACCACTAAATAATGGCTTATCTAAACCACGCGTCATTGTATTAGAAGCTCTTGGGGCGTCTGTACTAGGCGCACTATTAACCACCGCATGCTTTACGTTTTCAATGGCAATATCACAAGGCTCTATACTGTAAAACCATCCTCTCCAAAACCAATCTAAATCTTCTGCACTGGCGTCTTCCATTGTTCTAAACAAATCTGCAGGAGTTGGATGTTTAAAAGCCCATCGTCTTGCATACTCTTTAAATGCATAATCAAATAGTTCGCGCCCCATGATGGTTTCACGCAAAATATTCAATCCAGTTGCAGGCTTGGCATACGCATTAGGACCAAATTGAATGATATTATCACTATTGGTCATAATTGGTTCAAGCTGGTCTTTAGGCAAGCGCATGTAATCGGTAATTAATCTGGCAGGACCTCTTCTAGTAGGGTATTTATTATCCCATAATTCTTCTGTTAAGAATTGAACAAATGTATTTAAGCCTTCGTCCATCCAGCTCCACTGACGCTCATCACTGTTCACAATCATGGGGAAGAAATTATGACCTACTTCATGAATAATTACTCCAATCATACCATACTTGGTTGCTTCTGCATAAGAGCCATCTTTATTGGTTCTTCCGTTGTTGAAACAAATCATCGGATACTCCATTCCATTAGACGCTTCAATACTTTGTGCAACTGGATATGGATAAGGGATAGAGAATTTAGAATAGGTTTTAATAGTATGTGCTACCGCTTTGGTAGAAAACTTACGATACAATCCATACGCTTCTTTTGGATAGCCGCTCATGCACATTACTTTCTTTCCTTCAATATAAACTGGCATTGCATCCCATATATATCTTCTACTAGAAGTCCATGCAAAATCTCTTACATTCTCTGCTTTATACACCCATGTTTTAGTGCTTGTTGCTTTTCCTTCAGCTCGCTTATTAGCTTCTTCTAATGTAGCAATTTCAATAGGTTCTTTTGCTGTTTGTGCCTGATTCCAGCGAGTCATTTGTGCTGGACTTAATACCTGACTATAATTTTGACAAACTCCTGTACTTAATACAATATGATCGGATGGAACCGTTAATGTAACATCATAGTTGCCAAATGTGAGCGCAAATTCTCCCCTTCCAGAAAACTGTTGATTCTGCCAGCCCTGAAAATCACTGTACACACATAAACGCGGGAACCACTGAGCCATCGTAAACAAATGATTCCCATCTTCTAACATTTCGTATCCACCCCTGCCCGCAAAAGTCATTCTATCTGCAATTTTATAGCTCCATGCTACATTGAAAATAAATTTTTGGCCAGGCTTTAATGGTGCTGGCAAATCTATGCGCATCATGGTTTTATTGATGATATACTTTAAAGGCTTACCCATTGCATCTGTTAACTTGGCAATTTTATGGCCATAGCCATTATCCGATTTTGCAGCGGCTAACTTTTCTAGTTGATTGGTTGCAACCGCATTCTCAAGGGTTGTTGCATCTTGGTAATTGGCATTGTTAACGGTACTATGCTGGTTCTCGTCTAACTGCAACCATATATAAGTTAATACATCAGGTGCATTATTATAATAAGTGATGGTTTCTGTTCCTTTTAGTTCTAGTTTGGCTTCATCCAATACTGCTTTAATTACATAATCGGCTCTTTGTTGCCAGTATTTTGGGCCGGGGGCGCCACTTGCTGTTCTGTATTCATTGGGCGTAGGTAGAATAGTACCTAGCTGTTCAAACTTATTCCCGTGATTAGAAGTTGGATTGTTCATGATATTTTGCGCATGGGCAACCAAGCCTATCACTAAAGCATAAAGGAGGAAAACAATTTTTTTCATAAAAGTATATTTAGTCAGCATCTTAAGGATGGCTAAAATACAAAATGCCACCCGTATTTAAACAGGTGGCATTCATATATATATTTATTCAATTACTGATTGGCTTTCTGCATAGCGTTCTGCATTGGATTCACTCCAAATGATGCGCCACGCGCTCTACCAGCAGCACCCTTGAACAAGCTGAATTTGCTTGGTTCTGGTGCTAGACCGTTTTTAGGCCAGCTATTGTTTCCTTCATTAATATCTGCTGTTTCTCTCATTGGATCTACTTTTATTGACTTGGCTTTTTTAGTAGTCATAAAGAGCTTGGTTACTTTTTGTTCATTCTTTCTCCAAATTTGTGCAGGTATTCTTTCTGTTTCAGTGGTTCCGTCTTCAAAAGTAAACTCTACAATAATCGGCATCACCAATCCCCCCTTATTAGAGAAAGTAACTTCATATAAGTTTACATTCTTGTATTTGCTTTTCTCTTCTTCTGTTAAAGCAGTTGGTGCAACATTAGCAGGGAAAGAAAACTTAACGGTTGAATCGTAAGGCTCTATTCCACGAGTATATCTCCAATAAAAATCTCTTAAACTGGTATCTACATCTGTTTGGAAAACAATGCGCTTATCGTTTCTATTTCTTTGTTTAGAAATATCATCAAACGCTGCAGCACCGCTAAATAGTGGCTTTGCTAATGACATGGTTTGCGTAGGAGCTAGAGGTGCTGTAGGAACTGCATTAGGATTCATTACTGCATGTTTAACTGTATCAATGGCAATATCTACTGGGTCAATACCATAGAACCATCCTCTCCAGAACCAATCCAAATCTTCTGCACTTGCATCTTCCATAGTACGGAACAGGTCTGCAGGGGTTGGATGTTTAAATGCCCATCTTCTAGCATATTCTTTAAAAGCATAGTCAAATAACTCGCGGCCCATGATGGTTTCACGAAGTATATTTAAGCCTGTTGCCGGCTTGGTATAAGCATTGGGTCCAAAGAGTACAATGTTTTCACTATTGGTCATAATTGGCTCTAATTGCTCTTTTGGCAAACGCATATAACCTGCAATTCCCCAAGCTGGACCTCCTCTAGAAGGATATTTATTGTCGAACAATTCTTCGGTTAAGTATTGAACAAAGCTATTGATACCCTCGTCCATCCAACTCCACTGACGCTCGTCGCTATTCACAATCATAGGGAAGAAATTATGCCCAACTTCGTGAACAATTACACCAATCATTCCCACTTTGGTTTGCTCGCTGTAAGAACCATCTTTGTTGGTTCTACCATTATTGAAACAAATCATTGGGTATTCCATACCATTTGAAGCTTCAATACTTTGAGCCACTGGATAAGGATAAGGAATAGAAAACTTAGAATAAGATTTAATAGTATGTGCTACTACCTTAGTTGAATATTTTCTATACAAGCCATACGCCTCTTTTGGATAGCCACTCATACACATAATCTTCTTGCCTTCAACATAAACTGGCATTGCATCCCAGATATACCTGCGGCTGGTTGTCCATGCAAAATCACGTACATTTTCTGCTTTGTATACCCAAGTTTTTTTCTGGGTGCTCTTAGTGTTTTCTTTGCTATTGGCTTCAGCTAATGTAGCAATTTCAACAGGCTCTTTTGCAGTTTGTGCTTGATTCCATCTAGCCATTTGAGCTGGTGTTAAAACTTGCGCATAGTTTTGACAAACTCCTGTGCTTAATACAATATGGTCGGCAGGAACAGTAAGGGTTACATCGTAATTACCAAAAGCCAAAGCAAATTCTCCTCTGCCAGTAAACTGTTGGTTTTGCCATCCTTGGAAATCGCTGTAAACACATAAACGTGGGAACCACTGTGCCATGGTGAATAGATTGTTTCCATCTTCTAGGGTTTCATATCCACCTCTACCACCAACAGTCATACGATTGGTTACTTTATAACTCCATGCTACATTGAATACGAATTTTTGGCCAGGCTTTAATGGACTTGGCAAATCAATACGCATCATGGTGCGGTTAATGGTATATTTTAAAGCTTTACCAGCAGCATCAGTTAACGAAGAAATGATATGTCCATTTCCATTATCTGTTTTTGCAGCAGCCATATTATCTAACGCAGCTGTGGTTAATTGGCGAGGCATAGATGATGCGTCTTGGTAGTTTGCATTGTTTTTGCTGCTGTGCTCATTCTCATCTAATTGCAACCACAAATAAGTTAACACATCAGGAGAATTATTAAAATAAGTAACAGTTTCTGTTCCCTTTAATTTAAGATTGGCTTCATCTAACTCTGCTTTAATTACATAGTCAGCTCTTTGCTGCCAATACTTAGGACCTGGGGCGCCACTTGCAGTTCTGTATTCATTTGGCGTAGGTAAAATGGTACCTAGTTGCTCAAACTTGTTACCGTGATTGGAACTGGGATTGTTCATGATGTTTTGCGCCTGACTGCTTAAAGCAAAGACAGATGCAACTAAAAACACCGCAATTTTCTTCATAATTAGAGTTGATTTATAAAAATGGATTTCTTTCTAAAGCCATTTGAAGGGCAATGGCAAAAATACCCCCTGAAATGTACAGAATGTATTCTCTTCTATTAACTTTAAAAAGGTTAACGAATATAAGTGAAATAAACAGAATGGATAGCACAATCAAGATTTGCCCAGCTTCTAACCCAAGATTAAACGCCAACAATTCTGGAACAATATTTTCTCCCTTACCTAACATGCTTTTGAAGTAATTGCTAAAGCCCAATCCATGAATTAGTCCAAAGAAAAGGGCAAAAAAGTAAATAATGGGGAATTTGGCCTTGAAAGCAAACTTTTTAACAAAGACATTACTGATGGCAGTGACTAACATGGTGATTGGAATTAAGAACTCTATCCAATCTGTAGAATAATTTAAAATATTAAAAACACTCAAAGCGAGGGTAATGGAATGACCAATGGTAAATGCAGTAACCAACCATAACAGTTTTTTCCAATCGGCAAACTGATAGCGAATACATAAAGCCGCAACAAATAGAATATGATCAATTCCTTTTAAGTCAGCAATATGCTTGTAACCTATTTCAAAAAAAAGGCCAAAATCATTCATTGGAGCAATTTAAATTAAAACCGACATTTGCGGTAATTAAATTGTTCTAATGGCAACTATATTCGCTCAATGGTTAATAAGCGCAAGTTTAGCAATCTTGCACCCTTTTTTTGTTTCAATAATTGAAATTAATCACAATCCTACAGATGCAACCGCAGAAATTAGTGTTAGAATATTCACTGATGACTTGGAAAAAACACTTCAAAAACAAAGTACAGGAACCATTGATATCATCAAACCAACAAACAAAGCACTAATTGACCAAAAAATCAGTCAATATATTAATAAAAATCTTCAATTAAAAGTTAATGGGAAGCCTGTTAAGTTCAATTATATAGGATACGAAATTATAAAGGAAAGTACTTGGTCTTATTTTGAAGTAACGGATATTAAAGAAATGAATACAGTAGACATCAACTGCTCCATATTACACGATTTTGAAACCAGCCAAATCAATTTATTTCATGTGAAGAGTAAAGGGAATCAAAAAAGCTACAAATTAGATTATCCCAATAAATTGACCAGTTTTAGTTTTTAGTCTTCGCTGGCTAATGCTTCTGTAGTAGTAACCAATACTTTGTCTATTCGATGGTTATCCATATCTATAATCTCAAAAGTGAAAGATTCCCATTCTAAAGTTTCTCCTGTTTTGGGTATTCTTTCTAGATGGTGTATAATAAAGCCAGCAAGGGTATTAAAGTCTTGCTCCCATTTTTCCATCCATTCTGTTTTATCAAATTTGCTCAAGAAATCGTAAAATGGAATCTGCGCATCTATTAAATAAGAACCATCCGCTCGCTCTATAATTTCATAGTCTTCATCTTCCTCTTGAGGAATATCGCCCACTATCGCTTCCAAAATATCATTCAAGGTCATTAATCCTTGTACGCTTCCATATTCGTCTACAATAAAACATTGGTGTATTTTGGTCTGCTTAAATTTCTCTAATACCTGATAGGCAGAATTGTTTTCTGGTACGTACATTGCCGCACGCATGATAGAGAAAATGGTTGCATTTTCATCTGCAGTAAATAAGTCTTTTATAGAAACAACTCCTTTAATATGATCAATATCTTCCTCACAAACTGGATATACTGAGTGAATCATATCTTGCAATTGAGCCCTTACCTCTCCCACTTTCTTTTCCCCATCTAACCATTCAATATCACTTCTATGTGTCATTAAAGAAGTGATATTACGATCACTTAAATGAAATACCCTTTCTATAATTTCTTGCTCCGCTTCTTCAATGGTCCCTTGCTCGGTTCCTTCACTTATGATTGCTTTAATTTCTTCTTCGGTAACTTGATTATCGTTGGCTTTAATCCTTAGCAGTTTCACTATTAAATGTGAAGACTTAGACAATAACCAAATAAAAGGAAAAGTAACCCAACCTGCAACACGCATTGGTCCTGCCACCGATTTTGCAATCCCTTCTGGATTACTTAATCCAATACGCTTAGGCACCAATTCGCCTAATACCAGTGATAAATAAGTAACAATAATTACAATGATAGTAGTAGAAATAGTAGTACTGTACTCAGCCAAGCCGCTAAAACCAGCTAGCCAAGCAGCCAGCGGTTCCTTGAATTTATCGCCAGAAAAAATACCTGTTAAAACCCCAATTAATGTAATGCCTATTTGAACCGTTGACAAGAAAGTATCCGGATGATTGGCTAATTTAAGTGCTTTAGCCGCATCCTCATCTCCTTTTGCTGCTTGCGCTTCTAAACGTGCTTTTCTAGCAGACACCAAGGCAATTTCAGCCATGGAAAAAAGCCCATTGACAATAATTAGAAAAAGTATCAGAAAAAATTCCATCATTTTGGTAAAAATAAGTAAAAATAAGCAGCTAGGGCTTGCCATCTAAATCTAAAATAACATATCGGGGGGTCTCTGCTTGCCTAGTTGTTGGATTTAGAAAAGGCAATGTTAATAGAGAAACTGCAAACTGATTTCCTTCATGCACTATGGTTGTTGAAGGAAAAAGGGTTTTAAATACTGCAATACTGTCTTTACTGGTAAGTACTTTTTCATTTAGCCTAAACAATTCTTTATTGGATTTATAAGGGAATATATGTTTTGCGTAAAAGTGAAGGGCATTGCTATTGTGAATTCCGTACAAACTAATTTCAGCAGGATTCAGCTTCTTAAATTTTATGGTTTTTGCGGCATCATTACCCATTTGGTATTGTAATAAATGGGGATAAAAAGAAGTGCTCAGAAAAAAATTCACTCCAATACTCGTAATTAGTGCAATAAATAGCTGTGTGGGGATTGGAGCCGTTTTTTTAGCAGCAACCCAAATAAATAGGCCAAACCCAACGATTGCCAAAATTGGAAATACTACCGGCACTTCAACAAAAACTAAACCAGTTATTGCAATGATGGCCACCCATAGAAAGCCCATAACAAATAGATGAAAATAGTACAATGGCTTTTCCCATTTCACCCCTTTTCTTAAGTAAAACAAATCATATAAAAATTTTGCTGTAATTATCGCAGCCAGTGGGTATACTACAAATATATAGTGAGGTAGTTGCGCTTGGCTTCTTGCTAATATTAAATAAGTTAGTAAGAACCCTCCAGTAGTTATAAATTCATGCTCGTTAGAAATACGCAACTTTTGCTTAAGCAATTCTTTAAGTGTCAAAAACAATGCAGGCAAAAAGAAAAAAATCCAAGGCAAAAAACTCCAAAACATATTTTCTAACAAGAAAGTGAAATGGCTCATTTCATGATAGAAATTTTCACCTGTATACCTCCCAAAACTTTGTGTCCAAAAATAAAAGCGAAGTCCTGATTCTATTGGTCTGCCATTAATCAATTTTCCAGGCTGCAAATCATATTGTTGGTAGAGCCCCATACACATGGGCAATAAAATGATGGCAATAATTAAAATGCCAACTAAATACTCCCATCTATAAAACTGTTTCCAATTCCTTTGCAATAAAAAATGACTCGCAAAAGCTAGTCCCGGAACCATCAATGCAATGGGCCCCTTGGTCATCATTCCACATCCAATAAAAATAAATGCTAAAATAAAATTACTCCAGCGCTGTTGTTGAAACCATTTAGACAATTGCCAAATAGAAAGCATTACCCACCCCATGAGCATGGTATCGGTTCTTACATCGTGACTTATTAAAAAAACTGCTTGAGATGAGGCCAATACCATGGCACTCAATTTACCAATGGATGAGCCATAATGCATTTTAGCAAACTGATAAGTTGCATAAATGCCTGCTAATAATACTAATAAAGAAGGAAGCCTGTATGCCCAATCATAAACACCTAATAATTGCATACTAAATGCAGATAACCAAAACAACAAGGGTGGTTTATCTAAGTAATCTTGCCCCTGATCAAAAATTTGCAAAAAACTATTCCGCTCTATCATTTCTCTACTAATAGAAGCATATTGGGAGGCATCAATATCCATTAATGGAATATTGAACATTCCAAGTATGTAAACAGTAATACAACTTCCAATAACTGTATAAAAAAACTTATTGGATACCATGGCTCAAATTATTTTGTATGTCTGCTGAAGTTATTATACCAGCAGTCTTGTTGTGAAAATAGGCAGTTACAAATCCTATGAATGCACCTAACAAAGCGCCAAAAAAAATATCCAATGGGTAATGAACCCCAACATACACTTGACCATAAGCAATTGCAGCAGCCCAAATTAAAAAAGCATACTTCCACTTCCCAATTATATTACTTAATGTGAACATAATATAAATAGCAAACCCAAAATGATTGGTAGCATGAGAAGAGGTAAAACTATATCCACCCGAACAAGCATTTAATAATAGTCGAATTTGATTCATCAAATAGGGATCTCTACAAGGTCTAGGCCTTTCAAAAAAAGGCTTTATTAAACTACTACTTATTTGATCGGTTAACACAACTGTAAGTACAGCAAATAAAATAAAGGCAAAAGCTTTTTGTTTAAAATTCACTAAGGCCAATACAATAATGAATAAATACAAAGGCATCCAAGTATTGCCTTCTCTAAACCATGGATAAACAGCATCTAAAAAGGGATGCGTGTATACAGTATTTAATAATAAAAATAATTCTTGATCTGCCTTGATAAGCCAATCAAGCAAACCAGATAAGACCGTTAATAGTGGAATCATACTGCAAAATAAGAAGATTATAATGTTTAAGCTTTTTTATAAGTATGACTGCAATCATAAACATTGGATTTTGCCTTTTCTAGCTTTACACAAAACTTACAGTTATGAATAAAAAACCGATCGTATTTGTACTTATGACAGCCCTATGTTGGGCTATTATAGCTTGTGGTGGCGGAGGTCAAAAAGCAGCATCTACAGAAGCAGCTTCAGATGTAAATGCTGCAACAAATGCCTCTCCTTCAGACTATGATCCTAAACGCGGAGAAGGAAAATTTAATGAGTCCAATGTAATATTGGGGGCACTTGATAATACAATGGCTAGTAAAGGAGAAGCTATTTCTGCAACTAAGTGTACTTCTTGCCATAAACTAACCGAAGAAAGACTGGTTGGCCCGGGATGGAAAGGAGTAACCACAAGAAACACTCCCTATTGGATTTTAAACTTTATATCTAACCCCGATCCAATGATTGAAAAAGATCCTAAAATTCAAGCACAACTTGAATTGTGTTTGGTAAGAATGCCCAATCAAGGCTTAAGCGATACCGATGCAAGGGAAATTTTAGAATTTATGCGTAAAAATGACGGAACTAAATAATCAAACAATAATTATGAAAATAATACAATCAACTTCTATTGCAGCTATAATTGCTATTTCTGCATTGTATTCATGTAAACCCAAAAACTCGGGAAGTGCTGTTAGTGGCGATGCAGCTGCCAAAGCCTATGTAGCTCCTGGGAAATACGATGAATACTACAATTTTGTCTCAGGTGGATTTAGCGGACAAATGAGTGTTTACGGGTTACCAAGTGGTCGTTTATTAAGGGTAATTCCTGTATTCTCTGTAGATCCTGAAAAAGGATGGGGCTATAGTGAAGAAACCAAACCAATGTTAAACACTTCGCATGGATTTGTGCCATGGGACGATTTACACCATACAGAAATGAGCCAAACCAATGGTGAAATAGATGGTAAATGGGTATTCGCCAATGGCAACAATACCCCCCGTTTAGCAAGAATAGATCTAAAAACATTTAGAACTGCTGAAATTTTAGAACTCCCAAATAGTGCTGGCAACCACAGTTCACCATTTGGAACAGAGAACTCAGAATACATTGTAGCAGGTACCCGTTTTAGTGTCCCGTCTGATGAAGACAATGGTGATGTTGCCATTAATTCATACAAAAAGAATTTTAAAGGTCATATCTCTTTTGTGAGTGTTGCAAAAGAAACAGGTGAAATGAAAGTTGCTTTCCAATTAAAAACACCTGGTGTAAACTTTGACTTGGCCAGAGCTGGTAAAGGAAAATCTCATGGTTGGTTTTTCTTCAGCTGCTATAATACCGAGCAAGCCAGTACTTTATTAGAAGTGAATGCTTCTCAAAAAGACAAAGACTTTATCATGGCGGTGAATTGGAAAAAAGCGGAAGAATATATTAAAGCAGGCAAAGGCAAAAAAGTGAAAGCCAAATATGCCCATAATACATGGAATGAATCTACCCAAACAGCTACTTCAAAAATGGAAGAAGAAGTATTGGTATTAGATGTGAAAGAGTTTAAAGACATCGTTTACTTCATCCCTTGTCCTAAGTCTCCACATGGTTGTGATGTGGATCCAACCGGAGAATATATTGTAGGCTCTGGCAAACTTGCAGCCTTAATCCCAGTATTTAGTTTTGATAAAATTCAACAATCTATTGCATCAAAATCATATGATGGAGATTACGAAGGTATTCCTGTAATCAAATATGAATCAGCTTTATACGGCGAAGTAAAGAAACCAGGTCTAGGACCATTGCACACAGAATTTGATGGTAAAGGATATGCATACACTTCTTTCTTTGTATCTTCTGAAGTAGTAAAATGGAATATCAAAGATTTAACAGTGGTAGATCGTGTGCCAACATATTATTCTGTTGGACACTTAAGTATTCCTGGAGGAAATACTAAAAAACCTTCTCCTAAATACTTAGTGGCATATAATAAAATTACCAAAGATCGTTATTTACCTACTGGTCCAGAATTGGCGCAGAGTGCACAATTGTATGATATCAGTGGCGATAAAATGCAATTGATTTTAGATTACCCAACTATTGGAGAGCCACACTATGCTCAGTCTGCACCGGCAGACATTATAAGAAACAATGGTCAGTTAAAATTATATAAACTATCTGAAAACAAGCATCCGTATGTAACCATGGGTGAAGCAAATGCAAAAGTTACTAGAGATGGAAATAAAGTACATGTTTACATGACATCAATTCGTTCTCACTTTGCACCAGACAATATTGAAGGTATTAAAGTTGGAGACGAAGTATATTTTCATGTAACCAACTTAGAACAAGACTGGGATGTGCCACATGGCTTCGCTATTAAAGGTGCAGATAATGCAGAACTATTAATTATGCCTGGCGAAACAACCACATTAAAATGGGTTCCAAAAAAACCTGGTATGTTTCCAATGTACTGTACAGATTTCTGTAGTGCATTACACCAAGAAATGCAGGGTTATATTAGGGTTTCCCCTGCTGGTAGTAATGTACCGCTTACATTTAGTTTAGGAAAACCTGTTCCAGAAACTAAGTAATCGTTTGTAACAAAAGGAGCAGTTCAGACCAACACTGCTCCTTTTTTATTTTTAAACTTTTTAAGATGAGAAAAGAAATAGCTACAACATCGAAATGGTTGTTAGTAATTAGTGCTGTATTTTTAGCAATCTCCATTTTTATACCTATTTGGCGAATTGAATTAGACGCGCCACAATACCCTGAAGGATTGGGCTTGCAAATATTTTCTTATAAATTAGGTGGAGACGTTGCAATCATAAATGGATTAAACCATTATATAGGAATGCAAACATTACATGAAGAGAATTTTATTGAGTTTACTATTTTACCTTATATTATTGGTTTCTATTCGTTATTGATGCTTTTCGCTGGTTTAAAAGGCGGCAGAAAATTGTTGTACAGTACCTTCATTGCATTTGTAGTATTTGGAATAATCGCTATGATTGATTTTTGGAGATGGGAATACAATTATGGACATAATCTAGACCCCAATGCTGCAATTATTGTACCTGGAATGGCTTATCAACCACCACTTATTGGATTTAAACAGTTACTCAATTTTGGGGCTTACTCCATACCCGATATGGGGGGATGGTTATTCATTGGAGCTGGATTATTATGTTTAATAGCAGTAGGCTTAGAAGCGGGCTGGTTTACAAAATGGATTAAGCAAAAAACAACTGCTACAATATTATTTGTAATGCTACTTAGCTCTTGCTCTAATGTAAAACCAGATGCTTTAGTAGTTAATAAAGACCAGTGTGCATTTTGTAAAATGACTGTTGCAGATATTCGGTTTGGCGCAGAAGCTATTAGTACTAAGGGAAGGATTTATAAGTTTGACGACTTAAACTGTATGATTGCATTTAATAAATTGAACGAAAAAATTATGATGAACAAATTATTTGTAAATGACTATGAAGCAAACAATCAACTAATTGATGCAACTACTGCTTGGTATATCAGTCATGAAACAATTAAAAGTCCAATGGGAAGCAATACGGCTGCATTTTCAAACAAAGATTTAGCAATGAATAAGGGTAAATCAATTTCTGTAGAAACAGTTTCTTGGGATCAAATAAACAAATAAGGATGAAATGGATATTGATTACGCTGTTACTCTTAACTAGCAAATATGCGCTTATTGCCAAAAGCTTACACGTTGGATCAAATCATTCTTTTAAAACGATTAAAGCAGCGTTAGAAAAAACAGAAAATGGGGATACTGTTTATATACATAAAGGGCTGTACAAAGAAGGCAATATTATTGTTAACAAATCAATTACGTTGTTTGGTATAGATAGACCAATTTTAGACGGAGATAAAAAATACGAAGTACTTTCAGTTAAATCTAGTTATGTTACCATTCGTGGCTTGAGAGTTCAGCATTCTGGATATGCAAGCTTAGATGATCCGGGGGGCATTAAAGTATATGATGCAACAAGAGTAACCATCATTGATAATGAATTATACGATAACTTTTTTGGCATATACATCCAATTCAGTACCCACTGTTTAATCAAAAACAATAAAATCGTTGCATTTGGAAAAGAAGAACAAACTATAGGCAATGGAATACACTGTTGGAAAAGCGACAGTTTACAAATCATTGGCAATAGTATGAAAGGATGCAGAGATGGAATCTATTTTGAATTTGTAAATAATTCAGTAATCTGGAGAAATACGGTAACTGATAATATTAGGTATGGTTTACATTTTATGAATTCTAATAACGATGCTTATTTCACAAATATATTCAGTAGAAATGGAGCAGGTGTGGCTGTTATGTTTTCAAAAAAAATTACCATGATGAATAACACTTTCAATGAAAATTGGGGGGATGCTGCATATGGAATATTATTAAAAGAAATATCTGACTGCCATTTGTCTGGAAATACATTTAATAAAAATACGGCAGCTATTTTTATGGATGGCTGCAATAGAACTATCGTAGAAAAAAATGCCTTTAGCAATAATGGATGGGGACTAAAAATACAAGCCAACTGTATGGATAATACTATTCAAAGCAACAATTTTTTAAAAAATACTTTTGATGTAAGTACTAATGGAACTTTATTATTGAATAAGTTTCAATACAACTATTGGGATAAATACACTGGATACGACTTAAATAAAGACAAAATTGGAGACGTCCCTTATAGACCATTGAGTTTATATTCAGTAATAGTAGAGAATAATCCAACAGCTATGTTATTATACAGAAGTCTTATTGTAACACTGCTTGATCAATCGGAGAAGAAAATCCCAAGCCTTACGCCAGAAAATTTTATTGATGAAAAACCATTAATGAACTTGTTGAAATTATGATTCAGATTGAAAAAATATCGAAAAAATTTGGAAAACTTTCCGTTTTAAATTCCGTTGACCTCTTCTTAAACAAAGGTGAATGCATCGCATTAGTTGGGCCGAATGGATGTGGCAAAACCACTCTAATTAAAATAATACTTGGAATGGTAATTCCTGATACAGGAAATATCTTAGTGAATAATGAATCCATTCTTAAAGCTGAATTATACAAAAAGCAAATTGGTTACATGCCTCAAATAGGTAGATACCCTCAAAATATGACCATCGGTCAAATAATAAAGATGATCAAAGGCATTCGAAATAGTGATGCTGAGTTAGATTATGATTTATATAAGGCATATGACCTTGATTCATTATTAGATAAAAAAATGAGCACACTAAGTGGGGGAACAATGCAAAAAGTAAGTGCCGTATTGGCATTTATGTTTAACCCTGCAATTCTGATATTAGATGAACCCACGGCAGGCCTTGATCCAATTGCTGCTGAAAAACTCAAACAAAAAATAATTGCTGAAAAACAAAAAGGGAAATTAATTATAATCACTTCTCACCTACTCAGTGAATTAGACGATATGGTTAGTGAACTTATTTTTATGCAAGAAGGAGATATTATCTTTCATCAATCTGTTTCAGCATTAAAAAAATATACCCAAACAGAAAAAATCTCCAAAGCCATTTTACAAATTTTAAAAGCTGGAAAAAATGGGAAGAATATTTAAATATGTAATGCTAGATATCATGAAGAACAAGTTTGTGATGATTTACACATTCATCCTGGTATTAATTGGATGGTCTGCATTTACTTTAGAAGATAGCAGCGCAAAAGGCATTTTAACCTTATTAAATTTAATTTTATTAACTGTACCGCTGGTTTCCATATTATTCTCAGCAATATATATCTATAATAGTGCTGAATTTATTGAACTATTGATCAGTCATCCAATCAAAAGAAAAAAAATTTGGCTTAGTTTATTCTGGGGCTTAAATAGTAGTCTAGTTACTGCTTTTATTATTGGTGCAGGCATTCCTTTGCTCATTTTTGCAGAGCCTCCCTTATCATTTTTAATGATTGGTATTGGTATTCTGATTACAACCATTTTTGTATCAATCGCAATGCTTTGTACCATTGTATATAAAGACAAAGCAAAAGGGATTGGGCTAACCATTGTTTTATGGATCTATTTTGCATTACTCTTTGACGGAATTTTACTTTTTCTGCTTTTTCAATTTGCCGACTACCCTATTGAACAACCAATGGTGCTAATGACTGCTTTAAGCCCATTAGACCTATCAAGAATATTAATTTTACTGCAATTAGACACTTCTGCTATCATGGGATATACTGGGGCGATTTTCAAGGATTTTTTTGGCACTACAATCGGAATGGTCGTCTCTCTTGGATTATTGATACTTTGGGGTGTTTTGCCATTTGCATATTCCTTATCAAAGTTTAAAAAGAAAGATTTGTAATTAATACTATTTAATTATTAAAAAACTACTATGAAAAAAGATATTACTAATAGAGCTGATATAGAGTTATTAATCAATAGCTTCTATGAAAAAGTAAAAAAAGATCCGTTAATAGCATTTTTTTTTACAGAAATTGTGCCCGTAAATTGGGCAGCACATTTGCCTGTCATGTACGGATTCTGGGAAAATATTTTATTCTATTCCGGAACTTACGAGGGTAATCCAATGGCAAAACATAAAGACATACATCAAAAATGCCCCATGAAGATGGAGCATTTTCAAAGATGGACTAGTTTATTTACCGAAACAGTTGAAGAATTGTTTGAAGGTGAAAAAGCAGAATTAGCTAAGCAAAGAGCAATGAGTATTGCAACTGTAATGCAAATCAAAATGTTTAGCTAGATCAACTATTTAGGCAATAATACATCATTGATTACATGAATAATACCGTTTGATGTAACAATTGATGCTACCACTTCAGAACCATTAACAAATAACTTATTATCTTTCTTAGTAATTTTTACCTTACCCCCATTTACTTGTTCAAATTCTTGACCATCCTGCATGTATTCTGCTTTTAGAACGCCAACATAGGTATGGTACTCTAAAATATTTTTCAAATCAGCTTTCTTCTCTGGTTTTAATAAACCTTCTACTGTGCCAGCAGGTAACTTTTCAAAAGCAGCATTGGTTGGAGCAAAAACAGTGAAGGGACCAGCATTGCTTAAAGCATCCACCAATTCTGCAGCTTTCACAGCTGCTACCAAGGTACTATGATCCTTACTACCGACTGCTACCTGAACGATATTGGGGCTTGATATTTCATCTTTAACTGCAGATTGACCTGCCCCTGTTTCTGATGTGGTAGCCGAGCTTGAATTTTCGGGCTCAGTTGAAGAATTGGCGTTTGAACATCCTATGCTAAATACCAATAGCATGGAAGATAAGATAAGTGCATTTTTTTTCATAACCGAGATTTATGGTTTTGGCTAAGTTCCTATTTAGCAAAAGTTTTTTTTATGATTGTAATCACAAATAAAGCTACTGCTTATAAGACTTTTGCGGAACCATCAAAATGCTAGATAATAACAACCCTGCAGCAATAATTAATAAAATTTCATTTACGAAAGGAATCACGGTATAACTCAAAGAAGCAATTCCTTGAATACCCAACACAATTTCGTTTAACACAACAAAAAGTGCAAATAATTTTGTAGCCAAAAAATTGCGCTTACTAAATGAAAAATAATCATTCAAATAAATGTATCCAATTAAAAACAAAGCAGTAAAAGCCAATAATACTAAATGCAAGTAAGCAATCACAATAGGTCTAAAGCCAAAGGCCAGTTTACTGATAAAAGGAATGGTTGATCCACCTTGCAAAAAAACTTTTACCAACAAAGCACCTAGTGAAATGAAGAAAAGCATTAATACTGTTTTGTTCTGCTTTATTAAATTGATTATTGGTTTGCTTAATATCAATTTGGTCAATTGAATTACACCAATTAATTGCATAAATGCTGAAACCACAATTATAATATACACCCATAAAGGAAGTTCTAACCACAATACAGAAAGTCCGTAAGCGGGGAAACAACTGGCGGCAAAAAGCCAAAACGTACGTTGATTAAAATTGGTTAATAAATCTTTGGTAAAAAGCCAATTGAAAAATAATCCCATGCATCCAAAAAAGAACCAACCATTGTATTGAAAATGAAGAAACCAATAAGTTGCTGCTAAATAAGTATGTTGGGTTTTCTTACCTGAAACAAACATGTATAAAAGCCATATATTGGCTAAAAGCGAAAGTAAATAAAAGATACCAGCAGCTTTATACCAATTAGTAATATGAGGTTGCTTAAAGAGAGGCAAAACACGCAATAAGCGATAAATAAATAAGCCTCCAACAATCAACCCAACCAATTGAGATAATACCGACCATACCCCATAACCGGTTAAGAAAAACAATATACAGGTAGTATAAGCAAATAGTAGATTGAGATAAATAATACTACTAAAATAATCGAGCTGCCTTTCATCTAATATTTTTTTTAATGAATCAACTATAAAAATCATTAACAAAAATGAAATGAACCCTGAAAAAGCAAATCCGGAATGAGCTAATTGTAAATTCTTCTGATTAACCCATGTGAATTCAAAACCAATTTTATACCGCATCAAAACACCTATCAAGGCTACTAAAACTAAATTTAGCATGGCAATTTTTAATAGGCGGGTAACATTCATTTATAAAATACTTTATGATCTTGAATGACCACAATTTTTCTTTCTGCCAATTTAGATAAAGTTCGAATAACAGTTTCAACTCTTAAACCTGTATAATCTGCCAATTGTTGCCTTGTATAGGGCACAAGACCAGTTCCTTTTAACTTACATTCAGATTTAATCTTATCAAAAAAACCAATTAATTTCTCTTCAGGGGAATTGTTTACTAAAATATTAGCTGTTAAAGTTTTACAATACAATCGCTCACAAAATATATTGAATAGTTTTTTAAATAAAGCGGGATGATCATCGAGCAACAATAGAAATTTTTCCTTATTTAATCGATAAATGATTGAATCACTAACTGCGTATGCACTTGCAGGATAAGGTTTTGATAACATTAATGCGGGTTCTCCAAAACTATTACCATCGGTAAAAACACCTTGTATAAACTCTTTTGCATCATTGGTTAAACTCGTCATTTTTACCATACCAGCATCAAGTTGGTGGAAATAACGGGCTTCGTTTCCTTGACTAAAGATTAGTTCTCCCTTGCGCCATTCTTTAGGTGTAGCACCATAAGCAAGCAATGTATCAATGTCAATATGCATATCGGCTGTTTAATGTAAAAACAGAACCTATTGAAGTTAAACAAAAAACAGTCAGTAATGATTAAATTATTTTTTTAAAACAGGCTCTATTGCTTTTTGCCAAATAGCATAGCCTTTTGCGTTCATATGTAGATTATCCGAAAGAAATAAGTCTTTCATTGGTTCTCCATTTTCAGCTAACATAGGAGTCCACACGTCAACATAATTCGTTCTTCTTTGTGATTTTAAATACTGTTTAATTCCCTCATTAGCTGCAATCATTTGATTTTTCATTTTCCACCTAGATGGGCTTGGCTTCATGCTCACAAATGCAATATGAGTAGTTTTATTACGCTTACGAATCATTTGAAAAAGCGTTTTAAACCTTTCAACTACCGAATCACTTGAAAGTGTTGGATCTGCCGCAAAATCATTTTCACCACAATAAATAACTACTTGTTTAGGATTGTACGGAAATAAAATCTCCTCGGTGTAGCGAATAACATCAGGTAAAGAAGAACCACCAAACCCTCTATTAATAATGGTATGTCTTGGAAAATCTGATTCAATATTTTTCCATAACCTGAATGAGGAGCTACCTGCAAATAAAATTGCTCTTGAGGGTGGCATTAATATACTATCAGCAGTTTGAAATGCCTTGATTTCTTTAATAAAAGGTTGAGCAGTAGCAAAATTGCCAGAACCAAATTGTAATAGAATAAAAAAAACAAATAGGCTTTTAAAAATCGATTTCATTAATGATTATTTTAATAGAGTGATAGTTGCCATTACAGGAAAATGGTCGCTTGGATATTTTAAATCATAAGAATCTGTAATAGTTGCAAATTTTTCAACAACTATTCGCTTATGCTTATTCACAAATATATAATCAATTCCCCCATTGGGCTTTTCTTTAAATTTAAACCCATTCCAAGTATCTATATTGCCATAAACCATTTTACTAATAGCTCTTGCATTGTTCATATCACTCGCAATTTTTTGAATCGGCTCTTCGGTTGGTCTTAAATTAAAGTCGCCCAATAGAATTACTGGATCATTCTTAACATTCAGTTCTTTAATTTTTTGTAATATCAATTTTGCAGATTCTATTCTAGCTGTTTTTCCAACATGATCAAAATGGGTATTGAATACCCAAACCACTTGATTGGTTTTTTTGTTTTTAAACAAGCCATATGTACAAACTCGATTGCAAACCGCATCCCAACCCATGCAAACAGAATCTGATTTTGGCGCTAACCAAAAAGTAGATTGTTTAATGGGAGTATATTTATCTTGATTATAAAAAATACAGGAGTATTCTCCGAGCGTTTTGCCATCGTCTCTGCCTACACCTATATAACTGTATTGAACCAAACTACTGTCTAAATAGGCTAATTGGTGATGCAATACTTCTTGAGCACCAATAAAATCTGGTTCATAATATTGCATGAGGTCTGCCACTCTATTTTTACGCAGGTCCCATCTGTTTTCTCCATCAGAAGCAGCATCTAAACGAATATTAAATGACATTGCTTTAACTGTTGACTGTGCATTAATATCAGTAATAAACAAAAAAACAGCAACCCAAATTAAACAGTTTCTCATATTTATTTTTTTATGTAGGGGCTTTTGAATCCTAATTTAGTTAAGCCTTGTTTAATTTCAGGGCTACTCATGAATAATTTCCACAATAAACCTGTTCGATAGTTTTCCATCATCACTACAATTGGTCCTTGATCTATAGCCAAATACCTTGGCTCAAACCAATTATGATGAATACTGAATGCATCATAAAAACCATAATTCCCCCAAACCTTATCTCCCAAATCATTGTACCAAAATTTCATTGCTTGCATTGATTCTTTAGGGGTATATGGAAAGGATGAGAGTGCTGCGGTAGGTGAAATAACCCCTTTGTCTCTCTCTTTACTAGGTGCATGTCCGGCATAGCCCTTTATAGAATAACTAGCAGTTAATCCCCAATTATTGGGGCCATAGCCTTTATATCCCGCAGTATTTTGTACACACCACTCGTAATTTATTTTAGCTTGATTTACCGTTTCATTCCAATAATCGGCATATTGGTCTTTTAGTCCTCTAGGATCTAAACCCAAATATGAATAATGTGCCCAAAACAATGGCCCCCCATTGGGTGGATTACCTTGGTGCTTCAAATCTAGGGGTAAATTATAGGAGATTTTGGTATCCTTAATCTTCCCATTCATTGCCCACCCCTCATGATAAACTTCTGCAGGTACAGCATGAGTGGGAGAAGATGCTGCCAGGATATACATGATTAAACATTCGTTGTATCCCTTTACCGGGAAATTCATCTTCCATTCATGGTTAGGACTCCAATGCCAATACAATACATTTTGGTTATTACGATAAAAATTGAAATCAACTTCTTTCCAAAGTTTATCTGCTCTTGCAGCTAATGCTTTTTCTTGTTTATTCCCGTTCTTAAAATATTGTCTAACACATAACAATCCTTGCAACATAAAGGAGCTCTCCACTAAATCACCACCGTCATCGTATTTACTGAAAGGTTTTACTTTTCCAGTTTTACCATTCCACCAATGTGGCCATGCACCATGAAATCGATCTGCAGTTTCTAAAAAATGTAAGATGGTTTCAAGTCGTTGAATTCCTTCAGCCTTAGTAATGAATTTTCTTTCAATTCCTACTAGTATAGCCATGACCCCAAAACCACCTCCCCCACTTGTTACAACATCTTGGTCATTTTGCGGATAAATATTATCCATATGAACACGTTCCCTTGCCAATCCGCTGTTTGGCTCGGCGCCAGTCCAAAAATATTGAAATGTGGCAGCCTGTACCTTCCTAAATAAAGCCGTATCATTTGGTGAAATAGAATTGGCATTCATTTGTTTTTTTTGTGCAAATAATGTGGACACCATTAAACAAACAATCAGCAATAAATATTTTTTCATAGAATAATTTAATGAATTAAAAATACCCGCACTAAGGCGGGTATTTATCAAAAAAACCAGTATTCAACCCAAAAAGAACTTTTATTATTATTTACCCGCTTTACCTAAGTTGTAAAGCGCTTTAATATGTGCATCGGGTAATGCAATATTATAAATTCTCATTTCATCTATTACACCAGTCATTGCGCCAAAGCTTACATCGGAACTTACTGATTTGCCAGGAATAACATTATAGTTACCACCAATAATTACTTCACTAGGTTCATAAGCTTTAAAATTATTATTTCCAGTTCCTCTACTTGGGAATGCACCAGCTCTTGTTCCATTAATCCAAATATCAAAAAAGCCATTGCTTGCATTATAATTCAATGCTAAATGCACCCATTTATCTGGACCTATTGGAGGAGTGATATATGGCATATAATTAGCAGAACCTGGCGCATCTCTTAGTGTATTTACATTGTCTTGCGTTCCACCCCCTATAGTGATGAAAGTGGGCTGAACTTTTAGATCAGTTGTATTAGATGCAGGAAAAGACTGTGTATTCAATGAGAAATTCAAACTCCCGTTAAATACGCCTGGTCTGGTTAATTGAAATAACATCGTTCTTTTAGAACCATTATTCGAAATTTGAATCCAAGTGCTAATGGCAAAACTTTTGAACACATCAGTTTTGAAGGCATTGAACTGAGTAGGATAGTATAAAAACCCTCCATTTAATCTAAGTGCTTGCCCTTTAACGCCGGTTGCCACATAACTATCATTTAAAGAAGTTCCTGGAGCGGTATTAGACTTTGTTTCATTTTTGGTATTATCAAATGGCCAATATGCTACTAAGCTCTCTGGAAACACTTCATCTGAAGATGTAAATCCATCAATCTTACCTACATAGTCTGCAGTAGAAACAGCCGGTAAATTATTGGGATTCCCGTCCTTTTTACAAGAGAGCATTAAGCTGCTCAGTGTAAACAAGCCTAGAATTGAATACTTGATTTTATTATTTAATAATTGCATATCAATATTTTTAAAAAGTCAATTAATAGCCAGGATTTTGTTTTAAAACCCCACCGGTTAAATCAATTTGTGCTTGTGGTATTGGTAACAATACATCTCGGGTAGCATTGAAATTAGATTTACCTGCAGCATTCATAACATTTTGCGCAATACCCCATCTAACAATATCAAAGAAACGATCGTGCTCCATAGCTAATTCTACTCGTCTTTCTTGTCTAATAGCGTCTCTAAGAACTGCTTGATCATTGGTAGTGATATCTGGAAGTATGGAATTATTTCCAGCCCTAGCTCTAAAACGAACACTGTTAAGTGCTGCTTTAGCTGCGGTAATATTATTTGCCCCACCCAATTCATTGGCAGCTTCCGCATACATTAACACAACATCTGCATATCGTAGAATGCGAACATTCATCCACCAACCGAACCTATTCCCAACTGCAGCTCTTGTTGCTGGATTGGTATGTACTTTATGATTGTAACGGGGATTAGGCAAACCTACTGGAGTTACTTCTCCAAAAATGGTTATGCCAGGTGTTGTTGGTGTGCTCGTGAATAAAATTGTTCTTGCTCTTCTTGGGTCATTGGGCTCATAAGCAGCTGCAAGATTTGCACTTGGAGAATTCCATCCCCATCCAAGATCCCAAGGGCCTGCACCTCTTACACCTTGCAAACTAGTGTACTGAATACCCTGAGACGTTGTATTAATAGCATCTGCTCTAGCTTGAACTTCAAAAATAGATTCTTTACTATTCTCTCCTTCTTCAGAAAAAATGGTATTGTACGGTGTGCTTAAATTGTATTGCCCCGAATTCATGACCATATTGGCAACATTCATTGCCTGTGCCCATTTTTGCTGTGTTAAATAAACCTTAGCCAACATTCCATTGGCAGCACCACTGGTGATTCTTCCTGGAAATTTAACCGCATCCCAAAATGCAGGTAAGTAAGCTGCAGCAAAGCTGAGGTCTCTTTCTATAAATGCGTAAACCTGATCAACTGAACTTTGTGGCACATTGTTTTGTGCAGCAGGATCAGTAAATAGTGTATCAATAATGGGCACTTTGCCAAACAATCGAGTCAACATAAAATAAGAATACCCACGAATGAATTTCACTTCAGCTTGAGACTGTAGTTTAACTGCATCATTAGCTACAATTTGTTTGTTGGTTCCAATTTGGAACAATGTATTATTACATCTGTTGATTAATCCATAATAACCTACCCATAAAGCATTTGCTCTTCCACTATTAGGGAGTACTGGAAAATTATCCATGCTTATTACATCGGCTCCGCCATCTGATGGCGTACTCCCTTTGTCTGCATCATCACTTCTGATACTGGTTGCATTGATGAATCCATCTACATGTACATTGTAGTCACGCAAACTATTGTATGCCCCAAAAATATATTGATCATACGGACCAGAGCCACCAGGATAAGGGTAATTTTCTTCGTCATACCCGCCTTGCCTTGCAGTATCTAAAAAATTCTTTTTACAAGCCGTAAAAACCGTTACGGTTAATAGTAGCAGCATCCATTTACTGATGCTTTTTTTATTTATTAAATTATTCATGGTTGAATATTTTTAAGCGTTCTTTTAAAATGTAACATTGATACCAACTGAATAAATTGCTGGAACAGGGAATGTTCCGTTATCGGCACCTCCACCTAAAATGCTTCCAATTTGTGCTTCAGGAGAATAGCCAGTTACCTTACTCCAGCTTTTAATGTTTTGCCCATTAACAAAAACACGTGCTTTTGAAATGCCCACTCTTTTTAGCAATCCATCAGAAAAAGTATATCCAACTTGCAAAGTTCGCAATCTGAAATAATCACCTGGCTCTAAAAAATAACTACTGAATAGGAAATTGTTCCCTCTTGTATTATCTAATATGGGCTCAACATTAGTTGTACCACCGCCAGTCCAAGCATTCAATCTGTTGGCTTCATAATTTAATGTTGCAAAATTGGCAATTCTTCGTTGGGTATAAATTTTATTACCTGCCACCCCTTGTCCTTCAATGGTGAAGTCAAATCCTTTGTAAGCTACATTGATGTTTAATCCATAGCTAAACGGAGGAAATGGTGTTCCTAGGTAAGTACGATCAGCAGGAGTTAACAACCCATCTCCATTAATATCCGCATATGCAATATCACCAGGTAATGAATTACCAAAACGAGCCATTTTACCTAACTCTGCAGTAGACTGGTATATTCCAATTTGCCTATATCCAAAGAAATAACCAATTGATTGGCCTGTTTCAGTCAAATTAGCACCGCCATTTCCAAATAGCTGAAAATTAATTTTATCACCTATAGAATTTACTGTGTTTTTATTATAACTGAAATTTGGTGCAATTGAATAGGTGATTTCTTTACCAATTTTATCGGTCCAATTTAAACTTAACTCTATTCCTTGATTGGTTATTTTGCCAAGATTGGTAAAATAACTTCTAGTTTCATTGGGTAAAGTAACTGCAGTTAAAATATCTGAAGTGGTTCTGTTATAAAAAGTAAACTCAACATTTAAACGATTGTTTAAAGTTTTTAAGTCGAACCCAAGATCTAATCCTCTAACTACTTCCCACCGCAAATTTGGATCAGGTATATACGCCGCTTGAATTGCAGTATATACATTGTTACCAAAAATGGCTGTTGAAGCATTTGAAATACCTGGCCTAAATAAATTATCCGCAAACCCATTTGCATTTCCAGTTTCACCCCAAGCAGCTCTTAATTTCAAGAAATTGATGAAGTTGAATTTTCTTACGAAAGATTCTTCAGATGCAATCCATCCTAAACCAACAGATCCAAAAGTACCCCAACGATTCTGTGGTGCAAATTTTGAACTACCATCTCTTCTTAAAGTTGCATTTACTAAATATTTATTTTGGTATGCATAACTTAATCTTCCAAACATACCCATGATGGCACTTTCGCCTCCACCGCCGCCATAAAGGCCCGGGTTATTGGCATTGATGGTACTGAGATACCAGAAATCAGGATTATTAGGCACGTTCACTGAAGTATCTCTTCTATTACCATTGATATTTGTACTAATACTATAAATAGAAGTGAAACCTACCAATGCAGTTAATTTATGTCCATTCCCTAATTGCTTGTCATAAGTTAAGGTATGGTCTTGTTGGTAGCGTTTAAATTCTGCCATTTCTTGACTTACACCCGTTCTAATTGTGTTGTCATAAAAACTATTGGTTGGTGCTGTACCCTCTCCTAAATTGATGAAAGTAAATGGCAACGGTGTGTAAGATCGAGAGTTATTAAACCCTAAATCTGCAAAAAATGAAGACTTAAATGTGAAGTCTTTTAAAAATTTCACTTCGGCATACAAAGAACCAATAAATCGAAACCCTTTATTAATATCTGTTCCATTGTTTCTATTTAATGAAGCAATTGGATTACCTACTTGTGCACGTTGAAAAGAAGGCATGCTATAAAAAGTTGTAGCATCTTGCTTAATTGGAACTATTGGTGCAGCCCATAACGCATTGGTTAAACTAACAGCAGCAGGGTTTTGAATCCAATGGAATGCATTAATTTCTCCTCCTACTTTAATATTGCTATTAAAACGAATTTCTTGATTCAAACGAATCATGTATTTTTCGTAGCTATTAAATTTTACTACCCCATCCTGTTTATTATACCCAATGTTTAAATAAGTACTACTTTTTTCTGAATTATTAGAAACACTTAAGTTATTGGTTGTAAGTAACGCATTTTGCAAAATTTCATTTTGCCAATTTGTATTTGCCGTATAATTGGTATAATCAAAGGGAGCAGCATTAATATTGGTTAACTGTGCATCATACAATTTTTTAAACCCAGCAGCATCGGTCACCTTAATTTTATCAGTCACTTTTTGAAAACCTATGGTGCTTTGAAAATTGATTCTGGTTTGACCTCTTGTAGCTTTTTTGGAAGTGATAGCTATTACTCCATTTGCACCTCTTAATCCATAAATAGCAATAGAAGAAGGGTCTCTTAATATGTCGATGGTTTCAATATCAGCAGGGTTTAAGAAGTCAATATTGTCTTGTAATATACCATCCACTACATAAACCGGGCTAGCGCTATTGGTACTATTCACCCCTCTTATTCTAACGACCGGACTTGCTCCTGCCACACCAGAATTTGCTACAGTTAAACCTGCAACTCTTCCCTGTAAAGAGCTAATAGGATTGGTATTGGGCATTTTTGCCAACTCATCTCCTTTAATAGTTGTTACAGAACCTGTAAGGTCTCTTTTACGTTGTGTACCATAACCTGTTACTACAACTTGTTCTAGGTTGTTTACAGCGGTTATTAATGCAATACTTACATCTCGTTTACCTGCAACAGCAATTTCTTGTGGTTCATAACCAATAGATGAAATAAGCAATTTAGCATTCTCATCTAAAACAGTAATGGAGAATGCACCATTGTTGTCTGAAGTGGTTCCAACTTGAGTTCCCTTTACCTGAATAGATACTCCAGCTAATGGCTCACCAGTAGCAGAAGTTATTCTTCCCTTTACTATAATTTCTGCAAGATCTTTGGTAGCATTGTTTGTTTCTTTCAGCACTACTAAATTAGTACCGAGTATCTTGTAATTAATGCCGGTATTCACCAGTAGCTTTCCTAAGATTTCATCTAAAGTTGCATCTACCATATTAATGGTCACTTTAGGTTTACCTTTTACTACTTCCTCAGCAAAAAGGAACCGATAATCGGTTTTCTTCTCCACTTCAAATAATGCTTTTTTAAGGTCAAGCGAAGCCATCTTTATGGTAATTCGGCTTTGCGAGAAACCGATTGCAGAAACTTGCATAGATACAAGTAGCAGTAAAGCAGTAGTGATTTTCATAATTCGGGCAAGCTTTTGTATAAAAAGATCTTTGTGTGAAACAACGGGTGTTTCATTATTTTTCATATTTTCAAATTGAAAGGGTTATGAATTACTTACAGATTGTACAGTTTGTCTTTTCTAAACCTGGCGAGGTTCCGCGCCAACGGAACTTCGCCCAATTTTATGTTGAATTCAATCTTAATCTCATATGGCAGCAATTTTATTGGTAAATAATAATCGTATTCCCTTTTTGGTAAGTTTTAAATGGTATAATTAACTTCAAAGCCTCTATAGCCTGATCAATGGTTTCTTTTTCAAAATTTCCATTCATTCTTGTAGACTTCAATGAAGCCGATTGAATTTCTAATTTGATATTATACCATCTCTCCATCATCAATGCCAACTCTTCAAAAGTTTGATCTCTAAAAACTAATTTATTTTCTACCCATTGATTTTCTGCAACAGAACTATCTGGTGAAATGAATTTTAATTTGTTAATGGAAACAGTTGGAATTAGTTCAATGGATTTACGCTTGTTTTGCGCTTCAATTAGTTCATTTTCTACAATCAGTTTCTCATTAGGAGATAAAATAATTTTATTATCTGGCCTATTTTTTATGGTCACTTCAATTTTACCCCTTATAAGACTGGTTTCTGTTTGTTTGTCTTCGGGATATGCTTTTACATTAAAAACAGTACCTAAAACCTTTATTTTTATACTCTTAGTATTAATGATAAAGGGTACTTCTTTATTTTTTACCACGTCAAAATATCCTTCCCCTATTAAACTAACTTCTCGTAAAGTTTTGCCGTATTCTTTTTGATAAACAAGTTTACTCCCTCCATTTAACCAAACAATTGACCCATCAGGTAACTTTACTTGTGTTTTTGAACCCAACCGAGTTGAAATTTCATTAGATTCTGGTTGAACTTTTACCAATGTAGGCGAAAATGATGGTTTAAGTAGGAAATACGTGAATCCTATAACAATTAATAGAGAAGCTGCAGCATAATAAATCCATTTAGGGATGGTCCAGATTGAATTTATAGTATGGTGTTGTTCTTCTAAAAAATCATTAGGACTGCTCCCAGCAATTTTATTGAGGTGAAGCATAAATGCATCTTCTGCTGCTGCTTTATTGGCAGGGAGAGGTATTTGCCAGATATTCTCTAGATTTTGAACGGCAAATTGCCACTCGGGATGATCCTGAATATATTGATTTAGCTCAACAAGTTCCTGCTCGTTGGCTTCTTTGGCAATCTTCTTAGCAATTAGTAACCAAAATCTTTCCTGGCTCATTATTATAGTTGGTTCCATTACTATAACAACTGAGTATTCTATTTACCCCTAAACAAATTAAATTATTTTTTTACTTTTTTTTCTAAGACCGTTTTAGCTTGAAGGTCAACCTGCATACTTTGGGCCATTCTACGCATAGCAATGGCCATTTGAGCCTCTACCGTTTTGATTGAAATATTCAATAGCTCTGCAACTTCTTTGTATTTTAATCCATCCTCCTTAATTAGCTTAAAAATTAATCTACATCGGTTTGGAAGGCTATTAATGGCCATTTTTATTTTCAAGACCATTTCTTCTGTAATCATCAATAAATCGGGCCTAAAATAAATACTATTTAATTGAACCTGCCATTCATCCATTGAAAGTCCAGCTCTTCGCTTTTGCTTTTTCAATAAATTCAACGACATATTTCGAACTGTAGCATAAAAGTAGTACAGCGGAGAGTCCAACTGACATAGTTGTTCTTTCCGCTGTATGATTAATACAAATAATTCCGATACAATATCTTCTGCTTCTTCTTCTGACCTAACTATAGAAAAGGAGAATTGCTTTAATTTCCCGTGCAATTGAAAAAATAGTGCACGATATGCCGACTGATCATTGTTATAAGCAATAGCAACTAGTAAATCTCTAATTTCCTCATTTCCCCCTACTGAATTCGAAGAATGCATCTACGTCTTTTTTAAATTGCACTAGTGATGGTTTGTGAATATAGTACATATGACCTGATTCATAAAAATAGAATTGTACATTTTTTCTTTGTTCGGGCCTTAAAAACATATGTTCAATATCATACTTAGCCGTAAAATATGGAGTAGCAAAATCATAATATCCAGCTCCCATATATACTTTTAAATCTGGGTTCTTACTCATTGCATCTCTTAAACTTTCTGCAACATTTAAGAACTGATTTTGAACATTATTGTAATTCCAAGGATACACATCTCCAAAAATATTATACCCATTTTCCTCTTTAAAGTTCAGTTCTCTTTGAAAATAATCATTAATAGTTGCTGTAAAAGGCCCATCAATATTGGCAAAAGATGGATCAAAACTGTTCACTTCCCCTGCATCGTCAATATCTCTACCAGTAAATCTAGCATCTAAACGGCCAATACTTAACCCATCTTTTCTTCTTAGCTCTTTGTAAAATCTACTTTCCTCTACCCTTAAGTTTGCTTGCAAACAATATTCCTTAGACAATCCGGTATAGTAGCTCATTTTCTCGGCTATCGCATTCTTTTCAGATTCTGATAACCAACCACCTTTAATGAGCGCAGACGCGTATGGTCCAATAGCAAAAGCCTCCGCTTCTTTGAGTGTGTTTTGTAAATTAGCTTGTAATGCAGGGGCTAATTTTTTATGATACCAAGCAGCTGCAGTGAAAGACGGAATATATAAAGCCCTTGGCAAATCATTCCCTACATAATAATCATTAGTGCCAAAATTTAGCACAGCAGATATCATGAAAATTCCATTCAGATAAATTCTATGTCTGTCTTGTAAATATTTGGATAACCCAGCAGCTCTTGTTGTACCATAACTTTCTCCAGCTAAGTATTTTGGAGAACCCCATCTTTCATACCTAGATAAAAAATGTCTGATGAATGATGCCATAGATGCTACATCTTCGTTAAACCCATGAAACTGCTTAGGATTCTCACCTGGAGCAGGTCTACTAAAACCTGTTGAAACCGGATCAATAAAAACTAAATCAGTTTTATCTAACCAACTGTATTCATTGCTAATAAAAGAATATGGAGGACCTTCAGAAAACCCTTCGTCGTTAAATTGAACTCTCTTTGGGCCTAATCCTCCCATATGCAACCAAACAGAAGATGAACCTGGACCACCATTAAAAGTGAATGTAATAGGTCGCTTTATGGCATCATCCCCTTCTTTTTTATAGTAAGTAAAGAACATTTTTGCAATTAACTTACCTGTATCATTTTTCAAATGCAGGTAACCTGTGTATGCAGTATAATCCACTTTTTTTCCCGCAATTGTAACACTATTCTTTGTTGTTACTACAGAGACACCCGCAGGTGTAGGTTCAATAACAGGGGCAATCTTTTGCGCTAGTAAAAAAGAAATGGGCGCTAATAAAATAAAAAAGAAAATATACTTTTTCATATAAATATTAATATTGGATTCGAATTCAAGTTAAGTTAAAAAATTTATTGCCGAGCATCCAACACTTCAATATCAAACACCAACACACTATTGGCAGGGATGTCTTTGCTCCTGCTTCTAATTCCATAAGCTTGCCCCGATGGAATGATGACGGTAATAATGCCGCCCACATTAATTTTTGGAACTGCCAACTGCCAGCCTTTGATTAACCGATTCAAAGGAAAAGTAGCAGGCTTCTCTTTGGTTTGATCAAAAATACTTCCATCCGACAGTAACTTGCCCTTGTAGTAAACACTAACCGTATCGGTTACTTTAATTGCTTTCCCGTCCCCTTGTTTAACAATATGGTAGTATACCGAAGACTCATTACCAGTTGTATCAATGGTCCCTTTACCTACTGCGGCCTTAATCGTTTCTATGTCTACCAAAGCCTGCTCTAGAGAATCAGCATTTCTATTTAAATCTACATTGGGTCTTTGACCAGTTGGTTGCCTGAATAAGCTTTGTCCAAATTGAATATTAGCGGGCTTAAATCCACCATGGCTTAAATAAAATTGTTTCCCCTCTACCCCAGCACTATAATCAATTCGATGACCCGCTTTACCGGTTGCATCATAAGAAAATTTACTTGATAGTAATTCTTCCCAACGTCCGTTTGATTTTTGAATCCATTGGTTTCCAAAATATGCTTTGCGTTCTAACTGACCATTTAATCCCCAGAAATTTTCACTAAAGGAATATAGATTTTGCAAATAGTTTCCATCTTTTGGGGCTCGAAAGCTTGCAATCAATTTCCATTTCCCTGTTTCTGGAATAAAAAAGTATCCAGAATAAATAGTACTTGCTTTTGCACTGTCTGTTAATGCAAAAACCATAAACTGGTATTTCTCCCCAGTTTTCCAAGGATATACAAAATGACTGTGTCCACCTGTTCCCTCATTCCCAAAATCATTCGCTACTACATTGTACCCTTTAGCCAATAGTTTTACTTTATTTGAATCGGGCACTTTGTTGCGATCAATTGCTTCATTGCCTGCATCCCAAACCGAAAAAATAACCCTTCTTTCTGTTGGGCTATTTACCTGTATGCCAAAATATCCCCTCTTAAATCCACAAGCCATATAATAGCTGTACAAATGATTTGCATCTTCAGGCACTATGATTTCATTATAAAATGCCATTGCTTTTACAGAATCTGCAATTGGATATTTTAAATGAACCGAAGCGGCATTTCTTCTTTCTACTGGGTTAAAATGCATTCCCTCTGTAGCGGGTCCTTTCAACTCCAATGATTGAATATTAGCAATAGATTTACCCACTTTTTTAATACTAGAAATGGTGATTGAATAAAAACCCGTATCTACTATCATCACTTTTCCTACAGCCGTTTTTTTTTGTGCTGCTCCTGAAATCATTTTAGTTTGAAAGGACTTACCTGCAAGGGAAACTTCAATGGTAGATCCGGTATTTATTTTATTAGACAACAAACTCAATTGAAGCTCACCCGGTTTTTTTATATAAATAAACCAGCTTATTCTCTGTTTAGTATCCACCCAATTTTGCAAACCATTTTTTGCAGAAAACAATTGAATATCTTCTTTTTCAGTAGGCAAAGCATAACCAGTATAAGCAGGAATTAAAACTGTTTGAGCAGTTAGAATAGATATAGAAAAACAAAGACAACACAATAAAAAGAAGCGATTCATAAGCATTAATTATACTTAAACTTAGGAAAATCAAAGCAGACTTTTACAAAAGCAATCCTTCTAAAAAAAGATAGGCAAAACTAAAATAGATGATTAAACCAGTAACATCTACCAATGTAGCTACAAAGGGAGCCGAAGAAACTGCTGGGTCAGCGCCTAACTTCTTTAATAAGATGGGCAACATAGAACCTGTTAATGTGCCCCACAATACTACCCCAATGAGCGAAAATCCAACTGTTGCTCCAATCATTGCCCAATGAGGGCCATAAACATTAGGGATGATGGAATGCCATATTGCAACTCTAAAAAAACCCAACAAACCCAGTACCGATCCTAATAAAACTCCACTGATGATTTCTCTTTTTAATACCCTCCACCAATCTGAAATATAAATTTCTCCAACTGCCATAGCTTGAATAATCAAAGTTGAAGCTTGAGATCCACTATTGCCTCCACTAGATATAATTAAGGGAACAAATAATGCCAATATCAATGCTTTTGCAATTTCGTCTTCAAAATGTCCCATTGCAGTTGCTGTTAGTAACTCTCCAATAAATAAAATGATTAACCAGCCTACTCGTTTTCTAAATAGTTTCAATAAAGGAATATCTAAATAAGGTTCATTCAAGGCTTCGGTACCTCCCATTTTCTGCATGTCTTCACTAAACTCTTCATTAGCTACCCATAACATATCATCAATGGTTACAATTCCTAATAAAATATTGTTTTCGTCTACAACAGGCAATGCCACGCGATTATTCATTTTAAATACTTGACTGGCAATTTCTTGGTCATCATTTACTTGCAAAGAAACTACCCGCCCATCTATTACATCCTCAATCCTTTTTTCTGGCGATGCCAAAATAATATCTCTAATTCTAACATCATCAATTAATAAACCATTCTCATCAATTACGTAAATAACATCAATGGTTTCACTGTTTCTGGCATATTTACGAATGGTATCGAACACTTCAGACATGGTATTGTGTAAGTACACATAAACATAATCTGGCGTCATTAATCTACCCACACTATCTTCTGGATATCCCAATAAGGATAGGGTTATTTTTCTTTCCTCTGGATCTAACAATTTGATTAAATCTCTAATGGCTGCTTTGGGCAATTCTTCTAAAAAGTCAGTTCGGTCATCTGCAGGCAACTCATTCAATAATTCTGCTGTTTTAGCAGAAGGCAATTCTTTTACAATATCTTTTTGCTGGGCAATGTCCAAAATTTTAAATACGCTCGCGGCCCTATGTATAGCCATATTGGCCACTATTCTAGCTTCGTATTCAGGATACTCATTTATTAAATCTGCAACATCACTAATATTTTGATCGTTCAAAAACTCCCTTATTTCAAGGGTATCTTCGTTTTGAATTAACAATTCAAATTGTTCAAATAAATTAGGTTGTTCCAGTTCCAAAGACATAATTACAATTTAATTATTTTCTTGCTGCATCATTAAATATGCTTTTATAAACCCATCAATTTCTCCATCCATTACAGGGGCGATATTACCCACTTCATAATCAGTTCGATGATCTTTTATCATTTTATATGGATGAAATACGTACGACCTAATTTGGCTTCCCCACTCAATTTTTTTCTTCCCTGCATTGGTGGCATCAATGGCTTCTTGTCTTTTTCTTAATTCTTCTTCATATAGTCGACTCTTTAGCATCTTCATTGCCAACTCTCTGTTCTCTCCCTGTGTTCTAGCTTGCTGACATTCAACAATAATACCGCTTGGCAAGTGTTTTAACCGAACAGCGGTTTCTACTTTGTTTACATTCTGTCCGCCACTTCCACCACTTCTATAGAAAGCCCATTCTAAGTCTCCTGGGTTTACATTTATTTCAATACTCTCATCTATTAGTGGATAAACAAAAACAGATGCAAAAGAAGTATGTCTTCTTGCATTGCTGTCGAATGGCGATATGCGCACCAACCGATGCACCCCACTCTCTGCTTTTAAAAACCCATAGGCAAAGTCTCCATCAAATTGTAATGTTGCACTTTTAATACCCGCGCCATCTCCTTCTTGAAAATCAAGTTCAGTAACTTTCCATCCTTGCTTCTCCCCATACATTCGATACATTCTAAGCAACATTTCCGCCCAGTCCTGGCTTTCTGTACCACCCGCTCCCGGATTAATTTGGAGCACTGCAGGTAACTCGTCTTCGGGTTTATTAAGTGTACTTTTAAATTCAGCTTCTTCTATTTGGGAGAGTGCAGAATGAAATGCTTCTTTGGTTTCTTCTTCTGTAGCATCCCCCGCCTTCCAGTAATCAAACAAAAGCACAAAATCTTCCACTGCGTTTTCTAACTGTTTATACAGCTTAAGCCAGTATTCATTTACTTTAATTTCCTTCATAACCGAAGTTGCTCGGGCATTGTCGTCCCAAAAACCAGGTGAAAGGGAAAGCTGTCTATCGGTCTCTACTTTATATAGTCTATTATCAACGTCAAAGAAACCTCCTCAGGACCATTACGCGGTCCCTCATATATTTAACTTGCTCTATTGTCATGCATCAAAAGTACAAAAGATGTTGGAGGAATTGTGTTAGAGTTTCACAAATCGATTTCGAGCAATAATTCTTCCTGCCCCTGTAACCAATTCAAGATTGTAAATACCTTTAGGTAATTGAGCCAATTCTAAATCGTATACAAAATTACCAGTTGTTGTACCAGTTATAATTCGTTTGTTAATCATAACCACCCCATTATTTGATATAACTTTTAAGTACGTACTGCTATTGGTTAAGGGAGTAAAAATGATTTTTGCAGAATTGATGACAGGATTAGGGAAAAAATAAATTTGCTGTTCGGTAGTTAAATCAGCCCTAATATCAATTGTATCTGAAATAGAAGTACAAAGATTGGTATCGGTTACTGCAATATTGTATCTGCCAATGGTAGAATAAAATACAAATAATTTATTAGTGGTATCTGGTATAGAATTCAATTGAGTTCCGTTTCTGTACCATAGAATTTTGCTAATTACTTTTCCAGAATCTGCAGAAGCAATTAATCTGGTTGTGTCTCCTGGTAAAATATTTTGCTTTCCAACAATGGCAAGAGATGCACCAGGTAAAGGTTTGGTATTAACGGTTATTTTTTGTCTAACACTTTCACAACCTGCAAATATATTACTACGAGACACCCAATAAGTTGCAGTACCTACCACGCTGGTTAAAGGAGTAGGTGCTGTGGTTGCACCAATTCCACCATTTGCCCTTGTATACCAAAGCAAACTATCCCCTAAAGCACCCAATGGCCTTGCTGTTTCATTTAGGCAATATTGAATATCAAATACCACGGGCTTAGTTGGAGTATAGCCACTATCTAATCTAAAGTCATCCGACGTTGCCAAACAACCACTAAAACTAGTAGCCAATGCATAATAGACACCTTTTAATTTAGGTTGTATAGAAAAAACAGTATCGGTTGTAGCATATCGTTGAATGCGGAAATTATTCATATCAGCTACAAATAAATTTCCATCCAAATCTATAAAACTACTTCCTGGCAAATCCAATTGATCTGCTGCTGTTCCTTTTTCAATTCCACCAGCAATCACTTTGCCTGAATCTGCACCAACACTCCAACTTTTGATTCGATTGGCCGTACCGCCTTCTGTAATAATCAATTGATTATTGGCATCAAGAAAAACATTTAAAGGAGACACTACCTGATTGGCATTATTGCCCTTACCCTTTCCTCCTGCAACAGTTGTTCCTCTAATATCACCTAATTTCCAACGTTGAATTCGATCATTTTGAGAATCGGCTATATAAATATTTTCTCTTTGATCTACAAAAACACCCAATGGGTTACTTAATTGGTTGGCGCTTGCACCAGCAAAATTACCCCCTGCTACAGTTTTACCAGCAATACTTCCTTTAATCCAAAGTTGAATTCTAGCATTTAATGCATCAGCTATATATACTGATCCGTATGCGTCTACAAATACACTTGTTGGATAAGACAATTGATTGGGCTTAATTCCTCTACCATTACCACCAGCCACAACAGTGCCAGTTGTATCACCTTCTTTCCATACCAATATTCTATCATTATCGGTATCGGCTATGTATAACAATCCATCCGCTGTTACAAAAATGCTTGTTGGATTATTCAACTGACTCAATCTTTTTCCTGCACCTCTACCGCCTGCAACCGTTATTCCTGACTTAGCACCAGGCAGCCATTTTTGTATTCGATGATTCCATTGATCGCATACATAAATATTATTCTTTTCGTCTACAAATACAAAACTTGGCCTTCCAAATTGAGTGGAGTCTGTTCCTCCAACTAGTTTACCAGCAACGGTTTCTGCCGTTTTGCTAAAGCTACTTGCCATATTAACCAAAGTATCATTATTGAGCGTCCATAATACATTCTTCACTCTAGGGCTAGCTGATAATTTCATGGGTTCATTTGATACGCATGTAGTACTAATGATGTTCATCACTGGTTTTTTATACACGGTAATTGTTACATCTGCAGTAGAATTACATCCATTTCCAATGGATGAAACAACAGTATATTTTGTGGTTACTGATGGTTTTGCAATAATAGTATCTCTATTCGTTGCACTTAAACCTGCAGCAGGTGACCACCTATAATTATTTGACCCAGTAACAATCAGATTTGCTTGCCCACCCTCACATATTGCAGTAGTATCATTTTTAATTTTTAAATCAGGAGCAACTACCACAAAGGCATTCCCTGAGCCAGTTACACAACCAGAAAAAGAAGCAGACAGAGCAGTATAAGTACCCGAAATTTTAGTTTGCAATACAGTGTCTGCGCCCGCAGTAATAGTATATTTTTGAATGCGATAATTCCTACTATCTGCTACATACATATTTCCTTCTAAGTCTATACCAACAGCATTAGGTAATTGTAATTGATCTAGTGCAGAACCTGAGCTCCCATTTGCTAAACCAGCAACGGTTGTTCCAACTGTATCATATAAAGCCCAACGATGAATTCTATTATTTCCTCTGTCTGCAATAAACATATTGCTGTTCCCATCTACAAAAATACCTGCAGGAAAATTTAATTGATTGGGCAAAATGCCAGGACCTCGGTTACCAGCTGCCACCGCACCTACCAAACTTGTTTGATCATAAAACATGATGCGATGGTTTTCGGCATCGGCTACAAACAAATTATTTCGCTGATCTACATAAACAGCTTGAGGGTTATTCAATCTAACCCCATCATTACCAGGCAAGCCAGTTCCAGCAACTGTTTTAACTTGCGAACCTGAATTGCTCCATTTTTGAACTCGGTGATTTCCAGCATCAGCTATATAAATATTTCCATAACTATCTACAAAAACACTAGCTGGGAAATTTAATTGGTAAGTGCTATTACCTGCCCCTAACCCGCCAGCTACTGTAGTGCCTATTGAAGCTCCTTTAGCAAAATATTGTATTCGATGATTGTTTTGATCGGCTACATAAATATTACCCGCAACATCCACAAAAACTCCTGTTGGATAATTGAGTTGGTCGTTGGCACTTCCTTCACCTTTTCCACCAACAACAGTAGTTCCCACCAAGTCTCCTGGCTTCCATAATTGTATTCGATGATTTACAGCATCGGCAACATAAACATTCCCCTTAGGGTCTATAAATGCACCCATAGGTAACCCAAATTGACCTGCACCATTTCCAATACCATTCCCTCCGGCAAAAGCAGTTCCAATTTTACTCCATTCTGGGAAAAAACTACCTGCTTTAATTCCATTATTTCTGAAATAATTTAGACTAGCTGGCCGATCGCCCAAAATAGTGGTCGTAATTTTAGTTGCATCAGGAGACAAACAAATAGTGGGTGTTACTACAGGTATAGACCTTAATCCAACATTAATAGTTAATGCCCTATACGAAACGCAACCGCTATCTGTTAATGAATTAATCCCGTAAAAAGTGGTTGAATCTGGCTTAAGCAAATAAGTACTATCGTTTATTTTATTAACCCCTGTATTAGGGAACCAAGTGTAATTGGTACTACCAGTTAATTTTATTTCTGCAACATCCCCAGTACAAATAGCTGTTTTGCCACTTATATTAATATCTGGTTTGGGGTTTACATAAATGATATTAGATTGTTGAACACAACCTGAGAATGAATTAACCCTAGCCATATACACTCCACCCTGATAAGGCCTTAATTCTGTATTGATGGGAACCACCCCATATTGCTGCACCCTGGCATTTTGCTGGTCTAAAACAAATAAATTGCCGGATGCATCAAACGCAATTCCTGTGGGGTAATTGAATTGATTGTTGTCTGAACCACTGCTCCCATTATCACTTCCCGCAATGGTAACCATTCCAACCCCATTATTAAACAATTTTTGAACTCGATTATTCCCTGCTTCAATTACATATACATCCCCAAACGCATCTACCAAAACATCAACAGGCTGAAATAAGTATCCATAACCAGTGCCCTTACCCAATTGTCCCATAACGGTTTTACCAACAGCGCTTCCCAATCGAAACTGTTGAACTCTATTATTGGCAGAATCTGCAACATAAATATTCAAGTTACCATCTACTGCAACCCCCTGAGGGCTATTTAAACGTAAAGAGTCTGAACCCGCACCAAAACCACCCGCAACAGTTAATCCAGAAGCACCACCTTGGGCCCATCTTTGAATGCGATGATTTCCTGCATCTGCTATATAAACGAATCCTTGTGCATCAACATACACATCTCTTGGGTCACTTAACTGATTGGCCCCTGAACCCTTTCCATTACCTCCGGCAACTAAAAAACCATTACTTGATCCAGGAGCAAAGCGAAGTACTCTATTATTGTATTGATCTGTTACAAATAAATTACCAAAGCCATCAATAAATAGTCCTGCGGGTTTATTCAATTGATTGGGCATATTACCTCCACCGTTACCACCAGCTACAGTTACCCCATCTGGGGTATTCTTGTTATAGGCAACTACTCTATTATTAATGGTATCCGAAACATAAATATTTCCGCTGTTGTCAATTGCAATACCATGTGTTCCTGAAACCCTAAGTTTGCCCGCAACATTTCCACTCACTATTGGGGTTGCAACCGTACTTAAGGAAGCTTTTGATTTTTGAATAACAGAATCGTTGAGTATCCACTCTATTTGATAAGGACTTCGGCTAAAGGTTCCAGTGATGGTGCCTTCCCCCGCACATTTAGGACCTGAAATGCTAACAAATACGCATTGCGCAGTTAGCAGCTGTGTTGCTAAAATAAGCAACAAGGCCAATAACCCTTTTACACAATGTATACTTGTCTTAGACATCAACATCATTTCTTATTATGACAAAATAATTGTTCCAATGCTGTTTTGCAGTCATTGATAGGGTGCGGAAAAAAATACCATAAACCTCGTAAGCCGGATTCTGTTTCAACTCCATCATTTATCTAGCCGCAACATTACTGTTGCGATCTTGCTGCCTACCCTGGATTGCGTTCCAATAAATTGGAAACGAGAGCGAGCAACTCTCGAACAATCCTTTACATGGCATTACAGTACCCAAGGTTTACCCACAACAAGTGTTACCACCTGTTACCGTGAGCTCTTACCTCACATTTTCACCTTTTCCATGTTTTAGCATGGTAGTTATTTTCTGTGGCACTCTCTCTTTCCCAATAAATTAGGAAGCCGGCGCTTAACCGGTGGGTTGCTCTATACTGTCCGGACTTTCCTCCCCAATAAATTGGAGCGATGGCTCGGGTTTATAGTACTTACGAAGATACGTATTGACTGAGCAATGTGGTCTATAGCATAGCTGAATTAACAGATAGGCACAAAAAATACCCATTACTTTGTATAAACTATGCGTCAATAAGTGCCGAAAAACTAATATTGAAAGAATACTTGTGTTGCACCATATCCAAAACGGGCATCATATTGATTGTAAAACTGTTTCACCTCCCTTCGAGTTTTGAGTACTTCGTGCACTTCCTCTCTAAGTTTGCCTGTTCCTACGCCATGAATGACTACCAGTTCTGATTGCTTATGTGCAACAGCTAAATCTACCCATTTTTCTAATTCAGCTAACTGTAGTGTCAACATTTCAAAGTTGGTCATATGGGCATGCTCATTGGTTAGTTTTTCAATATGTAAATCAATAACGGATCTTGCAGGTGGTAGGAATTCTTTTACACGTCCAGCATCGTATACTTTGTAACCTTTAGCTCTTAAACTATCTAAAGGCAAAGTATCTAATGCCTTATCAGGATAATCATTAAATAAGGAATAAGAAAAAGTGGGCTCGTTGTTCTCCTTCAGCAATTCAATTTTTTGAAAAACCTGTTTAGGCTTCAATTTCAACTGAACTTCGTAATGTTCCGCTTTTCCTTTTTGTTGATTTAGCAAACTAAAATCTATTGAAAAAGAAGGGGTATCATTAATTGCTTCAAATTTGATATCGTGCAAATAAAAATCATGAAATGGTTGAATATCATTTTTTAGTGAAAAAAATTCTTCCCCATTAAAGTACTGATGATATACAAATTGATACCCCTGATTGGTTTTATTTACCAAATGAATTTTTAGTAACTCTACTACTTCGTCGTTAAAATCATCTAAAGCAAATTTAGGTATAAATGACAACCAGACTCCTTCTGAAACCTTAATTTGATTGGGCTGTGGCTTTTCTTTTGGAACCTGATCTACATATGTTTTGGGTTCAATTTTTTTAGACGGGATATTTTTTTTCTCTGTAAATCGTTTGAAATATGGGAAGTCTATCTGATCCATATAGGCAGGAAACTTCACTCCCCTTACTTCAATCATCACCATCTTGTCGTTGATAATTTCTATTACTTTACCCTCCTCATTGCTGTGCAACACTAAGATATCATCGCCTATTTGGTACTTCATGATTGAGCCAATTTGCTTTTGTTTTTGCCATAAAAGAAATAAATAATTAATCCCAAAGCCATCCAACCAAAAAACCAAAGCCAACTAATTGCAGGAATTTCAATCATTAAGTATAAACAGCATAGGGCTCCTGCAACAGGAATAAAAGAATAAGACCTTATGAAACTATAGAATGCGGTTACTAAAGCAATAACCATGAAAATTAAAAATAATATTTCTTGAGATCCTTCATTGCCTATATTAATGAAAGCATCATTAATTCTATTCCTGAACAAAACGGTAATAAGCAATACAATTGCAGGTATAATATATTTACCATTAATGTAAGGAAGCTTAAACCCTTTTCGTCCTGCACCTTCAGCTATTTTAGGCAATACCAAAACCCCAAAGCAAACCAATACAAAAGCAAATAAAGTTCCAATACTAGTAAGGTCGGTCATGAACCCACTGCTGATAAATAAGGAAGGAATTCCAACTAATAATCCTGTTACAATGGTAGAAAATGATGGAGTTTGGTATTTGGGATGTACTTGTGCAAATTTCTTAGGTAATAATCCATCCCTACTCATGCTCATCCAAATTCGAGGTTGTCCCATTTGAAAAACCAATAATACACTAGTGGTAGCAACAACAGCACTCACAGAAATAAGGTACCCAATTTTATTCATATTCAACTTATCAAAAACATAAGCCAAAGGATCATCCACTTTCAATTCACTGTAATGCACCATACCAGTTAATACCAATGCTACAAGAATATATAATACCGTACAAATTAATAAGGAGTACATCATGCCTTTTGGCAAATCTCTTTGCGGGTCCTTACATTCTTCAGCAGTAGTAGAAATAGCATCAAACCCAATATAGGCATAGAATACCGCTGAAACACCAGCCAAGACTCCGCCAAATCCGTTGGGTAAAAATGGGGTCCAGTTAGTGGTATCAACATAGAAAAAACCTACAATGATGATACCCACAATTACAGCCAATTTAAATATGACCATAATATTGGTACTGCGCTTACTTTCTTTAATTCCAATATAAGCCAACCAAGTAATCAACATAACAATAAAGAATGCTGGTACATTCAAAATAACTTTCCATGAACCAATCATAGGTGCATTCATAATAGCATCATACCCCAATTTTGCGTGCTTGGTCATGGTTTCTGGTGCTTCACCAGCTGCCAAAGCCTTCACGGCTTCTTCATATCCTAATTGGGCATTGCTTGCATTGGTAGACAACCAACCAGGTAAATGAATATGAAAGCCCTCTAATAAATTATTGAAATAGCCGCTCCAACTAATGGCAACTACAATATTTCCAATGGCGTATTCCAAAATTAAAGCCCATCCTATAATCCAGGCAACTACTTCACCAAAAGAAACATATGCATAAGTGTATGCACTTCCTGAAATAGGAATCCTACTTGCAAACTCTGCGTAACAAAGCGCGCTGAAACCACAAGTAATTGCTGTTATTACAAATAAGATGGCAATTCCAGGACCTCCATTATAAGCAGCGGACCCAATGGTAGAAAAAATACCTGCACCAATAACAGCTGCAATCCCCATAAAAGTAAGGTCTTTTACACCCAATACTTTTTTAAGTCCACCTGAATGAGAATCGCTTATACCAGCAGCTGCATCCGCAGTAATTTTATCTAATGATTTCTTTCTAAATAAAGAAGAAGACATGTATGATTATTTTGGTAGGAAGATAAGCAAATTAAACATCTCGTTGAATCAAGAAGCTAGCCAATTCTTTCAGGGGCAGTTTTCGACTAGAAACTACTGCAATATCTTCTAAGTGTTTGAGCGCAGTATTTAAGTAATGTTCTTTTAAAGTATTGGCCCAGGCATCCACCCCACAGGCTTTATAAATAGACAACACTTTTTGTACTTTCTGAGATGATTGGTCTTTCATTAATTGCATTAACTGTTGTTTCTGTTCATCAGGAGCTACTTCAAGTGTGTGTAATAACAAAAACGTTTTTTTGTTTTGGCGAATATCGCCCCCAACTTCTTTTCCAAATTTTTCTGGATTACCAAATGCATCTAGGTAATCATCTTGAATTTGAAAAGCAATCCCTAAATTTTTACCAAACTCATACAAATGCTTACAATTTCCTTCGCTTGCACCACCTATGATTGCACCCATTTCTAAACTGGCAGCTAATAATACCGAAGTTTTTAAAGTGATCATTTGAATATACTGATCTAAAGTAACCATTTCCTTTTGCTCAAAATCCATGTCTAACTGTTGCCCTTCACATACTTCTTTAGCAGTAGTATTAAATATGCGCAAAATTTTTTGCAAGTAAGGACCATTCATCTTATTAATGTATTCATAAGACTTAATCATCATTACATCACCTGCAAGTATAGCAGTGCTGCTGTTGTATTTAGTGTGAATGGTTTCCATGCCACGTCTTAGCGCAGCAGCATCCATAATATCATCATGAATTAAAGTAAAATTATGGAAGAGCTCAATGGCAGTAGCCAACTGAAAAGCATCTTTATCAATTTCATTAAACAATTCATTTCCCATTAAACATAAAATGGGCCTAATTCTTTTACCTCCAATGGTTAAAAAATAATTACAAGGATCATACAATGATGCAGGTTCATTGTCAAAATGGGCCGAAGAAAATTGCTCGCTAAACTGTACAACTAATTCTTTAAATGAATACATGCTACAAACCTAATTATAAAAAAATGGAACTGTTCAGGAGCTTAACATTTTTTTTACTACTTAGGTTGATGATTGGCATGATTTTATAAGGATAAAGTAAAACAAAGACTATGAGAAGAACATTTGCACTATTAGCTGCCCTATTCATTGGCGGAACAACCTATGCTCAAAATAATGGAACCAGCTATCAAACAGCATTGGGAGTAAAAATGTATCCAGGAGCTGTTTCTGTAAAACATTTTATTGCAAAAGGCAAAGCCATTGAAGGGTTGGGATATATTTCTGCTGATGGATTTAGGCTAACTGGATTATATGAGTTGCACTTTCCCATTGAAGGGGCCGAAGGGCTGCAGTGGTATGTAGGTGGAGGTGGACATTTAGGTATATGGAGTGATAGCTGGAAAAATAGGTACCCCACCAGGGCCAATGGATTAGCTATTGGAGTAGATGGAGTATTGGGATTGGACTATAAAATTAAAGGAGCTCCGCTCAACCTCAGTTTTGATTGGCAGCCCTCCTTTAATATTATAGGATACAACTATTTTGAAGGTGGATGGGGAGGATTAGCTATTCGCTATACTTTCTAAAAAAACAATTGAGACAAAACGTTGGCCGGATCATTGGTAGCAGGCTTCAATCCTAGGAACTTATTCATTTGATTTTTGACCAATATTCCGGCCAATTTAGATTTAACTCCTTGAAAAATACCCATTTGACGTTGTGTATATTCTGCTGGACTGGTTTTTTGTTTAGCAATAAATTGTGCTTTTTGGCTCAAATACTCAGTAATAACACTGGCTACTTTGGGCTTTTGAGCGGCAGATAACGCCAACGCAGAAGAAAGCTTTCCCATTATACCACTGGTTAATGAATTTACATCAAATTGAGCAGTGGTTGAAGCCAATTTAGCTTTATCCAATACATTTCCTAGTTGAGCATTCAACTCAGTTGAAACAATAGCCAAAATGGCCAATAGAATGATCCCTTTTTTCATTTTGATTATTTTTGAATAGAAAATAAAGTATCTACAAAAGCTGCTTTATTGAAAATTAATAAATCTTCTACTTTTTCGCCAACACCAATATATTTTACGGGAATACTGAATTGATCGGCAATAGCCAAAACAACCCCGCCTTTAGCTGTACCATCTAATTTTGTAATAGCTAATGCAGTAACATTGGTAGTTGCAGTAAAATGACGTGCTTGTTCAACCGCATTTTGACCGGTAGACCCATCCAATACCAATAATACTTCATGAGGCCCATCGGGAACTACTTTTTGAATTACCCGCTTAATTTTATTTAACTCATCCATTAAATGGGCTTTATTGTGTAAACGCCCTGCAGTATCTATAATAACGATATCTGCATTTTTAGCAACAGCACTGGCCACGGTATCAAAAGCAACAGCACTAGGATCGGACCCCATAGCTTGCTTAACAATAGGCACCCCAACTCGTTCGCTCCAAATGGTTAATTGATCAACAGCAGCAGCTCTAAACGTGTCCGCAGCACCTAATATAACTTCATTTCCAGCCGCTTTAAAGCGGGAAGCCAATTTACCTATGGTTGTTGTTTTACCCACCCCATTAACACCAACAACCAAAATAATATACGGCTTCTTATTTGCAGGAAAGTTGAATCCTTGTAAGGAATCAGCGGGGGCATCTACTAAAACAGATGCAATTTCTTCTTGAAGTATCGTGTTTAATTCACTGGTATTGAGGTATTTATCACTTTTTGCCCTTAATTCAATTTGCTTGATAATTTTCAATGTAGTTTCAACACCTACATCTGCACCAATTAATGCTTCTTCCAAATTATCTAGCACTTCATCGTCAATAGTAGTTTTGCCGGCAATTGCTTTGGTGAGCTTAGACAAGAAACCTTCTTTGGTTTTTTGTAAACCCTGATCAAGGCTTTCCTTCTCTTTTTTACCAAATAATTTATCGAAAAAACCCATTGTACATGTATTTATGGTTTAATACAAAAAAGCCTCCGACTATTATGAAGGAAGCTTTAAGATTATTAACAACAAAAGACTATTTCGCTGAGATGAACTCGTTTACTTTGTCTTTGTGTATGATTTGCTCTTTGAAAGTGTATGCACCAGACTTAGGGCTACGAACGGCCTTAATTACTTTAGTCCAGTTCTTTGCTTCAGCTGCTGCTTTTAAGTCTTTTACTTTCGCGTTTTTGGAAGCTACTTTAGCCATGATTATTTGATTTCTTTATGAACGGTTACTTTTTTCAAAATTGGGTTGAATTTCTTCAATTCAATACGCTCAGGCGTATTCTTCTTGTTCTTGGTAGTAATATAACGACTTGTACCGGCTTGACCGCTGGTCTTATGCTCAGTGCATTCTAATATTACTTGAACCCTGTTACCTTTCTTTGCCATTTTATAGGTAGTTTACTGTGTTTAGTTAGATTTTAGCGCCGTTGGCCCTCATTTCTTTGATTACTGTACTAAGACCATTTTTATTAATGGTTCTGAGAGCATCCGTAGACACTTTCATTGTTACCCAACGATCTTCTTCTGCAAAGAAGAAACGCTTTTTTTGCAAATTAGGTAAGAAACGACGCTTGGTTTTAATGTTTGAGTGAGAAACACTGTTACCAACTATTGGCTTTTTACCGGTTATCTGACATACTCTTGCCATGACTCAAATGTTTTTTTCCGATTTTTTCGGACGGCAAAGGTAAGTAAATCCACCAAAATAACAAGAGTAAAAAAGGTTTTTTTCCTTTTTTTTCAAAATTAACCCTAAAACGGGCTATTCACCAACCTTTTATCAAGTGTGAAAGTTCCTTTAACAATTCTCATCACAGCCCCGAGCTCCTTAACATTTTTTGAACAAATAGCTTATAAACCGCTACAGTAGCTCATTTCAAGTGTGTTTGCAAAAACATGCTCACCGTATGCTTTACCGCTCATCTAAATACCCCCTATAGCTATGTAACCTATCACAATCAGCTTCGTCTGATATATGCAAGCAAGTAGTTTTGACTTGTAAAAATTAAATAACTAACACAAAATAAAACATTATGAAAAAGATTTTAATTGCAGCAGCAGTTTTAGTAAGCACCAGTAGCTTTGCTACCACAACAACCAGTTTAAACGATAAAGGCAACTTGAAAAGCCTATTGGGCAAGGTTTCCAATGTTCAATGGAAATCAGCAGCCAATTTTGAAAAAGCAAGTGTAGTAGTAGAAGAACAAAAAGTAGAAGTATTTTACAATCAAGAAGGTGATTTAATTGGAACCACTCGTTACCAAGATTTTGATAAGCTTCCTAAAAATGCCATCAAAACAATTACAAGCAAGTACACATTCCCAGCATACAACTTAGAAGAGTGCATTGTTTTTACCAATGGTTACAATGAGTCTACCTATTATGTATCTATGACAACTGAATCAGAATATTTGGTTTTAGCCATCACTGAATATGGAGAAGTAAGCTTTTTTTCTAATTCAAGAAAGTAGTTCGCAGCGCAATATGGTTTAAGAAGAGCGGCCGCTCCCAAAAGGGGCGGCTGTTTATTTAGGGAAACTGATCTTTCCCATTGTTACTGCAGGAATACCTGCTTTGCCAGCGCCAATTTCAAGCACACCACCAGCCACATGTTCATTCGCAAGAACGGCAAATAAGACAGCTTCTTTTGCATCGGGATGAATTTGCAACGCATCGGTAGTAAAAAAAGTAGACTCGGGTAAAGCCGCTTTAATATGCTGCATAATCATTGGATTATGCATCCCTCCACCGCTGCTATAAATGGATAATTTTTTGTGCCCAATCATCTCCTGTCCCTTTTGAATAGCTGCTACTATAGTTTGTGCAGTGAGTCTATTTAACGTAGCCATTGTATCGTACACAGTAATTCCTTTTTGTTCAGCTGCTACTATTGCTTTTTCTAAATAATCAAGGTTGAACAATTCAGGTCCGGTAGTTTTTGGAAAGGGTTTCTCAAAAAACTCATCTTTTAATAATACTTTTAATAATGCATTATTAACTGTTCCTTGCAATGCTATAGCAGCATCTTTATCGTAAGGCAAATCAAAATGTTTTTGAGCCAACTGATCCATCAATGTATTCCCCGGACCAGTATCGGTACTAAAAATTTTGGAAGCGTCTAAATTCCCAGGTAAAAAAGTATAGTTGGCAATTCCGCCAATATTTAACATGATCCGGTCTTCGCCCTTTTTGCTAAAAATAAAATAATCTCCATATACTGCTAGTGGTGCACCTTCTCCCCCTGCAGCAATATGTTTTTGCCTGAAATCGCTAATAGTAATGATGCCCGTTTTAACCGCAATATGATCCCCATCTCCAATTTGCAAAGTGCCGTTTCCAAATTGAGGATGGCCATGTAAAATTTTAGGGGCATGATAAACCGTTTGCCCATGACTGGCAATTAAATCTATTTCGGAGGGATCAATCCCCCAACTTTTCAAAGTAGCTAAAATAATGGAAGCATGTTTTTCACCAACCCATGGATTTAATAAACACAACTGTTCAAAATCAACGATTTTTTTAGAAAAAATAGACCTGATGGAATTTTTAAATGCTTCTTCAAATGGAACTGTTGTAAATTTTTTCAATACCACTTCGGTTTCCATCCCACTTCCACCAATTTCGCATAATGCAATATCCAAACCGTCCAATGAAGTGCCACTCATTAACCCAATAATGGTCCTTTTTTTAGCAGCCCCCATACGGGCTAATTGAGCAATATATTGGTTCATGCCTAATAATTTTACCTAAAATACGCAAATAGCCGCAAAGAATACTGCCGATTACGCAATATTCTGCAAACTTCCTCCCTTGGCAAAAATTCGATCAATGCGTTTTTCAACAGCAGGGTCTTTTTCTACTGGAGGTGCATGATGGGGTTTAATTCTTGCATCAATCACCAATGGACCTTCACAACCCCAATGCTTATTCACCACTGACTCTTTAATCCCATGCATATCATGTGAAGGATTGCAACGGGTATAAGTTACCCATAAATAATTACGCATATTGGCAGCAACAAACTCAGCATCATCACAAACAACAATGATGGCTATTCCTTTTAACTGACCAACTGCCTCATGCAACTGGTAGTTCAGCATTTTCATTTCCTCTTTCACTGTTGCATAATCAGCAAAAGGTTTTGTTTTTAGTGCAATCACGCCTGGCATTACGATCTTTGGATTTTCGAATTGCACAAGTCCATTTAAAACAGAAGGCACTTCAATAGCTAATTCACGAATAGGTTCTCCATATGCAGCCAATACCACTTTACTTCCTGAATTTAATCCAGTGCCAGAATAATCTAAAGTATCAATGGTGGTGTTGGTATAAAAATGAATATCTCTTTGCAGGTTAATTCTTTCTAAAACATATTTCATGAAATTGAACACATGGTGTGCTTTCAATTGATTGGTATCGTCTGCTGCAATAAATAAAAACTTGGCCAAACTCAATTGCCCTGTTCCCAAAACATGATTAGCAATAGTTAACAATTCGGCGGGTTGTTTAGTGGGTGTATAGGGAGTATAGCGCTCGCTTCCCACAGCTAATAACAAAGGGTGAACACCCGCAGCATCTACTGCGTGTACTTCTTTTAAGCCAGGTACTTCTTGCGGAATAGCGGCCCCAGTAATTTCATGAATTAACTCCCCAAAACTGGTATCTTCTTGTGGAGGTCTTCCAACCACGGTGAAAGACCAGATTGCATCTTTTTTGGCATAAACTTTATGCACTTTCATCAAGGGAAAATCGTGTTGTAAACTATAATAACCCAAATGATCGCCAAATGGGCCTTCAGGCTTGTTTTCACCGGGGAACACTTCCCCTGTAATAACAAAGTCTGCGTCGGTGCTAATACAATACCCATCTTCATAGGTATATCGGAATCTTCTACCACCTAATACACCAGCAAAAGTCATTTCGCTAATGCCTTCGGGCAATGGCATTACGGCCGATAAAGTATGCGAAGGTGGACCACCCACAAAGCAACTTACTTTTAATGGAAGCCCTTTTGCATTCGCCTTGGTTTGATGCACCCCAATTCCCCTATGTAATTGATAATGCAAACCTATTTCTTTGTCTTTAATATAATTGTTCCCATTTAGCTGTATCCGATACATGCCTAAATTAGACTTCATTATGCCTGGCTGATCAATGTCTTCTGTATAAACTTGCGGTAAGGTTACAAATGCACCTCCATCCATTGGCCAATGTTGAATCAAGGGTAAATCACTAATGTTAATTTCTTCGTACATCACTGGCTTAGTCCATGGATTTTTTAATGGCAAGGCTTTTAATGCAGCCAAAGCAGCAGATGCATTTTGCAAGGGAGATTTAATGGCTTTGATTGGATCATTTTTTAATTCAATCAATTGTTGAACCGATGCAATGGTATCCCTAAAGATGAACTTTGATCTTTCTAGCGTGCCGAAAATATTGGATGCAGCCCTGAACTTACTCCCCTTCACATTTTCGAATAATAAAGCAGGTCCTTTGGCTTCATATACCCTTAAATGAATAGCTGCCATTTCTAAATAAGGATCAACTTCTTCTTTTATTCTAATCAATTGACCGTTTTTCTCTAGATCAATTAAACAGGCTTCGAGTGATGGATAGTTCATAATGTATTAACAAAGCTAAACAGCAAAAGTTGATATGCGAATAGTTTAAGTAAATTTGTACCATGACAAAGCTTAGTGTCAATATTAATAAATTAGCAACCCTTCGTAATAGCAGAGGTGGAAATAACCCCAATTTGGTAAAATCTGCCCTAGATATAGAGCAATTTGGTGCCGATGGAATCACGGTTCACCCCAGACCAGATGAGCGACATATTCGTTATGCCGATGTATACGATTTAAAAAAAGTATTGCATACCGAATTCAATATTGAAGGGAATCCAACTGAACAAAAATTTGTAGACCTGGTATTGGCTTCAAAGCCGGCACAAGTTACATTAGTACCCGATGCATTAGGACAATTAACGAGCAACCATGGATGGAATACCATTGAACACCAAGCATATTTGAAGACCACCATTGCGGTATTTAAAAATGCAGGTATTCGAGTATCTATTTTTGTAGACCCTGATGTTTCTATGGTAGAAGCTGCAGCAACTACAGGTACCGATCGTATTGAATTATACACAGAATCATATGCGCAGCAATTTGCTTTAGGAAATAAAGAACAGGCCATTGCCCCTTTTAAAGCAGCTGCAGAAGCAGCTAGATTATTGGGATTGGGATTGAATGCAGGTCATGATTTAGACAGATTTAATCTTGGCTATTTTAGTAAAGAAATACCTTGGCTAGACGAAGTGAGTATTGGACATGCATTAATTTGTGATGCTATTTATTTAGGTTTAGAAAATACAGTGCAATTATATAAAAGACAATTAACACATTAATAATTACAATATGAACAATCAACCTCAGGTAGGCATTATCATGGGAAGCGATAGCGATTTATCGGTAATGGAAGCAGCGGCATTTGTTTTACAAGAAATGGGTATCCCTTTTGAATTAACTGTTGTATCTGCACATAGAACCCCACAGAGAATGATAAACTATGCTTCCTCCGCTGCACACAGAGGTTTGAAAGTAATTATTGCAGGCGCGGGTGGTGCGGCGCATTTACCAGGAATGGTGGCATCTGTTACTACTTTACCAGTGATTGGTGTGCCCATTAAATCTTCTAACTCAATGGATGGGTGGGATTCTGTTTTATCAATTCTACAAATGCCCAATGGGGTTCCTGTTGCTACAGTAGCACTGAATGCTGCAAAAAATGCAGGACTATTAGCAGCTCAAATTATTGGTGCTTTTGATGCAAGCATTGCTACTAAAATAGCCAACTACAAAACAGATATGAAACATGCTGTTGAAGAAAAAGCTGCAGGCATGAAGTCTAAATGGCCGAACCTTTTTGATCAGTAAAAAAAGGAACGGATTAAAATTAGAAAGGAACGGATTAGCTCGCTGCGCTCGCTGATTACCGAATATTTGGTCTTACTCAAAGCCTCCACATCGCTTTCAGCGATGTAGGCTTTTTTATTTGGTTCACTTTGGCAAACAAGTTTGCCACGTTACCCAAACAAAAAAGCCTCTCCGAAAATTCAGAGAGGCTTTGTGCCCCGGAACGGAGTTGAACCGTTACTCGCGTTGCGGCGAACAGGATTTTAAGTCCTGCGTGTCTACCAATTCCACCACCGGGGCTGCCATGAAAAAATCCCGACCCAATAAGAGCGGGATTTTTTTGGAGCGGAAGACCGGGCTCGAACCGGCCACCCCGACCTTGGCAAGGTCGTGCTCTACCAAATGAGCTACTTCCGCGGTTTGTAAGAACTAAATTGGGAGTGCAAAAATAGCAATCTCTAGTTCATAACAAAATTTTTTTTAGACTATTTATACTCAGGCTTGTATTTAGAGCTGCTTTGTACTTCTACTTTTGGTTTTCCCTTGTAGCGTTGGTTGTACATACGGTAACAACCGCCTAATACAAAAGCTAGAATGCAAAATACTTGTAGATAAAATAAGAATCTGGATGAATTCACCCAATTAGTCTTAATGTCTTTTTCTTTGTGTTCTAATATTTCCTGTGACATAGTAGATTATTGCTTTGCAAAAATAGGGTATGCAACTAAAATTATCATCCCTTTGTGGATATAATTTCTAGAAAACGTTTTTTATTCCGAACAAAATAGTTCCAAACAACCGACCCAGAGTAGACTCCATGCAGTTCCCGCATAGGTTTCCTCACTTTAGGGGTGCTTATATAACGGGTAAAAAACCACCAACTAAAAGCAAAATGAGCTTTCATGATAGCAGTAAAAAAATAGAAATCGCCTGTAAATAATCCCTTCCAAGCAGAAATAGCATCCAAGAAAAAACGGAAAGGAAGTTTCCAAATCAATTCATTGAATGGCAAATTTTTAGCCAACATGATTAGGTTATTCCTGAAATTCAAGAATACTTTACGACCACCTCTAGGCAGTGTACCACCGCCTACATGAAAAACTTCTGATGAAGGACAAGCCATTATTTTATACCCAGCCAATTGCATTCTCCAACACAAATCAATTTCTTCTTGATGTGCAAAAAAATAAGGGTCGAAACCTTTCATTTCATGGTACACTGAAGCCCGCACAAACATAGCCGCACCCGAAGCCCAAAATATTTTTTCGGCACCATCAAATTGCCCGTTATCGGTTTCACAAATATCAAAAACCCTACCGCGAGAAAATGGATACCCTAAAAAATCAATCCACCCACCTGCAGCACCCGCATATTCAAATAAATCTGGTTCATGAAAAGAACGCATTTTTGGTTGAGCTGCAGCAATGGATTTATCCTGTTCCATTAAATCAATTACAGGATTAATCCAATCATTGCTCACTTGAACATCTGAGTTCAGTAAAACATAATAATCGGCTTCTACCCTTTGCAAAGCCCAATTATACCCACCAGCAAACCCCTCATTGGTATGATGATCCAAAATTTGAATATGCGGGTAGTTGGCTTGTACAAATGCAATTGAATCATCCGTAGAGCCGTTGTCTGCAACTATAATACGAATATTCAAATAATCAGTAGCCATCACCGAAGGCAAAAATTGCTCAAGGTGCTTTTTACCATTATAATTTAATATTACTACAGCAACGGATGGGGTCAAAATTGGTATTTTGGCGAAAGTACAATCAAAATGGTTAACTATTTAGTCCCCAATTAATTAAAGCACGCACTTCCCTAGGAACCGTTTGCACCCGCTCCTTAGAAGCTTTATGCGCCAATCTTACGATGATCATTTTCTTAGAAGGGATTACAATGATATACTGACCCAGTATGCCTCTTGCATAAAAAATTTCAGGATGTTGTGGATCAAGCCACCACTGAAACCCATAATAATTGCATTCCAATCCTTTTTCATCTTTAATATTACAAGCCGTTATTGATTGCTTCCAATATGCACTATCAATAACCGGCACTCCATCAATTTTTCCAGAATCGAGCATAAACTTTCCAATTCGACCAAAATCTCTGGCATTGGTATTAAAGCAACAAAATGATTTGGTATTGCCATTTGAGCCATCAGTACTCCACAATGCATCACGACTTGCCCCCATGGGTTGCCATAATTTTTCAGCAGCATATTCACTTAATTTTTTGCCCGTCACTTTTTCTAAAATAAGCCCTAGTAGCTGGGTGTCGCCGCTTTTATATTTATGTAAACTACCAGGCTGATTAAGCATTTTTACTTCAGTTGCGGTTTTGTTTAAATCGTTACCGTAGTATGCTTCAGCAGTCACCGCCAAAGGATTCCAGTAACTTTCATTCCAATTGGTGCCGCTACTCATGGTCAGTAAATCTTTTATCTTAACTGCAGCTTTATCTCCAATTGCAAAGGCTGGAATAAAATCACCTACTGGCTGATCCACCGATTTAATCTTCCCTTCTTTAATGGCAGCACCAATAAGTATGCTAGTAATACTTTTTGCAACAGAAAACGAACCCGATAAAGAGCTATCACTGTAGCCATCCCAATATTTTTCAAATAAAATCGAATCATTTTTAATCATCAATACACCTACCGTTCTTAACTCTTCTAATAAACTATTCAAGCTATCTGGGTAAGCTTGTTTATTGTATTGATTTGCTAAAGGCCAAGGCTTCACTACTTTGGCTTTGGCCACTTTATTGTTTTCAAAAATGGTATAATCGTCAATGGCAGAAAAATTATAATAAGCTGCCTTAAATAAATAGGACTTATCAAATAGTACTGCATAAGCAGAAAAAGCGCCCAGTATTACCACTAGTACAATAAAAAGCATTTTTAATAACCGCATAAAGATGAATTTGAGATTGAATATAATTAATTATCTTGCATCTATGCTAAACATGCATTTTCTACATTTCAACTTAGATTTCCTAGACCATCCTGTGGGTACTAGATAACTTATTCTGAGCATTTAATTTTTTTATCTATAATTTTTTACCAATGGAAACTGCGAAATTATCGCCAGTTACAGCTGCCTATTTGCAATTAGAAGATCAATATGGCGCGCACAATTATCATCCCCTTCCTGTAGTGCTAGAAAAAGGCGAAGGTGTTTTTTTATGGGATGTTGAAGGCAAAAGATACTATGATTTCTTGAGTGGTTATTCTGCCGTAAACCAAGGGCATTGCCATCCACGTATTATTGAAAGCTTGATTGAACAAGCAAAAAAACTCACCCTTACTTCTCGTGCCTTTCACAATAACTTATTAGGTAAATACGAGCAATTTATTGCAGCATATTTTGGCTATGATAAAGTATTACCAATGAATACGGGTGTAGAAGGAGGAGAAACAGCCATCAAACTAGCACGAAGGTGGGCCTATACAAAAAAAGGGGTTGAAGAAAATAAAGCTAAAATCATTTTTGCTGAAGGCAATTTTTGGGGAAGGACACTGGCGGCTATTTCTTCATCAACCGATCCAAGTAGTTACCACCAGTTTGGTCCGTTTATGCCAGGCTTTGAATTAATACCATATAACGACACCATTGCATTAGAGAGAGCATTACAAGATCCAAATGTAGCAGCTTTTATGGTAGAACCTATTCAAGGTGAAGCAGGAGTGGTTATACCAGATGAAGGATACCTAACTAAAGTGCGTGCGTTATGTACCCAATACAATGTATTATTTATTGCAGATGAAATTCAAACAGGATTAGCCAGAACAGGTAAAATGTTGGCCTGCGACCATGAGGGCGTTAGACCAGATATTTTAATACTTGGGAAAGCCTTAAGCGGCGGTGTTTTACCTGTATCAGCAGTACTTGCCGACGACTTTATTATGATGAATATAAAGCCAGGAGAACATGGTTCAACTTATGGTGGAAACCCTTTGGCTTGTGCTGTGGCAATGAGTGCCTTAACTGTTATTAAAGAGGAAAAGCTTGATGAGAATGCAGAAGCTATGGGCCAACTCTTACGCAATGAATTAAGTAAGCTCAACTCCCCTTATATTAAAACCATTCGAGGAAAAGGATTACTCAATGCAATCGTAATTAATCATCCAAATTCAGAAGCTGCTTGGGACTTCTGCTTAATTTTAAAAGAAAAAGGGCTTTTGGCTAAACCAACTCACGGAGATAAAATTCGTTTTGCGCCTCCGTTGGTGATTAACAAAGCACAAATTTTGGAGTGTGTTGAAATTATTGCTGCTGCTTTGAAAGATCTATCTTAGGCAAAAACGACATAATCATAATAATGGCCGAGAAAGCAAGTAGGAGAAATAATCCTATTTGTTTTTTCGGACATTCTCCAGCTGAACAAGTAGTGAGTAATAAATAATTTCTTACTGCCCAGGCAAAAACCATGGCAGTCAAAAAAACATTGACTCTTTTAGCCCAAATTTTAGGTATTAAAAATAAAACGGCGGCTATACTCCCCATATAAACAATAAACATTCCAGGCCTACCAAATCGAGTGCCCTCTGCTTTAAATCCTGTGATGGTTAAATTTTTACTTTCAATAAATACCCAAGGCATAAAGCATACTAAAATGGCCAGTACAACAGCAATAAATCCAATGGTTTGAGAATGTTTCATTTTTTTAATTGTGCAGCAAAGTTAACTTAAAAGTCTTTCAGCAGTTTAATCTCATTTCTGTACAACAAAATACGCCCATCATTTTCCAATTGCTTTAACAATCTAGAAATAACCACTCTAGAAGTAGCCAATTCGTCTGCTATTAAATAATGGGATGCTTTAACCACACTGGACCCTGTTACCTGTTTCTTCTCACGTAGGTAAGCAATCAATCGCTCATCTAATTTATGAAAGGCAATAGACTCAATATTTTTCAGCAATTCTAAGAAACGCTCATTAAAACTGCGCATGATATAGTTCTTCCAACTAGGATACTTACACAACCATTCCTCTAGCTTAATATGTGGTATGGCTAGTAATTCAACATCTTCTTCTGCAATGGCTTTTACTTCACTCTTTTTTGCTTCCACACAGCAACTATATGCCATAGAACAACTTTCGTTGCTAGACAAATAGTATAATAATAATTCTTTGCCATTTTCATCTTTGCGCAACACTTTGATTGTGCCTTTTAAGATTAAAGGCATATAACGGATATACTTACCGTAATCCATAATCAAATCTCCTTCCTTGAATTGTCTTACTTCACCAAACTGGTACATTTCTGTTACCAACGCTGGTTCAAATATTGCATCAAATGGCGTCACATTTTTATTCATGCTTAAAAGTGATAGTTCAATACAAAGTTATATAGAAGCATGTTCACTTTATTCAATTCATATTTTGCTTGTTGGTAAGTTTCGCCTTGATTTAATTTTCCTACAATTAATAATTGCGCATCCATTCCTTGAAATAACCCAGCAAATGCATAACGTACATCTGCATTAACTTGAACATAAGAAGGCATCCCAAATTTATTCAGCACCGTATTAGTAACATCAGGCATTTTAAAATACCCCCCTGCCAAATTGAACTTCCATCTTTTCTGAGGGATTGCATACGCCGCTTTAGCAACTACCGCGTGTACGTCCCCAAAACCCTCATTTCGCTCTCTTGGCATGAAAGTAAAAAATGGATCTCTACCCCACTCTCTTGGCATTAAATACCGTCCTTCTTTTGTAATACGATTATAATTTAAAGAGAAATCCCAAATGGGTGTTTTATATCCAACCCTTGCTCCAAAACTAAAAGCACCATTGTCCTTTTCTATGAATCTTTTTGCAGGATCTTCATTACCTCCATCTTTTAATGCATGCTGTTTAACAGCTTGCAAAGAACCATAATACTGATGCCCCTTTTGTTGAGTAGGCAAGCTATAATCCAATTGCAATAATGCGGCATTAACAACTTTAGGAACCAATAAATTCCATGCATGCAATGTGGTGCTTGTTGAAATTTCACGATGAATACCTAATTGCACTAAATTACTCGCTTCAACATTACCTGGATAACCCGACTTAGTACCATCCGTATTAATTCCAGACGGATATATTCCCATTGATTCACCCACTCCATACCATTTTACTGTTCCCCGTGGTGAAATGGCATACAATAGCCCTCCTGCAATTTTTGTTTTTGGCAAATCATTTAATTCCATCCAAACTCCTTCTACACCAGTTGGACGCATACGACCATCCTGTAAATTAATAAAGGGGGTATTTATCAATTGTCGTCCAAAAATTATATGTGATTTCTTGAAATTGTATTTTAGATAAAATTCTTCTAACCGATCCAAATCCATTTTATTATGTGGATCTTCAATATCAAACAAAGTGGTTTCGTATCTACTTCCTAGGCCCGTTATAGGATCTTTTTTTGCTAGGTCTGATGAACCAATATTAAAAATATAAAAACCGCTTACGGCAAACTGAAATCCTTTAAACTTAGCCGTTTCAAATCTAATACCACCCCCAGCTGCATTGGCATAAAAATCAGTTAGCGCTTTTGCGTTATCAGTTGCCATAAAAAAATACCGAAAATGCCCATTCACAGTTCCCGATTTAAACGCATACAACAATGAACTAGTGTCTATCAAATTTTCTTGCTTACCCTTCCACATGTCGGGCTTTGTTGTAATTTCTTGGTGTTGAGAAAATGCGGTGGCAGAGCATAGCAATAATGCTATAGCTGAATATATAAAACGCATACGTGTTTATTTAATCATTAACGAAATTCATAATCCACTCCTGTAACTTGAGACAACAATGTATCTGGAGCATCCAGGATAATTGCATTTTTTTCAGGAGTGGGTGTTACAGGTGAATTCTTCTTCAAATAATCTAACATGGTACTATGCAGAGTATAAGGGGTATTCTGTGGGTTCTTTACATTACGCATTCTACACAACATATCATCAGGATCACCATCTCTCTCACAAGCGCAAATGGTATAGGTTTTATTGATATCTAATAGTGAGCTACCCACTTTAACCTCTTTCACTCTTTTACCTTTTTCTGCAAATGCTTCAAATTTAACTATCATCCCTTTAAACTTTATTACCCATCCCCCAAATCGTTCTACTGCATCTTTTGCAAAAACATTATTCAACTCTTTCTCTAACCAATCTACTATTTGTTTACCTGTTACTGCACCTGTTCTAACTGTGCTATCAACTGGAAGCATATCAAAAATAAAGCCCTCTGTAATGGGAATATTTCCTGTTGAATCGGGGGTTGTTCTTGGAGGACAAAACCTAAAGCCATTAGACAGAACAATATCGGTTTCTGGCAACTTCCATTTTAATGCATTGAGTATTAAAGTATCAATTGGATTTTCTACCACAAAATATCTATACAATGGAATGGTACTGTATCCTGCTATTTTATAAATTTGATTAGCAAAGGGTTGCTCATATTGATTTATTAAAACAGTCATATTTTTATCTGCTTTATAAACCGTTGCACTTACTTCATCTAAACTATAAATATCATCAATTAATTTTCCGTCTTTAAAACTCAATTGCAACTTCCCAACAAAAGAACCAAATGCACCAGGTTCTACCACTTTAGCATATTTGCAAACAATCGGTTTTCTAACTCGCTCATGAGTATCTCCGCCTAAAATATAATCTACACCAGCGCATTCAGGCTGATTGGCCAAATGCAATTGTTGAGATAAACCCAAATGAGCAATAACCATCACAGCAGCACATTGCTCCTGATTTCTCAATACATCTACATAATGTGCTAGATTTTCTTCTGGTTTAGTATAAATGATTCCCTTGCTATAATTAGGCGATTGTCTTATTGGAACCAATGGATCGGTATACCCAATGAATCCAATTTTAACACCATTGGAATGCCAAATATGGTAGGGAGGAAAAATCAATTCACCTTTTTTACCATCTCCTAAATCATGATACATATTGGCGCATACTTTGGGAGCATGTAAGGCCCCCAATAAAGTTTGCATCGCTTTCTTGTAATAAATTACTTCCCAATTTCCTGGTAAATACAAATCGTAATTTAATGCATTCAAAATGGGCACCATTGCTTTACCCAATGTTTTTACTGACAACTCACTTCCTTGAAACATATCCCCTGTATCAATTAAAAAACTATTGGGATTTTTCTTTTTTTCCTTTGCTAAATAAGTTGCTAAATGGGCGTACCCACCAGTTTTTCTAAAAACAGATTTCCCATTCTCCCAAAATAATTCGTCATGCGGATGAACTTGACAATGAACATCAGTAGTTTGTAAAATAGTTAAAGTAGTAGTGCCCTCTTCTGGAATAAAATCTTTTTCTAATTGATTCTCTACTGCGGCTGCCACATCACTCATCCCTGTTGCCGAAACCAATCCAACTCCACCCAATGCGCCAATTTGTTGTATGAACTTTCTTCTATTATTAGACATAGGAATTATTTTTTTGCTTTTTCTGCAATAGGTTTAAAGGGACCGTATTTATGTTGTTTTTCTGAAAAGGAGTCTGCGTAAGGACCAAAGGGATGATCTATCGGTTTTTTAGTTATATCAGGCCAATCCTTGGGAACTGCAATATGCGGACGTGATTGGGCTAACACATAAGCCGAAACATCCCAAGCTTCCTCATCTGTTAACTGTGGGTTTTCATGGATAACACCCAATGGCATATTGTATTTAATGTATTTTGCAAAGTTGGTAATTCGGTAAAGTCCTGCTCCATCGTTAAAACTATGTTTACCCCAAAGCGGCGGGAAACTAAATTCAATATTGTCTGGATTCAATACCCCTTCTCCATTGGCTTGGTGACAACTTTGGCATTTTGTTTCATAAACTAATTTCCCTTTCATAGGGTCTGCAGCTCGATCTAAAAAAGCCAAATCCTTTAATCCAGAACCAACTGCCTTCTCTCCTTTTGGAACATTAGATCCAATATGATTAATATAGGCAACAATAGCTTGCATTTCTTTACTTGAAGAATCTAAAGCTTTGCCATTTAAACTACGTTCAAAACAATCATTCACTCTTTTGTAAATATTTTCTGAAGTACCACTTCTTGCCCTAAACTTTGGATAAGTAGAAGCAACCGATCCAAAGTTATTGCCGAACGCTATGGTGCCAGCTTGCAAATGACAGTTTTGACAGTTTTGCCCATTGGTAATTTGTAAAACAGATCCGTTAGGCCCTAAATATTTAGCAGTATGTGCAATTAATTCTCTACCGTAATAAACTTGATCCCTTAAAGCAGGATCTGCCACCGCATCCATTGCTTTGGGTTGCCAGAACGCACTAGCAGTTGATTCTTTTGAAGCCTCATCCGCTTTTTTTGTATCGGGAAATGATGGTGTTACTGCCTTTGGATTGGCCGGCTTAAACCAACTTGAAATTGTATCTGCATTATAAATCACCAGCGGCAATAAAACAATAAATGCAACAAGCACTATAATCAAGTTCAGCATTCGCTGAATCATTTTAATTAATCCTTGCTCTTTATTGTTTGGTTGATTGGTTTCCATTGTAAGTTGTATATTAAATTAATGAGGGAGCTTTTTCATAAAAACACCGTACAAGTAGGTACCTACAATAGCAAAAAAGAATACAACTATCATAGATAAAAAACCATAGCCAATATTCACTACCATTGGACCAGGGCAAGCGCCACTTAAAGCCCATCCTAATCCAAATATGGTTCCACCAATTAAGTAGCGGGCAATAGATTTATCCTTAGGGAAAAACGTGATTGGGTTACCATGAAAATCCCTGATATTGAATTTCTTAATCAAAGCAACACCAATTACACCAAGCGTTACAGCTGTTCCAATAATTCCATACATATGGAATGCTTGAAAACGGAACATTTCTTGAATTCTAAACCAAGAAATGGCTTCAGATTTTGCCATTACTATTCCGAATACGATTCCCAACAATAAAAATTTAATGAATTTCATTATTTAAAAAATTAAAGGCATGATTAAATAAGTCATTGCTAGTCCTCCAATAAAAAATCCGATGACTGCAATTAAAGACGGGAATTGTAAATTAGATAAGCCGCTTATGGCGTGTCCTGATGTACATCCTCCTGCATAGCGTGAGCCAAATCCAACCATTAAACCACCGAATGCTAATATTAAAAAGCCTTTCAAACTAAATACAGCTTCTAAACCAAATAATTCATTTGGTTGTAAAGACTCAGGAGCTGCAATACCCAATTTGCTCAAATCATTAATAGTTGCTGCTGAAATATCAACAGGACCGCCTTGAGATAAAAATTGGGAAGCAATATAACCACCAATAATGGACCCAATTAAAAAGACAATATTCCAAGTTTGTGCTTTCCAGTTAAAATCGAAGAACTTGGTTTTCTTGCCTAATCCAGCTGCTGCACAAATAGTGCGCAAATTAGAAGAGAATCCAAATGATTGTCCAAAATATAAAAGGAAAAACATAATGCTGGCAATCATGGCCCCAGAGAACCACCATGCCCAGGTTTGGGTAATTAATTCGCGCATATGAATAAGATATTATTTTAGGTGAAAAGAAATGATTGGTTTAAATAAATGGTTGATTAACTTTTCTGTAGCACTTTGGTGAAGCATCCCTCCTTTTCCATGTGTACCTATACAAATCATATCCATATTGTTCATTTGATTAAAATGAATCACCCCATTCTCAACATCTTTATCGTTAATAATATGGCATTCAAATTTTGCAATTGAATTTAAATTAGCAAACTGCTGCATATTCAATTCAATTGCTGCTTTAACTGCAACAACTTCGCCTGAAACAATTTGTAACAAATGCAATGTTGGATTAAATGCTTTCAAAATCTTATGCATTAAATGTAAATTCTCTGAAGCAGGCTTTGAAAAATCGTGTACCAATAATAAATGATTAATGGTTAAATCGGAGCGATCACACATTAATGACAAAACAGGAATAGTTGATTTACGAGCAACCATTTGTGTGGCAGTTCCAGATAACTTCTCTTTTAAGCCCCATGCTCCTTTTGTTCCCATTACAACTAAATCCATTTTTGCAGATGAAGCATAATCTACAATAGCATCAGTTGTTTTACCCAATAACAAGTGGGTATTTATTGCTGAGCCATATAGATTTTTCAAATTTGCCAATTTTCTTTCGGCTATTTCTTTTTGTTTTTCTACATAAGCCACATCAATTTCACCACAGGTACTGATATTACCTGCTGTATCCATTGTAACTGTATCTGGCACAGATAATACGTGTAAAAAATGAATTTCAGTATTGATTTTTTCATCTAACTTTTTTACCATTAAATAGGCAAATTCTGATTGAACTGAAAAATCAGTGGGTATTAAAATTTTCAAGGTTTCCATTTTCATTATTTAGGTTAGTGAACAAATTGGGCTACATTTTGCCAAGTACCACCATTAATTACATTTTTAAAACCTTGTTGCTCTAACAATGATTTGGCCATTCCACTCCTATTTCCACTTCTACAAAAAACTATAATATTTTTCTTGTCACGGAATTTTGCAATTTCCTTTGTAATGTTATCAAGTGGAATATTGACTGACCCCTTAACATTTCCATCTGCAAACTCACCTGGAGTTCTTACATCTACTAAAAAAGCGCCTTCCTCAATAACAGATTTTAAATCTACAGAAGGCCCCCCTCCAAATAATTGACTAAATATACTCATGGCTTTATTTATTTAAATTGTTGTAAAATATTTACTAATCCAGCTTTAGGAACAACTCCGCTTTGTCTCCAAACGGCTTGTCCTTTTTTAAATACAATTAAAGTAGGTACACCTTGCACCTGGTAAGCAGCTGCAGCTTGTGGATTCTTGTCTACATCTACTTTTATAATGGTTATCTCGTCTCCTAAACTGTCTTTAACTTCTTTCAAAATTGGCGACATCATTTTACATGGGCCACACCATTCTGCAAAAAAATCTACTAAAACTGGTTTATCTGATTGTATCATTTCATTAAATGTCATAACACTAAATTTTATTGATTAGCCGTTTTTGTTTTTTCTTCTTTTTTGAACATCCCCAGCAGTAATGCGCCCATCATTGCCCCATACAACGTACTATTTAAAGGCTTTGAAGTAATGGCACAGGTTCCTGAGTCGCAACCAATTTGTTGCCAATAAATATACCCTGCAATAGCGCCTAATAAAGACCCTATCAGGTAAAGCTTATTATTATTTAACCACTTCTTCATAACTGATCTCCTCTGTAGTTTTTGTTGTTTTTTTAACTGGTGTATAACATCCCCCTGTTCCGCAACAACCTGTATTAAATAAGGCCATGATGGTGAATAAAAAACCTGCCACCCCAAATACTGCATCTTTATTAGCAATTGCCTGAACTATAATTGCTATTCCTGCCAATAAGCGAACAATGCGCATAAAACTCCAATTGTTAAACAATACTTCCTTCATAATCTATTTATATAACTGAATACAAATGTAGAATAGCAAAATGGCCAAATTGGTAACAAAGGTTACACAGCTGGCATGCACTCCTGAGAACGCCAAAACAGCTTTAACGTGCAACACATTCTTAAATTAGCAACTATTCCTGCTCCAGCTGTTATAGCTGCAACGGAATACAATGCCCAATTTAACCCCATCCAATCTGCCAAAAAACCACTTAATAAAGCGCCAATCACATACCCGCCATCCCTCCAAAATCTAAAAACGCCCATTACTTCAGCCCTTTGGGTTGGGTGTGCGTTTTCTGCAACAATGGTCAAGAAATTGGGGTATACCAAACCAGTACCCAACCCCAATAAAACGGCGGCTATAATTGCCCCGGTAAAAGAAGAAAATACAACCAATAAAACAATTGCCAATGCTTGCAATAACATACCCATTGTTATCAATTGTTTTTTACAAAGAAGATCCCCCATTTTTCCAGTAAATAATTGAGATACCCCCCATACCATTGGATAGATACCAGCTACTATACCCACTTGTTCAATTGTAAAAGACCTTTGAACTAATAATAGTGGTACTAAACCCCACATTACTCCATCATTTAAATTATTGACTAAACCATTTAGGGTAACTGAACCTAAATTTCGGTGCTTCCAACTCGTAGCTGCCCAGATATTTTTTAACAATGGAATAGTACTATGGGTTGTTTCTGAATGAATAAATGTAGCAGTGTCTTTAACCCAGAATAGAGAAATAACCAAACCCGCAAATACAAATAATAAACCTGGAATAAAAGGATAAAATGCATATCCATAATGCGAAGCAATTTGCGCAGAAAGATAAGCAGCCAACCCTACAGATAAGTATCCAGCAAATTCATTAATTCCCATGGCCAGCCCCCTATTCTTACTTCCCACTAAATCTATTTTCATTACTACTGTAGTGCTCCAAGTAAGCCCTTGACTAATTCCCAAAAAAATATTGGCTACAATAATCCAGTTCCAATGATTGGCATACAATAATATAAAGGGAACCGGTGAAGCAATTAACCAACCTGCCACCAATATTTGTTTGCGAGTAAATTTTCGAGATAGAATCCCTACTGCATAATTACTAATTGCTTTGCTGATTCCAAAAGCTACAATAAAACTTGTTAATGCAGTTGCAGCAGATAAAGAGAATACCGTTTTACCAAACTCAGGCAAAATTGACCGCTCCATCCCTACCATTGCGCCTACAAAAGCATTTACCAATACCAATAATAGAAACTGGGTTTTATTTTCTTTTAGTCCTTGCATATTGGAGTAATAGAAAGCAAGGTAGAATTTTTAGGTTGTCTATTTGGTAACAAAAGTTACTCAACCTAAATCAGTACAAAAAAGGGACTAACTTATACGATTTCAGCCGATAAGTTTGGTATTGAGGAAATTGTTTAAGCAGCATGCTTTCTTCCCAATGAAGCTTTACTATTAAAACAATCAATAATATAAACCAAATAACTACTTTATACCAATCAAAATAAGCAATACTAAGCCCTGCAGTAAATAACAGTACAGCCGTATACATTGGATGCCGCAATAATCAACCAACTAATAGCAGAAAATTGAAGTACCACAAGTAAATAGGCTGCAGACTTATCCATTTTACCTCACTAATTAATGATGAGCAACTTTAACTATAGCATCTAACTTAACGGTAGACTTAATTGAGTTGGATATTAAACATGCTTTTTCTGTTTTCTCTAATACACGCATAGCTTTTTCTGCATTATTTTCATCTTTAATAACCAAAACTGGTTTTAAAAGTACGGTAGTAATCATGTATTTACCTTCTGGTTGCTCTAACAAGCCAATCGCCTTTGAATCCAATGATACAAAATCTAATTTAAAATTTTCGGCTATTGCTAAAAAAGTAGTCATATAACATGAATTAACTGCAGCAACCAATAAATGCTCTGGAGACCAAATCCCAGGCATTCCTTTAGGAAATTCAGGAGGTGTAGCTACTTCAATTGAGCTGTTCAATACAGGTGAACTTATGGTTCCCTTTCTATCACTTGACCATGTTAAATCAACTTCGTAATGATATGCGTTATTCATAATGATTAAATTTTCATGAGTTTTGAAGGACAAACAAAATCAGTTTTAGGAATGGAAGTTTCTACAATTGCTTTGTAACCACCTGCTATTTCAGTAAAGTTTCTATACCCTCTTGCTTGAAGTATACTTGCAGCAATCATACTTCTATATCCTCCTGCACAATGCATAAAAAAGTGTTGTTTAGGATCAATATCTTTTATCCAATCGTTAATGTAAGACAACGGTTTATTGTACGCATTTTCAACATGCTCTGCTGCAAATTCTGATTCTCTTCTTATATCAATTACTTGGTCTGTTTGTGGATCATAATTTTCTTCGAACAACTTGGCATCAATTCTTTCAACAGTATCTACAGGCTTACCTGCACTTAACCATGCTTCATATCCTCCTGACAAAAACCCAATCACATGATCAAATCCAATTCTACTTAATCTAGTTACTGCTTCTTCCTGTTTGTTTTCATTGCAAACCAATAATAAGGGTTGATTAACATCTACCATTAACGCACCCACCCATGGTGCAAAATCACCATTCAAACCAATATTTACAGACTGAGGAATATAACCTCTGAAAAAACCATCTGGATCTCTAGTATCTAAAATGAGCGCACCGGTTTCTTCGGCTGCAGCTTCAAAAGCCTCAACAGTCAAAGGCGTAGTTCCCGCTGTTAACACTTTATCAAATGAAGCATAGCCTTGTTTATTCATTGCTACGTTCATGCCAAAATAGCCTGGAGGCGGCAATAACCCTTCGGTAACTGCCTTAATAAAACTTTCTTTATTTGGCTGGTTTAACGCATAGTTTACTTTTTTCTGGTTGCCCAAAGTATCTACTGTTTCGGTCATCATATTTTTACCACACGCACTTCCAGCACCATGAGCAGGATAAACAACAAGTTCATCCGACAAAGGCATAATTTTATTCATCAAACTATCATATAATAATCCAGCTAATTCCTCTTTTGTCATACTTGCTGCTTTCTGTGCTAAATCAGGACGACCTACATCACCTAAGAACAAAGTGTCACCGCTAAAAATGCAATGCTCTTTTCCATTTTCATCTATTAATAAATATGTACTGCTTTCCATAGTATGACCGGGTGTATGCAACACTTTAATTGTTATATCACCTACTTTAAATGTATCCCCATCATTCGCGGTAATGCAGTCAAAAGAAGCTTTTGCAGTAGGACCATATACTATTTGAGCACCTGTTTTATTACTAAGGTCTACATGACCACTAACAAAATCTGCATGAAAATGCGTTTCAAAAATATACTTAAGTTGTACATTGTCTTTTGTTAACCTATCCAAATAAGGTTTTGTTTCACGCAATGGATCAACAATTGCTGCTTCCCCATTAGAAACAATATAATATGCACCTTGTGCTAAACAACCAGTATAAATTTGCTCAATTTTCATAACTAATATTTTGTATTATTTATATTGTAAATTTCTGAAACAATCCATTGAATCATCGTATCAAAAGTTACATATAGACTGTTCTAAAATTATTTATTAGCAGTATAGGCATCAGGAGATTTCAAGAATTCGTCTTTACACTCTGATGCACAAAAACCATATACTTTACCCTTGTAATGAGCGGTGTCTGCTATTCCAGCAGTCACTGGCATGCCGCAAATAAAATCTCTTTTATTGCTTACCATTTCTGCAGTAAACTTCTTTAAAGAATCAGAAACAGCAACTTGCATTGTTGTACCATGTTTTACAGGTTCCAAAGAAGGCGATGAAGCAGTTTCACTATTAGCGCATGAGGCAAATAAAAAAGCAATAAGAAGGGCTGAAAAAGAGAATTTCAAATGCATTTGATTTATTTATTTTTTACAAAATTACAAGACAAGCGTTTGCTAAAAAATGAGTATAATCATAAAAAAAGCTGCCTGGGGGAGGCAGCTCTAATTAAACTATAGCAAGCACTAATCTACAACCGGCTCACCGGCATTCAACCACTCATTCATACCTGCAGAGTAATTAACAATATTTTTGAACCCATTTTTTGCAAGGATTGAATAAGCTATTGCAGATCTATCTCCACCCTGACAATGAATCATTACTTTCTTGTCTTTACTAATCTTATCTAAGTTATTTGGCAAAGTTCCCACAAATACATTGTCGGCTCCTTTTAAGTGACCCGAATTAAATTCTGCCACTCCACGCAAATCAATTACTTGAACAGTTGAATCATTTGCCAATGTTTTTGCTTCAGCCAATTCAACCAGATTTACTTTTTCTAAAGTACCACCTGCTTTAGTGTATTCGGCTACAGATGGCAAATAACCTGCTATATTATCTAAGCCAATTCTCATTAACTTCCTAGTTAAATCATCTAACATAGACTCATCCGCTAAAATCATGAAAGGTTCATCATAAGTTAAAAACCAGCCTGCCCAAGTTGCAAATGAATTATTACCTTGAATGTTTAAACTACCTGGAATAAAACCAGCAGCAAATTCAGTTTTTGGTCTTGCATCTAACAGCTTTACTCCTTTAGCCATATTGCTATTTACTTCTTCTATTGTCAATTTTTTAAGCTTGGGAACTTCTGTTAATAAAGGACGATCTACTTTATTCAACTTTTTCATCATTGCAAAATATTTTGGCGGCTCAGGTTGATCTGCCAATAAATACTTTGTAAATCCATTTTCATCAGTTGGATATTGAAATGCCCAGTTACGTGCTTTTTCATAACCTACCGTAGTGCTTGGAACAGCACCCAAAGCTTTACCACAAGCAGATCCTGCACCATGCCCAGGCCATACCTGAATGTAATCTGCTAAAGCATTAAACTTCTTAATACTCTGGTACATTTGCTTTGCACCCTTATCTTGAGTACCTATCATTCCAGCAGCTTTTTCTAATAAATCTGGTCTACCAATATCGCCTACAAAAACAAAGTCTCCGGTAAATAACATCACTGGTTCATTGCTAGCAGGATGATCGGTTAATAAGAAACTGATGCTCTCTGGTGTATGACCAGGAGTATGCAAAATTTTAAAACTAAGGTTACCCAATTTTATAATATCGTTGTCTTTTAAGCCAACATGTGGAAATTCATATTCCCAACCTTCACCACCCTCATCAGACAAATAAAGTTGTGCTCCAGTTAATTGTGCCAACTCTCTTGAGCCAGCTAAAAAATCGGCGTGAATATGTGTTTCAAAAATATGCGTAATGGTCATATTGTTGGCCTTCGCAATTTCTAAATAGGTATCCACATCTCTTTTGGGGTCAATTACAGCAGCAACACCTGCTTTTTGACAACCAATAAAATAACTTGCTTGTGCTAAACTCTTGTCGTAAACGTGTTGAAAAAACATATGATTTCGTATTTAAGTTTTATTAAAATTATTATGCAAATATCTGCTCGTTAAAATAGTAGTTTGGTAACATTTGTTGCATTTAATGCCCACCGCCAGTAGGAAAAAATAATTCCTTAACAATGATATAAATTCCCATTATTAGTACAAACCAACCAAAAGCTTTTTTCAATTTTTCGCCTGGAATTTTCTTAGATAAGAGTATGCCAGCAAAGATTCCCACTACTGCAAATCCAGTAAAAATCAACAACAAGTTCCAATCAATTACTTGAGATCCTTGTAAATCTCCCGTAAAGCCAATTAAAGATTTTGCTGCAATTATAAATAGAGAAGTTCCTACCGCGAGTTTCATGGGCATTTTTGCTAATAATACCAAGGCTGGTATTATTAAAAAACCGCCACCCGCTCCAACCAATCCAGTTAGTACGCCTACTACGGCTCCTTCCAATAAAATCATTGGGTAATTATAAACCATTGGAGCAGACTCATCTAAAACCGCTTTTTTACTAGGTCTAATCATACTCACAGAAGCTAAAATCATGACCACTGCAAATAATAACATCAGTGCAATAGATTTGGTAATTACTAATCCACCTATTGAAACTATTTCAGCTGGAATTAAAGGCACCAGCCATAATCGAGTTGCATAAACTGCTGCTATTGAAGGAATACCAAAAATTAGTACTGTTTTAAAATCTACTCGTTTTTGAATAGCGCTTTGTACTCCACCCACTAAAGCGGTAGATCCTACTATAAACAAAGAATAAGCAGTTGCTAAAACAGGATCAACTCCCATAACATAAACTAAAATGGGAACTGTTAATATTGACCCGCCGCTTCCAATTAAGCCTAGAGATATACCTACTAATGCTGCCAGTAAAAAACCAATAATAACCATAGAATAAATTTAGAAAACAAAGTTGCACAAACAATTAGGGAGAAATGGTTACAAAAGTTACACTTTATTGTAATAAAAAACCCCCGATTACTCGAGGGTTTCATTTTGGTGCTTCGGAGGTCCCGAGCGGATTCGAACCGCTGTGGAAGCTTTTGCAGAGCTCTGCCTAGCCACTCGGCCACAGGACCTTTTAATGGGATGCAAAAATAGCGGAAACAAACTAATTTTAAAATTCTAAATAAGAAATACCGAATTTTACTTAATAAATGATGGATTATGAACCAGATTGGTGCTAGTGAATTGATTATTAATGATAGAGGTGCCGTGTATCACCTTAATCTTAGACCAGAAGAGTTAGCCAACACTATTATAACAGTGGGAGACCCAGGCAGGGTTGCCGAAGTGAGTAAATATTTTGACAGTATTGAAGGAAAGTACGAACACCGGGAGTTCATAACCCATACTGGATTAGTGGGAAGTAAACGAATTTCTGTTCTATCTACTGGCATAGGACCCGACAATATTGATATTGTTTTAAATGAATTAGATGCATTGGCCAATATTGATTTTGAAACAAGAACCATAAAGCCTATTCAAACAAAGCTAACCATTGTTAGAATGGGTACCTCTGGATCGTTACAAGCTTCTATACCAGTGGATAGCTTTGTGGCAAGCACATATGGACTTGGAATAGACAACCTACTTAATTTTTACAAATTATTGAATAACGAAGAAGAGTTGCAAATTTTACATGCATTCAACGATCATACTCAAATAGGACAAAATGGACTTCAGCCTTATATTGCATCCGCTTCCACGCATATTTTAAAAGAATTTGTCACCGGTTTTCACCAAGGAATCACCGTTACTTGCCCAGGTTTTTATGGACCACAGGGAAGAATTCTGCGTTTGCCCCTTCAATTTCCAGATCTAATTAATCAATTGACCCATTTTCAATTTGGCCAACATCGCATTAGTAATTTTGAAATGGAAACCAGTGCAATCTATGGATTAGGAAAATTATTAAACCATAACTGCTTAAGCTTAAGTGCAATAGTTGCTAACAGAGTAGAAAAAACCTTTAGTAAAGACGGCGGAAAAGCTGTAGAAAGCCTTATCGTAAAAAGCTTGGAAATATTGTCTAGCATGAAATAAATATTTTTTTATCAGAAGTATAGATAGTAAATTTGATTAATGTCTGAAACAATAAGACCCGACATATCTCTTTATCAACAAACCATCTTGGTAGCAAAAGAAGTGTACGAGCTTACTTGCAAGCTTCCAATTCAACAACAGTTTGTGCTATCCTCTCAATTAAGAAGGTCTATTATTAATGTTTGCAATAGATTATCAGCATTTACAGATACTAATTCAAAATTGACCCTAAAAAGGAACAGTGAATTTTTCATTAAAGTGTATGCGGAAATCAAAACCCAAATGAAAATCTCCATTACATTAGGGCATTTTACCTCGTCAGATCTAATTACCCTAGAAACTTCATTAGATCAAATCCTCGTTTTCTGCGAAAGCAATATACAATCAAGCTACCGCAATTAATCGGTAAGTTCTTCCTGATTTCAACCTAAATTGCAACATGCAATTGGATTTTTATAAATACCAGGGAACGGGCAATGATTTTATTGTAATAGACAATAGAAATAATCAATTAGCACTTTCTCAAGAACAAATTGCCCATTTATGCCATAGAAGATTTGGTATTGGGGGAGATGGATTAATGCTGCTGAATCAACAAAAAGGCTTTGATTTTGAAATGAAGTATTATAATTCCGATGGCGCAGAAGGAAGCATGTGCGGCAATGGAGGAAGATGCTTAACCCAGTTTGCACAAGATTGCGGCATTTTACAAAGCCACTTCTCCTTTATTGCTTCAGATGGGCCGCATGAAGCCATCATTGAAAACGTAGGATGGGTCAAATTAAAAATGAACGATGTTCAATTTGTGGAAGAACAAGGTGGCGCTTTTATTTTAAACACTGGTTCTCCCCACTATATTCAACCAGTGGAGCATTTAATTGAATTAGATGTTTTTTCTGAAGGGCAGAAAATCAGGTACAATACACAGTTTAAGCAAGAGGGCATTAATGTGAATTTTGTAGAGCAGCAACCAACTGGTAAATTAATGGTTAGAACCTATGAAAGAGGAGTTGAAGATGAAACTTATAGTTGTGGAACTGGAGTAACGGCTGCTGCCTTAACAAACCAACAAGCTGTTGTTGGATTCAATACCGTTTCAATTATTACTAAAGGCGGAGAATTGAGTGTTGAATTTGATAAAAAGGACAACCAACATTTTCAAAATATATGGCTATGTGGTCCGGCAACATTCGTATTTAAAGGAACAATTGCATTGTAAATAAACACCAAAGGCTATAAAGGATGATTCAATATTTCAAAAATATAAACGGACAAACCATTGAAATTCCAAAGGCCGACCAAGGAGTTTGGGTAAACTTAGTTCCACCATTTAAAGAGGAAGAGTTTATAGAACTCAGTAATGAATTAGAAATTCCAATTGAGTTTTTAAGAGACTCATTAGATATAGATGAACGACCTCGTTATGAAATGGAGGATAATGTAAAAATTATCATAATAAAAACGCCTACCGAGAATAATTCATTCAATGATTCAGATGCATTTTATATTACAATTCCAATATGTATTATTCTCACGCATAATCAAATTATTACAGTAAACTCTTTTGATAATGGGGCCATCAAAAAATTCTTAAATACTTTTCAGAAAAGACATCCAGACAAAAGGAACATGATGGTATTAAAAGTATTTGAGAAAGTAGTTCAAACTTTTTTAGATTACTTAAAAGAAATCAATCACAATAGAAACCAATACGAGCAAAGCTTATATGACAGCAATAGTAATGTAGATTTACTAAAATTAATGCGGGTACAAAAAAGCTTGGTTTATTTTGTAACAGCACTTAGAAGCAATGAAATGCTCATGATGAAAATGGAGCGTACCAATTTTCTAGGATTAAACGAAGACGAAAGAGAATTCCTTCAAGATTTAATAGTAGATACTAGCCAGGCATTGGAAATGGCTAATATTTATACCAATATATTAAGTAGTACCATGGATGCATTTGCCAGCATCATCAGCAATAACTTAAACAATGTAATGAAGCGGCTTACTTCCATTACCATTATTTTGTCACTACCAATATTAGTTACTAGTATATACGGGATGAATGTAGACCTACCTTACCAGCATTCTAATCACGCGTTTTATATTCCCGTCATAATTTCTCTTTTCATATCAATTGTTATTGGCGTGTATTTTTACAAGAAAAAATGGTTTTAAATGCCCTTATTTAATGTTAGAGTATACGGTTTATTAATTGATCAATACCAACGTTTATTGGTAACCGATGAATTCATTAAAGGAAGCTATATCACTAAATTACCTGGTGGTGGATTAGAGTTTGGAGAAGGCACCAGAGAATGTTTACAAAGAGAATTTATTGAAGAAACAGGTATTGAAGTAAAAGTAGGAGCCCATTTTTATACTACAGATTTTTTTCAGATTTCTGCATTCAACCATAAAGATCAAATCATCTCTATTTATTATTTGGTTCATGCTTCAGATACAACCAAAATAAAAACATCGGATATACCATTTAATTTTACCAAAGAACAAGTAGCTGATCCTAATGGTGAGTCTGAAGTATTTAGGTGGATACCTTTAAACGAATTAACACCTGACTCCGTAACCTTGCCAATTGATAAAGTAGCAATTCAACTATTAAAAGAAAATTCCTAATCCAGGTTTATTAGTTAGCGTTACTTTCCCTTGTTCATAATCTACCCCTTTTGCATTTGCTTCTGCAAGCAAAAGTGGGCCATCCATATCAACATAATCTAGTTGGGGTAAGAAATGTCCAATTGCAGCAGACCCAATTACCGACTCATTCATACTTCCCATCATTACTTTTAACCCAAGCGATCTTGCTTCAAGAATCATTCGTCTAGCAGGAGTGATACCACTACACTTAGTTAACTTGATATTGATTCCATGAAAATGACCTAAACATTTTGATACATCTTGTTCAGTTACACATGACTCATCTGCTATCAAGGGCAAAGTAGATTTTTTGAATAATATTTTCATCCCCTCCCAATTGTCTTTAGCTAATGGCTGTTCTATAAACTCAACACCGAGTTGGGCTAACTCGGGAATCAATTTTAAAGCCTGTTCTGTTGTCCAACCTGCATTGGCATCAACCCTAAAAACCGCATCAGTATGCTTACGTAGGGTTTGAATTATACCTATATCGTCTGGCGTTCCCAGTTTTATTTTATAAATGGGCCAGGGCTTCGCCTTCATTTTTTGAACCATTTTTTCAATAGAATCAATCCCAATGGTGTAATCACATTTTGGTAATTCCGCTTTCCATTCTGTATTCCATAATTGATATAAGGGCTTCGCTTTCATTTGGCCAAAAAGATCCCACCCTGCCATATCGAGTGCAGAAACCAAAAAAGGATTCTGAGGAAACAAGTGATGCAAATAGTGCCAGTATCTTTCTGGATCGGTTAAAGCAAACTTTTCTACCAACTTTTGCTTCTTTGTTAAATCGGCTATCATTTGATCTACTGTAATATTGTAATACGCAATTGCAGGGGCTTCGCCATAGCCAATAAATGGCCCAACAGACAAAGCTACCAGCAATGCAGTTTGATGTGTTTTTGTTCTCCCATTAGAGATGGTAAATGCATCAACAAATGGAAGATTGGTTTGAGTAAATTGAAGTATCACTGTTTTATTTATCTCCCTGATTTTTTAATAAAAGCCAATAACTCATCATTAAAATCATTAGAAGATAATAACGATTCTATAGTTGTATGCATACGATAACACCAATAATGGTTAGGGTTTGCAGGAACATTTATTTGCTCTTCTAAAGGATCTTCTCTTCTAATTTTTTCACTCATTCCCATTAAGTCTTGTATTTGAAAAACGCTCCACATTGCTGGTGAATAAAGGTGCTGCAATACGATTGACTTATTAATCCATGCCTCGCAATAATAAGGCGCATCACCCCACTGCCCTAATTCGTGATTATAAAAATGTTGAATCTTATTTTTATCTTCTTCCCACCACCCTCTTATAGTACTCATATCATGAGTAGAAGGAGTTACTACACTCAAGTACGGAGCGTCATTAGGATGGAAAAAATCTGTTTCCGGATTCTTGGGCATTCGCTGAATTTCTAAACTCAATAATCCCAACTGCTGCATTACTTCTGGCACACAACCTGGAACCATTCCTAAGTCTTCGCCACAAACCAACATATTGGTCACCCTCTTTAAAGCCGGCAATTTATTATAGGCTTCTTTTTTCCAAAAATCGTCTTGCTGCTTAAAGAAATAATTCAAATATAAACTACGCAACTGTTGTTGAGTGCTGTACTCCAAATTTTTAAATGTTGAAGTATTTTCTATACCATATCTAAAATGAAAATATTCCCCAGTGCCATCTGTATCAAACAGAATAATATTACTGATTAAACTAAATAGACCCTTCTTGATTTTTTCGTGGTAAATATCTTGATCTAGCGTAACAAAATGTTGTTCTACTTGTCTTTGTGTTTCAAATCCATTTTTCAAAGCATATGTTCCATCTTTATGATTAATTAAGAACATGCTTTTAACCAATTCATTATCATATCCAAACACTTCCCATAAAACAGCATCTGTTATATAAGGTTTTGTGTAACGATTATAATTGAACCATATACCTTGTTGAGCAAAAGTTGAAAGTGCTATAGGAATTGCAGGAACAAAATGCCCCATAATTCCTTCTACAGCGTTCAGAGGAATACTCCAAATTCTAAAAAATCCAAGGATATGGTCTATTCTAAAAGCGTCAAAATAATGACTCATTTGCTCAAAACGTTGCTTCCACCAAGCAAACCCATCTTCTTGCATCCGTTGCCAGTTATAAGTGGGGAAGCCCCAATTTTGACCAGTGACTGCAAAGTCATCAGGTGGCGCTCCTGCTTGAAAATCCATATGAAACAAATCTGGATGCTGCCAGGTATCTGCACCATATCTATATACCCCAATAGCTATATCGCCCTTTATAATTACTCCCTTACCATGGGCATAAGCAGTTGCTTCCTTTAATTGAAGATGCAAATGATACTGCAAAAAATAATAAAATGCAATATCCTGGTAAGCAGCAGATTGATGGTTAGTCAATTCAGCAATATCTTTCTCTTTATAATTTTTGTATGCAGGCCATTTCCCAAAATCAACTGTACCATACTCATCTCTCAAATAACAAAATGCAGCATAGGAAACCAACCAATATTTATTCTGCTCAAAGAATGAAACAAAGGATTTATGTTCAAGTAACTCCTTCCCTTCTGATTGAAAAACTTTTTTTGCAAAACTCAATTTCAAATTAATCACTGTTCCGTAATCCACATTAGCCATTGCATTTAATTGCAATCGATCTTTTTCTAATTGCTGTAACTGTTTTGCGTGCGACTTGCCAGCAATTTTAGTCAAGTTAAGATATAAAGGGTGCAAGGCAAATGCAGAAATAGCTGCGTAAGGATAAGAGTCTTTATTGGTATTGGTTGCAGTAGTATCATTTACTGGCAAAAGTTGAATCATTTTTAATCCTACCATTGATGCCCAATCTGCCATTTTAATCAAATCAGTAAATTCACCCACACCAAAACTAGATTGGCTCCGCAAACTAAATACCGGTATGGCAACTCCGGCCCCTTTCCATGTTTGATTGGGTAAATAGGTGAACCCATCATTTACAATGGTAATTTGGTTTTTAACAATTTGATGATGCAATACTCTATTATCGCTAGACTCAAATTGAACCAATTTCTTTAGTTCCAAATCATACACCCCATATTTATATGCAATAGGGAATTGGTCTTTACTCAGGTTCAAGCTAATTTCAAAAAATGGATCTGCCGCTTTTTTCTGCATTAGTACCAAATTTTCTTCAGACCAATTATTTGCTTTACTAAATGAACCCGAAATACAAATAATTTGGTTTTTAGAAAGCAATGGACTTTTAACTCTAAATAAATGTGTGGCTGATTTTTCTGCTTTTATTTTACTTTCTGTGTGTGCATCCTTTAATAATACTTTTTGAAAAGCTTCTGTGTAAAAAGCATTTTCATAATAGCCTGCATGATTCCAGGTATCTACAATTTGAATTTGATTTGCTTTATACGATTGAATATTGATTACTCTGTCCGAACCCCAATCTACGATGGTTGAACCGTCTGGATTCATCAAAACATAATTGTACTGAACGGGTTCATTTGTTGAATCATCTACCCAATCAATATTTACAGTCCACGCTTGTTCATTTAAGTATTGCATGGGTACTGCATTTGCTATATCGCCGTTACCCAATAAAACATGGTTCCCAGTTAAAAAAAGATTCTGACCAAACTCTGTATGATAACGTAATTGAAAATGCAGTTTAACAGAAGTTGTTTTTGTTGCCGAATTTTCTAATTTTTGCTTAACGGCAGATTTTTTGACTGCAGTTTTCTTAACAGTAGTTTTTTCTACTGAAGCTTTTTTAACTACTGTTTTTTTTACAGCAGCTTTTTTATCAGCAACAATAGCTTTCCCTTTTTTTTCTACAACAGGAAGTTCCTCCTTTGCAGCAATCGTTTTTTTTGAAGTAGCCAATGGAAAAAATTTATTGACGCTAAAATAGTAAACAATGTGTAACTATGACACTTTAATTACCTGAAAGTATCATATCGGCTGCTTTTTCAGCTATCATTATGGTAGCTGCATTGGTATTACCAGAAACAATGGTAGGCATTACGGAAGCGTCTACCACTCTTAATCCTTTTACTTTTTTAACTTTTAATGTATGATCAACAACCGCTAAATGGTCAATTCCCATTTTGCAGGTTCCAACAGGATGATACAAAGTTTCTACTGTTTTTTGAATATGGTCCAAAATAACATCATCAGAAGCGTCTTCTGCTGGAAATGAACTTGTTCCATTAGCATAAGCTGCCAATGCTGGCGCATGCAAAATACCAATAGACTTTCTGATGGCTTTTAATAATAGCAATTGATCATTTTCAGCACTAAGTGCTTGATGATTAATAATAACACTATCGGAAGGATTTGCCGATTTTAATCCTATCGTACCCCTACTTTCAGGGTGCAACAAAATTGACATGATTGAAATGCTATCGGTAGTAGGGAAAGTTTTCAAATTATAAATATCAGTTGAATAATCTTGGGCTATGCCAATGGGAGCAAAATGAAATTGTATATCGGGCCTAGATTGATTCGATTGCATTTGAATAAAAGCATTGGCTTCTAAAGGGCTATTACCTAATGGTCCTTTCTTAAACAATATATGTTGTAAAATAGCTTTAGTCTTGTTCCAAGGTTTCAGCAAGGAATTGGCTGAAGGTGTATTCGTTTCAATTGTTACACCACTCCAAAAATGATCTTGCAAATTTTTTCCAACACCAGACAATGCAACCAAAACATCAATTCCTACTCTTTTCAGTTCAGTTGAGTCGCCAATTCCTGAAAGCATCAATAGCTGAGGCGATTGAATGGCACCCGCCGACAATAAGACTTCTTTATTACAATTTATTCTTTCAGATTGAGTATAAGCTGATGACACTTCAACCCCTACTGCCCTTCCATTTTCAATGATTACCCGCTTTACCCTTGTATTGGTTTTCACAACCAAATTTTTTCTTTTCATAGCGGGCTTCAAAAATGCATCTGCTGCACTAAAGCGCTTGTTGTTTTTAATATTAAACTGCAAAAAGTGGGCACCCTCTTGAACAGCTCCGTTATAATCTTCATTTTTAGTTATCCCAATTTGTTCACAGGCATCCACAAAGGCTTCCGCAAACACACTGGGTTGTTTAGCGTAACAGATATGCATAGGACCATCCTGGCCATGAAAAGCAGACTCAATATTTTCATTAAATTCTGATTTAATAAAATACGGTAATACTTTTTCATACGACCAACCAGGATTTCCCAATTCTGCCCACTCATCAAAGTCTGCCTTATTTCCTCTAACATAAGCCATAGCATTGGTAGAACTACTTCCCCCAAGGGTTTTCCCTCTTGGAATATATAATTTTCGATTATTCAATGAAGGCTGAGGAGTACCCCAGAATTGCCAATCTACTTCAGAACGATGAAGTTCACCGTAGGCGCCCGGAATATGTATTTCTGTTTTTTTATCTGGACCACCTGCTTCTATTAATAATACTTTGTTTTCTGGATTTTCTGATAATCGATATGCCAACACAGAACCTGCTGAACCTGCCCCAATTATGATAAAGTCGTACGTCATATCTTAAATATACTTAAAGTACACTTATATTTGTAAACTAACAATTGTTCGTATATGAATTTGACTGAAAACCGCAATGAAGATTGGATGAAATTAATGCTGAGCGAAATGAAACAGCGCATGGAAAAAATTGCATTAGGAGGTGGCAAAAAGGCAATTGAGAAGCAAAAAGAAAGAAATAAATTAACGGCTAGAGAGCGTATTGCCTATTTATGTGACAATTCTCAACCATTTACAGAAATTGGCGGTTTTGCTGGATTTGGAATGTATGAAGCCGAAGGCGGTTGCCCGGCAGGTGGAACAGTAGCTGGCATTGGTTATATTAGTGGTAGACAATGTGTAATTGTAGCGAATGACCAAACTGTAAAAGCAGGTGCTTGGTTTCCTATCACTGGCAAGAAAAATTTACGAATGCAAGAGATTGCAATGGAAAACAGACTACCCATTATTTATTTAGTAGATAGTGCGGGGGTTTTTCTTCCAATGCAAGACGAAATATTTCCAGACAAAGAACATTTTGGAAGGGTGTTTAGAAACAATGCAAGAATGAGTGCCATGGGCATAACACAAATTGCAGCAGTAATGGGCGCTTGTGTTGCAGGGGGCGCTTATTTACCAATTATGAGCGATGAAACTTTGATGGTAGAAGGCAATGGCAGTATTTTTTTAGCAGGATCGTACTTGGTTAAAGCCGCAATAGGCGAAGATATTGACAATGAAACTTTAGGTGGGGCAATTACGCATACTGAAATTAGTGGTATAGCAGATTATAAATTTAAAACAGAACAAGATTGTTTAGACCATATCAAAAAAATCATCAGCAAAATTGGGGCTCCAGAAAAAGCAGGGTTTGATCGAATTAAGCCCGTTGCGCCAGTTAAAAATCCATCTGAAATTTACAACATTATACCTGAGGGAAATTTGAAGCCCTATGATATGTTAGAAATAATTGAACGAATGGTAGACAACAGTGAATTCAATCAATTTAAACAAGATTATGGTAAAACCATTTTATGTGGATATGCACGAATTGAAGGATGGGCAGTTGGGATTGTAGCCAATCAAAGATTGGTATGTAAGAGCAAAAAAGGTGAAATGCAAATTGGCGGCGTAATTTATAACGACAGTGCAGACAAAGCCGCTCGATTTATCATGAACTGTAATCAAAAAAAGATTCCGCTCGTTTTTTTACAAGACGTTACAGGATTCATGGTAGGCAGCAGAAGCGAACATAGCGGAATTATAAAAGATGGAGCAAAACTGGTAAATGCAGTAGCCAATTCCATTGTTCCAAAAATAACCATTATAATAGGGAATAGCTATGGTGCAGGCAATTATGCCATGTGTGGCAAAGCGTATGATCCAAGATTTATCTTTGCTTGGCCTTCTGCAAAAATTGCAGTAATGGGTGGAGATCAAGCAGCAAAAACACTTGCCCAAATTCAAGTTGCAACCATGAAATCAAAAGGACGTGAAGTAACCCCTGAAGAAGAAAAACACTTGCTTGATACCATTAAAGACAGATACTATCAACAAACCACTCCGTATTATGCTGCTGCTAGATTATGGGTGGATGAAATTATTGACCCAATAAACACAAGACAATTAATTGCAGAAAGTATTGCTGCTGCTAACCACAATCCGCATTTAGAAAAATTCAATACTGGGGTGTTTCAGGTATAATGCACAAAATGTATTTATTTCGTGTCATGTCTCATCATTTAATGATTTATACAGACGGTGCCGCTAGAGGTAACCCAGGACCAGGAGGATATGGCATCGTGTTAATATGGGGGCAAAAAAGAAAAGAAATTGCTGCTGGATATAGATTAACAACCAATAATAGAATGGAATTGATGGCAGTTATTGTTGCTTTGAAATCTTTAACCAAAACTGCTATCCCTGTTACCATTTATACAGATAGTAAATACATAGTAGACAGCGTACAAAAAGGATGGTTACAGAACTGGGTAAAAACCGACTTTAAAGGCGGCAAAAAAAACAAAGACCTTTGGATACAATACAATGAATTAGCCAAGCAGTACCAGGTTCGATTTGTTTGGGTAAAAGGACACGCTGATAATGCAATGAATAATAGATGCGATGAGTTAGCTACTCAAGCAGCAGACGGAAAGCACTTGTTGATAGACGAAGTATACGAAGCAGAAAATGCTTAAGCTAAATTCAATTTAGCTGCATTGCGCTTGATCAAATACCATGCTCCAAAAAGCACCATGCTAAAAAAGATGGTAGAATAAATACTGTTTGGGTAAAAAGGCAATCCATCAGCATAAGTCATCATTAAACCTTCCATGGTTTTGGGTCTATGCCATCCACCACCACCTAACCAAACTAGTCCGTTTGATAGGATAAAGTAAATAGTAGGAGCTGCAACAGATGCACCCGCTATAGAAGCAATTTTATCTTGTTTTACTAAGAAACCAATACTGGTTAAACCAATAATCAACAAATAGTTTTTCCATTGACCACCATAAAATCCGGAGATTTCAGTTAGGCCATTCATGTAAAGTATTTGGTATAACCCATCTGAAATAAACATGGAAAGCAATGGCAGTAAAAATGCTAACTTTTTATTTTTAACAAATAGCGCTCCAGCAAAGAGTGCAATAGCCATTTGAGGAGCAAAGCCCATAGGACGATTAGGAAACACTCGGTAAATTGCAGATGCAAAAACCATTAATACTAAAGAAAATATAAATTGTTTGTTCAGTTTCATTTCAGTCTATTTCGGGAACAAAAATAAGCCTATTCATGAAAGAAAGGCTTTCATTTTTACCCATTATGTGAATAATCATCAAATTGATGGAACAAAAGCCTTAAAAATGGTGCAGTTTCCTGTTGCAGTTAAGGAATATTGGGTCTCAGCTAGAATTGCAGCAGCTTCCCCTTTTTTAAGAACCATATTTTGGTTTATTATCACAGATCCTTCAGTAACAATAAGAATTTCCAAAGAAAAACTTGTAGCTTGATAGTCTGTTCCTGCACTCATCTCAATTTTACTTAAACCAAAATCAGGAACAGGACATGGATAAACCAGTTCTCCCCCAGCCCCTGGATTGCCCTTCATAATATCAGGAACAACCGACTCAAACAAAGTATGTTTCATCAATTCAGGTACATCCACATGTTTGGGCGTTAACCCTCCTCTTAGAACATTGTCACTATTGGCCATCAATTCTATATTCTGACCCTCCAAATAAGCATGAGGCACTCCCGCTTTTTGAAAAACGGCATCGCCTTTATTTACTTGTACAATATTGAAAAAATAAATAGAAAAAATGCCTCGATCTATATTTTCAATCAACCCATTTTCTTCATATAGTTTGGCTGCCCACCATCCGGGATTGGTTTTATTGATGCTGCCTTCATTTTTTAGTCTAATGGCTCTTTTTACCAGCGGTTCAAGCATATTATTTACGTCTTCTTGTGCCATTTCCATTACAAACTGATATAATCCTTTAATTCCTTCTTGTTTAAATAAGGGCAATAATATTTTTAATTCAGGCGTGTTTAGCAACACTTCCTCTAGAGCTGATTTGCTTTTAAACCCATGCAATAACCAGAATTCACTTAATGCAACCATCACTTCTGGTTTATGGTTTTGATCCTTATAATTTCTATGAGGTGCGTTTAAAGGAATGCCGGCATTATTTTCTTCTGCAAAACCCAATTCAGCAGATTCCTTTGTGGGATGCACCTGAATAGATAGCATATCTTTTACATCTAGCACTTTAAACAAATAGGGCAATTCACCAAACCGACTCATTACCGAGCTAGTAATGGTAGATGATGGATCTTCTGCAATGAACTGGTTCAAATTGACCCAATCATTCCCCACTAAAATCATAGACGGGGCAGAAGGATGCGCTCCCATCCAATATTCTGCAGAAGGTTTATCTAGGACCTCCTTATTATTCAATAATTGGGGAATAAATGAATGACCACCCCAAGCATAATGTTGAATGACTCCTTTTAACTTGAAAATCCGTTCGTTCAGCTGCATATACAGGTATTTATTCATGTTATTAACGAGAATTTGATCATTATCTTGTTTGGAATGAAAAAGAATCATTTAGAAACTGGTGTTGCAGGAGAAGAATTGGCAGTTGCTTACTTGCTGGAAAGAGACTATTCAATCCTTGAAAGAAATTGGCGATGCAAACATTTGGAAATTGATATTATTGCCGCCCATGAAAATTTACTCGTATTTGTAGAGGTAAAAACCAGAAACTCATTGGCTTTTGGATTTCCTGAAGAAAGTATTAGCAAAATAAAAATGAAAAGACTTAAACTAGCTGCAGCGCTATATCACTTTCATCACCCTAAATTCAAAAGAATTCAATTCAATGTTATTTCCATTCTAATGCAAAAGCAAAAGCCCGCTACAATAGAAATGTTTGAAGATGTTTATTTTTAAAGACAAAATGCCATTATTTTAGGATAGGCATAAAACTTGTACGAGATTTATTTGTAATTATATTCAATGAAAAAGTTTCAGGCAATAATTCACTTTAAAATGGACGATCAGTTTATGACACTGGTTCCAGCGCATCGTACATATATTAATTTCTTAATGAATAAAGGTATCATTGACAGCTATGCGGTTAGTATGGAATCACAAACTTGTTGGATTACCATGAATACAGAAACGAAAGAAGCGTCAGACCAATATTTGGTCAAAACACCTTTGTATAAATACTGGACATATACCATTGAAGAGTTGTTTGTATATGATAGCCAACATTATAGATTACCCGCATTACAACTCAATTAATTTTGAATAACTACTTTTGTCTACTAATTTTATAGACTATTATGCGTCAAGCAATCATTTTCACATTTTTACTACTATTTAGCCTTTCCATTAAAGCACAAAATTTGTTTAACCCATTGGGTGAATGGAGAGGAAGTTTTCCACTCTACAATGGAGAAGAAATTCCTTTTAATTTTTCTGTTAGAACCGATAGTGCAGGAAAATATATTGTCTATTTTATCAACGGCCCAGAAGAATATTTTGGCGGCCAATTAATACAAGTAAAAGATAGCTTACAAATATGGATTAATCAGTTTGATAGGCTCATAACCATTGGGATAAAAAATAATAAAATATTAAAAGGTATCTGGCGAAGACAAACAAATGGAGAAGATGCTTATCCTATTTTGGTTGAGCAAAACAATACTCAACGCTTTATATGGGAAAAGCAAACGACACCACAAAAAATATCAGGAAAATACGATGTCGTTTTTACTAATGATTCAGGTAAACAGATTAAAGCAATTGGACTTTTTAATCAAGAGGGAAACAAAGGTGGCGTAACATTTTTAAGACCAAGTGGAGACTCTAGGTATTCATTTGGTTCTATACAAGGAAGTGAATTTAAATTTTCTTTATTTATTGGCTATTCGCCTTTGCTCTTTTCTGGAAGTATTGAAGTGGACGGTTCATTAAAAGGGGTTCAACAGGGATTGAAATCGGTTCAGTTAATCAGGGCATATAAAAATGAGGCAGCAGCATTACCTGATCCATCCACATTAACCCAACTAAAAAATAATCAACAACCCTTCTATTTTAGTTTGCCTAATATAGCGGGTAAAAGAATCAGTTTGGAAGATTCGGCGTATTTTAATAAGCCTGTGATTTTAACCATCGGAGGCACATGGTGTCCTAATTGTGCCGATGAAGCTAAATTTTTATCTACTTGGTACAAAGCCAATAAAGCAAGAGGTATTGAAGTAATCACTGCACAATTTGAAGTAAAAGATGAATTGGGATATGCCCAAAAAACAATGACCCGATTCAAAGAAAAATTTGGCATTGAATATCAACAGGTTTTTGGAGGATTGTCTAATGGAGAATCGGTTTTAAAAACATTCCCGTTATTAAAAAATTTTACTGGCTTCCCTACCACTCTTTTTATTCGTTCAGACAGAACGATTCAAAATATTCACGCAGGATTTGCAGGCCCTGCAACTGGCCAGTATTATCGAGCGTTTATAGACAGCTTTAATAAACATGCCAACGAGTTATTAATTAAAGACCATGCTGAACAAATAGAAGATTGGAAAAGAGCTCGAATACGCGCCCTAAAAGCAGAAGACGGGTGGCTTAACTTAGAGGGATTACTTTGGTTAAATGAAGGAGTAAATAAATTTGGATCTGGAGCTAACAATAGTTTAGTATTCCCTTCAGGAACAATTGTTTTAAATGGAGGAGAAATAATTAGAAAAGGGGACAGTGTTTGGTTAAAACCTGCTAACGGAATTAGTTTTGAAGTGAATGGGAAAAACACGAAAAACAAAACCTTGTTATTTAGTGAATCAAATACTTCTACTGTAGTAAATCATCGAAACTTGCGCTTCACCATAATTAAACGTGGTGAAAAAGTTGGGGTAAGATTAAGAAATCTTCAATCCCTCCAAATTAAGAATTTTGCAGGTATTGATTATTTTGAAACTGATAGTAGCTGGAGATTTAAAGCCAATTTAATTAAGCCCGCTTTTAAACAGAACATCATCATTAAAAATGCTTTAAGACAAGAAAATCCTACTGAGTTAGTAGGTAAAATAAGGTTTGAATACAAAGGACAGTTCTTTACATTAGACGCTATTTCAGAAGGAGATTACTTATTAATAGTCATGGGAGACGCCACATCGGGGCAATCCACTTATGCAGCTGGAAGGTTTTTGTATATTCTAAAATCTGAAGCGGAATCGCCCAATTTTATGATCGACTTTAATAAAGCGTATAACCCACCTTGTGTATTTACCCCTTATGCAACCTGCCCTATTCCCCCACCACAAAATATATTGCCTTTTGCGGTAACTGCAGGAGAAAAAATGTATAGCAATCACTAATTTTAATACATGACAGAACCCTTTTACAGCTGGGACAATGATGTATTGAATCTAAATGTATTGGTCAGTGCCGGCGCTAGAACCAACTTATGGGGCAAAGTAAAAGGCAATCAAATAAAAATTAGCATTATGACTGCTCCTGAAAAGGGCAAAGCAACTGCATTTTTAATTGATTTTCTGGCTAAGAGTTTTAACGTTTCTAAAAAATCTGTTGAATTGGTAGCTGGCGAATTTATTCCACATAAACAGTTTCGTATTCATCAACCAAAACAACTCCCAACTATCATAAAACCAAACAATACTTAAAATGAAGAAAATATTATTACTGGTTGCAATTTTTTTAGTAGCAAAAACATTTGGACAAACACCAGAAGAAAAATTGGCAGCAGCAGGTATTACACTACCCAACTTATCGGCTCCAGTAGCCAACTATGTAAACGCTGTTAGAACGGGTAATTTACTATTCCTTTCTGGCAAAGGGCCATCCGATCAAACAGGAAAATACATGATTGGTAAATTAGGTAGTAACTTAACAATTGAAGAAGGTTATGCTGCAGCAAGGTTAACTGCCATCAACCAATTAGCCGTATTGAAAAAAGAATTAGGCGATCTTTCTAAAATAAAAAGAATTGTAAAAGTATTGGGGTTGGTTAACAGCAGTTCAGATTTTTATGACCAGCCCAAAGTAATGAATGGGTTCTCCGACTTAATGGTACTTGCTTTCGGAGAAAAAGGAAAGCATGCTCGCTCTGCAATTGGAACAAACACACTTCCCTTTAATATGGCTGTAGAAGTTGAGCTAATAGTTGAAATAGAAAACTAAAGGGTTTTCATATCAATTACAAAACGATACTTCACATCCGATTTTATTACTCTTTCATAAGCTGTATTAATATCTTTAACGCTAATTAATTCAATATCTGAATAGATATTGTGTTCTGCACAATAGTTGAGCATTTCTTGTGTTTCTGCTATGCCGCCAATCATTGAACCAATAATGCTTCTTCTTTTTGAAATTAATTTAGCAGCATTGTAAGCGCTGTCTTCGGGGGGTATCCCTACTATAATCATTTTACCTTCTAAGGTCAACAGATCAAGAAATTTGTTCATATCGTGAACAGCAGCAACCGTGTTCAGTATAAAATCAAACTTCCCTTTTAAAGCTTTCATTTGTGCAGGATCAGTTGATAAAGCAAAATGGTGAGCCCCTAACTTTTTGGCATCTGCTTCTTTAGATGGAGAAGTACTCAACATAGTTACTTCAGCACCAAATGATGCAGCAAATTTTACCGCCATATGTCCTAAGCCTCCTAAGCCTAATACAGCTACTTTATGTCCCTTTCCTACTCCAGCAAATTTGAGTGGAGAATACGTGGTAATTCCAGCACAAAGTAAAGGAGCAACACCAGCTAAATTTTCTTTTTGAGGAATATGCAATGTATATTTTTCATCTATAACATAACAATTGGAATACCCCCCATAAGTAGGCGTTTTCTTATCGCGATAATAACCATTATAAGTAGGAACCATCCCCTCTTCACAATATTGCTCTAACCCCTTTTTGCATGGGGCACAAGATCTGCATGAATCAACAAAAACTCCTACACCTGCAATATCACCTATTTTAAAACGAGTTACTTGATCACCCACTTTAACTACTTTGCCAACAATTTCATGTCCTGGAACCACTGGATAAATAGCAGGTCCCCATTCACCTCTGGCAGTATGAATATCCGAATGACATATTCCACAGTAATGAATATCAATTAAAACATCTGTGGGCCCAACTTCATTTCTTTCAAATGACAGCGGAGCAATTTCACTTTCCTTACTCGTAGCACCATATCCTTTAGCTTGTATCATAGTATTATGTTTTTGCTAAGATACAAAGTTTAATTTCGGTAGCTATGCTACTTTATGAATGATATCTTTAATAATAAGAATATGATGAGCAGTATGTATTGAAAGCATTTTGATAGCTGCCTTTTTATTTAGTTTCCCAAAAAAAGGATGCGTAAAAAACTGATTAGGTGTTAAATTTTCTAATAGGGATAATTTAGGCATGATTGCTTCAAAAGCATTAACTGTATTTGCTTCATTATATATTTCAGTTGGCCTTACTTGCTTAGGTGCTTTAGCAGCCCCTCTTGGAAATCGATTCATACTAAATGCTAAGAAACGTTTCAAATTAAATTGATATTGATAATTAATCGGATCCGATGTTTCCATGGCAGCAATAATTTGTGATAGCACCAACAAAGAATGATCAATATGCCAACCAACGTTTGAAGAAGATACTTTTTCATTAAAAATTGAAGCACTTGGCAAATAAGTTTTCAACTCATTTACATATTGAACTAATTTTTTCATAGTTATTTAGTTTTGGTGTAAAAGAAATTTAATTTTTACTGACCTTTTCTGCAAATGGCAAATATTCTGCTAATGCAGCAGAACCATACCATTTATACAATTCAGCAGCAAGCAATCCAGAATGAATTGCAGGATCTGTTTTCAGTAATTTTTCTGCCTCTTCAATATTGGTTAAATTCAATATAAATATCCCTCTATATGTTTTATCATTCTTACCAAGAGGGCCTGCTACCACCAATTGATTTGCTTTTACCATCACTCCCATATTTTGCATATGCCCAGCAAAACAACTATCAATGAAAAGTTTATTGGTTGTAGTATTAGGACCAGTTTTTAATAAAACCAATATATAACCCTTCATACCGTTATTATCTGCGCCTAATTTTTTAGCAAGCACAGAATCATACATTTTGTTTTGGGCATTTGCCTTACAGGCAAATAAAAGGAGGGTTAAAAAGATGAAAGGTTTCATTGGTACAATTTTAAATCACGGGCCTTCTTTTCAAAAATGAATTTATTTGAGATATACAATTTATAAAAATCCATGAATGAGGGATCTCTCCCTACGGGAATAAAATGATCTTGAGAAGGAGCAAACCGATAAGCTCCAGTTCCATTAACCAATCCCCCATCCCTCCATAAATGCACATAAGAGATTTGATGATTGCCAATCCCCTTCATTAATTTCTTAGTAAACCATTCTGCATAGGGTATATTCATGAAACCTGTTTCAGCTAATGCTGGAAGCTTTTTATGCTTTGTAGCAACTTCGGTTAAAATACTCAATCGCTTATCTAAAGTGTTTTCAAAATCACTGTTACTAGACGGATCCCCATATTGATAAAAATCAAAACTCATTATATCTACATATTCATCACCAGGATAATATTGCATATATCCTGCTTCACTATCAAATTTTTCAGGATTATATGCATATAATAAATGATGCACTTGTTTAGTATTGGTTAAATAATCGAATGTAAACCTCCAAAGTGCCTTATACTCCTCAGGAGTACAAACATTTTGACACCACCAAAACCAGTTTCCTGTAAACTCATGAAATGGCCTGAAAATAACAGGTATGTATTCTCCTTTTGCATTTTTTAATTCAAGCATAAAAGCAGCCACTTTATCTAACCAAGATTTATATAATGCATGCTTCTCTCCACCTGGAATAATTGCACCAACTGCACTACCCCCAATATCCCAAGCATTCTTTCCAGTAACTGGATTATTGGCATGCCAACTAATGGTTATTACTCCTCCCTTTTCATATCCATCTTTAATAAAATTGATCATTTTATTAAAAGGTACACTGTCTAAATTATACTCAGCATCCAACTCTAAGTCGCCCAATTCCCAACCATACATTGCAGGATATTCCCCTACAGCATCTTGAACAACACTTTTGCCTGGGATATACTCCCAACCCAACCCATACGCTAAATCGTCTTGGTGCCCGAATAATATTCCTTCCGGTAATGCCTTAAATAAATTATTGAACAACTTTACAGTAGTTGTACTAGCTTTTTTATTGGCCGTTTGGTATGCTTGACCCATCATTGGAATTAACTGAAGAAAAAATATAACTGAAAGCAACAATCGTCTCATCTTAACCTTTTGAATTACTTACAATTTACCCATTAAATGGTTACAGTTCATTAAGGAAACGATAGTTTGTATTGAAGTCTCCATTTAAATTGAAAACTTATTTTAGGTAGAGATTCAGGGAAAATATAAAAGGCCTCGAAATTTCGAGGCCTTTGTGGGAGCACACGGGTTCGAACCGCGGACCCTCTGCTTGTAAGGCAGATGCTCTAAACCAACTGAGCTATGCTCCCTTATTGTTTGGGAGTGCAAAAATAGGGTCTCGAATTAAACCACCCAAAAAAATTATGTTTTTTTGCCAATAAAATTTCATTTTTTTTGAAATAAGCGCCTATTCCATAATTTTACACCATGTCCGATTTCTATTTTTCGAATAATCCACAAACTTGGGAAGCCACTGATTCAGCAACCGATACTGCAATTGCTGACACCTATAGTTTGGTTGTATGGAACGACGAAGTCAATACCTTTGAATGGGTTATTGAAACTTTAATGGAAGTTTGTGGACATAGTTTAGAACAAGCAGAACAATGTGCTTTATTTGTTCACCACAAGGGCAAATATGCTGTTAAAAAAGGAGACTATGATACATTGAAACCTATGTGCAACAGTATCACAGACAGAGGCATAGGAGCCACTGTTGAACAAAACAATTAATGCATATACTTTCCTCTAAAATTTGGTTCCCTCCTATTGAAGAAGCATTAGAAGATGGATTATTGGCAATTGGTGGCGATTTATCTACTGAAAGGCTAATACTAGCCTATCAAAAAGGCATTTTTCCTTGGTTTGATGGGGAAACGCCGCTATGGTGGAGTCCAGATCCACGCTTTGTTCTTTTTCCAGAACAATTAGTGATCAGCAAAAGCATGCATCAAATAATCAAAAAAAACTTATTTGAATACAAGACTAATACTTCATTTTCTGAAGTGATTAAACAGTGTAAGCATCAACCTCGCATTGGGCAAGACGGAACTTGGATAACTGAAGCGGTTGAATTTGCATATAACGAATTACACCAAAAAGGAATTGCCCTCTCGGCAGAAGCATGGCATAATAATGAATTGGTGGGTGGCTTGTATGGAATTAAAATGGGAAGATTATTTTTTGGGGAAAGTATGTTTAGCAAGGTTTCTAATGCAAGCAAGTTTGCATTTATTAAGTTAGTGAATCAATTAAAGCTGGAGGGAATTGTATTAATTGACTGTCAGGTTTATACCCCACATTTAGAAAGTCTAGGTGCAATTATGATTTCGAGAACTGATTTTAAAAAATATTTAGAAGAATACGGTTAACTAGGATACCCATACATTCTGGCAACATCTTTTACAATTTTTTCTATGTCGGCATCTTTACTGGATGGATCGTAAGCCTGTTTTAAATTACCACCAAAAAGCACTGCAACTGTTTGCCAAAAAGCAGCAGTCATAAATCCCTTGTATTCATGTATTATTTCATAGCAATTATTACCTGTTTCTCTGTTAATCAACTTCATCAAAACCCTTCCCTGGTATACAGACAACCGAGTTAATTGATCGGTAAACTGTTTTTTCATTTCTTTTTCTCTAGATCGAATAATTTGTCTACGAAGTTGTTTATCCTTCACATTCACCAACTGAATATTTATATCATTTATAATTCTAGATGCTGCTTTGGCATAAGGATACGTTACATATACCGCATTTCTTAAACGAGTCCAATCTGCCCAATAATTTTTTTGAGCGGCAGTAAGCTTTGTATTAACTAATACACTAGGGAGCCAAGATTCACCAATTGTATCACCGTTGGGTGTTATATAAGCATACACTTTTACCGTATCGAATAGCCCTTTTTCTTGACCATATAATTGGCTAAAGCTTAAACCAAGAAAAGTTAAAATAATAATATAGGTGCGTTGGAGCTTCAATGTTATTCAATTTAGTCAATTTAGACTAATATTAATACCATGACACTAAAAAAGTAACCTACGCTGCCAAAGCTATAAAACAGATTTTTGAATTTGTTTAACACGTTGAATAATCGACATGACAAATCCAATTACCATAATTACAATTCCCATCCACAATAAATTAATCATAGGAAATTGGTATACTTTAAGGGTGATTAAGTCGGTAATATTACCACTTTCCTTTACCCCAATTTCCAATTTCCCTGCATCTTGATCTATGACTTTATTGAATTTCAACACTAGGCTTTGTGAGATCACACTGTCTGGTAATGAACGTAATTCTTGCCCTTTCAAAGCAATTCCAGGATAAGCCCTATATTGTTTTCCTTCTTTAGAAATTATGGTCATATCTAAGAACAAAGCAGTTTCATCCTCCGCATATTTTGCTTTTAAATCTTTAGGATTTACTGCTACTTTGTTGAGAATCATCATTCCGTTACCATAGAACAAAGTGTCGTTTACTTTCACGGTTTTATTCTTAAAACTAACGGTATCTGCAGCCCTATTCTCTTGAAAAGAAGTGATGTAAACAAAAATGTCTTTATACCAATAATGTTTTGCAGCAGGATTAGCAGCAAAACCTTCCATTCCTTTATTATTTTTAATTACATCTGGATACAGCTTAAATTGCTCAGAACCATCTTTAGCTTTAAAATCAATTTCAAAATACCTTTTTCGATCTCTAGGATTGGTTGTATCCATGGTATAGGTTACCATGTACTTACCCATATCGGTAGCAACTGCTTTAAACAAAGTAAGGTTCTCTGCTGGATCACCTGCTGGGTTACCTTTTTCATCTTTGCTTTCAACACTTAAAGGGGTTACACCCGTTGTATTCCAGCTCAACACTGTTTTCTTTCCTGATGAAATTAAAATCCCCACCAATGCCAAACCAAATCCAATATGAGCAACAGAAGGGCCTGCAGCTTTAATTTTACCTTTTATTCCCAACCATAAATAGGCAGTATTAGCAACAACAGCATAAACTGCAGCAAAAATTCCCAAATGAATTGCTGCTAAAAAGCCGGGGCCTTTTTTGGTGTAAGAAATATCACCCCAAATACTAATAGAAGCTGAAATAGCTATTGCAATAATGGTAGGTATTAGAATTTTTTTCCAAAACATACCTTTTGGAGTATCCTTATATTTTAGGTATTGTGTTGTTGCAGTAAGCATCCCTAAAATGATTGCAACAAATATTTGTATCTGATTGTGGGCAAATTCAGGATCTTGTGGTGGAGCAATATTGGTTCCAAAAACTTTATTCCATACAGGGGTTGATGTTTTTACAATGATGACCATCCCCGATAAAAAAAAGACCAATGAACCAATAAACATCCAAAACTCTCTACTATAAGTACTTTCTTCTTTTTGAATGGATGGAATGCTTTTGTATCGTACAAAATACAATACCATGGCAGGTATAAAAAAGATGAGTACAAACAAAAGTAACTGCGTATTCAACCCCATATCGGTAAATGAGTGTACCGATGTATCGCCCAAAATTCCGCTTTTCGTTAAAAATGAAGAATATAAAATCAGCACAAAACTGATGATGTAGAAAAAATAAGTTGGCCTTAAAGAATAGCCGCTATTCTTATAAATCAAGTTGGTATGTAAGCCAGCTATTAAAGTTAGCCATGGAACCAATGAAGCGTTCTCTACTGGATCCCAAGCCCAATATCCTCCAAATGAAAGGCTTTCATATGCCCATGCCCCTCCCATCATGATACCAGTACCCAATATTGCAGCTGAAAAAGAACCCCACGGTAAAGCAGGTTTAATCCAATCGTGATCTTTTGTTGCTAAACCTGCTATAGCGTAAGCAAAAGGAACAATGGTAGATGCAAATCCAAGAAAAAGAATAGGTGGGTGAATAACCATCCAGTAATTCTGAAGTAAGGTATTTAATCCCGTACCATCTTTAATAAATTCTAGGTAATTGGGTTGGCTAAAAATTGGTGCATCCATTTCATTTCGCAACAAAGCAAAAGGACTAATGCCTATTCTAGAACCAAAGAAATACATTCCCAATAACATTGTTGCCATGAAAAATTGGGCAAAGCTAATAACTGTCATTACCGGAGCTTCCCACTTTCCTGCCTTCCAAATGAGCACCCAACCTAAAACACAATGCCAAAAACTCCAAAGCATAAAGCTACCTTCTTGGCCTTCCCAAAAACAACTCAATAAATATTCAAATTGCAAACTCAAATCACTATGCGTATACGCATATTTATACTCAAATAGGTGATTTGAAATGATATAATACAAACATCCAAATAATACAATGATGCTAATGGTTTCCGCCAAAAAAGCCCATCTGGCCAATAAAAGCCATGGACGCTTGTTTTCATTTAATGGCGTACTTGCCGACTTAAAAAAAGCAAAAGTTGCCAACAAAGAGGCAACTAAACTTAAAATAGCAAAGAAATGTCCTATTTGACCGGGCAATAAATGTTCACCAATATAATTCATGAATCAGTTCTTAAGTATATAACAGTTAATTAGAGGTTTGCAATTGTTTCTTCATTGCATTAGGATCGTCCTTGTATTTTGAGGGACATTTAAGTAAAATATGCTCGCACTCAAATTGGTTATTTTGTACTTTACCCTTTAATACAATTCGTTCGCTTTTTTCCATATCAGTAGGTTTAGTATCATGATAAACCACTTTAATAGAATTCCCTAACGTATCAATAGCTGTGAAGCTCAAATAATTTGGATTTTTAACCGCATCGTATTCAATGGCCTGTGTAGTATCTAGCTTGGCAATTAAATTCACGAATTTTCCTTCTTTTTCCTTTGCAGAAGCAATAGTTTCATAAGTGGTAAGGTCGCCACTGTATTGAACTAAAACTGCAATTGCAGCGGCAATTAAAACAAGAATTATTATATGAGTTGTTTTCATGGCTAATTTTATAGTGCAAAGGTAATTTAAAAACAATAGGTAAAAAGAATTGTTGCTTATTCGAGCATGTTAAAATTTTCAACTTTCCACAAATAGTTAAAATGACTGCAACCACCGATAATAACCTCCTTACCACTGAAGATTTTAGGCTATTTATGGCAAGAATTGTATTTGGTATGCTCTTTTTAGTAATGGCTATACAAATGGGATTAAACCAAATGCCCTATCAATTACCACTGCAAAAATCAAGCTGGTATATCAATAGCTGGTTTAGACCCACTGTAAGTATTATTGCTTCAACTGCTGTTTTGGTAGGTTTTTTTATACCTACTAGGGGCTGGAGCATTTTATCCACTTTATTGATGTTGCTATTCAATTTAAGTTACTTAGCACTTGCCAATAATGCTTATTACAACTTTATTTGGTGGGCTATCTTAATTCCTTTCTGCATTAACCCAATATTGGTATTTAAAACCATCAATAGAAATAAATGGTTGGTCATTTTGTTTGCTGCTGCAAACTGGTTTAATTATGGATTAAATTTATCCGCAATCCCTGTATATCTGCTCTATTTCTTGCCCTTTTTACCCTTTAAGGCATTATTTGATTCATTTAACAGGTATTATGAACCCAGATAAGACATAAAATAGTGATGTAGTATCAATTAAGGAACTAACTTGCACCCCGTTTTCAATACTTCATATTATGAACGATTTATCTGGCTTTAATCCCAACGCGGTTGCCAATCCGAACAATAATATTTTTGGACTTCCTTTTACAGAGGAAGAGTCAAAAGTGATTATACTTCCAGTTCCATGGGAAGTGACAGTTAGTTACGGGGCTGGAACAGCTAGAGCTGCAGAACACGTGTTTAAAAGTAGCATGCAAGTAGACTTAATGGACATGGATGGGAATGCTGGTTGGAAGCATGGATTTTTTATGAAAGAAATTGACAAAAAACTTTTGCTAAAAAGTGATTATTTAAGAAAAGAAGCTGAACTCTATATAGACTATATTTCTCAAGGGGCTGAATTGTTGAAAAACAAGTTCATGTGTAAGAGTGTAAAAGAAATTAATGAGGGCAGTAATTATTTAAATAACTGGGTGTATGAACAAAGCAAAGCCATATTAGATAAACAAAAAATCGTGGGACTATTAGGAGGTGATCATAGCACACCTTTAGGCTTAATGAAAGCGCTAGCGGAAAAACATGGTTCTTTTGGCGTTTTGCAAATTGATGCACATTGCGACCTTCGGATAAAGTATGAAGATTTTACTTATTCGCATGCATCTATCATGTATAACGCACTAAATGAAATTCCGGAATTAACTAAATTGGTGCAAGTAGGTGTAAGAGATTATTGTGAGCAAGAATGGGACTATATCTGCAACAGTAATTTTAGGGTAATTACCTATTTTGATAAAAATATAAAAGAAAGGCTTTTTGAAGGGCAAGTTTGGAAAAATATTACCGATGAAATTATTCAACACCTACCTGAAAAAGTATACATTAGTTTTGATATTGATGGATTAGACAGGAAACTCTGCCCCAATACAGGCACACCTGTACCTGGGGGATTTGAAAGTGAAGAAATAATTTATTTGTTAAAAAAAATAAAAGAGAGTGGCAGGGAATTAATCGGTTTTGATTTGGTTGAAATTGGTGTAGGTGAAACAGATTGGGACAGCAATGTAGGTGCAAGATTATTATGGAGACTTTGTAACTTAATGGTATAATGAAAACATTTGACTATATAATCGTTTTAAAAAAACGAAACTATACAACAGTAGATGGAGTAAGCCAAATTATGTTGCTCATTGCAGTAATTGCTTTTATTGGCAATACATTTATTGAAGATGTAACTAAAGGTTCAAATACTTGGATAACTTCTTTAGCATTTGCTGCATTAATTATTGGTTGGGGAGCATTTTGTATTTGGCAAAAGAAAAGAGGTACTCCCCCTTTTTATAGATTTGGTTTATTATTAGGTGCAATGGGTTGGTATAGTATGGAAGATGGCTTATGGATTGCATTGATTTATTTATTGGCTGCTATGCTAGAAAAACAAGTAAAATTTCCAGAAGAAATTGCCTTTGACGAAAATGAGATTGTGTTTAACAGTTTCCCAAAAAAAAGGTACGAGTGGGGTGCATTAACAAATGTAGTATTGAAAGATGGACTATTAACCCTAGATTTTAAAAGCGATAAATTAATACAAGAAGAATTAGAGTCAGAAACTACAAGAACTACAGAGGAAGAATTCAATGCATTCGCAAAAGCACAACTAGAAAAAACAGCTTATGTTAGTTAAACCATTTTTATTGTACTCCGATGGCGAGGGGAATATTTATGAAGATGAAACCCTATTTGCCGTAGGACGTGCCGGATGGGATGCATTTCCAGTTGAATCTGATCAATGGATAGAATTACCACAAGGTGGAAACTTATATGAACTGCCCGGAAGAAGAGGAATTGGCATTGATGTAGAAACAGGCGAAATGAGACTTTGCGAAAAAGGTTGGGCTGTAGCAGCATTTATTCCCCCTGCTTACACAGGTTTATTTATTGCAGCATACGAAACCATGCCAGATGCCCCTACGCTACCATTATTTTGTTATACTGCGGTTGGTTGGATGAACGATAAAAATTATGTGCCAGCAGTTAGAATTGAAAAAGATATCCGCCAAGAAGCGGCAGGATTTGATGATACGAAAGTAAAAGAAGGAACTACTCATTTGCTAGCAGCTTATCCTGAAAATAGGTTGGTTAAACATTTGATGGAAAACTGCTGTATGACATATCATTGCCCTGCAGCAAGAAATTTTTCTTTAGGCAGATGGGAATGTCCAGTTCCTACTTCACCAGCATGCAATGCCAATTGTATTGGCTGTATCTCATTTCAGCCAGAAGAAGAAACCATTGTTAGTACACAGGACCGACTTACGTTCAAGCCAATGGCAGAAGAGATTGTTGAATTTACAGTTCCCCATTTAATGAATGCGCCATATCCAATTATCAGTTTTGGACAAGGCTGCGAAGGGGAACCCTTGTTAATGTGGGAGACCATTAAAGAATCTATCATTGAAATTAGAAAACATACCAGTAGAGGTAGTATTAATATTAATACCAACGGGTCTAAGCCTGCCGCAGTTGATGCACTTTGCAACGCAGGGTTAAACAGCATGAGGGTTAGCACGAACTCTGCACAGAAACATATTTACGAATCATACTATAGGCCAAATAACTATGTATTTGAAGACATTATTGAAAGCTTAAAAGTCATGCGCAAATATGGCGGATGGACCAGCATCAATTATTTTGTTTTCCCAGGAATTACAGACAGTGAAGCAGAATATGAAGCCCTTCGAAAACTTATAGCAGATACCGATTTAAACATGATACAGTGGCGAAATTTCAATATTGATCCAGATTGGTATATGGGTAAAATTGGAATGACTGATACAGGAGAAATGTTGGGGGTAAAACAAATGATGGATCTAATTCAAGAAGAATTCCCCAATTTAAAATTTGGCTATTTTAATCCTCCTATGGAAAGAATTAAAGGAGATTATAACCACCAATTTGCAGGAGCTCCTTTACAATAATGCAGTCTAAATTAAGTAACCATATTGTACAGGGTTTTTTATTGGCAATAATTGCTACGCTACTTTGGTCTGGTAATTTTATCATAGCTAGAAAAGTCAGTAATGTTATTAGCCCAATCAGCTTGGCATTTTATAGATGGGCTTGTGCTTCATTGGTGTTGTTCCCATTTGCATATAAAAAAGTTTATTCGGAACTAAACCACCTTAAAGCAAATTGGAAAATATTGAGTCTAATTGCATTAACTGGAATTGCGCTGTTTAATACATTCGTTTATGTAGCAGGTCATAATACCACTGCAATTAATATGGCATTAATTGGAACTACCTCCTCTCCCATTTTTGCAACTATAATGGCCGTTGTTTTTTTAAAAGAAAGACTGAGTTTTTATAGAATCATCGGCATGATTCTGTGCATTTTGGGTATTGTACTATTGATATCTAAAGGAAGCTGGGAAGTATTGCTCTCCTTTAAATTTTCAAGTGGAGATGCTTGGATATTAGCAGGCGCTTTTGCCTTTGCAGTTTACAATATATTGGTAAGAAGAAAGCCAATACAAATTAGTGCCTTATCTTTTTTACTCATCATTTTTGTATTAGGCACATTGATGTTATTCCCATTTTTTATAATAGAACAATCCATAGTAAAAAAGTCTATTGATTGGTCAAATTCTTTAATTGGTTCAATACTATATCTTGGTATAGGAACATCTGTTTTGGCATTTTGGTGTTGGAATTTAGCCATTTCAAAATTGGGTGCCGGAAGAACTGTTTTGTTTGGAAACTTAATTCCTATTTTCAGCACATTGGAAGCAGTATTAATTTTAGGTGAAGCCATTACGCCTATCCATTTTTATAGCGGCATCTTGGTAATTGGAGGATTAGTTATTGCCAACTTTACTTTTACAAATAAATAAGCAATTGATGGATATCAACACGATGATATTATTATGCACTTTCGCTTTCCTGGCAGGATTTGTAGATGCAATTGTAGGTGGCGGTGGATTAATTCAGTTACCAGCGGGCATCATGTTATTGCCACAATTTCCTGTTGCTACTGTAATGGGATCATTAAAAATTCCTGCTTTTACTGGTACCGCTTTTGCTGCTAGACAATATGTTAAAAAAGTTTCAGTTAACTGGGAGCAAGTAGGGTTAATGTGTTTAATTGCTTTTAGTGCAGCTTTTGCGGGATCGCAATTGCTCTCTATTGTAAGTAATAAATATATGAAGCCCGTTATTTTTGTTGTCTTAATCGTAGTTGCCCTTTACACTTATACAAAGAAAAATTTTGGACAAACAGTTCATAAAGAAATATCAACCAAAAAACAATTAAACTACTCCCTTCTAATAAGCTTAATCATTGGATTTTATGATGGCTTCATTGGACCTGGAGCAGGTAGTTTCTTTATCATGGCGTTTATTGGCATTCTTGGATTTGATTTTTTAAAAGCAGGCACTTATGCCAAACTAATCAATCTATCCACCAATTTAGGGTCTATTTCTTTATTCATGTTAAAAGGAACCATATTATGGTCGGTTGCCATCCCAATGGCAGTATGTAATGCAATTGGAGGAATATTGGGTGCCAAACTGGCTATTTATAAAGGAAATCAGTTTATCCGAATTTTCTTTCTGTTGGTTGTTATGGCTACTTTACTTCGATTTGGTTATGATATCTTTTTAAAGGATTAATCTTCTTCTAACACCACCCTAAAACCTAAATCTACAAAATTGGAGCTAGGGGAAACTTTCCCTCTGTAAATAACTCTTGATTTTGAAGTTTCACTACTACTGCCACCTCTAATAACTTTTTGAGTACCTACAGATGGGCTACTATAGTTAACCCCTAAAACAGGGTTTTTACTCCTTGATTCATACCAAGTAGAATTATACCAATCATTCGTCCATTCAAATACATTCGAACTCATATCATAAATTTCAAGTTCATTTGGATAAGTGCTGCCAATTCGTTTCATTACCACTTCATTTTTTTTAAATGTCCAACCTACTTTTTCTAAAAAATCAGATCCTGCATAAATGAATTTTTTTGTTTTTTGACCGCCCCTTGCGGCATATTCCCATTCGGCTTCAGATGGTAGTCGATATTTTTTCCCTGTGACGTAGCTTAACCAATAACAATAGTCTAAAGCATCATCCCAAGTAATATTTCGAATTGGATAATCTTCTTGCCATCCAACTAATGGAGCACTTGGCATTTTTCTTTTTGTTTCTGTACAAAAATACCTAAACTGTTTAACGGTTACTTCATATTGTCCAATATTAAAATCGCCAACCATTGCGGAGAAAGCCGGTTTAGTATCAGCTGGATCTTCTGCATTATTACTGCCCATGTTAAAACTGCCCCCTTTTACATAAACCATTTCAGGCAAAAAATTCCTACTGATTTTTCTTTGCATTTCAAATGGATAGTCCCTAAAGATTCCTACAACATAATTATCTGCATTGGCATAATATACATACCCTTTGTTTCTCCAATATTTATCTTTCGCCGCTTCGGTAAAACTAATTTTTTTCAACGTTTTTGTAAGCCTAAACAAAGATGTTTTTGAAAAAGTGTCTACTGCTTGATAAAACTTTTGTGGAGAACTTGAAACCCTAATTTCTGAAATAAATTCTTTTTCTAAAAAAATATAAAAGGTTACCACTTCCCCTTTTTTATATACCAAACATCTTTTGGAAGGAATTTCTTCTCTAAATATATAACCTCGCTTCTCCATCCACTTTTCGTGTTTTTTAAGCGGCATATTATCTATCAAAAATTCTAATTCGGTTATTGAATATCCTTCAGCAAAGAAAAGAGCCATTTTTTCGGTATCAATCTGAGCTTGAAGCTTGGTTGTTAAGAAGCAAATTAAAATGAATGCTAATGTTTTGGTTATCAAGTTCATATATAGGGAATATTGAATAACAAGGTATGAAAATTAACCTTTCTTTCCATCAATACTAATTGGATTAATGTACTTTTATACTTTATGAATCAAGAGCAAGTTTTAGAAAAGCAGGATCAACTTAAAGCTACTATTATAACACTCGTTATAACAGTAATTTTATTTTCCATCTTTTTTTATGTTCGTTATCAACAACCATTCCTACAAGAACCCGCTGGAGGTGAAGGCATAGAAGTTAATTTAGGTGATGCTGAAACAGGATATGGCACAACGCCTCCCACTTCAATTGGAGAAACAGCTCAAGAACAAAATAATACAAACAACAGCCCTTCTGAAGAAACCGTTTCAATTCCTGAAAACAATCCAACAGAAGAAGACGTTCCTTTAAACAAGCCTGCAGTTAATACTACCAGTAAACCAACTAATGCTAACAGCATTGTTCCACCTAACCCAAAACCCAAAGCTGTATTTACTGGCAACAATAGCAAAGGCAGCGGAGGAAATTTAGCAGACAGCTATAATGGAGTTACAAATCAAGGTATAGCTGGGGGAAAAGGAGACCAAGGAAAACCAACGGGAAATATTAATTCAGATAGTTACCAAGGGAATGCATCAAGTGGCAATGGTGGTTTAGGTGGTACAGGTGGCGTTGCAATAAAAAGCGGCTTAGGTGGAAGAAAAATTACCAAATTGCCTTCATTTGAAGATGATTTTAATGAAAATGCAAAAGTAGCGGTTGATATTACCGTAAATAAATCAGGCGCTGTTTTAGAAGCTGTTATCAATTTAAAAGCTACAACTACAACCAATCAACGCATTCGAAATATTGCAATTCAAAAAGCAAAAACACTTCAATTAAGTGAAGGTAATGCTAATGAACAAACTGGTACTTTGGTGTTTAATTTTAAACTTAGGAATTAATAATTTTGCATCTTTGCAGCAGTATGAATTACGCTGAAACTGTCTCCTATTTATTTAATCAACTTCCCATGTTTAGTAAAATTGGGGAAGCTGCATACAAAAAAGACCTCACCAATACACTTGCCCTTTGTAAAGTGTTGGGTAATCCACATAAAAAGTTTAAATCAATACATATTGCAGGTACCAATGGTAAAGGATCTACTAGTCATATGTTGGCCGCCATTATGCAAGCAGCTGGATTTAAAACAGGGCTTTATACTTCCCCTCATTTGTATGATTTTAGAGAGCGAATAAAAATAAATGGAATATGTTGCTCAGAAGACTTTGTTATCAACTTTACCCAAAGAATACAAGACCAAATTGAAACCATTGAACCTTCTTTTTTCGAAATAACCGTTGCAATGGCTTTTGACTATTTTGCAGTAAACGAAGTAGACATTGCCATCATTGAAACTGGATTAGGAGGTAGATTAGACAGCACGAATATAATTTTACCCGAATTAAGTATCATTACCAATATAGGGATGGATCATATGAACTTATTAGGGAATACATTAACAGCAATTGCGGGTGAGAAAGCTGGAATAATAAAACCCTTGGTGCCTGTTGTTATTGGAGAGTCTAATCTGGAAACCTTACCAGTTTTTATGGAAGCTTCAAAATCAAGTCCTATCTCATTTGCAGAAGACCAACGGTATATTAATGATTGGCTTTATCAACAACCATTATTAAATGTTACTGTTGTAGATAAAAATAAAAACGAATACCAGCATTATGCACTTGACCTAACTGGATTTTATCAAACAAAAAATCTACTAACAGTTTTAGAAGCTTGTTCTGTATTACAACAACTAGGTTGGGATATTCAAACGAATCATATAAAAGAAGGATCAAGCAATGTCAAAAAATTGACAGGGCTTCAAGGAAGATGGGAAATTATTCAAGCAAACCCAACTGTTGTTTTAGATGTTGGTCATAATGTAGATGGCATTAAAGCAATCCTAACACAATTAGACCTTAGCAACTTTAAACAATTACATTGGATAATGGGCATGGTAAAAGACAAAGACATCCAGGCTGTTTTAGAATTGTTGCCCAGCACTGCAACATATTATTTTACAAAAGCAAGCATTCCTAGGGCGCTAGATGAGCAAGTATTACTTCATCAAGCAAAAGAATTTGGATTAACTGGCGCTGCATTTAGTGATGTTAATAGTGCAATTAAGGCTGCAAAAGAAAACGCCGACTTATCCGATTTAATATTGGTATGTGGTAGTGTTTTTGTTATTGCAGAGGTAGATAGAAATGAGCATTGATTTACGTTTTTAACCACCCCAATTTAATTGCTGCTGCATACATTGCGCCAACTTGTGCCCCATGTGTAAAGGAATTTTGTAAAAGTTTATGGAGGAATTCATCCTTATGAACTAGAACTAAATTGATGTCTTCATATTGATCAAATGAAGTTTTCCCAGTTGGTGTAAGTTGTGTAGCCAGGTAGAAATGAGCTCGATTATTTTCTAATGGAGGATTGGGATAAATAGAATATAGCAATTCAAAATGATTGGATTGATAGCCTGTTTCTTCCTCCATTTCTCTTTTTGCTGCAAACATTGGATCTTCACCTGGTTCAATCATTCCACCTGGTAATTCAAGAGAAACAATACCAGCTGCATGCCTGTATTGTTCTACCATCACTAATTCATCCTGATTGGTCACCATTACTACATTGCAAAAATCTGGTACCGCAATTACAAAATAAGGGTCAATGATTTGCCCATCTGGTAATTCACAAACTTCTTCCTTTACCTGCATCCATTTTTTTGCATACACAATAGTTGATTGTTGAACAATCCAAGGCTTTATTGACTGTTGCATATTAATAAACAATTAGTTTGTCAAGTCTCATCAGTGCATATAAAATGGTACAAGTTTGCATTGATTGTATAAACTTTTGGTCTTTAAAATGGGCAATAAAATCGTCCCATTCCATTTCAATTACTTCAACTTCTTCTTCGGTATCTCTTACTGCGCTAGGGTCTTCCTCACCACCTGTTGCTAAGAACATATGCATTACATTAGTATTGGTGGTTGGATTGGGTGAAATCTTGCCTAAGTATACTATTTCATCAAATTGATATCCAGTTTCTTCTAAAAGTTCTCTTTCAATTGCACTTTCTAACATGGTATCTGTAGCATCTACACAACCACCTGGCAGTTCTAATGCAACAGTATCTAATCCTGGCCTATAAATCTTTTCAACAATGACCGTTCCCCTTTTGGTGATAGCCACTGCTGTTGCATAATCAGGGAAACCATAAACATAAAACGGCTCAATAACTGAGCCGTCATTTTTTTGATAACTATTCTTTCTTACGTCTGCCCACTGATCTTTTACTAATTGCTCAGATTGCAGCAGTTTCCATTTATTTATTGAAGGCATTACCAATTATTTTTTTCTCTTAACATTTTAATATGAGCTGTATGGTGTTTTCCATGCCATGCATACATACCCAATAGATACCATAAACTCATATCCTTTTGACTGGCAGGATGATACACTTTTCGCTCCCATTGAGCAAGTGTAAGATCTTTAACTGCAAAATGCCATCTTGTATGTAATGCATGCAATAAGGTAACTGATATATTAACTGGCAGATGTTGAACATCATTCAACAAAGTCCATGCATTTTCATCGTATGGCTTAATGGTTGGAGTGTCTTCAGTTAATCCTAGCTTAAACCTGCAATAGGCATTCATATGACTATCTGCCAAATGATGAACGACTTGATGCAAAGTCCAACCACCGGCTCTATAAGGTGTATGCAACTGTGCTTCATCTAAATTCAACAATGCTTGCTCAATTTCTTTGGGTAAAAATTGAATATCGGCTAACCACTTATTTTTTTGAGCTTCAGAAAAGGGCAATGGTTCAAAATGCCCTATTGGATAACGTTCATTAATCATACTATTAGTTTTCGGCTCTTAATTCATGACCAGTAAGTTGAATAAATACATCTTCTAAGTTAGCATTCTTTACCTGCTTTGGCCTTTCAAAACCACTTGCAACTAAATCGTCTATTAATTTATCGGGAGAAGCCATTGCTATTACTTTACCGCTATCTATAATGGCAACTCTATCACAAAGCACTTCTGCCTCATCCATATAATGGGTGGTAATAATTACAGTAGTCCCCTGCAATCGGATGTCTTTAATTAGATCCCACAAATTTCTACGAGCTTGCGGGTCTAAACCAGTTGTAGGTTCATCTAAAAAAATAATCTTAGGCTTATTAATTAAAGTGGTAGCAATAGAAAATCGTTGTTTTTGTCCACCACTTAATTCCTTGTATTTAGCTTTTGCTTTATCTGTTAAATTCACCATATCCAATAAAGCAATTGGGTCTGTTGGTTGATTATATAATCCAGCAAATAATCGGATTAATTCAGTTAAATTAAGATTGGGATAATAACCAGATGTTTGTAATTGCACACCTATTATTTTTTTGATCTCATTGGGGTCTTTGTCTAAATCAAACCCTGCAACATGAATAGTACCACTGGTTTTATCTCTTAAAGTTTCAATAATCTCTAATGTAGTTGACTTCCCTGCTCCATTAGGACCTAATAAGCCAAAAATCTCTCCTTCCAATACCTCAAAATTGATTCCTTTAACCGCATGAAAACTGCCGTACTTCTTATGCAGGTCTTTAACACTTATGATAATACTACTCATATTTAAAATTTATAAACTAAGCCAGCCGATTGTTTCCCTAAACCCAATGAAACAGTTGATTTTTTGTATTGATTATTAAACAAGTCTACTGCCGAAAGCAAGTGGTTTTGACCTACTAGGGTGAAATATCCTCCAGCTAAAGAAGCAACAAAGCCAGAACCAATTAAAGTCCATCCCATTCCTTTATTTGAACCCGACAAATTGTTTATTCCTATTAATAATGCAATAGCACCAGAAAAACTTAACACTTGACCTGTAATTTTATTTGACTGATGTTTTTGAAATGATTGGATAATTTCAGGATTTCCAGTTCTATAAAACAGCTGTTTAAATTGATTACTTCCTTTGTAAATACTATCATTAAAAACAATATTATTGGGCTTTGTCATTGCTGTAAAACTCATTTCACCCTTGGGCAAAGCTTGTTGTGCAACAACAAACTGAACCATTAAAATGCTTATCAAAACAAAAAAAAATTGCTTAGTCATGCTTGTTATTTTATGCCAGCAATTTCAGCCAGCTCTTCCATCATTAATTTACTACCAATAAAAAGAGGTGTTCGCTGGTGCAATGAAGTAGGCACAATATCTAAAATTCTTCCAATTCCATCGGTTGCAACCCCACCAGCAACTTCCAAAATAAACGCGAAAGGATTGGCTTCATATAAAAGTCGCAATTTGCCCCCCGGCTTTTCAATGGTTCCAGGATACATAAATATCCCTCCCTTAATTAGATTCCGGTGAACATCGGCAACCATACTACCAATATACCTTTGCGTATAAGGACCGCCATTTTCTTTTGTTTTTCTTTGACATCCGTCTATATATTTTCTCACACCTTCATTGTATTGAAAGAAATTTCCGTGGTTTACAGAATAAAATTTACCTGTAGGTGGGCAAGTGATATTTGGGTGGCTCATTGTAAATTCCCCAATAGATGGATCTAAAGTAAAGCCATTTACACCCCTTCTAGTTGCATAAACAAACATGGTACTTGATCCGTATACTACATACCCTGCAGCAACTTGGTTTTTACCAGGCTGCAAAAAATCTTCTTTGGTACAAGGCTTCCCCAACGGGCTTACCCTTTTATAAACCCCAAAAATGGTACCAATAGACACATTCACATCTATATTCCCGCTTCCATCTAATGGGTCAAACAATACTACGTATTTGCTATTGTTACTTATTTCATCGTCAAATACTACAAAGTCATCCATTTCTTCACTTCCTATGCCCGCACAACTGATACCATGTTGCAGTACCCCCATGAACTGATTATTGGCAAAAATGTCTAGCTTTTTTACATCTTCCCCCTGCACATTAATACTTCCAGCATCGCCAAGTATATCTACTAATCCTGCTTTATTCACTTCCACATTTACTCGTTTTGCTGCTAAAGCCATATCCCTTAGTAATCTGCTTAATTCTCCCGTAGCTGTTGGGAATTGACGTAATTGTTGTAAAGTAAATTCGTCTAGTGTTAATACGTTTCTATTAATACTCATATGGTGCAATTCGTTTACATAAAGATAGTAATTGGGCGTGTACGCAGCGTATATTTGTAGGTATATTGATTAGTATAATAAGCTTTAGATTATGAAAATCTTCAAATTTGGCGGCGCAAGCGTAAATAGTGTTGAAAGAATAAAAAACTTAAAAAATATTGTACAGGAATTTAGCAATGAACCTTTGGTAATTATTGTATCTGCAATGGGCAAAACAACCAATGGTTTAGAAAAAGTGGTCAATGCATTTTATAAGGGTAATAAAGCCGAAGCTTTAGAATTATTCAATATTGTTAAAAATCAGCATTTAACAACTGCAAAATACTTGCTAGTATTTAAATACAATGACTGTATTGCGCAATTAAACGACTTTTTTACAGAAGTTGAATGGTTGTTGCACGACAAACCAGTAAGGTCATACGACTATTATTACGACCAAATTGTTTGCATAGGCGAATTATTTAGTACCTGCCTTATTAGTCATTACCTAAATGAAGAAAATTTACTGAATCAATGGCTAGACGTTAGAGACTTACTAAGAACCGACAACAACTTTAGAGAAGCTGGTGTTCAATTTGATTTTTCCGCAGAAAGAATAAAACAAGCATTACAAAAATACGAGGGCAATATCACTATAACCCAAGGATTTATTGGGGCCACAGACGATAATGAAAGTACTACCCTTGGCAGAGAAGGTAGTGACTATACCGCTGCCATTTTCGCAAATATCTTAGATGCCGAAAATCTTACTATTTGGAAAGACGTAGAAGGCGTCATGAATGCAGACCCAAAAGCATTTAGTGAAGCTCAACTAATTGACGAAATAAACTTTAATGAAGTAATTGAAATGGCTTATTATGGAGCACAGGTCATTCACCCTAAAACAATAAAGCCGCTTCAAAACAAGGGAATCCCTTTATTGGTAAAATGTTTTTTAAACCCCCAATTAAAAGGGACCATCATACATAATAAGTTGGTAAAAAACCTTCCCCCTATTATTGTAGTAAAAATGAATCAAGTGATGATGCATTTAAAAACCAAAGATTTTTCTTTTATAGGGGAAGCTCCTATGAGTAGATTGTATGAAATTTTTGGCTCATTAAAAGTGAAACCAAACCTTATTCAAACCGGGGCAATAAGCTTACAATTATGCTTAGATGATCACGAAGAGAAAATAAATCAGCTAGCAAACGAGTGCAGTACCTTATTTGATGTACAGTTAGAAAAGCAACTGAATCTATTAACTATCAGACATTATAATGTAGAAATAGTGAATGAATTACTGAATAAAAAAGATTTACTATTAGAACAAAAAACAAAGGAAACCTTACAATGTATTTATAGAACTGCTTAATACCAATTAAAGATATTTTTCAATTGTGGCGTAAAGCTCATCTTGTTTAAAAGGTTTAACCAACACTTCGTTTATACCAGAACTGATGTATTCATCCAAATCATCTTGAACAATTGTTGCAGTTAAGCCAATTATTGGTATGTTTCGTTTTGACTCATCGGTAAATTGTCTAACAAGGATGGCAATTTCATCTCCAGTTAATTTGGGCACATTAATATCCGTTAAAATAATATCGTATTGATTGTCTTTAAATAACTGCAGCCCAATTTCTCCATCTTTTGCAATATCATAAACAATACCCACTTTCTTTAATAACATGGTCAACAACATGATATTTACGTCATTATCTTCTATAACTAAAACTCGCTTATCTTTCAGGGAAGAAGAAATCGGATTCATTGCTGTTAACTCTTTTTCGTTCTCTACTTTGTCGCTTGCAACTTCATAAGGAATTGCAAAGGTAAACACAGATCCTTGATTTAATTTACTTTCTACACCAATGGTACCTCCTTGTAGCTCTACCAGCATTTTACAAATAGATAAACCAAGACCAGTTCCTTTTATTGCTCTTCGAGTATCTTTACTAGTACTATTATTAGTTACTTGGGTAAATTCTTCAAATACAGTTTTAATTTGATCATTGGGTATCCCAATACCAGTATCAGCTACAGCAATTTTTATCATTACTTGCTTGTCTGTTTTCCCAGAAATATTTGCAATGATTGTTACACTTCCTTTTTCTGTAAACTTGATGGCATTACTCAATAAATTATATAGAATCTGCTTAAGCCTAAATAAATCTCCTTTTACCGCAAGGTTTTTATCTAATTCAATAATGGTATCTACATTAATGCTTTTTTTTGCAGCACTAGTTGAAGAAAGAGCAAATGCTACTTCTTCAATAGCTAAAGCAATATGAAAAGGCTGCTTCTCTAATTTTAGTTTTCCAGCGTCTAATTTTGAAAAGTCGAGTACATCATTTACTGTAGATAGCAAATGTTCCGATGATGTTTTGATTGCGTGTAAATAGTTTTTCTTTTCATCATCCTTTTCAATTTTATCAATTATTTCAGTGAATCCCATGATAGCGGTGAGCGGTGAACGAATCTCATGACTCATATTACTCAAAAATCTGCTCTTAACCTGGGCCAACTTTAGCGCCCTTTCTCTTGCCTCCAATATTTCGTTCTCATAGTTTATCATTTTATAAATATTGTAAACTAAAACTCCTACAATAAATAAAATGATTAAGAGTGAAACCCAAAAGAATTTTTGAATAACATCTGTACCTGTCACTGCATTTTTAAAAATAGTTGCATTTAAGTTCTCTCTAAAAGCATCTTCTTTTATTAAAACAGTTTTTAATTGTTGATTATATTTTGTTAATGATTTACCTAAAGAATCAACTTCACTCTTATTCTTTAAATCTACCTTATTCTCTCTTAAACGATTGGAAATCTGTTCAAATTCAACTATCATTTTTGGTAAAGATTGCTCCTTATTTAGCAGTATGGTTATTTGGGCTGCTCTACCACTATCACTTTCCATTTTCAACATTTTTAAATGTTCTATTGCTTTATCAATAGACATTGCAGAAAGTTTACTTAATGAAACTGCTCCTGTTTGAGTAAAGCGTGAAAACACCAACTCGGCTTCTAATAACTCATCACTAGTTGTTCTAAGAATACTGATATTCTTATTTTCAATACTGAGCGTGTCTATTGAATTTTTTAAAGTGATAATATTTCGAGTGTTAATTACATTCAAAAAGAGAATGGAAACCACTACTACTAAGCACGCTATAATTAAGATGATATTTGAAAAAGAAAGTTTTGCCCGCTTCATGAATGCAATAATTGAACATTAAACCAATTGGTTTCCAGCGGCTAAAAGGATAATAAATGAGTCACAAAATACAAAATAATCGGATATAAACTTATCTGGCAATTACTTTATATACCCCTTTTTCATTAATTCCAACAATGGGTAATTGTTTGTATTGTTCAAAATAATCAAAAACTTCTTTTAGTTGATTGGCAAAAGCCTGGTATAAATTGTTTTGAGAAGTATGAGTTTGCAATACCTTAAATGAGTTTTCATTGGTGAATCTAACAGGAAAAATGTGCACAGGAATAAAGTCTTGACCTTGTTTACGAACAATATTAGCTAATACATACAATTCCTCAATTGGATTATTTAAAATAGGAATACAACCAACTGTTGCACATTTACCATGTATATAAATATCTCCCCCAGGGGCTTTACTATCCGTAAAATATAAATCACTTTGATTAGGGTAATTAATTCCTAATGAAAAATGATAATCGCTATTTGGATTAAATTCATTGATATAATAAAACCCTTCTGGTACTTGCAAATCGCCTTCTTTTCTTTTGGGCCCTAGTTTACCCGATAGGGCGCACACATTATAAGTTTTAAATAAAGTAAATGGCTCGGTCATTGCATTTCTTACCCATATTTCTAACTGTCCATCTTGCTTAAAGCTTCTTATATACAATTGCTTTGCCGGCCAATTAAGCGATGCTTGTGCAAATTGTTTTTTTAATTGCTTTTCTCGTTTATCAAAAGCCAATTGCTCTTTTTTTGTTAACCCAGATTGAGCAAATGCGTTCTGCTTTTTGCCCGAAAAGAGTAAAAAGAATAGAAACAGTTTGAAAAAATGTTGCATAGTATGCTATCTGATTAAATTCCCAAAATAAATCGCATTCATAAACATTTTAGAAGTTCCTAACCAAAATGCCCTGAAATTCAAGTTGTCTACCATTGAGATTACCCTACCTCTTCCTACATTATCTACATTAATTGCTGCCGTATTTTTTACTACATTTTTATATCCTCTATATAAATAACCACTCTGCAATGGTTGATCTGTATACATAACGGGAGAATCATATGCGCCATTGTTTTTGTCCATAAATAAAGTATTCGACTTAAATATGGTTACAGAAGAATTGCTATACCCGTATCCTAATGGATGAGTTAAATCTACTTTTGCCTCAAACAAAGAGCCCGCCATATCTTTTGCTCTGGTTTCATCTGAACGTAAAAAATAAGGCAATTGCAAAGTCGTATCTCTTTTGTCATCACCCGATTTAAAAATTGTTTTGGTGAACCCATTTGTAGAAAGCCATTTGGTAGCATCTTCTGTAGCAATTAAAGTTCCCCCAGCTCCTATCCAATCTTTTAGCTTCTCTTGAGCGCTCTTGTTCAAATTATTATAAGCACCCGAAGCCATGATGATAACATTGTATTTATCGGCATTAATTGAAGCAAATCGATCCACATCTACTATGCTTACAGGTACATTAAATCTAGTATCCATCATATGCCAAATTTCTCCTACATCGGTTGCGCTGGTTCCAACACCTCCAAACATCATTACTGAAGGCATTTTTAAATGAACAAAACTATTGCTACCAATGTCAATTCCATCTGCAGAAAATCCGGAAGGTAATGCGTAAGCATCTACGCCTGTTTCGGCAATGGCATCTTTAATAATTAATTCAAGTGCATCACCGCCTTTTGATTGTAAACTTGATGGTATTACAATAGTGCCATAATCAAATGCCTCTAATTTATTATTAATAAGCATCTTAAATACCTTTGTAGCTACTTTTGTTTTAATCCCTTTTGCTTGAAGCCTATACAATACTTTAGGGCTGTAATATTCATTCCATTTAATAGCATAAGCATAAGCATTTTTTGAGCCATGCAAAGTTGATTTTAATGACTCAATTGATGCGAGCTTTACATTATTAATTGAAATAGGCGTTTTAATTTCAGCATAGGGCAGTCCGAAAGCCAATGGCATTGTCCAGGCTGTAACGTCGTAGAATAAACTGTCTTTGTAATTGAAGGTCTTTTCAAAAACTGTTTTAATTATCTTGAATTGCTTTTGGGCGGTTGGGATCACAAATGCCGAACCAGGTTTGAAGGTTTTACCATCAATTGCCATTTCTGATTGTAGCGGATAAATATCCACTTCATGCCTTAAAAGCATTTCAATGAAAATATTGGTCTTAGCCTTATCCTGCGCATCCCCAATAACAAAGGCTTTCACTGGAAAACCTTCAGCCTCTTTAATGGTCTCTTTAAAGAAAGAACGCTGATAATTCAACATTTGTTTTCTGAGTCCATTAGCAGCTGCCAATGTAGACAAAGTAGTAGTAAACTGGTTGCGAATAGTAAAAGGAAAACTTAGCAAGCCATTCTCTGTTTCTTGTAAATGTCCACGACTACTTGCTTGCTCAAATAAAATACCTACAGCACCATTAATATCAGGATAAGTAGAGCCTTTCCCGTAATAAAAATCATCGTACCCCTCTTTAGTAAAATACATAGAACCAATGCTGTCTAAAAATTTAGCATGGTAGTTACCAATTGCTGCTGTTAATTCTTGATTTTTAGCAGGTGTATTAGGGTTTACTCTTGATGGAACACCAGGCTGAAAAAAGAAAGAAGAGTTGCTTCCCATTTCGTGGTGATCGGTTAAAATATTGGGTTTCCATTGATGGTATAATGACAATCTATTTCTACTTTCCTTGTGTTGGGCTGGCAACCAATCGCGGTTTAAATCGAACCAATAATGATTGAATCTACCACCTGGCCAAACTTCATTAAACTCTCTTGCGTTCGGATCTGCAACAGGGGTAAAACTCTTGTGCATATTTACCCAACTAGCAAATCGATTTAAACCATCCGGATTAAAAGAAGGATCTAAAATAATTACCGTATTTTTCAGCAACTCATCTACGGCATTTCCTTGTGCTGCGGCTAAATAGTACATAGCTAATAAAGAAGCATTTGCACCACTGCTTTCATTGCCATGAATACTATAGCCCATCCAAACCACAACAGGCATATCATCTGTATTTAATGACCCAGACTTATCTGGATTAGACAATGCAAGGTGTTGTTGCCTTATCTGTTCTAATTTTTGATGATTTTCGGCGGATGTTATAATCAAAGCCAATTGTTGACGACCTTCATTGGTTAAACCCAATGGCCTTAAGACTACTCTATCCGAAGCTTGATCTACTGTTTTTGCATACTGTACCAGTCGGTCATGTGTAACATGCCATTCTCCTACTTCATGCCCAATAATATTGGCTGGAGTAGGTATTGCAGTATTATACACTACATTTTTAGGCAAATAATAAGACAGGTCTTGGGCCTGAACAAAATAACCAACCAAAAAAAGCGCAAACAATAAACAAAATTTCTTCATTACTTAGGTTTTGTGCCGGTAAGTTACTGAAGAAAAATATTATCTAAGCATACATTTCGGTCCTTAATTCTTTTACTCTTGCGTCTTCCATATATTCATCAAAAGTCATCAATCTATCGATGATTCCTTTTGGAGTTAGCTCAATAATTCTATTGGCAACAGTTTGCATAAAAGTATGGTCGTGAGAAGTAATAAAGACAATACCTGGAAACGTTTGGCAACCCTCGTTAAAACTCTGAATGCTCTCTAAGTCTAAGTGGTTAGTGGGCTGATCTAGAATAACCACATTAGGGTTTTGCAACATCATTCTGCTAACCATACAACGTACTTTTTCTCCTCCGCTCAATACATTGGTTTTCTTTTGAATATCGTCTCCACTAAACAACATTTTTCCTAAGAATCCGCGAATAAAGGGTTCATCCGCATCAGTAACATGCGCAGGAACAAATTGGCGTAACCAATCCATTAAACTTAACCCTTCTTTAAAAAATTCATTATTTTCTTGAGGCAAATATGCTTTGGTGATAGTTGTACCCCACTCATATTTTCCACCTTCAATTGCAGCATTTTCGGTAATAATATCAAAGAAAGAGGTAATTGCAAGTGGGTCTTTGCTTAAGAAAGCAATTTTCTCTCCTTTATTAATACTAAACGAAACCTTGTCAAATAGCTTACGCCCATCTACGGTTTTACTCAAATTTTCTACATTCAAAATTTGATTCCCCACTTCTCTTAATGGTTGGAAAATAATTCCTGGATATTTTCGGTTAGAGGGCTCAATTTCTTCAATGGTTAATTTTTCTAAGGCTTTCTTTCTAGAAGTTGCTTGCTTACTTTTTGAAGCATTTGCCGAGAATCGTGCAATGAAATCTAATAGTGCCTGACGTTTTTCTTCGTTCTTTTTGTTCTTGTCGTTAATTTGACGACTCATCAATTGACTACTTTCGTACCAGAAAGTATAGTTACCTGTAAATACTTTAATTTTTGAACGATCAACGTCTGCAACATGGGTACATACTGTATCTAAGAAGTGACGATCGTGACTCACCACTAATACGATATTTTCGTAATCAGCTAAAAAGTTTTCTAACCACCCGATTGTTTCAATATCCAATCCGTTGGTAGGCTCGTCTAATAAAAGTATATCTGGATTTCCAAATAATGCCTGAGCTAATAGCACCCTTACTTTAAAATTACTAGGAATTTCGCTCATTAAACTTTGGTGCATATCATCGTGTACGCCCAAACTATTTAAGAAGCTCGCAGCATTGCTCTCTGCTTCATAACCGCCCATTTCACCAAACTCCGCTTCTAATTCTCCCGCTTTCATTCCATCTTCCTCTGAAAAGTCTTCTTTGGCATACAATGCATCTTTTTCGTGCATTACATCCCAGAGCCTTTTATGGCCCATTAATACTGTATTTAATACCGTGCAATTATCAAATTCAAATTGGTTTTGCTTTAAAACAGCCATTCTTTCGCCTGGAGTAATTTCTACAGTACCTTTATTTGGCTCAATTTCTCCACTTAATATTTTTAAAAAAGTAGACTTCCCAGCTCCATTGGCACCAATTACGCCATAGCAGTTGCCCTTAGTAAAATTGATATTTACTTCATCAAAAAGTACCCTTTTGCCATACGCTAGGGTGATATTCCGTGCACTAATCATTGAATTTGCTGTTTTTCGGCTGCAAAATTACAAAATTAAAGGCTTAACAGCTGATGAACTTTATTTGGTTAATATTAAATGGGAGGAAATAGTGAACCTGCCTACCACTCTGCCCTAGCAGATGGATTTACTGATAAAGGCACAAATTGATTATTTAAGTACTTATGATATCCAGTAATAGCAATCATTGCAGCATTATCTGTGCAATAACTAAAATCAGGAATATATACTTGCCACCCTTTTTTATGACCCAACGAAATAAGACCTGATCTTAACCCACTATTTGCGCTAACTCCTCCAGCAATACATATTTGCTTTACATTGGTTTGATTAACCGCCTTAATCAATTTCTTTAATAAAATTTGCACAATGGTATATTGAATAGAAGCACAAAGGTCATTTCTATTTTCAAGTATAAATTCGGGTGTTTGCTTTTGCAAAAAATACAAGACCGAAGTTTTTAATCCACTAAAAGAAAAATTTAATTCAGGAATTTGAGGCTCTGCAAATTTAAATTTTAGCGGATCTCCTAATTGGGCATATTGATCAATCAATGGCCCCCCTGGATAAGGTAGACCCAGCAATTTAGCAGTTTTATCGAATGCTTCACCGGCAGCATCATCAATAGTTTCCCCAATTACTTCCAACTCCAAAGCAGATTTAGCCAAAACAATTTGGGTATGACCACCACTAACTGTTAAACATAAAAAGGGAAAACTAGGTTTTACAGTTGGAATTAAATTGGCTAACACATGCGCCTGCATATGGTGAACGCCAATTAAAGGAACTTGTAATGAAAGAGACAAAGATTTTGCGAACTGTGTACCTACCAATAAACTTCCTATTAATCCTGGGGCTTGTGTAAAAGCAATGGCGTTAATTTCAGATAAATGAATATCCGCATCTTTAATAGCTTGGTCTACCACTGGAACAATATTTTGCATATGCGCCCTACTAGCCAATTCTGGAACTACTCCCCCATATTTTTCGTGAACAGACTGAGAAGCAATAATATTACTCAATATCAATCCATCCTTACATACTGCTGCGGCTGTTTCATCACAGGACGACTCTATTGCCAAAATAGTTACGCTCATTCAACAAAAATACTATTTAGTTCTGATGGCAACCACTGGATCCATTTTTGCTGCAATAGATGCCGGAATAATTCCTGCCAATACCCCTAAAACAATACAAATACTTAGTCCTAGAATAACAATATTTGGAGCAATATATATAGGGAATGGAAGTACTGAGCTTAGCACTAGCGACAAGAGCCAAACCAGTGTTAGCCCCACTAATCCCCCAATAATACATAAGAATGCACTTTCAAGAAGAAACTCTGTTAGTATGGTGCTTTTTTTAGCACCAATTGCTTTTTTAAGCCCAATCTGGCTTGTTCTTTCTCTTACGGTAACAAACATGATATTGGCAACACCAAAAGCACCTACTATTAAACTTAATCCAGCAATAGCCCAACCACCAGCAGTTACTTGCCCAAAGAATCCATTTACTTGCTCACTAAACATGGCAACATCATTACAAGTAAAATTATCTTCTTGTGTAGGACTCAATTTTCTCAATTGACGCATTACCCCATTCAATTCATCTTGTAATGCAGACGATGCAATCTTTGGTTTACCTTGAACAATGATATTGGGGTTGCTGGTTTCAGGGCTATAAACACTTGCAAAATATCGATATGGAACAATGGCGCATTCATCATAATTAAAGCCCCCAATTAAGCTTTGCCCTTGTTTTTTTATAACTCCAACTATATAAATTTTTCTGCCTCCATAAGCTATTTCTTTACCAACTGCTTTCTCCGCTTTTCCGTACAATTCTTCTGCCACTTTGAATCCTACAATACCAACAGCAGCCCCTCGCATAAAATCTGATTCTATTAAATAACGACCCTGTTCAATATCAATGGTTTGAATACTATTGAATTCAGGAGTAACGCCATATAAGCTGGTATTACTTAAAATATTGTCTGCATAGCTAAAGTTTACATTTCTGCTTACAAAAAATGCAGCAAAAGAAGCCAGCTCACTTTTTTGTTTTATTACGTCGAGCTCCTCAATTTTCACATTGGGTCTCTTCATATATTTCCACCATGGATAATCGGGGCCACCACCATAATTCCATTTATCTATATAAATAGTATTACTGCCTAAAGTCTTAATATCATTTTGAACTTTTCTTTCTAAACTGTCTACTGTAGCCAAAACACCAATTATGCAAAATATGCCAATGGTTATGCCAAATAAAGACAAGAAAGTTCTTAGCTTATTTACTCTCAGTTCCTGTAAAGCCATACGGAAGCTGTTCCATAAAATACTCAGTAATTTAACCATACCCAAATGTACGGTTTATCAATCCTCTATTATAGCTGTTTTTATGTAAACGGTTGAAAGCAATGTTCAAGCAGTCTGCAAAAATGACCATATCAAATTCAACAGGTGAATAAAAGACGATTTTATTGCAACCAAAGTCTTAAGGCATTGTATATATAAATGAGTTAAATTTGCGGAGATTTAACCAAATATAATCTTGCTATATGACCTGGAAACAAGTCTTTACATCGTCTGTTGGAAAAAAACTGGTTATGGGACTAACCGGTATTTCATTGGTTTTGTTTTTAATTGTACACGCTGGAATTAATGCCTGCATTTTTGCAGATTTAGTTGACCCTGAAGAAAATGGTGCAATGTTTAACAAAGCAGCCCACTTTATGGGATCAACTGTTTTAATCCGTATAATGGAGATTGGGTTATTTGCGGGTATTATTTTACATATTTACCAAGGTTATTTATTGACCTTAGAAAATAAACAAAAAAGAGCTATTGGTTATGCTGTAACATATAAAGATGGCAGCAAGTGGTACAGCAGGAGTATGGGGCTTTTGGGTACATTAATTCTACTCTTTTTAATCTTGCACCTTTATCATTTCTGGGTTTCAGCACGTTTTACTCACCAAGGATTAGACCCTGTAACTTATAACGGAATTGAAATGCACAATATGTTTGCTTTAATGAAAGTTACATTTAGTGAATGGTGGATTATAGCCGTTTACAGTGCAGGCTGTATTTCATTGGCTTATCACCTAGCACACGGCTTTCAGAGTGCCTTCAGAACCTTAGGGGTTTACAATAATAGATACACTCTTATGCTTACAAGCATTGGATACGCCTATTCCATCATTATTGCATTAGTATTTATATTAATGCCAATAAGTTTTAAAATGGGCTGGATAGGATAATACAAATACATGATCATTAAAGTATATTCAAATCATCATAAACCTTCGGATCTATGTTAAATGCTAAAATTCCCTCTGGACCATTAGAGAATAAGTGGGCTGATTACAAGGGACATTGCAAACTGGTAAACCCGGCCAATAAGCGGAAACTGGAAGTGATTGTTGTAGGTACAGGATTAGCCGGTGCTTCAGCAGCAGCTTCTTTGGGTGAGTTGGGATATAAAGTAAAAGCATTTTGTTTTCAAGATTCTCCCCGTCGTGCGCATTCAATTGCAGCACAAGGAGGAATTAATGCGGCAAAGAATTATCAAAACGACGGAGACAGTGTATTCCGTCTTTTTTACGATACCATTAAAGGAGGAGACTACCGTGCTAGAGAAGCCAATGTGCATAGACTAGCAGAAGTCAGCACCAATATCATTGACCAATGTGTAGCACAAGGGGTTCCATTTGCTAGAGAATATGGTGGATTATTAAGTAACCGCTCATTTGGTGGAACGCAGGTTCAAAGAACATTTTATGCTGCAGGTCAAACTGGTCAGCAATTGCTGATTGGAGCTTACCAAGCCTTAGAGCGTCAGGTAGCTTTGGGTAACGTAACCATGTACAGCAGACATGAAATGCTAGAAGTAGTTACAATTGAGGGGAAAGCAAAAGGAATTATTGCGCGTGATTTAGTAAGCGGCAAATTAGAAAGACATTTTGGACACGCTGTATTATTGTGTTCTGGTGGATATGGCAACGTATTCTATTTATCTACCAACGCAATGGGAAGTAATGTAACAGCTGCATGGAAAGCGCACAAAAAAGGAGCTGCTTTTGCCAATCCTTGTTTCACACAAATTCACCCAACTTGTATTCCAGTTAGTGGAGACCACCAGAGTAAATTAACCTTGATGTCTGAATCATTGAGAAATGATGGAAGAATTTGGGTTCCAAAAAAACAAAACGATACTAGAAAAGCAACTGATATACCTGAAGAAGAAAGAGATTATTATTTAGAGAGAAGATACCCTGCTTTCGGAAACCTTGTACCAAGAGATGTGGCATCAAGAGCTGCTAAAGAACGTTGCGATGCAGGATACGGAGTAGGTAGCAGTAAACAAGCCGTTTACTTAGACTATGCCGATGCCATTTTGAGATATGGTAAAATTGAAGCAGGAAAGCAAGGCAGAAGCAATGTATCTGAAGAAGAAATCATTGCAATGGGTAAAGATGTAGTTAAAGCAAAGTATGGTAACCTTTTCGACATGTATGAAAAAATTACCGGCGAAAATCCTTACGAAGTACCTATGCGCATTTATCCCGCCGTTCACTACACGATGGGTGGTTTATGGGTAGACTACGAATTACAAACAACCGTTCCAGGATTGTATGCATTAGGAGAAGCTAATTTTAGTGACCACGGTGCCAACCGATTGGGGGCTTCTGCATTAATGCAAGGTTTGGCTGATGGATATTTTGTAATCCCTTATACCCTTGGCAATAACTTAGCCGACGAAATTTATAGCAAAGCCATTGAAACTACACACCCTGCATTTGAAGAAGCAGAGAACAATGTAAGCGATAGAATCAATCAATTGATGAATATCAAAGGGAAGCAATCTGTTGAGAGCTTCCACAAGCGTTTAGGAAAAATCATGTGGGACAAATGTGGCATGGCTAGAAATAAAGAAGGATTAGAACAAGCCATCAAAGAAATTCAGGCTTTAAAAAATGAGTTTTGGAGCGATGTTAGAATTCCAGGAGAAGTAAACGAAATGAATACGGAACTAGATAAAGCCAATCGTGTTGCAGATTTCATTGAATTAGGTGAATTAATGTGTGTAGATGCCTTAACGCGAGAAGAAAGTTGTGGCGGACATTTTAGGGAAGAGTATCAAACTCCAGAAGGAGAAGCTTTAAGAGACGATGCGGGTCATATGTATGTTTCTGCTTGGGAATTAAAAGGTGAACATCAATGGGAATTACACAAAGAAGCATTAAACTATGAAGTAATAAAACCAACCCAGCGTAATTACAAATAAGGTTTGTACACAAAGCATTATTAAACTGAATTAATTTTAGAAAATGGAACATTATCATATGAATCTGAACCTAAAAGTTTGGAGACAAAAAAATACCAATACCAAAGGGGATTTTAAAACTTACCAAGTAAAAAATATTTCCTCTGAAATGAGTTTCTTGGAAATGTTTGATGTGTTAAACGAGCAGTTAATTACCGAAGGGGAAGAACCTGTTGCATTTGACCATGATTGTAGAGAGGGTATCTGTGGAATGTGTTCTATGTATATTAATGGTAAACCTCATGGTCCTTGGCAAGCCAATACTACCTGTCAGTTGCATATGCGTGCTTTTAAAGATGGAGATACCATTGTGGTAGAACCATGGAGAGCCAATGCATTCCCTGTAATTAAAGATTTAACAGTAGATAGAAGTTCATTCGATAGAATTATACAGGCAGGAGGTTATATCAGTGTAAATACTGGTAATGCAGTAGATGGTAATGCACTACCAATTAATAAAGACAATGCCGATAATAGCTTTGCAGCAGCAATGTGTATTGGATGTGGCGCATGTGTTGCAGCTTGTAAAAACAGTTCTGCAATGCTTTTCTTAAGTGCTAAAGTGAGCCATTTGGCTTTGTTACCACAAGGAGAACCAGAGCGTAAATCTCGTGTAATGAATATGGTAGCGCAAATGGATAAGGAAGGATTTGGTGCTTGTACCAATACAGGTGCTTGCGAAGCAACTTGTCCTAAAGAAATTTCATTAACGAATATTGCACGATTAAATTCAGAATATTTAGGCGCAAGCTTAAGTGCAGATAAATAACAGGACATTAAATTGGCCTTCCAATAATAACGCAAATTAAAATTGGTCCCGGTTGCTAAATGCAAACCGGGACTTTTTGCTATAACAATCCCCTATTATCGCCTAATTAAATTGCCCGTTTTAGAAACCATATGGTGTATGGCATTATCTAAATCTTTTGCGGAATTTTGAATTCCGTCCATTACCAAAGCGTGTGTATCTGGATCGTTGGGAACATCTCTCATTAAAGCAGCAAGCCCTAAAATATTGCTTAATGGAGCACGAACTGTATGCGAACTCATAAATGCTATTTCTCTTAAATAACCGTTTTGTTCTCTAATCATTTGTTCTTGGTGCTTTGCTTTGTTGCGTTCATTAACTAAGCGCTCATATACTTGTCTTTCAAAATAAATACCGATATAGGCAAATACAGCACACAAAACAACTACAGCTATTGCATTTGTTGTAAACATTTTAGAATAAATTTCATTCGAAATAATTTGCCAATTACTTTTTTCGGGAATAAACAAAATAGACAGTGCAAAACTCAACACACTAATTACAAAGTATCCAATCACTTCAACTTTATATTCCCGCGTATTTCCCAACATAAATACCAGAGCAAAAATAGTAGGGATAATAAATAGGTACCCCCCAGCATCTAATCCTTCAACAGATGTAATGCAACTCAAAAAGAAATTAATGGTAACCACTAAACTGGCATTTTTGTATTTCTTATACCCATGATAATCTAATAGCATAATTACTCCAATAGCAGCAGCGAATGCATAAAGAATATATGCCGACAACCATAAACCCCTAGAATGGTTAATGACACCAGTCCCAAGTATCACTGATAAAGCAACTACGCCAAAATAAATTAATCTTTGTGATGCAGCTCTTTGTTTAGAAATAATTAAAACCATAATAAAATTGTTTTACAGCTTATATACGATAAATGGTTCCTTCCGGTTTTTTATGCAGGATTTTAATTATTTTTCAAGTGAAAATGAACAAACCATGAAAAGAATCTTCCCTATTTCCGTTATTATCCTATTGATATCTAGTTGTTCAGAAAGTACAAATATGAAAAAAGAAGCATATAATTGGCCAGTTGAAAAAGCACCTATTGCAGCACAGAAAGAACATATCAGAATATTGCATGGAGATACTGTTCCTGACCCCTATTATTGGATGATTGACTATTTTAAAAAAGGGCCAGATAGTACTGAAGTACTCAACTACCTCAAATCAGAAAATGATTATACAGAAAAAATGATGGCCGGCACTAAAGAACTGCAAGCCAAGCTTTTTAACGAAATGAAAGCAAGAATTAAAGAGAAGGATGAATCTGTGCCAGTATTTAAAAATGGGTATTTCTATTATACAAGGGTTGAAGAAGGAAAACAATATTATAAATATTGTAGAAAGAAAGGAAGCTTAACTGCAAAGGAAGAAATACTCTTAGATGTAGATAAAATGGCAGAGGGTAAACCCTATTATAATGTTACGGGAATGAGTGTAAGCCCGAATAACAACCTCTTAGTTTTTGGTATAGATGAAGTATCTAGAAGACAGTATACCTTAAAAATTAAAAATATTGCTACCGGAGAAATATTGCCAGACAATATACAAGGAACCAATGGGTATGGGGTTTGGGCAAACGACAACAACACTATTTTTTATACATTAAATAACCCAATCACTTTACTTTCAGAAAAAATAATGCGCCATCAAATGCTAGGTGGGAAAAAAGATATTACCGTATATCATGAAAAAGACAATAGCAATTATATTGGAGTAAGTAAATCTAAAAATGGGCGCTACATTTTTATTAGTTCACAAGCAACGCTTTCTTCTGAACAATTCTATATTAATGCAGATGAGCCTGAATCTGTTTTCCAATCATTTCAGCCCCGTATAAAGAACGTTTTGTATGATGTGGTAGCATTAAACGATAAGTTCCTCATCAGAACCAATGAAAATGCTTTGAACTTTAAAGTGATGGAATGTCCTTTGGATAAAACAAATCATTCCTTTTGGAAGGAGCTTGTTCCACATAGGTCAGATGTGCTTATTCAAAACGTAGAAGCCTTTAAAGACTATACGGTTATTACAGAAAGAAAAAACGGATTGATTCAACTTAATATAAAACAAAACAACAGTTCTGCTGAACATTACATACAATTTGATGAGCCTGCCTATTCTGCCAACTTGGGTTCTAATCCAGAATTTAACAGTGCTTCATTGCGTTATACGTACACGTCATTAACTACTCCTTTTTCTGTATACGATTATGAATTATCAACCAAAATCAAAACACTTAAAAAGCAACAAGAAGTAGTTGGAGGGTATAATCCTTCAGATTATACCAGCGAACGTATTTATGCCATTGCTAATGATGGAACTAAAATTCCAATATCACTAGTGTATAAGAAGGGGCTTAAAAAAGATGGCACTGCTCCCCTATTATTGTATGCTTATGGATCTTATGGATATAGTATTGATGCAGATTTTAGTAGTACAACGCTAAGTCTACTTAATAGAGGATTTGTTTATGCAATAGCGCATATAAGAGGAGGAGAAGATTTAGGCAGACAATGGTACGAAGATGGAAAATTATTGAAAAAGAAAAACTCATTTACAGACTTTATAAATTGCGGAGAATTCTTAATAAAGAATCAATATACCAGCAAAGACCATTTATATGCAAATGGCGGTAGTGCTGGAGGCTTATTAATGGGTGCTGTAACCAATATGGCTCCTGAACTATGGAAAGGGGTAATTGCCGAAGTTCCTTTTGTAGACGTAGTTAATACTATGTTAGATGAAAGTATCCCCTTAACCACCAACGAATTTGATGAATGGGGAAATCCAAAAGAAGAAGTATATTATGCATATCAAAAAAGTTATTCGCCTTATGAGAATGTAGAAAAGAAGAACTATCCACACCTTTTAGTAACCACAGGACTACACGATAGCCAGGTTCAATATTTTGAACCAGCAAAGTGGGTAGCAAGGCTAAGAACTATGAAAAAAGATCAAAATGTTTTATTACTTAAGACCAATATGGATTATGGGCACGGTGGAGCATCGGGTAGATTTGATTACTTAAAAGAGACTGCACTAAACTTTGCTTTTTTGCTTGCTTTAGAAGGAATTTCAGAATAAATATATGCCATCTAATGAATGAGTAATAGCTTTTTTAAATTCAAAGAATTCACAGTTAATCAAGATAAAACTGCCATGAAAGTATGCACCGATGCATGCTTATTTGGTGCTTGGGTAGTAGATAGTATAAATATGCCCAGTCTAAAAAACATCCTTGATATTGGAACAGGAACCGGATTACTTTCGTTGATGTTGGCACAGTTTAGTAAAGCAAGTATTGATGCTGTAGAAATTGAACCAATGGCCGTAGCGCAAGCAAATGCAAATTTTAATGCAAGCAAATGGAAAGAGCAATTTCAAATACATGCAACTTCTATTATTGAATATGCAATAAAACAAGAAAGGCAATATGACTTAATTATTTCTAATCCTCCTTTCTTTGAACAACAATTAAAAAGCAACAACAAACAAAGAAATATTGCCATGCACAGTGCCCATTTAACATTAACAGAATTGGCCAACTGCATGATTAATCTGTTAACTGATTCTGGAATTGCAGCCGTTCTATTGCCTTGGGACAGATCTGAAGAATGGAAGGAAATTGCAGAAAAAAGGGGACTTTTTTGCATTAAAGAAACCGTAGTAAAACAAAGTACAGCACACTCCTATTTTAGAACAATGATTTTAATGCAAAAAAATAGAGCAACTTCAGGTTTCAACACTATTACCATCAAAGAAGGAAGTGAATACAGCAAAGAATTTAGCCAATTATTGGCTCCTTATTATTTGGCATTGTAAGGCATATTTAATCTTAACCAGCTTAATTAATTAACTAACTTAGCATTATGAAAATATCTACTGCTTTGAAAGGATTGATGTTTTTGCTGATTGCGGCATGCAGCAGTCCTACTAAAAATTTTACACCAGCAGAAAATGGCTTAGATGCCGGACGGGAATTCATTGATGCCTGTTTAAAGGGAGACTTTAGCAGAGCTGCATTCTATATGGTAGATGATGAAAAAAACAAACAATTACTTTTAACGAAAGAATCGGCCTATAGAGAAAGGGATAAAGAAGGCAGACAAGAATTACGATTGGCATCTATAAATATTAAAGAAGTATCCGAACCCAATGATTCTACTGTTATACTCTATCATAGTAACTCTTTAGATACCAGCTCTAAGCAAACCATAATTGTAAAAAGAAACAATATTTGGTTAGTCGATTTTAAACAATAAACAATATTGAATTTTATGAATCAACAAACAGTTCTACATCCTTGGCATGGTGTTCATTTTGGTGAAAATGCACCTCGCATTGTAAATGCAGTTATCGAAATTCCACAAGGATCAAGATGTAAATATGAAATAGACAAACCCAGTGGCTTATTAAAATTAGACAGGGTAATTTTTTCTTCTTTTTACTACCCTATAAACTATGGCTTTATTCCACAAACATATGGTGGAGACAAAGATCCTTTAGATATATTAGTAATCACTTCCTTGCCTGTTCAACCATTAACATTGATGGAAGCTAAAGTGATTGGTGTAATGCAAATGATAGATGGCGGTGAACCCGATGACAAAATTATTGCGGTTGCAGCAACTGACCCAGGCGTAAACCACTACAACAACATTGAAGAACTACCCAGACATTTCTTTGACGAATTAAGACATTTCTTTCAAGAATATAAAAGGTTGGAAAAAAAGGAAGTTTTAGTAGAAGATTTTGGAGATAAAGCAAAAGCATTAACCATTGTTGAAGAAGCAATATCTTTCTATAAAGAGACATTTATAAACAAATAAAATGAGTGCCACTACCCTACTTTTACTAATTGTTATAGGACTTGCTGCAGGTTTTTTAAGTGGCTTAGTAGGTATTGGAGGGGGTATCATAATGGTACCTGCATTGGTGTTTTTCCTTGGGCTTACCCAAAAACAAGCCCAAGGAACTTCATTAGGGGTTTTAATGCTTCCTGTGGTTGCCCTTGCAGTTTGGCAATACCATAAACAAGGGCAAATTAATTTTAATTATGTTTTTTTAATAGCAGTAGCTTTTATTACAGGGGGATTCTTGGGCAGCAAATTGGCTTTGAGCTTAAGCGACGACAAAATGAAGAAAATTTTTGCAGTGGTTCTCTTGTTATTAAGTATCAAAATGTTGTTTTTTGACAAGAAAAAAATCATAGCCCCAACCGAATCAACAAAAATTCAACAAACTGCATCTCATTAGCGGGTGAATTGATTCTGCCTCCTTATCTTTGCTTAAAATACTATAAAATGGAAGCAAAACAATCCACTGGTAAATATTGGGCGTTATTCTTTTTTTGGCTTGCAGCTTTAATTGTACTCCTTTTTGTATACCGTGAATTCTTTTGGTTAGCACTACCTGGCACTGTTACTTATTTTGCCAAAGGGATGGATTTGATGTAGTTTTCGCTTAAACAATGCGTTTTACTATTCTTAATTGGTGGGTTCTTTCACTAGTTTCCCTATTCAAAATTCCTGCTTGATCAATAAAATCAATGCGCACCCTTCCTGATGCGTGTATGATGGTGTTCTGATTTAACAAAATGCCTACATGGGTTATTTTGCCTTCCTTATTATCAAAAAATGCAAGGTCTCCACAGTTTGTTTCTGCAAGAAATCCTATATCGGTCCCTAATTCAGCTTGTTGATACGCATCCCTAGGTAAACGGATGTTGAAATATTGATAAACCTGCTGTACAAACCCACTGCAATCAATACCATAAATAGACCTACCACCCCACAAATAAGGGGTATTCAAGAATAGATGAGAAACCATCCTTATTGATTCTTCGGCAAATGGGATTTCACCAGGGGTAAACATTTCCCCCTCATATTTAAATGCCAATCCAGTAAGATTCAATTCTTGGTTTTTAAAAAGTTCAAGTGAAGAGCCAAAAGGAAGCTGAATCACAGTATCATTCAATAGCATACCATTAGAATAAGCAGCTATAATGGTATTAGACTTTAGCATGACTAACTCATCTGGCACAAGGGCCAACTGGGCGCTTTGGCACCACCCTTCATAACCATCATTCAAGCATTTAATTTTGGTAAATGTTCCAGTTTGTAAAAGTGGGCCCCCATCAATTATTTCGGCCGTTTCACCAAACAATATTTGACTTACCATTTCACTTTGATGGGCTGCTTCGGCCCTTATCGGGGCAACAGCCACAATTGCTACAACAAAAGCCATTCAATATTTTTATTGAAAGATATGGAAATTTAAGAAGCTTGCATCTTAACAAAAATGAGTTAATTTAAGAAGTGATTCAAGAGGCCTTTAAACATATCACAGATATTGAACTTTTAAAGAAGTATAAAACCGACCAAAATAAGGAATGGTTAGGTATTTTGCTTCAACGTTATACCATGCTGCTACTTGGTGTATGCATGAAGTACCTTAAAGATGAAGAAGCAGCTAAAGATGCTGTTCAGCAAATATTTTTAAAAGCCCTAAATGAGTTAGAAAAATACCACGTAGAATACCCAAAAAGCTGGTTATACAAAATTGCTTGTAATTATTGTTTAATGAAACTCAGAGATCAAAAAAATTACATATCTATTGACAAAGCACCAGCAATATCAGAAATACAAGATGTAGAATCCACTTTAAACATTGAAAGAGAATTAAACTTAGACTTATTAGAAGTTGCAATAGAGGAACTTAATAAAGAGCAAAAAACTTGCATAACTTTATTCTATTTGCAAAAGAAAAGTTATCAGCAAATAAGTGCAATAACCGGTTTTAGTTTATTGCAAGTGAAAAGCAATATTCAGAACGGGAAAAGAAATTTGAAAATTTTAATAGAGAAAAAACAATCTTTTTAATGACCAATTGGAAAGACATATTTAAAAAAGAAAAGGATTTATCAAACGAGGAATTATTAAAATACCTTGATAATGATATATCAGAAGAAGAAATGAATGCCATTGAACAGAAAATGGCAGCATCAGATTTTGAAAACGATGCATTAGAAGGGTTAGCTCAATTTAAAACGAAAGAAAATATTACAACAATAACAAATAGCTTAAATCAACAACTTAAAAAACAAATTTCAAGAAGTACTAAAAGAAAGAAGAAAAGAAAAATACAAGACCAACAATGGCTCATTGTGGTAATACTTGCTGTTTTACTTTTAAGTGTGGCTGGTTACTTTTTGATCCATTATAACCATTAGACTGAGCAATGTATATACTAAGACCTGCAGAAATGTTTAATTAATTTCTCTTGATTTGGGTACTGCAAAATCAACGCTGAAGCTTTTGCTAATTCAAAATCTGCAAAATCAAAACCCGGAGAAACCGTACAGCCCACCAATGAGTATTGTCCATTTGTTTTAGAGGCAAACCAAGCACCCGCAGGTACTATTGCTTGATATTGCTCACCCATTTCAATATTGCTTCCCAATTTTATTAATTCATAATTTCCATTGGTATGTAACACATGAATGTCTACTGCATCACCTGTATAAAAATGCCAACATTCATCTGACTGAATTCGATGAAAAGCTGAAAAAGAATTTTTTTCTAATAAAAAATAAATGGCTGTTGAATAATTTCGTTCCCCATTAAATTTTTCGGACAAACTATCTGCGGGAATCCTTTCAGATGATCGGTATGTTTCTTTATAATATCCTCCTTCTGGATGTGGTAATAATTGGTAAAATTGAATAAGTTGCTGAATACTTATATCCATATACCAAATATCGCTAAAAAGCTAAACTTTAATATATATTTTAAAATATAAAATATATATTATTTTTTAAAATTTTGATAGTTTTAGTTAATTTCACTATTAATTAATTCATATTGAAATTAATTATAATTAATTATGTATCAAAAAAAACTTAACTTTTATAACGTTGCCCCTTTTGTCATTCTATTAATTATTGCAGTTCTGGCCATATTTGTTCCAGCTGAACAAAGCTATATAGATTCTCAAGCTGTTTATAATGGCGCTGACATTGCTTGGATAATTGTTGCAACAGCATTGGTGTTTTTGATGACGCCTGGATTGGCATTTTTTTATGGTGGAATGGTACATAGAAAAAATGTGATTTCAACAATGATTAAAAGCGTGGTAGCTACTGGAGTAGTTTCAATCATTTGGATTACCGTGGGATACAGTCTTTGTTTTGGTGAATCAATAGGTGGATTAATCGGAAATCCTACTACTCATTTATTTATGAGAGGAATTAATGGTGGAGCGCCATGGAGCCTTGCGCCTACCATTCCTTTAGGTCTTTTTGCTATGTTTCAACTGATGTTTGCCATCATTACACCTGGGCTAGTTGTTGGGGCAGTTGCCGAAAGAGTAAAATTCACTTCATACATTTTATTTATAGTACTTTTTAGCTTACTCGTTTATGCTCCTTTAGCTCATTGGACTTGGCATCCAGAAGGGTTTTTATTTAAAATGGGGGCTTTAGATTTTGCCGGTGGAACAGTTGTACATATCTCTGCTGGATGCGCAGCTCTTGCAGGAGCGTTGGTGTTAAAAAGACGAAAAGCGCATTTAGATCAAATTGAAATACCTCCCGCAAATATTCCTTACGTTCTTATTGGAACTGGATTACTTTGGTTCGGATGGTTTGGCTTTAACGCAGGATCGGCATTAGGTGCAAATTCATTAGCTGTTTCAGCATTTGCAACAACCAATACTGCTGCGGCTTCTGCTGGTTTATCTTGGATGTTTTTTGATGTTATGAGAGGAAAAAAGCCATCAGTTTTAGGTTTTTGTATTGGCGCAGTTGTAGGTCTAGTTGCCATAACACCATCAGCAGGTTTTGTTGCAGTACCACAAAGTATTTTTATAGGATTCATAGCTGCCATCATTTCTAATTATGCTGTTTTTTTAAAATCAAAATCATCTTTAGATGATACCTTAGATGTGTTTCCATGTCATGGTGTTGGTGGAATGGTTGGCATACTAATGACTGGAATATTTGCAAGTAAATCGGTAAATGGAATTGGCGATGATGGATTACTCTACGGCAACACTGCTTTCTTTTTCACTCAGGTGAAAGCACTATTTATTGCTGTTGCATACAGTTTTACAGTCTCATTAGGAATTTTCAAACTAATTAGTATCATGCTTCCATTAAGGGTAAGTTCCGAAGAAGAAGAATTAGGACTAGACGCCACCCAACACAATGAAAAATATCTCCAAGGAACACTCTTGGTTGCTGAAAACGATTAATTGAATTTATCTAACTACTAAGGGTTCTTTAGCATATTAGTGCTAATTATAGTTAGCAGTTATATGCCTCAAAAAATCAGTTCCCAATGCTAATTATATTTGCGTTTGAAAATACAGAATATAATTATGCAAAAAATATTATTGATTTTTTCTTTGCTATTCTCAATTTGTGCTATTGCACAAGAAGACACTACAGAAGTTTTTGACTATAGCAAATTTGGAGATGCGGAGGGCGTAAAACGCTATTGTACCCAAAAGGTTTTAAATCAAACACCTCAAAAAATTATAAGCGTAGGCTACGAATACCATGGAGGCTTTACCTTACCAGGTGTTAAACTAGGACCACTTTTACCTGCTTTTCAAGACTTTCAAGTAAATCAAGTTTCCGCATTAAGAGTTCAAGCAAATATTCCTGTTATTTCTACCAATAAAATCATTTGGCAATTGGGCACAAATTATTGGGCTAGCAGGTACTCAATTGAAAATGCTGGAAGCAATGCATTTGCAAGTAAATTAAACAGTAACGCTATGACTTCTCTTGGCATTAACACAACTATTTTTAAGCCTTTGAATGAGAAAAACTTTTTAATATTCCAAGCCAGTGCAGATTACAATGGGGTGTTTCAACAATTTAGCGACGTTAAAGGGAAAGCCCTAACCATTAGCGGTACCGCTATTTACGGATGGAAAACATCAGAAAAAAATATGATTGGAACTGGTATTTCAAGAACTTATCGTGCCGGACAACTTCTACATATACCGGTGTTCCTTTGGAATAAAACATTTAATGATCGTTGGGGTATGGAATTATTGCTTCCTGCACGTGGACATTTAAGATATAATTTTTCTACCTCGAATATATTACAATTCGGCTTTGAGTTAGAAGGCAACCAATTCTTAATGAATTTACCCAATAGTTCCAATGGCTCAGTATTTATTCAGCGTGGAGAATTAAAACCAAGGATTATTTGGGATAAAAAAATAAGCGGCTTCATTTGGTTAAGTGCCCAAGCAGGATTGAGATACAACTGGCGATTTGATGTTATGAATGAATACAATGGAAAGAATAATAACCAATTGTATTTCTCGAGTAATTTAGGGAACCCGTTATTTTTTAATATCAGTCTAAATTTTGTTTCACCTTAAAACTACTTGGCAACTTGTTTGGTCCAAGTATCCGTTCTTCCAATTAATGAAACACCAATATAACCTCTTACTTCAAGCGTATTTGGGTTTAGCATTTTAATAGTACAAGAATAGGTATTACCATTTTTGGGGTCATAAATATTGCCATCTTCCCAAATATTTTTATCCTTGTAATTAAAACCCCAAATATTAACTAAACCTAAAATAGGTCGAGTTCGCAAAGCTTCATCAGAATGATTTTTATCAACTTTTGGTTTTCCTGTTTCAGGATCATTTGGTTCTTTTAACCAAACTATTTTGCCTTGAAATTTTTCTCCATTTTTATAAATTCTAACCATAGCGTTGCCATCACCTGTTTTCCACACACCCACAATTGCACTAGACTCTTCTTGCATAAAGACAAAAGAACTTGTTACAAAAACAATAATAAAACTGGCTATTGTTAAAAAAATATTCTGTTTAAAAAGAAACTTTGGAGTATCCATAGTAAATATCAAATTGTAGTTCAATTATTTAAACAAAAATAAAAAATCAGCATCTATAAATATCTTATTAAAACTATTTTAACACCCTTTACAACTAAATGGAATAAAAAGTATCCTAAAGCAAAAAAGCGAGCCCAATTGTGATTGGGTTGTCGCTTTATTGTTTGGCTTATTAAGCCAACTTTGGTGGAGCCGACCGGACTCGAACCGGTGTCCAAACATCGTGACCATTAGCTTTCTACATGCTTATTTCTTTATTAATTGTAGGTGATGAACAGGAAAAGAACAAACCAATTCGCCACTTAGCTGGATAATCTTAAGCAATAAGCACAGCCTACTATTGCAGCATCTTCTTTTGTTTTGAGTCGGCGGCGGCACATGGAAAGAAGCGAACCTGTGCGGCGGCCCAAATGGTTACTTAATCACTGATTAAGCAGCCATGGCATACTGAGTATTGCCAATTAATGGTTGAATATTCAGATTAAAGTGCTAATTATCCAACGCACTGCATGCTTACACCAACCGTAACCTATGCTGTCAAAACCAAAACGGCCCCGTAAGTCTATTTAAATAATCTCCAGAAGTCTAACCCCAAAGCGTATGCCATTAATCCCATCAATAGGATCATTCCTGCCATTTGGGCATATTCCATGAATTTATCGCCAGGTTTTCTTCCAGAAACCATTTCATATAATGTAAATAAAGCATGACCTCCATCTAGAGCAGGAATTGGCAGAATGTTCATAAATGCCAAAACAATAGAGAAAATACCTGTTAAAGTCCAGAAACGTTCCCAATCCCAAACACCAGGAAATGTATTCCCAATGCTGATTACACTTCCCAAAGAATCACTTGCATTTACTTTACCGGTAAACAATTGCTTAAGCCCTGTTACATACCTGCTTAATGTTTCCCAACAACGAGTAAATCCAATTGGTATAGAAGCAATTAAGTCATATTGTATATGTTCAGTTCCTAAAATAGTTAATGGACTAACTTGAAAAAATCCAATAGCTCCTTTGTCATTCACCAAGGCTTTAATTTGAACAGTGTCTTTCCCGCGAATAGCAGTTAATTGAGCCACTGTATTAGCTGCCTCTTTTTTTAACTGATCAAAGTCATGATAATAAGTGAACGACTTGCCATTTAAAGCAATTAAAGTATCTCCTTTTTCTAATTTACCAGCATTAAATACAGCAGTATTGCTAATTGAATCAACAATTACTGGGTATTGCGGAACCAACATCCCACTAAACTTTTTTTGTTGAATAATATTCTGCATAAAACTAGCAGGAATAGATATTTCAACTGTTTGCCCTTCTCTAATAACTGTTAATACTTTGGCTTCAGTTAAAACCAATTCAGATTCAATTGATCCAAAATTTTCAATGGCTTTGCCGTCCATTGCAACAACATTATCTCCATCTTTTAATCCAATAGTCTTACCTAATGAATCTACATGAACGCCATATTTTAGATTTTTTACTGGCAACTGCTCATCGCCCCAGTACCAAGTAATTCCAATAAATATTACAATGGCTAAAAGTATATTAACTACTACTCCACCCACCATAATAATCAGTCTTTGCCAAGCTGGCTTAGACCTGAATTCCCAAGGTTCGGCAGGCTTTTTCATTTGCTCTTTATCCATGCTCTCATCTATCATCCCAGCTATTTTTACATAGCCTCCAAATGGTATCCAACCCAATCCATATTCTGTATCCCCTTTTTTCTTTTTAAATAAGCTAAACCAAGGATCAAAGAATAGATAAAATTTATCTACCCTGCAACCAAACCATTTTGCAGGTAAAAAATGTCCTAGTTCGTGTAATACAACCAATATGGAGAATGATAAAATAAACTGGCCAGCTTTTACTCCAACACTTGCCCAATCAATAGCTAATAACATCATATAAAACCCCTTCTTTTTTGCTCAATTAATGATTACATATGTAAAAGTGAAGCTGCAAAGTTACGGGCCTCTGCGTCGCTATCAAAATAGTCCTGTAAAGTTGGCTTTTCTATAAAAGCAATTTTATTCATGGTTTGTTCAACTACTTCATTAATATCTAAGAAACCAATTCTATTTTTCAGAAATGCAAAAACAGCCATTTCATTGGCAGCATTCATTACACAAGCCGTATTTCCGCCATCATATAAGGCTTTTATTGCTAGTGCAAGATTTCTAAAAGTTTTTACATCAGGCTCTTCAAATGTTAAAGTATTAGGTTTCTTAAAATCGTAACGAGGAAAATCATTGGGAATTCTCTGCGGAAATGCCAACGCATATTGAATTGGTAATTTCATATCGGGTAAGCCCATCTGTGCTTTAATACTTCCATCTTCAAACTGAACCATACTATGTATAATACTTTGAGGATGAATGACCACTTGAATTTGATGAGCATCTAAATTAAACAACCACTTTGCTTCAATCATTTCAAGTCCCTTATTCATAAGGGTTGCAGAGTCTATTGTAATTTTTGCTCCCATGCTCCAATTGGGATGTTGTAAAGCATGGTCTCTTTTTACATTAACTAAAAAGTTGGGTTTTTTTCCTAAGAAAGGCCCACCACTTGCAGTCAAAATAATTTTCTCTATTTTGTTTCTACCCTCACCTACCAAACATTGAAAAATAGCAGAATGCTCACTGTCTACAGGAATTACAGCAACTCGTTTTTCTGCAGCTTTTTGCATTACTAAATCACCTGCAACTACCAAAGTCTCTTTATTAGCCAATGCAATGGGTTTACCCAATTCAATTGCATTTAAGGTAGGCTTCAATCCTGCATAACCTACAATAGCAGCCAACATCATATCGTAACAGTCAATGGATGCAGCTTCAGCTAAAGCATCTTCACCGGCAAAAACCTTGATGTTGGTTTGAGCTAGTGCGGCTTTAACCGTTTGGTATTTTTTTTCATCCCCAATTACTACAATATTTGGATTAAAAAGCATTGCTTGTTTTATCAGCAGTTCATCATTACTTTGAGCAGTAAGAATTTCTGCACTAAACAATTCAGGATTGGCTTTTATAACATCCAGTGCTTGTGTTCCAATAGATCCTGTGGAACCGAATATGGCAATGCGTTTTTGACTCATAGGTATATTATCCTTTATAGTTGGGCATAGGTACACAATATATGCCAAAATTTTCCTTACTCATTCCCCGGATGAACAAATTGCACTAGTTGGTTGGCAATATTTCTATCATTACTTAATCGAGGAACTTTATTTTGCCCCCCGAGCTTCCCTATTGATTTCATATAATCAATAAATCCATTCTTTTGAATCAACCGAATTTTAAGTGGCAACAAAATATTACCCTTCATTAAGTCTTGATAGTAAACGTTTTTATTACTTAATGATTCATTCAGGTATTGAGCAAAAATATTCATGTTATTGGGCAACGACTCAAATTCAATAAACCATTCGTGGTAACTCTTGCCCTCACCTTGTTGAATCATTGGAGCTACAGTAAACTCAGTAACTTTTGCAGGATAAGCGTCTAAGGTCGCTTTTAAAGCTGCTTCTACCTCTTCGCCAATTACATGTTCTCCAAAAGCAGAAATAAAATGCTTGGTCCTACCAGTAACAATAATTCGGTATGGATTTAAACTGACGAATTTGATAGTGTCTCCTATATTATAGCCCCATAATCCAGCATTACTATTAATGATAAGTGCATAGTTTTCGCCAAGTTGAACATCTTTTAAACTAAGTCTGGTTGGGAATTCATTAAAGATTTCTCCGGCAGGTATAAACTCAAAATAAATGCCACTATTGGTATTCAACAACATTCCTTCTTGGTCTTGGCTATCTTGAAAAGCAAAAAAACCTTCACTAGCTGGGAACAATTCAATTGAATCAATCTTTTTTCCAATGCTTTCAAAAAGTCTGGCTTTATAGGGTTCAAAGTTGACACCTCCCTGAACCATGATACTAAAATGAGGAAATAAAGTTGAAATATTTTTACCCGTTTTTTCAATTAACCTATCAAAATACATTTGCATCCAAGGAGGAATACCACTTATTAAAGTCATGTCTTTATTAATGGTCTCAGCAACAATTTTATCAAGCTTAGTTTCCCAATCTTCTATGCAATTTGTTTCAAAACTGGGTAATTGATTAGATCTTAAATAGGCAGGAATATGGTGGTTAACTATTCCACTTAATCTACCAGTGGGAATATTACCGGTTCTTTCTAACACAGGGGAACCACTTAAAAAAATCATTTTTCCATTGGCAAAAGCCGTATTTCCGGTTTCAGCCATATAGCAAAAAAGCGCATTTCGGGCGGTTTGAATATGATTAGGAATTGATTCTTTGGTTATTGGTATATATTTTACCCCACTAGTAGTTCCACTGGTTTTGGCAAAATAAATGGGCTTCCCCTTCCAAAGTACATTGGCTTTCCCTTGCTTAATTTGCTCTATGTATGGTTTAATTAATTCATAATCTCTAATTGGCACCGCTTGTGTAAAGCCTGCATGGTCTGCAACCTGTTCCAAAGAATGGTCTTTCCCAAATTGAGTACCCGCACCATGCTTAATTAAAGACTTAAAGATGATTTCCTGGTGTTGAACAGCCTGCATCATCGATTTCCGAGTCTTATTATATATTACATTGGCAAAGGGTTTTGCCAGCAAAGATTTAAAGTTCATAGGCTAAAATTGATACCAGAATAACAAAAATAGGCTTATCAGTGTCGGTTTAGGCTGCTTTGACCCTAAATTTGCAATAATTTATTTCTAAATTCTTTGTGATATATCCCTTGAAAACCCTACCTTTGCCGTCCTAATTTTGGACAGCTATGTTAGCAATAGTAAAAATCGCAGGTCAACAATTTAAAGTACAAGAAGGTCAAAATTTGTACGTTCCCCACCTGCAGGGTAAAACCGGAGACAAAGTAGAGTTTAACGATGTACTGTTCGTAGACAACGGCGGTAACATTTCAACAGGAGCTGCTGTTAAAGCAACTGTGAAAGCGGAAATCGTTAGCGACCTGGTACAAGGCGAAAAAGTGATCGCCTTTAAAATGAAAAGAAGAAAGGGCTTTCGTAAGAAGCACGGACACAGAACTCATTATACCAGAATTAAAATCGAAAGCATCGCTTAGTAATTAACACTTTATCGGTGTATTCCGATAATTTAAAATCATACAATTATGGCACACAAAAAAGGGGAAGGTAGTGTTAAGAACGGTCGTGATTCTCAGAGCAAACGCTTAGGTGTAAAAATCTATGGTGGTCAGCCTGCATTATCTGGCAACATTATCATTCGTCAAAGAGGAACCCAATACCACCCTGGCAAGAACGTTGGAGTTGGTACCGACTTTACATTATTTGCATTAACTGATGGTGTAGTTGAATTCAAAAAAGGAAAATCAGATAGAACAACAGTATCTGTTTTACCTGCAGAAGCTACTGCATAAAAAATATTTTTTGTAGTTCCAAATAAGATTTTTATTTTTAATGTATTATTTACTAACCATTAAATCTAAAAAACATGGCAACTGCAAAAAAAGCCGCTCCTAAAAAAGCTGCAAAAAAAGCTGCACCAAAGAAAGCCGCTGCTCCTAAAAAAGCTGCTGCAAAAAAAGCTGCTCCTAAAAAAGCTGCTAAGAAAGCCGCTCCTAAGAAAGCTGCTAAGAAGAAGTAATTCTCTTCTTATTTCTCAAGCAGAAATAGATTTAAGGCCCGTTCCAATTTTGGAACGGGTTTTTTATTTGACTATACGCATCCAAGTTCATAATTTTCCAGCATGATAACCAATGATGAAATATCCAGTAATTTTTCTTTGTTAGCCAAACTAATGGATATTCATGGAGAAAACCCATTTAAGGCTAAATCCTATGCTGCTGCGGCTTTTAGCGTAGATAAAATTACCACACAGCTCTCAGAAATGCCTCATAATACTATTTTTAGTATAAAAGGAATTGGAGAAAGTGCAGGTAATAGAATTATTGAAATGCTGCAAACAGGTAAGCTTCAAATTTTAGAAGACATCATTCAAAATACCCCTCCTGGTATTTTAGAAATGCTCAAAATAAAAGGAATTGGTCCAAAAAAAATTGCAACTATTTGGAAGGAATTAGAAATAGAAACTTTAGGGGAATTGTTATACGCTTGCAATGAAAATAGATTAACATTATACAAGGGCTTTGGAGAAAAAACGCAACAAAATATTAAGGAGTCCATTGAATTTTACATGGGCACCATGGGTAGATATTTATACCAACAAGTTGAATCTTTTTCAAAAGAATTAGAAAAAATATTAACTGTTTCTTTACCATTTACTTTTCAATTAACTGGAGAAATGAGAAGACAAATGGAAATAATTGACTCCATAGATTGGGTAACAACAGCCAATTCGGAGAGCTTAAAAGCGTTTATGAATTCCATTTCATTCCAATTAAAAGAGAATGAGGCATCAAAAATTAGCTTTAAAAATGAGCACAATATTACCGTTCAATTTTGGCTAGCTAATCAAGATAATTTTCAATCAATACTATTTGAAACAAGTTGCAGCGAGCAATTTTTAAAAGAGTGGATCAAAACTACTCATTGGGATAGATCAAAGGTATATCCACTAGAGGATTCCATTTTTTCAACTTATGATTGTTGTCCAATACCGCCATGTCAAAGAGAATCGGCAACCATAATTCATAAAGCAAAGCAAAATGAACTACCTAGCTTAATTAATGTAGAAGATATTACTGGTATAATACACTCGCATAGTATATGGAGTGATGGTGGTAATAGTTTAGCAGAAATGGCCAAAGCTGCCATTGAAAAAGGAATGCAGTATTTAGTGATTAGTGACCACTCAAAATCTGCTTTTTATGCAAATGGTCTTAGTATAGAAAGAGTAGCTGCTCAGCACCAAGAAATTGCCAAGATTAACCAGCAATTTGCCCCTTTTAAGATTTTTAAAAGTATTGAAAGCGATATTTTAAACGATGGTAGCCTAGATTATCCTGATGAAATACTAGCCAGCTTCGACCTTATTATAGCTTCTATTCATTCTAATTTAAAGATGAATGAAGAAAAAGCCAATGCAAGATTGTTAAAAGCCATTGAAAACAAGTATACTAGCATCTTAGGTCATATGACTGGAAGACTTATACTAAGCAGGGCTGGGTACCCTATTAACCATGCTTTAATCATTGATGCATGTGCCGCTAACGACGTTGTTATAGAGCTAAACGCGCATCCAAGAAGATTAGATATAGACTGGAGGTGGATTGAAAAAGCCCTAGAAAAAAATGTACTTATTTCTATAAATCCAGATGCACATACTATTGATGGATTTGAGGACTGCAAATACGGCGTTTTGGTGGCCCAAAAAGCAGGACTAAGTAAAAAACAGAATCTTAGTAGCTTTAGTTTAACACAATTTGAAGCGTTTGTTAAACAACAACAAACTAAACGTTGCTAGACTACAATAGTAGTAGGAAGTTGAATGGTGAACTTTGTTCCAACCCCATCTGTTGATTGGTATTGAATAGATCCATTGGCTTGCTCCACTATTCCCTTACAGATTGCCAAACCTAAACCGGTTCCAGCAGATTTAGTTGTAAAATTAGGCCTAAACATATTCTCTTTCATTGCAGCAGGAATTCCCCCCGAATAATCGGTAATATGAATGACTATATACTCATTTAAGTTACTCAATTGAATATCAATTTGTGCCCTACCATTCCAATCCTTACCAGCTTCAACCCCATTTTGAATAAGATTCATGAATAATCGATTTATTTGAACCTTATCAGACTCAATGAATGGATTAGTAGATTCGTCTTTTACATTAATACTTACTAGTGAATCACCTGCATACAAATTTTGTAAGGATTGAATGGTATTGGTAACTGAAAATGTTTCCAATTTTACAATCCCAATATTGGCAAATTGAGAAAAGTCTCCAGCAATTTTTGCCAACTGATCAATTTGTTCAATTAATGTTTTAGCAAGATTAGCACTTAATATATTTACGTTAGGCGCACCCTGTTGAATGGCGTGTTGTAAATATTGAATGCTTAATTTCATTGGGGTGAGTGGGTTTTTTATCTCGTGAGCAACCTGTCTAGCCATTTCTCTCCAAGCACCTTCCCTTTCGGTTTTAGCTAGAGATGCTGCGCTTAATTCAAGTTTACGAACCATATTATTGTATTCATTTACCAAGACGCCAATTTCATCATCTCTATTCCAATCAATTTGCTGATTCTTAACACCGAGATTCATTTTCTTCATTGTAGCCCCAATAAGACTTAATGATGCGGTAATTTGATTGGTAATAAAAAACGCAATAGCTCCAGCCAATAAGAATATAAAGGCATTTAAATTGATTAAAGTAGCAAGAAATCCAGAAATTTCTTGGTTTAGATCAATTTGCGAATTGAGGTAAGGAATATTTAAATACCCATAGGTTTCACCTGTATCAGTCATTAAAGGAATATAAATGCTCAAATAACCAAAACTGCCAATGGTTTCAGATTGAATAAATCTTAATCGATTTTCACGATGCATCTCAATGTACGCAACAGGATCCATCTTTTTACTTAGGAGGTTCTTATTATAAATATATGGCTGAGTAGAAATAATTAGGTCTCCTTGTGCATTGTAATAGTTAATATCAACATTATGTAAATCAGAAATTTCGGCAATCACTTGTTCCAACTCATTTTTGACTCCTGAATTATTCGGCTCATCGTCTAAAGCTAAAATACTAACAACCTTTGCATTCAACTCATTTGCCATTACCTGAATTGACTTAGATAATCTTTCTTCATTCGAACGGTTATATCTATAAATAAAAAAAGATATAGTTGCAATCCCAATCACTAAAAAAGAGAAAACACTCACAAAAATAATAGTGGCTTGAATTTGCGTACGAATATTAAACCTCAACAATTTCTTTAATTCATCTAATTTAAACTTCGCTTTTATAATTAATTCTCCAATATGAAAAATGAATATGATTAACAAAAAAGAACAAAACAAATAAGCAAACAATGTAATTGCCTCTATAACCCAAGTACTTCTTTTGACAACTACAACTTGCCTATCGTTCCCAGCATTAAACCACAATTCCGAAAAATTTCCTTCCATTTTATAGACAAACTCAAATTGTGGTAAAGCTGAAGAACTTAGCTGTGTTGGAAAGTTATAGTTGTTAAAATGGTTGATTATTTTTCCTTTATTGTATATGGCATAAGCATAATTACTGTTTAAATCTGCAATTACATCTTGCGATTGATTAAACAATTCTGGATACAAAGCTTCGCTTTTATATCTTTTAGCATTCAGTATAATAAACAAGTACCCAATAGGCGTATTATTTCTTTCAACAGCAACTTGATAAATATAATTAAACCCTTCAAAATTATTCTCGTAAGTATATAAATTAGGTACATCAGTACTAGCAGACTGATTAAGCACAATGGTTTTTATAGATGAATAATTCAGCGAATCCTCATTAAATAATGGATGAAACAAGCTATCAAATGTGTAAATTCTAGTATCGTATTTATTGAGATATCCCGAAAAGTTTTGGTTAATTAAACTATCTTTTACAAACTTATTAGCATATTCACTTTCATGAAAGCGATCGAAATTTTCACTTAAAAAATTATTATTAAAATTAGTTGCAGCAATTTTCAATAAGTTTTCGCCAGACGGATCAGACTGAATAGCCAGCTTCTCAGCAATTCTTTTTCGTTGTTCAAATTCAACCAATCTATGTTGGTGAATAACAAGAGCAGCAATTGACATTGCAAAAAGCATTACCCAAAAAATAAAAAAAGAGGACTTAATAATTTGAATTCTCAAATCGGAACCTCTAATTCTAAGTAATAGCATAAATAAAAGCAACCAGCCTATAACAATAAAATGAAACCCAATTTGCGAAGCATTGTATTGAATTAGTATATTGATAAACCCACTCAATATTACCATTACAATTGGTAACCCCAAAGATTTTCTTGAGCCAAGATTAGGTACAATAATCAATTGAGATAAGTAAAAAAATCCTAATACTAAAAAACATAAAATTACGATACTGATGGTACTGTATATTGTTAAACTAAAGAAGTTGGTTACATCAAATGATATTTTGGCGTCTCTTATTAAGCTTTGAATAATACCTACTATAAAAAATGCAGAGGTCGTATATATAAAGATTCCAACTGCTTTTACTATACTTGAAGAATTACTATTTGTAAGATTTATATTAGTTGAATAATTGTTTTTTACAAAACGCATTACCCAATAAAATAGGACTGCATTTAAAAACAAATCCCCTAAAGAAGGATGCAAAAAATTTGAAGCATAAATAGAAGGATCAAAAAGCGAAAGTTTAGAATAGTCAAATGGGAATGGAAACAAATAAGAAATCACTCTTAGTATAAAAATTGAGAGAAGAAGAAAAAGAAACCCTTTTTTAAAACCATGTTGCTCAATCAAGTCGCTTGAAATAGCATGAATAAAAAGCAAAAACAAAAGTATCGCAGCTATCCGAAACAAAATGGTGATAATATCATACGACACAAACTGCTTCCCTTCTTTTAGTTCAATACTAAAAAGAAATATCCCATCTTTACTATAAATAGGCCTATGAGCCAAGTTATTGGTAATAGCGTATTGTTCATCTAAGCCAGGAAAATCAACAAAGTCTGCACTAAAATATTTGTTTTCAATAAAATAGGACCACTTAATGGGTAATACATTAACAATAAGAAAATCATTGTTTCTCAAATATATTGTTTTCTTTGAAAGTAAAAATTGACCATTCGATCTATTGAAGAATTGCAAAGTTGATTTTGTGTAAAGAAATGAGGGCGGAACAGTCATTTTATTGGTACTCCAATACAATTCAGACAACCTAGCATTAGAAAGAACTTTATAAACAAAAATACCAGATTTGCCACTTTCTAGTGCTAACTCCACCACATTACTAGATGAGTCAAAAATTAATCTTGATAATTTAGTAGTATCATTAGCGAACTGTATAAACTTTTGCTCTTCATCATGAATTCTACGCTCTAGATTTTGTTTAACCTTATCTGGACCAGAGTTATAACTGAAATAATTTGAAAAAATAAACGAGATAGTATACAACCATGCTGCAGTTATAATTAAATAACCATGCTTGAAAATTGCATTTTTAATACTAGTTAACAACTGATTAATTTTTTCTTTTTACCAAATTCCATATTTCATCCATTTGTACAAGACTTAAATCGGTCAATTTTAATCCTTTACTTAAGGCAATAGCTTCCATTGATTTAAAGCGTTTAATAAATTTCTGATTGGTCTTTTCTAAGGCTGCTTCAGGATCTATCTGCAAAAACCGTGCGTAATTAATCAAACTAAATAAAATATCTCCAAATTCGGCTTCAATTTCAGTTTGATTTTCATTTTTTTCAGCTTCTTTAAGCTCACCAATTTCTTCATCAACCTTTTTCCAAACGTCAGTTTTATTTTCCCACTCAAATCCTACTTGTTTTGCTTTTTCTTGTATTCTAGTAGCTTTTACAATAGCAGGAAGAGATTTAGGAACCCCCTCGAAAATTGATTTATTCATTTTACCTTCAGCAACCTTTATGGCCTGCCAATTACGTTTTACTTCAGCTTCATCTTTTACTTTAACATCTCCGTAAATATGAGGATGTCTTCTAATCAATTTTTCTGAAATACCATTGAGTACATCTTCAAGTGAAAACTGCATTTGTTCAGAACCAATTTTGGAATAAAATATTATATGCAGTATTAAATCTCCTAATTCTTCTTTAATACCTTGCCAATTTTGAGCATCTATTTCATCAACTAATTCATACAATTCTTCTATGGTCATAGACCTGAGCGTATGTATGGTTTGCTTTTGATCCCAAGGACATTGTTCCCTTAATTCATCCATAATCTTCACCAAACGCAAAAAAGCCGTAGCATTATTATTCATCATATTAAATTATCATAAATGAGAAAAGAATAAAGAACAAAAAGAGTAAAGAAAAAATAATTACATTAATCATAAGCAACAAAGAAAACTTCAAGATTGTTTTTGCTCTAGATTGATGATAGAATTTCCTCAAAGATTTATACCAATAAAATAATAGTAAACAAGCAGAAAATCCAGAAGAAATAAATCCTGTAAGATAATTATTCCCATTCCCTTTTCCATAGTCATATAAACCAATTGCAGCAAAAGCAATATTCAAACACATGACTAAAAATATAATAATAAAAAATGTGGAATACAAATGGAGTGTGTAAACAATATGATCAGAATAATAATACTGGCCCTTTCGAGCATACAACAAAAACAATATGAAAGCAAAGATGGGTAAGGATACAAATAGCATTTTAGGAAACTGGTGCGTAAACACATCAATTAACTTTGACCATAGTTCCTTTCCATCTGGGTATTTTTCTTTCAAGATCAAATTCTGCCTTGTTAACTTGGCAATAATAAATCCATCTTTCTCTTTTTTTGGAAGTAAAGTTTGAATAGAATCATATTCACGAATACCTGAATAGCTTTTATCAAAATTGACCAGTTCATTATAAGTAGTATCTTGTTTAGAAGAATCAGTTTTAACCGCAACTTTATTGCTATTGAATGAAAAGTAAAAAAGAAAAAAGAAGGCTGAAGTAAAAATATATAACCGGATTGGGTGAAGATAATCGGCCCTTCTACCCTTCAAATGCTCTTGCGACAAAAATCCTGGCTTAAGCAACAGCGACTTCATTGTGCTAAAGAACTTGCCATCAAAATGAAATAAATCGAATACAAAATGAGCCAGCATATGCCTAAATGGTTCTCTAGGCTCAATATTCTCTTGGCCACAGATATGACAAAATCTGCCGTTCACCACCGCATTACAATTCAAACAGATATTCTCGTTACGTTCCGAAAGGTTAGACAAAGCTTATTTTTTAACTAAAATACACAATTAGCTGCTTGTATGTATTACCCATTTTAGATTGTATTTTTGAATAAAGAAAATAAATGAAGTGGCCCTTACTTTTTTGTACCCTAATCATGGGAAATTCCCTTTTGGGGCAATTCTATTTAAATGATATTATGGGATTAAAGGTTTCGCAAGAAAAGTACCTATTAATGCGGAAGAACAAGATAAAAAAAATAACTGCGAATAGCACAGAAGCCGATGGGTCAAGTTCAAAAGGGTTTATATTAAACCAAGAATTACAAACCGATGGCAAAAAAATGGTTACCGAGATTGCTAATTTTTCAAGCCCACCTGAAAAAATTATTAATATTTATGAATTGAGTAAACTAAAAAGAACCATAGTAAACAGATCAAGTATAGAAACAAAAACAGATTATGGATACGATGAAAATGGGTTTTTAAATAAAATTATTTCAACAACAATTGACTCTGTACAAAAAATACCTATTTCAGAAACTCATTTTTGGTACTATCAACCAAATGGCATCCCCATCCGAATGATTAAACTAGGAGATGGAATGGATACAGTTAATGTAGAATTTGTAGCCGATAGCTCAGGACATATTATTGAAGAGTACTGGTTTAAAAAAGGTAAGAAAATTGAAACCTATTATTATTATTACACCAACAACCAGTTAACAGATGTAGTAAGGTTTAATATTAAAGCCAATCGCTTAATTCCCGACTTTGTATATGACTATAATCAACAGAATCAATTAATCAATATGTTACAGGTAAGTTTTAATGGGAGTGCAGTAATCCATTGGACTTATACCTATAACTTAAATGGACTTAGAGAAACGGAAACTGCAAGAGACAAAGAAAAAAATATCATTGCAAAAATCATATATAGTTTTGAAAAACAATAATTACACTACCACGCCAATAAAAACAGCCATTCTTTCATTTGGAATGTCTGGTAAAGTTTTTCATGCTCCTTTCATTCATCATAACGAAAAATTTGAATTAACAGGAATAGTTGAGCGAAGTAAAAATGAAGCAACTGTTATTTATCCTAACACTAAAATTTATAGGAGTATTGATTCTGTATTAGCCGATGAGTCAATAGAACTAATAGTTGTAAATACTCCTACATATACCCATTTTGAGTTTGCAAAGAAAGCATTGGAGAAAGGGAAGCATATTATTGTAGAAAAAGCGTTTACAACAACAGCCGAAGAGGCAAAAATATTGACTGATTTAGCTAATGAAAAAGAATTGGTACTTTCTGTTTATCAAAACAGAAGATGGGACAGTGACTTTAGTACTGTAAAACAAATTGTAGACAATCAACAAATTGGAACTGTTATATCAGCAGAATTTCATTTTGATCGATTTAAAGAGGCCATTAGCCCAAAAACACATAAAGAGAGCCCTAATGCAGGAGCTGGCCTATTACTAGATTTAGGCCCACACTTAATTGATCAAGCGGTTTATCTTTTTGGAATGCCACAAGCTGTAATGGCCGATATAAGAACTGTTAGGCCCAATTCATTGGTAGACGATGACTTCACCCTCATCTTATATTACACTCAATTGCGTGTTACGCTGAAGAGCAGTTTACTGGTAAGAGAACCGCTGCCTGCTTACATAATACATGGAAACAAAGGCTCATTTATAAAAACAAGAGCAGATATTCAAGAAGCTGCCCTTATTCGTAATGCAATTCCCTACACCGAAAATTGGGGGCAAGAACCAGATTCCGAAATGGGTTATTTGCACACCCAATTGAATGGAGAAATAATTAAAGAGAATATACCAACATTGAAAGGTAACTATGGGGCATTTTACGATGGATTATATAACACGATTATCAATAATGCGCCCTGCTTAGTAGGCGGTCAAGATGGATTGAATGTTATGAAATTGATTGAAGCTGCAAAAGAAAGTCATGTAACAGGAAAAATCATCCAAATTAACCCTTAATCATTCTCTATTATTTTTGACTTATCCCAGGCATTATCTGGTTTGTGCTCCATGAACCTTCGATCTTCTGCAATAATTCTTTCTTGTTGTTCTATCTCTTCTTTTACGCTCTTTACATAACTATCCGAATCGTGACGATGCTTAGATAATTTATAAAGTGCAGCATGATCGTACATGATAAAATCATTCGCTTTTCTAAGGGAGGTATATTTTCTAAATCCTAATTCACTTAGAATGTCTACACCCATATAAACAGAAGCATGAATGGATTCTCTATAAATTTTTTCAACCCCATTATCAATTAGTTCATAAGCATCTATCCTATTTTTGGCTCTAAAGAAAAGTTTAAGCTGAGGATAATGCTTTGCTATAAGTTCAGACAACTGTATATTTTTCTCAGGTATGTCTAACGCAGAAACTAAAATTTTGGCCTTAGATATACCCGCAGCCTCTAAAATATCCATTCTGGTAACGTCTCCATAAAACACTTTAAACCCCATTTTTCGCAACAACAACACTTGATCGCTATTGTTATCTAAAATGGTCGCTTCTACGCCATTTGCCCTCAAAAATCTACCCAACGTACTTCCAAAATGTCCAAATCCTGCTATAATAATTTCATTGTGCTCTTTAGGATCAACTTTATATTGATGATCAGATTTCTTTTGAATAAAAATTTTACCTGATAAAAATTTTTCATCTAAAAAAAGAAATACAGGCGACATGATCATACTCACTGTAATTACTGCCATGTAATAATCAAATAAAGAATCATTAATCATTCCTAATGCGCCAATGGATCCTAAAAGGATAAACGCAAACTCTCCCACTTGTGAAAGCAAGAGGGTAAATAAAATTTTTTGCTGTAAAACTAATTTGAATATAACCGCAACAATATATAATACAATTGATTTAATCAACATAAATAGCAACACCCCAAGCAATATCTTAATGGGTTGTTGAACAATTAAACCGAAATTAATGGTAGATCCAACGGCGGTAAAAAACAACCCTAATAAAATCCCTTTAAAGGGCTCTAAATTGCTTTCTAATTCGTGCCTGAATGCACTATTAGCCATTAATACGCCTGCTAGAAAAGCACCTAAGGCAGCACTAATACCAGCCAAATCCATCAGCCAAGAAACAGCAATTACTAAAAAGAGCGCAGATGCTGTGAACAATTCGCGCATATGTGCTTTGGCAATCCAATGTAATAAAGGACTAAAAACAAATTTCCCTAGAAAAATAATAGTGGCAACTGCAGCAATAATGGTGAAGGTTGGATACTGATCAATCACTCCTAAAAACCCCACCCGAATATTTTTTACTTCTTTATTAGAAGTGGCAGCTAATAAAGGAATAATCGCTAAAATAGGAATCACTGCAATATCCTGAAACAACAATACAGCAAAGGAAGATTTTCCTGCATGGGTTTTGTCTAGATTTTTTTCTTTTAATGTTTGTAAAACAATAGCAGTAGAAGACATGGCAAATGTTAATGATAATGCAATTGCCGTATTTAATTCAACGTCTTGAATAAAATAAAACAACCCAAAAAATAAAATACCTGTCAAAAGCATCTGCAATCCACCCATCCCAATGATTCTTCTTCGCAGCTTCCAAAATGACTGAGGGTTCAATTCAAGTCCAATTAAAAAAAGCATCATCACAACACCAAATTCAGCTGCGTGCATGATATCCTCACCTTCTGTACCAATAAAGCCAAATGCAAATGGACCAATAACAATCCCAGCAATGATATATCCCAATACACTTCCAATACCCAGTTTTTTTGCAATGGGTACAAAAAGCAAAGCAGCACCTAAAAATATCATTGCATTTTGTAAAACTGATGCTCCCATTGATCTTCGTTTAATTGATTAAAATTTTCTACTAACCTTAATTTGCTTACATCAATATTATCCTTCATTAAAAAATGGGCAATTTGCTCATACCGAATCATATAATTTTCGATTTCAGCAGAACTCAATTTATTTGCTCCTGGAACAATAAAAGGAGGTAAATACTCCATTAAACATAAATGAGCCGTTTGATCAAATGAATTTAAAAACTCCCGATGCGTAAATCGGTTCCTTCCCTCATTATGGTATACGTTAAAATTGCCTCCTGAAGAAATCACATTCATAGCCCATTTACCCGTTAACATTTTTCCGTTTGATCCATAAGCCCAACCATATTCTAACACCAGATCTAACCATTGTTTCATTAAAGGAGGACAATTGTACCAATAAAAAGGATGATGCCAAATGATAATATCATGAGCTAGTAATAGTTCTTGCTCTTCAATAATATTGATATTAAAATCTGGATATAATTCATACATATCTCTAAAAGTGACCCCTGAAAGCTGCTTCACCCCCTCCACTAATTTCACATTCACCTTACTGTCTTCAAAACGAGGATGAAAAAACAAGATCAATATTTTTTTATTCGACATAATTACAAATAAGGTATAACTACAATTTAGGTCTATTTGTGGGATTATTGAGTTGCAAAAAAGCAAAAATTGGTCCTATTGCTAAAACCAACCATACGAACTCAATATGGATGAACTGAATTAATTGCCCAATTAACTGAATACTTAAAATAGTAATAAAGAAACCAAAACTATTGACTATTGTTAAAATACTACCACGCAAATGAGCTGGCGCATTTGATGCAACCATACTCGAAAACATAGGAGAATCAGCCACAACAAAAAAGCCCCAATTCATTAAATAGACAATAAAAACATCATTGGATGCAAAGGAAAAAAACAGTGGAAAAGCTAAACAGCAAATGGCAGAAACAGCTACCGACACTTTTGCCATTTTATTTGCTCCAAAACGAACAGAGAGCAATCCACTGATTGCACAAGCCAATGAACCAATACCAATTATTATGAATGATAAAAGGGGAATATTAAAAATATCATCCTTTAATTTTAAGGTAAGCATCAATGGTACAAAAGTCCAAAAGGCATACAATTCCCACATATGACCAAAGTAACCAAATGCAGCTCTTCGTAATAAAGGCAATTGAACAACTTCTTTTAATACTTTCAAATTAATTTTCCCTAATTGCCTTCTATATGGGCCGTCTTTTACAAAACCAAATATCAACAACCCGCCAAATACACTTAATAAAGAAGTAGCATAAAAAATATATTCCCAAGCATAACTGAAAGAAAGGAATTTAATTAAGTGAGGAAACGCTGTTCCCAATACCAATGCCCCAACTAAAAAACCCAGCGATTTACCCAAGCCCTCTTCAAAATAATCAGCGGCTATCTTCATTCCAACTGGATAAATTCCTGCTAAAAAAAATCCAGTTAAAAATCTACAAATCAATATACTATTACCATTTACCCAATTAAACGTAATACAACCATTAAACAAGGCCGATAATAGTGCTGAAAAAAGAAATACCAATGAAGGCGAAAACCTATCAGCAAAAGCTAGTACCGCAAAAACGAGTGTTCCTATGATGAACCCAAACTGAACAGCACTCGTTAAATAAACCAAAAATAATCCATCAAGGTTTTTAGCAAAAGCCATATCAGTCATCACCGCATTGCCTGCAAACCAAACCGAAGTGCAAAAGAACTGTGCAAGTATAATGATGAATAAAATTCGATTCATAAGGCAAAATATTCAAATAATTCAGTTGGTGTGCAAAAACACTAGTATAGAGCAAAACTTTTTTATAACTTGTTACAAATATTCAACTATGCACAAACAATTGAGGGTCTTTTTTTGCCTACTTATTCTAGGCTTTTCTGCTCAAGCACAAAAAAAACAGCTTAGCCCAGAAGATTATGGCAAGTGGCAAAGCCTTGGACAAACTGAACTATCCCCCAATGGCGCTTGGATAGCATACCAAATAATTGTGCAGGAAGACAATGACAGTTTATATGTGGTTAATAGAGCTTCGAATAAAACTTACAAATTGGCATTTGCCAGTACCCCTGAATTTTCTAAAGACAATCAATGGCTAGCATATAGAATTGGATTGCCATTTAAAGAAGCAGAAAAATTAAGAGACCAGAGTAAACCTTTGGAATATAAAATGGGATTATTAAACCTTTCCTCAGGCAAAATCGAAACCATTTCGAATATCAGTAGATTCGGCTTTTCTAAAAACGGAAAAATGTTGGCAGCATATTTAACGCCACCAAAAGAAAATAAAGACAAAGGAAGCGTTCTTTTATTGAAAAATTTGACGGATGGTAGTACAAGAACAATTGGGAATGTAACTGAATACGCATTTAATAAAAAAAGTGATTACTTAACCTATATAGTAGAATCGGCCAATACTGCAGGCAACTCAGTAGAACTATTCAATTTAAATACTTATACATTAAAAGTAATTGCCAGTGACACTTTAAAATTTTCTAAATTAAGTTGGTCTAAGGAAGGCGATGGCTTCTCTTTTTTCAAAACATTTAAAAAAGAAGATTTTGAAGAAGAAAATGCACAAGTTTATAGCTGTACCAATTTGAGTAACCCTACTACAATCGTATTCAATCCAACTACAATGAGTGGATTCCCAGCTGGAATGCGCATTCACAATGGATCAACGCTCCGTATGAGTGATGATCTTTCAGCAGTATTCTTTGGTATTAAAGCATGGACAGCCAAACCTAAAAAAGAAGTCAAGAAATTAGCAGATAGTTCAAAAACAAAAGTTGATAGCTTAAAATTAGTTACTTCCAAAATGTCGTTAAAATCAGATAATAAATTAGCTGATGTATGGCATTGGAAAGATGCAGAAATTCAACCTCGTCAAAAAGTAACTTATATACAAGATAAAAATGCCAGTTATTTGTCGGTATGGAACATTGAAAATAGTAGTTTTTATCAATTAGCAAATGAAGCCTTTCCTAATGCCACACTAAATGGCAATCAAAAAATGGCAGTAATTTCAACAGACAAAAAGTATAAACCAGCTTTTAAAGAAGACTATGCCGATTACAGTATAGTAAATACCCAAACAGGGATAAGTAAATTATTGTATACTCGATTACAAGCAGGATATTATTCAGCACCGCAATCATCTCCAGATGGGAAGTACCTAATGTATTTTAAAGATAAAAATTGGTTTATCTATAATATTGCTACTGATCAAAACATCAATATCACAGGAACAATTAAAAGTAATTTTTGGAATACCAGAGACGATCATCCTGCAACAAAACCTCCATTTGGTATGGGAGGCTGGATAAAGGGCGATAAAGAAGTGCTTTTGTATGATGAATACAATATTTGGGCAGTAAGTCCTGAAGGATCATCTGCACGTAAAATTGCAGAAGGTGACAAAGAAGAAATTGCATTCCGTGTTTCAAGAGTAGAGTTTGAGGAGACTTATTTGGATGATTCAAAGCCAATTTATTTTTCTGCTTATGGTGATAAAACAAAAAAGTTTGGATATTACCAATATGAAAACGGTAAAACCACTAAACTCATATTTGAAGACTTACAAGTAAATCGCTTAGTAAAAGCAATAGATGCCAATGTGTTTAGTTATATAAAACAAGATTATGACCTCTCTCCAGAGTTGTACATTTCTGAAAATTTTACCAAAGAGCAAAAAGCAGCTACTACTAATCCACAACAACAAAACTATTATTGGGGCAAGAGTAAATTGGTTTCTTTCACCAATAAATTGGGTAAAAAAATGCAAGGGGCTTTGTATTATCCTGCAAACTACGAACCTGGCAAGCAATATCCAATGATTGTATACATGTATGAAATTCTATCTAATAATGTGCACAATTATGTAGCCCCAAGTATTAGAAGAGCATATAACACAACCAACTATACCACCAATGGCTATTTTGTTTTTCAGCCAGATATCGTTTATGAAACCAATGACCCTGGAATGAGTGCAGTAAATTGTATTGTACCTGGAGTTAAAGAAGTCATGAAATCAGGCATGATTGATGCGAGCAAAGTAGGGATTATGGGCCATAGCTGGGGAGCTTACCAAACTTCTTTCTTAATTACTCAAACAGATATTTTTAAAGCAGCCATTGCTGGTGCCCCATTAACCGATTTAATAAGTATGTCACTCTCTATATACTGGAATAGTGGCACACCAGATCAGAAAATTTTTGAAACCAGTCAAGGCCGATTCGATGGACCTTGGTATGAAAGAACTGAAGCCCATATTCGCAACTCTCCAATGTTTAACGCCAGTAAAATAAAAGCACCATTGTTGGTCACATTTGGAGATAAAGATGGTGCTGTTGATTGGCATCAAGGAATAGAGATGTATGGCACAATGCGTAGAATGGAGAAACCATTTGTAATGTTGGTATACGCCGATGAGAACCACAATTTCACTAAAAAAGAAAATCAAATTGATTATCAAAAAAGACAGAGAGAGTGGTTTGATCATTATCTATTGGGCAAGCCTGCAGAAAAGTGGATTACAGATGGGGTGAGTTATGTAGAACGAATGAAGGAAAAGGAAAAAGAAAAGGAAGCACCAAAAAATTAACTGATATATACATTCTTTGGAAACTACACTTTATTTGACTCCTTTAAAAAAGGCTTTTAAAAACGCTGCAAACAAGCAGAATGCTATTGGCATGAAAGCTTATATGCTGAACCAATTTGAGTTTTATGGAATAAAAACGCCCGAGCGAGACGCCATAGTCAAATTGTTTTTAAAAACAAATCGGCTTCATGATTATTCAGCTTTAAATAAGGTAGTGCAATGGATGTGGCAGCAAAAAGAAAGAGAATGGCAATATGCCGCTATAGATGTTTTTAATTCACACCAGCTTTTATGGAAAACAAGTGCATCACAATTGATTCAATTTTGTTTAACCCATAAAAGTTGGTGGGATACGGTAGATGGCATTGGGAGTGATTGGCTACCTAAATACTTTTCGTTATTTCCAAATAAACAAATTCCAATCACACAAAGATGGAATCAGTCGAATAATATTTGGCTTCAAAGAAGCAGCATATTGTTTCAACGATCTTATAAAAAAAATACCCATACCCAATTGCTTGCTGAATACATTCTGCAACACCAATCATCCAAGCAATTTTTTATCCAAAAAGCAATTGGTTGGGCATTAAGAGAGTATGGAAAAACAAATCCGGAATGGGTCTTAAATTTTATTGCAGAAAACAAAATAGCTCCTCTTAGTAAAAGAGAAGCTATTAAACACCTCAACAATTAATAATAATAATCAAATTGAATTCTATCATTTAAAACCAAATTGGTATTACCATTATTTGAAGGAATATATGTAAGTGTTGTTCCCACAACACTATATGCAGTGTTACTAATTCTTATTCCATTAATGAACATTTTGACCTTACTATTAGAAGATTTGGTTTGAGTTAAAGTAAAACTTGTTTGATTTGCAGTTGCAGCAAATTCATCAGCAACTTCTCTAATTAATGTAGGTGCTACAAATGAAATAGTTCCTGAACCATTTGTTGTTAATAAATCACCATTATTTCCATCAACTTTGGGATAAGTAACTGCTCCCGCAGTAATGGTTCCACTTGTTTTAACATTTGTGATACTAGTATTCCCTAATTGTACAGTATTAGTTCCATTCCCTATTGCATTGTGTCCAATAACTATTTGATTATTCTGCTCTACTCCATTTACACGAATATTAGCTCCAATTAGTACTGAATTTGATGTTGAAGTATTAAAGGTTGCTCCATCAGCAATATACCTGCCAGCGAAAGCCCCCAGAATAGTGTTTTCACCCCCTGTAGTATTACGATCTAATGTTCCCACTCCTATTGCAGTATTATTATTCCCTGTTGTATTACTTTCCAAAGCTTGTACACCTAGCGCAACATTGTATCTTCCAGTTGTATTACCGTACAATGAAGTATAACCTAAAGCTGTATTCACATCACCGGTTGTATTACTTACCATTGATTGATGACCAATTGCAACATTATAATTTCCAGTAGTTCCTGAATTCAAAGAATAACTTCCAATCGCAACATTTCCTATAGCAGAAACATTACTCAGCATAGCATTATAACCAACAGAAATATTATCTGACCCAGTAGTATTTGACAATAAAGCATGGGAACCCAATGCCACATTGTTATTGCCGCTCAGATTACTTCTCATAGAATTAAAACCTACAACAGTATTATTATTAGCACTTGTTACCGATTTAAATGCTTCTAAACCAAGTACAGTATTTTGTGAAGCATTATTTAGAGTACCTGTCTGTTTATGGCCAACAATAATGCTATTAGAAAAATTTTCACCCCCAGACTTTACATCTGTTAATTTATCTAAACTTCCAACAGAACCTATTGTAGCATAACCTACCAATAATCCCGCAACATTCGCCTTGGTGCTAATAGCTGAAGTATCCACTTTCCAATCTGCTATATCCGTTGAACCATTAAAGCCCGTTCCTATTAAACCATATGAAGTACTCAAACTCTTTAAGTTATCGCCCAGTAATACCCCACTTATCGTACTCTTCGCTAAATCACTGTTCTCAATCTTCGTTGTCGTTCTGCGATAGTTCAATACCAAATTAGCAGTGTCACTAATGTTTAATTTACCTGCTGCAGATCCTGTAGTTGCATATCCTGTCAATAATCCAGCAACATTCGCCTTGGTGCTAATAGCTGAAGTATCCACTTTCCAATCTGCTATATCCGTTGAACCATTAAAGCCCGTTCCTGTTAAAC
>NZ_JAUYTR010000012.1 GCF_030695065.1 Sediminibacterium sp. | reverse complement strand
GGCACAGGATACATCTTACATATCACTGGAAAAATTGTTGCAGCAGGTGGAAACTAATTACCCGTCCATTATTCAGTACCAATACAGCATACAGTCTATTCAGGCAAAAGCAGACGGTGCAAAAGCATGGATGCCGCCCACTTTTTCAACAGGCATCATGCGTTTCCCTTACGACTTCTCCATGCTCAAAGAAAAAAACGACCCAATGAACCAGGCGGGTATTGCTTTTTCCGTTGAACAGATGATACCCAATCCAAGCAAACTGAACGCCAAGAAAAGTTACATCAGTTCACTGGCTGAAATCGAAAAATCAAAAAGTGAATGGACAAAAAACGAGTTGAGGCGTGAAGCGAAAATTCTGTACTACAACCGTTATGTAACCGAGAAGAAACAACGCATTCTAAAAGAAAGTGAAGAAATACTTCAATTGCTCATCACGACATCCGAAGAGAAATTTACCAATAACCAGTCGCAACTGCAAACGATATATAAAGCAAAAGCCCGCTTAGCCGAATTAAAAAATATGCTGGTGATGCTCAACAGCGTGATTGCAGAAAGCAATATCGGATTAAACACGCTGATGTTGCGTGATGCAAACACGCCATTTCAGATTGATACACTCATTTCGCCAAGCAACTACCTATTCAGCATTGCAGATACTGTAAGCATTTCTAACCGTAGTGATATTACGGCGCTTGACAAAAACATTCAATCCATGAAGTTGGAGCAAAAAGTAATGAGAACAAGCGCAAGACCTGACTTTGGTATCCGTGCCGAACATGCCCAAATGTTTGGTATGCCAAGCCAATGGTCAGTTATGGGAATGGTAACAATTCCCATTGTTCCCTGGTCGTCTAAAATGTATTCCTCTGAAGTAAAGTCAATCGGTTTTCAAATTCAGTCTATGGAACGGGAAAAGGAAACAATGCAACTCATGGCTTCAAAAATGTTAGCCGAAAAAACTGCGATGCTTAATTACGAAAACGAACAATATCAGAGCTACACAAAAAATATTGTTCCCGCCTATGAGAACAACCTGCAAGCCAACCTGCTTGCCTACAAGCAAAACACAGGCGATTTTTTTGTGCTGCTGGATGCCTGGGAAATGTTGCTGATGAAAAAAATGGAAGCGTATGACAAACTGTTTAATATTTTAAAATTGGAAGCCGAATATGAATACGAAAGAGAAATTAAATAGCATCTGCATTATGGTGTGTTTGCTTTTGGTAGCTGCGTTATCATCCTGCAAAAATGAACAAGGTGAACAAGGGCATGAAAATCATGAGAAGGTTGAGGGCGAGTACATCTGCCCTATGGGTTGCGAAGGTGATAAAACCTATCCGCACCCCGGCGATTGTCCTGTATGTAATATGAAATTGCAGTTGGTGGAAAAAGAATTGGAGCAGGCAGTTTCACCAAACAAACTGGTCTTGTCAAATCAGGCAACCTTTAGACTGCAATCAGGCAACAGTGGAAAAACCGAGAAAGCGCAAGGCTTTATTACCCTCGCTCAAAACAGAAATCAATCCGTTGCAGCCCGTTTCGGAGGAAGGATTGAGAAGCTATACGTTAAATTCAGCAACCAATACGTAAAGCAAGGCGATAAAATCATGGACATATACAGCCCCGGCTTACGCACCTTTCAGGAAGAACATCTTTTTCTTTTCAAATCAGGTGCAGATAATTATTTAATAGAAAAGTCGAGAGAAAAGCTACGTCTGCTCGGTATTACCGAAAATCAGATTGCGCAGTTGGAAAAAAAGGGAGCAGTTGCCCTAACAGTTTCTGTTTTCAGTCCTTCAAACGGATATGTTTTTTTCAATGCTTTAACATCGCAGCAAAACACTACTGCAAAAAGCACATCGGCAATGAACGACATGGGTACGCAGCAGAATGCCATCAATACAAGCTCTTATGCTGTTTCCGCTTCGCAAATTCGTGAAGGTACATATGTAAACGAAGCACAAACCCTTTTCAATATAAATGATTTACAGGAAGTTTGGGTATTGGTTTCAGTTCCCAACCGAAACGTAAGTCAAATTCACGAAAACCAATCTGCACAAATAGTTTCTGAAAGCGACCCTTCAAAACTTCTCAACGGAAAAGTTGCTTTGATTGAAAAGACATTTGAAGAAACTGACCAGCGTTTTGCAAGAGTTAGGATTGTGTTGCCCAATCCCAATAATTCGCTGAAAATAAATTCGCTTGTTACCGCAGGCTTTGCTTTGAGCGGTAATGAAAATTTACAGGTTCCATCAACGGCAGTTTACACTACGGGATTGAATGCTTACGTATGGGTCAAAACAGATACTACCCGCAATGGAGCGGGAGTTTTTCAGGTGCGGAAAGTAATTGCTGGAGCAAGCAACAACGGAATGACAATCATTAAAAGCGGTCTTTCACCTACTGAAGAAATTGCAAAACAAGCGGGTTTGATGACTGACAGTGAAACTTTTTTAAATGCAAATTGACATGAAGCAGTTTATTATCTCAACTATATTGCTTTCAATACTCATTCTTACGGGTTGTAAGAACGGGCAAGAAAGCCATCAGGAAACATCCGGCAGTTATTATACTTGCCCCATGCACCCAAGTGTAGCAAGCGAAACACCTGGTTCTTGTCCCGTTTGTAATATGTCTTTAATCAAAGTAGAGAAGAAAGAAACCGACCATGCAGGAATGCAAGGCAACATTATCACCATTGACAAGCATAAGCAGGCATTGGCAGGTATTGAAACAGATACCGTCAGAAAAAGAAACATTTTATCATCTTCCGTTATTTTAGGAACAGTTGCCATTAATGAAGAACAGGTAAAGACCATTAGCAGCCGTGCAAAAGGAAGGATTGACGAACTGTTTGTAAGAAACACAGGTGTATATCTTCAAAAAGGAAGACCCCTTTACAGTATTTACAGTGAACAACTGCAAACAGATGAAAAGGAATATCTGTCCGTGCTGGAAAAAGCAAAAACAACAATCCCTATATCTAAGCTGACAAGCGATTTATTAAGTGCTGGAAAAAACAAATTGACATTGTGGGGTTTAACCGAAAAGCAAATTTCCGAACTGGAAACATCGGGCAAAACAAATTCCCTCATTACATTTTATTCGCCCGAAGCGGGATATGTAAGCGAAGTAAACATCAACGAGGGCATGTATGTGGAAGAAGGCAGCCCACTTGTAAAAATCACCTCGCTCAATGAGGTTTGGGTCGAAGCGCAATTGTATCCCAATGAAATTTCAGGACTTGAAGAAATCAAGACCTTTCAGGTGTTTGCCGACAGTAATCCCGGAGAAGTTTACAAAGGTACGTTGGTTTACTCCAACCCGGTAATAGAAGAAGGCAAAAGAATTTACCTGCTTAAAATCAGGGTAAACAATTCAGCCGGTAAACTTATACCCGGCACATTGGTTTCGGTCGTTCCCGAAAAATCGTTTACCAATGTGCTGGCAGTTCCTAAATCGGCAGTACTGCTGGAAAAGATGAAAACCGTTTGGGTATTGGCCCATGATAACACATTTGAGCAACGCATGGTAGAAACAGGTGTGCAAAACAAGCAGTGGATTGAAATTACATCAGGATTAAAACCAGGTGACATCGTTGTTACCGAAGGTGCATATTTAATCAGCAGTGAGTTTATACTTAAAAGCGGAGCAGGACAAAGACATGACCATTAAATCTGATAGGCAGTTGGACGCTGCTCCAATGTAATTAAAGTCCCGCCATGAGTGTAAGCATCATAGTAGTAGCGATTAACACAAATATTTTCTAATATCTAAAAATGAGTAAAAATGAAAAACAGAGCAACTTTGTTGGCAATAGCTACTACCATTTCCTTAACCGTTCTATCTTCTTGTAGTAAAGATGATATGGGCGATATGCCAATGGGTAAAAACATTGATTATCCGGCAGCTTACGTAGTCAATGGCGAAAGCGCAACCGTTTCTGTCATAAAACTAAGTGACAATACCGTGAGTGAAACCTTTGACATCATGAACTCCGGCGGCAACATGGTCATGTGGCCGCATCACATTTACAGCCATCAAAACCATTTAGCTATCGGCGTACCGGGCATGGATTTGAGCGCAGGCCATTCCGGTGGCATGGCAGGCATGAAAGGGCGTATCCTGATAATGGATGCCGTAAAAGGAACCGTTTTAAAAGACATTGAAACTCCGGCAATGAACCACAATGCCGTTTATTCCCCTGATGGTACAGAAATATGGACAACGCAAATGGCAATGGATGGAAAAGTTTTGGTTTACGATGCCAATACCTATGCTGTCAAAAATACGATTGCCGTAGGTGAAGACCCCGCAGAAGTAACCTTTAGCATGGATGGCACAAAAGCATACGTGTGCAACGGCGGCAGCGGTACGGTTTCGGTTATCAACCCATCGACCAAGAGTGTGGTTGCAACCCTGACCGTGGGTGACGACCCGGTAGGAGCCTGGCCAGCCACTAACGGCAAAATGTATGTGGATAATGAGGCTTCACAGACCATTTCGGTTATTGATGTAGCTACCAATGCGGTAACTGAAACCATTAGCTTAGGCTTTATGCCCGGATATGCAGCCCACAATGCTTCAAAAAATGAACTGTGGGTTACCGACCCAATGAACGGAAAGGTGCATTACTGGAATTGGGACAACGGCATGAGTATGTGGATGCACGCCGGTGTTTTTGATGCAGGTGCAGGAGCGCACGCCATTGTATTTACACAGGACGGCAATATCGCTTATGTAACCAATCAGGAAAGCAACACGGTTTCGGTAGTCAATGTATCATCCCATGCCGTAACAAAAACCCTTAACGTTGGCAAAAAGCCCAACGGCATACTTATAAAAATGTAAAAAGGAGCGGTACAGATAATATCATCTGTACCGCTTAACAAAACTGTTATCGGTTGTCCGTAAGGGATTTCACAACGGCAACCACTACAAAAAGTACTTGTTTAATTAAAATAATAATAAAATGAAAAATCTAACATTATCAATCATTGCTGTTATCATGGCATTTGTAACAGTATCATGCAATCAGGCATCCAACAAAAACGAGCAGTCTTCAAATGATACTGCTGTGGTATCACAAGAACAGCCAGCTTCCCAACCAAAAGAGGATGATACGGTAGCTGCGCCCGCTGTGAGCGAAACACCGAGCGGTCAGGAAGCAATAGCAACAGGAAAAGAAGAAACAAAAAACTTTTCTATTGCGCCCATAGTTACCGATTATCTGTCCTTAAAGAACGCCCTTGTTTCGGACGATGACAAAGCTGCCGCCAGTTCAGGGAAAAAGCTGTTAGCTACCCTGAATAAAGTGGACATGAAAGCCGTTCCTGCCGATAAGCACAAAAAGTACATGGACATAGCGGACGATGCTAAAGAACACGCAGAACATATCGGGGAAAATGTCGGCAACATCCACCACCAGCGGGAACATTTGGCCTCGCTTGGCGAAGATTTGAAAGACCTGATTGATTTGTTCGGTACATCGCAAACATTGTATCAGGACCATTGCCCGATGTTCAAAGACGGTAAGGGTGCTGTTTGGTTCAGCGAAAACAAGGAAATCAAAAACCCTTACTACGGTTCTAAAATGCTGACCTGCGGTAAGGTGGAAAAAACAATTAACAGCAAATAAAATTCAGGGTTATGGAAAATATGCAAAACAGTCACCATGCGGGTCATTCCTCGGAGCATGGCACGCACAATACAAAACATGCTTCGGCCATGTACAAACGCTTTGCGGTGATGGCTGTCGCAATGTTCGCAGTGATGTATTTTATCATGTACGCCATGATTGACGGGTGGCAGAACCTGATACCCAATATCAACAATTTGTACATGACCCTGCTGATGACCTCGGCAATGCTGCTTATCGAATTAGCGATAATGAAAGTAATGTACCCCAACAGGAAGATGAATTGGGCGATAGCCATCATCTCGGTTGCTGTTGGCATCTTTTCATGGTTTGGTATCAGGGAACAAATCAATGTCGGGGACAAGCAGTTTGCAAAGGGTATGATACCCCATCACGCAGCAGCCATATTGATGTCCGAAAAGGCACACCTGACCGACCCGGAACTGATAGAGCTGCAAAAAAATATACTTAAAACCCAAGCGGAAGAAATTGAACTAATGAAGCGCAAGCTAAAAGAGTTTGAAGAAAGTAAATAATAAAATTTAAAAAAACAAGTTTGGACATGAACAAAATAATAATTGGCTTTATTTCCTTATTAACCCTGCTATTCACCGCTTGCGGTCAGGCGGGGTCAAATAAGGATGAAGCGGAACAGCAGCATTCGCAGGCAACTCCGGAAAGCAACGGACATACTACCCAAATAGGTGAATTGGTTCCATCGGATGAAGTCTGCATGGTCAACGATGCCTATATCGGCAAAAAGCAGTTTGAAGTAAAATTTGATGGTAAAACCTATTACGGATGTTGCGAAATGTGTAAGGAACGTATTCCAAAAGATGCGACCGTGCGGATGGCGATAGACCCCTATTCCCATAAGCAGGTAGACAAAGCTAATGCGGTGATTGCTGTGACAGGAAATAACGGTGAAGTTTCTTATTTTGAAAACAAGGAGAATTATGCCAAGTATGTGAAAAAACAGTAGACACAAAAAGATGAAGCCACAATAAAATAATTATGACCATAAAGAAGAAAATCATATTGGGGCTGGCTGTCGTCCTGATTGCCATACAGTTCTTTCAGCCCTTACGGAACCAGGCGGTTGAAGTGCCAGCCACCCATATCGAAAGGGTGTACGCCGTACCCCAAAATGTAAAGGCTATCCTTGTTCAGTCCTGTTATGACTGCCATAGCAACAATACCCATTATCCGTGGTACAGCCGTATCCAGCCCGGCGCATGGTACATGGCAGAGCATATAAAAAAGGGGAAAGAGGAACTCAACTTTAGCGAATTTGGCGACTATTCTGTCCGCAGGCAGCGAAACAAGTTCAGGGCTATGGCCGGGCAGGTTAAGGACGGGGAAATGCCGTTGTCATCATACACACTAATTCATCGCAATGCAGTATTGTCACCGGAGGATAAGCAGGTTTTGATAGCGTGGTTTAGCACAATGGAAGACAGCATTAAATAAAATTTTTCAAATCATGAACAGATATAATAAAATACCTATAAGAATTTTGCAAACAGTGCTGATACTGCTTTGCACGCAAACGCTGTTTGCACAGAGAGTGGTGCATTACGAGCTGTATGTAAAAGATACGCTTGTCAACTATGCAGGTAAGCAAAAAAGGGCAATTGCCGTAAACGGGCAAATCCCCATGCCCACCCTTACCTTTACCGAGGGCGACACTGCCGAAATAGTGGTGCACAACCAATTGAAAGAAAGCACATCACTTCACTGGCATGGTGTGTTCCTGCCCAATAAAGAAGACGGTGTGCCCTGGCTTACACAAAAACCCATCGCACCGGGCACAACCTACACCTACCGTTTTCCGATTATCCAGCATGGTACGCACTGGTACCATTCCCACTCAGGATTGCAGGAGCAGATTGGCATGTACGGAAGTTTTATCATGAAGAAAAGAAGCGATGATAAGACATTCAGAAAAGGAATTGACGATTTGCCGACCGTTCCAATTATATTAAGTGAGTGGACAAATCTTAACCCCGATAATATCAACCGTATGCTACACAATGCAAATGATTGGGCGGCCATTAAGAAAGGCGCAACACAATCATATGTTGAAGCTATTAAGGAGGGAAAATTAGGGGTAAAGGTAAAAAACGAGTGGAAGCGGATGCTGGCGATGGATGTCAGTGACGTTTACTATGATAAAATCCTAATAAATGGTAGCCATAGCACCGATTTGAAAACAATTGATGGTAAAAAGCTAAAAGCAGGCGACAAAGTCAGATTGCGTGTTTCCAATGGAGGGGCGTCTTCATATTTCTGGCTACGGTATGCTGGAGGAAAAATTACAGTAGTAGCGAATGATGGGAATGATGTTGAGCCTGTAGAGGTGGACAGGTTAATCATTGCCGTATCGGAAACCTATGATGTGGTCGTTACCATCCCCGAAGACGGATTGGCGTATGAGTTTTTAGCGACTACCGAGGACAGGACACAATCGGCAAGCTACTTTATTGGTAACGGTGTCAAACAGCTTATTTCTCCGCTGCCACGACTGAAGTATTTCGAGGGGATGAAGATGATGAACGACATGATGAAGATGAACGGCGATTTGGACGATATGGGCATGAAGATGAGCCTGAACCAAATGGATATGAACGTGGTCATGTACCCCGAAATAACAGGGGAAGCGGGAAAGAAAGCAGACCACAGCAAGCACGGGGGTATGAATATGGACAACGACCCCAACCGTTATAATGCAAATGCTTTGGGAGATATTGTTACCTTAAACTATGCCATGCTCAAATCTCCCTACAATACCACGCTTCCCAAAGATGCGCCCGTAAAGGACATAAAATTTACCCTTACCGGGAATATGAACCGCTACGTTTGGAGCATGGACAACAGGGTACTTTCTGAAACGGACAAAATACCCGTTAAGAAAGGCGAAGTACTGCGCATCACCATTTATAACAACTCCATGATGCGCCACCCGATGCACCTGCATGGATTTGATTTCCGGGTACTGAACGGCAAAGGTGAAAATGCACCTATGAAAAATATCATTGATATTATGCCGATGGAAACGGACACCATCGAGTTTGCCGCCAATGAGGAGGGCGATTGGTTCTTTCACTGCCACATCCTGTACCACATGATGTCGGGGATGAACAGAGTGTTTGCCGTAGGCGATTACCAAAATCCCTACCTGCCTGATAAGGCTAAATCATATAAGGCATTACAGCGGGAAAGCAATATGCCCCATTTCATGGCACAGAATGATTTCGCCACTAATGGTAATGACGGTATGGCAATGCTGCAAAACACAAGATGGAACTTGAGTTCGGAATGGCGTTTAGGTTACAATGATATGCACGGCTATGAAGTAGAAACCCATTTGGGCAGATACTTGGGGAAAATGCAATGGTTTATGCCCTTTGTGGGATTTGACTGGCGTTACCGTAAAATGGGAATAGACGAACACGAAACAAACTTATTCGGACAAAAGAATGAAAAGGATACACGCCGGGCTGTGAGCTTAGGTTTTGTGTACACCTTACCTATGCTCGTTAATTTTCAGGCAGAGGTTTATCATGATGGTATTGTAAGGCTGGCGCTGATGCGTGAGGATATTCCCATCACCAAAAGGTTAAGGGGCGGCTTTATGGTCAACACAGACTTTGAATATATGGGAGAACTTAGCTACATCCTCAACAAAAACATAGGCATACGCACCCACTATGATAGTGATATGGGATGGGGTGTAGGGCTTGCCTTGACTTATTAAAATTGAATAACTAAGGTTGTAAACTGCGAACCGTAAAATATCGGTCAAAAAACAGTTGGTGATGCGGGCATAATTCGTAATGATTAACCTGCATCATACTACAACCCATAAAATTATGCAGCAAAATCTAAGCGCCTCCATCATCAACACAATAGGGGTATAAAATACTATAAGCAGTAGTTGCATAATAAGCTAATATGAACAGTATAAGCTTTTCTATATTAACGAACAATGTGTATATCAAAATAATCGGATGAATAAATTCTATAATGAAACACTACATAAACTTGAAACATCAATCAGCGAATTGGAAATTGAAACTGATTGCTCCATACAGCGTATAGAAGCCGTTATACACCTGATTGTAGAATGCCTGTCCGATGTAAAAGAGTATGTCTTGAAAAAAGGGTTTAGAAATGTTGATGAAGAAATCCGTTTTTTCAAATATCAAAAACCAACTATTGTTGCAAAACTCATCTACTATAATGCCATTTATAAAATTGAAACAAGAAAGCCCTATGGAGCAAAACGCATCAGGAAATATTTTACCAAAGAGCTAAAAAAGCTAAAAAGGTTCTTTGACAACAACCTTGATTTTTACAAGTATTACCGAAGTAATAATTCTTTTGTTGACGAGAAGTTTTTTGTACGTGATAAGCACGATATAAGACTATGGTTGGACACATTTTATTTTGAGGCAGACCATCGCTTTTCTACTTCGCACGATTATAAGGTTGCCAAGATAATTGCCAATGACCTGATACAAGTTTATTTGGAAGACAGGTTGGAAAATCCAGTCAAATTGATCCCCTAATACCAGCGTAAAGTGACCCCTGTTCGCCAGAGCAAACTGACCCCCTTTCGCCATTTTAAATTGACCCCCTAGATATCGGTATAAGAATTAGTTGTTTTCGTAGGAAAAAAT
>NZ_JAUYTR010000011.1 GCF_030695065.1 Sediminibacterium sp. | reverse complement strand
GCAGCGGTGCAACAACAACGATCAATAATTTATTAGCGGGTACCTATAATTATACAGTAACTAATGCAGATGGTTGTACTTCATTGGCATCAGCGAACGTGCTCATCAACACCCAACCACCTACACCCACGGCACCAATAGTTGGTGCAATTACGCAACCTACTTGTACGGTTGCAACGGGCAGTGTTCAACTCAGTGGTTTACCACTGGGTAACTGGACGATTAATCCAGGTGCAATCAACGGAACAGGAACAAGTACAACGATTAATAATTTAGTAGCAGGTACCTATAATTATACAGTAACTAATGCAGATGGTTGTACTTCATTGGCATCAGCGAACGTGCTCATCAACACCCAACCCCCTACACCCACTGCACCAATAGTTGGAGCGATTACGCAACCTACTTGTACAGTTGCAACGGGCAGTGTTCAACTGAGTGGTTTACCACTGGGCAACTGGACGATTAATCCGGGAGCAATCACAGGCAGTGGCGCAACAACAACCATCAATAATTTATTAGCGGGTACATACAACTACACTGTTACGAACTCAGATGGTTGTACTTCATTGGCATCAGCGAACGTGCTCATCAACACCCAACCAGCTACACCTATCGCCGATGCTGGAATTAGCAAAGAAATATGTATTAATTCAAGTGCATTAATTGGAACAACAGCAAAAGTTGGAAACACCTATTTATGGAGCTCAATGCCATCAGGATTTATTTCTGATTTGGCAACTCAATTTGTTTCTCCAATTGTAACAACAGCTTATACGGTAGTTGAAACTGTAATTGCAACTGGATGTTTTAGTAGTAGTACTATAATTATCGCCGTAAAATCTTTGCCAGCAAATGCAGGTTTGATTACTGGACTTACTCAAGTTTGTAAAGGCAAAACGAATGTGATTTATACAGTTCCATCAATCTTAAATGCAACAGGATATATTTGGACATTGCCAAATGGTGCGAGAATTATAGCTGGCGCAAATACAAATAGGATTCTGGTTAGTTACGATGCAAATGCAGTAAATGGTAATGTTACGGTATATGGTACAAATAGTTGTGGAATTGGTGTTGCCCAATCAATTGCAATCAAATTAACTGATTGTTCATTAGCAGATTTGAGTGCAACAGTTACTGCTAGCAATATGGCGCCAATTGTTGGGCAAACTATTAGCCTAACTATTATTGCAAATAATCTTGGACCTTTTGATGCTACCGGTGTAACTATTGATAATAATTTGCTAAGTGGGTATAGTTATCTTTCTTCTTCATCAAGTGATTACGATCCATTTACTGGAATATGGACAATTGGAAATTTAAGTAATGGAATACCAAACACTTTGATCATTATGGTTAAGGTAAATAATATTGGAAATTACACTAACACTGCAATTATTGATGGCAATGAGCCAGATATAAATATGTCAAATAATATTTCAACTGTAATACCAATACCAACAGATTTCTTTTTGCCAGAAGGATTTTCTCCTAATAGAGATGGCATAAATGATCTTTTTGTGATTAGAGGTATTTTAAGTTACCCTAATAATCATTTCACCATTTTTAATAGATGGGGTAATAAAGTTTTTGAAACTAAGCAATACCGTAATACCTGGAATGGAAAATCTACTATGGGGTTAAGAATTGGTGGAGATGATTTGCCCACTGGAACTTATTTCTATTTACTTGACTTAGGTAATGGGTCTAAAATTATCAAGGGGACAATCTATTTAAATAGGTAGAACGCCATAAAAAAGATAACAGAATGAAAAATTATAAATGTAGTAGTATTCTTTTCGCTTGCGTTTTCTCTTTACTCTTTGCGCAGGCGCAACAAATACCAATGTATACACATTATATGTATAATACTTTGGTGGTTAATCCTGCATATGCGGGGAGTAGGGATGCTTTAACAGTAACGGCACTTCATCGATCACAATGGGTTGATTTTAAAGGAGCACCAACTACTCAAACAATTACCGTTCATGCTCCTTTACGGAAAGAGAACATTGGGTTGGGATTATCTTTGTTAAATGATAAGATTGGGCCAAGCAATAATACTTCAATAGCCGGATACTATGCTTTTATTATGAAGCTGAATGAGAATTCTAAATTGGCACTTGGCTTAAGTGCAGGTATAAATTTTTACCAAGCTAGACTAAATACATTATTGCTTGATCAACAAGTTGATCCGGCATTTTTAACCAATATAAAGAACCATATCACTCCTAACTTTGGGTTTGGGGCTTATTATTCACGTGAACGATTCTATGCAGGAATTTCTGTACCCTATATTTTACAAAACAGCAATTCAGCAATTGATCAATACGGCGGAAATATAACTATTGAGAAAGAACAGCGACATTATTTTTTTATAATGGGAGCTTTATTTCCAATTTCAAACAATGTATCCTTTAAGCCAACTTCTCTAATAAAAGTTACACCCGCTGCCCCAATAGAATTGGATATTACCGCATCATTTGTTTTAATGCGAAAACTATTAGTTGGTGTGATGTATAGAACTGGGGATGCTTTGGGTGGATTAGCAGGGTATGATATCACTGAACAATTTCATTTTGGATATTCATATGATTGGTCTTTTGGGTTGCAAACTAATAAATACAATCAAGGAAGTCATGAGTTGATTTTGAGGTACGATATTTTATCTCCCAATCAAAAGCAAATACATTCCCCTAGAAACTTTTAAGAATGAAAATATTAAAATATGAAAAAAATATACTCAATTCTACTTCTAGTAAACATGCTTTACGGAAGTGTTTTAGCGCAGGAATTATATAATTACGAAAAAAAAGGGGATCGTCATTATTTTAGTTACTCATATGATAAAGCAATTATTAATTATAAGTTAGCTAGAAATCTAAGCTTGATTTCGCAAAGAAAACTTGCGGATGCTTATCAACAAACATATCAGTCAGTTGAAGCTGAAAAAGTATATCAACGTATTCTACAAGCAAAAGAGGGAGTGATGCCAGAAGATTATTACAATTATGCGATGGCTTGTAGAATCAATAGAAAATATAATGAAGCAGATAAGTGGATGCAAATATTTATACTCGAAAAGCCTTTTGATTTGAGGGCAATAGATTACAAATTAAATAGTGATAAACTAAGGGGGTTAATAAATGACTCAACCGAATTCAATATTCAAAATTTAGCTATGAATTCAGAAGCGCTTGATTTTGGGACATCTTATTTTAAGAATGATATTGTTTTTTCTTCAAGTAGGTCTAATGCTGGTAGGCATAAGAAAAAGTATAACTGGACTGGCAAGCCTTTTTGGGAAATGTATATTTCCAAAAATCAAAATGGCGACTTAATACAAACTACTCCTTTTGATAAAACTTTGAGTAGTAAATTAAATGATGGCCCTGCAAGTTTTAGTAATGATGGGACTTTTATGGCATTTACAAGAAATCAAACTAATAATAAACGAAAAGATAGAACAGTTGAACTTGAAATTTATTTTACCTCTTATGAAAACGATGCTTGGACTCCGCCCGTACCTTTTTATCTAAATAATATCAATTATTCTGTAGGTCATCCATGCTTAACTAAAGATGGTAATACGCTTTATTTTGCAAGTGATATGCCTGGTGGATATGGGAAAGCTGATATTTATTCAATTAGTAAAAATGCTGAGGGAGAATGGGAACATCCAAAAAATCTTGGAAATACTGTAAATACAGAGGGTGATGATATGTTCCCATTTATTAGTGATATGCAAGATAAATTGTTTTTTTCTTCAGAGGGTCATTTTGGACTAGGTGGACTAGACATATTCAGTTGCTCAATTAATCAACAAGGGTATTACAATGTTACCAATTTGGGATCTCCTGTTAATTCTCCAAATAATGATTATGGGTTTATTTTAAATTCAAGAACTAATAATGGCTTTTTCTCAAGCGATAGAATTGGAGGAAAAGGTGGGGATGATATTTATTCATTTAGTGTTTCTGATGATATAAAGTTCACCATTATACCGCCTATTAATCATCCCACTCAACATAATGTAAGAGAATTCTTTCCTATTCGTAATTATGTTTTTTTTAATCCTTATCAAACAAATATTGCGAATAGATATTCATTGCTTCGAAAAGATCAGGTTGCAAAATTTATAAAAGAAAAGCTATCTGAAGATTCAACTAAAGACTTAGCCACAAGAGCAAAAAGGCAGATGTTTGTTTATTATAATTTGTTAAATATTATAGGAGCAAGAATGCTAGAAAACCCTTTTGCTACAATCACTTTGGTAGGCTCATCTGAAAATGGCCCCACTGAATCTTTGATAATGGCTAAGTCGATTAAACTTTATCTAACCGATGTTTTTGAAATAAACCCTAAAAATATTTATGTTGAAGGAAGATTTAAACCAGAAGTGCCTTCTGAACAGCCTGGAGGAAAAATTGATCTTAAATTATTGCAAGAAGGTGACCGAAGGGTTACGATTGAAAGCAATTATCCTGCAATATTAAAAGAGTTTGAGATTGAATCAAATACTCGTACAAAAATTGAGAATGAACCCACTGCCTTTTCTTTTTCTGTTTCTTCTTCAAATGATATAATTGAGTATTGGACTTTGCAAATAATCGATACTGCTAATAATGTAAAACGTTTTGGTCCTTATACTCAAAAGCAGGTTTATATTCTTCGTGATAAAATTTTAGGTTCAAATTCAAGTAATGGACAATATAATGTACAAATGTTTGCTCAAACAAAAAACGGAATAAGTATTATACGTAATAATGAATTCAAAATTGTGAAAATTGAAAAGCAAACAAGTTCAGATATTTTACGCTTTAGTATCATTTTTGAATTTGACGATGCTAAATCTATTCAGCTTTATAAGCAATTCCTTACTGATATTGTAACTCCTAAAATTCCATATGGTGCTACGGTCGTTTTAAATGGGTACACAGATATTATTGGTGAAGATGAGCACAACAATAATTTATCTTTGCGTAGAATGAAATCGGTTAAAATGATTATGGAAGATCTTTTAGCCAAATCTGGTAGGAGTGATGTAAAGTTTGATGAGCATTGGCATGGAGGGACTGTTGTAAATTTTCCATTTTCGAATAGACTACCAGAAGAACGGTTTTATAATAGAACTGTATTTATTGATATAATTCCTAAGGACTAGCCAAGAATGCAAGCTTATTTCATAAGCCAAGATTGTCAGCCTTATTTCATAAGCCAAGATTGTCAGCCTTCGCTTCGCTCGGCTGTCTTCTACCGTATTGAACTTACTCAAACCCCCTGCAACAACCTTCGGTCGTTGCGGGGTTTATTTTCACTCATCCGCTCAATCAAGCAAGCTTGTTTCGCGTCTTCGCAAAAATAAACCCCCGCGGCTTTTGCCGCGAGGGTTTGTGGTCTCGCCAAGAATCGAACTTGGATCTAGAGTTTAGGAAACTCCTATTCTATCCATTGAACTACGAGACCATGATTCTATTGTCCCAAATAACTGGGGTAGAATCGGCGCAAAAGTAATAGAAATTATTTTACTCCCGGTTGCTTTAACTGCCAACCTGTTTTCTTTTTTTCTGCATCAACCATCTCTTTTACATCGGCTAATAGTTTCTTAGCGTCGTAAACAATTCCGTCTTTAATGGTATACACTACTCCACCCTTTCGAATGATTTCATTTTGATCATTTAATTCAATAGCCCCTGTGCCATAGAAGTATTGTAAATTCTTTAATGGGTTTCCATCTACCACACATAAATCGGCCAGCTTGCCTGGTTCAATAGTTCCCAATTCTTTGTCTACGCCTAAAGCTTGTGAGGCATGCATGGTTGCAGCGCGTATCACTTCTAGTGGCTGAAATCCCGCTTCACGTAATAATTCTAATTCTCTAACAAATCCAAATCCATACAACTGATAAATGAATCCATTGTCTGAACCTGCAGTAACACGCCCACCTCTGTTTTTATATTCATTAATAAAGGTCATCCACAACTTGTAATTATTTTTCCATTCTATTTCTTGTTCTGTTCCCCAGCTATGCCAGTAAGATCCGTGTGATACTCTGCTTGGTTCATAGAATTTCCAAAGAGAAGGTAAAGTGTAATCTTCATGCCATTCTGCTCTGCGTGCACGCATTAAATCTCTATTGGCTTCATAAATATTCATGGTGGGATCTAATGTAAAGTCTGCAGCAATTAATTCGTTCATCACTTTATTCCACTTCTCGCTAAAGGGCGCTGCCGCTTGCTTCCACAGCTTTCCTGCTTCTTCAAATCGATGTTGTTCATTGTTGTAATTGTACTCTGCTGGATAGTTTTGTAGGGTGCCATTTTCTAACATAGCTTCTGGTAAACCATACCAATGTTCCATGCTGGTCATGCCCGCTTTTGCAGATTGTACCACATTCCATCTTGCCACATCTAATTGTGCATGATGCGCCGTGCTTCTCAATCCCAATTTTTTATTTTCTCTAATTGCGGCATCCATTACTTCTGGTGATGCGCCAAAAAACTTAATTCCATCTGCACCCTTTGCCGCATTATCATTTACCCATGCTCTTGCTTGTTCTGCATTGATGATGGGTGTTTTACTGCCTTGTCCAAAAGCAGTATATGCATGAATACGTGGTGCTGTAATGCTATTGGCTGCACTTTTCTTTTTATGGTCTAAAACCCACTCTAATCCATTACCTGCTGATGGGTCACGTATGGTGGTAATGCCATGGGCCATCCACAATTTAAAAACGTATTCTGCTGGTGTTCCCTGCGCTCTTCCGCCTATATGTCCGTGCATATCAATTAAGCCGGGCAACACATATTTGCCGCTGCAATTAATTTCTTTACCGCCTGCTTTTAATGCGGGTCTAGATTTAGGGTCTATGGGCATGCCCGGATTCCCTACATTGGATATGCGTACTATTTTGTTGTTTTCAATAATGATGTCTACTGGGCCATAAGCTGGAGAGCCTGTACCATTAATAACCATTGCCCCTCTTAAAATCAATTGGGTATATGGCCCCTGGCCTTCTTTAATCAAGGGCGAAGGGGTAATTTGGGCGCCAACGACAGTCATGAACAGGAGACTAAAAATGGCCAACAAGCATTTTTGCATAAAATATTCTTTTGATGAAGTTAAGGGTCAAAACCCAAACCCTAATCACTCTTGCCCAATGGTCGATATCGCTTATCTTTGCCCCCCAAATTATATACATGAAGTTTTATAATACTATCATCAAGTTTCGTTTCTGGCTAAGCCTTTTGGCCTTGGTTGCCGCTGTTGGCGTCAATTACTCCAGTGGTTTTTGGCCTGCTTTCATCCTTTATTTTGTTGGGGTGATTGGATTAGCTAGCCATTTTTTCATCGGCCCTTTGCGTTTGATTCAAGAACCTATGGAAAGAGGCGATATGGAAGAAGTGGAGCGCATTCTTAATACCGTTTGGTATCCTAATTTATTGTACAAGCCAGTTCGTTCTACCTACTATACCATCAAGGGGAATATGGCCATGATGAAGCAAGATTTTGATAGTGCCGAAAAGCACTTGAAAAAAAGTTCTGAGCTTGGATCACCCATGCCTGAAGCAGAGGGAGCTAATAAGCTTCAGTTGGGCATGATGAGTATGCAACGTGGAGACCTAAAGCAGGGCGAAAGCTATATCAGGGCCGCTATTAGAGCAGGTATTTCAGATAAAGAAAGTGAAGCAGTTGCTTATATTAGTATGTGCCAGATTTTTATGAATAAAAGAGAATTCAGGGCTGCTAAAGATTATTTTAGAAGAGCAAAAGCTTGTAAGCCTACTACTAAGCAAGTGGTTGATCAAATTAAAGAAGTAGAGAAATATATTTCTCGCATGCCAGGATAATCATGATTCAAATTAAACATATTACAACAGAGGGTGCCGAGCTAGAAACAGCTCGGCATTTGTTTAAAGAATACTCCAATGAATTGGCTGTAGACCTTTGTTTTCAAAGCTTTGACGCCGAGTTGAAAGACCCTTTAAAAAAATATGGCCCACCTCATGGAAGTCTTTTAATAGCCTATTACAATGGAGTTGCTGTGGGCTCTGTAGCATTGCAACAACTACCCGATGAGGGTGTTTGTGAAATGAAAAGATTGTATGTTCAGCCTGCTTTTAGAAAATTTAAAATTGGTGATGCTTTGGTAGATGGCATTTTAAAAGAAGCTATCAAATTGGGCTATACTAAAATGAAATTAGACACGTTAGAAAGATTGCAAGCGGCCATTCATTTGTACCTCAAATATGGTTTTGAAATAACCACTGCATACTACCACAATCCCTTACCTGAAGTGGTTTACATGGAGAAAAAATTAGGCTAATTTTTTCAACAATTCTTCTATTACTAATGGAAAATGTGCATGCTCTAATGCATGAATTTTGGCTGCTAAACTTGCAGGTGTATCCGTTGCATCAATACTACATTTGGCTTGAAAAATGATATCTCCTTCGTCGTAATGTGCATCAACATAATGTATGGTAATACCGCTTTCTTTTTCTCCTGCTGCAATTACAGCTTCATGTACAAAATTGCCGTACATTCCTTTGCCTCCGTAGTTAGGTAATAAAGCTGGATGAATATTAATGATTCGATTGGGGAAAGCTTCAATTAAGGAAGTAGGAATTTTCCAAAGAAAGCCTGCTAATACAATAAAATTAATACCTCTTTTTTTTAGTTCGTTCACACATTCAGCGGTCTCGTAAAACCCGCTTCTATTAATAATGAGGGTGTCTATATTAGCGGCGGCTGCAATCCCCAAAACCCCTGCTTCTTTTTTATTTGAAACAATTAGGTTGATTATAACCGCCTTGTTACAGGCAAAATGTTCAATTATTTTAGCTGCATTAGAACCTGCCCCTGATGCAAAAATGGCCAGTTTTACCATGTTTTTACTTCTTTTTGGTCATTTTTTCCTTGATTCTGCCCAAATATCGCTTGAAAAAGCTGAATTGGCCAAAAGGCACACTTACCAATAAAACGCAAAAAGGCCAAAGGATGGTTACCACCACCACGTAGATGATAAAATAAATAATACCTCGCTCTAAATTGGTAACAGAGAGTAATTGTCTTCCCAAGTATCCACACAAACTACCACCCAATGCGAATGTGGTGAATATGAGGGTAAACTGAAGCCAGCTTACTTGCCATTTATTTTTTAAACGATGCAGCATGGCTGCAAAAGTGCTTTAAAAAGTTCATTTTATTTGAATGATTTGAATTGAAATGATTTTTAGAACTTTTTTTAACCATTTCATGACAATTGAAATGGGGTGATTTCTTGAACTCATTGAAAATTAAGTGGCATATAGATAAAAAAATTTTTTCCCTATTGCGTAATTGTCACAATCCTATCATATTTTTGCCTCCGTTTAAGGATATTTTTCCACACCAGAACCATCGTTGTGCATATGATATTGTCTAGATCCATAGCAAAAGCCTGCATTGCCGCTTTTTTATTTATCGTGAGTCTGAGTTTTAGTGTAGCCGCCAGTGCCCAGGACGGAAAAGCGCTTTTCAGCGCCAATTGTGCGTCTTGTCATGCTCCACACAAGAAATTAACTGGTCCTGCCCTTGCAGGAGTAGAGTCTCGTTGGTCCAGTAAGGAAAACTTGTATTCCTGGATTAGAAACAGTGCCGCATACCTAAAAACGGGTGATCCTTATGCCGTTAACTTGTACAATGAGTACAATAAGGTAGCAATGAATGCTTTCCCAACTTTAAAAGATGGGGAAATTGATGCAATTCTTACTTATATCAATAGTGTACCTGATCCTTCTAAAGTGCCTGTTGGTGAAGGTGCTGGAGCTGCTGCAAATGTGGAAGCAGATAACTCTTTGTTATTTGGTATCCTAACATTGATTTTAGCCGTAGTTGCTTTAATCATGTTACAGGTTAACTCAAATCTTAAAAAATTAGCCGACGATAAAGCTGGTCAACCTGCTTTAGAGCCAATTCCATTCTGGAGAAATAAGGCTTATATAGCAATGGTTACTGTAGTATTATTTGTAGTAGGTGGATATTTAACTACCAAAGGTGCTATGGCTTATGGAAGAAGTCAGGACTATCAACCAGAACAACCTATTTATTATTCTCACGCAGTTCATGCTGGTACCAACCAAATCAACTGTCAATATTGTCATACTGGCGCTGCTCAAGGAAAGCAAGCGACTATTCCTTCTGTGAATGTTTGTATGAACTGTCACCAAGCTATTAATGAGTACAAAGGAGAAAAAATGTACAACGAAGCAGGTGAAGAAGTTGACGGTACTGCAGAAATTAAGAAACTATACAAATACGCTGGCTTTGAAGAAGGCAAACCTTGGGATCCAAGTAAGGCTAAGCCAATTGAGTGGGTTCGTATCCACAACTTGCCCGATCACGTTTATTTCAACCACGCTCAGCACGTAAAAGCTGGTCAAGTTGCTTGTCAAACTTGTCATGGTGAAATTCAGAAAATGGGTGAAGTAAAACAGTTTACCGATCTAAGCATGGGCTGGTGTGTTAACTGTCACCGCGAAACCAAGGTTCAATTTAAAGACAATGGTTTCTATAGTATCTACGAAAAATACCATGCCGATTTAAAGAGTGGCAAAATTGATAGCACCAAAGGAATCACTGTTGAAAAAATTGGTGGTACCGAGTGTCAGAAATGTCACTACTAGTTCTTAAAAGTTAAAAAGGGTTGTTTTAAATATATCATTCGAACGTGGAATCCGCCCGCGGTTTCCAACTGTTAATCAATAATTATGGAGCAAAAAAAGCACTGGCAAAGTTTTGGAGAGCTGAATCAGTCTGCAGCGTTTAATAAGGATGTAAAAGACGAATTCAATGAAGAACTACCTATTGTAGAAGATGAAAGCAAAAGCTTTCTCGAAGCAAAGGCTCCCCGTCGCGACTTCTTGAAATATTTAGGTTTCAGTACAGCCGCAGCAGCAGCCGCAGCAAGTTGTGAAATGCCTGTAAAAAAGGCTATCCCATTTGCCAATAAGCCCGAAGACGTTGTGCCTGGTATTTCTAAATACTATGCAACCACATATGTACAAGACGGAGATACTGTAAGCATCTTGGCTAAAGTACGCGATGGTCGACCAATAAAAATTGAAGGAAACGATCTTTGTCCAATTACTAAAGGAGGTACATCTGCTCGTGTTCAAGCGTCTGTACTTGATTTATATGATACTTCACGTTTACGTTTTCCTACTATTGATGGTAAGGAAGTAACTTTTGAAGCTGCAGATAAAGCAGTTGCTGCTCAAATGGGTGGTAATATAGTTTTATTAACCAGCACTATAAACTCTCCATCTACTAAAGCAGTGATTGCGCAGTTCTTGGCTAAATATCCAGGAAGCAAACATGTTACTTATGATGCAGTTTCGTATAGTGCAATGTTGTTGGCGAATGAAGCAACTTACGGTGTTCGTGGAATTCCTTCTTACCATTTTGAAAATGCAAAAGCCATTGTAAGCTTAGGTGCAGATTTCTTAGGTACTTGGTTAAATCCAGTTGAGTTTTCTAAGCAATATGCTACCGGTAAAAAATTAGACGAGAAGAATCCTACTATGAGCAAGCATATTCATTTTGAATCTGTTGCTTCATTAACTGGATCTAACGCCGACGAAAAATATTTACATCGTCCTTCTGAAACACCTGCTATTGCTGCTGCTTTATTAAGTGCAGTAAATGGAGCTGGTGTTACAGGTATTGCAGATGCAAAATTGAAAGCAGGTATTGAAGCTGCTGCAAAAGCATTGAATGCACATAAGGGTGCTGCTTTAGTTGTTGCTGGAAGCAATGATGTAAATGTTCAAATAATTGTAAATGCCATTAATAACGCCATTGGTGCTGGTGGTTCTACCATCAACTGGGGTGTTTTATTAAATACACGCGCTGGTGTTGATGCAGATTTTGCACAACTAGTAGCCGATATGAATGCCGGTTCTGTTGGAACTTTATTGATTCATGGAGCAAACCCTGCATACAGTTGGTTTGCAGCTGATCAGTTTAAAGCTGGTTTAGCTAAAGTAAAAACCGCTGTATCATTTGCTGGTAAAGTAGACGAAACTGCTGAATTATGTAAGTTCGTTTTACCTGACAATCATTTCTTAGAAAGCTGGGGTGATGCGGAAGCAAAAACTGGGCATTTCTCTTTTATTCAACCTACTATCTATCCTTTATTCAAAACACGTCAGTGGCAAGACAGTCTATTAAAATGGAGTGGTGCTACTGAAGACTATCTAGCTTACTTAAAGAATTTCTGGTCGGCTAAATTAGGTGGCGTTAATGGTTGGGATAAAGCATTGCAAGATGGTGTAGTGGCTTTAGGCGAAGCAGCTACCAAGCCGGGAAGCTTTAATGGCGCTGCTGTTGCGGGTGCATTGGCTGCAGCTTCTTCTTCTAAGAAAGGCGGTAAAGTAGAATTAGTATTATACGAAAAAGTGGGAATAGGTGCTGGTCAAGGTGCAAGTAACCCTTGGTTACAAGAATTACCTGATCCGGTAACAAGAGCTACATGGGATAACTACTTAGTAGTTTCTCCAGCAATGGCTAAAACTTTATTAGGTATTGACATCAGCAATGGTGGACAAGCCGATGCGTACGAAGTAAATCCTCCTAAGAAAGTAGTGAAGATTACTGTAGGTCAAAAAACAATTGAATTACCGGCATTAATTGTTCCTGGAACGCATCCTGATACAGTAGGTATTGCGGTTGGTTACGGACGTAGCGAGAATGTAGGTAAATCGGCTGCAGGTGTTGGTAAGAATGCTTTTGTACTAGCTTCTTTAAGTGGTTCTTCTGTTAACTTCTCTAATGGTGAAGTAAGTTTAACCCTTACAGATGAAACTTATCCAGTAGCATTAACCCAAACGCATAGCCGTTACGATACCGAGCAAGGAAATCGTACAGAAGTGGTAAAAGAATTAAGCTTAGCTGCTTATAAACATAACCCTACTGAAATTCGCGATGAGCGTGACAAGGAATTAAAACCTTGGGGTGGTTTAGAAAAATTTGAATCTCAAGGAACATTGTATCCTGTGTTTGAAAGACCAGGTATTAAATGGGGTATGAGTGTAGACTTGAATACTTGTACTGGTTGTGGTGCTTGCGTAGTTGCATGTAACGCAGAAAACAACGTTTCAGTTGTAGGTAAGCCAGAAGTAATGCGTGGTCACGAAATGCATTGGTTGCGTATTGATCGTTACTACAGTGGCGATTTAGAGAATCCAAATGTAGTGTTCCAACCATTGATGTGTCAGCATTGTGACAACGCTCCTTGTGAAAACGTTTGTCCGGTTGCTGCAACCAATCACAGCAGTGAAGGATTAAACCAAATGACTTATAACCGTTGTATTGGTACAAGATATTGCGCCAACAACTGTCCTTATAAAGTACGTCGTTTTAACTGGGCCGATTACACAGGTTCTGATAGCTTTGGCGATAACCAAAAAGGTATTGTTAACGATGTAGTGCTAGACATGAACGACGACTTAACAAGAATGGTGTTGAATCCAGATGTTACTGTACGTTCAAGAGGCGTTATTGAAAAATGTTCTTTCTGCGTTCAGCGTTTACAAGAAGGTAAGTTAAAGGCTAAGAAAGACAGTCGTCCGTTAAGCGATAGCGATGTTAAAGTAGCTTGTCAGCAAGCTTGTCCTACCAATGCTATTACTTTCGGTAATGCCAACAGCAAGGAAAGTGCTATTACCATTGCTAGACAAGAGAATCCTAATCGTCAGTTCTATGTGTTAGAAATGTTGCACGTATTACCAGGGGTTACTTATTTAGCCAAAGTAAGAAACACCGATGAAATGCCTCATCACGAAGCTGCTGAAGCAAAAACAGAAAAAGCACACGGATAATTATTAAGCAATTGAAATAACCAGATGCTGCTCTAGGGCAGATCAAGGACCAAAATAAGAACAGATGCATTTAAAGTACGAATCACAGCTCAGGGAACCACTGGTGTATGGAGATAAAACATACAAGCAGGTAACAGAAGACATAGTTCGCCCTATTGAAGCCAAGCCTACCAAATTATGGTATGTAGGTTTTTATATTGCTGTTGCCTTACTCATGTTTGGTGTCTATAGCGTATACCGTGAAGTAACTTATGGTATAGGTGAGTGGAACTTAAATAAAACAGTGGGTTGGGGATGGGATATCACCAACTTCGTTTGGTGGGTTGGTATTGGTCACGCCGGTACCTTGATTTCTGCAATCTTATTGTTATTCCGTCAAGGATGGAGAACAGGTGTAAACCGCGCTGCAGAAGCGATGACTATTTTCGCGGTAATGTGTGCGGGTCAGTTCCCTATCTTCCACATGGGTAGAGTATGGATGGCATTCTTTGTATTGCCTTACCCTAACTCTCGTGGTCCATTATGGGTAAACTTTAACTCTCCATTGTTGTGGGACGTATTTGCAATCTCTACCTACTTTACCGTATCTCTTTTATTCTGGTACTCTGGTTTAATTCCGGATTTTGCAACCGTAAGAGATCGTGCGTTTACCAAATTACGTAAGCGTTTATATGGTATTGCTTCTTTTGGATGGACTGGTTCTACCAAACATTGGCAGCGCCATGAGAGCCTTTCATTGGTTTTAGCGGGATTAAGTACGCCGCTGGTACTATCGGTTCACACCATCGTATCTTTTGACTTCGCTACTTCAGTTATTCCTGGATGGCATACCACCATCTTCCCTCCTTACTTCGTTGCGGGTGCCATCTTCTCTGGTTTTGCCATGGTGCAAACCCTAATGATTATTGTACGTAAGGTATTTGCAATGGAAGACTATGTAACCATTGGTCATATAGAAGCAATGAATAAAGTAATTGTATTAACCGGTTCAATTGTAGGTATTGCTTACCTAACAGAATTGTTCATGGGTTGGTACAGTCAAAATAAATACGAAGGATATACATTCTGGTACAGCCGTGCATATTTGTTCTCACCTTATGGTTGGAGCTACTGGGGTATGATGGCTTGTAACGTATTAAGCCCTCAAATTTTCTGGTTCCGCAAAATGAGAAGAAACATTTTTGTAACCTTCTTCATGAGTATCATTGTAAACATTGGTATGTGGTTCGAGCGTTTTGTAATCATCGTTACATCACTTTACCGTGATTACTTGCCATCTAGCTGGTCTGTTTACTACAGCCCTACCATTTGGGAAATTGGATTCTATGCTGGAACATTTGGATTATTCTTTACTTGCTTCTTCTTATTCGCTAAATACTTCCCGGTAATTGCAATTGCAGAAATCAAGTATGTATTGAAGACTACTGGTGAAGGATACAAAAATCAAATGGCTAATATAGAAGAACAAAAACTAGAAGAGTTTGTGCATGAGCATGCGCACCACTAATAGTTAAAGCGCATGACGCGCTTGGTATATGATTAAAATTATTTACTGCGCTTGCAGCGATGCATTTGCAGACAAAAAATAAAGTATGGCAAAAAAGAAATTTGTAGTAGGCTGTTTTGATGACGAAGCAGTTTTATTTCCAGCAGTAAAAAAAGTACGTACTGCCGGATACAAGATCCACGATGTTTACACGCCCTTTGCTGTTCATGGTTTAGACCATGCAATGGGTTTGCGTGAAACCAGCTTACACACTGCAGGATTCATTTATGGTATTACTGGAACTGCTACTGCATTAAGCTCTATCAGTTGGATTTTTACCAAAGACTGGCCTTTAAATATTGGTGGTAAGCCACATTTTGCATTGCCAGCTTGGATTCCAATTATGTTTGAGTTAACCGTTTTATTTGCTGCGGTTGGAATGGTATTGACTTTCTGCTATTTATGCCAATTGGCTCCATTTGTAAAGAAGCATCATTTTCATGCTCGTGCAACAGATGATTTGTTTGTAATGGTAATAGAGTGTACCGATAAAACCAATACCGATGATTTACAAGCATTTTTAACTAGCAATGGCGCTTTAGAAACCAAAGTAGAAGTTGCTGAAGACGGATGGTGGTTAGGAAGATACGATAAGGATGAAATGCCTTTTGAAGAAAACCAAATTGTTGCCGCTTAATTGTAGAACACTTAGAATTAACGAATCATGAAGAATACATTAATCATAGCTTCTTTAACTGCAGTAGTAGCATTAACTGCTTGCAGCGATGTTAAGCGTACACCTGGTACGATTTATATGCCAGATATGGCTTATAGCCGTGCATACGAGTCATATGCAGACCATAGCAATTTGGCCGAGAAAGGAATTAACTACAACAGTCGCCCTGTTGCAGGCACAATCTCTCGTGAAGAAGATATGCCTTTCCATATTCCAATGGATTTACCTGGTGATACCACTAATTACACTGCGTCTAAAGCTGTACCTAATCCTTACGATACTTTGAGTAAAACAGATATGGATGAAGCAGAGCGTTTGTATTTAATCAACTGTGGTATTTGTCATGGTGATAAGTTAAATGGAAATGGACCATTGTATAAAGATGGAGCTGGTCCTTATGCTGCAAAACCTGCTGCGTTGGTAGGAGATGCAAAGTATGAAGCAATGCCAGCTGGTCAAATGTTCTATTCAGTTGCTTATGGTAAAAACTTGATGGGCTCTTATGCTTCTCAATTAAGCCGTAAACAACGTTGGCAAGTAATTGCTTACATTAAGGCAAAACAACAGTCGAGTAAAGCAAAAGCAGCTCCTGCTCCAGCAGCAGATGCAACTGCAACAACAAAATAAATTTAGCAAATGGTCCTGCTAATAGGATCAATACTAACTGAACTAAAAGAGTAACAATGGCATCTTTAAGAACACAATTTGAAGTTCCCGGAAAAATGAAAACCTGGTCTTACGCCTTGATTGGCTTGGGCTTGGCTGCATTACTGTATGGAATGTTCACCAAAGGTTTTAGTTCCGATGAGCACGAGCAAGTGCATTTCTGGGGAACACTTATGTACAATACTATTTTCTGGACATTAATTTGTAATGCCAGCATGTTCTTTATTTCTGTTACTACTTTGGCGCAAGCTGGGTTTACACAAACCTTCCGTCGTATTCCAGAAGCGATTTCTACTTTGGTTCCTATTTTCGGTGCCATCACATTCGCTGTGTTATTATACATTGTATTTGGTCATAAGCACCATATTTACCATTGGTTAGACACAGAAGCAGTAGCTGCTGATCCTATCTTAAAAGGTAAATCTGGTTTCTTAAACCCAACTTTCTTTGTAATCTGGACTACATTAACCATAGCATTGTGGAGTTTCTTAGGATGGAGAATTCGTAAATTAAATGATGAGGCAGACGCAGCTCCGATGGATCGCGAAACCAGCGAAAAATTCATTCACAGAGGTACCGTAAGAACTGCCATGTTCACCGTATGGTTTGGTTTAACAGTAGGATCTACTGTTCCTTGGTTATGGATGATGAGTATTGATGCACACTGGTATTCTACCATGTATAGCTGGTATACTTTTGTAAGTTCATTTGTAGCAGGTATGTCATTGATTGCTCTTTGGGTAATTTACTTAAAGAACAAAGGTTATTTAGAATTAACCAGCCAAGAGCATTTACACGATATTGGTAAATTCATGTTTGCTTTTTCTATCTTTTGGACATATTTATGGTTCTCACAGTACATGTTGATTTGGTATGCCAATATTCCTGAAGAAACTGTTTACTTTAAGCATAGAACACAAGGAGCTTATAAAGGAATTTTCTTCTTTAATTTGATCGTAAACTTCTTATGTCCTTTGTTGATTCTGATGAAGCGTTCAGCTAAAAGAAATTACACATTGGTCACTTTTATGGCAGTTTTAATCATCTTTGGTCACTGGATAGATTTTTATCAAATGGTAATGGGCTCTTTGATGAAAGAACACGTTTCATTAGGTTGGTTAGACTTTGGTATCCTTGCGTTTTTTGTTGGAGCAATGATCCTTTTTGTGGGCACTGCATTGTCTAAGAAACCTTTGATTGCTAAATACCATCCATACCTTAAAGAAAGTGTAATTCACCAAGTTTAGTGAACTCGATTAAATTAATATTTGTTAGACATTAGATAATATATATACAGCATTATGACAGCTTTATTAATCACCGCGGTATCGTTACTCATTTTTGTAGTGATCTTTCAGATCTCTAAAGCAAGTGAGTATGTGGCAATTTTGAAAGGGGAAGAGCATAGCCGTAAGCAGAACAACAAGATTAATGGTTTTCTGATGGTCGTGTTTTTGGTGTTAGGCCTTATTGGAGTATGGTACTGCAATGAAGTTTTATACGATAAAACATTGTTACCTCAAGGTTCAGCCAGTGTAGAAGGAGAGCGTGTAGATTCTATGTTATGGTTAACACTAGCTGTAACTGGATTTGTATTCATTGGAACGCAAATTGTTCTTTTTTGGTTTGCGTATAAATACCAAGAAAGCGATAACAGAAAAGTGGTGTTCTTTGCGCATAGCAATAAGTTAGAAGCCATTTGGACCGTAATTCCTGCTATTGCATTAACTGTACTAGTAGTAATTGGTTTAAGAAACTGGTTTTTATTTACCGGAGAGCCACCAAAAGAAGCCATGGTAGTAGAAATTACGGGTAAGCAATTTGGTTGGATTTATCGCTATCCAGGTAAAGACGGCGCATTTGGTAAAAAATATTACAAAAACATTGATAATGCCTCTAACTCTTTGGGCTTAATTTGGGACGACCAATTAGCACACGACGATTTAGTGATGGAGCAGACCATGTATTTGGTAAAAGGTCGCCCAGTAAAATTGATTATTGGTTCAAGAGATGTTATTCATGATGTAGGTTTACCTCATTTTAGAATGAAGATGGATGCTGTTCCAGGTATTCCGACCACTATGTGGTTTACGCCAAAGTACACTACAAAAGAAATGAAGGAGAAAACTGGAAATCCAGATTTCCAATTCGAAATCAGTTGCGACCAAATGTGCGGTAATGGTCACTATTCTATGAAAGGAATTATTGAAGTAGTAGATCAAGCAGAGTTTGATGCTAAAATGGCTGGTCAGTCTCCTTACTATTACACAGCTTTCCCTGACAAAGATCCAGCTAACGCTAAAAAAGATACGGTAAAATTAGTTGCTAAGCCTGTTGAACTAGCATCAAAAGTTACCGCCAAATTATAGAACAATCAACAACCAAGTTTAAACGAGGTTGTAATAACTAATAAAGAATCAGTGTATGAGTAACGAAGCCGTATTGCACGCACCTGCTGGAGCAGGTTTACATCACGAAGCGCATGGTGATCATCATCATGAGCATCACCATGAGACATTTATTTCGAAGTATGTCTTTAGCATGGACCATAAAATGATTGCTAAGCAATTCCTTATTACGGGAATGGTTTGGGCAGTATTGGGTGGTTTAATGAGTGTACTTTTCCGTTTACAATTAGGATATCCTGAAGCGAGTTTTCCTTGGTTAGAAGATATTTTAGGTAAATGGGCTGAAGGTGGTAAAATCACCCCCGATGCATATTACGCTTTGGTTACTACACACGGAACCGTATTGGTATTCTTTGTATTAACTGCAGGTTTAAGTGGAACTTTTGCCAACTTTTTAATTCCATTACAAATTGGAGCAAGAGATATGGCATCACCATTTATGAATATGTTGAGCTACTGGTTTTTCTTTGCAGCAAGTATAGTAATGCTATCATCTATGTTTGTTGAGTTTGGACCATTCAGTGGTGGATGGACTGCTTATCCTCCATTGAGCGCTTTGGCATCTGCATCTCCTGGTTCTGGTACTGGTATGGATTTATGGCTAATTGCAATGGCATTATTTGTGGTATCTTCTTTATTAGGAGGCTTAAACTACATTGCTACCATATTGAACATGCGTACTAAAGGAATGAGCATGACTCGTTTGCCTTTAACTATTTGGGCATTGTTCTTTACTGCTGTATTAGGTGTATTATCATTCCCAGTATTGTTCTCTGGTTTTATATTATTGATTTTTGATAGAAATTTTGGAACAAGTTTCTATTTATCAGACATCTTTATTAACGGGGTGGGTGCATTGCCTAACGAAGGTGGTAGCGCCATCCTTTATCAGCACTTATTCTGGTTCTTAGGACACCCTGAAGTATACATCATTCTTTTACCAGCAATGGGTATGGCTTCTGAAATTCTTTCTGTAAACTCTCGCAAGCCCATCTTTGGTTATATGGCCATGATTGGATCATTGTTTGCGATTGCCATATTAGCTTTCTTGGTTTGGGCACACCATATGTTCGTAACGGGATTGAATCCATTCCTTGGATCGGTGTTTGTATTACTTACATTATTAATTGCTGTTCCTTCTGCCATTAAAGTATTCAACTGGTTAACTACATTGTGGAGAGGTAATATTCGCTTTACTCCTGGTATGATGTTCTCTATTGGATTTGTAAGCTTATTTATCTCTGGAGGTTTAACTGGTATTTGGTTAGGTAACTCTGCATTAGATATTCATTTACACGATACTTACTTTGTTATTGCGCACTTCCATATTGTAATGGGTGTAGCAAGTATGTTTGGAATGTTTGCTGGTATTTACCACTGGTTCCCTAAAATGTATGGTCGTTACATGAATAATACCCTTTCTTATTTACACTTCTGGATTACATTAGCTGGAGCGTACATGATTTTCTGGCCAATGCACTACCAAGGTTTAGCAGGTATGCCAAGAAGATACTATGACTATAGTGTTTGGGAAAGCTTTAAACAGTTTGCTGAATTAAATAGATTCATTAGCACTGTTGCAATGATTGTATTTGCTGCACAATTGTTGTTCTTGTTCAACTTCTTCTATTCTATTTTTAAGGGTAGAAAAGTAACTACACAAAACCCTTATGGTTCTAATACTTTAGAGTGGACTGCTCCAATTAATCCTGGTCATGGTAACTGGGTAGGAGAAATTCCTGAAGTGCATCGTTGGGCTTACGATTACGGTAAAGATGGTCAAGAATTTATTTCCCAGACTACACCGGTGGGAGCCGACGAAAGCAGTCACTAATATTATTACTGAGTAAGTTTTTATTCAGTTGAAATACTTCAATGCTCCCGGATTACGGGAGCATTGTTTTTAAACTACAACAACGGAATGACAAAATCCAGTGAGCATAGGGTAGAAAGCCAAAGTTTTTCTTTAGCAGCAAAAGTTAAAGACTATATGCTGTTGATAAAGTTTACTTTAAGCTTTACTGTAGTGTTCTCTTGTGTGATTTGTTATTTACTAGCACCCAAAGTGGTTGAGTACGATTGGTACATGATTTTATTGTTGTTTTTAGCAGGCATGTTAATTACCGGAAGTGCAAATGCAATTAATCAGGCAGTAGAAAAAGACACCGATGCCATGATGAAACGGACATCAAAACGTCCGGTGGCCAATGGCAATATGAGCCAAAACGAAGCCTATACTTTTGCATTGATAGCAGGCATTGTAGGAGTTGGCATGATGTGGTATTTCTTTAATTTCTCTTCCGCATTGGTTTCTGCATTTAGTTTGTTTTTGTATGCCTTTATTTATACTCCTCTAAAAAAAATCAATTCCATTGCGGTCTTAATTGGGGCATTACCAGGTGCTTTACCCTGTTTGATTGGATGGGTTGCAGGTAATGATGATTTTGCTTTGGGTGGTTGGGTGTTATTTGGAATGCAATTCTTATGGCAATTCCCTCATTTTTGGGCTATTGCCTGGGTAGCACATGCCGATTATACTAAAGCGGGTTTTAAATTACTTCCTGCAGATAAGGGCCCCACTAAGTTTACCGCAATTCAAACCATCATGTATTCTTTTTTGATGATTCCTATTGGCATGGTGCCTTATTTTATTGGATTAACAGGAATAACCAGCTTATGGATTGTATTGGCATGTAATTTATTCATGGTGTTCCAGAGTGCCCGATTGTATAAGGAAATGGATGTAAAAGCAGCCAGAAGGGTAATGTTCAGCAGTTATATTTATTTGCCAATTGTGTTACTTGCAATGTTGGCAGATAAGATTAATCATTAATCTAATTAAATTAAAATAAATGAGTACGATTGCAAATGAAGCGCCCAAAAGAATTCACCCACACAAGTTTACCTTGTGGGTGGCTATGGGCAGTATCATTATGATGTTTGCAGGCCTTACAAGCGCCTACATTGTAAAGAAGAACCAAAGTAGTTGGTTAGAATTCGATTTGCCAGTGGTTTTCATGTATTCTACACTGGTAATCATTTTAAGTAGTGTAACCATTCATTTGGCAACAAAGGCATTTAAAGCTAGGGAAATGGGTCGTTATCGAATGCTTATTACCGTTACTGCAATATTAGGTTTATTGTTTATGGGGTTACAAGTTTTTGGTTTTATGGATTTAGAAGCCAGAAATATTGCCCTTACCGGTGCCAGAAGCAATTCTGCTGCATCTTTTCTTTTGGTAATTACCGGATTGCATATGCTTCACGTGCTTGGTGGGGTTATTGCTTTGATGGTAATTTTTATTAAAGCCTATGTAAGTAGTGTTAAAAATTACAGTAGCCTATCCATTGAATTAGTGGGTACTTACTGGCATTTTGTAGATATACTTTGGATTTATTTGTTCATCTTTTACAATTGGATTAGCTAATTACAAAAAAGTTGTGTTTTATGCACCTTTTTTCAACTCTAGCCAATACTTTTGTGTACGAAATTTTACTTTAACATGGCAACAACTGCAACAGCACCTACCACTAAATCATGGGGTGGAGGTAAGAGTCCCTTTAACGTAGAGTACGGCAAAGTAATGATGTGGTATTTTCTCATGAGTGATGCCTTTACTTTTGGCGCATTTTTGATTTCATACGGCACCATTCGTTTTTCTACTAATGGATGGCCTGACCCCAACGAAGTATTTAAGAGTTTTCCTTTTGCTCCAGAGGGCATGAATGCTCCCTTGGTGTTTGTAAGTATCATGACCTTTATTTTGATCATCAGTTCAGTTACCATGGTGTTGGCTGTACAGGCGGGTCATAATATGGATAAAAAAGGGGTAGTTAAAAATCTAATCTGGACCATTATTGGTGGTATTGCATTCTTATCTTGTCAAGCATGGGAGTGGAATCACTTACACCATGAAGGTGCATGGTGGGGTAGCAATCCATTCTTAAACCATGATGGAACAGCATCATCAACCAATTTCACTAACTATTTCTTTACCATAACAGGCTTTCATGGTTTCCACGTATTTTCTGGAGTGATTATCAATATCATCATGTTAATCATGGCTATGACCAATAAGTTTGAAGAAAGAGGCCATTATTTAATGATTGAGAAAGCAGGTTTGTACTGGCACTTTGTAGACTTAGTTTGGGTATTTGTATTTACCTGTTTTTATTTGATCTAATTAACTAACCAATCGCTAATATTATTTTATGTCACATACAGCAGAGCATAACGAACATGCAGGTGGAGGTACAAAGGAAATTATCCGTATTACGGTAATTCTAACAGTACTTACAATTATTGAATTGATTATAGGGTTTTGGATGATAGGCATTCCTTTGTCTAGTGTTGGGGTTAGATTGGCACTTAAGGGAACCATCGTAATCTTAATGATGGCGAAAGCGTTTTATATTGTTGCCTACTTTATGCACTTAAAGCATGAGATGAAAAATTTGATCATGACCATTGTAGTTCCATTGGCCTTGTTCATATGGTTTATCATTGCATTTTTATATGATGGTAATTCATTCAAGAATTTACGTAACACGTACGACCCTTACTTTAAAGAGCAAAGCACTATTAAAGTAGAAAAAAAGGAGCACGGTGCAGCGGAAAAACATGAAGGTGCTAAAGAAGGTAAAAAAGCTAGTCACTAGTTTTATAGCTAAAACTAAATATATTTTTCTCCTAATTGAACCATCGCTGCATTGCGATGGTTTTTTATTAATACCGATATGAAAAAGAAATCGATACTTGGATTACTAGTGGCATTGGGAATCCCGATTACTTGTTATTTAATATTAAAAACAGCCAGTCAAACTGCAGTAGTAATGCCTAGGCATTATTTACTAGATACTGTTATTAATAAAGTGGAAAATGGAAAATCTACTACTGATACCATTTGGCATACCACCAAAAATATTAAGCTTAGAAATCAATTAGGCGATAGTGTTAGTTTATACGATCCACAGGGTAAAATTATTGTAGCAGATTTCTTTTTCACTAGCTGTAGGAGTATTTGCCCTAGGCTCACAAGAAATATGTCAACATTACAGCAATCTTTTAAGAAAGGAGGAAATGTTCGCAACAAGATAGACACTTCTATTGTTCAATTTATGTCGTTTACAGTAGATCCCGAAAACGATTCGGTTTCCGTATTAAAAAAATACGCAGACAGGTTTGGGGCAATTCACGATAATTGGTGGTTCTTAACTGGGAATAAAAAAGACATCTATCAATTTGCATTTGAAGAGTTGAAAGTAGACCAGTTTAGTGAAGAGCCTGTTAGCCCTGATTTTGTTCATACCAGTCGTTTCGTATTGATAGACCGATCATATAAAGTAAGGGGATACTACAACGGATTGGATAGTGCCGAAATGAAAAAATTGGCAAGAGATATTGGCTTGTTGATGTTAGAGAAAGATGTAAAGAAAAAAAGCACGGTCTTCAGACAAATATTAGATCTCAGCTGGCTCTGGTTAATCATTGTAACTGCAATTATTTTCTTTGTAGTTTACATGCAGGGTCGAAGAAAAATAAACGGGTAACTATAAAAAAGTAAAATAGATAAAATGCTTAAACCTAGTATTGCAAAAAATGATCGTTTAGCCAATTGGTTAATTGGAATATTTTCTATAGTAGTATTTATAGTAGTGGTAGTTCTTGGCAAATTTAAATTAGACGTAGAGCTAGGATTTGATGTACATATTTTTGCCACAATTAATGCATTTGTGAACGCTTCAATTGCGCTCGTATTGGTTGCAGCCCTAGTTGCTGTTAAAAAGAAAAATTATGAGCTGCATAAAAAATTCATGATAACAGCATTGGTTTTGTCAATACTTTTCTTACTGTCTTATATAGCACATCATTTATTAGCAGGGGAAGCCAAATATGGTGATTCCAACCATGATGGTATGGTAGACGAAGCCGAAAAATTGGCTGCAGGTGCCATGCGTATCGTGTATTTAGTTATTTTAATCACACATATTATATTGGCTGCCATCATTTTGCCATTCATTTTGTTTACTGCTTACCGCGGGTTAACTAGTGAGTTCCCTGCGCATAAAAAATTAGCTAGAATTACATGGCCGTTGTGGTTTTATGTTGCAGTTACTGGTCCAGTAGTTTACTTCATGATTAGTCCTTACTACAACTAAGCGGCTTCAATACCCTTACTACCAGTAGCGCAGTGGGGATGGGGATCGAGCCAGCTGCAGCTACTGATAAAATAAGGTATTACTGAATCGGGGGGAGTGCACTCAAGCTTTTTTGGTTAAGATAAGTAACTCGTTTGCTTGAACTTCGGTGGCATACCTTTTTACACCTTGCTTATCGGTGTAGTTTCGATTGATGAGCTTACCCTCTATCACCACTTCTGTTCCTTTAACCAGGTATTTCTCGGCAATTTCTGCCAGTTTACCCCATGCAACTACATTGTGCCATTGGGTTTCTGTTACTTTTTCACCCTTTGCATTTTTGTAGTTTTCATTAGTAGCAACACTTAAATGAGCTACTTTTTTGTCTTCGCCAATTGATTTTACTTCTGGGTCTTGTCCTAAGTTCCCAATTAATTGGACTTTGTTTTTAACTGCGTTCATAACGGTTCAGTTTTAAAAGTTGTAAATAAAAGCAGTGCGTACTGCCGTTAACAGTACAAATATGCTGAACCAATTTGCACGACTTACTTATATAAACATCTGTTGACGTATATAAACGTTTGCAAGCGTTTGTTGCTAATTGGCACCGTTAAAATGCGGGGGAATATTTGGTATTTCTACAGTATAAAAGAAATGTATTCTAAACTAATTTCAATTTGTTTGAACCCACAATGAATTTTATGGAAACCAATCCTAAGCAGTGTTTACACTGTGCCAAAAAAATTGCAGGAAGAACAGATAAGAAATTTTGTAACAGCCACTGCAGAAGTAGTTACCACAATCATTTTTATAGTGATAGAAGTAACTATATGAGAAGAGTGAATGGGTTGCTTTTAAGGAACAGAAAAATATTAGCTGATTTATTTGCACTGCAAAGAGGTGGAACAACTGTGCCATTAAGCGAACTATATGTAAAAGGATTTAGCCCATCTCATTTTACCCATCAACAACAAAAAGACAAGAATCAACTCTTCACTTATTGCTATGAATTTGGCTACCAAATAACCGAAAAAAATTGTATCAAGATTATTCAACAAACTAGTATCGAATAGTTACTTTGGCAACACCAGCATTTACCATGTCAATTTTTTTAGCCGCTTTTTTACTAAGGTCTATGATTCTTCCTTGAATAAATGGCCCTCTATCGTTTATCCTAACTTTTACTGATTGGCCATTGTTTAGATTGGTTACTTTCACTTTGGTTCCAAAAGGAAGTGTTTTGTGTGCTGCAGTTAATTTATTTTGCTTGAATTTTTCACCATTACTGGTTTTTCGTCCTATATATTTATCTGCATAAAACGAAGCCATACCTGTTTCACTTCCTTTTCTAAAGCAAGACATCCATCCTAAACTGAAAGCCAGTAATAGTAGAAATAAAAAAGGTTTTTTCATTCTATAAGAACGAAAAAACCTTTGAATTATTGGATAAGATACTATTAGGCAAATGGTGCTTTCACCACTTTTGCTTTTACTAGTGTATTTCTAATATCAATATAAATTTCAGCATCTATAGAAGAATGGGAAACAGCCACATAACCTAAACCAATCGCTTTATTTAATGATGGAGCCTGAGTGCCGCTAGTAACTTTTCCAATGGCATTGCCTGCAGCATCTTTAATTAAATAATCGTGGCGGGGTATTCCTCTTTCTAACATTTCAAATCCAACCAGTTTACGCTGAACACCAGCTGCTTTTAAAGCTTCTATAATTGGGCGTGCAGTAAAATCTTTAGTGAACTTAGTGATCCATCCAAGGCCACCTTCTAATGGAGAAGTGGTATCATCTATATCATTACCATATAAACAATAACCCATTTCTAATCTAAGGGTATCTCTTGCACCTAATCCAATTGGTTTTAAGCCTTGAGGCCCACCAATTTCAAAAATGGCATCCCAAATTTTATCGGCTGCACCATTACTGTCTTCAAAATAAATTTCAACACCGCCAGAACCAGTGTATCCTGTAGCGCTGATCAGCACATTTTCTACCCCTGCAAATGTTCCCTTTACAAAAGTGTAGTATTTCAAATTCATGATATCTAACTCGGTAAGGGGTTGTAAAATTTTTGTAGCATTAGGACCTTGTATGGCCAATAAACAAGTTTTGTCACTGATATTATGCATTTCTACTTGTTTTGTATTGAATTGGCTAATCCAATTCCAATCCTTTTCAATATTAGAAGCATTTACTACCAACATGTACGTTTTATTTGGCTCAACGCAGTAAACAATTAAATCGTCTACAATACCGCCAGTAGCATTGGGTAAACAACTATACTGTGCTTGACCGGCTACCAATTTTGACGCATCATTGGTAGTAACTCTTTGAATAAGGTCTAAAGCATTTTCTCCCTTCAAAATAAATTCACCCATATGACTTACATCAAAAACACCTGCATTTTTTCTTACAGCAGCATGCTCATCATTAATTCCAGTATAACTAATGGGCATATTGTAACCGGCAAATTCCGCCATTTTGGCTCCTAGGGCAATATGTTTTTGTGTAAATGGTGTATTTTTCATTGTGCAATTAATTAGGGTGCAAAAATAAGTGAATCAACATGAAACAGCCTTAAAAAGCAAGAACCCCATCCCAATTTAGAGACGAGGTTCTTTTTCCAACCTGTGCCAACCATCTTTATGATTGTAAATTCAGTAAGGAAAACCTTCCTAATTCTGAACCTAGCTCAATAATATCAGGCGATTCGGTCATTTTTGTTTTACCAACAGGGGTAGAAATATGTGGGTCAACTATTGCTACTTTTTGATAACGGTAGCGAGTAGTATCAACAGGCTTTTCTAACTCTTTCTTTAAATCCTCCGCTTCTTTCTGTTTACGCTCATATTCTTTGCGTAGTTCTTCTCTGCTTTTTTTATACTCTTCTATGGCGCTTTTTTCTGAGTCGCTGTCATTTTCTTCTTCATCGTTTATTTCCCTTGCCTTCTTTACTCTTTCTAATCCACCTTGAGTCATAATGTATTCCTGATTAGACATCCAGCTTTCGTATCCTTCATTATTCCACTCATCGTCCCAATCGTAGTCGTTGCGGCCAGAGTTAAAACTGATATGATTGAGTCTTCTTGAAACGTTATCATCAATTTCAATTTTCTTTCCAACAGGTACAAATATGGTAACGGTAACACCTTGGTTGCGGAACTTGGTTCCTTTGTTTAGCTTAAAGCCACGATCTAAATAGATAACACTGTCTTGTTGTGTAGCACCGTAGTTGATTTGTGTAATATTTCTTAAAGCTGCATTCTCATCAGAGCCATTGCTGAATTTTACATAGCTAATACGGTATAAAGAATCAGGGCTTTTTGCAATACGAACTCGAACATTATTTAATACCAAACTATCATCGTCCATTCTTAATAAGCCATCCATTCTAAACCACTTGCTTCTCACAACTCTAAAATTAGATTCAGCTACTTTTATGGTTAGTTTGCTACTGGCAGGTTGAACAATTTTAATGTCGCCTTTGTCTTTAGCGCCTGCATCAAAGTTTTGTGCAATAGATGCAACCAATAGGATTACACTAATCCAACCAAGGGTCCATAATCCGCCAAAAGTGAATCCTAAATATTTACTACCTGCAGTTGCTCCAATAATTCTACGAACCAACCAAGTAAGTAAACCAATTGCTGGAACAAATAAGAACAAAATTAATGTTGTCCAGGCAAGGAAGTTTTGCCAGAAACCTTCTAAGAAGAAACTCTTTAGCGGGAACACGCTTACACTACCTGCAATCATACCTAATAAAGCAACCAGTATAGTGAAAGCCAAAATGCCGGCTAAGAATAAAAAGAATGCTTTAAATAATATACCAATTGCATTGGCTAATTTATTTCCTCCTTTTTTAGAAACACTGCTTGCTTCCGAAGCAAATTGTTTACTCTTTTCGTTTACAGTTGAACTGAACTCCGAAGAAAATTCTTTTGCTTTTTCAGAGAATTCACCACCCCATTTTTCAGCACGGGCTTTAAATCCTTCTAAGTCTTCTTGAATGGTATGCTTAATGGTATTTAAGTCTACTTTTTCGCCTCTCATTTCTAATTTTTCCGAAGCACTTTTTGCTTCTGGAATAACTGCCCAAAGAACAGCATAGATTACAAATAAAGTGCCACCAAATGATCCAAAAATAAACCCTGGGAAAGGATTAAACTCAAACCAGAATAGTGAACTTACAAATGAAGAAATAATACCCACTACCAATGGAAGCGCAAAAATTAATCTTGGTATCCAAACGGCAATATCAAAATATGTGGCAATACCGCTGGCAACACCTGCAATTACTTTTTCTTCAGGATTTCTGTATAGCCTTCTATTACTGGTTACTTGATCCAATGGTTTAGACGGAAGTATGATCCATAATAGTAAATACAAAAGGAATCCAGAACCACCGCCAAAGAACAATACTAAAAATAGTAAACGAACAACTGTAGGGTCAATTCTAAAATATGCAGCAATACCACTACAAACACCACCTAACATTTTTTCGTTGGTATCTCTATAAAGTCTACCTCTAGATGCGCTGTTATCTGCATCTTGTGAAAAGTTAGATTGTTGTTGTTGATTGCCACCTAATTGAGATTGCATATTGGTTTCTTCACCTTCAAAATCTTCAGGTCTACCCATACTATTGATGATATTGTTAACATCTTCATCAGTAATACAAGTGCTTCCTTTTTTAAGGCTTTCTCCAAATAATTCTGCAATACGACCTTCTATATCGTTGATGATTTCATCTCTTCCTTCTTCATTAGCAAAGAAGCGGCGTAAGCTTTCAACGTATACTTTCAGTACGTCATAAGCTGATTCCTCAATAGGAATTACTCTGCCTTGGAAGTTTATATTAATTACCTTTTTCATGGTATGTTTATTTAGCTTGGTTAAGGTTGGTTTTGGTTGTTTTCGGTTTCTGGTGATGCTATTGGTTGGGTTAGCACTTGAACTGCATCCGCTAGTTCTTTCCAGGTTCTTTCGAGTTCACTGTAAAAAGCGAGGCCTTTATCAGTCATAACGAAATATTTGCGTGGGGGTCCGCTGTTGCTCTCTACCCAACGGTAGGTAAGCAATTCCGCATTTTTTAATCTGGTAAGCAGCGGGTACAAAGTACCTTCCAGAATATGAAGGTTGGCTGATTTCATCCGATCAACTAGATCACTGGGGTAAACTTCCCCCTGGCGAATGATTGAAAGGATACAAAACTCCAATACGCCCTTCCGCATCTGACTCTGTGTGTTTTGAATATCCATGGCCTAGATTTTTATTGGATTAATAAACAAGAATTGGTTTAACTGGAGCTATACGGCTGAAACGTTGAATTTTCCAAAGTTGGGCTACAGTAAATCTTTTCTTGGTTTTGGGTTCATTGTTCATGTTAGAAGCAATTGTCTCTTTTACCACTTGGGTTAAATTATTTAACTCTGTTTTGTTTAGTTGAACAAGTGGGTTGATGGTGGTGATTTTCATGATGATTATTTTTAGTTCGTTTGTTGTTTAATTACTTTGACAACACAAAGATGGGGTATTTTTTAGTACTATGCAACACATAGTACCAAGTATTTTTAGGTAATAGGCTGACTTTAGAATTAGGTTTTAAATAATTAATTGAAAATCAATTAGTTATGATTTTTCAGATTTTTAAGAAAGGGATAATCGGTTTTAAAAAAGGATAAATGGAGTTCGACTCCATTTACCCATATATAAATGTACTGGGTTCGAATTACTATAATATATAAGTCTGGATTTTCAAATAAAACTGGTCTAAAAAATATTCATCGTATTTTTACGATGAATAGATAATTATGCATAGCTTTGCTTTATCGTATAAAAACGATTAATTATGGCTTCTCCTAAATTAGATGAATTTATAAAAGCAGAACAAGAGTTGGCACAATTTGCTAAAGCCTTATCTCATCCAGCACGTATTGCTATATTAAAAGTATTGTCACAAAAGAATGAATGCGTATGTGGGGAGATTGTAGACTTATTACCATTGGCACAGTCTACTGTTTCGCAACACTTAAAAGAATTGAAAGATGCAGGATTAATTAAAGGAACCATTGAAGGACCAAGAAGCTGTTATTGTATTAATTGGAAAGCATTTGAAAAATTCAATGTCTCTTTTAATCAACTTTTTAATAAACTAAAAGTGCAACAACAATCTTGTTGCTAAATAATCTTAAAAACTAAAAATATATTTTATGCAAACAGATGAACAATTAAAACAAATCGTAAAAGAGAAATACGCAGAAATTGCTACACAATCTACTGCAGATAATAAAGCATCATGTTGTGGTGCAGGTGGATGCAGTACTGAAGTATACAATATCATGAGCGATGATTATACTACTATGGAAGGATATAATGCAGATGCCGACTTAGGATTGGGTTGTGGATTGCCTACGCAGTATGCACAAATTAAACAAGGGGATACTGTAGTAGATTTAGGAAGTGGAGCAGGCAATGATTGTTTTGTTGCAAGAGCTCATACAGGAGATAAAGGAAAAGTGATTGGAATAGATTTTACACCAGCTATGATTCAGAAAGCCAGAATGAATGCAGATACATTAGGGTTTAATAATGTAGAATTTCGTGAAGGCGATATTGAGCATATGCCTTTAGGTGGAAATACGGCTGATGTGGTGGTAAGTAATTGTGTGTTGAATTTGGTACCCAATAAAGATGGCGTTATAAAAGAAATATTCAGAGTGCTAAAACCAGGTGGACACTTTAGTATTTCCGACGTGGTATTGGTAGGTCAATTACCAGATGCACTAAGAAAAGATGCTGAAATGTATGCAGGATGTGTATCCGGTGCAATACAAAAAGAAGTGTACCTAGAATTGATTCGATTAAACAAGTTCGAAAATATCATCGTACAAAAAGAAAAGCCCATTATTATTCCCAATGATATTTTAAAAAATTATTTAACTGATGCTGAAATTGCAGCTTTTAATAATGGCGGGGCTGGTATATTTAGTGTAACTGTTTATGCTGAAAAGCCAAAAGGATTTGCCATTACTGAAAATACTGAAGTAAATAATACCGTTGCGGCAACTTGCTGCACTCCAGGAGGCGGTTGCTGTTAATACTAACATGTCATTAATTCTAGAAAATTCTAATTAGATAAAATAATTTTAAAATGGAACATTGCACACCAGCTGCAAATCGTAAAAAACTATCATTTCTAGATCAGTATTTAACGCTATGGATATTTTTAGCCATGATGATTGGTGTGGGATTAGGTTATTTTATACCCAGTGTCTCAATTAAAATTGAATCGCTCTCTAATGGAACAACCAATATACCACTAGCCATTGGATTGATACTGATGATGTATCCTCCTTTAGCAAAAGTGAATTACAGTAAAATTGGAGAAGTGTTTAGTAATATTAAAGTCTTAAGCCTTTCCTTAATATTGAATTGGGTTATTGGTCCTATTTTGATGTTTATTTTATCAATCATCTTTTTGAAAGATTATCCCGAATACATGATTGGATTAATCTTGATTGGATTAGCCAGATGTATTGCAATGGTGGTTGTATGGAATGATTTAGCAGAGGGCAATAGAGAGTATGCTGCAGGGCTGGTGGCTTTGAATAGTATTTTTCAAGTTTTCTTTTATAGTTTTTATGCATATTTATTCATTACTTTTTTACCACCGTATTTTGGCGTAAAGGGTTTGAATGTGAATATTACCATTGCTGAAATAGCTCAATCGGTTGGTATTTATTTAGGATTACCTTTTGCCGCTGGTATAATTAGTAGGTATATATTAATAAAATGGAAGGGATTAAATTGGTTTAATAATAAATACATTCCATTTATTTCGCCAATCACATTAATTGCCTTGTTGTTTACCATTGTCATTATGTTCAGTTTAAAAGGACAATTAATTCTAGAGATACCAATGGATGTTTTGCGAATTGCCATCCCCTTAGTTATTTATTTTATATTGATGTTTATCATTAGCTTTTTAATTGGTAAAAAACTAGGAGCAGATTATTCAAGAAATACTTCCATTGCATTCACTGCTACAGGGAATAATTTTGAATTGGCCATTGCTGTAGCAATTGGTGTATTCGGCATTAATAGCGGTCAGGCATTTGCAGGTGTTATTGGTCCGTTGGTAGAAGTACCTGCATTAATAGCTTTAGTTAATTTGGCTTTTTGGTTTAGAAATAATTTATACAAATGAAAAACCTACTTATTTTTTTTATTGTTAATCTTTTGGTTATGAATACTAATGCGCAACAACCTGTTTTATTTCCAAGCTTACAATCTTTTTTTGATGAAGCTCAATTAAACTTTAATCAAATTCCAGCGGAACGTAAAACTGCATTAAAAGAGATTAGCGATTATATCAGCCAAAAGAAAAAATTGCAAAAAGACATTGAACTCACTTTTATTTGTACACATAATTCTAGAAGAAGTCATATATCTCAAATAATGGCTCAAGCTGCTGCTGCTTATTTTGGTGTTGGAAATTTATATTGTTATTCTGGCGGTACCGAAGTAACCGCTTTTAATATCAATGCAGTAAAAGCATTAAGAGCTATTGGATTTGAAATAACTGCTACAAATAGTTTGTCAAACCCAGTTTATGAGGTCAAATTCGGCTCAACAACCCCAAAGCTGATTGCTTTTTCCAAAGTATATACCAGTATGCCCAATCCACAAAAGGAATATGGAGCAGTTTTAACTTGTTCTCAGGCCGACGCGTCTTGCCCTATTGTTCAAGGGTCAGATGGTAAATTTAAGCTGCCTTACGAAGATCCTAAATTGTCAGATGGAACACCACAACAAGACCAAGTATATAATGAAAGGTGTAAGCAAATTGGTCTTGAAATGTTGTACGTATTTAGTCAGGTAAAATAATTTCTTAAATTACGGTAAGCTCGTAAAATTCTTCAGGGTTTAAGTATTTTTTTGCGAGCTCATTTAATTCTTCGGCTCCAGTAGATTTTATCAGTTGCACACTATTGTAAAAATACTGCTCGTCTAAATTATTGAGTACGTAGTTTTTCCATCTGGCAATTAACTGAAAAGGCCCATCTAAGTCGCCCAATACAGTACCCAGCATATAGTTTTTAACTAAGCTTAGCTCGTCTTCATCTATGGGCTCATTCCTTAGTATTTCCATTTCTTTATATACTTCACTAATAGTAGCTTCACAAACATCCCTTCCCGCTTCTGTACTAATCATCCAAGCAGTTTCTCCCATATGATTTTGTATATAACTATGAATGCCATAAGTGTATCCCTTGTCTTCTCTTATATTACTCATTAGTCTAGAACCAAAAAATCCACCAAAAACATTATTCAATATTTGTGTTTTTTGGTAATCGGGATGGTGTTTGTTGGGGAATGGGCGAGCTATTCTAATAGCACCTTGCACACCATTAGCATCGTTGATGATTTGGTGTTTTTTTTCTTCTGACGATTGTAAATTGTATTGAATGTTCGGAATGGCCCTTTGTTGTAAAGGCAATGCGCCAAAATATTTATTTAATTGACTTTGTAAATCGGGAGGAATTTTACCCGCAGTAAAAATGGTACAATGTCCTTCTGCATAAAATCTCTTGAAAAATTTGATCAATTCGTTTCTGTTGAGTTGATCATAATCTAAGGTAGAAGTATACTTTCCATAGGGGTGATGAAATCCGTATACATATTCATCAATTAACCGATTGGCAATAAAGTCACATTTTTTAAGATTTACAGAAAGCTTTTGTTTTTGATTTTGTTGATAGGTAGTTAACTCCTCTTCTGGAAAAATAGAATCGGTTATTAATTCTGCAACCACTGGCAATAGCTCATTAATATGTTTACTTAAACAATGTAATGTAATAGAAGCAGTTTCATTGTAACATGTTCTATTTAAATAGGCGCCATAGAATTCAAAATGGTCATTTATTTGATAGGCAGTTTTAGTACTAGTGCCATTCTTTAATAAGAAATTTGTAGTGCCGGCAACTATATTTTTTTGCTCAAACCAGTTACCTGCTTTAAACACCCATTCTATCATGAGTACGTCTTGTGTGCCAGCATTCATACTGTATACAGGAATAGTATTGTCTAATTGGTATTGTTCGCATGTTCTGAGTTTTAAATCAAAACTTACCGCATCGGTTATAGTCGGTTGTATTTTTCTATTCAACATGTTCGTACTTCTTTATTTGGCCAGGTAGTGTAATGTGTTGCTATTGCTTTCTCTAAAAATTTGTTTACTGTAATCAACAATGTCTTGTGGATTAATTTCCTGGTATTTTTCTAATTCAGTGTTCATTAAAGATGCATCACCCATTAATTCATACATTGCCAAACTGCTGGCCCTGCTCATAATGCTCATGTCTTCAAATGCAATTACACTTTCTGTTTTATTTTTTACCTTGGTTAATTCAGCAATAGCAACTGGTTGTTCTTGTATTTGTGCAATTTGTTCTGAAATGGCTTGCTCTGCTTTATTAATGTCTACTCCTTTAACCAATTTGCCTTCTATAGTTAATAATCCTGCATCTAGACTGCCAAAATGATAGCAGTCCAAATTTGAAAATAATTTCTGTTCTTTAACCAATGACTGGTACAAACGAGAAGATGCCCCACCTCCTAAAATTTCAGTAATTAAATCTGCAGTATAATAACCTTTGTTTAAGCGAGCATCCATATGCCAGGTTTTTACAAAAGCATCCAAAGGAACTTCCGCTTCAATAGTTAATCTTCTGGCTTGATTTTGAACCGGCTCCTGTGGTAAACAACGAATGTATTTATCTCCCATTGGTATAGGTCCAAACCATTTTTGAGCAAGTTGTTTAATGTCTTCCGTTTTTACATTGCCTGCCACTACCAAAATTGCATTTACTGGACGATAATGTTTAAAGAAAAAATGTTTTACGTCATCAATATGTGCATTCTCTACATGGCTTAATTCTTTTCCAATGGTCATCCATTGATAAGGGTGAACCGTATATGCCAAATGGCGCATTTGTTTCCAAACATCACCATAGGGCTTATTAATATAATGTTCCCTGAATTCTTCACAAACCACTTTACGTTGTACCGATAAACTTTTCTCGCTAAATGCCAAGCTCAACATTCGATCGCTTTCTAGCCAAAATGCAGTTTCAATATTTTGTGCGGGTAGTTGGCAATAGTAATTGGTTAAATCGTTGGTGGTATATGCGTTATTGTCTCCACCAGCTCTTTGTAGTGGTTCGTCGTAGTCTGCAATGTTAATGCTGCCTCCAAACATTAAGTGCTCAAATAAATGGGCGAATCCGGTTTTTTCAGGATGCTCGTCTCTTGCCCCAACATCATATAAAACATTTACTACTGCCATAGGGGTTGCAGTGTCTTCGTGTACCAAAACGGTTAAGCCATTGTCTAAGGTAAAGCGGTTGTATTCAATCATAGTAATGCGTATCGGAGCGCAAAATAGTTCATCTTTACTTACCTACGAATGTCTTTAACATTCATGTTTAACATTAAAGGAAGATTATTTCTAAGTACCACCACTTTAATTTTTCCTAAAGAGTTCTGAAAGAGGTTCTTATAAGCCTGAATATTATTAGAAGCATTGTTTTCTATAGAAAAAATAATATCATCTGTTTTAAATCCCGCTTTGTCACCAGGTGAGCCTTCAATAATATCAATCACTTTTATTTGCCCATCCACTAAATAAATGCCTAATCCTGTATAGCTGTAATCGAAAGCATCACTAAAATGTTCATTGGGTTTAATATGGATACTCTGTTCGGGGTAGTTCAATGTAATATTAAATCTTCTCAATAAGTCGTTCCCAATTAACCCACCTAGAGTGGGGTAATTGGTAACATTAAAATCGTCTTCAAATATATGTACAGGCACTTTTTTGAACTTGTAGTTGCCAATTTTTACCGATTTCATCACAGCAATTTCCATTTTCTTTTTGCCTCCTAAGCCCTCTGCCTGTGTTGGATAATATTTTCTTTTGCTTTTAAATATGGAACTGTCATCTACATATTCTCTAGACAATAAAAAACAAAGACCTGCACCGGTATCAAAAATAAATCGGTTCAAAAAAGACTTGCTATCTTCTACATGAGCTTGTAACAAAGGCAACGTACTAAAATTAGGTTTAAGCAATTGTCCACCTCGGGGATATTTAAATCTACCCGGTGTATGTACTTCCATTATTTTTTTGTCGAAGTCTAAATGAACTATATACCTTCTTAAAAAACTATACCCTATAATCCCATCTATTCTAACCCCATAAACACTGGTAAGCAGTTCATAATTATTGATGTGAAAATCTAAGTTCTTTACCACTATACCCGTCATTTGTAAGGTATGATTGTAAGCAAATGAAACCCGCTTAACTCCGGCAATACCCCGAATAGTTTTATCGCTTAATGCAATAGGGATCTTCAATCTTTCTACTGTGCTTGAATCTAAAGAGATTCCCCCGCTACCCGTGTCTAGTACAAAATTGAGGGAGTCAGCAAATCCATCTAACTGTGCTTTTATAATGATGATACCACCGCTGAGTTGAAAAAATGGAATCTTTGTAATTAGTTTGGAGTCTGGAGGAACAAATTCTTCCTGAGCGCTAAGCTGTTGCAAGCAGAGTAGCGAAAATACCAATATGGCAAATACCCGTTTCATGCTATGTTAAGTTAATCGCTTTTTATGCAAAATGATGAATAATTATATAAGCGAGCTCTTTTGTTGATATCCTTTTGGGTGAACCATATCTATCCTAACTTTGTTGCTTATACAATTATGATGGAATTAGCCAATTTATACCAGAGAGCCCTCGATTTTGACTTTTTAAGTGTAGAAGAGGGAATGTACCTATTTGAGCAGGCACCTTTAGCCGATTTAATGCATATAGCAGATGAACTCCGTAAAAAGCAAGTGCCACATGGTAAAGTAACCTGGCAGATAGACCGCAATGTAAATACCACCAATGTTTGTATTGCCAATTGTAAGTTTTGTAATTTCTATAGAATACCTGGCCACGCAGAAGCATATATAACTGAAATGCCCGTTTACCGAAAGAAAATTGAGGAAACATTGAAATATGGCGGTGATCAGCTTTTGCTTCAAGGAGGTCACCATCCTAACTTAGGCCTCGATTTTTATACCACAACCTTTAGACAGTTAAAGCAAGAATATCCAACTATTAAGTTGCATGCGCTCGGTCCCCCTGAAGTAGCACATATTGCCAAGTTGGAAAAAATGAGCCATCATGATGTATTAAAAGCATTAAAAGAGTCTGGCTTAGATTCATTACCAGGGGCAGGGGCAGAGATATTGGTTGATCGGGTACGCCGCTTAATTTCGAAAGGCAAGTGCGGGGCAGATGAGTGGTTGGCCATTATGCACGAAGCACACAAACTCAATATTACTACAAGTGCAACCATGATGTTTGGACACGTAGAAACTTTGGAAGAGCGATTTATACATTTAGTTAGAATAAGAGAAGTGCAAGCAATGAAACCCACTGATGCCAATGGTTTCCTGGCATTTATTCCATGGACATTTCAAGATGTAGATACTTTGTTAACCAAAATAAGAGGGGTGCATAATTTAACTACACCAGATGAATACTTGAGAATGATAGCCATTAGTAGAATCATGCTTCCGAATGTTAAAAATATACAAGCCAGCTGGTTAACAGTGGGTAAAGAGACCGCCCAGCTTTGTTTACATGGGGGTGCCAACGATTTTGGTTCAATTATGATTGAAGAGAATGTAGTGAGTGCTGCTGGCGCTCCTCATCGGTTTACTTATAAAACCATACAGGAAGCAATTAAAGAGGCGGGCTTTGAACCTCAATTACGCAATCAGCAATATGGATGGAGGGAAATACCCGATACCATTGTAGAGCAAACCATTGATTATTAAATTGTAAACGAGCTGCTTTTTGATTTTATGAATCTGATTCTTACTAAATTAAAGTAACTTTAGCTTAGTAAACCCTCAATTGTTTCGAATCAGAAAAAGATGAACATATTCGAATCCGTAATTTGTCATGACTACACTGTAGTAAGAACTCATAGGGAGATTCTTGCAGTCAAAACCAATGGGGTACATATGGTTGGCTTGGCTTGGGTTTGCAACGTACTTACCTTAATTGGTATTGGTATTGTTTATTTGTTGCTAACCAATCAGAGTAGTGATGTATACGATGTGCTTGCATTCATTAGATATTGGGAGCTGGCTGGTAGGTTAGGAATTTTTATATTTTTTGCATTGGTTTATTTTATGAGCTTTGGTGCATACGGTGGTAAAGCCATTTTTTTAGATATTGTACGCCGCTTTAGTAAGCTAGAAGAAGAAGAAAAACACGCTGTAGCCAAAAGAGGCGGCCGATATTTTTATCTTTCTTTATTAAGTTGTTTAATTGTTTCTGGGGTGGTGGTTTATTTAATGAAATATGTTTATTAAAAGCTATGACGGTATTTGGAGCAATCATTTCGCACAATTATTTATGGTGTCAATATAGGCAAAGAGTAGTACTAGCGAAAACGCAAGGCCCCATGATGGTAGGCATAGTTTGGGTTGCCAATGTGCTCACCTTTTATGGTTACTATATTTATACTAATCTAGTTGCTTTTAAAGAAAAAGACCCTGAATACTTACATAGATTAATGTGGGAATGGCTCAATGCATTCAAATTGTCATTTGTAATAGGGGCATTACTCATTTTTTTATTGAGCTATTTTTTATACAGAATCAGGGGGGTGTATAATAATATTATTACAGAACTACTCAGCAAAGAGGAGGGGAAGCAAAAAAAGGTAGCCAAACTAGGCAAAAGCTATTTTTATGGGTCCTTACTGGTGTTAGTAATTTCCTACAGCGTATTAGCTTGGCTATTTGTAAAATGGGGTTTTTGGGCTGCGTTCAATTTAGACACCAATTAAGTATAATTAGCCCCTTTCATACCAATTTATAGGTATCCCACAGACTATTCGGCCTAATTTTAAATAATTCTTTTAGTAGCTGTAACATAATGAACGGCTATTCGTATCATAAGTACAAACCAACTAACTGTTTCTATTTGTATGACCGAGTTTGAGTACAATGAATGTGTTAATAACCATGCCGATGGCCTTTTCAGGTTTATCGTGAAAAATCTTCGGCATGAAGAAGACGCAAGAGATATTGTGCAAACCAGTTTTGAAAAACTCTGGAGGAATAGAGATCAAGTGGAAACAGCTAAGTCAAAAGCCTATTTATTTACAGTGGGGTACAATCAAATGATTGATCATATTCGTAAAAATAAAAGGGTGCAATTGAAAGAGGAATTTGAAGAGCAAACAGGAATTCAGTACCAACAGCATTCAGGATTAAAGAAAACATTGATGGAAGCTTTAAATCGTTTGAATGAAACGCAGAAAAGTTTGGTGATGTTGAAAGACTATGAAGGATATAGTTACGAAGAGATAGGGCAAATTATGAATTTGAATGAGAGTCAAGTAAAAGTGTATTTGCATAGGGCAAGATTAACCTTAAAAAACTATTTGGTTAGTGCCGAAAACGTATTATAATGATTACCATTAACCAACATAATTACGAACAATATTTTCTGCTTTGGGTAGATGGAGAGCTCTCCCCCGAAGAGAAGGTAGCTGTAGAACGGTTTATGTTGGAGCATCCAGATTTAGCAGATGAGTTGGCATTATTGCAAGACACAATATTGGTACCAGAGGAGCAAATCATTTTTAACGGGAAGGACCAATTGTTAAAGCAGTCAACCAATGAGATTACTTTAAGCAACTATGAAACATGGTTCTTATTGTTCATTGACAATGAATTAACTCCTAGTGATCGCGAAAAAGTAGAGTTATTTATTTTACAGCATCCCAATTTGCAGGCAGCTTTTGAATTATTGGTTCAAACCAAATTGGCCCCTGAAGAATGGGTATTCAATAATAAAGAAGTATTATATAGGAAAGAAGAGCAGAAACGTCCAGTAGTTTATATGCGTTGGATGCGTTATGCAAGTGCTGCTGCCGTGATTGGATTAATTGCTACTGTTTGGATGTTGGCTCCAACCAATCAATTAAAAACGACCATAGAAATAAATGGAACGCAACCAGAAATGCTAGGTACTGAGCCTGTAAACAATGCCGAAAAAAGGGTAGTAGCCAATGAAGAAACGCTTAAGAGTATAGTGGTAGAAGTAGATCCTAAAGCTTCGGTTCAAACAGAGAAGCCCTACAGTAATATCAAAGCAGACCAACCTATCATAAGCAACAATTCTTTGGTAACAATTATTAATGATGAGCCAGCTAAAAAAGAAGAACATGTTATTGCCAAAGTAGAGAACAATCCAATCGCAACTAATAAGGCAGCAATTTCTGACAATTTAATTGTTGGAAGAAATGATATTGAAAACAATCAAGGAGCCAATATTGAACCAGCAGAAACAAAGTCAGATGCGGCTTTTGAAGAAGCTAAACCAGTGTATACGGCTTTAGAAGATGCTGAAGAAGATAAAAGCCTTTTTATAGGGGCATTAGAAATAAATAAAGATAAATTGCGCGGACTATTCCGCAAAGCAGGAACGATATTCCGTTCAAAAGCCAAACAAGAAGAAGACACTCGTCAAAAAAAGTAAAAGCAAAAAAGTATGAAAAGCATTCTAAGCATGGTGGCAATGGTATGTATTGCCTTGAGTTCAACCGCTCAGTCAACACAAGAAACGGACACTATTAAAGTGGGTAATTTCGTAATCATCAAAAAGAAAGGATCTGAAGATAATACTATAGGTACTTCAAGAATTAATAGAGATAATTTCAATCTATTGCGTGTAGAGCGCAGACCTGCCAAGCGTAAAAATTTAAGTACCAACTGGTGGATTCTCGATTTAGGATTTGCCAATTTGCGAGACAATACCAATTATGGTTTTGCACAAGCAGGTTCTTATTTTAAAACGCTTCGTCCACAAGACGGACCTGTTAATGAAAACAGCTACCGTTTAAACAGCCGCAAGTCTTCTAACGTGAATATTTGGTTCTTTATGCAGAAATTAAATATCAGTAAGAATGTCTTGAACCTTAAATACGGATTAGGATTGGAAATGTATAATTTCCGTTACGATTCTAAAATCAGTTACAACAACGATCCAGCACCTTATGTATTTAATGATTCCATTTCTTTTTCAAAGAATAAATTGTATGCTGGCTACCTTACTGTTCCATTCATGATCAATATTAATACTACACCAGACAAACGCAAGGGATTTAGTTTTAGTGCAGGGGTTAGTGCAGGTTACCTAATTTCTAGCAGCAACAAACAAATAAGTGCAGAAAGAGGCAAGCAAAAAGAGAAGGCCGACTTTTACATGGAGCCCTTCCGTTTAGCGGCTATTGGAGAAGTAGGATTGGGTCCTGTACGTTTATATGGTTCATACAGCCTAAACAAAATGCAGAAGGATATTACCAGGGTTGAACAATTTCCTTACGCAATTGGGGTTCGCTTAAGCACTTGGTAATCAATGCTTCAATTAGTTATCTTTGTTAAGTGAATTTGAATTAACATTTGCTCCACAATTGGAATGGTTAATTTTCGTTTATTAATCAGCAATTATGAAAAGGGCACTCTACTGGATATTATTTTTAGCTGGCATTACCCTTACCACTTCATTTAGAAAGCATCGGGTAATAGATTCTGCAAAAGCAGATAAGGATTCCTATTCGGTATATATTATTAAGAGTGAGTATGAATTAAAAATTTACGACCAAGACGGTGAGTGGCTGGCATCTTATCCGGTAGTATTTGGAAGTAAAGACTTAGGTGATAAATTATACCAAGGAGACAGAAGAACACCAGAAGGTGTATTTCATATTACGGGTAAACGCAAACATGCTAAATGGGAACGTTTTATGCTCATTGATTATCCCACTGCAGAAAGTTATGCCAAGTTTAATCAACGCAAAGCATTAGGACTTATACCAGCCAATGCAAAAATTGGGGGAGAGATTGGAATCCATGGTACTGTGCCTTATGACGATTATGCTATAGACCAATATAGAAATTGGACCGAAGGATGCATTAGTACGAAAAACAAATATGTACAGGAGTTATTTGATTTATTGCCTGTAGGAACTCGCGTTGAAATTCGCAGATAAGTTTCCCAATTCTAGATACGCAGCATCATAGAATAAAAATAAAAATCCCCGCCTCGATTAATCGGAGCGGGGATTTGTTGTATTAGCGAACCTTAAATTTTATATCCATTATCGGCTATTAAACGATCGGAAATTCTTCTACGTGCTTCTTTGCAATTGAAAGGTTCTACTTTGGTAAAGCGCTTTAATCCAATATGCATCATACGCAACTCGTCTCCGTCGGCAAAGCTATTTAATGCGTCTTTACCCGCTTTGTTAATGCGATCTGCCGCATCGTACATATAAGTACGCATGATATCAATTTGTGTAGCTATTGCTGCGTCTCCTTTTAGAGAAGCCAATTTCATTACACGCAATAAAGCACTTTCTGCATGGAATACTTCAATAGCCATGTCTGCAATATTCATCAAGATCTCTTGCTCTTTGTCTAGCTGCATCATTAGTTTTTGAACAGCAGCCCCAGCTACCATTAAAATGGCTTTTTTGAAATTAGCAATTGCTTTTAATTCCTTTGCATAAGTACCTTCCTCTTCTGCACCAAAATCTGGAATACTCATCAATTCTTTTTGAACAGACATGGCTGGTCCCATTAGGTCTAGCTTGCCTTTCATTGCACGTTTCAATACCATATCTACAGTTAGCAAACGATTGATTTCGTTGGTGCCCTCGTAAATTCTATTGATACGGCTATCGCGGTATGCTTTAGAAATTACATATTCATCGGAGAATCCATTACCACCATGTATTTGAACACCTTCATCCACTACAAAGTCTAATACTTCACTACCATACACTTTTAACATAGCACACTCTATTGCATATTCTTCTGCAGCACCCAATAAGGCTTCTGCAAATGATTTTCCGCTGGCTGCCAACTCATGTTCTTTATCGTCAATCCATTTAGCAGAACGATACAAAGCAGATTCACAAACCCATAAGCGTATTGCCATTTCAGCCATTTTATGACGAATAGCTCCAAACTTAGCAATGGGTAGTTTAAACTGCTCTCTTGTTTTAGCGTATTGAACAGAAGTATCAGTTGCTTTTTTTGCACCACCCAATGTTGCAGCACATAATTTTAAACGACCAATATTTAAAATATTGAAAGCGATGATATGTCCTTTGCCAATTTCACCTAAAACGTTTTCTACTGGTACTTTACAATCTTGGAAATACAATTGAACAGTAGAAGAACCTTTGATACCCATTTTATGTTCTTCAGGTCCTTGTGTAAATCCTTCTGTTCCACGGTCAATAATAAATGCAGTGAATTTATCTCCATCAATTTTAGCAAATACGGTGAACACATCTGCAAAACCACCATTGGTGATCCAACATTTTTGGCCATTCAATAAATAGTGTTTTCCGTCTTCGCTTAATTTAGCAGTGGTTTTGGCACCCAAGGCGTCACTACCACTGTTGGGCTCTGTTAATCCATAAGCACCCTTCCATTCTCCACTAGCTAACTTGGGAATATATTTTTGTTTTTGTTCTTCGGTACCAAAATATAAGATGGGCAAAGAACCAATACCAGTGTGGGCTGCAACGGCAACAGAGAAAGAATAACCACCCCCCATTCCTTCGTTCACAATGGTAGAAGTAATAAAATCTTTACCTAGTCCACCATATTCTTCAGGAAAAGAAGTAGACAGCAAACCTTGCTCACCTGCTTTTTGCATTAATGATGCTACCAATCCTGGCTCCATTTTATCAATACGATCTACAATGGGTAAAATTTCAGCATCTAAAAACTGATGGCACATATCCATGACCATGGTCTGCTCTTCATTAAATTCTTCCGGAATGAAAGTTTCATGAGGATTGCTTTCCTTGATGATCCATTCTCCGCCCAAGAGGGCTTTTGTTTTGTTTGTGGCTTCCATCGTTAATTGTTTTGTATGTTAAAGTGTTTAATTCAATTGTTCTATAGGTGTTAACGTAAGGTTGTCGTATACCTTCTGAAAAACCGATTTTACTGTTTCAATGTCTTTCTTATCTACACCCACCAATGCTTCAGCCATAGTTTGATTAGCCAGATCAATTGTAATTTGTTGCAGGTCTTTTGCAGCATCTGTAAGTTGAACCAGATTAATTCTTCTATCAGTAGGAGACGCTACTCTTTTAACCATATGTTGCTTCTCTAAATTATCAATGAGTCTGGTAATACTGGGTTTGTCACGAAATGTACGATTGCAAAGTTCTTGCTGGCTTAAGCCATCTTGTTTCCATAAGTGATACAATACACTCCATTGTTCAATGGTGATTTCTAATCCGGCATTGCGGAAATTCTTCTGTAACCTTCTGGCCACAGCTGTAGAAGCCATCCCATTGATGACGCTGTATAATTCTCCTCTTTTAAAATGGTTGTTTGGCATATAGTTAGTTATGCAACTAATTCAAAATTGGTTTCTTTCTTCCATACTACCAAGAATAATTTCATGAAATTTGAGTCATTTGGCTTAGTCGGCGCATATTTAACTAAGTCTTGATTCAAGAAGAATGGTTTTCTTTGCCTGAATGGAGTATTGGTTTATGATTATCAGTGGGGTTTTGGCTACTTTATATATTGGCCTTATACTGGTTTATCGGTATTGGTTCAATGCTTTAAAACCATTCCAAGTAACAGGGGCATTTGAGCCAACTGTATTTTTCTCTATTATTATTCCCGCGCGCAATGAATTGGACAATATTGAAAAATGTATTCAAAGCATTTTAGCGCAGTCCTATCCACTGTATGAAATTATAGTGGTAGATGATCATTCAACCGATGATACTCCGCTAATAGTTGCTCAATTAGCAAAACAATACCCACAAGTTCAGTTGATTTATCTCAAAGATTATTTAGGTGGTAAAGCTACCAATGCATTTAAGAAAAAAGCCATTGAAATAGCAGTAGATAAATCGAAAGGCGATTGGATCGTTACTACCGATGCAGATTGTTTGGTTCCACCCAATTGGTTATACTATTTCAATGCTATGATTTTAGCAAAGGATCCTGTATTTATTGCAGCGCCAGTGATGTTTACACAGAACGGTCGATTTAGTGGTATTTTTCAGGTATTGGATTTTTTGAGTTTACAGGGGATTACAGCCGCCGCTGTATCAGCGGGTTCGCATAGTATGTGCAATGGCGCAAATTTGGCTTATAGTAAAACAGCATTTGAAGCAGTTGGTAAATTTAAAGGGATTGATCACTTGGCTAGTGGAGACGATATGTTGTTGATGCATAAAATGAAAACAGCATTTCCGGGTAGGCTGGCTTATTTATTTTCGAATGAAATGATTGTTAAAACTGCTCCAATGCCTAATTGGACTTCCTTTATTCAACAGCGTATTCGGTGGGCAAGCAAGGCAGACAGTTACAATGATCAAAAGATATTTGGAGTGTTGTTATTGGTCTATTTATTCAATGCTTCCTTATTAATTGGATTATTGGTTGGTATTTTTTCAAATGAATTGTTGTTTTGGACAGTTTGGATCATTGCCATCAAAACCTTGATAGAGCTGTATTTTTTATTGCCAGTTGCTCAATTTTTTAAGCTGGAAAAGACATTGGTATTTTTTCCGATCATGCAACCCTTTCATATTGTTTATACCGTGATTGCAGGTTGGCTGGGTAAGTTTGGAAAATATCAATGGAAGAACAGGACCGTAAATTAGTTTTTATCTTTGGATGACTTGTCTGGGAACCAGGCATAAATAAACATTGCAGCTAAAATAAAGGGGGCTAGTAGCAGACGAAGCATAATCTATTGGTGTATTTCTATATTAGACACCAAAACTATCTTAGTGTATATCGTCAAGGCATTAATTAATGATTAAAATGGCACTTAATCGGTCAATACAACTTTTGTACCGCTTAAATAGCTACAGACTCTTTTTCAATTTGGTGATGGTACTTTAAACCAATCAATATACCTGCGGCCAACCAGAACAACCCACCAATTTTATCTGTCTCAATTAGATCGCTGGTAAAATTGAGTGATGCAATCATTATTAATAAAACACCCAAGGCCAATGCAATTTGTCGGAAATAGTTTTGCTGAAACTGGTGGTAAAGTTGTTGAGTTTGTAATAACAAGTAAATAAAAAATCCTGCGAATAAAATAAGTGCTGGTACGCCTTGCTCTAAGGCAAGCAATAAATAATAATTGTGAACCGTGGAATGTTCGGGATTATTACTTACCCAAGTTTTGAATGCGGCTGCGGTATAGGGTTGGTAATTGTTGTAAAAACTATTTGCACCAAATCCGGTCCAGGGTTTTTCGGCTACCATTCTAACTCCAGCAACCCATCTATGAAAGCGTTCTGCATTCGAAATATCTTTCAGCCCAATTGTAGCATTTAAATGGTCAGAAAAATTTTCATGAAATATGGTTTCATCGTGTTCGGGCGCAAATTGCATGAAATAATTGTTGTGCATTAGTACAATTAGAGAAATTGCAATAGTGACAATGCTTAGCAATATGGTTTTTCCGAGTATATTTTTTTTAATTAAATAGTAGCCAATCATCCCTGCTAATAGGGCCAACCATGCACCCCTTGAATAGGCAAAGAATAATCCCATTAATGCAATGCCAATTCCTATTTTAATTATATTTTTTTTGCGAAGGTCTTGTGTAGAATGGTGAATGAGCAAACCAATGGGAATCAGACAAACTAATATAGCAGAATAGTTTACGTGATTCCTGAAGAAAGGTCCCATAGTTTTTTTGATGGCAACAAAGTCAAATCCATAGAATGCATGTCTTATAAGTGTTTGAATCACAATCAGGATTAATGGTATGCATAGATATAGCGCAGTCTTTCTAAAATTACTTGAACGTTGATGAATCAAAGCAGTAAGGAATACCAATGGTATTATGTACCAAATCTTGGCTAGTATAAACTTAAGTGCCAGCCATTGGTTGGGTGCATAGCATAAACTGATACACATCCAAATTACCATGGCAATGATCCACCTAAAAATGGGCGATTTAAAAATAATTTGAAAAGCAGATGGTTTGAATAAGCAACTTGCAAATACTGTAACTGATAATAGGATAAGCAAAGGTTCATCTGGAAGATCTAAGCCAAGCGATGGCGTAAAATTATATTCTGTGGATAGTGGTAGTGTAATCAGCAACAACCAATATAAATATTCGGTTTTAGTAACAATTAATTGAACAAGGGGGATTGTTACCACTAAAATAAAAGGTGCAATTAGCCAATAGGGTTCTTGCGTTACCAGCGACCCTAATCCAAACAAAAAGAAACTGCTAATGGCTAGCCATGAAAACTTTTTTGATTGTAAAAAGGGTAGCATTTAAAAGCGACTTGGTTTTGCACTAATTAACACCAAGCATACACTAAAAATCAATCCTAATAATGCGGCAAGGGGTAAAACAACTGCTTTGTTGGGCCAACTTATTTTTGCAGGTATACTTGCTTTTTCTAAAACTATTAGCGCTTCCGGAGTAGTAGCCGCTGCCATTTTTGTTTCAATACTCAGTTTGTTTAACTGCTCTAATTGGCTCAAGAGTACGCTCATCTTAGTTTTTACAATAGCGTCATTTGAGGTTGCCGTATTGAATAAGTTATTGTAATCATTAGAGATGGCTGCAATACTACTGTCTAGTTGTACATTTATTTTCTCGTATTGTAGTTTCCAAATATTTTTCATTTTTGCAGCAAGCTGATCTGTCATAAAATTGACAATGGCTGCTGCCGTATCCTTGCTTTGATGGGCACAAGAAATTTCCAATTCATTGTTGACCGTTTTTACCAGACTCAGGTCTTTTTTAAATTGCCGGATGGTTTTATACATTCCCATTCCTGCATCTTTCTCTTTTATTTTATAATAGTTGGTCAAATCAAACGCATGAATCACCTGCTTGAGGCTGGTATCCATGCTGGCCATACTCATTAAACGATCTAAGTCGTCTCCGGAACCAAAAAAAGAATAGAGGTGTTGAATCTCATCATTAAATAGTCGGGCTTTGTCTGCAAGTACTACATTGCCTGGTAAAAATTTGGTAGTGGCTGTATATTTTGGGGTAATAAAGAAAGTTGCTCCTGCTGCAATTGCAACAGCTGCAATAGTGAAAACCACAATGAATTTCCAGCGATTGATAAGAGCAGTCGTTAATTCGGCAATATTAAATTGATTCATACTCATTTTTTTAGAGTGGGCTTACCACTACATTTCTATCTAAACTTTCTTCTAGAGAAATAAAGGTTTCTGTTCTTTCTATTCCCTTTATCTTTTGTAATTCGTCGTGCAATACAAAGCGCAATTCTTGTATGTCTTTGCATACTATTTCCGCAAACATGCTGTAATTACCGGTAGTATAATTTAAGCGAACAATTTGTTTAATTTTTTTCAACTCCTTTGCTACGGAATCATACAAAGAACTTTTTTCTAAGTAAATTCCAATGAAAGCGATAACATCGTAGCCTAAAGATTTGAGGTCTACCGATAATCTTTTACCTTTCACTACCTTTAGTTCTTCTAGTTTTTTGATGCGAACATGGATGGTGCCCCCCGAAACGAATAGTTTCTTTCCCAAATCGGCATAAGAGATTTCCGCATCTTCCATCATTTCTTGGATAATTTGAAAATCAAGTTTGTCAAGATTTAATTTATTAGGCATTTTTGGCTTTTTATTTTAATAATATTCAAATATATGTACTGTTATTTGAATATTATCTATAATTTATTAAAAATGTTTGAAAATTAACTAATTAAATAAAGTTTATCTTAATTTTGATTTATCAAAGTAACAAATTAGTTCTTTTTACTGTGGGGTGATGAAACTTTTGGCAGACATGCCCTCTTGTCTCGGGGGTGAGGATAACAGAATAAACGTAGTGTAGAGCCGTTCAGGTAGCAATACTTGTACGACCAGGGTCGACCACTGAACTTTGCGCTATAGCTAACTGCCTCGTGGAGGTTCGATCCCTCCCCCTACAGCATTCAAAAAGCTCCGAATTATTCGGGGCTTTTTTTGTTTAGAATCAACCCTGCTTCAGGATCTTTTAATAAAATGCTGTTCTCGTTGATTAAATTGGAGAGGGTTGGATTTTTTAATGAATCCAAAAACATATTTTTTAAATAGAAAGCCTGCGTGGATTCGGTGTTTTTATGCCACTTTATAATCTTGCATTGACAACTGGCATTGGCTGGGGTATTGATTACTTCTTCTATTCTTCCACCTTTCCCCAACTTTTTATAGACCTCTCTAATTCCAATTATACGATTATTGGCACCTGCATCAAAATTCCAGGATGCAGATATTACACTAAGATATTCCTCCTTCTTGTCTAAACTGAGTAGACTATGTCTGGGGTATTCTACTTTTTTGTCGGTGTTTTTTATTTGAGAATGGATAGAAACCAAATTGGGCGATTCAAATTGAGCATAGCCAATATGGTCAAAACTAGCTCCATAACGGTGGTAAGCAAAATAACCATTTTTATATTTTATTTCTACTAGGTTGGCCACCACTTTGTGATAACGGTTTGGATCAGACAGTCGAGCTTGTGGAGAACTGGTATAGCAAATCCAAATTCCCTCTAATTGATCTATTTCGGATTGAGTTACTTTATAAGGGATTAAATTAAAATCATTTTGAATAGTTTCCCATTTAGTATCTGATTGTAGATATAAATTCCAAGTATATATGGCTGTGATTAAAAAGACAATACAAAGTGGAATAAAAATCATCCGATAAAATCCTAATTTTTTAAGGATGGTTGCGTCTGTATCTTTTTTTAAATTGGCAAGCTTTAATTTAAGTTGTTGATTTTCAGTAATAATTGAATAGCTGTCCTTGCTAAATTCTTCATTCTCCTTAGAAGCAATTAGTGCCGAATCTATTGGGTTTTGTTCAAAAGCTTGCCTCCCCATTTGATATAGATAAACATAACAAGTATCAACTAAAAAAGGTCTTGGATTGGCAACAAGTCCCATCAAAGCATCTTTAATTTGTCCACCTGTGATATCGTATTTTCTGAATGGATATTCTGCTTTTTCTTTTTGAGGATCAGCTTCATAGACAATATGACCAAATTGCGAAGCTGTTTCTGGAAGTTGATTACTTATTTCACTTAAAACAATGGCTAATTCTTCATAATTCTTGCGATTGGTATTTTGAATAATCAATTTACCTGTATCAGCCTGAAATTTTTCGATGGCTTTATTTAATAAATAGATAATTTCTTCTTTGCCCTTTTTAAGCATATAAGTTTCTAATTAATTGCAAATCAATACATAGCAAATTTCGGAAATTCAAAACCAATTTTGGAAATTACATTTTTTATTTGAAAACAGTTTAGAAAGACCAAAAAAATCAAATCGGGTATTCCTTTACTATTTTGTTCTCGAAAATTGCTTTAGCTAACCAAAAAAGGCTGCCATTATGAAATGTACAACTGTTTTTAAGCATTTGCTTTTCCTTATCGGGTTTACAATAGGCATTATTATGCCTGCCATTTCTCAAAATAGAACGGTGAAAGGGACTATTTTAGATGAAAAAAAGATCGCCATTGCAGGCGCTACTATTAAAATTAAAGGTTCTAACACAACAAGGGTTTCAGACAACAATGGTAATTTTTCCATTCCTATTGTAGGTGTTAAACAAACACTAGTAATTAGTTTCATTGGTTATGAAACCAATGAAATAGAATTAGGAGAAGAAGAAACGGTAAATATAGTATTACAGTCTACCGCTACATCTTTAGACAATGTGGTGGTAAATGCCCTTGGTTTTGAAACCAGGAAAGATAAATTAGGATATGCTACTAACAGAATTAGCGCAGAAGCCATCGGTAATTCTGGTGAATCAGGGGTGTTAAATGCATTGGCAGGAAAATCCTCTGGAGTTAGGGTTTCTCGTTCTTCTGGAGATCCAGGGGGTGGTTCACAAATCTTAATTAGGGGTCAAAGTACTATTACAAGAAGTACAGATCCGTTAATTGTATTAGATGGTGTTCCAGTAAGTGGAGACGCAAGGGGAGAATCTTCAGGGGGGCAAATTGTACAGCAAAGCAGATTAAATGATATTAACCCTGATGATATTGCCAATGTTCAAATTTTGAAAGGGGCTTCTGCTGCTGCGCTTTGGGGTACTAGGGCTGCCAATGGAGTAATCATTATTACTACCAAAAAAGGCAGCAGTGGATCAAAAGCGAATATTTCATTTAGGTCAACTGTTTCAATTGATCAAGTGAGTGCATTTTATGATTTACAAGAAACTTACGGTCAAGGGAACAATGGTGTTTGGGCTGCCAATGCCATTAGAACTTGGGGAGATAAAATTGCAAGTAGAACTGGCGCAAGTGATGTATTAAATACAACTGGAGGATATTTTGTAGGTAATACTGGAAATACTATTTACCCGATAACTACAAAAAATTCAAAAGAAACTTTTAACCAAAAAAATTACGATGCCATTTTTAGGACAGGACAATTTTTGGATAATTCTTTAAGTATTAGTGGGGGAGATAACAAATCAAATTATTTCATCAGTATTAGTGATTTAAATCAACAAGGGGTTGTAAGAAATAGTAGTGATTATAGAAGAACCAGTTTCAGGGTAAACGCAAGCCGTCAATTAAATAGTTGGTTAAATATTTCTAATAAGGCATCTTATATACTTACCAATTCAAATAGACTTCAATCTGGGGTTAATAATGCAGGTCTTTTAATAGGGTTACTAAGAACACCCCCAGATTTTGATAATACTGATTTTACAGGTCGGTTCTTCAGTTCACCTGGAGGAGCATTTGTTGCTGATAGGCAAAGATCATATAGAAATGCTACTGGTTCAAGCACTAATCCTGGATTTAATAATCCATTATGGGTGATAAATTCTTTAACAAATACTTCAAGAGTAAATCGTTTCATCAATTCCGCAGAAATTAATATTAAGCCAGCGCAGTGGTTTACGTTTACTACCAGAGCCGGTATTGATTATTTTACCGACCAACAGATTAATTATTTCCCATACTTCACGGCCAATGCAATCACTGGGCGATACGATAGAGACGAATACAGTGAATTTCAGTTTAACCTTGATTTGATTGCTAGAGCAACCCATGATTTCTCTGATAAATTAGGCGGTAATATGGTTTTAGGCTTTAATTATAATAGCCTTAAAACAACAGGTCTTGGAGGAACTTCTTTAGATTTTATATTGCCCAATGGGCCAAGAGACTTTAACAATGTTACCCCTGCCAATTTAAGCGTATCTGACAGTTATTTAAATAGATTAACCAATGCAGGTTATACTAGTATTGGACTTGCTTGGGATAATCAATTATTTATTAATGCTACAGGTAGATTAGAAGCAGCTTCTACATTTGGTCAACAAGCTAAACAAGCATTCTTTTACCCTTCTGCAGATATTGCATGGCAGTTTAATCAGTTGAAAAGTTTACAAAATGCAAAGTGGCTTTCTTTTGCTAAAGTGAGGGCTTCAATGGGGATAGTGGGTGTTCAGCCACAAGCATATCAAACTGCAACAAATTTTGTTACAAGAACTTGGCAAGATGGATTAGGGGGAGCATTAGACCCTGCATTGTATGGTACAGGTTCTTATGTTCAAAGTGTTAATAGGGGTAATCCATTTTTAAGACCAGAGCAAAAACAAGAAGTAGAAGCAGGCTTAGATCTTAGATTCTTCAATAATAAACTTTCTTTAAGCATCTCTGCTTATCAAAACCAAACAGTAGATGCATTGATTTCTGTAACACAATCACCAGCTTCTGGTTTTAATACCTTTTATACCAATGCAGGAACCATTGAAAATAAAGGGGTAGAATTAGATTTAGGCTATAATGTTTTAGCCAAAAATGATTGGAATTTAGATTTGAATTTTAACTGGACACGGAATAGAAACTTAGTGACTAATTTAGGTGGAGCGGGCTCTATCACATTGGGCGGAACTGCTGGGGTTTCTTCAAGAGCAGTAGAGGGGTATCCTTTGGGGGTTCTCTTCTCTAATATTTTCCAAAGAGATGCAACAGGAAAAAGAGTGTTAAATGCAAATGGGTTCCCTACAGTTGATCCAACAGCTGTTCCAATTGGAGATCCTAATCCTGAGTGGAGAGCAGCATTTGGCTTTAACTTAAAATATAAAAAATTCTATTTGAATGCATTAATGGAACATTCACAAGGGGGTCAGGTTATTAATGGTACTGAAGCGGTATTGTTAGATTATGGAACCAGCGCTACAACTGGTGTAGAAAGAACTTCTACCAAAGATCTTAGGCGATTTAATGGAACTACTATTCCAGCAGGAACTCCATTTAGAGGGAATATAGGAAACTTTGGTGGCGCAGATGTTGCGCTAGATCAAAGTTGGTATACTGGTCCTGGTGGTTGGTTTGGCAACGTAGGAGAATTATTCTTGGAAGATGCTACATGGACTAGATTTAGAGAGATCAATCTTGGTTATAATATTACAAGTAATTACCTGAAACAAAAACTAGGACTTAACTCAATTGGTTTAGAATTAAGTGGAAGAAACCTGTTTATTATCAGTAAGGTAAATGGATTCGATCCTGATGCAAACAATTCAGGTTCTACTTCAGGAAGAGGGGTGGTTTATTTTGTAAACCCTCCTACAAGGTCATTTTTGTTTACTGTAAAACTAAATTTCTAATTCCTTCAAATTTTAGTCAAATGAAAAAATATATATACGGCATTGTATTATTCGCCACCCTTTTAACTTCTTGTAATAAATTAGTTGAAGGCATAAACACAGATCCAAATAATCCTATAGATGCAGACCCGAATACAATGCTTACTAGTATTATGGTAGGCAATATGAATATTCAAGAAGGAGATTTAGCAAGATTTGCTGGTATGTGGTCTGGTTATTTTAGAGGGTTTACACAACAGTACCAGAGTTATCATCAGTATTCAGTAATAGCTAGGAATTTTGATGATTCATGGAGAATTATTTACTCAGGCGTGTATAAAAATATAAAGCTTTTAAAAGCAAAAGCACTTGAAGTGAATAATAGAAGAATGGTAGGTGTGGTTCAAGTGATTGAAGCTAATTTACTAGGAACTACAACAGCACTCTGGGGAGATATTCCTTATGCTGAAGCTGCAGATGATCGTTATACTAATCCAAAGTTTGATGGTCAGGCTGGTGTTTATGCAGCAATTCAAACTCTGTTAGACAGCGCAATAGTCAATTTAAATTCCTCTGCATTTGTGAGTTTTGCAGCTCAGGATATCCATTTTGCTGGAAATATGACCAGATGGATTCAAACAGCTAATACCTTAAAAGCAAGGTATTTTATGCATACGCGTGAATATCAGAAAGCAATCACAGCTGCGCAAAGTGGAATAAATTCCCAAGCCAATAATTTCATGGCACCGCATAATGCAACGAATAGAGGGGCATTTAATTTGTATTTCCAATTTTTATCATTAGACAGACCCAATTGGATAGACGCTACAGGTATGTATGGAGTAAATTTATTGAATCCAACTAGAGCAGGAAATAGAAGTAATACTAAAACAGTAGAAAGAGCAAGATGGAGTTATTTTTATAATTCTGCCTCTAATTTAAATTTTACACTGAACGGGTTTTTTGGGCAAAGTACATTTTTCCCATTGGCAACTTTTGCAGAAAACTTATTGATTTTGGCTGAAGCAGATACAAGGTTAAACGGATTTACTGCTGGACTTTCTAGACTTAATGCTTATAGAGCATACATGAATACCGGTGCATATATAAATACTACTTATTTAACTACGGGTAACTTTAGATATGACCCTTATGTAGCAGCTGATTTTTTAACAGGCGGAATTGAAAACACCCAATTGCCAACCTTGCCTCAAGACAGAGCATTATTGCGTGAAATTTTAGAAGAAAGATATATTACATTTATTGGTCAAATTGAAGGCTTTAACGACTTAAGAAGAACTTTTAAGGAGAACGATATTAAAGTGAATATACCATTGAATTTCGGTGCAAGTTTTCCTCAACGATTTATATATCCTCAGGTGGAGATTGATATTAATAAATCAATTCCATCCGTTCTTCCAACTTTATTTGAGCCAACACCAATTAATAAATAGTTTGTGTAAATACTAAGGGTTTATTCGTATGAAAAAAAATATCACAGTTCTATTTTTGTTTATTTCAGTAACTGTATTTGCTGCTGAAAAAAAAGACACTGTTCGGGTTTTATTTGTTGGGAATAGTTACGTTTATTATAATAATCTCTCCCAAATGATTGGATTGATTACAGATAGTATGAATACCAAAATCATATGTAGAAAATCTACTGTTGGTGGCGCAAATTTGGGAGAGCATTGGAAAGGCTTAAGGGGGTTAAAATCAAAAGAGCTTATTGCTACTAATAAATTTGATATAGTTGTTGTGCAAGATAATAGCATGTGGCCAATTCAATATAAAGACAGTTTATTTTTATATGGGCAATTGTTTTGCAATTATATCCAAAATGTTGGTGCCAAACCTTATCTGTACAGCACTTGGGCACGTGAAAAAACACCAGAGACCCAGCCCCAAATAAGTGAGGTGTATCAATCTTTGGCAACAAAAGTTGGCGCAACAGTTGTTCCTGTTGGCGATAGTTGGGCATTAGCGAGAAAAACAAACCCTGGGATGAACTTATTTCATTCTGATGGATCACATCCTTCTAATTTGGGTACTTTTTTAATTGCATTAAGCTTTGTAAAGAAAATCACTGGACGGTTACCCGATAAGTTTGCTACTGTTTATAACTATTTAGATAAAGATGGTGAAACCTTTAGGATAATGCAATTAACCAATGAGGAAATTCAGTTTTGTGTTAAAGTAGTCAATGAGGTTGTTCATTAATTTTTCCTTCAATATTAATTGTGATTATGGTTAAGAAAATTGCTACCAACCTAACATTTTGGGTTTTGTTTGCCATCACTGCAGGTATTTTGTTGGGTCATTTTTTTCCGGAGCAGGGTGTGGCCATGCAGCCCTTGGGTAAGTACTTTATAGACATCATTAAACTATTTATTAACCCTATTATATTGTTAACCATTGTCACGGGTATTTGTGGTATGGGCGATTTAAAGAAGGTAGGTAAAGTGGGCGGTAAAGCCATTTTGTATTTTGAAATTGTAACTACACTTGCTTTATTAATTGGATTAGGGGTAGCATTTTTATTTGAGCCGGGTGCTGGTGTAAATACAGCTGCCGTAAATAAGGGAGATATTTCTACATACAGTGGTGCGCCAATTTCTATTTCCTGGGTACAATTTTTTAAAGATAATATTACTATACAAGTATTGATTTTGGCAATTGTGTCTGGAATTATCATTAGCAAGTCAACATATAAAGACAAGATTTTGCGCGGGTTTTATTTTAGTTCCAAATATGTTTTCAAAGGATTGCACTGGGTGATGAAGTTAGCCCCTATTGGGGCTTTTGGCGGAATGGCTTATACTATTGGCAAATATGGTGTGGCAACCTTATTGCCGCTGGGTAAACTAATGGCTTGTGTTTATATTACCATGGCCTTATTTATTTTCTTGATTTTAGGCAGCGTATTACGCTATTATAAAATCAGTATTTGGAAATTCTTGGGGTATATCAAAAATGAATTGCTGATTGTATTGGGTACCTCTTCTTCTGAAGCAGCATTGCCCTCATTAATGGAAAAGTTAGAACATATGGGTTGCCATAAATCGGTAGTAGGATTGGTGGTTCCCGCAGGTTACTCTTTTAATTTAGATGGCACTTCTATTTATTTGTCAATGGCCATTGTTTTTTTAGCGCAAGTATTTGACGTCACCTTAAATATGGAACAAATCATTACCATTATTGGTATTTTGATGGTTACTTCAAAGGGCGCTGCTGGCGTTACGGGAAGTGGTTTTATTATATTGGCTTCTACACTTGCGGCCACTAAAGTAATTCCTATTGAAGGATTAGCACTCTTGCTTGGTGTGGATCGTTTTATGTCTGAAGCAAGGGCCATCACCAATTTTATTGGTAATGGCGTTGCTACTATATTTATTGCGAACAATGAGAAAATGTTCGATCGTGGAAGAATGCACAAGGCATTTCATAAACACGATATAAATGACTATTAATTATTTCAATCGCATTCTCCAACCTGCATACAACATTCTTCCGTTGATGGGGCCCCATACGAGTGATGCATCAAAATAAGGACCGAACGGATTTGCAGCGGATACAATCACCCCTTGTTGAAAAAAGTTCGTAATGTTTTCTGCTCCTATATAAAAATCCATCGATTTATTTTTTCCAAGGGTCTTGCTTATTTGTGCCGCCATTAAATAAAAATCGGGCGACATGGCTTCTCTTTGAAATTGAATTGGATTACTCAATGTAGAAGGAATTCGCTTTTGCCCATTGTAAGTAATGGTATAATTGAATTTCCAATTATTACCTGTTGTATAGTCCAAACTTAAGAAGGCCCTATGTTGAGATACAAAAGGTCTTTGTAATAATTCATTGCCATATGTTGTTTTTACATCAAAAAAGCGATAAGCCATTTTAACTTCTAATTGACTAATTGGTTCCATACTCAACTCTGTTTGAAAACTATTGGAGTAGGATTTCCCTTTCAAATTGTAAAAACGAATTTCATTGGTGGTTTCCAAATCGGTTACTACTTGATTGGTAAAATCATTTCTAAAATAGTCGATTGCTAAGCTGGCTTTTCTGTTGAATAGTCTAAAGGATTGATCAAAGCTAATACCTCTATTCCAAGCAATTTCTGGATCTAGACCATATGCTTTTCCTGTACCGGCACCAATAATATTTAACTGCCTTGCACTTACCAGTATGCCTGTATTCTCTGCAAAAATATTGGCGGTTCTTTGTCCTCTTCCTGCACTAATTCTAAAAATACTTCCTTTAAATGGTTCGTATCGAATATGCAATCTAGGTGTTAGGAATGCGCCAAATAAATTATTGTGATCTCCTCTGATACCTGCAACTACACTGAGTTTTTCTGATGCAGTATACGTGTATTCAAAAAATGCACCTGCTACAGTTTCTCTTCTTTGGTAATTGGTGGTATTAAATAATTCATTGTAATTATCGTTTTGTAAACTCAATCCTGTTCTAAACTTATGATTGGTGTTTCCAATGATGCTTTGGTAAATCAAATTACTGTAGAAGCTTTTTTGATTGGCATTGTAAATGGTTTTGCCAAAATAAGATTCTTGGTCATGGTTGATAGCTGCAATTTGCAAACCAATACTCTTGTATACTTTTTGTGGAAATACATATCCAATTTTTGCAAAGCCTTCATATCGATTCGTATTGATTCCTAAACCATAAATGCTATTAGAATTCTGATGTTGCTTTGGATTAAAACTGGTTTGTCCGCCTGTTTTGTTGTCTTTCATTACTTTGATGCCCATCTGTGCCATCCAGCCTTTTGAATCGTTGTATTGGTACCTATTTACCATGCTGAACTGGTTGCCTGTAGGTAAATCCCTAAATCCGTCTTTATTAAAATCGATATTGCTGTTATTTAAAAAATTATCGTGCAATAATAATCCCGCAGACCATTTTTCAGTTAGTTTGGTTTGAAGATTTAAGTTTAAATCGGTCTTTCCAAATTCATTAATATAAATATTGGCCAAGAGTCTTTCTCCTACTGCGGGCTTTTTTAATTCTACATTAATTTGTCCGGCAATGCTTTCGAATCCATTGGCAACTGATCCTACTCCTTTGGTTAATTGAATAGATTCAATCCAAGGTCCTGCTATTGAGTTAAGTCCTAGTGGAGTGGCTAATCCCCTTGGCCCAGGTAAATTTTCTACGGTCAATTGAGTATAGTTGCCGCTTAGGCCCAATAGCTGTATTTGCTTTGACCCTGTTACCGCATCGTTATACGATACATCTACCGATGGATTGGTTTCAAAGCTTTCACTCAAATTACAACAGGCTGCTTTCAATAACTCTTTAGCTGTCATGATTTCTGATCGTATGGGGCTAATGGTGCTGATATAAGTTGATCTGCGTGAGTTGGTTACCGTTACGTTTTGTAATTGTTGATCGTCTGCTAATATCACTTTTAAAGTAGACGGATTTTCAACAGTAAATGTGTCTGATTGGTAGCCTACATAACTGATGATTAATCTATTTGAGCTGGTTGTCATTGGAATACTAAAATATCCTAGACTATCGGTGAGCACTCCTCTTTCTGTATTCAACCATTTAATTGATGCTTGGTACAATGGATTGAATTGTCCTTTTTTATCGGCTTCCAATACGATTCCTCTTACTTCGTCGGTATTGATATTTTCTGCATCATGTGCTTTTTTATTTTCATCGCGATAATGACAACATTCGGGTAATTCGTTGTACACATTGTCTTTCGCTTTCTTATTCAGTAAGTCGTGTCCTGCTTCTACAATTCTGTTTTTAATTTTATTAATATTCACTAAAGCAGGAAAATAATGTAGGGTCAACATTTTTGACGCAATGTCCCAATCTGCTTTTTGTACCCCTTTACCTTTAGTTGCTTCTTCAATTCTTTCCTTACACATTTCGCAGGCGCCTTCTACTCTGAACTGTATGGTGGTTGCACTAGTATCGGTTGTTTGTGCGGTTACTGCATTGGTAGTAGTTAATAATAGTAATACCAATAACCCGAATATATTTTTTTTCATCTTCTTCTATTTTAAAAATTTCCTGACACATTATGTTGTGTCAGGAAATAATGAATTAATGCTTGCTATGCGCAGGCTTTGCTTCTTTTAAAGCCATACCGCATTTACTGCATTTTGCATCTTTTTTAGTACTGGTAATATCTGCATGCATTGGGCATACATATTGTTTTACCGGTGTTAAAGCCATTTTACATTTGCTGCATTTGTCTTTTTCTGTTCCAGTAATTTCTGGATGCATTGGGCAAGAATGGGTGGCTTTTGTACTGTCTTGCTTTGGTGCAGTTTGTTGTGCATAGGTAGCAAGGCTTAAGAAACCTGCTAATACTAGCATGATGGTTTTTTTCATGTTGGTTTAATTTATGTTTGATAAAGAAGATGCGGTATAATAACGCCAATAGATACTACATAAGAATGCGTAGTATCACACTAAGAAAGATGAGTATCAAATTCTGTAATTGCAATAAAATTGGTAGAGCGGTATGCTGGTTTGCAGTGGTGGAGGATTGCTTTGTGGTACTGCAATAGCCCCTTTGTAACTAACCAATTGGTTGATTGAATAAAAAGAAGTAGTATTCGTATGCAATTCAAGCGAAGGCATACTAGTTAAACCCGTTTTTGCAAAATGAGTATCCTGTGATTTAACAAATTTTACTTTGGTTTTGCAGCAGTCTTTCATTTTATGGCTCATGCCACAGCTGTTTTCTGATACTGCTGCGTAACTGATGGTGGTAGACTTTAGTTGGTTGCAGCAATAGAACTGTTTGATGCCAACACCAAAACTGGCAGCAGCATAAATGCAGAACAATAATATCAATCCAACTCTTTTCACCTTGCAAAGGTAGGGGGCATTTCAATTTAGGGCTTGTTTTAAATGTTAAATCCAACCTTTATCTTCGCGTTTATGGGCCAAAAAAAACTCATCCGTTTCGAAGCAATTAAATCTTTTCCTAATGTGTTGGAGTATCCGCAGGATATGAAGGGCAATTGGGCTACCTTTTTTAAGAATGATCATGCCATTACCCTTGAATTGGCCTGTGGTAAAGGAGAATATGCAGTTGGTTTAGGAAGAATGTATTTGGAAAGGAATTTTATAGGCATAGACATAAAAGGAAATCGTATTTGGCGTGGCGCTAAAACGGCTATTGATGAGGGATTGAATAATGTTGCATTTGTTCGTTCGCATATTGATAAAATCACCGATTATTTTAAACCGGGCGAAGTAGCGGAAATCTGGATTACTTTTCCCGACCCCCAATTAAGGGGTTCTCGATTTAAAAAAAGGCTCACACATCCAAGGTTCCTGCGTTTGTACCAGACCATTCTGCAAAACGGCGGCTTAGTTCACCTTAAAACAGATAGTCCCGACCTTTACGAATTTACTTTAACTGTAATCAACTTATTCCAACTTAATTTGTTAGCATCTTCTGACAATGTTTATGCTGCAGCTTCTGTAAAACCAGAACTGCAAATTAAAACGCATTACGAAGGATTGGATATTGCTGGAAGCAACAGAATTCATTACTGTTGTTTTACAGTAGACAAACCCATTCCAATTGAAAAAGATGAAATTTTAAAACAATTGATAAGTGAACAGGAATCTGATTGAGGGTAAAGATTTTTATTATGACGAAAAAGGATACATGGTATTTACGGCCGAGTATCATTTAAATAAGGGACATTGTTGTGGTTATGGATGCAGACATTGTCCTTATGAATATGAATCGGTGCCAGAACCAAAACGATCTTCATTGTTAGAAGAAAAAGCGAATACTGAGTAGTTTTTAATATACTTTTATTGAGCTAACAGTATGAAAAAATCAGCTGAAAAATTAAAGAGTATTTTACCCAGTGGCGCTAAAGACCTTTCATTTTTTGAACAAGTTTTTGAAGTGGCTAAATTAATTCCGAAAGGAAGGGTAACTTCCTATGGCGCTATTGCCCATTTCTTAGGAACTAAAATGAGTGCCCGAATGGTGGGATGGGCTATGAATGCAGCGCATTCCAATCCTACTATTCCTGCTCATAGAGTTGTCAATAGAAAGGGCTTGCTTTCTGGTAAAATGCATTTTGCTACCCCCACCAAAATGGAAGAATTGTTGGCCAAAGAAAAAGTTAAAGTAGTGGATGATCAGGTGGTAGACTTTGAAAAAAAATTCTGGGACCCTGCTGTAGAATTATCTTGAAGTATATTTGCGCCCCATGAGCACAAAACCTGTTTTACATACTGTATTATCTCCTCGTTTATTAGACATTTATGATATTAGCAATAGCATAGTGGTAGTGATTGATGTATTCAGAGCAACTTCTACCATTGCAACTGCTTTGTATAATGGAGCTACTAGAGTAATACCTGTAGATACAGTAGATAAATGCATTCAGATTGGAAAAAATACTGGGGGAATTACTGCTGGTGAAAGAGATGGGAAAATTATTCCTGGGTTAGCCCATGGAAATTCACCCGCCGAGTATCCACGTGAATTTATTGAAGGAAAAACTTTAGTACTCACTACTACCAATGGTACTAAGTTATTGCATATGGCTTTGCAAAATGGTGCTGCGGAAGTGGTAACTGGGTCCTTCCCAAATTTATCTGCGCTTTGTAGTCATTTGATTGCACAAAAAAAGAATGTAATCCTCGGCTGTTCTGCATGGAAAGACAAATTTAATTTAGAAGATACTTTATTTGCTGGAGCTGTAATTGAAAGAGTAAAAGCGCATTTTACAATTCATTGCGATAGCAGTTTAATGGCAGCGAATATGTACCAGTTGCATAAGAACGATTTAAAAGGATTCATAAGGAATACTACTCATTGGCATCGATTGGCACAATATGGCTTAGAAAAAGACCTTGAATACTGTGTAACCCCTGATTTAGCAAATATTTTGCCTTTTTATAAGAATGGAGACCTAATTGTGAAGGATTCTGTTGAATAACAAACAAATAGTCCACATTTTACCATTAAATAATTCATTTTAGATTTGCTTTCCTTTACTTTTGCAAATTGGCCTTTTTTGGCTGATGTAAAGCAATGGCACTACCTTATTTAATTAAACATATATACAATTTTGGTACGGAAGAAGTAATCCGTAGAGGCAAAAAAATTCATGCATTGGGTAATGTTGAATTGATTGAGTATGATGACTTAATGGGTAATATTATTTTTAGGGTAAAAGACGATGGCTATAGTACTTTTTACAAAGTGCATATCAATCAGTTTAAAGACCCTAAAACCATTTCACTAAGATGTTCTTGTCCATATAATTTAGCAGAAGTGTGTAGACATAAAGCTGGGGCTTTATTTCACTTACAAGACATGCTAGATAAAAACTTACTGGGCGATAAAGAAACCATTTACGATCAAAAGCATACAACAGTGAAAATTAAACTGTTGGATCTTAAATTGATCCGAATGTTAACTTCTACTGAGTCTTTCGAAAAAGCAGAAGAATATTTAAGAACCAATAAAGCAACCATTCTAGAAGCAAAGAATGAAAGAGTAGTGGCCGAACTAGATTATGAGAATGAGCAACACAAAGTAGTTCTACAAAAAAACGAGGAAAGAAATTTTGACACCAGTTGTACTTGCAATAGCGAAACCGAACATCCTTTATGTGTTCACAAAGGCATCGTCTTTTTGCAGCTATTTAAAAATCATGGAGCCGCTTATTTTGATAGCATAAGAAATTGGGATAAAGAAAAGAATAAGCTTTTAGCGCTTTATGGCTATTCTTTGGATGATGATATAAAAGGTAAATTTGAATTTACTTATACCGATGGGAAACCCTTCCTGCGTGTATTAGACAGCAGTATAAAAAGAGTAACAGTAGTTGCTGGAGTAGAAGCAAAGCCAAAGCCTCTTGACATGCAACCTACTTTAGAAGTTGAAACAGAAACTGATCAAGCAGCTACTTTAAAAATTGGTTTAGTTATTACTTCATTCCCTACACAGTATCCAAATGTGCAAATTGAAGCTGTACAGGGTGAAGCCAATGATGAATTAACCAAATTCATTAGTAAAACAGTTAAGTTAGATCTTACTAAGTTTGTTAATACAGCTGTTTTTTCTGAAGACGATAAAATGGTTTTACAGCAATTGCGTAAACTAATGTCTGCGGAAGTAAATCGGTATTTAAATAGAAATTCTCCTTTTAGTGGAATTTGGGAAAATATTATTCAGCAACATTCCGACGAGTTGCCCGAAGAAACCAAGCACTTGATTAATGAATACCTTCATCCTAAATTAAAAAAGTTATTTACTGAATTTACCAGTTCTCCTTTTGTTTTTTACCTTCCATCAGGTAAGCGATTTGTGACAGAGAATTTACAGGAAGCGGTTTTGTCTGATCATTTTATTCAGCCTGAATTCAGTATCAATTATAATAACCAACAGTACGAAGTAACTTGTAATGTACAGTTGCCATCTGCTTTAATTTCAATAAGTAATAATGAATGTGAGTCGCCTATGTTTTTTCAACATGGGGCTCATTTTTATATCTGGAAAAAGCCAGAAGACATTTTATTAGTAGAACAATTTTTACCAACAGGTAAATTGATTATTGCAGAACAAGACTGGTCGCAACAATTAACCAGTTTTATTTTGCCTATTTCTAAAAATTATCCCGTTCATTTTGCCAATGTTAAAAAAGAAGAAGTAAAAGATGTTAAGCCAGAATTGAAAATTCTTTTGAAAGAGAAGGGGGAATACCTTCTTTTTCAACCAGTATTCAATTATAAAGGCTATGATGTACAGCATACCGATAAAGAAAAAATATTCTTCCCCATTGCAGATAGGTTATTGGTCATTCACAGAAATATGGCAGCTGAGCAGGAATTGCTTACCAGGATAGAATCACTTCATTCCGGGTTTGTTCGTCCTGTTGATTCTAATATTCTTGCGTTAAAAGGGAAAGATGTTTTGAGGAACAATTGGTTCTTCTTATTTATTGATGCAGTAAAAGAAATGAATATTCCTGTTTTTGGATTTGAAGCTTTAAAGAATTTCAGATTTAATACAGCAAAACCATCTACTAAAATATTCATCAGCAGCAATACCGATTGGTTTGATGCAAAAATTGAAATTCAATTTGGGGAACAAAAAGTAACCATTGACGATGTTAAAAAAGCATTGGCCAACAAACAGCAATTTGTTCAATTAACAGATGGTACATTGGGTATTCTACCTGAAGAATGGGTGAAGAAATATTCATTGCTATTTAGGGTAGGTGAAGGAAAAGCTGGCAATATGAAGCTCAGCAAGTACCATTTTAGTGTAATTGAAGAATTGTATTTGCAAAGAGATGAGGAAGAGTTGTTTTTTCAGTTAGAAGAAAAATATGAACGTCTAAAAGACAATCACGAAATTAAGCCAGTTCCAGCACCTGCACATTTGCAGTCAATTCTTAGGCCTTATCAAGAAAGTGGATTTCAGTGGTTGAATTATTTGCGAGAAGTGCAATGGGGTGGAATTTTAGCCGACGATATGGGATTGGGTAAGACCATTCAAGCACTTTGTTTTTTGCACCATTTAAAAACCGAAAATGGCAGCTTAAAGGCTTTGGTAGTATGTCCTACTACATTGATGTTTAACTGGCAAAACGAAATTAAAAAATTTACACCCGATATTAGTTTTTATATACACCATGGTGGTGCCAGATTAAAGGATGGTATTAGTAATAAAGCTTTTGATGTAATTATTACCACTTATGGTACTTTAAGAAGTGATATCAAACAGTTTTTAGAAGTATCCTTTGATTATGTCATTTTAGACGAAAGTCAGGCAATTAAGAACCCAGGAAGTAAAGTAACTAAAGCGGCATCTTTACTTAAAGCAAAGAGTCGACTATGTTTAAGCGGAACACCTTTGCAGAACAATACGTTTGATATTTATGCACAAATGAATTTCTTAAACCCTGGTATGCTTGGTAGCATGGAATTCTTTAAGCAAGAATTTTCTATTCCTATTGATAAATTTGGTGAGAAGGAACAAAAAGATCATTTAAGAAAGTTGTTGTACCCTTTTATTCTTAGAAGAACAAAAGAACAAGTGGCTAAAGATCTTCCTGAAAAACAAGAAATGGTGCTTTTCTGTGAAATGGGTCAGGAGCAAAGAAAAATTTATGAAGCATATAGGAATGATTACCGCGATAAAATTTTAGGGGTAGTAGAAAATCAAGGAATTCAAAAATCACAACTAACCATCTTACAGGGTTTAATGAAGCTTCGTCAAATTTGTGATAGCCCTGCTATTGTAAAAGAAGAAGAACGTTATCCTAATGTTTCTGTAAAGCTGGAAGAACTGGGTAGAGAAATCACCGAAAATATCAGCAATCACAAAGCCTTAGTCTTTTCTCAGTTTTTGGGCATGCTTGCCTTAATTAAAGAAAAAATGAAGGAGTTAGGGGTAGATTATGAATATTTTGATGGAAGTAGTACTGTAGCCGAGAGAGAGCGTGCCATTCAACGTTTTCAAAACGACGACAATTGTAGGGTGTTTTTGATTTCATTAAAAGCAGGAGGAGTGGGTCTTAACCTTACTGCAGCTGATTATGTGTACATAGTTGATCCATGGTGGAATCCTGCTGTAGAGCAACAGGCTATAGATCGTACGCACCGAATTGGACAAACAAAAAATATATTCGCTTATCGGATGATTTGTACCGATACGGTAGAAGACAAAATTCTAAAGTTGCAAGAGCGAAAAAGAAATCTTGCTAGAGAAGTCATTACCGATGACGAAGGATTTGTTAAAACTTTAACAAAAGAAGACGTGGAGTACCTATTCAGTTAAGGGTTTCACCGATTTGATGAATGAAGTTCCCTGTTATCATGATAGCTTGCCATTAATATTAATCTTCAAGTGTATTTCTTGAATACATTTTAGTTTCGGTCTTTCAAAATATTGATTATGCGTTTACTTTTATTGGTACTGAGTATGTTCACTGGTATGGCTTTAATAGCACAAAATACTGCTACCCTAAAGGGTAAGTTGGTAGACAGTGTGGGTAAGCAGGCACTTAAAGATGCTTCTATTACTATTTTAGAAGCCAAAGATTCTACATTGGATGTATTTGGGTTAGCCAAAGCAGACGGAAGTTTTGTGGTAGAAAAAATTTCCTTTGGAGAAATGATTGTCATGATCAAGTTTCAAGGATATGAAGCTTATTCAAAGAAGATTAACTTTTCAAAAGCCAATGCATCGGTTGACCTGGGAACTATCTATTTAAGATTGGCTGCAAATGATTTAGGAGAAGTTACGGTAACTCAGTCACCAATTACTATAAAAAAAGATACGGTTCAATTTAATGCTTCTAGTTTTAAAACCAAGCCCAATGCTGTAATGGAAGACCTATTAAAGAAACTTCCAGGTGTTCAGGTAGAAGCTGATGGAACCGTTAAAGCTCAAGGAGAAAATGTTCAAAGAATATTAGTAGATGGAAAAAGGTTTTTTGGAGATGACCCCAAATTAGCAACTAAGAATTTACCTCCAGACATGATAGATAAAATTCAGGTTTTTGATGCGCTGAACGACCAAAGTGCATTTACTGGATTTGACGATGGTAACAGAATTAAAACCATCAATATCACCACCAAGAAAGATAAGCGCAAAGGTTATTTTGGAAGAGTGATTGCGGGTGGTGGATCTGATTCTGAAGAAGGCAGATACGACAACAGTGTTAACCTTAGTTATTTTAATGGGGATCGTCAACTTACTTTCACGGGTCAGGCCAATAACGTTAACAAACAAAATTTTGGGGCGCAAGATTTGTTTGGCGGAGGAGGTGGTGGTGGTAGAACCATTGTAGTTGCTGGTGGTGGCGGTAGAGGTGGTGCAGGTGGAGCTACCAATAATAGTGGCGGCATAATTAGAACTTTGGCTGCTGGTTTAAACTATAAAGATATTTGGGGTAAAAAAACAGAAGTATCTGGTAGTTATTTCTTTAACGATATGCAAACAACGCGTGAACAAAATAGCTATACCCAGAACCTGATTCCTGGAAATCCTGATTCATCTATTTTTAATTCTCAGCTAAATAATTCAATTACTAAAAATAAAAATCATAGAATCAATTTTAATATTGAACACCAATTTGACTCTTCTAATTCTTTAATAATTAGACCAAATATTAGTTTTCAGGAAACCGAATCTGCAACTGATGTAACTACTTTCTCTACCAGGGGAACAAGTAAAAATTTAAATAATTCTATTGCATCTACAGATAGAAGCAATAGTGGGTTCAATGCTAGTTTAGAAGCAACATTTAGGCATCGATTCAAAAAGAAAGGAAGAACTTATTCCATTGCATTTAATCCAGGCAAGAGTGTTAATGATGGCAATACTACCAACTATTCCATCAATAATTTTTTCAATACAACTACTCCCTATGCAGATACCATCAATCAAATTGGGGTAACCAATAGAGATAGTAAAACCATGAATGCTACTTTCTCTTATACAGAGCCCATAGGTAAAAATCAGATTATTGAATTTAATTACAACTATAATTCTAATGTAAATAATTCGGGCACAAAAACATTTGCTTTTAACAAAGCCAATGGCCAATATGATATTGTAGTTCCTAATTTAACCAACGTTTTTGAAAACACTTTTAACTCTAATAGAGTTACATTGAATTATCGTTTGCAAAACGCGAAGTATAATTTTAGTATTGGTTCGGGTGTTCAAGTAGGCGATTTGATTAGTAAAAATTTGAGTAAAGACAGTTCTATCACGCAGAACTTTGTCAATTTCTTCCCTACTATGAATTTTCGTTATGACTTTTCGAGAACTAAAAATTTGAGGATCTTTTATAACGGAAGAACCGGTCAGCCTACAGCACAGCAATTACAACCTGTTGTAGACAATTCTAATCCGCTAAATATTACCACTGGTAATCCTAATTTGAAGCAACAGTTTATTCATACTTTTAGAATCTTGTTTAGCTCATTTGATGTAGTTACTCAGAAAATTTTCTTTGCAACAATTAATGCCAATTTTACTGCAAATGATATTCAAAACTCTACCACTTATTTACCAAATGGAGCTCAGTTTACCAGACCCGTTAACTTGAGTGGCACTTATAATGTAAACGGGTTTTTAAATTATGGATTCCCTTTAAAGAAGCCTAAGAGTAATCTTAATTTTGGTCTTAATTTAAGTAGAAATCAGAGTCAAACTTTGGTAAACGATTTAAGCAATTACACCAGAAATACTACTGCAGGATTTAATGCTTCTTGGACTACTAATATAAAAGAGGGCTTCGATATGAACTTCTCTTCTAATTCTAGTTTAAGTTTTGCACGATACACACTGCAGCCTCAGCAAAATGGAGATTTTTTTACCCAAACCTTTGTAGCGGAACCAACTGTATATACCAAATCTGGTTGGGTGTTTTCAACTGATTTCAGGTACATAAAAAATACCGGAAGAGCAGAAGGCTTTAACACCAATATTCCATTGTGGAGTGCGAGTATTGCCAAGCAATTGTTCAAGAAAAAAGATGGTGAACTCAAGTTCTATGTATTTGACTTGCTCAATCAAAACCAGAGTTTAACCAGAAATGTTACTGGTAATACCATTCAAGACGTTTCTACGGTTGTTTTGAAAAGATACTTCATGATCAGCTTTACCTATAACCTAAGAAGTTTTGGTGCCCCTCAAGGTGGTATGCAACAAAGAGGACAAAATCAAATTTTTAGAGGTGCTCCAGGTCAAGGAATGCAAATGATGCGGAATTTTAGACAGTAAACGTTAACTAATCTGGAATTTTAGTTTTATTGCCATTTGTATTTCAAAGAATTGTAAATTTGCACTTCATTTGAAACAATGGTAGCAAGCATTACATCTAATTTATACGCTAACAACTGTTCGTATTTAACGGAGCAGTTGCTCATACCATTCATCGTATTACCGAGGCCGCGACGTGGTTTCTGATAGGACGAGCAACTGGCACTTGCCCCTATCAGTGAAAATTTCTCCGAAAAATTGGTTAGGGCTTTACGCTATCTTTTTACTCTTTATAATTATACAAATACGTTGGAACAGTCAATTATTGTTCGTGTAGCAACTGCTAGTGATATTCATTATGCAACTACCATTACCGATGAAATGGAAGCTTCTGCAAAAGCGCGAGGTACAGGTATTGCTAAGAGAAGTCCTGATTATGTTGCCAATAAAATGCGCGAAGGAAAGGCAGTTATTGCATTAGAGCCCAATGGAAATTGGGTCGGTTTCTGTTATATTGAGGTATGGGGGCATGAACAATTTGTTGCCAACAGTGGATTAATTGTTTCTCCTGCTTATAGAAAGAGTGGAGTAGCCAAACAAATTAAGCAGACCATTTTCAATTTGTCTCGAAAAAATTATCCTTCGGCCAAAATATTTGGATTAACCACTGGTTTGGCGGTGATGAAAATAAATAGTGAACTGGGTTACGAGCCAGTTACATACAGTGAGTTGACCGATGACGAAGAATTTTGGGCAGGATGTAAAAGCTGTGTGAATTATGATATTTTGATGAGTAAGGACCGGAAAAATTGCATGTGTACTGCAATGCTTTATGATCCGGCAGACCATTACGAACCAGCTGAAACCATTGCAGATTTTAAACAAAACTCAAAATTATACGAACGTTTTATGAAAGTGAAACAGAGTAAATTATTGAAGTGGTTCAGGAAAAAGACATCTAAAAATTATTTTGTTCAATTCTAAATGCAGCAATCATGCAATCGAAAAAACTGGTATTAGGTTTTAGTGGAGGATTAGACACCACTTATTGCGCCATTTATTTGTCTCAGGAAAAAGGCTTTGAAGTACATAGTGTTATCGTAAATACGGGCGGCTTTACAGAAGAAGAGTTGGTGCAAATTGAGAAACATGCTTATGCATTAGGTGTTAAAACGCATACCACCATTAACGCTGTAAAAAGTTATTATGATAGTATTGTAAAATACCTGATTTACGGGAACGTACTAAAGAATAACACTTATCCTCTAAGTGTAAGTGCCGAACGACTAAGTCAAGCAATGCATATTGCAGATCATGCTAAAAAAATGAATGCTGTGGCTGTTGCACATGGCAGCACAGGTGCAGGGAATGATCAGGTAAGGTTTGATATGATTTTTAATATCATGATTCCTGGTATTGAAATCATTACACCCATTAGAGATTTACAATTAAGTAGAGAAGCTGAAATTGAATACCTCAAAGAAAAAGGTGTTCAAATGAATTTTGATAAAGCAGCTTATTCAATCAATAAAGGACTTTGGGGAACCAGTGTAGGCGGGAAAGAAACCTTGTATTCAAAAGGGTTGTTGCCCGAAGCTGCATGGCCAACTCAAGTAACCAAAATGGATGAAGAAGAAATAAAGATTCACTTTGAAAAAGGTGCAATTACTTGGGTGAATAACCAACACTTTACGCACCCATCTCATGCTATACAATATATACAATCGTTGGCTGCACCTTATGGAGTTGGAAGAGATATTCATGTAGGAGACACCATTATTGGTATTAAGGGAAGAGTCGGTTTTGAAGCCGCTGCACCCATGGTGATTATTAAAGCCCACCATGCACTTGAAAAACATGTATTAACCAAGTGGCAGTTAAATTGGAAGGATCAGTTAGCGCAATTTTATGGGAACTGGCTACATGAGGGTCAAATGATGGACCCTGTAATGAGAAATATTGAAGCATTTTTAGAAGATACACAAGAGCATGTAACGGGTTCTGTATATGTTCAGTTGCTGCCTTACCGTTTCCAAATTATAGGCATTGAATCTGACTACGATTTAATGAGCAGTAAGTTTGGAAAATATGGAGAAATGAACAATGGTTGGACAGGTAATGATGTAAGAGGCTTCTCTAAAATTTTTGGTAACCAAACAGCTATTTATCACAATATTAAAAACACATCCAATGATTAAAGTTGGAATAGTGGGAGGTGCTGGGTATACTGGAGGAGAATTGATAAGACTATTATTAAACCATCCCGAAGCAAATATCCAGTTTATTCACAGCACAAGTAATGCAGGGCACCCTTTGTACAAGGTTCATGCAGATTTGCTGGGCGAAACTGATTTGCTTTTTACAGGTGTTTTAAGCAATGATATTGATGTGCTGTTTTTATGCATGGGTCACGGTGATGCAGCTGCATTTTTGAAAGAGAATGATATTGCATCAACTATTAAAATTATTGACCTTTCGCAAGATTTTAGATTAAATGGCAGCGCTGTATTGAATAATCGATCATTCGTTTATGGATTGCCCGAACTAAATAAGGATGAAATAGTAAAAGCTCAAAATATTGCCAATCCGGGATGTTTTGCTACTGCCATACAATTGGGTTTATTGCCGTTGGCTAAGGCAGGGGTTTTAGCAGATATTTATACTACAGGAATTACTGGCTCTACAGGTGCTGGCCAGGGTTTAAGTAACACATCTCATTTTAGTTGGAGGGCCAATAATATTGAAGCATATAAAACATTGGCGCACCAACATGTGAAAGAAATTACTCAATCTATTAATCAATTGCAAATAGATGATGCGCTCTCCATAAATGGAGAAGGAAGGGGATTGCATTTTGTTCCATGGAGAGGCGATTTTACTAGAGGAATTTATATCAGTTCTATTGTAGAAATAGGGTTGCCTTTTGAAGAAGTGAAGCGTTTATATCAATCATTTTATGCGGATGCAGCTTTTACTACTGTATCAGACAAAATGATTAATCTGAAGCAGGTAGTAAATACGAATAAGTGTTTAATTCACTTAGAAAAGCAAGGTAATAAACTGGTTGTTCATAGTGCCATAGATAATTTATTAAAAGGTGCAAGTGGTCAAGCTGTTCAGAATATGAATTTATTATTTGGATTAAATGAAAAGGCCGGATTAAAATTGAAAGCCAGTTATTTTTAGTTATGAAATTATTTGATGTATATCCGTTAAACAATATTACCATTAATAGGGCGCAGGGATCTTATGTGTGGGACAATAATGGTGTTCAATACCTTGATATGTATGGTGGACATGCAGTCATTAGTATTGGTCATACACACCCGCATTGGGTAAAACGTATTGAAACACAATTAGAAAAAATTGCTTTTTATTCCAATTCTATTATCATTCCATTGCAACAGGAATTGGCAGATAAGCTTGAATTAATCAGTGGCAAAACCAACTATCAGTTGTTTTTATGCAATAGTGGTGCGGAAGCCAATGAGAATGCGCTCAAGCTTGCCTCTTTTCATACTGGGAGAAAAAAAGTGATTGCTTTTACCAAATCATTTCATGGAAGAACATCTTTGGCTGTAGCTGCTACAGATAACCCGGCAATTGTTGCGCCAGTGAATGAAACAGATCATATTATTTTTCTACCTTTTAATGATGAAACGGCTTTAACGGAATGCTTTAAAGCGAATGGGTCAGAAATTGCTGCAGTTATTATTGAAGGCATACAAGGGGTAGGAGGAATTGTGCCAGCTACCATTCCTTTTTTGCAATTGATTAGAAGTTTGTGTGATCAGTATGGCTCGGTTTACATAGCGGATAGTGTGCAATGTGGTTATGGAAGAACGGGTCAATTTTTTGCGCATGATATTGCTGAAGTAAATGCCGATATCTATTCTATGGCAAAGGGCATGGGCAATGGTTTTCCTGTTGGCGGTATTTTAATTGCCCCGCATATTCAATCGAAACATGGAATGCTGGGTACTACTTTTGGGGGAAATCATTTGGCATGTGCTGCAGCATTGGCTGTTTTAGAAGTAATGGAGGAAGAGAATTTGATGAGTATGGCCAAACAAAGAGGTATGTATTTGATGAATCAATTAAAAGCCATTGAGACAATTGAAAACGTACGAGGTAGAGGGTTGATGATTGGGTTTGATGTTCCAGAGAAATTGAAGGGGTTAAAAAAACTATTGCTTGAACAGTACAATATTTTTACTGGTGAAGCAAAGCCCAATGTAATAAGATTATTGCCTTCATTAGCGCTTTCTAGAAAACATGCGGATGAGTTTTTAGATGCTTTAAAAGAAGCCATTCTTGAAATACAAACCAATGCTGAATAATTATGAATCACTTTATTTCTGCAACTGATGTTACTAGTATTCAGGATCTTGTTAATAAGGGCTTGCAATACAAATTGAATCCTTTTATTGATGAACATTTAGGCAAGGGTAAAAGGATTGGACTGCTTTTTTTAAACCCTAGTTTAAGAACCAGATTAAGTACGCAGGTTGCTGCTGCTAATTTAGGCATGGAAGCAATTGTGTTTAATGTAGACAAAGAAGGTTGGGCATTAGAATTTCAAGAAGGAGCTATAATGAATGGCACTTCAGTAGAACATATTAAAGATGCTGCACCAGTTTTAGGGCAGTATTTTGATGTATTGGCAATTAGGACATTTCCAGCACTTAAAAATAGAGAAGAAGATTACAGCGAAATGTTTATAAAACAGTTTATTCGTTTTGCAGGGGTTCCAGTAGTTAGTTTAGAGAGTGCAACCTTGCATCCCTTACAATCTTTAACAGATATTATTACAATTCAAGAATCTTTACAACATACTAAAGCAGCTAGGCCTAAAGTGGTATTAACCTGGGCGCCGCATATTAAACCGTTGCCACAATGTGTTGCCAATAGTTTTGCGCAATGGGTAAATGCTTGGGGGAATGCAAATTTTGTAATCACTCACCCTAAGGGCTATGAATTAGCGGAACAATTTACCAATGGGGCTAGCATTGTTCATGATCAAGATGAGGCATTAAAAGATGCTGATTTTGTTTATGTTAAAAACTGGAGCAGCTACGAACAATATGGTCAGCTTTTAAGTTCAGATACGAATTGGATGTTGACCAATCAAAAATTGGCTTTAACCAATCAGGCGAAAATAATGCACTGCTTGCCTGTTAGAAGAAATATTGAATTAAGTGATGAAATATTAGATGGTCCAAATAGTTTGGTTACCCAACAAGCAGGTAATCGTGTTTGGGCTGCCCAAGCTGTACTTGCCGAAATATTGAATACCCTAAATCAATAACATGAATCAGCTGATCATAGTTAAAATAGGCGGTAATATTGTTGATGATGATCATGCACTCCAGCATTTCCTGAAAAGCTTTGCGGCCATTAATCAAGCAAAAATTTTGGTGCATGGTGGCGGCAAATTAGCAACAAGAATGGCGGAGACCATGGGTGTTCAGCAACAAATGATTGAAGGAAGAAGAATTACCGACGCAGAAACCTTGAAAATAGTAACCATGGTTTATGCTGGATACATCAATAAGAATATAGTAGCTCAATTACAACAATACGGTGCTAATGCAATTGGATTAACAGGAGCCGATGCCAATGCCATTTTAGCGCATAAGAGAAAAGGTAAAACGCCAGACGCCATTGATTATGGTTTTGTAGGAGATATTGATCAGGTAAATGCTGTTTTTTTTAATGGACTAATTCAACAATCATTGGTTCCAGTAGTATCACCAATTACACACGATGGCAATGGTCAATTACTCAATACCAATGCCGATACGATTGCGCAGTCAATTGCAACAGCAATGAGTGCTTTTTATGAAACGGTGCTTATTTATTCTTTTGAGAAAAAAGGAGTACTGTTAAACATTAAAAATCCCGATTCGGTTATTCCTTTGATTGATGCAGCATATTATAACACACTTAAGACCAATCAACAGATTTTTGCAGGAATGATTCCTAAATTAGATAATGCGTTCACTGCTATTGAACAAGGTGTTGCTAAAGTAATCATTGGAAATGCAGATGAATTAGCAGAATTAATTAATGGTAAAGCTGGAACAACCATTCAACATGGATGAGATAAAAGTACTGTACACCCAAGCAGTTGAATTGTTAAAACAATTGATTGCTATCCCTTCTTTTAGCAAAGAAGAAGAGGGTACGGCAACTTGTATTGCCAGCTTTTTAAATAAAAAGCAAATCCCTTTTCAGCAACAAGGAAATAATATTTGGGCGAGTAATTTATATTTTGATATTAACAAGCCTACTATTCTATTGAATTCACACCACGATACCGTTAAACCTAATTCGGGTTATCATTTAAATCCATTTGATCCAATTGTAATAGAAGATAAATTATTTGGTTTAGGAAGTAATGATGCAGGAGGATGTTTGGTTTCCTTGCTTGCTTGCTTTGTATATTACTATCATAAAACTGATTTGGCATATAATCTAATTATTGCTGCAACTGCTGAAGAAGAAATATCAGGAAAAAATGGTGTGGAGGCTTTGATCCCCCAATTACCCCCAATCAATTTTGCAATTGTTGGCGAACCTACATTGTTAAACTTAGCCATTGCCGAAAGAGGGTTAATGGTAGTGGATGCCAAAACCGTTGGTGTTGCAGGGCATGCAGCCAGAAACGAAGGGGATAATGCATTGTATAAGGCAGTAAAAGATATTGAATGGATTCTGCAACATCATTTTGAAAAAGTAAGTGATTTATTAGGGCCAGTTAAAATGACGGTTACGTCTTTTAGTACAGAGAATACGCAACACAATATGGTACCTGCTTCTGCTGAATATTTAATTGATATTCGGGTAAATGAACTGTATCAATTTGAAGAAGTTTTAGATACATTAAGAGCCAATTTAAACGCGCAAATTACTCCGCGTAGCACTCGTATAAAATCTACTTTAATCAATCCCAATCATCCAATAGTAAAAGCAGGTGAATCCTTAGGAAGTATTTGTTATGGAAGTCCTACCACAAGCGATAAAGCTTTAATGCCTTTTCCTGCACTTAAAGTGGGTCCTGGAGACAGCGCAAGAAGTCATACTGCCGATGAGTTTATTTATTTATTGGAAATAGAAAAAGGAATTGAATTTTATATCAACTTATTAAATGGGGTATTATGAAACTTTGGAGTAAGAGCAATACCAGTACAACGGAAGCTGTAGAAAAATTTACCGTTGGAAAAGACAAAGACTTTGATACCTTACTGGCTCCCTATGATGTGTTGGGCTCCATTGCGCATGTTAAAATGCTCGCCAGTATTGGTTTATTAACCCATCAAGAAATGCTTGCATTGGTAAAAGAATTGCAAGTGATTTATCAGAAAGTTATTCAACCTGATTTTTCCATTCCAGAAGGAGTAGAAGATATTCATTCTTATGTTGAGTTATTACTTACTCAAAAGCTCGGCGATATGGGCAAAAAAATCCATAGTGCAAGGAGTAGAAATGACCAGGTTTTAGTAGATATAAAATTATACCTGCGAGCAGAGATTCAAACAATTGCAGAATCAACGAATGCTTTATTTGAATTGCTGCAACAAAAAAGTGAAGAATATAAAAACCATTTGTTGCCGGGATACACGCATTTGCAATTAGCCATGCCTTCTTCTTTTGGGCTTTGGTTTGGTGCCTATGCGGAAAGTTTATTGGACGACTTAACAATGCTTGAAGCTACTTATAGGGTGGTAAATAAAAATCCATTAGGTTCTGCTGCTGGGTATGGTTCTTCCTTCCCCATCAACCGAAAAATGACCACTGACTTACTCGGGTTTGATCAGCTAAATTACAATGTAGTGTATGCCCAAATGGGTAGAGGTAAAACAGAGAGAATTGTGGCTACTGCTTTAGCAAATATTGCAGACACATTAGCTAGAATGAGTATGGACGCTTGTTTGTACTTGAATCAAAATTTTGCTTATATCAGTTTTCCTGCAGAATTAACCACTGGTTCTAGCATCATGCCGCATAAAAAAAATCCGGACGTTTTTGAATTGACCAGGTCCTATTGTAATAGAATTAAAGCATTGCCCAATGAAATTAGTTTAATGACTGCTAACCTTCCTTCTGGATACCAGCGAGATTTGCAATTATTAAAAGAACATTTATTTCCTGCATTTACCGAGTTGAATAATTGTTTAGCAATGATGCAACTGATGTTTAGTAATGTTCAGGTTCGTTCTAATATTGCAGAAGACCCTAAATTCCAATACATGTTTAGTGTTGAAGAAGTAAATAAATTGGTTTTGCAAGGTGTCCCTTTTAGAGATGCTTATCAGCAGATAGGGAATGCCATAGAAAAAGGGGAGTTTAATTATTCAACTTCCGTAAATCACACACATGAAGGAAGTATGGGTAATTTATGCAATGCTGAAATTAAAATAATGATGGACCAATTGATGAACCGTTTTCAATTTAGCAAAGCAACAACAGCCTTTGAATTACTTTTATCTTAATTTGCACTACTTTATAAAATATCAAATGAAAAAAATACTTAGTTTATTCGTTTTAGGAGCTTTCGTAACTTTTACTCAGGCTCAAGCTCAACCATCTGCAAAAGCACCAGTAAAAACTGCCGATAAAGCAAAACTACCTGTTAAGCCTGCTGCAAAGCCAGCAGCCGCTGCTGCCTTTAAGTCTGCTGCAGATAGTGCCAGTTATGCATTGGGTATTAGAATAGCCCAAAACTTAAAATCACAAGGCTTGAATCCTTTGGTGGCCGCACTATTTCAAAAAGGAATAGCTGACGGTTTTGCAAGTAAAAAGTCTGCAATTGCAGATGAGTTATTAGACTTATGCATTGGAAACTATCAGCAGAAGTTGAGTGCCGAAAAATCTACTGTTGCTAGAAATGCAGGAAAAGCTTTTCAAGCACAAATGGCTAAAAAGCCAGGTGTGGTAACATTGCCTAGTGGGTTACAGTATGAAGTAATTAAAAACGGAACTGATACGATTAAACCAACCCTTTCTAGTAAAGTAAAATGTCATTATCATGGCACCGTTATTAGCGGTGAAATATTTGATAGTTCTGTTGAAAGAGGAGAGCCAGTTACCTTCCCTTTAGGGAATGTGATTTTAGGTTGGCAGGAAGGGCTACAGTTAATGACTGTTGGAAGCAAGTGGAAGTTTTATGTCCCAGCTGATTTGGCTTATGGTGATCAACAAAAGGGTGATATAATTACACCTGGTTCTTTGCTTATTTTTGAAGTAGAGTTATTGGGGGTAGAATAGTCTTTTAACCTTGATTAACCTTTAAGAAAAGTTAGTTAACCCTTTTTTGGGTCTTAGCCGGTTAGCTTCGTACAATAAATGATTTGTATGAAGTTAATCGGTTTTTTTATGTTTGGTATATTGTTTTCAAGTGCATTAAATGCACAGCAAACTAATGCGACTATTTCAGGTGAAGTGGTTGACTCAATTGCAAGGAAGGGATTGGCATATTCAACAGTGTCAATTGTACAACAGAAAGATTCAACCCTTGTAAGTTTTGCAAGAGCAGACTCTTCAGGTAAATTCAAATTGTCGGGTTTGCCAAAGGGGAACTATTTACTATCTTTTTCTTATGTGGGATACGTGCCTGTTTGGAAGCCAATTCAAATAAAGGATGCAGAGCAGTTAAATTTGGGCCGTATCATCTTAACAGATTTAATTCATGCTGGGGATGTAACCGTTACCGCAAGAAGGCCTCCTGTCATCATCAATAATGATACTATTGAATTTAATACAGAAAATTTTAAAACACAACCCAATGCGGTTGTTGAAGATTTACTGAAAAAATTACCTGGTGTAACAGTAGACAGGGACGGTACCGTTAAAGTAAACGGGCAAAAAGTGAATCGATTTATGGTCAATGGGAAGGAGTTTTTTACTGGCGACCCCAAAATTGCCACTAAGAATTTAGATGCGGATGCTATTGATAAGGTGCAGGTATATGATCGTAAAAGTGACCAAGCTAGTTTTACCGGAATTGAAGATGGTCAAACAGAAAAAGCCATCAATTTAAAATTGAAAAAAGACAGAAATAATTCAACTTTTGGAAGGGTCACTGTTGGCGGTGGAAATAAAGACCGATATGAGGGGCAAACCAATATTAATCGCTTTAATGGCGACAAACAAATGTCAATTATTGGTATGGGTAATAATGCCAACAAACAGGGGTTTTCTATTGGGGATGTGGTGAATTTTACAGGCGAATTAGCTAGAGGTATGAGAAATGGTGTAGGTATTAATCTTCGCACAAGTAATAGTGATGACGCTGGTGGTGGGTTGCCCATTACTGGAATGGGACCAAATCAACAGGGTATTGCTCAAACATTTGCAGGGGGATTAAATTATAATAATAATTGGAACAAACGAACAGATTTAAATATCAACGGCATCTTAAGCGATGTGAATCTTCAAACGGATAGAACAATTAATCGGCGTAATTTATTGCCTGGTAATACTTTTGATTATACAGCTAATAGCAGTAATATCAACCATAATAAACAAAAAAAGATCAGTGCCATTCTAGATCAAAAAATTGATTCTTCGTCTTCCATTAGATTTACCCCCCAACTTACTATTCAAAATAATATTGCCAACTCAGCTAGTACCTATCAGTCAATTAATGACCAGCAAGTAAAATTGAATGAAGGGAGTACCAATTTAATCAGTCAATCGAATGCTGTAAATTTTAATGGAAATCTGTTATATAGAAAAAAGTTTAAAAAGAGTGGCAGAACCATTTCTTCAAATATGAGTTTGGCATATAATGATAGTAAACAAGATGGCAATTTAACCACCATCAATCGCTTTTACAATGCGGGTATTCCTTTGCCAGATTCAATTACCAAGCAAATCAATAATAGGGATGCAATAACAAATAATATTGGTGGTAATATTATCTATACAGAGGGTATTGGTTTAAAATCATTATTGGAATTCAGTACTTTTTATAATATTAGTACAGGAGAAAGTAAAAGAAATACTTTTGATTTCAATAATGGAAACGGCAAGTATGATCAAGTAAACAATCTTTTAAGCAACCATTTTAGAAGTGTGTACATATATGGCGGAGGCGGGCTAAATTTTAGATCTAATTTTAAAAAGTTGAGTTTAACCACTGGTGCAAATTTGCAGGTTGCATCATTGGAAAGTGTGAATAAAACTAATTCAAATACCATTAAGCAAACATTTACTGATGTATTGCCCATGCTCTCTGTGCAATTCAAATTAAAACCTTCTGTTAGTTTGGGAATAAATTATAATACATCAACCAATCAACCTTCTACGCAACAGTTACAACCAGTAGCAGATATCAGCGACCCACTCAATACCTATACTGGAAATCCTAACTTAAGACGTAGTTATACCCAATCATTGGCAATCAATTTCTCTTCATTTAATTTGTATACACAAAGAAATGTGTTTTCATTTCTTTCTTATTCACGAATCAATAACGCATTTGTGAATTCCGATAGGATTTTGCCAAATGGTTCAAGAATAACTATGCCAGTAAATGCAGATGGAAATTCATTCTTAGTAGGAAATTTTAATGCAGGTTTCCCTCTGAAAAAATTGAAGTCTAGGGTTGATATTGGACTAAGTGGTTCCAGCTTTAGAAATATCAGTTTTATTAATGATCAAAAAAATACCATCGATAATATTATTTTAACACCCAATATTGGTTACCAGTTTTCACTTGATACAACGCTAGAAATTCATTTAACTGCTAGAGTTAATATTAATCAAGCCAAGTATTCATTGCAACCACAGCTGAATAACCGATTTTTTCAACAAGTTTACGGCCTTGACATCACCAATTTTTTACCTAAAGGATTTGTATTAAATAATACACTTGACTATACCATTAATACAGGAAGAGCTGATGGGTTCAATACCATCGTTCCTTTTTGGAATATTTCCCTTGCAAAAAGCTTTTTAAAGTATAAAAAGGGCGAATTGAAGTTCACTGTTTTAGATGTGTTGAATAAAAACATTGGTATTAATAGAACAGCAAATCAAAACTTTATTCAGGATACCCGGTACAATGTTTTACAACGATACTTCTTATTAAGTTTTAGTTACCGATTAAACAGGTCATCTAGTGGTAATAGTCCAAATATTATTATGCGCAGTTTTTAATTTCGGCTATAGTTAGAAAAACGGCCCTTGTTTTCAAGGGCCGTTTTTTATTGTTTAGTTTCTATTCATTCTAAATCCTCCTGGCGCTTGTGAACTCATCATATCAAACATGATTTTTTGAAATTCTTGCCTACTCACTGGCTTACCCTTTTGCGGTTCTTTTAATTCTTTTTTATTAACCGTTTTCTTGACTTCTGTAGCTATAAAAGCGGTTGTGCCGTTTTCAATATCTAATTCTAAAATTAATCCAGGCAATTGGCCATAATTTTCTGGTCCAGCTGGAGTAATTATGTCGTTGGTAAACCACGCGATTATATCAATTTCTTTCATTTCTGGAGCTGATTGTTTTTTGGTAGTATCGCTGTTGGTATTGACCGGTCCTCCAAATGTTCTAATAACGGATCTTTGTGCTTGTTTGACTTTTCTGGTTGCTTTGTAACATTTGAACCCAAGAATATTTTTTGTTTCCTCTGTCATTTTCCAAGGTTCTGATTTCAATGTATCAAGTATTAGATATGTTTTCCCCCCAAAATCTGAGGATTGTATACCTTTTGATTGTGCAAAATTTTTGTATAAGTCACCGCCATCTGCCCCGCCGCCTACATTGACGAATACAGTTCCGCCACCTCTAGATGAAAATGGATCTGGAGCTTCAGTTTCAGGTATCATTCGATAAATTGATATACTGTCACTAAATAGTAATTGGTGCCTGCTTGTTCTAAATTCAGGCATCATTGCTTTCATTTGTTCATTTTGAATTGTTTTGTGGAGGTTGACTTTTTTTTCATAAATAATTGTGCCTTCTTTTTGTTGCGCCCATAACGTTGAGCAGCTGAGCAGCATAGCTGCTGTTATCCATTTTTTCATATTACTTGTTTTAGAAATCAAAACTATTTCATGCTGTGTTAAACTGCCTTTCACTAAGGTTAATTAAGGTTAATATGGAACTTAGTGGTTCTTTTCAGGTTTATATTTGTATAGGCTATGAATAAATTGACTATTTCAAGACTGGTAATGATCAGCGCCATTGCTGTAATAGTAGCATTTCAATGTTATTGGATAAATCTGATTTTTCAAGAAGAAAAAGAAAGAACCTTAAAGCAAACAGATTTACTTTTTAAGGAATTGGTTTATACCATGCAAGTCAATCGATTTAAAGCTGATACGCTTTTTTTAAATGCTGGGAAAGGCAATAATTTATTTGCATTAGAAGCTGCAAATGCATTATTAAAGGAACGAGATAGTATAAAGCCAAACATCTTTCGCGATAGTGTTTTTGTAAATACAATGACGGGTGTACTTCGCGACTCATCAATCAAAAAAACTTCCATTACACAAAATCAACAAACTGATTCTAAAAAAATAAGTTTGTTTTTGGATACCCTCTTGCCTAAGCCTTCTTCAATCGTTAGTATTAGGGTCCATCCTAATAAGCCTACAGTAGCAATTCGTACAAATGATAGCTTAACAAATATTCGTCAGTGGTTGCATAAAAAAAATAGAGACTCAATTGGAGTTAAGCCCATAATGTCAGATTCATTTCTGCTACATCAATCGATTAACTTAACAAAAAAGCCTTCAAAAGAAGATAAAAAACCACAGTTAATTCGGATATCAAAGAGTGTATCAGACATAACAACCAACCGTTCTATTATCAGTCTATTTTCTAGAAGTATTGCTGTGTCTGATTCGCTTTCCATTAAAGACTTAGATTCTGCATATGCTGCCAATCTAAACAAGTCGGGTATTGATTTGACATTTACTATCAAGACGGGTCTATTTGATTCATTACATCTTAAAGACACCGTTCCATCAATTTTTTATAAAACAAGTATTGCTACAGTGGGTTTCACTCAGCCCAAGTGGTTTCAAGCAAAATTTAATAACCCTACTCCATTTTTGTTACTTCAAATTTTGCCTCAGGCTTTTCTCTCTTTACTGTTAATTGCATTCATATCAATAGCTTTTATTTTTTTATATAGAAATCTATTGGCGCAACAAAAATTGGCCATTTTTAAAAATGAGTTTATTAGTAATATTACTCATGAGCTCAAAACGCCTATTGCTACTGTAAATGTTGCAATTGAAGCTTTGAGAAATTTTAATGCTTTACAAAATCCTGATAGAACAAAAGAATACTTAGAAATTTCATCTGCTGAAATTCAGCGGTTGAGTTTATTGGTAGATAAAGTACTAAAGTTGTCAATGTTTGAATCAGATAAAATAGTCCTCAATAAAGAATGGTTTAATCTCAAGCAGTTATTAGAAGATATTCTTGATAGTATTAAAATTCAATTTGATCAAAAGAATGCATTAATCGAATTCAATTCCTCTTTAAGAGAAGTATTTATTAATGCAGATAAATTGCATATATCAAGTGTCATATATAATTTATTGGACAACGCTTTGAAATACAGTGGTAAAAACACTGTTGTGAAAATACACTTAACAATGCTTTCTGATAATTTTGTTGAATTACGCATTAATGATAATGGCATTGGTATTGCCAAACAATTTCAAGACAAAATTTTTGATAAATTCTTCCGTGTGCCAACAGGAGATGTTCACAATATTAAAGGATATGGATTGGGGTTGAGTTATGTAAATCATATTATTCGACAACATAATGGTTCAATATCTGTACAAAGCGAACTTGGAAAAGGAAGTGAGTTTGTTGTACAATTACCAGTATCCACAACTGAAAACAAACCGATTAATATTAATCCATCTTAGTTTATTATGGCAATCAAAATTCTATATGTTGAAGATGAGTTGTTCTTAGGAAAAATAGTATTAGAGTCATTACAACAAAGAGGGTTTGAGGTTTTAATGGAAACCGATGGTGCTAGAGTCATCAATCAATTTCAACAATTCTTACCCGATATATGCTTGTTAGATATCATGATTCCCAATATAAATGGTTTTGAGTTGGCTACTGCCATAAGGAGTATACAGGAAGATATGCCCATTATTTTTTTAACCGCTAAAACCCAAACAGAGGATGTTGTAAAGGGGTTTAACTTGGGCGGGAACGATTATATACGAAAGCCCTTTAGTATGGAAGAGTTGATTGTTCGAATTAATAACGTTTTGCGAATTCCCAAAACAACTGTTCTTAAGGGGTTAGAAGAGGAAGTAATAATTGGTCAATTTAGGTTCCATGCACACAAACAAATGTTAATTCTAGGAAAAGATATTAGGAAATTATCGTACAGAGAATCTGAGTTGTTGAAGTATTTTTACCTTAATGCCAATGAACTCATTCAACGAAGAGATTTATTGAACCATATTTGGGGGAATGATTCATTCTTTAATAGCAGAAATTTGGATGTGTATATCACCAAATTAAGAGGATATTTAAAAGAAGATCCCAATCTTCAAATTATTACCATAAAAGGCGTTGGCTACCGGTTTGTTGCCGACTAAAAAAGCCTGAACTTCCCTACCTTTGCCATTCTAATGAATGGAATATGAACGAAAAATTTGTTGCCAGAATTGCCAGTGAGTTGGCTGAAATTGAATCTGCTGGTTTATTCAAAAAGGAAAGAGTTATTACCAGTGAACAAGGGCCTGAAATTGTAGTGAATGGTAAAAAAGTATTGAACTTTTGTGCCAACAACTATTTAGGTCTTTCTTCTCATCCAGACGTAATTAAAGCTGCACATAAAGCCATTGATACCCATGGATATGGTATGAGCAGTGTTCGATTCATTTGCGGTACACAAGACATTCATAAAGAATTAGAAAAAAAATTGGCTGATTTTCTGGGAACAGAAGACACCATTTTATATGCAGCTGCATTTGATGCCAACGGAGGTGTTTTTGAACCCTTGTTTGGTGAAGAAGATGCCATTATTAGTGATGCTTTGAATCATGCTTCTATTATTGATGGGGTTCGTTTGTGTAAAGCGCAACGTTTTAGATACGAGCACAATAATATGGAAGACTTAGAAGCAAAGCTGAAAGAGTCTGCCAATTGTAGAAGTAGAATTATTGTAACAGATGGTTCATTTAGCATGGATGGTACCATTGCGCAATTAGATAAAATTTGTGATTTAGCCGATCAATACGATGCCATTGTAATGATTGATGAGTGTCACTCTTCTGGATTCTTAGGAAAAACGGGAAGAGGAACCCATGAATACCGCGGGGTAATGGGCAGGATTGATATTATTACCGGCACTTTGGGTAAAGCCCTAGGCGGCGCAAGTGGTGGATTTACTTCTGGCCGAAAAGAGATTATTGAAATGTTGCGTCAGAGAAGTCGTCCTTACCTTTTCTCTAACACGGTTGCACCTAGTATTGTGGGTGCATCTATAGCAGTATTAGATATGCTTACATCTGCTACTACATTAAGAGATCAACTAGAATATAATACGAACTATTTTAGAACAAAAATGACCGAAGCTGGTTTTGATATAAAACCAGGTGACCATCCTATTGTTCCTATTATGTTATATGATGCCGTAATTGCTCAAAATTTTGCTGCCAAATTGTTGGATGAGGGTGTTTATGTAATTGGATTCTTTTATCCAGTTGTAGCGAAGGGGTTGGCAAGAATTCGGGTACAATTGAGTGCCGCTCATGAACAAGCACATTTAGATAAAGCCATAGCAGCGTTTACCAAAGTAGGTAAGGAATTGGGGGTGATTAAATAAAAAAAGAGTATGAAAAAATTATTATTGATAGTAAGTATTGGGTTCTTTTTTGCAGCTTGTTCTCCCAACAATGTTAAAGAGGATGAAGCGTTAGGAAAATACTTTGATTCGGCGGCTGTAAAAGGGACATTTGCCTTATTTGATAATGGCACTGGGGATTTTACTATTTATAACTTAAGTAGATACAAAGATTCTGCCTATTCTCCAGCTTCAACTTTTAAAGTGGTTCACTCACTAATTGCTTTGGAGACGGGTGTAGTATCTGATGAAAAAATGACTATTCCATTGGATTCTGCAGTAACCATGGAGACTGCTTTTAAAAATTCTATTGTTCCTTATTACCAAGAAGTAGCCAGAAGAATTGGAAAAGACACTATGCAATTCTGGTTAGATAGTTTGCAATATGGCAATCATACTATTGGTAAATCAATCGACAGCTTTTGGTTAAATAATACCATCAAGTTAACGCCCGATGAACAATTGGGTATTATGAAACGCTTGTTTTTTAATCAATTGCCTTTTCAAAAGAGAACACACGAGATTGTAAAGCGAATGATGTTACGAGATTCGAATGCCAATTATCAGCTAAGTTATAAAACCGGGTTAACTTATAAAGAAAACGGAAATCAATTGGGATGGGTGGTAGGTTGGATTGAAGAGAACAAACACCCTTATTTTTTTGTATTGAATGTGGAAGGTCCGGCAAATATTCCTATGGTTGACATTAGGATTTCTTTGCTCAAAAAAATATTGAGCAACCAAGGATTTTTTGAAGGTAAAAGATAATCCCCATAAAGCACTTTATGCAACTATACTGTAATTCTTTAACACAACTGAGTAGATTAAAAACGCGTGAAGTAAAAATTGGCGATTTACGTTTAGGCAATGGTAATCCAATTAGGGTTCAAACCATGACTACTACTGATACCATGGATACCATGGCAACTGTAGAACAAACCATTCGTTGTATTGAAGCAGGTGCCGAATTGGTAAGAATTACTGCTCCCTCTAAGAAGGAAGCAGAGAACCTCCAGCATATTAAAGACGAGTTACGTAAACGCGGCTACACTACTCCCCTTGTGGCCGATATTCATTTTACTCCCAATGCTGCTGAAATTGCTGCTAGAATAGTAGAGAAAGTAAGGGTGAATCCAGGCAATTATGTAGACAAGAAAAAGTTTGAACAAATTGATTATACCGATGCTGAATACTTAGAAGAAATTGAACGTATTCGGGAACGATTTACTCCATTGGTATTAATTTGTAAAGAGCACGGAACGGCAATGCGTATTGGTACCAATCATGGATCCTTAAGTGATCGAATCATGAGTAGGTATGGTGATACGCCCATTGGTATGGTGGAGAGTGCGATGGAGTTTTTGCGTATTGCTCGTTCAGAAGACTACCACAATATCATTTTGAGTATGAAAGCTAGCAACCCTCAAGTGATGGTGCAGGCTTATCGCTTATTGATTCAGCAAATGGAAGCGGAGTTTGGTGAATGTTATCCTTTACATTTAGGGGTAACGGAAGCGGGAGACGGAGAAGATGGTAGGGTTAAAAGTGCTGCAGGGATTGGCACTTTATTAGAAGATGGAATTGGAGATACTGTTCGCGTAAGTTTAACAGAAGATCCTGAATTAGAAATTCCTGTTTGTAAAGATTTAATTAAACGATACAGTGTTGAAAGCCGTGCAGGTGTTACATATGGGCTTGTTCCTGCAATTACTAAAGTACCTTACGATCCATTTAATTACAGTAGAAGAAAATCATTTGCAGTAAGCAATATTGGCGGAACCCAAGTACCGGTTGTGATTGCAGACTTTAGTAAGGTTACACAAATTACTCCTTCTCATTTAGAAGCAATTGGATATAAATATGATGCTGCAACAGATAAGTGGGCCATTGGGGATGCTGCTGCTGATTATATTTTTACTGGAAATCAGTTGCTTGATTTTGCATTGCCTGGCACTTTAAAAGTGATTGTATATCCTGCTACTTATGCCGAATGCGCTGATAAATACAGCTACTTCCCCATATTTGACAGGTCGGGTTATGTTCAAACAAATACAAAAAGCGATACCATCAATTTTGTAATGGTTGATTGCTATAACGATGCTACAGCCGTTAACGACTATACTTTTTTAGAAGAATTTGCCAATGATAATACCGTAGTGCTTTGCTTAAGTAGTACCAATACTAATGCAATGCAGTCTATCAGAAGAATGGTGATGGAATTAATGAATTTACAAGTACAGAATCCTGTAGTAATCATTACCGATAGTAATTGGCAAACGGCTGATGAACATTTAATTCATTATGCAACCGAATGCGGCTCTTTATTATTAGATGGAATGGGAGATGGCATCTGTTTGGGAATGACTTCTAATAGCTATCAAACAATGAATACAGGTGCAGTAGATACTAGTGGAAGAAACTACTTGAGTAATACTTCCGTTGAGCAGTTCATTAACTCTTCTGCTTTCAGTATTTTACAAGCTACCAGAACAAGAATTTCTAAAACTGAATATATCAGCTGCCCAAGTTGCGGCAGAACATTGTTTGATTTGCAAGAAACCACTGCTAAAATTAGAAATGTAACCAATCATTTGAAGGGCGTTAAAATTGCGATCATGGGATGTATTGTTAATGGTCCTGGTGAAATGGCAGATGCAGATTTTGGGTATGTAGGTAGTGGTGTGGGTAAAATTACTTTGTATAAGGGGAAGGATATCATGAAAAGAAATATTGATAGTGAAATTGCGGTATCCGAATTAATTAATCTATTGAAAGAACATGGTGCTTGGATAGAGCCAGCCTAATTCAATTTAAATTTTTGTATGCATCAATCAGACTTTTTAGTAATTGGATCTGGCATTGCAGGATTAACTTATGCACTAAAAGTTGCAAAGCAATTTCCTGATAAAAAAATTATCCTAATTACTAAAACGCAGGCCGATGAAACCAATACCAAATATGCACAAGGCGGTATTGCAGGGGTATGGGATGAAAGTAGAGATAGTTTTAGCAAGCATATTGAAGATACTTTAATAGCAGGTGATGGGCTTTGTAATGAATCGATAGTAGAGATAGTGGTGAAAGAAGGTCCTGAAAGAATAAAAGAGATTATTGATTATGGGGCTGCTTTTGATAAAGAAGAATCAGGCATTTATAGTTTAGGGAAAGAAGGGGGGCATAGTGAGAACAGAATATTGCATCACAAAGACGTAACTGGAATGGAAATGGAGAGAGCATTGCTGTCTCAGTTAAATAGCTTACCAAATATCCAATTATTGAACCATTGCTTTGTGGTTGATTTACTTACGCAGCATCATTTAGGCTATCTGGTTACCAAATCTACTTTAGATATCACTTGCTACGGGGTTTATGTATTGAATTTGCAATCCAATCAAATAGAAAAAATAGTTTCTAAAATTGTTTTGCTGGCTTCGGGGGGTTGTGGTCAAGCATATAGAACTACAACAAATCCAAAAATTGCAACAGGAGATGGCATTGCTATGGTATATAGGGCAAAGGGTAAAATTGAAAATATGGAGTTTATTCAATTTCATCCAACTGCTTTATATGAACCTGGTGTTTCTCCTTCCTTCTTAATTACAGAAGCGGTAAGAGGGGATGGGGGTATCTTACGTAATAAAGCAGGTGAAGCTTTCATGGAGCGTTACGATCATAGAAAAGATTTGGCTCCCCGCGATATTGTTGCTCGTGCAATTGATAACGAAATGAAGCGGACAGGTACAGAACATGTTTATTTGGATTGTAGGCATATGGGCAAAGAAAAGTTCATTCATCACTTTCCAAATATTTACCAAAAATGTTTATCAATTGGAATTGATGTAATGCAACAAATGATTCCAGTGGCTCCTGCTGCTCATTATAGTTGTGGTGGAATTAAAACAGATGAATGGGGTAGAACATCTATCCGAAATTTATATGCATGTGGAGAATGTGCTAGCACAGGATTACATGGCGCAAACCGATTAGCCAGTAATAGTTTGTTGGAAGCAATGGTATTTGCTCATAGGTGTTATATTGATACATGCAAACAAATTGATCAGTTGGCCTTAATTGAAAAATTGCCAGATTGGAATGCTTTAGGAACAGCAGAGCCCAGAGAAATGATTTTGATTACCCAAAGCTTGAAAGAATTGCAACAAATTATGAGTGATTATGTGGGTATTGTAAGAACCGATGTAAGATTGAGTAGGGCAATGAAAAGATTGGATTTATTGTTTGAAGAAACTGAGCAACTGTATCGTTCTACCAAGGTTTCACCTCAGCTTTGTGAATTGCGTAATTTAATTACAGTGGGTTACCTTATTGTTAAAGGGGCGCAGTTTAGAAAAGAAAGCAGAGGGCTTCACTATAATACCGATCACCAAGAAAAGAGTCTTATTTTACAGAACATTATTCTTTAAAGCCCCCAAGGCCATGTACTTTATTATTTATCCTTTGTTTTATTTATTGTCGCTATTGCCTTGGCGTGTAATGTATTTTATTGCAGATGGATTATATGTTTTGGTGTTTTATTTGTTTGGATATAGAAAAAAAGTGGTGCTGAATAATTTATTGATTGCCTTTCCAGATAAATCAGAAAAAGAGCGCATTAGAATAGCCAAAGACTTTTACCACAACTTTATTGATACCATTGTGGAAACAATCAAGATGATTTCAATCAGCACAAAAGAAGCAGATAAGCGATTGGTTGGAAACATTGAAGTATTAAACGATTTATACAGCTCAGGAAAAAATGTTCAATTATTGGCAGGCCATTTTTTTAATTGGGAGTTTTTAAACCACTGGATTCCTAGACATAGCTTGTATCCATTTGTTGGGGTTTATCAACCGTTGTCTAATAAAGTAATGGACAAAATAATTTATGATATGCGTGCTAAAAATGGCACCATACTTATACCTACCAAGCATTTTAAAAATCAATTCAGAAGTTATGTGAAAGACCGGTATGCTTTAGGACTTGCTGCCGATCAGAATCCACCCAGCGACCTGAAAGCCCATTGGGTACCATTTTTCAACCGACTGACTCCATTTATATTAGGTCCTGAAAAAGGAGCAAAATTGAATGATACCCATGTGGTATTCTGTCATTTTTATAAAGTGAGAAGAGGTTATTATGAAATTAAATTTGAATTAATTAGTTCTGATCCACTTGCCTATAAAGATGGGGAACTAACAAAGTTATATGCTGCCAAAGTAGAACAAGCAGTTAAATTAAAACCAGCCAATTACCTCTGGAGTCATCGCAGATGGAAATGGAGTTTTGATCCTTCCAAACACGCTGCACTCGAGATTAAATAAACCTAGTTTAAAGCTGCAGCTTCTTTTTCAAATTCAAATTTCTCAGGCAAACCTTTTATTGCTTCAATTCCACCCACCACATTTCGAATATTGTGTATACCCTGTCTTTTAATCATTGAGGCAGCAATTACACTTCTGTACCCGCTTGCACAATGAATATAAATATTGTGGTGGTCGTCTAAGTTGGCCATACTACCCGGATCAGTTAGTTGATCTAAAGGAATGTTGATGGCTTCTTTTACATGTTCGTTGGCATATTCGGTTTCTCTTCTAACATCTACAATCACTAAGTTTTCATCAAATGGAAGATCCATAGCTAACTCATCTGCTTCTACATCAATAATCATATCAATGTTTTCTCCTGCAGTTTGCCAAGTTTCAAATCCACCTGATAAATACCCTTCTATTTTCTCGAATCCTACTCTTGTTAACCGAATAATCGATTCTTTTTCTGCGCCTAATTCGGTAACTAATACAATGGGTTGTGTAAATGGCAATAAAGTGCCCGCCCATTCTGCAAATCGACCATTCAATCCAATATTAATGGCACTAGGAACAAACCCCTGCATAAAAAGATCTGGATGTCTGGTATCTAAAATGATGGTGTTGTCTGCCAACTTTTCTTTAAAATCCTTTACCGTTAAAGGCTGCATGCTTTTGGCTAAAATACTGTCTAAACTGGTGTACCCTTCTTTATTAATTTGGGCATTAATGGGGAAGTAAGCGGGTGGAGCATTTAATCCGTCGGTAACTGCTTTAATAAATGCTTCTTTAGATTCAGCCTGCAAAGCATAATTACTTGCTTTTTGAACACCAATCGTGCTAAACGAATCTGCGCCTAAATTTTTACCGCAACTACTTCCTGCTCCATGTGCGGGGTACACCACTACATCATCTGCAAGGGGCATTATTTTATCTTGCAAACTAACATAAAGCATACCAGCCAAATCATTCATGCTCAATTCATTGCTTTTCTGGGCTAAGTCGGGTCGGCCCACATCACCCACAAATAAAGTATCACCGGTGAAAATGGCTGTATTTTTTCCTGCTTCATCTTTTAATAAGTAGCAACTACTTTCTAAGGTATGTCCTGGTGTATGCAATACCTGAATAGAAATATTTCCTAGTGTAAATATTTCCAGATCTTTTGCAACATGCACAGGGTATTTCGTTACGGTACTAGGCCCATAAACAATTGTAGCGCCTGTAGCAGCTGCTAAATCTAAATGTCCACTCACAAAATCTGCATGAAAATGTGTTTCAAAAATATACTGGATCTTGGCATTGCGCTCTTTGGCTAAAGCTAAGTAAGCATCAACATCCCTTATTGGATCTATAACAGCGGCAATACCATTACTTTCAATATAGTACGCAGCTTCGCTGATACATCCAGTGTATAATTGTTTTATAAACATGCAATGATTTTGCGGCAAAGGTAATTAATCTACCAATGCTTTCACAAAACCAACCACATCGTTTAAGCGAGTGTAATTAACGGAGTAATAAATGAATTTCCCTTCTCGTGTGGTACTCACAATACCGGCTCGTCGTAAAATGGCCAGGTGCTGGGAAGCTACGGATTGTTCTAAACGAAGTTTTACATAAAGCTCTGTAACAGTCATCTTTTGATGCTCATCTAATAGTTTGATGATTTGCTGTCGAAGCTTGTGGTTAATGGACCGAAGGATCAAAGATGCCTTCTTTGCCTGAAGGAAATCTACCTTCACAGGCTCTGCGCCATTGGTTAATAGGATTGATTGAATGGTTGCGTTCATGTCAAGTAATATTGGGGGTATTAAGACTTATGCAAAGTTAGCTTTTTTGTAATGCATACAATGTAGTTATTCTTCTATGTTTTTTGTCAATGTTTATTGTGGTCTTGTAGGTTGATAAAATTCCTTTAAATATAGCGGTTCTGCATAGGCCAAATTGGCAAAATTTTTGGCTTTAAATTGGGCTTCTGAAATAATAACCATATGATTAACAGTGTGTTGTGTAAAATCAATACTATAGTTGATTGGTAGGGTAAATTGCTCAATCTTCTTGGAGCCATCTCCACAAAAAATTACTTTAGAATGACAATTTAGCCCCTCAAAAAAGGCATCATCTAGCACCAAAGCATGTGAATTTTCTAACTCTAATAGCTGAAGGCTGTACTTTCCTGCAAAAACTTCCATCCTTCTAGCGTCTATCATTGGATACAAAACGGCATCTTTTTCTTGATCAGACTCGGCAATATTTGCCAATGCAGCATTGGCAATAACAGCAAGTGTGTTAACCATTATGAGTGGTTTATTTAATGCATAACATATACCTTTTGCAGAAGCCAACCCTACTCTTATGCCTGTGTAACTACCAGGGCCACCAGTAACAGCTACCGCATCAATATCTTTTAAATTACAACCAGCTTCTTTCATGATGGATTCAATAGCAGGTTGTAAAAAAGCAGCATGGTCTTTTTGGTGTTGATGAGATTGACTTACCAAGAGGGTATTATCCCTGCTTAAACAAACCCCTGCATACCCTGTTGCTGTATCAATATTTAATATTAAAGCCATGTATTAGTTGTTTTGGAATGCAGGTGCTAAACTGTAACGTTCATTTGTTTTTGCCAAACTTTGCAAAAGTGTTGAAACCCTTTTAAATCCAATTAATTCACACCATTCAAAAGGGCCATAAGGATAATTAGTCCCTAATTTCATGGCAGTATTAATTTCTTCTTTTGTACTTACATTTTCTGCTAGAGCAAAATAGGCTTCATTTATAATCATTGATACTACTCTAGGTCCAATCAAACCCAATTCGTCTGCAGATACGATAGTTGTAATTCCTACAGCCGTTAATAGTTCTTTAGCTTTGATTACTGCTTCTTCATTACCTGCAATTTCTAGAGTTGGTTGAGACAAAAATCCATCCCATCCATTAAAACGAACAAAATTCTTGGGCAGCATTTCAGATGGAGTACATACTGCATTCACTAAAACAATTCTATTTTGAACAGTGGAGAAGCACGGTCCTTCTTCTTCAAAACATGCGTCAATATAGATATCACCAAAAGGAATTGCTTCATTGGTAGATTCATACCTAACAATGCTATTATTACCATTAATTAATTTGTTGGCTAAAATGGGGTATTGATGGTCTGTTGCTCTTATAATAATTTGCATAAATGGGCTTGGGATGCAAATTTAGGTTGGCAGGTTGATTAAAAAGCAGCAATTTGCTGTATCAAAAGAAATCTATGTCTAAACAAGTAGTAAAAACTGTGAATGCACCTTCTCCTATAGGGCCCTATAATCAAGCAATTAAAGCCAATGGCTTTGTTTTTTTAAGCGGTCAAGTTGCTTTTGATCCTGCAAGTGGTGCGCTGGTACAAGACAATATTGCTGCGGAAACACACCAGGTGATGAAAAATATTGAAGCGGTTTTAAAAGAAGCAAAACTGTCTTTTGAACATGTGGTAAAAACAACTATTTTCTTAAGTGATATGGCTTTATTTGCTGAAGTAAATGAAGTGTATGGCACTTATTTTAATGGAGACTACCCCGCAAGAGAAACCGTTGCTGTAAAGGGATTACCTCGTGGTGTTAATGTTGAAATTTCTATGACTGCTGTAGTAGATTTATAGTTGGGTTAACTGGTAACTCGTTTTGAATTGGTATTGTTTATTGGGTAATAACATTAATAATCCTATACCATTATTAAAATTATCTGGTGCTCCAGATAAGTTCTCAATTGCAATACTATTTCTATGCTCAGGGGTATAAACTTGTAATATTGGATAGTGTTGATCGGGTACTACTTCCAACTGTAAATGGTCATTACTCAGTATACATTTCCCATTTGGAGCCAACTCAAAAGAATTGTCTAAGAATACGTTTTCGAGGGTATTTTTTTGCACAAAACGAGCATCTTTTATTTTTTTCCCGGTGGGGATTAAAGCCGCATCAAATTCCAGTTGGGTATCGGCATCAAATTGCAGTTGGTATTGATCTACTGTTCCTCCTAAAGTAAAATAAGGGTGCCATCCATCCGCATAAGGTATTGGGCCCTCATTATGATGATTTATTGAAGTTGTAACCGATAAATAATTGTTGGCCCTTAGCTCCCATTGTAAATGAATGGTATATTCAAATGGATAACCAGGGTCATTTTTTTGATAATGATGGGTCATAGAAATGGCAGCAGTATCTTCGGATTGGGTTATACTGTCTATTTCATAAACGGCATCGTATATTAATCCGTGTAATGCGTGATTGCCTAAATAGTTTTTTCGAATTGTGTATGATTGCCCATTGTAATTATATTTTCCATTTTGAAGCCTACAGACAAACGGACTTATTTTTGCACTTTTGAATGCATTAGTAATTTTTTCTTCTGCTTGTTTAACTGATTCAAACCCATCAATACAATTGAAAAGGGTTCCGTTCAATGGAATATGGAACGCATTCAATAAACCTCCAAAAGCAAAAATTTCAGCCATGCAACCTGTTTGGCTGTCTATTAAATGTATAACTGGGTAGGCTTCTTGCTGGTTTATAGTTACTTTGAATCGCATAAAAATCCTTTAAATGTCAAGATAATGCAAAAGCCCGTTTTTTTGACCAAATAAAAAACTAACGGTTGTTCACCCCTTGCATTTATACAGTATTTTTGCCCGAGTTTAAAAAATAGGATATGGCGTTTTCATTAAAGAATAAAGTTAGAATAGTAACTGCTGCTAGTTTGTTTGATGGGCATGATGCTGCAATTAATATTATGCGCAGAATCTTACAGTCTAAAGGGGCAGAAATAATTCATTTAGGCCACAATAGAAGCGTTGCTGAAATTGTGGAGTGCGCCATTGAAGAAGACGTTCAAGGTATTGCCATTACCAGTTACCAGGGCGGTCATGTAGAATTTTTTAAATACATGAAAGATTTACTAGATCAGAATGGTTGCGGACATATTAAAATTTTTGGTGGCGGTGGGGGAACCATCTTACCCGAAGAAATAAGAGAATTACATCAGCACGGTATTACTAGAATTTATAGTCCAGACGATGGACGTACAATGGGATTAGAAGGAATGATTGAAGATGTGTTGGTGCAATGTGATTTTGAATTGAATTCGAATGCGAATACACAAAAGCCTTTGAATTTAGGAGAGGTTAAAGAAATCAGAACCGTTGCTAGAAAAATAACTTTAGTTGAAAATGGGTTATTAGATGGTTCAGCAGAAGTAACTGTATTAGATACTGAATCAGTACCCGTTTTAGGAATTACCGGAACGGGCGGTGCTGGTAAAAGTTCGGTAACCGATGAAATTGTTAGAAGGTATTTAAATAACTATACCGATAAAACAATTGCTGTTATTTCGGTTGATCCTTCAAAGAAAAAAACAGGTGGAGCATTATTGGGTGATCGTATAAGAATGAATGCGATTGCTCATAATAGAGCCTACATGCGAAGTTTAGCCACCAGAGATGACAATACTGCTTTGAGTGCACATGTGCAAGAAGCCATTAATATTTGTAAAGTGGCAGGATTTGATATGATTATTTTAGAGTCTGCAGGTGTGGGGCAGAGTGATGCATCTATTTTAGATTTTTGCGATGTTAGTTTATATGTAATGACACCTGAATACGGTGCTGCGTCTCAGTTGGAGAAAATAAATATGCTCGACTTTGCCGATTTAATTTGCATCAACAAATTTGACAAGGCTGGAGCGTTAGATGCTTTGCATGATGTTCGCAAACAATACAAGCGCAACCATGAGTTGTGGAATGAAGCAGATGAAAATTTACCAGTAGTAGGAACCATTGCGGCGCAGTTTAATGATACAGGTATTAATCAGTTGTTTGGTAAAATAATGAATACCATCCAAGAAAAAACGGGTGTTTATTTTTCAGCGATTACTGCAATACAAGCTGGTTTGAATGAAACAACTACCAGAGCTCAAATTATACCACCTAAAAGAGTTCGTTATTTGGCTGAAATTGCAGACGCCAACAGAAATTACAACGAATGGACCAATGAGCAGTGTTTAATTGCGTCGAAGTGGTATCAACTGAATGGGGCCATTCAATCTTTGCCAGTAAATAGTGCTGCAAAGCAGGAGTTAGAAAATATTGCTGCATCATTTGAAACATCGCTTCACCAGGATTGTAAGAAAATGATTCAGCAATGGCCTGAATTAGTTAAAAAATACCAAGCAGATTTTTTTGAATACACAGTAAGAAATAAAACGATAAGACAACCTCTTACCACACAATCTTTAAGTGGAACCAGAATTTCAAAAGTCATTTTGCCTCGTTACAAAGATTGGGGTGATATTTTAAGATGGCAATTACAAGAAAATATTCCTGGTGAGTTTCCTTATACTGCTGGGGTATTCGAATTAAAAAGACAGGGAGAAGATCCTACCAGAATGTTTGCTGGTGAAGGTGGTCCGGAAAGAACCAATAAGCGGTTTCATTATGTTTCATTGGGTCAACCTGCCATCCGTTTATCTACTGCATTTGATAGTGTAACACTTTATGGGGAAGATCCAGATCCTCGCCCTGATATTTATGGAAAAGTAGGCAATAGCGGGGTGAGTATTGCCACTGTTGATGACGCCAAGAAATTATACAGTGGATTTGATTTGTGTGATCCTAAAACATCGGTAAGTATGACCATCAATGGTCCTGCGCCCATTATACTTGCATTTTTTATGAATGCAGCTATAGATCAATTATGTGAAAAATGGATTACAGCCAATGATAAATGGGCAGAAGTGAATGCCATCATTGAGAAAAAATTTAGTAAGACGCCTAGACCAGTTTATTATAATCCATCTTCACCTGAAAGACTACCTGAAGGAAATAATGGATTGGGTATTGGATTGTTGGGAGTTAGTGGAGACGAGGTTTTACCTGCCGATATTTATGCTCAATTAAAAGCGGAAGCACTTTCACAAGTGAGAGGAACCGTGCAAGCCGATATTTTAAAAGAAGACCAAGCACAAAATACTTGTATATTCTCAACAGAGTTTGCATTGAAGTTAATGGGCGATGTTCAGTCTTATTTTATAGATCAAAAAGTGCGCAATTTTTATAGTGTGAGCATTAGTGGTTATCATATTGCCGAGGCGGGTGCTAATCCTATTACCCAGTTGGCATTTACCCTAGCCAATGGGTTTACTTTTGTTGAGTATTATTTAAGTAGAGGAATGCATATTGATGATTTTGCCCCAAATTTATCTTTCTTCTTTAGCAACGGGATGGATCCAGAATACAGTGTGATTGGTAGAGTTGCTAGAAAAATCTGGGCAAAAGCGATGAAGCAAAAATACAAAGGCAATGATCGTTCCCAAAAACTGAAGTACCATATTCAAACCAGCGGTAGAAGCCTACACGCGCAAGAGATTGACTTCAATGATATCAGAACCACTTTGCAGGCCTTGTATGCCATTTATGACAATTGTAATAGTCTTCATACCAATGCATATGATGAAGCCATTACAACACCAACCGAAGAAAGTGTAAGAAGAGCAATGGCTATTCAATTAATTATCAATAGAGAACTGGGAACTGCCAATACCGAAAATTTTATTCAAGGAAGTTTTGCTATTGAAGAACTAACCGACTTAGTTGAGGAAGCAGTGCTATCAGAATTTGAAAGAATTTCTGAACGTGGAGGAGTTTTAGGTGCTATGGAAAGAATGTACCAACGCAATAAAATTCAAGAAGAGAGCTTGTATTATGAAACCAAAAAGCATACGGGCGAATTACCGTTGATTGGGGTGAATACTTTTTTAAACAAAAAAGGAAGTCCTACCATTTTACCTGGCGAAGTAATCCGAAGTACCACCGAAGAAAAAGAACAGCAGATTCAGAACTTACAATCATTTAAATTACGCAATCAATTGAAGAGCCAAGAAGCTTTATTGCAATTACAAAAAGCTGCAATAAACAATGATAATCTCTTTGCCGAATTAATGGAAACAGTAAAGTATTGCTCTTTAGGGCAAATTACCAACGCGCTTTATGCAGTAGGTGGTCAGTATAGAAGAAATATGTAAATTCAATTATGAAAACAGCTTTTTTACTTTTTGTAAGCATTATGACGGTTTTAGGTACTGGTGTTTATGGCCAGGCAAGGAAAATTGATACCATTATGAAATTGGGAAATATTGGTTTCAAGCTGGTATGTAGTAATAAGAATGAAGACAAAAATTTTGTCACGGTTAGTCCTATTGGATTTGGTAGTGGGGCAAGAGATGTGAGCTTTGAAGTTAAAGGCAGAATTAGAAAAGCGGAAGTAGACGATTTGAACAACGACTTTTATCCTGATATGGTTATTTATATTTATGCGAATGACCCCAACGACAAAGGAACGGTAATTGGAATTTCTTCAATTAATAATGAAACGCTTGCTGGTATTGGTTTCCCAGATATAGTTGATGATCCAAAATTAAGAACTGGGTATAAAGGTTTTGATACTTTTATGCTAATGGAAGGCACGTTAATGCGCAGGTTTCCTGTTTATACAGCAGACTCTGTAGGTGCCCAAAGAACCGGAATGTATAGGCAAATTCAATATAAAGTAGCGCCAGGGGATAGGGGAATGCTGAGCTTTAAGCCAGTTAGGAGCTATGAGTTTGCAAAACAATAATTTATTTCTTCTTATTAATTTATCGTAAACTGTTATTTGCTGTTTAACAGAATGCTACCTTTAGTTTCCTTAATTATATTGTATGTATAGGAAATTGATTGCAGCTATTCTATTACTTGTTTCAGCGTATGCCAATGCTCAAACAGTTCAACAACTACTTGCTAAGAAAGTATTATTACCCAATGGATGGGCATTAACCCCCATTGGAAAAAGTTTCCCTTTAGGTGACTTGCCACTTAATATGGTGCTCAGTAAGTCTAAACAATTAATGGCTGTTACCAATAATGGTCAGGGAACGCAAAGCATTCAATTAATTAATCCAATTACCGAAAAAATACTTGATACAAAAATTATTGAGCGGAGTTGGTACGGGCTTGTGTTTAGTGCCGATGAAAAAAAACTGTATGCATCGGGTGGCCACAACAACCGAATAGAAATCTTTTCAATTGACAACAATAAGCTAACACTTACCGATTCAATTGTTTTAGGAAAAAAATGGCCCAATAAAATTAGTCCTGCTGGAATTGCTATTGATGATGAGCAGCAATTATTGTACGTGGTAACCAGAGAAGACAATCAATTGTATATAATTGATATTAAGTCTAAAAAAACAATATTTAAACAAGCATTGGGCGGAGAAGCGTATGCTTGTGTGTTGTCTCCTAATAAAAAGCAACTCTATATAAGTTGTTGGGGTTGCGATAAAGTATATTTATTTAATACTATTGAAAGAAAAATCTCAGTTGAAATACCTGTGGGCGATAATCCCAATGAATTGTTATTAAATAATAAAGGAACCGTTTTATATGTAGCCAATGCCAATGATAATTCAGTTTCTGTAATTAATACCAAGGAAGAAAAAGTAGTTGAAGTGTTAAACGTAGCCCTTTATCCTGATGCACCCAATGGTTCAACCACCAATGGGCTGGCGTTGTCTGCCGACGAAAAAACCCTTTTTGTTGCAAATGCAGATAACAATTGTTTAGCTGTGTATGATGTGAGTAAACCTATCCAAAGTAAAAGCAAAGGATTTATTCCAGTTGGATGGTACCCTACTAATGTAAAGGTAGTGGGCAACAAAATATTTGTTTCTAATGGAAAAGGCTTTTCTTCTAAAGCCAATGTATATGGCCCTAATCCTTTTGCCAATAAACAAATTGTGATGCACCACGAAGGTGATCCGAATAAGCCCAAAGGAGTTGAATACATTGGTGGATTGTTTATGGGAACTATGAGTATAATTAATATGCCTACTCCAAAACAAATGAGTGTTTACTCTCAAGTGGTATATCAAAACACCCCATATAATAAAGTAAAAGAAAAAATAGTACAGGGTGAAGCGGGTAATCCAATTCCTAGGAGAGTAGGAGATAAAAGCCCTATTAAGTATGTATTCTATGTAATTAAAGAAAATAGAACTTACGATCAAGTATTGGGTGATATGAAAGAAGGCAATGGTGATCCTCGTCTTACCTTATTTGGTGAAAACATTACACCCAATCAACATGCTTTGGCTAGAAACTTTGTTTTGTTAGATAATTTTTATGTTGATGGAGAAGTAAGTATGGATGGGCACAACTGGACCATGGGGGCATATGCTACTGATTTTTTAGAAAAGAGCTGGGTAAGTAGTTATGGTGGAAGAGGGGGAAGTTATGATGGAGAAGGCAATAGAAAAGTAGCCAATAATAAAGGAGGATTTTTTTGGGATCATGCAAAAAAAGCAGGTGTAAGTTTTAGAAGTTATGGCGAATTCGTAGACAACTACAAAGCCAATATTCCTGTATTAGAAGGTAATTTCTGTAAATATTTTACTGGTTATAATAATTCAGTAATGGATACTACACGCTTTTATCAATGGAAAAGAGATTTTGATTCTTTACTTGCAATCAATAAAGTGCCTCAGTTTAATTCTGTTCGTTTTTCAAATGACCATACAGAGGGTTTGAAATTAGGCAGACCAACTCCATACGCACATGTGGCCGACAATGATTACGCTGTTGGTTTGTTTGTTGAGTACTTAAGCAAAAGCCCTATATGGAAAGAGACCGCCATATTTATTGTAGAAGATGATGCGCAAAATGGAGCAGACCATGTTGATGCACATAGAAGTATTGCATTTGTAGCTGGTGGATTTGTAAAAAGAGGTTATATAGATCATACCATGTATTCAACTTCTTCCGCACTAAGAACCATGGAATTGATTCTTGGAATTCCACCAATGAGTCAATACGATGCTGCTGCAACACCTATGTGGCGTTGCTTTACCTCAACACCTAATACAAGTCCATTTACGGCATTGATGCCTAATATGAACTTAAAAGACAAGAATACTGCTAAAAACGAATGGCAGCGTAGATCTGAATTATTCAATTTAGCCAAAGAAGATGCAGTACCAGATTTGGAGTTTAATAAAGTTTTATGGCATGGTTTAAAAGGTGACCATATTCCTTTCCCTGGTCCTAAAAGAGCTGCTTTTTATAAGCCAATTGAAAAAGCAGATAAAGACTAGTCAACAATTTAGGCTTTGAGTCCTTATATATTTATGCGTCAGTTTTTAATTGAAGAAATAAAAACCTGGGAAAGGTTTTATAGAGCCAATTTTATTAATTGTTTAACCGGATTTAAACCAGTCAGTTTAGTTGGTTCTATTAGTAGTTCAGGTGTTCCCAATTTATCTATAATAAGTAGTATTGTTCATTTAGGAGCAGACCCTGCTTTAATAGGTTATATTAATAGACCAGTTGCAGCAGCTCCGGATACCATTACTAATATTGAGCATACAAAATGTTTTACCATTAACCATATTAATGAATCATTTTTGCATCAAGCACATCAGTGTAGTGCCAAATATTCGCCTGAAGTGAATGAGTTTGAAGCAACTGGGTTAACAGAAAGGTATGAAGAGGGTATTATTGCGCCTTTTGTTAAAGAAGCATTGGTAAGTTATGAAATGGAATTAGTAGAGATTTCTCCAATTCATTACAACAAGACTTTTTTTGTAATAGGTCAATTGAAATCTGTTTTTTTGGAAGAGTCTATTATTGACGCTGATGGATTTTTAAACCTTTCTAAGTCAGGGTCTATTGTTTCAATTGGTTTAGACGGGTATGCAAAAACAGAAATGATTACAAGGCTTCCTTATGCAAAGCCATAGTATATAACGAAAACAAATTGGGATCTTTTGGTAGCTGAATCATTTCTTTAAATTCCATTCCTACTTTTTCTAACACACGAATAGAGGCAATATTTTCTGGTTTAGTAATACCTGCCAATGCAGATAGTTGAAGTGATTCTTTTGCATATTGCACTACGGCTTTACTTGCCTCTGTAGCAATGCCTTTGCCCTCATAATTTGGCATTAAGGCAAATCCTAAATCTGGGGTAACCAATCCTTCTCGTTTTACTATACCACATATTCCTGCGGATTGATTGTCTTTTTTTAAGATCACTAAGAAGAGGCCAAATCCATTAATATTATAACTGTTAATGATATTGTTAGCGATATAATTACTTGCAGTTGTTTTATCGTTTACATTTCTATTACCAATGTTTTTTATCCAAGTTGGAGTATTCATTAATTGCATCATGAACCCTGCGTCTATAACGGTTAATGCCCTAATTCGTAATCTTTCTGTTTCTATATTAAGTTGCATTATCTACCGCTGGTAATTACAATTTTAGTAACAATATTTTCATTTCCTTTCCCATCTCTAGCTAGTATCAAATATACTCCTGATGCAACTTTATTACCTAAATAATTTCTTCCATTCCAAACAGCTTGGCCACCTAAACTTCTAGTTTGGTAAACCAATCTGCCATTTAATTCAGTGATTTTTATAAGGGTATTTTCTGCTAATCCTCTTATTGCTATTTGACCATTATATTGGGGCGGAACAGGATTGGGAAAAACAAGCACACTGTTTTTAACTTCTGTTGATTCTGTTGCAGTTCCTCTATAACTACAAAGCCCATTAAAAGTTGCAAAATATACTTCGCCTGTAGTTGGGTCTACTGCAATTTTTTTAACATCATTACTCAATAAAGGGCTATTACTAACTGTAAAATGATGAATGATTTTTTTTGCATCTGCGCTAATTAACCAAACTCCATTTTGAGTGCCAATCCATTTTTGATTGGCTCCATCTAGCGCCATGCTTTGTACTTGTTCTCCTTTAAAAAGAAACCCTGCAAATTGATCTTGTTGAATAATAGGGAGAGTAGCTTCACAGCTACCCAATACATTATCGCTACAATAAATGATTCCAATTCCGTCATCTGTACCAACCCAAATGCTATTGTCTTTGTCTTTTAAAATACTTAATACATTATTTGAAGGCAGGTTGCCGTTTCCTACACCCTGTTGAAAGATTTTCCATTGATCGTCTCCAGTTGTTTCAATATTATTACCATACTTATAGTAAATTAGTCCATTCCCTTTTGGGCTTTGAATCCAAAGTTGATCAAAATCGTCTGCAATTATTTGTGCAACTGCATTTTCTGTTAAACTAAACGGAATGGTAAATCCAAACCATTTATCTTCTGCGGTTTTAAGCTTTAGTGCCTGTGGGGCCCCATAATTGCTGATCCATAAATTATTTTTATTGTCTAAAGCTAATCCGCTCACTCTGTAACTTCCTTGATCTCCTATTGTTGCTTGTAATAAGCTATTTTGTTGTTTAAAAATTTGCGACTGTCCGTTGTTTTGTTTTAATAGTCCGCCTCCATAACTACCTGCCCATATAGTGCCATTTGATGGATTAACAGCTACTGTTATGATGTCGAGCACTGTGTCTAATAAAGGGGTGTTAAATGCGCCTCTATTGCTCCAAATACCTTCTTTGAATTCAAGGATGCCATCTCTATTAAATTGGTAATTCCAGGCTGCATTTACGGATCCTGCTGCCTGGAAAAGGGTTTGATTATAAAAAGCAAATTCACCATTCGAAATACCCAATGGTCCATTTGGTATATATCTCTCGGTATTATTTCCGAAAGAAGACAATCCCCCAAACTGATCTGCAACCCAAACAGTTGAGTTATTTGTAATAGCAGAAGAAGGAAAAGATATTATGCCAGGCGCTGCAATACTTTGTACTAAATTTCCATTTGGATTTAGTACAATAACTTTTGAATTACCTGATGTTGTTCTTAGGCAAATGGTAATATTGTTCTCGCTTATGCCAGTATTAACAATCTTCCAATTTAGTTCTTGAAAGAGTAGTTTCCATTGATTATTTTCTTGTGTGAAAACACTATCATTTTTAGTGATAATTAACTGGTTATTGATGAATCCGATAAAAGAAACAGCTCCATTAGATGGCCCTAAAATATTTTCCCAGTTTTGATAATTTGCAGGATCTAGACCTGTTTTTGCAATTCTTTTTATTCCTTCATCAGAAGCAGCAAAGTAATACTGATTGTTTTCGGTAAATGAATTTATGCTTATTTGTGTTCCAGCATTTCCAATAATCCAAGTGTCTTTAATTTCATATTTGTTCAAGTTTAACAATACAATACCCAATCCTGTAGATAAGTAAGCAGTTCCCATTGACGCATAAATACTATTGATTGTTTTATTACCACTAATACTGCTTCTTTGTATATCACTCAGATTTTTTGTAATGCTTCCTTTCAAAAAATCAATATTGCTGTTCTTATATGCAATAATTAACTGGCTATTTTGAGCATCCCAACCAATTTGTTGAATGCCTATATCGCTAAGTCCATTTACTTTATGGTACCTATTTATTTCTTGATTGGCATCAATTGAAAATATGGCATCATTGGTAGCAGCATAAATTAGGTCTCCCTTTATTACTTGAATTGCTTTTTGGTAATTGAGGTGCTCTCTCCATTGTCCTATTGGAACTGGTTGTTTTTGCGCACGTAGAATACCTGCACTTGATAAGCAAAATAATAGAAATACTATTTGCAAATGCTTACTCATAAATATTCACGATGCCTTGTTTTATGGCAAAAAGAACCAGGCCAACCCTTGTTTTAATATCAAGTTTCTTAAATAAATTATCTCGATAATTATCGATTGTTCTTACACTAACACACATTTCTTCTCCAATTTCTCTATAAGACTTGTCTGCACATAGTAGTTGCAAAAAATGAGCTTCTTGTTCAGATATATTTAATAGCAATGCTGTTTGTTTCCCCTCATCTTCTTCATTTGAAACATAGTTGATGAGTTTGTCTCTAACTAATTCATTCACATAAAACTCATTTCGTTGAATGGATTCCATTGCTTCCTTAAATACATGCGGTTTACTGTCTTTGATGATATAACCTTTCACCCCATTCCTAAGCATTCTTATAATGGCCATATCGTTCGATAACATACTTAAAACCAGTACTTTAACTGTTGGCAAATGTTTTCTAATCCAAGCCGCTGTTTCATACCCATCCATTTCAGGCATGGTAATATCTAATAGTACAATATCTGGTGGTGTAATTGATTTTACTTTTTTGATAAATTCAAGTCCATTTCCTGCCTCTAACACCACTTCAAATTCTCCTAATGAGTTTATTATCGCAGCCAATCCAGATCTCAGTAATTCATGGTCATCAACTAATGCTACGGTGGTTTTCATTGTTATTTTGAATTTAATAATATGGTAAAAGTAGTTCCTTGGTTAATGATACTATCAATATGAACAGTTGCATTGATTAGTTTAGCTCTAGAGAAGATATTATTTAATCCAACTCCTGGGCTATCTTGTTTAATATCTGCGGTATTAAATCCTATTCCGTTGTCTTTAATTTCAACTTTTAGTTGTTGGTTTAATTTACAAATATGAATATTAATTGTATCGCAGGATGCATGTTTTAAAGTGTTATTAATTACTTCCTGAATCATTCTATATAAAATGATGTCTACGCTTTTATCTAATAAATCTAAGTTTACCTCTTCGTCTATGGTTAAAAAACTTTGGTATTTACCTGTTTTATTGATATTGTGTAAAAGCTGTTCCAATGACTCTACAAACCCAATTTGATGAAAATTATTGTTGATTAAGCTATGACTTATATTTCTTAAATCATTCCAAACTTTCTTTAAAAAATTGTAAATTTCTTCTTTTTCTTTTTCGTCTACCTGTTCTTTTAAATTAGCAATTCTTAGCATTGATAAATACACTACTTGAGCAGTATCGTCATGTATTTCATATCCTATATAATTTAAAGTTTGATTTTGTATTTCTAACTGAGATTTTATAATGGTTTGTTCAAACCTATTTTTCATCTCTTCTTTTTCCTTTTGATTTTGACGCTGTTTCCGCAAGAATAGGTAGAGCATAACCAATAGGAATACCGCTAGTAATACAAAGAATACAGAGGAAATAATTATTGTGACGAGTATGTCTTCTTGTTTTTCCGGCATAATATGAACGCGTATATAAATGCTGAATATAAAACCACATTTAAACTCTGATTAATAATGCCATATATTTTTTTGCCTTCTTGTTGTAAATCATAACTTCTTAAATACTCAAATAAGGCATTAATAATGACCGATCCCATGTAAAATAGTAATAAGCCCGTGCATACCCAAAAGAAGGGTTGCTTTGCCAATGGGTGGTCTAAATGTTCTGGTAAAACCGATTCGTAAAAAAAGAGGCAACAAAAGAGGACCACAAAGAAAGACCCCAATAAGAATGTGTAGGTATGAAAATTATTGTATCCCTGAACAAATTGTAGGTTTAAAAAGACCATGAATGCATAAAAAGGGATGAAACCAATGGTGAGCTTTTTAAACAAAGTGGTTTTCAGGTGTTTAGAGAACAAAAAGGAATAGAAAATGAATTCTACAGTGGTAAAAACATTAAAAAGGGTATAATTTCTAATGCCCTTTGTAATTAGGTAATAGCCAATCAATTCCACCGTAAGTGTAATAAAAAGAAAGGGTAAAAAGTATTTAAAAGGGGTGTTTTTTAGTGATCTATATAATAGTATACAAACTAAAAAACTGCTGGCTTGCACCAGCAGGTAGATATTGTATAATAACATTCAAACGATTTTCTATGAAACTACTAAATAATAGCCGAACTGAAAATTAAGGCCAAATAGAACCGTGGTTCAAATAATTGGAACCATCACCTGGGGTACTACCATCACCAATATCCTGGCTTCTGAAATTGCCGCTATTGCTTCTTTTATTGTTGCCTAAGAAGAATACCGATACTCTGCCTTTGTAAGAAGGACTAGGGGCAGTAACTTCATCGTATTGGCCAAAATACACATATACCTTGTCTGAGTTATATGTTTTTTTCAATTGCTCGAGGTATTTCTGCAAATCTTCAATATTGAACACAACATGTTCGGTATAATTCTTACCAACGTAATTTTTCTTATATGTTGCCTGCATTCTAGCTGCAGCACTTTCAGAAATTAAGCCATTGATGGCAGTTGCATTAGCAGCTGACCCAACAACATTCATTTCTGTATCTTTCTTATTTGATTGCAGTGTATTGGCTTCTGTTTCTGCTTTCTGACATGCAGTAAAGCTTAGAGAAGCAATTACTCCCAGGGCTAAAAAGCGTTTCGAGAATAGGTTTTTCATAACTAGCGATTTTATTGTTTGCGAGGATTGTGAATGTAAATTAATTCAAGTTTGAATGCAAAGTATCATGTTTTTATCAATTAATTTAATTTATAATGTATAAATAATTGGTAATCAAATATTTAATTTTACCACTACAAAAAATAGGGTGAAATCACGCTGACTATATATATAAGTACCACAGCATTTTGTCTTTTTGAATCCCATCTTTACAGCATAAAAGGGGTGAATTGTAGCAAAACCCTGCATTTAAATCTTAATAGTTGGAATATGTTTACTGAAAACCGGTTGTTTTTGAATGAAAAGCAGGCTTTTTCCGCATTGAAGCGTTTTTTTGCGCTTTCTCAGAATGCATTGTTTTTAGCCAATCAAGCCAATCAGTCTTTCACTTTTTTCAACGATCATTTCGCAAATTTTTTTTCAGAAAATAATACACTGGAAGAATCAATTGCTTTCGAAAAATTATACGCTATAGCACATGAAGACGATCGTCATTTATTAAAGAAATTATTGGCTTCTACTATAGATCAGCATTCTGTAAATGAGGATGGAGAGAATATTCGTTTTTTTTGTAAAAAAGGTGTTTGTAGAGTATTCAATTTGCGATGTACAAAGCTTGCAAATGTGGAAGATGACTACAGCATAACAGGTATTTTAACTGATGTTACAGATATACTTTGGTTTGAGCAACAGCAAAAGAAAAGCGATAAAACATTTAGAGAACTGTCGTTCATTACATCTCATGAATTGCGGCATGAATATGCTAAAATTCAATCCATTATTCAAATGCTTGATAATATTCAAATTAGTGAAAAGGAACGAAATGAAATGATTGCTGCATCAAGACATTCTATCCAAGTAATCAACAGTACTATTTTTAAAATAAACCATAAACTTTCTTTTAATCAAACAGATGGTTATTTTGATTTTTACAAAAAGAATCACCAGTATAAAAAAATAATTTTAATTGACGATGATGGCCTTACTAATATCATTAATAAGCGGATTATTCAAATGGTAAATAGTACAATTGAAGTGGTTGTTTTTACTGATATAGAAGCGGCAGAAATATTTCTTAAAACCGCAGACCAATCTGGTGAATATTTAATTTTACTAGACGTAAATTTTCCTTTTAGTAGCGGTTGGGAATTCTTGGAAAATTACCAGCAATTTCATATTCAGTCAAAGGTAATTGTGCTATCCTCCTCTATTGATACTTATGATAGAGATAAAGCCAGAAAATACCCAATGGTAGTTGATTATATAACCAAACCTCTTTCTTCTGAAATGGTTAAAGAAATGCTTTATGTTTAAGCATTAATATGCTTTTGTATTGCTTTTTTTGTAACAATCCATAACAAGAATGATAAGGCGCCAACGGTTATTAAGGTAATCCAAGAAATGGCGCTTGGAATAAAAATCAATTGCTTTTCTAAGAATATTTTTAATCCATATTGCAACAATATAAGTAAAAGGGTTGCCGATCCAATACTTAAAAGATTACCTGGATAAAATTGACGCAATAAAAATTTTGATAACTGCTTAGGAGCTGCACCTAATGTAATCAAAAGAATAATCTCTTGTTTGCAATTGGAAATAGTTAATTGAATAAATAAAGTAAAAATTATTAAAGCAAATACCAGCATAAGTACTCCGGTTAATCCAGCAATAGCAACTACAGCATCAATTACTTTTCTGTATTTACTATACCTTAATTTTTCTGTATTAGTACTAAGATTGTATTTCTTTAAAAAGCTTACTATTGCAGCATTTGAAGGGTCATTGGTTTTTAATACTAATCTCGATACTTCATTATTTGATTTGGTTTCGGCATAATTATTTCCCCATCTAATAAATTCTACAGGCACTAACATTGAAGATATTCTATCACTTAATCCTACAATTTTTGCGTTAAAGCTAATTGGCCCATTTTTGCCATACACAGTCAATTTAAACACAATCATTTTTACAATGGCTGGAGTAAGTTGAGGAAGGTTTTGTGATATTGAAAATTGAAAATTATATATGTCTAAAAACATATTGGGTACAATCACTGGCACATAAGCTGCATTAGGATCCCAACTAAATTGATCGTTTTTTACATCTATAAAATCACTTGGAACACTCTCAAATGAAATATCTGTATAAAAAGGAAATCGATCACTAATGCTTTGAATACTGGCTTTGAATCTACTTGGGGTAAGTATGCCAACCGATTCTGTAAATGGCTGCTTCGCTATTTCATTAATTAGGTCTTGGTCTAATTTGGTATTACTTAAATTATTATTGTCTAGTATTTTATTGATTACTAAAAAATCTGCAATACTGTCTTTATTATTTGAGCTATTTAATAAAAAGTGATAATTAGATTGAATTTGAATTGCTGTTAATAATAGAAAAACAGCAATGCCAAGTCCTATTCTAGAAGTAATCATTCGAATAATACCCGAGTGATTTCGAATTAGTTTTTTTAATAAGTGATTTAACAAAGCTTATAAGTTTAAACTTACTTGATAATCAAAGTGTTCATCTTTGTCTAAGTCTGTGATGATTAATCCTGCACTTCTTTTTTTGCATTCCGCTTCAATTAAAGCGGCTGCAATTTTTTTATTTGCATTATCCAGATGGCTAAAAGGTTCATCTAGTATGATGAAATCAAAAGGTTGCATTAATGCCCTTAGTATACTTACCCTTTGTTGTTCACCATAGCTGCAATGCATTGATTGTTGATCTAAAATGGATAAAATTCCTAATTGGCTGGCCATTTCTTCTATTTGCTCTACGCGAACAATTGGGTTTTGTAAAACTCTTTTGAGTTCAATGTTTTCTCTTGCAGTTAAATTAGGAAAGAGTCGGAGGTCTTGAAAAACAATACTCCAATGTAGCTGTCTTAAATTTGCTAATTCAGACGAATCTATTAACTGAATATTTTTTCCTTCGTATAACACTTCACCTGAATAATCCTTTCTTAGCCCATAAAGTAGATGGACCAATGTGGTTTTTCCAGTACCACTCGGTGCGGTTATTTTAATAAAGTCTCCTTTTTTCCATTCAATAGCCTGCCCCCAAATACCAGAAATTCTTACAGATGGTCTATCTGCAAGAATTGCCGGTATTACATTATTTAATTTAAAATGCATTAATTGGCTCTTATAACCGTTGGAATTCCTGAAGGGAATAATTTTTCCTCCATTTCTTTTTCTCGTCTTGCAACTGCTCTTGTATCAACTGCAATATTGGTAAATAAGCTTACTAGGGTAACTAAACTGTTTTGTTTTTGGTTCTGCATATTAATTTCTAATACAGAACTAATGCTGTTGTTAGAATAGTTTTCTGAACTTCCCATGATGTCTTTAATGGTATTTTTGGCAGTTATTAAAGAATTGTAATATCCTCCAGAAGAGTCTTTAATAAAGCCATTTAAAGTATTGGCTACATCAATATATAAAACAGTTGATTTCCCTTTAAAATAATTTAAAGCTTCAGTATTAATGCTGGTTTTTGAATTATTCAATTTGTATTGGGAATAAGTAACAGAGTCGCTAGCAATAATAATTCCTTGTTCATTTGCTACCATATAGATTCCCATTTGACCAAATAGATCTCCAGACTTATATTCATTGCCTTTCTTAACTGCAAAGCCACGGTCAACAATTTTATCCAATACTTTCTTAAAACTTTCAGGCTTTCCTGCAGGAATATTAATAATTAATTTCCCCATTGGCTTTTTCACAACCAATGATAATTCGTCTTTCCTTGTTTGAGGCTCAGTCATACCGATGCCTAAATCGGAAACAACAACAGCAATATCACCCTTAATTGCTCCATATAATTCCGAAGCTGTAACACCTGATTTGGTTAAAAATTCATTCACAAATCCTTCTACTTCTAATTCTTTTAAAACTCCTCCAAATATTGCAGGATCAAATGAAGCCATTACGATTGCATTAATATTTTGTGAAGGGAAAGTTTTGATTAAATCGGTATTTACTGTTGGCCCTGCATATTTTTTTAAAATACTACTTAATAATGGGTTGGTATGGGTTACCGATTTTGCAATGATTTTGCCTTCTTCAAAGGCTAAAGTTGCCGAGGTATAATTATTGTTAACCAACTCCTCTAGTTTAGGTAACTGTAATGGCATTCCACTTAAAGCAGCCAATGAACCTCCTGAGCTTGCAAATAAATAACCTTCTGCTTTGGTTTTAAACATTTTACCAAACTCTTTAACAGAAGCCATTGAAGCAGATTCCTTTTGTGAAAACAATCGAGACAATTCAGTCAACATTGTTGTTTTATTGTCCTTCTTTTCGGGAATAACAAATCGCATATTTACGGTATCATAGTAGGGAACTACTTTGTTTTCGTAAATCATTACCAATGCATGTTCTTTGTTCCAAGCCAAAATATTATTGTCGCTTAATGGTAAGTATTGATATTCTTTTTCTTTAGCGAAAGCTTTTTTATCCTTCCAGTTTAATTTGCTTAAGTATTGGTTAAACACGGCTGAATCTGAAATACTAAATAGTAAATTCATGATATTGGCATTCTTATTCTCTTTTTGTGGGTAACTAAAAAAGTGAATTTTTTCTTCCCAATTAATGCCAGAACTATTTCTAAAATCGGCTACTTTTTGTTGGTCTTCGGGTTGGGTAGAGTCTTTTTGGTATCCCTTTGATAGAATACTATCAATGCTAATTCCCCCATTTTGTAATTTCTCTTTTAATGCATTGGGATCAATGCTAACTACAATCATAGCTTCCTTCGGAATCAATTTGGTTTCCTTAGGGGCATTATTAGAGCAAGAAATCAAGAACATGCTGCTGATTCCAATCAACATAAAATAGTGAATACCGCGTTTCATAAGTAAAAATTATACATTGAAGTTAATTCTTACAGCGGTATTCACGTATAAATGTGATGTTAATTGATAATAGCCTGATAAATGGCCTCCTGGATATTTGGACGTACATTCATTTTTCCAAAAAGGGTATTATTTCTAGTTGGGGTAACCCTATTTGATAAGAAAATATAGATTAAATCGTTGTCTGGATCAACCCAAACACATGTGCCGGTAAAGCCTGTATGACCATAGGTATTCAGCGATACAGATTTAGATGGATAGGGTTCTTTTCTGCTTGAATTGTCTTTTTCCGGTTTGTCAAAACCCAGCCCTCTTCTACTTACAGTGCTATTGTAAGCGGTAAATTGTTGGATGGTTTCTTTTTTTAAGAATTGTTGTCCATTCATGGTGCCTCCATTGAGTAGCATTTGATACAATTGTGCTAAATCATAGGCATTGCTAAATAAACCAGCATGCCCGGCTATACCTCCAAATAAAGAAGCTCCTTCATCGTGTACATCACCTCTCATCATTTGCTGCCTAAAATGCTTTTCGTCTTCTGTAGGAACCAAAGCATTTAAAGGGAAATATTTTCTTGGAGTAAAACCTGTACTGGTCATAGCCAATGGATCGTAAAATATTTCTTTACTGTAATCATGAATATTTTTGCCACTAACTGATTCAACCACTTTTGCTAAGAATATAAAATCGTTGTCGCTGTAAATGTATTGTCCAGCCTTTGTTAATGGGCTAGTTAGAATTCTGTGGAAAATGGTGTCTTGCCAATCGTTTCTTAAGTAAATATTTTCAGCTACTCGCACTGAAAATTCGGGCGTAGGGTTTTCTCTAAAGTATGCTGGTAAAGGCTTTCCGGTTGAGCTATCCAAAAGTTCTTTGTAAAAAGTAATAAACGATTTAAGCCCAGCTTGGTGTAATAAAATGTCTTTTAATTTTAAGCTTGCTTTATCTGAATTTTTGGTCCAATCTAAATAGTCGCCCAAAGTTTTTTCTAAATCAACTTTGCCTTCTTCTACCAATTTCATAATTGAAACAGTAGTAGCTGATACTTTTGTTACCGAAGCTAAATCATAAATCATAGATGGGTTGATGGGCTCTTTTTTGTCTAAATTGGTATAGCCAAATGCCTTATGGTAAGCAATCTTTCCCTTTCTAGCTACCAATACCACACAGCCAGGAACTGCACCTTTTTCAACAGCATCATTAGCAATGGAGTCTATTCTATTTAGTTTGTTGGCGTCTAACCCTGCTTCCCATGCCTGCACTTTAGGGTAATAATTATTATAAGTAATTGAAGTGCCATAAGTGAGTGAAGGCGTTACGGTCACTGGTAATATTCCCTTTGACTCATTGCGGCCAATTAAAATATCATAAACAGCATCCTGTGTTATATCGTCGTCTTCATAACAAGCTAATAAGTTCACAGGATTACTAGAATTTGCCATTGCATAGGGATTGCCAAAATATAAATTGAGGGTGTTAAACGATTGCAATGCATTTAGTAAATAAACGGAGGCGTTGCTCAACCCAAAATTCTTTGCTGGCCTTCTGCTATAGTTATGCATGCCAACAATGACTAAGTCGTAACCTGATTCTTTAATTTTTTTAATTAATGTATTGGCCGAACTACTATCTGCTTTTTCTGCTGGAATATTATTTGCTGATTGATCATCCATCAACTGTTTTCCTATGGTTGCCCTTGAACCAAATAAAAATACAGTTGCATTATAATTATTCTTGAGTTGAGTAGTAATTGTATTTTCTCCAGGAGCACCAATAGCAATATAGGCAATGCGTTGCCCCTTTTTAATTGGGAATATTTGGTTGTTTTCTTTCTTTAATAAAGTGATGGCGTTCTTGCTAAGTAGGGTTCTAATTCGATTGGTTTGAACGTTTAAGTCATTTACTAAATTAGTGGTATCAATTGGTTGAAGTTTATTAAGCCCCAAATGATATTTTGCTAATAATACTTTTTTTACCCGTGCATCTATTGATTCCCAACTTAATCTTCCATTGTCAATTGCTTGTCTAATTTTAGCAATAGTGCCAGGTATATCTTCTGGCAAACAAAGCATATCGTTACCTGCAATAAGGGCTTCTACTGAAGCTTCGCCAGAAGGAAAGTATTTGGTGATTCCTTTCATTTCTAAGGCATCAGTAAAACTGAGTCCTTTAAATCCTAATTCATTTCTTAATAAATCGGTAATACTTTTTTTAGAAAGGGTTGCTGCCAAATTTGCTGTAGTGTCAATTGCAGGGATGTATAAATGTGCTGTCATCATGCTGCCTAACCCTGCTTTAATTAAAGCCCTGAAGGGGTATAGTTCTAATTCATCTAATTGAGCCCTAGATTTATTAATAATAGGTAAATCATAATGACTGTCAACTGCTACATCTCCATGACCTGGAAAATGTTTGCCTGTAGCCATTACGCCAACATCTTGCATGCCGCGCATATAAGATGTACCATATAACGCTACTTTGTATTTATCTTCTCCAAAGCTTCGGTCGTTAATGACAGGGTTCATTGGATTGTTGTTAATGTCTATATCAGGCGCATAGTTTACTTGGATGCCTAATCTTTTGCACTGTTCTCCAACTGCTTTCCCAAATTCATAAATTAGCGCTGCATTATTTACTGCCCCCATCATTAATTGCCGAGGAAAATTGATGACACTATCTAATCGCATGCCTAAGCCCCACTCACCATCAATGCTAATCATCAAAGGCGTTTTAGCCATTGACTGATACATATTGGTAAGCATGGCTTGTCTTACAGGGCCACCCTGAAAAAAGCAAAGACCACCCACATTGTATTTACGGATGGTCTCTGAAACTTTTGATACATGATCATTACCCAAATTGCTGTGGGCGCGAATAATCATTAACTGCGCAATGCGCTGGTCTTTATTTAGTTTTTTAAATTTCTTATTTACCCATTTAATGGCTTCGGGCGTTTCTTCATAAAACTGCTGCGCCACCAATGCAGTATTGCCAACTGCTAAGATTGTTAGAATGAATAACCACTTTTTCATACGACTTGTTTAATAGCCACACAAGGTATGAAATGGATCGGTTTATTCTCCTTCTTCGGGTGCTTCAGTTAATTCAACAGCAATATTATTGGCTTTTAATACTCCAAACCATTTCACCATTTTTTTCATATCACTAGCATATACACGTTCAAAATCCATATCTGGGTATACTTTCTCGAAATAAGCTTTTACTGCAGCGGCGTCTTTATCTGAAGGCAATGCTTCTTTGCTTGTTTCCATTGCTTTGAATACTTCAGCCAGATTTACGTTTTCTCTGATGGTGTATACCTCAATGCTTTCTAAATGTGAAAAATTATGAATTCTGCTGCTTACAAATTTGGTGGTATTGTCCTCGAGCGATTTTACAATAGCGCCATCATTCTTGCTGCTCAACATTTCGAACAAGCCGCTCATTCCAGTAACCGATATTAATTTATTGTATTCCATAGTTCATTAATTGAGGTGCAAAGTAAAGGAAATTGTTTTGGAGAAGCATCCGATTATTGAATTGATTGCAAAGCCCTTTCTAATCTAGCTTTACAATCAACATAAGGAGTGTATCCCCTAGCCAATAAATGGAATTTGGTCTCCGTTTCTTGTAATAATACACATGGATAGCCAGTTACTTGCAATTGCTTCACCAATGCAAACTCATAATTGGCTTTCTCTTTGTATTCCTCACTTTTAAGCCTTTCATAAAAAAGCTCAGGTTGGATGCTGTATTTTTCTAACAAATGCTTGTAAGCCTCATCATCGGTTAGGTCTCTTCCTTCAAAGTGCAATGCTTTTTGTAGGTCTGCGGCAAAATCCACTTGTTTTTCTGGGTATATTTCTTTAAAAATACACAATGCAATAGCTGGCTTTTCAGAGTTGGGATACCAATCACTTAGGTCTGGATTGTTAATATGCCATAGGTAATCAGGACCAAAGCTCACTCCACTATATTCTTCAACCGTTTTATAAGCCGATTGAATATATCCAGCGGTAGCACTTATGTGAACAGGTTCTTCTGGTAAAACCATTCCCCCAGATAATACTTCAATTTGGAGGTTGGGGAATTGATGAGCTATTTGGGTGATTACGGTGCTAAACCCATAACACCAGCCACAATAGGCATCGTAACAATAAAAGAGTATTGGTTTCATATTGCAAATTTAGGAATGGATTCTATAGCTTTGCCAGCAGATTTAACCAATTAAATGTTAGGATATGCCAGGTTTTGAACTTTTTGGTGCCGAAGAAAGAAAGGAAGTGAATGATGTACTGGAAACAGGTATTTTGATGAGGTATGGATTTGATGGACCTCGAAAAGGTATTTGGAAGGCACAAGAACTAGAGAAAGCCATTACCGAAACATTTGGTTGTCAATATGCGCAACTAACATCATCAGGAACCGCTGCTTTAACTACCGCCATGGTAGCTTTGGGAATAGGAGCAGGAGATGAAGTGATCATGCCGGCTTTCACTTTTGTGGCTAGTTTTGAAGCGGTATTAAGTGTAGGTGCTATCCCGGTTCTCGTAGATGTAGATGACACACTTACCTTAAATCCAGATGCGGTTAAGAACGCAATTACACCTAAAACTAAATGTGTTATGCCTGTCCATATGTGTGGTAGCATGGCAGATTTAGATGCTTTATCAGCTATTTGCCATGCAAACAATTTGATTTTATTGGAAGATGCATGTCAAAGTATTGGTGGAACTTACAAGGGCAAAGCATTGGGCACCATTGGTCATGCAGGTACTTTTAGTTTTGACTTTGTAAAAATGATTACTTGTGCAGAGGGCGGAGTAGTGATGACGAATAATAAAGATGTTTACACTAAAGCTGACGGTTATACAGATCATGGTCATGATCACTTAGGTGTAGATCGTGGCGCAGATTTGCATCCGTTTATTGGATATAATTTCAGAATCAGTGAATTGCATGCTGCTGTTGGTTTAGCGCAAATTAAAAAGTTGAACATATTTCTGGAATTGCAGAAAAAAAATAATAAGGCGCTCAGAGCATATTTGGAGCAGATTCCCGAAGTTAGTTTTAGAAGGGTGCCCGAAGGCGGAGAAGACAGTTGTAGTTTTTTAAGTTGGTTTTTGCCAACTGCAGATCAAACACAAGCTGTTGTAAATGAAATGAAAGCCCAAGGAATTTTAGCAGGCAATTTTTATTGGTTTGCAAATAATTGGCATTATATAAGTAAGTGGGATCATTTAAAAAATGCTACAACTTTAAGTAGAATTAGTGTGGAGCAAGAAGCAGCATTAACAAAACTTCAAACAACTGTTTTTGCTGATAGTGATGCAATTATGAGTAGGTGTATTTCTACCGCCATTAGCTTGGTTTGGACTGAAGAGCAAATTCAAGAGAAAGGAACTAAAATGGTTGCTGCAATTAATAAAGTGCTTGGTAAATAGTTACTGATTCTTGCCTTCTAGTTTATTTACATAATCTAAACTACCCAATCTAAAACGAAAAGGTATTTTGGTTGCTTTTTCTAATTGTAATTCTTTTTTACAAAAAAAGCCCAGGCCTTTTACATAATGATTGGGAGCCAATATTTTGATAGGGCTATTTTTTAAGCTATCCAACCTTTTGTTGTACGCTTGTGTGCTTAGAGCATTTTGGAAATTATTTGTTTGAGCAGAAACAGCAATTGCGCTCATTAGGGATAAATTCACAAACAAACAAATCCTTTTAAACATGGTGTGGCTTTAAAACTTTGTAAATTTACAGCGTAATTAGTTAATCAATGTCACTTAGTCAATCATTACAGCAAAAATTATTGCAGAAACTGTCTCCTCAGCAGATTCAGTTGATGAAATTATTGCAAGTGCCAACTGCCAATTTGGAAGAACGAATCAAAGAGGAATTAGAAGAGAATCCTGCTCTAGAACAGGGCGATGAAGGCCATGAAGACGAATATACAGATGAACTAAAAGATGAATTCGATAGTATTGGAGAAGAAGAAGTTGATCCTGATGGTAGTGCAGATGATTATGATAACGTAGATATCAGTGAATATGTAGTTGATGATGATGGAGAAATTGCCGATTACAAAACCAAGGACGACAATTATCCTGAAATGGATGACCAAAAAGTTATACCTATAAAAGTAGAAACCAGTTTTCATGAATTGGTTTTGAATCAATTGGGGATGTTAGAATTGGATGAACGCAATTATCGCATTGCAGAACAAGTAGTAGGAAGTTTAGACGATGATGGATATTTACGAAGAGAGCTTACATCCATTGCAGATGATTTGGCGTTTAGGCAAAGTTTGATTGTAGAAGAAAAAGAAATTGAAGCAATCATTTTTCAAATACAACAATTTGACCCTGCAGGTATTGCCGCTAGAGATTTACAGGAATGTTTGCTTTTGCAATTAAAAAGAAAGACCGACGAAGGGAAAAGTGTTGAGTTGGCGGTTCAAATCTTAACTAAATATTTTGACGAGTTTACAAAAAAGCATTACGAGAAAATACAGAAAAGCTTAGGGTTAACAGACGATCAATTAAAAGAAGTGATTGGTCAAATTATCAAGTTGAATCCAAAGCCAGGCGGCAATGTAGGAGAGATGAACAAAGCGGAGAATTATATTGTACCCGACTTCTTCGTTATCAATAACAATGGGTTATTAGAACTTACATTAAACGCTAAGAATGCACCTGATTTAAGGGTAAGCGAAGGCTATAGAGATATGCTTAAAGACTATGAAAAAGGAAGCAAAAAAGACAAGCGTCAGAAAGAAGCGGTCCTTTTCATTAAGCAAAAAATTGATTCTGCTCGTTGGTTTATAGACATGATTAAACAACGCCAAGATACATTAATAGGCACCATGGGGGCAATTATGAAGCACCAGCAAGAATTTTTTCTTACTGGCGACGAAACAACCATGCGCCCTATGATATTAAAGGATATTGCTGAATTAACTGGCTTAGATATTTCTACTGTAAGTAGGGTGGCCAACAGCAAATTCGTGCAAACTGAATTTGGAACTTATCGCTTAAAATTTTTCTTTAGTGAATCATTGAGTACAGAAAGTGGAGAAGAAGTGAGCACACGTGAAGTAAAAAAGATTTTGAGTGATATGATTGAATCCGAAGACAAACACAAGCCTCTAAGTGATGAAGTGTTAACTGAAATGTTACAAGAGAAAGGGTATAATATTGCACGTAGAACTGTTGCTAAATACAGAGAACAATTGAATGTTCCTGTAGCAAGATTGCGTAAAGAGCTTTAATTTTTTTAGATGACAACAGACTCAAGTAACAACTATTTCAATAACCAGCAGGAGCCAAGACAGGCATCTCTAAGTAACCCAAGTTGGCCTTTTATTGTTACGGGTTTTGCTAAGTTACTTTCCTATCTTTTTCATCCACTCTTTATACCCACTTACTTTTTTTTATACCTAATGCAGTATTACTCTTTTGAATTTGCAGGTATAACCGACTGGCAATTAAAACTTCGCTTGTTTGGTGTTTTTTGGATGACTGCTTTTTTTCCTGCGTTTGCTGTATTCCTTTTATGGCGGCTTAAGTTTAGTACAGGGATATTTTTACGTACACAAAAGGAACGAATTGTACCATATATCATTACCATGTTTTTTTATTGGTGGATGCATTATTTAAGCCGCAATTTCCCTGACCAACCTGAAGTATTGAAGTTTTTTTATACGGGTATTTTTATATGCTCGGTTGCGGGCTTATTGGCCAATAATAGTTATAAAATCAGCATGCATGCAATGGGAGCCGGTGGATTTGCGGCGGCTTTAATCCTTACCTCATTTCATTATCAAAATACAGACGGAATAGCAATTAGTATTGCTTTACTACTAGCAGGCTTAATTTCTACGGCTCGATTGATTTTAAATGAGCACTCGTTTAAAGAAGTGTATACTGGCTTAGCTGCTGGTGCAATTTGTCAGTTACTGTCTTATTACTTTGTAATGTAATATACCCTCTGATTACCTTGTTTTTTTGTTTCTTTGCAGCTCATTCAACCTTTTTTCATGTGGTATAAGGCAGGGAAAACAATTTTACGTTTTAGAATTAGTTTGTTGTTTATTTTATTTCTGGCTACTGCTTTCATGGCATGGCAGGCGTCTAAAGTTCAACTTAGTTATGATTTCACTAGAGCCTTGCCTACCGATAATCCTAAGTTTATTGAATACCAAGATTTCTTAAAGCAATTTGGAAGTGATGGTAATACGGTGGTAATTGGTTTGCAATCTGACCGGTTTTACGAGAAGGATTTTTTTAATGAAGTTTATGCATTAAGTCAAAGACTTAAAAAAGTGCCAGGTGTAAACGATGTATTAAGTGTGCCAGATGCAGTTAATTTATTAAATGATGCGGTGAACCAACAATTGGTTCCTCAAAAAATATTCAATCCTCCTTACGCAAATCAAGCTGATTTAGATTCTGCAAAATTGCTTTTTGAGAGCTTGCCATTTTATAGAACTCTATTACATAGCCCAGATAAAAAAGCCTATTTGCTAGGCGTTACAGTTAGCAAGGATTCCATTAATAGCAAATACAGAAGTATACTCATTAACGATATTGTTAAAGAGACCAATATTTTTGAATCGAATACTAAATCTGTATTGCAATTAAGTGGTTTGCCTTTTATAAGAACCATCATTGGTGATAGAATCAAAGATGAAATGAATTGGTTTTTAATAGGATCATTATTGCTTTCTGCTGTTACGTTATTTATTTTCTTCCGTTCTATTAGTGCTACTGTAATGAGTTTATTAGTAGTTGGGATGGGAGTTATTTGGAGCGTAGGAACACTGGTATTGTTCGGCTATAAAATCACTTTGCTCACTGCTCTAATTCCACCATTGGTAGTAGTAATTGGTATTCCCAATTGCATTTACTTTTTAAATAAATACCATACTGCATACAGAGAAAAAGGAGATAAAGAAGAAGCCTTAGTAACCATGGTAGGCAGAATGGGTATTGTAACGTTGTTCTGCAATATTGCTGCTGCCATTGGGTTTGCGGTGTTTGCATTAACAAAAAGTCAATTGCTAAAAGAATTTGGTGCAGTTGCTGGTATCAATATTTTATTGTTGTTTTTTATATCCTTATTTTTTATTCCACCTATACTCAGTTTTCTACCTGCTCCAAAAATAAAACATACCAAGTATTTAGACAATGCATTTTTAGCTGCTATTTTAGTAAAGATTGAGCGATGGGCTTTTCATCATACTAGGATGGTATATATTGTTACCATTGTAGTTACGCTGATTTCAATACTAGGAATTTTTAGAATCAAAAGCGAAGGATTTATTGTGGATGATTTACCCAAAGCCGATAAAATTTATACAGATCTTAAATGGTTTGAAGAAAATTTTGGGGGAGTAATGCCGCTTGAAATTATTGTAGACACTAAAAAGAAGAACGGCTTAATGCGCTCTGTTAAACCCATTGCAGCCATTGATGAATTCTCCGCTTATTTAGATTCTTCAGATGCAACGGCTAGGCCCCTTTCATTTGTTGAAGGATTAAAGTTTGCCAAACAAGCATTTTATGATGGAGATACATTAAGCTATGCCATTCCTTACGAAAGTGATTTGGCCTTTATTGGCCCCTATTTAAAGTCAAAGAAAGACAGCAATGCCTCAAATGGTTCAAGTGCATTTAATAGATTGATCAATAATTTTATTGACAGTAATAAACAGAAAGCCAGAATAAGTGTAAACATGAAAGACATTGGCAGTGCTAAGCTGCCTGAATTGTTGGCCAATTTTGAAACCAAAGCCAATCAAATTTTTGATACGGCTACTTATAAAGTAAGTTTTACAGGAAGTAGTGTAAGTTTCCTGGAAGGGTCGAGTTTTATTATTAATGGGTTAAAGGAAAGTATTTTTTGGGCCTTCTTATTAATCACACTTTGCATGCTGTACCTGTTTAAATCGGTAAGAATTTTATTTAGTTCTCTCATTCCTAATTTGATACCCTTAATTGTTACTGCAGGTGTTATGGGTTGGGTAGGCATTGCCTTGAAACCCTCTACTGTATTGGTTTTTAGCGTAGCATTAGGTATTGTGATTGATGTTACCATTCGTTTTTTAATTAATTATAAACAGGAACTTCCTGCCCATCAACAAGAAGTTGGGCCAACCTTAATTCAAACGATTAAACATACTGGAATAAGTATTATTTACACTTCTTTGGTGTTAATTGCTGGTTTCATCATTTTTAGCTTTAGTGATTTTGGGGGAACCAAAGCACTTGGGTGGCTTACTTCATTAACATTGGTGGTGGGCACAATTACGAATCTGGTATTATTACCTGTTTTAATATTAACTATTTCTGGTAAAAAAGGGGGATAGTAGGTGTCTTTTGCGGATAAGTGGACGAAAGTTTTCGATTTGTTGCAGCGTTTCGTATAAAAAAACTGCCTAAATTTAACAACTCTTAAACTAAAACTAAAAACGCATGAGAAAACTAGCTGTTTTTTTGACATGTGCATTGCTCTTTGTAGCACAAGCATATGCTCAAACTGCACGAACAGTTACTGGAAAGGTAACTGATGACAAAGGTGCACCGTTGAGTGGTGTTACCGTTAGCGCTGTGGGTGCAAATAAAAATGCACTAACAGACAATGGTGGTAATTTTTCTATTCAAGTAACTGAGAAAGTAAGAACCCTTAGAATTAGCTATGTTGGGTTCGATTCCAAAGATGTAAACATCAATGGTCTTTCTTCTGTTTCTGTTGGCCTTAACCAAGAAGACAAGTCACTAAGTGAAGTGGTAGTAGTTGGTTATGGTACTCAAAAAAGAAAGGATCTTACTGGTAGTGTTGCCAGCGTAAAAGGAGAGGCATTGGCGAATAAACCAACACAAAGCTTTGAACAAGCTTTAGGTGGTAGAGCAGCTGGTGTACAAGTAGTTATTCCAAGTGGCGTATTGAATGCTCCTCCAGTTCTTAGAATTAGAGGTACCAACTCTATCTCATTGTCTTCTTATCCATTAATTGTAGTTGATGGAGTAGCAGTATTTACTGGGGATGGTAGTTCAACCAGTGCAGCTGGTAACGTATTGTCTTCTATCAATCCAAACGATATTGAAAGTGTAGACGTAGCAAAAGATGCTGCTGCTACTGCTATTTATGGTAGCCGTGCTGCTAATGGGGTGTTATTTATCACTACCAAAAAAGGAAAGCCTGGTCGTTCTAAAGTAACAGTAGATAGTTGGGTTGGTATTAGTAATCCTCAGCGTTTACAAAAAGTATTGGATGCACAACAATATACCGATTACAAAAACGAAGCGTTGCGTAATGCGGGTACTTTTAATGCTGCAACCAATGCATTTGCAACCACTTTAGGTGCCGATGGAAAAATCATCAATACCAATTGGGCAGATATTGTTTATCGTCAAGGTATTCAACACAGCAATACCATCAGTTTATCTGGTGCTAACGAGTCTACTAATTACTATTTCTCTGCAGGTTATACCGAACAGCAAGGTATAATTAAAAGAAACGATTTCAAGCGTTTGAGCTTATTGATGAATATTGACCACAAAGCGGGTAAGTTCTTTACTATGGGTGGTAAAATTCAATACACCAGCGATCAAAATACTGCTGCTACCAGCTCTGGTTCTTTAGGAGATGCATTTGCTACTGCAGGTATGGGTCGTGTGGCATTAATTACAGCTCCAAACGTAGGACCTTATTTAGCTAATGGTTCTTATAACCAAGCAAGTGGTTTAATTGGTGTTATGGGTAATAAGTTGGGCCAAGTTGGTTTCTATAACCCACAAATTGCATTAGATTTAAATAGATCTAACAGTTATGGTGAGCATTTCATTAGTAATGTGTATGCGCAGTTTAAACCAACCAATTGGTTAGCTATTAGAACTCAATACGGTTTAGATTATTTAATGGTAGACAACGATTTCTTCTCTCATCCATTATCAGGTGAAGGTTTCTCTACCACAGGTTCTGCAACTGCTATTTTTAATAAAAACAAGCGTTGGGTTTGGACCACTACCGCACAATTTGATAAAGTATTTGCTGAAAAACATACAGTGAGTGCATTGGTAGGTATTGAGCACCAAAAGTCTGATAACAATAGTTATGGCTTGAACCGTGTTACTGTTTCTGACCCTGCATTTACCAATATCCAAGGCGGTTGGGCTACACCAAATACATCTGGTTTAGGCATTGGCGAAAACTATTTATATTCAGAATTTGCTCGTGCACAATACAACTACAATAGAAAGTATTTTTTAACTGCGAATGTTCGTAGAGATGGAGCTTCTCAATTGGGTGCTAATAGCAAGTATGGTACATTCTGGGGTGTTTCTGCAAGCTGGGATGTGTTAACAGAGAAGTTTATACAGAATATGAAATTAGACCAGGTTTTCAGCAGCTTAAGATTGAGAGCCAGCTATGGTAAAGTGGGTAATATTGGTGGCTTAGGAAACTTTGCATCTTTATCTTCTTATAGTTCTGGTTTGTATGGTGGTTTTGCAACTGTTGCATACGGACAAGCCGGTAACCCTAATTTAACTTGGGAAACTAGTAAGAAAACAGACGTTGGTTTAAACTTTGGTTTATTCAATGATCGTTTAACAGCTGAAATTGGTTATTACAATAGTAACAACGATGGTTTATTGTTGTTTGTTCCACAACCTCCTTCTGCAGGTTTACCTTCTAATATTCCAACGAATATTGGTACTATGTACAATAGAGGATTTGAATTTGATATCAAATACAACGTGGTTCAGAAGAAAGACTTCTCATGGTCTACTTCTTTCAACTTATCAACCAACGACAACAAAGTATTGTCTCTTGCTCCTGGAATTAATAATATAGTGAGTGCAACTGGTGGATTGGAAAATCCAAGTATTACTTTACCTGGTTACCCAATTGGTATGTTATTTATTACTCGTTCAGCAGGTGTTGATCCAGCAACTGGTCGCAGAATTTTTATTAATAACCAAGGAAGACAAGTGTTTTTCCAACACGTTGCTCCTGCTGGTCAAGCAAGATTTATGTATGCTGATGGAACCACTGCTCCAACTGTAAGTAGTGCCGATGCAATTGTTTACAAGAATACCAATGCCAAAATTTTTGGTGGATGGGAGAACAATTTAAGATTCAAGAATTTTGAATTGAATGCATTGTTTACTTATCAAATGGGTAACTGGTTATATTATGGTACTCAAGCAGGTTTAAGAGATCAGCGTTTCTGGAATAATGAAGTAGGTGTTTTAAACAGATGGCAGAAACCTGGTGATGTTACAGAATTTCCAAAACCAGTTTTTGGAGACAACGTATCAAACGGATCAGCTTTCCCTCTTGATATCAACGTGTTCAAAGGCGACTTCATTAAGTTAAGAACTTTAACTGTTGGATATAATCTGCCTAAAACATTGTTGGACAAAGCAAAAATTTCTAATGCAAGATTCTATGTTTCTGGAAACAACTTGTTAATCATTACCAAGTATCCTGGTCCAGATCCTGAAGTTTCTTCAAACGGAAATGGAACTACCAACTTTGGTATAGACAGAAATACAGTAGCTAACCAACGTACTATTACTATTGGTTTAAATGTTGGATTCTAATTGTTAAACTATTAATTCAGAAAAATGAAAAAGAACCTTATATATGTTTTGATGGCTGCTGGGCTGGTTCAATTAAGCTCATGCGCCAAAGAAAATTTTGTGAATCCGGTTCCTACCAACGTAATATCTGATCTTACTGCATTTGACAGCAAAGACAGAATTGAAGGACAGGTTCGCTCAATTTATGCTTCTATTAAAAACGCCGGTATGTATGGCGGACGTTATATGATTTTTAATGATATCCGCGGAGGAGATTTCATGAACGACAGAACCAACGTAGTAACTGGTTTTGATGTTTGGAACTATACGCCTTCTAACAGTTCAACCAATTCTGTACAGAACCATTGGTCAAGAGCTTACTATGTAATCAACTTGTCTAACGTATTTTTAGATGGGATGGCTGCTAAAGGAACTGCTGTTGTTGGTGCAACTGTTTCTAACAATTACCAAGCAGAAGCTCGTTTATTAAGAGCAATGAGCTATTATTCTTTGTTGCAATTATATGCTCGTCCTTTTTGGGATGGTAATGGGTCTAAGCCAGGTGTTCCTTTGCGTTTAAAAGGAAATACTGGTTCTGATAATTATGCGCAAGCAAGAGCAACTGTTGCTGAAGTGTATACACAAATTTTAGCAGATTTAAATTTTGCTGAAACCAATTTGCCTACAGCTAATAGTTCTGCATTCAATAATACAACACGTGCACACAGAAACACAGCCATTGCATTAAAAACAAGGGTGTATATGAGTATGCGCAGGTATGCAGATGTAATTACTGAAGCAAATAAGATTGTAAGTGCTACTGCTCCGTTTACTGCTACATCGGGAGTAGCTCATGCTTTACAAGCAGATGTGACCAATGTATTTAAAACATACACCACTACAGAATCTATATTCTCTATGCCTTTTGCTTCTAATGAAGCACCAGGTGGACAAAATCAGTTGGGCTATTATTATGGACCTGCTGCTTTTAATGGTGGTAATGGTGAATACTCTTTATTGTCTACAGGTATTGTTTCTAATGTTGGTTGGAAAACAACCGATAAAAGAAGAACAATGGTGGGTGTATTTGGCGGTAAGAGCTACTTAACCAAATACAGCGTGCCATCTATATTTACAGACTATGCCCCAGTAATTCGTTATGCTGAAGTACTATTAAACTTAGCTGAAGCAAGAGTAAGATCAACTAGTACAGTTGATGCACAAGCCATTGCTTTATTAAATGCAATCAGAGGTCGTTCTGATGCTTCTACTGTATTTACTGCTGCTGACTTTGCTAATTCAGATGCCTTAGCCGATGCAATTCTTACAGAGAGAAGAATTGAATTTTTAGGGGAAGGATTAGCTGGAACAGACTTAACTCGTTTAGGTTTGCCTTTACCCGCTAAGCCCGGTGTTGCATCAATTGCACCAACTGCACAACAATATATCTGGCCTATTTCTTCAACTGAATTATTGTTGAATCCACTTTGTGTAGACAATTAATTTGATAAGAAATTAATTTTTCTAGAGGCCCCGATTAAAATCGGGGCCTCTTTTATTTGAAATATTCCCATTTTGAAGATGAATTATTAAAAATTACCCATTTTTATCGACGATTTTCTTAATAATTTATACAATATATTTAATTGTAATATATAAATAATGTTATTACGAATTAACTATAAATTAAAATTGAAATGGTTTCAATTTGACCGACTTTTTTTACCGTTCAAACATTTAATATGCCATAAAACATGGTATTTAGACATTCTTTAACTATTTTAGCCATCCAAAAACTTAAAAACTGAATCATGAGAAAACTAGTCACAGTATTCCTGTGTCTGTTGTTCAGTCTGTTTCAACTACAGGCTCAAAACAGAACTGTCACAGGAACCGTAACAGACGAGAGTGGAAAACCCGTGTCAGGGGCTTCTGTATTGGTGAAGGGTACCACTGCTGGTACACTAACTAAGGAAAATGGTACTTACTCTCTATCTGTTCCTTCAACCGCAACAATTTTAGTTATTTCTGGTCTTAACCTAGCCCCTAAAGAGGTTAAGATAGACAAGAACAATGTGGTGAACGTATCTCTTAGATCAACTGTAGAAAACCTTGATGAAGTGGTTGTAACCGGTTATGCTAGAGAGAAGAAAACCCAGTTTGCTGGTGCTGCTGCTGTATTAAGCGGTAAAGTAGTTGAAACTGTTCCTGTAGGTGCTTTTGACCAAGCTTTACAAGGTCGTGTTCCAGGTATGCTAGTTAACTCTGGCTCTGGTCAACCAGGTAGCTCTGCTCAAGTAACCATTCGTGGAGTTCAGTCAATTGCTGGTGCTGGTGCACAGCCTTTGTATGTTATTGATGGAGTTCCATTGCCTGCATTTGATATGCAGACGATTAACCCGAACGACTTCGAATCTATCACTGTATTAAAAGATGCAAACTCTGCAGCTTTATATGGTGCTAGAGGTGGTACAGGGGTTATTGTTATTACTACTAAAAAAGGTAAAGCTGGTCCTACCAACTTAACTTACAGAACGCAGTATGGTTTTACTCAAGCTCCTGATTTTACTAGAATGAACTTGATGGAAACTTCAGATATGTTTGCATATGAAGAGCGTCAGCGCTTTAATAATACGCCAGGATGGACTTATTCTCCAAGAAATCCAGCAATTCCTGCTGGTATGACTGCTGCAAGAAAACAATTCTTGTATGATAGCATTGGATCAATTAATTCTAATTGGGCTGATATCTTATATAGAACAGGTGTTTCTAAAACACATGAATTCAATTTGTCTGGCGGTAACGATAAAACAAGGTTCTTTATGTCTGCTGGGTTATTTGACCAACAAGGTATTGATCTTGGTTCTCAGTTAACTAGATATACTGTTCGTTTTAACTTAGAGCATACTGCAGATAAGTTAACTGTTCGTTTCAATAACCAAATAGGTTATTCAATCAGCAAATTTGCGGAAGGAGATTTCCAAGGTAATAGCCCAAGAAATCCTTTCCAAATGACTTACCGTGCTAAAACCTATGAGAACCCTTACAGAGCAGATGGTTCTATCATATTTGGTGCAAATACTTCTTTAGCATTAACTCAAGTAGGTAACTTATTGGAAGGTATTGCTAACACAAAAAATAGATTAAACCAAATCAAAGTAAATTCAGGTTTAACAGTTGCATATAAAATTTTGCCAAGTTTAACCGTACAAAATACTTTCGGTATTGACGTTTCAAACGATGACAATTCTCGTTATGTTAATCCTGGATCGTACATTGGTTCTCTACAACAGTTCCAAAGTGGATTGGCTCAAGAGGGTCACCGTTTAACTTCTCAAATCATCAATACCAGCAGCTTGGTATTTTCTAAGCGTATTGCGAATATTCATGAAGTAGAAGCTGGCGCTTATTTTGAAGTAGTTCGTGGATGGTCTAAGGGTATTGGTCTTACCTTATTTAACCTAGACCCACGCTTAACAGAAACTGGTCAAGGTGCAGGTGCATTACCAGTTGGTGCTGGTCAAACCACTTACCCTCAGAACTCATCTTCTGCGAAGTCTGGTTTTGGTATCCGCTCTTATTTTGCAACTGCTCGTTATACCTATGATGGTAAATACTCTATCAATGCAAACGTAAGACGTGATGGTACATCAAGAATTGTGAACCAAGCGAATCGTGAGATTACCACTTGGTCTGCAGGTTTTGTGTGGAATGCTTTGAAAGAGAACTTCATGGCTAACCAACGTATTTTTACCGATTTAAAAGTCCGTGCTAGTTATGGTATCGTTCCAAATATCGGATCTATTGCAACTGGTGGATATGGCGTTCCTTTGAATGGAGTGCCTAACTATCAAGGACCTCAGGTTCCTACTTTTGGAACTGCAGCTTATGCTGGATCAACTGTAGTAGGTTTAGTACCTAATAACCCAGGTAACCCAGATTTGAAAATTGAAAAAATTCAAAAGCTAAATATTGGAATTGATTTTGCTGTTTGGCAAAATCGCGCACGTTTCACTGTAGATGTTTACAATAATAGAACAGTAGATTTATTTGTTACTCAGCCACTTTCTGGAACTACTGGTTTCGGAAGCTTAAGTGTAAATGCTGGTATTATGACGAACAAGGGTGTGGAAGCAACTGTAAGTGTTGACGTAATCAAGAATAAAGATTTCGGATTCACTGTAGGCGCTAACCATTCTATGAACAAAAACAATATTGAAGATCTTGGATTGGTTAATGAATATTTCTTAGGAACATTTGTTATCAGAAAGGGTCTACCTTATGGTTCTCATTACACTGTTAACTACTTAGGTGCAGATCCTGCAACTGGTCGTCCAATGTACGAAGGTCCTACAGGAACAACTGTATATTCTGAGGCGCAAGCAGGCCGTTTTGCTAAGTTTGGAACTTATTTGCCAAAGCATCAGGGTGGTTTCAACTTTGATATCCGTTACAAGGCAATCACTGTTTCTGCATTATTTACTTATCAGTTTGATGTAGTACGTAGTAATAATACTCGCAACTGGATTACCAGAGGTACTCCTGGATACCATACCATTGTTAGAGCATCTAGAGAATTGATTGATGGTCAGTGGCAGAAACCAGGTGATGTTAAGCCTTTCCAGTCTTCTATTTATGACAGAGGATTTACTTCTTCAGATTTGGAAGATGCGAAGTTCTTACGTTTCAGAAACTTGACAGTAGCTTATCAGATTCCTCCTATCAAAACTGCTGGTGGAACAACCATCATCAAAGGAGCTCGTTTCTACGTTCAAGCACAGAACTTAGCTATCTGGAGCCCTTGGAGAGGTCTAGATCCTGAAGACAATAACAATATCAGTTTGAACGAATATCCTAACCCTAGGACTTTTGTAACAGGTATCGATATTAATTTCTAAAACCATTAATATCAATTTCAAACTTGAATACTAAAATGAAGCAAATGAAAAAAAATAAATTAGTCATCTTCTCTTTTTTGCTATTGTCTTTAGGGGCTTGTAAAAAAGTGATTGATGTAAAAGAAACTGATTTCATTGGTGGAGACATCGCTTTGAAAACAGTAGCAAATACAGAGCAAGGTATCATTGGTGCCTACTCTGCAATGAACGTTGAAATGGGTATTTTGTTAAACGCCGTTTTTTCTGATGAAGTAAAAGTGGCTGAGTTCTACAATGCTGCAACTGTTCACGAGTGGCAATACAGTTCTGCGGATATCAGTATCCGTGATAACTTTACTGCTTTTAACCTCTATTATAGAATCATCGACAGGGTAAATCGTGTATTAGTGGCATTGCCAAATGCTGTTGCTGCAAATGCTACAGAAGCTGCCTTAAAAGAAAGATTAAGAGGTGAAGCATTGTTTTTACGTGCATTTTGCCATTTTGAATTGTATAAATATTATAGCAATTCTTCTGTAGGTACTGATTTGGCTATGTCATATATGGAAACACCTTCACTTGCTCCAACTGCAAGAATTCAGGTGACTCCTTATTTTACAAAGTTAAAAGCTGATTTAGTTGCTGCCAAGCCACTATTGCCAACTGCTTTAACTGATATTTATAGAGCTACTCGTCCTGCAGCTTCGGCTTTGCAAGCTAGAGTTGCTTTGTATTTAAAAGAATATGCAGATGCAATTACCTTCAGCACTGAGTATATCAATTCTTTACCTTTATCTCCAATGAACCAGTTCGGAGGAATTTGGACCGATGCAAATAGAAATGAGCAAGCCTTTAAATTAAGCCGTACCGCTTCTTTAGGTGGTCGTATTGGTTCACTTTGGAGAGGTACTTCTGCTAATGCTGCCAATATTGGTACAGTAACTTGGAGACCCTCTGATAAGCTATACGATTCATATGATAAAGTAAACGACGTTCGATTTGCAGCTTATATTAAAGATGAAATTCTATTAACTAATGCTGGTCGCCCAGGTAGAATTATCAATAAATATGCAGGTACTCCTTACGGAACACCTACTGAAAATGTAGCAGATGCTAAAGTTTTCAGAACAGGTGAAATGTACTTGATTCGTGCTGAAGCACATGCTGAAGCAGGTAATCTAGTAGGTGCTGCTAATGACTTGAATGCTTTACGTACTGCAAGAATCACTGGTTATACCAATGTAACATTGGCAACCAAGGATGCTGCTATTACTGCTATCATGGAAGAACGCTTTAAAGAATTGCCTTATGAAGGACATCGTTTCTGGGATCTAAAAAGAAGAAATTTACCTGTAGCACGTTTGTTAAGTGATGCGCCTAGTGCCGCATCCCAAAACTTAGCTGCTGGTAGTTTCCGTTTCTTATTACCTATTCCAAATGCGGAAATTCAAGCAAACCCTGTAATTCAACAGAATCCAGGTTATACCAACTAATCTATTATAAATAGATTTTGTAGTCAACTTCTATTAGGACGAGACATAAATAAAATAGGCCCCGATATTTATCGGGGCCTATTTGTTTGTAGTAACTCGGTAAAAAAATAACCAATTACTTTATAGTAATACTACTGCTATCTGCTCATTATTTTAAGAGCTCTTCTAATGTTTTAAATAATTGATTACCTCTTAAATCAGATGCAATGATTTTGCCTTCTGGGCTAATTAAAACATTAAATGGAATGGCATTGAATTGATAAATATTGGGCATTTCACTTTCCCATTGCTTTAAATCACTTACATGTTTCCAGTTTAATTTATCCATTTTAATGGCGTCTAACCAAGCCTGTTGATCGTTGTCTAATGATACCCCAAGAATGGTAAAGTTTTTATTTTTAAATTGATTATAAGCAGCTACCACATTCGGATTTTCTTTTCTGCAAGGACCACACCAACTTGCCCAAAAATCAACCAGTACATATTTGCCTTTTAAGCTGCTTAGTGTAAATGGTTTCCCATCTAAATCGGGTAAATTAATTTCGGGTGCATCTTTTCCTAATAACGCATAAGCAGGAGGCGCAGCAGGCTGTTGTTTAGCAGATGCATTAATTAGCTCTTTTATTTTATTTAATCCAGTATGCTCTTTGTATTTCTCAGCTGATTCATTTACCAATGCTTTTAGTTCATCTGGTGTCATGGTTCTTGAAGCCATACCCAATGCATAATACCTTGCTGCAGGGCTTTCACTTTCTTTAATAAAATTACGAACCATGGTATTCATTTCTTTTACCTTGGCATCTCTGTTTCCTTGAATCACTTTTAATAAGCTATCCGATTTGGGTTGAGCTTGTAAAGAGTCAATTTCCATGAATACCGCGTACAATGCAGAATCTTTTTTTCTATAGTCTTCAAATAGCGTGTGCATAGCCATAGAAGCTGGAGAGTTCTTCACTTCATATACTCTGTATCGAGTAACATCTAAATCCACTTCAATTTCATCGTTGTCGTTTACGATTAATACATCTGGTCCATTCTCTAAAACCAATCTGTACAATCCTTCTTCTTTTGCAATACCCTTTAAACTAAATTTTCCGTCGGCTTTCAAGCTAATGGAATCTAAAATAATTGGCTGTTCACCTCCGTAGGGTAATTCTTGCAAATACACTTTAGGGGCAATCGCATTTTTGATTGTTCCTTTAACGGTAAATGCTCCGTACTTTTTTTTCTGATCACAAGCGCCAAAGAACAGCGTTGTGCCCAGCAATAAAAAAATCGTTTTTTTCATAGGTATATTTTAAGCGTTTAATTTTTGTTCTAATAATTCAGTAACTATTTTGGGATCGGCTTTACCCTTGCTTCTTTTTTTTACTTCTCCTACAAATAATCCTATCAATCCCTTCTTGCCTTTTTGGTATTCCTTTACTTTATCGGGCATTGCTTCAATTGTTGCATTAACCCATAGTTCTAATTCATTGCTATCGCTAACTTGCAACAGGTTTAATGATTCAGCTAATGCTAATGGTGCAGAAGTAGTATGCAATATTGCGGGTAATAATTTGGAAGCTGCAGTTGAAAAATTAATCTTTCCTCCCTCAATTAATTCAATCAGCTCTGCTAATTGTTGTACGGTTAATCCGAGCTCTAGGATATTTTTTTGGGACTCATTCATCAATTGCTTAATAGGGCCTAATATCCAATTTGCAACCATTTTATAATGATTGGTGAATTGTATGGCCTGTTCAAAAAAATCGGCAATGGATTTTTCTTCGCAAAGCTGGCTAGCGTCGTATGCGCTTAACTGATAAGATGCTTGATAATGCTGTATTAATTGATATGGTAAGCCCGGTAATTGTTCTTTTATCAATTTAATACCTTCTGTCGTTAAATGTATCGCTGGTAAATCTGGATCGGGGAAGTAACGATAGTCATTCGCTTCTTCCTTATCTCTAATAGCAAAAGTGGTATCGTTGTCTGCATTAAAACTTCGGGTTTGTTGTTGAATACTGTTCCCTTTTTCTAATTCCGTTATGATTCTGTTGTTTTCGAATTCTATTGCCTTTTTTACATTTCGAATGGAGTTCAAATTTTTTACTTCTACTTTAGTACCCAATTGTTCAGCGCCTCTGAGCCGTACAGAAATATTTGCATCGCATCTTAAACTTCCTTCTTCCATATTCCCATCACAAATGCCAATCCAGCGAACCAATTTTCTTATTTCGGTTACATATTGCCAAGCTTCCTCCGCAGAAAACAAATCTGGTTCAGTTACAATTTCAATTAAGGGTGTACCTGCTCTATTTAAGTCAATACAAGTATTATCTGGGTCCAAATCGTGAATGCTTTTACCCGCGTCTTCTTCTAGGTGAATCCGATTTAATTGGACTGCTCTTTCTCCCTCATTGGTTTTGATGGTTATAAAACCACCGATACAAATTGGGTGTGTATGTTGTGATATTTGGTATCCTTTTGGAAGATCTGGATAGAAATAATTTTTCCTAGCAAAAAAAGAGTGTTCTGCAATGGTGCAATTGCATGCCAATCCCATTTTGATGGCATATTCTACGGCTTTTTGATTCAGCTTAGGTAAGCTACCAGGATGCGCTAGTGCAATTGGACTAACCTGTGTATTGGGGGCATTACCGAAGGCAATACTATCTCCACTAAATAGTTTGCTATTTGTTGAAAGTTGTGCATGCACTTCAAGACCTATGACGGCCTGGTATTTTTGGGATAAGTCCATTATACAAGCCTGCTTATTTGTTGAATCAGTTCGGGCAAATTTGAAGCATCTTGCCCACCTGCTGTGGCCAATGTTTTTTGACCTCCACCTCCCCCTTTAATTAAAGGAGTAGCATATTCTTTAATAAGTTTAGGGGCTTCCAATCCTTTTTCATTCACCATGCTATCACTCAACATGATACATACCGCAGCTTTGCCAGCAATATTGGCACATAGAATAACTAAGTAATGATTGCCTAATCCTGTTTTTAAATCGAAGCAAAGTTTTTTTAATTGATCAGCACTATTCACTTCAACAACTTGACCAATCAATTTTCCTTCCTCATTACCAATAGAAAATGCACTTGTTTTTTGTAACAAGGAATTGCTGATTTGTTGAAGCTGTTTGCTTTCAAGACTCTCCAATCTTTTCTCCGTCTCCTGTTTTTCTTGGATTAATTTTTCAATCGCTTTAATGGGGTCTTGTGTTTTTAATAAACCTGCAACAGTTCTAAGTTCATTGAATTGCTTGTTTAAAAAGTTGAATGCATTGCTGCCTGTTAATGCTTCCATTCTTCTTACTCCTGCAGCAACAGCAGATTCCGCTGTTATTTTGAGTAAGCCAATCATGCCCGTGTGCATCACATGGGTACCTCCACACAATTCAACAGAGTAATTTGGATCGGCTACAACAACCCTAACTGTATTCCCATATTTTTCTCCAAATAATGCCATTGCACCTAATTTAAGCGCTTCTTCTTTTGGCATTTCTGTAATAACTACTGGTATATTTTGTCTAATTTTTTCGTTTACAATATTTTCTACCTCTGTAATTTCGGCTTCTGTTAAACGAGCAAAATGAGAAAAGTCAAATCGAAGACTTTCTTCGTTTACCAAGGAACCCTTTTGTGCAACATGGGTTCCTAATACTTTACGTAATGCTGCATGAAGCAAGTGCGTGGCAGTATGGTTATAGCAAGTAAACAGTCTTTTTTCAGTATCCACTATTGCAGTAAATGTTTTTACTATTTCAGCAGGTAATTGATTTACAAAATGAACAATCAGGTCATTCTCTTTTTTGGTATCTGTTACAGCAATTTTTTCACTACCAAAATCTAACCAGCCTGTATCGCCAACCTGTCCACCACTTTCAGCATAAAATGGAGTGGTATTTAATACCAATTGAAATTGCGTTTTCCCTTTAGCGCTGATTTTTCTGTATTTGGTAATATTACTTTGGGTGGTTAATTGGTTGTAACCAACAAATCCCTCTCCTTTATTTTCTGAAACAATTACCCAATCTTCTGTATCTAATGTTGCGGCTGCTCTACTTCTGCTTTTTTGCTGCTGCATTTCTTTTTCAAATCCTGCTTCATCAATGGTTCTATTGTTTTCTGAAGCAATCAGTCGAGTAAGATCTATTGGGAAACCAAAAGTGTCAAAGAGTTCAAAAGCTGCTTTGCCATCAATTAGATCGGTACTGTTTTTAATCATATCATCCATTCTTTTTAAACCCTTGTCTAAGGTTTTTAAGAATGCATCTTCTTCTTCTTTTACAACTTTGTTTACAAAGTCCAATTGTTGCTGCAATTCAGGGAATACTTTTTCAAATTGTTTTGCCAACACCGGCATCAATTGAAACAATAAAGGCTGCTTGTAATTCAAGTAAGAATAATAGTACCTGACAGCTCTTCTTAAAATTCTTCTTATTACATAACCGGCACCTGTATTAGATGGCAATTGACCATCGGCAATGGTGAATCCAATTGCACGTATATGGTCTGCAATTACCCTAAACGCAATGGCTTCCTTTGAATCGGAGCGATCGTATTGATTACCCGTTATTTTTTCTATTGCTTCAAAAGTACCTGTAAATACATCTGTATCATAGTTGCTTTGTTTTCCTTGAATAACCCTCACCAATCTTTCAAATCCCATTCCTGTATCTACATGTTTGGAAGGCAATTCAACCAAAGAACCATCTTTTAAACGATTGTATTGAATAAATACATTGTTCCAGATTTCGATGACTTGTGGGTGGTCTTTGTTTACCAATTGACTGCCAGGCAATTTTGCACGTTCTTCATCTGAGCGGCAATCCACATGTATTTCAGAGCAGGGGCCACATGGTCCGGTGTCTCCCATCTCCCAGAAATTGTCTTTTTTATTACCGTATATGATATGATCTTCAGCTACTAGTTTTTTCCATTCTTGTAAGGCAATCGTAGATGCAGGTATGCCCTCAGCGGGGTCGCCTTCAAATACAGATACATACAATCGGTCTTTGGGTAGCTTGTAAATTTCAGTTAGGAGTTCCCAGCTCCAAGCAATGGCTTCTGCTTTAAAATAATCCCCGAAACTCCAGTTTCCCAACATTTCAAACATAGTATGGTGGTAGGTATCTACTCCAACTTCTTCTAAGTCGTTGTGTTTACCACTTACGCGCAAACATTTTTGGGTATCTGCAATTCTTTGGCTTATAGGCACACTATTTCCTAGAAAATAATCTTTGAACTGATTCATTCCAGCATTAGTGAATAATAGGGTTGGATCGTTTTTTACTACAATAGGAGCAGATGGAACGATTTGGTGCTTTTTGGAAGCAAAAAAATCTAAGAATTGTTGGCGAATTTCGGCACTCGTCATGATGAATTACTTTTTATATGCCATTAAGGCTGTAGAAACTATATTTGTTGTTATTTAAAGGGGCAAAGGTACGGATTTAAGGGGCTGAAAACCGATCATGAAAAAGGTAAAATACTTCTATAATACACATAATATGCGCTTCGAGAAGCTGACTACCCCCCTTAGGGTTAGGTTGCTTCAGGTATTAGGGTATATAGCAGCTTCTATTGTTACTGGAATCCTCATTTTTGCCATCACATTCCGTTATATAGATTCACCCAAAGAGAAGTTGCTTCGTCAACAGAACGACGATCTAAAGCAGAATTATAAGGTAATGGAAGAACGAATTAAACAGTTGCAGCTTCAAATGGACGAAATTGCCAACAGAGATAATTACGTTTACAGATCCATTTTTGAATCGAACCCAATACCCGATAGTGCCAGGGTTAAGGAAATGGAAAAGAAAAAAGAAGTACAATTGGTGCAAAGTATGGGCGAAACTGAATTGGTAAACAGTATGGCGGCTCAACTAAATAATCTTAGTTTAAGAATGGCTTATCAAGGCAAGTCATTTAATGCCATTGATAATATGGTGAAGAACAAAGCCAAGTTATTAGCAGCAATCCCTTCTATACAACCTATTAGCAATAGAAATTTAAATAGGGTCTCTTCTGGTTTTGGTTATAGAATTGACCCGGTTTACAAAGACAGAAGGTTGCATCCAGGCTTAGATTTTACTGCCCCAGTTGGAACCCCTATTTATGCAGCAGCCGATGGGGTGGTAAAAGATGCTGGATTTAATACGGGCGGGTATGGTAATAGGGTTGTGGTAAACCATGGGTTTGGATACGAAACCTTGTATGCCCATATGGTTCGCATTAAAGCCAGGGTAGGCACAAAAGTAAAAAGAGGGGAAGTTGTTGGTTATGTTGGTAGTACCGGAAAAAGTACAGGGCCACATTTACATTATGAAGTTCATAAGAATGGTACACAACTGGACCCGATTTACTTCTTTTATAACGACTTAACCCCAGCTCAATTTGACCGTATTCTTAAATTAGCTGCTGCTAGCAACCAAAGCTTTGATTAACCCTGCAACAAAAAAGCCAATTACTTGTAATAAGTAAAAATTGTACTGTGGAACCAGGTGTACGAGAATACCTTTTACGAATTGTAAATACCCTTTCTATAGGGTTGTTTTGGTTAGCAATTAATTCTACTGCTGGAATAATGTACGACCATGCCTTTTTTCATGGATCCATTACAATGGGAAATATTATTTTTTATTGCTGGTTTGTCAGCAGTTTTATCTTGTTCTTGCGTTGGCAAATTAAACTTTGGAGTAAGCCCATTGATTTTGACCAATAGCCTACTTTTCTTTTGTATCAAGTATTACAGGGGTGTTTCCTTTCCCCAAAACAATTACTTTGGAATTGGGCGAAGTAACCAACGCCTTCATTACTTGAATTTGTTCGTATTGTAATTGTTTATCGCCTAAACCAGAACTGATAATTTGCTGGTAGTCTGCAATACCTCTTGCTTCCACTCTTTTTCTCTCTGCTTCTTGTTTTTCCTTTTGCAAAACAAATTCCATTTTTTGAGCGTCTTGTTCCGCTTTAATTTTTTCTTCAATAGAGGTTTTTACGTTTGTGGGTAATGTGATATTTCTCACTAATAGTTGCTCTAATATCAATCCTCTTTTCTTAAAGTCTTCATCAATCGATTTATAGATTCTATTTTGAAATAAATCTCTTTTTAAAGAGTATAAGTCAATGGCTGTATAATAAACAGCATTATCCCTGATTTTTGTTCTAGTAAGTGGACGAACGATTTTATCTCTAAAATCGAGCCCTGTTTCTCTAATTAATCTGGGGGCTTCACTAGCTGTAACCCTATAGAGTACGGTTAAATCAATTACCACTTCTAATCCATCAGCAGTTAATACCCTTATTGCATCATCTCCTGATTGTTCTCCTTCGTCATTTACTCCACTCATGGTATAGTTCTGCGTTTTAATGTCTACCTCCCTTACTTCAACCAATGGGTTAACAATGTTTAAACCGCTGTATAAAATAGTGTTAGAGATTTTTCCAAATAAACTCTGTACCCCAATTTGGCCGGCATCAATTTGTTTAATGCAGGAAGTGAATACGCCAATCAATGCAATAGCAATACCAGCAATTCTTACACCTTTTGCTAGTTTAATAAATTCTTCTCTCTCTTTATTCATAAAGCCTGCGGCAACCAAAAGAATGATGCCTAGAATAATTAAAATCATATAGGAAATTTTATAATAAATACAAGGTAAGCTCTTTTATTCATACGGTCCTAACTACTATGATCTACTATGATAACCCAAGAACCATTTATTTTTTTGAACAACAATGTGTAATGTCCACTTATATTCCCCGCATTTCTGGTTAACTCCCATTTTCCTAAAACCATCCAAAGTTGTTTAGATAAAGGCTTCACCTCTAATAAAGTAAAATTTAATTGACCCATGTAATCTTTGTTGGGGTAGTTCTTTTTGTAGTTATTGAGCGTATTGGTAAAACCGTAAGTAGGCCCGTTTTTTCCAACAAAAAGTAAGCTATCGTTGTTCCAATACCCTTTCATAAAAGCATCAATATCTCCTTTGTTCCAAGCTGAAGTTTGCTCTTGCAAGATTTTTCTGATTTGTTTTTCTGGCCCAGCTTGTCCAAAGCTTGAACTGATTCCAATGACAGTTAGTAATAATGTACAAAGGAGTTGCTTTTTCATATTAGTTACAGTTAGTGTTTCTTAAAATTAGTTAACTTTCTCGAATGGAATATATTCATCATTTACAGAAGGATAAAAAATTGGCTTCCATCTTAACGCAGGAGCCTTTTGTATTAAAGCGAAGAAAGAATATACCCATTCGTTTAATGGCCAGTATTATGAGCCAGCAATTAAGTACCAAAGTAGCAGCTGTCATATTTAAACGATTTCTAGCTTTATATAATGGTAAAGAACCCAAAGTGGAGGAAGTTTTGGAAACACCCAATGAAGTACTTAGGTCTATCGGTTTAAGTAATGCTAAAGTTGGGTATGTAAAAAATGTTGCCTTATTCTGTATTGAACATGGCATTACAGATCGTATGCTTTCTACTATGAGTAATGAAGCCATTATTCAATTATTGGTTCAAATAAAAGGAGTAGGCCAATGGACGGTTGAAATGTTGTTGATGTTTAGTTTAGGGCGTGAAGATGTATTTGCAGTAGACGATTTAGGTATTCAACAAGCCATGTGCAAGTTGTACAAAATAGATGCATCTCATAAGAAAACCATGCAGCATAAAATGTTAAAGCAGGCAGAAAAATGGACGCCTTATAGAACCTATGCTTGTTTGCATTTGTGGAATTGGAAAGACAGTTAATTATGCTGAATTTCTTGCAGCATTAATGATTCCAAACATAGAGCGGGTGATCAATTTTTCATAATTAATCTTAAGGTCCTCTGTAATTTGTTCATTCTTTAATTGATGCAATGCATATTGCTGGATAGTTAAAAGCGGTAATACTATTTTGTCTCTCATTAAAATAGAGGCCCTTCCTGGTTCATCATTGTCCATTAATACTTTATTGCCAGATAATTCTAATACGAGTGAATGCGTTAAATCGTATTCTGCTTTAATTAAATTCCAAACAGGGCCAAATACTGGGTCGTCTTGAATATGAGCCGTTAAAGGAAAGAAAGATTTGAGCATGCTCATCATACTATTATCAATCAAGGTTCTGAAAAATGCCACTTCAGTAAATAAAGATTTTACTTCTTCCCATCTCCCCGCATTTTTTAATTGTTGCAATGCAGAACCAACCCCAAAATATCCTGGAACATTTTGTTTTAGTTGACTCCAACTGCCTACAAATGGGATTGCCCTTAAATCTTCAAAAACCAATTTATCTGAATTTCCTCTTTTGCCGGGCCTGCTTCCAATATTAGTTTTGTTGTAATAATTCAAAGGGCTAAACTGCTGCATATATGGAAGAAACTGTGGATTTTTTTTGAATGATTGATAAACCTGGTGGCTTATACCTCCCAACTCTTCCAATAAGTTTCTATGTGTTCGGCTTAGTTCAATTCTATTTTCAGCAAATACCGTATTGCTGATTCCCGCACTTAATAATTGCTCTAAATTGTATTGTGCAGATTTAAGTGTGCCAAAATTGGAAGTAATGGTTTGCCCTTGAATGGTTAATTGAATCTCCTCGTTCTCGATATTATTCCCCAACGAAGCATAAAATTTATTGGTTTTTCCACCACCTCTAGAAGGTGGACCGCCTCGTCCATCAAAAAACTTTACTTTAATACCATGTTGTCTAGAGATTGCAGTTAATTTTTCTTTTGCTGTATAAATACTCCAATTGGCTTGTAAATAACCCCCATCCTTAGTTCCGTCGCTAAATCCTAACATGATTGTTTGTGATTGAGCACGTGCTTGCAAATGTTTATTATAAATAGGCAATTGATAAAGCCACTGCATTATTTTTTCTGCTTCTTTTAAGTCGTCTATAGTTTCAAATAATGGAACAATGTCTACCGAAAGTTGCTGTGTATTCCATCCGCATAATTTAAAGAGGGTAAATACCTCAATCATATTTAATGCCGACTGGCAGTTACTAATAATATAGCGATGACAGCCTTGTTCCCCATTTATTTGTTGAATACTATTGATGGCAAAAATACTTTCTACTGTGTCTTTAGCTATTTCAGTGGAAGTATCATTTATGTCAATCACTTGATCAATTTTTAACAAGCAATTCATTTTTTCTTCCTGGCTTAATGAATCATAATCATTGGGCAAAATGCCCCCTTTATTTTTTTGTTTGAGTGTGGTATCAATATTATTGATGACTGCGGTATGAATTCGACTGTCTTGTCTTATATCAATAGCCGCAAACCAAGTTCCAAAAATTTTTACTTTATTGATTAAACTGTTTACCCGATTAATGTATAAGGAATGATGATTGGCAATCATCAAATCTTTAATTTCTTGTAATTTTTCTAATAGTTCTTTCTGGTGAATCCTTCTGCTTTCTTCAGGCCTAAACACATTTTCATACAACTGTGATTCTAATTTATTTACCAATATATCTACTCCAGAAAAAGTTAGTCTTCTTTTTAATTTTCTAATATCTCTATAATAGCAAACCACAATTGCGCTTCTCAATGATTCTGCAATTTTAAGTGTAGTTGCAGCTTTTACAAATGGATTCCCATCTCTATCACCCCCCGGCCAAAATCCAAGTTCAATAAATGGATTATGATTTTCGTCTTCTAATATTTCATTACTGATAAAATTGTAAATATTTCCAATGGACTGATACAAAATATTTTCTAGGTACCACATTAAGTTAACTGCTTCATCTAATGGGGTAGGTTGTTTCTTATTAAAAAATGGGGTAATACCCAATTGTTGAATATAGAGGTTGATGGTTTCAAAATCATTTTTTGCAATGGCTTCACCCAAATCATGAATGATACCCAAAACACTGCCTGGATAAAACTGGGTTGGATGGGCCGTTAGTACTACCCTTACTTTAAAATGGCGCAGCTTTTCTTTTAATAATGGAAGTTTACCTTTAAAGTAAGCTTCATTGTACAATGCTTTTATGCTACCACTGCCATTTAATTGGTGAACTGAATCAAAAGCAGCATCTTCAATTGCATCAAATAGAACCACCTGTCTTTCTATATATTGTACAAATTTGAACAATCGGTCTATCTGTTCTGCCTCATTGCTTACCTGTGCCTGCCTATTAAAAAAATCTTCAATAATCTCTTTTGGGTTTTTACCAGTTTGATATCCATCAATACAAGATTGTAATAATATGGGTAGTAAAGCGCCCACGTTGGCGATTCCTGAGAAGGGGAGGGCCGCAAAAAGGCTATTGTAAATAGTGTATTTGTCGGCAACGTTTTGCCTGAAAGCCAGTATGGGTTTATTTAAATACATAGTAGATACCAATGAATATACAAATTTTTTTGCCCCATTAAACCTTTCATCTACTATTTTATCTAACTTAAAAGACAATCGATATATATTGAATCAAGATTCTCAATTGGTGAAGCAGTTTAAAATTCCTTCACAAAAAAATGCAGCATTTACTCAACTGGTTAAACAATATCAGGAAAAATTGTATTGGCATATTAGAAGGATGGTAGTGGAGCACGAAGACGCCAATGATGTACTGCAAAATAGTTTTATTAAAGTGTGGAATGCATTAGACAATTTTAGAGAAGACAGTCAATTGTATACTTGGTTGTATAGAATTGCAACAAATGAGAGTTTGAGTTTTTTAGAACAAAAAAAGCGAAAGCAAACCAGTTCCTTTGATGACGTAGCGGAAGTTTATGGAAATACTGTTAAAGCCGATAGCAATTTCAATGCGAATCAATTGGAGTGGAAATTGCAATTGGCCATTCAGCAACTTCCCGAAAAGCAAAAATTGGTTTTTAACCTTAGGTATTTTGATGAAATGACTTATGAACAAATAAGCAAAATTTTAGATACCAGTGAAGGGGCTCTTAAAGCAAGTTATCATCATGCTGCAAAAAAAGTAGAAGAATTTATTAAATCCCATTAAACCTGGGGATTGTATTGGAGTCTTAAAATGGAAGAAAATGGAAAACAAGGAAATCATACAAGAACTAGAACAAGTAGCGCCTTTGCTGAATACCATCGCAAAAACGCCAGTTCAAACGGTACCAACTGGTTACTTTGATCATTTTCAAGTTCCCATTCAAGTGAAGGAGACCAAGGTTGTACAAATGAACCCAGGGCGTAAATGGTTTACCCTAGCTGCGGCAGCAGTAGTTATTGGTTTTTTAGCAATCGGCGGATTTAATCTGGTTAATCAATCAACAGTTAAAACTGAACCTGGGTTAGTCATTAATATGGAACAGATAGCCAAAATGGACATTGATCAATCTGTACAAGCTTTGTCTAATGATGCCATTAACGAGTATTTAAAAACTGCCAACGCTTTAGCGGGGCCTGAAAATAGTTTGCATCAATATACCGTGGATGCAATTTCTGAAACAACAGTGGCTGAGATTTCAGATGAAGAACTGCAGCTTTATCTGAGTGAATAATTGAATTAACATTTAAAAAACAACAACATGAAACGTTTTCTATTAATCATTTTAATGGGTGTAGCAGCAATTGCTCAAGCTCAAGAACCACCACCACCAAAAATGGGTAGAATGCAAGGTGGAATGCCACCACCACCGCCAGGTGATAGGCCCAATATTGAAGCCATCAAAGTGGCTTATATAACCAAGCAATTAAACCTAAGTGCAGAAGAAGCACAACAGTTTTGGCCAGTTCACAACGCTTACATGGCAGAACTCAAAAAAGCAAGAGATGCCAATAGAGAAGCGGAGTTGGTTTTTGAAGAACAGGCTTTGACTATTCGTAAAAAATACAACAACGATTTCAAGAAAATTTTGAATGGCGATGAAAGAGTAAATAAGGTTTTTAAGTTAGACCGCAATTTCAATGATATGATGCGCCAAGAAATGATGAAGCGTGGTATGAAGCCTAAAGGTCCTGAAGGAAGACCAGATAAGCCTGAGTTAAGAAAACGCTTGATGCAAAGGAATCGTGCAGATTCTACGATTAGGAAAAACTAAGTAAGATTTGAATGATGAAATACTGGGCTGGAGATATCATGGTAAAACAGGTATTTCCAGCCTTTTTCTTGCCCTGTTTCCCACCAAACTCTCCTTAGCTCCATGCACTTCTTTCCATCAAAGTCATATTTAGCAACGAATCTGCTCTTCATTTGCTGTAATTGAGGGGCATCGTCTCCTCCAAAAAAGACAATTTCATTTTCTTCGTGAATAAAGAATACCTGATGAAATTTACTATGCGCCCCAGTTAACTGATATTCTATATAATTGTCAATAAAACCATGGTCTTCCTCTAGCCAAACAACTTTGCTGAACTCTTCTAAAATTTGGATATCAGCTTGAACATAGGAAGCAGATCCTATTCCCATCGCATATTCAAATTCCCTTCTTTGTACATAATAAGTGGCATAAGGGAAAGCAATAAACTGTTCGCCCGTGGTGTAATTTCGAGTGGTAATTCCACCTGCATGGTCTTTATGCAAATGACTCATCAACACTTTAGTTACTTGAGAAGGATTGTAACCCACTTTTTCAAGGTTATAATAAATCTGCGGTATGCCATTAGACATATTGTATCCTAAGCCTGTATCAATTAAAATAATGTCTTGCTGAGTAATAACTAGAAAGGGTTGAATTTCAACCAACAAACTACCAATAGGTCTGGTATTCAATTCTTCAGTAGCAGTGTTAAATGGAACAAATACCTTGGTTTTATCAATAGTAAAACTTCCTTCAGATAATGGAATAATGGTCATAGTAATCAATTAACGCAATACCATTTGACGATCGGCATCTAGTCTTAATAAAATAAAAATCAAAATAGTAAAAGTAAGTAATGAAGAGCCCCCATAACTAACCAAGGGTAATGGGATACCCACTATGGGAAATAATCCAATAGTCATACTCACATTCACCGCTATATGAAAAAATAAAATACTCACTACACTATAGGCGTATACCCTACTAAAAGTACTTCTCTGTCTTTCTGCAATTTGAACAATACGATACAATAGCGCTAAATAAATAGAAAGGAAAATAAAACATCCAATAAATCCAAACGCTTCACCCAAGGATGTGAAAATAAAATCGGTATGTTGTTCTGGAACATATTTTCCTCTTGTTTGGGTTCCTTTTAAGAAACCCTTCCCTGCAAAGCCGCCTGATCCAATGGCAATCTTACTTTGGCGCACATTATAATCATCTGGTTTTCTAGGTGCTTTTTCGTTACCAGATTGTTGCTTTTTAATTGATTTTACATTGTCTGCACAATTATAATCTCTTCCGACCATGCTATAAATTCGCGTACTCTGATAACATTCCAATACATTATTAAATATATACGGAATTACAAAGCGTTGGGTTCCTGCACTAATCATCCAAATAACAATAATAGCAGTAACCAGCCCTTTATTTCTTCTTGCCTGTCTGCGGGCAAAGTAAATGAGCAAGACAGCAATCACACTTAGAATAATCAATAGGGTATTGGGCTCTATAATTAAGGAGGCAATTACCAATACCCCAAATGAAGATCCAAAAATTAAAATTTGTGCAGGTAATCCTTCTCTGTACATGGCAATTAAAAAGGAACTGTACACCAATGCCAAACCTAATTCGTGTTGTAAAATAGACAATATGGCTGGGGCTATTGCAATAGCACCACCAATCAGTTGAAATTTTAACTTGCTAAAATCTGTTTCTTGTCTAGATAAAAATTTGGCCAATGCCAACGCAGTAAAGATTTTACATAATTCCGCAGGTTGTAAATTAAAACCTCCACCCATTGGAATCCAGCTTTTTGAACCATTGATGTTTTTACCAATAAAGAAAGTTGCAATCATTAACAAAAGCCCAAAGGCATACATTAAATTGGCAAAGGCGGTAAAAAGTTTACTGTCTGTAAGTAAAATAAAAGTGGCCACTAACGCACAGAACCCTGCAAAAAATAATTGCTTGCTATAATTGGTTTTTCCTCCAATAAAAGAAGTGAACCAATTTCCTCCTTCTCTATATTCAACCATGAAAATGCATAACACACCTATTGTTACTAAGATTGAATAGAGCCATATTATTGGATAGTCTACCCCTTGTGAAATATTTTTGTTCTTTATCATTGTGCACGCCCTCCAATTCTTTTCTTTTTGTCTTCACTAAGTAATAAGGCTGCTTTGATTTTGTATTTGTCTGTACTATCTTTTTTATTGCCAACAGGTTTGCTTCCTTGTTCTAATATTGCTTCTGTGTTGCTTTTATTATTTTCTTTAATATTCTCTGCTTCTTCTTTTTCTGCAGCTTCTTCTATGGCTAATTTGGCTAATCTTGCTGCTCTTTCTGCGTCTTTGCGTGTATACCAATTTTTAATAGCTTGGGGTACCAAATCCATTTTGGTAATCCTTTCAGCAGTAGCTTTCCCTGCTGTGCTAAGTGTATCGTTTAAAAATTTTTCTATAATCAAACCTGCAATAGGGCCTGCAGCAACAGAACCATATCCGCCGTTTTCTACTACTACTGCCACTGCAATAGTTGGATTATCTTTTGGAGCAAAAGCCACGAATAAGGAGTGGTTTTTGCCGTGTGGGTTTTGTGCAGTTCCAGTTTTAGCACAATATTCAACCCCTGGTATTTTGATATGTGAAGCTGTACCATAAACGGTTACATCATGCATGCCATCATTTACAGCTTGATAATCTTTGTCTGCAATATTGGTTACCACATGTTTTGATCTGTACTTGTTCATTAAGACCGTATCTTCTACTTGTTCGTTCTCTATGCTATCTACAAAATGGGGTGGAAAATAAAAACCTCTATTGGCAATAATGCACATTAAGTTGGCCATTTGCAATGGAGTGGCAGTCATTTTATCTTGACCAATACCTAATGTTAGCACACTACAGCTGTTCCATCTTCTTGCACCTCCAAAAAATTTATTGTACACACTGGTGTCTGGAATATTGGCTTTGTCTTCGCTAGGTAAGTCTACTTCTAATCTTCTACCTAAACCAAAAGCATTCATGTATTCCTTCCATTTTAAATAACCTTGATTGGGATTGCCCCATTTTTTATTGTCGAGTGCTTTTCTAAATACATCTGAAAAGTAAGAGTTACAAGAGTTGGCCAATGCCAATCTTAAATTGGCTGCGTGACCTGCGTTGCCATGTTCGCATCTCACATAAACACCACCACATGCACCATATCCGCCTCCACAACCAATGCCATAATCAGAAGTGATTAAGCCTTGATCTAGCGCAACCAATGCACCCAAGGGTTTAAATGTAGAACCAGGAGGGTATTGCCCTTTTATAGCCCTATTGTACATAGGTTTGGCAGTATCCATGACCATTTTCCCCCAGTTTTTTCTGCGGGCATTTCCCGTTAGTACATTGGGGTTATAAGTAGGACTAGATACCATGGTAATAATGCCACCCGTTTTTGGATTGATGGCCACTGCGCTGCCTATTTTATTTTGTAATAATTGTTCAGCCAGTTGTTGCACTTCTACGTCAATGCTGGTAAATAAATTCCTACCCGCAACTGGAATGGTATCGAATATGCCGTTCTCGTAAGGTCCTTGAATTCGGCTCTTGTTGTCTCTGATATAGCGCTTGATGCCTCTTTGTCCCATCAAAATAGATTCATAGGTTTTTTCTAATCCACTCATTCCAGCATAGTCGCCCATTTCATATCCTAAGTGCCGATATTTTCTTAAGTAACTGGTATCTACTTCTGCAATATATCCAAGTAGTTGCGCAGCAGTATTAAAAGGGTATGTTCTAACTGAACGTTCACTTAAAATATAACCAGGAAACTTATACATATTCTCGGTAAGCTTTGCGTATAATTCAGCACTTAGCAAGGGTTCAAATACGCTGGGGCGAACACGGGTATTTTTAAAAATTAAATCGAGCATTCTCTTCTTGTACTCAGCAGTATCAATCCCTAAAATGGCACAAAGTGCCGCAGTATCTGTCCCTTTTGATTCGGAAGGGGTAACAACTAAGTCAAAACTGATGGTGTTTTCGAGTAAAGCTCTTTTTTTACGGTCAAAAATAATACCCCTATCAGGATAAATGATTTTACGGTATATGGCATTGTTTTCTGCAGCCAGTTTGTATTGGGAAGAGAAAATTTGTAGGTTAATGAGTTGTGCTGTAATAACAATGAATACAACTCCAAAAATGATTTGGATAATCCTACCACGGCTTTGATTAAATACGGACATATATTAGGAGAAGTCAATTGATTTGACCACGTGAAATTAAGCATAAACTAGAACTACTACACTAACTATTCGTTCTATATTTTGCTTTTCTATTGAACAACATTTCGGCCAAAAAAATGAGCAATAAACTGATTCCGGTTGTGCCACTCACTTTGCCCAAGAAATAAGTAAAACTGCCAAACTGTAACCACTCTAACAGCACCAAATAAAAATGGTGGATAAATGTGAGTAAGCCAACGTATAAACTAAATGGAGCCCAACCCATACTCTTGATACTCGGCTCTACATAGCTTTGTTCAGTGGTTTCTTGAGGAATTAATAAACTTAATAAGAAAGGTCTAATATAACCTATCAAGGTACAAGCTGCAGCATGAAGTCCCATGGTTCCGGTGAAAAAGTCCATGGATAATCCAAAAAGAAAAGACAATAATAAAATAGACCAGCGTCCCATTTTAAATGGCAGCCAAAGGATGTACAAGAAATAAATATAGGGCACAATAAACTGGTGCAAAGCAGGTATTTTATTCAACACAAATTCTTGTAGGAGAATAAAAAAAGCAAACCGGAATATATTGGTTAGTAAACTGCTCATTGCTGTTGATTTCGGTTTTCCAGTTCAATTTGTTCGTTGTAACGAGTATTGTAAATTACATCCACCGATTGAATCGTGAAGAAATTGGTAGCAGTTTTAATTTTCAACGTGTAATAATTGGTAGCTGGATCTGCAGTAATAGAAGCAACCCGTCCAATCATTAAATGCGATGGAAAGTTGGCAGAATAAGCACTAGTAAGCACGGTGTCACCTTTAACTACTTTAGCGCTCTTAGAAATATTTCTTAAAATTAGTAATGATGGATCTGCCCCATCCCATTCTATACTACCTGTAGTATTGTCCTTTTTAAGCATAGCAGAAACCTTACTATTCCTGTGTAACAAGCTCATTACTTTGCTAATATTGGCAGATACATCTACCACTACTCCTACAATACCATTAGGGCCAACTACCGCCATGCCTTTTTTGATGCCTTGGTCTGCACCTCTTTCGAGCATTAAGTAATTGTTTTGCAAAGTATAGGAATTGCCAATCACTTTAGCTGGGAGATAAATGAATTTTCTTTTTCTTCCAAGTGTATCTACAAAACTTGAATCGGTAAAACTGATTGCACTGGTATCGGGCGAAATATAATTGGTCCCTAATGCATTTCTTAAACGGGTATTTTCTTCGGCTAATTTTTGATTTGCTTCTTTTAAATTAAAGTACTGTTGTAAGTTGGCATAACGACTATTAAAATATCCAGTCACTTCAAATACAGTACCTCCAAAAAACGTTTCATGTGTTTTGCTTACTTTGGTCAGCATCACAATACATAGAATTTGCAACAGCAAAAAGCTGAGGAAATTAAAGTATTGCCGTATGAACAAGAAAATATTTTTCAAAGCCGATTAGCTGTTCTATCTCATGATAAATGGAAAACGCTGATAGTTCTTTAACGCAAGCCCAGTGCCGCGTACCACACTTTTCAATGGGTCGTCTGCAACATGAACAGGCAATTTGATTTTTGCACTTAATCGCTTGTCTAAACCACGTAGGAGGGCTCCACCACCAGTTAGGTATAATCCCCTTCGGTAAATATCTGCAGCCAATTCTGGAGGAGTAGTTTCTAATGCTTTTAAAATAGCTTCTTCTATTTTGAAAATACTTTTATCTAGTGCTTCGGCAATTTCTTGGTAGCTCACCATGATTTGTTTTGGAATACCCGTAACCAAGTCGCGACCATTTACTGGCATGTCTTCTGGAGGATTATCCAAGTCTTTCATTGCGGCACCTACATTAATTTTAATTTGTTCTGCAGTACGTTCTCCAATTAATAAGCTATGGTATCTTCTTAAAGCTTCCATAATATCTGCAGTAAATTCATCACCTGCAATACGAATACTTTGATCGCATACAATACCTGCTAATGCAATCACTGTAATACCTGTAGTACCACCACCAATATCAATAATCATATTTCCAACAGGTTCTTCTACATCAATTCCAATACCCAAAGCAGCTGCCATAGGTTCATGAATCATGTATACTTCTTTTGCACCTGCTTGTTCTGCACTATCTCTTACCGCACGTTTTTCTACTTCAGTAATTGAAGAGGGAATACATATCACCATTCTCCAACTTGGAGGAAATAAGGGCTTCTTGGGATAAATCATTTTCATTAACTCGCGAATCATTAATTCTGCGGCGTTAAAATCGGCAATTACACCATCTTTCAAAGGTCTGATGGTTCTGATGCTTTCATGTGTTTTTTCGTGCATCATCAATGCCTTCTTGCCTACAGCCAAAACCTCTTTCATATTGTTGCGATTTAATGCAACAATGGAAGGTTCGTTTACAACTACATCGTCATTGTGAATAATCAGGGTATTGGCAGTACCCAGATCCATGGCTATTTCCTGAGTGAAAAAATTAAATAATCCCATTGTATGGTTAAGTTCTTGTGTATGTTAAAGCAATAGTTACAAAGGTGCTTGAAATTAGTGGAATTAACAAGGGAATTCAAACCCAATATCCTTTCTAAAATACATGCCCTCGAAGGAAATTTGCTGCAGGGTCGTTTTAGAACGTTCAACGGCTTCTGCAATATTTGCCCCATATGAAGTTACTGCCAAAACCCTGCCACCATTTGTTAAAACCTGATCACCCGAAAAAATAGTACCTGCATGAAATACCAGGGTGTCTTTCGGAACCTCATTAGCAGCAGGTAGTTCAATGGTTTTACCCTTCGCATAATCACCCGGATAACCACCACTCACTGCCATAATGGTTGCAGCACTGCGTGGATCAAAACTGATATTGGCATCTTCTAAGGTTCCGTTGTCCATCGCAGCAAATAATGCTACTAAATCGGTTTGTAAACGGGGTAAAACTACTTCGGTCTCCGGATCGCCCAAGCGGCAGTTGTACTCAATCACATAAGGCTCTCCGCCCATATTCATCAATCCAAAAAAGATGAATCCATGGTATTCCAGCCCTTCTTTAGCCAGTCCTTCTACTGTTGGGCGAATAATTTTTTCTTCTGTTTTTTGCATGAAAGCCGCATCCATAAAGGGAACTGGGCTAACACAACCCATACCGCCCGTATTCAAACCCGTATCGCCTTCGCCAATACGCTTATAGTCTTTGGCATGGCCAATAATATGGTAAGCTTCTCCATTGGTTAGGGCAAAAACGCTTACTTCAATACCTTGTAAAAAGGATTCAATCACCACTTTTTCGCTGGCAGCCCCAAATTGTTTACCAAGAATCATTTCATCAAAACAAGCCAATGCTTCTTCAGTGGTTGCTGCAATCACGACCCCTTTGCCCGCAGCCAATCCATCGGCTTTCAATACAATGGGCAATGCATGTTGTTGAATATATTTTCTACCATCCTCAATAGAATCAGCTGTAAACTCTGCATAAGCAGCCGTAGGAATACCATGTCTTTGCATGAATTTCTTACTAAATGCTTTGCTGCCCTCTAATTGTGCTGCCGCTTTAGAAGGACCCACTACAATGATATGGTTTAAAGAAGGGTCAGCTTGAAAGAAATCATAAATTCCTTTAACCAAAGGTTCTTCGGGACCCACAACCAGCATATTAATCTGGTAATTCATACAAGCATCTTTAATGGCATCAAAATCGGTCACTGAAATGGACAAATTGGTTCCAAAAGCAGCTGTACCAGCATTTCCAGGAGCGATAAAGAGTTGATCACAATGATGACTTTGGGTCATTTTCCAAGCTAATGCGTGTTCACGGCCGCCGCTGCCTAATAGTAGAATATTCATGAAAGCTAAATTGGTTGCGAAAATAACCCATCAATTTCACTTTTATCACTATTTTGAGCCATTAACGAAAATGATTGCTATGACGGAAAGAACGAAATCAATTGCGCATCCAAAAGGACTGTATGTATTGTTTGCAACCGAAATGTGGGAGCGCTTTAACTATTATGGTATGAGAGCCATCTTGGTCTTGTTTATGACCAAGGCATTAATGTTCGACAAAGTATTTGCATCCAATTTATATGGAAGTTATACGGGTTTGATTTATTTAACACCATTGGTGGGTGGATATGTAGCGGATAGGTATTGGGGTAATAAACGTTCCATTTTAGCAGGTGGAATCTTGATGGCAATAGGAGAATTCATTTTGTTTTTTTGCGGCATGTTATATGAGTCTAACCCAGATGCCTCTTCTTGGTTGTTCTTTTCCGGCTTGGGTTTCATGATTGCAGGAAATGGATTTTTCAAGCCCAATATTTCTTCATTAGTAGGTCAATTATATAGAAAGGGAGATACCAGAACCGATTCGGCTTATACCATTTTTTACATGGGAATTAATGTAGGTGGTGCTTTGGGGCCATTTGTATGCGGATTGGTTGGCGATACAGGTAATCCAGCCGATTTTAAATGGGCATTTTTAGCCGGGGGGATTGGAATGCTCTTGGGAGTAGCCACCCTAAAATTATTGCACAACAAATATGTGTTAGACCCAGAAGGAAAAACATTGGGACTTACACCCGATAATGCACCCAAAAAATTCTTGAAACCACTCTTTATGGTGGGATCATTGTTGGCGTTTTCTATTTTGACGATTGGATTAATTTATGCCGACGTTAAAATATTTAGCTATTTATTTTATTTGTTGATTGCGAGTATTTTATTGATTGCTTTTATTGTGTTCTCCGATAAAAGTTTAAGTAGTTTAGAGAAGAAAAAAGTAGCGGTTATTTTTACTGTTTCTTTCTTTGTGATTTTCTTTTGGAGTGCATTTGAACAAGCAGGTGCATCACTCACTTTTTTTGCAGAAGAGCAAACCAATAGAGACCTAGGGTTCTATGTGGTACCAGCCAGTTTCTTTCAATCATTAAACTCTACATTCGTAGTAATACTCGCACCCATCTTTGCTTTTTTGTGGTTAAAAATGGGCAAGCGCGAACCATCTTCTCCTACTAAAATGGCCATGGGTTTATTCTTATTGGCATTGGGTTATTTATGGATAGCATTTGGCGTAAAAGACGTGCAGCCCGGCGTTAAAGTAAGTATGATCTGGTTAACCGGAATGTACTTTATGCATACCAGTGGAGAATTGTGTTTATCGCCCATTGGATTATCGTTGGTGAATAAATTAGCACCAGTAAAATTTGCCTCCTTATTAATGGCAGTATGGTTTACTGCCAATGCATTTGCGAATAAATTAGCAGGGGTGTTAAGTGCCTTGTATCCTGATGGAAAAACAACTTATGTAATGGGCTTTGCCATTACCAATTTGAATGAGTATTTCATGATGTTTGTGGTGATGGCAGGAACAGCATCAATCATCTTATTTGTATTAGCGAGCAAGTTGAAGAAAATGATGGATTAATTTTTTAAATAACTTTTTATGTCTCAACCAACTAAGCAATTCAAACCCTTTGTGGCCCCCGAATCTACCATGGCTGAACTAACCGTTAAGTCTATATTAGTAGGTAGTTTATTTGGAGTCATATTTGGAGCAGCCACGGTATACCTTGCATTAAAAGCAGGCTTAACGGTTTCTGCATCCATACCCATCGCGGTGATTGCTATTACCTTGGGACGTAAGTTTTTAAAGACCACTATTCTGGAGAATAATATCATACAAACCACGGGATCTGCAGGCGAAAGCATTGCAGCGGGAGTAGCTTTTACTTTGCCAGGATTTTTATTTTTATCTTCTCCTGACAGCGCAGAATATTTTAACTATTTAACCATTTTAATTTTAGCGATTGTAGGTGGATTACTCGGCACTTTATTAATGGTGCCATTAAGAAAAGCCTTGATAGTTAATGAACACGATAACCTTCCTTATCCAGAAGGCACGGCATGCGGAGACGTATTAAAAGCAGGAGAGAAAGGAGGCGATTTTGCCAAGACTGCATTTTGGGGATTAGGAGTTGCGTTTGTTTATGCACTCTTGCAAAAAGTATTGCACGTCATTGCAGAAACACCTTATTATGCCACCCAACAAATCAATAAATTTTTTCCATCGGCAAAAGTGAGTGGAGAAATTACCCCAGAATATTTGGGCGTTGGATATATTATTGGGCCTAAAATTGGTGGCGTATTGGTTGCAGGAGGAGTGTTAAGTTGGTTGGTATTTATTCCTTTGTTTTCTTCCTTGGTACCACCCGATATGATTGCAGCACAATTAGTGAAACTAGGCTACTTGGCCGATGTAGCAGTGGCTGGAGGCAAAGGCGGTTGGGATCCCGTAGCACATAGTTTTAAAGATTTTTCTTCTGCAGTGTATTATGCTTATATCAGACAAATAGGAGCAGGAACAGTTGCAGCAGGCGGTATCATCACATTAATTAAAACAGTTCCAACCATTGTTAAATCGGTGAAAGGATCTGTAGCTTCTTTAAAAGCAGAGAGCGGAGAAAATGCAGGCACTGTGTTAAGAACCGAAAAAGACCTGAGTTTAAAAGTAGTAGGCTTGGGTACATTGGGTTTGATTTTATTAATTACATTATTGCCTCAAGTGCCCGGTGATAGTGTGTTACAGAAATTATTAATTGGAATTTTAGTCATCATATTTGGGGCATTATTTGTAACCGTTTCTTCCAGAATAGTAGGCTTAATTGGCTCATCTAACAACCCCATCAGTGGCATGACCATCGCCACTGTAATGGGAACCAGTTTGATTTTTTTAAGCATGGGATGGACGGGTCAAAGTTATGAGCCATTGGTGTTGGTAGTAGGCGGAATGATCTGTATAGCCGCAGCCAATGCGGGTGCCACATCACAGGATTTAAAAAGCGGATATATTGTAGGTGCAACACCACGCAATCAACAGATTGCTTTATTTGTGGGTGCCATTGTATCTTCTTTGGTAATTGGCTTAACCGTGAAGTTTTTAGATAAACCTAGTTCAGAAATGTTGAGCCAAGGAATTAATCATGCCATAGGTACAGAAAAATATCCAGCACCACAAGCCACATTAATGGCAACGCTTATTAAAGGAATCCTTTCACAAAACTTAGATTGGCAATATGTTTTTGCGGGTGTTTTCTTGGCTATCACGATGGAGCTTTGCGGCATTAAGTCATTGAGTTTTGCGGTGGGAGCATACCTGCCTTTAGCCACTACTTTGCCTATCTTTTTAGGAGGTGCTATTAGAGGAATTGTAGAAAGCAAACAGAAAAAAGCAAATCAACAATTGAGTGCCGAAGAAGAGGAGTTGGGCAAGGGCAATTTATTTGCAACAGGATTAGTAGCTGGCGGTGCTGTAGCAGGGGTAATCATTGCATTTGTATCAGGCTCGGAATCGGGTGAGAAATTCCTGGCTGCGGTAAGCCAAGAAGAAGGCTTGGTTCACATGCTATCCGAAAATGGCTATTTCTTATTGGGTACTTTGTTTTTTGCATTGATGGCTGGTATCCTTTATAAAGTAGCAACCAAAAAATAACTTTTCACTGGTTAAACCTTTGGTTCGTTTAGCTATCTTACTGCAAATTCAGTACATGAAACTTGCAAAAGGCATTTTATTTTGCTTAGCGATTACGGCAACCTTTGGATTCAGCTCATTGGTGGATGATCCAATTCCCTTTAAAAAGTTTGGCTATACTCCTCAACAAGCTGCAGCCAGATTATTGGATCGATTTAGCTTTGGTGCCAAGCCAGGTCAGGTAGAAGCAGTGGTGAGTATGGGTTTGGAAAATTGGTTGGAACAACAATTTGCAGCCAAACAACCCAATATCGCACTAGAAAAAAGACTGTCTAATTTTAAATCATTATTGCTCTCTAACGATACCATTGTAAACACCTATTTAAACGCTGGTCAAGTTATTCGTTTGGCAACTCGAAAAGGCATCATCAATAGAGATTCTATTAAAGGTGATCCCAAAGAATACAGAGAGCAGGTTCGGGTAATCATGGAACAAGAAGGGTATAAACCCATACTTGAATTACACCGCGAATTGGTGAATCAAAAAGTATTGAGTGCAGCTTACAGCAATAATCAATTACAAGAAGTACTCACCGATTTTTGGTTCAATCATTTTAATGTTTCAGTAACCAAGAATCAATGCCAGCAATACGTGTACACTTATGAGCGAGATGCCATTCGCCCCAATGTGATGGGAAAATTCAAAGACTTGTTATTGGCTACTGCACAGCATCCGGCTATGTTAGAATATTTAGATAATGCAAGTAGTGTTAGCATAAAAAATCAGCCAAGGGCAAATATGGCAGCGCCAAGAAATGCAAGAGGCTTGAATGAAAACTACGCACGTGAAGTAATGGAATTGCATACACTAGGCGTTGACGGTGGATATACGCAGGCAGATGTTACTACAGTTGCTAAAGCATTAACAGGATGGACCGTAATGCCATTGGCAAAAGATGCACCAGCAAGAAATCTATTAGAAAGATTAAATCCAACTCAGTTAGAAAGAAGAGGATTTGTATTAAAGGGTGATTTTTTATTCAGAGCAGATCAGCACGACAACGAACCCAAAACCATTTTAAATAAAAATTTTCCTGCCAACGGTGGATACCAAGAAGGGATTGATGTATTGACCATGTTGGCAGAACATCCATCTACAGCAAAATTTATTTGCACCAAATTGGCTACCAGATTTGTGAGTGACACACCTTCTGCATCATTGATTAAAAACATGGTGAAAACATTTCAATCAACTGATGGAGATATCAAAGCGGTTTTGCGCACCATGGTGTATGATCCCACATTTTGGAAAAAATCGGTTTCGCATGAAAAAGTAAAGTCGCCTTTTGAAATGGTGATCAGCGCTGTTAGGGCAACCAATGCACAAGTGATACAACCTTTTCAATTGTTTAATTGGTGTACCAAAATGGGGCAACGTTTTTATTATTACCAAGCACCAACAGGTTTTCCTGATAGAGCTTCGAATTGGATTAATACAGGCGCACTGTTAAATCGAATGAATTTTGGTTTGGCATTTGCTTCACAAAAAATTCCTGGAGTCAGAATGGATTTAGCTGCATTAAATAATTACCATGAACCAGAAAGTGCGATTGATGCGTTGACGGTGTACAGCAATATTTTATTACCGCAGAGAGATCATGCTGCTAATATTAAACGATTGATTCCCTTAGTGAATGACGATGCTGTAGAAGAAAAAATTAGTAAGGCAGCAACAGTAGATAAAACTGCTGAACAAATGACTTTAGATAAGGGAACGAAGAATATGTTGTCGCAAGTGGTAGGAATCATTATTGGCTCACCCGAATTTCAAAGAAAATAATATGAGTAGTAGAAGAGCGTTTATGCGATCAGGTGCAATGGCACTTTTTGCAACCGGCATTGCAGGAGGGATACCTGCATTTATCACTAGAGCAGCTGCTGCAGGAATGCCTCCAGCTCCCTACAAAAAAAATAAAGTATTGGTATGCATCTTCCAAAGAGGAGCCATGGATGGACTGATGGCGGTTACACCATTCACGGATATGGAATTGAAGAAGGCAAGACCCACTTTGTTTATGGATCCCACGAATGGTGCGGGTAAATTATTTGATTTGGATGGGCAGTTTGGATTGCATCCCAGCTTCGCTTCCTTGCAACCATTTTTTGCAGATAAAAGATTAGCCATTGCACATGGAGTAGGCAGTCCGAATACAACCCGCAGTCATTTTGATGCACAAGACTATATGGAATCGGGTACACCCTTTAGTAAGAGCACATCCAGTGGTTGGTTAAATAGGGCCGTAGGTTTAATGGGACATGATGCCAGTCCATTTAGAGCAGTAAGCATTACTGGTGCATTGCCAAGAAGTTTATATGGAAGCCAAGAAGCATTGGCCATTAGTAATCTTGCAGACTTTGCCCTTCAAACCAAGGGAAACCCAATTGCCGCCAATTTAACTGCGGGCTCTTTTGAAGAATTGTATGAACAAACCAGCAATCGTTTATTGAACAGAGCTGGCAAAGAAAGTTTTGAAGCATTAAAAATGCTGAATGTAAATGATATCAAAAATTATCAACCCGTAGCGGGCGTAGTATACCCCAACAGTCCACTCGGTAATTCATTAAAACAAATTGCCGTACTCATCAAAATGAACATAGGATTGGAAGTAGCATTTGCAGAGAGTGGGGGATGGGACACTCATTTTAATCAAGGCACCCTCAACGGAGTATTTGCTCGCAACGTGCGAGACTTTAGTGATAGCATTGCCGCATTTTGGAATGATATGAGCGGTTACCAAGATGGTGTAACCGTAATGACCATGACCGAGTTTGGAAGAACCGTTGCACAAAACGGAACAGGTGGCACCGATCATGGAAGAGCCAGTTGCTCTTTTATTTTAGGCAATGATGTGCAAGGCGGAAAAGTCTATCAACAAATAGGTTCACTCGCCAAAGATCAATTAGAAGACCAACGCGACTTACCTGTTACCACTGATTTTAGATCGGTATTTAGTGGAGTGGCCAATAAACATTTAAACATCAATAATAACGGCATATTATTTCCTAAGTGGGAGGGGAAGGCGTTGGAGATTATTCGATAAATCACTTCACCACACTCAACCGATACTCCTGAATCAGTGCAGGATTCTCTGGTGTTAGCGTGAAGAAGATTTTCAGTTTTCCTTTTTCGCCATTGATGATGAAGGAGCCGCGGAGTTGATTCTCTGGAATTAGTTCTTCAATTGTCGTAACCTTTCCAATTGTTTGAAAAGCAGCATTGGCTTGCTTTACCAAAGAATCAGTAAAGTAGTCATCAAAAAAGTTTTCAGCAAAAATGCCCGATTTTTTCGCAGAATTAAAATTGGGTAACAATTTTACCAATTCATTTTTACGTTGATTCAATATAGTAGAGACCGGTAATTGTATGGGCTTTAAACCTGCTAGCTTTATTACACTATCCAATACTTTTAAATTAATAGATGTAGTGGGTGCATAGGTTACATTCGCCAACAACACTACGCCGATGCCATATTCAGGCATGATGCGCCAATTGCTTCCGAAGTCTGGTAATTCTCCACTATGTCCAACAAATACTTTGTTATTACAGTCTCTAAAAATATTGAGTCCATATCCATAGGCGGAAACTGCAGGGCATGCATGTTGATTTAATTCTTAGATACTTGCTATTTATTCATTAAAACAATTTAACATAGTTAAACTGTTGCGTTAAAAACTTGATGCTGAGAAGTGATATAACTTTTGTGAACTTGACAGATTTCTTTAAATCACAATTGATTCTAGATCAGTGTTTTATGCTTTTTCAAAAAGGTATTATTATTAAATTAAATGTTTACTTTCTCCCTAAAAGAATTGGGTAGGTAGTGGAAATAATAAAACTACAATTAACTGAAAATTTCAACTTCCCATTAAGATTTTCTAGAATATTTGAACAATTAAGCCACTTAAGGTTAATAATTTAAAAAAGAGAGTTAATATTGTATTATATAATGAATCATATTCACACTATTAAACTAAAAGCACTTTTCTTGCTGGTCGTATTTGCATCAAATACGGCAGTTGGTTTTGCATGTGCTTTAGGAATGGATATGGATTTTAATACTTCTCACCATATAGAAATCGCAGAGGTTGTTGATGTACATGTACATGCTGATGGTCAAAAACATGTACATGAAAAAGAAAACTCAATAACGATTAAAGGTGTTCATGAAGACGCTATCAATCAGGATTATGACACTGACCGCGTAAAAACAATTCTTGCCAACTATAGCAAATCGTACACCAAAAGCCCAGGCGGATGCTGTAGTGATGAAGTACAAAAATTTCAGGATTTAGATAAGAATGTTACTGTCTATTCCGGTATAGCTGCGCCAGTATTTGTGGCAATTCTGAGTACTTTTTTAGGTATTGATTTGTTAAATGGGATTAAGGATTTCCCCCCTAAACTCAAGGCACGTTTTTACTACCCACCTCCTATTGATATACTAGTAGCGATTCAGCGTTTCCAAATTTGATTATTGTAAAACAGGTGAAGCTTTGTCTTCATCCAACTTCATTTTGCCCTTTGCAATTTGAGGCTATTTGTTTTACCGTAATCATTTTTTATGTTCAGATATATTATCATAGTTTTTCTTACTTTATTTATTAGTTTTCAGGCAGCATCACAGCGGTTGCTTACAGAAAACGAAGCTGTTGCCAAAGCATTTGCTAATAATAAAAATATTCAGGCAGTTTCGCTACAATTAAAACAGCAACAGCAATTACTTAAATCTGCTATCAATCTCCCTAATCCGGAATTCTTCTGGGAAAGCCCTACCGGTAATTTTTACACCGGAAGTATTACGCAGTCATTTGAGTTTCCAACTGTTTATAGTAATCAAAACCGCTTGCAAAAACAGCAAATTGGGGTGGCGCAAAAAGAAAAGCAGTTAACGGAAGCAGAGTTAAAATACAGGGTTAGAATATTATATCTTGAAGTACAATATGCTGATTCGCTTACCAAACAATTATACGTTCAGGATACGTTGTATGAAAAGATAAAGCTGTCTGCCATCCGCCAGTTTAACGCAGGGCAGATAGATTATCTGCAACAAACTTTCGCTGAAACACAGTATGGAGAAATTCACAATCAATATCAGCAATCGCTTACAAGAGCTGCATCTTTAAAGGCGCAGTTGCAATGGTTCACAGGCATCAAAGATTCCATTTCGGTAGAAGCACTGACTGTTTACCTTTCCCAATCAAAGTTTTCTTTTGCACCGGATTCTACAGCGATAATTTCAAACCCTGCTGTTCAATTGTTACAGCAACAGGAGAATGTTGCCAAACAAAATATTGCATTGCAAAAAAGTAAAGCCCTTCCGGGCTTAGCCTTTGGTTATTTTAACCAGGGTGAAAGGGATACAAAATGGTTTAATCGTTTTAGAGCAGGCATAACTATTCCATTATGGTTTGGACAGTATAAAGGCAATATCAATGCTGCCAAAACAGAGCAACAGGTTATTCAAAATAAACAACAGGGTTTACAGCAGGAACTATCAGCACAGGTAATAAATGCCAACAGCGAAATGCAGACCAACTGGCAGTCTGTGCAGTATTATCAGCAAAGCGGTTTAAGAAAGGCACAGGAAGTTATCACTACTTCACAACGTTTTTTTGTAAGTGGTGAGATTGACTACATCAGCTTATTAAGAAACAGCAATGATGCATACACCGTTTACCAAAAATACCTGGAAGCTGTAAGAAATTTTAATTTAAGTGTTATCAATCACAAATATTTAATGGGTCAGTTATGAAACGATTAATTATTCAATTTTTATTAGGGGTACTACCAGTAATTACATTTGCACATGGCGGAGAAGACCATGGAGATACTAAAAAAGCGACTGTATCACCTGCCAGTTATTTTGCTTCAGAAGCTGGTTCTGAAATTTATGAAGTGCTTCTAAAATACAGCCCGATTATACCGGGCAAAGAGTCATCACTTCGGTTGTACTTAAGTGAGTATAATAATAACAAACCCATTGACAGTGCAAAACTGGAGATAACAGTAGCTGGTAATCCCAATATAAAAATTGCTGTTGTAAGAATTGATAAGGGAGTATTTGAACTGAAGGCCACCTTCCCGGAGAATAAAGCATATAATCTTGTTGTCAATATAAATAGTTATGCAGGAATTGATTTAATACAGTTAAATAATATTGAAGCAGGAAAAGAATTGACCGTAGCAACAACGGAAAGCAGTTCTCATCCTCATTGGTACAGCAGCAATTGGTTTTTTGGAGTAATGGGCCTGCTGATTGGTTTACTCATAATGTTGGTTGTAAACAAAAGCCGCAGCAGGAAAATGATTTCAGGTGCTATCATTCTTTTCTGCCTTTTACCAACCGCTACCTATAATCCTGTGTCTGCGCATGGTGGCGAGGACCATGGTGACGGTGCAGCTTCAAAAAGCGGTGGCTCTTCTACCACATTCTTAGTAGAAAAAGAAGCACAGTTTCTTTTCAGTATCCAAACACAAAAAATTGGAACAGGAGATTTTACTGAATCATCTGTTTTGTTAGGAACAGTTACTGCTGCTCCGCAGGGAAGAGCAGTAATACAATCGCCACAGGCTGGTAAAATTGCTTCGCTGAGGGTAACACCCGGTCAAAGAGTTGGTAAGGGACAAGTGGTTGCAGTTATAGAACAACAGGTAGATGCCGGAACACAAATCAGCATCATCTCACAAAGCAATACCGTGAATGCAGAATTTGAAGCCGCAAAAGCGCAGTATGAAAGATTAAAAGCAATTGAAGATATCGCTGCTAAAAAAGATATAACCGAAGCAAAGGCCCGGTACGAAAGTGCCAAAAAAAACAAAGCATTGTTTGATGCGAATACAGGGAAAAACACAGGCAGTACCAAAGCGATTACCCTTACATCTCCTGTAAGTGGTGTTGTTGGCACATTTAATTATGCAATTGGTGCCGTAGTAGGTGGTGGTGAAACGCTGTTTGAAATAACCAATCTTGACCAGGTTTTTGTAGAGGCCCAGGTGTTTACTGCCGATGTATCAAAATTGAAAACTGCTACTATGTTTACGGCCACTTCTGCTACTGACACATCACTATTTAAATTAAAAATGGTCAGCACTGCACAATCTGTCAACACAGGTAATCAATCTCAAAAAGTGGTATTTGAACTTATTAATCCCAAAGGCCAGTTTAAAATTGGCGAAAACATAAATGTGCGGATGACCGGAAATAATATAGTAAGACAGGTGGTAATACCCAATGAAGCCATTACAGAAGTGAACGGTAAACCTGCGATTTTTATAAAAGATAAAGCAGAGCAATACAGCATCAGCTTTATTGTAAAAGGAGAAAGCAACGACAAATTTACCGTTATCATTAAAGGAACAGAAGATGGAGAACGGGTGGTGACAGCTAATGTGTACCAGATGAAAATGATGTATTTTAACCAATAATTTAAAATAAACAACATGCGAAAACTACTAATGATGCTTCTGCTGCTTATGCCTGCTATAGCGGTGCTTTCCCAAACGGGGGATAAAGAAGCTGTAAAAAATGTGCTGGACAATTACAAAAAAGCAATTGAAAAACTGGACACGACCGGCGTAGTAAATCTATTTGTAAAAGATTCAAAAGTATTTGAACAGGCAAAAGATGAAGGTACAATCGGTCATTACCTTGAACATCACTTAGGGCCTGAGTTAAAAGATTTCAAGTCTTTTAAATTTAGTGATTATAAAGTAGATGTAACCGTAATAGGTGAATATGCTTTCTCAACAGAAACTTACATCTATACAATCATTCTTGCAAAAGATGCTAAAGAAATTAAAAGCCAGGGTGTAGCCACTTCTGTATTAAAGAAAACTAAAGAAGGCTGGAAGATAGTTCAAACACATTCATCATTCAGAAAAGCAAAATAATTACTTAAAATAAAAACAAGACAATGAAACAAATCAAAACAATTATGCTGTTGCTGATTGCAACAATTGCTTTTACAGCAGCAAAAGCACAGGACACAAAAACAGACACATTTAAAGTATGGGGCAATTGCGGAATGTGTAAAAAAACAATTGAAAAAGCAGCTAAAACTGAAGGAGTCGAAAAAGCAGAATGGAACAGGGAAACTAAAGTGTTTACCCTTGTTTATAACCCGGCAGTAGTCAGCAATGAAAAGGTACAAAAAAGTATTGCTGCTGCTGGTTATGATACTGAAAAATTTACCGGGGACGATAAAGCGTATGAAAAATTACCCGGTTGCTGCCAGTATGAAAGAAAGAAAAAAGATAGCCAGCCCCAGCAAAATTAATATTCATCTGAATGCAAATAATTATTCCTAATCACATTAATTAACAAATCAATAAAAATGGAAAAAGTGTTTAAAATTTCAATGGCAGTTATAACAGCCTGTATCGTAACCTTATTTGCTGCTTGCAACAATAGTGGCGGCGACTCAAAAAAAGAATCAGCAGATACAAGCCAAGTTACCGCAGCACATAGTGAAGAGCATGTGTACGCATGCCCCATGCATCCTGAAGTAACAGGCAAAGAGGGCGATACCTGCCCCAAGTGTGGAATGAAACTGGAACATAATGATAATGCAGGCGCTGCCAGCAATGTATCTATGCAGTTTAGCACAAATCCTGCCACTGTAAGTCCTAACCAAGAAGTTACTCTGTCTCTTACGCCTAAAATAAAAGATAAACCGAATGAGCAGGTTCCCCTGGATGTGGAGCATACTAAAAAAATTCACCTGATTGTGGTAAACGATGACCTTAGCTGGTTTGACCATATTCATCCGGAATTGAATGCTGATGGTTCTTATACTGTCAAAGAAAAATTTCCGGCACCTGGTAAATACACCCTGTTTGCAGATTACAAACCAAGCGGTGCCAATCATACAGTTGACAATTTGAATGTAACAGTTGCCGGTACTGCTCCTGCCGCAAAAACCTACGGCGCAGATAAATTAACCGGTGCAACTGGTGATGGTTTCTCTGTTTCACTTACCCCGGAAGGCGGCAAGTTCTTTACAAACATGGCAATGCATATCAATGGTGTTGTAATGCTGAATGGTAAAGAAGTGGATGTAACTACACTGGAAGATTATCTTGGGGCAAAAGCACACATGGTAGTAGTAAGCCTTGCTGATAAAAAATATTTACATGTACACCCAAGTGTGGAAGGCGGCAAATTTGATTTACATACCACATTTGATAAACCAGGTGTATATCGTGGCTGGATACAATTTCAGAGCAAAGGAAAAGTTTATACCAGCGACTTTGTAATGAATGTTGCAGAAGGTAAGGCCGGCGACATGAAAGACATGAAGAAAGATGAGCATGAGAACCACTAATTATTATTTAACTATAAAAATTACAATTATGAAAAAAATGTATTTCACAATGCTGCTGGCAGCGCTGGCAACATTCAGCAGTTATGCCCAGGACCATAAACATGGCTCCCCACATGGTGGAACGGTAAAATCATCCGGAACCGAATTCCATATTGAAGCAGGCGTAAAGGACGGGATGCTGATGGTTTATTTATTAGATGCCAAGGAAAAGTCAATGAAGAATGATGGTGTTAAAGCAACTGCTCTGATACAAACAGCCGATGGCCAGACTTCAACTGTTACCCTTATACCCAGCGGCAAGGAAGGTTTTATGTACACACTTGAGAAATCAAAAAAGTACAATAAAGCCATTGTAACATTAGTAATCGGGAGTAAAACAGCATCTGCCACATTTGACCTGGCCGCCAAACCGGCCGAAGATGGGCATAAGCACCAACATTAATTTAAAAGGAAAATCATTAATGAAAAGCCGCAGTCAGTAACGACAAAGGAAATAATTGTACCTGCAGGAGGCGCTTGGTAGTTTCCTTTTCGTTACTGACTTAATTCATCACCGTTGTCAACTCGTATTGCGAAAAGGTAATGATATTAATAAGTACACAGTGATAAAAAAATATTACACCAAAATAAAACAGGCAATCATACCCGATATTTTTATCAGTTCGGGAACGGCAATTCTGCTGGTGATTGTTTCATTTCTTTTTGGCTTAACAATCTGGTTGCTGAACCGTATTCCAACCTTACAACATATTTGGGAAACTTTCACTTTTGATAAAAAAATTCCAGCTTCTTTTTGTGAAAATATTCATATGAGCAACCCTGTCCGTCAGCCAGTAAATACTTTCAGCAATATTATTTATTTAATCACTGCAATAGTTATCTTAAAAAACTTGCGGGAAGAAAAGTATAAAAGCAATCCCCGCTACCTAAATACAGTTTATGGTTTTCTTTTTGGCGTTATACTGCTATATGTTTTTGGCGCAAGCACATTTTATCATGCTTCACTCATAAATGTTGCTCATAAATTGGATTACTCAGCGGTATTTGCCTTTTCACTTTTCCCGGTAATGTTTTTTGTGCATCGCTGGTGGCTTAGCCGAAACAGCAAAATTCCCGCTGTAATAAAAAACAAATCAACCGCTATATTCCTTTCGTCTTTTCTTGTACTTAATCTTTTATTCTCCTTTGTGTTGCCAAAAGGAAAAGAGAGCATTGCTGTACTTATAATCATCCTTCTGTTTTTAGGATTGGCTTTGGCAACCATGAAAACAGAACCTGATAACCCTGGCAGGCATTATCTTATTTTAAGTGTCATTTCCATTTTAATGGCTTTGCTGTGGTTTGAATTTGACAAGAACAAAATTTTTTGCAGGCCCGGCAGTTATTTTCAGCCGCATAGTTTATGGAATTTATTTGTCGGGCTTTCGGCCTTCTATTTTTACTTATTTATCCAAAATCAAAATGAGTCAGGTGCACGGGTTATTAAAATGAATGAAGAATAAGTACAATAAATTGAAAATCATAATTGACGTATAAACTATTTCATACTTTATTAAATAATTTAACATGGACGTAAGCACAGAATTTATATTACTGCCACGTTTGCTGATTGCAACAGTGTTGGGCGGTGTTGTCGGTTATGAACGGGAAATTCATGGAAGGGCGGCAGGCATCAGAACTTACGCTGCTGTCTCTTTGGGTGCTGCTATGTTTACCATTATCAATGCACATGTCCCTAACTTATCAGACCATACAAGAATTGTTTCAAATATTGTAACAGGTATTGGCTTTTTAGGTGCAGGAATTATTTTTAGGGATGCAGGTAATGGATTAATAACAGGGCTTACAACTGCTGCAACCCTGTGGGCTACTGCAGCCGTTGGCGTCGCCGCTGGTTTTGGCATGTATGTTATCAGCCTTTTTAGTACAATAACCCTTTTTCTATTGTTGTATCTAAATAATGCCCCTTTTATAAAACGGCTGAAAAGTAAGGGTAAAATATTCAAATAGGTTGGCGTAATAATGAGTAAGAAGCAGAGAGGCAAGTGACAAATGAAATTCAATAACGAAACTATATTTAAACAGTGAAAAAAAGAATTATGAAAAATAAAATAATCATCCCGGTAATGCTGCTTTTATTTACGGCAGCCGGATGCAGCACCGCTTATAATTTAACCTATGCCGACTATGATAAAAGTATTGATTTTGTAAAGTATAAGACATTTTCATGGATTCCGCACCAGGACAATGACAACACACCCTATCATAACCAGATAATATTTAATAATACCATCAATTATTTTTCGCATGAACTTGCGGCCAGGGGCATGACTATTGATAATGACAATCCCGATGTTTTGATGGAACTAAAAGTTACGGAAAGCAAAAAAAGCAGGACGGAAACCGTTCGTACAACCACCCCGGTATATAACTATAATAATTCTTTTCAGTACAGGGCTATATCGCCCCGCAATCCATATTACAATGTAAACCCACGGGCCTATTATTACAACAGGCCATTAAATTATAATTACAATAATTACACTTACGGCTACACTACTAAAACAGTGGAATATACAAAGGGAAGTATTACATTAAATATTATAGACAGGAAACAAAATAAATTTATTTATACCGCCACCGTAGAAGCTGATTTATACGACCCAACAACTTTACAAAATAACCTGCATCCCGCTGTGCATACGCTGATAGAAAATTACCCGGTAAAACCACCTGAGAAAAGAAGAAAGTAAAAAATAAATAAAATAATTATGCTGAACAGACTCATACATTTTTCATTAAAAAACCGGATGCTAGTAGTGTCAATGGCTGCCCTGCTGATGGTATATGGCGTATTTACATTGGTAAACTTGCCTGTAGATGTGTTACCCGATTTAAACAGGCCAAGGGTAACTATTTTTTTAGAATCAAATGGCATGTCGCCGGAAGAAATTGAAGCACAGGTTATTTTACCGGTAGAAACTTCTCTCAATGGGGCACCAGGTGTAGAAGTGGTAAGGTCTGTAGCTTCGCCGGGACTGGGTTTAGTGTTTGTTGAGTTTGACTGGAAAACGGACATCTATCGGGCCCGGCAATTAACAGCAGAGAAAATACAAACTGTCCAGCTTCCCAATAAAATAGTACCTGTAATGGGGCCAATCAGCTCAGTAATGGGGCAGTTTATGATGATAGCAGTAAGTTCTGATACCACATCCCCTGAAGATTTACGGACGCTAAGTGATTTTGTTATTCGCCGCAGGCTTATGAGTGTTAAGGGCATTGCACAGGTCATCCCCATTGGTGGTGTCCGCATGCAATACCAGGTTTTGATTTCTCCGGAAAAATTGCGTCAATACAATTTAGCTGTTGATGATGTTGACAAGGCATTACAACTTACCAATATCAATACGACCGGTGGCTTTGTTAATGATAACAAAGGGTCCGAAGTGCTGGTTCGTAACCTTGCACGGGCAAATACACTGGAAGACCTGGCCAATACAGTGGTAGCCAACAAAAATGGCACACCAGTAGTACTCCGTCAACTTGCAGAAGTAAAATTCGGCGGCCCCGTTAAAAGAGGTGATGGTTCACTTAATGGCAAACCCGCAGTGATTTTGAGCATAGAAAAACAACCCAATGCAAATACTGTTACGCTGACATCAGAAATAATGAAGGCAGTTGATGATATAAAAAAATCAGTACCTTCTGACGTAAAGATTAATACTGATGTTTTTCAACAAAAACATTTTATTGAAAACTCACTTACCAACGTGGAAGAAGCATTGAGGGATGGTTTTATTTTGGTGATAATCATATTATTCTTATTCCTGCTTAATTTCAGAACCACCATTATTACACTTACTGCCATTCCTTTATCACTTATAATTACAGCCATCGTTTTCGAAATATTTGGAATATCTATTAACACCCTCACGCTTGGTGGGCTTGCCATTGCTATTGGTGAGTTAGTGGATGATGCCATTGTAGATGTAGAAAATGTATTCAGGCGGTTAAAAGAAAACTGGACAAGCCCCAATCCAAGGCCGCTTATGAAGGTAATTTACGAAGCCAGCAGTGAAGTGAGAAACTCAATTGTTTATGCTACCATAATTGTGGTTCTGGTGTTTCTTCCATTATTTTATTTGCAGGGTATCGAAGGGAAAATATTTGCACCGCTCGGCATTGCCTATATCACATCAATTATCGCTTCTTTAGTAGTATCACTTACTGTTACACCAGCTCTTTGCAGTTACTTGCTCGGCAAGAAAAAACATTTGAAACATGTGAACCTCGCTTTCTGGAAAGGACGAAAAAAACATAGTCATACATTTGAGGAAGCAGAACAACAAAAACCTCATGGGCATACTGTCGAAGAAGAAGCTTTGTATGCTTCATCGCATGATGACAGCACCCTTGTAAAATTCTTAAAGCGACAGGATATTAAATTACTAAAGATAGGGTTGAAACATCCTAAAATAGTTATTGGTATCGCTATTACTATGATTGTAACTGCCATGAGTATCATCCCCTTTTTAGGCACAGAGTTTTTACCGCCTTTTAATGAAGGAAGTTTTACTATTAACTTGTCCCTGCCTCCGGGTACTTCATTGGATGAAGCCAATAAAACGGGCAGCATAGCCGAAAATGAAATTTTGAAAGTACCGGGTGTACAGCTTACCGCCCGCCGCACGGGTCGTGCCGAACTGGATGAGCATGCTGAACCACCAAGTAATTCAGAAATTGAAGTAGCATTAGAGGCAGACCAAATTGGTAATAGGGATAAAATACTTGCTGAGATAAGGAGAAGGTTATCTGTATTAAAAGGAGTAACTGTAAATATAGGCCAGCCCATTTCTCATCGTCTTGACCACCTGCTCTCAGGCGTAAGGGCACAAATCGCTATTAAAATCTTTGGTAACGACCTTGCTGACCTTCGTAATAACGCCGCTAAACTGAAAGATATCATTACTACAGTACCCGGAGCAGTGGATGTACAAGTGGAAAAACAGGTATTGGTACCACAACTTAGTATTAAAATAGACCGGGAGTCTTTAAAAAGGTATGGGCTACAGGCAGGAAAAGTAGCTGAGGATATTGAAATTTTTTACAATGGTAAGATAAGTACCCAAATACTTGACGGGCAAAAAACATTTGACATTGTACTTCGTACCACCGACAGTATAAGAAATAATCTTGAAGAAGTGGGCAACACTCAAATTGCAACATCAGATGGCACATTAATCCCCCTGAAGCAAATTGCAAGGATTGAAATGGAAAACGGGCCCAATTCTGTATATCATGAAAATACACTGAGGCGCATTGTAGTTTCTGCCAATGTGCAGGGGCGTGATTTAGGCAGCACAGTTAAAGAAATGCAAAAGAAAGTAAATGAACAACTGCAATTGCCACAGGGATATTTTCTGCAATGGGGCGGGCAGTTTGAAAGCCAGCAATCGGCTTCCAAACTTATTACCATCCTGAGTATATTTTCTATAGCAGGTATCTTCCTGGTATTATATAGCCATTTTAAATCGAGCCGGATTGCGTTACAGATTATGCTGAATGTGCCACTGGCCTTAATTGGAAGTGTGGTAGCTGTGTTGCTTACTGGTGGCGTTTTCTCTATTGCTACTATGGTAGGATTTATTACACTTACAGGCATTGCATCAAGAAATGGAATAATGATGATAAGCCATTATATTCATCTTGTGCAACATGAAGGAGAAACCTTTAATGATAAAATGATTATACGAGGTTCGTTGGAAAGATTAGTGCCTGTATTGATGACGGCGTTGGTAGCGGCGCTTGCTTTGATTCCTTTAACAATGGATGCAACTGCACCGGGTAAGGAAATATTATACCCTGTTGCCACTGTAATACTGGGAGGTTTAATCAGCTCTACTTTATTGGATATGATTGTAACGCCGGTTGTTTTTAAGCAATTTGGCAAAAAAGCTTTGGATAAATATTTGGAAGAGCAAAAGAACAAGGAGCTTGAGTAATAGCAGCAGCACCGGGCAAAAAGTTTGGATTATTTAAACAAAATTAGAAAAAAAAACACGGGTCGGAGCCCTGCTTTAGTTTCCTTATTTATAATGAAACAGTTTCTGGAGCAGGGTTTCCGCACCCACCAACTGATAAATCTGTTTTAAACCGGATTCACTTTGTGTATCGTTTTATACAAAAATCATTATAATGGAGCAAAAAAAATATATACCGGCACTTCGATTCAAATGGTTAACTCCATTGTATGATTTTTTGATAAATATTACAATGCCTGAGAAGAAGATAAAAGAAGCTCTAATTGAATCAGCACACATTTCACCAGGTGCAAAGGTGCTGGATTTTGGATGTGGCACAGCTACATTAACGATTATGGTGAAAGAAATATGCCCCGAGGCAAAAGTAACAGGCATTGATGTGGATGCAAAGATTTTAGACAAGGCTATTCAAAAAGTAAAAGAAAAGAAGTTAGATATTTTTTTGCTGGATTATGATGGAAAGCAACTTCCCTTTCAGCATAATGCATTTGACAGAACTGTATCCTGCTTGGTATTTCATCATCTTGATACCGCAACAAAGCAAAAGGCTCTTGCAGAAATATTCAGCGTTTTAAATGAAGAAGGGCAATTACATATTGCGGATTTTGGCCGTTCTAAGTCATGGGTTCAAAGAACACTTTTTAATTTGATAAGAGGATTGGATGGATTTAAGTCAACAGATGCAAATGCTAAAGGTTTATTACCTCAGATGATTTCGGGTGCAGGGTTTGAAAATGTAGAAATTAAAAAGCGTTTCAAAACCATGTTTGGAGAAGTACAAATAATCTGTGCAGCAAAAAAATAAACACAAATAAATAGTATCATGAAAAAGAAATTTTATTTACTGCTTTTACTAATTGCGACAGTATTTACTGCAACGGCACAAGAACAAAAGAAAGAAGAGGTTTGCTACAATCCCAATTTAGTAAAAGACACAAGCAAGAAAAGTATTAAATCCATGGCCGTTGCTGTAACCCATGGCGACAGTATAAAAATCAGCTATCATTCACCTGGCGTTCGTAAAAGAATAATATGGGGTGGCCTTGTTCCCTATGATGAAGTATGGGTAACAGGAGCACACGATGCAACAACTCTTGAAATCGGCAAAGCGTTTGTTGTTGGAGGTAAAGAAATCCCTGCAGGCAAATATGCCATTTTTACTATTCCGGGCAAATCGGAATGGACAGTGATCATCAATAAGCACTGGAAACAACACTTAGCAACAGAATATGATGAAAAAGAAGATGAGGTAAGAATAAAAGTAAAGCCAAAGAAAAATACGCATATAGAAAGGCTGCAATATTTTATCGAAGAAAACAAAAGCGGAAAAATTACTATCACTGTAGCATGGGAAAAACTGAAAATTAGTTTTGATTCACTTGTCAGGCTTTAATAAATAATCTTAAAAACAGTTTTTGGTACGAAAGTTTCTTCACTGATTTGGTTGGGCATCACAAAAACAGTAGCACATTATGTTTAAAGACTTTCCTTCCCTGCATCCGTTAGTAGTACACTTTCCCATAGTGCTTATACTGCTGGCGGCAGCTTTCCAGGCCGTTGTGTTCTGGAAACCTCAATGGCAGCAAATCAGGTGGGCCACATTAATTGTAATGGGATTAGCTTTCATTTCTGCTTTGGCGGCGAGCACCTTATTTCATGCAATGATTGCTCCCAATGCACCTAAAGAAGCCTTGGCCATATTTGAAGAGCATGAAAAATATGCACAATATACTTTGTGGATGTCAGGCATTAATTTCCTGGTAAAAGGCATTGGTGATTTTTATAAGTTATTCCGCCGTTCTTTTCAGCTCATCGTGTTATTATTTGCAATTGTTACCGCTGTGTTTCTGTCCATTGCAGGCCATCATGGGGCAAAACTTACACATGTTGCCGGAGTGGGGCCAATGGGAAAATACCTCATGAAGGAGCATGGCGAAAAGGATATGGAAGGAATGGACATGCAGGGTGACAGTACGATGCAGATGAATGATTCAATGCCAGGTATGAAAAATATGTCGGGAATGGATACCATGAAGAGTATGGACATGAGGAATATGCAAGGGATGGATACGATGAAAAACATGAAGGGTATGAAAGGAATGAACGACATGAAGAACATGAAGGGCATAGAAAAGATGAAAGATATGGACATGAAGGATATGCCCGGTATGGATACCATGAAGAATATGAAAGGCATGGACAATATGAAAGACATGAAAGATATGCCTGGGATGGACAGCACCAAAAAAATGGGTGATATGAAAGATATGAAGATGCCGGTAGAAAATGCAATGGATACACTTCGCTTCCCGGACAACAACCCCGCCCGAAAAAAATCAAAGAAACCGGTTAAACAATAAATCAGTTTACAATGAAACAGCTTCTATTCTTTTTATTGTTGATTCCTTTTTGCAGTATGGCTCAAGAAAATAAATCCATGCAAATGCCGATGGGTAAAGAATACGGAATGCGAAAATCTACTACTTACGATTACTCTCTGCAACCCGTGCAAACCAAACCGGGAATGGCTTACACTGGAAAAAAAGTGGAGTATGATTTATATGTAACAGACACGATGGTGAACTTTACCGGTAAGCATCGCCATGCCATTGCGATCAATGGCCAGATACCGGCACCCATTCTTGAATTTACAGAAGGCGATACCGCTATCATTCGTGTACATAACCTGATGAAGATGGAAACCTCTATCCACTGGCATGGCATACTGTTGCCCAATAAAGAAGATGGCGTTCCTTACTTAAACACTGTTCCCATCGAAGCCGGGAAAACACTTACATTTACTTTTCCGCTTATTCAAAGTGGCACTTACTGGTACCACTCTCATACTATGCTGCAGGAGCAAAGCGGCTTATATGGGTCAATCGTAATTCACCCTGCCCAGCCAGAACCTGAACTAAAAGAATATGTTTTGTTATTATCAGACTGGACGGACGAAAACCCACACCAGGTATTACGTTACCTGAAACGAGGCGGCGAATGGTATGCCATCAAAAAAGGTGCATTGCAAAGCTATGGCGAAGCCATTGCTGCCGGTTCATTTAAAGACAAACTAAAACAAGAATGGCAACGTATGCCTGCTATGGATGTATCAGATGTGTATTACAATAAATTCCTGATGAACGGGCAGGAGAAAAATTATTTTAAAGATGCAAAGCCCGGCGAAGTGATTAGGTTACGAATCATCAACGGTTCAGCTTCCTCTTATTTTACATTGCAATACGGAATGAGTTATATGCGGCTGATTGCAGCAGATGGAATTAATGTTACTCCAATTTCCGTAAGCAAATTAGAAATTGCAGTCGCAGAAACGTATGATGTTTTAATTACTGTTCCTGAAACCGGTGCTGCAGAATTAAGAGCTACTTCATGGGATGTAGTAGGCTTTTCATCCGGTTATTTTGGAAACGGCCCGATAATGAATGCACCTGATATTCCCAAACTTGACTATTTTAAAATGATGAGGGAAATGGGCAGCATGAATAAGAGTGACATGAACATGGACGGAATGAATATGAAACAAGATACTGTTCCCAAAAAAATGGATATGAGTAATATGGATGGAATGGACATAGGCAATATGCAGGGAATGGATATGGGCATGCCCGGAGAATTTAATTATAATATGTTGAGGGCACTGCACCCCACGACTTTAGATTCCACCTTAAAGCCAAGAGAAATTAAATTAGCACTTACAGGGAATATGCTGCGCTATGTATGGTCGTTCGATTTTAAAACTTTATCTGTTGCCGATAAAATCATTATCCATAAAGGTGAACGGGTAAGGTTTGTTTTAACCAATAACACCATGATGCGGCACCCACTACATTTGCACGGCCACTTCTTTCGCTTCATCAATGAACAAGGCGAATATTCACCAATGAAACATACGTTTGATATAAAACCCATGGAAACCGTTACCATTGAGTTTGAAGCAAACGAAGAACAAGACTGGTTCTTTCATTGTCATATTCTTTACCACATGATGGCGGGTATGGCACGGATAGTTAGTTATGAAGGCAGTGAACAAAATGAGTTTGCCAAAACCGGTTATCGCAAATTAAAGAAAGAAGACAATATGCTTTATCCCTGGTATGACTTATCTGTTCATTCACAGGGTGCATGGCTGAGTGGAAATATTTCAAACAATAAAATGGCATTGGAATTTGAAGGCCGTGTTAGCTGGAAAGGCAATTATGAAACGGAAACACATTTACTTCGTTACCTCGATAAAAAACAATACCTCGCTTTTTACATAGGCTATGATTACCGGAAAAATAAAACACTTCCGTTAGCCAATAAGCCCAACTCTAAAGACAACCGACGTGTATTTGATGCAGGTTTTTATTATTTATTACCTATGCTTATCCGTTCCGAATGGCGGATTGACCATACAGGTCGTTTAAGATTGCAATTAGAAAGAAGAGATTTACCCCTAAGCAATAATTTCTTTTTCGATTTCAGGGTAAATACTGATAAGGAATATAATGTAGCAGCAAGATATATGATTGCCAAATCATTTTCCATCAGCACAAATTATGACAGCGATTACAAATGGGGAATTGGATTAACATGGCACTATTAATTTATCGGATAAAACATAAATATTCTTATGGAACATAATCAACAAAACCCACAACAATACACCTGCCCCATGCATTCTGAAATAATTCAGGACAAATCGGGCAATTGCCCCAAATGCGGAATGAACTTAATTCCGCTAAATGGTAAGCAAAGTGAAAGCCACTCAAATCAACATGAGCAAACTAAAGTTGAAAAACATACGGAGCAAGAGGAACAACCTGCTCCGGTAATAAACATTAAAGAAGCAAAAGGATTTCACAAATATACCTGCCCCATGCATCCGCAGATTGTACAGGACGAACTAGGCAAATGCCCTTTATGTGGCATGACGTTGGTGTCGCTTACAAAATCAAAGGGAGGTGATGGCCACGAATCACATTCATCGGGCATTGTTGATTTTAAAAAACGGTTTTATGTAGTGCTGGTACTAACCATTCCCATTATGCTGCTATCAGAAATGATTCAGCATTGGTTGAATATTCTCATCAGTTTTTCTGGTTCAAAATATATATTACTTGCTTTGGCCTCTGTTGTTTTCTTTTACGGCGGCTGGCCTTTTCTGAAAGGGCTGGTCGGTGAAATAAGGGTAAAGAACCCCGGCATGATGACGCTAATTGGTTTTGCCATTTCAGTAGCATATATCTATAGTGCTGCAACTGTGTTTGGATTAAAGGGCATGGATTTCTTTTGGGAACTGGCAACACTTATTCTAATAATGCTGTTAGGGCATTGGATTGAAATGAAATCAGTTGCCGGAGCTTCCAGAGAACTGGAATTATTGGTTCAGCTAATGCCGGATGATACTCACTTAGTAGATGGTGAAAAAGTGACTGATGTAAAAACTGAAACGCTGAAAGAGGCTGATATTATACTGATAAAACCAGGGGAAAAAGTTGCAGCTGATGGTATAATCGCAGAAGGAGAAAGCTATCTTAATGAATCAATGCTTACCGGCGAATCAAAACCGGTGGCGAAAGGAAAAGGAGATAAAGTAATTGCGGGTTCTATTAATGGGAACGGTTCAATTAAAGTTATCGTATCGCATGGGGCGAAAGATTCTTATCTCTCACAGGTTATAAAGCTGGTTGATGATGCACAAAAATCAAAATCTAAAACCCAGTTGGTAGCAGACAAGGCTGCAAAGTGGCTAACAGCAATTGCGATTATTGCGGGCATTGGTACTTTTTTATACTGGTATTTAACAGGTCAATCTTTGGCTTTTGCAATGGAAAGGATGGTGACAGTAATTGTTATTTGTTGCCCCCATGCTTTAGGATTGGCAGTGCCGTTGGTCGTTGCAAAATCGACAGCCTTATCAGCGAAAAACGGGTTGCTGATTAAAAACAGAACCGCATTTGAAAATGCAAGAAAAATCACCACCATTGTATTTGACAAAACCGGTACACTTACTGTAGGAAAATTTGAAGTATCAAAAATTGTTTCACTCCAAAAAGGCCTGAATGAAAATGAAATCATTCGCCTGGCATCTGCATTAGAACAAAAATCTGAGCATCCCATTGCAACAGGCATCTTGCAAAAAATTAAAGACTTATCTATCAAAATTCCGGCAACAGAAAGCTTTAATGCGATTACAGGTAAAGGCGTTGAAGCAACTGTAGAAAGCAAAAAAGTATTGGTTGTAAGTCCGGGCTATTTAAAAGAAAATAATATTACTGTTCCTGATGGCTTTACAGCTAATGACACGGAAACGGTTGTGTTTGTAATTATCAATAATGAATTGGCAGGATACATTGCATTATCGGATGAGATAAGACCTGAATCAGCAGAAGCCATTAAAACGTTGAAACAAAATAATATCAAATCAATATTGCTGACAGGCGACAATAATAAAGTAGCAGCAAGTGTAAGCAAAACATTGGGCATGGATAGCTTTTTTGCAGAAGTGTTGCCGCATCAGAAATTAGAAAAGATAAAGGAGCTGCAAAACAAAGGAGAATTTGTAGCCATGACAGGAGATGGTGTAAATGATGCACCTGCCTTGGCACAAGCTGATATTGGTATTGCTGTTGGCAGCGGTAGTGATATTGCCGCAGAAACAGCTGGAATCGTTTTGGTAAACAGCAACCCTAAAGACATTGTGAGTTTGATTTTATTTGGAAAAGCCACTTACAGGAAAATGATTCAGAATTTAATTTGGGCAACAGGGTATAATGTAGTGGCTTTGCCATTAGCGGCAGGTGTGTTGTATAAAATGGGAATCCTGCTAAGCCCTGCTGCGGGTGCTGTACTGATGAGTGTAAGCACTGTAGTGGTAGCCATTAATGCAAGTTTGTTGAAAGTAAAGTAAAGTTCTTACCGTAACATACTATGTCGCTATATCGCACTTAAACCAATCATAAACCTAACAACATGAAAACAAAATTCTTTTTACTCCTGAGTATTATTTTGTTTAGTAGCTGTGGTAAAAATAATTCATCAAAAGAAACCATCCAGCAAGATGATGTTTCCGCTTCTACTGGAATGACAAATGATTTATCATCTTTGCGTCAGGTATTAACCAACCTTGCAGGAGCCCAAAGTTCAGGCCAGCAGCGCCATTGGGACAGCATATACCACCATCATGATTCTTTATTCTGGCATCACCATAATAATTACCACCACAATACTTATACCCATGACGACCATAACCATCAGTGGATGCCTTATGACCCTGCCATAAATCATTCGCAGCACTACCATCATTCCTACCCCGGTCACCTTAATGATTCATTAGTAATGGTATTGACTAATCACCATCATACAAATTGTGACCATCATCCGGGCCACCATATTTGTCATCACCACACCATGGATTCCTTACATCATGTACATAATTTGCACCATCCTTAAACTTAATATTGAAAAGAGAAAAAATGACTATCATACAAAACATCATCGGTGTTATTTTAATTGGTTTAATTAGTTGTAACAGTGTAAATAAAACGAACCCTGTTGTAATTCCTCAACCTGACAGGGAAATAGATAAAATAAAATTAACTGACTTAAAAAATGAGCCGCTTGATTTAAACCAGTATGAAGGAAAAGCAATCTTTATTAATATTTGGGCCACCTGGTGCAAACTTTGTCTTCAAGAAATGCCTTCGATTGAAAAAGCCCAGCAGTTTTTACAAAATGAAAATGTTGTATTCTTATTGGCTTCAGCCGAAGCTTTTGAAGAGATTGACACATTTAGAAAACTGCATGCCTATCCATTCAAATATGTTCAAATACAAAACAGCGAAGAATTAGGTATTCAAAGTCTTCCAACAACTTTTATCTTTAATAAAAAAGGCAAACTGGTTTTTTCTGAATCAGGATACCGCAAATGGGACGAGAAAAGTAATATTGATGCCATCCTTAAAATCATAAATAAAAATGAATAAGTTACTATGTGCTTTAATTGTTGTAATTGTAATATCCTCTTGTAAAGATTCATCAAAAGAATCTGACAATAAGAAATCTCAATCTGCGCTTGCAGAAACCAGCAATTTAAAAGAGTTAGAATCACCGGCAGACACAGCCAGTGCCGAGCCATATCTGTTTACAGATAAAAATGGGTTGGTGTATTTATCATGGATTGAGAAAACAAAGGGAAAGAGTATATTGAAAATTTCAACATTGAATAATGAGTTGTGGTCAGAACCAATGGTAATCAGTTCAGGGGATAATTGGTTTGTTAATTGGGCAGACTATCCACTGGTAGCTGCGGATGGAGCAAAAAATATGATAGCACATTATTTAGAGAAAAGCGAAAAGGGTACTTATACATACGATGTAAAAATAGTTACCTCTGCTGACCAAGGAAAAACATGGAGTTCGTCAAAAATTCTGCATGATGATGGCAAGATAGCGGAGCATGGTTTTGTTTCAATGATACCATACGGAGAAAACTATTTCATTTCATGGCTGGATGGGCGAAACTCTGTTATGGAAGGGAATGGAGGACACAGTGAAGGTCACCATGGTCAAATGACAATACGAGGTGCAATAGTAGATAAGCAGGGAAAGAAATCAAGCGAATGGGAATTGGATAACAGGGTATGTGATTGTTGCCAGACAAGTGCTGCTATTACGGCGAATGGGCCCGTGGTGGTTTACAGAGACAGGTCAGAAGAAGAAATTAGAGACATATCTATTGTAAGGTTTGTGAATGGTCAGTGGACTGCACCTAAACCAATATTTACCGATAGTTGGAAAATTGCCGGATGTCCTGTAAACGGGCCCAGGATTGATGCTATGGGCAATAGTGTTGCGGTTGCATGGTTTACATCACCTGAAAAGAATGCACAGGTAAATATTGTTTTTTCCAATGATGGTGGTGCTACATTTAATAGTCCCCTTCGTATTGATGAAGGAAAGGGAATTGGCCGTGTGGATGTAGTGATGTTGGATGAGAATACAGCTATAGTAAGCTGGATGGAAGGTTCTGTAATAAAAGCTGTAAAGGCTTATAATAATGGTAAAAAAGAATCTTCATTTACCGTGGCCGCTTCAGCGGAATCAAGATCAAGCGGTTTTCCACAGATGACAAAAGCAGGTAATAATATAATTTTTGCATGGACTGATGATAAAGAGAAAACGATTAAAGTAGCGAATCTTGTTCTTTAGTTTACTTTGGTTTGGTTGTCGAAATGAGGAAAAACAGCCTGATTTTTCCGCTTTTTGCAACCACATTGCCATTTTACATGCCTAATTTTTAAGAATTTGCAACATAAGAGGTTACTTTTGCGGACAATGAAATATTTATTTTTCATAATGGGCTTTCTACTCCTTTATCTGTCATGCCTTCCATGTGGCGATAGCAGAGAGTGTAATGTAAATGCCCAGGTAAAAATTTCAGCGACTGATAATCATCAGGAACACAAACACACTTCAGAATCTTGCACTCCTTTTTGCACTTGTTCCTGCTGTACAGCTTCAGCATTTCATGGGTCTTTCTCAAAAACGCAGGTTAATAAACCAGTATTTCAATCTGACAAATATCCTCTCTACAATGTAGCCTTCAATACCGAAGCATATTATAGTATCTTCCAGCCCCCCAAATTTTCTTAATTATTTCCTTCTTATTTGAATTTGCTGCATAGCCAATCTATTGGCATGTATTGCATTTCTCATTCAATCATTTTTTATTAAAAAAGAATGGTAAGTAGTAAAAAGTCCAAAATGGCTAAACAGCCTTTTTGGCTTCGGGCAATCAAAATCATTTTTATAACACTGGCATGTGCAATACTTATCGCAGCTATTATTCAAAGAACAATTCACTTTTTCAGGTATCATGTATAATCAAACAGAATTAATATATGCTTAATAAAATCATTCAATTCTCCATAAAAAACAAACTGGTAATCGGCCTTTTTACGCTTGCCCTGATTATCTGGGGCGTTTACTCGGTTAAAAAATTGCCGATTGATGCTGTTCCCGATATTACAAATAACCAGGTACAAATTATCACGCTAAGCCCTTCATTGGCGGCACAGGAAGTAGAACAACTTATTTCCTTTCCGGTAGAACAAACGATGGCCACTATCCCTGAAGTAAAAGAGATACGTTCCATCTCCCGTTTTGGTCTCTCAGTGGTTACAGTAGTATTTCATGATGATGCCAATATATACTGGGCAAGGCAGCAGGTTGGTGAACGACTGGTAGAAGCCAGGAACCAGATACCGAATAATATCGGTAATCCGGAAATGGCCCCCATTTCAACCGGCCTGGGCGAAATTTATCAATATGTTTTACATACTAAAAAAGGTTTTGAAGACAAGTACGATGCAATGGCATTACGAACAATTCAGGACTGGATTGTAAGACGCCAGTTATTAGGAACACCAGGTATTGCTGATGTAAGCAGTTTCGGCGGCTTATTGAAACAATATGAGATTGCCCTGAATACAGATAAGCTGCGCAGCTATAATTTATCAATAGCAGACATATTCAATGCGCTGGAAAAAAATAACCAGAATACAGGCGGTGCATATATTGATAAAAAACCCAACGCCTATTTTATCCGAAGCGAAGGATTTATTAAAACAATTACAGACATCGAAAAAATTGTTGTTATCCGTACTCCCGCCGGGATACCTGTACTCGTAAGGGATGTAGCAACTGTTCAACTCGGGCATGCTACACAATACGGGGCGCTTACCCGTAATGCCGAAGGAGAAGTAGTAGGCGGTATTGTGTTAATGTTAAAAGGCGCTAATTCCAGTATCGTTATTAATAGCGTAAAAGATAAAATAATTCAAATTCAAAAAAGCCTGCCGGAAGGAGTAGTGATTGAGCCTTTCTTAGACAGAAGTGCTTTGGTAAGCAGGGCCATTGGCACAGTAAAGACTAATCTTATTGAAGGAGCTTTAATTGTAATTTTTGTATTGGTGGTTTTCCTTGGCAATATCCGCTCTGGATTGATAGTAGCGTCCGTAATTCCGCTGGCAATGCTTTTTGCAATAGCCCTTATGAATATGTTTGGCGTATCCGGTAACCTGATGAGTTTGGGTGCTATTGATTTTGGATTAATTGTAGATGGAGCCGTGATTATTGTGGAAGCCACCATGCATCAGTTGGGCCATCGAAAACCTGGAAGACTGACACAAGACCAAATGGACGATGAAGTATATAAATCGGCAGGCAAGATGATGAACTCTGCTGCCTTTGGCCAAATTATAATATTAATCGTTTACCTGCCTATCCTTGCATTGGTTGGCATTGAAGGAAAAATGTTTGGCCCAATGGCACAAACAGTATCCTTTGCCATCCTCGGTGCATTCTTGTTATCTCTCACTTATGTGCCTATGATGAGTGCTTTGGTGTTGAGCAAAAAAATAAGTCATAAGGAAAACCTTTCTGATAAAATGATGAAGTTTTTTCAAAGGCTTTACACACCTCTTATAAAAGGCGCTTTGAAAATGAAACTGTTGGTGGTTAGTATTGCCGTTGGTCTGTTTATCATCAGCCTGATAATTTTTAAAACTTTGGGCGGTGAATTTATACCGACATTGGAAGAAGGTGATTTTGCTGTAGAAACAAGATTACTTACCGGAAGTTCTCTAAGCCAGACCATTGATAAAATAACACAGGCTTCCGATTTATTGATGAAAAAATTTCCTGAAGTAAAAGAAGTAATTGGAAAAATAGGTGCCTCTGAAATACCTACCGACCCGATGCCTATTGAAGCCTGCGATATTACTATACTATTAAAAGATAAAAAAGAATGGACAAGTGCACACAACCGGGAAGAACTGGCTGAGCTGATGCAGAAAGAATTGGAAAAAATACCGGGTATTTCTTACGGCCTCTCTCAACCCATACAGCTTAGGTTTAATGAATTAATATCCGGTGTACGCCAGGATGTGGGTATTAAAATATTCGGTGAGGATTTAGATGTGCTGGCAGACCTGGCAAAGAAAATCGGTGTTATTGTGCCTACTGTAAAAGGCGCAGAAGATTTATATGTGGAGCAAGTTACCGGCCTTCCACAAATTGTTATCAAATTGAACCGTGATAAAATAGCTCAGTTTGGGTTGAATGTAGAAGATGTAAACCGTACTATAAGCGCCGCTTTTGCGGGAGAAGCCGCCGGCATTGTATATGAAGGTGAAAAAAGATTTGATATGGTTGTTCGTCTTGAAAAAACGGGCCGCCAAAGTATTGACGATGTGAAAGGATTATTTGTTGTGGCGTCTGATGGCAATCAAATTCCTTTAGAGCAGGTTGCAGAAGTTAAACTTGAACTTGGCCCTAATCAAATACAAAGGGAAGATGCCAAGCGAAGAATTATTGTAGGCTTCAATACCAGGGGCAGGGATATTTCTTCTGTAGTAAAAGAAATGCAGGAAAAAATAGATAAACAGGTGAAAATGCCACCCGGTTATTTCATAACCTATGGCGGACAGTTTAAAAACCTGGAAGAAGCTAACAAAAGATTATCGGTGGCAGTGCCCGTAGCCTTAGCATTAATCCTGTTATTGCTTTTTTTCACTTTCGGTTCTATAAAATATTCACTGCTCATTTTTACTGCTATCCCTATGAGTGCCATCGGCGGCGTATTCGCCTTATGGTTCAGGGGCATGCCATTCAGCATTTCGGCAGGCGTTGGCTTTATTGCTTTGTTTGGGGTGGCGGTGTTAAATGGCATCGTACTTATCAGTGAATTTAACAGGTTAAAAAAAGAAGGTATGACGGATATCAATTCAATTATTTTAAAAGGAACGTCAGTGAGGTTAAGACCGGTGTTAATGACGGCAGCAGTTGCGTCATTAGGATTCTTGCCAATGGCATTATCTACAGGTTCAGGTGCCGAAGTACAAAAACCCTTAGCGACAGTTGTAATTGGCGGACTGATAACAGCCACCTTTCTTACGTTAGTCGTTTTGCCGGTGTTCTATACATGGTTCGAAAAAATAGGCGCAAAAGGTAAAAAATCAAAAGTGAATAAAGGTTTAGCGTCATTGCTTATCCTGTTTCTAGCTTCATCATTTGCTGCAAATGCCCAACAACCAAACACGGTCATTAATCTCAATAGTGCAGTATCAGCCGCTATGAAAAATAACCCAATAATAAAAGTGGGAACGTTGGATATTGGCTATCAGCAACAACTTAAAAAGACGGTGAAAGATTACGGCAAAACAAACCTGGGGCTTACGTTCGGTCAGTATAACAGCCGTATAGCTTATGATAATAATTTCACTATTAATCAAAGCATACCTAACCCGGCTTACTTCAGGAGCCTGATTAAACTTTCTGAAGCCAATATCAAAAGCAGTGAACTGCAATTGAAAGTTTATCAAAGTGAACTGGCAGCCAACACAAAAACCTCTTATTATCAGTTGATGTTTTGGACGGAAGAAATAAGACTTCTAAAAGAATTACTGGCCATTTATGAAAATGTATTGAAAGCCTCTGCTTTGCGTTACAAAACCGGCGAAACAAATGCCCTGGAAAATTATAATGCCGAAAGCAGGGTAAATGAAATAAGGGCACAATTAAAAAGCGATGAGGAGGATTACAAAATTGAACTGAACCGTTTAAAGGTCTTCACCGCCGACTCTTCTGTTACTGCGATTGCAGATACTGCATTGATTGAAAAACTAATTGACATCAACTATGATAGTAGTGCCATTGCAGCTAATCCCACCCTGGTTTTTATCCGGCAGCAAATTGATATAGCCCAAAAAGAAAAAGCGGTGGAGCAATCAAGGTTAAAGCCTGATTTCAGTGTTGGTTATTTTAACCAGTCATTAGTAGGTTATCAAACGGTAAATGGCGTTGATAAGTACTATGGCGCAGGCCGCCGCTTCCAGGGAGTAAATCTTGGTATCAGCATTCCCATATTTGCCAAAGCACAAAAGGAAAAAGTAAAAGCTGCCGAAATAAACAGTACCAAACGGCAAGCTGAACTGACCAATTACCAATACAATTTAAATGCAGAACTGGCAAGATTATTTGGTGAACTGCAAAAGCAAAGGGTTCAAATCAACTATTACCGCAACACAGCATTGCCACAGGCTAACCTCATCATCAGCCAGTCGCAAAAAGCATTTACGGCCGGTGAAATTGGATATTATGAACTTACCCAATCTTTAAATAATGCGGTAACGGTAAAACAGGAGTTTACCAAAGTAGTAAATCAATATAATCAAACAATCATTGCCATCGAATTTATTGCCGGCATCAATTAATAAATAAAACAGGAAAAAATCATTATCATGAAACAAAAAATATTTAGTTCATTAGCCATACTTTTTCTTGCTGCTGTACTGTTCTCTGCCTGCTCTTCCAAAGAAAATGCAGCGGCTGCAGCACCAGAAGAACCCAAAAAAGAAGAAGCCGGTATGGTGGATTTATCGGAAGACCAGTTTAAAACGGTAAATATCCAATATGGAGCCGTTGAGGAAAAAAATCTCAGTAGTGTTATCCGGGCATCAGGCGACATAGAAGCGCCGCCTCAACAATTAATAACGGTATCAACGCCCTACGGAGGTATTGTAAAAAGCATACCTCTTCTGGAAGGTAAATTTGTTTCCCAGGGCCAGGTAGTTGCAGTCCTCGAAAATCCTGAATTTATACAGTTGCAGCAGGATTATCTCGATTATAAAAGCCAATTAGGTTACCTTAAAGAGGAACTGGAAAGGCAACAGGAATTGGCAAAAGAAAATGTAAATGCAAAAAAAACAGTTCAAAAAGCCAGCAGTGAATATAATAGTATGGTGGCGAGGGTGCAGGGGCTTAAGTCAAAACTGCAGTTGATAAATATTAATCCCGACAAAGTGGGAAATGGCAACCTCAGCAGCCGCAGCAATATTTATGCACCTGCACCGGGATATGTTACGAAGGTAAAAGTAAATACAGGCAAATATGTAAACGCAAATGAAGCCTTAGTGGAAATTGCAGATACCCGTGAACTGCACGTTGAGCTTAACGTTTTTGAAAAAGATGTTCCCAAATTGAAGGCTGGCCAGAAAGTTAGGTTTGTATTAAATAATGAAACAAAAGAAAGACTGGCTGAAATAAGCCTTATTGGAAGGGAAATAGGAACAGACAGGACTGTTCGGGTACATTGCAGGCTATTGAAAGAAGACAGGGATTTATTACCAGGTTTATTTTTAAAAGCAATTGTAGAGACAGGTCTTGCCACTACTACCGCACTACCGGATAAAGCAATTGTGCAGGCAGCCGGCAAATCATATATATTCATCGCATCTGATGAAGTAAAAGAAGAAAAGGCACCTGCTGAGAAAGGTAAAGATGCCGCCCCCGGGGAAAAACATATTCCGTTTAAGAGAATTGAAGTAACAACAGGTGTTTCGGAAAATGGTTATACGGAAGTGATTTTGCCGGAAGGTTTTGACAGAAGCAGTAAAGTGGTGATAAATGGAGCTTATGATTTGTTATCAAAGATGAATAATGTGGAGGAGGAAGAATAAAACATAGATGGGTCGGAGCCCTGCTTTAGTTGTCCCGTTTTAAAAATGGAAAACCGTTAGTAGCAGGGTTTCCGTGCCCACCCAAACAAAGCATTATTATCAATTAAAATTATTACGTATGTACAAAATACTATTTCTGCTGGCAATCATAGTTACAACTGTTGGCAGTGGTTGCACCAATGCAGGCGATAAAAACAAGCAGGAGATACAACCAGAAAAACATGATTCCGCTCATAAGGAAAGAAAGGAGACAGATACAATTGGAATGAAAATGGGCGGTAATGAACTGGACTCAAAGAAAAAATAATTCATCTTATAACAATGCTGATTGCGGTGAACCATAAATGCAATACTGCGAATATAAATCCTACAGGACATCTTTATATAAAGATACGCTTATGTAGCGTAGGTTTATTTTTGTTAATAGCAGGTTGCCTGCTATTAACAACAGCAGTGGCACAAAAACCGATAACAGGATGCCCTAAAGTTATTTTCTATTCCTCACAGCTATTAGATTCCATTTGCGATTCGTCTATTAAAAAAATTGGAGTTGCTTTTTTTTCAGGCAAAATTTTTGTTAAACACCAGGATAATTCAAAAAATATTGTACAGGCAGATTCGGTTTGGGGAATACGCAAAAGCGATGACTACCCTTTAAGATTATACGATGGCAGGTATTATTCCCTGTATGAACTATCGCCTGTTTACAAGTACAAAACACTGGGAAAATACTCAAAATATTATTTTAGCAGTACTTTAGATTCCCCTGTTTATTCTTTTTCCAGGGAGCAATTGAAACTTCATACAGATTCTGCAACATATAACATAATTGCAAAAAGTACTGCGAAATGCCGCCATGACATTGCTTTAGATTTTTATGCCTATGGTACAAAAATAGCATTAAACGATTTATGGGGGTTGGCTTTAGAAATGAGGTACTTCCCGACAAAAAAGTTTTCGACAGGGCTTTACCTGGCCGGGGTACAAAAAAAAATTACTGATACTTTTCTATTTTCTGTAATTAAACCACAGGTTAGCAGTCTTGATATTGGTTGGATAAACCAATATGACCTGGTACAAAACAAGAATATTCGTTTGGGTGCAAACTTGATTACTGCTCTTACGATTTCCATGCTTAGAGACAAAGCGTTTACAGAAAGAGTAAGGACTTCCCGTGGCTACAGAAACGTTTCGAAAAAAATAGCCGAAAACTATCAATTTCTGTTAGAGCCAGGTTTAGACCTTTCTGTAAAATTAATTTCTAATAATCATGAACCTGATTTTTACCTGACAGGTAAAACAAGATACAGATGGGCTATTGGCAGTACTGAATTCGGTTCAGCTTCAATGTTTTCTGGCTTTTCTTTTGGCTTAGGTATAGCATTAATAGGTTTTGACAGAGAGCAGCTTTAAATAAAATTATCCATGCTTTAATCGGGGTTTGATTTTAGATATAAAAATAAAATTCATCACTTTAAAATTAAAATTATGAAACAGTTATTTGCATTTACAGTGATGCTGTTATCAGCATCTTTCCTGTTTGCACAGGACATTATCACCTTGCGTACCGGTGAAACCATCAATGGCAAAGTAGCCGAAGTAGGTACAACTGAAGTAAGGTATTATAAATCTGCTAATATTAACGGGCCAGTTTATGTATCAGTCAAAACAGATATCAGTCAGATTGTTTATGAAAATGGCAGTAAGGATGTATTTGCTGCCGCAATGCAACAACCCGCTGCTGTAATTGTACAGCAGTCGGTACCGCAAACTGTTTATATTGAAAAACCTGTTCGCAGAAGAAACTTTTGGAATAGTGGATTATGGTATCCGGTAGTTACCACACATATTGATTTGGGCCGTCATGGCGGTTACTATGGTGGACATCATGGTCGTCATCATTAATTTTTAAACAATCGAAAATGCTACAGGTCTTGTCTTTTACACAAAAAAATATTATTGCCACAAAAGCAAATGACCTGTTGGGCATTAATGACTATGAAAAAATTCATCCGTTAATCCACAATATTATCCATACAGGTAAGAAGGTAAGATGGTATTTTGAAATGGATGATTGTCTTATTTCAAATGCTGCCGGTTTTTGGGAAGATGGTATCATTGAAGTGAATTATGTGAATTTAAAATTTACCCATTCTGACGATATAGAAAAAATAGCCATTGTAGGCGTTAAGAAATGGGAAGTGTGGATGCGTTCAGTGATGAAACCCTTTGTAAAAGCAAAGATTAAGTATTTTGATTTGGCAGATAAAGAACTGGCGAAGGAATGGATCTTAAATGCTGCAGACGACATGGAACCAACAAATCAAAATGAATAAATACTCAAGAACTATTTTATCACTTATTACTCATCTTAAAGGAATATTGCGATGGACATAAACGTAGAATTAATCATTGTTGCCAAACTTATCGTTTCGTTTCTGTTAGGTGCATTTATTGGTTTAGACAGGGAGCGGCATGGAAGTGCTGCCGGAATAAGAACTTACGCTGCAGTTTGCATTGGCGCAACATTGTTTACTGCTATTGCCAATCATCTGGTTGGCGATGCCGGTGCTGCTTCAAGAGTAATTGCTAACATTATTACAGGGGTAGGTTTTTTAGGCGCAGGCATTATATACCGCAATGCCAGTGCAGGTACATCACATGGCTTAACAACTGCGGCAACCGTTTGGTGTACTGCGGCAGTAGGTGTTGCTGTTGGTTTAAATATGTTTATCATAGCAGTAGCTGGCGCTGTAGCACTGTATTTTCTGTTGTCACTGCATCATCAGCATTGGTATATTAATTGGAAAAAGAAAATGCTGGATAATCATCACGATGAGGATAATGAAGAAAATGAATAATGTTATTGAGCATTTTTAAAAGAATACTTTTTTATGTCATCACTGAATTCTACATCTGCAGGAGCGAAACACAACAAATCTCTAAAGATTGTATTTGCTATTACCGCATCTTATTTTGTTATTGAGGTAGTGGTAGGATTTATTTCCAACAGCCTTGCTCTATTATCTGATGCAGCACATATGCTTACCGATGTTGGCGGACAGGCACTGGCACTGTTTGCAATCTGGATGACATCCAAACCCCGCAATAACCGGAAAACTTATGGTTACTACCGGATTGAAATTCTTTCTGCACTTACCAATGCCCTTGTTTTGATTTTTATATCAGGTTATATATTGTTTGAAGCCTGGCAGCGCTTTAAAAACCCTCCTGCTGTGGCAGGCATCCCAATGCTGATTGTGGCATTTTGTGGCCTGATAATAAATTTAATCGGTATGAAAATTCTGAGCGCAGGCTCAAAAGAAAGCATCAATATTAAAGGCGCTTTTCTTGAAGTGGTAAGTGATATGCTGAGTTCAGTGGGTGTAATCATCGCAGGCATTATTATTCTTGCTTCCGGCTGGTTGTATATAGACCCCATCATGAGTGCATTGATTGGACTTTTTATTTTGCCACGAACATTCAGATTATTAAAAGAGTCGGTAGATATACTGCTGGAAGCTGTACCAGCCGATATTAACTACGCCGCTGTAGAAAAATGTATTGCAGAACGGCCAAATGTGCAGTCTGTGCATGACCTCCATATCTGGACAATTACATCCGGCATAAATGCATTGAGTGTGCATGTGATAATGAATGATGAATCAAATTTTGCCGATATAGGAGATTTAGTCAGTAATATAAAAGAACACTTGGCATCCGAATTTAAAATTACTCATACAACAATTGAAGTGCATAAAGACAAAGAAAAATATATTGCCAATATTGTTTAATCATATCCATTTAAAACCTAATTATTATTTTTTACTACATCAAAAACCTAAATAAGAATGGCATTCACAATCTCAAAATTAAAATATGATTTCCCGGCAGGAGTAGTAGTATTCCTCGTGGCGCTTCCGTTGTGCCTTGGTGTGGCATTGGCTTCAGGGGCACCTTTATTATCAGGCATTATTGCCGGAATAATAGGCGGCATTGTTGTCGGCTGCATCAGCGGGTCTCAAACCAGTGTTAGCGGCCCGGCCGCAGGGCTTGCCGCCGTTGTGTTGGCATCTATTACCCGGCTCGGAAGCTTTGAAGTATTTTCAGCCGCCTTATTGATAGCAGGTGTTATTCAGTTTGCATTTGGAGTTTTGAAAGGCGGCTTTATTGCCAATTATATACCATCTAATGTAATTAAGGGTTTACTGGCGGCAATTGGTTTGTTGCTTATTCTGAAACAAATACCGCAGGCGTTTGGGTATGATTCCACACACCAGGATGATTTCGCATTTATACAGAGGAACGGTGAAAATACATTCTCACATCTTTTTAATACTTTCTTTCACATCACTCCGGGGGTTGTGCTCATTAGTTTGTTGTCCATAGTTGTTCTTGTTGCCTGGGATAAAACGCCGTTAAAAAAGATGAAGCTTTTCCCGGCTTCACTTTTTGTCGTGTTGATGGGAATCGGTATAAATGAAATTTTCCGTGCCTTCATACCTGCGTTATACGTTCAGCAATCGCACCTGGTAAATATTCCCGCCACCTCCGTTGGCGACTTATCTTCATTTATCAAATTTCCGTCGTTAACGATTTTAAGCAATTACAACGTTTGGCTAACCGCATTAACCGTAGCAATTGTAGCTTCTTTAGAAACCCTGCTGAACCTGGAAGCCGTAGATAATATTGACCCACACAAAAGACAATCTCCCCCAAACCGTGAATTATTGGCGCAGGGTATTGGCAATATTGCTTCCGGTATTGTAGGAGGATTACCGGTAACATCAGTTATCGTCAGGAGTTCGGTAAACATCAATGCAGGAGCACAGTCAAAGTTGTCCAGTATTATTCACGGTGTGTTTTTATTGGCAGCGATTCTTGTGTTAAGCCCCTTTATTAACTTAATCCCTTTTGCTTCGTTGGCAGCTATACTTATTGTTACGGGCTATAAACTTGCCAAATTTTCCATATTCAAAGAAATGTATGCCAAAGGGTGGAACCAGTTAATTCCTTTTGTGGTAACAATTGTAGCTATCATATTTACAGACCTGCTGATTGGTATTTTAATCGGGCTCGCCGTAAGTCTTTTTTACTTATTAAAAAGTAATTATAAAAATCCTTTCACTCTTGAAAAAGTTCAGTTGCACACTTCCGAAACAATCCGTATTGAATTACCCAATCAGGTTTCATTTCTAAATAAGGCCAGTATAAAAGATACACTTTGGGATGTGCCGGAAAACAGCAATGTGGTAATTGATGCAAGCTATTCAGATTTTATTGACAATGATGTGCTGGAAATTTTTCTTGATTTCAAGAATGTAATTGCACCTGAAAAAAATATTAAGGTCAATATTGTCGGTGTTAAGGAAAAATACCAATTATCAGACCACATACAGTTTGTAAATGTGCTGGACAGGCAAGCTCAGGAAGAACTGACCCCTGCAAGGATAGTAGAATTATTAAAGAATGGAAATGAGCGGTTCCGGCAGGGGAAATGGAACGAAAAATATTTTCGTCACCAGGTAAATGCCACTTCATCCGGCCAGTATCCGATGGCTGTAATCATCGGCTGTATTGATTCCAGAACTTCTCCCGAACTTATTTTTGATGCCGGCCTGGGCGATATTATCTCCGTAAGGATTGCAGGTAATATTATTAATGAAGATATTATCGGAAGCCTTGAGCTGGCTATTAAAGAAATTGGCGTAAAGCTCATTGTTGTAAAAGGCCACTCTAAGTGTGGTGCTATTGCTGTAGCAGTACACTCCGTACAGGAAGGAAAGAGTGATGTGATTACCCAAAAAATAAAACCGGCAGTAGATACAGCAATGGTTATTGCACCTTCCTTTGAAAACAATGATGACTTGCAGGAAACGGTGTGCAAATTAAATATCGAAAACTCAGTAAATGCCATACTTAAAAACAGTAGTTATATAAAAGACCTGGTACAAACCGGAGCTGTCGGCATTGTGTCGGCATATTATGACACAGCTTCCGGGGAAGTAATTTTTGGTAAGCTGATTGCCAATGTTAGGTGATAACATCTGGCAAGGCTGCAAATGAAAAAGAAAATGAATTATGAAAAATAAAAATATACAGTATAATTACGGGCACCATATTATTAAGCATTACTCATGCGCTTATACCTGACCGCAGGGTATTTGGCTATTGCTAATTTACCGGAGAGTTATTAATGGAAGCGCATGAGGAAAAAGAAACAGTGTGGCACACTTCCGCTTTTTTTGTTGGCTTCCTGTTGTTTTTAATTTTGGGAATGGTTGTTTAAACCTTAATTTGTTTTTATGAGTAAAAAAATACAATACAACCAGCAATCGTGGCTTAAAAATTTAAGCGGTGTAACTAAAGTATTGGTTTGTATTTTACTTACTGTTGTTGTGTATATTATTCTGTTTGTTCTGAAAGTCGACCCAAAAAGCAGGATCATATTGGGCTGGGACACTTTTTGTCTTTGTATGATTCTACTTAGCTGGATTCTTTTTTTTACTACAACGCCAAATGAATTATGCACTATTGTAGAAAACCAGGATGACGGGCTTAAAATAATTTTTACGATAGTGCTTGTAGCTGTTTGCTTTAGCCTGTTTGGCACATTATTACTTTTAAACAGTAAAGGAGAATCATCCTTTAATAAAATATTTCATACCATCGTTTCGCTCTCTCCCGTCTTGCTTTCATGGATTTTGCTGCATACAACCTTTGCCATCAGGTATGCACATTTGTACCACGACCATAATAAGTTGAACACAGGTAGCAACGTTGGTGGTTTAGATTTTCCAACCAAGGAGGATCCAGACTATCTGGACTTTGCTTATTTTTCTTTTGTAATAGGCATGACGTTCCAGGTTTCGGATGTGCAGGTAAATTCACGGGTTATCAGGCGTTTTGTGTTGCTGCACAGTTTAATTTCCTTTGTGTTTAATACAATTATTGTGGCATTAACTATTAACACCATTGCCGGACTTAAACAATAAAGATTTTAACGTAGAAAAAAATAAACAAATACCATGAAAACCGATACAGAAAAATGGAAAGAAAATTTTAACCAGGAATTGGTGCATATACAAATTCAGTTTGATTCTTTTTTTACAGAAGGTAAAATGGGTGATTATTATACATTAAAAGAAGACAGAAAAACAGGGATGCTGATACTTAACATCCCTGCTCATAATGAGCTGCCAAAACTAATTGAAGAAGAGTTAATAGATGCCTTTAATAAATCAAAACCATAACAATCATATCACCAATTTATAACTACTAAAATACTGTTGTATGAAATGGACAGGAAGGAGAGAAAGTTCTAACGTAGATGACCGTCGTGGTATATCTGGTGGTAAGTTAGCAGCTGGCGGTGGCGTAGCCGGGCTTGTTATTTATCTTTTATATACATTATTAAGCGGCGGTAATATTGATCCGGCACAGGTACAGCAGCAACTTAGTGAACAGGGCAATCAAACTTCGCAAATGACACCTGAAGAACAGGCGGCGGATGAAGAGAGGGCAAAATTTGTAAAAGTGGTAGTGGCTGAAACAGAAGATGTATGGAATAAAATTTTTGCAGAAGGCGGTAACCAATACACAGAACCTACGCTGGTGTTGTTTCGTGGTTCAGTAGCTTCTGCCTGCGGCAATGCCAGTTCAGCATCAGGACCTTTTTATTGCCCCGGTGATAATAAAATGTACATAGACCTTTCGTTTTACCAGGATTTGCAGAACAAGCTAAATGCACCGGGAGATTTTCCAATGGCGTATGTAGTGGCGCATGAAGTGGGGCATCATATTCAAAACCTGATGGGTACGGCGGATAAAGTAAACCGGCTTCGCCAGCAGTTGAGTGAAACTGAGTTTAACCGTTATTCTGTAATGATGGAATTACAGGCAGATTTTTATGCAGGTGTATGGGCGCATCATGCGCAAAAGATGAAAAACATTTTAGACACTGATGACATTGATGAAGCATTGACTGCTGCCAATGCCATTGGTGACGACAGGCTGCAACGGCAAGCTACTGGCCAGGTAACGCCGGATGCTTTTACGCATGGCACATCGGCACAGCGTATGTATTGGTTTAAAAAAGGCTATGAAACCGGCGATATAAAACAAGGAGATACGTTCAATGACCCTTCGCTGAAGAAGTAAACAAACAAACCATTTACAGCACGCATACTATTTTGTTATGAAAGTATATACAAAAATGCCAAAGGCGCTCCAGCCATTCTATCAGGAGGAATTAACAAAAGCTGTTGTAGCGTTTAAAAAAGGGCATTATATGATAAGCTGGCGGCACCTGGAAAGGGCGCATATTTTAGCGCAGCCTTATCCTTGCCAGCATACAACAGTCCATTGGAGAATGTTTTTGTTCGGTATCAAAGTAAAGAATTGGAAAGAGGTAATGGGACAAATTCCAAGGTTATTGGTTGGGGGTATAAAATCTTTTGTTGGCAATATTCCTGTTGGTAATACCGGTGGCGCAAATGTGCCGCCTCTACTACCCATGGAAATAGCAAAAGACCTTGCTGAAATAATTAACAATACAAAAACGAAATAGCATGTATTTTTACATTCATAAAACAAACAGAAATGAACAGACTCAATTGTTGGAAATGCGTAGTAATGCTTGCATCCGTTTTAGGAATGGCAGCAACATTTATGGCATAATAAATAATACACAATTATTGTAAAAGGTTGCAGATAGAAATATCTGAAACCTTTTTTTTATTTTATAAATTAAACACAATGAAAATAGGAAAAAAAGTATTTGAGCTACAGCTTACTAAAATAGCAGCCTTGTTAACCAATGCGGCCAAACAAAACAATCCGGCTATGTGGCTTTTTTTAAATGATTTACGAACACCCATGTTTATGCTTGAAGCGTTAGCAAGAATATACACAAAAGTATATGACAGTAAAGCGTTGGAAAAATGTAAAGAACAATTTAAAGCCCTTGAAGATGCTTTAGGTGCTGTTGATTATTATGCTGCTTTTGCAAAGGAATTAGCAGAAAATAAAAAAGTGCCTGCTGCAGTTGTTGATTATTTAAAAGAACAAACCGATAAAAAAATAAAAGAATTAAATACCATTTTAAAAGATGAAAATTGGTTAAATGGAAAGCAGTTAGATAAAATATACGATATAATAAATGATACAAACTGGAAGGAAGACGAAAAGGAAGTAAACGGCATAAAGGAATTTTATATCAAAGCAATAAAAAAAGTAGAAGAATTTGTAACTGAAACAGGGTATAAGTTTGATAATGTAGAAGAGGATGTACATGAGTTGCGCCGCAAACTACGTTGGCTTTCTATTTATCCGCAGGCATTGCAAGGTGTATTTCAATATAAAAAATTAAATACAAAGCCAACTACAAGTTTGCAAAAATACCTGACAGATACCATTGTAAAATCGCCTTACAATAAAATACCTGCAATTATCACAGTACAAAGCCCGATACGCATTTCCAAAAATCATTTTTTAGCTTTAAGTTGGACGATTGCCGAATTAGGAAAATTGAAAGACGAAGGATTACGGGTAGTAGTGGTAAAAGAAGCCTTGCAAAATACAGCCCTGCTACAAGAAGAAGATGCTTATAGCCAAACCTATAAACTGTTGGGCAAAAACCAACCAACTTTAGAAACACTTTTAGATAAGGCAGAAGTAATAGCAGAAACATTTTTTAAGGAAGAAAATTTAAAATACCTTTTAGCGAACTGATTTTTTTATTTTAAAAAAGGCAGTATAAAACTAAAACACTAATAATCAGGTTTAAAAGAAGCCAATTTAATATTTATAAAAATAAAATAAATGGAACATCAACACCAATACGACGCACAAGGCAAACAGATTTGCTGCACACAACAGGAAAAAATTTATGCTAAAGCCGGAGCAAAAGAGTTATTAAAAAACGGGCATACTGAAACCGATGGGCATGATCATAGCGAACATGGCGACGATGACGGGCACGACCACTCTGGCGGAAGTGATAATACTTTTAAAATGTTTTTACCGGCTATTATTAGTTTGGTATTGTTGCTGCTTGCAATAGCTTTTGATAATTGGATACAACAAGCCTGGTTTACAGGTTGGGTACGAATTATATGGTATGTAGCTGCTTATGCACCTGTTGGGTTTCCGGTAATAAAAGAAGCCATTGTAAGTGTATCAAAAGGAGAAATATTTTCTGAGTTTTTGTTGATGAGTATTGCTACTGTTGGTGCATTTTCTATCCAGGAATTTCCTGAAGGTGTGGCGGTGATGTTGTTCTATGCAGTTGGCGAAGTGTTTCAAACTTTGGCTGTAAAGCGGGCAAAGGCAAACATCAAATCCCTGCTTGACCAGCGACCCGATGAAGTAACCATTTTAGAAAACAACCAGCCGAAAACAATCAAAGCAGAAGCGGCAAAAATTGGAGACATCATACAACTAAAGTCCGGCGAAAAATTAGGATTAGATGGAGAACTAATTTCGGATACTGCATCCTTCAATACCGCTGCACTTACCGGCGAAAGTAAACCCGATACAAAAGCTAAGGGAGAAATTGTATTGGCAGGAATGATAAATTTAAACACCGTTGCACAGGTAAAAGTTACCACTGCATATACAGACAGCAAGCTGAGTAAAATTTTGGAATTGGTACAAAATGCTACGGCACAAAAAGCACCAACAGAATTATTCATTCGCAAGTTTGCAAAAATTTATACCCCAATTGTAGTGCTGTTGGCAGTTCTCATATGCGTAGTACCTATGCTATTTGTAGAAAACTATGTATTCAGCCAATGGCTGTACCGGGCTTTGATTTTCTTAGTTATCTCTTGTCCTTGTGCATTGGTTATTTCTATCCCATTGGGTTATTTTGGCGGCATAGGTGCGGCCAGCAAGAACGGTATATTATTTAAAGGCAGTAATTTTTTAGACATCATGGCTGGTATCCAAAACGTTGTGATGGATAAAACCGGTACAATGACCGAGGGTGTTTTTAAGGTACAGGAAGTAAACATAAAGCCTGAGTTTAACAAAGATGAAATACTGCAAATGGTCAATGTGTTGGAAAGCCAAAGTACACATCCTGTTGCAACAGCTATTCACGAATATGTGGGTGAGATAAATGCATCTATACAATTAAATAGAACAGAAGAAATTGCCGGGCATGGTTTAAAGGCTGAAATAAACGGAAAGGAATTATTGGTAGGTAATTTTAAATTGATGGATAAATTTTCCATCAAGTACGACATTGACCCAAACACCATTGTTTACACTTTAATTGCCATTGCTTATGATAAAAATTTTGCCGGCTACCTTACCATTGCCGATGTTATAAAGGAAGATGCACAGGAAGCGGTGAACAAGCTGCATAGCATGAATGTAAAACTGACTATGCTGAGTGGTGACAAAACAAACGTGGTTAAATTTGTTGCTGATAAATTAGGAATTGATAACGCCTTTGGCGATTTATTGCCTGAAGACAAAGTAAACAAAGTAAAAGAAATAAAAAGCCGCAACGAAACAGTAGCCTTTGTAGGCGACGGCGTAAACGATGCACCGGTTGTGGCTTTGAGCGATGCAGGGATTGCTATGGGTGGTTTAGGCAGCGATGCAACTATTGAAACTGCTGATGTGGTAATCCAGGATGACAGACCAAGTAAAATTGCAATAGCAATAAACATCGGTAAGCAAACAAAAAAAATAGTTTGGCAAAATATCACACTTGCATTTGCAGTAAAGGCAGTTGTATTGGTATTAGGTGCAGGTGGACTTGCGACAATGTGGGAAGCGGTTTTTGCAGATGTTGGTGTGGCATTACTTGCAATTCTTAATGCAGTTAGGATACAGCGTATGAAATTTTAAGAACTTCATTTTTTAGTCGGCTGGTTGGAGACACCCTATGTATTAAAACCTTCCGACTATACTTGTTGCCCTTGCGGATGCAGGTATTGCCATGAGAGGATAGGGAAGTGATGCCACTATTGAAACAGCTGATGTAGTAATTCAAAATGACCAGCCTTCTAAAATAGTTTCGGCAATTAAAATTGGAAAAATTACCAGGAATATTGTTTGGCAAAATATCGGTCTGGCAATGACCGTAAAGGTTTTCGTTTTGATTTTAGGGGCAGGTGGTATTGCCACTTTATGGGAAGCAGTGATTGCTGATGTGGGGGTGGCTTTGCTGGCTATTTTAAATGCAGTGAGAATTCAGAGAAAGAGGATTTGATGAATTGCCTGCACAACCTGGCAAGCCTGTGGTAAAATGTAATCGTATTTAAGTATTTGCTTAAATAATTATTTCCCCTTCCTTTACCTCATGGAAAACAATACTTGTATCAGGTTGTTTGCAGACCCGGAGCAAATAAAGAATTGCAAAAGCAAGTTGAAGACAGCACAAAAGTCTTTTGCAAGCCTGTCTAATATATTGGCTTTAGCAGGCAACGAAGTGAGGCTGAAGATTATCTATTTACTGGAAGAAGAAAAAGAGTTATGCCCCTGCGACCTTGCTGATATTTTAGGCATGAGTATTCCCGCCGTATCACAACATCTGAGAAAATTGAAGGATGGAAATATTGTTGAAACCCGGAAAGAAGGACAAACAATTTATTATTCTCTTACTCAAGAGAATTTAAAGATATTAAGACCTTTCTTCAAACATATTAATGTACAAACTCAAAAACTGGAAACAGTATGATAAGTACAAAATCATCAGGCACATTTACCGGTGCAGGTGTTCTTACTGCTATTGCAGCTTCACTTTGTTGTATAACCCCTGTTATAGCATTACTTGCAGGTAGCAGCAGTATTGCAGCTAACTTTTCCTGGATAGAACCGGCAAGACCTTATTTAATAGGTTTATCAATTGCCGTATTAGCATTTGCATGGTATCTTAAATTAAAACCAGCTAAAACAAACGATATGGATTGCAATTGCGAAACAACTAAGAAAGTGTCATTGCTTCAGTCTAAAACCTTTTTAGGTTTAGTAACTGTTTTTGCCATTCTGATGATGACTTTCCCACTGTATGCAAAAATGTTTTATCCAAGACCAAAAGTACAGGCAATAACACTTGCATCGGTTGATAATAAGCAACAGGTAAAGTTCACCATACAAGGCATGACCTGCGAGGCTTGCGAAGAACATGTAAACAATGAACTTGCTAAAGTAAATGGAGTAATCGATTATAAAACATCTTATGCTACACGCAGTAGTTTGGTAAGTTTTGCTAATTCAAAAGTCGATGTAAAGACTATCGAAGCTGCCATTAATAAAACAGGTTATAAAGTAAAAAGTTATGATCTTATGAGTACAAATAATACAGGAGTTTCATTCTATGAAGCCCCATTAGTTTGTCATGCTGCACCGTCAATTGGCTGCGGTAGTAAAGCGAAGTTTCTGTTAGTTGATTTGGAGAAGTATAATGATGCCATAGAAGGAGCTTGGCTGAACAAGAAAGGAACAGTTGTAGCAGTAAAATGGAATACCAAAACGAAAGAATACAAAAAGGTGGAAATCATTAATGCGGTTAGCGCCAATCATAATATTCCGCTTTCAACATTAGCTCAAACAGGAGAAGCTAATTATGCTAAAACCTTTCCGAATAGCAGTGAATGGTATAAGGGCAAAGAAGTTGATAAGTTAAGCACAGAAGAAGCAGCTATTATTGCAAAGAATACAATTGCCAGTTATAAATCAAACAAATTAATAAAGCCCTCATTTGAAAAACAGTTCCAGGCAGATATTGAAAAGATTTATGCTGACCTGTTTCTTTCTATCTCTTCTTACAAAGACTTAACAACAGAAGCTTATAATAAAGTAGAGAGCCAAATACAACAAGCAGGTGAAAAATATGTAGGAAAAGGCAAAATGCCTCATGTGGAACTTTGCATTGCATCTGAAGAAAGTTGTGAGAAAGATAAATCATGTTCACCAGGAAGCGGTAAATCCTGCTGCGATAAAAACTAATAAAGAATGGAAAGCACATTAATACTGCAATCAACCATAACTTGTCCTGATTGCGGTTTTCAGAAAGAAGAAACTATGCCTACTGATGCTTGTCAATATTTCTATAAATGTACAAATTGTGAAACTGTACTAAAACCAAAGCAGGGAGATTGTTGTGTATTTTGCAGCTACGGTACTGTTGCTTGTCCTCCAATACAGATGAATAAATCTTGTTGTGCATAGTCTTATTAAAATAATTTCATACATCATTATTCTACTCGGAATAGTGCATATCAGTTTTGCTTTTCCTCTATACATGAATACCGATACGCTCTGGTTTGTAGGAGCAGGTATGGCAATTGTTTTTTCAGGACTGCTTAACCTTGTTGCAATAGACAGAGGCGGCTCAAAGTTCACAAAATGGATAGCGGTAATAACAAATGCAATTAATTGTGCAATGTTTTGTTTTGCTTTACCCATACTGAAAGAACCACAGGTATATGCAGGTGTCATTATTTTTCTGATAGCTACTGTAGCTTTTATAGTTGAATTAACGAGGCATAAAAGTATAAAGCACTAAGAGTATGAAAATGAAAAAAACTATTCCTGCCCTTCCTGTTCAGGATATTAAAGTTTCATGTGCGTATTACACAAACAGGTTAGGGTTTACTATTCGCCACCAGGAAGATACATTTGCTATTGCAGTTCGTGATGATATTGAAATTCATCTTTGGCAATCATGTGATAAATCTTGGAAATGGAGAAGCATATTTTTAGCACTAAAACCAATATGGACTGGAGCAGAAAGTTTTATTGCAGGTACAGCAAGTTGCAGAATAGAAGTTCAAAGCATAGAAGAATTGTTTGAAGAGTATAAAAAGCAAGAAGTGTTACATAGCCATGATACAAAAATTGAAGCTCAGTATTGGGGTCATAAAGAATTTCCTGTTGTTGACCTTGACAGAAACCTGCTTACCTTTTACGAAGTCAATTGAATACTTACATAATTGGAAAGGTTACCCCCTGACCAATAAACTATTAGCGACTTTAAAACTTACTACCACTTCCTTTTTCCCTTTTAATTGAAGTGTATATGTTTGATCATATTCTTCAACTCCTTTTACCTTAATACTGTTGCCTAACGAAATCCCGGATTTATCCAGATGATTCAGAAAAGCCGGGGAATGGTCTGTTACTCCGGTAAATGTTCCCTCGTCACCGGCCTTAAGCGTTGAAAGTAAAACAGATTTTGATTTGGGTAAAACGCCATTGGCATCAGGTATAGGATCGCCATGAGGATCGGCTTTAGGGTAGCCCAAAAACGCATCGAGCTTGTTCACCAAATCCTCACTATGAATATGCTCCAATTGTTCAGCAATATCATGCACCTCATCCCATCGAAAACCAAGCTTGTCAACGAGAAACACTTCCCAAAGCCTGTGATTTCGAATAATACCAACTGCCACCTTTTTTCCCTTTTCTGATAATTTAAAGCCTTTCGACTTTTGGTAAGTCACCAACTTCTTCCCTGCCATCCGTTTCAGCATATCGGTTACAGAGGGGGCATGCACCCCCATTACCTGGGCAAGGGCTGAGGTAGCAACTACTTCACCATTGGTTTCCTGCAACTTATAAATGGCTTTGAGATAGTTTTCTTCGGTAAATGAATGCACAGTTCTGAATTATTTTGGTGAAGATAGTAAAACAGGTATAAAAATTAAATTAGATTAGCCTAATTTTACTTTTATATTAATCTAATATTATAATTTTACCTGCCTTACGACAAAATGAAGAAATTTAAAATCATAACTGCAATCGTTCTGGTCATTACAACCGTAGTGGCCTGCGAGAAAATACTACCGGGAACTCCTCCCGATGACGAACTGCTCGACGGACCAGTGGAAGGTCTTAGTTTCGAACAGAACCGTCAGTTCCTTGCCGGGGATGTAGCTTTTAACGATGAGATATTCACTTCTCAAAACGGTTTAGGTTCCATCTTTGTGGCTACGAGTTGTGGCAGTTGCCATGCGGGAGATGGCAAAGGACACCCGTTTACTACACTCACAAGGTTCGGGCAAACAGATAGTACCGGCAACCAGTTTCTTCATCTCGGTGGACCACAGCTGCAAAGCAGGGCTTTGCCCGGCTATTCTCCCGAGCAAATACCTGCTGGAGCAACCTTTTCTAAGTTTACCCCGCCTGCAAATACCGGCTTGGGATTTCTTGAGCTTGTTTCTGATGCAGATATATTGGCAATGACTGATCCGAATGATATTAATGGCGATGGTATTTCAGGTGTGCCAAACTGGATAACCCTGCCTTCGTTTATTACACCCAATTCAAACGCTATCACACAAAACGGAAAATATATTCATCGGTTTGGCAAAAAAGCAGCAGCTCATAATTTACTGCATCAAACCGTCAATGCTTATAACCAGGATATTGGTATTACTTCCACATTTCATCCGCAAGATGTTTATTCAGGCTTAAATATTGATCCTGAAGTTTCCGATCAGACCGTTCACAGTGTTGTTTTTTACCTGCAAACATTAAAAGCCCCTATTCAACGCAACCAGAATGATGCAGAAGTAATTCAGGGAAAAAATATTTTTATACAAACTGGCTGCGAAAGTTGCCATAAGCAAACATTAAAAACCGGCTTTTCTTCAATTGCTCCATTAGCTAATAAGCTTTTTCATCCTTATACCGATTTACTACTGCATGATATGGGACCTGGTTTGGATGATAATTATACGGAAGGCAATGCTAAAACGTCTGAATGGAGAACTCCACCCCTTTGGGGATTGGGTTTATCTCCTAATTCACAAGGAGGACAATACTTTTTGCTGCACGACGGAAGAGCAAAGAGTATTGAAGAAGCTATTCAATTTCATGGTGGAGAAGCACAACAAAGCAAAGAAAGATTTCAGCAACTTTCAGTGCAGGATAAAAACAATCTGATAAAATTTTTGAAATCGTTGTAGTACCAAAACAAAAATGAATAGAAAAGAATTTATAGTAAAATCTTGTACCGCCTGCATTGGTGCAACCGCCTTATCCGCTATAGTGAGTTCCTGTGCCGCTACACAATTCGCTAATGGAAAAATGACTAAAGACGGAATATTGATTGATGTAAATGAATTTGCGTTAAAGGGAAAAGACAAATACCGATTGTATATAGTTGTTCGAAACGAAGAATTAGTTTTTCCTATATGTGTGTACAGATTCAGTGATACTGATTACGCCGCTCTTTGGATGCAGTGTGCCCATCAGGGAGCCGAACTGAATGTAGCAGGTGATTATCTCCAATGCCCTGCGCATGGAAGTGAATATAGCAACCGTGGAAAAGTAACCAACGGACCTGCAGACAGGGATCTGAGGACATTTCCCGTAATGCTTAACAACAACCAAATCTTTATTGATTTAAGAAAAGTATGAGAACAATTATACTAACCATTCTATCTGTATTCATTTCATCTGTTGCCGTTGCTCAGATAGACCCAGTATTATTAAGAAGAACTTCAAAGGATACATCGGGATTGTTACTAAACATGGATGCGGTATATAATCGTCCCTTTCTTCAGTTAGGCAAACTGCCTGTTGCATTGGGAGGATATGCAGAAACCAATTACCAGTATTTACAGGAAGACGGCATCTCTGAAGGACACCAGTTCCAAATGCGACGATTGACGTTGTTTGTGTCTTCGTCTATTTCCAAACGAATTAAGTTTTTGAGCGAGATTGAATTTGAAGACGGTACCAAAGAAATCAATATTGAATTTGCATCGATTGATTTTGAGTTCGCTCCTCTTCTGAATTTGAGAGGTGGTATTGTAATGAATCCTATCGGTGCCTTTAATCAAAACCATGACGGACCTAAATGGGAATTTGTAGACAGGCCAATATCTGCCACTCAAATGCTTCCGGCAACCTGGAGTAATGTAGGCTTTGGACTATTTGGAAAAAAATCTGTGAAGGATTGGGTGTATGCTTATGAAGCTTATCTCACCAATGGGTTTGATGATAAAATAATTGATAACGTTGAAAACAAAACTTTTCTTCCGGCCAGTAAAGAAAACAAAAACAGGTTTGAAGATAGTTTTAACGGTAGTCCATTGTTCACCGGTAAAGTTGCTGTAAGAAACAGAAAGATTGGTGAATTAGGACTATCTTATATTGGTGGTGTTTACAATAAATACGAAGATGGTGGATTAGTATTGGATAAGAAGCGAAGAGTGAATGTATATGCAATAGACTTTAACAGCGTACTTCCAAAATTCAATACCTATATCAGTGCTGAATGGGCATGGGTGTATGTGGATGTTCCTGAAACGTACACTGAACAATTTGGTAGAAAACAACAAGGCGGGTTTATTGACTTTGTACAACCTATTTATAAGAAACCAATTTTTGGTTTTGACAAGTCAGTTATGAACGCAGCCTTACGTTTTGAATATGTGGATTGGAATAAAGGAAAGTTTAAGTCCACAGGTGCAAATATCAGTGACGAAGTATTTTCCATTGTTTCTGCTATTAGCTGGCGACCGACTGAACAAACAGTGATTCGGCTGAACTACCGTTACAACTGGCAGAAAGATATTTTAGGTAATCCACCGGCTAAGCTGGCTGGCTTTCAGTTTGGCGTGAGTACATATTTTTAGGGTTATATCATTTTGTCAGAATATTCAGAATCTCTTCAAATTCGTACTTTTATTTTACCAAAAGTATTAGATGAAATTGTTAATAGTAGAAGACGAAAAAGAATTAAGTAAAAGCATCGTAACTTATCTTAAGGGTGAAAATTATCTGTGCGAAGTAGCAGTGGATTTTAAAACTGCGCTTGAAAAGACAGAGTCTTTCGATTACGACTGTGTATTGCTGGACATCACTTTGCCGGATGGAAACGGATTGAATGTATTAAAGGAATTGAAAGCAGATAATAAAACGGGTGGGGTAATAATTATTTCGGCTAAAAATTTGATTGACGACCGCATTGCCGGTTTAAATCTTGGTGCAGATGACTACCTGGCAAAACCTTTTCATCTTTCTGAACTGAGTGCAAGAATTGCTGCGGTAATTCGGCGCAGAAGGTTTGATGGCAATAAGGTGCTTGAATTGAATGAACTTACTTTTGATACCCTTGCCAAAACAGTTTCGGTAAACGGTAAAGGAGTTGACCTTACCCGAAAAGAATACGACCTGTTCCTTTACCTTGTCACTAACAAAAACCGTGTAGTTTCTAAAAATGCTATTGCAGAGCATCTCTCGGGTGATGAGGCAGATGTGTTTGATAACTTTGATTTTATTTATGCCCACATGAAAAACTTAAAAAAGAAAATGGTACTAGCTGGTTGCGAAGATTATATAAAATCTATTTACGGGATGGGCTATAAGTTTGATATTTAAGAAATGAAATTACTCAGTAAATCGCTGAAAGGGTATATTGTATACTCCGTATTGGTATTGATTGTATCAGTGCCGGTGTTCTATTTTGAGCTAACAAGTATTGTTGCTGAAGATGTAGACGAAGACCTTGTTGCTCAGAAGGCTGACCTGATGGCAAAGATGGAAAAGGTAATTGCAAATAAACCATTTGAGTATTTTGAAGTTTTTGAGCCTGATATTCATATCAAACCTGCAAATACTAAACGAATAAAAGATTCCACCTATACAATTTTGTTTTTTGATTCCATATCTAAAGAAAATGTGCCGCACCGTGTTTTAGAAAGCATAGTAGTGCTGAAAAGCGAATGGTACAATATAACGATACGTAAATCGCTGGTAGATAACGATAACTTAATATTCAGCATAGTGACTGTGCAAGCGGTAATTTTAGTACTCATAATTGTTGGTTTGTTATTCATCACCCGTTATCATTCCAATAAGCTGTGGAAACCCTTTTATGCAACATTAGGTAAGTTGCATGACTATAAAATAGAATGCGAAAATAGTATTGAATTGGGAAAAACCGAAATTGATGAGTTTGCTGATTTAAATACAACCATCACATCCCTAACGAGTCGTAACCATGAAATGTATCTCTCTCAGAAAGAGTTTACGGAGAATGCTTCACATGAAATGCAAACACCGCTGGCAGTATTTCAAAGTAAAGTAGAGCTGTTGATGCAAACTACACCCCTTACCGGGGAACAGGCAGAACTGATAACAGAGCTGTCAGATGCTGGGCAGCGGATGAACCGGTTAAATAAAACACTCCTTTTGCTTTCAAAAATTGATAACGATCAGTTTAACGTCAAGGAAATCGTAAATATTAATACTACGGTTCAAAAACTGGCAGAGCAGTATAAAAATGCACTTAATCAAAAAAAACTATCCCTTCATACAAGAGTAGCTTGTAATACTGTAATAAATGCCAATCAAACGTTGATTGAAATTCTGATTGGCAATTTAGTTTCAAATGCCATCCGCCACAATGTGCAGGGGGGCAAAATTAATATAATCATTGAGCCCAACCAATTTTGTATCAGCAATACTGGCAACACAGACTCGTTAGATGCAACCTGCCTTTTTCAAAGGTTTCAAAAACAAACTTCTGACGCCAATAGCCTGGGTCTTGGGCTTGAAATTGCAAAGCGGATTTGCAATTTGTATAAAGCAGCTATTACTTATACCTACTCTGATAGTTTACATTCATTCACTGTAAGCTTTAGCAATTCCTGAATTATTTTTAAGATTTCATTTAAATATCACGAATTAATTTACGTATTATATATCTACTTAATTATTAAAGTTCATGTGCCACTTGTTATTTATAAAAGCAATGATTCTATTTTCGATATTTTTTTATGAAAGTGGTTTACATCAACTACAAGGAAATGCAGTACAGAGTGAGTACCGGAAGTAAACAAATCCTGTAAACTAAGGAAGGAGATTTTATAAAAGTTAGGTAACAGTTTTGAGGAAACGTTAAAATCTTTACGCTGTATAAAAACTACAGTCTTTCTACAGAATTGAATTAAAGCTTTACAATTATATTTTAAAAATTAAAAAACAAACAAAATGAAAAAGTATTTAATGCTGATGGTTGCAGCAGCTTCTATTACAACCGCCACTTTTGCACAAAATCATGAAAAAAATGAAAAGAAAGCACATGCAAATGTTCCTGCCTCTGTAAAGCAGGCGTTTGAAAAACAATATCCCGGCACAAAAGCCAAATGGGATAACGAAGACGGTAAGTTCGAAGCTGGCTTTAAGCACAACGGGCATGAAATGAGTGTGCTGTACAATTCTAACGGCACGGTGGAAGAAACAGAAATGGAGATACCCGTTACTCAATTGCCAGCAGCAGCCAACAGCTATATAACCCAGCATAAATTGGGTAAAATAAGTGAGGCCGCAAAAATCACCAAAGCTAATGGTGAAGTGAATTACGAAGCAGAAGTGAAAGGTAAGGATGTGATATTTGATGCCGCCGGTAAATTCTTAAAAGAAATAAAAGATTGATTTTTCATGGTTAGGCTTTCATAAGCTAAGGATAAGGGTTAATGGCTAGGGGGTGTATGTACGATACATCCCCTTTTTTTTATCAGCTTATTTCCCATTCAGAATTTGTACAGAATTCATTTAGAAGTTTTCATTAATTCAATCATCATGCAATACTCTAAATCAAGCACTGTTTTTGTAATATCATTATTCATGTTGGGAATAAGTGCCAATGCACAGGTTACCGATTCTTCTACCAGTATTCTTTATATTCAGGACTAAGCACGGCAAAATCTTTCCTGGCAATTGCCGCCCCACAAAAAGTCATTCAACGTAAAGTCTTACATCATACCCGGCTTAATGGTAGCATACGATTTTACTGCCATTGAAGATGAAGGGCTGCAATGATTAAACGGAGAATTTAAAGATGAGATGTATACAGAAAATCCCCACAAGCAAATTAAAATAGACAACCATCTACAGTTTGCCCCGGCAGCGATGGTATTTGAATTAGATGCTTTTGGCATTAAGGCAAAACATAACCTTAGAGACAAAACCATGCTTTTTCTTATGTGGAACATTATAACAAATGCTACGGTCTATTCAATGAAATCAGTATCGCTTTGTATTAACCCCCTTAGTTTTTGTATAAAATTTGTTAAAAATAATCCGCAATTATGATTTAAGTCAAGAGGCTATTTAGTTATTGCTAAAAGAAACAATGTGAAATCTAGTGTAGAGAGTAAGGTATTTTTTGCGTTAGTAAATGGATGATGGTTCATTAGAAAATTTATAATCATGTCTATGTTTAAATTAGATTTTTTAGACTTTACCATACTCAACCTATACTCCTGAATCAATAAAGGATTGTCTTATGTAAGTGTAAAAATGACGTTAAGTTTTCCTTTTACTGCATTTATGATGATGGAACCATGTAATTGGTTTTCTTGAATCAGTTCTTCAATGGCTGCTAATTTAACAGCAGGTTCATTTGAAGAATTGTATGAACAAACCAGCAATCGTTTATTGAATAGAGCAGGCAAAGAAAGTTTTGAAGCGTTGAAAATGCTGAATGTAAATGATATTAAAAATTATCAACCCGTAGCGGGCGTAGTATACCCCAACAGTCCACTCGGTAATTCATTAAAACAAATTGCCGTACTCATCAAAATGAACATAGGATTGGAAGTGGCATTTGCAGAGAGTGGGGGATGGGACACACATTTTAACCAAGGTACCCTCAACGGCGTATTCGCTCGCAACGTGCGAGACTTTAGCGATAGCATTGCAGCATTTTGGAATGATATGGGTGCTTACCAAGATGATGTAACCGTAATGACCATGACCGAGTTTGGCAGAACGGTTGCACAAAACGGAACAGGTGGCACCGATCATGGAAGAGCCAGTTGTTCCTTTATTTTAGGCAATGATGTACAAGGCGGAAAACTGTATCAACAAATAGGCTCATTGGCCAAAGACCAATTAGAAGACCAACGAGATCTTCCCGTTACAACTGATTTTAGATCGGTGTTTAGCGGCGTGGCGAATAAACATTTAGGCATCAACAATAACGGCATATTATTTCCGAAGTGGGAGGGGAAGGCGTTGGAGATTATTCGGTAAATCACTTCACCACACTCAACCGATACTCCTGAATTAATGCAGGATTCTCTGGTGTAAGGGTAAAGAAGATTTTTAGTTTTCCTTTTTCTCCATGGATGATGAAGGAGCCGCGGAGTTGATTCTCTGGAATCAGTTCTTCAATTTTAGTGATTTTGCCAATTGTTTGAAAAGCAGTTGTGGCTTGCTTTACCAAAGAATCGGTATAGTAGTCATCAAAAAAGTTTTCCGCAAAAATGCCCGATTTTTTTGCGTTAGAAAAATTAGGTAACAATTTTACCAATTCATTTTTGCGCTGATTCAAAATAGTGGAGACTGGTAATTGAATCGGCTTTAAACCTGCTAACTTTATTACACTATCCAATACTTTTAAATTAATTGATGAAGTGGGTGCATATGTTACATTTGCCAGCAACACTACGCCGATGCCGTATTCAGGCATGATGCGCCAATTGCTTCCGAAGCCTGGTAATCCGCCACTATGTCCTACATATACTTTGTTATTACAGTCTCTAAAAATATTCAGTCCATATCCATAGGCTGAAACTGCAGGGCAAGCAATTCCATTTCCATAATTGAAATATGGGTTCATGGAAGCAAATCGCCAAGGTTGGTGCATTTCGCGGATACTACTTCTATTGATGATAATGTTTTCTGCGTCATTTCTTGCTGGCCACGCTTGTTGGTGCATTGCCATGTACTTACTGAATGATTCAACAGAGGTGATTAATCCCCCCATTGCCCCATAAATACCATCGGGTAACAATGGTTCTTCTTTAAAAGAATCATTTACATAACGATAGCCTTTGGCCAATTGGTCAGTAGGAACTTTGCGATAGTCCCAGGCAGCTTGCATACCCAATCTTTTAAAAAAATGTTGGTTGATGTATTCGCTATAGGATAGGCCCGTTACTTTTTTAATGATTAAACCCAATGTGGCAAAACCAACATTGCTGTATTCGTATTCAGTTCCATTTACATTCGAAAAACTCAATTGCTTTTTAAACAGCTCAATTAATTCTTCCTCTGTATCAGCCAATTGTCTGTCTCCCCATGGGTTATCTTCGGGTAATCCACTGGAATGCGTAAGTAATTCTCTAATGGTTATTGGAGCTGCATCTTTGGTGAGTGCCTGGTTTTTTAATTCAGGAATATAGTTGGAAACAGGGTCGTCTAATTTTAATTTTCCTTCGTCTCTTAATTTAATGATGGCCATGGCGGTAACGCTTTTGCTCATTGAAGCAATGCGATACATGGTTCTTGTATTGGCTTTTGTTTGATTAGTGATGTTGCTATATCCTTCACTGCCACTCACGATCAATTCACCGTCTACCACTACGCCAAATGAAAAGCTGGGGAAGTGATTGGCTTTTGCATAATTGCTGTACATGGATTGAATCACCGGTGCGATTGCTTTCACTTTTGCTGCTCTGTCCTTGTCTGCAAAAAAAGGTGTTTGGTATTGCTCATTCGGATTTGGTTGAGCGGTTGCAATTATTACACTACAACATGTGTATACGATTGTAGTTATTCTTTTTACCATTGATTGCATAAGAGGGAATTAATAATTAAGCAATTGCTGTACCTGTTCATCTAATCGGCTCTTGGCCATATAGTTTTTTTCCAATTCAATATTAAATGGAATAGGCGTATCTAAGGAAGCGCATCTCAACACAGGCGCATCCAATAATTCAAAACAATGTTCACTGATCCATGCACTAATTTCTCCACCGATGCCACCTACTAAATTGTCTTCATGTAGTATCAATACTTTACCTGTTTGTTCAACAGCAGCTTTAATAGCGGAATAGTCTAGAGGGGCCAATGTTCTCAAGTCTATAATATGCTGGGAGATTTCTGGATGCGCTTCTTGGTATTCTAATGCCCAGTGCACACCAGCTCCATAAGTAATAATGCTGATATCGTCTCCTTCTTTTACCGTAATGGCTTTTCCTATGGCAACTTCATAATAGGCTTGCGGTAATTTTCCACTAATGCTTCTATAGAGTGCTTTGTGTTCAAAAAATAAAACTGGATTAGGATCATTGATTGCGGCAATCATTAAACCCTTTGCATCGTGCGGGTTGGATGGATAAACCACTTTTAAACCGGGCACATGGGTAAACCAAGCTTCATTGCTTTGCGAATGAAATGGTCCAGCACCAACTCCACCACCAGTTGGCATGCGAACAACCACATCGGCGTTTTGTCCCCAACGATAATGAATCTTAGCTAAGTTATTGACGATTTGATTAAAGCCCACTGTCACAAAATCAGCGAACTGCATTTCCATCACGGTTTTAAATCCCTCCAAACTCATACCTAAGCAAGTACCTACAATGGCACTTTCGCAAAGCGGTGTGTTGCGCACTCTTTCCTTTCCAAATTTCTCTACAAAGCCTTCGGTAATTTTAAATGCACCTCCATATTCTGCAATGTCTTGCCCCATCAATACTAGGTTCTCGTGCTTTTCCATGCTCATATGTAAGCCTTCGGAAATTGCATCAACTAGTCTGGCTTCTCTTGAAGGAGTTGCTGCGGCTGCTTGATTATTGTCTAATTCAATAACGCCTTCTATTGATTTTTTAGGTGCGAATACATCGGCTATTTCTTCTGCAGTATCCACCACCATTTCATTGGCGTTGAATGCATCCGCTAATTCTGTTTCAATATATTGCCTGAACTCGTTTCTAATATCCGCAATACCCATTTCGGTAATCACTTGTTCGTTAATCAGAAACTGCTCGTATTTTTTTACTGGGTCTTTATGTCCCCATTCTTCAAACAATTCTTTGGGTACATATTTAGTGCCGCTGGCTTCTTCATGTCCGCGCATTCTAAAAGTCATGCACTCAATAAAATATGGCTTTTGATTTTTAATGCAATAGTCTCTTACTCCTTTGATGGTATTGAATACTGTTAAAATATTATTGCCATCAATGCGAATGCCTTCCATTCCATAGCCCTTGGCTTTGTCTACCAATTGCTCGCATTTGTATTGTTCGTTTACGGGGGTGCTTAAACCGTATCCATTATTTTCAATAATAAATATGACCGGCAAATTCCAAACTGCTGCCACATTCAACGCTTCATGAAAATCACCTTCACTGGTTCCGCCATCTCCTGAAAATGCAACAGAAGCTTTTGCTTCTTTTCTTAAAGCATAAGCCAATGCAACACCATCGGCAATGGCTAACTGCGGACCTAAATGAGAAATCATTCCGCAAATATGATAAGGCTTCGATCCAAAGTGAAAGCTTCGCTCCCTCCCTTTACTATACCCATCTTTATTGCCCTGCCATTGTCTAAATAATTTATTCAAAGGCATTTGCCTAGAAGTGAATACACCTAAATTTCTGTGCAGCGGCATAATCCATTCATCGTTGGCCATGGCCAATGTAGCGCCCACTGCAATGGCTTCCTGCCCAATCCCACTAAACCATTTACTGATTTTTCCCTGACGCAAGAGCACCAACATTTTTTCTTCAATCATTCTTGGCAACAACAAATTGCGATAGAGATAAATCAATTCTTCATTGCTGAACTGTTCCCGATTAAAATCCATGGCTATAATACATTATTAGGCAATAAAGTTAACCCTATTTGTGGAGCTTCCCGAATGAAAAGTCTTGAAACATTCCATCAAAAAAGCCCCGAATTGCTTCGAGGCTTTCAATATAAAATTTGATAAAAATTAATCTCTGCTGCTGAGCTTGCTTAATAATTTAAGCATTTCAATGTACAACCAAACAATGGTTACCATTAAGCCGAAAGCACCATACCATTCCATGAATTTAGGAGCACCTCTTTCAGCACCTTGCTCAATCATATCAAAGTCCATGATTAGGTTTAACGCTGCAATTGCCACTACAAATAAGCTGATGCCAATGCTTAATAGACTACTGTCGTACATGAAGCTAACGTTCACGCCAAACATGCGCAATACCATGGTGATTAAGTAAAAGATACCAATACCTAATGTAGCGGTAAATACTATTGATTTAAAACGCTGGGTAGCGCTGATAATGCGAAAATTATACAGTAAGAACATGGCCAATGCTACACCAAATGTAAGACCCACTGCCTGCATAATTAATCCAGGATAAGACTCAGCAAATGCTGCGTTCATTATAGCAGAAATAGCTCCAATGAATAAGCCTTCTAATAGTGCGTATAGCGGCGCCAAAACAGGTGCCCAATTGGGTTTAAAGCTAATTGCTAAAGCAGAAATTAATCCACCAATAATACCTACCCACATGAGGGTCATCATGGTATCTTGCTTTAGTTGTTCGTATAAATTCCAGTTGTATGCTGCACCTGCAATCAGCATCAGCATCATAAAACCAAATTTGTTGATAGCGCCTCTAACAGTCATCGTGCCCATATTGGCAGCAGCCATTTCGTGGCTTTTATCAAACATCTTTTCTGTAAGGGTAGGGTTACCCGATTTAAAAATTGCCATATTGAATTTTTTTCTGTTTCAAATCTACTATAAACAAATTTCATTCCAAGGGGGCAATCATGCGCTTTAACAAGTTCTAAACCGGATTTTGTTTACGAAAATGGCAATAATTGCACAAAAGATGCCGAAAGGACAGTTTAGATGCCCCCCAAAATTGGTAACTTTGCCCTCTCAATTAGCATAGATGAATAACAAAGAGTCGGTTTTACAAAGTGTGGTAATCAAATTTGCAGGGGATAGTGGTGATGGGATGCAATTAACGGGTCAACAGTTTACCAATAATACGGCATTGTTAGGGATAGATCTGGCTACTTTTCCAGACTTTCCCGCAGAAATCAGGGCCCCAATCGGAACGGTTCCAGGGGTGAGTGGATTTCAGTTACATTTTTCTTCTAATAAAGTATTTACACCAGGAGATATTGCAGATGTGTTGGTGGCTATGAATGCAGCTGCATTAAAAGTGAATTTGAAAGCCATTAAGCCTGGTGGTAAAATCATTGTAAATATTGATGGTTTTGATGCAAAGAATTTACGACTAGCTAATTATCCAGAAGGCGTGAATCCTTTAGAAGATGGTAGTTTGGATTCATTTGAAGTCATCAAAATTGACGTGACCAAACTAACACGTGAAGCATTAAAAGAATTTACCGATTTAGGTACCAAGGAAAGAGACCGTGCAAAGAATATGTTTGTATTGGGCTATATCTATTGGATGTACAATAGAAAACTAGACAATACCATCGATTTTTTACAAGAGAAATTTGGAAAGAAAGAAAACATTCTGCAGAGTAATATTAAAGTGTTGCAAGCTGGATACAATTACGGAGACACAACTGAAACATTTACATCAAGGTATACCGTAGAGAAAGCCAAAATGCCTGCTGGCTTGTATCGCAGCATTATGGGTAATCAGGCATTGGCCATAGGGTTGATTGCGGCTGGCGAAAAATCGGGGCTGCCTTTGTTTTTAGGAACATATCCTATTACACCTGCTTCAGATATTTTACACGATTTAAGTAAGTACAAAAGTTTTGGTGTAAGAACATTTCAGGCAGAAGATGAGATTGCGGGGATCACCGCCGCGATTGGTGCAAGCTATGGTGGATCAATCGGCATCACTACTACATCAGGCCCAGGTATGGCATTGAAAACAGAAGCCATGGGATTGGCCGTGATGCTAGAAATTCCTTTGGTGATCATCAATATCCAAAGAGGTGGCCCATCCACTGGATTGCCAACCAAAACAGAACAGAGCGATTTGTTGCAAGCTTATTACGGAAGAAATGGGGAATGTCCTATGCCAGTGATTGCATCAGCCACACCATCTGATTGTTTTGATGTGGCATTTGAATCGGTAAGAATTGCTATTCAACATATGACACCGGTGATTTTGTTAAGTGATGGATATATTGCCAATGGAGCAGAGCCTTGGAAGTTCCCTCAAAGTGCAGACTTGCCAGCAATACCCGTAAGCTTCAAAAAAGGATTAGCAGAAGATGAACCTAAGTTCATGCCATATAAACGCGATGAAAAATTAGCCAGACCATGGGCTGTTCCCGGTACTGCAGGCTTAGAACATCGTATTGGTGGATTAGAAAAACAAGACGTTACAGGTAATATCAGTTATGAGCCAGAAAACCACCAGCATATGGTGAAAGTTCGTCAGGCTAAAGTAGACTTGATTGCAAAATATATTCCATTACAAACCATTGACAGTGGCCCATCAAAAGGTAAAGTATTGGTACTCGGATGGGGCTCTACTTATGGTGCCATCAAAAGTGCTGTATTAGAATTGCAAGCAGCGGGCCATGCCGTGAGCCATGCGCATATTCGTTACCTGCGTCCATTCCCTAGTAACTTAGGAGAAATCATTGCCAATTTTGATCAAGTATTGATTCCAGAAATCAACAATGGCCAATTGATTAAAATCATTCGTGATGAATATTTAGTAGATGCAAAAGGCTACAACAAAATCATGGGTGTACCTATTACGAAAGGGGAATTGGTGGATGCGATTTCGAAAATGTTATAGAAATGCCTAATTCAGTAAATAATAATGGGGATATAGAGCCAGATTAGAATCGGCAATAGCGCGAATTGAAACTAAAAAGCCTTTGCAAAAAAAGCTCATTAACAAATGAGGAAGATTGATTGGTTAACATAGCTAGAAATGACTGCAAACATAAATTACAGTATTTTTTTCATTATTAATTAGCGGTTGAATCATAAAAACTAGGATGTTTTACAGTGCCTTAATTGAGTAACCTTGTTAATATAATAATCCATGAAAAACATATTTATTGCATCATTCTATTTATTTTTTATTGGCAAAATATGTGCACAGGACAAAATTGAGTTATCAAAAGAAGCAAAGAAAAAATTCGAAGGACGCTGGATGGGTATTTTTAATAATGATACAATTACAATTGTATTATTACAAACAAGATCAAAAGTAGAAGATATAAATCCTGTTGATTCAATTGTTTTTTTATACGGATGGCATAAAATTTCGAATAATCATAAGGTTCTAGAAAGTAGCTTAGATTCAATATCAATGAAACTAGATAAACTTCATACAATTATAGCTTCATATAAAAGCAATCAACGGCAACTCCAATTAAGCATTTTTGATTTAACAAGAGAAAGATGGCTAAATGGAGAACTTAATTTGTCAAATAATAAAAGCGCGATATTAACAACTAGCTTAAAAGAGGCATGGCGTGATGGTAACAAAACATATCTTGAAGGGCAGACATTTCCCGCTAAAATAGTAATGAAAAGAATTACTACAACAGTTCCAACTATTTTTAGGTAATGAAAATGCTTCTAAATAATTTATACAAATGACTCTTAAAATCTCATTATTTATCTTCTTCTTATCAATTGCTACAATTTTATTTAGTCAGCATGTAGCCGTTTTGGAATGCAAGTACAAAATTACAGTAACTGATAAAGACGGATCGCATGTAACTATTAGAACTTATTTAATCGCTGAAGATAAAATTCTATCATTCCTTGAAAATGATTCTTCAAGAGTTACTCTAGCCGATTTTAAGAATCAATCTGTAAAAGTAAAAAGTAGTAATGGGGGTATTCATTCATTTAAAATGCAAGATTCTAGAAGTCCTGTTTCAATTGAGATGAAGAAAGATACAATGAATGGATTTATTGGAGATTATTTAATAAAGAGTTTTGCTGGGGAAGAAAAAGTATTCCTCATAGTTGATTCTTCAACAAAGATTCCCAAATTTGATGGGAAAGATTTTTTTGATGTTTTTGACAATGGATTTGGATTTCTTCCAATTAAAGGGCTAAAAGAGACAATAAGCCCAGTAGAAGGCCATGGGAAATTAGCTTGGACGATTTCTTTGCTTTCAAAGAAATCGTCTTTGGTTAATACTAGCTTATTTAATATTGAGTAATCTTTTCTCTACTCCTTCAAAACTCATTTTTACTTTTTGAATACTGCCATCTGCATTAAAGTAAAGCTTGTCTATACAAGTAACGCGATGGTCTCTATCTAAGTTCGGTATAGGTCTTCGATGGTAAACAATATACCATTCATCTGTACAAGGAATATTCATTACTGAGTGGTGGCCTGCTCCAGTTGCAACCCTTGAATCTGCTTCTAAAATGGTACTTTCTCTTTCGAAAGGCCCATAAATATTATTGGCTCTTGCATAAGCCACTTTATAGGTTCCATTGGTCCAACCACCTTCTGACCACATTAAATAATAAGTACCATTTCTGATAAACATGGTAGGACCTTCTACATATCCTTTAGGGGTTATTTCTTTTACTAATTCACCATTGGGGAAGGGTTCTAGTGCGGTAAAATTCTTGTTGAGTTGGCCAATATTGCAACGCCCCCATCCACCATAAATAATATAGTAGGAACTGTCTTTATCTTGAAACACAAACTGATCAATGGGTTGGGCATCATTGTAAAATTGATTGATCAATGGTTTACCTAAATAATCTTTATAGGGTCCTTCGGGATTAGACGCTACTGCAATTCCAATGCCTCCGTTGTGATCATCTTTTACGCCGTTTCGCTTTTTGCTTTGAATATCATTGGCAGAAAAAAATAAAAAATATTGATTGTCTTTTTTCACAATTGATGGAGCCCACATCGCCATATAAGCCCATTTGATGATGCTGGTATCTAATACGCGAACATGTTTTTCCCAATTGACTAAATTGGTGGAAGAAAATGCGTCTAAAAAAACTTGTGATTTGTATTTGGATGAAAAAGTGGGAAAGATCCAAAATTGGTTTTTCAGTATTACGCCTTCTGGATCGGCATACCAACCTTCAATGACAGGGTTGCCTGATTTTAGCCTATTGTTTCTTTTTGTTTCTTGCGCAGCAATGGTTGCAAATGATGATGTGCATAGCAAAAAAAAGCAAATGATTTTTTTCATAACCCTAATTTGATTTGCTTTTTTTCTTTTCTTGTTTTGCAAAATAAGAACAACTGTTTTTGATTCCACATTCATCACATTTAGGATTACGCGCCAAGCAAGTGTACCTGCCATGTAATATCAACCAATGATGGGCTCTGTGTACCAGTTCTTCTGGAATATTTTTGATGAGTTCTTTTTCAACTGCCAATGGAGTAGTAGCTTTTGTGCTGACTAAACCCAAACGATGACTTACCCTGAATACATGGGTATCCACCGCCATATTGGGTTGTTCGTCAATTACACTGGTAATAACGTTGGCTGTTTTTCTTCCAACACCTGGAAGCTTTACTAATGCTTCTACCGTCATAGGAACTTCGCCCCCAAATTGTTCCAGTAACATATTGGCCATGCCAATTAAATGCTTGGTTTTATTATTGGGATAGGAGATACTTCTGATGAGCTGAAACAAATCATCAAAACTGGCTTTAGCCATTCTTTGTGGCGTAGGGTAAACTTTGAATATGCCAGGGGTCGTTAGATTAACTCGTTTATCGGTGCATTGGGCTGAAAGGATTACGGCCACCAATAATTGAAATGGATTATCGTATAATAGCTCTGTTTCTGCAACTGGAGTTGTTTCTTGAAAATAGTTGATGACTTCCTGGTAACGTTGCTTCTTGGTCATTTTCAAGTTGAAAGTGTAATTATACTAATAGCTTTTGTTAAATTTGGTTCCGAATTTGCTAATCAAGCAGGAAACTCGCTAATTTAATAAATATAAAACACGAGTAATGAATAAGTTTATTGAAAACATCTTTAAATTAATAACTCTAATGGTTATTTGGGTTATTACATCGAATTATTTATCCTTAAACGATTTTACAGTAATTAGCTTCTTTTTGTGTTTTTTTTCTATTATTATTCCTCTACGTTGGATTTCAAATAGCATTAAGGAGCAAAAAAAGGGTACTAATTTTCCTTTTTTCTGGCGTAATCTAAAATAGCTTTAATGGATTTTTTAGAAGGGGATTTAAGCTTCAGCTTGTCTAGTTGATCTTTAGATCGTTGTAGGCTTTCTACTTGTTTTTTTAGTTCGGCGTCTGCTAATATAGCTTTATCAATGGCTTTTGTAAGCTCGGGTGTGCAATCCTGGTATACGTACATAATCAATTCCTCTTCTTTAAAGTTTTTCATAAGCAGTTGGCTGCGAGTGAACAAGAGGATACGGTCTTTTATAAAACGGTACCAATATTAAAATATTGTAAAGAATTAATTTTTTCGGGCGCTGGAGTCTTCAAAAATAAAAATATCTTCCCCGTCTTTTTTCATTAAGTATCGCTCACGGGCATACTTTTCTATGGCTGCAGGACTATTCTGTAAATCGTATAGTTCTTTTTTGGTCTTTTCTATTTCCTGCTCGTAGTATGCTTTTTTTAGTTCTAATTTTTTCAATTCGTCCCTGCGTTCTTTTTGCTGAAAATAATCTCGCTGGTCGTAAAACAACATCCATACTATAAATAGAATAGCCGCTATCAGGTATTTATTAGTGAGGTATGGGATTGCTTTCTTCATAAAAAAATTGGCAGATAAAAGTAATAAGAAACCTTTATCTGCCAAGTAAGATTTGTGCACAGTCGTGCAAATGATTTATTTACCGAACTTGATTTTTCCTTTTGGATAGGTTCCTGTTTCACCCAACATTTCCTCAATACGAATCAATTGGTTGTATTTAGCCATGCGATCAGTTCTTGAAGCAGATCCTGTTTTAATTTGGCCACAGTTTAATGCTACTGCTAAATCTGCAATAGTAGTATCTTCTGTTTCACCACTTCTATGACTCATAATGGTATTGTATCCATTGTGCTGAGCTAATGTTACTGCATTGATGGTTTCCGTGATGGTTCCAATTTGGTTTACTTTAACCAATAAACCATTGGCAATATTTTTATCTACTCCTTGCTGAATACGATCTACATTGGTAACAAATAAATCGTCTCCCACTAATTGACATTTGCTTCCAACTGCTTGTGTCAAGGCTTTCCAACCATTCCAATCGTCTTCTGCCATTCCATCTTCAATAGAAACAATCGGATACTGCTTCACCCATTTTTCCCAGAACTTCACTAGCTCGTCGCTACTCATCACTTTGCCACTGCTCTTGTGGAATACATATTTCTTTTTCTTGGCATCCCATAATTCGCTGTTAGCGGCATCCATGGCAATCACAATTTGTGAGCCTGTTTTGTAGCCTGCTGCTTGTATAGATTCCAATACGGTTTCTATGGCTTCTTCGTTGCTTTGAATATTAGGGGCAAATCCTCCTTCGTCTCCCACATTAGTGCTGTATCCTTTTTTCTTCAATACGTTTTTAAGTGTATGAAAAATTTCTACTCCCCAACGCAATCCTTCACTAAAGCTTGGAGCGCCAACAGGCATGATCATGAATTCTTGGAAATCAATTTTATTGTCTGCGTGTGCACCACCATTTACAATATTCATCATTGGAATAGGCAATGTTTTGGCATTGGTTCCGCCTATATAACGGTACAAAGGCAATGAAGCTTCGTCAGCTGCTGCTTTTGCAACTGCCATACTCACTGCTAATATTGCATTGGCACCTAGCTTGGCTTTGTTAGGGGTACCATCTAAATCGATCATAATTTGATCTATTGCAGCTTGTTCAGAAACATCTAATCCAATGATTGCGTCAGCAATAGCAGTGTTTACATTCTTAACTGCTTTTAACACTCCTTTTCCTACATATTTTTTCTTATCGTTGTCACGTAATTCAACTGCTTCATGAATTCCTGTGCTTGCTCCGCTTGGAACAGCTGCTCTGCCTAATGCGCCATCGTCGGTTAATACATCTACTTCTACGGTAGGATTACCTCTACTATCTAATATCTGTCTTGCATGTACATCAATAATGTAACTCATGGTATTTGTTTTAAATGGACTCAAATATAAGTAATATGTAGTTTATACACTAATAGCGCCTGTTAAGCTTCTGAAAACTGCTTCTAAACTACTGCTTTGATTTAACTCATGAATGGGTTGATTGGCCACTAAATTGCCTTTGTGAATGATAATCACCCTACTGCAGATGGCTTCTATTTCTTGCAAAATATGACTAGAGAATAGTACGGTTTTATTTTGTCCTAAATCCTTAATTAATTGTCTTATTTCTATAATTTGATTAGGGTCTAATCCGGTTGTTGGTTCATCTAAAATAAGCACATCGGGTTCGTGTATAATAGCGGCTGCTAATCCCACCCTTTGCTTATAGCCCTTCGATAGTTGGCCAATTTTTTTATGTTGTTCAGGGCCTAATCCCACCAGCTCTATCACTTTTTTAATTTGTGCTTGCACATTGTGGCAATGGTGCACTGCTGCAACAAATTGCAAATACTCTTTTATATATAAATCGTAGTAATGTGGATTGGTTTCTGCCAAATAACCTAATTTACTTTTACAGGCGATGGGGTCTTTGCTCATATTGATTCCACTCACTTCAATGCTGCCTCCATCTGGTTCAATGGATCCTGTAATCATTTTCATAGTAGTACTCTTTCCTGCCCCATTAGGTCCTAAAAAGCCAACGATCTCTCCTTTTTCTAAAGTAAAGGAAAGATCGTTCACTGCTATTTGTGTTCCGTATTTTTTAACCAAATGGTTTACTACTATAGACATTGATACTGTTTATGAGTACCAAACCTAGTTCATTTTGGTTTTATTTTTTTAGACAAATCGTTAATATTTGTGCATTTGCTATTTTAAGTTGCTCCTGATTTCATCCATTACTGCATTGAGGTATTTATTTGCAGCTGCTGCAACACCAGCTTTGTATTTACTTGACTCTACTGGAATGGCTTGTACATTTTTCATGAATCGATCGTCTACATCAAATACCCTGAATAATCCTGCATCTGTTCCCCACATATCCACTTTAGCTTGTTCTTCTGCTTTGTATTTTTTCTTTTCAAGCACACCATCAATGGTGATTGGCTTTTTTAACAACCAGTTACCTACACTAATATTAGACATGCTTTGTTTGATATTGAAACCAATGACAGAACTCCCATTGGCATAAAATCCTGTTGTTCCACTATAGTCTAATGCATCGCTACCAATCATTAAATTGGTTTCTGCAACTACTTTTGCACCACCACCTAGTCTACCCAATAGTTTACTTCCACCTGATTCAGCCTCTTTGGCAAAAGGCACTGCTATATTTACCATCAATACCATTGTCCCCCCTAATTGTTGGGAAATTTTTGGCGCTTTACTAAAGAATGAATTTTTTTCTTTACCATCATCTTTTACGCCTTTTACTAAATAATCAAAACCTCTTGGCGAAACAGATACATAACCATCAAATTGGGCTTGGCTTAAACTTCCCCCTGTTCTTTTAACCCAGTCTTGCAATTCTTCGGCTGCTAATGCTTGTTCTGCTGTAACTATTTCAAAACCTTCTGCTTTTAATTGATCAATCAAGTTTTTATACAGTTCATCTGTAATATCTATCAAATCATTTTCTTGTACGCCTTTAAGACCTAACGATAAACTTGCACTAACAGCACTTTTATAACTCCTTGTATAATCACTACCACCTCTAAATCCACCTGATTTTTTTTCTGTATCCAAATACATTGTTTGAAAATTTACCCTGAATTGGCTGATGAAAACTTTTTTAGGAGCATCTTTTAGTTTTCTCAAACCATAGTTATTAATGTCTTTAAGATCAACTTCGCCTATTGTTTGAGCAAATAAGTTGTTGCAGCACAAAAGTAGTATTGCATAAATTGCTAGCTTTTTCATGATTGATTATTTTTGAATGAAGCTATTGTAGTCGAACGCGGTAAACAATACAGCATATGCTGTATTTTAGTTCCGGTTATACTTGTTGGCTAATTGTATGGCCTGAGCTTTTGAATTGATATGCAGTTTCTCATAGATTCTACTGATATGAGTGCGCACCGTTTGAGGGCTTATAAATAATGTGCTTGCAATTTTTTTATAATCCTGACCTTCTACTAAAAGTTTAAGAATTTCTTGTTCACGTTCTGTTAGAACATTTAATACATTATCTGAAGCTGAATGATTCGATGGAAATGGTTGGTTACTTTGCTTTAACCATTTTAGTGTTTTTCTAGCTATTGCAGGGCTCATAGGGGCTCCATTTAAATGGAATGCATTGTTGATGGCATCAATTAACATGTCGGGAGCATCATCTTTTAATAAATAACCAGCTGCACCGGCTTTAATGGCTTCAAATATTTTTTCATCATCATCAAATACAGTTAATACAATAAATTTAATCAATGGGAAACGTATGGTAGCAATGGCAATGGTTTCAATGCCATTCAATATTGGCATATCTAAATCTATCAAAACTACTTGGGGTAAATGATTGGAAGGCTTTTCTTTTATTTTATCTAAAAAGTCTAATCCGTTTACAGCTTCAATTACAATTTCAATATTGGGTATTCCATACAAATTCTGTCTAATCATTTTTCGATTAAGGGATTTGTCGTCTACTATGCCAATTTGAATCATGTAATTAAAGTTCATCCTAATTATACTAATAGTCTATACTGCATATGCTGTATTTGTAATGTTCTTCAAAATAAATGTATTAATTTAAAGCTTATATGCAGTTTAAGGTATTCGGTTTAATTATCCCATTATTACTTGCCCTTTTGGGGTATAGTCAATCTGGATTTTTACCTTATTCCATTAAAAATGGGCTGACTCAAAATGCTGTAACGACCATATTTAGAGATAGCAAAGGCCTTGTTTGGATGGGCACGCAAGATGGTTTGAATCGATTTGATGGGTTGTCATTTAAACAGTACAAGCATAATCCAACAGACTCTAGTAGTTTGAGCGATCAGTATATTACGGCTATTTCTGAGGATGGATCTGGAACTATTTGGGTAGGTACTAGAAATGGGTTGAATAAATTGGATTTAAACAAAGGAAAGTTCGAAAGAATTCACCCAGATCCTTCTAAGAAAAAAGTAATTCAATATGTATTTGATCAAATTTATCCAATTGGCAATGGCAATCTAGCTATAGTAGTGGAGGGCCAACTTTTTATATGGGAACATCGCTCAAAGTATTTTAAAAAGTTAACAGGAAATGTAGATAATCATGCTTGTTATACTGCCAATGCAAAAGGTATTTGGAAATATTCCAAAGGTCAATTCTACTTATATCACCCAAGCACAGGTAAGCTTTTAGAAATATTTGACACTCATCAAAATAATCAACAACCATTTGTTGCAACTGCTTTATACCATGACCAAAATCAAGCAATTTGGGTGGTTAATGAAACCAATGAATCAAAACCAACCATTCAGGTTTTTGACACAAAAAAATTCCGTTGGTTGAAGGATAGTATTGTTTTGAATGAAAAAATAAACCAGATTTCTTTTGATCAAAAGAATATTGCTTGGGTTTCTAGTTTGTCTGGTATTATTAAAATTGATTCGACTTTTAAGCCTTTTTTTTGGAAATCTAGCCAATTGCCTTTATCGCTAAATCAATCTAATGCTGTTTTGTGTACTTATCATGATACATTTGGATTAAGTTGGATTGGTTTTGCCAATAATGGTGCTTTACTTTATAATCCTGCTTCATCCTCTTTTCAATTATTTCAACCTGAAAATAAACGGGAAACAGTTTTTGCTTATGCCCAAGATTCATTGGGTAATGACTGGGTAGCTTCCATTTCTGGTTTATACAAAAAGACTGCAATTACCCAACAAACAAAATTAATAGTGCGAAAAAAAGTTAGGGCACTTGCGGTGGGTGAAAATGGACGTATTTGGGCTGCAATAGAAAATGAAGGACTTTATAAAATTGATCCTTCTTCTGCTCCAGAATTAGTGGCAAGTGTTCAAAATAAAAAATTGGTAGACAATACCATTTTTCATTTAAATATTAATCAAAAGAGCAACCAATTATTTATAGCTACCAAATCTGGTTTAATAATTTTGAATTTAATAAATAATCAAATTGTTCGTTATTATGCAGAAGCTTCTTTGGTAAATAATCAAATCACTGGTTCTTACGTGCTTCATTCATTTACTGATAGTAAGGGACGAACTTGGGTAAGCACGAATGCAGGAATAGATGTATTTGACCAGAATGGGATTAGAATTATACATTATAAAACAGATAGCGATCAAAGTCCTTATATCAAAAGAACCATTATCACTGGGTGTGCCGAAGATAAAAGAGGTAATATTTGGATTGCTACTTTAAGTAATGGAATTTATAAATGGGACAATGGGAAATTCACTTCTTATAATCAATCCAATGGGTTATCTGGTAATATTGTTTCAGGTATTATGGCAGATTCATACAATAGAATTTGGGTAGCAACTACAAGTGGTATGAATTTGCTGAATCAACAATCTGGTAGAATAGATGCAATAACAGAACAAAACGGAGTTCCTGCATCTGATTATTTATTGGCTAGTATTGCAAAAAATAATAAGGGTCATATACTATTAGGTAGTTCTGAGGGATTGGTAATGATTAATCCCAGTTCTGTTTGGCCAATTCCAATTCAATTAAAATGTTTTGTTACAGATGCAGCAATAAATTATTCACCAGTTAGTATAACCAAACACTTTCAACTAGATGCTGACGACAAGTCTATTTCTTTAGAAATTTCTGCGCCTTGCTTTATCAATGCTGATAAAGTTGTTTACCAATATAGGTGTTTAGGAATAGTTGACCAGTGGGTAACATTACAACCTAACAATAGAAGAATTAGTTTTACCAATTTGCCATATAAAAAATTGCAATTAGAATTTAGAGCAGCGGAAAATATTGCCTTAATGAAATTTGGATCAATAAGCACGCTATATATTAGTCGGGAACCTCCCATTTGGCAAAATAGCTTTTTCATTATTCCGGCTAGTATTCTTTTATTGTTGGGAATTGTTTTTTTCATTCGATTTTTGACTAAAAGAAAAATACAAGAACAGCTTCGAAAAGCTGCCGTTGAACAAGGGATTTATAAAGAAAGAGAAAGAATTTCTAGAGACTTACATGATCATTTAGGGGCTTATGCTGCAGCTATAAAATCAAATATTATACAGTTAGAAAAAATGGATTCCAATAGTTCGGAAACCATGTATCAATTAAAAGGGAATGCAGAAGATATGGTTAGTGCCCTTAGAGAAACTATTTGGGTAATGCAGTACCAACAAATTAGTATGACTTCGTTGAGTGATCGGTTTAAAAATTTAATAAACAGAATTGCCCCCAATTATCTCTCTATTCAAATTGACGTTAAGGAAGAAATAATTCAAGAGAAAATGATGAGCCCTGGGGTTAGTATTCATTTGTTGCGAATGATGCAAGAAGCATTAACCAACTCTTTGAAACATGCTCAATGCACTCAAATTTTCATAAAAATAGCTATTAATGACCCTATATTAGTGGTTATTGAAGACAATGGAATTGGCTTTGATATGAAAAAAGGCTCTGATGGATACGGGCTGCAAAATATGCAAGATAGAGCTAGTGAAGCTGGATTAGATGCTAAAATCATATCAGAATTGGGAAAAGGAACCCGAATAAGCTTTCGTTTCTAGGCGTATAAACCCTTCTAAAACCGTACTTTTGCAGTCCGAAAATGAATTTAGTATATGCTGAATAAGCTAGAAGCCATAAAAGCAAGATTTGATCAAGTGGGTATTGCGCTCACCAACCCTGAAATTATCAATAATCAAAAGGAATTTGGGGTTTATAGCAAAGAGTATCGTTCTCTTGAGAAGATTGTAAAACCTTATGAAGAATATATTAGGGTATTGGCCGATCATAAATATGCCAAAGAGGGCTTAAATAGCTCAGATGAAGATATGCGCGAGTTGGCTAAAATGGAGTTGCCTGATTTAGAAGTACGCAAAGAAGAATTGGAAAAGGAATTAACCAAGCTACTAATTCCTAAAGATCCTCAAGACGATAAAAATGCCATTTTAGAAATCAGGGCTGGAACTGGTGGAGACGAAGCCAGTTTATTTGCAGGTGATTTATTGGGGATGTACTTACGTTATTGTTCTAAAAAAGGTTGGAAAACCGCCATCGTTACAGAAAGTGAAGGCACTGTGGGCGGTTATAAAGAAGTAATAGTAGAAGTTACAGGCGAAGATGTTTATGGTACTTTAAAATTTGAAAGTGGCGTACACCGTGTACAAAGAGTTCCCAATACAGAAACACAAGGTCGAGTGCACACTTCAGCAGCTACTGTTGCTGTTATGCCCGAAGCCGATGAAATTGATTTTGAATTGAAAGAAAGTGATGTGAAAATGGAAACTGCTCGAAGCGGGGGAGCAGGTGGTCAAAACGTTAATAAAGTTGAAACGAAAGTTTTCTTAACCCATATTCCTACAGGGGTTGTAGTGGTTTGTCAAACGGAGCGTTCCCAGTTGGGGAATAGAGAGAAAGCAATGACCATGCTTCGTTCTAAATTATACGAAGAACAGGTTCGAAAGCATGAGGATGAAATTTCAAGGCAACGTAAAACATTGGTGAGTACGGGAGACCGTAGTGCTAAAATTAGAACGTATAATTGGCCGCAAGGTAGGGTTACCGATCATAGAATTGGACTTACCTCTTATAATTTAGACGCGGTTATTAATGGTGAAATTGAAGAATTTATTGAGGCATTGCAAATGGCAGAAAATGCAGAAAAGATGACGAATCAATAAACTTTCTTAACTTAACAGTATGAAAAAAATACTGTTTTTAATTACTTCCATAATTGTTAGCAATACAATAATGTCCCAAGAAGTGGGTACTAGAATTTTCTTGAGAGACGCTAATGGATTAGATATTCGGTCTAAATCGGCTAGTATTGAAAATGCAAGTTATTTATTTCATCCCGACTATTTAAAAGCCTCTTTATATACCAAAGCTGGAAAATTAAAGAGCGATGCAAAGTATAAGCTGATTTTACAAGAAAACAGGTTGTTTTATATGGAGGCCGACGGGGCTGATATGGAAGTGGTGAGTCCTATTTATCGCATAGAATTTGAAATGCCCAACGGTAGTATTACTGTTTTTGAAAAAGGGTTTGATGTAATAGATAATTTAAATCAAAATAATTTTTATCAGGTTTTGTCTGATGGCAAGGCCAAATTATTAATGGATACCAAGTTTGCAACAGAAACCAAAATGGTCTACGGCACTGGAGCAGTAACTACTACTGATAAGTTGATTAATTATTATGGATCAATCGGCTCTAAAATTACTAAAGTATCTAAAGAAGAAAATCTCTTGGCTTTAATGGAAGATAAGTCTGCAGAAATGGCTGCTTTTATTAAAAAAGAGAAAACTAAGTTTAAAAGGCAGGCCGATTTAGAAAAATTATTTAATTATTACAATCAACTAGTTAAGTAGTTATTTTCATGAGATTAGTTGTCACTTTTATATTTATTGCTATTCTTTTTTGTTTCCCCAAGTTTGCAAACGCCCAGCTAGCAGGTGCTTATAATGTTTATTATTTCCGCTTTAATATGGATCCATCCTATTTTTCTGATGGAAATTTTACTGGTATTCCTTATGAAGGAAGTCCTTGGTTTAATTCCAACTTTATTCCTGCACGAATTACACTGTTTAATGGGGAAGTAACTGAGGGGAATCAGTTTAAACTTAATTTATACAACAGCCAACTTTTTACTGAAAATGAAAAGCAACAATTAATTGTTTTAACAGCCGCTGTTAAGCGAATAGAATTTTTAAATGAAGGGAAAAAAGCGGCTGTTTTTCAAGCAGGATTTCCAAGAATTGATAAACAGAGATGGAATAGTTTTTATCAGGTATTAGCTGAAGGGAATGCTAAGCTGCTTAAATATATACACTACACTTTTTCTGATCGAATGCAATACGGTCAAGGGGTTAGCTTTAAGCTTGAACCTCAATTCTACTTTTATATTTTCGCTAATAACGAAATGCACCAGATTAAAAAAGTGGATGATTTGGTATTGATGTTCCCTGATTGGATAAATGAAGTAAAAGGTTATATTGGTAGGGAAGGGCTTAAAATAAGAAAGGAAACAGATTTGGTTAAAATTGTTTCCTTTTATAATAGTTTGGCTTTGTTAAATAAAACGGAACAGCAGCCCTAGTTATTGATAATTTGATCGGCTTCTTGTTTTAATTTTAGTTCCCATTTCCAAGCCGTTTCCATCATTTCTTTTATTCCGTATTTGATTTTCCAGCCTAGCTTAGTAACTGCTGCATCATTATTTGCATAAATAGCTACTACATCACCAGCTCTGCGAGGTCCTATTTCATAATTCAATTTTACATTACTTACTTCCTCGAATGTATGGATAGCTTCTAACACACTTACCCCATCTCCAGTTCCCAAATTAAATACGTCGCATTTGGTTTCATTTTTCCCATTCAATAAATATTGTATGGCCAATGTATGTGCATGTGCTATATCTGACACATGTATATAATCTCTTACGCAAGAGCCGTCTTTAGTTGGGTAATCACTTCCGTGTACCCACATTTTCGGCAGCTTTCCTATTGCAGTTTGTGTAATTGCAGGAACCAAATTTTGAGGCTTACCTACAGGTAGTTCACCAATTAAACAAGACGGATGTGCTCCCACCGGATTAAAGTACCTTAATAGAATAGTGTTGGTATTAACTACTTTAGAAAAGTCTTTAATAACCACTTCGCCCATTTGTTTAGTGGCTCCATAAGGAGACTCTGCAGGTTTAATTGCTGTGTTTTCGGTAACGGGAATTACATCTGGATTGCCATAAACTGTACAAGATGAAGAGAATACAAAATTGGGTACCGAAAACTCCTGAACACATTTTAGTAGGTTAATTAGTCCAAACATATTGTTCTCGTAATACCTTAATGGCTCTTCAACAGATTCGCCCACGGCTTTGTATGCAGCAAAATGAATAATTCCAGCGATATCTGTATTTTCTTGGAAAACAGCTCTTGTTTCGTCAAAGTTTTTTAAATCGACAGTGTAGTTTTTGATTTTCTTACCAGTGATTTTTTCTATTCCAGCTAGGGCAATAGTGGTAGACCTTGCAAAGTTATCTATAGAGATTACATCGTAGCCATTTTCAATTAAATCTACAATGGTATGTGAGCCAATAAATCCGGTTCCACCGGTCACCAAAATTTTTGCCATATTGAAGTTTATTCTTTACTGCAATATACTGCAAAAGCCAACTGTAGAAGCTTAAATTTTTATACAATCAATTTAATAATTGCATAAAAAATAGCGGCAATAAATGCTGAAATAGGAATAGTTAGGATCCATGCCCAAAGTAAGTTAACGGTAACGCCCCACCTTACTGCACTTAAACGTTTGGTTGCACCCACACCTATAATGGCTCCTGTTATGGTATGCGTAGTTGATACAGGTATTTTAAAGTGCTCCGTTAAAAATAATGTAATTGCACCCGCCGTTTCTGCAGCAACGCCTTCTAGCGGGGTTACCTTAGTAATTTTTGTTCCCATTGTTTTTACAATCTTCCAACCACCACTCATGGTACCAATACCAATACATAAAAAGCTGGTGAATGGAACCCAAGGGTATGCGTTCACGAATGTGTTGAAATCCATGACAACTCCGTTGGTATTTTTTTCATAGAATATGATGGCAGCTCCAATGATTCCCATCACTTTTTGCGCATCGTTTCCTCCGTGTCCTATACTAAATGCTGCCGAAGAAACCAATTGTAATTTCTTAAACCAGTTCTCTGCTTTGTAGGGGTTGGATCGTTTGCATAAATGAACAATGATAATGGTAATTATAAATGCTATGAACATTCCAATTAATGGTGCAAAAAAGATAAAGAGGAAGGTGGGTATTACTTTTGAATAATTAATTACATCTCCAGCTTCACCAGACAAACCTCCTGCATGCGCTAAAGCTGCACCTATGAATCCACCCATTAAGGTATGCGAAGAGCTAGATGGAATACCAAACCACCAAGTGATTAAATTCCAGGTGATGGCTGCCATAATTCCTGCCATTAAAACTTCTAAAGTAATAAAGTCTGCATTCACCCATTTAGCAACGGTATTACCAATTCCAAATTCTTTGAAAATATATTTTGAAATAAAGAATGCAGTAAAATTAAAAAAAGCTGCCCAAACTACAGCTTGAAAAGGCGTCAATACTTTGGTGGAAACAATTGTTGCAATTGAATTTGCTGCATCATGGAATCCATTGATGTAGTCAAAAATAAAAGCTAATACTATGATGATTACCAGTAATGTAAACATAAATCAAGTTGATGATGCTGATTAAGCGTATTTAATTATGATAGACTCAATTACGTTAGCTGCGTCTTCACATTTATCTGTTGCTATTTCCATCACTTGATAAATCTCTCTTTTTTTAATTACTTCCTTGAAATCGTTTTCCTTCTGAAACAACATTTCAATACTCATGTCAAACACATCGTCTGCTTGGTTCTCAATACTGTTTACTTTAACCATGGCTTCAGTCATTTCACGAAGGTTTTTCATATCCCTCAAACCAAATACCGCTTTTTTAATTTCAATAGTGCCCTGCAAAATCAAGTCGGCCATTTTTTGAATTCCGGTATCGTTAGGGTTAACGCTGTAGAAATTTATTTTTTTTGCAGAAGCAAAAATATAGTCTGCAATATCATCTAAAGCTGTTGCTAAGTAATGAATATCTTCTCTGTCAAATGGAGTAATAAAATTTCTTCCTAGTTCAGTAAAAACTCTGTGAGTATTATCGTCATTCTTGTGTTCTAAATCTTCGATAATTGCTAAAATGGCTCTTCTTTTATCTTCGTCTGGCTCACCAACCATTTCTTTTAATTTGATACCCATTTCGTGCCCTTTTTCAGCAACGTCTTCAAAAAGTTCGTAAAAAACTTTATTCTTTGGCATGAAAAAGCGGCCGATGTTATTGACACCCATGTTCTTAAAATTTGTGCGAATTTACCTTAATGCTTTCGGATGTTCGCGTGTTACAAAAAATTAATAATTCGATAATATTGAAAATAAAAAATCTATTGCTTTCCATCTAAAGTGAAACCGACTGATGTTCCAACGTCAATTTTAGATCGGATATGCATTGTTTGTCCATGTGCTTCAATGATATGTTTGCAAATGGCCAAGCCCAAACCTGTACCGCCCACATCTCTGCTCCTACCTCGATCCGTTCTATAGAATCTTTCAAATACCCTTGGTATGTGCTCTTCAGCAATGCCAATACCATCATCGCTGAGTTCTACCAAAACGTGTTCTTCATCGGTTTTATAGATGCTTGCAATAATATGACCTCCTTCTTTGCCATACTTAATAGCGTTAATAACCAAATTATTAATGACTTGTCTAATTTTTTCTTTATCTGCAAAAACAGTAACAGGAAACTCACATCCTTTTTTAATACTAGTATTTATTTTTTTAGCATCAATTTTAATAGAGAGGGTCTCATAGATTTCTTTTATTAAATCTTGAATAATAAATGACTCTTTGTGTAAAGGTTGTTCCCCGCTTTCTAGTCTAGAAATAGCATCTAGGTCTTTAACTAGGTTAACCATTCTATCTACGTTCTTAGCAGTATTCTCTAAAAAACGAATACTGATTTCTCTATTATCTATTGCCCCATCTCTTAAGGTATCAATATAGCCTTGTATGGCAAAAATGGGTGTTTTAAATTCATGGGCTAAATTTTGTAGGAACTCTTTTCTAAAGACTTCATTTTGTTTTAAGATTTCAATTTCTGCACTTCTTTGTTCTGCCCACTTTTCCACATCTTCTCTTACTTCATCAATACCCTTTTGTGGTAAAATGTATTTGTAATAAGTCTCTTCTCTTTTTGATGCTTTTGTTTGATAGATGAATTTATATATCAATTTAATCTTTCTATATATAAAAGATTCTAAAACAAATCCAATTAATAAATAACTACCTATAAATGTTAGAATTAATGATACAATGGCTATAATCAAATCTGGTTTAATAAACCAAATGCCTATCGAAATTGGGATAGCTAAAATGGCTGCTGTAAAGGCCGAAAGCTGCTTAGGGGAAAGATTTTTAGTGTTCAGCATAGTGGCAATTTACATTTTTGCTGCTGAACTGAGTGTTCAAATCTCAAATTTGTAACCTACCCCTTTTACGGTGGTGATGCAATCTATACCTAATTTTTGTCTTACTTTTCTAACATGTACGTCAATGGTTCTGTCGCCCACAATTACTTCATTGCCCCAAACTTGGGTGAGTATTTCGTTTCTTAAAAAGACTCTGCCTGGTTTAGAAGCCAATAAATAAATTAATTCAAATTCTTTCTTTGCCAAAATCACTTCATTTCCATCAACAGAAACCAAAAATTTAACTGGATCTATTGCAATATTGCCAATTTGTAATGTTTTTCCAGCTTCTTTGCTTGTAACTCTTCTGAATAGGGCATTTACTCTGCTTACCAATACTTTAGGGCTAATTGGCTTACTTATATAATCGTCTGCCCCAGTTTCAAGTCCTTTTATTTGAGAGCTTTCATCGCTCATTGCAGTTAAAAAAATGATAAGGGTATCTTGAAAGCTGGGCTGTGTTCTTAGAATCTGACAAACTTCAACGCCATTTTTACGGGGCATCATGATGTCAAGAATAATTAAATCGGGATAGAGCTGTTTGGCTTTCTCAATTGCTTCGTTACCATCCTTGGCTGTATGAACTTCATAGCCTTCTTTTTCTAGGTTGTATCGGATGATTTCTAAAATATCTGGCTCGTCGTCTGCAATTAATATCTGTTTGGCCTTCCCTTCCATGGTAACATTCTGTTTACACAAAGTTAATTTCATTCACTCGCAATTAGCTCTTTTTGCATTATTATCTAATTGTTAACTGACTGTTTGCCTATTTTTACATTGAATATGAATAAACTAATACATACACTCTTTTTAATATTTGCTTTTAACGGGGTCCTGACAGCTCAACAAATGGACTCTATTCCTCCAATTCCTGCAATGCGTCAATTGCATCACGAGTACATAATAAGAACCTTTAGTTCAATCAAAGCATACCCAGCAATAGATAATAAATTGTCTGATGGAGAACTTGCAAAGGTCGCCAATATTATTACCAGCTTAAGAAGCAAAATAGAACTTAGTACTGAAATAGATAATAATGCAAAATATACTTGGTTAAGAGGGGTTAATGATTTATTGCAAGGGTATCTTGCGAATTACCAAAGTACTAAAGTTACAGGCACTCCTTTGTCTAGTTTATTGAATACTTATCAATCTGCTATGAATGAGCAATTAACTGGAGGGTCAATTGCACCATTAATGAAGCAACTAGATGTAGAGTCAGCAATTATTTTGACCGACAATTTTGTGCTTGCCTCTAATAGAGGGATGTCTGCAGCAAAGGATAGTATTTTGGTAAAGCAATGCAATCGTAATCCCGATAAAATTTTACCCATTTTATTTAGAAGTCCATCAACAGCTTCTGCAGACTCCTTAATTGTATTAGCCGCTTTTAGAAATCCAGAAGAATTGTATAGTTATGCTGCAGCGCCAAATGCATTGGGTAAAAAAATTCAATCGGTTAATCATCCGTTTGTGAAATTGGTTTCAAGGCTCTCCTTAACCAGTACTGGAAGAATGTATTTTCCTTTTTTAGATCAATTGTATACGGGCAAATTGAAAATGGATTCCATTACCAAATTTGTTGGGAATGATACTTCTGCAGGTTATTTTAGTTTATTAGTAAGAACTAGAATTGATTATGCTAAAAGAATACAAATGGGCGATACGCCAATGGCTGCAAAAGTGTTGTACAATAAATTAAAAGCCAAAAGCATTGAATTGTACATTAATGAAATCAATGCATTACACAACGAAAAAAGTGATTTTGTAAGATTTAAAAGTATTAGCAAACTAAGTCCTCAAGAATTGTATTATTTGGCTGTTACAGGCGAAGAGGAAATGTATACATCTAGTTTTGTAAATGGGGTTTATCCAAGAATTTTTTCAGGAATGAAAAGCCCTCGTTCTGATTCTTTGCTGGCATTGGTAAATAATGACCAATACAAAAAATTCATTAAAATAACTGCAGCGTATAATAAGTTAGACGACTTTCTGTCTAAAATGGATAAGAAAGATGCGGAACAATTGATGAGGGGTTTTGTAAATGGACTAGAGAAAACCAATTCTTTAGAAGATGCGGTAGACGTGGCAGATTCTTATGCTAGTGTTTACAATTCAGCACTAAAAAAACTAATGTTGTCTCAGGTTCAATTGGAACTCAAAAGATGTATCGGAATTAAAAATAAGCGAGGGCAAGTGATTTATGAATTACTTGAAACTATTTTTTCTTCCTTGGAGCCTTCTAATAAAATTGACCTATCTGCAAAATTGGGCATCATGCCTATTTATGAATTGCCCAATACTTATTTGAAAGACAAAGAAAATGGGAGAGTTGTGATGCAACAGTTTTTTTATGGTGATAAAGATGGAATGGTTGTGTTCAATGCATTTTTAAATAAATTCAGAAATGCCAATTGGAAAATAACTAAGAAGTCTCAATGGGTAGAAGTGAGTTCTAGAAAAGGGACACCTATTACTATTTATGCAAACCTTCCATTAGACGAAACAGAAGAATTGGATGCTGCATCTCAGGATAGCTTGATTGCTTATTTGCATGAAGAAAAATTGCACCCATCTATTGTTATTCATCGAGGGCATAGTTACTATTTAAAACAAACTGTTCATAAAATGCCATCTTCGGCCAAACTGGTTTTGTTAGGAAGCTGTGGTGGTTATCAAAGCTTAAACGAAGTGTTAGAAATAGCTCCAGGCGCACATATCATTTCTTCTAAACAAATTGGCACAGGTATTATTAATCAAGGATTAATTAATGTGATTAGTGAAGAATTAAGGTTGGGAAAGAACTTAAAATGGCCAGCTTTATGGAATAGTTTGGCCATTCGATTTAGTGGAACAGCCAAAGAAAAGTTTGACGACTATGTTCCTCCTTACAAAAACTTAGGTGCCATTTTTATTACAGCATTTAATACTTACATGCAGCAAGAACCTGAATAGTTTTATTGCAAAAATGGATTGTGCCTCTTTTCGTGCCCAATAGTGGTAGTAAGCCCATGACCTGGGTATACTTTAACATCGTTGGGTAGCGTAAAAAGCTGTTCTTGAATGCTTTTTAACAGTTGTTCGTGATTGCCACCCGGCAAATCTGTTCTGCCAATACTTTCCCTAAATAATACATCTCCGCCAATAAGAAAGCTTTCAAATTCACTGTAAAAACAAATACTTGCTGGAGAATGGCCTGGGGCAAAAATCACTTTCAGGGCATCATTTCCCAACAAAATGGTATCTCCTGGATGCAGGTATTGTATTGGTCCATTGTAATTTTCAAAAGGCAATCCCCATTTTTCACCTGATAAAGGGGCCAATTTTAACATTGGCTCTTCGTCTGGATGAATACAAAGGGGTGTTTTGAAAGTTTCATATACCCATTTGTTTCCAAAAACATGGTCCAAATGGCAATGTGTGTTTAATAATTGAACCACTTCAAGCCCAGTTGATTCAATAAATTGAAGCAATTGTTCTTTTTCTGCGGGGAAATAACAACCAGGGTCTATAACAATGGCTTTTTTATGTTCATTGTATAATACATAGGTATTTTCCTGAATTGGACTGAATGTGAAAACCTTAACCTTTATCATATACGTATTTTACCTGCTTTTAACGGTAAATGACTAATTTTAAATACCAAAGTTCGGATATGCAATTGAATAGTATTAGTAAAGTAATTTTTTTTCTTGGTTTATTAAGTTCTGCTGCTTTAAGTGCGCAGGTTAATAGTGTTGAATTTGGTAAAAACAGAATTCAACACCAGAAATTTAATTGGAAGTTTTACCAATCTCCCAATTTCAATACCTATGTAACCCAAGGAGGTGTAGAATTGGGCAAATTTGTAAGTCAGGTTGCAGAAGAAGAATTAAAATCTATTGAAAATTTTATTGAGTATTCTTTACAACGTAGGGCAAATATTGTAGTGTATAATAATTACAACGACTATAAAAGCAGCAATATTGGTCTTGGTTCTGATTGGCAAAATTCAGGAGGTGTTACTAAATTGGTAAATAATAAAATCATCGTTTATTTCAATGGCAATCATACCAAGCTAAAAAACCAAGTAAGAGAAGGGATTGCTAAAGTACTAACAGATAACTTGCTTTTTGGTGACGACATTGGGGAGTTTGCAAGCAACCAAGCTTTGTTGGATTTACCTAAATGGATGGTAGATGGATATGTTGCATATGCAGGTCAGTCTTGGAGTACAGAAAAAGACGACGAATTAAAAAGTGCCATATTAAGTGGACGATATAATTCATTTTATCAATTTGCATTTGAAAAGCCTTTATTGGCTGGTCACGCATTTTGGAATTATATAGGAGAAAAATATCGGAAAGAAAATATCACTTACTTATTGTATTTGGCTAGAATGTATAAAAATATCAACAATGCCTGTTTAAGAATTTGTAAGAAAAAATTCAAAGACGTATTGGCCGATTTTATGCAGTTTCAGCAAGATCGGTACATTAAAGATATTCGACAAAGAAGAAACCAATTAAAGGGCCAGTTAACAGTTACAGAAGAAATTGGGAAAAAAGATTATTTCAGATTTCAGGCCAACCCCAATCCTAGAAGCAATACTTATTCTGTGTTGGAATTTAAAAAGGGCATCTACACGGTTAAGCTCATGGAAAATTTTTATGATGAAAAAGTGCTTTTAAAAAGTGGGGTGCTTACCAATATGCACGATGTGAATCCCAATTATCCTATTATGGCATGGGATGGTAAGGGTTCTAGATTATTGGTGATTTATTGGGAGAAAGGCAAAATTAACATGTTTGTTTACGACTTAATTGCCCGTTATAAACGATTTAAACAAACCATTGAAGGCTTTGATCAAATTTTAGATGCAAGCTTTATGCTTGATGCAAATACCCTTGTATTGAGTGCTGTTAAAAATGGACACTCCGATATTTATACCTATAAAATTGAAGAACAGAAAGCAACACAAATTACCAACGATATTTACGATGACTTAGATCCAACGATGGTGTCGTTCCCTAATAGAGTAGGTATTATTTTTTCTTCGAATAGGCCTGGTAATAATGCTCCAAATAAAGACACAGTATTACCTAGTAGATATCCATTCAATATTTATATGGTAGATATTTTGAATGACAGCAAGGAAAAACAGATTGCCCAATTAACCAATGTTAAAATGGGAAATGCGCGTTTCCCAATGCAATACAATACCAATCACTTTACATTTGTTTCTGATGAAAATGGTATTGGAAACAGGTGGGCTGGATTCTTTTCTACGCAAAGAAATGGCTTAGATACATTGTATTATATTGGAGAAGAAGTACTTAGAAATCCAGCGCCGAAAGAATTTGATTCTACTTTAACAGCATGGCAAAAACAAGAGCCCGACAGTGTTAGTTATTTTCAAGTGTACAAAGATTCAACTTATACTTTCCCAATCACCAATTACCAAAGTTCATTATTAGAAACAAGAATTGCTGGAAACAACGGACAGGTAAGTGAAGTAAGAAGAGAAGGTGATTTTAAGTTTGTATACAAATTGAAAGTAGATGAACTGGCATTGGCTAGAAGAAATGTAAATGCCCGAAATACAGAATACGTTAAGAAAGTATTGGACGATAAAAAAATAGCAGAAGGGAAAGCCATCCAATACAACAATATTAAACCAGCCAATGATACTGCAAAAAAATTGGTAGTATTTCAAAATGAATTTGCTGATGAGCTCCCCGATACTAGTTCAAATAATGCTCCTTTGTTAAATCCTTCCAATCAACAAAGACAAAGTAGCTTGGCAAAATCTAAACTGTTCGATTATCGCTTAAAGTTTAGTTCTGATTATTTATTAGGTGGTTTTAGCAACAATGTTTTAATTAATCGTTATCAGCCATATGCTGGTGGGTCTGGTCCCATTCAATTAAATAATGGAAACGATTTCAATTTCACTTTCAGAGTAGGAGTAAGTGATTTAATGGAAGACATAAAGTTTGTAGCTGGAATGCGTTTTGGAACCAATTTGGCCGACAAAGACCTCATGTTCTCTTTCCAAAACATGCGTAAAAAATTAGATTGGGGTGTTACTTATTATAGAAGTAATGTTACCAACTTCTTTAATACACAGTTTAATAATATGTTGTATACCAATTTGTATCAGGTGAATGCAACTTATCCTATTAATGAGGTTAAAAGCATTAGAGCAACCATTGGTTTACGTTCAGATAGAGGTGTTCTGAAGTCTTATGACAATATTTCTGGACAACCAAATCCCAATGCATTGGCTTTTCAGGATACTGTTTCAAAGTTTATACTTTCACGAATTGAATACGTTCACGATAATACCATTAATCCAACCCAGAATATTTGGAATGGCTTACGATATAAAGTTTACTTAGATGTAAATATGCCAACCTTAAAAACGGCTATCAATAATGGTAAGCCTACTATGAATTTTGGATTTGATGGTAGGTATTACCATAAAATTTACCGCAATTTTATTTGGGCAGGAAGGGTTGCGGCAGACTTCTCTTGGGGCAACCAAAAATTAATTTATTACTTAGGAGGTGTTGATGGATGGATTGGACCCAAGTTCAACAATGGGAATCAACCGGCAGCAGATCAAAATTATGCATTCCAATCTTTAGCAGTAAATATGCGTGGATATAGACAAAATATTGCCAATGGTAACAATGCTTTTGTAATCAATAGTGAATTTAGACTACCGCTTTTTGCAACCATATTCGATAGACCCATTAACAATGCATTCTTACGCAATTTTCAATTGGTGCAATTTCTAGACTTGGGAACTGCATGGAACGGCAAGTACAATGGAATAAAGCGCCCAGGCGAAGTGATTACCAATAATCAAACTCCAGTAGTAGTTAAAATTGACGCTGGTGGATTAGGTCCTTTTGCAGGTGGATATGGCTTTGGTGTTAGAAGCACTTTATTGGGTTACTTCATGAAGTTTGACGCTGGTTGGCCAATGAAGGGAATCTTCAAAGGCGCACCAGTTTACTATTTTGCATTAGGATTTGATTTCTAATTGAACAATTTATTTGGCCTGATCGGAGTACCCTTTATTGGGTACTTCGAAATATGGTTCTCTCAATACTACCGGAGCTGATTTTTTTCTCGCTTTCATATTCAGCAGCTCTACTGTGAAAGAAAAAGCCATAGCAAAATAGACATAATGTTTTAAATGGAGTTCATGTGCTTTTTCAGCGTTCCATCCCTCTACCAATAATACCATTCCAATCATAACCAGGAAAGACAATGCCAACATTTTAAAAGTTGGGTGCTTATGAATAAAAGCGGAAATATTAGGACTAAATAAAAACATGATAATCATTGCAATTACAACTGCTGCAATCATTACTTCTAAATGCTTGGCGGTTCCTCCAGCTGTTATGATGCTGTCAAAACTAAAGACCATATCAATCATTATAATTTGAGCAATACCGCTAGTAATCCCCAACTCCTTGGTCTTTCTTCCTGCTAAAACATCTTCTTCGCCTTCTAACTTATGGTGGATTTCTTTTACGGTTTTATAAATCAAAAACAGTCCACCACCCAACATTACCAGGCTTGCTAAATCAAAATCTTTACTAAATAAACTAAATACAGGCTTTCCTTTTTGAGTCAAGAGCCAACTCAAACCAAATAACAAAATGGTTCTAGTGATAATGCCAGTAAACATCCAAATTAGTCTGGCATTCTTTTGAAATGCTTTGGGCATCCTATTCATGATAATGCTCACGAATATGACATTATCAATTCCCAATACCACTTCTAGAATGGTTAGGATTAAAAAACTAATTAAACTTTCGGTAGTTAATAAATGTTCCATTAATTATTTTTTTCAGCTAAGTATTTACAAATATTTTTAACAATAGACGGGCCCTCATAAACAAATCCTGTCCAAACTTGCACCAACGAAGCCCCGGCTTTTAATTTTTCTTCTGCATCTGCGCCATTAAAAATTCCCCCGCTTGCAATAATTGGAACTTTACCTCCTGTTTGAGTTGAAATATATTGTACTATTTCGGTAGACCTTTGCTGCACTGGTTTTCCGCTTAAGCCACCCATTCCTATAGACTCACTTAATAAAGTAGAAGCAGCACTTAAATTAGATCGATCTAATGTGGTATTGGTTGCAACTAAACCACTTAAATTCATTGATAACGAAAGCTCAATAATATCATCTAATTGCTCTTTGGTAAGATCAGGAGCAATTTTTAATAGCAAAGGTTTTGCGTTGGTTTTTCCAGCATTATGGTGTTGCAATTCACTAAAAATTTTGGTTAGGGCATCTTTTTCTTGTAAAGCCCTAAGCCCTGGTGTGTTTGGTGAGCTTACGTTTACTACAAAATAATCTACCTGATCGTGTAATTCATTAAAGCAGATGCTGTAGTCTTTCCATGCATCTTCATTTGGGGTAATTTTATTTTTACCAATATTGCCGCCGATTATTAAGTCGCCAACTGATTTTCCTCTGCTATTCCAATTAATCAAACGCTCTTTTACAGCAGCTACTCCTTCATTATTAAATCCCATTCGATTAATCAAGGCTTTATCAGCAGGCAGTCTGAATAGCCTTGGCAAATCATTACCGGGCTGGCCTTTTGGCGTAACGGTTCCAATTTCAACAAATCCAAACCCAAGTGCTTCTAATTCATGCAAGTAGGCTGCATTTTTGTCGAAGCCTGCACCCAATCCTACCGGATTTGGAAAATGCAAACCCATCACTTCTTTTGCTAGGTTGGTAGGCTTATATTGAAATAAATTTTTAACAATGGTTTCCCCAATCCCTAAAGTAGTGGCTATTTTTAGGCAATTCATTGAAAAATAATGCACTTTTTCGGGTGGAGCTTTAAATAGTAAGTTTCTGAGTACAGTATACAATGTGTTATTTTTTGCGAAAATACCCCGAAAGCCTCATTTAAAATTTAGTTGCATAAACAACTTTTAATCATTTTTACTACATTTGATAGATTAAATTAAGTTTATGCAAGAAGCCTATATAGTAGCGGGATATAGAACCGCAGTTACTAAAAGTAAAAAAGGTGGATTCCGATTTTTTAGACCCGATGATTTAGCTGTTGAAGTAATCAAAGGATTAATGGCGGCTGTGCCACAACTAGACTCGAAATTAGTAGACGATGTAATTGTAGGAAATGCAGTACCAGAAGCAGAACAAGGATTGCAATTTGGAAGAATCATTGCAGCAAAAGCTTTAGGAATTGAAGTAGCAGGTATAACAATCAATAGGTATTGTGCAAGTGGATTAGAGAGCATAGCAACGGCAACCGCTAAAATTAGATCGGGCATGGCGGAATGCATTATTGCAGGAGGTACTGAAAGCATGAGCTTAGTGCCTACAGCGGGATGGAAGACCGTTCCCTCTTATGCTATAGCCAAAGAAGAACCAGATTATTATTTAAGTATGGGATTAACTGCAGAAGCAGTTGCCAAAGAATTCAATATTTCAAGAGAAGACCAAGATGCATTTGCCTATGCTTCTCATATGAAAGCCAAAACAGCCATAGAAAATGGTTATTTCAAATCGGGTATACTACCTATTTCTGTAGAAGAAACCTATGTAAATGAAAAAGGCAAAAAAGCGGTAAGATCTTACACGGTAGATACTGATGAAGGATTAAGGGCTGATACAACGGTAGAAGGTTTATCTAAGCTTAAAGCGGCTTTTGCAATTGGTGGATCGGTAACTGCTGGAAATTCTTCACAAACCAGTGATGGCGCAGCATTTGCATTAGTGATGAGTGAGCGAATGATGTTGTCATTGGGTTTAACACCTATTGGAAGATTGGTAAATTGTGCATCTGCAGGGGTTCATCCAAGAATCATGGGAATTGGACCAGTTGCGGCCATCCCGAAAGTATTGAAGCAAGCAGGAATGAATTTAGGCGATATAGATTTATTTGAATTAAATGAGGCCTTTGCATCACAATCTTTAGCGGTAATTAGAGAATTAGGGCTAGATACTTCTAAAGTGAATATTAATGGAGGTGCCATTGCTTTAGGGCACCCATTAGGATGTACTGGTTGCAAATTGACCGTGCAGTTATTGAACGATATGAAGCGGTTGAATAAAAAATATGGTATGGTAACTGCTTGTGTGGGCGGTGGTCAAGGAATTGCGGGTATCATAGAAAATTTGTAAATTTAGTATTATGAAAACCATCATTGTACCTACCGATTTTTCGTCTACTGCTAGTAATGCTGCTGATTATGCAGTTCATTTTGCACAACAAGTGAAAGCGGAACGAATTGTTTTATTGCATGCGTATGAAATACCTGTTGCAATAGATCCAATGATGCCTGGAATTCAAATTCCTGAAATTGACGGCTTTCGTGAATCAGCAGAAAAAAGGTTGTATCAATTCAGGGCAGATTTATTACTGAAGTATTCAAATTCTGGGCTAGTGTTTGACATACATGCGGTGTATGGTTCTATATTATCTGCTTTAGAAGATTTTGGTGAAAAAAATACTATAGAATTGGTTGTCATGGGAATTACTGGGGGTGGTGCTTTAGAAGAAACATTAATTGGCAGCAACACTGTTCATATTGCGGAGCATAGCCATATTCCTTTAATTATTGTGCCTGCTAAGTCTAGTTTTAAGCCAATTCAAAAACTTCTATTCGCTTGCGATTTTAATGATGCGGAAAAATATATTCCTGTTAGTCAAATTGAAAAGATGCAACAGTTAACTGGAGCAGCTTTGATGGTTTTTAATATTGAAGCTGAACCAGATGAATTTGAACAAACTTTTCCAGGTACTGTAATGGGCGAAAGTTTTGCAGTGCATACAGTTCTAGAAAAATTAAACCCTAGTTATCATTTCTCTCATGATGAAAATTTTATTGAAGGGGTGAATCATTTTGTAGATGAACAAAAAATAGATTTAGTAATAACTGTTCCCAAAGAACATAATTTCTTTGCTCAATTGTTTTCTTCTAGTCATACAAAGAAATTGGCTTTTCACAGCCATGTTCCTATTTTGGTTTTAAGCAAAAACAATTAGCTTAAATATTTACCAACAATCGGCATTCTTCTTCCTACTCCAAATGCTTTCGGCGAAATGCGAATGATGGGGCAAAATTGGTTCCGCTTGTATTCGTTGTTGTTGACCATTTTGATAGTGCGGTCTACTAATGCAGCATCAAATCCTTGATCTTTAATATTTGCTGGGCTTTGTAGTTTCTCTATGTATTGAAACAATAATTTGTCTAATACTGCGTAGTCTGGTAAACTATCACTGTCTTTTTGATTGGGCCTTAATTCTGCACTAGGAGGCTTGCTAATAATATTATGAGGAATTATTTCCGTTGTTCTATTGATGAATCTTGCTAATTCATAAACTTGTAATTTATAACAATCACCAAGCACTCCAAGGCCTCCTGCCATATCACCGTAAAGAGTGCCATAACCTGTAGCCAATTCACTTTTATTAGAAGTATTTAATAATACATAACCAAATTTATTGGCAATAGCCATTAATATATTTCCCCTACTTCTGCTTTGAATATTTTCTTCTGCTAATGAAAAGGGAAGGCCGTTAAAAAGCGGTTGTAGTGTTTCTAAAAAACTATTGTATACTTGGTCTATTTGAACAATATCGTAAGGATTATGTAAATTTTTACTCAGTGTTACTGCATCATTTACAGAGTGATTGGTAGAGTAAGGAGAAGGCATTAAAATTGCTCTAACATTTTCTGCACCCAATGCATCACAAGCAAGGGCTAATGTTACAGCGGAATCAATCCCACCGGAAGAGCCAAGAATAGCTTTGGTAAAACCCATTTTTCCAAAATAATCTTTAATGCCCGAAACCAATGCTTGGTAAACTTGTTCAATATTTAATTGTGGATCAAGTGTTGCAGGATTTAATTCCTTTTCAGGTATTCTACTAGCTGGTTCTAAAATGGGACCATTCATTAAACCGTCATCGTTTAATTCAACCCAATCTATTGCTTCTTCAAACATGGGGAAGGCTTTCATTAAATTGGCATCTTTATCAAAAACCAAGGAGGCGCCATCGAAAACAATTTCTGTTTGACTGCCTACCGCATTGCAATAAAACAATGGAATCTTGTATTTTAAAACATTTGATTTAATTACTGCTTTTCGGTCTTCATCATGGGTATAATCAAATGGAGATGCACTTAAATTAAGCATGATGTCTGGATTAAATTTCATCAATTCATCCATGGGGCAAATGCGATAAAGTGGGTTGTCTCCCAAATTCCAAATGTCTTCACAAATAGTGATGGCCAGTTTCTTCCCCTTAAATTCTACAATATTCCATTCATAAGCTGGTTCAAAATATCGATACTCATCAAACACATCATACGTGGGCAATAAGGTTTTATGAATAATTGCTTTTACTTCTTTTTCATATAAAAAATAAGCTGCATTAAACAGGTCCTTTCCTTTTAAGTGTTTATTTTTTACAGGACTTCCTATCAGCACCCCAATATTATCGGCATGTTCTTTAATTATATGAACCGCCGCTGTGCATTTTTCTATAAAGTCTTCAAATTCAACAAAATCTCGAGCAGGGTACCCAGATACAGTCATTTCACTAAAAAGAATCAAATCTCCGCCAGCTGCTTTTGCCGTTTTAATTGCTTCAATTATTTTTTGTGTGTTTAACTCAAAATTGCCAATATGATAGTTTTGTTGGGCTATGAATATTTTCATGGAACAAATTTCATCAATTTAACAACATGATTGCAATCCTTTACGTTAATTCGCTTATGAATACAAGGATTATTGCTTTGTTTTTGCTTTTGGGCTTGGGAGCTTGTAATTCAAACGAAGAAGTGCCCAATGTTTCTGGAATTAAAGTTCCATTGAAGCAGCAGCATTTTGAACAAGATTTTTTTGCCGTTGATACCAATCAATTAGAAAAGTCAATTACTGCATTAGATAAAAAGTATCCTGGGTTTACTACCATTTTTTTATCTAATATTCTTGCTTTAATGCCGCAATCGGAATCGGCCGATTTGAAAAGCTTTTATCGAGCCTATCAGCCACTTTACAAACAGTCTAGCACTATTTTTAAAGAACAAGATAAAGAGGCCCAAAAAATTCTAGAAGGATTAAAATTTGTTAAATATTATTTTCCTACATATCAATTGCCTACTAAACTCATCACGTTTATAGGCCCAATAAATAGTTTTGGGTCTATTTTAACGGAAGACGCAATTGCTATGGGCTTGCAGCTATTTATGGGGAAAGACCATCCGCTATATACCAGTGAAGAAGGACAGGCTTTGTATCCTGCATATATCTCCAGGAAATTTGAACCAATGTATATTCCGGTAAGTGCAATGAATAATATTGTTTTAGACATGTATCCCGAACAAATGTCTGGCAAACCCTTAATTGCTCAAATGGTTGAATTAGGTAAAAGGATGTATGTAGTAGATCATTTGCTTCCTCAGCTTTCCGATACTTTAATTACTGGTTATTCTTTAAAACAACTGGATGCTTGCCTTAACAACGAAAAAAATATTTGGAGCTTTTTTATTCAAAACGACCTATTGTATAAATCTGATCCGCAACTAATAAGGGAATATGTTACTGATGGGCCTTTTACTCAAGCTTTTGGGAAGGAGTCTCCAGGTAATATTGGCCAATTTTTAGGTTGGCAAATTGTAAAAAAGTGGATGAATAAAAACAAGCAATTAGGCTTTGAGGCATTAATGAAAAAAGATCCAGTACAATTGTTTGAAGAAGCTAAGTACAAGCCTAGTTAATTCATTTTAGAAGGAGCAACCAAATCAAAAGATGGAATTGGGACAGTAAAACTTTGTTTGGAATGTTGATTTTGCAAGGTGTAAGTACCTTGCATTTTGCCCATTTCTGTTTTTAAATTACAGCCACTCACATAAGTATATTGTTCGCCTGGGGCAAGCACTGGTTGAACGCCTACAACCCCTTCTCCTTCTACTTCTCTATGTTCTGCATTGCTGTCAAAAATAAACCAATGTCTTCTTAATAATTGCACAGCAAACTTATTGTGATTTTCTATGGTAATGCGATAGGCAAACATGAATTCTCCTTTCAGCGGGTTGCTGTAATCGGACTGATAGAATACCTCTACAGTGATTTCGATTCCTGCTGAAATTTTAGAAACCATATTTATAATGATTGGTCATTGTAAATGTAGGTAAATTAACATTCTATAAGGGTTATTTCATCAAATAATCATGTGAATAAATGCTTAAAATAGTTGAATCGGCTGTACTTTTGCACCACAAAAAAAGACGTTTATGACTAAAATTGCTGTTGCTAAAGGGGATGGGATTGGCCCAGAAATTATGGATGCTGTTTTGTCCATATTTGATGCTGCAAAAGTGCCATTGACTTACGAAGTAGTAGACATGGGTAAATGGGTATTTGATAAAGGTTATAGTAATGGCATGACCCCAGAGGCAAAGCAAACCATTGAAACTTTGGGTATTCTTTTTAAAGGACCAATGGAAACGCCCAAAGGAAAGGGGGTAAAAAGTGTAAACGTAACAGCACGTAAAACTTGGAATACTTACGCCAATAAGAGAACTTTTCAAACCTTGCATGGTGTAGACACAGTATTTAGTAAAGCTGGTATTCCTATTGATATCACCATAGTTAGAGAAAATATTGAAGATACTTATGGGGGTATTGAACATATGCTTACCAATGATGTGGCATTAAGCAGAAGATTTATTACACGTCCGGGAAGTATGCAAGTGATTAAATATGCATTTGAAATGGCCAAGAAAAAGGGCTGCAAAAGAATCACTTGCGGACACAAGGCCAATATTATGAAATTGACTGATGGCTTGTTTCTAGAAGTGTTTTATGAAATAGCAAAGGAATATCCAGAATTAAAAGCCGATGATGTTATTGTAGACGACTTATGTATGAAATTGGTGAGCAAGCCCGACCTTTTTGACGTGGTAGTGTTAACCAATTTGCAAGGTGATATTGTGAGTGATTTATGTGCTGGATTGGTTGGTGGATTGGGCTTTGCACCATCTGCCAATATTGGAGACCATATCTCTATTTTTGAAGCTGTACACGGAACTGCTCCTGATATTGCGGGCAAAAATATTGCCAATCCTACTGCTTTATTATTAAGTGGTATTGGTATGTTAAGGCATTTAGGTTTGATGCAATCTGCTGGTACTATTGAGAATGCATTGTTGTATACTTTAGAAAGCGGCAAGCATACAGGAGATTTTGGTGAAAAAGGAACTACCAATTTAAATACCACTGAGTTTGCAAATGCCATCATTGCCAATTTTGGTCAAAAGCCTGCGCACAATCCAAAGCCAGCTATGCAAGATGTTTCTGTAACACCTACCATATTTGCTTTAGAGAACAATCCAATGTTGGAAACAACCGATACCAATAATGAATTTATTGTGGGGGTAGACATGTTCATTGAAAGCAATGAACAGCCCAATGCTGTAGCAGACAAATGTTTGAAACATACATTAGATTTATTCAAGTTGGTTACCATCAGCAATAGAGGAACACAAGTTTGGCCTACCGGATCAGTTTATACCAATTTGGTGAATCAATACCGTTGCAGATTCGAAAGTGTGGGTGATATTCCGCTTACACAAATTGATATTATTGAACTCTATAAAAGACTTACGGCAGATTTCAAAGTTTGCTCTACAGAGTTATTAAACATGTGGGGAGATAAAAAAGCCTATAGTCTTGCACAGGGGCAGTAATTGAGTTGATTTTTAACGTAATTTCACGGCTCATTTAAAGCATATAGTACAATGGCTGAAGTGATTTTAATGCCCCGATTAAGTGATACCATGACCGAAGGGGTAATTGCCGCTTGGCATAAAAGGGTAGGAGATACAGTACAGAAGGGCGACTTACTGGCTGAAATTGAGACGGATAAAGCTACAATGGAACTGGAAAGTTACCAGGATGGCGTTTTACTTCATATAGGTACACCTGATGGAGGTAAATTACAGGTGAACGATTTATTGGCCATTTTTGGAAAGGCAGGAGAAGATATAACTGAATTAGTAAAAGTTCATGGAAGTGGTGCTTTAGCTCCCATTCCAACCGCTGCATCAGCAGCACCTGCTTCTGTTGAGCCTACTGCACCAGCAACGGCTTCAATCCCATCGGAAAAAATTGCAGCCGTTGATATTTCTGCAATGGATGAAGTGGTTTTAATGCCTCGATTGAGCGATACCATGACCGAAGGGGTAATTGCTTCTTGGCAAAAAAATGTGGGTGATGCAGTTAAGAAGGGAGAGGTTTTGGCCGATATAGAAACCGATAAAGCCACCATGGAGTTGGAAAGCTACAAGGATGGTATTTTACTGTATCAAGGAGCTAAAGCGGGAGAAAAAATATTGGTAAACGATTTACTATGTATTATTGGTAAGGAGGGATTGGATGTTGCTGCAATTGTAGCCGCTGTAAAAGCAGGATCAGGCGCATCTGCTCCTGCAGAAACCCCAGCTGCACCATCAGCTATTGCTCCAGTAGCGCCCGTAGTTGCTGCTGCACCTGTTGTTGAACAAGCAGTAGTAAACAGTGGTAGAATTTTTGCATCTCCATTAGCAAAAAGAATTGCTGCAGAAAAGGGTATTGATTTAAAATATGTAAAGGGCTCAGGTGATAATGGTAGAATTACCAAAATTGATATTGATCAATACACACCAGCTGTTTCAGCTGCATCAACTGCAACTGCTGCTCAATCTGCAACCCCTGTTGTTAGCAATGCTGTTGCAGGTCAGGTAAGCTTTACCGATGTTCCTGTTTCTCAAATGCGCAAAGTAATTGCGAAGCGTTTAAGTGAAAGCTTATTTACTGCTCCTCATTTTTACTTGACCATGCAAATTGATATGGATGCTGCAATTGCTGCTAGAACCAAAATAAATGAAGTGGCTTCAGTTAAAGTAAGTTTCAACGACTTAGTAGTGAAAGCAACTGCAATGGCATTAAAGAAGCATCCAAAAATCAATAGTAGTTGGATGGGAGATTTTATCCGCTATAACGACCATATCAATATTGGCGTTGCAGTAGCGGTAGACGAAGGTTTACTGGTTCCAGTAGTAAGATTTGCAGATGGAAAATCATTGAGCCAAATTGGTGCTGAAGTAAAAGATTTTGCACAGAGGGCAAAAGATAAAAAATTACAGCCGTCTGATTGGGAAGGAAGCACATTCACTATTTCTAATTTAGGCATGTTTGGTATTGACCAATTTACTGCCATTATTAATCCACCGGATGCTTGTATATTGGCTGTGGGCGGGATTTCACAAGAACCTGTAGTGAAGAATGGTCAAGTAGTTCCTGGAAATATTATGAAGTTAACCTTGAGTTGCGATCACCGTGTTGTAGACGGTGCAACTGGGTCTGCGTTCTTGCAAACTTTGAAACAATTATTAGAAGAGCCGGTTAGAATGCTTGTGTAATTTTACAGAAATATATTAGTGTTTAAGTATTACTTGAAACAAATAAAAAACCTCACGTTTAGTGAGGTTTTTTATTATAGAAATGAAACGTTTAGTTTAGTGATCCCAATCACAACCAATGGGTGCACCCGGCGGTATTTCTTTGTGTTGTGGTAAACTGATTTCTTTGGGATTATTAATCCTTTCAATGGCATAGCCAAAATGTGCTGCATCTGTTCCAGCTTTTACCATCGTTTCTGCATATTTTTTTAGTTGCACTAAACCATTATAGCTAATGGATTGAACAGCATAATTAGCTTGTTGATTTTGACTCAATCCCAATAACCAAGTCAATACCATTTGTTGTGTTTGCTTTTGAACCTCTCTGGCTAAACCTTTTTCTGGTGAGGCTTTCCAAGTAGCATTAATAATGGCATTTAAAACATCATCCCATCCCGGCGTACCTGCCATTGCTTTTAATTGTACTAAACGATTGGCACGCTCCGCATTAAATAAAAAGGATAATTCAAAATGGGTAAGTGCTTCAGCGGCTGCCAATGGGTCAAAGCTCATTCCTGTTCTTTTAGAAAAAACTTCCCCAACACCATTATACATGGGTGGTCTTGGTGGTATCATTTGAACAATTCTATTGGGTAAGGTTAATACACTTGGAGATAGTGTTTTAAGCATTGCATTCAATGCCTTAAGTTGAGTAGCTGCTGGTAAAACGGTTGGTTGAACCTGCTTATCTCCTCTAACATTGTAACTATAATACATGCCTCCAATTAATTTGCTAACCGCTTCGGCTTGATAGCGGTGATAATTATAAACTGGAACCAATGCATCTTCTAAAGTACTCATTGGTGTATTGGGGCGAATGGCTGATTCAGTAAACTGATCTAATGCTTTTTGCCTTACCGCCAATACATTATTGAGTTCTGTAACTGGGTCGCTATCGTTATCCCATAAATGGGCATCTGGATGAAAACCACTCACTGCTCTAGCGTCTGCATCTGCAATAAAGAGCAATCCTTTTTGTTGATTTTCTTCTAATAATTTATTTAGTGCTATCGTTTCATCGGTATCATTTGGAAACTGACTATATCCATACATGATGGCACGTTTATCCCATTCACCTATTTCATTGGTATATACTTTACTAAAATCAATTGCACCTTTTGCATTAATAAAAACTGCAGGATGTGGATAATCCATTACTGATGCACGATTGTTTACACTAGATGCGTAATTATGCTGTAAGCCAAGCGTATGGCCTATTTCGTGCGCAGACAATTGTCTTAATCTTTGCAATGCCGCTTCTTTCATGGTTGCCGGAACAGGCTTTCCTGTTTCATACGGCGAGAGTAATCCTGTAAAAATTAAATAGTCTTGTCTTACCCTTAATGACCCTAGCGTAACTTGTCCTTTAATGATTTCTCCCGTGCGGGGATCGGTAACGGAAGCGCCATAACTCCAACCTCTGGTAGATCGATGCACCCAGTTAATCATATTGTAACGAATGTCCATTGGGTCTGCAGAATCGGGCAATACTTTTACTATGAATGCGTTTTTAAATCCAGCTGCTTCATATGCCTGGTTCCACCATTTAGCTCCATCTAATAAAGCTGAACGAATGGGTTCAGGAGTTCCATTGTCTAAATAATATACAATTGGCTTTACAGGTTCACTTATTGCAGCGCTAGGGTCTTTTTTAAATAAGCGATGTTTGGCTATCACCATTTGTTGAATTGGTTCTGTAAAATCACTACTGTAATCGTAATAAGTTTTTCCAAAATAACCACTTCTGATATCGTATTTACGCGGCTTAAATTGATTGTCGGGTAATTGCACAAAAGAGTGATGCATTCTTAATGTAATTGCCTCTGAAGAAGGGCTTACAGTTCTTACCAATCTTCCTGCATCTGCTCCTCCAATAAAACTAATCATTGCTTCAAACTCTGAATTCAAGGGAAAGTTTCTGGTATTGTTGATGTAGATGGCAGATCTTGCTTCACTAAAAGTATAACTTCCTTGACGCATGCTTCTGATTTTATCTGCAACACCGTGTGCGTCTCTTATTAAAAATACATTTAGGTCTATTAGATAAGCTCCATTCTCTTCTGCTTCAATATTGAATGTTGCAATAGCTGATGATGCAAATGATTCTGCTACTGCTTTCTGTTCCTGCACATCTTTTGAACTTGCCCTATAATCATAATTGGGTTGTATGAGCAATAATTTTTTTCCTACTTTATGAAAATAGACAATACGGGTATTTCCTATTTGTCCTCTGTCTAACCCAATATCATTGGATCCTAGGCCCGCGGGCAAACTATTGACGTATAAAAACTCTGTGTTTAACTGGTTTACTAGTAGCCAAATTTTTCCATTATTGTTGTCGTACCAAAAAGGGAAATAGCCATCCATTTTTTTCATGGATTTTGTTTTTTCGGCAATACTTGCGTTATTCTGGGCATGAACAGCAATAGCAAAAAAACAAATAAAAAGAAAGCTCCATTTTTTCATAAGAACTATTTTAAATCGTTGGGGTGAATACAAAATAAAAGACCCTGCTCTTATAATAAAAACAGGGTCATATTATTTAAACTGATAAAACTTAACCGTTGTTTTCTGAACTTGGAGTTTCAGGAGTAAAAAGCGTTGGAGCTTCTACTACTACAGGTTCAGCAGCAGGAACTACTGGAGCTACAGGAGCTGGAGTAGTTACTTTCTTTACTGGTTTTTTAACAGCTGGTTTTTTTGTTGGAGCAGCCTTTTTAGGTGCTACTTTTTTTGCTGGAGCAGCTTTCTTAGCAGCTTTTTTAACCGCTTTTTTAGGGGCTACTTTTTTAGGGGCGACTTTTTTGGCTGCTTTTTTAGGAGCTGCTTTTTTAGCGGCTTTCTTTTTACTTGCTTTTGCCATGATGGTATTAGTTTGAATGAAAAGTTTTAGAAAGACAGTAAGTTAGAATATTTTTTTCAATATAATTTAATTTCATGCTAGCCTATTTTTTTTTGCTTTTACTGTAGCCGTTTTTTTGTAACCAAAGCAAGACTTTGTCTCGCTGATCTCCTTGCACAATGGCCTCCCCGTCTTTGGCACTTCCGCCAGTTCCACAAAAATTCTTTAATTGTTTTGACAATGCTTCAAGGTCGTTTTCTTTTCCAATAAAACCAGTCACCAATGTTACTGTTTTACCCCCTCTTTGTTTCCTATCTAATTGTATTACTAGATTTTGTTTAGCCGGTTCTACTGTTTCCAATGCTTCGTTTTGGGATCTATTAAATTGAAAGTTGGGGTCAGTACTATAAACAAATCCGGCTTGGTCCGCTATATTTTTCTTGCTCATTTATTTGTTTTTGCTAAAATAATCGTAAAAATTGTACCCTTTCCTATTTGGCTTTCTACTTTTATTTCCCAATTATTAGCCGCAGCGTATTCTGCACAAATTAATAAACCCAAACCCGTACCTTTTTCCTTTTGTGTTCCTGGGGTTGTAAAATGTGTTTTTAGTTGGAATAATCGATCAATTTGCTCTGGGTTCATACCAACACCGTTGTCTTCTATACAGATTGCCAATTGATCGTTTTCGATTTTGCTGTACAAATTAATAGAACCTTGTTCATGTGTAAATTTGATGGAATTCAACAAAATATTACGGATAATGATGTCAAAATGTTGTGGGTCTGCCTTTATACTTAAACTTGTATTAATTTGATTTTGGATGGTAATTTTCTTCTGATCGGCCAAGCCTTTTAATAAACCAATTGAACTGGATGCCTGCTTATTTAAATTAATATCTTTCAATTCTGGCGTATCTACCCCCTTCATTCTAGACCTAGACCATATAAGAAGATTCTCAAGCACGTAATTTAAGTTTTGAACCTGTTTAGTTAGATTCAATTTTAATTGATGATAAGTTTCATGATCTAATGAATCTGGATCCAACATTGGAAGAACTGCATTTAATGATGCTATGGGGGAGCGCAAATCATGAGAAATAATAGAGAAAACCTTGTCTTTTAATAAGAGTGTTTCTTCTAATGCTTCTTTTTGTGATTGTAATAAAATATTGGTGGCAGTTTTATATTTATTTTTCCTCCAGATATTTATTAGCAAAACAATTACTACAATCATAGTAATCATTAAAGAGAAATTTAGAATGGTCTTTTTTTGGTTATCCTCTATTTCTTGTTCTTTTTCTTTTTTAAGTTCATTTATTTCTGATTCTTTTTTCTCTGCCTCAAATTTAGCTTGCATTTCTGCCAACTTAGACCTACTCCTTTCCTGGTACAATGAATCATTTAATTGGCTTGATTTCTTTTGAACTAAATAGGCTTCTTTATAATTACCTATGCCTTCGTAAGCTCTTCCTAATAAATTATAAATTAAAGCTGTTTCAGATTTCGCACCCATAAGAATGCCCAATTGGAGCGCATTTTCTAAGTAAGGGATAGATTCCTTGTATTTTAATTCACTATTCAGCATTCTACCAATTCTGTATAAAGCGGTTAGTTGAAGCTGCAAGCTTTTTGTCTTTTTTGCATATTGAACCGAAAGGTTAAAATAGTATTTAGCACTATCAGATAATTTTCTTACTTCCGATAAATCACCTGCATTTCTGTAAGCAAATGCAATTAAATAATCGTCTTTTAGGGTTAAATTTAATAAAAGTGCTTTTGGTGTATATAACAAAGCACTATCATACATTTTTCCTCTTAAAAACGTAAAAGACAGGTTATTTAAAGCCCTTCCAATACTTTTCTGGTCATTCAATTGGGTATGAAGTGTAAGGTCTTTTAAAAAGTATTCAATAGACTTTGGGGCATTGTCTTGAGAATTATAAACAGATGCCATGCACCTATATGAAGCAGCAAGCGCTGGCAGGTTTTGTATAGAATCATTCCATTTTAAGGCTTTTGTACCGTATTCAAATGCAGCTGTAAAATCTCCTTTTCTGTATTTAATCCAGGCTAAATTGTTCAGTGCAAAGCCTTTTTCTTGTGGTTGTTTATTTTTTTCAGATTCCGATAAAGCTAGTTTGGCATAATCAAATGCTAGCTGGGTATTTTTATCTGATAATGTTTCTGCAATATTATTTAGAAATCGTATACGTTCAATTCCTGGTCCCTTTGCGGCAAGCAACCGATCAATACTGTCTTTTGCAAAAGTTTGTGCGGATAAAGTAGATTTTCCTAAAAAAAAGAAAGCGACCCAAAAAACGATTGCTAACTTTTTATATTCATCTTTCATGAATAAAGTATATTCTGGAAAATTACAAAAAACAATAAGCTATAGGTAAAAAACTTTGCCAATCTGGTCATTTATTTCACGAAACTTGCTTTTAAGCTCAAATCTAAGCTTTGGGCTTGGTGAATAAGTCCTCCTACGCTAACAAAATCTACTCCTGTTTTTGCAAATAATTCAATGGTTGTTAAGTTTATTCCACCACTTGCTTCTGTTTCTACCCTTCCTTGAATAATTGCCAGGGCTTCAGAAACTTCATTAGGTGAAAAATTGTCTAACATGATTCGATCTACTTTGTTCAAGGCCTGATTACACACCAATAGAACATCTGCCAAATTTCTTGTTTCTACTTCAATTTTTAAGGGTTGTTCTAAATGGTTGGAATAGGTATAAGCTTGATTAATTGCTTCAATTATTCCTCCGCAATAGTCAATATGATTGTCTTTGAGCATAATCATATCGTATAAACCAAATCGATGATTAATACCACCTCCAATTCTTACCGCTTCTTTTTCGAGAAGCCTAAAATTAGGGGTTGTTTTTCTAGTGTCTAATAAACGGGTATGGTATCCTTTTAATAATTGTGTATAACGGTTCGTTAATGTGGCAATACCACTCATTCTTTGCATGCAATTTAGAACCAGTCTTTCCCCTTTTAAAATGGCATGAACAGAAGCGGTTATTTCAAATGCAATGTCTCCAACTTGCATTTTATCTCCATCCTTTTTGAAAGGAATAAATTCACAGCTAGGTTCTATAAAATGGAAAATTTTATTAGCGACTTCAACCCCTGCAAGTATGCCATCCTCCTTTATTTTGAGAATTGCTTTACCTTGCTTCGTAGCAGGGATGCAGCTTAAAGTGGAATGATCTCCGTTCCCAATATCTTCTTTTAGTGCAGCATCCACTAGGGTAGCCAATGCAATATCAAATGAATTCATGCGACTTTTTAGCTAATTCTCATGGTTATAATATACAAGGTCCCGTTTTTTTGCTTTAACTGTACTGTAATGCTATAGCTTTTACCAGAAGTAGTTAATTTTCCCAATATATAAACTAGTGTACCCTTTCCACCATCAGAAACCTTTTCAAATCCTTTTATTCCGTTTTCAAGATAAAATGATTTTAAAGCTAAAGCAGCTTGGTTTTTGCTCATATTTTTCACTTCATCCTTATCCAATAATTTCAGGTCTACATAATCATCTAAATATGTAGTAATCATATCTGGATTAGCCAATTTTAACGCCCTTATAACCATATCTGTTTCAGATTGGGCCTGGGCATTAAAGAATCCGCCCAAAACAAAACCAATTACTAAAATCAAATTCTTCATAAAATCCATTTAAACTTAAAATGTGCTATAATCATGCCAAAATTGGTCATTTTTACCGATTTGATAAATGTACAGCCAAAAGCTGAATGAGAAATAAGTTAACTTTAACGCATGAGCAAAAAAGTAATATTAATCATCATGGATGGCTGGGGTTTAGGACAAGTGAAGTCTGCTGATGCCATCCAAAATGCGAATGTGCCATTTGTAAGTTCTTTATATTCTCAATATCCAAATACTACTTTAATCACTTGTGGCGAACAGGTAGGTTTACCCGAAGGGCAAATGGGGAATAGTGAAGTTGGGCATTTAAATTTGGGAGCTGGGAGAATTGTATACCAAGAACTGCAAAGAATAAATGTTGCTGTAAGAGACGGATCCCTAGCTCAAAATCAAGTATTAATAAATGCGATTGACCAGGCTAAGCAATCTGGAAAGAAGCTGCATTTATTAGGGTTAGTTAGCGATGGTGGGGTACATTCTCATACCAGTCATTTAAAAGCAATTTGTACTATATGTCATGATCAAGGTTTAAATAATGTTTTTGTACATGCATTTACTGATGGAAGAGATACCGATCCTAAAAGTGGATTGGGATATATACAAGATGTAGAAGCGCATTTAAAAAAGACAACAGGAACTATTGCAACAGTTAGTGGAAGGTATTATGCCATGGATAGAGACAAAAGATGGGAAAGAGTTGCACAGGCTTATCATTGCTTGGTTAATGCAAAGGGGAATACTGCTGTTTCAGCAGAACATGCTATTCAATCAAGTTATGATTCAGGAGTAACCGATGAATTTATTTTACCTACAGTTTTAACTAAAGCCGATGGCGCCCCTGTTGCAAAAATTGAAGAAGGGGATGTAGTTATAGCATTTAACTTCAGAACAGACAGATGCAGAGAAATTACCGAAGTGCTTACACAACAAGCTTTTCCTGAACAGAATATGCACCCTTTGAATTTGCATTATACCACAATGACCATGTATGACCAGAAATTTAAAGGGGTAAATGTAATTTTTGAAAATGACAATTTAACCAATACCATTGGTGAAGTGTTGGCCGCTCATGGCAAAAAGCAAATTAGAATTGCAGAAACAGAGAAATATCCTCACGTAACATTTTTCTTTAGTGGTGGCAGGGAAGAGCCTTTTACTGGGGAGTCTAGAATTATGGCGCCATCGCCAAAAGTTGCCACTTACGATTTGCAACCAGAAATGAGTGCTGCTGAACTGACTGAAAAAATTTTACCTGAAATTGCAGCTGAATCTGCTGAATTTATTTGTTTAAATTTTGCCAATGCCGATATGGTTGGTCATACAGGTGTTTTTAGCGCAGTTGTAAAAGCTGTGGAAACCGTTGATTCATGTGTTGCAAAAATTGTAACACTCGCTATTGAACATGGGTATACCATTTTCTTAACAGCAGATCATGGCAATGCCGATTATTTAATTAATGAAGATGGCTCTCCTAATACCGCACATACATTAAATCCTGTGCCGCTATTTGTTATAGATAAAGAATGGAAGGGCAACCTTATTCACGGAAAACTTGCAGATATAGCCCCAACTATCTTAACTTTTATGGAAGTTCCTATACCAGCACAAATGACTGGAAATATTTTAATCAATTAAAAAGCAAACCATGTTTAAAAAATTGCTCTTAGCATTATTAGTTGTTTTACTTGTTCTACAAGCTTTTAGACCAGAAAAAAACAATTCAGGTAATAAAGAAAATGACATCAGCTCCTTGTATCCTGTGCCTGATAATGTAGAACAAATTTTAGTGAAAGCTTGTAATGACTGTCATAGTAATAGCACTGTTTATCCTTGGTATGCAGAAGTTCAGCCAATTGCTTGGTGGTTAAACGACCATGTAAAGGACGGAAAAAAGCACCTGAATTTCAATGAATTTGCTACTTACAAATTAGCTAAGCAATTCCATAAATTAGAAGAAGTTTTTGATGAAGTTAAAGGGGGAGAAATGCCTTTAGAATCTTATACTGTTGTGCATAGGGATGCCAAACTTACCGTAGAAGAAAGAAATATTTTGATGGATTGGTCTGTTGCAGTTAGAGATTCGATGAAAGCCCGTTTTCCTGCCGATAGTTTAATTATGAAGAAGAAATAATCTAAGTGGGTTATTATTTTAAAGGTGGATGATTGCATGTGTAGAAAGATAATATTTTCAAGCATTGTGATGCTATTAAATGTTCTGGGCCTAAGCGCACAACAGAATAGTGATACTACAAAAGCAAAGACTACGTTATTAGATGATGTTGTTGTGTATTCAAGTCGTTTTGCAGAAAAGTTTAAGCGAGTAGCACAAACGATTGATGTTTTAAAAACAAAAGAACAACTAAATTTTCAACTCAATACGGCTGATGCGCTTATAAACTCAGGTAAGTTATTTGTACAAAAAAGTCAGCAGGGCGGAGGTAGCCCAGTAATTAGGGGCTTTGAAGCTAGTCGAATTTTAATGGTGGTGGATGGGGTAAGAATGAACAATGCCATCTACCGCGCAGGTCATTTACAAAATATCATCACCGTAGATAATATGGTTTTGGATCGTATGGAGATATTGTATGGTCCTTCCTCTACGTTATTTGGTAGCGATGCATTAGGAGGCGTAATTAGTTTAAGTACCAAAGAGCCTATTTTGTCTAGCACCTATAAAACCCATTTTTCCGGTGCTGCTACACTACGTTATTCAAGCGCAATGCAAGAAAAAAGGGGCAATATTCAACTGAATATTGGTGGACAAAAATGGGCTTCTTTTACTTCGGTTAGTTATGGAAGTTTTGGTGACTTAATTCAGGGCAGTAATAGACGACCGGAATATCCCAATTTTGGGAAAAGAAATATTTATGTAGAAAGAGTTGGAAATATTGATATTGTTGTACCTAATTCTAACCCCAATAAACAAATAGGTTCTGGCTATAAGCAAGTAGATATAACACAGAAGTTTTTGTTCCAAGCAAGTAAAAATGTACAACATGTATTGAACTTGCAATTCTCTAATACCAACGATATACCGCGTTATGATCGGCTATCAGAAATGAATGGAACAGTACCAGTTTTTGCAGAGTGGTATTATGGACCGCAAATTAGAAATATGGCTGCTTATCATTTAACAGCTAAAGACCAAGTTGGTTTTTTTAAAGATATCAAAATAACTGCTAGTTTTCAAGACTTGGAAGAAAGCAGAATATCTCGCAGATTTCAAAGCACTAACAAAGATTTTAGGTGGGAACGGATCAATGTTTTTGGGTTGAATATTGACGCCAAGCATTATTATGGAAAACATGAATTGCATATTGGTGCAGAGTCATACAGCAATTATGTGAAGTCAACAGCTGAAAGGGTGCAAATAGTTTCTGGTGCAAAAAGTAGGATTACTACAAGGTATTCTGATGGTCCAACTACAATGGCTACACATGCCATTTTTGCGCAGCATACGTATAAAATTTCAGATCAATTAACCATCAACGATGGGCTCCGATTTAATCTGGTTCAACTAAACGCACAATTTGTAGATACTGCTTTAACTCGTTTCCCATTTACAAAAGCTGAGCAAAGCAATCAATCAATTACTGGAAATTTTGGTATTGTGTATGCCACAAAAAACAATTTAAGAGCTGCGTTCGTAATGAGTACAGGTTTTCGTTCTCCTAATGTAGATGACTTGGCTAAAGTGTTTGATTCAAGAACTGGTTTAGTTGTTGTGCCCAACACCAGCATAAAACCAGAATACACATATAATATTGAGTTTAATTTAAATAAATACAGCAAATCATTTAATTATGGAGTAGCTGTATTTTACACAGCTTTTGATAATGCATTGGTATTGGATCGATATTTATTTAATGGTCAAGACAGTATTTTTTACAGTGGTATAAAAAGTGCCGTATTTGCTTTGCAAAATAAAGCCAAGGCAGGTTTATATGGGCTTAGTTTAAATGCATCTGTACAGATGGGTCAAACTTTTTCAGTAGAAGGTGTAATTAATTTTACTAAAGGGCAATTTAGGGATGCAATAAACGGTAAAACCCCCTTGGATCATATTCCACCAACCTATGGCAGATTTGCTTTAAAACGCCAAGGCCTAAAATGGAATGCAGATTTATCTGTATTATTCAATGGTTGGAAAAGATTGGCAGCATATAATTTAAATGGTGAGGATAATTTACAATATGCTACCCCAGATGGCATGCCTGCTTGGTATACCCTTAATTTCAGGTCGTCTTTTCAATTGAAAAAGCAAGTTCAATTGCAAATTAACCTTGAAAATATCTTCGACCTCAATTATCGATATTTTGCTAGTGGAATTTCTGCTCCTGGAAGAAATTTATCCCTCTCTTTAAGGGCAGCATTTTAATTTTTAAATTAATATTTATGCTTAGCCTTGGCCAAATGGGTAAAGGTGGAGGCTTTTGTTTAATTTGCAGGATGGAAATTAAGAAAGCTGCATACGTTATCTCTAATGCCGATTATAAAGCCTGCCCAACACCGGATAGACCTGAATTTGCTTTTATTGGCAGAAGTAACGTGGGCAAATCTTCTTTAATCAATATGTTGTGCAAGAATAATAAGCTAGCTAAAACTTCATCTGCACCTGGTAAAACCCAACTGATTAATCATTTTGAAATTGAGAGCAGTATTAAATTGAATCAAGGGTTTAAGAAGTGGTATTTAGTAGACTTGCCTGGTTATGGTTTTGCTAAAGTTGCTCAAAGTAGCAGAAGAAGATGGGAGCAAATGATTGAAAATTATTTGCGTAAAAGAGAAAACCTGGTGAATGTTTTTGTTTTAATAGACAGTAGACATAAACCACAAAAAATTGATTTGGAATTTATTAGCCAATTAGACAAGTGGCAAATTCCTTTTAGTTTGGTCTTTACTAAAACAGATAAGGAAAAGCCTGCGGTTGTTGCAAATAATATTCAAGCTTTTTTTGATATCCTTAGAAGCAGTTGGCAATTTTTGCCACAGCACTTTGTTACCAGTGCCGAAAAACATCAAGGGAGAGAAGAGATATTGGCATTTATTCAAATGAAAAATGAATCAATTGCCTAGAACAGTTTCCATTGCTTTTGCTTTGAGCAAACATTCTTCATATTCCAATTCAGGGTTACTATAAATAGTAATGCCGCTACCAACTAAATAACTTAAATATTGTGTTTGAGAATTGTACAGTAAGCTCCTGATAACCACATTAAAGTCAAAGTCTTTATTTGGGTTTATATAGCCTACTGCTCCAGAAAAAATGCCTCTTTCAATAGGTTCATATTGATGAATCAATTCCATTACTTTTTTCTTAGGAGCACCAGTCATACTACCCATTGGGAATCCGGTTTCTACCAATTCATTTACACCTATATTATCCATTAGTTGTCCACTTATGGTCGAAATCATTTGGTGTACTTGAGGGAAGCTGTATATGCCAAACAATTCTTCAACTTTTACGGTACCGGCTTTGCATACCCTACTAAAGTCGTTTCTGACTAAGTCTACTACCATTACATTTTCACTTCTGTCTTTGCTACTTTGAAAAAGTTCATTTTTAAGCTGAGCATCTTTTACTTCATCACTTAGTGCTCGTTTTACAGTTCCTTTAATGGGTTGAGAAATAATCTGAGTCCCCTGTTTTTTTAACCAACGTTCGGGGCTTGCGCAAATTAGATGGGCATTATTCTCTTTGTAATAGCAGGCAAATGGAGTAGGGGACAATTCGGTTAATTTCAGGTACAATGCAATGGGGTTAACTATTGCATTCTGCGAATGAAATTCTTGGCAAAAATTAATTTCATAGCAATCACCTTTTTGAATATGGGCTTGTAATTGTTGAATAGTAGCAATATATTTTTCTTTGGTCATGCCAGCAGTAATGCTGATAGGATCAATATTGCTTTTAGCTCTTTTAGTTGAAATTATTTCTTCAAAAATTGCTTCAGGTAACAATGAATAGCTTTCAATAGTTAGCCATTCATTGTTAAGCGTTAAAATGTGATCTGGTCTAAAAAAGAAGGCATCACTAAAATGAATTTGGTTCTTCTTTTGGGTGCCCTCTAAATGTTTGGCATTGTATTCATATGATAAATGTCCGAAAAGCCAATCTTGATTGGTTTTATAAAAGGCATCAATTGCTTTAGCTGTGTCAGGGCCTGTGATTCTGCATATTTCACCAGCTGCTGCAATACATTCTACTGAATGATGAGTAGAATCATACTGGTGGTTATCTAAAAAAGAGCAAACACTGAAATGGTTAACCCAATGCAGTATTTGCTCTTTTATATTAGGTAAGTCCTTTACAGGGTATACCTTTTTAGTTCTTTTCAAAATGGTATGAACTTTTAAAAATCGTCGTCCTCGTCATCATCAAAGCCACCGCTCTTGTCATTAAAAAGATCGAACTCTTTAAAGTCTTCATCTACTTTAAAGTCTTCCTCTTCTTCTTCTTTTTTCTTTCCGCCAGTCGCTTTTTTACCCTTACTCTTGGGTAAGTCAAATTCATCAAAATCAGGATCCCAACTGTCGTCTTCTTCAGAAGCCTCCCAGTCGTCTGCAGTTTCATCTGCTTCATCATCTAAGTCTTCGTCGTCATCATCCGCAGTTTTTTTAGCAGATGATTTTGCGCCTGCTTTTTTAGCAGAAGACTTCACAATGGGTTCATCGTCTTCCAAATCATCATCATCGTCATCGTCTTCCTTTTTCTTTGCTTTAGGAGACGGTTTACTTGCGGCTACTTTTGCCGGTACTTTTGGGGTAGAGGATTTCTTATCCTTATCAGACTTCGCTGCCATATTTCTAATAAGATTTAGAGCGTAAAATTTGTACGCAAAATTGTATTAACCAAATAAATTTTTCAATATCAAATCAAATGCCAAAACTACAAGCTAACTATCTGCTCTCTTCCTGGTCCATTAGAAACATACTTAACAGGTGCACCCACATAATTGTTGATGAAATCAATATAAGTATTCATTTCTGCTGGTAAAGCAGCTGCAGTTTTAATGGTAGAAGTATCTGTATTCCAGCCTTTAAAAGATTGAAGCACAGGGCTGATCTTTGCTCTGGAAATTTGATAAGGTACTTCTTCTGTTATTTTTCCATTTACATCGTAAGCTGTGCAAACTTCCAATTCTTTAAAACTATCTAAAACATCTGCTTTGGTCATGATAATTTTAGTAACACCATTAATCATACAAGTGTATTTTAATGCTACTAAATCTATCCAGCCACAACGTCTTGGTCTACCTGTAGTAGCGCCAAATTCGCTGCCAATTCTTCTTAATTCTTCACCAGTAGCATCTTCTAATTCTGTTGGGAAAGGACCACTTCCTACTCTAGTGCAATAGGCTTTAGATACACCCATTACATCGTTTATTTTTTTAGGGGATACGCCTAAGCCCGTACAAACACCCGCTGAAATGGTATTAGATGAAGTTACAAAAGGGAATGTGCCGAAATCAATGTCTAGCATACTTCCTTGAGCACCTTCTGCCAATACTTTTTTCCCTTTGGTTATTTGGTCATTCACAAAGTATTCGCAGTTAATCACATTCAAGGTTTTCAAAAACTCTAAGGCTTCAAAAAACTCTTCTTCCCAAGTTGAAATATCTTCAATAAAATGAAAATTATCCAACAATTTCTGGTGCTTTAAACGAAGTTTGATGTATTGACTGGTAAAGTTTTTGTCTAATAAATCGCCTACTCTTAACGCATTTCTGCCAGTCTTGTCCATGTAAGCAGGTCCAATTCCTTTTAAGGTTGAACCAATTTTGCTTTCCCCTTTAGATAATTCTGATGCTTTATCTAGAGCTCTATGGGTAGGTATAATAATATTGGTACGCTCTGAAATAAATAAATTTTTTCTTACATCAATTCCATGTGCTGCAACTGCATCACATTCTCTTTTTAGCGTAACAGGATCTAATACTACACCACCACCAATAATATTTACTTTATCCTGATGAAAAATGCCTGAAGGAATTTGGTGTAATACCATTTTCTTTCCTTCTACATAAAGTGTGTGTCCAGCATTGGGACCACCCTGAAAACGGGCTACGATATCATAATTAGGGGCAAAATAATCTACTATTTTACCCTTTCCTTCGTCGCCCCATTGTAAGCCTAATATTACGTCAACCATAGTTTATTGTCTAAGGCGCAAAAATAAGGGATAAGAGTAAGAGTTTGGGGTTAAATATTTAACCTTCTTTTTCCGTATCAAAACGATCAACGGTTTGAATTCCATTGAGCGATTTTAATCGATTTACCAACTCTTCTAATTCTTCTTTGTCGTGAACAAAAACTTTGATAGTTCCCTCAAATAATCCTTCTCGTGAATCAATGCTTAATCCTGAAATATTGATGCGCAAATCTCCGCTGATTACATTCGTTATTTTATTAATAACACCTACGTCGTCTAGCCCTACAATCTTTAACCCTGTTAAGAAAGAAATTTCTTTATTCTTGGCCCATTTGGTTTTAACAACCCGGTGGCCATAGTTGGCCAGCAGTTGAGTAGCATTGGGACAACTGGTTCTATGTATAATTAACCCTTTGCCTGTGCTCACAAACCCAAACACGTCATCCCCTGGAATTGGGTTGCAGCATTTGGCCAAAGTGTACATGATTTTATCACTGCTTTCGCCAAAAATGATTAATTCGGAATCTTTTTTAGAAATAGGTTTTGTTGGGTCAGCAGTTAAATCATTAAAAACAGGCTTGGGTTTTGGAATTTCAATTTTATCTCCAAGTATTTGAAAGTCTTTTAGTTCTCTTAAATCAATTGCTTTGGTAGCAATTTTATAGTTCAGGTCTAATGCAGAATTTAACTTATAAAACTGCATTAGTTCATCTATATTATGTTGACTATAAGCTGCCCCAATTGATTCCAATCTTCTTTGTAAAACATATTTACCATCCTCGGCTATTTTTCTTTTCTCTTCGCGTAAACTGTCTTTGATTTTATTTTTGGCTTTGGCAGTAACAACCATATTCAGCCAATCTTCTGAGGGCTTTTGTTTATTGCTGGTAATGATTTCTATTTGGTCACCACTTCTTAGTTTATGGCCAATAGGCACCAATTTGTGGTGCACTTTTGCTCCAATACATTTGGTGCCAATAGCGGAGTGAATGGAGAAAGCAAAATCAAGCGCGGTGCTACCGGTAGGCAACATCTTCACTTCCCCCTTTGGGGTATACACATAAATTTCTTCTGCTAAAAAAGAAGTTTTAAAGTCTTGTAAAAAATCTACCCCATCTGTATCTGGCGCACCCAAGACTTCTCTAATTTGACCAAACCATTTATCAAAACGGTCTTCGTCGTTTCCATCTTTTCCTTCTTTGTATTTGAAGTGAGCCGCCAATCCTTTTTCGGCAATTTCATTCATTCGCTTGGTTCTTATTTGAACTTCCACCCATTTACCCTGCGGACCCATTACCGTGGTATGCAAAGCCTCGTAACCATTGCTTTTAGGGTTGCTTAACCAGTCTCTTAATCTTTCAGGAGAGGGATTGTACTCGTCGGTTATCATAGAGTACACTTTCCAGCACTGCTCTTTCTCTTTTTCGGGTGGGGCATTCAAAATAACCCGAATGGCAAAAAGATCGTACACTTCTTCAAAAGCCACCGATTTTTTCTTGATTTTATTCCAGATAGAGTGTATGCTTTTGGGTCTGCCATAAATTTCAAAATCAAAATCGGCAGCAACTAATTTTTCGCGAATAGGTCTAATGAATTCGTTGATATAACGGGTTCTTTCGCGCTTGGTTTCCGATAATTTTTTAGCAATGTCTTTGTAAGCCTCTGGTTCCATGTATTTCATGGAAAGGTCTTCCAGTTCGGTTTTGATGCTGTACAAACCCATTCTATGCGCTAGAGGCGCATATACCCAAACCGTTTCAGAAGCAATTTTTAACTGCTTCTCTCTTTTCATATGGTCCAAGGTTCGCATATTGTGCAAGCGGTCTGCCAACTTGATTAAAATAACCCTAGGGTCATCGGTTAAGGTTAAAAGAATTTTTTTAAAATTCTCTGCTTGCTGACTGGTATTAGTGTCTATTACTCCTGAAATTTTGGTCAGTCCATCTACAATTTTGGCAATCTCGGTACCAAATTCCATTTCAACATCTTCCAAGGAAATATCGGTGTCTTCAACAGTATCGTGTAACAAAGCGCAAATGGTACTTCTTACCCCAAGCCCAATTTCTTCCACGCAAATCATGGCAACTGCAATGGGGTGAAGAATATAGGGCTCCCCACTTTTTCTACGCATCGTTTTGTGCGCATTGGCAGCCATTTCAAAAGCAGTTCTTAGTAATTCTTTATCCCCTTTTTTAAGTTTAGGGCGCAAGGCTTTTAATAATGCGCGATAATGGCGAATGATTTCTTTTTTCTCCTGTTCTTCGTTCAGCGTGTACTTGGCTAAACTAGGCTCTATTGACTGAATTGGGGCTGAATCCATACCTTACAAAGATAGGAAAAGGCTTCATTTGAATTTGTTTTATGCAGCTGCTCAAGAATGGCTTACCTTAAATAAAAATTTTTTCTTGAAGCCCAGCTATTTTCATATTTGTATAATTGCTTTAGTTCTTTTGTTTATAAGTCTTCAACAAACAAAAGCCCAATCCCTTTTTCCCGATACGGTAAAAACAGGTATTTACGTTACCAGCATTCACGACATCGATTTTAAGCAAAAAGAATATACCATCAATTTATGGCTTTGGATGCGCTACAAGAACCGCGATTTTGAATTTGATAAATACCTAGAAGTACCCAATGCCAAATCGGTATCCAAGCTATATTCTACCATTGACTCTTCTAGTGGAGATTATTTTATGCAGATGAAACTCCAGTGTATTATGAAAGACAATTGGAGTATACAAAACTTTCCATTCGATCGGCAACGACTGTGGTTTTCAATTGAGAATTCGCAATTTGATGCCAGTGAATTGGTATTCGCAAGAGATACTTTAGGAAAAAACTATGATCCCCGTTTCGCTTTAAGAGGTTGGGTAATTGACAGTTTTATAACCAGTACTTCTATTAAAATGTATGAATCTGCTTTTGGGGATCCATCTATTGATACCGCACATACAGAATATGGTTCTTATAGGGCAAGAATTAGTTTAAGCCGAGATGCGGGAGATTTATTTTGGAAAATGTTTTTAGGGATGTATATCTCTTTCTTGATAACCTATATCTGCTTTTTTATTCATGCAGATAATATTGATTCCCGTTTTGGATTAAGTGTGGGTGCTTTATTTGCAGTGATTGGAAATAAGTATGTAGTAGAGTCTTCTTTGCCTGAGTCTACCACATTTACCTTGGTAGATTTATTACATGGAATTACTTTAATATTCATCATTGCAGGAGTGAGTTTATCCATTTACTCATTAAAATTGCAGAAGCAAGGGAAACTGGCAGAGGCCAATAAATTTGATATGATAACCGCCCAAGTATTTTTAGTGATTTATGTTGGATTAAATAGTTGGTTAATCTGGAAAGCCAATCAACAATAATTTCTATTTACATTTGCGCTGCAATGACCGCTACCGCTAAAAAGAAAATATTCGATTTCAGTTTATTAAAGCGCATCTTCTTTTTTGTAAGACCTTATTCTTCCTATTTTTATTTGAGTTTGGTGCTCGCTATTTTTATGGCAATTGCAGCACCAGTAAGGCCTTACTTGATTCAGCTAACGGTAAACGGGGCAATCGGGAAAGCAGCACAGGTTCCAGATTGGGTAAAATGGGTGTTATTCGGTAATGATTTGTCCGATGTGAGTAGGTTCATTATTGCTGTAACAATTTTTCAGATCAGCTTTTTAATTATTGAAACTGCCATCCGTTTTTTATTTTCCTTTATCACTGCCTGGATGGGACAAAATGTGGTGAAAGATTTGCGAGTTACTGTATACAAAAAAGTATTGGGCCTGAACTTAAGGCAGTTTGATCAAACCCCTATTGGCACGCTCACAACAAGAACCATCAATGATATTGAAAGCATCAACGAAATTTTTTCGGATGGTTTAATCCCTATAGTGGCCGATTTGCTCACTATTATTATTACCCTAGCCACCATGTTTTATATGGATTGGAAATTGACTTTGGTTAGTTTAACGCCATTCCCCATCATGATTATTGCCACTTACTATTTTAAAGAGAGTGTGAACAAAAGTTTTATGCAGGTTCGAAACGCAGTGGCTGCGCTAAACGCATTTGTACAAGAACATATAACCGGGATGCAAGTAGTACAAGTATTTGCTGCAGAAGACAAAGAAGCAGGTGCATTTAAAAAAATAAATGAGAAGCATAGAGATGCTAATATCAATGCCATTTTTGCCTATTCTGTGTTTTTCCCTGTGGTAGAAGTGGTGTTGGCAGTGAGTATGGGTATTTTAGTTTGGTGGATTGCCGACCGAACTTTGGATGCAGGTTTGTTGGTTGCCTTTATTTTATATCTCAACCAAATTTTCAGGCCTTTGCGCGTAATTGCAGACAAGTTTAATGTACTGCAAATGGGAATGATTGCAGCGGAAAGGGTGTTGAAAGTACTAGACAATACCGATGAATTGCCGCCAACTTCATCGGATGCTTTTGCCCCAAAGCATATCAAAGGAAATATCTCATTTAAAAACGTGAGTTTTTCTTATACCGGCACTCAAAATGTGCTACATGATATCAGTTTTGAAGTAAAAGCAGGAGAAACCGTTGCATTGGTAGGTCATACTGGAAGTGGAAAAACCTCTATCATCAGTTTACTCAACCGTTTGTATCAAATTCAAGAGGGGGAAGTTGCTATTGATGGGGTGGATATAAGCCGCTGGGATACAGACTGTCTGCGTAAAGGGATAGGGGTCGTATTGCAAGACGTTTTTTTATTTTCGGGAACGGTTATGGACAATATAACCCTCCGAAATCCAGCAATTACGCTTGCTCAGGTAGAAGAAGCAGCTAAAATGATAGGGGTGCACGATTTTATCATGCAATTGCCAGGGGGCTATCAGTACAATGTAATGGAGCGCGGAAATACGCTTAGTTTGGGTCAACGTCAACTGATTTCTTTTATAAGGGCCCTATTGTACAATCCCGCTATCTTAATTTTAGATGAAGCCACTTCTTCCATTGATACCGAAAGCGAACTTTTGATTGAAAAAGCCATTGACACCCTTATTTCGGGTCGAACTTCTATTGTTATAGCTCATCGCCTAAGTACAATAAGAAAAGCCAATCAAATAATTGTGTTAGACAAGGGGGAATTGAAGGAAAAAGGGAGTCATGCCAATTTATTGGCAGCAGGAGGATTCTATGCCCGATTACACGAAATGCAGTTTGAGAAAAAGAAAGCTGTTTTGCAGTAAATTTCCCCCATCTACCCTTATCTTTGCCGCAAATTTAGAGATGGGTATGGCCTCAAAAAGCATAAAAACATTACTGGTAGCTGTTTTCAGCATATTCTTATTGCTTTTTTCTGCGAATTCATTTGCGAGCGACGCACCAGCTGGTGGCGCCGAAAAGCACGAAGCAAGTTCATTTGATCCGGCCAAGCTAATTATGGAGCATATCATGGACGCCCATGAGTTCCATTTCGCTACTATTGGCGAAAAGCATATCAGCATTCCATTGCCTGTAATTCTATATTCTCCAGAGAGAGGATTGACCATGTTTAATTATTCAAAATTTAACCATGGACACGATGTATACGAAGGGTATAAATCAGAAGAAGGACATATTGTTGCCGTAAATGCAGCAGGGGAACACGATACAACTGTTACAGTATACGATATGAGTTTAACTCGTAACGTGGTACAAATGTTTATAGCCCTCATATTATTATGTGTATTAATGATTGGGGTAGCAAATAAATACAAACGCAACGGCGCCAAAGTTGCTCCAAGTGGATTTCAAAATGCAGTGGAACCCGTTATCACATTCGTTAGAGACGAAGTGGGTAAACCAAACTTAGGACATGCATATGAAAAATTCATGCCTTATTTGCTCACCGTGTTTTTCTTCATCTTGATTAATAACTTGATGGGATTAATTCCTGGCTCTGCTAACGTAACTGGAAATATTGCATTCACTATTGTATTAGGGGTGATTAGTTTCTTTGTTATTTTATTTAGTACCAACAGACATTTTTGGGCGCATATTTTTAACCCGCCAGTACCTGGTTTTGTTAAACCAATCCTAGTGCCTGTAGAGTTCTTGGGAATTTTCACTAAGCCTTTTGCTTTGATTGTCCGTTTGTTTGCCAATATGGTTGCAGGACACATTGTAATTACTTGCTTTGTGATGTTGATTTTCATTTTTGGTGCCATGAGTAAAGTTGCAGGTTGGGGTTTTGCTCCTGTATCTATGGCATTTACCATTTTCATTTATTTCATAGAGATATTGGTTGCCTTTATTCAAGCGTTCATCTTTACCAATTTAACTGCCGTGTTTATTGGTCAGTCAATGGAAGGTGCTCACCACGATGAAGCGCATCATTAATTTTTTTTATCATTAAAACAAACAGTATGTCAGTTATTAACACTTTGTTGGATGTTAGCATGAGCCATTTAGGTGGTGCTATTGGTGCAGGATTAGCTGCAATTGGTGCCGGTATTGGTATCGGTCAAATTGGTAAAGGTGCTGTAGAAAGCATCGCTCGTCAACCAGAAGCTTCTAACGACATCCGTGCAAACATGATCTTGACTGCCGCTTTCGTAGAGGGTGTTGCCCTTTTCGCGGTAATCGCAGGTATCTTGGCTGTATTGAAAGCCTAGTTGCACAAACTTTTTACTGCATCGTGCGCACAGGGCAATCGATGCAGTAATCTTTAACTAAACATTGAAGTTTTAAATTTATTATATGGAACTGTTAAACCCCGGAGTAGGATTGTTGGTATGGACTTTACTAGCATTCCTTGTTGTATTCTTCTTGTTGAAGAGCTTTGCATGGAAGCCCATTCTAGCTTCATTGAAAGAAAGAGAAACCGGTATTGCTGATGCTATTGCTTCTGCAGATAAAGTGAAAGCTGAAATGGCTGCACTTAAAAATGAGAACGAAGCTATGATGGCTAAAGCTCGTGAAGAGAGAGCGGTGATGATTAAGGAAGCAAAAGAAACAGCAGATAAAATGGTTTCAGATGCTAAAGACAAAGCGAAGTCTGAGTACGATCGCATTGTTGCTGAAGCGCAATCTGCCATTATGCAACAAAAAAATGCAGCTTTAACCGATGTTAAAAATCAGGTTGGTGCATTGGTAATTGAAGTAGCAGAAAAAGTGTTGAGCAGAGAATTGTCTAACAAAGGCGATCAAGAAAATTATATTAAACAATTAGCTGAAGGCGTTAAACTGAACTAATACATGTCGAACCCAAGATTAGCAGACCGATATGCCAAAAGCCTAATTGATCTTTCTACCGAAAGAAATCAATTAGACACTGTGCGCACTGATATGCAATATATACAGGCTATTTGCAAAGCAAGTCGAGACTTTTTGAATGTGCTGCGCAGCCCCATTATTAAGGCCAATCAAAAGGAAAAAATGTTGGTAGCAGTAATCAATGGAAAAGTTTCTGAACTAACTGCATTGTTTTGCAATTTGTTGGTAAGAAAAGGAAGAGAGCGTGATTTGCCAGAGATTGCTACTGCATTCATTAATCAATACAATGCAATTAAAGGCATACATCAAGTAAAGCTTACTACTGCGGTTCCTGTTTCTGAAGAATTGAAAAAGTCTATTGAAGCAAGTGTGCAGAAAGCTAATAATTTCACTTCAGTTGAATTAGAAACTGCTGTAAATGAAAAATTAATTGGGGGTTTTGTTTTGGAATTTAATAATAAGCAGGTAGATGCAAGTATTGCATTTGATTTGCGCGAGATTAAAAAGCAGTTCCTTCAAAATCAATTTGTTCCAAATATTCGATAACCAAATACATTAAGATCAACTTTTAAATCATACAAAATGGTAGATATTAAACCAGATGAAATATCAGCGATACTGAGACAGCAACTCAGCAATTTCAATGCTTCTGCCGAACTAGAAGAAGTAGGAACCGTATTGCAGGTGGGTGATGGTATTGCCCGTGTGTACGGCCTTAATGGTGTACGAAGCGGAGAACTGGTAGTATTCGAAAACGGTGTTAAAGCAATTGCCCTTAACCTTGAAGAAGACAATGTGGGTGTGGTTTTAATGGGTGAAAGCGGAAGCATTAAAGAAGGTGCTAAAGTAAAAAGAACCGGACAGATTGCATCTATCAAAGTAGGTGAAGGAGTAGTTGGTCGTGTTATCAATACTTTAGGTGAACCTATTGATGGTAAAGGTCCTATCAAAGGCGAATTATATGAAATGCCATTGGAGCGTAAAGCGCCTGGGGTAATTTATCGTGAGCCAGTAAAAGAACCATTACAAACTGGTATTAAAGCAATTGATGCAATGATTCCAGTAGGTCGTGGCCAGCGTGAGTTGGTAATTGGTGACCGTCAAACTGGTAAAACCGCTATTTGCGTTGATACCATTATTAATCAAAAGGAATTTTTTGACGCAGGCAAGCCTGTTTACTGTATATATGTTGCGATTGGTCAAAAAGCATCTACTGTAGCTGGGGTAATGAAAACCTTAGAAGACAATGGCGCAATGGCTTACACAACAATCGTTGCAGCTTCTGCATCTGATCCTGCTCCATTGCAATTCTACGCTCCATTTGCGGGTGCAGCAATTGGTGAATTCTTTAGAGATACAGGTAGACCAGCATTGATTGTATTTGATGACTTATCAAAACAAGCGGTTGCATACCGTGAGGTTTCTTTGTTGTTAAGAAGACCTCCAGGTCGTGAAGCATATCCTGGAGACGTATTCTATTTGCATAGTCGTTTATTGGAAAGAGCTGCAAAAGTAATTGCCAATGATGATGTTGCTAAAAACATGAATGACTTACCAGAGTCTATCAAGCATTTAGTGAAAGGGGGTGGTTCTTTAACTGCATTGCCAATCATTGAAACACAGGCTGGAGACGTATCTGCATATATTCCTACGAACGTAATTTCTATTACCGACGGACAAATTTTCTTGGAAGGTAACTTGTTTAACGCAGGTATTCGTCCAGCTATTAACGTAGGTATTTCAGTAAGCCGTGTGGGTGGTAACGCACAAATTAAGTCAATGAAAAAAGTGGCCGGTACACTTAAACTTGACCAAGCCCTTTACCGTGAGCTAGAAGCTTTCTCTAAATTTGGTGGAGACTTAGATGCTGCAACTAAATCAGTAATTGATAAAGGTGCTAGAAACGTAGAAATTTTAAAGCAATTGCAGTATTCTCCAATGTCTGTAGAAAAGCAGGTTGCTATTATCTACTTGGGTACGTTGGGTCTTTTACGCGAAGTAGCAGTTAAAAAAGTAAAAGAATTTGAAGCTCATTTCTTAATGGAAATGGAAAACAAATTACCTGATGTATTAGCAGAATTTAAGAAAGGAAACTTACCTGAAGATGGTCTTAAGAAAATGACCGAGCTAGCTAAAGGAATTGGCGAGCAGTATAAATAAGGTGTAGTTCAAAAATATGAAAGAGGTTGTCTTAACAGACAGCCTCTTTTTTTTGCACTTAGTTTTTCATTTTTCAGTAATAATGTAATTTTAGTAGATGCATCAAAAGCCCTTTATAGAAACCATTCATCTGTTTAAGCCTATTCATGATGCATTAATAAATGTGTTAAAAGAACTAGAACCGGGTGATTGGGAAAGGCCAACATTGGCCAAACAATGGACAGTAAAAGACATTGTTGCACATTTACTAGATACAACCACTAGAGGAATTGCTATTCTTAGAGATGGTCATTTTGGATACAGTGGTCCAGTTAATGAGGAATATACTACGTTGGTAAATTATATTAATGAGCTTAATGCTCAATTTATTCTAACCGCAAATAGATGGAGCCCGCAATTGTTGATTGAATTATTAGAACAGTGTGGCCCTGTTCATACGCAACTATTAGCCGATTTAAATCCATTTGAGAAAGCAATTTTTTCCGTTGCATGGGCAGGGGAAAAGGAATCTTTAAACTGGTTTCATGTTGCAAGAGAATATACAGAAAAATACCATCATCAATTACAAATTCGGGAGGCAGTAAATAAAACAGCTGCCATCATCACTCCTGAATTATTTAAACCTTTTATCCAAACATTTTTTCTAGGACTTCCGCACTTATTAAGAAATCATACTGCTCCAGCTCATGCTATTATTGCAATTGAAATTGAGGGAGCAATGGGAGTGATTGGGTATTTGCAATACCACAATCAACAATGGAACCTTTTATATGAATCACCTGGTAATAAGTTGTATGCCAAAACAATTATTCCAGCAACTATTGCTTGGAAGCTTTTTACAAAAGGTGTTTCACCTAAAGAGATATTGAATGAAATTCATCTAGAAGGGAATCAAGTGATAGCTACTCAACTATTGTATTTAGTTGCAGTGATGGCTTAAACAGTTACACTTTAGCTGCTATACTTTAAAAAAACTTGGCTTGCGAATGGTAACCGCAGAGCCTTTTGCTAGCATTGCACTTTCAGGATTTGCTGTTAAATAGGGTACAAAATCTGATCCATATAAACCTGCAATATCTGCTCTTAGTTCATGGTAAGTAACTGGATAAATTTCCCAACGTGGATGTTCTACACCGTATTCTATTAGTGTATTTTTATTTAGTTGATTGTAACCCCAATAGTGTTCAAAAATAAATTCTTCTTTACTATCAGGAGCAATTGATAGTGGTCGGTTAAGCGCTTTCACTTTTAAGCTATTCCATTGTTGTTTGTTTTGCCATTCATAGTTCAGTTGTAAAAAATCATTTTCGAGATGGGCTTGATGCTGCATAGGCATTCTGCTATAATGTTCATTGTATAATCCATTTGCAATCCATGCTATCAAATGCTTAGGAACAATTTCACTAATAAATGCAACGCCCCTTTTCCAATTTACACCGTCAAATCTTTTTACATAAAACCGAAGGTTAACTTCTTCGAAATTGGTATGGAATGGCCATTTCATACCAAATACTTTTGTGTTGTTAAAAAGAAAGCCAACAACACTCGCTAATGCTTTCCCTTCAAATAAGTCCAATTCTGTTCCTTTTGGAAGGTGGGGAACCAGTATTTCAGGAGGAATTTGATAATTCAGCATCACCAAGTATTCCCATTGCGCAGTAAGGAAAACAGCTTTCTCTCTCATAAATAGTTCATTATCAATACTTAAACAATATAGTTCATTTAAAAGTTGGCTGATCAATAAAAAATTTATAAAATAATTTGGTTTATAAAATAAACTAGTCTACGTTTGTTTTATCAAATGAATAAAATGAAAGCAATTCTAATTTTTATAGCAGGGATGATGTTGGCGGGCTTATTAAAAGCACAGGTACTTGTAAAAGGAACCGTAAAAGATAATAAAGGCCGTATTCTAGCAGGGGCCAATATTGCCATAAAAGACAGCTATGATGGAACCATGTCTGATTCCACTGGATCTTTCTCATTTAAAACAACCGAAAAAGGAAATACGCTATTGGTGGCTAGTAATATTGGGTATAAGACCATGGAGCTTCCAGTTGTTTTGGAAACTGATTCGGTGGTAATCAGCTTTATCTTAAAAGAGGAAATCAATGAATTAAAAGCAGTCATCATTACTGCAGGATCTTATGAAGCCAGCGACAAGAAAAAAGGAACTGTGTTAAAAGCATTGGATATTGCTACCACTGCTGGAGCAAATGCGGATATTTCTGCTACCATTCAAACATTGCCAGGGGCACAAAAAGTAGGGGAGCAAGAAGGATTATTTATCAGGGGTGGTTCTGCTGAAGAAGCTAAAATTATCATCGATGGTACTGTAGTGAATAATTTCTTTTACAGCAGTGTTCCTGGAATTTCTCAAAGAGGCCGATTTTCTCCGTTTTTATTTAGTGGAACTGTTTTTAGCAGTGGAGGTTATTCTGCTTTATATGGACAAGCATTAAGTAGTGTGTTAAGTTTAGAGAGTTTAGATATTCCCGAAAAATCTGAATTACAAGTAGGACTCTCCCCATTATTTGCAACAGTGGGTTTACAACAAGTTGCAAATAATAAAAAATCCAGTTATGGTTTCAGTTACAATTGGACCAATTTAGCTGTATATCAAAAATTAGTACCACAGGCTCCAGACTTTTTTAAAGTACCTGATTTTCATACCGCCGACATGAACTATCGTTTTAAAACAAAAAAGAATGGGGTATTTAAAATCTATGCCTATTATAACTCAGGTACATTGGGTGTCAGAAACCCTTCTTTAGATAGCATTGGCTTATGGAATGCTTTTAGTTTGAAAAATCAAAACCTATTTACCAATTTAAGTTTCAGACAATTTTTAGGAAATGGATGGAAAATAAATATTGCAGCGAGCGTTAGTTACAATAAAGACGAAATTCTTACACAGGTTCAAAATCAACAATATCAAGCTGTTCCTATTACCAATATTTCTGTAATTGATCAAACTGGTTTCTCCTTAAATGCAAATCAATGGATGTTACAAGGAAGAGTGGTGGTAGATAAAAGATTTGGAGCAATTAATACCATTCGATTTGGAGCAGAAGTATGGAATAATGCCGACAGTAGCCGTTTTCAAAGTATGAACGGATTATTTCCTTCTAGTGTAAATGATTTTTATAAAGCAGGATTTGCAGAAGCAGATTTATATATTACCAATGAATTGGCTTTTAGGCCTGGGGTTCGAATAGAACATAGTAGTTTATTAAATAAAATGAATGTAGCACCAAGAGCTGCGCTGTCTTATAAATTGGGAAAGAATAGTCAAGTAACGGTAGACTATGGAATATTTTATCAAACACCTGAAAGGAGGTACTTGATTAATCAGCCTCCAGTCAATTTTTTAAGAGCGGATCATTATATTCTTACCTATCAACATATTTCGAGTAGTTATACTTTCCGTGTTCAGGCTTTTTATAAAGATTATTTGAGTCTCTTAAAAACTTCCAACAGCTTTCCTACTACTGTAAGTAACAATGGTTTAGGGTATGCAAAAGGAGTAGAATTATTTTGGAGAGACAAAAAAACATTTAAAAATTTTGATTACTGGATTAGTTATTCCTATTTAGATACAAAAAGAGATTATAATAATTATACCGCTTTAGTACAACCAACCTTTGCGGCAACACATAGTGGTAGTGTGGTTTTGAAGAAGTTCTGGGTTAAAAATATGTTTGGTGTAAACTGGAGTTATAATTGGAGTACCGGACGTCCTTATTTTAATCCGAATAGATCACCTAAAGACTTTCTAGTCGATAGAACCATTGGGTATAGTTCTAATAATTTCAGTTTGAATTGGTTGCCAAAAATTGGCAAAGCTAATGCTGTAGTTGTATTGGGTGTAAACAATGTATTTAACGAACGACAAATCTTTGGATATAATTACAGTGGTCGTTTAAGAGATACCAATGGCGATTTAATTCGTTCAGAAATTAATCCACCAGCCGATAGAAGCTTTTTCTTAGGCATTTTTCTAAGTTGGGGGGTAGATCGTTCACAGCAAAATATCAATAACAATCTTTAATAAATTAAATCAACACTTAAATTTTAAAACATGAAAAAGATATTAATGGCATTTGCACTTTTTGCAACTCTTGGATTAAATGCACAAAGTAAATATGAATCAGCTATGCAGAATGGCTTATCTAAAATGAAAGAAAGTAAAACACCCGATGAAATGAGTGCTGTTGCTTCATTTTTTGAAAGAGTAGGCGATGCGGAGAAAACCCAATGGCTGCCTTATTATTATGCTGCAAGAAATTATACCATTGCAGCATTCATGAACCCAGCTTCCGATAAAGACAAAGTAGCTGAAAAAGTAAATGAGTTGATTACAAAAGCAGAAGCAATTGAAAATAATAATGCAGAAATCTTTTGTTTAAAGCAACAAGTGGCGGTAATGCAATTGGTAGTTGATCCAATGAGCAGATGGCAATCATATGGTGCTATTGCTGCTGAAGCTATAGCAAAAGCAAAAGCAATTGATCCTAATAACCCTAGACCTTATCTATTAGAAGGTCAGTATTTAATGAATGTGCCAGAAGCATTTGGTGGCGGCAAATCAGTTGCTAAAAAACTATTTGAAAAGTCTGTAGAATTGTTTGGCAATTTTAAGCCTGCATCTGTATTACATCCTAGCTGGGGTAAGGAACAGGCGGAACAATTATTGGCTGCTTGTCAGTAATTTGTGTATCTATTTTACCCCTGCTACCATTGGCAGGGGTATCTTTATATTTCTAAACTGATAGTATGAGTAATCAAGCGCAACTGTCTGCCCAATCTAGTCTTGCATTAATCGAAAGCATGATTAATAAAGCACAAAATCGGTATTCTGAAAATGGCACATTGTATCTTCTATGGGGATGGATTATTTTCACTTGCTCATTGGTTCATTATTCTTTGCTTACCTATACTTCTATGGGCGCAAATGCCGGATACATATGGATGTTAACCATCGCAGCATTGGCCTATCAATTGTATTATTTGAATTCAAAAGAAAAAAAGGAAACGGTTAAAACCTATACCGATGAAATGATTGGATATGTTTGGATGGTTTTTGGTATAAGTATGGGAGTCGTTTCGTTTATATCAGCAAAGCTCGGAAACTGGCAATTAATGTATGCGCTAATTTTATTATTATATGGCATGCCTACTTTTTTAACTGGCGCCATCATGCGATTTTCACCGCTAAAAATAGGTGGCATCGTTTGTTGGTTATTGTCTGTTTCAGCAGTGTATATTTCTACCAAGGAAATTATATTGTTGTTAATTCCAGCAGTGATTAGTGCTTGGATTATTCCTGGATATTTATTAAGAGCAAAGTTTAAAAATTCTTTCAATGGCTAATGAAACAAAATTTTCGGAACAAGAAAGTTTGCAGCTAATAGCTGAAATGATCAAAAAAGCAAAAGGCAGTTACCATGATACAGGTATTGGCTCTTTATTGTGGGGCTCAGTTGTTTCTATTGCTTCTTTAATGAATTTTTTACAACGAACTTATGATTTCAAGTTATGGTTCGATATCTGGTGGTTGGTTTTAGCTGCCATTATTCCTCAGGTATATATTTCTATCAAAGAAAAAAAAATACAAAAAGCCAAGCAGTATGATGACGATTTGGTTAATGCAGTTTGGCTGGTTTTTGGCATAAGTCTTTTCGCAATGGGATTTTATCAAAATATAGTCCCATTTCAAGTTGAAAAAACTATAGCTGAAGAAGGTTGGACCTTAATGAAGCATTTTACTGACGGTCGTCCCGATGAGGTGATTAGGCCATTTACTCCTTCCCTTTATTCTATTTATATTTTGTTTTATGCTTTCCCAACAATGGTAACTGGCTTAGTAAAAAAATTTAATCCAATGAAGTATGGAGCAATCATTACTTATGGATTGTTTTTTTTAAGTCTATTTACTGAGAGTAGATTCGATATGCTGTTAGGATCTATTGCTGCATTAGTTTGCTGGTTTATACCAGGAGTGATATTAAGAAAAAAATACCTGGCTCAGACTAGACCCAATGTTTAAAGAATTAGACCCCATATTACATTCGCAGTTAAGGTTAGCCATAATGAGTTTACTCATTAGTGTTAAAGAAGCTGAATTCACCTTTATAAGGGAGAAAACGAATGCGACTGCGGGTAATTTGAGTGTGCAAGTCCAAAAATTAAAAGATGCGGGTTATATTGAAGTAATTAAGCAATTTAAAGACAACTACCCTCAAACTACCTGTAAAGTTACCCCGGCAGGTCTGAAGGCATTTGAAGATTATGTGAAAGCACTTCAGCAATACCTAAAAGTTTAAACATCTTAACTAGTTTTGTTGTTATACAAATCAATGCAACAAATAGTAAAAGTTTCCCAACTCACCAAGCAGTTCAATAGCCTCACCGCGGTCAACCAACTCTCCTTTTCGGTTGAATCTGGCGATGTGTATGGATTCCTGGGTCAAAATGGCGCAGGAAAAAGTACTACTATTCGAATGTTATTGACGCTCATTACACCAACTAGTGGCGATATATCCATATTTGGATACGATTTAAACAAGCACCGCAAAGAAATTTTGCAACAAATAGGTGCTGTTATTGAAAAGCCAGACGTTTACAAGTATTTATCTGCTTATGAAAACCTAAAGTTGTTTGCCAAGTTGAGTGGGGTTAAGCCTTCCAACAAAATGTTGATGGACCAATTGGAAATGGTAGGTCTTGCATCGAGAGCCCATGATACTGTCAAAACTTTTTCTCAAGGAATGAAACAACGATTGGGAATAGGCATTGCGCTTGTGCACAATCCTCAATTAATCATTTTAGATGAACCCACAAACGGACTGGATCCGCAGGGTATTGCAGATATTAGAAATTTGATTCTGATTTTGTCTAGGGAAATGAAAAAAACAGTGATTGTTTCCTCTCATTTGTTAAATGAAATTGAACAAATAGCTACTCGAATATTAATTATAGATAAAGGGCAAAAACTAGTGGAGGGGTCATCGGCTGAATTATTTAATGATCAGCAAACCATTTTACAAATAAGTGTGGCCAATAATGGTACAGCCATTCAAACTATACAGTCTTCAATTTGGGCAAATAATTTATTGCCCGAGCGTGATGGACAAATTATGGTTGGTCTAAATAAAGAAGATATACCCAACTTCAATAGAATGTTGGCAGCATCTGGCGTAGATATTTATTCCTTGCAGGCAAGACATAGTCTGGAAGATTATTTTTTACAAGTAACAGCAGGAAAACAACATGTGGGAACATTTACAAATTGAGTTATACAAAGTATTTAAAAGACCAAGAACGTATTTGTCTTTTGCTGCTATTACTGCCTTAATTGGCGTAATACAATTGGGCCTATTGGTGGATGGGAAAGAATATGCCGACTTTGTAATGGCCGATTTTGCCAATTCATTTAGTGTAGATGGTAAAATATTGAACGGATATTTTATTTGCTATGTAATTCTTCAACTTCTGTTGGTGCATGTGCCATTATTGATTGCCTTGATTGCCGCTGATATGATTTCAGGAGAAGCCAATATGGGTACCTTGAGAATTTTATTGACTAAGCCACAATCGAGAACCGCTATTGTAATGGCAAAATTTATAGCTTCTGTTATTTATACTTTGCTGCTATTAATTTGGATAGCCATCATGGGGTTGTTTTTAAGTATGTTGATATTTGGAACAGATGATTTGTTCTTAATGAAAAGTAGTTATGTTGTAATTGTAAAAGAGTCGGATGTTTTTTGGCGTTATGCTGGGGCTTTTTGTTTTGCTGCTTTGGCAATGGTTACCGTTGCAGCATTGGGCTTCTTTTTATCTTTTTTTGCAGAAAACTCAATTGGTCCTATTGTTGCAACCATGAGTGTAATTATTGTATGTACCATATTGAGTACAATGAATATTCCCTTATTTAATTTGATTAAGCCCTACTTGTTCACTACACATATGATTACCTGGAAAGAGTTTTTTGACTTTAAAGTGAATGATGCCAACGAAGCAATTATTGGAAGTATTCAGTATCCAGATAAAATTATTCGGTCTGCTACTGTTTTGGCCGTTCATATTGTTTTGTTTGTAGGCAGTGCTGTTTGGTTATTTAGAAAAAAAGATATTCTCAGTTAATCACCCGTTTATGAAGATGATATTGAATAAAAAACTATTCGTTCTTTTTACTGCTTTGTCTCTTTCAGCTACGCTGAATGCACAAGACATGAATGCTTTAGTGATGAAAGTAAAAGCTAAATTAGAAAAAGTAAAAGATTACACTGCGGATGGTAAAATGAAAACAGATGTCGCATTCATTAAAGCGCCTATTGGTAGAGTAAAGGTGTTTTTCAAAAGCCCCAACAAATTTAAGCTACAACGTGATGGAGGAATCTCTGTGTTGCCCAAAGGGGGAGTCAGCATTAATATTGGTAGTATGATCATGCAAACTGGATTTGTGGCCATTGATGCTGGAATGAGCACTGTTGGGGGCACGGCTGTGAGAGTAGTAAAACTGTTGCCTGATGCCGATGCAGGAGAGATTATTTTATCAACTTTATATATTGATGAAGCTAATTTATTAATTCGTAAATCGGTTACAACTACCCGTGAAAATGGTACTTATGAAATGGAGTTGCAGTATGGAAAATTTGCTTCTTATGGTTTGCCCGACAAAGTATTGTTTAGTTTTAATGCTAAAGACTACAAGCTCCCTAAAGGAATAACTTTAGAATTTGATGATACCGACAAAGCCATAAAAGACAGAATGAAAGGTAAAAAAGGTAGGGTTGAAATTAATTATACTGCTTACACCATTAATACTGGTTTAAGCGATGCGATTTTTAAATAGTTAGTATAATTCAATAGACCAGGTTCTATTGGTATTTTGTCCGGGAGTTAATAGTATCATACCCTCTTTATCTCTTAGTTCTCCAGTTGCATTTACAGAATCGGCTATGCCACACCAAGGCTCAATGCATACAAATGGGGCATCTTTTGCGCTCCATATACCCATGAAAGGAAATTCAGACCAAGAGAATAAGAAACCATGTTTTGATTGGTCGTTACTAAGGCGAATAGATGAAGAGTTTAAATGCTTAAATACTAAGGCATCTCCATAAAATAATTCTTTACTTAAATTAATTCTACTGTTACTGTGAAAGAATGGAATTGGATTTTCATCAATAAGTCCTTCTGCTGTAATGGGCCATTTGCCTGTAGATTCTGATTGACTGAATTCAAGATAATAATCATTGAATTGGTAAGCTTCTTCTAATGGAACTTTAAATGCAGGGTGCGCACCTACTGAAAAATAAAATGGCTTAACATCAATATTGGTAATTTGATAAGTGCAGCTCAATTTATTTTTGTGTATCTCATAAACAATATTAAATCTAAATAGAAATGGATATTGAGTTAAAGTTTCAGTGTCTGCGTCTAAAGTTAAAATAACCTGGGAATTACTAGACGCTGTAACTTTGAATACTTTGTCTCTTGCAAATCCATGTCTACTCAATTGATAATTTTCTCCATTATGTGAAAATTGGTTGTTTTTTAAAGTGCCTACTATAGGAAACAATACCGGACTTTTCTTTCCCCAAAACGCAGGGTCACCTTCCCATAAATATTCTAGTTGGGTGTCTTTATTGAAAACGGTTTGAAGTTCAGCACCCTTTTCTGAAATGGCAATTTTGAGTTCGGTGTTTTCTAAATAAATCATGGTATTATCCTTCGTTTTCTTCAATTCTTTCGTCAATGGCATTGGCCAACATTCTTGCACTAATTTTACGCAAAGGATTTCGATTTCTCTCCGCATAGCCCATGCGTCTGTTAATAATATCAATGCACTCAAAAGTGGCAGCTAAAAAAGATGCATGGTCTGCTTTTCCTTTACCAGCAATATCAAAAGCGGTTCCGTGGTCAGGGCTGGTTCTTACAACAGGAAGTCCGGCGGTATAATTTACCCCTTCACCAAAAGCCAATGATTTAAATGGAATTAAACCTTGATCGTGGTACATCGCTAGCACTGCATCAAACTTTTCATGGGTGCCTCTTGCAAAAAAAGCATCAGCAGGATAGGGCCCAAAAATCAGCATTTTATTGTTGGCTTCTTTAATAGCTGGCTTTATGATGTCAATTTCTTCTTTTCCAATTAACCCTTCGTCACCTGCATGAGGGTTTAATGCCAACACTGCAATTTTTGGTTTATCAATGCCAAAATCTTTTTGGAGTGACTGGTGAATGATTTGCAATTTGCTGATAATATTTTCTTTAGTGATATGCTTAGCCACTTCTTCAACAGTCACATGTTCTGTAACTAATCCTACACGCATATTTTCAGCCACCATTAACATGACCACATCATTTACCCCGAAATAAGCTTTTAAATAAGGGGTATGCCCACTATATTGAAAACTTTCTGATTGAATATTTTTCTTATGTATAGGTGCGGTAACCAATCCATGAATATGGCCTTCTTTAAGTGCTTTGGTAGCTTCTTCTAAAGACTTTAATGCATATTGTCCACCTGTATTATTCAATTCACCTGGGGTGATTACCACTTCTTCTTCCCATACATTGAATATGTTAACTTGTTTGGGGTTGATTCGGGTGAAATTATTGATATTAGTACAATTGAAATTGGAATCTGGAATTGCTTTTCTATAAAAATTCAAGCTCTTATTACTCGCAAACACAATGGGGGTGCAGAAATCGAGTATTCTTTGATCCATTAAAGTTTTGATAATTAATTCAAGCCCTATACCATTTAAATCTCCGCAGGTAAAGCCAATCACGGGTTTTTGTAATTCATTACTCATGAGCCATTTTTTAGGGTGCTAAAATACTACTTTTGCAGTCATGCAATATACGCTCAAAAAGTCGCTGGGTCAGCATTTCCTAACCAATGAAGCCATTTGCAAGCAAATTGTAGCTGCTCTGCAAGAAGGTAGTATGGAACAAGTGCTAGAAGTAGGTCCTGGAGCAGGTGCTTTAACCAAGCATTTGTTAAAATTACCCATCCAGCATTTTAAAGCGGTTGAATTAGACCGTGAAAAAGTAGCGTACCTTAAATTGAATTATCCTTCTATAGCAGATATGATCATTGAAGGAAGTATTTTGGACATTCCAATTCCCTTTCAAGACCAGTTTACTTTATTAGGAAATTTTCCTTATAATATTTCTACGCAAATTGTTTTTAGGGTACTTGAATGGAAAGAACAGATACCCGTGATGATTGGGATGTTTCAAAAAGAAGTAGCGGAAAGAATTGTTTCTAAGCCCCACACCAAAGTCTACGGTATATTAAGTGTATTGGTTCAAGCATTTTATGAAGTAGAATATTTATTTGATGTCCCTCCGGAAAGTTTCAATCCACCACCTAAAGTAATGAGCGGAGTTATTCGATTAAAAAGAAAAGCAGAACCAGTAGCTGTTAGGTCGGAGAAGGCATTTTTTACTTTAGTAAAAGCAGCATTTGGGCAACGAAGAAAAATGTTGCGTAATCCAATGAAACCATTTTTTGATGCTGCTGTATTGCAAGAGGAAATATTTACAAAACGGGCTGAACAGCTTACGGTAGAAGAGTTTGCCGCCCTTACATTTAAAATGGGATAAAGGAATTAATATGAAAGTAATTGTTACTGCAAAAGTTCATCCATATTTAATTGATACATTAAAGGCAAAACAGTTTTTTGTTATTTATCAACCTGCAATTACTTATGAGGAATTAAAATATTTAATTACAGATGCGGTTGGGTTGATTGTAACTACTCGATTAAAAATAGATCGCGAAATATTTGATGCAGCTCCCAACTTAAAATGGATTGGTAGATTGGGAAGTGGAATGGAATTAATTGATGTTGCTTATGCGGAAAGAAAGGGGATTCAATGCGAAAGTAGTCCTGAGGGCAATCGCAATGCGGTGGCCGAACATACCTTAGGATTATTACTTAACTTAATGAATCGAATTAATAGTAGTTATGCAGAAATAAAAAAAGGACTTTGGCTAAGGGATGAAAACCGCGCCGATGAGTTGTCGGGCAAAACGGTCGGAATTATTGGCTACGGAAATACAGGATCTGCTTTTGCTCGGTTGTTGCAACCATTTGATGTAAGGGTACTGGCTGTTGATACATATAAAACAGGATTTAGCCATGGACATGTAGAAGCTTCTACCTTGGAAGCCCTTGCAGCTGAGGCAGAAGTGATTAGCCTTCATCTCCCCCTAACTGCAGAAACTTTTCATTTTGCAGGGGAATCATTTTTTAATAGCCTCCAAAAGGCGCCCTATTTTTTGTCTACTTGTAGGGGAAAAGTGACTAGTACCAAGGCATTGATTCATGCCCTAGAAGGCAAAAAAATCAAGGCTGCTGGTTTGGATGTATTAGAAAATGAACAGCTCAATAGCTATTCCGCTGAGGAGCAGTCTGAACTGTTGCATTTAACTGCATTTCCCAATGTGGTGATTACCCCCCATATAGCTGGATACAGCCATGAAGCCTATTTAAAAATGGCCCAAGTGATCTTGGAAAAGCTCCATCTATCTAGTATTTAAAACTGAGCACTATTTAATGCTTTAAGTGTTTTCCCTGTAACTGTTAGCGATGCGGATGAATCGATGCTTAGCAGTTGTTTTTTAAAATAAAGATTTTGCAAATTGATATTCCCCTCTTGCAGTGCTTTTATTTCTAATTTACCGATTGTGTCTGCTCCTGAAACGGATACGGTTGATTTATCTTGTGCCCTCAGTTTTAAAGACTTGCTATTAATATCTATTGCATTGATGCTTGAGCTTCGATTGGATTCAAGGTATATGCTGTCGGTCTTATAATTGTATAGGGTTACTACTGAATTACTCGTAATTAATGACTTCAAGTTTTTACAATAAATATCAATAGTAGGAATATTACCATCCAATGGATAATCTAACTTAATATATAAAGTATCAGCTTTTACATAAAAATCATAACCAATTGGGTTGTAAAATTTATATGCAATGGCACTGGTATCTTTTCGCTCATAAATACTGATAACTGGTTTATATGTATATTCTATGTTTTTTAAATTGTTTAGTTCTTTTATATGATGGAAAATCGGCAGCATTTTCTTTTGCGTAAAAGATTGAATTGCTCCTTTTTTATACTCCATGCTCAATTTTATATTTACAGCAATAAAGCAAATACAAACAATGGAGAGGGTGATGATTATTAGAATATTACTTTTTTTCATTGCTATTATTTATGTTGTTCTGCAAATAATGTTGATACAGTTTATCTATTTCATTGATATTGATTGCCAGTATTTTCATATTCTTAAATAAGTTGGGCAATTCCTGTTCCATAAATTCTTTTCTTAAATAGGCTGTTACTCTTTCGATGCTATTAATGTTCACGAAAAAGCCCACCCCTCTTTTATTGGTGATGATATCTAAATCTTGTAAGTATTCATAGGTTCTCATCACCGTATTTGGATTCACTTCTAAGTCAACTGCCAATTCTCTTACTGAAGGAATTCTTTCCTCTTCCTTAAATGCTCCAGAAAGAATTTTTTCACAAATCAGATCGGCAATTTGTATGTATATGGCTTTATTTGAATGAAAATTCATCTGCTCTTTTTAGTTTAAATCTGCTTCTCCTTAATTTTAAAGTAGCTCATTGTCCAGCAGCTTATGTATAAAAATATTGGTAAAAACCAAGCTATTATTGTGAACCAAAGATTCGGTAATTTCACAATTCCTGTGGGCTGGTGCTTATCTCCAATACTAAAAGAAACGGTGAAATATTGCCCACGTGGCATAATAGGTTCAGGAATCATTAAATCCAACATTTTGTTGTTTAAGAATATCAAAGCAACTACAGTTAGAATAAATAAGATGACGGTTTTGACATAGGCATTATTGATAAAACTCAGTGACCCTAAATGCGCAATAGAAGTAGTGATAAAGTACATAATCAATATTTCTTTTATTAGTACTGTATTTGAATTAAATAGGTACATTGCTTTATAGTAATGCTTCTCTTGTTCAACAATCCATTTCGGTATTGATACAAATTCATTATAAATGGTACACATTAACCAGTCAATGCTGGTAAAGCTGATTAAAAACACAATGATGTAAACGAATTGGGTTAAAACAAAACTGATCAATAGTTTTTCACCAGTCGTTGCCGGCAATAAAATGAATTGAATGGTTTTAGGTTGCGATTTAAAAAAGCTATAGAAACTGGCAGAAAATAATGTCCCTCCTAAAAAGATTCCAATTGTAAAAAGCATTTTTCTATCCCCAGATGGGAACATATTATGAAAACTCCCAACAATTAATAATCCATAGATTAAAAAGATTATGCCAAAACCCGCGATAAACATCAGCAGATAGCGTCTGCCATTTTCTTTGAAATTTTTTCTCAATAAAAGTTGTACCCTCCTAAAACTGAACTCGTTATTCATAGCCATTAATTGAAAAGTTGTTTTATTTCATTTTTATTGTTGATTCCAGCATTAAAGAACAGTTCAAGATCTAGTTTGGTCGCTTCATCTTCCGAGGTTCTTTCTTTTACAATTAGATTACCCGCTAAACTGCTTTCGTAGTATAAATACTGTTCAGTAGTTGAAATGTCGGATGACAACTTAAATACTAATTTTTCTGTGATGGATTCAGTATCGGTGTTTACAATTATTTCGCCCTCATCAACTAATATAATTTTATCAATCAAACTGTCTAAATCTTTTACTTGATGTGTACTGATGATCATGCAGGTATTTTCATTAATAACACTTGCGATTAATTTTCGAAGTTTTCTTTTGGATGGTATATCCAATCCATTGGTTGGTTCATCTAGAATAATGAGTGAAGCATTGGATGCCATCCCTAAAGCAATCCAAACCTTTTTCTTTTGACCAAAACTCATATTGTTCAAGTTGGTCATTGGAATATCAAACTCCTTTAAGTAATGTAAGAATTGCTCATTATTGAATTTTGGATAAAAGGGCATATGTTCGGCGCCAAAATCAAGCACATGCAAACTAGGTGTATCAATTTCTTCTGGGATGAAAAATACCTCATGCAGAAACGAGGGTTCTCTTTTGGTAGGGTCTGCATTAAAAACAGATAGTTTTCCGTGCGTCGGATAAACCAGCCCAGCCATTAGTTTAAGTAATGTAGACTTTCCTGCTCCATTTTTACCCAATAGTCCATACACACTGCCCGCCTTCAATTCTAAATCAATATTGGCGTAAAGTAGTTTTTGTTTGGGGTACCCAAAACTAACATTGTTAAATCGGATCATTATTGGTGTATTAGTGTAATAGTACACAGTAAAGCTATAACTTTTTTTGATATCACCTAATTTTTTTTAAAATGGCTTCTGTGCCATGGAATGATTAATTCCCTACCTTTGTATTTATGCAACGCCGCAGTCAAATGTGGCGTTGTATTTTTTTTTACCAATCTTAAAGTCGGGTACCATGAGTGAAACCAATATGTATGTTACGAAAGAGACTTTCGATAAGATGCGCGAGGAATTGCAGAAAATGAAATCTGTTGACCGTCCTGCCGCTTCTAAAGCTATTGCTGAAGCTAGAGAGAAAGGTGATTTAAAAGAAAATGCCGAATACGATGCAGCCAAGGAAGCGCAAGGTATGCTTGAGGCAAAAATAAAGCAATTAGAAGGCGCTATTGCCAATGCTAAAATTGTAGATACCAGTACCATTGATACCAGTAAAGTAACCATATTGACCAAAGTGACTATTACCAATATGGCTACTAAAAAAACGGTTACCTATCAAATAGTTGGTGAGAAAGAAGCCGACTTAAAATTGGGTAAAATTTCTGCATCTTCTCCAATTGGTAAGGGCTTATTGGGTAAAGTTAGGGGCGAAGTGGCTGAAGTGCAAGCACCCAATGGTGTCATTAAATTTAGGGTGGAAGAAATTACAGTTTAAATTAAAGTCATGACTATTTTCTCAAAAATCATTGCTGGAGAAATACCTTGTTATAAGATTGCAGAGAACGAACAGTTCTTTGCTTTCTTAGACATTTTTCCTCTGGTAAAAGGTCATGTATTGGTTATACCTAAAATTGAAACAGATCATTTTTTTGATTTGCCTGATGATTACCTTACTCAAATGTTGCTATTTGCGAAACCCATTGCCAAAGCAATAGAAAAAGCCTTTCCTTGTAATCGTTGCGGTATCAGTGTGGTGGGATTAGAAGTGCCACACGCACATATGCACCTTGTTCCCATTAACAGCGCCGATGACTTAAATTTTACTAGAGGTAAATTATCATTAAGCCAAGAAGAACTGCGGTCGGTTCAACAAAGTATTCTGGCTGAACTGCATCAGTAAATTACTTTCTTACCCTTCCTTCATTTTTTGCAATAAAATCGCCCCAGCCTTTCAGCGCTTTGCCTTTTACTGCCAATGGACTATTGCTTTGGTAAAAATGACAAAGTGCAACAGCCAGTGCATCGGTTGCATCAAAATAGACTGGCTTTTTTTCGATCTGCAAAGTTAATTGAAGCATTTTCCAAACCTGGTCCTTGTCTGCATTACCATTGCCGGTGATGGATTGCTTCACTTTTTTAGGGGCATATTCGGTCACTGGAATTTGCGATTGCATAGAAGCTGCAATGGCTACCCCCTGAGCTCTGCCAAGCTTTAGCATACTCTGCACGTTTTTTCCAAAAAAGGGGGCTTCAATAGCAAAACTGTTGGGCTTGTATTGAGCAATTAATCCTGATATGGTTCTATAAATGATTTCGAGTCTGGCATAAATATCTTTTTCCTTGGTCAACTTTAAAGTATCCATTACAATCAATTCAGGCTTTCCTTTACGAATTCCCAACAATGCATACCCTAATAATTGTGTGCCTGGATCAATCCCCAAAATAACTGAGTCGTATTTCATTCTGTAGTGAAAATAGGCATTATTGATAAATCAGCTACACCCTTACCTTTACAAAAAAATTAGTTTGACCAAGGGCACCAAAAACTTTTTGAATTACTTGCTTGGACCATTGTTGTTTATATGGCTTAGCTGGGCAATATATAAGCAAATTCAAGCCCAAACTGATTTAGAACAATCTTGGCAAACTATCTTACTGGCTTTAAATGGTCCGAATAATTGGAAGATTGTTTTAGTGTCCTTATTGATGTTGGTTAATTGGGGAATTGAAGCGCGAAAATGGCAAATACAAGTAAAAGGGATTGAGCGTCTATCTTTTCTTAATGCGTTTAAAGCAATTCTAGCAGGTCAAGCAATGGGTTTTAATACCATTAATCGAATTGGAGAACCAATTGCTAGGGCGGCATTTTTAAAAAATGGAAATAAAATGCGTGGAGCTGTGCTCTCCATAGTAGGAAGTATGGCCCAAATTATTGTGACTTTTGCAATGGGCACGCTTGCGTTGATTTATATGCGATTAAATATTTTGAATGGAGATCGTCAATTAGAGGGCTTGTCTGTTTTTTGGTTAGATGCATTGATTTACGTAATTGGAATGGGTATTTTGTTATTCTCCTTGGCCTATTTTAAACTCGCTGGATTAATTCAGGTACTTGAAAAAATTCCTTTTATTCGCAAGTACCAATTTTTTCTGGAAAAATTAGAAGACTTTCATTGGAATGAATTGATACGATTACTATCGCTCTCATTGGTTCGATACTTTGTTTTTTTAGTTCAATATTATATACTCTTGCAGGTATTCGATATTCATGTTTTTTGGCTTGAGGCTTTTTCCTTAGTAGGGGTGATGTTTTTGGTATTGGGCATTGTTCCAACCATTGCATTGGCCGAGTTAGGATTTCGAGGGAAAGTGAGTTTATTGTTATTGGGATTAATTAGTAGTAATTCCGTTGGTATTATTGCAACCGCAGCTGGCATTTGGTTAATTAACTTAATCTTACCAGCAATTGCTGGTACATTGTTTATATTAGGGATAAGAATTTTTAGAAACAAGTAAGAAATGGGTGCTAAAAAATTATTGATTGTATTTTTATTAGTGATTTTAGTAAAACCACTTTCTGCAGGAGATGATTTCTGTGGTATAAGGAATTATGCATTTCAAAGTGGAGAACAAATTTCGTTCACTGTTTTTTACAACGTAATTGGATTGTATGTAAATGCAGGTGCGGCTACTTTTACTGTTAATTCAGACAAATTAAATAATACGCCAGTTTATCACTTAGTAGGTGCTGGTAATTCTAATAGCAGCTACGATTGGATATTTAAAGTGAGAGACAAGTATGAAAGCTTTATTGATACGGCTAATTTGCAGCCCATTAAATTCATCCGAAATGTAGATGAAGGTGGATACAAGATTAATGAAAATGTAACTTTCAATAGAACTGCCAATACCGCTACTAGCGAGAAGGGGACTGTTAAAGTGCCCAACTGTGTGCAGGATGTATTAAGTGCAATCTATTATGCTCGCAATATTGATTTTGAAAAATACAAGCCTGAAGATAGAATTCCATTCACTATGTTTTTAGACAATGAAGTTTATAATTTATATATAAAATATTTGGGTAGAGAAACCATTAAAACACGATATGGTAAGTTCAATGCCATTAAATTTAAACCATTACTAGTTAAAGGAACTTTATTTGAAGGGGGCGAAAAAATGACTGTTTGGGTGAGTGATGACGCCAATCATGTTCCACTTAGAATTGAAAGCCCCATTGTTGTAGGTAGTGTAAAAGTGGATATGATGGGATACAAAAACTTACGTTATCCCTTTAGCTCACTTATTTCTAAAAGATAGTATTACCTTAATAATTAAAGGTCTGCCAAGCGAAGTACTTGGTTCATTCGAATACCCTTTTCTGTTTGATGAACCGTGCAACATTCAATGGATGGATCATGCTCAAAAAATAAAATATATTCTTGTTCCGCTGCTTCTTGTAAGAACGATTTTTTCTCTTTTAAAGTAGTTAAAGGAAACATATCATAGCCCATGATATATGCAAGTGGAATATGCGAGGCAGAAGGCAATAAGTCTGCCATATAAACAATGGTTTTGCCATTGTAATTAATTTGCGGCAACATCATACTCTTGGTATGACCATTTACAAAGCGAATGCTGATATTATTCGTAAACGAAACTTGCTCTAATAGTCCGTCTTTTGTAAACTCATTAGTAGGAGCGTCAATCATTTTTAATTGACCACTTTCTTGAATGGGTAAAATATTCTCCTTTAAAAAAGAAGCTTTTTCTCTATCGTTGGGATGTACAGCCCAATCCCAATGAATGGGGTTGCTCCAGTAAGTTGCATTGGGGAAATAGGTAACCAGTTGGTTGTTTACTTTTTCAATACTTCCTCCGCAATGATCAAAATGCAAGTGGGTATGAAATACGTCTGTAATATCGTTTCTGGTAAAACCTAAGCCTTGCAATGCTGTATCTAAATCAATGGTTCCGCTCATGCCGTAGTGACCAAAGAACTTTTCATCCTGCTTAAAGCCCATTCCGGTATCAATCAAAATGAGTTTGTTGTTGTCTTGAATAAGCAAGCTTCTTAATGCCCAATTGCATAAATTATTTTCATCGGCTGGATTTTGTTTATTCCAAAGTGATTTGGGAACAACTCCATACATTGCTCCTCCATCCAATTTAAAATAACTATGATTAATGGCGTATAATTTCATAGGACTATTTTTTAGCTTGCAATTTATTTGCAGAAATTAATATGAGTAAACCGATGATGAAAAATATTTCTAAAACCAATACTGAATTTCTTTGTGAACCGGAAATCTCATTGATGTACCCAAAGCTAAACATACCTACTACAATGGATACTTTCTCGGTTACATCATAGAAACTAAAATAGGAAGTAGTATCAGGTGTTTCTGGCATTAATTTGGCATAAGTGCTTCTGCTTAGAGCTTGTATTCCTCCCATAATAAAGCCTACTAAAACAGCAAGGCCATAAAATTCGTTGATGCCATTTCTGGGTAACAAATACCCAATTACACAAAGGATAATCCATAAAACAATGGTGATCATTAATGCCGTAAAATTGCTGGTTTTCTTAGATAACCAAGCAATCGTAAATGCGCCAGGAATCGCAATTAATTGAATAATTAAAATGGCAATAATCAGATTCATGGTCGGAATATTCAACTCACTCTTGCCATACAAGGTGGCCACCAACATCACTGTTTGAACCCCCATATTGTAAAAGAAAAAGGAGAACAAGAATCTTCTTAAAACGGGTAACGATTTTAATTGTTGCCAAACTTTATTTAGTTCTTTGTACCCACCTGCAAGAATTTGCTTAGAAGATCTACTCCCCCCCGCTGGTACCGATTTTGGCAAACGCTTTAAAGCAAACTGCCCAAATCCCCACCACCAGATCCCAACCAGCAAAAAAGAAATTTGAGAAGCTTTGCCTACGGTAATGCCAAAACTATCTGGGGATAAAACAAATACAAAACAAATGACTTGTAAAATCATACTACCAGTATAACCCATGGCAAATCCTTTTGCACTCACTTTATCTCGATCTTCTGGTGCAGCAATTTCTGGCAAGAAGGAATTATAAAAAACCAAGCTACTCCAAAATCCTATGCATGCAATAATTAAACAAGCCAATCCAAATGCTAAGTTGTTCTTGTCGTAAAAATACAAGGCAGAACAGGCGATGCTACCCAGTGTACAAAAGAAAAATAAAAACTGTTTCTTATTCCCTTTGTAATCTGCAATGGAAGACAAAATAGGCGATAACAAAGCAACAATGATGAATGCAAACGAAAGTGCATAATTGTACAAAGAAGTATTGACGAACTCTCTTCCAAACAATACCACGGTATCGTTCAGTGTTTGATCGTTACCGTCTCCTGTTACGGCTTCGTAATAGGCAGGGAAAATGGTAGAAGTAATGACTAGGTTGTAGGCACTATTGCCCCAATCGTACATTGCCCAACCATTGATTACTTTTTTGGAGGCAGTTTGTGTGGACATGATTTTTATTTCAAGTGTCCGGTTAAGATAAGAATAATTAAGATCATCCCTACAATTACCCGGTACCAACCAAATAGTTTAAATCCATATTTCTGTAAATAAGTGATAAAAAATTTGATGGCCAATAGTGCTACAATAAATGCTACTACATTTCCTAAACCCAATAAAATCATATTGGAGCGGGTGAAAATTAATTCAGGTGTTTCTGTGTAAGCTTTCAATAATTTGTAGCCCGTTGCAGCAGCCATAGTAGGTACTGCTAAAAAGAAAGAAAATTCAGCAGCTAGTTTTCTGGTTAAGCCCTGTTGCATGCCCCCAATAATACTGGCTGCACTTCTGCTAACCCCTGGTATCATTGCAATACATTGCCAGAATCCAATGATAAAAGCCTTTTTATTGGTTACTTGTTCATCAATTGAAATGGTAGGGTTTTTGAAAAAGGAATCAATAAAAATTAAGGCAACACCGCCCAATACCATGGTAATAGAAACCACCATCGGACTCTCTAATAAAGCATCAATAGTATCAGAAAACAACGCACCTAAAATTAAGGCAGGTAGAACTGCAATGATGAGTTTTAAATAAAAATGCCAACGATTCAGTGGAAAGAATTTGCCCCTGAATAAAATGACCACTGAACAAATAGCTCCCAACTGAATGGCTACTTCAAATAGTTTAGTAAAATCATCCTTCGCAATCCCCATAAAAGAACTGGCAATAATCATATGACCAGTGGAAGAAATGGGAAGGAATTCGGTAACCCCTTCAATAATGGCAATGATAACGGCTTCTAAATAAGTCATAAGAATAAGTACTATTAAGGTCTAAGCCACAGTTTTTGGCTTCTTAAAGATGGCGTAAACTTCAATTAATAAGCCAACTACAATTAAAATGGGTGCTACAGTTATTCTTGTGCTGCTGTATACTTCATTATTAGCAAATACATTGGGGTCTTCGCTCTTACCGCCACTCATTAAAAACATACCCAATGCAATCACTAGTCCACCAACTAGCATTAAAATGAAATTTTCTTTTGAGAAAAGTGGAGTGGTTTTATTGGTCGTACTCATGGTCATTATTTATAAATTTTTATAATTCGGATTGCTAATATCAACTAATACAAATCGTCTAATTTCATTTTCAAGTATTTCAATACACTTCTATGTGTGCTCAAAACAGAAATACCTACACCTAAAATAATCAATCCTCCAAATAGTAGTAGCGTATGATTGGTATTTCTGATTCCTTTTAATTGCGGAAATTGAGATTCGGCCCAACCAATTAAGGAGAATAAAAGTAAGATGGCAATACCTGAACTAATGAGTCCATTTACCACTGCGCGGATATTGAGGGGGCGTGCAATAAACGACTGCGTTGCTCCCACCATTTGCATAGTCTTAATCAAGAATCGATTGCTAAACATGGCCAATCGAATGGTATTATCGATGCTAAAAATCACAATAACACAAAGGGTGATAGCCACTACTAAAAAGATTAATCCAATTTTAGATGCTCTTTCGTTTAAACTGGTAACCAAGCTTTGAGGGTACTGTAAATCGGTGATTTGATTGCCATAATTGGCCATTAAATCGGCACTGATGACTGATAAACTGTCTTTGTTTACGTATTCGGCTTTTGCATAAAAATCGATGCTCTCAGGCAATGGATTTACGTCTAAGATTTTGGCCCAGTCTTCGTTGTTTTCTTTATTCCAAATTTCCTTGGCGGTATTTTTGTCTACGTACACTACGTTTTTGGCGTAGGGTTTTGCTGCAATAAACTGTTGAATTTGGGCAATCGTGTCTTTGTTTAAGGTCCGCATATAGGCACTTAACCTGATATCTTCTTTAAAGGTATTTCCAACTGAGTTTAGGTTAAGGAAAAACCAACCCATGATTCCCATGATTAATAAAACCAGTGCTACCCCTACAACAGTGTAGATATAATTGGGTTTTCCCCTCTTCAATGATGCTTTTCCTGCTTGAGCCATAATTTGTATTCCTTTTTTTACCGCTTCAATTAACGAGTGCTATGCTGTAAGAACGCTACAAATGTAGGGTTTTGACGGCTAAAGACTTACATTTGCACCCCTAAACCTGTGTTGAAAATAAGCGAATATTTTTGGGCAGGCGTTAAAGAAACGCAAATAAATAAAAAGGGCAGGCAAGATGGACTATCAATTTAGAGCAATTGAACAAAAATGGCAGGAGCATTGGAAAAATTCCGGAGCATATACGGTTCCCAATATCAGCGAAAAACCCAAGTACTATGTATTGGATATGTTTCCTTATCCGAGTGGAGCGGGTTTGCATGTAGGCCATCCGTTGGGTTATATTGCTTCTGATATTTTCAGCAGGTATAAAAGACTAAAAGGCTTTAATGTATTGCATCCCATGGGATATGATGCCTTTGGATTGCCCGCAGAACAATATGCCATTGAACACGGTGTTCATCCTGCAACCAGCACTGTTCAAAACATCAATAACTTCAGACAACAATTAGACAATATTGGTTTTTCTTACGATTGGAGCCGAGAAGTAAGAACTTGTGAGCCCGATTACCATAAATGGACCCAGTGGATTTTCTTGCAATTATTCAATTCTTTTTTCAATAGGCATACCCAAAAAGCAACGCCTATTAATGAGTTGATTGCTTTGTTTGAAAAAGAGGGAAACACTGTACATGAATGCCCTGCTAATAATCAACTACAATTTACTGCGGCTGAATGGAAGGCTTTTTCTGAAAAAGAACAGCAAGACATTTTAATGCAATATCGTTTGGCATTTTGTGGATATGGTGAAGTGAATTGGTGCGAAGCGCTTGGTACAGTATTGGCCAATGATGAAGTAGTAAACGGATTGAGTGAGAGAGGTGGTCATCCGGTAGTGAAGAAAAAATTAAGACAATGGTATTTGCGCATAACCGATTATGCCGATCGATTAATCAGCGGCTTAGATCAAATTGAGTTCAGCGAAGCCATGCGCGAAATGCAAACCAATTGGATTGGAAAATCTTACGGGGCCGAAATAGATTTTGCCATTGCCCAATCGGCAACTGACCAACCATTGCGGGTATATACTACCCGACCTGATACCATTTTTGGTGTAGACTTTATGGTAGTGGCTCCAGAGCATGAGTTGATAGCGCAGATAACCACAGCGGAACAAAAACAAGTGGTTGAAGAATATATCACTTACGTTAAAAGCAGAAGTGACAGAGAGCGTCAGGCAGAAAAGAAAATCACTGGTTGCTTTACGGGTGCTTATGCATTGAATCCTTTTAACCAACGACCCATTCCTATTTGGATATCTGAATACGTATTAGCTGGTTATGGTACAGGAGCAATTATGGCCGTTCCTTGCGGAGACGAAAGAGATTTTAAATTTGCGAAACATTTTAATATACCCATCACCAATATTATTGGTGAACATTTTAATGGAGAAGAAGCCAATTCAACCAAAGATGTGGCGCTGACTAATAGCGAATTTTTAGACGGGGTTATTTTAAAAGATGCCATTGCAATTGTTATTGACAAGCTGGTTGAAAGGGGCATTGGTAAACGAAAAGTGAATTATAAAATGCGGGATGCTGCATTTAGCAGACAGCGTTATTGGGGTGAACCCTTTCCCATTATTTGGAAAGAAGGTATTGCGTATCCTTTAGATGAATTGAATTTACCTTTGACCTTGCCTCAGGTAGACAGTTATGCACCTGGTCCGGAGGGAGAAGGGCCGCTGGCGAATATTCCTGAATGGATTCATCAATATGATTCTATTGTTCCTGGCGGTGCGCTAGAAACCAATACCATGCCGGGTTATGCTGGTAGTAGTTGGTATTTTTTACGTTATATGGATCCGCATAACAATGAGGCTTTCTGCGATAAAAAAGTGAGTGATTATTGGAATCAAGTAGACTTATATATTGGGGGAACAGAACACGCCGTAGGCCATTTACTCTACAGTAGAATGTGGACCAAAGTATTATTCGACTTAGGCCATATTGGTTTTGATGAACCATTTAGAAAACTCTTGAACCAAGGAATGATTCAAGGAAGTTCAAGATTTGTTTATCGGAATAAACAAAACCCCAATGAATTTATTTCTGCAGGATTAATAAATGAATACGATACCAATCCAATTCATGTAGACGTCAATTTTGTTGATGGATTTGAATTAGATATAGCTGCATTTAAGCAATGGCGAAATGGAGAATATGCCAACGCAACTTTTGTATTAGAAAACGGCAAATACCTCTGCGGTGCCGAAGTAGAGAAAATGTCGAAGAGTAAATTCAATACGGTTAATCCAGATGTATTGGTAGAAAAATATGGTGCCGATACTTTCCGCATGTACGAAATGTTCTTAGGTCCTGTAGACCAGAGCAAACCTTGGGATACCAAGGGTATTGAAGGCGTGCATCGTTTCTTGAAAAAACTTTGGCGTTTATTTTATGATGAATTAAAAGGGAAGGTTTGGAACAACGATAGCCCTAATCCATCTGAGCAAAAAGTATTGCATAAAACCATATTGAAAATTCAAGAAGATACGGAGCGGTTTAGTTTTAATACTGCGGTGAGTACGTTCATGATTTGTGTGAATGAATTGGCCGATTTAAAATGCAATAAGAAAGCTGTTTTAGAACAAGTACTGATTCTATTAACGCCTTATGCGCCACATATTAGTGAAGAACTTTGGCATCAGTTGGGGAATACAGGTTCTATTTTAGATGCAACATTTCCTGCATTTAATGCATCTTATGTTCAGGAGTCATCTAAAGATTACCCAGTGAGCATTAATGGAAGGGTAAGAACCAATATTAATTTGCCTTTAGATATGGAAGCAAAAGAGGCGCAAAATATTGTACTTGCGAATGAGTTGGTACTGAAATGGCTAGAAGGTAAACAGGTAAAGAAATTTATTTTTGTAAAAGGGAGAATGATTAATGTCGTTATATAAGTTTTTTTTGGGCTTAGCCCTTAGTACATCATTAGGGGTTCATGCTCAGGATACTGCAGTGCCATCTCCTAAAAAAACGTTTAAAAATTTTATTAATCCAGATTCATTGCCTTTAATGAATTTGCGTATTGTGCCGATTCCTATTCTTACATCTACACCAGAAACAGGTGTTCGATTTGGTGGTGCATTGGAATATTTTTTTAACGCAAAAGAGAAAGACTCCGAAGCAAGGGGCTCTTATATACATGGTCAATTAACTTATAGTACACTAGGGCAATTTGAAGCAAAAGCAACCTGGCAAGTTTTTACCAAGGGAGAAAAATTTGTATTCCGCGGGGCTGCTGGGTATAGTACTTACAACGATCGTTTTTGGGGAATAGGAAATAACACTGTGGCAGAAAATAATTATTTAGCACAAGATTACAGCAGAATTTTCTTAGAATCTAGAACATATCGATTGCTGAAAAATCAATGGTATATTGGTTTAAAACTAGATTATAACGATGTTTATAACGTAGTAAATGCAAAGCCTTTAACGCCTGATCAAAATGATGTTCCTGGTATTTATGGAAGTAAAACTATTGGATTGGGACCAGCCATTTTATATGAAGGAAGAGATTTTCCTTTTAGTGCACACCAAGGTGCTTATGCAGAGGTTTACTTTTCTAAAAACTTTTCTTTTAAAAATAATCCCTACGATTTTAATACTTGGTTTTTAGACTTAAGAAAGTATTATCCATTAACCAAGAATAGTACACTTGCATTTCAATTGAGCAGTATACATACTACAGGTAATGTACCATTAAGAGAATTACCCAAGGTAGGAGGATCCGTACTGATGCGTGGGTATTTTACAGGGAGGTTCAGAGATCGCTCTTTTACGGCGCTTCAAGCAGAGTACCGCTTTCATATTTGGCGTTGGGTATATGGTGCAGCATTTGGTTCTGCTGGGTTGATTGATGATGCCCTGAGCAGCTATTCCACCGATAATCTTTTAAAAGCAGGCGGACTAGGGCTTCGCTTTTTGGTTAATAAAAAGAATCGAATGTTTCTTCGTTTAGATTATGCACGAAATAGTACTGCTGGCGGGGCTTATTATATTAGATTGAATGAAGCATTTTAAGCAGTCTATCTAAGCTTCCTACATATTTTACTATATTCATGGTCCAAATTCTGAACCATGAATAAGTATATTGTATCATTTGGGTTGCTATTGCTTGCATACCCCACGTTGGCTCAAAACAAAATGATCAGCAAAGCTGATTTAATGGCCAATAAATTACCAGAAAATTTTCGTAATCCATTGCCCCAATTCATGAAATGGTTGGATGATGATCGGGTTATTTTAAACCAACAAGTTCATCCTGATTCTGCTGCTAGAAATTATGTGATGGAAGTAAAGACAGGTAAATTAACGGTAGCTACTCCAGACCAAATGAAAGGTGCGGCACCTCCAACAAAAACGGTATCGGTAAAAAAAGCCGATTTGTTTTATAAAAACGGTGATGTAGAAAAGCAAATTACTTTTGATGCTGCTGAAGAAAAAAATCCTACTTTTTCTCCCGACAGTTCTTATATCGCCTATACCAAATCGAATGATTTGTTTACTTATAATTTGGTAACAAATAAAGAAACCAGACTTACTTTCAGTGGCACCAGCACTTCTTTAAACGGTTATGCAAGCTGGGTTTATTGGGAAGAAATTTTTGGTAGAGGCACCCGTTATCGTGCTTTTTGGTGGAACCCCAATAGCAAGCAAATAGCGTATATGCATTTTGATGAAAGCATGGTACCTATGTTCCCTATTTACAGCAGTGAAGGCCAGCATGGTTTTATTGAAGAAACCCGCTATCCAAAGCCAGGTGATAAAAACCCTGAGGTAAAAGTTGGATTTGTTGGGGTAGATGGGGGTGCAACTACTTGGGCCGATTTTAATGCGAAAGACGACCAGTATTTTGGTTGGCCTGTTTGGAGAAATGATGGCAGCAGTTTATTAGTTCAATGGATTAATCGTGGCCAAGATCATTTGAAAATATTTGATGTAAATCCAGGAAATGGTGCTAAAAAAATCATGTATGAAGAACAACAAAAAACATGGGTTGACTTAGAAGACAGGGCGGGTCAGCGTTTTACTTTCTTAAAGAATAAAGCAGCTTTTATTTTAGAAAGTGATAAAACAGGATGGAATCATTTGTATTTACACAATAACGATGGCAGTTTAATTAATCCAATTACATCTGGAGAATTCACGGTATTGAATACAGCGTTAATTGATGAAAAAAATGGCTTAGTGTATTTTACTGCAAGAGGTAAAGAAAATACGGCTCGTACAGATTTATACAGCGTTAAATTGAATGGTTCAGAAATGAAGCGTTTAACTTTTGGCGACTATAATCATACACAAGTAAGATTATCTCCTAATGGAAAATATTTTGTTACTGCTTACAGTAATACAACCACGCCAAATAAGATGACTTTGGTTGATGGTAAAGGAAAAATTATTCGTGAGTTGGGTGATGCAAAAGGAACTGCTATGGGCAACTATCAAATTGCTAAAACCGAATTCATACGCATTAAAAGTGCGGATGGTTTGTTTGAATTACCTGCTCAAGTTACCTGGCCTGCCAATATGGATCCTAATAAGAAATATCCAATGTTGGTTGATATTTATGGTGGCCCTAATGCAGGTAATACCTGGGATAGTTGGAGTTGGAGCCCTACTCGTGAAATCTATTCACAAGAAGGATTGATTCATGTTAAGTTTGATCACCGTGCCAGTGGCCATTTTGGAAAAGCAGGTGTAAATTATATGCATCGGAATTTAGGTTTCTGGGAAATGCAAGATTATATGCATATGGCCAAGTGGTTTATACAAAATGGTCAAGCGGATCCTACTAAAATTGCCATCACTGGATTTAGTTATGGTGGATACATGAGTACCTATGCTTTAACTTATGGTTCTTCTGTGTTTACACATGCCATGGCTGGAGGATCAGTAGTTGATTGGAAATTATATGACAGTCATTACACAGAAAAATTCATGGATACCCCTGCAGAAAACCCTGAAGGTTATAAGAGCGGTAACGTGTTAACACATATTGATAAATTCAATGGAGTATTGCAATTGGTGCATGGTACTATGGATGATAATGTGCATATGCAAAATAGTATTCAGTTGGTTAGTGCCTTACAAGATAAAGGGAAAGATTTTGAATTCATGTTGTATCCAGGCGGTAGACATGGTTGGGGTGGAGCCAAAGGCAATCACTTCAATAATTTGAAAACCAAGTTTATTTATAAGCACTTGTTGGGCAAGGAAGTTCCAAAGGGAATGTTGCGCTAAAACAAGCTTAATTCTTATTTTAAAGGCCACTCATTTATATGGGTGGCTTTTTTTGTTATACAATTACGCTTACTTTCAATATTCAAATTGTTATTATGTTTACTAAAAAAATATGGGTCTTATTGGGCCTAACCGTTCAAACCCTTTCCGCACAAACCCTTGCCCCTCGTTTTTTATCTCATCCGGTATTATCACCAGATGCGCAAACTGTAGTGTTTAGTTTTGAAGGAGATCTTTGGAAAGCGGCTACTTCAGACTTTCAAGCTACCCGATTAACCGCTATGCAGGGTTATGAAACAACTCCTCGCATTTCTCCTGATGGCAAATGGTTGGCGTTCACGGGGGAGCAAATGGGTAATACAGATGTTTATATTATGCCATTGAGTGGAGGAGAAGTGAGGCAACTTACTTTTCATAGCGCAGCTGATATTTTAGCTAATTTTAGTTGGGACAGCAAAACCATTTATTTTACTTCTAGCAGGTATGGTCCTGCTTCTGCTTACACCGTGGATATTAATGGAGGCACTCCTAAGCGATTATTTGGGGATCATTATTTTTTAATGGATCATTTAATTGCGGAACATCCAAAATCTGGAGATATCTATTTTAATGATACTTGGGAAAGCAATAACCAAGTGGCTAGAAAAAGATACAAGGGTCCATTTAATCCAGATATTCAATCGTACAATGTAAAAACCAAAACTTATCAAAAGCACACCGATTGGGTAGGCAAGGATTTTGCTACAACAATTGATCAACAAGGTGCAGTTTATTTTATTTCTGACGAAGCCAATGGTGAATACAATCTATACACTTTGAGTAATGGAAAAAAAACAGCCCTTACCCAGTTTAATAGCTCCATTAAAACGCCCCTTGTAAGTGCAAATGGCGCCTATGTAGTATTTGAAAAAGACTATCAATTATGGTGGTACAATGTGGCTAATAAAAAATCGAATCTTTTAAACATTCAACTGTATCGAAACCAAATTTTACCAGCCAAGAAAGAATATGAGGTACGAGGAAAGATTGGTGCAATGGATATTTCACCTGACGGTAAAAAACTAGCGTTCATTTCAAGAGGCGAATTGTTTGTAAGTGATGTCGAAGGAAAGTTTGTAAAACAAATCAATAAAGGGAATACAGAAAGAGCCCGAGAAGTAAAATGGCTTTCTGACAACAACACGCTTTTATTTAATGAAACAGTTGATGGGTACTTAAATATTTTTTCGGTTTCCGCAGATGGCTATTCAAGTCCTAAACAAATCACCAACCTTACAAAAGACAATCGTTCCCTGGTTTTAAATAAATCAAAAACTAAAATGGTTTATTTGAGTGGACGAGATGAAGTTGTATTGATGGATACCAAAACTTTTGAAACCAAAACGGTTGTGAAAGAAGAAATATGGGCCATGCAAAATTCTAGTCCGAGTTTCTCTCCTAATGAAGAATATTTATTGTTTACAGTAGTTAAAAATTTTGAACAAGACATTTTGGTTCATCATATTAAGCAAAATCAAACGTATAATTTAACCAACTCAGGTGTTACAGAAGCTGATCCTATTTGGTCTCCTGATGGCAAACATATTTATTTTGTAAGTAATAGAACCAAGCCTTCTTATCCTTTTGGCATGGCCAATCCAAGAATATATAGGATGGCTTTAGAAAAATTAGATGAGCCATTTAGGTCAGATAAATTCAATGATTTATTTAAAGTTGAAAAGAAAGACACGACTAAACCTACATTGGTAATCAATATTGATTTTAATGGTTTGATGGAAAGATTGGAGCAGGTGGGACCTAGTTTTGGTTCACAATATTTATTAAATGTGATTAAGAAAGGAGATAAGACAACTTTACTTTATCTCAGCGATCATGCAGAAGGTAAAATGGCACTTTGGAAAACCATTCTCGATCCTTTTGAACCTAGTAAAACAGAAAAGGTAAATGGAATAGATGCCAATAGCGTTGATTATGCTGAAGCAGGAGATAAAACATTTTTATTAGGCAATGGCAATATTTATAAATTCAATCTAGACGCCAATAAAGCAGACCTAGTGAATATTGCCCAAACATTTCAAAGAAGTTTAGCGGCTGAATTCAAACAGATCTTTCAAGAAACTTGGGCTCAAGTGGAGCAGAATTTCTACGATGAAAAATTTCACGGCGTAGACTGGCGAGCGATGAAAAAGAAGTATGAAGCATATTTGCCTTCACTCAATACCAGGGCCGATTTAAGGGTATTATTGAATGATTTATTGGGTGAGTTAAATTCTTCTCATCAAGGATTTTCTTCTTTTGGAGAAGAAGAAACCATTCGATTGGTTAACCGTACTATGGAAACAGGCATTCGTTTTGATAACGAACAACCTTATCGAGTTAAAGACGTGATTGCTAATACTGCAGCTGATAAAAAATCAATGGATGTTTTGCCAGGTGATGTATTGGTAAAAGTAAATAATGAAACGGTAGATCTTACTAAGGATAGAAACAGCTATTTTAGTAAGCCAAGTTTTGATAGAGAGTTGCAATTGGTATTTAATAGAAATGGCAAAATGATTACAGTAAATATTCATCCCCAAAGAACTGTTGCTCCTAATTTATACGATGAATGGATTAAAAATAACCAAGCCATAGTAGATGCAAAAACCAATAAAAAAGTAGCTTATCACAATATGAAAGACATGGGCTTGGGCGAACTGGAGAAATTTTTCATTGATATGACCCAAGACCTGTATCAAAAAGATGCATTGATATTAGACCTTCGATATAATACTGGTGGAAACGTGCACGATGAAGTATTAAAGTTCTTGAGTCAGAAAACCTATTTACGTTGGAAGTACCGCGAGGGTAAACTAACGCCGCAATCTAATTTTGGTCCATCAGATAAACCCATCGTTTTGTTGATTAATGAACAGTCCTTAAGTGATGCAGAAATGACTGCAGCAGGGTTTAAAGCATTGAAGCTGGGTAAAATTATTGGCATGCCTACCTATCGCTGGATAATTTTTACCAGCGGAGCAGGCCTAGTAGACGGTTCATTTGTACGTTTACCTAGTTGGGGTTGTTATAGTTTGGATGGAAACGATTTAGAATTAACAGGAGTGGCTCCTGATATTATGGTGCCGTTAAATTTTAATGATAAAATCAATAAAAGGGATCCACAGTTAGACAAAGCCATAGAAGAAGTATTAAAGCAGTTGAAATAATTTATATTGAGACATGTATTTTGATTTCAACTGGCGTAGTAGTCTTTTACTCATTTTCTTTTTTCATGGATTGGTTTATGCTCTTTTATTATTTAGAAAAGCCTACCAACAGGAAAGACCATCAGATAATTGGTTGGGCCTTCTTTTGTTGATGAGCATATTGTATATATGTCCATGGATGTTGGGTTTTGCAGGCTGGTATTGGGGTACAGAATGTTTGGAGTGTAGAAATTTTATGTTCTATGTTCCAATGAATCATACACTATTGATGGGGCCTGCAATATTTTTGTATATCCGTAGTTTGTTAAATCCCTCTTTTAAGTTTAGCAAAATAGATCGATGGCATTTTGTTCCAGGAATTACTTATATCCTTTGGACCATAGTGGTTGCAGTTACTGACCTTTTGATTTTGAAAAGGTATTATTTAATGGATGGGCAAAATGACCCTGATTTTGATACTTGGTACCAGGCCCTTGGTTTCTTTAGCTTATTGGTTTATTTGGTGTTGAGCTTGCGATATTATTTAATGTATCGGGCTTTTATTGTACAAGAATTATCTTTTGCCGATACACTTCAATTTAAATGGGTCCGTAATTTTTTAATCGCCTGTTTTTTATATTTTTTCTCCACTGTTTTTTTAGACGTCCTTAGACTTGCTGGGGTAAATATTGGTTACCAAGATACTTGGTGGTATTATTTGTTGTTTGCCTTTCTATTCTATTATATAGCCATAGCAGGATATACCAACTCCATAGAACAGAAAAAGAAATTTGAATTAGACTTTTTAAGATATCAAATGCCTTCCTTAATTGGTGGTTCGGGCTTAGATACTGGAGTAATCACTGAAGAAGAAGCTTCTTTCGAAATTTTGAAATCCGAAGAGCAGCATGCACCTTTTGAATCAGCTGAAAGCTCCATTCCATCCTTATGGAAAGAAAAAGTGGAACAATCAATTGTTGAAGAAAAAATGTATCGAAACTCCGAGCTCACTTTAACCGACTTGGCCAATCATTTAGGTACCAATCCTTCTTTACTTTCTAAAATAATTAACCGGAGTTTTGGTAAAAACTTTAATGATTATGTAAACCAATACAGGGTATTAGAAGTAAAGGAAAAGCTAGCTAACCCCGCAAATGCCCATTTGACTATCATGAGTTTGGCCTATGATGCTGGCTTTAATAGTAAAGCAACTTTTAATAGGGCTTTCAAAAAATTTACCGGTGACAGTCCTAAAACGTATCAAATTAAATAATTTCATTTTACAAGTTGTTCATTATCAATGCATCATTATTTGATACCTGTTTATTGGGTCTCAAATAATGATTTGAGGCGGTCTGCAATATTTGTGCGTGCATTTTGCACCCACAAATGAAAATCATGCAAAAATTACTGACTGCTTATTTACTCTTGATTGGTACGATTGCACAGGCTCAATCCCTTCCAGTAGAAGACACGTTAAAATCTACTACAACTAGTGAAGTAACGGTGTTAGCGAACAAACCATTCATTAGAACCCTAGTAGATAAAACAGTATTGAATATTGCGGCAAAGCCTTCCTCAGCTGGGCAAAATGCATTAGACCTGTTAAAAATAGCCCCCGGTGTGGTAGTTGATCCCAATGAAAATATTCAAATGGGAGGCAAAAATGGGGTAACGGTATTAATTGACAATCAAAATACACAATTGTCTGCCCAAGATCTTGCCCAATTACTCAAGAGTATTGAATCGGATAATATCAAAGAAATTGAAATTATTACTAACCCTTCAGCTAAATATGATGCAGCAGGAAATGCTGGCATCATCAATATTATTTTGAAAAAAAGTTTGACCAATGGATTCAATGGCTCAGTTACCGGCAATTTTACACAAAGTACCCATCATAGAATGAGTGGATCTACCAACTTAAACTTTAGAAAAAACCAATGGAATTGGTTTGGAAATTTGGGTATCAATAAAGGATATCAAGAAACCATTGCAAATAATGATAGGAAATTAGTGAATCAACAACTAGTTCAGCGTGGTATTGAAAAAGATGATTTTGGCGGGAACAATAATAGGGTTGGAGTAGATTATACCTTGAACAAAAAAACAACTATTGGATTTTTATGGTTGCGTAACACGCGGTTTACAAATATGGATAATACAAACCTTACGACTATTCAGCAGCAGGGAATATTAGACACCAATGTGGTTACAAATAGTATTGCTCCCAACAGTTTTAATCGTAATAATTATAATGTAAATTATCGCTGGGTTAATGGGAATAAGCAAAGTTTAAATATTGATGCAGACTATACCAATTTTTTTTCAGGATTAAATAATCAGGTAATTATTCAAAGCATACCTTCTAATGGGCTAACATCACCAGTTAATGGCGTTAATAATGAAGCAGAAGTAAATATTCAAATCAGTAGTGTTAGAGCAGACTATACTCAAAAATTAACGGATCAACTTAAACTAGAAACTGGATTTAAGTCTGTTTATTCTTTGGCCAATAATGGATTATTGGTTTCGCAAGATTTAAACGGCGTTTGGAAGGCAGATACTAGTAAATCCAATCAATTTCAGTTTAAAGAATATATACATGCTGCTTACATAAGCGTTCAGACTAATTATCAAAAATGGTCATTTCAGGCCGGATTAAGGGCTGAGCAAACTACAGTAAATGGACTTTCAACTAATTTACTCAAGCAAGCAATCATAAAACCAGATACTGCATATTTAAATTTATTTCCCACTCTTTTTGTACAATATCAATTAAAGCAAAATCACCAATTGGGATTTACCATTACCAAAAGAATTGATAGGCCCAATTACCAAGATCAAAATCCTTTCATTTATCAGTTAGATGCATTTAATAGTGAGCAAGGAAATCCATATTTAATTCCTCAAATCACTTATGGTGCTGAGCTGAGTTATACTTACAAATACGCGACTAATGTTAAAATTCAATATGGTATTACCAATAATTATATTGAGCAATTAACTTATCAAGTAGGTAAAAATACCATTCAAACCCCTCAAAATGCAGGCACTAGGAAAATGTTGAACATCAGCATCAGTAGCCCAGTTCCAGTGAGTAATTGGTGGAATATGTATATCAGTTTATCTCCTTTTTATCAATCCTATGCGGTTACACTCAATGGTTTTGGCACCATCGAAAATCGTTCACAAAGTAGTTGGGGAATGAATGGCTATATGAGTCAGAACTTTAATCTAGGGAAACAATGGAATGCAGATATCAGCGGCTGGTATAATTTTCAAAATGCTACCACTATCTATCGATCTAAAGCTTTGGGTAGTATTAATTTGGGGATTAGTAAAAAAATTTTCAAGGATCAGGCTACCATCAAATTAGCTATCACCGATTTATTGAACACCCAACGTTGGGAACAAACTGCCACCACCAATATACTTAACTTAAGAACCTATCGTAAATGGGAAAGCAGAAATATTTCTATCAGTTTTAGCTATCGTTTTGGCAATAATAAAATTAAAAGTGCTAGAGATAGAGAAACCGGATCAATTGCTGAGATAGACAGAATCAAACAATAAATCACTTTAAAATTGTAAACATGAAAAAATTAATGGTCTTTAGCCTTTTATTAATGGCATCTTGGGTAACTGCTCAAACGCAAGAACCCAAACAGGTTAGTTTCTATTTGAAAAATGTGCAGTTGTTGCCAAAGAAAGTGACACTGATTTCTTATAGCCCTAACGTAACAGGAAATGGTACCTATGGCTATATCTTATTTCCAGGAATAAAAAAATCGGTAACCTATCCTATTGGTACAAAATTGTATTTAGCAACTTCACAACAAGTAGGTGTGGTAATGAGTGGAAATAGAATTGATAAGGATAAACCATTTTTAATTGTAAGTACTAGTGATGCCAACAAAATCTTCAAAGTGAATTAAGTACTTCATGCATTGACTTAACACATTTATTACGGTAAGTTTGCAAAAATATACGGCATGGATTCAAACAGTTTTTATTTCTGGTTAAGTGAACAAAAGCATTTGGATATTCATCCTGTAGTGGATTTTAATCCCCAAAGGGATAAATTGTTGGCAATGGATTTTACTGAGCAAAACAAGGCATTAACCACTGCATTGATAGAAGATACATCAAAGTTTTCTCAGTATATCACAGAAACTTTACAAGCTGCCAATGCACAGTTTGGTATTGGTGGTTATAACGAACATAGAACGGTATATGCAAGAAGTAGGGTGTTTGATGGTGCTGTTGAAGACGATGCCAGGTGTATTCATTTGGGTGTAGATATTTGGGGCGATGCGGGTACTGAAGTATCAGCACCATTCAATGCAACGGTACATAGTTTTGCATTTAATGAAGCTTATGGAGATTATGGGGCAACCATTATTTTAGCACACCAAATTGCAGGTGCGCAGTTTTATAGTTTATACGGCCACTTGGCATTAAAAGATCTAGAACATTTAACTGAAGGGAAGTTTATTCCTGCTGGAGAAGTGTTTGCGCATTTTGGTGAACCCACTGAAAATGGACAGTGGCCGCCACACTTGCATTTTCAATTAATCCTTGATATGGAAAATAAAAAAGGAGATTACCCTGGCGTATGTAGTTTACCCGATAGACAAAAATACCTGAACAATTGTCCTGACCCAGACGCTTTGTTAAACCTAATTCAATGGGCTAAGTAGTGGGAACAAAATCAGGTTTTTCCCATTGCTTAATTATATGAGAAGGAATGACATGAATACCTGTTTTTGAATGCGATGCAAAATAAGCCATGCTTCTAGCAATGGCTTTTGCGTGCACTGGAATATATTTTTTGAAGCGGCCTTTCATAATTGGTATGGCTTTTAACGCAAAAAAGATTCCCAATTCTTCTAACCACCTAGATTCTTTTCTAGGGCCTAAAATAAAGGAAGGTTGAAAAATATAGATAGAACTATAATTGAGTTGCTTCAAAGCTTCTTCTAGTCTACCCTTTGTTTTATTATAGAAAACACTCGACTTTGGATTAGCCCCTGCTGCGCTCACCACTAAAAAGCGTTTGCTTCCCGCAGTTAACTGTAGTTTGGCAATATGCAACGGAGCGTAAAGATCTATTAAAGTAAAAGCTTCTCTTGTTTTAACTGTTTTGATGGTGGCTCCTAAGCAGCAATACACATCGTCTGCTTCAGTCCAAGATTCAATGGTAGCAAAGTTGATTAATTGCTCTACCAGTTTAGGATGCGACCTACCCAGTGGCCTTCGAACATAAATGGTCACCTGACTATACAATTCAGATTCCAACAATATTTCGAGTAAATAGGAGCCGGTTAAACCACTTGCACCTAGAACTAAAGCTTTTCTTTGCACTATCCTATAATTTTACCAAAGATAAGGACTGCTTTATTTGTACTTTTGAAGAGTTATGTCAAATAATAATCTGAACAGCGATTTAAATGCTTTGAACCCCGCCGAAAAGGAGTTTGAGAACACCATACGCCCAAGGGAGATTGATGATTTCTCTGGCCAACCCCAACTAATTGAGAATTTGGTGATATTTATTAAAGCAGCCAAATTAAGGGGAGAAGCATTGGATCATGTATTATTTCATGGCCCTCCAGGGTTAGGTAAAACTACACTAAGCCGTATTGTAGCTAATGAATTGGGCGTTAGTATTAAAGAAACTTCGGGGCCTGTGATTGAAAAACCAGGCGACTTAGCTGGTTTATTGACCAATCTGCAACCCAACGATGTGTTGTTTATTGATGAAATACATAGATTAAGTACAGTGGTAGAGGAATACCTCTATTCTGCTATGGAAGATTTTAAAATTGACATTATGATAGATACTGGCCCTAACGCCAGAAGCATACAAATCAATTTAAATCCATTCACTTTGGTAGGTGCAACTACCCGAAGTGGATTATTGACTGCTCCCTTACTCTCTCGTTTTGGAATTAAGTCTCGATTGGAATATTATGGTGCACCCGTATTGCAAAAAATTATCGAAAGAAGTGCCGCCATTTTAGGTACAAAAATAACACTTGATGCAGCAGCAGAAATTGCGGGTAGAAGCCGTGGTACGCCCAGAATAGCCAATGGTTTGCTAAGAAGGGTTAGAGATTTTGCACAAGTATTAAATGATGGAAAAATTGATTTAGGCATTACTCAGCATGGATTGAAAGCATTGAATGTAGATGCCCATGGTTTAGATGAAATGGATAATCGTATTTTATCTGCCATCATAAATAAATTCAAAGGTGGTCCGGTAGGTATTACAACCATTGCAACAGCAGTAGGAGAAGAGCCTGGTACCATTGAAGAAGTGTATGAACCTTTCCTTATTCAAGAAGGCTTTCTACAAAGAACCCCTAGGGGAAGGGAAGCCACATTGAAAGCTTACAATCACCTAGGGGTGGTTATGAAAAGAGGAGAAGCTGGTGAGCTATTTACCTAAAGGGTTTAAGCCTAAGGTGCAACCAGTCTGAATCCATTTCCATGAATATTTACAATTTCAATATTGCTGTCTTCTTTTAAGTACTTGCGTAGTTTTGCAATGTACACGTCCATGCTGCGTCCGTTAAAATAGGTGTCGCTACCCCATATTTTTTTCAATGCACGTTCACGTGGCAATAAATCGTTTTTGTGTTCTGCTAACATCTTCAGTAATTCATTTTCTTTAGGTGAAAGCGTTTGCATGGTTGTTCCAATTTTCAGCTCTCTCAATTTTGGATTAAAATGATACCCACCTAAATCAAATTCAATATTGTCGTTGATTTTATTTTCTTCTTCGTTTCTTTTAAGGATGGCTTTTATTTTCATCAACAATACTTCACTGTCAAATGGTTTAGTGATATAATCGTCTGCACCTAATTTATAACCTTGAATAATATCGTCTTTCATGGTTTTAGCACTCAAGAAAAACAATGGCACATCTGGATCTATATCTCTAATTTCTTCTGCTAGCGTAAATCCATCCATATTGGGCATCATCACGTCTAATAAACAGATATCAAATTTTTCACGCTGAAAAGCAGCTAAACCTAATCTGCCATCTCTTTCAAGTGTTACTTCGTATTCATTTAACTCTAGGTAGTTTTTAAGCACCATGCCCAAGTTGGTATCGTCTTCGCAGAGTAAAATTTGGTATTGTTTCTTGTCTTCCATTTGTAGAATTTTGAGTGAAATAACAATAATTTACTATTAATTCCCCAGCAATGGGGTGCAATCTTTTGTTAAATATCCTATTGGGCTTTTTTTAAGTATTGCTTGTCGGTAAGCGCTTTCAAAAAATTCACTAAATCTTTTTTCTGCTCTACCGTTAATTTAAGCGGCTCTATTAATGTTGAATCCAAATTAATAGGCTTGGGTACAAATTGGTAGGGGTTGTCGTAATATTCAACCACTTCTTCTAAGGTTTTGAACATGCCGTTATGCATATAAGGTGCTGTAACGGCAATATTGCGTAATCCTGGGGTTTTAAATTTACCAAGGTCTTCTTTATTTTTTGTAATGGCATAGCGCCCTTCGTCGGTTAAGTTTACGCCATCATAAAGCCCGATATTCTTAAAATCATCATTGGTAAAATCGGGCCCATTGTGACAATCAAAACACTTGGTTTTATCGCTTACAAATAGTTGTCTTCCCCTTTCTGCGGATGCAGACATTTCATCCAAATCAAATGCTGATTCGTCTGTTTCAAGGGTATTTTGGTAGGCGGCTAATGCAAGGCCGAGGTTTTTAGGGGATGGGAGCTGTTTGAAAATCGAAAGGAACAATGATTTATACACTTTACTATTGTTCAGTCTTTTAATTGCTTCCTTTATAGGAAGGTTCATTTCTACGGGGTTTTCAATAGGCATCAAAGCTTGTTCTTCTAGACTGGCTGCTCTGCCATCCCAAAAAAATGGATCATGACCCCGAAGGTTCATAACGGTAGGCGCATTTCTACTACCGGGTGTTGCGTTTACGCCTAAACTGATGGCCAATGTGTCTGCAAAACCAAAAGCGGGAATATGACAACTGGCACAACTAATGGTATTGTCTTTAGAAAGTATGGAGTCAAAGAAAAGCTTCTTCCCCAACTGAGCTTTGGTTTTTATAGGACTTGGTGTGTCAAAGCCGCTACTGAAAGCAATAGCCAGTCCTAATGCCACAATAATCAACCACTTTTTCATGTTGCAAAGGTACTTAATTGTTCTGCTAAAATTTATTTTTCGGCGAGCATGGCATTAGGTATTTTGCAACAAATCATTTTTATGAGTAATCCAACCATATTTGCCGAAGCCGTTCAAAAAGGATATCAATTTAAAGGAGAGCAGGTAAAAATTGGTTGTGGAATGTTTAATGGAGAAGTAGTTAAAGAAGCCAATGTTTTTATTCCACTCAAAACCATGAATCGGCACGGGTTAATAGCTGGAGCAACCGGTACTGGTAAAACAAAAACACTGCAACTAATTAGTGAGTGTTTAAGCGATAATAGCGTTCCTGTATTATTGATGGATATTAAAGGTGACTTAAGTGGAATTGCTGCAGAAGGAGTATCTAACGAAAAAATAATTGAACGGTCTGCTAAATTAAATAGTCAATGGAAGCCTACTGCTTACCCTGCAGAACTATTGACTTTAACAGGGGGAAATGGTGTTAAATTGCGTGCAACCGTTTCTGAATTTGGCCCTGTTTTATTGAGTAAAATATTAGGATTGAACGATACCCAAGGCGGCTTGGTTTCAATGATTTTTAAATATTGTGACGACAATGCAATGCCATTGCTCGATTTGAAAGATTTTATTAAAGTATTGCAATACATTGGCGCAGAGGGGAAGGCTGAAATTGAAAAGTTGTATGGAAAAATTTCTACAACTTCTACCGGAACCATTTTAAGAAAAGTAATTGAACTACAACAGCAAGGTGCAGATATTTTTTTTGGTGAAAAGAGTTTTGAAATAGACGATTTGATGCGTATTAGTGATGATGGTAGGGGTATGATTAATATTTTGCGCGTAACCGACATGCAAGACAAGCCAAAGCTTTTTTCTACTTTTATGTTACAGTTATTGGCCGAATTGTATGCCAGTTGCCCTGAAGAAGGTGATTTGGATAAACCTAAATTGGTTTTATTTATTGATGAAGCGCATTTGATTTTTCAGGAAGCATCCGATGCCTTGTTGCAGCAATTAGAAACAGTCATAAAATTAATTAGATCAAAAGGTATTGGCATATTTTTCTGTACACAAAATCCGCAAGATGTACCCGCTTCTATTTTAAGTCAACTAGGATTAAAAGTGCAACATGCTTTGCGTGCATTTACTGCCGCCGATAGAAAAACAATTAAGCAAGCTGCAGAAAATTTTCCAGAATCAGACTTTTATGATGTAGATGAATTATTGACCCAATTGGGAATTGGAGAAGCTTTTGTAACGCTGTTAAATGAAAAAGGAATTCCAACTCCATTGATACATACGATGTTGAATCCACCTCAAAGCAGAATGGACGTATTAACAGAAGCGGAAATAAATGCAATTAATGCCAAAAGCAAGTTGGTTCCTAAATACAATCAAGTAATTGATAGTGAAAGTGCGCATGAAATATTATCGGCAAAATTAGCTGAGGCACAAGCAAGAACTGCAGAATTGGCCGATGCGGTTAAAGAAGCGCAGCTTGCAGAAAAAGATGAAAAATCTACCAGACAAAAAGAGGAAAGCTTTTTTGATAATCCTATTGTGAAACAAGTGGGAAGAACAGCTGCAAGTATTATTACCAGAAGCTTATTAGGGGCATTGGGTTTGGGCGGAAGAGCAGGTTCAAGAACAAGTACTCGAAAACGCTATTGATTTTTCTATAACCAGAAAATTCTTTTTTCTTCGGTGATGCTTATTTTATCTTCTGCTTGTAAAAAGTTGAGTACTGCCCAAACTTTTTTGGGTGAAATATTTTTTGTTTCACTTATAAGTACTGCAATATCAATACCGCTAGATGAATTGGCTTTCAGTATTAATTCTATTTGATTAAAGTTGGCAGCAGAAATATCGGTTATCTTATTGTTTAAACAAATATCACAAACACCACAAACGATGGTGCTGTTGTCTCCAAAATATTGTCCTATAAAATTGCTTCTGCAAGTTTTACTAAGACCAGCATATTGAGTAATGGTAGCAATTCTTTGCTTATGTAATTTTTTCCTTTCTAAATAATGGTCTTGGTGAATATGTAAAAATTCTGCTGGCGCTCTATTTAATAGAAAGTGAATTTGAGGCGTTTCCTTTTTTGGTAAATATTCAATAATACCATGCGTATGTAATTGTTTTAGTTGAACGCTTATGGTAGCTATTTCGGTTCTGCAAATTCTTGCCAAACTTTGCTCATAAACGGAAGTTCTGTTATAGAAAATTCCTGCATAAGTTCTGAGTAATGCTTTAATTAAAGGTTCTAATGAAGGGTACATGATTTCAAACTGATCTAAGGATTCGGTATCTGTACAAAAATTTACCTGCGTTGGTAAAAAAATTTGTTCGTTAAATTGGATATGTCCTTCTTGTTCTAGAATTCGTAGCACATTTACGACCAATAACGGATCTAATTTAAAAAGAGTAATAAAATTATTGAAATCGAAATCATAATAAATTCCTTCTCCGTTGCCTACTGCTATTTGCAAAAAGTCTGCAATGGCTTGATATACTTCTTTGATTATTGGAATAGGGGGAAATTTTTTTTCTCCATTTTGTGCTAACTCAAGTAAATCTTTCTGTTGCCATAGTAAAACAGCATAAGCCCTTTTTTCATCTCTGCCAGCCCTGCCTGCTTCTTGGTAATAATTCTCTAAACAATCTGGTATATCATGGTGTATGACGGTTCTTACATCTGGCTTATCTATGCCCATACCAAAAGCATTGGTACAAACCATCACCCTTGTTTTATTTTGAATCCAACTCAATTGTTTTTGTTCTCTCAATAATTGGTTTAATCCTGCATGATAAAAGTCTGCACTAATTCCTTGTAATAAAATGGCTTCAGCTATTTTTTTGCATTGCTTTCTACTATTGCAATACACAATGCTACTCCCTTGAACTTTTTGTAAAATGTCTAAAATTTTGTTGATTTTACTTTCCGGTTCAAAACAACTATATGAAATATTAGGTCTAAGAAACGATTGCTTAAAAATGCTTGGTTCATGTAAACCAAGTTGTATTTGAATATCTGTTAAAACCAATGGAGTGGCCGAGGCCGTTACTGCAATAACTGGAATAGACCCTAGCTTTCCTTTTGTTTCTGTAATTCTGCAATACGATGGTCTAAAGTCGTATCCCCATTGAGAAATACAATGCGCTTCATCAATTATTAAAAGACTAAATGGTATATGAGTTAGGTATTCATTAAATAACGGGCTTTCTAGTCTTTCTGGTGAGCAGTAAATAAATTGATAAGCTGATTCGGTTGCTTCCAACAAAACTTGCTTCACTTCTTCTTTTTGCATTCCACTATGAATGGCAACAGCAGTAATCCCTTTTTTATTCAGCGCATCTACCTGGTCTTTCATTAATGCTATCAAAGGACTGATGACTAAACTCACCCCAGGTAATAAGATGCCTGGAATTTGATAGCAAACTGATTTTCCTCCTCCAGTTGGCAATAACGCAATACAATCTTTTCCCTTCAATACAGCTTGAATAATTTCTTCTTGTAAGGGTCTAAAAGCAGCATGCTTCCAATATTGTTGTAATATCTCTAAGGGCGAAATCAAGTGGATTAATAGACTTTTTTAAAGTTCAATCTAACAGAGTTGATGGCTAATACAACATCGCTTAAACCCATAACCAAAGCACCAATAGTAGGGCTTAGAAATCCAAAAGCAGCAACAGGAATGGCAACTACATTGTAAATAAGGGCCCAAAATAAATTTTGCTGAATAGTTAGGTAAGTATGTTTCCCTAAACCTAGCGCAAGCGTTAAATTTTTTATACCATGATTCATTAAAACCACTTCAGCACTTTGAACTGCTATATGAGCTGCATCGCTTAATGAAACACCTACAGTGGCTTTTGCTAACGCGGGAGCATCATTAATTCCGTCGCCTACCATTGCAGTTGGCTTAATGGCAGTTAGTGCTTCAATTTTGGCTAATTTCTGTGAAGGACTTTGCTCTGCAAATACTTCATCTATGCCCAGCATATTGGCAACGTCATCACATTTTGCTTGCAGGTCTCCACTTAATAAAATGGTTTTGATGCCCTTTTGTTGCAATGCTTTTACCATTGAAGCAGCTTCTGGCCTTATTTGATCTTTTAAGTTAATGGAGCACAATATTTCATTGTTTTTTGTCAAATAAATATTGTGGTTGGTATCTGCTGTTAAATGTGCAACCATTTTATAAGAAGAAGCTGAATAAGTATTCCCTTCTTTGTCTACAGCAGTCATTCCCAAACCTTTCTCTTCGGTAATTTTACTAAATCGAATATCGTCCTTGGTTTTCCATTCTGTAGCAATGGCTTTTGCTAAAGGGTGAGTAGAATATTTTTCTAATGAATAAGCTAGGCGCTTGCATTCAACTTCTCCTAATAATTGCCCAGCAGGTGTTAGTTCAAATTGGGCAATTACAAATTGTCCAGTTGTAAGCGTACCTGTTTTGTCGAATACTACTTGTTGAATGTCTTTAAATAACTCAAGTGTTTTAGTATTTTTAAATAATACCCCATTGCGAGCTGCACGTCCTAATCCAACAGCAATGGCAGCAGGTGTTGCAAGCCCCATTGCACATGGACAAGAAATCACCAATACAGCAATGCTGCGCATTAAACTTGCCGTAAAATCTTGTGCTCCAATGGTATAGTTTAAAATAAAAGTTAATAAAGAAATACCCACCACAACAGGCACAAATACCGCACTAATTTTATCTGCCAATAATTGAACTGGGGGCTTTTCTGTTTGAGCGTTCTTAACCAATTTTAGAATATTTCCTAAAACAGAATCTTCGCCAACAGCAGTAACATAAGCTTTAACAGTCCCGTTCACTATGGTTGATCCGCCAATTAAAATGTCTTTTACTTTTTTCTCTACGGGTATAGATTCCCCAGTAATAATGGATTCATCAACCGAAACTTCGCCCGATAAAATTTTACAATCCATTGGTACAGCTTCCCCGCTTCTAATCAATAATATATCTCCCGTTTTAAGTGATGTACTTTCTACAGGGAAAATATGTTCGGTCTGTTCATTGTCGTAAGCAATCATATTGGCCATGGTCTTTTGAGACTTAGCCAATTTGTTCAAAGCAACTTGTGTTTGTTCTACCGATTTGTCTTCCATCCAATTCCCTAAAAAAACCAATGTAATAATGGTGGCTGTAGTTTCATAAAATAGGTATTGATCTGCTTGACCTGTTAATGTGCCATATAAACTATACACAAATGCAGCAAGTGCGCCCATGGCCACTAATACATTCATATTGGGAACACCTTTAAGCAGACTCTTTAATCCACTCCTTCCAAAAAAATCCATGCCCAATACAAATACTGGAATAGTTAATGCCAATTGTACATACGGATTCATGAGCCAGTGAATATGCAAACCTGGTATCATATGCAACATCAAAGGGAAAGTGAACACAGCAGAAAAAGCAAATCTTTGTAAGTGCGATTTAAATATAGTTTTGCTTGATTTTCCTATATCTTCCCCTCCTTTAACTTGATATCCTAAATTGTGAATGCCTTTTTGTATTGCTGTTTTGTTTGTTCCTTCTGGAAGGTTAAAACTTACATCTCCTCCAATGAAATTGACTTTCACTTCTTCCATTCCTTTTTCTTTCAGGAATTGATCAATGGATAGTGCACAGTTAGTGCAGCTCATGCCCGTTACTTTCCAATTTACTTTTTCCATACTCAAATTTACAAAAGCCTTTGCTCCTTCATTTGCGAGTTTGGAATAATATTCCCTTTTAGCCAACTATCTTTGTATCATGGATGCAATTTTTACTATTGACCAAATTGATCGTGTAGCCGCGGCATTTTTTAAAAAGTGCAAAAAGCATAAGGTTTGGGCATTTCATGCGCCAATGGGGGCAGGTAAAACCACTTTTATTAGTGCACTTTGTACTCATTTAGGGGCAAAAGACGCGTTGAGTAGTCCTACTTTTGCCATAGTGAATGAATATGACAGCACAAATGCAGGTACATTGTATCATATGGATTGGTACCGCATCAAAACGGAAGCAGAAGCTATTGATGCAGGAATAGAAGATTTGTTGAACAGCGGATTGTATTGCTTTGTAGAGTGGCCAGAAAATGCCCCCGATTTATTAGGTCTAGACACCCTGCACTTATACCTCGAAGTATTAGATGCCCAAACTAGGCGTTTGTATATTCCTGAAGAACAAGCTTAATTTGTTAACTTCAATCTTTAACCTTACACATGGCAACCAGCAAACCAAGTATTAGTCCTTCGCTTTTATATGAGGCAATGGAGGAAACTTTAGATATTAAAACCCCAGGGGCAAAATTGCATATTGGCATCCCCAAAGAAATTGCATTTCAAGAAAATAGAATTGCGCTTACTCCCGACGCAGTAGGTGTATTAGTGGCCAATGGAAATATAGTTACCATAGAGCACAATGCGGGCGAGCGCAGTCATTATTCTGATAGAGATTATTCAGAAGCAGGAGCGCAAATTGTTTATGACCGTGCGGCTGTTTATCAATGTCCTATATTGGTGAAAAGTGCACCACCGGTTGAAGATGATATTCCTTTGTTGCAAATGAATCAAATCATTATTTCTCCAATACACCATTCGGCATTAAAAAAAGAAATCATTGAAAAAATGATGGCGAAACGCATAACAGCGTTAAGCTTCGAAAATTTTAAAGACGATAGTGGCACTTATCCTATTGTAAGAAGCATGAGTGAAATTGCTGGAAGTGCAGTCATGTTAATTGCAGGCCAATACCTAAGCAGCTTTAATGAAGGAAAGGGTGTGTTACTAGGAGGCATCAGTGGAATTCCGCCAACTAAAGTGGTCATTATTGGGGCAGGTATTGTAGGGGAATGCGCTACAAGGAATGCTTTGGCAATGGGTGCTTCGGTAAAAGTATTTGATAATAATATTTATCGATTAAAGCAAATGCAAAACAATCTCGGACAAAGAGTTTGGACCAGCGTTTTAGAACCACGAATATTAGCCAAGCAATTAAAAACCTGTGAAGTTGCTGTTGGAGCATTAAGCAATGAATATGGAAGGGCTCCTGTAGTAGTAACCGAAGAAATGGTAGCAGCAATGCGTCCTAACAGCATCATTATTGATGTGGCCATAGACAGAGGCGGATGTTTTGAAACCAGTGAGCTTACTAGTTATGAAGAACCTACTTTTTTAAAGCATGGTGTTATACATTATTGTGTACCCAATATTCCTAGTGGTTTTGCAAGAACTGCTTCTCAGGCCATCAGTAATGTGCTAATGCCTTTGTTATTAGAAGTAAGTGACGAAGGCGGCTTAGAAGAAATGATTTGGCATAAATTCAATGTTAGAGAAGGAGTATACTTATTTAAAGGTTCTGTAACCGATATTTATATTAGTCAGAAATTCGATTTAAAGTATACAGACCTTAATTTATTGATTGCGAGTAGACGATAAATTACTTGTAATCATTTATATGAATGCGTTCTGAGCAAAAGTGAATCTCAGCTTCTTCATTGCTGCAAATGATTACTATTTTATCGTTGCAATAATTTTGAATTAGTGATTGATAAAGTGCATAGCCTTCTTTATCTAAATTGGTACAAGGCTCATCTAGTAGTAGTACTGGGGTGTCTGAAAAAACAGCTTGAGCCAATTTGAGTCTTTGCTTCATTCCACTACTGAACTTGCTAATTTGTTTATTGGCAGTTTTGCCTAAACCAATAAGATCTAAAATTTCAGGTATTGTTTTTTTATTGCTTAAGGGTTTAAAACTTGCGTGAAATTGCAATAGTTCAGTACCATTCATTTCTTCAATCAATTCTAAATAAGGAGTACAAATTGATAGATGTTGAAAATGTTTTTCGGCTACTACTGGCAATTTAAAATTGCCCTCATTAAAATTAATATTACCTGCAATGCATTGCAATAAAGTACTCTTACCTGATCCATTGTGGCCGGTAATGGCATATGCATGTCCTGTATTAAATTGGTAACTCAATCTGCGGAATATCCATTCCCGATTATATTTTTTACCACAGTTAATTAGTTCAATGGAATAGTTATTCATCATCGTTGGCGCCCTTAGTAAAACGCTTGATAATACCCCGACCACTTTCTCTAATGAAAGTAACGATCTCGTCTCGTTCATCAGTGGCAGGTAATTCTTCTTCAATGTATTCTAGCGCTTGAGAAGTGTTTAATCCTTTGTTGTAAATGGTTCTGTATACGTCTAAAATATGGTTGATTTGTTCTAACGGGAATCCCCTTCTTTTTAATCCAACGCTATTTACTCCACCATAACTAAGTGGATTGCGAACTGCTTTTATATATGGTGGAACATCTTTGCTAACCAAGCTTCCCCCTGCAATAAATGTGTGTTGGCCAATATTAACAAATTGGTGTACCGCACTTACGCCACCTACCACTGCCCAATCCCCAATTGTTACGTGCCCCGCCACCTGAACACTGTTGCTCATAATAACATGACTACCAATGATACAATCGTGCGCAATATGGCTGTAAGCCATAATTAAACAGTGGTTCCCAATAACGGTTTTGCCTCTGTCTTCTGTTCCCCTATTGATGGTAACAAATTCTCTGATTGTAGTATGGTCACCTATTTCTACAGTTGTTTTTTCTCCTACAAATTTTAAATCTTGTGGAATGGCACCCAATACAGCACCAGGGAATATGCGACAGTTCTTTCCAATTCTGGTGCCATCCATAATGGTAACATTGCTTCCAATCCAAGTGCCTTCGCCCACTTGAACATCTCCGTGAATTACGGTAAATGGATCAATTTTTACATTGGGGGCAATGCGTGCATTGGGATCAATATAAGTATAGGGATGCGTCATATTTTTTCTTTCAATTGTAAGATACGATTTTGATTTCTTTAGCTGTCTGTTCTTCTTACTACTTGAGCAACTAAATCTGCTTCTGTGGCAACTTTGCCTCCAACATAAACCGTACCCCTCATTTCACAAATACCTCTTCTGATGGGGCCTAAGAATTCTAATTTCAATACCATTGTATCACCAGGCCTTACCATTTGCTTGAATTTACAATTGTCAATTTTTAAAAAATAGGTATCATATTTTCCTTCGGGCATAGAGTTAATACAAAGAATCCCCCCAGTTTGGGCTAAGGCTTCAATTTGAAGTACGCCAGGCATTACAGGATTGCCGGGAAAATGTCCGGGGAAAAACCATTCATTAAAACTTACATTCTTGATACCAACAATATAGGTATCTGTTAATTCAATGATTTTGTCGACCAATAAGAAAGGATGTCTATGTGGTAGGGTTTTTTCTATTTGTTCCAATGTGTATACTGGTGGTACTGTAGGGTCATAGGTAGGAACTCCCTTAACGTGTTTATTTTTTTTGATGTATTGCTTAATTTTCTTTGCAAACTCAACATTAGAACTATGTCCTGGTCTATTTGCAATAATTCTAGCTTTAATAGGGTATCCAATTAATGCTAAGTCTCCTACCACATCAAGTAGTTTGTGTCTGGCTGGTTCGTTAGGGAACCTGAGTTCTAAATTGTTTAAATAGCCCTCACTTTTAACCGCTATTTCTTCTTTCTTAAAAATTTTAGCCAAGCGAGTCATTTCTGCATCGGTAATGGGTTTATCTACCACCACTATAGCATTGTTAATATCTCCGCCCTTAATTAAATCGTTATCTAATAACATTTCTAGCTCATGTAAAAAGCAGAATGTTCTACAAGGAGCAATTTCTGTTTTAAAGTCTTTGATGGTTTTTAAACCAGCATGTTGTGTTCCTAAAACGGGGCTATTGAAATCAATAAGGGTGGTTATTTGATAGTCCATGGCAGGCAAAGCCACCATTTCCACTCTTTTGCCTTCGTCGTAATGATAAATGTTTTCATCTAAGCTATACCAGATCTTGGCGGCTTCTTGTTCTAAAACACCGGTTTCTTCAATTAAAGAGATAAAAGGAGCAGAGCTTCCATCCATAATAGGAATTTCAGGACCATTTACTTCAATTAATACATTGTCTACACCCATTCCTACCAAGGCGGCTAGAATATGTTCAACCGTACTTACTTTGGCTTCACCTACTTGGAGTGTTGTACCTCTACTGGTATCGGTTACTAAGTCACAATCTGCTTTAATGATGGGCTTATTGGGTAAGTCGGTACGTTGAAATTGAATACCAAACCCAGGATTAGCAGGCTTTAAAATCATATCTACCAATACGCCAGTATGCAAACCTGTTCCACTAATTTGTATTGGTTGAGATAAAGTATGTTGTTTCTCGGGATTAAAATTCATATCCATAGTTCCGCGCTTTAAGACTGCGAAATTAAGTTATCCCAATGGTTTAACCTCATATTACGATTTAACCCTTTCAGAAAGTAATTCCGCTACTAATTTTTCTAAGGCTTGAATCCTTTTTTCGGTTTCTGGTAAATTTCGAGTTGCTGCTTGAACCCTTAAAGAACTGGTATAGTCAAAAGCTGGGTAACCGTTCACAGATTTATTGGGCTCTTTAATGGTTTTGGTGATTCCACTTCTACCGCCAATTTTAGTGCCATCTGCAATACTTAAATGGCCTGCAACCCCTGTTTGCCCCCCCATCATTACATATTTGCCTACTTTGGAACTGCCACTAATGCCTGTTTGAGCCGCAATAACTGTATTACTACCAATTTCTACATTATGGGCTATTTGAACCAGATTGTCAATCTTAACTCCTTTACAAATTAAGGTAGACCCCATGGTTGCTCTATCAATTGTGCTATTGGCACCTATTTCAACATAATCTTCTACCACCACATTGCCCAATTGAGGCACTTTTGTAAAACTGCCATCTGCTTGTGGCGCAAATCCAAATCCATCACTTCCTATAATCACTCCTGCATGTATAATTACATTATTGCCAATAACGCAGTCTTTGTAAATTTTAGCCCCTGGATAAATGGTGGTGTTTTCTCCAACAATAACTCGATCTCCTAAATAAACACCAGGATAAATTTTACTATTGTTCCCAATTTTTACCAGATCCCCAATAAATGCAAAAGCACCAATATAAACCAATGAACCCATACTTGCAGAATCGGCAATATGGCTAGGACTTTGAATGCCTACTAATTGACTGGCAGCCATTTCCTGGTATTTGGTCATTAAAACAGCAAAAGCACTGTATGCATCTGGAACCCTTATTAGGGTTGCTTTCACAGGCGCTTTTAATTGCAACGATTGGTTCACAATCACTACCGATGCCTCTGTAGTATATAAATAGTCTTCGTATTTAGGGTTAGCTAGAAAAGAAATTTGAGAAGGTTTTGCCTCTTCTATTTTACCAAAAGAAACAACTATTGCATTTGCATCTCCTTCAATAATTCCATTGATTATTAATCCAATCTGGGCTGCGCTAAACTGCATATAGGTGAGTTAGGTTAACAGACAAATGTAGAATTTTTTTATCTGAGATGAAAGATTTTGCTGTATCATAGAATTGTCTACTTCTGTAATGTCTTTAACCGTTCCATCTTTGTACAAAATATTGATTTTCTCCTCTTTGCTTTGATAAGTAGTATTGGTTGCAATACCTGTAAAACAAAGAAAATTTGCTTCTTCCTCATTCACCCCAAATTGCAGCATGACTTGTTGTTTTTTGGCTTCTACAAATGATGGTTCAAATGGGGCAGCTTGAATACTGGTTTTATAAATATTTCGATTGAGCATTCTGGAACATAGCAAAGAGAGTACTTTGTCTGAATGGGTACTCCATTTTTTTATTGCACTAATTACATCAAAGTCGTCCATTAAGCAAAAACGTTTGATGGTTTCTGTATTCATTGGGCCATTGAATTCCCCCAGAAAAAAGTCTACCTGAGATCCAGTAGCTAAACTTTCTCTATGTTCATTGTATATAGATCTTACCCTTTGAATAATTTTCACCAGCATTTTTTCCGCAGACAATACCGTTTTATGCAAATAAACCTGCCAATACATTTGTCTTCTTGCAACTAAAAATTTTTCTACACTGTAAATACCTTTTTCTTCAACCATGAGTTGGCCATGATAAACGGTAAGCATTTTCAAAATTCGGTCATATCCAATTACACCTTCGCTTACTCCAGAAAAAAAACTGTCTCTGCTTAAATAATCCATTCTGTCTACATCTAATTGACCGCTGATGAGTTGATGAAGAAAGGGTTTATGGTATTGATTGGTGAATATATCTATGGCTAAACTTAACTGTCCATTCAACTCGTTGTTCATGAGTTGCATAATCTGTAATGAGAGGTCTTCGTGGTGAACCCCCAAAACCAGTTCATGTTCTAATGCGTGCGAAAATGGTCCATGCCCAATATCATGTAATAGAATGGCAGCTTTCACAGCTATTTCCTCTTCTTTGGTGATTTCTATTTCCTTACTCCTTAGCTCGTTCACCACATTACACATTAGATGGTAAGCCCCCAATGAATGGTGAAGTCGGGTATGTACCGCGCCAGGGTATACCAATTGTGCCATGGCCATTTGTTGAATTCTTCTTAGGCGTTGATAAAAAGGGTGTCCAATTATTGAAAAAATGAGTGGATGACTAATTGTGATGAAACCGTATACTGGATCGTTAATAATCTTTCTTTTTAGATTGGCCATGCTGTTGCTGAATTGTTAATAAAGGTAGTATTTAGTAGTACAAACAAAATTATAAATAGCTTAGCAATATGGCAATTGCACAGATATTATGGGTAGACGACGAAATTGAAAGTCTTCAGTCGCAAAAAATCTTTTTAGAAACCAAGGGGTATGCAGTGCATACCTTAACAAATGGATATGATGCAATTGAGTATATTCAACAACATTCAGTTGATGTGGTATTGATGGATGAGAGTATGCCTGGGATAACCGGTTTGGAAACGCTTACCAGAATGAAGCAATTGCAACAAAGGTTACCCATTGTGCTGATTACCAAAAACGAAACCGAGAATTTGATGGATGAAGCAATCGGTAGTCAAATTGCCGATTACTTAATTAAACCAGTGAATCCCAACCAGGTATTACTTAGTTTAAAAAAAATTATTGATAACAAAAGACTTGTTGCAGAAAAAACTACGGTTTCTTATCAGCAACAATTTAGTGAATTGTTTATGGCACTTTCGGGTAATCCAGATTACCAAGAGTGGATGGATTTGTACAAGAAATTGGTGTATTGGGAATTAGAAATGGAAAAAAGTGATAGCCCCGAAATGAGGGAAATTTTTTACAATCAGAAAAAAGAAGCCAATGCTGCTTTTGGAAAATTCATTTCTAAAAACTACGAAAAATGGGTTGCTTCTGCAGCAGCAGATGCGCCCATAATGAGCCATCAATTGTTACAGTTTAAAGTATTGCCCCATTTAGAACAAGATGTTCCGCTTTTTTTTATTTTAATAGATAATTTAAGATACGACCAATGGAAAGCCATTGAACCCATATTTGCCGAAAGTTTTAGGGTAACAGAAGAAGATAGTTTTTATTCTATTCTTCCTACCGCTACTCAGTATTGTCGCAATGCCATTTTTGCTGGCATGATGCCTGCTGAAATAGAAAAGAAATTTCCGCAGTTATGGAAAAACGATGAAGAAGAAGGTGGCAAAAATTTGCATGAACAAGAATTTCTAGCTGCGCAATTGAAACGGTTAAAAAAGGATCAGATAAAATTCAGCTATCATAAAATTTTGAATCACCAAGATGGGCAACAATTGGTGAATAATATGCATAATTTATTAGGGAATCAGTTGAATGTGATTGTTTATAATTTTGTAGACATGCTCAGTCATGCAAGAACCGAAATGGAGGTTTTGAAAGAATTAGCAAGTGATGAAGCCAGTTATAGAAGCTTAACCAAAAGTTGGTTTGAACACAGTCCTTTGCATCAAGCCCTTAAAAAAGTTTCCGATAAAAAAATTCGAATTATTTTGGCTACCGACCATGGAAGTGTTCGAGTAAAAACGCCTCATAAAGTGATTGGAGATAAACAAACTACTACCAATTTGAGATACAAACATGGCCGAAATTTGAATTATGACGATAAAGAAGTGCTGGCATTCAGGGATCCATTAAAAGCCGGATTACCAGTTCCCAGCATTAACTCCTCCTTTATTTTTGCAAAAGAAGATGGGTTTTTATGTTATCCCAATAACTATAACCATTATGTAAACTATTACAAGAATAGTTTTCAGCATGGTGGTATCAGCTTAGAAGAAATGATTGTTCCGCTTATCAAAATGGACTCAAAAGCATAGTTATTCGGTATTTCTACCCATTTTGTGGATAAAACCATTGCCAATTAAGTAGCACTAAGTTTAAATTTGTTCTGCTATGAAATACACGCAATCAACATTAGACAAGTTGGAAGATATTTTGGGTGAATCTGAATATGTTGTTAGATATGAAAGGGGTACTTTTCAAAGTGGATGGTGTTTATTAGAAGCCAGAAGAGTGGTGGTCCTGAATAAGTTTTTAAATACCGAGGGTAGAATAAATACTTTGATGGAAATTATTCCCCAATTGAATATTCAATTTGATAAGTTAACGCATGAGTCTCAAAAGCTTTACGAAGAAGTAGTTAAAAAATCCGTTACAGTAACCGAATAATTGCGTCATTTACGGTAGTGCCCAAACAAAATTACCTTAGTTTTAGTAGGTGAAACAGTCCACATTAAACATTCAGTTTTTAGGAACAGGAACCAGTACGGGAATTCCAATGATTGGATGTAGTTGTAAAGTATGTTTGTCTAGCAATGCCAAAGACCAGCGGTTAAGAACAAGCGTATTAGTTGAAAGTGCACATACCAGTTTGGTCATAGATACTACTCCCGATTTTAGGTATCAAATGCTAAGAAGTAAAACCACACATTTAGATGCGGTCTTATTTACCCATTCCCATAAAGATCATATTGCAGGGTTAGACGATATTAGGGCTTTCAATTTTTTTTCTGGAAATGCAATGAATATTTACGCCAATGCTTCCACAGAAGAAGCCATCCGTCGAGATTTTTATTATGCTTTTTCCGATAATAGGTATCCTGGTACACCTGAATTGCAAATGCATACTATTGTAGAAGATAAATTTTTCATAGGTGATATTGACATTCAGCCTATTAAAGTAATGCACCATCGGATGCCTGTTCTTGGATATAGATTGGGAGATTTCACCTATATCACCGACGCCAATTATATTGAGCAATCGGAATTGGATAAAATTAAAGGATCCAAAATTTTGGTGTTAAATGCACTTAGAAAGGAAAAGCATTTATCTCATTTCACTTTACAAGAAGCATTAGATATTGCTCATTTAACAGGTGTTCCAGAAGTATATTTTACCCATATTAGTCACCAGCTAGGAATGCATGACGCAATTAATGCAGAATTGCCTAGTCATGTTCAACTAGCTTACGATGGGCTTTGTGTTCGTTTGTAATTCCGCCATTTTTTGCGGCTTTGAAAAAAATAATTTTATCTTACTTACAATTCTCTAAGAAAGAAAGAATTGGGTTAGCCATTGTATTGTTCTTATTGGGCTTATTTCTTTATTTGCCTAGTTTAATAAAACCAACTATACAACCCCTACAGCATTCAGATACAGCATGGCTGAATGGGGTAGACTATGTAGAGAAGAGGAAAACAGAAACCTTTAAAAAGGACTATGCAAAGCCAGCCCCAGTAAAGCCAACCTATTTTCATTTTGATCCAAATACTGCTACAGAAGATCAATTTATTTTATTGGGATTGACTCAAAAAAATGCACAAACCATTTTACGTTATAGAAATAAAGGTGGAAAATTTAGGGAGCCTAAAGATTTTTTAAAGATTTGGGGGATTGATCCCGCTGTGGCTAAAGCATTAATTCCTTATATCCGTATTGTTCTAGCCAACAGCCCCAGCAAATACCCAGCTGTTAATAGCAGCGGCGGCTATAATCCCACATATACCCCCAAAAAAATCCCAATAATTGAGGTTAACTCGGCTTCAGTAATAGAATGGGAAGCTTTGCCCGGAATAGGCCCTGTTTTGGCAACCAGAATAGTTAAATTCAGAGATAAGTTGGGCGGTTTTGCCGAAATAAATGAAGTTCAAAAAACCTATGGTATTTCCGATTCATTGTATAGTCAAATTAAACCATTTTTACAACTGAACAGCACTGGAAAGCCTTCTATTAATACTGCTGGTGTAGCTTTATTGCAAAAAGCAGGGGTTTCTTCTGCAATTGCAATAGCCATTGTAGAATATAGAAAGCAATATGGATTATTTACTTCCTTAGCCGATTTAAAGAAAATTGTTTTTATTCAACCCGCACAATTAGAGGAGCTATTAACCTTGGTAAAACTGTGAATGTTTTTCCCTTTTGCTGATCATTTTTTTAACGCTTTTTTTTAAGTGGACTTACCAGTAAAATCCCCTAGATTTGCGCTACAAACTAACTAACGGTTGTTTGTTTTAGGGGGTCGGAAAGAACATGCTTGCTCTGCTCCGACCCCCGTCTATTTAAATTAAAGTCAAATGCATTTTCAAGAAACAGAGTTAACACAACAAGTTGCAGCAACAGCTAAAGATTTTGCAGAACAATACATTCGACCACATGTGATGGAATGGGATGAAGCACAAATTTTTCCAGAAGCCTTGTTTAGAGAAATGGGAAAATTAGGCTTAATGGGGGTTCTTGTTCCAGCGGAATATGGTGGTGCTGGTTTGGGGTATTTTGAATACAATGCCATTATTCAAGAAATAGCTAAAGTATGCGGTAGTATTGGGTTAAGCGTAGCCGCCCATAATTCACTTTGTACCAACCATATTCTTTCGTTTGGTAACGATGAACAAAAGAAACGTTGGTTGCCCAAGTTGGCCTCGGCAGAATGGATAGGTGCATGGGGTTTAACTGAACCAAATACGGGTAGCGATGCTGGCAATATGAAAACCACTGCCACAAAACAAGGTGATCATTGGGTATTGAATGGTACTAAAAGTTGGATTACCCATGGTAAAACAGGGGAAATTGCGGTAGTGATTTGTAGAACAGGTGAGCCTAGAACCAGCGGAAATTCCACTGCATTTGTGGTTGAGAGGGGTACTGCAGGATTTAGTGCTGGCAAAAAAGAAAATAAATTGGGAATGAGAGCCAGCGAAACAGCTGAAATGATTTTTGACAATTGCATTATACCCGACAGTAATAGACTCGGTGCGGTGGGAGACGGTTTTAGACAAGCCATGAAAATTTTAGATGGGGGCAGAATTTCAATTGCGGCTTTATCAGCCGGAATTGCAAAAGGTGCTTACGAAGCGGCTTTACAATATGCACAGGAAAGGCATCAATTTGATCAACCCATTGCTTCATTTCAAGGAATTAGCTTTAAACTAGCAGATATGGCTACTGAAATTATGGCTGCTGATTTATTGATTTGGCAGGCCTGCGATCTTAAAAACAGGGGTGAGAAAGTGACTAAAGAGGGGGCAATGGCCAAGTATTATGCCAGTGAAGTGGCCGTTAAAACAGCAACAGAAGCGGTCCAAATTTTCGGGGGATATGGATATACAAAAGATTTTCCTGTTGAAAAGTACTATCGTGACGCAAAATTATGTACTATTGGGGAAGGAACTTCAGAAATTCAGAAACTGGTGATTGCAAGAGAAGTACTTCATTAATTGTTTTTCGATTGCTTGCTCATAATACGGGACCCCTTTGGGGTCCTTTTTTTATGTTGAAAGTATAACGCAAATCTTTGTATCTTGAATATCGAAAGTCCATTAAAATCCATATCTACATTTAGCATCATGCGGATACTGTTTTTGTTTATTTTATCTTGTTTTATATCACCGTTATTTGCACAAAAAAATACCGGGTCGGCTTACATTGTTGATTCATTAAATAAAGCCGCTTTTAGTTCTAAGCGATCAGATATTTCTAAGGCTTTGAATCTTTTAATTATTGCCCAAAATACTGCAACGCAAATTGACTATAAAAAAGGACTTGCCATTGCGTATTTATACGAAGGGGGCATTTACCATCAACAAGGATTTACAAAACGAGCGTTAACCGATTTTTATCTTTCTTTGGATATATTTAAAAGAATAAAAGACACTTTCAATATTGCAAAAGTAAGTCAGCAAATTGCAGGTTCTTTATTAGTTGAAGGAAAATACGACACTGCTGTTACTGTTTTTAATGAATCATTGCAAGTTTACATTCGATTTAATAAACAAGAAGAAGTTGTTAATGTAAAAAATAGTTTAGGGCTTATTCAACTGTATCGAAATAAACCAGATTCGGCTGTAATTCTTTTTAATCAAGCATTGGTTACTAGTAAGCAAATCAACTATGTATACGGCGAAAAGAAAGCATTGTATCATTTAGGTAAGCTAGCATTGGAAGGGAAAAATTTAGAGTTAGCAGTATCTTTTTTTAATGCTTCTATTGCCATTGACCAGAAAATAAATGATCGCTATGGGCTTGCACTAAATAATGTAGAGTTGGCCAATGTTGCGTACAAACGCGGTCAATTAGATGCGGCTTTTGCAATGTCTAAAACAGCTTATGATTTTGCAAAATCTGTTAATGCTTACGATATATTAGATCAAAGTATAGCACAAATTATTACCTACTACCGTAGAACGAATAATCTGGAAAAAGCTATTGCTTGGCAAGACACTTCAATACAAATCATTAATCAGCACCGAATAAAAGAAAATGAATACGCTACTAACTTTATTGATATTATAAAGAATCAGCAGAACCTAAGATTAGATAGAGAAAATGCCATCATTCGTGCGCAACGTGCATCCGATGAGCAGGTTTTCATACTAACAGTTGGAACTTTCATTTTAATCATACTTGCAGTATTGGTGATTATGGTTTTTATTAATTACCAAAAACAAAAACATTTTAGTAGAGAGCTAAGAGCAAAAAATATTTTAATTGAGGCGCAAATAGAAGAGATGGGTGCACTCAACAAAGAAATTTCTTTTCAAAATAGAATGCTTGAAGCAGATAATAAAACCAAAGATAAATTGCTCTCAATTATATCACACGACTTACGTAACCCACTTGTGAATACGAAAGGAATCTTGAATTTAGTGAATCAGGGAATGGTTCCTGAAGACCAAGCAAAACAGTTGTTACTTCAATTAGAAACCCAATACATGGGTACTACTTCATTATTAGACAATTTGTTGTTTTGGCTTAAGGGACAAATGGCGGGTAAAAATCTGGATCGATCAAATGTGGTAATTTTTCAACTAGTAAAAGGGTTAGAAGACGAGCATAAAATGTTGTTGGTTAGAAAAAACATTGCATTCAACAATGCTTTGCACCCACAAATGTTTGTTTACGCCGATAAAGAGATGATTAGAATAGTATTGAGAAACTTAATCAGCAATGCCATAAAGTTTACCCCAGAATATGGTAGTATAGATATACGTGCTGAGCAATTGGAAACTGAAGCATTAATTTATGTAGAAGATACCGGTATAGGAATGTCTAAGGAAACAATTGATAGGGTAAATGCAAAGCAGTATTATACAACTGCAGGAACCTCAATGGAAAAAGGAAGTGGCTTTGGATTAATGTTGTGTAGCGATCTAATTAATAGACACGATGGTAGCTTAACTATAGAAAGCATACCTGGAAAGGGCAGTAGATTCATCATCAAACTGCCCATTACCAAAACTTAATATTATTCTTCGTTTTTATTTCCAGCAGCAAAAATTTGGTCAACTGCTCCACCTAACATGGGAAATTTATCTTTCACAAAACCAGCAATGGTAGTAATGGCTTGTTGTGCTTGCTGCTCTGTAAGACCAGCTTCTTTCACTAATTTTTCTATTAACTCATTCATGTATAAATATTGATTAAAGGGTTAAGCAACTTTAAGTGCACTCAATTTACTTTTGCTAAACATTTTTTCTGCATAATCTAAAGTAACATTCAAGGTAGTCGCATTTGTTCCTGGTAATTCAAACATGGCTTCGGTTAAAATACTTTCGCAAATACTTCTCAAACCTCTTGCACCTAGTTTATATTCCATTGCTTTTGCTACCATAAAGTCTAATACTGCAGGCTCAATGGTTAATGCAATGCCTTCCATTTCAAACAAACGAGTGAACTGCTTAATTAAAGAATTCTTTGGTTCGGTTAAAATACTTCTTAATGTTTCGGCATCTAAAGGATTTAAATGTGTTACAACAGGTAAACGGCCCAGTAATTCAGGAATCAATCCAAAACTTTTTAAGTCTTGAGCGTTAATGAACTCTAATAAATTGCTTCTTTGGTGTTCTTGCTCGTCTTTGTTTACACTAAAACCAATAGCATTGGTATTGATTCTTCTAGCAATTACTTTGTCTATACCATCAAAAGCACCACCGCAAATAAATAAGATATTTTTAGTGTCTACCTTAATCATTTTTTGCTCAGGATGCTTTCTACCTCCTTGAGGTGGAACCAATACTTCAGTACCTTCTAACATCTTCAATAATCCTTGTTGAACACCTTCTCCGCTCACGTCTCTGGTGATAGATGGGTTATCGCCCTTGCGAGCAATTTTATCAATTTCATCTACATACACAATGCCCTTTTCTGCTGCGGTTACATCATAATTACAGTTTTGTAACAAACGAGTAAGCATACTTTCCACGTCTTCTCCTACATAACCTGCCTCTGTAAATACCGTTGCATCTACTATAGCAAAAGGAACATTCAATAAACGAGCAATTGATTTAGCTAGTAAGGTTTTACCTGTTCCTGTTTCACCCACCATGATGATATTGCTTTTTTCTATTTCAACATCATCCACAATTTGTTTATTATTTACACGCTTGTAGTGATTGTAAACCGCTACGCAAAGTATTTTCTTTGCTTCGTCTTGACCAATTACGTATTCGTCTAAAAACTGTTTAATTTCTTTAGGCTTTCTTACTTGAACAGTTCCTGATCCGCCTGTACCTGCAGGATTGTTTTTTGCAGTTAATTCTTGAGCAATAATTTCTTCTGCATGTTCTACACAATTTTCACAAATATGCCCCTCTTGTCCGGCTATCAGAATCTTTACCTCATCACGGCTTCTTCCACAGAAAGAGCAATGTAAATTGTTTTGTTTTGCCATAACCTTATATCTTATTTAAGATACTGTCTGCAATGCCATAAGCTACCGCTTCAGTAGCATCCATCCAGTAATCGCGGTCAAAATCTGCTAAGATTTGTTCCACTGTTTTTCCGCAGTTTTCTGCTAAAATTTTAGCCCCTAATTGTTTGGTCTTTAAAATTTGATTTGCTTGAATTTCTATATCAGCACTTGTAGCTTGATAATAACCCCCTAAACTTGGCTGGTGTATCATTACTTCGCCATGTGGGTAAATATAACGATGCCCTTTAGCGCCTGCACTTAAAAGTATAGACCCCATACTAGCAGCTAAACCCATGCAAATAGTACTTACCGGACTTTCAATCATTTTAATGGTATCGTACATTACCATTCCACTGGTAACTACACCACCTGGGCTATTGATGTATAATTTAATTTCTGCACCAGGCTTGTCGGCATCCAATAAAAGCAATTTAGTTACAACTTCTTTTGCAGATTTATCGTCTACCACTCCCCATAAATACACTGCTCTTTTTTCGAAGAACAGTTTTTCCATTTTTTTAGTCATGAAAGTACCCATGGCGTCTTGCTTCTCTTCTTTATTTTCTTCTGGTTCATCCTGATCATTATTCAGAAATGGATTCACGATATATTTAGACTGTATCATTATTAATAGGTTTGGGTTTTATACAATTATCCTTTCTTTTCTTTACGAGGGTTGGTTAACAATACTTCGTCTACCAAACCATATTCTTTTGCTTCAGTAGCAGTCATCCAGAAATCACGATCACTGTCTTTAGCAATGGTCTCAATTGGTTTACCTGTATGATTTGCAGTGATTGCGTATAGCTCCTGTTTCAATTTTTTAATTTCACGAGCAGTAATTTCAATATCAGTTGCTTGACCACCAATACCACCACTTGGCTGGTGCATCATAATTCTACTGTGTTTCAGTGCGGTTCTTTTGCCCTCCACTCCTGCACACAATAAAATTTGACCCATGCTTGCTGCAATACCTGTACAAATAGTAGCCACATCGGGTCCTATAAACTGCATTGTATCATAGATGCCTAAGCCAGCATAAACGCTGCCACCTGGGCTGTTAATATACATTTGAATATCTCTAGAGCGATCGGTACTTTCTAAGAACAATAATTGAGCAGTAACAATATTGGCAACATAATCGTTAATGCCTTCGCCTAAAAAAATAATGCGATCCATCATTAAACGGCTGAACACATCCATACTCGCAACATTGAGGGGTCTTTCTTCAATGATATAGGGAGTAAGGTTAGTTACCTGACCATAATTTTTGTAGTTATGTAATACACCGCTGCTAATGCCATGATGCTTAACTGCGTACTGTTCAAACTCTTTTCCAATATTCATACAATTATTTTTCGCTTTGAAGTTAAGTGTTTTGTTAAATAGGTATATAGACTGTTCAAATACTGTGCAAAGCTCTGTTTATGGCAATTTGACATAATAGCCTTCAATACCGTTAAAAAACGGTTGCAAAGGTCGTTCATTTTAGATAAGTTCAAGGCAGCTATTTGTTAATATATGACAGAAAACCCTTTTCATATAGGACTTTGTATGGCAGGAGCCGTTTCAGCAGGAGCGTATACAGCAGGGGTGGTCAATTATTTACTGACTGCATTGGACCGGTGGGAGCAGTGCCGCGGCCAAGCAGGGGTTCCAACACATCGGGTAAAACTGTCTGTAATTGGGGGGGCTTCTGCGGGAGGAATGACTGGATTTTTGACGGCAGCAGCAATTAATCAGCGAAGTAAAAATTTATTTTATAAAAGTTGGGTAGCTATGCATGGCAACAATATGCTGGGTCCGCTTTTAAATTGTTCAGATTTACAAGAAGCTGGCTTATTTAAGTCATTCTTAAATGGCCATTTTGCCAATGATTTGGCATCGGAAGCTTTTGGTTACAGTTCCAATCATTGGAACAATACCCCAGCTTATATACATCCGCAACTAAAAGTATTTGCCACGCTAACCAATTTAGAAGGTTTTGGGTATCCTATTTCATTTAACACCGATTTGAAAAACAAGGACCATACCATGTCGGTGCACTATGACTATGCCTGCTTTCAGTTAGCCACCTACAACAAATATAGCAATGGCTGGATGCCCATTAATTTAAGAACGGGGTTGAATGCGAATATTTTTAGAGAGGCGGCAATGGCAACAGGTGCATTCCCCCTTGTGCTACCAGCAAGAACCTTAAAACGTCCAAGGTATGCTATTGAGGAAAACAAATGGATTAACCAGATAGGTTTAGTGTTGAATGAACAACAGTCCTATTATGAATCGGTACATGTAGATGGGGGCCTAATGAATAATGAACCATTCGAAAAAGTAAGGGAAATATTAAATGCATTGGTTTTAGAAGAAACAAAGCAAGTAAATGCGTTCAATAACTTTGAACAGTTTAAGAGTACGGTATTAATGGTAGATCCTTTTCCTGGGAATATAGCAGCGCCCTTTCCTCATCAGCATTCGGCAGTAGCTATTGCAAAACATACGCTGTATGCTATGATGCAACAAGTGAAAGCCAAACCAGCCCCTATTGCAGATGTATTAAGTAAAAATAAAGCAGGCCAATATTTAATTGCTCCTGTTAGATATGCTGCAGACGAATTGAATACAAGAATTGAAGGTGCTAAAGCCATAGCTTGTGGAGCCATCAATGGTTTCAGCGGTTTTATAAGCCAAGCATTTAGGGAACATGATTATGCTTTAGGGCAGTACAATTGCGAGCAGTTTCTTCGTAACCATTTTACTATACCCATTGAGCATTTAGCTGCACACCCTATTTTTTCTAAAGGATATGATGGAATAGATATTACACCTTATACTTCAACTCGTTCCCAATCGGTTCAAATTATTCCAGTCATTGGCGCCCAACAATATCCCAAAATCTGGCCTGTTCTTAACCATGATCCAATCCTTTCACAGAAGAAGGCAATTCGCAAGCGGGTTGCTGCGCTTTCCAATAACATACCGTTACATGGATTTAGTAAACATTTGCTTTATATAAGTGGACAATTGTTTTTGAATCGATTGATTACGCAACAAACCCATCAATTCATGCTGAAGCAATTAAAAGAACATGGATTAGTAGAATAAAAAAACCAACCCTAGGGTTGGTTTTAAAATCATTCAAAAAACTAAATTAATGGTGATGGTGTTCTAACTTTTTAGCAAAATCATCTGCGCTAATTGACTCATCCATTGCTTTAACTTGAGATTCTAATGCATCAAATAATTTCTCTGCATTAATTCTATGATAGCTGTCTTCTACAAATTTCTTGTCTTGCATCATGCGGTTGGCATAGTCGTCTACCCATTGTTGGTTATCGCCCAAAGCACCTAACTGATTGCCCATATAGCTGAACAATTGCATTTTTGCAAAATTGCGAATGTCTTCAGGTAAAACTTCAATTTTATTGTCTTGAGTAAGTTTACTGCTAATTAATGTCCACTTTAATTGTTTTACAAATGAAGGGAATTCAGCTTCTGCTTCTTCTGCAGTTTTAGGTTTTTCTCCTCCATTTTGTAACCAACGTTTTAAGAAACTTTCAGGAAAATCCATATTAATATGGTCTACCAAGAAATGATAAATCTGATCTTGTATTTGGTTACGAGCAGACTGAGCATAATACTTTTCAATCTCCGCTTTAATTTCGTTTCTTAAGTCGGCTTCTGTTTTGATTTGGTCGTTTCCGGGATAAATTTGAATAAATAGTTCTTCGTTCAATTCTGCTTTTTCTACTAAACCAACTTTGGTGATTAATAGGTTGAAATATTTATCCGCATCGTCTTTGGTTAAACCAAGGTCTGCTAAAATTGTTTCTGCTTCTTTGTCTTCAAAAGCTTTTTTAATTTGCAATAAAACCACATCGTCCTTTTTCTTATCCATCAAATTCTTGCGGAATTTCTCTGCAAAATATTTAACCAAAACAGAATTGTCTTTGGTAATACCGTTTTCAATTGGGTTCCCTTTAGCGTCGGTTTCAGTGAAAGTTACATTCAACACATTGTCTTCGTTTGTAACTGTTTCAGGCTCGGTCATTTTACCAAAACGAGTTTGTAATCTGGCAACTTCGTCGTTGATCATTTCGTTGGTTACGGTAACTACATATTTAGTAGCAGTAAATTTTGATAAGTCTACATCAAAATTGGGCTTCAATCCAATTTCGAAAGAGAATGCATAATCAATTGGATTATTCATATCTAAAACACGCGCATCATTCTCTAATGGCAATGGTTGAGCAAAAATATCTATTTGCTCTTTGGCCATATAGGCATTCATTTCTTGTTCTACCTTACGGAGTACTTCGTCGGAAAATACACCCTGGCCGTACATTTTCTTAACCAATCCAGTAGGTACCATACCTTTTCTAAAACCTGGGATATTGGCTGTTTGGGCGTATTTCTTCAGGCTGGTTTCAAAGCCTTTTAAATAATCATCCTTTGTAAGGGTAACGGTAAGCTTATCATTTAATAAGCCAATGTTTTCTCTAGTAATTGTAGCCATATAGGTGTTTTATAAACTTAAAATCGGGCTGCAAAGGTAGGGGTTTCGCACAAAAAAACCACCTTAAAAAGGTGGTTAAGTGCGGATGATAGGGGTCGAACCTACATGCCTCGCGGCGCTAGATCCTAAGTCTAGTGCGTCTGCCAATTTCGCCACATCCGCATTTTGGACGGCAAAAATAAGGGGATTTTTTTAAAAACGAACAGTAAACTTGGTTCCAATGCCAGGTTCACTGCTGCAATTAATACTGCCACCTTGTTCTTCAATTTGGTTTTTGATTAAGTAAAGTCCTATTCCCTTACTGTCATAACCACTGTGAAAGCTTTTTTGAAACTTGAATAATAAGTGGCCAAACTTGTTTAAATCGATGCCCAAACCATTGTCGCTTACGCTTAAATAACTACTGCCCTCGTTGTCATAAGTGCTTATATGAATGGAAGGAGGGAGTGTTGGTTTGGTGTATTTTAAGCTATTACTCAATAAATTGTATAAAATACTTTGTAAATAGACTTTTGGATAAACAATATTGGCAACAGCAAGGTCCATGGTGATGATAGCATTTTTTTGCTGAATGATATCTTGTAGTTGTAAAGCAGCACTATTGATCACATCTTCAAAAACACAATCCGATGCAGGAATGTCTTTTTCTAAGTGAATTTGTAGAATTTGAATTAATTCATTGAGGTTATTTGTTAAGTCGTTGCTGACCTTCTTTAAATAATCCATAGATGCTTTCTTCAACTCAGGATCGGTAGTGCTCTCATACATTTCGAGCATCTTCGAAATATTGTGCGCTGGGCCTCTAACATCATGAGTGATAATGCCAGCAAAATCTTTAAGCTGACTAACTTTTTTTTCTAATGCATGTTGAATTTTGAGCAACTTTTTATTTTGCTCTTCTAAGCTTTCTATTGCTTCTTGGGTAGGATTGATCATGGCGCATAATCGGCTAGGGGGAACGCCGTTACCTAAAATTAGGTATTTCTTTAAATGATTTAGCTTATTATTAACTATTCGTCAATTGACGAATAAATGATATTATTTCATTGCAGCAAGTATGGCTCCAATTGTTTGATTCATGCCAGATTGGGTAATCCACCTCAAGACCACTACCAAATCATTTTCCTGATCTACATAAATGGCATTATTACCATTGCCAATATGAACAAAAGCCGATTCAGGTGCAGCGGGTAAAAATTTTCGGTTGGTGTTTAAGAAAAAATTCATGTAGCCATATGCTGGGTTGGCTGGCCCAGGAGTTTTGGATTGTTTAATCCAGTTCTCCGAAATAAGCTGTTGATTATTCCATTTTCCATTTCGCAAATGAAGCAATCCAAATCGGGCCATATCTTCGGCATGAATGAACATACCACCTCCCCAATGGCCACCTCCACTTACCGATTGTACTGGTTGGCCATCTAAAACAATCCATGAATTTCTATACCCTGTCCATCGCCAAGTAGAAGAAGCGCCTATAGGATCCATAATTGATTGCTTTAATACTTGCGGTAATGGTTTTCTAAATACACTGGTTACGGCTAATGCCAAAGCATTTACCCTAACATCGTTGTATTCATAAACTGTTCCAGGAATATTTCTAGATCTATTTAGCCATTTTTTGGGATCTACATCTGGGCGATCTGCCCAATCGGGTTTACCCCACAAAGTACCTTCCCAATCGCTGGTTTGCCTTAACATTGATTCCCATGTGATGGTTTTATTATGGGGAGTATTAAAAGGCTGCAAAAGTTCTGTTTGTTTAAACTGTTCTGCAGGTTTTGTAACAGGATTGGTAACAAATAATTCAATTGAAGGAATATAAGGCGCAACCAAATCATTCACTGAAGCAATCAGTTGTTGATCTATTGCAAGTCCTACAACGGTAGACAAAAAGCTTTTTGCCACACTATGGGTCATATCGCATTTTAAAGGATTGCCCCATTCTGCAATTTTATATCCTTTGTAAACAATAATACCAGTTTGATCGCCCCTATCTTCAAAAGGTCCAATACCATCTCCAAATGGTTCTTTCCCAAATGTTTTATAATGGTTCTCCTCCATACTACGTGGATTGGGAGACTCCGCTTGTTGGGCAATTTTAATGGCTTCTTGAATAGCCGATGCAGAAAGTCCTACACTTTCCGGACTTCTTTTTTCCCAAGAATGCAAAGAAGGATAATACAATGAAGGGGCTACTGCTTTTTTAGATTGGCTAAAGCAGTTAATGGATACAATAAGGGCAACCAATAAAAAACGATAATGCTTAATCATGCATTCAAATTAAGCATTATCGTTTATGTAAAGCAATTTACCCGCGATTTTGAGCAGACTTATGGTAACTAAATTTTCTTGTTCTATTTTGTTGTTGGGGTCTTCTATTGCGTTCAGGAAGTTTAAAACTACCTACAACAGGGGCTTCTGAATGATAAGCATGATCGGTAACAACCGGTAATTGAATCTTGATTAGTTTCTGAATATCTTTTAAATAAGCCCTTTCTTCTGCATCACAAAACGATACGGCCATACCACTTGCGCCTGCTCTACCCGTTCTGCCAATTCGGTGAACATAGGTTTCAGGAACATTAGGAAGTTCATAATTAAAAACGTGCGACAGTAAATCAATATCAATACCTCTTGCAGCAATATCAGTTGCTACCAAAATACGCGTTGATCCTGCTTTAAAGTTGGTGAGTGCACGTTGTCTTGCGTTCTGCGATTTATTACCGTGAATGGCTTCTGCAGTTATTCCTTGTTTAGTAAGGTCTTTTACTACTTTATCTGCGCCATGTTTGGTTCTCGTAAACACCAATGCAGTTTGTATTTGTTGGTCTTTTAATAACTCATTCAACAAATGTTTTTTGTTTTCTTTCTCAACAAAATATACTGCCTGTTCAATTTTTTCAACGGTTGAAGAAACTGGAGTAACTTCTACTTTTGCTGGGTTATGTAAAAGTGTGGCAGACAGTTTTTCAATTTCAGGAGGCATTGTTGCAGAAAAAAACAGGGTTTGTTTTTTTGCAGGTAATTTGGCAACAATCTTTTTTACATCGTTGATGAATCCCATGTCTAGCATGCGATCTGCTTCGTCTAATACAAAAAATTGGATGTCGTGTAAGCGCACATGACCTTGTTGCATTAAATCTAGTAATCTACCTGGTGTTGCAACCAAAATATCTACGCCACTGCGTAAAGCATTTACCTGATGAACCTGCGAAACTCCACCAAAAATTACTTGGTGTTTCATTCTTAAGTTCTTGCCATATGCTGCAAAACTTTCATCAATCTGAATAGCCAATTCTCTGGTTGGCGTTAAAACAAGGGCTTTAATTCCTTTGCTGTAATTTCCGCCAATTTGTGTTTTGCAAACCAATTGTAAAATTGGAATAGCAAATGCAGCTGTTTTGCCTGTGCCGGTTTGGGCGCAACCCAATAAATCTCTTCCAGCCAATGCCAATGGAATAGCTTGTTGCTGAATAGGGGTAGGATTTACGTACCCTTCTGTTTCGAGCGCATTCAAGATGGGCTCAATGAGTTCTAATTCTTTGAATAACACATTATGTGATTTAAGTGAACACCTGAAATTTCAAGTGCTATATAGCCTAACTATTGATGGGATTACCTTGTCACTGAAGTAGATGCCAGTCTAACCGAGAGAGTATATGAATGAGACAAAGTTAATCAATTTTGGCCAAAAGCCCAAACAGGGGCTATTCTTAACCAATAATAAGCTGATTATTAATCATTTAACAATGCCACGATTTGTTCCAAATAAAGTTGGTCTGTTTCATTAAACTGGTTGTATTCGCTGCTGTCTACATCTAATACGCCCCATATTTGTCCTTCATTTATAAGGGGAACTACAATTTCAGATTTAGATAAACTACTGCATGCAATATGACCGGGAAATTTTTCTACATCGGGAACAATCAATGTTTTTTCTTGCGCCCAGCTTGTTCCACAAACACCCCTTCCTTTTTGAATTCTGGTACAAGCAACCGGACCCTGAAATGGTCCTAATACCAGTTCGTTTTGGTCTACTAAATAAAAGCCAACCCAAAACCAACCAAATTGTTCTTTTAATGCTGCAGCCATATTGGCTAGGTTGGCTACTAAATTATTTTCGCCCGTTAATAGCCCTTTAATTTGTGGAATCAGCGCTTGATACTGTTCTTCTTTAGAACCTTGAATGATGTGTAAATCTTCTGCCATACAGCAAAGATAATCATGTGCAATTAATTGGCTTTGCGTAAAAGTTTGGCCAATTCTTTTTGTTCAGCCCAAATTACCAACCAACTAAACAATCCTATACAAATGAATCCAATTATAATACCTAACCACAAATACGGGAAAAAATAGAGGATAGACTTTTGCAATCCATACATAACTAAAACAACGGTTAAGTAAGCACTTAGTTTTTTTGTAGCATATGGCACTGGGTAATGTTGCTGGCCCATATAGTAACTCACCAACATCATAAATAGATAGCATAAAAAAGTAGCCAGTGCCGCACCCAAATAATGTAAGGACGGAATAAGTAAAATATTTAATCCAATAGTAATTAATGCCCCTGCAACAGTAATCATTGCACCATAATTATTTTTATCGGTCAGTTTGTACCAGATGCTCAAATTATAATAAACCCCCAAGAAAATATTACCCAATGCCAAAAGGGGTACTACTTGTAATCCTTGAACCCAAAGCGGTTTATTGATGGCCATAAAAAACCAACCAAAAACTTCAATGAATAAGCTGATGAATAAAAACATAAAGCAACAAGCAATTACAAAAAATTTCATCACACGTGCGTAAACTTTTTGTGCATTTTCTTCTCCTTTTTGTTTAAAGAAAAAAGGTTCAGCGGCCATTCTAAACGCTTGAATCAAAATAGTAATCAACACAGCTAGTCTATATATATTTCCAAATATGCCCAATTCATGCTTGGCTTCTTCCACAGGTAAATTAACGGCGTGCTGGTAAATTAATCTACTCAACATATCGTTCACCATTCCACCCATTCCTACAATAATTAATGGGTAACTGTATTCCATTACTTTTTTAAAAAGCGGAACGCTAAACTGGCGACTAATTTTTTTAAACTCAGTAAAGAGTAATAAAAAAGTGAGTATACTACCTGCTAAATTGCCAATTAAATAATAGCCAATTCCAATATTATTGTTGGTGAAAATGGTTAGCCAAGTGCTTGGATTTTGTTGCACTTGATAAGGAATCCATCCTATAAACAGTAAGACAGTAACTAAGTTGACCAAAACGCTCGATAAACGAACCGCGGCATATTTTTTAGGCCTGTTTTCTTGCCTCAATTTTGCAAAAGCCAGCGTACTTAGGGTGTCGAAAAATAAAATCCCAATCATCCAATTAATAAATTCTGGATGTGCTTCTAAGTTGGCCCATTGCATGATTGATTTACTGAAAAACCATAAGAGACCCGTAAATAAAAAAGTGGAGCCGAGTAATGCAATAGATAAAGTGCTGTATAATTTATTCGGGTCTTCTTCTTTGCTAAATCTAAAATAGGCTGTTTCTAACCCATAAGTAAACAATACATTTAAGAAGGGGATGATAGCATAAATTTGGGTAAGATCAGCAGTAGTAGCAGGTTGTGCAAAAAACAATGGCAATGAAAGATTCATCAGGTAGCCCAAGAATCTACTGGTAATAGTGGGTACACCATACCATAATGTTTGATTTGCCAGTTTTTTTATCTCGCTCAAATTAATAATCTAGGTTTCAAAAATAAGGTATTGTAATCAGTTGTGTTGGTCTAATGGCGGATTGCTTTTAATGCCAATACTTGGCTCTGCAAAACGAGGATCTTTTAAAAATACCGAATCGGTAAGGGTTTGAAAAAATGCCCTTAGTTGACCAATCTCATAATTACTTAGAGGGAGTTTATTTTTTAATAAGGTATCGGTGGTTGGTCCAATTTGCATATTGTTTCTATAGTGTTCAAAAACATTCATGAGCGAAAAAAATCTTCCATCGTGTCCATAAGGGAAACTGACCATTACATTGCGTAAACTTGGCACTCGAAATTTTAAGGAATCGGCAGCCTCATTTGTGATGGTCATTCTTCCTAGGTCTTTTAAATAGGGTTCTAGGGGTATGCCTATATTTCTATAACTATAATCGGTAAACATTGGTTCTGTATGGCATTGTGCACATTTTGTTTTAAAAATAGCGTATCCTAATTTTTCTGGCAGAAGGAAACTGTCTTCTCCACGCATCACTCTGTCGTATTTGCTATTACTACTTACCATGGTTAATAAAAACTGGCTCAAAGCTTTCCCTAGTCTTTGGGTGTTAATGGTTTCATCTCCAAATGCGGCTTTAAATAACTTAGGATATTGTTTGGTTTTCTTGAGTTTGGTCATCAGGTTTTCTAACTCTTCTCCCATTTCATTGTGCGCAGTAATGGGTGCCAAAGGTTGAAGGTCCAGGTGATTAATGCCACCATCCCACATAAACTCTTTTTGCCAGGCAAGGTTAAACAAAGCTGGAGCATTTCGAGTAGTTAAGGCATTTTCTATTCCATGACTCAAAGGATGGTCATAGCTATTGAAAGCACCAAATTGCTGGTGACAACTGCCACAAGAGATGGTGCCATCCTTACTTAATTGACCATCGTAAAATAATTGCTTCCCTAAAGCAATACCCGCTTCGGTAAGTGGGTTTTTATTAAAATCGTATACTGGTTTAGGCCATCCTTTTGGTACTATAAAAGGAACTCTTTTAGGAATTGATTGGTTTTTATTAATTCCAATAAATCCTGCACAAAGCGTAACTAGTACAACAATGAATAATATGGTTCTTTTTATTTGCATTAATTATTGGAATGTATGCTAAACATGCTTGCATAGTTATCGGCCAATTGCATGGCTAATTTGCCGGCATTGTGACAATTGGGGAAAGTGCTAATTTGAATGTTATGCTTTCCACTAAACCAATTTGCTAAATTGGTTTTGATGGTAATTGATTTATTTTTTTCTGCTGGAATAGGAAGTTCCAATACAATTGTTCTGACCGAGTTATACGGCGATTGAAATCCCCCCACTTCATAACTAAAACGGTTGCCCGCGGTTTTGGCTTGCGGAGAAACACCGTGCATTTTAGCCATAATATACCCGGTACGCCAAGTCCAAAACATACCTATTGCAGGGTCTAAAATACCTGTTTGTATACCTGTTGTATTTAAGATACTATCTACCCCAATATCGAACATAATTTTTTTAGCATTGGCCCCTTTAATAAAGGGCAATATCATGGAAGCCTCTTTTTCAATATTTATTAAGAAGTGTTCCTTAGATAGAGGAATGGTATCGTTGGTTGCTGTAATCAATTTCCATTTTGTGGTATAAAACATAAAACGATGAATCTGTATTGTTTCACCAGCTTTGTTTTGATAGCTGCTGTCTTTGTGAAAGACCTGGTTGTTAAACATCATTTTAAATTGAACAGTTGATTGGCAAATGGCAATATTAGTTAAGCCCAGCAGCGCTATTAAAAGAAACGCCATTTTCCATTTTTGCTGCATGAGTTAATTTGTTTAATGAATGTTTATCTTAGTTGGCTCAAATTTCGGATAAATATCATTGCATGCGAGTAGTAATTCAAAGAGTTTCGGAAGCTTCTGTTACCATTGACCATCTAGTACATGGTCAAATAAAGAGGGGGTTATTGGTTTTAGTAGGAATTGAAGATGCCGACACAGCAGAAGATATTCAGTGGTTAAGTAACAAAATTGTGAACCTGCGCATTTTTGACGATGCGAATGGAGTGATGAATTGTTCTATTAAAGACATCAATGGAGAGTTACTTGTTGTTAGTCAATTTACCTTGCATGCTAGTACAAAAAAGGGGAATCGTCCATCTTATATAAAAGCGTCTAAACCCGATATAGCTATACCGCTCTATGAAAATTTCAAAAGCGTATTAGCAGCAGAGTTGGGTAAGCCCATACAAACAGGCGTTTTTGGGGCCGATATGAAAGTGGCTTTATTAAACGATGGACCAGTTACTATTTTAATTGATTCAAAAAACAAAGAATAATGACCATTCAAGATGCACAAACACAAGTAGATCAGTGGATCAAAACAATTGGTGTTCGTTATTTTAACGAGTTAACCAATTTGGGAATTTTAATGGAAGAAGTAGGAGAGCTCAGTAGAATAATGGTTCGTAAATACGGAGAGCAATCATTTAAAGGGGAGGAAAAGGATCAGGCTTTAGCCGATGAAATGGCCGATGTGCTTTGGGTCTTAATATGTTTAGCCAACCAAACTGGGGTTAATCTTACGGAAGCTTTGCAAAAAAACATAGAGAAGAAAACCCTACGCGACAAAGACAGACATAAGAATAACCCCAAGTTATAGTGGCTATTTGATTAGTTGAAAATCGTTTTGGCTTTTGCTAATTTTTCTATTTCTGTAACCGTTCTAGGAGATCCAGCAGATAAATTGCGATTACCCTCTTTGGTAATTAAAATATCGTCTTCAATTCTAACTCCAATACTCCACCATTTAGGATCACATTTGCTGCCTGGTGGAATATAAATGCCAGGTTCAACGGTTAAATACATGCCAGGCTCAAATGGTTGATTTCCTCTGATACCTAAATCGTGTACATCTAAACCCAAATGGTGAGAAGTTCCGTGTGGGAAATACTTTCTAGCTTCTGCATCATTGGCTGCAATTCCTAATGCAATCAGTCCTCTGTTAATCACCCTTCTTGCAGTAGCATCGGAACCACTGTATGGCATACCTGGTTTGCAAACAGCAATTGCAGAATCTTGTGCTGCCAAAACCAACTCATAAATAATTTTCTGTTCTGGCGAAAACTTTCCATTCACAGGAACAGTTCTAGTAACATCGGCTGTATAGCCATGGTATTCTGCTGCACAATCACTCAATAATAAATCTCCATTTTTCATGAGTTTTAAATTCGTTACATAATGCAATACACATGCGTTTTCGGCTGCACCGTTAATACTGGGATAGCCTGGATATTCTGATCCGTTTTTCTTAAAAGAATATTCCATAATGGCTTGAGCTTGGTATTCGGTCATGCCAGGCTTCACTGCTTTCATTACTTCATTGTGTCCTTCTACACTAATGGCAGCTGCTTTTTCTAGTATGGCAATTTCTTCGGGCTGTTTAATTCCTCTTAAGGCAGTTAAAATTTGTGCAGTTGTTCTAGCTGCAATTGGTTTCTTGTATTGTTTTATCAGGCTATCTACTACGCCTGCCATTCTACTTAATTCGTCTCTGCTTCTAGCATAGGTTTGAAAAATATCTTCAGACCTAAATGCAGTTAATACCGAATCATAGTCGTTAATATTAAAAGTATTTGCTGTAAAGTCTCTGTTTAAAAAAACATTACTGAATTTGTATCTACTGGTTACCCCTTCAATACCTAAAATTTTACCATTCCACATTTCACGTTGTGGATCCCTGTTTTGAACAAAAATGAATTCCGTTCCTGTTTTACCCATGATGGTAGTAGGCTCTTTAAAGAGTAATAAGAGCGAATTGGGTTCTTCTAGGCCAGTGAAATAGTAGAAATTTTTGCTTTGGGCATATTGGTAGTCTACGTCGTTGTTTCTTAATCTTACTTGACTCGCAAAGAAAATTCCTACCGATTTAGCGGGCATTTTTTCTTTAAATGCAGCCCTTCTTCCAGCATGGAATTCAGGACTTAGGTAGTCGTTGGGGTATTCAGTGGTTTGAATATTGGTTTGCTGAGCAGAAGCCAAATGGGGCAGAACCAGCAATAAAAGCCATAATTTTTTCATGCTATTCGGTTGAATTTTGAATCTCTAAGCTAATTTTTTTAATCAACATTGCCCATTTTACTGGATAAACGGGTAATCACCTATTTTTGCCGCCGTATGAGCACAGCAACAGAAAATACCTTTCAAGCAATTATTTCGCATGCCAAAGAATATGGCTTTGTTTTTCAGAGTAGTGAAATTTACGATGGCTTAAGTGCCGTTTATGATTATGGCCCTTATGGAAGTGAATTAAAAAAGAATATCAAAGATTATTGGTGGAAAAGTATGACGCAAATGCACCAGAATATTGTGGGCATAGATGCAGCCATATTTATGCACCCAACAACTTGGAAAGCAAGTGGTCACGTAGATAATTTTAGTGACCCAATGATTGATAATAAAGACAGTCAGAAAAGATACCGAGTTGATCATTTAATTGAAGCAAAAGCAGATCAATTAACCGAAGCAGGAAAACTAGAGGAAGCCAATGCGTTAATTGCATCAATGGAACAATTATTGGCTGCTGAAGATTTTGTAGGATTAAAGCAACTACTCAGCGATAACCAAATCGTATGTTCGGTTAGCGGCACTGGAAATTGGACCGAGATTCGTCAGTTTAATTTAATGTTCTCTACACAATTGGGTTCTGTTGCAGAAGATTCCGATACCATTTATTTAAGACCAGAAACGGCGCAGGGTATTTTTGTGAATTTCTTGAACGTGCAAAAAACGGCTCGAATGAAAATTCCTTTTGGAATAGCACAAACCGGAAAAGCATTTAGAAATGAAATTGTAGCCCGTCAGTTTATATTCCGCATGCGTGAATTTGAGCAAATGGAAATGCAATTTTTTGTGAGACCTGGTACTCAAATGGAATGGTATAATTATTGGAAAGAAGAACGCTTGAATTGGCACTTGAGTTTAGGGTTGCCTGCAGAAAAATACCGTTACCACAATCACGTTAAATTAGCCCACTATGCAGATGCTGCTTTAGATATTGAATATGAGTTCCCGTTTGGTTTTAAAGAAGTAGAAGGTATTCATAGCAGAACAGATTTCGATTTAAAAAGCCACCAAGAATACAGTAAGAAAAAGCAGCAATATTTTGACAATGATATTGATGAGGCCACAGGTAAACCATTTGGGAATTACATTCCATATGTGGTAGAAACTTCTATTGGCTTAGATAGAATGTTCTTGTTAATATTAAGTAATGCCTATACAGAAGAAACCATCAGTAAAGAAGATGGATCAACTGATAGTAGGGTGGTATTAAAAATCCCCGCTAAAATTGCACCCAATAAATTAGCCATTTTGCCACTCGTGAAAAAAGATGGATTACCTGAAATTGCGCGCGAGTTGATGGATGAATGCAAGGGCTCTTTTAAATGTTTCTACGAAGAAAAAGATGCAATTGGCAAAAGATATCGCAGACAAGATGCTATTGGTACCCCATTCTGTGTAACCATAGACCATCAAACCAAGGAGGATCAAATGGTTACGATCCGTTACAGAGACAGTATGTTACAAGAACGAATCCCAATTAGCAACGTCAGGAAATTGGTGCTTTCACATATTAATTAGATTGGTTGGGTATGATGAATTAGCCGTACAATTCTAAATGAATGGCATGTTTATCATACCCAAGTTTTAATAGCTTTTGCTTAGCATCATCTACCATATTCTTCCATCCACATAAATAAAAATAAGCAGAAGGAATACTGCCATTCATTCCTTTATGCGTCTCTATTAGTTTGGTATAGCAAGCATGAACGTATCCAGAATATTGTGCAGGGCCAACCACCAGTTCTCTTGAAAAACAGGGGTGGTGATAAAAGCCAGGCAATACTTTTTCTAACTGCTTTAATTCTTGCTCGTATAAGCTGTCTTTAAATTCTCTACAGCCAAAAATTAAGTGAATATTCTTATGGGGTATTTGTTTCTGGTGAATAAAGTGTGCCATTGATCTAAATGGGGCAATGCCCGTACCTGTGCATATCAAATACAAATCTTTGTCTAATGTTTCGGGCATAGTAAATTTTCCCTGTGGCCCTCGAACAATTAATTCTGAACCCACTTTTACATCATTAAATAAATGTGGGGTGCCTAATCCATCTTCCATTAAAACAATCACTAACTCAAAAACATTGGTGCCATCTGGCGCAGATGCGATGGAATAAGACCTCCATCTTTTGTTTCTTTGTTCATGTATGGGCAAATCAAAAGTCACAAATTGACCTGGCTCAAAATCAAATTGAGTTAATTCAGGAATTTGAATCCAAAATCTACGGGTGCTATGGGTAATGTCTTCGGTTTTAATTACCACGCATTTTAACCAAGGTTGAAGCATAGCATTGTTTTACACAAAGTACCGAATTAACCATAAATAACAATGCCCCTGTTTAAAACAGAGGCACGTTATTTATCAATTACTATTTACCGTTGAATAAGAATTTTTTGTAAATAGGTTTTTTTATCGTGTTGAATTTTAAGCAAATAAAACTCGCTACTGAATTGTTTTAAATTCAACTGCTTGCTGTATTTGCCCAAGAATCCAGATTGGGTATTTAAAAACACACGCTGACCAGATGCATTCAAAATCTCAATAGACAAATCGCTTCGTTTTGTCACTTCAAAAGACAATTGGAAAATACCATTGTTTGGATTAGGTGAAACCGACAACTTAATTTCTTGTGGGTCAACCGTATTAATGGCAGTAACAGTATAATTTACATTGGCAGAAGTTTTGGTGCAACCCAGTCCATCAATTACAATTACTTTATAATTTCCCGAACGGGTAGGTTTAATTGAAGAGCCAATGGCTCCAGCTACGGAAGCTGTATCGTTGTATACCCATTGGAAAATACCTGTTTTAAGATTTGATACCAAAGAATCTCCTACTTGCGAAAGTGTTAAAGCAGTATTAGGTGCTGCTACAATAGGAACACGATTGCTTGCACAACCAGTTGAAATTTTGGTATCATAAAAGAAATACCAGAATTGATTTTCGTCTTGTCCGGCTTGAGGTGCCAATGAAACACTGTTTCCAGTAAAGCTCATTACGCCGTTAATTCCAAAAGGATAAATAGTACCAGTGATGCCGTTGTTTCTATACACATTGGCATCTTCTGTACATTCTACAATCATAATCTTGTCTCCATTTCCTGGAATGTCCAAATCTAAATTGTAAACAAAGCCAGAATCGGTTGGATTATTTTCAGATAATGAACCAGCTGTTGCAGTTGGCCTAGAATTGAAAACAGTATATGTTTTACTCAAGAGTGGTCTATAGGAGTAGCTGCCTGCAGTACTACCTGCAGTTAGGTTGTCGCCTACTGTAATTTTAATTTTTCCTGGATTTGCAGTATACATTCTTACAGACTCTAACTTAAATGGAGTAGTATGATTAAACTTCATGTAGTTGCCAGCAAAAGCATTGTATCCACCACTTGTGAATGTAAGTTTAGATGCAGCACCAACTGTACCTCTTGCTTCTCTAGCTACATAATAGGTTCTATCTGCAGGCAAATTACTTGTTGTAACTGAACTGCCTGTTGCAAATGGAGTAGTAGTAGTGGCATCGGAATACCAAAAATAATTAGCTGTTCCGGGGTTGGTTACTTTTAGAATAGCGGTATTGTCACAAATCACACCTTGTGCTACAGGCACATCGGGTCTTGCAGCAATTGGTACAGCAACTTCAATAATATTATTGGTGCTATTTTGGTCAGATGCTAATTTACTTTCTGCATTAATGGTGTAATTGATTCCCGCCTGAGCATCAAATGGAGTTTGAATGGTGTATTCAACTTCAGATAAGGAAGCAATTGTTCCAGTATAAGTGGCATTTAGTGTAGCAACAGTATTTGTACCATTTTTGATGGTTACCGTAACAGGTACATTCGATTGAGGGTTTGAACCATTATTGGCAATAGCGATAGTTACGTATTGTTTACTATTGTCGCAACTACCTGCTGCAGGTGAAATAATATTACTAACTGAAACATCATTCGAAGGGGTCTGAATTTTCAACAAATAGTCTTGGGTTTCACCTCTTGCATAAGTTCCAGTTGGAACAATATCCGATGCAGTAGATGTTTCCTGCGTTATTACCCTCATTTTATGAATGGTACCAATGGTTACATTATCTGGAATGGTGATACTGCCGGTGAAATCGCTGCTGGCTCCGCTTTGAACAGAACTTACTAATGCTTGCTCATTGGGGTCGGCAAAGTCTCCATCATTATTGTAATCAATGTATACTTTAATAATTCTTGGGTTAACAGTTGCATCGCATGCTGCTGTTCTAATAAATATGGGAAGTACTTGTCTTGCCTGAATATTACCAGTAAGGCGAGTATTGTCTGTAAAGGTTTTACAACCGGTTGAATTTTTAAATCGAATATTAGTGAAAGATAAACTATCCACTTTTGCGCCACCTGTTAAAGAAGCAGAGTTGGAGTAACCAACGCCACCAGTTCCGCTTACAATTAGTGAATAAGCTTGTGAGCCCCTTACCAAACTACCTTTATTGGTAATGGTAATGGTATAGGTTTCTCCAGGGATAGTGCTGTCTACATCTACTCTTTCCACATTATCTATGCTATTGTCAGTTTTACTTGCTGCAGATGATGGGCTTGATACATCTAGTGCCCATGGCAAAAATGTTTGTGTTGTACCGCGGGTAATTTTAATATCGAGATCGTGTACTAGTTTTTTGGTTCTGTCATTTAAATTAGTTGCCGCATCTGTGTTAATGGATGCTGGAGGATCGGTCCAAGTGATGGTTGCAGACAAAGGCACTTTACCTGAAGCTACTACTGTTTTAGTAAAAGTTTGGCCAGAGGTTAAAGTGTTTTCATATACCAAATGTTCACTGCTATTTGAGTTATTACTAGGTATTGCACTAGTTAATACTGCAGCTGCCCTTTGCATATTCATTAAGCCCCATCCAAAAGTATAATCAGGTCCAGGGGTATTTCCAGCTTCATCTGCTGTATGAATTGCCAAGCCCTTTAGTGTAGCAGCACGCATAAAAGAACCAGGTTTCAGTTTAGTATAGTGTTCTTGTAACAACAGTAAGGAACCCGCTGCGTTTGGACCTGCCATAGATGTTCCACTTTTTGTACTATAACTGGTATTGCCATTGGTGCTGGCCGAAGTAACATTTACTCCATTCGCAACCAAATCAGGCTTAATTCGTCCATCATCTGTTGGTCCCCATCCGCTAAAAGCACTCATCACTACATCTGCAGGTTTGTTATAGCCGCCAGGTATACCATTGACAGCACCAATAGTTAAATTGTTTTTTGCAATTCCATATCCCAAAATAATATCAAATCCATCATTGCTGTTAATTCCTGCTGGTCTATTACCGGCAGCAACCATAGTGCCCTGTGCATTTCTTCTAAAAAATGGTTGACCAATTTCTGGTCCATTATTGTTTCTATCGTTTCCTGCAACAGACACTTTTAAATAAAATGGTGCATTAAAAGCAATAGAATCAACTCTTTGTGCATCTGTTCCATAATACCCGTATCGGTAGTCTTCATTTTCATCGGGACGACCATAAAACTCCCATCTACTTTGAGCAGTATTGTAATTCCAGCCCGCAATAAAGCCATAAGAGTGATTGGATATGAGCAAACCTGCAGCAGCTTCTGCGGTCATTTCAGAAATATCACTGTTGTGGTCATAAGAAATTAAATTAGGAATCCCGTACGCCATACCTTTTGCAATTGGATTGATTCCAGCCGCTACCATGGTGCCTGCTACGTGTGTGGCGTGGTCGTTTCCACTACTTCCGGTAGGCATGTCTTTCTGCACTAGCCTTCCAGTAAACTCTACGTGGCTGGCTAATGGAGCACCATCAAATTCCCATACGCCCAACTTGTTTCGCATGGCTGCGGTACTTCCAGTTAAGTTTAAGCCACTGGCCCCTCCTGGCCATAATTGACTGGCTTTGGTAGTAGCTGCAGCAATTGTATTATTGAATGATTTTGTATATACAGGAAAACCAAAATCGTCTACTCCAGTAAGTTTGGCAATTCCACCTTCAAAATTGATGCTTAGATCCCATTTATTGGTTTTAGCCAAAGACAGTGCTTTTGCATAATTCAATTCTTGCTCTAATCTCAACTTTTGAGAAGAGAGCTTAAGCACTTTTTCATTGGTTGCAATTTGAGCCAATGAACTGGTTGCAATAGTTGCCGATAGTAAAATAAATATCCCCAGGCGTTTAATCATAAATGATGTTTTTTCAGCTTTGTTAGGCCGTTCTTATTTTATTATGCTCTAAATTAGATACTTTCAGGGTTCAAATTGTAGTATGCGTTTTTTTCTTTTTTTATTCGTTGCAATTTTTTTGCCTTTTTTGGGATGTAAACCTCCACAAAAGAAAAAAGTTGACCCAATAATTCAGGGTGTAAAAGGCTTGGTTACAGCGCTTACGGGCAATCAAATGCCAAGAATTGGGGCACCACCCTCTGTTCCTCAACCTTATCCAACTACGGTGTTTTTTTATGAGCCAACCGATATAACAAGGACCCATCAATGGAATCAGGGTCCGTTATTCACGAATATTTATACCAAATTAATTGCAACGGTTAATACAGACAGTACGGGGGCATTTATAGCAAAACTGCCTGTTGGAACTTATTCTGTATTTGTTCAAGCAGGTCAACAATTCTACGCCAATAGTTTCGACATCAGAAATAATATCAATTTGGTTACAGTAGATAAGGGCAAATTGACAGAAATGAATATTGAAGTAAATTATACGAGTACCAATTAGGCTTCCCTTATCTTTGCATCCCTTTTTTAAGGTATGTGTATATGAATTTGCAGCACTTAATGGATCAATACCTGCAATCACCCCTGGTTCAAACTTTGGTGAATAGGCAAACCTATGCAGATGCACAAAAAACCTATCTCAAAAATTTACAAGGAAGCAGTGCAGAGTTTATTGTAAGCACGGTCTTTATGCATCCTGATGCACAGGGCATGAATCACCTTGTCATTTTAAATGACGCGGAAGAAGCGGCTTATTTTCACAATACCATCGAAAATTTAACCAGTGCATTAGACTTATTTTATTTTCCTGCAAGTTTTAAGAATAGAAAGAATTTTAGGCTACTGAATAGTTCGCATGTGATGTTGAGAACCGAAGCCCTTACCAAATTATCTCGCGGCGGAAACAAAAAAATTATAGTCACTTATCCAGAAGCCATTTTTGAAAAAGTAATACAGCCTGAAACAATCAGTAGTAATATTATTACCATCAAAACGAATGATACTATTAATCCAGAGAGTTTGATGGATTTGTTTGTAATGTACGGTTTTGAGCGCACTGATTTTGTTTACGAGCCTGGTCAGTTTGCATTGAGAGGTGGAATATTAGATATTTATTCTTTTGGAAATGAGAAACCATACAGAGTAGAATTGTTTGGTAATGAAGTAGACAGTATTCGAATTTTTGATCCTGAAACGCAATTAAGTGAAAGGAAATTACTGCAGGTAAATATTATCCCTAATGTAGATACATTGCCTGAAACAGTTGGTTCCGATTCAGTTCAAAAAATATCTCTTTTAGAATTCGTTCCTGAGAACACCATTGTTTGGCTAAGAGACTGGGATGTAATTGAAGAAAAAATAAGGGTTCAAGAAGAAGATTTTGAAGGGTATTTGTTATTACAGGAACAAGGCTACTTTGCTAAGCAGCAAGAAGAAGAAGACCACCTTATACTTAAAGAAGTTCATTGGACCGACTTTATTAAAGGCAGTGAAATAAAAGCCATTTTAGAAAAAAAGCGATTAATTGAATTTGGATATAAACCTCATTTTGCTCAATTTGAGCTGGAGTTTTTGGTAAAGCCTCAACCTGCATTTAATCGCCAATTTGATTTGCTAATTAAAGACCTAAAAGCACTAGAAGGTGCTCAATACAGTATTTATATTTTTGCTGAACAGGTAAAACAATTGGAAAGACTCAATACCATTTTTACCGATTTAAACACCGAAATTCAGTTCACTCCAATTGGAACAAGTATTCACGAAGGTTTTATAGATCATCAATTAAAGTTGGTTTGTTATACCGATCACCAAATATTTCAACGATACCACAAGTACAAGGTTAAACAAGCATATAATAAAAACAAAGCCCTCACTTTAAAAACTTTGCGTGATTTACAACCAGGTGATTATGTAACCCATATTGATCATGGTGTAGGAACCTATAGTGGTTTACAAAAACTAGAAGTGAACGGGAAAATTCAAGAAGCGGTAAGAATCATTTATAAGGACAGCGATATTTTATATGTAAATATTAATTCGCTGCACAAGATTTCTAAATACACTGGTAAAGAAGGGACTGTTCCAAAAGTAAATAAATTGGGAAGTGATGTTTGGAATAGGTTAAAAGAAAAAACAAAAGCCAAAGTAAAAGAAATTGCTTTTGATTTAATTAAGCTTTATGCGCAAAGAAAGGCCCAGAAAGGGTTTGCGCATGCGCCAGATAATTATATGCAAACCGAGTTAGAAGCTTCTTTTATTTACGAAGACACTCCCGATCAAAGTAAAGCAACTGCAGATGTAAAAAGAGATATGGAGCAAGAAGCGCCAATGGATAGATTGGTTTGTGGTGATGTAGGGTTTGGAAAAACTGAAATTGCTATTAGAGCAGCTTTTAAATCGGTAGTAGATGGAAAGCAGGCTGCCGTTTTAGTGCCTACTACCATTTTGGCTTTTCAGCATTATAAAACATTCAAGGATCGATTAAAGGATTTTCCTGTTACGGTAGATTATATCAATCGATTTAAATCTGCTAAAGAAAAAAAGGAAACCTTGCAAAGAGTAAAAGAAGGCAAAGTAGATATTATTGTAGGTACCCATGGATTGCTTGGAAAGGAAGTGGCATTTAAAGATTTGGGCATCATGATTATTGATGAAGAGCAAAAATTTGGTGTAGGCCACAAGGAAAAATTGAAGACCTTGAAAACAAATGTAGATTGCCTTACATTAACTGCTACACCCATTCCAAGAACCTTACAGTTTAGTTTAATGGGAGCGAGAGACTTGAGTATCATTAATACACCTCCCCCCAATAGACAACCTATACAAACAGAAGTTCAGGTATTTAACCAAGACTTTATAAGAGATACCATTTATTTTGAAACAGAAAGAGGTGGGCAGGTATTCTTTATTCATAATCGGGTGCATGGATTAGCAGAAATGAGTGCACTTATTCAAGGTCTTTGCCCCGATTTAAGTATTGGGTTTGCCCATGGTCAATTGGAAGGCCACGAATTAGAAGAACGAATATTCGACTTTATTGAGCGCAAATACGATGTATTGGTTTGTACCAATATTGTGGAAAGCGGGGTAGACATTCCTAATGTAAATACTATTATTGTTAATAATGCCCATCAGTTTGGCTTAAGTGATTTACATCAATTAAGGGGCAGGGTAGGCAGAAGCAATAAAAAAGCTTTTTGTTATTTATTAGCTCCGCCTATGAGTACTTTGCCAGTTGATTCTAGAAAACGATTACAAACTTTAGAACAGTTTAGCGATTTAGGAAGCGGCTTCCAAATTGCAATGCGAGACCTCGATATTAGAGGCGCGGGTAATATGTTAGGCGGAGAGCAAAGTGGATTCATGGCCGAGATTGGTTTTGAAATGTACCAGAAAATTTTAGAAGAAGCCATTAGAGAATTAAAGCGCACTTCTTTTAAAGACCTTTTTAAAGAAGAGATTAGTAAGCAAGATGATTTTGTAAGTGATTGCACTATTGATACCGATTTAGAAATTTTGATTCCAGATAATTATGTGGAAAGCATCACCGAAAGGCTTTCGTTGTATACTCGTTTAGACAGTTGTGAAGACGAAGCCGAGTTGCAATTGTTTCATGCAGAAATGTTAGATCGTTTTGGCCCAATGCCTGCTTCAGTGGAAGATTTATTCACTACAGTTAGATGCCGTAAATTGGCTGTAGACTTGGGCTTTGAAAAAATGACTTTAAAAGAAGACACCCTTCGTTGTTATTTTATTAATAGACCCGATTCGCCTTATTTTGAATCTGAATTGTTTAAGGAAGTTTTGGCTTATTTGCAAACAGGTACCAATAAAGGAAGATTAAAACAAACAGGTAAAATGTTCTTAATGGTGGTAGAGCCAATAAAGGGCATGGAGGAAATGCATTTGTTTTTACAGCGAATGCAGCAAACGGTAATGGATAAGTATAAAAAAACCCCGAACTAGTCGGGGCTTTCTAAAAAAATCAGGTTGAACTAGAATCCTTTTTTAGCAACGCCATCAGCAATTGCTTGTAAAGCTTTTGCTTCACTTAAGATAGCAGCCATTTTATTTCCTTTGCCATCATGACCACCGGCCATGTAACCACCTTTCGCAGTTCTTGTTACTACTGCATCTTGCATTGGAACATTTTTTTCCTTTGTTTTAAGGCAGTATGCTTTAATCATTTTTGAAGTGTCCATTGTTTGTTGAATTTAATTTTTTAGTAATAGGGTACCGGGTTAGTAATACAAGTTAATGTTTTTTTCTATTATACGTCTATTCTAGCGTATTTAGCATGACTTTCGATGAATTCCCTTCTTGGGGCAACATCGTCTCCCATCAACATACTAAAGATTCTGTCAGCTTCCGCAGCACTTTCAATAGTAACACGTTTTAGGGTTCTACGGGCAGGGTCCATGGTAGTTTCCCATAATTGTTCGGCATTCATTTCACCTAATCCCTTATAACGTTGGATGGTAACACTGTCTTCTTTACCTGCACCCAGCCTTTCAATTAAGGCCTTACGTTGCTCCTCGCTATACGCATATTCTTGTTCCTTGCCTCTTTTAACCAAATACAAAGGGGGTTGGGCTATATATACACAGCCCTGTTCAACCAATTCCTTCATATACCTGAAAATAAAAGTAAGAATCAAAGTGGCAATATGAGAGCCATCTACGTCGGCATCGGTCATAATAATCAGCTTGTGGTAGCGGAGTTTAGCCGTATTCAGTGCTTTAGGATCGTCCGGCGTACCTACTGTTACACCCAATGCAGTGTACATATTGCGAATTTCTTCGTTTTCGTAGATTTTATGCTCCATGGCTTTTTCTACGTTCAATATTTTACCCCTTAATGGTAAAATAGCTTGGTAACTTCTATCTCTACCTTGCTTGGCAGTACCACCAGCCGAATCTCCTTCGACCAGGTACAATTCGCATTTAACAGGATCCTTTTCGCTACAATCTGCCAATTTACCTGGAAGACCGCCTCCTGTTAAAACGGTTTTACGTTGTACCATGTCGCGGGCTTTTTTTGCTGCAACACGGGCTTGGGCCGCTAATATAATTTTTGAGATAACTTGTTTGCTTTCTCTAGGGTTCTCCTCTAAATAGGCTTCTAAAGCGCGCGCAACAGTGGTTTGAACCACGCCACTTACTTCACTGTTTCCTAATTTAGTTTTGGTTTGACCTTCAAACTGAGGCTCGGGAACTTTAACAGAGATAATAGCGCTTAAGCCTTCTCTAAAATCGTCACCCTCTACCGTTACTTTGGCTCTTTCAAATAAACCTTCTTTATCTCCATAACTTTTGAATACCCTGGTTAGTGCCTGGCGGAAACCAGTTACGTGTGTGCCACCTTCAATGGTATTGATATTGTTAACGTAAGAGAAAATATTTTCTTTAAAATCGTCATTATAAGTTAGCGCAACTTCAACCGCAACATTGGTAGTTTCATCGTGGCCTTCTACAAATAAAGGAGCATTTAATATTGGGTTTCTGTTGGCATTTTTATCGAGCATTTGTACAAACTCAATAATACCACCTTCACTGTAGAAGTGACTGGTATAGGCATTTCCAGCGTCGTCCAATTCTCTTAAATCGGTAAGTGTGATATTGATTTTGCGGTTTAAGAAAGCCAGCTCTCTTAATCTACCTTCTAATATTTCTCTGCGATAAACAGATTCTTGAAAAATGGAAAGATCGGGCCAGAAATGCACTTTAGTTCCGGTGATACTACTAGTGCCGATTTCTCTTACTGGATATTTAGGTATACCAATGCCATACTCTTGTTCAAATATTTTTCCTTCTCTTTGAACGGTCACCAATAGTTTGGTACTTAAGGCGTTTACGCAACTTACCCCAACTCCATGTAATCCTCCAGACACTTTGTAGGTGTTTTTATCGAACTTACCCCCTGCGTGCAATACCGTCATTACCACTTCCAGTGCACTCCTTTTTTCCTTAGTATGCATGGCAGTTGGGATACCTCTACCATCATCTTGCACACTAATAGAATTGTCTTCGTGGATAGTTACGAAAATATTTTTACACCAACCAGCCAAAGCCTCATCAATGGAGTTGTCTACCACTTCATAAACCAAGTGATGCAACCCTTTTACCCCCACATCTCCAATATACATGGCGGGTCTTTTTCTAACCGCTTCTAATCCTTCGAGTACCTGAATACTATCTGCTCCGTAATTCTTATTTTCAGCAGCATGTTGTTTATCTAGTTCTTCGCTCATAAAGTCTTGTCTATCTTGCGTTTTAGTTCAATTTTGCAAGCTGACAAATGTACTTAATTTAAGGGGGATTTAGGCTGGTTTAATACCCTAGTTTTCCCCAAAATCAAAGGCTTATTTGCCAAATAGATGTTTATACATTAATTTTGCAGGTGCATGAACGCAGTAATGGACATATTGAAACAGGCTCAAAAGGGTGGAATTGATGCCAGTATGGATTTGTTGTATAAGAAAGAACAACATATTCCAGGTTCAATTCAATACACTATTCGCCGTTATTATGCCCAACATCCATGGGTGGCAGACGATAGTGGCATGATGGTTTACCATTACAATGAAAAAAAGCCCAAAGAAAACTACCTTGAACTGCGTTTTTGTATAACGGGTAATCGGTACTGTGCCGAACGCAGTTGTGGAATGTGTAATGAATTACCTACCATGAACTGTAGTGGCAAAACACAAACCTTAGACGTTTTTACTTTCCATTTTACTTCAACCTTTTTAAAGCAATTTGTACATAATGTTAAATTGGCCAATAGAAAAGATGAAGTATTGGCGTTTAAACACCCTAATGCATTTACTAAGTTATTTCCGCTTTGTGTTAGAAATAGAAATGTGTTAGACGCATTATTGAACCATAGTTATGCAGGTTCAATGGAAAATATTTTTGTGAATGCCAAAGTTCATGAACTGCTGTTGTATAGCATGGATTGTTTGGTGCACGAAAAAGAAGAAGGTTTTGCTTGTAAATTTTTAGCAGACGATGGCGGAAAGGAAAGAATTTATCAAGCGCGTGATATTTTGTTGCAGCATATTGGCGACCCCATTACCATTAAAGAGTTAAGCAGAAAAGTAGCCATGAATGAGTGTTACTTAAAGAAAGGCTTTAAAGAAGTTTTTGGTACCACCATTTTTGATTTCTATCAACAACAACGAATGGAACATGCTAAGTATTTGTTGTACGAAAAAAGCTTAAGTGTTACAGACGTTTCTGCATTATTAGGATACTCTTCTATCTCTCATTTTTCTGCAGCGTTCAAAAAGCATACTGGTCTAAAACCTTGTGAATTACTTAAATAAGTGTAGGTTATAATCCGTTCCAACCCTTGATGGTGATAGATTGTACAGTTGTGCCTGATGCAGTAGATTCATAAACTCTTTGATCTACTAAGCCAATTCCTTTTGCATAAGAAAGCTCTGCTTGTAAATTTAATGGAGCATAGGTAGTAGCTCCATCTAATTTTAGTAATAATTCTCTTTTTACTGTTATGATATCGGTATAAAGTGTACCCAATAAAGACATTTGTCGGCCTTTGTAAATGGTGGTAATTCTTAATTTAGCCCAACCAAATTGCAGGGTCCCATTAATATTAGCGCCCACATACAAGCTATCTGTATCATAAAATTGTCCGGGGTTTTTACTTTCGTCTAAATATGCAAAATCCATTTTTAAATTATTCACGATGGTATCGTAAATATAGAGGTAGTCAAATTCAGGGGTGCCATATTGAAAATACTTACCTGCTCCATCTTTTCTTAGAAAAACCTGGTCGCCAATATTGGTTGTGTAGCGGGTATAATTTTGTGTTGCCCCAGCATAAGTTTGTGGGTATAATCCTGTAGAAATGGTAGACCTGAACTCAGGTATTAATCCACCACCTACCGCAGGAAAAGCAGGAGTTAGTTCATAATTAATGTAACCATTAGCAGTAATGGGTAAATAGTCGTTGCTACTTGAACCATTGTTTACAGCCCCAATTGTGGTAATATCAAAAAAGCAGGTACTGTTTCCAAAATTAACCTGAAAAGTAAATGTGCCTGGTAATATAGGGCTGCCATTTCCCTTTAATTTGATGGTATTGGCACCTTGTACAAATGCAAAACTAGAATCTCTGAACCACATTCCATTTACTGTATCTGTAAAAATGGTATACTTGCCTTGGGTATTAAAATTGACAGAGACCAATACATAATTGCTGTCTGTTAGTGTTTCTAGTTCTTTATACTGACCCTTAATGGTTGCTGCTTTGCAAATACTTGAGCTATCAAGTAAACTTCCTGTTGCAATTCCGCCAAACCCTGGTCCTTCTGTACTCAATTCTTTTGAACAAGCCATCAAAACCGAAGCCACCAAAACAAAGAAGTATAAAATATGTACAGTCCTTTTCATTCCAATAAAGATATGAGTTACACTAATAATGCAGCCTGAGAATCCAATTTAGCATTTTCAAATAAGAGCTGAATATTATTTAACGTTGTTGTAGCAATTTGTTCCATGGCTTCCTGGGTAAAAAATGCCTGATGTGCGGTAATCAAAACATTGGGGAAACTCATTAAACGTTGAATTTCGTCGTCTTGAATAATGTCTTCTGATAAGTTTCTAAAAAACAATTTTTCCTCTTGTTCGTAAACATCTATTCCCAAGGCGCTAATTTGCCCCGATTTGAGTGCTTTTATGGCGTCACGAGTATTGATTAAGCCACCTCTGCTCGTATTAATCAATACTACACCTGGTTTCATATAGGCCATTGTGTCTTTATTAATCAAGTGCTTGGTTTGCTCATTCAATGGGCAATGCAAAGAGATGATATCTGCTTTTAACACTTCCATTAGTGGCTGATATAGTACGCCAGTTTCCTCCACTTCTTTATTTGCAATTAAATCAAAGGCAACCACTTTGCACCCAAAGCCCAACATGATTTTGCAAAACGCTTTCCCAATGTTTCCGGTGCCTATTACCCCAACTGTTTTGCCATGGAGATTATAGCCCAATAGACCTTGTAAAGAAAAATTTTGTTCCCGAACTCTATTGTAGGCTTTATGGGTTTTTCTATTCAAAGTGAGGAGCATGGCCACCGCGTGTTCTGCCACCGCTTCCGGGGAATAAGCTGGCACTCTACATACCTTAATTCCAGCAGCTTTTGCCGCTTCAAGGTCTACATTATTAAATCCAGCGCATCGAAGTGCAATAATCTTGGTTTTACCAGCGGCTAATTTTTGAATAACCCCCGCAGTTACTTTATCGTTTACAAAAACACAAACAGCTGCTGCGCCTGCTGCTAAATCGGCTGTTTGCTCATTCAATGATATATCAATAAATACTAATTCGTGTTTATCTTGGTTAAATTGGGTAAAAAAAGCCTTGTCATAAGGCTGCGCACTAAAAAACACTATTTTCATACCCAAATATACCGCATGATGCCCATTGCTAAAGCTCAGGCTTTGGATTTTTATTCGTGGTAGTATCCGTACCTTTGCACGAATTTTTTTAACAAGCTATCCGCAGAATATCATGAGCGCAAAGTATGCAGAGTTTTCGGGGTTAAACTTACCAGCTATAGAGCAAGAAATATTGGCCAAGTGGAAGGCCGAATCTGCTTTTGAAAAAAGTATTGATTTACGAGAAGGAAAAAAGCCTTTTGTATTTTTTGAAGGTCCTCCAAGTGCCAATGGTATGCCTGGTATTCACCACGTTATTTCGAGAACATTGAAAGACATGGTATGCCGTTACAAAACCATGCAAGGTTTTCAAGTAAAAAGAAAGGGGGGATGGGATACCCATGGTTTGCCAGTAGAATTAGGGGTAGAGAAAGAATTGGGTATTACCAAAGAAGACATCGGTAAAAAAATATCTATTGAAGACTACAATCAGAAATGTCGCGAAGCGGTATTGCGCTACAAAAAAGAGTGGGACGATATCACTACTAAAATGGGGTATTGGGTAGATTTAGAAAAGCCTTATGTAACTTTTGAAAATAATTATATTGAAACGCTTTGGTGGATTTTAAGTACCCTTTACAAAAAGGGATACTTATACGAGAGTGTTAGCATTCAACCCTATTCGCCTGCTGCTGGAACAGGATTAAGTTCTCATGAATTAAATCAGCCAGGTACTTACAAAGACGTGAAAGATACTTCTGCAGTTGCCATGTTTAAGGCAACTCAAGCATCTTTAAATAATAGTAAATGGTTTGCAGCGGTTGATCAAAATTTACTTATTAGCAAAGAAGTTTTCTTTATGGCTTGGACTACCACGCCATGGACCCTGCCTTCTAACTTAGGGTTAACTGTAGGCCCTAATATTGACTATGTATTGGTTAAAACATTTAACCCGTACACGTTTTTACCAGTGAATGTAATTTTAGCGAAAGCTTTATTGGGTAAGTATTTCAAGCCTGAAGGGGAGAATGCTTCTTTTGAGGAGTTCAATGAGAAAACCAAACTGTTGCCTTGGACCATACTGGCCAATTTTAAAGGGGCTGAAATAGAGGGCATGGAGTACGAACAATTGTTGCCCTATGAATCCAATTCTCTAGAAGCTGTTTTAGCCATCACGCCAGACGCCCAACCTTTTCGTGTAATCAGTGGTGATTTTGTAACCACCGAAGATGGTACGGGTATTGTGCATACAGCACCTGCTTTTGGCGCAGATGATTATAAAGTAGGTAAGAAGTTCAATATTGGTATTCTTACTATGGTAGATCGCGAAGGAAAATTTGTGGATGGTTTAGGTCCTTTCAGCAATCGATTTGTAAAAAATTACAAAGACGATCCTAATTATGAAGATGTAAACGTAGATATCTGTGTGCATTTGAAGAAAGCCAATCGTGCTTTTAAAGTAGAAAAATACGAACACAGTTATCCGCATTGTTGGAGAACCGATAAGCCCATTTTATACTATCCATTAGATGCTTGGTTTATTAAAACCACTGCAGTAAAAGATAGAATGGTAGAACTCAATAAAACCATCAACTGGAAACCCAAATCTACTGGGGAAGGCAGATTTGGCAATTGGTTAGAAAATATGGTAGACTGGAATTTAAGTAGGAGCCGTTATTGGGGAACGCCTTTGCCAGTTTGGAGAACAGAAGATGGGTCTGAAGAAATTTGTATTGGCTCTATTGCCGAATTGAATGAAGGTATTCGCAAAGCCAGTGAAGTTTTGGGTGGAGAGATCAATAAAAATTATTTACACGGCGGTATTTTAGATTTGCATAAACCATTTGTAGATGAAATTATTTTGGTGAGCCCTACTGGTAAACCAATGACCCGTGTACCCGATTTAATTGACGTTTGGTTTGATAGTGGAGCCATGCCTTATGCTCAATGGCATTATCCATTTGAGAACAAAGAATTGATTGATAAAGGAGAAGCTTTTCCTGCAGATTTTATTGCGGAAGGGGTAGATCAAACCCGCGGTTGGTTTTATACCCTGCATGCTTTAGGCGTTATGCTATTTGATAGTGTGGCATATAAAGCGGTGGTGAGCAATGGATTGGTATTAGACAAGAATGGAAATAAAATGAGTAAGCGCCTTGGTAATGTGGTGAACCCATTTGAAACCATAGAACAATATGGTGCAGATGCAACCAGATGGTACTTAATCACCAATGCTTCTCCTTGGGATAACCTAAAGTTTGACATGGCTGGTATTCAAGAAGTGCAGCGTAAATTTTTTGGTACCTTATATAATACTTACCAATTCTTTACACTTTATGCAAATGTAGACGGCTTTGCTTACAAGGAGGCTCCAATCCCTCTAGACCAAAGACCTGAAATTGATCGTTGGATTTTATCTTCTTTAAATACTTTAATAAAACAAGTAACCAATTACATGAACGACTTTGAGCCAACTTTGGCAGGTCGAGCAGTTGAGTCATTTGTAGATGCTCAATTAAGTAATTGGTATGTTCGTTTATGCAGAAGACGTTTTTGGAAAGGCGAATACGAAACAGATAAAATTAGTGCTTACCAAACCTTGTACGAATGTTTAGAAACAGTAGTTCGTTTAATTGCACCTATTTCACCCTTCTTTAGTGATGCGGTTTTTGCCAATTTGAATGCGGTAACCAATCGATTTAATGTAGCTTCTGTTCACCATGCTGATTATCCCGTTTACGATGAATCAATGGTAGATCCATTATTAGAAGAGCGTATGCAATTGGCACAAGAAACCTGTTCATTGGTTTTGTCGTTGCGTAAGAAAGTGAATATTAAAGTTCGTCAGCCATTACAAAAAGTAATGATTCCGGTACTAGATGTTCAAATGAAAGAGCAACTAGAAAAAATGGAAGCTTTAATAAAAGCAGAAGTGAATGTGAAAGAAATGGAATACATCACTGCAACTCAAGGAGTGATTAGCAAAAAAATTAAAGCCAATTTTAAAACCCTAGGTGCCAAATTAGGTGCTTCAATGAAAGAAGCTGCTGCAGCTATTGCTGGGTTTACCCAAGACCAAATTGCTGCATTGGAAAGTGCTGGGTCTATTGAGCTTACCCTTTCTGCCGGATCATTCACCATTGATATGCTCGATGTAGAAATTACCGCCGAAGATATACCGGGTTGGAGTGTAGCTTCTAAGGGAAAATTGACCGTTGCCTTAGATATTACCCTTTCCGAGGAGTTAAAACAAGAAGGTGAGGCAAGAGAATTCGTAAATCGTGTACAAAATATTAGAAAAGAATCGGGTTTTGAACTAACAGACCGTATATTCGTACAGTTACCCGAAGGCACCCCCCTAAAGCCTTCTATTATTAAATTTAACGACTATATTTGCCGCGAAATATTGGCAGATGGCATTGAATGGGTGTTAGATCTTGCGTCTGGCACACCAATAGAAGTAAATGACATTGCATTAACCGTGGTTGTAAACAAAAAAGGATAAGACCTATGGCTACAAAGAAACCAGCCCCCAAAGCAACTCCCAAAAAAGCTGTAAAGGCGGCTCCAGCCAAAGCTGCAGCAAAACCTGCTGCAAAGGCACCAGCTAAGCCTGCTGCTAAACCAGCGGCCAAAGCGCCTGCAAAACCTGTTGCAAAAGCACCAGCTAAACCTGCTCCTAAAGCGCCTGCTAAACCAGCAGCCAAAGCGCCTGCAAAACCAGTTGCAAAAGCACCAGCAAAGCCAGCTGCTAAACCAGCGGCCAAAGCACCTGCTAAACCTGTTGCAAAAGCGCCAGTAAAGCCAGCTGCTAAACCAGCGGCCAAAGCACCTGTAAAACCTGTTGCAAAAGCGCCAGTAAAGCCAGCTGCTAAACCAGCGGCCAAAGCACCTGCTAAAACAGTAGCGCCTGCTAAACCTGTTGCAAAAGCACCAGTGAAAGCTGCTCCAGTTGCAAAGCCTGCAGTTAAAGCAGCTCCTGCTCCAGCAAAACCTGCTGCACCAGCACCTGCGCCTGCAAAACCAGCCGCACCTGCAAAACCAGTGGTTAAAGCCCCACCTGCACCTCCTGTAAAACCAGTAAAAAAAGTGCCAGGTCCTATAAAAGACGTGAAAGTACCTAAGATCAATACCAAGTCGAGTGTTACCTATAGCCCAGGCTATACCCCATTAGAAAAAAGAGTAGAAGCACCTAAACCGCAGGGTCCATTGGTTAAATACAATGACACAGACTTAGCAGAGTTTAGAGAGCTGATTAACAAAAAACTGGAAGCCGCTAAAAAAGAATTAGCGTATTTACAGGGGTTAATTACTCGTAAAGATGAAATGGGCGGAGACAATGACGATGCTCGTTATATGACCATGGAAGATGGTACTATGAGCATGGAAAAAGAACAATTAAGCCAAATGGCTAGTCGTCAAATTACCTATATTGACCACTTAGAGAAAGCAATTATGCGTATTGAAAGTAAAACCTATGGTATCTGCAGAGTTACCGGCCGTTTAATTGACAAGGCAAGGTTGCGTGCTGTACCACATGCTACATTAAGCTTAGAAGCTAAATTAGGACTGGTAAAGCCCAATCAAGATTAATTTAGTTCAACCAAACTAACTGGTATATAGAGCCCCGAATTATTTCGGGGTTTTTTATTTTACTTCTTGCATATCTACTAACTTTCTGTAGATACCTCCTTGGGCCAATAAGTTATCGTGGGTGCCACGTTCTGCAATTTCTCCTTTTTGCAATACGATAATTTCGTCGGCATGCCTAATGGTACTTAGCCTATGTGCAATTACAATAGAAGTTCTGTTCTGCATCATATTATTAATAGCGTCTTGCACCAATCTTTCACTTTCTGTATCTAATGAGGAAGTAGCTTCATCTAAAATAAGGATGGGTGGGTTTTTTAACACTGCTCTTGCAATTGTAACTCTTTGTCTTTCACCTCCACTCAATTTGCCACCACGGTCGCCAATATTAGTATAAAAGCCGGCTTCTTTTTTATGAATAAAATCGGAAGCATTGGCCACTTTAGCCGCATGTTCTATATCTTGGTCGTTTACATTGTCAATTCCTAACGCAATATTACCAGCAATAGTATCATTAAATAATATAGGTTCTTGGGTTACAATTCCCATCATAGATCTAATGCTGTGTAAGGTGTACTCTTTAATATTAATGCCATCAATTAAAATTTCACCGCTGCTTACGTCATGAAATCTTGGAACTAAATCGGCTAAGCTGCTTTTTCCTGCTCCAGATGAACCCACTAATGCAATGGTCTTTCCCTTTTGAATTGTAAGGTTGATATTTTTTAAAATAGGCGTGTCGTTGTAAGAGAATCCAACATTTTTAAATTCTATGGAATGCTCAAATTGCGTTAAAGTTTTGGCATTCGGCAAGTCTGTAACGGTAATAGGTGCTTGTAAAATTTCCTCTATACGCTGAATGGCTGCACTACCTCTTTGTGCGTTGTAAAACGCAGTGGATAAGGATTTGGCAGGATTGATGATTTGGGTAAAAATGACAATATAGTTAATAAAGCCAGTGGCTTCTAAACCAGCTTCGTTGTTTAATACCAATCTTCCCCCAAACCAAAGAATGCAACTCAGCACCATCACCCCCATGAATTCAGACATGGGAGAAGCCAAGTCTTTTCTAAAATTCATTTTATTGCGAATATGGTTCAGGTTATTATTGGTACTGAAAAAACGATTGCGTAAAATTTTCTCTGCATTAAATGCTTTGATAACCCTAAGTCCACCCAATGTTTCATCTAGAATACTCATGAGTGTTCCCAGTTCTTCTGCAGATGCAGTGGATTGTTTTTTTAGTGATCTGCTAATTCTACCAATTAAAAAACCCGTTAATGGCAAGAGTACCAATAAGAATACGGATAGTACTGGGCTAATGTATACCAATACGCCTAGAATAATTAAGATATTTAAAGGGTCTCTAATTAATCCTTCTAACGTGCTCATAACACTCCATTCTACTTCGTTGGCATCATTACTCATTCTACTGATGATGTCTCCTTTTTTCTGTTCGGTAAAGAAGCCAATAGGGAGCTGTAAAATTTTTGCATATAAGTCAGACCTTAATTTGGTCATCACGTAGTTACGCATAGGAGCCAACACCCTAAAAGACAAATAAGTAAATGCGTTTTTGAAAAATATGGAAACTATAATGATAATACAAATAGCCCCCAATGCATATACTTCCCCCTTTTCTTGAATGAGCATACTTAAATAATATTTTAAGTGCGCCAGTATTGCATCTGCCCCGTCGGAAGTAAAACTTAGCGTAGGCTTGCTGGTTATTAATTTTTCTTTGGCAAATAATAAGCCTAAGAAAGGGGCCAGCATCACCAATGAAATCAATGAAAAAATGATAGAAAGTAGGTTGAAAACAACGTATAATACAATGTTTTTCTTTTGACTACGCAGGTAATATAAGATTCGCTCAAAACGCTTCATACAGGAATAAATGGTGAAACAAGGCAAAGTAACTAATTTTACACCCATAAACCTTGATATTATGGAGGAAGGAAAAAGACAGCGGCAGGTAGCCGGAGCATTACAAGAACAATTCAATGATATATTCAGAAGATTAAACCTATCTATGATAGATGGGGGAATGGTCTCAATAGCCAGTGTTAAAGTAACACCAGACTTGCTTGAAGCAAGGGTTTATTTGAGTTTGTTTCAAGTAAAGGACGCGGCGGCGGTAATGAAGAAAATTGAATCTAAAGCTTGGGAAATTAAGAAAGAGTTGGCCGATAAAATGAAACACCAGCTTAGAAGAATTCCGGTTATTCATTTTTATAATGACGATACCTTAGATTATGTATTTAAAATGGAAGAAGTATTTAAGAAAATAAATGAGAAAGGCGAATGAACCTGCTCTTTGCCTGGCGCTATTTTCGCTCTAAAAAAACCACCAATGCAATCAATATTATTGCATGGATAGCCATCACAGCAATAGCGGTTGGTACTGCCTCTTTAATTATTATTCTAAGTGTATTCAATGGATTTGAAGACTTAGTGAAAGGGTTGTATGGAGATTTTTATCCTGCCTATAAAGTAGTTCCTGTTAAAGGAAAAACGTTTGAATTAAGTTCTGTACAAGCAAGTCAATTAAAGGGTATAAAAGATATAAAAGCGTACAGTTTTGTAGCTGAAGAAAAAGCACTGTTAACAGGTGCCTATCAAACAATAGTTACCATAAAAGGGGTGGAGAATAATTATACTCAAGTAAACCCTATTCAGCAATATATTAGAAGAGGAAGTTTTGAATTAGGTAATGCCAATATCCCTGGAATTGTTATGGGTGGCGGAATTGAAAACGCTGCTGGAATAAATACCGAGAAAGTTTTTGAAGCAGCTACTTTATATTTTCCTAATCGGAGTGGGAATTTATTAACTGGAGATGGATTGAATTCTTTTTCAGTGATACCTTCAGGTGCATTTATTGTGCAACAAGAATTTGACAATAAATATGCGTTCACCAATTTGGCTTTTGTACAGTATATGTTGGGGCTAAAACCCAATGAATACAGTGCCATCGAAATCAATGCGAAAGAGAACAATAGCAACCTAGTAAAGCAATTACAAACGGTATTAGGTAATCAAGTTCAAATTCAAACCCGGTACCAACAAAATGCGGCTTTGTATTCAGTTATGCAACTAGAAAAATGGGTGATCTATGGCATACTTTCTTTAATTCTGGTAGTGGCTGCATTTAATATGATTGGTGCATTGAGTATGTTGGTTTTAGAAAAACAAAAAGACATTGCTGTATTGAGGGCGCTTGGTGCTTCTAGCAATAGAATTAGGAATATTTTTTTGTTAGAAGGATTATTGCTTGCAACTATTGGGGCAGGAGCCGGCATTGTGCTGGGAGGAGGAATATGCTGGGTACAAGAACAATTCCACTTAATAAAATTGGGTGGCTCCACATTTATCATTGATTATTATCCAGTTAAAACATTGCCGCTAGACTTTATACTCGTATTGTTAACCGTTACTGCTATTTCCTTTACTGCAGCTTGGGTAACTGCGCAAAAAACAAGTGCGCAACCTTTTGAGCTGCGCACTTAAGTATAATAGAGGTTAACCCCCTGAAATAACTGTTGTTTTAATAGTCACCTAAAGTTTCTGGTAATTGAGCCAATGCTTTAGCCAACTGCTCGTCGCTTGGTGCAATTCCATGCCATTCGTGGCTACCTTCCATAAAATCAACCCCTTTACCCATTTCTGTTTTCATTAAAATGCAGATGGGTTTACCATTTCCAGTTATTGACTTGGCTTTGTCTAACACAGACACCACGCTATCCATATCGTTTCCATCCATGTCTAGCACCGTCCAATCAAAGGCTTCAAACTTACTGCGCAAATTGCCCAAAGACAATACTTTGCTGGTAGGTCCGTCAATTTGTTGGCCATTCAAATCTACTATACTGATCAGGTTGTCTACTTTATTGTGAGAAGCAAACATTACTGCTTCCCAAATTTGTCCTTCCTGTAATTCGCCGTCGCCATGTAATGAAAAAACCAAATGCGGGTCTTGGTTTAATTTCTTGGTGAGTGCTGCGCCTACAGCCACGCTCATCCCTTGACCCAATGAACCACTGGCAATACGAACCCCAGGTAAATGTTCGTGGGTAGTAGGATGTCCTTGTAAACGCGTATTAATTTTTCTAAAACTGGCCAATTCTTTTACTTCAAAATAGCCGGCACGCGCCAACACAGAATAATACAAAGGAGAAATATGTCCATTCGACAAAAAGAACAGGTCTTCTTGTTTTCCATCCATGTTAAAATGAACATCGTGCTTCATACTATGGAAATAGAGTGCAGTTACTACATCGGTACATCCCAATGATCCACCTGGATGACCGCTTTGAACCCCGTGCACCATGCGCACGATGTCTCTTCTAACTTGGGTTGCAGTGCTTTTTAAATCAGCTATACTTGCCATACAAATTCGGTAATTTACGGCGAAGATAAAAGCATTTAATGCATAAAGTATGGATTCATTTATTAAATTTGCCCCACTTAAATTTTAATTATGTCTGAAGAATTAGGAATGATCATAGATGATGCTACGGATACCATGAAAAAAGCCATTGCGCACTTAGAAGTGGAGCTAGTTAAAATTAGAGCAGGAAAAGCCAACCCAAATATGTTAGATGGGATTAATGTAGACTATTATGGATCACCCACCCCTATTGCACAAGTAGCTAATATTACTGTTTTAGATGCCAGAACCATCAGTATACAACCATGGGAAAAGAATATGTTGGCATTAATAGAGCGTTCTATTATGGCAGCTAATATTGGCATAACACCTCAGAATGATGGGGTTCAAATTAGGTTGTTTATGCCACCATTAACCGAAGAAAGAAGAAAGGAATTGGTGAAGAAAGCTGGTGGAGAAGGAGAGCAGGCAAAAGTGGCCATTAGAAATATCCGCAGAGACGCTATTGAAGACGTGAAGAAATTACAGAAAGATGGCTTAAGTGAAGACGCAGCTAAAGATGCAGAAAAAGAGATTCAAGAATTAACAGATAAGCATATTGCTTTGGTAGAAAAACATTTGGCTAACAAAGAAAAAGAAATGATGACCGTTTAATTATTTCTTATTAGCTAAATAAACCCCCACTAAAATAATTCCGCAGCAGGTAACCTGAACAAGGTTTACCTGTTCGCCACCCCAAATGCCCCAACCAATTGCTACAAAGGGTATTCCATATGTTACCATGGAAGCAAATAATGCGCCGGCTCTCTTTACCAACATATAAAATAAAACGGAAGCCACTGCAGTACCAAAGATTCCTAAAACTGCAGATGCACCTGTAGAGAGCAAATAAGCGTCTTCGGTTAAGGGTAATGCAAAATAACCCGTGAAATATAAAATGATGGAACATGGAATCAACAAGAATACAAATGCCATTGATGCAATTTCTATAGAGCCAATACCTTGCATATGTTTACCAACCATATTTACATTAATGCCATAAAACAATGTGGCCAATAATACCAGCAAAGAATAAGAGAAGTATTCTAAGCTTATATTGGACCCTGCCGCTACTAGTAAAGACAATCCAATAAAACCTACAATAATTCCTATTAATTGCATTTTTTTTACTTGTAGTTGAAAGAAGGAAATGCCTGTTAGTATTACAAATAGTGGGGTTAAAGCATTCATGATGCCTGCCAACGCACTGTCAATTTTTGTTTCTGCAATGCAAAATAAATAAGCAGGAAAAAAACTTCCCAATAAACCAGATAATACCACTACGCCTCTTTTTTCCTTAGGAATATTGCGTAAAGCTTTTAATGCAAATGGCAACAACACCAGCCCCGCACTAATAATACGAATGGAAGCAACCTGATAGGGGCTTAATACATTCATGCCGCCTTTCATTAATATGAAAGAACTGCCCCAAATAAGACAGAGTAAACTAAAAATGAACCAATTCAGTAATTGCTTTTGCACAGTCAAATTTTATCAAAGATGCCGTTTTTACGGTTCTAAATCAATACATTTAAGTAAACAATGAATTATGCAAACAGTTCGCTTAAGTAAAATTAGTACGAAAGCCCCCAAGCAATTCAACAAAGAAAAAACAAAGGCAAAAACTGCTTTGATTTTGAAAGAGCTTACCGAGTTGCAAAATTTATTATATGCAGAATCAAAGTATTCTTTACTGATTGTTATACAAGGAATGGATGCAAGTGGAAAAGATGGGCTAATCAGAGATGTATTTGGCGTAATGAATCCACAAGGCGTTCAGGTAGAATCTTTTAAAGCCCCCTCTACAAAAGAACTGTCGCACGATTTTTTATGGAGAATACATATGCATGCCCCATCTAAAGGCATGATTCAAGTATTTAATCGCTCTCATTATGAAGACATATTAATTACCAGGGTACATAAATGGTGCGATGATGCTTTGGCCATTAAAAGAATGAAAGCCATCAACGATTTTGAAGAAATACTGGAAGTGCATAATCATACACATATTTTAAAATTTTATTTACATATTAGCCCAGAAGAACAGAACCAACGATTATTAGAAAGATTAGAAGACAAAACAAAGCAATGGAAATACAATGAGCAAGATTTAGTGGAAGCCAAATTATGGGACCAATATATGCGGGTATATCAAGATTGCTTTAATAAATGCAACAAAGTTCCCTGGCATATTATTCCTTCCGATCAAAACTGGTACAAAGAATATTTAGTAGCCGAAACGATTCTAACTACATTAAAAAATTTAAAAATGCGTTTTCCAGGTTTGAAGAAATAACTATATTTCAGGTATAAATTTTTTTATTATGGGAATGATTAAAGAATTCAAAGAGTTTGCCGTAAGAGGCAATTTAGTAGATACCGCTGTAGCATTTGTAATGGGGGTATCCTTTGGAAAAATTGTTACTTCTTTTGTGGATGGAATCATTATGCCATTGGTTGGTATGCTAACTGGTGGAGTTGATTTTAATGATAAAAAATGGGTGTTACAGCAAGCTGTTGATGCCGTTAAAGATGCTGCAGGCACGGTGGTTACCCCTGCCGTTACCGAAGTCTCTATAAAATATGGGGAGTTTATAACTAATTTAATCGACTTTGTAATAGTGGCATTTGCCGTATTTATGGTAATAAAGGCATTGAATAAGTTGAAGAAAGCAGAAGCGCCTGCCCAACCTGCGCCTCCTCCAGGACCAACAGATGCAGAAAAACTACTTGCTGAAATAAGGGATTCACTCAAAAAAGTGAATTAAGGTATTTTGGTGGATAACTATTCTTGAAACAGGGCTAAAATAGGCCCTGTTTTCTTTTCTTTGTAAAAAACCGGAACGTGAGTACTGTAAACTATCAAATTAAACTAGATCAGTTTGAAGGCCCTTTTGACCTTTTGTTGTTCTTTATAGAAAGAGATGAACTAGATATCTATAATATTCCCATCACTAAAATCATTAACGACTTTTTAGATTTCATTCATGGATCAGAAAAGCTGAATATTGAATTGAGTTCTGAGTTCATTTTATTTGTGTCTACTTTAATGCGCATCAAAGCAAGATTATTGTTGCCAAGAAAAGAAATTGATGCATCAGGAAATGAAATAGATCCACGTCAAGAATTGATTGACAAAATTCTCGAGTACAAAAAATTCAAAGAAGCTGCAGTGCAAATGGCCGAGATGGAAGCCATGCGTATGTTGATGGTGAAAAGAGGAAATTTACAAAAAGAAATCTCTTCTATTGGGGAGGAAGCATCTGAAGGAACTGAAATACAGAATATTACTTTATTCAAGCTAATGAAGGCTTTTGAAAAAGTAATGCAGCGCGTACATGATAGACAAAACAAACCTGTTCATACAGTTGTGCGTTACAATTATACCATGGAAGGCAGTAGAGACTATATGCTCGATTTTGTGGGTAGAGAAAAGACCGTTGCTTTTGAAAAAGTATTTGAAATTTGTGAAGACCGCATTCATGCCATTTTCTTATTCTTATCTATTTTAGAATTGTCTCAACAGAAATACATGAAATTATTGGTAGGTCAAGGAATGAATAATTTCATTGTTGAGTGGAATGAAAATAGAGAAGCGGATATTGCTGATGAGGGCTTAACCGAAGAAGAAAGAACAGAACAAGAAGGAAGTTTTGAATAAAAAAAGGGCAGTGTTTTAACATTGCCCTTTTTGGTTTATTGTAATATATTATTAGATACGTTCACTGTTGATTTCATCAGTTCACGCACTGCGTCTGCAATTCCTTCTGCATCGTAAGCGCATTCTCTGTGTAGTTCTTTAGGTGTTCCGTGTTCTACCAATCTATCAGGGATACCTAAGATTTTTACATCGGCTTTGTAACTATTCGCGTTCATGAATTCTAACACAGCCGATCCAAATCCACCTACAACCGTTCCATCTTCTACTGTTACAATTTTTGAATAGTTACTAAACACTTCGTGTAGTAAAGCTTCATCAATGGGTTTTACAAAACGGATATCATAATGAGCCGGATCAATGCCTTCTGTTCTTAAATTACGAATGGCAGCTTGTGCAAAATTTCCTGGATGTCCAAAGCTTAAGATGGCCACTTCTTTTCCATCTTTTAACTTACGACCTGTTCCAATTTCAATGGCTTCAAAAGGCGTTCTCCATTCTGGCATAACGCCTTCTCCTCTTGGATAACGAATTACCATAGGATACTTTGTTTCATCCAATTGTGCAGTGTACATTAAGTTGCGCAATTCCTTTTCATTCATGGGTGCAGCAATAACTAAATTGGGTATGCAACGCATGAAAGAAATATCATAACAACCATGGTGGGTAGGTCCATCTTCACCTACTAAACCAGCACGGTCTAAACAAAATACAACAGGTAATTTTTGCAATGCAACATCGTGTACCACTTGGTCGTAAGCACGTTGCATAAACGAAGAATAAATATTACAGAACACCCTTAATCCCTGCGTAGCCATACCCGCACTTACGGTAACTGCATGTTGCTCACAAATGCCTACATCAAATGCGCGATCAGGCATTTTATCCATCATGAATTTAAGCGATGACCCGCTAGGCATAGCTGGCGTAACACCCATTACTTTGGGGTTGGCTTCTGCTAATTCAATCATGGTATGTCCAAATACATCTTGGTACTTAGGAGGTTGTGGTATATCAATTTTCTTTTTGAAAATCTCTCCTGTTGTTTTATCAAATAAGCCGGGTGCATGCCACTTGGTTTGGTCTTTTTCTGCTAGTTCGTATCCCTTCCCCTTAGTGGTTATGATATGCAATAATTTTGGACCAGGTATTTCTCTTAGGTCTTTTAATGTGTCTACTAATTTGGTAATATTATGGCCGTCAATTGGACCAAAATAACGCAGCTTCAATGCTTCAAATAAATTGCTGCTCTTGTTCACCACCCCCTTAATACTGGCTTCCATTTTTGAAGCCATTTCTCTGCTGAAATTTTTTCCAACAGGTAGTTTGCCCATTAAGTTCCAAATTTCATCTCTTACTTTATTATAAGTAGGAGAGGTACTGATATCAGTTAAATATTCTTTTAAAGCACCCACGTTAGGGTCAATGCTCATGCAGTTGTCGTTCAAAATAATCAATACATCACTGTCGGCAACACCTGCATGGTTCATGGCTTCAAATGCCATACCCGCTGTCATAGAACCATCCCCAATAATGGCCACTGATTTTCTGTTTTCGCCTTTGTGCTTTGCTGCAATGGCCATACCTAATGCAGCAGAAATAGAAGTAGAAGAATGCCCAACGCCAAAAGTGTCGTATTCACTTTCAGAACGTTTAGGGAAACCACTTAATCCTTTGTATTTACGGTTGGTGGGAAAATTGTCTCTTCTTCCAGTTAATATTTTGTGTCCATATGCCTGATGGCCTACATCCCAAACCAATTGGTCGTATGGGGTATTATAGATATAATGCAATGCCACCGACAATTCTACTACGCCTAAGCTAGCAGCAAAATGCCCGCCATGCACACTTACTACATCTATGATATATTGTCTTAATTCGTTGCAAATTTGGTGTAACTGAGCTCTGCTGAGTTTTTTAAGGTCTTCAGGGCTATTGATATTGTTGAGTAAAGGACCAGGAACAAACTCCATGTACTGCTTAATTTAGTGGTAAAAATACAATAACATCCGATAAAAAAGAAGGTTCAGCCTTCTGTTACATTATTTTAAGCCAACCAGCCGCTGAATTTGCCTTTAATCCAATTTGTTCCTTTTCAAGGGCTTAGCTATATTTAGCTTTGTAAGTCATGAGAACAAAAAACAAAGCAATACTATATTGGTGGTGTCAAATGGGTGGTTGGCTGCTTTATGGCTTAACAATGGTGTTTTTTGCCTTTGTTTTTGACAGTAAAATTAATAGCATTTTCTATCCCAAGCTATTGGTAATAATTGTTTCAGGCTTATTCTTTACCCATATTTTAAGGGAATTAATCAAATTATTTCATTTATTGCCTCCTGAGTTGTCTAAAAAATGGGTGCAGTTTACTGGGGTTTTAATGTTGATTTTAGTACTTTTTAACCTAACCAACTCGGCCATTGCGGAATGGCTGCATTTATATAACCCCAAAACAAAGGTTTCTGTAGACAAGCGATTTTTAGTGAATCTGGTGTCTGATTCCCCTTTGATACTGGTTTGGGTATCCATTTATTATCTCTGGCATTATATTGAATTGGGTACTAAAACAGAGTTTCAAAAAATTAAATTGGAGAGTTTGGTGAAAGAAATGGAGCTAAAAACCATTAAAAGTCATATTAATCCTCATTTTATTTTTAATGCACTCAATAGCATTAGGGCTTTAGTAGATGAAAATCCGGAAAGAGCCAGAACTGCTATTACCGAATTGAGTAATCTGCTCAGAAGTAGTATGCAGGCCGAAAAACAAGAGACGGTTCCTTTTGAAAGAGAGTTAAATATTGTAAAAGACTATTTAGCTTTAGAACATATTCGTTTTGAAGACCGATTAATGGTAGAGTATGATATTGATGAAGACACTTTAGATCAGCCCATACCTCCAATGATGTTGCAAACTTTAGTAGAAAATGCCATAAAGCATGGTATTAGCAAAGCCAAAGAAGGGGGGACTATCAAAATTATTTCAGATTTTAGGCAGTCTCACCATGAATTGATTGTACAAAATTCGGGAACTATTTCCGAAATTGCTGACTCTGAAGGGTTTGGATTGCAAAGTACCAGAAGTAGATTGAAGTTGTTATTTGGAGACAAAGCAAGCTTTACCATTGAAGCAACTAAGAATAATACAGTTGAAGCAAAAATTATTATGCCAGTACAAGGTGTACCGGCTTAACCACAATAATACAATCAGCAATTATGGCAATTAAGGCAATTATTATTGATGATGAAAGATTGGCTAGAAACGAACTAAAGAAGTTGTTGCAAGACCATGGTGATATAGAAGTGATAGATGAAGCAGCCAATGTTGATGAGGGTATAGAGAAAATTGAAACCCTGAATCCCGACTTAATTTTTCTAGACATTCAAATGCCAGGTAAAACTGGGTTCGACTTATTGGCCGAAGTAGAAAAAGCGCCCAAAGTAATATTTACCACTGCATACGATGAATATGCCATTAAGGCTTTTGAAGTAAACGCACTAGATTATTTATTAAAACCCATTGAGCCAAAGCGGTTATCTGATGCTATTCAAAAATTACAAGCAGAGTTGTTCAAAGAAAAAATAGGGTTGAGTGGCAACAATAGAGGTCCACTTACAGAACAAGATCAGGTTTTTGTAAAAGACGGTGAACGTTGTTGGTTTGTAAAGTTGGGAGAAATCAGGTTATTTGAAAGTGTAGGCAATTATGCCAAAGTATTTTTCGGAACCAATAAGCCATTGATATTAAAATCGTTGAATGCTTTAGAAGAACGTTTGGATGATAGAATGTTTTTTAGAGCCAATAGAAAACATATCATAAACCTAAGATGGATTGAAAAAATTGAGCCTTATTTTAACGGAGGATTAATTCTCGATTTAAAAGGGGGAGAAAAGATTGAAGTTAGCCGTAGACAAACGGTGAAGTTTAAAGAAATGATGAGTTTATAATTTAATAGAATAATATGAAAAAGTTTTTTGTTTCCTTTTGTTTGTTGGGATGGATGGTAGCTGCTAAAGCGCAAGACCTACAAACGATTATTACAGATGCCGAAGTACAAAGAGTTGTGGGTACATTGGCTTCTGATGAAATGGAGGGACGAAGAACTTTTACTAAAGGGATAGATAAGGCAGCTGCATTCATTGCTGGTGAATTTAAATCGTATGGTATTCAGCCATTGAAAGGCATCAATCAATATTTGCAATCTTTCGCAATGATTAGACCTAAGTTTATAAGTGCATCTGGTATGCTAAACGAATCTGCACTAGATACCAAACAAATCATTGCAGTAACCTGCAGTAAAGATTTGCAAGTCACTGAAAATTCAGGATATGAAGTGGCAGTAATTGCCAAAGGCGCTAATTTATTTGGGGAGGCCCGCAAGTACAGCGGACTATCTAAGAACACCATTGTTTTAGTTGATACTTCTTTTACCAATACATTTAGCAGACTGGCTCAATTAAAAGGCAATATGTTTTATTCTGACAAGTCTGTAGTGTTTATATTAACTACGGAAACAGCTGTAAAAAATATTACAGTTGATGCTAAACATGATATTCAAGAAATGCCATTAGCCAATGTGGTAGGTATGATTCCTGGGAAATCGTTGCCGAATGAATATGTGATTTTTTCTGGTCACTACGATCATTTAGGAATCAATAGTAGAAATATGGTAAACAATGATTCAATTTTTAATGGTGCCAATGATGATGCTGCAGGAACTACTGCTATGATGTTGTTAGCCAAATATTATGCTGCTGCAAAGAACAATGAACGCAGTTTAATTTTTGTTGCTTTTACAGCAGAAGAAGTGGGTGGATTTGGATCTCAATATTTTTCCAAGCAATTCAATCCCTTGGATGTAAAAGCCATGTTTAATATTGAAATGATTGGTAGTGAAAGTAAGTGGGGTAAAAACAGTGCTTTTATTACAGGGTACGAAAAAACCGATATGGGTAAAATATTACAAGGTAATTTAGCGGGAACGAACTTTACTTTCTATCCAGATCCATATACAAGTCAAAATCTTTTTTACCGTTCAGACAATGCTACATTAGCTAGATTAGGCGTACCTGCGCATACTATTTCAACTACCAAAATTGATGTTGATCCATATTATCATAAAGCATCGGATGAACTAAGTACCATCGATATTCCGAATATGACCCAGATCATCCGATCTATTGCTTTAAGTGCTAGAGGAATCATCAGTGGAAAAGAGACTCCCACAAGAGTTGATGCCAGCAGTTTAAGATAATATGGTTTTTCTAGAATGTATATCTTAAACTAAGTCCTCCATCCATATAAAAATAGTTGCCTCCGAAGAAGTCAACAAATGGTTTTATATCCATACTGATATTGATGGGCGCTTTATTTAATTTAAAATCTAATCCAAGTATTCCGTCAATACCAACTACTGTAGAAGAGGTATAGATTCTATTGTCATTATAATAGTACCTGCCACCATCTTGGAAAAATCCAAGGTGGCCACCAAAACCATAAAATATTTTTGCGCTGCCTGCGCCACCTAGTGGTGCATGTTTTTCATAAAGGCCTGTTACAATTACACTCTGTCTGCCTAAACTAACTATTCCTTCAAGGGCGGTTGATTGATTGGTGAAGTGCTTCAATGTTAATCCACTGGTTAGTCCGCCAAATCTTAAACCTAAACCGTTTTTGTAAGATTGCGCATTGGTAGTAGTATATATGCTAAGTGCGCATAAAATAATAGCTACAATAAAAATGTTTTTTTTCATAATTTTTTTTCTGATACTGTATGCAAGATTGCAATTTTCTGTTGCATGAGCATTATACTATTTATCATTTTAATTACATCTTTCACATATCTGTGATTTTTACAATTAACAGAATCAATTGTGTAATTAGTTCGCTTTTTAATATTTGAATATTTGGGTAATTAATTTTCAAACTATGAAAAGCATTTCTACATTTTTACCGAAAAGACTAAAAGCGCTCTTTAGTCCTACTATAAAACTTTTATTGATCGTTTTATTATTTAGCATGGGTTGCAAAAAAGGCGTGGAAGAAACAGGCACTATTGCAATTTGTCCTGAAGTAATTTCTACCGACCCTACTGCAGGTGCCATTAATGTGCCTACTACAAAAGTGATTACGGCAACTTTTAATGAGCCAATGAATCCTACAACTATCAACAACAGTACTTTCTTATTGCAAGAAGGAACTGTTTTGGTTTCTGGTGCAGTAAGTTATACTGGCTCTACAGCCAGCTTTACTCCGTCCGTACCCCTTAAAAGTAATACAGTATATACTGCAACTATTACTACGGGTGCTAAGGACAATTTAAAAAGTTCAATGATTCAAAACTATGTTTGGTCATTTAATACAGGAGCTGTGCCTATTGTTATTTCAACTGATCCAACTAATGATGCAGCCAATGTTGGGCTAACTAAAAATGTTTCCGCAACATTTAGTACAGCCATGAATCCTGCAACAATTACCTCTAGTAGTTTTACTTTAAAGCAAGGTGTTACAGTAATTGCGGGTGGTGTTACTTATAGTGGAACAACTGCTACGTTTACTCCTGTTGCTCCTTTTTTAGAGAACACCGTGTATACTGCTACTATTGTTAAAACTTCTAAAGACTTAGCGGGTAATGCAATGATTGCCGATTATACTTGGAGTTTTGCAACAGGCACAATTCCTATTGTTGTATCAACAAGTCCGGTTGATGGAGCTACTGATGTGATGTTGAATAAAGTAATTACGGCAAGCTTTAGTAAAGTAATGAATCCTGCAACTATGAATTCATCTACTTTCTTGTTAAGTGATGGTACAACACCCATAACAGGAACTATTACTTATTCAGGTAATACTGCTGCATTTAAACCTTCAGTTTTATTGCTCCCGAATACCTTATATACCGCTACCATTACTACAGGGGTCAGAGATTCTTCTGGAAATGCAACTGCGAGTAATTATACCTGGACATTTAGAACGGGTGTTTTGTTGGATGCAATAAGACCAACAGTAATAGCTACTGATCCTACCAATGGAACATTGAGTGTGCCAGTAAACAAAGTGCTTACTGCAACATTTAGTGAGAATATGGATTCCACTTCTATAAATAATACCACTTTCTTGGTAAAAAATGGTTCCGCAACTATTCCCGGTACTGTTACTTACTCAGGTGTAGTAGCAACTTTTGTTCCTACTAGTAATCTTGCTAGTGGTACTTTATATACGGGAACGATTACCATTGGTGCTAGAGACGTGGTAGGCAATACATTAGCAGTAGATTACAATTGGACTTTTACTACTATAGATATAATTAAACCAACAGTACTTTCTACGGACCCTATCAATGGTGCAACCAATGTGCCGCTAAATAAGGTGATTACTGCAACGTTTAGCGAAGACATGGATCCTAGTTCTATTAGTAATACCAGTTTCTTAGTAAAGAATGGTTCTACAACTGTTCCTGGCACAGTTACATACTCAGGTCGTGTAGCAACTTTTGTTCCTACTAGTAATCTTGCTAATAGTACTTTGTATACAGGAACAATTACAACTGCAGCTAAGGATGTAGCTGGTAATACGTTGGCAACTGATTACAGTTGGACTTTTACTACTCTTGCATTAGCAGATATAATTAAACCAACAGTGCTCTCTACAGACCCTTCAAATGGCGCAACAAGCGTGCCTTTAAACAAGGTGATTACTGCAACTTTTAGTGAAAATATGGACCCTAGTTCTATTAGTAATACTAGCTTCTTAGTAAAGAATGGTTCTACAAATATTCCAGGTTCAGTTTCTTATTCAGGTCTTGTAGCAACCTTTGTACCTACAAGTAGTCTTGCAGAGAATACAGTTTATACTGGTACAATTACCACTGGGGCTAAAGACCTTGCTGGAAACACACTAGCTAGTGATTACATTTGGACATTTACAACAATACTACCTGTTGTAGTGCCTCCTTCATTAATTGTGTTTGGTGTATTTGGTGGAAATGCAGGTATAACGAATCAAGGTATAAATACCGTCATTAATAATGGAGGTATTGGTACTACTGCGGCTTCTACTTTAATAACGGGTTTTCACGATGGAATAACTGGAGATGTCTACACTGAAACCCCATTGAATGTAGGGTTGGTCAATGGTAGAATTCATACCGCTCCCCCTGCTCCAGGTTCTGCTGCTTCAGCAATTATTGCTACACAGGGATTGGCTGATGCCAATGCTTTATACTTAAGTATTTCACCTGCTTCTAAACCAGGAGGAACAGATCCAGGTGCTGGAGAATTAGGTGGATTAACACTTGCACCAGGTGTATACAAATCTGCTAGTGGAACATTTAATATCAGTAATGGCAATTTAACCTTGGATGCAAAAGGAGATCCGAATGCGGTATGGGTATTCCAAACAGCAGCAGGCTTAACAGTGGGTATTGCTGGACCAACTGGAGCAAAATCAGTAATCATGATAAATGGTGGTCTACCAAAGAATGTGTTTTGGCATGTAGGAAGCGCTGCAACCATCAATGGTGCAGGTGGTGGAACAATGGTAGGAACTATCATTGCTTATGCTGGAGTTACATTTTCTACTCCGGGAAATACAACACAAACCATATTAAATGGACGAGCACTTTCTTTAAATGCTTCTGTAACTATGGTTAATACTACTATTAATGTTCAATAACCTAACTAACTATTTATTTTAAATATATTTTATGAGACACTTCAAAAATAATCATTCAAAAACAGTCTTCTTGTTATTTGGATTACTCATCAGTTACACAGTATTACTTGCACAAACAGAAAAAAGAGTACAACCAAAGTGGTGGTTTGGATATTCTGTAGCAGCTAATATTAATCAGTACAATGGAACAACCCAAATGCTGAATGCTGCCACCACCGTACCTGCAGCATTTCATAAAGGTAAAAGCGTACGGCCTTATGCTTCATTTTTATTGGAGTATCGTCCGAATAGGGTAATTGGCTTTATGTTGAATCTTGCATATGATAATAGAAGTGCCCGCTTTAATCAAGTAATGGCACCTTGTAATTGCCCTGCTGATTTATCTACTAATTTGAGTTATTTCTCTATTGAACCAAGTTTAAGATTGGCACCATTTTCTTCGGCATTTTATTTATTTGCAGGTCCTACTATTGGTATCAATATTAATAAAGACTTTGTATATGTACAAGACAAGCAAATAGACCAAAGAGGAGACTTTAGTGATATTAGAAAAACAATGTTCTCTGCACAAGCAGGTGCAGGTATAGATATACCATTGTCTAAAAAAACCAATCCAAGTCAAGTAACTCTTTCACCTTTTGCTTCATTTCAAACGAATTTATTTCAAGCGCCTAGAACAGTTGAAACATGGGATATGTATACCATTAGAGCCGGTCTTGCACTTAAGTTTGGTAAAACTGCAGCACCAGCACCTTTAAAGCAAACACCATTGGCGCCCGTAGAAGTGGTGAGGGTAGTTACAGTAAAAGAACCTAACCTGCAATTCTCTGTAAGGGCACCTAAGATTGTGCCTGCAGAAAGACAAGTAAAAGAAATGTTTCCATTACGTAATTCAGTCTTTTTTAATATGGGTTCAAGCGATATACCAAGTAGGTATGTGCAACTAGGAAAGAATGAGTCAATTGATTTCAAAGAAGCTGAATTACAAGATCAACAACCAGCTAATTTAAATAAAGGAAGGTCTGCTCGCCAATTGAATGTTTATTATAATATTTTAAACATTATGGGCGATAGAATGAGAAGTAATCCCAATACGTCTATTTTGTTAACAGGTGCTGCAGATAAAAATCCAGCAGAGGGTAGGTTAATGGCTGAGAATATTAAGCAATATTTAGTAAACAACTATGATATTGCTTCGTCAAGAATAACAACTGAGGGAAGAGATAAGCCTGTTATCCCTTCTGAGCAACCTGGTGGAACCAAAGAATTAGATTTATTAAGAGAGGGTGATAGAAGAGTAGATATTACCAGTAATTCTTCGGCAATGTTGCTTGAAGTGGGTGGTGCTACATCCCCTTTCCTAAAACCAGTACAAATCAAGTCTTATCAGGAAGATCCATTAGATACCTATGTAATTTTTACCAATAAGGGTGCAACAGAGTTATTGAATTCTTGGAGGGTAGAATTAAAGGATGAAGCTGGTGTAGTTCAAAACTATGGTCCTTATTATTTAGATCAGGGTTCAATTCCTGGAAAAACAATTCTTGGAAATAACGCGTCTAAAAATTATCAGGTAACCATGTTTGGTACTGCCAAGTCAGGCGAAATTATCAAAAGAGAAAGCTCTGTTAGTGTTGCAAAGTCTGAAAGTTTAAAACAAGAAGGATTACGTTATAGTATACTATTTGATTTTGATAAAGCGGATGCAATTGCCGCTTATGAAAAATTTCTAACTGAAGTAGTAGCTCCCTTAATTCCTGACAACGGAACAGCCATTATTCATGGGCACACAGATATAATTGGCGATGAAAAATACAATCACCAGTTGTCTCATAATAGAGCAGAAACTACTAAGATTATTTTGGAGCGTGCCACTAATAGATTGGGTAAACGCCAAGTAAAATTTGAAGCGTATGGCTTTGGTGCAGAAGTGGCCAATGCGCCCTTTGAAAATAAGTATCCAGAAGAACGATTCTACAATAGAACAGTTATCATAGATATTATCCCAGGTAATTAAAGATTGTTTAGCACAGTTTGTTGATTGAGGGCACCCTTGTTACACGTTGTAGCAAGGGTTTTTTTAGCTCCTCCTAATCAGTTTCACCAACTCGTACCATATTGCCGATATACTTCCAACCCCAAAGCATACTGCTATTTGTGTAAACCCAATTTTTGAAAAATCAAAAAAACGAGCAAAAGGATCAATATAAATTAGTGAAAGCAATAACACTAGGGTAATCAATATCATCCAAATTACAAGCCAATTTTTGTATAGGATAGTAGTGAAAATGGAATAATAGAAAGATCTATTAACTAAAGTCAAGAATATATTTGCAAATACTAAACAGCTAAATACCATTGTTCTGGTTGTATTTAAATCGTATCCATTATGTACAGCATATTGATAAATATATAATGTGCCCAGTGTAATTGCCAGGCCTTGTATAACACTTGTTGTTAATTCTTTCCAACTAAAAAAAGTACTTGTGAATGGTCTTGGAGCTTGCGTCATCGAATTTTTTTCTATTGGTTCATTCTCATAAATGATAGAACAAGTAGGACCCATAATTAATTCAAGAAATATCACATGCACAGGGGTGAATATATTTGGATACATCCAACCTATTGCAAGTGGTATAAATACAGTTAGTACAATAGGGATATGGATTGAAATAATATATTGAATCGCTTTTTTTAAGTTAGTATAAATTTTTCTTCCCATTGCCACAGCATCTACCATTTTAGCTAAGTCGTCTTCAATTAATATCAGGGATGCTGCTTGTTTGGCAATCTCTGTTCCTTTTTTGCCCATTGCTATCCCAATATGTGCAGCTTTTAAAGCTGGGCCATCGTTTACGCCATCACCAGTCATGGCAACAATTTCATTATTACTTTTTAGTGCATTAATGATTTTTAATTTTGCTTCAGGAAACATTCGGGTAAAAATATTGATTTCAGCCACTTTTGTTTTTAGGTCTGTATCAGACAATTGCATTAATTCTTCACCACTAATTTGTTTGTCTGAACCTTTAAAGCCAATTTTTTTAGCTACAGTAGTAGTAGTGGCGGCATTGTCGCCAGTAATAATTTTAACCTGTATGCCAGCTTGGTAAAACTGATTTAACACTTCACTCATATTTTCTTTCGGTGGGTCATAAAATGCAATCACCCCCATTAAGTTGAATAGGAAATCTTGCTGTTTTTCTGGGAAATTGGTTCCTGAAAACAACGCTTCTCCAACAGCCAAAACTCTGTAACCTGCGGCTGTAAATTCGTTAATGGCATTTTGAGTGGCTATTCTTGTTTCACTATTGGCATTGGAACAAGCAAGAATAGCTTCTGGCGCACCCTTTGCTGCTATAATTCGCTTACCTATTTCATTTTCAAAAATATGTGTCATCATTGGTGGCCTACCTTCTAAAGGGTATTCATGAATCATTTTATAGTTGGGGCGTTCATCTAATACAATATTCTCTTTATACAATTGATGCAAAGCCAGTTCCATTGGATCAAAGGGGATAGGTTCACTTGCCCACATGGCATAATCAATCAATGCCTGGTTTTCCTTTTGATTTGAACCAATTTGATCAGTACTAAAATTTTGCTGCATTGTAGCATTATATATTGCTGCAATGCTCATTTTGTTTTCGGTTAGGGTGCCTGTTTTATCAGTACAAATTACTGTAGCACTTCCAAGTGTTTCAACAGTCTTCATTTGTTTAACAACAATGCCCATTTTCATTAACCGCCAGGCACCTAGAGCCATAAACGTAGTAAATGCCACAGGTATTTCTTCTGGTAGAATACTCATTGCAAGTGTAAGTGCCTGAAGTAAACTATTGAGAACATTGTTCGACTGTTTAAAATTGATGAACCAAACCACCAAAAACACAATGGTTCCAATAATGGCCATGTTGCGAACAAATCGATTGATTTGTTTTTCTAAGGGTGTTTTTTCTTCTTTAATAGATTCTAAACTTTTCCCAATTTTCCCTAGTTTAGATTCATTTCCTATGGCTGTAATTTGTACAATAGCTAACCCTGCTACAACATAAGTACCTCTGTACACTTGATTATCGGTGCTGTTTACAGTTTTGCTAACTGCAAATGTTTCTCCTGTTAAAATTGATTCGTTTACAGAGAAATCATTGGCTTGAACAATAATGCCATCTGCCGAAACTGCATTTCCTTCTTCAACTAAGAGAAAGTCTCCTATTACAAGTTCGTCTACATGTAAAGATTGTATTAAATTATTTCGAACAACTTTGCAAAAAGGCTGCGTAAAATCTTCTAGTTTTTCCAGTGCTTGTTTACTTCTGGCATCTTGGTATAATGAAATGGTTGCAACTAATAAAATTGCAGCAGCTAAAAATAGTCCATCCCCTGAATTGCCTGTAATAAAATAGATTGCAGCTGCAATTAATAATAAAATTACCATTGGTTCTTTAAAAACGCTTTTTAGCGCTTCTATAAACCCACTGTTTTTTTTAAAAGTTAATTGATTGTTGCCAAACTGATTTCTTGCTGCTAACACTTCCTGATCAGAAAGCCCTTTTATATTGAATGGAGCTGTAGGCATAAATGGGTATTCATTCAAATATAATTCATCTTGAATGATTATCCTTACAAGGAAGAATCACGACTTTTATAGTGGGCTTTTGCCTCTTATTACTCTTAATAAAATGGCAATGATGGCAATCACTAATAAGATATGTATGATGCCACCTGAATGATATCCAAAATAGCCAATTGCCCAAAGGATAATTAATATAACAGCAATGGTGTATAACAGATTACTCATGGTATTTTTTTTAAGTGTTCGAAAAATTATATTTGTCAATGGCAAGCCTTGCCATTAAATAGCTTAAAGTAGACTCTGCACCTTGGTTTAGGTTTACATAACTATCTTCTAAACCATCATAGCAGCCTCCGGTACATGGATTGTAGATGATTTCATTTAAATGATTTCTTCCTTGAAACCAATCAAAAGCAATTTTCATTTTTTCTTTATAATATGCATCGTCAAACTCTATATAGAAACTATTTAATGAAAGTATGGTGTATGCAACATCAATGGGTTGTTCTCCGCCAACTAAATTACATGAACCGGTTATTTCCTTATTGTGCCAATTTTTATTTGAGATAACATGTATGCCTGTTGCGGTAAAAATTTGACTTAATAAAAACTGAAAACTATCTTTTGCGGTTTTTTTAAATTTCAAATTTCCTGTAGCTTTCCATGCATACAACATGGCTTCGGGTAGTAGACTATTAGCGTAAGTTAAATAGCCCTCATACCAGGCCCATTTTTGGGATGATTCGTGTAAATACATTTGATACACTCTATTCGCAAGCGTATTGATAGTGTCATATGCTTTTTGGTTAAAAATATTTTTGATGCTGTAGCTTAGACCTTTAATAATAAAAGCCATTGCCCTAGTAGAGTGAATTGTATTTAAGTGCGAAATTGATTTATTCAGTATTCCACTTGCTTTAGAAATTATATTTTTAGGCAGTATTTCTTCTAATCCAATAATATACCCTAAAGCCCAAATTGCTCTACCATTTGCATCATCTAAATTACATTGTTCATTCTCGTTTGTGAATGCTTGTAATTGACTTACATAGTTTAAAAAATCACCTTTTTCTTGTTGACAGAATGAAATAAAATCTAAATAGATTTCAATTAAATAAAGGTTTTCAAAATGACGGGTATTTTCAAAATGCATTCCAACGGCAAGTAATGCTCTTGCATTATCGTCTAATGTGTATCCCGATGTTAAATCTGGTTTGTTTAAGACAGCAAATTGAATGATACCAAATTTGGTAGTTAACTTTTTTAAGTGGTGCAAATTTAAAGCAGGGATACTAAAATTTAAACTGAGTGCAGATTTAATCGTTTCTCTAAAAATATTTGCATGTTTTAACGCACTATTCTCCCATGCAGTTGAAGCTAGTTTATGAATTCCATTTAAACTAAATTCTTCTCTTTTTGCATCATTTGATAATAAAGATATAATGGCAGTCGATAATTGCTGACTATTATTAAAGTCTACAATTATGCCTGTATTGTTGGCAAGTACTTCTAACGCATGTGGAATAGCAGTTGCAATGATGGGGCATCCACTACTAATGGCATAAGAGAAAGTGCCGCTCACTGCTTGGTTTGGATTATTCGAAGTAAATAAATAGATATCTGTTAATTGTAAATATTCTAATAGTTCAGGTAATTCTAAAAAATGATTAATAAATAAAACATGTTCTTCTAAGTGTAATTGTTTTATTTTAAATAGCAATGATTCACGATATGACTCTCCGTCAATTTTTACAACACCAGGATGAGTAATTCCAATAATTAAAAAAAGTACTGTAGGTTCCTTTACTATTATTGCTGAAAGTGCATCTAATGTTGTTTCAATGCTTTTTCCTGAATTTAGTAGTCCAAATGTAGAAAGTATTTTTCTCCCTAATAAGCCATGTTTTTTCTTCAGTTGTATTTTATCTGTATGCCTAACTAAATGGGTGCCATGACTTATTATATGAATGCTAGCTGAATCAATTCCATAGTCATTCTTTAGTATGTTGGCAGCATTTTTGGTCATTACAATTGTTTTAACCGATTTGTTTAACATCAATTGCATGTATTCTTTTAATTCATTGTTTGGTTTGCCCAATACAGTATGCAACGCAAAGATGAATGGCTTTGATAATAATTTAAGAAAGCTTTGGAATACTATATCGTTGCCATGGTAAAAGCCAAATTCGTGTTGAAAAACGATGAGTTGAATTTGCTCGTTTGCATTTAATTGGTGGGCCAGTTGAGTGTATTTTTCCGCATTACTGGTATCTAATCTATATTTAACCTCACTAGCATAAGTATAGTTGGAATGTTCCTGTTCTAGTGCACAAATATGTATAGAGAATGATTGATCAAATTTGTTATATAAAGAGTTGTATAAGTCATTTGCATAGGTAGCTATTCCACATTCTCTTGGCGGATAAGATGTGACCATTACTAAAATAGGTAATTCAATTCTTTTTGTTGCAATAAAAAGGCGGTCTCTTTTAATTTCTAATGGTATAATATGATCTAATAGTGCTTCCATATTATATTTTATAAAGAAGTAGTTCTTCTATTAGTTCATTTATATTGGTAGAAGCACATCCAATTCTTTCATCTGCAGCCCCATAATAGATGTATAGTGTACTGTCTTCTACTATGGCTCCTGATGGGAAGCATACATTGTTTACAATTCCTTTAATTTCCCATAATTCTTTTGGCTGAAATAAGGGGTAGGGTAATCTAGCTATTTCAATATGTGGATTGTCTAGTTCAAATAGTGCAGCGCAAGACGAATAAATATATCCCTCTACTTCATCATGTACTCCATGATAAATAATGAGCCATCCTTTTGCTGTTTTAATTGGTGGGCAACCACCACCAACATAACTAATCTCGTGCGTATGTTTTGGACTAATCATGATGCAATCTTCGAAATGCATGAAATAGTCAATCCAGAATGTAGTAGTTAGTTCAGTTAATTCTTTTACTCTCGTAATTAATATATCTGGCTTTATTCTATGCATAAAATAGAAATAGCCATTAATTTTCTCTGGAAAAAAGATTAAATTTTTATCCCAAAGTAAAAAATTAGTATCTAATTGTCCATGACTTTTCCAGTGTTCATTGTATCTAAGGTATTTTTCATTGATGTCCTTCTTAGATTCTGCTAGTTTACTAAAATTCGGGTAGGTTAGTTTAGGAACAATTATGCCTTTTTTAGTAAATGTTTTTAAATCTTTTGTTACTATTAATGCACCCAATGCATTAACACCATCGAAAGCGGTGTAGGTAATCATGAATTCATTGTTTATCAATACAATTCTTGGGTCTTCTATGCCATTTTTTTCGTAGGGATGTTCTGGAACTAAAATAGGTGTATCCATTCTATAGCTTACCTCTGTTGGATGGCTAAGTATGCAATATCCTAGGGTTGAGTAATTGCCTTTGCTAACAGCTCTATAAAACATATGAATTTCTCCATTGTGCTTTATTACAGCAGGATTTAATACCCCTTCACATTCAAAGTTGTTTTCTCTTTTTTCAATAATAATCCCGTGTTTATATATTGTTATCATACTTGGTCATATCCGCTTTTGATAATTGTTTGAATAAGCTTGAATCGACCATTTGGTTTTATTGTATTGGCTGAATGAGCGGGAATTACAACAGCATCGCCAGTTTTAAGAATTTGGGTTTTCCCATCTATAATAATTTCTGCCTGGCCATCTATTAATTGTATGAATGTATCGAAGGGGGTCTTTTTCTCAGTTAATCCCTCCCCACTATCAAATGACATTACACTTATATTCCCCGTGGATTTTCTTAATATCGTTTTGATCACAATTGAGTTGGGGATATATTCAATGATTTCCACTGTTATATACACTTTTGATTTTTCAATATCACTTGTTTCTTTTTCACTTTGTAACGGTAGCATAGGGTAGTTTTAGTAAAGGTTCAGATTATATAAATTATTTTTATTACAGTATTGAGATTAATATTTATAATTTTTACAGATTCTCAAGTACTTCTCTTTTCTTGTTGGCCATTGCTTTAAAATATGAGGGGGTTAATCCTGTAATTTTTTTAAACTGGTTAGAAAGATGTGCAACACTACTATAGTGTAGTTTCCAAGCTATTTCAGTAAGATTTAATTCGTTGTAGATGATTAATTCTTTTACTCGTTCAATCTTGTGTAAAATGATAAATTGTTCAATGGTACTACCCTGTATTTCTGAAAACAAGTTAGATAAGTAAGTATAGTTGTATGAAAGTTTATCGCTTAAAAATGTAGAAAAGTTTACTACTGGTTCGTCTTCACTATAGTGGATCATTTCTATGATGACTCCCTTAATTTGACTAATAAGCACCGCTTTTTTGTCGTCTATTAATTCAAGTCCATATTTTAATAAAACTTTCCTGAAATTCTCTACTTTTTCTTGATCAATTGGCTTGGTCATTAATACTTCTCCTAAGTCAATTCTTTGGTATGGGATGTCTAAGTCTTGCAAAATTTCTTTTACTAATAGCTTACATCGTAAGCTGACCATATATTTTATGTAAACTTTCATAGCTTGGCATAACGATATTGTTGCCTGGTTTAATTTGGTTAAAAATGATGTTGCTACGAAATGGGTAGAATCCTGGGGTTCTTAGTAGAACGAGGTAAAGGATAGAATCCGGTGGAGTTGGATATGTGTAAGGTAGTCTATTAAACTGGTATTACATTTTTTTGATTTGATTTGTTTCTATTGTTAACTTTAGCCATATGTATTTCAGTGTATTACCCAAGCAGCCCCACCCATTGCTATCTTATTTAAGAGTGGGAAGGCTATTGTATTACTCTTTGGTAATTTTTATTCTTGAATCTTGGTTTTATTGGGTAAAGTTGAATGAAGCATATACATATTATTCAAATTGGATCATTTTTTTCTGGGCATGGAGTTTTATGTTTTCGTTTATTCATATTTTTCTAGTATTAGCAGACGGATGGAGTAGGTACCAAAATTATAAGCGGGCAAAAGACCAGTTTTTCATGCATGGCTTTAATAGAAGAATTGTAGATACATATATTGGATCTAAATGTCAACGGATGGCCGCATTAGAAGCGGCTAAAGAATTGGGGATTGGCGAAGAAGTAAAAGCCTATTACATAGCAAAAGGAGTTAAATGGTATCACTATGTACCTTATTTTATGATTAAAGATCCTTGGTTTGGTTTCAAAAAGCATTTTTGGTCTCGTACCTTCCTTGAGGGTAATTACAAACCTAAATTCAATTATTCCGATTATCAACAACTAGTTTTACAAGCATGATTATTTCAGGAACCAATCTCAGCAAGGTATACGGGAAAAGAAAAGTTCTTGATAATGTGAGTATCGGTTGTGCTGCCGGAGAAATTTGTGGCATATTAGGGGCCAACGGTGCAGGTAAAACTACTTTATTCAAAATTTTATTTGGCTTAATTACGCCTGATTCTGGTCAGGTTGTATTACCCAACCAATCTGTTAAACCTATTGGAGGAATCATTGAAAAGCCGGCATTGTATGAATACCTGAATGCCTATGATAATATTCATTTATTTGCCAGCATACAAGGGCTTCAATTAACAAAACAAGAAATAGCTACACACTTAGTTAAGGTAGGATTGCCTACCAATAGAACCGATAAAGTAGCAAACTTTTCAATGGGGATGAAGCAAAGATTAGGAATAGCCATTGCACTCTTGAATAATCCTGCATGTTTAGTATTAGATGAACCTTTTACTGGTTTAGATCCGTTAGGGGTTAGTTCTTTAAGAAGGTTGATTGCCGATTTAGCAGAAAAAGAACAGTTGGCCATCTTATTGTCATCGCATATTATAGAAGAGTTGAGTAAGCTTTGCCATACATTATATGTATTAAAAGAAGGTAAATTGGTAAATGCTGGTCCAGCCCAGCAATTGATTGCCGAGAATACTTATGTATATAATATTTGTGCAGACAATATTAAGCAGTCAGTATGTTTAAAAAACTATCCTGTTGAATTTAAAGGGAATTGTGCTATGGTAACGATTGCTGCTGCAGAAGTGCCGTCTTTAATACAGTTATTAGCTGCAGAACAAATTTATATCACTTCTTGTACTCCTGAATTGAGTATGGAAAAACTATTTGAAACCAATTGTTAATGCAATACCTATTAAAAGCAGAAATATATAAGCTCTTTAAGCAAAGTAAAACTTATTATGCTTTGGGAGCACTCTTTTCTATTGAGCTCCTGATTTTATTCAGTGCTTATTATCAAGGGACTACCATCATTGATTTGCTTTTAGAAAATTTAAAGCAGAAATTTTATTTTGAAGGAACTTTATTGAATGGCAACTTATTAATTTATTTAATTCTCAATACCCTTTGGTTTCATTTACCCTTAATACTTATGATAGTGGTTTCGGGAACTTTAACATCAGAATATAAAGACAGAACCTTACAGACTATTATGCTTCAACCAGTAAGCAAATGGAAATATATTTTAAGTAAATACCTGGTTGCAATTGGGTTTACTTTATTGGTTGTGGGATTATTGGCTGCTAGTTCATTTGGGTTGTCTTATGCTTTTTTTGGAAAGGGAGACTTAGTGGTGTACTTAAATGGTTTGAATTTTTTTGATGCAAATGATGCTATAAAAAGATTACAGTGGTCTTTCGTTTCTGGTGCTTTGTCGATGGTATTTTTTTCGGTTGCTAGTTTAACCATTGCAATTCTTTTTAAAGAAGCTACCAAGACTTGGATTGTATCGGCCTTTTTCTTAATCCTTTCAAATATATTATTGAAAGTTGATTTTGGAGATAATTGGTTTAATCAATTATTTTTCGCCAAATTGAATGATACTTGGCAGTACTTCTTTTATTATACTATTAATTGGCAACAAATCATTTTTAATAGTGTTCTAAGCTTTGCTTATTGCATATTATTTATGGGGGCAGGTATCTATTGGTTTCACAAAAAAGACATTGGGTAATGAAAAAAATTGCAGTTTTATTTTTATTACATTTTTTATGCATAGGGCTATTTGCACAAGAGATAGATGCCGATTTATTGAAAGCTAAAAGTAGACTTGATTCTATATTGTCTTTTAGTACTCAATTAAAATTAGAAGTTGATATTTCTTTTATCAACATGCCAGTTAAAAAGGCCCAGATGTATTATGTTAAAGGAAAGAAAGTGAAATTCTCGTCTGATGATTTTGTTATGTTGCCAAAAAGAGGGATGGATTTTTCATTGAATAGTTTACTGGAGTATTCATTTATAACCGTAGATAGAGGATTAGAACAGCGAGGTTCCAAGTTGTACAAAGCAATTAATATAATTCCAACAGATAAAAGGGCCGATTTCTCTATTGCAACCATTTTAATTGATACTAAATTAAAAAGAGTGATGGAGTCTGAAATTAATACTAAGAAAGACGGATCTTACCTGTTAATTTTTCAATACAATACCGACTCAAAAGTTTTGCCAGATAAAGTTACCGTGAATTTTGAGATTGAAAAAATTCGTATCCCAATTAACTTCATGGGAAAAGATACTGAACTAGATCGAAAGAAAATGAAAGAAGCAGGCCCCAAAACAGGTGCTATTTATTTAACAATGAGTAATTATCAAATAAAATCTGTTTTATAATATAGATATTTGTAAATGGAATGCTTTAGTTCTGACGAAAAATTTAATCAGCTTTACCCCAAAGAAATTTCGGCATTGGCCAGCCGACATTGGACACCATTAAGTGTTGCTAAAGAAGCGGCTGCCTTCTTAGCTGTTGGTTCAAACACTCGTATTTTAGATATTGGCAGTGGTGTAGGTAAGTTTTGTTTAATAGGGGCTAAACTTTATCCCAATACTGTATTTGCGGGTATTGAACAGCGGAAATCGCTTACTCAAATTGCACAATCGGTAGCACTAGAATTATCACTATCTAATACCGAATTTTTGACTGGTAATTTTACAGAAATCAATTTTACTCAATACCAACATTTTTATTTTTATAATGCCTTTTATGAAAATCTGATAGACAATGATGCTATTGATCAAAATGTTGTTCAAAGTCATGAGCTATTCAATTTGTATAATCGAAAATTATATAAGCAACTCAAACAACTTCCGTCAGGAACCAGGATTGCCACATTCCACAGTTCAGAAAATGAAATGCCCAGTACTTACCAAGTGGTAGGAATTGGTAGCAATGAAGATTTAAAGTTTTGGATTAAGTTATAAAAGATTTTAAGGTACAATATTTTTTTTCTCTCCTTTATTAACTCCTTTCATGAAATGAATTAAACCTTTAAAATAGGTTGCTTGATCATCGTACATACTCATATGTCCTCCGTTGGCACAATATAAATAAGTGCCATTTTCTACAGCCCCTGCCATCCACTTCATATGAGCAGGGTCCATAGTATCGTGTTCTGCACCCACTACTAAAGTGGGAACTTTTATTTGGTTAAGTTGATTTTTTACAGACCAGGTAGTTAGTTTTCCAGATATGCCAAATTCGCTTGGACCTTGCATAGTAATATATAAAGACTGGTTCATTTTGGCAAAAGATCGATTTACCGGTTCAGGCCATTCGCTCAAAGGCATTCTTAAAATATGCTTGGTGTAAAAATGATTGTACAGCAAGTCCATATACTTAGGATTTCCAAAATCTTTCTTTGCTTCTAACCCTCTAATAGTGTCTAAAATTTTTGGATCCATTTGTTTTGCTAAAACATCGTCCGCATATTTTCCATATTCTATGGCATCGCTCATCATATTAGAAATGATTACCCCTTTTAAATTTTGCTGGTATTTTAATGCATATTCCATGGCCAAAATTCCACCCCATGAATGTCCTAATAAATAAAAATTGTCTTGGTTTAAATTGAGTGCTTTTCTCACCTGTTCTACTTCATCTACATACCTAGCTAAATTGAACAAGCTGGTATCTTTTGGGTCTTGAGAATTGCCGCAAGCCAATTGATCATAGTAAATGATTTCAATCCCTTCTGCAGGCATGAAATTCTCAAAGCACTCAAAATATTCATGCGTAGCTCCGGGGCCTCCATTCAACAGTAGTAACTTCATGGTGGGATTATTTCCAATCCTTTTAGTCCAAATAGTAAATGTTCCACTCGCTGTTGTAATCGGAATCATTTGTACACCACCATTTTGTATACCCTCATCAGTTTGCTTAAAATAATCGTTTGTTACAGTTGGTTCATTGTTAACTGTTTTACAACTCAAAAAAGTAGTAACACAAATGACCGCTATTAGTGAAGTAAGTGTTTTCATTGGATGATATTTTAATTACGCTATTTAAATTTAAAATGAAATACCTTTTAGTTGAACTAATTGATTATATAAATTTCGGGTAATAGGGCCTGGCTTACCATCACCTATACCATTTCCATTGATTGCCGTTACTGGAAGGATATTTTTAGTAGAACTACTAATAAAAGCTTCTTTAGCTGAAGCCAGCATTTCTAAAGAGATATTGGCTTCTTTGATTGTATAACCTTTTAGATTTAGTACGTGTTTTCGAGTTACACCATGCAGAATATTATCTTTTGGGGTAAGCACTTCGTTTAGCTCAGTAACTATAAAAAAGTTGGCCCTTGGGCATTCGGTTACCTTTCCGTTAAAAAAATACAATACATCATCCGCTCCAGCAGCTTTGATAGTTGGTTGCAAATAAATGGCTTTTAAGTAGTCAATGGTTTTAATAGTTGGTAACTGTCGTTGGTGTTCGTGGGTAATCAATTGTAAGCCATTCTCAAGTACTTGTTTTGGGTAATTAAAGGGAGATTGGCTAATGATTAAATTTGGATTCCCTATAGAATAACCATCTGGTGAATCTCCTCCCGTAAGGGTTATGCGAATACCTGAATTGGGTAAGCTATTTTCTTGCATTAACTGTTCAATTGCTTCAATAAGAGACAATTTGTTCAACAAAACTGGAAGGTGCATTGCTTCAGCAGAAAGATAAAATCGATTGATATGGTCTTCAAAAAAAATGGGTTTGCCATTAACGGTAACCAAAAAATCAAAAATGCCATACCCTCTTTGAATAGCTAAATCTGATGCAGGAATGCACAAACTATTTGCTTGTATTATTTCTCCGTTCACACTAATATACCTTTCACTCATTTTTTCTCTTTTATAAATAATGGCAATAATTGTTGTATGGGTAGGGCAGCAACTTTTTTTCCTTTGATACCCAGTGTTTCTGTAGCAGCAAACAGCGAATTAATAATTGCTTCTTCCGTTGCTTCAATGGTAGCCATAAATAATGGGGAGATTGCATCGTTATGCAAATTGCGTATTTCTTTCGGCTCATTATTAGTTTGGTGTAATATCCTGTTTTGTTCAAATGTTGAAAAAGCAATTACATAATCACCACTACCATTGGAAGCAATGCCCCCCGTTCTTCCTAAACCCAACATGGCTCTTTTAGCCATTCTCATGAGGTTACGGTGGTCTAAAGGAGCATCAGTTGCTACAACAATCATACATGATCCATCTACATTATTCAATAGCTCATTGCTAAAACTGAATTTTTGTAAATATTCTCCAACGCCAATGCCATCAATGGTTAATACACCTCCAAAATTTGATTGAACCAATACGCCAATGGTATATCCACCTAAGCTATTAGGCAGTTTTCTAGAAGCAGTTCCAATACCGCCTTTAAAACCAAAGCAAACCGTACCCGTGCCAGCTCCTACAGCACCTTCCATTACTTGCGCTGAAGTAGCATTTTTAATTGCTTCTAATACATTTTGTTCGCTTACATGCCGGCCTCTGATATCATTTAAATAACCATCATTTGTTTCGCCTACAACCGCATTAACAGAACTTATTTTTTCATTGCCTACTTGGGCAAGTGTATGCGTTATCAAGCCATTCATGGCTGCAGAAACACTCAAGGTATTAGTGAGTGCAATAGGCGTTTCTATATTTCCTAATTCATTAATTTGAGTACTACCAGCAAGTTTTCCAAACCCATTTCCTGTGTAAACTGCAGCAGGAACTTTTTGTTGAAAAATATTTCCCTGATGTGGAAGAATTACTGTTACACCAGTATTTACAGAATCCCCTTTTTTGACTGTACTATGGCCTACTGTTATTCCATTAACATCGGTAATACTATTTAATTTCCCTGTTTTTAATACGCCAATATGGATGCCATAATCACGAGCTCTTTGTTGGCTTTGAGCTTGTATAGTTAAATGTAAGAAGCCAGTAATAACTATTGTTGAAGCAATTTTTACCAAAGTCATATTAGGTATTATTTTTTTGGATATATCAAAGTGGGAATTTTAGTAGAGAATGTGAGCTCTGCAGCTTTACTGGGTAAAAATAATTGCTCAAAGAATCCTTTTTTCTGCCTGGTAAATAAAATAATTAAATCTGGGTGTTGCTTTCCAATGTATTTAGTTAGCCGCTCTACTAATGAATATTCAATATTTGTTTCTAGTATATTGAACTTAACTCCAGTATAGGCAGGTTTAGCAAACACCTTGGTTTTTTTAATGGTTTCAGGATAATTAGCACCCATGCGTGCATAGTGTAAAGCCTCTGTTTGAGCCTTAAGCAAACCACCCAATTTGGCAACCTTATTGAGTTCTTGAACCATGTTTTCAAAGTCGGATACATAGGTGATTTTCTTGATTGCTACGGTTTTATATTTAGATGGAATTGCCATTACCGGAACAGTAGAGTGGTTAACCAAATAAGAAGTATGCGTTCCCATTAATTTTCTTAAAACACCCGCACCATTGGTAGCAATACAAATGAATTGACATTTACTTTTAGCAGCATATTCAATGATAGCTTGTTCCGTACTTTGAGTAAAATCAATCATGTATTTACAGCCGAGCAATGCTTTTTTATTTGCACCTAAAGCAGATTTTACAAATTTTTCTAAGTCTTTGGTTAGTCTGTTCTTTTCTTCAGTAACATATTTTTTGTAAAAGGATAAATTCCAAGAAGCAGGTTGCATCATTTCAACTGCTGAATAAAAAATAAGTTCAGCCCCTTTAATTTGATTAGAAAAGTTTGCAGCAAATTGGATAGCTGCTTTAGAGTTTAACGAAAAGTCGGTAGTAACTAAAATTTTCATGTTGTGGTTTATTTTTTTGTTTGCTCTACTGTTGCAATAAAATCTTTAATCAATTGAATATTTTTGGCTTTATTGTCGTGCATGGTTCCATGACCTGCCCCTTCAATTATTCCAAATTGGCTATTCTTAACTAAACTACTAAAATAGCGAACTGTTTGTGGCCTTGCTTCATCAAACTCGCCTGTAATAAAAAGAGCAGGCACTTTAATTTTAGGTAAACTACTAATTCGATCATAGTTGATTAACGTTCCTGTGGCAGTAAATTCGGTAGGGCCCCACATGTAGTTGTAAATAAAACCATTTCCTGCCGCCATAATTGTATCTAGGTCACTAGAAAGTCTAGTATTTCGAACACCAAAATTTTTCGCGTAAACCGTATTTGCATTTGTATATGCTGCACTGTTAAAGTTACCCGTTTTTTCTGCTTCAGCTATTGCAATTTGAATACTATCAGGTAAGGTTTTAATTAAAACGTCTGCATCTTTTTTCCAAAGTTTTGTACTAAAATAAGGACTATTGAAAATAATGGCTTTAACTCCTTTTGGATATTGTAAATAGTACTCCAATGCCAATGCAGTTCCCCATGAATGGCCATGCAAGTAGAATGAATTGAGCTGAAGGCTGCTCACCAACGCGCTTACCTGTTCTACAAATAACGGAACTTTTAATAATGAAGTATCAGTATGATAATCTGATCTTCCACTTCCTAATTGGTCAAATATAATTATTGGCCGATCGTTACCAATTGATTCAAATTGATAAAAAGATCGGCTTGTTCCTCCTGGACCTCCGTGCAACATAAGAATTGGAATGCCCTTGCCTTTGCCAATAATTCTATACCATATTTTACCACCTTGTACACTTACTTTTCCTTCGCCCTCCTTTAATTGAGCAAAAGCAGTAATTGAAAATTGGATGAGTATTATAAACGACAATAGTATTTTCCTAGTCATTGGGTTTAATTTAGTCTATAAGCTGTTCCCTTTAAAGGTACACCAAATTAAAAAATATACATCAGGAGTAATCCAATTGTAGCAGCCAGCATTAATACAAATGCAGTTCCTCCCAATATATTAGACCAAGCGCTGTTTGTATAGGTCTTCATCACTTTTTTATTATTAGCAATATGCAAAATAATCGCAATTAAAACTGGGGCCGTTAAGCCGTACAATATGGCAGCGTATATTAAGGCGTTAATAGGAGAAATACCAATATAATTGATGGTAAGTCCTAGTAAAAGGGAAATAATGATAATGGTATAAAATGCTTTTGCTTCCTGAAATTTTTTATCTAGCCCGTTTTCCCAAGAAAATATTTCTGTAATCATGTAAGATAATGCTCCACTTAAAACGGGGATGGCTAAAAATCCTGTTCCAATAATTCCAACGGCAAACAGCATGTAGGCAGCTTCACCAGCTAATGGTTTTAATGCTTGTGCTGCTTCTTCAACTGTAGTGATTTGATGAATTCCGGCATTAAATAAGACAGTACCAGTTGTTAAAATGATAAAATACATCACAATATTTGAAAACAACATACCAGTATCTATATCTTGTCGCATTTCTGCGATAATTTTTTTATTAACTACTAGTTTCTTCTTTCTATGCTTTAGATCTTCAACCGACATGGTTGCCTGCCAGAAAAAAAGATAAGGTGAAATGGTGGTTCCTAAAATGGCTACCAAGGTTGCCAAGTATTCTTTGCTAAAATGAATTTTAGGCAAGAAAGTGTTCAATAAAATTGCTTTAACATCCTGTTTGTACAAAAAAGGAACAATAAGGTAAACCAATAATACCAAACAGAGGTATTTCAGAACAGCAGCAATTTTTTCATAGGGCAAGTAAATAATTAAAACCAACAAAATAACCGTAAAGCAAACACTAAAATAGTTGGCATCAATTGTAGGAAATAATAAGTTTCCAACGGCGCCCATGCCAGCAATATTGGCACCTATATTTAATACAATCGCAGGAAAGCTGAATAGTATCATTAAATATAGAACAGGTTTTGGGTAATGGGTTTTTAAAGTGCCTGAAAGTCCTTGCCCAGAAACCAATCCAATTCTTCCACACATTTCTTGTATAGCAGCCATTAATGGAAAAGTGATAAATGCGGTCCATAAAGTAGTTAGTCCAAACTGGGCTCCTGCTTGCGAATAAGTTGCAATGCCAGAAGGGTCATCATCACTAGATCCAGTAACCAATCCTGGGCCTAAGTTTTTCCAAAACTTCGTTAGGAAAAATGGTTTCTTTTTCATTCCTGAATGGTTCTGAATGTGAGATTAATTCTTACATCTTTAATCAATTTTGAAGGAGGAAGTTGATGTTGCCAAAAACTTTGTGTAGTTCCTTTCATGACCAATAAACTACCGTGCTGTAATATAATTTGTTTTTTCTCTTGTGTAATTTTATGCTTGAAATTAAATTTTCTTTCGGCTCCAAAACTGATGGAAGCAATAGCACCATTGGGTTTTAGCTCTGGCTCTGCATCGCTATGCCAACCCATACCTTCTTCGCCATGGTGGTATAAATTTAATAAGCAGGAATTGTAGGTTTCATTCGAAACTTTTTCAACAATAGCTTTTATTGCAAATAATTCAGTGGTAAATGGAAGTGCAGTTTTTGATGTATTTGAATAGCGGTATAAAAATGGTTTGGAGCCATACCATGCCACTTTTCGTTTGGTGATAATTTGTTTGCCAAAAATTTTCACTTCATCATTTTTCCACTCAATATATTTGAGTAGTAACAATAAATAATTATTGGCTTCCTCTTGGTTAAAAACTGTGCCATAGTATTGCACTATACCATCTTTGGGGAGTATATTGTCTTCTGTTTGATTAAATAAATTGAACTGAGACATGCAAAGATTTAACCAGCATTTACAATAGCAACAGAATGAATAGCAGCACTCACTTCTTTAATAAGAGAAGGATCTTTTTCTATTGCATTGCCTATTACTATGATATCTGCCCCTGCTTTGCAATTCAAGTATGCTTTTTCTGGCTCTGTTATTCCACCGCCTATAATTAATGGCACTTCAATATGTTTGGCAACTTTTTCTATCATTTGTTCGGTGATAGGTCTTTTAGCACCACTACCAGCATCCATGTAAATCAATTGCATACCCAGCATTTCACCTGCCATGGCAGTGCACATGGCAATTTCACTTTTGTCTGCAGGTATAGGTGAAGCATTAGAGATATAACTCACTGTAGTGGGTGCACCACCATCAATTACCATATAACCTGTTGGCATGATTTCCAAACCAGATTTTTTAACAAAAGGAGCTGAAATAACATGTTGCCCAATTAGTAATTCTGGGTTTCGGCCTGAAATTAACGACAAGTACAATAAGGCATCGGCATATTTGCTTACTTGAGAGGGAGAGCCAGGAAAGAGTATTACAGGTATATTGCAAGCTGCTTTAATTTGTTGAATGCATTCGTCTAAATGACTAGAAATTACCAAGCTGCCACCAACAAAAAAGTAGTCTACATGGGCTTCTACAGATAATTTTACCAATTCCTGAATATTACCAGCGTTTACTTTATCTGGGTCAATTAGAACAGCAAAAGATTTCTTCCCGTGTTTTTTTCGTTGTGTAATTTGTTGGTAGATCGCGTGCTTCATGCCAATATAGATAGTCTTGCAAAAATGCAGAAAAGTTTTCGTTTAAAGCATTTATTAGTTGGGATCTTACCATCTGTTAAAATTGATTCATTTTGTTTAACTATTTTGGCTAAAAGTATAAACAGTTCATACAGCCACAATTACCTAATAATCTTATTGACACCTGTGCATAATTGGTCAAAACCAACGTGGATTTGAGCTAGCAAATTATCCACCTTCCTTATCCACAAGCTGTGCATATTTACGCTATTGGATTTTGAAAATGGAAAGATATTTTCGTCAACCGCCTCTACAAAGTACCGTTTGGCAGGGACCCATTAATTACATTTTAAACATTAACTGCGATATGCCTAATCCACGCGCTCCCAAAGGCTTGCAATTCAGCCGCCGCTTCACCAATGATGGTGTTAGCCCCTACGATATGTTCGAATACGATTACCGCGACAGCGTAATCAAAAACCCGAACGGTGAAAAGGTTTTTGAAATGAATAATGTAGAGGTTCCAAAACAATGGAGCCAAATTGCTACAGATATTCTTGCTCAAAAATATTTTAGAAAAGCAGGTGTTCCTCAACCCGATGGTTCTTTGGGTAGAGAAACCAGTGTGAAGCAAGTAGCGCACCGTATGGCACATTGTTGGAGAGTTTGGGGTGAGCGTTATGGCTATTTTGCATCAGAAAAAGATGCCCAAGTATTTTATGATGAGTTGGCATACAGTATTTTAAATCAAGCTTGTGTTCCCAATTCACCTCAGTGGTTCAATACTGGGTTACATGAAGTTTATGGTATTACCGGAAAACCACAAGGGCATTATTTTGTAGATCCTAAAGACAGTAAACTAAAAAAGTCTACCAATGCTTATGAGCGTCCTCAGCCACATGCTTGCTTTATCTTGAGCGTTAGCGACGATTTAGTGAATGAAGGTGGTATCATGGATTTGTGGACTCGTGAAGCAAGAATTTTTAAATATGGTTCTGGTGTAGGAACCAATTTCTCTCAAATTCGTGGCGGTGGCGAAAAATTAAGTGGCGGCGGTACATCAAGTGGATTGATGAGCTTCTTAAAAATTGGGGATCGTGCAGCAGGGGCAATTAAAAGTGGTGGTACAACAAGAAGAGCGGCTAAAATGGTTTGCCTAGACTTAGATCATCCAGAAATAATGGAATTCATTAACTGGAAAGTGGAAGAGGAAAAGAAAGTAGCTGCTTTAGTAGCTGCTGGATACGATAATGGTTATGAGGGAGAAGCTTATGCAACAGTATCAGGACAAAACTCTAATAACTCTGTAAGAATCCCCAATGAGTTTTTCCATACTTTAGAAGCAAACGGTGATTGGGAATTAAAAGCAAGAACAGATGGCAGGGTTATGAAGAAAATTCCTGCAAGAGAAGTATGGGATAAAATTTCCTATGCAGCATGGCGTTGTGCAGATCCTGGAACTCAATATGACACTACTATCAACGAATGGCATACCTGTCCTAAAGGTGGTCGCATTAATGCGTCTAACCCTTGTTCAGAGTATATGTTCTTAGACAATACTGCTTGTAACTTGGCTTCTATTAACTTGCGCAAGTTTCACAACGACGACAATAATATTTTTGATGTAGAAGGATTTGAATACACCACTCGCTTGTGGACCACTGTGCTAGAAATTTCTGTTTTGATGGCGCAGTTCCCTTCTAAAGAAGTGGCACAATTGTCTTACGATTACAGAACATTAGGTTTGGGCTTTGCCAACTTAGGTTCTATGCTAATGGTAAGTGGTATTGCATATGACAGTGAAGAAGCTCGTGGAATTGCTGGTGCAATTTCTGCTATCATGACTGGAGTAGCATACAAAACCTCAGCGGAAATGGCTTCTTTCTTAGGCACTTTTGACAAGTACGAAGAAAACAAAGAAGACATGTTGCGTGTAATGCGCAACCATCGTGCAGCTGCTTATGATGCTACTGATGCTTATGTAGGTATTGAAATTAAGCCTCAAGGTATTAAAGCGCAATACTGCCCCGATTATATGCTTAAAGCAGCAACCCGTGCATGGGATGATGCAGTTCAATTAGGCGAGAAATATGGTTATAGAAATGCACAAACTACTGTTATTGCACCAACTGGTACCATTGGTTTGGTAATGGATTGTGATACCACAGGTGTTGAGCCAGATTTCGCTTTAGTGAAGTTTAAGAAATTAAGTGGTGGTGGATATTTCAAAATTATTAACCAATCTGTACCTCAGGCTTTAAAGAATTTAGGATACAATCCTGAACAAGCAAAAGCCATTGAACAATACGCTGTTGGTTCTGCCAATTTTGAGAACTCGCCTTATATAAACAATGCAAGTTTAGCTGCAAAAGGATTTACTGCAGCGGAGATTGACAAACTAAATGGAGCTGCTCGTTCAGCATTTGAAATTGCGTTTATCTTTAATCGCTTTACTTTAGGTGATGAGTGTATGCAAAGATTGGGCTTTACTCCTGCACAATACGAAGACTGGAACTTCAATTTATTAGAAGCAATTGGGTTTACAGAAGAGCAAATTGATGCAGCCAACGATTTTGTATGTGGAACAATGACAATAGAAGGTGCGCCTTTCTTAAAAGATGAACACCTTACTGTATTTGATTGCGCTAATAAGTGCGGTAAAAAAGGAGAAAGATATATTCATGCATATGGCCATATTAGAATGATGGCTGCATGTCAACCATTCTTAAGTGGTGCCATTTCTAAAACCATTAACCTTCCACATGAAGCAACAGTAGAAGAAATTGCTGATTGTTATTTAATGAGTTGGCAGTTGGGTCTTAAAGCAAATGCTTTATACCGCGATGGGTCTAAATTAAGCCAACCTTTGAGCAACAAGAGCGAGAAGAAAAAGAAAACAGAAGAAGAAACAGAAGAAACAGCTTCAACACAAGCCGTTCTAACTGAAGAATCAACTATAGTAGATTTAGGCAAATTGACCGTAGATGAGTTGCTAGAAGAAGTGACCAAGCGAATGACTGCATCAACTGATACAGAATTAAAGCGTGCTTTGTCTAGAATTGTTGAAAGAAAATCCTTGCCAGCTAAGCGCAGAGGATTTACCCAGAAAGCAAAAATTGGTGGCCAAGTGGTATTCTTAAGAACAGGAGAATACAACGATGGTACATTGGGAGAAATCTTTATTGACCTGGCTAAAGAAGGATCTACTTTACGTAGTTTAATGAACTGCTTTGCAATATCTATCTCAGTTGGTTTGCAATATGGTGTTCCATTAGAAGAGTTCGTAGACAAATTTGTGTTTACTCGTTTTGAGCCAGCTGGAATGGTAGATCATCCAAATATCAAAACAACTACTTCATTGGTAGATTTTGTTTTCCGTGCACTAGGATATGAATACCTAAACAGAACCGATTTGGTTCATGTATTAGACAGACCTACTGTAGGCAATACAGGAGAAGAGGAGGGAGATGCTACTTTTTTGGGAAAGCCCGAACTCAGTAGTATTAGAGTAACCGCTCCATCTGCCAATACTACTCCTGCAGAAGGTCCTGCTTCACCCAAGTTACAGCGTGCAGCAGCAACTTCAGCTGCCGCGGGAAATAGTGGAATGGATGCGGTAAATGCAGCAGCTAAAAGTATGCAAAGCGATGCGCCTGCTTGTAGCACTTGCGGACATTTAACCATCAGAAGTGGCACATGTTATAAGTGTTTAAACTGCGGTACCAGCATGGGTTGCAGTTAATTCGATAGCAGTTAATCCCTGCCCTAAAAAACATCTCCTCTGGATTCATCTAGGGGAGATTTTTTTTGGGACTATCCCAATGCTTTTTTTAAATTGGGGAATCAAACCAGTTTATGCGTAAATTTTTCTTTCTTCTTTGTGCCTTATTAATGGGGACCACTATTTTTTCTCAAACCCTTTTTAGTAAATCGAAACCGATTGTTTATACCAAAACAACTATACCAACCATTAAAGACACATTAGTGAAATTGAAAGTAGTCAAGATTGATTTGAAAGCACAAAAAGGGTTCAATATTGATTCTGTAGTAGTAGTGGAACAAAAAGCCAAATTAGAAGAGTCGATGATGTTTTTTTATAAAGACAATAAAGTGATTCAAAAAATCTTGGTGCCTTTTTGGATAAAAAATTTGATTCCTATTGCTGAGTTTGCAGACTTTAACAAGGATGGCATGCCTGATATTAAATTCAGAATACGGACAATTGAAAAGGGTACTACAGCACTATTGAATTACAAAGTGTTCTTAATAAGCCAACAAAGCAAATACCGTGTATTGAGTTTTGTAGATTTTTCAACTGAGAAAGAATACGATTTAAACGGAGATGGCCTTCCTGAAATTATTGGCTGTGCCAGTACCAATTACAATGGTCAGAACTATTGGGTTTTCAACCTATACAATTGGGTAAACGGCAGTTTAAAACTAGTGTCTAAAGATTATGACTATCCATTGTGGACCGTTGTAGATAATAAGACCAATAAAGTAATAGCGAAAGATATTCCCTTGGATATTCGAATGACAACAATGCGATCATTTCCTAATGAGTACTTCGTAAAATAAGCAGCATACATTCATCAAAAACTAATCGGCAATACCATTAAAATTGGTACATTCATAGTTCTAACGACCAAGACTAAAAAAGCGATATGGGAGATTTTCAAATTAAAAAACAACCTAAGCAATACGATGTAGTTATTGTGGGTTCAGGAGCTGGTGGCGGTATGGCGGCATACACTTTGTCTAAAGCTGGATTAAAAGTTTGTTTGCTGGAAGCAGGAGAAGACTATGATCCCGCAGTAAATTCATCTCAATTAAAAAATCCATGGGAATCACCCCGAAGAGGTGCGAGCACCAAGTACCGTCCCTTTGGTGATTTTGATGGCTGTTACTGGGGATGGGAGATTGATGGAGAACCTTATACCCAAGCACCAGGCAGTCAGAAATTTGAGTGGTGGCGTGCCCGTATGATGGGTGGACGTACCAATCACTGGGGGCGTATATCCCTCCGTTTTGGCCCCAAAGATTTTAAAAGAAAGAGCATTGATGGTTTAGGCGAAGATTGGCCAATTGGTTATGAAGACGTAAAACCTTACTACGATAAAGTAGATAAATTGATTGGGGTATTTGGTAGCAATGAGGGATTAGAAAATGATCCAGATGGTATTTTTCTACCGCCACCCAAACCCCGCTTACATGAGTTGATGATTAAAAAAGCAGCAACAGGTGTGGGTGTTCCTGTGATCCCTTCTCGCTTATCTATCTTAACGAAAAAAATTAATGAAGAGCGAGGGGCCTGTTTTTTCTGTGCCCAGTGTAATAGAAGTTGTAAAGTGTACGGAGATTTTTCATCTGGATCTGTATTGGTAAAGCCTGCAGTAAAAACAGGGAATGTAGACGTAATTACACAAGCCATGGCGCGTGAAGTAATCACGAATTCGGAAGGCTTAGCAACAGGTATTTCTTATGTAAATAAAGTAGACAATTTAGAATACCAAGTAAATGGTCGCGTGGTGATTTTAGCCGCGAGTACTTGTGAAACCGCCCGTTTATTATTAAACTCTAAGTCTAAAAGACATCCAAATGGATTGGCCAACGACAGCAATGTAGTAGGAAAATATTTGCATGATTCTACTGGTGCAGCATTGGGTGGTGTATTGCCAGAACTCTTTGGTAGAAAGCGTTACAACGAAGATGGAGTTGGCGGTATGCATATTTATACGCCATGGTGGTTAGACAATAAAAAATTGGATTTCCCAAGAGGCTACCATATTGAGTATTGGGGAGGCATGAGCCAACCAGCTTATGGATTTGGAATGGGTATGCAAGGATTGAATGGCAAATACCAAGTGAATGGTAAAACCAAGGATGCGGGGGGATATGGATCTTCTTTAAAAGAAGACGTCCGCTTTTTTTACGGAGCAGGTGTGGGTATGGCAGGTAGAGGAGAGTCTGTACCAGATATCAAAAATTATTGTGAAATAGATCCAACCGTGGTAGATAAATATGGTATACCTGTTTTAAGATTCAATACCCGTCATTCGGAGTATGAAATTAATCAGGCTAAGCATATGAAGGAAACATTCAAAGAGATCATGCACAATATGGGAGCAATCATTACTTGGGGTGCAGACGATGATGCTTCTAATAATTATGGCTTGTCTAATCCAGGAAATATTATTCACGAAGCAGGTACAGTAAGAATGGGTAACGACAAAAAAACATCTGCCTTAAACAAGTTTAGTCAGGCACACGATTGCAAAACCTTGTTTTGTGTAGATGGATCACAGTTTGTTTCTCAGGCAGATAAAAATATCACTTGGACCATCCTTGCTTTAAGCATGCGTGCAAGCGAATACATTATTGACGAAATGAAAAAACAAAACTTATAAGATGGACAGGAGAAAATCGATTAAGGCACTGATGATTGGCACCGTTGGTGCCGGTGTTTTGGTAGAAGCCTGCACCAGTGCCGATAAAAAAAATATAGCTGGCTCAGCTGATGCATCATTAGATGATCGCATGCAAGAAGAGAAAGCTTACTTAGCCAAAATGGCCAAGGAAGCCAACTTCTTCAACGAACATGAAATGGCTACTATTACTGTACTGGGCGATATTATTATGCCCAAAGACGAAGTAAGTGGAAGTGCCAGTGATGCTAAAGTGCCAGAGTTTATAGAGTTCATAGTAAAAGATATGCCTTCGCATCAAACCCCATTGCGTGGTGGATTGCGCTGGCTAGACTTGCATTGTTATAAGCTTTACGAAAAAGCATTTGTGAACTTGACCGCAGCCCAACAAATATCGGTAGTTGATAGTATTGCTTATCCAGAAAAAGCAGCAAAGGAATTGGCACAAGGGGTTTCCTTCTTTAACTTAATGCGCGATTTAGTAACCACTGGTTTCTATACTACTGAAATTGGTATCAAAGATTTAGGCTATGTAGGTAATGCGCCCAATCAATGGAATGGGGTGCCAGATGAAGTGTTGAAGCAATACAAATTGGCTTACACAGAGAAAGAATTAAAAGAGTGTTTGAGTTTTGATAAAGTGTAGTGTTTAAATTTACTCATAGGGGTATTAAGTGAATTCATTTACTTAATAAAACCTTAATATAGATTTAATTGTTCATCCTAATTGAGGATTACTTTTGAATTACAAAATTTTCTGTAATGAAAGTGATTAATTTCCTTAGTTTACTTAGAACATTAATATTTTCTTCTCTTTTTGTATCATTTTTTTGCGGATGCAAAAAAAGTAATGATTTTGTTCTAAAAAGTAATTTTCAAAATGATGAAAAAATCATTAATAAATTTTTATCAGTTCGAGACGATGCCCCTGAATTTATAAAAGCCATTGTATCTGATTTAAGAAAAAGGGAAAAGCAAAATCCTTTTATTGTTGCAACTGCAATAAAAAATGGATTTCCTAATTGGGAGAAAGCGGTTGGAAGTTTTTCAGGGGTAGGAATTAATAAAAAATCAAATAATCTGATCAGTAAATATGACAATGCTGTAAACGATTTTAATCTAAATTCTGGAATTGCTTATATCCCATTACTAGACACTCTTACAAATGAAGTAAAGTCATACGTTTTTTGTTTAAAAAGAAGTGACAGTAGTTATGCTTATAATACTTATAATAAGTCTTCAATTATTGAAAGCCAAAAGACTGGAAATGCTATTCAAAAGTCGGCAGACAATGTCATACTTGGTATACACTTATTTTTTGAAAAGATAATAAATGGTAAAAGTATAAGTGCGATATCCCCAAGTACTAAAGGGTATGGCTACAAAGACGTGAATTTAAGTTTTGGTAAAAAGGAAAATGAATCTATAGGGGGTATAGTATCAAATTCAATTCAAGTTAAGGTAATTCCTTTCCCTACAATTTGTTTAGAATTCATTGGATCAATTGTGGTTGCATTTACAAGAAATGATGGAAGTACCTTTAATGTTACGTACAATTATTATCAACCCTGTAGCACACAAAATGTATTACCTGAAGTTATTGTGCATTCAAGTACAAATAATAATGGTGGTGGAGGCACATCACTTGATTTTGGGAGCCTTTTGCCTAATGGATATGGAAATTTATTTAGTGGAGTAAATTGGGTTCAGACTAATACAGGTAATACTAATGGAGGCACTTATACAGGTGGTGGTGCATACCTAGAAGACCCAAGTCAACCATTTTGGGGAAATACACAAATCCCTGAAAATATTCGAAAAGCTGAATTTTTGGCAAGAATGATTTTTTTGGGAAATTCGCCAAGTTCAATTGCATATTTGTCCAGCGATGATTTATTAATGACTACAATTGAAAATGCTTTACATCGGGGAGGATTTTCCGAGACAATTATCAGTGCAGCTAATAAGGTTTTAGTAGCCCTAGAGCAAAATAAAATTAGTGGATCCTATGTTTCTGGTTTGTTGGAAGAATTTTTACAAAGCTCAGGTGATTTTGAAGATTTAGTTGCTTTAGATATAATGATCGAAGCAATTCAAGATGGCGTAGCTAATGATGAATTTATAAGTGAAGATTTTTTTAATTTAAAAATACAACCGCGATTACCTAATGAATTAACCCAACCCTTACCACTTACTTTTCTTAAGTTTTACTTAGAGAAAGCAGTTCAATTTTCGTTATTAAAGCAACAAAATGATCTATTGCCAATCTCTTCTAGGTTGCCGAATTGGAGACTAGGTTTAAAAGTATATAGTGAAATATTTCATACCGCCTTTGATTTGATAGGACTTGTTCCTTTTGGAGGCGAAATATTTGATATAGCGAATGGCGTTTTATATAAATTGGAGGGCGATAATACAAATGCTTTACTTAGTACTCTTGCTGCTGTTCCTGTAGCTGGATATGCTTCTAGTACAGTAAAACTAATTAAAAACTTTAATAAAATTATAGCTGTAAAAAATGCAAATGGACTTTTTCGAATTCATCGGAAGAGCCAAACTGCTTTTAATAGGGCACTAAATGTAAATGTAGGTCAGATAGCTCATCATTTAATCCCTTTTCATTCTAGAGTTCAGGAGAATCCACTAATGCAGCTAGCATTTCGAGCTGGTTTTGATCCAAATGATGCAGTGCAAAATGGTAAGGCTATTGCAAAAGAGTTAAATAGTGGAAATCACAACCTTTATGCTAATAAAATTGAAACCGCAATGAATGATATATTAATTGCCAATCCAAATTTAACTCCTACTCAAGCAAAACAAAAATTAATGGAACTTACGACACGTATTGTTAATGCAATAGAAAATAGTCCAGGTGTGCACGTGGATTATCTAAATTTTTAAAAATGTATTTTAAGATTACATATAACCTTTCTGAATCTGTCATAGGAACGAAAACTTTGGAACACACAAATGGCGCTATTTATCCTATTGATATTTGGGATCCATTATTTATTAATCAATGGAATTTTAAAAAAGTCCCTCAAAATGTAGTAACTGCTATTCCAAAGTTAAGATCAAAAGCTAAACTTACAGATTTGATTTCAGCTAATTATTTTGGCTCAGCTTTTAGACTAACAATAAGTACTAAACTTAAAACTATTTTGGAAAAATATTCCAAAAAAAATATCGAATTTATACCTATAAAAATGATTCAAAAGCAGAAAGAAATAGAAGGTTATTGGATTACGAATATAATTGAGTGTACAAATCCTGATGTCATCAATTTTTCAGAATGCCAAATTAAGTATTGGATGGTTAAAAACGACCAAGAAATAATGGTTAACAATTATCATGAGTTTCTAACTGCAAAAGAAAAATTAGTTGAAGGAGATTCATCATTATTTATTTATAAATTAGTTCTTAAGCAAACGGCTCAAGATGATTTAATCATTTTATCTTCTATTAAAGGAGGTGGTGTTGGTTATTACATTTCCCAAAATGTTAAAGATGAAATTCAATCTTTAGGTTGCACTGGTATTGACTTTGAACTAATCGAACAAGCTTAACATTTAGCTTACTCCGCTTCCTGGATTAATTGGGTCTTCTGGATTTATAAAATGCAGTTTGCCATTGGCATCTTCGGCCATTAAAATCATGCCGTTGCTTTCGATGCCGCGCATTTTGCGTGGCGCCAAGTTGCAAACTACGGTTACTTGTTTGCCCACAATCGCTTCTGGTGCAAAGTGCATGGCTATACCTGAAACAATGGTACGGGTTTCGAAGCCAAGGTCTACTTGTAATTTCAATAGCTTATCGGCTTTCTCTACTTTTTCAGCAGTAACAATAGTTCCTACTTTTAAATCAATCTTCGCAAAATCATCAAAAACGATTTCGGGTTTAACAGGTGATTTATCTGCAGATTCGCCAGTGATTGCTGTTGCGGTGTCAACGCTCTGGTTATTATTGGTGTTGCTAGTAGTAGTAATGCTTTCTTTATTCACAGCAGCGGCTTTTAATTTTTCAATTTGTATGGTGATTTCTTCGTCTTCTATTTTGCGGAACAATAATTCTGGAGCACGTAAACTATAGCCTACACTTAATAATTTCATGCTGCCTGCATTTTCCCAATCCAATATCTTGTCTACTACTTTTAACAAGTAACAAATTTTCTTTGCAGTAAAGGGCAAGAAAGGATTAGACAGTATAGCTAGGTTGGCCGTTAACTGTAAACAGATATGCAAACAGTTGTTGATTAATTGTTGTGCAGCTGGGTTTTCAGCTAATTGCTTAGCCAAAATCCAGGGCTCTTTTTTCTGCATGTATTGATTGCCAATTCTAGCCAAATTAATCACTTCAAATTGGGCATCCCTGAATTTATAGTCTTCTAATAATTGTTCAATTTTTTCTTTCGACTGTTGAATGGCTTCAATGGTTGCATGATCTAATTCATCTAACAATTCATTGTGCAATGGTGGTACTTTTCCATTGCATAGTTTGTGCATCAATACCAATGCTCGGTTAATGAAGTTGCCGAATATGCTTACCAACTCGCTGTTGTTGGCATCTTGAAACCCCTTCCATGTAAATTCACTGTCTTTGCTTTCGGGTGCAATGGCAGTTAAGTAATACCTCAAAGTATCCGCCAGCTGTGATCCCCCATTTGCTGGCTTAATAAAATCGTTAATATAGTCTTCCATTTCGAGTTTCCAGTTTCTACTGGTACTCATTTTGTCTCCTTCCAAATTCATGAATTCGTTGGCAGGGACATTGGTGGGTAAAATATTTCCGTGTAATTGCAACATCACGGGGAAAATAATGCAATGGAAAACGATATTGTCTTTTCCTATAAAATGAATCAGCTTGGTGTCTTGGTCTTCCCAATAAGGTCTCCAATCTTTTCCGGTATTCAATGCCCATTGTTTGGTGGCACTGATATAGCCAATGGGTGCATCAAACCACACGTACAACACTTTGCCTTTGCCGCCTTCTACATCATCAGGCAATGCAACACCCCAATCTAAGTCGCGGGTAACTGCCCTGGGTTGCAAGCCTCCATCAATCCAACTCTTACATTGACCTACAACCGTTGAACGCCAATCATTGCCATGCTCTTCAATGATCCATTTACGTAAAAAATCTTCGTGCCTGTCTAGAGGTAGGTACCAGTGCTTGGTTAATTTTTTAACTGGTGTATTGCCACTTAAAGTGCTTACCGGATTAATCAATTCATCTGGGCTTAAACTCTTTCCACAGCTTTCGCACTGATCTCCGTATGCGGCTTGAAACCCGCAGTTGGGGCAGGTTCCTTTAATGTATCGGTCTGCTAAAAAGCTTTGTGCCTGTTCATCATAATACTGTTCTGACTCTTTGGTAATTAAATCGCCTTTATTATTCAACGCAGTAAAAAATTCACTAGCAGTTTCATGATGAATAGGAGAGCTGGTTCTATGATAAATATCAAAAGAGATACCTAAATCGTTAAAATTTTGCTCTATAATAGGATGGTACTTATCTATAATGGCTTGTGCAGTGGTGCCTTCTTTGGTAGCCTGAATTGGAATGGCTGTGCCGTGTTCATCGCTACCGCATACAAATACCACGTCTCTTTTTTGGGCCCTTAAATAGCGCACATAAATGTCTGCAGGAAGGTATGCTCCGGCCAAGTGGCCTATATGTTTCAATCCATTGGCATAGGGTAGGGCTGCGGTAATCAAATATCTCTTCGGTTGCTTCATATTCGGTTGCTTGATGGTCTAAACTGCTTGTTGCAGGCGGCAAAGGTACTAAAAGCAGATTTATTTGGAAATTCCGAGAAATGCTATAATTTTGATATCATATTAATATTAAAATGAAAATTATGGAAAAGACCATTAAAGCAGCGCAAGGGTTTTTGGTTTTGTTATTGGTTACTATTTTATTGGTGATAGGTATTTATGCCCTCACACAAATAAAGGGAGCAGAGGATGGGTTAAAATATGTGCTTATTTGGGGCTCTATCATTGATTTTATAGTAATCTTCTTTTTGCTATTGGGTTTGGTAGTTGTTCAACCAAACACCAGTGTGGTGCTTACTTTTTTTGGTAAGTATGTAGGTACGGTAAAAGACAATGGACTCTTTTTTGTAAATCCATTGTACACCAAACAAAAAGTTTCTTTGCGTTTGCAAAGCTTAGAAAGTACCAAGTTAAAAGTGAACGACAAATTGGGTAACCCCATTGAAATTGCTGCGGTAATACTTTGGCAAATTGAAGACACTTATAAAGTTTGTTTTGATGTGGTTAACTTTTCTAGTTATATGACCAATCAAAGTGAAGCGGCGTTGCGTCATATGGCTTCTACTTGTCCTTACGATAGTATTGATGATGAACATGCTGCAGTAACACTACGAGATGGTGGAGATAAAGTGATTGCGATGTTGGAGTCTGAATTAAATGAAAGAATGTTGAAGGCTGGCATTGTAATTAAAGAAGCACGTATTAGCCACTTGGCCTATGCGCCAGAAATTGCGCAAGCAATGTTACAGCGTCAACAAGCAACGGCCATTGTTTCAGCCCGCAGTAAAATTGTTGAAGGTGCAGTGGGCATGGTTGAAATGGCATTAGATATGTTGTCTAAAAAACAAGTAGTAGAATTAGACGAAGAGCGTAAAGCGGTTATGGTAAGTAATTTATTGGTGGTGCTTTGTGGCGATAGGTCGGTATCTCCAGTAGTGAATACAGGAACACTGCATCAATAATTAAATGAATTGTTTTGAGTAAGAAATCTTTTGTTTTAAGAATAGATCAACAAACGTATGCCGCCCTCGAAAGATGGGCGGCAGACGAGTTTAGGAGTGTGAATGGTCAAATTGAAATGTTGATTGATCAATCTTTGCGCAATGCAGGTAGAAAAAAAGATAGCGTTTTGATCAAACCTAAACCCAAGAAAAATAATTAAATGAAAAGACAGTCCTTTTTGCATATGGCAGGAATGGGATTGATGGCCCTGCCTGCATTAGCTTCAGCTGCAGGAAATAAAAGTAGAAAAATAAAAGTCCCTCCTTATTTACAGCCGGGGAACACCATTGGTATTACTTGCCCTGCAGGTTTTTCCTTATTAGAAACCATTCAGCCTTCTATTGATTTAATACAAAGCTGGGGATATACAATTAAAGTAGGAAATACCATTGGAAAGATGGATCATACTTTTGGAGGCACTGATGCTGAGCGTGCTGCGGATTTTCAGCAAATGTTAGATGATCCACAAGTCAAAGCAATTCTATGTGCAACAGGTGGATATGGTGCTGTAAGAATGGTAGACTTATTGAATTTTAATGAGTTTAAACAATCCCCTAAATGGGTCATTGGTTTTAGTGATATCACTGTGTTGCATAGCCATTTGCATCAAGTATTGCATGTGGCTAGTTTGCATTCTAAAATGTGTGGCAGTTTCCCTAAGGATTGGGCTACAGCAGATGAAGTACAGCAAGCAAGTATACTGTCTATTAAAGATGCATTGGAGGGAAGAAAAATCAACTATCCTTCCATTCCAGTTGAGCATAATCGGCTTGGAACTGCAAAAGGAATTTTAATAGGGGGTAATTTAAAAATTCTTGAGAACTTGAATGGTTCGGCTTCCATGATTAATACCGATGGAAAAATTTTATTTGTAGAAGATGTAGGTGAACCTTTGTACAATATTGATCGGATGTTTTGCAATTTATTGCGCTCGGGAAAATTGGCTAAATTAAAAGGATTGATTGTAGGGGGCTTTAGTAATATTAAAGTAGACAATCCTGCTGTACCTTTTGGAAGAGATATATATACCATTGTTAAAGAAAAAGTAGCGGCATTTAATTATCCGGTTTGCTTTGATTTTCCGGTAGGTCATATCAAAAACAACTTTGCATTGAAGTGCGGCTTGCCACATCAATTAGTGGTTGAAAATAACTTAGTACAATTAACAGAAGTATAGCCATGATCAAGATTCCACCTTATTTAAAGAAAGGAGACACCATTGCCATCACTTGTCCTGCGGGTTATATGGAAAAGAAAAAAAATGCAATCTGTGTTAAAACCTTGCAAGAATGGGGCTTTCAGGTGATGATTGGTAAAACGGTAGGAAGCAAGTCTGCCAATTATTTTAGTGGTACAGATGAGGAGCGTAGGGATGAATTGCAGGCCTTATTAAACGAGCCATCTATTAAAGCGATTCTTTGTGGAAGAGGTGGTTATGGCGTTACTAGAATTATTGATCAACTTAATTTTGCTGCTTTCAAAAAAAATCCAAAATGGATTATTGGGTTCAGTGATATCACCGTTTTGCATGCGCATTTATTAACTAGGTGCAATACTGCTTCATTGCATGCTCCCATGGCCAATGCATTTAATCAGGGGGGAGCAAAGCTGCCTTATGTACAGTCTTTACATAAAGCATTGAAAGGCACTAAAGCATCATACAGTTGTGCAGCGCATTCAATGAATCAATTGGGGAAGGCAACCGGTGTATTGATGGGAGGTAACCTGGCATTGATTGCTCATTTGGTAGGCTCTAATATGATGTATAAAACCAAGGGCGCCATTTTATTTTTAGAAGATGTAGGAGAGTATGCATACAATATTGATCGAATGTTCATTCAACTAAAAAGATCCGGGATATTAGGCCAACTCAATGGATTAATATTGGGTGGATTTACCGATCGAAAAGATACTACCCGTCCTTTTGGAAAAACCATTGAAGACATATTAAAAGAACATATTGCTGAATATAATTATCCAGTTTGTTTTGGATTCCCAGTAAGCCATGATACCGAAAATTATGCGTTAAAAGTAGGCGCAAAATTTGAATTAAGTATTACTGCAAAAACAGTTAAGCTAAAAGAAACCGCTTAACTAATCATTAGCGAAGAATAGAATTTAATTTGTCTTGCATGAGCTTAAAGCTATTCAGGTTCACATGCGTTCCGTTGGCGATAGTAACAAACTCATCTACTTGCTTTAAGTGTTGGGTAAAAAGTTCCGCATTGCTATATGCAATCACCCCATCATCGGTGCCATGAAATATGGTAACTGGGGCAGTTACTTTCTGAATATACTCGTTGCTAGGAAATTTAAAGTGCATGAGTTTATTCAATGGGTACATAAACAAATACCTTCCCAATAAAGATTCCATGCTGTAATAAGGTGTTTCTAAAATCAGGTGTTTACAATCTCTAACAGAAGCCAACTGTGTGGCAATACCTGTTCCTATTGACTTTCCGTAAATAATTATTTCAGCAGGCTTGAATCTTAATTTGGCCAACATGTATAATTGCAATGCTCCCTCATATAAATTTTCTTCGGTAAGTTCCCCAATTGATTTGCCAAATCCAGGATAATCAATCATCCATACTTCATAATTATTTTTGGTAAAATTGGAAGCAAACTGGGCGTAATGGCCAATATTTTTTCTGTTACCATGAAAATATAAGACCAAACCTTTTCTAATAGAATCTGGCACAGTAAAATGGACAACATGAAATTGGGTATTTGCATCTAAAGGAATTACCGACTCTTGGTAGGGTTGATTAAACTGATAGCTGCTGTTTTGACCTACCGCTTCAGGGTGAAACAATAATCGGTCTTGAAAAATAAATAAGAGGGATCCAACTAATGCATAGAGCAATAGGGCTATTTTGATATAAAAGACAATGACAACTTTTTTCACGAGTCAAAGTTAAGCCAAATGCTCACTTAATATTTTAGAATATCTCTAATAAAATTGTGGTACTCATTAAAGGAAGGCAGGTTATTATGACCACCACCATGAATACTAATTAAGGTAATCTTATGTGGATTAATTTTTTGCAATTTTTTACTCTGTTTAATAGGAATCAACCAGTCTTTGGTTCCATGAATAATATAAGTATGGCAGTTTACTTTTTTAATCCATTGATCGGTTTGTAATTTAAATCGAAGGGTTAGCTTATGTGGAATAAAAGGCGTAAATCTTTCTGCAACTTTAATAAAACTATAATAGGGGGCATCTAATATTAAATAGCGAGGAGAATTGTCTGCTGCAATTTTGGTGGCAAATCCGCTGCCTAAGCTTCTTCCATAAACCAAAATATGGTGTTCAGGATATTTTTGCTTAAGCGTTTCATAAACAAATTGCATATCGGCCAACATTTCACGCTCACTTCTTTTGCCTGTACTCTTACCAAATCCCCTGTAATCTACTAGTACAACATCATATTGGTATCTATAAAAATCTCGGGCATATTTTGCCCATCCTTTAATGCTCCTTGAGTTTCCATGAAAATAGAGAATCAGACCCTTGGGTTGGTCTACATAAAAATGTAGCCCATTAATTCGAACTCCTTCGGTAATGTCAAAAAACAATTCATCAAAAGGAGCATCGTATTTGTACTCAAAATCTTGAGCTAATTTTTCAGGCTTGAATATGAGCTTTTCTTGAATTAAATAGCCCACCAATACAATTAGTAAATAGCCAATGACAATGTAAAGTAGAATGGTGCCCAAACCGAAATGTTGAATGTTTCGGTAAGTTCTGTTTTTTCGGTTGTTTGAACAAATGGTTTTTTAAGCTTCTTCTCCTTCTGGAAATACCCTATTCAATTTCATGTTGGCCACTGGAGCAACAATTAAAGGGAACTTTTCAATAGTCACATTGCTGGGGTCTAATCCAAAACCTCTTTCTTCGCTTAAGCTGATTTCTTTTAGCCAGAAATAAAGTTTCATTACAATTCGTTCTAAGAAAGGCAATTCATTGTCTTGGCTCAAGTACTTCTCTAAAACAATAAATTGAAAGTCTCCTACAATATTGTTTTTTTCTAAGCTTTCGTATCGGCTGGTAATATTCACTTCTTTGTTCTTTACCAATTCCTCTACCACTTTGCGGAACATTAGGTTGATTCTATGCTCTACCCTAAAGCCCAACCTGAATTCAATTCTGATGATATCATTGGGAATAATATGCTCAACATTGTATTCACAGGTATAAGGATCGTCTAATACGTCTACGTGTACAAACCAATAGATATCGGCTCTCTTAGGCTTTTTATTCAAAATAGAATAAATGATTTTGTGCTCAATTTCATTATGGTTATTGGCACTGGTCATATAAACCAAGTGGGTGGCATATTTAGGAATACTTTTATCGTTGCTTAGTTCTTGAATCATGGGAATATAATTCTCTAAGCGAACAAACTCAACATAACGGTTTTTAATTTTTCTACTTCTGTACCAAACATACATGACTGCAAATAATGCACCACCCACTAATAAAGTAACATAACCTCCGTGCACAAATTTTTCCATCAATGCAATTAAGAATGCAGACTCATAAGCTAAATAGCCAAATAAGAAAATATAAATCCAAACAGAAGCAGTTCTTTTGAGTACCAGAAAATTAGAGTATAAAATTGTTGTACTCAGCATGGTCACCACAATAGCCAATCCATATGCAGCTTCCATTTTAGAAGACTCTCTGAAGTAAAGCACAATTCCTAAGCAACCAACAAATAATAATAGGTTTATACCAGGTACAAATAATTGACCCCTTTCTTCTGAAGGGTAGCGTACTTTCATTTTTGGCCATAAATTTAATCGGAGGGCTTCACTTATTAGGGTAAATGATCCTGATATCATGGCTTGGCTAGCAATAATGGCGGCTGATGTAGCAATAATTACCCCCACTATGATAAACCATTGGGGCATTAAATCGTAGAAGGCGTTGATGCCGAACTGCGCTTTATTGGCCGCATTTACCAACAATCCTTTATGGCTGCTCAATAACAACGCACCCTGTCCAAAATAATTCAATAACAAACATGCTTTTACATAAATCCAAGAGAGTCTTATGTTTTTTCTACCACAATGTCCCAAATCAGAATATAAAGCTTCTGCCCCTGTTGTACACAAAAACACTGCACCTAGTAGCCAAAATCCATTCGGATAAAGTGTCAATAATTTAATTGCATAGTATGGATTTAAGGCTTTCAATACACTTAAATCATTACCCATTTGCCAAATGCCTAAAACAGCCAACATCGTAAACCAAATAAACATGATGGGTCCAAACAATTTTCCAATGCTGGCGGTACCAAATTGCTGCATGAAAAAGATAGCAGCTAATATGGCAATTACAATAATAACTATGGTATTAGAAGCAATATTTCGCATAGCGGGTAACTCCTTTAACCCTTCAATAGCCGATGTAACCGAGATGGGAGGGGTAATAATTCCATCAGCTAAAAGTGCTGCACCGCCAATCATTGCAGGTATTACCAGCCATTTTTTTCTTCGCCTTACTAAAGCATACAAGGCAAATGTTCCTCCCTCTCCTTTATTGTCTGCATTTAAAACAAGCAAAACATATTTAACTGTAGTTTGCAAAGTAATTGTCCAAATAATACAAGACAATGCTCCAATAATCAATTCTTCCGAAATGACTCTATTGGTAATGATTGCGTTGAAAACATAGAGAGGGGATGTTCCAATGTCGCCGTATATAATTCCCAAGGCAATTAAGAGACCGGCAGCGGAAACTTTGTTGATATTTTTACTCACAAAACAGGCTTTGAAGCATTAAAGCAATTAGATCTTTAACAAATGTATGGGTAAATTGTATAAACTAGATAAACTGTACATAGCGTACATTTGATAATATAAAGATTGCTTTTATGAAAAGGTCATTTCTGCTTTGTTTGGTGTTGATTTTAGGGGGCATTTTTTCTGTTTCTGCGCAAAGTATAGCGTATTCTGAACCAGATCGGGACGACCCTAGAACCCTCAATTTTGAAGTAATAGGCAAAATCAGCGGCAAATACCTAATTTATAAGAATGCGCGAGACGACCATTTTTTTTCTGTTTACGATGCAGAAATGAAATTGAGTAACAAAGTGAAACTAGACTTTTTGCCAGATAGAGCAAAAGTGTTGGGTACCGACTTTATTACTTATCCCGACTTTACTTATTTTATTTATCAATACCAGCTCAAAAACATTTACTATATCATGGCTGCCAAAATTGGATCCGATGGTAAAAAAATGGGGGAGGCTTTAATGTTGGATACCACTGCAGGAATGAGTTACACGGCCAATAATAGAATTTATACCGTAGTGAATAGCGAAGACAAACAAAAAATGGCTGCTTTTAAAGTGAGCACCCGCAACGAAAAAGAGCATGTGGTTACTTCTTGCGTTTTCGATAAAGAGCTCAAACAATTGGAGAAAGTAAGAATTGCCATTGCCATGCCCGATCGAAATGATTATTTGGGTGAATTTGGTATAGACAACGATGGTAATTTGGTTTGTTTGAGAGAATCGAGTGTTGCAACCAATGAAAGTATAAACAAAGTCAGCTTGGTGATTAAACCATTGGGCAGCATTAATTCTACCATTAGCGAGTTAAAAGTAAAAAGCATCTTTTTAGATGATACCCGAATTAAAATAGATAACCTAAATAAGAAAATATTAATCACTTCTTTTTTTAGTAAACAAAAAAGAGGCAATATAGACGGATTGTATTATTCGTTGTGGGATAAACAAACCAATACCGAAACCCTCAATGCGGTTACCGTTTTTTCAGAAGAATTTAGAGCCGATGTAAGGGGGGAAGGTTCTGCTAAAACCGCTTTCAATGATTTTTATTTAAAGAACCTTATTTTAAGAAGAGATGGTGGATTTATGATGATTGCAGAATCTGCCTATATGAGCGCAAGGGGGAATACATTTAATCGTTGGGATATGATGAATCGCTCTCCATTCTTTAATCCGTATGTTGGAAATGGGTTAGGAATTGGATTAGGTGGGTATTATCCTTATGGTTCTGGCTTAAATGCATACCCATGGGGTTCTCCATGGGGCATGAATAATATGGGTCCTAATAGTGTTACCCGATATTTCTCGGATAATATTGCCATTATCTCTTTTGAGCCCAATGGTAAAATGGAATGGAGCAATATCATTCGTAAAACACAATATGACGATAATACCGATAATTATATTGGATATGGAATCATTAATTCGGGCGATCAAATTAGATTCATGTTTAATATTCAAGACAAGCGAAACAATATCTTAACCGATCAATCCCTTTCTCCGCAGGGGCAAATTGACCGAAACCCTACAATCAAAAACTTGGAAAGAGGATATGATTTTATGCCCAGACATTCCAAACAAACCGGGGCTCGACAAGCCATTGTACCTTGCATGTATAGAGGGTATACCTGTTTTGCCAAAATAGATTATTAATTTGCAGTACTGTGGTATTTTTATTTAGAGATAAATCGATTATAAATATTGTTTTTTTAGTGCTATTGAGCCTCTTGGTGCACCTGCATGGCTTTACTGCACCTATAACTGTTGTTGCGAATAATCAAGACGGTTGGTTTGCATATCTGCTGAATCAATATTTAAAAGAAGGCGTCTATACAGCAGGTTTTTTTATATACATATCGGTGGTGCTATTGCAATCTATTCGACTTAATTTCTTGCTGGCCGAACAAAAAATGTTTCCCAATTCGGGTTATACAGTTGCAATGAGTTATGTGCTGTTAACTGGCTTATTACCCCAATGGGCAGCTATTAGCCCTGCATTAATTGCTAATTTTTTATTGATTTGGATTTATATTAAAATAACTAGGTTATACAACCATCCTGCCCCTAAAACTTTATTGTTCAATATTGGATTATTGGTTAGTCTTACTATTTTATGCTATCATCCTACCGCAATTCTTATTGTTGTTGTGTTGTTTGCATTAGGTATTATGCGTCCTTTTAAACTACAGGAGTGGTTTACATTATTAATGGGCATCGCATTGCCGTTTTACTTTCTAGCATCTTGGCTTTACTTAACCGATGAATTAAACAGGATTGGACAATTTTTGCCAAAAATGGAGTTGACAGTTCCTGTTCAGCAGTTAAGTAATCCTGAAATTGCTGGGTTGTCGGTAATAGTATTGGTCTTATTGGCTGGATTCTTTAGTTGGCAACAGTTCAATAGTAGATTGGTTATTCAGATGCGAAAAAATTGGGCTGCACTGTTAGTGATGTGCTTTATTTTAACTGCAGCACCGTTTATTTTTAATAACGCTGGCTTAAATGCGGCTGTTTTGTGTTTAGTTCCATTTACTGCATTTGTATCTGCATCCTTTTCTTACCCTAAACGACTTTTATTCCCGAATTTTCTATTTTTTGTACTTATTGGGGTGATTATGTATAATAATTGGTATTTGGTCAAATTTTAGGCATTCTTTCTCTTTCTGGATTGTACCTTTGTAGCTTAAATTAACAAACACATGAAGTTAGGTGTGGTCGTTTTCCCAGGTTCCAATTGCGACAGAGACATGCAAGATGCTTTGCAGCAAGATTTGAATAAAGAAGTTATTATGCTTTGGCATAAAGACAAAGACTTATCTTCTTTTTCAACCGATGATTGTATTGTTTTGCCAGGTGGTTTTTCATATGGCGATTATTTGCGTTGTGGAGCAATTGCCCGATTTAGCCCAATGATGCAGTCTGTAATAGAGTTTGCCAATAAAGGTGGAAAAGTATTGGGTGTATGTAATGGATTTCAAATTCTTTGTGAAAGTGGATTGTTGCCAGGTGTGTTATTACAGAATGCGAATCAACAATTTATTTGCAAAAACGTGTTTATTACCAATCCAGCTACTGGGGCACTAAAAATCCCTATTGCGCACGGAGAGGGAAGGTTTCATGCTGATGAAGCTACTTTAAACGATTTGGAAAAAAATGATCAAGTTTTATTTAGGTATTCAGATGAATTGGGAAATATTGTAGATCATGCAAATCCTAATGGTGCAGCAAGAAATATTGCAGGTATCAGAAACAAGCAAAACAATGTGTTTGGAATGATGCCCCATCCTGAACGAGCAACGAATGCTGCTTTACAAAACCTAGACGGTTTAGAAGTATTTAAGTTGTTATCTATCCAATAAAGTGTCAATATCATACTATGAAAAAAATATTCTTATTTGTTGTTGCGCTTGGCCTATTGCAATTAGGTTTTGCTCAAATTAAAGACCCTGTTGCTTGGACTTTTGAGGCAAAGAAAAAAACAGCAGATTCATATGAAGTAACCATTACTGCCAATGTGCCTAAGCCATGGCATATGTACTCTCAAAATATGCCTGCAGGGGGCCCAGTTCCTACTAAAGTGGTTTTCAATTCGAATCCATTGGCTAAAAAAATGGGCAACACAAAAGAAACAGGAAAGCTGGAAAAAATTAATGACAAGATTTTTGGAATGGAAGTACTGTTTTATAGTGGCAAAGTGGTTTATACGCAAATGGTGAAAGTAAAACCAGGCATCAAAACCAATATTGCCGGCTATGTGAATTATATGGTATGTGACGATGAACAGTGTTTGCCTCCTACCAAAAAACAATTTGATATTAAGCTATTGTAGTATGAAAAAAATATTATTCCTGCTGGTAATTGTATTATTAGCAAAAGCTACCATTGCACAGGATAAATCACCTGTGCAATTTGTTTTTTCAACCCAACGAACCAATGATAGTTTGGTACAATTTACTATTAGTGCCAAATTTGAAAAGGGTTTTCAATTATTTGGTGTAAAAAAACAATCAGTTGAAGATGAATTTGTATCCAGTTTGCAATTAGACAATACAACCGAATCTGATTCAATAATAGAAACAGGGAAGCTGTTACAAATTCCTTCTGAAAATGGGGCTGCACCCGCTTATCGGGTTTACGAAGACAGTGCAAACTTTACTTATTTTTTAAAAGTAAATAGTAGTGATAGCGCTTTATTAAAAGGAACATTTAATTGGTTGGGCAAACGTGCTGATGAATTTCCCACTGGAAGCGAATCTTTTTCTGTGGAAGTTTTACCTTCCAACAACGCTGGTGAGGGTGACAATACTGATATTGCCAATCAAACTTTATGGCAAATTTTCTTATTGACTTTTCTAACTGGATTATTGGCAGTAATTACACCTTGTGTATTTCCACTTATTCCAGTAACAGTTAGTTTCTTTTTGAAAAGAAGTAAAACAAGAGCTGCTGGTATAAAAAATGCGTTATGGTATTCTTTATCTATCATTGGTATATACACAGTGCCAACCATATTATTAGTGCTTCTTTTTGGAGATGATATACTCTACCAAATTTCCACTAGTGCTATTTCTAATTTATTATTCTTTGCTATATTCTTAGTATTTGCCATTTCTTTTTTTGGCGCATTCGAATTACAACTACCCAATAGTTGGGCTAATAAGGCGGATCAAAAAGCAGGCAAAGGTGGATTAGGCGGCATTTTTTTCATGGCTCTTACTTTGGTAATTGTTTCTTTTTCTTGTACAGGCCCCATTGTAGGTACTTTGTTGGGACAAACCAGCACCGGTGGTGTAAGTACTGCGCCCATCATTGGTATGTTGGGCTTTGGGGTAGGATTGGCATTGCCTTTTTCGTTGTTTGCTTTTTTTCCTTCCATGCTGCAATCATTGCCCAAAAGTGGCGGCTGGTTAAATTCAGTAAAAGTGAGTTTTGGATTTATTGAATTAGCCTTAGCATTGAAATTCTTGTCGAATGTAGATTTGATTTATCATTGGAGATTACTAGACCGAGATGTGTTTTTGGTTTTATGGATAGTGATATTTGTTTTATTAGGTATTTATTTGTTGGGAAAACTGAAATTTTCACACGATAGTGATTTGCCTTTTGTATCTGTTCCAAGATTATTTTTTGCTATTGCTTCTTTTTCTTTTGCCTTGTATATTTTACCAGGATTATGGGGTGCACCACTAAGGCATTTAAGTGGTTTTATTCCTCCTGATGGAACACAAGAATTTAATTTAGATGCACTAAAATATCAAATAGGAAGTTCCCCAGCACCATCTTCAACTACTGTTAATCTTGCAGAACCTCCCAAACGATTAGCCGACAAATTACATGTGCCTTATGGTTTGGTAGCGTATTTTACCTTAGAAGAGGGAATGGCTGCAGCCAAGGCTTTGAATAAGCCCATCATGTTAGATTTTACCGGACATAGTTGTGCCAACTGTCGTAAAATGGAAAAAGAAGTTTGGAAGGATCCAGGAGTATTGCAGCGGATGAAAGATAATTTTGTATTGGTTAGTCTTTATGTAGATGAATCTACCGATTTACCGGTTAAAGAACAGTACGTAAAAAAGGATGGTGATAAAGTAATTACAGAAGGAGACAAGAATTTGGATTATGAAATTACCCAGTTTGGCTTTAATGCCCAACCTTTGTATATGTTTCTCGATTTGAATGGGAAGCCTTTGAGTAGTATTAAATATGGATACGACCCTAATATTGCCAAATTCATTGCTCATTTAGATGCAGCCAAAGCCGCGTTTGAACAGAATAAATAATAGTAGCAGCATTGAATACAGTAAAGCTCCGATTGATTCGGAGCTTTTTTATTTATTATACTTTTCATTAAACCATTTAACTGAAAGCAGGTCTATATAAAATACGGTGTAAAAGCTACAAAGTGGATACACTCGAATCACTCAAAAAAAACCTCTTTATGCGTAAAGTTCCATTTTTATTTGCGATGCTATTGTTGCTTTCTTTTTCTTGTAAAAAGACCAGTGAAACTACTACTACCACTACCACTTCAGGAACGGCAACGGTTCCAGCAGTTTATCAAAAAATATATGGAGCAACAAGTGTTACTTCAGATGGTACTTATATCACCATCAAAACAACCGGTGCGCCAGATCATAAAAGTCCTTATTATGCAGTAGGCAATGCCTTATATGAAAACTTTACTGGTACTACATTTGGAGGAGTTAGTTTTAGTAAGAATCCAAATGCTATATCAACCTTAAATTATACATTTAAAATACCCGTAAACCCACAAGTGGCTTCCAATCATGCGGCAACTCCTTTAGGCGCCATTGGTGTTGCGTTGAATGGTGTTCCATTTTACAACCAATATGCAGGACCAAATACTCCATTAACGAATGAAATCATGAGCTTTGATCAATATTGGGGGCATCCTGCACCAGGAGGAAGATATCATTATCATGTTGAGCCCTTGTATTTAACCACGGTTAAAGCAAGTAAATCTGCACTAATGGGCTTTTTGTTAGATGGATTTCCAGTATATGGTCCTGAATAAAATGGGGCATTGGTAACCAATGCTATGTTAGATGCCTATCATGGACATACACATGCCACTGCAGATTATCCCAATGGAATTTACCACTATCATATTAATGCAACAGATCCTTATATAAACGGAAGCGGTTTTTATGGCACAGCAGGTACAGTTACTCAATAGAATATGGATTGTTCTAGTTGGCTTCATTGCTTGTAATGCAACAGAGCCCACTATGACAATAAAGAATAATCCCCAAGTGCCCAATAGTTGGGTGCTTTATACAGATAGTGCACTCAACAATTTGAATGGGGTTATTTATTATCAATCAAAACCTTATTCAGGAAAATTATATGCTTTGTATTCAAACAATCGCGATACCGCTTTTATTCGGAGTTACTTCTCAGGCAAAGAAGAAGGCGAATGGAGAAGCTTCTATGAAAACGGTCAAATGAAAGAATGGCGCTTTTTTAGTAATGGTAAAAAGACAGGAAAATACTTGGTGTGGTGGCCTAACGGGAAGCCATTTATGCAGTATCAATTAGAGAATGATGAATACCAAGGCACTTGCTTAGAATGGAACGAGAAAGGATTAATGGTAAAGCAAATGAACTACCAGCAAGGGCATGAAGTTGGGTCACAAAAATGGTGGTACGACAATGGGAAAATAAAAGCGAACTATATTATACAGGATGGAAGAAGGTTTGGATTATTAGGAACAAAAAATTGCATCAATGTTACGGACAGTATTTTTAAAAATTAGTGCCTATTGTATGGTTTTGATTAGTTGGTCTTGTGCCAATAATCAAGAAAAAGTGCAGCCATTACCCTATTACAATACGCCTGACTTTACGCCGGTTTTTTTAGCCAATCAATCGGAAATTAAATCGTCTGAAACACACTATGTTCCTGATTTTGATTTTACCAATCAGTATGGTGAACGCATTACCCATCAATCTGTTCAAGGGAAAATTCATATAGCCAGTTTTATATTTACAAGATGTGGAAGCATCTGCCCTAAGATGATTCATAACTTAAAACAAGTAGCACAGGCCTATGAAAAAGATACTTCAATGGTTTTACTGTCTTATAGTGTTACTCCTTGGATTGACTCAGTGCCTCGGTTAAAGTTTTTTACTGAAGAAAACAAAATTGGTCGTTCCTACAACTGGCATTTTTTAACCGGAGATAAAGCCAGTATTTACACACTTGCAAGAAAGGGATACTTTGCCGAGGAAGATTTGGGGTTTACGAAAGACAGTACTGAATTCTTACATACGGAACATGTACTCTTAGTAGATCAACAAAGCAGGATAAGGGGAATATACAATGGAACCCTTCAATTAGAAATAGAACAAATAATCAAAGACATTCAATTGCTTAAAAAACAATAGTATGTCTTTGATAGGTAAGGAGGATATTTAAAGTGCAATTTGCTTCTCAATCATCATTTTTCTGAGATTGATTAAGCCATAACGCATTCTACCTAAAGCCGTATTGATGCTGCAATTGGTAATTTCGGCTATTTCTTTAAAGCTCATATTGGCATAATGCCTCAATACAATAATTTCACGTTGCTCTTCTGGTAAAAGATCCAGCATTTTTCTTACACGATCATGACTTTGACCTTGCATGATTTTGCCATCAGGACCTTCTTCAGAAATTTGAAGTACATCAAAAATATCTTTGTTGTCACTGGTTTTGATTGCAGGGGTACGCTTCACTTTTCTGAAATAGTCTACGCAAAGGTTGTGAGCAATTCTTAATGCCCATGGCAAAAACTTGCCCTCTTCGGTATATCGCTTATTTTTTAACGTGTCAATGATTTTAATGAACACATCTTGAAAAAGGTCTTCAGCTAAATACGTGTCTTTAACAAAAAACAAAATAGATGAAAAGATTTTGTCTTTATAACGGTAGATAAGTGTTTCAAAAGCATCGGTGTCGCCGTCTTGAAATGCCCTTATCAGTTCTGTATCAGACGCATGGTCTAATGTTCTCATAGTTTAGGTTTTTGAGTCAGGATTAAAATCAGGATATTGGACAACGATTTTTTAAATCTTGAACAAAATAGAATTCTTTTGTATACATAAATCTTTTGTGGAAATCATGTTAAAGGGCTTCAAGGTTATTCACATTCTAACTCGCTGATTTTTTGAAGGTTATTTAAGGTTTACTCAACCAAAGCTGTAATAATCTGTTTAATTTGTGAACCTTATGGCAACGAGTAAAAAGTCGGCAAAAGCTGCAAACGATATATTGGTGCATGGTGCCAGAACGCATAATTTAAAAAATGTAACTGTTACATTTCCTAGAAATAAGCTAATAGTGGTAACTGGCGTGTCTGGTAGTGGAAAATCTTCTTTGACCATTGATACTTTATTTGCTGAAGGGCAAAGACGTTATGCCGAAAGTTTAAGTGCCTATGCCCGTCAATTCATGTCTAGGATGGTAAAGCCAGATGTTGATTATATTAAAGGACTTTGCCCAGCTATTGCTATAGAGCAGAAAGTGATTACTCGTACTCCCCGAAGTACCGTGGGTAGTATGACCGAAATTTATGATTATCTCCGGCTATTATTTGCACGTGTGGGTAAAACCATTTCGCCTATAAGTGGTAAGGAAGTTAAAAAAGATGAAGTTGCCGATGTTATGAATGCCATTGCAACTTTTTCTGAAGGAACTAAAATGGTAATGTTGGTTGCGTTTAAGCAGCATGCAAATAGAGCAATAAGAGAAGAGTTAGGCATATTGATGCAGAAAGGGTTTTCAAGAATGTATTTGATGAAGAAAGATGCTGCAGGAGTACCCGAAAGAATTGAAGATATGTTGGCATTAACTGATGCAGCATTGGCAAAAAACTGGAAGGCCAATCAGTCTAATTATTATGTACTGATAGACCGAATGGTGGTTAAAACATTTGAAGAGGAAGACTTACATAGATTAGCTGATTCTATTGGCACCGCTTTTTTTGAAGGGCATGGCGAAATGTTTATTGAAGTGAACAGCAAACAGGTGCTTCATTTCAGTAATAAATTTGAAGCAGATGGAATGCAGTTTGAAGAACCCTCACCTAATTTATTTTCTTTTAATAATCCATATGGTGCCTGTACTGTATGTGAAGGCTTTGGACAAGTTTTAGGAATCGACAAAGATTTGGTCATACCCGATAAGCGGTTGTCTTTGTTCGAAAATGCCATTGCGCCATGGAAAGGAGAAAAATTGAGCTGGTGGAAAGATCAATTTATAAAAGGAGCTAGTAAATCTGGATTTCCTATTCATAAACCCATCATGGATTTACCCCGAGAGCAGTACCAACAATTATGGTCTGGGGTAGGAGCGGCATTGGGAATTGATGATTTTTTTAAAGAGGTAGAACAAAATCTATATAAAGTTCAATACCGCGTTTTATTAAGTAGATATAGAGGTAGAACCAGCTGTAATGCATGTGATGGCTATAGATTACGAAATGAAGCGCTGTACGTTAAAATACATGGGAAGCATATTGGGGAACTTTGTAATATGCAAGTAAGCCATTTAAAAGATTGGTTTGATGCAATTAAATGGTCTGAACAAGAACAAGTAATTGGGAAGCGAATTTTGCTAGAGATACATCAACGAATCAAAACCTTATTAGATGTTGGATTAGGGTACCTAACACTAGAAAGGTTGGCCAATACACTCAGTGGTGGGGAAAGCCAACGTATTCAATTAACTCGAAACCTAGGGAGTAATTTAACCAACTCCTTGTATATTCTAGATGAGCCATCTATTGGATTACATTCTAGAGATACCCAACGATTAATAGGTGTTTTAAAATCTCTGAGAGACTTAGGTAATACAGTGGTGGTGGTAGAGCACGACGAAATGATGATGCGAGAGGCAGATCATATTATTGATATGGGGCCCTTAGCGTCTCATTTAGGGGGCGAGGTAGTTGCAGCAGGCAATTATGATCAAATTATAAAAGATAAAAAAAGCCTTACAGGTAAGTATTTAACGGGGGAATATGCAATTACCCCTCCGCAAAAAATTCGCAAATGGAATAGTTATATTCAAGTAGAAGGTGCTAGACAACACAACTTAAAAGACATCACAGTCAAATTTCCATTGCATTGTTTTTGTGTAGTGGCTGGGGTTAGTGGAAGCGGTAAAACTACTTTGATTAAACAAATACTTTATCCAGGTCTGCAAAAAATAAAAGGAGAAGCAGCAGAAAAAGTAGGCTTGCATAAAGCCATCACAGGCGATATTGAATCTATTTCACAGATTGAAATGATAGACCAGCAGCCCATTGGTAAATCTTCAAGAAGTAATCCAATTACTTATATTAAAGCCTATGATGCCATTAGAGATTTATATTCTAAACAGGGATTGGCTAAAATGCGCGGATTTCAACCAAAGCATTTTTCTTTTAATGTAGACGGTGGCAGATGTGATACTTGTAAGGGTGAAGGAGAAACCATAGTAGAAATGCAATTTTTGGCCGACGTGCATCTTACTTGTGAATCATGTGGAGGAAAACGATTTAAAGAAGAAGTGTTAGAAGTGAAATACAATAATGCTTCTATTCATGATATTTTAGAAATGAGTGTAGACGATGCTTTTGACTTTTTTAAAGAAGAGAAACAAATTCAAAAAGCCATCAAAACCTTGCAGGATGTAGGCTTGGGCTACATTAAATTGGGTCAAAGCAGCAATACTTTAAGTGGGGGCGAAGCTCAGCGTGTAAAACTCGCTAGTTTCTTAGGAAAAGGAAAGGGAATTGGGCATGTGCTCTTTATTTTTGATGAACCTACCACGGGCTTGCATTTCCACGATATTCAAAAACTGTTAAATTCCTTTAATGCACTAATTGAGCAAGGCCATTCATTGATTGTAATTGAACATAATACGGATGTATTAAAATCGGCAGATTGGTTAATTGAATTAGGACCAGAAGCTGGCAATGCAGGAGGAGAATTGGTTTATGCCGGAATTCCCTCGGAATTAAAAAACAATAAAAAAAGCATCACAGCCCCATTTATTTAAATAAATGGGCTTTATATTTAAACTTAAATAATCAACGAACTCCCCCCTAGTGATTAAACTACTACTTGCTTGTATCTTTTTTTTGTCTTCTCTTTTGTCAACAGCTCTAGCTCAGGACAAACAAAAACTCGATAGCCTAATTAAAATTTCTAATGAATACAAAACAATGGATTCGCTTAAAATGCGAATGCTGTTAAGAGTATATGGAGAATTGGTTTATAATAAAAGACCAATAGCCGAATTAAAACGATACGCAGATTCTGCTAAAGCAATTGCACTAAAATTGCCTAATAGAGATAATATTAGAAAATTTTATTTTAGGCTAGGAGTTATTCATCATGGTAAGGGTGAGTTTGCTGAAGCACTTGAAATATATAAGGAAGGCATTGCTTTGGTTGCAAGAGAAGGCGACAAAAATTTGCAAGCAGGATTCTATATGAGTATGAGTGATATCTATAATAAAATCACTGATTATACTAATGCAATTGATGTAAGCGAAAAAGCCATAAAGCTGTTTTCTGAAATAAATGATCAAAGTGGTCAAGCCAGTATTTATAATAATTTAAGCAGCACTTATATTCAGTTAAAAGATTTTACTACTGCTTATAAGTATGCTACTAAAGCTTTGCCCATGTTTGAAGCTGACGGACTTCAATCAAGAGGAGTAGGAAGCATTAAATTAGTTATTGCCAATATTTTATTGAATGCCGATGAAGTATCGTTACAAAAAATAGGGAATGCAGGGAAAAACAGATACCTGCGTGTAATCAAATTGATGAAAGAGTCTATTCCAATAGCGGAGTTAGAGAAAGATTTGGGATTGAAATCGGAAATGCTAATTGCAAAGGCAACTTCATTTGAAAAGTTGAATCAACTATCAGATGCAACAAGAGTCTATGAGATGGCAGTTGCTGTTGCATTGGAAGGGCCAGACTTAAATATTTTAGCAGGAACTTATGCCACAGTTGGTCGTTTTTTTCATCGACAACAAAACAATAGAAAAGGGATAAATTATTTGCACCTTGCATTAGCTATGGCTACCCAATCTGGTTTGTTAGAAGTGGAAAGGGAAACAGCAGAGAGTTTAAGCAATTATTATGAGCACCAAAAGCAAATGGATAGCGCGTTCTACTACTATAAAAGATTTTCAAATGTAGAGAACCAAATTTTTAATAAGGAGAAGGAAAACGAATTCACCCGTAAAAAACTTAAGCTCGATTTTAGTATAAAAGAGAAAGAATATGCAGTTGAACAAGAAAAGGTAAACCAACAATTGGCCGAAAAGAAGTTAGAAATAAGTTTTAAAAATAAGTTAGCGTGGTTAATGGGAATATTAACCATTGTGGTAATTACTGCAGCATGGTTTTTTTACAAGAGTAAAAAGAAAACACAGGAATTAAATGCAACTATTGAGGCCCAGCGTCAATCATTGTCTGAATTGGTTCAAGTTAAAGACCAAATCTTCAGTATTCTAACTCACGATATGCGAAGCCCAGTTAATAGCTTAATCTCCTTTGTTTACTTGTTAGAGAATGATGAAATAGACAAAGATCAATTGGCACAATATGCAAAAGAGTTAGGTAATACACTTAGAGGAACATCTGCATTAATGGAGAACCTATTAAACTGGGCAGGTACGCAATTGCAGGGCTTTGAAACTAGTATAGAAAATGTATCTGTAAAAACTATTGTAGAAGATGTAGTAACTTCTTTCAGTGCTACATTAAAACAAAAAAATATCCAGTTTAACAATTCAATCAGCGAAAATGATTGGGTATTAGCCGACAAAAATTTATTGGCACTGGTAATTAGGAATTTAATTAGTAACGCTTTAAAGTTTAGTTATACGGGCAAAGCTATTTGGTTAAGGGTTGAAAACAACGAAACAGAAGTGATGGTTTGTATAGTCGATGAGGGAATGGGAATGTCTGCAGAAGCAATGGAGCAGATCAATAAAACTACAATCAATACCATGACTAGCACATATGGTACAAATAAGGAAAAGGGAACTGGATTGGGCTTAATGCTTTGTAAAAGTTTTCTTTCGATGATGTCTGGAAAGCTTTCTGCAAAAAGTAATCAGCCTCAAGGCTGTATTATGGCAATACATTTCCCCAAAATAAATTGCTAGAATCTTTTTAAAAGGAGTTTGTCTATTACAGAATCATTCAAAGTTTGTTTATAAGCATTGCTTAAAGGAATGGACGCCTTATTGGTAAGAATAATTTCATTGGCTAATACCTGAATAATATGTTCAGTATTCACCAAATATTGTTTGTGCACTCTAATAAATTTTTTTGATTGCAATTGTGTCTCAGCATTTTTTAAACCTACCAACATCACCAATGTTTTTTGATCTTGGGTGTAAATTTTAGAAAAGTCTCCCATACTTTCAATGTATAAAACATTGTTGTTGTTTACCCTTGTTATTCCTTTATTGTCTTTAATAAAGAAGTATTCTTCGGTGCTTTCATGTTGAATAGAAGCAGTTGCAGTAGAAGACGTTTTTTTCAATTCAATGTATTCAATAGATTTATTTACTGCTTTTACAAATCTGTCGAACGAAATAGGCTTAACTGCAAAATCAATAATATCTAAATTAAACCCTTCGGCTGCATATTCTGGAAATGAAGAAATGAATACAAATACTGGTGGATTCTTTAAAGTTTTTACCAATTCTATTCCAGTAAGATCGGGCATGTCTACATCGGAAAAAACAATATCGATTGGTTGGTCTTTTAAAATAGACAAAACTTCTAACCCTGTTTTGCATTCAGCAACCAGCTCTAAGGAAGGTATTTTTTTGATATAGGATGTTAATAATGCTCTTTCCACTAAGTGGTCATCTGCTATAATGCATTGGTACATAAGGCGGTATTACTTTACGAATGTATTCTTTTTGTTTGTTGTAGCCTCATTTGTCTACTAAAACAGGCGACTTATCTACTAATTGCTATACATGGTCTACTTTCCCATTTTCCGACTACCATTTAGGGTTAGTTTTAACACAGTTTAATTCAGTAAATGGATTTAACAACAAAGCGCAGTAACTGAGGGGATACTGCGCTTCTTTTTTTTTGTAGTACTTATCTTAATCTATCTGCGTTTTTTACCAATTGCTCATCTTTATAAATACCTAATGCAGCCAATACCAAAAATACAGGAATGGACAAGCTAATTAAAGCAGTTAAATCGGTATTGGATTCTGTAAATGTTTTGCTTGAATTGTAGTATAAAAAAATATTCAATAATGAAACAGCTAGTACAATCAAGCTAATCAACAATTGTCTTTTTCTGTCTTTATACATAAAAATACATACCAATGTAGCCACGCAAATTGCAATGGTTAAAATGGCGTTTAAACTGCCTTGAGCTGCTGTATATTCAACCCATTCTTTTACATTGGTTTCAGCGTTTAGCTTATTGCCACTGAAGAAAGAGAATTTTAAACTAAGCGCACTCATTGTGGAAGCCAACAATAACCAAATACTTTGTATTCTTTGTAGCATAGCTAGTGAATTAGATTAGCCCATTTCTGGGTAAAGGATGAATTGTTCCATGAATTCGTTTACTTGATTGCGAACTGCGCCAATAATTTGAGCGTCTTCTGCATTCATTAATACCCGATCAATTGAGTCTACAATAAAAGGCATATGTGTTTCAGTCATACCACGAGTAGTAACTGCAGCAACCCCAAAACGGATACCTGAAGTTACAAAGGCAGACTTGTCATCATAAGGTACCATATTTTTATTGGCAGTAATATCAGCTTGTACCAATGCTTGTTCTGCTTTTTTACCACTGATATTTTTATTTCTTAAGTCTATCAACATTAAATGGTTGTCGGTACCGCCACTTATAATATGGTACCCTTTATCTACAAATGCCTTTGCCATGGCTTGTGCATTTTTTTGAACCTGCTGTTGGTAAACTAAAAACTCATCTGATAAAATTTCACCAAAAGCCACTGCTTTTGCCGCAATGACATGTTGCAATGGACCTCCTTGAATTCCAGGAAACACAGCCATATCCAATAAGTTACTCATCATTCTGATATTGCCTTTTACATCTTTTAATCCCCAAGGATTTTCAAAATCTTTGTTCATCATAATGATGCCTCCTCTTGGTCCACGCAAAGTTTTGTGCGTAGTAGAAGTTACAAAATGACAGTGTTCAAAAGGAGAGTTCAATAATTTTTTTGCAATCAAACCCGCTGGGTGTGCTATATCGGCCATTACTAAAGCACCTACTTCGTCTGCTACTTTTCTAATTCGAGCATAATCCCAATCTCTGCTGTAAGCGCTGGCACCACAATAGATTAGTTTAGGTTTTACCTCACGGGCTTTTGCTTCTAACATTTCATAATCTACTAATCCTTCTTCTCTGGTAACACCATAAAAATGGGGCTGGTATAATTTACCAGAATAATTAACGGCACTACCGTGTGTTAAGTGACCACCCATGCTGAGGTCTAAGCCTAAAGTTGCATCACCTGGTTGTAAAACGGCTAATGCAACCGCAGCGTTTGCCTGTGCACCACTATGGGGCTGTACGTTGGCATATTCTACACCAAAAATTTCTTTTAAACGATCAATGGCCAATTGTTCAGTTTGGTCTACAATTTCACAACCTGCATAATACCTTCTGCCAGGATACCCTTCTGCGTATTTATTGGTCATTACATTACCCATTGCCTGCATTACTTGAAGGCTGGTGAAATTTTCAGAAGCAATTAGCTCAATTCCGTGGCGCTGTCTTTCTAACTCTTGTCTAATTAGGTCAAAAACCAATGTATCTCTCTGCATGAAGTGTATTTTTGCCAAATTTACGCGTTATTTACTATTTTACAGCCCCATTTGGCCGATATAGATAGGAATAAGTGAGAATCGGACATGGATAAATTACCTCCCAATGAAAGCTATTATACCAGTTGCGGGTGCAGGAACTAAACTAAGACCGCATACATATACACAACCTAAAGCCCTCATTCCTATTGCAGGAAAGACCATCTTGAGTTTTATTGTAGATCAGTTAAGAGATGCGGGCATTACAGAGTTTATTTTTATTGTTGGATACTTGGGTGAAAAAATTCAAGATTACGTTAAACAAACCTATCCAGATTTAACCACGCATTTTGTTTTTCAAAATGAAAGACAGGGAACAGGACATGCCATTGAGTTAACCAAGAACATTGTAGGTGAAGATGAAGTATTTGTTGTTTTAGGCGATACCATTTGCGAATACGATGTAAAAGAAGTGGTGGATAGTCCTTATAGTATGTTGGGGGTAAAAAAAGTAGATGATCCACGAAATTTTGGCGTGGCTTCTATTGATGACGAAGGATTTATTGAGCAAGTAGTAGAAAAACCTTCTATTCCTAAAAGCAATATGGCGTTGGTTGGATTGTATAAAATTAAAGAGACGCATTTTTTGTTTGAATGCCTGCATCATTTATTTATGCAAGACATTAAAACACAAGGAGAGTATAACTTAACAGATGCGTTGGATTGCATGATTAAAAGGGGAGCCAAATTTCAATCATTTAAAGTGAAGAGTTGGTTCGATTGCGGCAAAAAAGAAAGCCTCTTAGAAAGCAATGCTACACTGTTAAAAAAATTTGGTGGGAATATTCAATATATACATGATTTTAAAGACACGATTATTATACCCCCAGTTAGCATTGCGCCTGGTTGTGATATTTCACATTCCATCATTGGGCCGCATGTTGCTATAGGAGCCAATACTACAGTAAAACATTCTATCATACGCGATAGCATCATTGGTTCTTATACCAATTTATTCGAAGTGGTTTTAGACAATTCATTAATTGGAAGTGATGCTTCTGTAAAAGGCTTAAGCAGAAGTTTAAATATTGGAGACAATACGGAGATTGATTTTGGTTAAATCAATTTAATAGAACCAACACAGGCATTAAATTCAGCTACCATTTCTGCTACAATTTCTCCAGCGGTTTTTATTTCATTAATTAAAGCAGCTACTTGACCTATTTCTAATTCACCTTCCGAAAGGTCACCTTCGAACATGCCTTTTTTGGCACGGGCTCTACCTAATAAATGGGTCAATTCCGCTTCGTCTGCTCCTCTCTGTTCTGCAGCTGCAACTTGATTAAAAAAATCGTTTTTTAATAATCGAACTGGCACCAATTTTTTCATACTCAATTGAGTGTCTCCTTCACCGGCTTTTATAACTGCTTCTTTAAATTGCATATGAGAAGAAGCTTCGTGGCTGCATACAAAACGACTACCTACTTGAACCCCATCTGCGCCTAATGCTATTGCTGCATACATTTGCTGTCCTGTTGCAATTCCACCAGCAGCAATTAATGGAATCTGAATTTGTTTTTTTACTGCGGGTATCAAAACAAGGGTAGTGGTTTCTTCTCTACCATTATGCCCTCCCGCTTCAAAACCTTCCGCAACTACTGCATCACAACCCGCATCTTGTGCTTTCAATGCAAATTTGGAACTACTTACCACATGTACTACTTTAATTCCATGTTGTTTAAATAATGGGGTATAGGTTTTAGGATTACCCGCACTCGTAAAAACAATAGGAACTTTTTCATCAATAATTATCTGCACAATTGCTCCAAGATCTGGATACAATAAAGGGATATTTACTGCAAATGGTAAATTGGTTGCCAATTTGCATTGTTGAATATGTTCCCTCAAAACTTCAGGATACATAGAGCCTGCTCCAATAATTCCTAATCCACCTGCATTGCTAACTGCACTGGCTAATTTCCAACCACTAGCCCAAATCATTCCGGCCTGAATAATTGGATATTTAATTCCAAATAACTGTGTAATAGATGAAGGGTTGCCAGTTAAATGCATAGGTATTATTTATGTAAGTAAAAGGAGTTAGCCTGAGACAAACAAGTAACCACTAAATCGTTGATGCAAACATGGGTAGGTAATGTAGAAACATAATAAATTATTGCTGCAATATCTTTTGCTTCCAATGCTTTATATCCATCATAAACTGCATTCGCTTTTTGATCGTCTCCTTTAAATCTTACTAAAGAAAACTCCGTTTCTGCGGCGCCAGGGTGAATGGCAGTTACTTTAATTTGATGTGGTAATAAATCGATGCGCATGGCTTTGCTAATGGCATCAACTGCATGCTTTGATGCACAATATCCGTTCCCGTCTTTGTACACTTCTTTGCCTGCAGTAGAACCTATATTAATGATATGACCATTCTTTTTTGCAATCATGAAAGGCAGTACAGCTTTTGTTACATACATAAGCCCTTTAACATTGGTATCAATCATGGTATCCCAATCGTCTAAATTGGCCAACTCAAAAGAGTCTCTTCCCAATGCTAACCCTGCATTATTTAATAACACATCAATCGATTGCCATTCAGTAGGCAAACTATTAATTGCAGCAAAAACCGCTTCTCTATTTTGTACGTCAAAGCAAAGCGTATGAATTTGAACTGGGTACTTATTTTGTAAAGTACCAGCAAGTTCGGTTAGTCTGTCTTGTCTTCTTCCTGTAATAATACAGTTCCAACCAGCAGCAGCAAAATGTTCAGCAGTTGCTTTGCCAAAACCAGCGGTAGCGCCAGTAATTAAAATTGTTTTTGTCATAGGTGCAAAAATAAACTATCTAATAAGTACAGCCGTACCTTTTTTATAAACACGCTTACCTAAATAGTCTATTCCCTCTGCTTGAAACACATAAGTTCCAGAAGGTTGTGGCTCCCCTTTATAAGTGCCATCCCATCCTTTGTTTAATTCGGTGGATGTATAAATGCGCTGACCCCATCTATTGAAAATGGTAAAATAATTCAATTTTGTAATGCCTACAGTAACGGGTCTTAATACATCGTTTTTACCATCTCCATTGGGTGTAAATCCAGATGGAATAAATATTTCAGGCCCACCCACAAATACTTTTACTTTCATTTGGTCTTCACCAAAACATCCTCCATCACCCGTTACCCTAACAGTATAAGTAATAGAGTCGGTACCTGCAGGTAAAGTAACAATGGGATTGGCAATGGTAGGATCGGTAAGCCCAGTTGTAGGAGACCAATTAAATTGCCCCAAGCCTGATGCGTTTAACTGAACAGGTTGGTCTGGTAAAGCTACTGTATCTGGCCCTGCATTTACTACAATGGGTGGAACCACTCTTACGATGATGGTATCTGTAACCGATTTATTGCAGCCCAAAGTATCTGAAACAGTTAAGGTGTAAGCAGTTGTTCTTGAAGGTCCTGCTAATGGATTCAAAGTGGTTGAATTAATCATTGAATTGGTAGGAGACCATTGAAAACTACTACCAATAATAGTTGCAGGCAGGTTAAGTCTATTACCAAAACAAATGACCGTATCTGCTCCTACCGACACTTGAGGATAAGGTGATACATTAATTCGTACAGAATCTCTTGCCTGACAATACCCCAAATTGGCCGTAACATAATAAGTTTCATTTTGCAGTGGAGCCAATCTCGGAAATTTAACTGGATCAACAGGAGCACCCGATGCCGAAGTCCATTGATAACTTAGGGCATAGCTTACCGTTTGCAATTGAATGGTATCTGTTCGGCAAATGGTTGCGGAAGGACCTGCATCTACCGAAATAAAATCTAACACATTCACCGTTACCGTATCCTGATTAATACATCCATTGTTGTTGAGAGTAATAATGTACCGGGTTGTATCAACTGGATAAACCAATGGGTTCGCAATATTTCTATTTGAAATTCTTGATAAACTTCCAGGTATATCTGTGGTCCAGTTAATGGTTCCCGCACCAATATTGGCAAATAAGGGAAGGGTGTCTATACTGCAAATAAGGGTGTCTTTAAATGCTAAGTTTAGTAAGGGCTTGTCTAAAACAACAAATGGTTTAGTGATGCTGTCTATGCAACCTTTACTATTAGTAACCACCAATGTTACATTGGTATTAACAGGTGCAGGATATTTCCAAGTACTGTCTTTTGCAATAGTAGTATCAGCAAGGGTAGTATTGTCTCCAAAATTCCATCTCCAACTATTTACTGTTCCGTATTGGCTAACTGTGGCATCTTTAAAACTGTATTCATTTAAATAGCAGGTTCCAGTTACTGTAAAATCTGGAGCAAACCCAGGGTAAATACGCACTTCTGCAAAAGCAGAGTCTTGACATCCCCCCGTATTGGTCACTTTTAATTTTAATTGATAAGTTCCAGTGTCTGCATAAGTATAAGTAGGGGTAGGATCAGTTGAAATATCTGTAGTGCTGTTGGTTACGCCAAAATCCCAGAGATAATTAGACACCGAACCGGATGATTCATTTTGAAAACTCAATGTAAAACCGTTGCAAGTGATATAAGTTGGTTTAAGGTCTGCAGCAGATAAAGAACAGTCTGCCACTTGAATATGTATTTCTTTTTTGGTCTCCCCAATTTTTACGCCGTTTCTATATTCACTCGCACATACCGCAACAATATATTGACCAGGTATACCTGGCGCAATGCCATTAATTAAACCAGTAATAGGGTCAATGGTAACGCTGACAGATAATGGATTGCCGCCAGTATAGGGTGGTTGATAGGGAACTGCAGCATAAGGAGGGTTTGTAGGAGGATTGGGCTGAGCTCCGTTGGGCGTATTGCCACTTCCGCCAACAAGGCCATTACAAAAAGAATAAGACAAACTATCTCCGTCGCTATCAGTAGCACTAAAATCGAAAGTAAAAGGGGCATTGAAACAAACAATGGCGGTGTCTTTTTGCGCAAAAACAGGGCTGCTATTTTTGGCATAGCTAGTGCCATTGATAATGCCTGGAATGGTATTGGTGTAACTGATTCCAATAGTGCTTGAAAAAGCGCCTACATTGGCAATATTGGCAATTCTACAACAACGCTGAACAGACAAAGTATATCCTTCAGTGGTATTGGGCAAATCAATTTCTATAGTATACCGATCAATAATATAACAAACTCGAGGTCTAGAGCTTAAACAAGGATCGTAAGTGGTTTTATCTGGATTATCTGTTCCACTTAAAGAAATAGAAACGGTTTGTAATAGTTGGGTACTGACCGAATTAAAAATACCCACATGCACTTGTGCGTCTCGTTGAGCAGCGGTTGAATTACAATCTAAATATTGCCTTACGGTAATTCTATACCTTGAACTATTAGCCGTATTGCCATCGCCCAAATATTCATATTGAATCCAACCCCCTTTTAAATGCGCCGCATTGAGTTGGATGAGTAATACACTACAAAAAATGAGTAAAAAAAATTTCCTAAACATACTGTAAAGCAAGTTAAAGCAATAAGAACCAAAAATAGGATTGTGGGTTGCCTGAACTCCTAAAAAACCGTTAAAGCAATCATTATCTTATTAAAACAGCGGTCCCTTTTTTGTAAATAATTTTTCCCGTAAAGTCTTTTCCTTCTGCTTGAAATATATAGGTTCCAGTAGTTTGTTGTTCACCATTAAAAATCCCATTCCAGCCTTTGCCCATTTCGGTGGTACTAAAAATGAGTTGCCCCCAGCGATTATAGATTTTGAAATAATTTAGCTGAGCTATACCAATAGGAATGGGTCTTAGTAAATCATTTTTACCATCCCCATTGGGAGTAAAGCCAGAGGGAATATAAATATCAGGGCCGCCTTTATAAACCAACACTTTAATGAAATCTTCGCCAAAGCAATTGTTGCCATTATGAGCCCTTACTCTGTAAACAATTGAATCGATATTGCTACCCAACTGTGCAACAGGATTGGCAATGGTTGGGTCAGACAATCCGATAATAGGAAACCATTGAAAATTTGCTGCACCTGTTGCATTTAGTTGTAAGGGTTGATTGATGCTGACTACAGTATCATTGCCCGCGAAAATAATAGGCTTGGGGGCAACCGAAACCAAGATGCTGTCTACAACCGTTTTAGGGCAACCCAATGTGTCGGAAACGCGTAAAAAATAACGGGTTGTTTTTGCAGGGGCAACCAATGGTTGCAAAGAATTGGAATTAAACATATTGAGCGAAGGAAACCATTGGAAGCTGGACCCAGTAATGGTTGCATTCAATTGAACACTATTTCCAAAACAAATAAGCGTGTCGTTGCTTGTATTAGCAATAGGATAGGGTATTGTTTTAATATCAATGCTGTCTTTGTCTTGACACTTGCCTAAGTTGGCAGTAACAAAATAGGTAGTATTGCTATTGGGTTTCACAAAAGGATTTTTAACAGCAGCAATGGTTTCGTTTAAATGATTGGTCCATTGGTATTGAAGCGCATCACTTTTAACGCGCAATTGAATCGTATCTGATAAGCAAATGGTACTGTCTATTCCAGCAGTTACTGTTATAAATGGCAAAACGTTTACAGTGATGGTATCTTTACTAATGCAGCCATTGTTGTTAATGCTCACAATATATTGGGTGGTGTCTTTTGGATATACAATTACATTAGACGTATTGGTATTACTGATATGGAGATTGGGCTCCCAATTAAAAATACCTGCACTATTTATGTTGATTGGCAAACTATCAATACTACAAATTAATGTGTCTTTAAAGGGCACTTGTAATAAAGGTTTTTCAGAAACCGACAATGCACGTGTTATTGTATCAATACAACCCTTAGAATCACCAACAATCAATTGCACTGTTTTAAGGGAAGGAATGGCGTATTTGTAATTGGCATTTTTTAATCTCGACGTATCATTTAAAACAGCTTCATCTCCAAAATTCCATTTCCAAAAATTAATACTGCCATAAACAGAACTGCTTAAGTCTGAAAAAGTATATGGGTTTAAAAAACAACTTCCATTAATATTCATAGCCGATTTAAATCCTGGGAAGACCCTTACTTCCACACTGTCAATGCCAACGCAACCATTTGATCCTGTAACAGTTAGTTTTGCTTTATATACTCCGGTGTCTTTATATGTATGTTTTACTGAACCTGATTGTGGGTAGGTATTGTTGATTGAGTCCCCGAAATTCCAAACATAATTGGTGATGCTAGAAGAAGTGGATTCATTTTCGAACAGCACCGTAAAATTGTCGCATTGAATAATTTTATCGGGTAAATTAGCTTCAATGAAATCACAACCTTGAACCGCCATGATAAAGTCCTTTCTATGTTCATTAAAAGCTTTACCATTTCTCCATTCGGTAATGCAAACATTTACTACATAGTTTCCCGGTGCAGGAGCAATTCCACTGATAACACCTGTTACAGGATCTATGCTTACTTGATCTCCTAAGGGGAGGGCTCCGCTGAAAGGAGCTTTATACGGCAATGGGAATTGGGAAAGTATATTGGGGGGAACATCCCGAAAGTTAGAAGGTGCAATAAATGCATCACAGAAGCTGTAGGTTAAGGAGTCTCCATCTGGATCGATGGCTCCAAAATCGAGTGTAAATTTTTTTTGGGTGCAAATCAGGGCCGTGTCTTTTACATTGAATTGCGGACTACTGTTGACGCCTCCTGCCAAAGCAATTCTGCCAGGAATCTTAGTTACATAGTTGCTTCCAACACCTAAAGGCACAGCCAAATTGGTGATGTAATCAACACGGCAGCAGCCGAGTCGGGATAATGTATAGCCCATGGGACTGTTGGGTAAAGAAATGGTTGCAGAGTAAAGGGCAACCTGATAACAAGCCCCATTTCCTACGAGACAAGGGAAGGCAGCTGTATTCAGCGAAAGGGTAGAAACATCCGTTGTTCTAGGTAAGGGTAAACTTCTGAATAAAGTATCTCCTTCATAAATACCCAAGGTTGGCCGTTCTACCTCTAGGGTAGGACCATTAGAAATACATGCCCTGAACAATCGCAAAGTGATAACATAAATACTATTATTGGCGTTGCTTGAATCAGGACCTACATAATTGTAAAACAGCTCACCTCCGGTAATATGATTTGCTTGGCTATTGTTACAAAACAGTATTAAAAAAAACAAGATTTGGAAAACTTTCATTTCAAATAAACAGTTGGATGAATCCTGATAAGTGTTGGTTCATTTCTTTGGGCGCTTCAAGCATGCCCATATGGCCAACACCTTCTATAACTTCAAGATACGATTTAATAGGAACTGTTGCTTGCTCTTGAATATCTGTTAAAGGAGCAGCTATATCTTCGGGCCCGGCAACAAACAAAACAGGGTATTGGGCCAATTCTAGCACTGCTGTTTTATTGGTTCTTTCCATCATGGCGTTGGTATATGCTACCAATACCCTTGTTTCAAATGCTTTACTTTTTTCAACTAATTGATTAATAACTGTGGCTTGGGTTGCTTTAAATTTTTTACCAAATAAATTGGGCATGCTGGCTTTGAAAAAAGTATAGCCACCGTTTTCTTCTAGAAACTGAATACTTTTTTGACGTACTAATTTTTTTTCATCGCTATCTGCATATGCAGTACTATGCACTAGTCCAAGGCCAAGTAATTTAGAAGGAAATAGTTTTGCAAATGCCAAACTAATATATCCTCCCATGCTATGCCCCAACAGCATGCAAGTAGTTAAATTTTCAGCTATCAACAATTCATTTATACTTTGGGCCAACAATTCCATGCTCATATTGGGCAACCATTGTTCTAAACCTTTTGGCGTAATGGTTGATTTACCCGAGCCAGGCAGGTCTGGAACAATAAGTAAGCAATGAGCCGATAAGACTGCAATTTGGTTATCCCAAATTTTACTATCTTCTCCATAGCCATGCAATAATACAACGGGCGTTCCCTTTCCATAAACTGTATAACTCAGTAAGTAATGGGTATGATTAATTTGTTTTTCTTGCAAGGGTACTTTTTTTGTACAAGTAAACTACAACAAAAAAAGCAGCAAGGGCAGCAGCAATTTTGAAGATCAGGTCTCCGTAACGCATATAAAACGTACTGCTGTGTTCAGCTGGAATAGCCATTTTGATAGCGCCCCTTTTATCCCATGCTAAAGATTGTACTATTTCACCGCGAGGATTAATAAATGCAGAGATTCCCGTGTTAGCAGATCGAGCAATCCATCTTCTGTTTTCGATGGCCCTTAGTTTTGCATAATACAAATGTTGTTGGTGCCCAGGTGTATTACCCCACCATCCATCGTTGGTCATAATGGCCAGCATGGTTGCCCCGCTTTTAACATAGTTGGTAATATATTCACCATAAATACTTTCATAACAAATGATGGGCGCTGCATAAAGTTGCGCAATATGGTCTCTAAAAACAACGGCAGTATCAGAAGTGCCATAGCCACCGGTTGAGCCACCGAACTGTTCAAAAACGGGCGCCATAAAACGTAAAAAAGAAGGCAGTGATTCAACACCTGGCACCAGTTTACTTTTGTTATAGTACACTGGCTCTTTGTTGGCCCTTAAACTAACGGCTGCATTAAAAGCATCGTAATAAATTCCATCATTTGTTTTTCTGGCCGTTTTAGTTGCAGCTGTTGTTCCATATTGTTTAAAGGTTTCAATTCCTGAAATCAATTGAATAGAAGGATGCGCAGCTAAAAACTGAAAAATGGGTTGATAATATTGATTCCCCTTTATATTGTCTTGCCAATCTGCAGCACTCATGGCGGTTTCGGGCCAAATAAGCATGGTTGTATTGCTGTCTATGGCATTTGCAGAGAGTTGCACCAATCGGTTTACTTGATCGGCGGTAGTTAAACTTTCAAATTTTTGATAGGGATCAATATTGGGTTGAACCACCACCACATTTGTTTTTTCGGTTACAATGCTTTTGGTGGGCAATAATTGTAGACTAATGATTGCCAATACAGCAATGAGCAATACTGCTATGCTACTAAAATAAAGGACTGATTTTTTATCGGCTTCTTTTAATGAAACCATGCTGCGAAAAACGAGGAGGTTAATAGTCCATATCAGCAACGATCCACCCCCAACACCAGTGTATTCGTACCATTGAATGTATTGGGTGAATGCGCTTAAACCATTTCCTAAGGTAAGCCAGGGCCAGCTGATGCTCCAGTTTAAATGGACCCATTCAAAAGTTAACCAAAAAACAACCAATGCCCATTGACTGAAAGATTCAGAAAAATGCTGACGCATTTTGATAAAGCCCCACCAAGGAATGCACATTAAAGTAGTGTTTATTAGAATTGCGGCTACTGCACCAAACCCAGTTGAATTCCAAAGCCACCAAGTAGTACCAGTATTCCAAATCAATAAACTCAACGCCACATACCTTAATAATGGAAAGGATTTATCTTTTTGATGGGCCAATAATAATAAGGGCACCCAAGCAAATAACAAACCAATGGTTAATGCCGTATTGGGCCAAGCACTGGTTAACAATAATCCAGATAAAAGGCTTAAGGTAAGCGGATGTAAATAAGTCCACTTGTTCAGTGCCATGGCGATGAATTATTTTCTGCTGTAATTAGGCGCTTCCTTGGTAATATCTACATCGTGTGCATGGCTTTCTTTCATACCCGCGTTGGTGATTTTTACAAAACTGGCTTTTTGTAAAGTAGGAATATCTTTTGCACCACAGTATCCCATACCCGATCTTAATCCACCCACATATTGATAAATAATTTCACTCAAATTTCCTTTGTAAGCAACACGACCTTCAATTCCTTCAGGAACATATTTTTTAATATCTGCTTCTACGTCTTGAAAATAACGATCGCCACTTCCTTGACTCATGGCACCTAAGCTACCCATGCCTCTGTATTCTTTGAACTTTCTGCCTTCGTAAATAATGGTATCGCCAGGGCTTTCTTCTACACCAGCAAATACACTTCCCATCATCACCATATTGGCACCTGCAGCTAAAGCTTTAACCATATCACCGGTATAGCGAATACCACCATCGGCAATCACTGGAATGCCTTTGGCTTTCAACGCTTTAGTAGCTTCCATAATGGCAGTTAATTGCGGAACACCAGCACCAGCAACAATTCTAGTAGTGCAAATAGAACCAGGACCAATTCCTACTTTAACACAATCGGCACCAGCTTCGGCCAATGCTTTTGCACCAGCACCTGTACCTACATTGCCCGCAATGATGGGTAGTTTTTTAAAATTTTTTCTAAGGGCTTTTAATGCTTCAATTACCCCCTTGCTGTGTCCATGTGCAGAGTCTAATGTTACAATATCTACACCCACTTGTTGTAACGCAGCTGCACGATCCATTAAGTCTTTGGTAATGCCTAAAGCAGCACCAACGCGCAATCGGCCAATACTATCTTTTACTGCATGTGGGAAATTGCGAATTTGTAAAATATCACGGTACGTAATTAAACCAATCAATTTTCCTTGCTTGTTAACAACAGGTAATTTTTCAATTTTATATCGACGAAGAATATTCTCCGCTTTTTTCATATCGGTACCTTCAGGAGCAGTTACCAAGTTTTCCTTGGTCATTACCTCTTTTACTTTTTTCTTGTAATCGGTTTCAAAACGTAAATCTCTATTGGTTAATATGCCTACCAGTTTTCCACCATTGTCTACCACCGGTATGCCCCCGATTTTATTTTCTCGCATCAACTTCAAAGCATCTCCAATAGTGGCATCAATTAATAATGTAATGGGGTCTATGATCATTCCACTTTCGCTGCGCTTTACTTTTCTTACTTGCTCGGCTTGTCTCTCAATGCTCATATTCTTGTGCAAAATGCCTAAGCCACCTTCTCTTGCCAATGCAATAGCCAAGTTGGCTTCAGTAACAGTGTCCATTGCAGCAGAAAGGATGGGAACATTGATGATGATATCCTTGGTTAAATGCGTGCTGATATTTACGTCTCTGGGTAAAATATCGCTGTATGCGGGCATTAAAAGTACATCGTCAAATGTTAGGCCTTCGCCAAATAATCTAGGGGAGTTACTACCGTTGGTAGCGCTTTTGAGATTTGTTGCCATGTGCAAAGATAGTAGAAGGGCTAAATTCCTTCCAAAAATATTTCTGTTAACTTCGTCAGCTATTATTGTAAGCAGTTAGCATGGAACCCCAAATAATGAATCCCAATCACCGTTTTTTTACTTTTCAATTTGGGTTACTCTGCGTAAGCAATTTCCTTTTTTCGGCCAGTTTTAATATGATGATTCCCGAATTACCTGGTTATTTAACCAAGATTGGGGGAGCGGAGTACAAGGGATTAATCATTGCTTTATTTACTTTAATGGCGGGCATTTCTAGGCCATTTAGTGGAAAATTAACCGATACCATTGGTAGGGTTCCTGTAATGGTATTTGGCTCTTTGGTATGTGTAGTATGTAGTTTATTGTATCCGGTGCTAACATCTGTTGCTGGTTTTTTGTTGTTGCGATTTGTACATGGATTTTCAACTGGGTTTAAACCCACTGCAACAGCTGCATATGGAGCAGACGTAGTTCATGAATCTAGAAGGGGAGAAGCCATGGGCGCATTGGCCATTGGATATACCATTGGTGCGTCAGCAGGTCCTATGTTGGGTAGCTATTTGGTTAATTATTTCGGCTACGATAGCATGTTTTATGTATCGGCTTTTTTAGCATTGGGTTCGGTTATTATCTTATACAATGTAAAAGAAACCCTACCCAATGCCACGCGTTTTAAAGCAGCGCATTTAAAAATTAATAGAACAGAAATATTTGATGCATCGGCCATACGACCCGCTTTAATTACCTTATTACTGTGTTTTTCTATCGGAACCATTTTAACTGTAGCGCCCGATTTTAGTGAGCATTTAGGATTGCACAACAAAGGCATATTTTTTGCCTTCTTTACCGTAGCATCTTTGTTTATTCGTTTTGTTGCAGGTAAAATATCAGACAAATATGGAAGGGTACGGGTATTAATAGGATCTACTGCAGTATTGGTAGTAGCAATGATTATTTTGGCGTTGTCACATTCAGTAAGCATGATGTTGGTTGGTGCTGTTTTATATGGATTAAGTTGGGGCATTAATAGCCCAGTTATTACGGCTTGGACGGTAGATTTATGTGAACCTATTAACCGAGGCAAAGCCATTGCTTCTATGTACATTGCATTAGAAGTAGGTATTGGAACGGGCGCCCTTTTTTCAGGTTGGATTTATCATAACCAAGCCACGCAATTTGTATATGCTTTTTTAACACCGGGCATTTTGGCTTTTATTGCTTTCGCTTTATTGATTAGGTGGAATAGAAAGCGGGCATTAGCGTAAAGGATCTACCTGGAAGTACTTGAATAACTTGTTGTAATTCTAACTGTAAAAGTAAACTAGATAAACTGCCAATGCCGAGCCCAGTCAATTGCAACAATTCATCCATCGAAAAAATTTCTTGTTGTTTCATTAAAGTAATGAATGCTTTTTCTTCTGGAGATAATTCAGGAGCCAATGCTACCCAATTTAATTGCTGCATGAGTTCATTGGGGTTGGTATAAATAGCGGCATTATTTTCTTGAATTAATTTTAAACATCCCCTGCTTCTTTGATCGGTTATTTTGCCTGGCACTGCAATTACTTCACGATGGTACTGTGAAGCAAAATCTGCAGTAATCATGCTGCCCCCTTTTAATGCAGTTTCAACAATAAGGGTTGCGTCTGCTAAGCCAGCAACCACTCTGTTGCGTTTAGGAAAATTGTATTTTTCTGCAATGGTTTTGCAATTAAATTCGGTAAGTAGCCCGCCTTGTTTCAACATTTTTTTGGCCAATGGTTTATTGGGCGGTGGATATATTTCGTCTAACCCATGCGCCAATACCCCTATGGTATTGAAACCATTTAGCAGTGCAGTATGGTGTGCAATAGTATCAATACCCAACGCAAGGCCACTCACAATTAATACATCTTTTGGCAATGCTTGTAAGCAATTTTCAATTACATAATGACCATAAGGGGTAGGCATTCTGGTACCCACAATACTGAGAATTTTTAGTGCGTTTAAATTGGCAGTTCCTTTATAGTATAAGAGGGTAGGTGCATCGGGGCATTCCAATAATTTTTTCGGGTAGTTTTCATCGGTAATAAACAATGGAGTTATTTGGTGCTTTTGAATAAATGCATATTCGGCATCTACCAACGACGGATTATTCCATTGAAGAATTTCATTGACCATTTTTTCGCCAATTCCTTTTACTGCAAGCAATTCTTTTTTAGAAGCGCTAAAAATATTTTTTGACAATTCAAATTCGGCCAACAATGCTCTTCTAGTAATGGGACCAATAGAAGGAATGAATGTAAAGGCAATATTGTACCAGCAATCACTATGCATAAAAAGCTTTAGGTAAAGCTAGTTTTTTGCTGGGGCGATTACTGCCGTATAAATACTTAGAGCCCCGTTATTTCCACGGAAGTTCTTCTATTTTTGGCCCTGCCTTCTGGGTTGTCATTTGATGCAATGGGTTTGTTGCTACCAAAGCCTTGGTAACTTAATCTGGTGTTTTCAACTCCTTGTTCTATTAAATAATTTACAATGGCCAATGCTCTATTGGCAGACAATTTTTTATTCTCCTCTTCTTTACCGGTATTGTCGGTATGACCGCTTATTTGAACTTGGATGGTATTGTTATCTTTTAACAAGGCAACCAATCTATTTAATTCTATGGATGCCGATTGAGGCAATACCGATGAGTTGGAAGTAAACTCAATATTCTTGAAAGTAAATGAAGCGTTCATGGTGATAGGCTGTAAGGCAATATTTTTAACGTATACACTGTCTGCTTCTTTGTTGGCCAATGAGTATAATTCTGTGTAGGGTAAATAACCCTTTCTGTTGACTGAAAAAGTATAGTCAGTGCCAACAGGTAAAGTAATAAAATACATACCTGTTTCATCTGTTTGAATTTTCATCAACACCGATTGATCTTGGTTATTAATGAGTTCAACTGAAGAGGGTAATTTTTTGCCATTGCTTTTATCGGTAACTACTCCTTTTAAATACAAGGTTCTAATAGGCCTGATATTATTGCGTAAGGCAAAGCGATATAAGTCTAATTCACCCTTTCCTTCTGCGCGGTCACTGGCATAATAAGCAGTAAGCCCATCTGCAGAAACAGCTAAGCTCCCCTCGTTCTCAATGGTATTGATGGGGTAACCTAAATTTTCAGGGATACCCCATTCCCCATTATTGTTTTTTCTTAAGATAAATAAATCGGAACCACCATAGCCAGGATGACCATCAGAAGTAAAATACAAGGTTTGATTATCTGCGTGTATAAATGGTGCTTGGTCGTCTCCTGGCGTATTAATTTGTGCCCCCATATTTTTAGCAGTTGTCCATTTTCCATTGGGTAAACGTTCACTAAAATACAAGTCTCTTCCACCATAACCACCCGGCCTACTACTGCTAAAATAAAGGGTTCTTTTATCAGGACTTAAAGTAGGGGCACTTTCCCAAAATTCGGTATTAATGGCTGGTCCTAAATTCTCTGGGTCACTCCATCCCTGTGGAGTGGAATACGCAATATATAAATCAAAGTTGTCATAACCCCTTTCTGCAAATCTGCCCGCAAACAACATCCATTCTCCATCTTGCGAAACAGTGATAGCGCCTTTTTGTGGTTCTTCATTAATGTCTCCACCAATGGGAACTGCTTTGGAAAACTGTTTAGCAATAAAAGTGCTTGAATAAAAATCTTCGCGCATATATTTCCCTCTTCTGGTAAATACCAATAAACTATCGGTTACGGTAACAGAAGGGTAGTATTCAGAAAAAGCAGAATTTACACTATCGCCTAAATTTTCTGGCGCAAAATAATAAGTAGACAACTCTTTATTTTTTTCTGCATAGTCTAAAGCAAATTGATAAGTCTTTTTTCGGTACGAAGCACTCCTTATACTATTGGTGTTTAGTTTAGGATTTTCTAAAAACTGATTTACCGCAGATAGTGCAGCTTCAAAGTTTCCATTACCCGCAAGATTAATTGAATACGGTAGATAGTAAGGTTTAAAATAAATAGGGTCTTTTGCTTTGCCGCGTTCATACATTTGAACCGAACGTTTGTATTGTTTTAATTGGCCCAATACACCGGCTAAAGAAAGATAAGCGTCTACAAAATTGGTATCAGTGTTAATACAATCTAAGAGAATTGGAACTGCATTTTTAAAATCATCTTCTTTTAGTAAATCTATGGCTCTATCGTAAAGCACCAATGCCTTTTTATTTATTTTTTCTGGATCATATTGTTGCGCATATAAGTTGGACAAACCAATTAATGCAAATAAAAATAACAAGGCCTTTTTCATTGGCAACAAGTTCGTAAAAATACCAACCCATTGTTGTTAAAAATATCCTACAAAAAACCCGGCACAGGGCCGGGCTAGATAAAGGATTTTAAAATGGTTTGGTTTTAGAATGTTTTGGTTCCATTTGGTTGAAAACTAAAACGGAAAGTATAGTAACGTTGAGTAGTTAATTTAATTGCATCTGAAGCAGTAGTTGCTGGGGTTGTGCCACCTTTATAGTAGTTTAAAATTTCTACTTTGGCATATTTACCAGATGCTGTTCTTACTACTAATACACGTCCTGGAATAGGTGTTACCAATTGGTTAATTCCATCGTATACATACCAACCTCTATTGCTTCCTGTAGTAATTGCAAATGCTGAAGGGGCATTGTCTACTCTAAAGCTAGAGTCTGTTGGAATGGTTTTGAGGTCATTAAATAAACCTACAAATACAAATGCACCAGCTCCGCCAGGTCCACTGTTTCCGCTATTGGTAGCAATGGTAGTTCCTTTAAATGCAAGGTCCCATTTGTTGCTTGCGCTATCAGAAGCAGGAACAATTTTATTGGTTTCTAAACTGTAAAAAGTATAACGACCAGCACCATAAGGAAATCCACCGGTTGGAGGTGCACCTGGAGTAATACCAATAATGGTATCCGCAGGTAGGTTGTTTACTGTAATGGTTTCAACTACTGTACTTGTTCCACTGTTGTCGTCTTTTGAACAGGCAACCAAACTAACTACAATGCCTAACACTAAAATCATCTGTTTCATCTTGCTCATTATTTAGGGTTTTTATTTAAAAAATTATAGGATATGCTTAGGTAAAATGTTCTGCCAGGTAAATTGGGTAAATTCAATACATCGGTATAGTTCAATACATTGTCTATGCCCGCTTGAACCGATAGGCCATTGTTAAAACTTTGGCCTGCTGCCATATTCAATTGAATATATCCTTTAGCAAAAGCATCATTCGTATTGAAAATGCCATTGCCATCTGTATCAGTGGTAGCCCAACGACTTCTATACAAGGCACGGGTATTGGCAAAAAAGTTTTGGTAGTCGTATTGTAATTTTAAATTGGCCATATGCTTGCTTCTATTAGGCAAGCCAACGTATTCACTTCTGTCCATCTTTCTACTGAACCCATTTTGATCTCTGGTAAAAACTTTACCATCGTTAATGGCATTAATTTCAGCTTGATCTCCAGTAAGTAGAAATTGATAGCCTGCAGACAATGACCATTGTTTGTTGTAACGGTATTTGATATCGGTTTCAACACCTTGGGTAAATGCATTTTTTACATTGAGGTAACTAAAAATTTGTGCACCTCCTGTTTTGTATGCTACTAATCTGCTGTCGATTAAGTTTTCAATATTGTTTCTAAAGATATTGGCGGTAATATGCCATTGTTCATTTTGATAACTGCCGCCCAAATTAAATCCGGTAGAAAATTCGGGTTGCAAATTACTGAGTTGATAAAAGGATGGTTCTAAGCTACTGATTTGACCTATTCTGTTGAGCTCATTAATTATTTTTTGTGCTTCTACAGAACCAAATACACTGTAACTACCCGCAGCAGTATTGGTGAAATTTAAATAGAGCTGTCTAAAATCGGGGGCTTTGAAACCTCTACCAACACTGGCTTTCAATGAAAGAGTTGAATTGACTTTGTATTGTAAAGCCAGCTTAGGACTAAATGCGGCTGCAAATAATTCGTTGTGGTCATAACGGGCACCGCCAATAAATGTTAGTTTGTTCAATGCCCTCCATTCCGACTGAAGATAAATATATCCGATTCTATTGGTTTTAATGCTGGTACTATTATCGTATCTAGTACTGTTGGCTGTTTCGTGAATATATCCACCTCCTAAATTGAATTCTAATTGTTTGTTTACATGAACATCCGTTTGATTCTCAATTCTGGCAAACTGTTGTTTAAAAACATCTAAATAGGGAACACCATTATCTGAAATCAGTTCCTGAGAAGACTGAAATTGCGTGCCATATAAACGAGTGGTATTTTTTACTTGATCATTTATTTTATGCGATAATTGTAAAGTAGCATTGAGGTCCTTATTTTTTTCTACGCCAATAGAATTAATTGAATTGCCATTGTTTATTACCGTGATATTATTCTTAATGGTTTCACTGTTGTGTCTAATATTGAAACTTAAGTTGGTGCGATCGTTAAAGCGATAACCCAAATTATGTTGTTGGGTAAATCTTTCAATGGGAGCTACACTTCTTTCTCTACTATTGGGTCTAATACTGAATCCATCTGTTCTGTAGAAATTACCAAACCCTTGGTAGTTGATTTTGTTGGTTCTTATAGAACCTCTCAAACTAAAATCGGCTGTATTATAAGTGCCATATCTAGCACTAACACCTAAAGTATTTTTTCTAGACTTGTCGGTAATGATATTAATTACACCAGCCATTGCTTCACTGCCGTATAAGCTAGATGATGGGCCTCTTACAATTTCAATCTGCTTAATATTTCCTACGGTAATACGCTTTAAGTCTAGTACTCCGCTGGTTCTTCCAATTAGGGGCTCACCATCAATTAATATAAGGGTATAATCTGGATTAAGCCCTTGCATGCTAACCCCTGTGCCAAAGCCATTGGTCATGAATAAACCCGTTTGCTCTGAAAGAATATCAGATAAACGCAAAGACCCCGCTTGTTGAATGGTTTTTTGAGAAATAATTTGAACCGGTACGGCAATATTACTCAGCGCTCTTTCTGTTTTGGTAGCAGTAAAAACAGTGATGGCACCATTGCCCGATAATGTATCTTGTTGTTGAGCAAAAACGGTAGTAAAAAAACAACTTGAAATAGCCGAAAGAAACATCCACTTCATCATACCCACTTATTGTGAGTGCAAAGTTGCTTGATCATAAAGGGTTAATTGTCATCAAACTGTAGAACCGCTTTCAACAAAATCTTTTTTACAATAGAATGACAAAGCATCAATAATTACTAAGGAATATTTAAATACTTGTGTACCTGTAAACTCAGCCTCCATTGCGGGTTTGCTTGAATATAGTCTAAAATAAGTGGAGTCATTTCAGCTGCTTTATCCCATTCTGGTTGAAGGTATAATTTGCAAGAAGGATTCACTAAAGCAGCATATTTTTCGGCCCATGCAAAATCGTGTTTATTAAAAACCACCACTTTTAATTCATGTGCTTTAACAATCACTTCATCCAATGGAGCTTTAAATTTTTTAGGCGATAAACATATCCAATCCCAATGGCCACTTAAGGGCGAAGATCCCGATGTTTCAATATTGGTTTCAAAACCAGCAGCATGTAACTCATTGGTTAATGCATCTAGTTGGTGCATCAAAGGTTCGCCACCAGTAACAACAGCCAATGTTCCAGGGTGCGAACTTGCTTTTGCAACTATTTCTTCAATGGATACCATTGGATGTTTAGATGCATCCCAACTGTCTTTTACATCGCACCAAACACAGCCAACATCGCAACCCCCCAACCGAATAAAATAAGCAGCCCTACCTTGGTGTGCACCTTCACCCTGAAGCGTATAAAAAGCTTCCATTACGGGTAATTGTAAAGTAGTATCTAAGGCTATACTCATTATCCTCTATTGTTTTGGTAAGCTTGTAAAGTGTTTTTGAGTAACCCAGCAATAGTCATCAACCCAACTCCTCCAGGAACAGGTGTGATGGCACTCGCTTTGGGTGCTACATCATGGTACAGCACATCTCCCTTTATTCTAAAACCTTTTTTTGCAGTGGCATCATCTACACGGGTAATACCCACGTCTATAATTACAGCCCCTTCTTTAACCATATCAGCAGTAACAAATTCTGGCTTACCCAAAGCCGCTACCACTATATCAGCCTGTAAACAAAGTTCTTTCAAATTAGGTGTATGAGAGTGGCAAAGGGTAACAGTAGCGTTTCCTTGTGGAATATTACTACTTAAAAGTATACTCATAGGGCGGCCTACAATATTACTTCTGCCAATCACCACCGCATGTTTTCCTTTAGTATTTATATTATAGTGTGCCAAAAGCAATAAAATGCCATAAGGGGTAGCTGGAATAAAAGTAGGTAAACCTTGAACCAATCGGCCAATATTGCTGGGATGAAATCCATCTACATCTTTTCTAGGATCAATGGCTTCAATCACTTTTTCTTCACTTATATGCTTGGGCAAAGGCAATTGTACCAAAATGCCGTCTATATCAGGGTTGTTATTGAGGGATTGGATGGTTCCTAAAAGGGTAGCTTCGTCCGTTTGTGCATCGAGTCTTATTAAAGTAGACTGAAAACCAGTCTCTTCGCAATTTTTCACTTTACTGGCCACATAGGTTTCACTGGCTCCATTATTTCCCACCAAAATAGCGGCTAAATGCGGGGTAGGCTTCCCTTTTTTAACTAATTCCGCAGTTTCTGCCTTTAATACTTCTTTTACAGCTGCCGCAGCCAGCTTGCCATCTAATACTAACATTCGGTAAAATTACCACAAATAAGGCTGAATGGTCAAAAATTAGCTTTGTGGAGGCAAAATATTAGATATTAATTAAAAGATAATTTTTATAGACGGTAGTAATAGAAAAAATCCTACATTAGCACTATTGTTAAAATCTTTAACAATTTTTGTAAAACTAAAACTTAACACATGAGAAAAAGTCTGACACTGTTGGCGTTTGCGTTGTTGTGTACCATAACAACCTTCGCTCAAACAGTCCTCGTGCAGGGGCAGGTGACCGATGATCGCGGTCCAGTGCCTAACGCAACCGTGCAGGAAAAAGGCACAAAAAACATCACACGTGCCGATGAGCTGGGTAAATTCAGCTTTAAAGTGAAGCAAGGATCTCTAGTTGTGGTAACTGCAGTAGGCCATGCGCCTTTTGAGTTTGCAGCAACAACTGGATACCAAAACGTTAAAATAGCCACTTTAGCTGGAGAGCTAGAAGAGGTTTTTGTAACAAGCGCATTTGGCGTTAAAAAATCACAGAGAACAACTCCTTTCAGTTCTCAAGTAATTAACGACGAAAAATTGAATGTAATTCGTCAGCCAAACTTAAACAACGCTTTAGCGGGTAAAGTAGCTGGGGTTCAATTCAGAGGTCAATCTTCTGCTAAATTGAACGATCAGGGTTTCCTTCGTATTAGAGGTGGTGGATCTTTGGGAGACCAGGGTGCTATCTATATTGTTGATGGAACTATCACCAACTCTTTTGATATTAACCCAGACGATGTTGAAGATATTACGGTATTAAAAGGTGCGAACGCTACCGCTTTATTTGGTAGCCGCGCTGGTAACGGTGCCATTGTTATTACTACCAAAAAAGGTAGAGCAGGAAAAGGCATTGGTGTAGAAGTAAACCAGTCTACAACTTTTGACAAAGCTGCTTTCATGCCTAACTACCAAAATGAATATGGTGGTGGTGATGGTGGTTGGTTAACTTTTACTTATAACCCTACTATGCCAGCAGAATGGCAAGCATTAAACGGTAAGCGTTACCGCGATTTTACCGATGATGCATCATGGGGTCCAAAAATTGATGGTTCTGAGTATATTCCTTGGTATGCATTTATTCCAGGTCATTCAAGATCAGGAAAAACTGCCAGCTTTACTCCTCAACCTAACAATGCAAGAGATTTCTGGAATACCGGTGTTACTGCTAATACCAACGTAAGTTTCTCTCAAAGCAATGGCGCTGGTCAAAGCTTAAGGGTTTCTTATACCAACCAGAACATCAAGGGTATGTTACCTAACACCAAGTCTTTAAGACATAATTTGAATGCAAATTTCTCAATGGATTTGGGTAGCATTTTCACTATTGGAGCCAACTTAACTTATACCAATCAGTTAATCAGTGGTGATTTCTCTGATGGATATGCCAACAACTCATCTGGTAACTTTAGCCAGTGGTTCCACAGAGATCTAGATATTAATATCTTAAAAGAATTATCTGGTATTAGAACGCCAATAGGAACCATTCCTTCTTGGAACTTCCGCAGAAACCCAGGTTCTTGGAGTGCAGCTGCACCACAGAACAGTGTTTGGGCAGGTAACTACTGGTACAATCCTTATTCTTATTTTGAAAACATTCAACGTAACCAACGTCGTGATCGTTTATACGGAGACGTAAACTTGACTGTTAAGTTTTCTAAAAACTTAAAGTTCAAGGGTAGCATCCGTAAAGATCAGTTCAACGGAAACGTAGAGAATATTGATCCTAATATTCTTCAATCTTCTGGTGGACAAACAGGAGTATTGGCATCATATGCAACCAGCAATACAGTTAACAATGAGTGGAACTTTGAAGGTATCTTAAGTTACAACAATACTTTCGGAGACTTCGTAGTAGCTGCAAATGTGGGAGCTAATAGATTGAATATTCGCAACAGAGCGGTGTCTATGAATACCAACCAAGGATTAAACGTTCCAGGTTTATATGCCATTGCCAACTCAAAAGCGGTTCCTTCTATTTCTAATGCAAGATCTGATCAACAAGCAAATTCATTGTTTGCATTTGGAGATGTAGAATTCAGAAAGTACCTAAGCTTAACATGGGCTGTACGTAACGACTGGTTCTCTACTTTACCTTCTTCAAATAATTCATTGTTGTCTCCTTCAATAGGTGGTGCATTTGTATTTTCTGAGTTTACTAAGACTGCATTGCCTTGGTTAAACTTTGGTAAAGCGTTTGCATCATGGGGTAAGAAGCCTAAGACTTTGAACCCTTATGCATTAAACTTGAACTATTCAGTTAACCCATTATTATGGGGTACTAACTTCTTGATGGGAACTCCTGATGGATCACCTGATGCTAACTTACGTGGTGCATTAACTACCACATGGGAAGCAGGGTTAGACTTGCGTTTTGCTAAGAACAAGGTTCGCATGAATCTTACTTATTATAACGAGAACAACAGAGACGAGCCTTTGGGCGTAACAGTATCTGGTGTTTCTGGATTTACTTCTCAAACCATCAATGCTGCATGGGTTAGCCGTTCAGGTCTTGAATTAGAATTGGGTGTAGACCTAATGAAGAAGAAAGACTTTAACTGGACTGTGAATACCACTGTTGCTTACTTATTAGACAATAAAGTAAGAGCATTGGCTCCAGGTTTAACCAGCTATACTTTAGCAGGCGGTTCTTTCGGAACTCGTTTTGCACGTGCTTTCCACTTCGTGGGTGAGCAGTGGGGTATGTTAAGAGGTGGTGGTATTGCACGTAATGCTGATGGCCAACCATTGATTACTACCAATGGATTTAGCGGTGGTTTAGGTTGGTATCAAAGAGATGCATCTAAAGATTGGGGTTCAGTTGTACCTAAGTTAACCGGAGGTTTACAAAACTTCTTTAGCTATAAAAACTTCAATGTTGGTTTAACATTTGACTATCAGTTTGGTGGACGTTTCTTCTCTCTATCTGAGCAGTGGGGAACTTTCTCTGGATTGTTAGATCAAACTGCTGGATTAAACGAAAAGGGCAATCCGAAGCGTGATCCAGTATCTGCAGGCGGTGGTGTTCGTGTAACTGGCGTTGATGCTAGAGACGGAAGAACCCCTGTTGATATTTATGTAGATGCTTATGATTATTTCCACCAGTTTTACTACCAGCAAATTGCTGAACCATTCGTTCACAAATTGTCTTATGCCAAATTGCGTGAGTTAAGCATAGGTTATTCTATCCCAACTCAAAAACTAGGGAAGTTTGGTAAATCTATTCAAGGTGCTTCAATTGCTTTAACTGGTCGTAACTTATTCTTCATCTTCAGAGACTCTAAGAACTTTGATCCATCTGAAATCAGTGGAGTACAAGGGGAAGATGGTCAAATGCCAGGTGCAAGAACAATTGGATTTAACGTTAAGGTATCATTCTAAAACCCTAAAACAATTATCATGAAAAGTATGAATATAAAAAAAGCTGTGCTGTCGTTAGGGGTTTGTGCCACACTAATGGTAGGTTGTAGCAAGGGCATTAATGAATTCGGTGATATAAACCGAAATCCTAATGCAACAACCATTCCTATTACTTCAGCCTTATTAACCAACGTACTAGCCGGTATTGGCGGTAACGTTTGGGGAAATGGTATCAACACAACTGCAGGATTATATGCGCAGTATATGTCTGAAACCCAGTACACCGATATCTCTCGCTATGCTACCACTACCTTAAACTGGGATGGTTTTTATGCAGGAGCTTTGTACGATTTACAAAATATCATTAACACCAATAGTGATCCTGCTACTGCGGCAGCTGCTGGTGAGTTTGGTGCAAATGCCAATCAGATTGCTATAGCTAGAATTTTAAAGGCTTATTACTTTTCTGTTTTAACAGATGCGTACGGTGATATTCCTTATTCTCAAGCATTGAAAGGTAATGGTACCATTCCTTACGATAAGCAAGAGACCATTTACCCAGCTTTGATAGCTGAGTTAAAAGCAGCTAATGCACAGTTTACTACTGGTGCTGCAGTTCAGGGCGATATCATGTATGCCGGAAATACAACTAAATGGAAAAAGTTTGCAAACTCTTTAATTGCTACTTTGGCATTGCGTATTTCTAAAGCAAACCCAACTTTGGGTAAAGCAGAATTTGCCGCAGCTGTTGCTGGTGGTGTAATTGATGCGAATGCAGATAACGCTACCATCACTTATCCTGGAGGAAACTACAATAACCCAGTATATGCTTACTATGTAATTACCCAGCGTTTTGACTATGCGGTAAGTTCAACAGTTGCAGATAAATTAACTGCACTAGGCGATCCTCGTATTGACAAGTTTGGTAATAATCCTAAAGGATTTCCATACGGTTTAACTAGAGCAGATGCATTGGCATGGCAAACCACCAATCCAAGTTTTGGATTCTTGTTTGCTTACACTGCTACTCCTCAAACTATGCCGTTAAGCTTGATTTCTGCTGGCCAAATGTTTTTGGCAAGAGCAGAAGGAGCTAAATTGGGATGGACCACTGAAAATGCAACCACTGTATACAATAGTGGAGTAACTGCAGAAATGAACAGATGGGGTATTACCAATGCAGGCGCTATTGCTACTTATTTAGCACAACCTTCAGTTGCTTTAACAGGAACTGCAGCAGACAACGCTAAAATTGGTGAGCAGCGCTGGTTAGCACATTATCCAGACGGTTTACAAGGATGGTCTGAGTGGAGAAGAACTGGGTTCCCTGCTTTAACTCCTGCACCAGGTGCTGGAAAAGCAATTCCTAGAAGAATTCCTTACGGACCAAACGAACCTTTATATAACCCAACCAATTATGCCGCAGCTGCAGCGTTGTATAACACCAACTCTCAGGATGCTAAAATGTGGTGGGATAAATAGTTAGTTTTTCATTCTCAGTTTTAATTCTCATGGGGGGCCTGTATTCTTACGGGCCCCTTTCTTTTTGAATATGGAAATCAGGTTTTTAAGCCCTACTTTTGGCACTCAAAATTCATGTATGGAACAGCAACCCAACAACCAGTTGAATATAGAAATTTCAGAAGAAGTAGCAGAAGGTGCTTATGCCAACCTCGCTATTATTACCCATAGTAATGCAGAGTTTGTAATCGACTTTGTAAACGTGATGCCCGGCACGCCTAAAAGCAAAGTAAAGTCTCGTATTATTTTTACGCCCATGCATGCCAAGCGTTTTATGAAAGCACTAGAAGAAAATATTGCTCGTTTTGAAGAAGCCAATGGGGCTATTCAAGATTTGGAGCAAATTGAAATTCCGATGCATTTTGGAGGCCCTACTGCGCAAGCATAGTATCTTTTTTTAAAAAGTAACTTTTTCAAAAAAGTTGTTTCGTTCGCTACCCAGTATTGCTTGAATTATAATCCCATCAATTTTGATATTTATCGTTCAGCAATCCTGAAATGCTCACTACACAACTTTTTTTGAAATCCTTTCTATTTCTCAATTCAATTTTTGATAATGCTTACGCCTCGCTCAAAAATTACTTCACGGTATTTATAAAATGTTCTCTCGGTATTTTTTTCAAACTTCCCCTTACCATATCATTTTATGTTGCTGAAATCAACTATTGCTTGGTTTTGCATATTGCTTACGCCGTTCAATGTTATTTTGGTGTGAACCATTCGTATGTTGGGTGAGTGTCAAACTTTTTAATTTTTAATACACCTTGTCTCATTGAAAGATAAAGGACTTCATTGTCAATCAAGATGGACGATGGATACAATATACCCCAATAGAAAGGGGACTTTAAAATTTCTATTGGTTTTAAATCTTTTCCAAACTTAAAAATATATTGACTTCCTACGATTAACTTTTCGTTGTTATGATCGGCAATCAGTTTGGGAATATCATATAAATTGGAAACTGATTGGGTTTTCCAAAAACCATTGACTTTAAATATTTCAATTATTTTTCCAAAATACATTCCTTCAATTGCATATATTTTTGATTGGAATTCAAAAAAATTATTAATAGTTATTCCTTTTTCAATTTCATAAACACCATGTCCTTTCAGATCCATGAAATGCAAGCCACCACTAAATTCTCCATTGTTAAAGCCTATTAAGAATCCATCTGTTGTTTTCTTAACAAACTTTCTCCCCTCAAAATGTTTAAATTTTTTATTGATGAATTTCTTAGAAAAAGGTAAGCTGTCACCCTTATGTTTGCTGTAAGGATTCTGAATGATATCCCATATTCCTCCTGATTGAACAAATACCCAATTGTTTTTTGATTGATTAGCTTTATATATCAGGTCACCCATTGGCAGGGTGTCAATTTTCCAATTCGTTAAGTTGGGGGCTTGTGCCAAACTGAATTGACAAAGCATCAAAAGACTTATGATTGTGATAAATTTCAAAAATATATGTTGAACTTTTTGAATTGTATTTAATAGTTGAATTTACATCACACAACAACAATAATCAATAATTTATTTTTCAACTTTGTAGTTAGATCCAATTTCATTCACCCCGAAAAAAAGAACTTTAATGAAATGGCCAAATAAGAAAAAATAAGTTCATCTTCTTTCAAAACTTGCAAGGAAATGTAATGCTAAGCATAGACAGATGTATGAGGGGATGCTTTAGTAATTTAAATATTGGTGATGCATCTTTCATAAACTTGCGAAAACGAGCATTTCAGGATTGCAAAGCATAATAAGATTTAAAAAAGTGTATATATAATTTAAAAAGTTGCGAAAGCGAGCATTTCAAAAATGCTGAATGAAGAAAGTCTGGATTTTAGTACATGCATTTTTGGGCCGCGAGCGAAGCAACTTTTTAAGTTATAGAGCATCTTTTAAAGCATCCCCTCATCCGCAAAACTAAAATACCCTTCATTACTCACAATAATATGATCGGTTACGATGATGTCTAAAAAAGCAGCAGCATTTTTTATTTTACGGGTCAACATTTCGTCTGCTTGGCTGGGTTTTAGGTTGCCGCTGGGGTGGTTATGACATAGAATAATGCCTGTGGCATTGTGCTCTAGTGCTCGTTTTAAAATGATGCGAGGGTCGGCCACGGTACCGGTGATACCGCCTTCGCTAATAATTTCGAAGTGGATGATTCGGTTGGCCCTATTCAAAAGCACAATAGCAAACACTTCCCTTAGTAAATATTGCATACTGGCTTGCAAATAAGAAGCCACGTCTTTGCTGCTGCTGACTTGTTTTTTCTGAATAGTGTCCGACTGCCTTCTTAGGCCCAATTCAAGGGAAGCGGCAATGGCAATGGCTTTGGCCTCGCCGAGTCCTTTAATTTTGAGGTTCACCAGTTCTTTCACACTTAAAGTGGCCAACTTGTGTAAGTTGTTTTCGGTAGCATTTAATAAATGTTTGGCAATATCGTTGGCGCTTAAAAACGCATTCCCTGAATTAATTAAAATGGTCAATAGTTCTGCATTAGATAAAGCTGCAGAACCCTTTTGCATCAGCTTCTTGCGAGGTTGATCATCCATCGCCCAATCCTTAATAGAAAATTTCCTCATATTATAAACATTAGTTAAATCAAAATACAAAAACCATTTTGAATTAAATACCTTTGCGCCTTACCCACAATTATATGAATCCTTCTGTTAAAATTTTTTCTGGTACAGGTTCGCAAAAATTGGCCGAGAAAATAGCACAACGCTTTGGAGCAACCATCGGTAAAATCAATATCCAAAAATTCAGTGACGGCGAGTTTCAGCCCGTTTTTTTAGAGAGTATCCGTGGAGATTATGTTTTTTTAGTGCAAAGCACGTATGCTCCCACCGATAACTTAATGGAATTGTTGTTGATGATTGATGCAGCCAAAAGGGCAAGTGCTTACAAAGTAATTGCAGTAATACCTTATTATGGATTTGCCCGTCAAGACCGCAAAGACAAACCAAGGGTGGCCATTGGCGCAAAATTAATTGCCACATTATTAGAAGCAGCAGGCGCAGACAGAATCATTACGATGGATCTACACGCAGCTCAAATTCAAGGCTTCTTTGATGTACCAGTGGATCACTTAGATAGTTCAGCTATTTTTATCCCTTATATAGAACAATTAAAGCTAGAGAACCTGGCTTTTGCCGCACCAGACGTAGGCAGCACCAACCGTGTTCGTGAAATAGCCAGCTATTTTAACGCCGAAATGGTTATTTGCGATAAACACCGCAAAAGAGCCAATGAAATTGCTAGTATGGTGGTAATTGGAGATGTAGCGGGTAAAGACATTGTGTTGGTAGATGATATTTGCGACACAGGCGGAACCCTTGCAAAGGCTGCAGGCTTGCTCAAAGAAAAAGGAGCCAGAAGCGTACGAGCATTAATTACACACCCTGTTTTAAGCGGAAACGCCTATGAAAACATTGAAAACAGTGTGTTAGAAGAGCTAGTAGTATGCGATACCATCCCGTTAAGGAAGGAATCGGCTAAAATTAAAGCCATTTCGGTGGCCGATTTGTTTGCCATAGCTATTCGGAATGCCTATGAAAACAAGAGTATTACCAGTCTTTTCATTCATTCTCAGTTAAAAGGGCGTAATAAGTAAGATTTTCCTTACTTTTGCCGTCCAAAAAATAAATACAATGAATACAATTACAATCGAAGGTGTTCTGAGGACCGAACATGGCAAAAAAGCCGCCCGCCAGATTCGCTCTCAAGAAAACGTGCCAGGTGTAATTTACGGGGGTGCGGAGGAGATTAATTTCTATGCTCCAGCTAAGGCATTTAAGCCATTAGTATACACTGGTGAATTCCAATTGGCAGAAGTTTCAGTAGGTGGAAAAAAATACAAGTGTATTTTGAAAGACCTACAGTTTGATAAAGTTTCAGACAGCTTAATCCACGTAGACTTATTAGAGCTAGTAGACAACAAAAAAGTAATTGCAACATTACCATTGAAGTTTACTGGTGTATCTGTAGGTGTTAAAGGTGGTGGCAAGTTGGTAACTAAAATGAAGTCTTTAAAAATTAAAGCACTTCCTAAGGACCTAACTTCTACTATTGAAGTAGATATTACTAGCTTAGAATTAAACGGAAATATTCGTGTTGAAGATGTTAAGACTCCAAATATGGAAATCTTGAACTCACCACGAATTCCAATTGCTTCAGTAGTAATGACTCGTCAGTTAAAGCAGGAAGAAGCAACAGCTGCAAAAGACGAGAAGAAGAAATAATTATCCAACCATTGATAGTTTGGTCCCGATTGCTTGCAGTCGGGACTTTTTTTATGACCCTAATGCAGCAGTCTTAAGCCAACATTATTTAAACAAGGGAACAGTAAAAAAGAAGGTACTGCCAATACCCAACTCACTAATGGCCCAAATTTCGCCGTTGTTTTTATCGAGGAATTCTTTACACAGTTTTAAACCTAAGCCTGTGCCTCTTTCTTTATCGGTACCGTGGGTAGATTGAATAGCGTCTGAAGTAAACAGCATTTCTAATTGTTCTTGTGGCATTCCCATACCCGTGTCTCTAATAGAGATGGTTAATTCTTTGTTGTTGGTAGAATGATTGAAAACGATAGCGTGTTTTTTATTGCTGAACTTAATGGCATTAGATAATAAATTTCGAACAATTAATTTTAAATGATCGGGGTCCATCCAAACGGTTTCATCAAAAGGCTGAAATTGAATTTGTAATTCTTTGGCCTGCCATTGTTGCTTTAATAAATCAATTACTTCTTGTATAACTATGGAAGCACTCACCGCCTGTGGCTTAGTAATGATGCCATTTAATTGGCTTTGACTCCAGGTAAGCAAGTTGTTCATATTGTCTTGCAACTGGTCTATCTGTTTGGTGAAATGATGAGAGAGGTCGTGAAATTCCTCTTTAGAAATATAGTCTCTATTTACTAAATCTAGTGTGCTTTTAAGTTGTGCAATAGGAGAGCGAAGGTCGTGTGCAATAATAGAGAATAGTTTCTCCTTGGTTTTATTGAGGGCTTCTAATTCAGCATTTTTTTGTTCAATGGCTTTTTGTGCAGCCATCTGTTCAAACTTAAAATATTGCAAAGCAACAATAAACGATATTAGGGCACAAACTACATTAAAAAGAACTCTGCCATTAGATACAGAATCATACATGGCTGGGTTGAAAGCCGCGTCGTACCTGATCCAGAAGAAACAAAGGGCATTCACTGCTGTAATAAAAACGATGAATTTTGTTTCGGTATAATAAATGATGGCTACAATAATATTCACCAGCAGGAGTAGTTCGTTGCCATTTCTAAACAAAATACACTGCGCAGTAAAAATGGCCGTAGTAACAATGATAACTAAAAAGCGAGCCAACTGGTATTTCTGTCTAAACTGCGTAATCAAAATTAAAACGCCACCAGCAAAGAGAGTGAAATTAAGCCCAGCCAATAAATACCGTGCTTCTAAAAAATTAACGATAGAGAAATAAAGAAACAAAGGGAGCCCCAATGAAACTACCAGGTTGGTGACCTGTGTTTTTTTCTTTTCTAAAAATGCTAGGTCGTCTGTAACACCAATATTAGCAATGGTATTCCAGAGTTTAATAATGAAGCTGATCACAATAAGGGGTATTGTTAAAGGTCAAATATACCATTAACCGCTAATATTTACAATTTGGAATTGGCTTGCTTGTTAACAGCCATTACTTTTGCAAAGCATGAACAAATTTTTAATCATAGGCTTAGGAAATATAGGGGAGGAGTACAAGCATACTCGCCACAATATTGGTTTTGATGTATTGGATGCATTTGTTCGCAAGCACAATGGATTTTTTAAGAACGATCGCTTAGCCGATATAGCCGAAGTAAAATGGAAGGGTAAAACTTTTATTTGCATAAAGCCTACTACCTATATGAACTTGAGTGGTCGGGCATTTAAATACTGGTTAGACAAAGAAAAAATAGATATTCCACAAACATTAACCATTGTAGACGACTTGGCATTGCCATTAAATAAATTGCGTTTAAGGGGATCGGGAAGCGATGCAGGGCACAATGGCCTAAAAGACATTCAACTGATACTCGGCACCGATCAATACCCCAAACTCAGATTTGGAATTGGCAATAACTACCCCAAGGGCAGACAGGTAGACTTTGTTTTGGGCAAATGGCTGGCCGAAGAACAATACATGGTGAACCAAAAAATAGTCGCTTGCGGAGACATTATTGAATCATTTGCAGCCATTGGGTTAGAAAAAACCATGAATATGGCAAATAATTTAAGCTTTACATAATAAAGGGCCCTCTTTCATAGTTATTAGTGTTGGAACATAATGAGCTGTACTATGAAAATATTTTGCGTTGGCCGAAATTATGCCGATCATGCAAAAGAACTTGGCAACGCCGTACCGGAGGAGCCGGTGATTTTCATGAAACCCAAGACTGCGTTATTGCAGCCCAATACGCCATTTTATTACCCCCAGTTTTCGAACGAATTACATTACGAAGTAGAACTGATTTTGCGCATAGCAAAAAACGGTAAATACATACCCGAGAATCAAGCCAGTAAATACTATGACGCCATTTCGGTGGGCATCGATTTCACGGCAAGAGACGTACAAGCCAATTTAAAAAAGAAAGGACTTCCATGGGAGAAAGCCAAAGCCTGGGACAACTCAGCGGTAGCAGGCAATTGGCTCATGCTATCGAATGAAATGCTGGCTAATCCTATTCATTTCTCTTTGAACAAGAATGGAGAACAAGTGCAGTTGGGCAATACACAAGACATGATATTTTCTTTTGACCATATTGTTTCACATATATCACAGTATTTCTCATTGAATATAGGAGACATGATATATACTGGAACACCAGCAGGAGTGGGAGAATGTGTATCAGGAGATGTTTTGGAAGGATACTTGGAAACGCAAAAAATGTTTGAACTCGAAATTAAATAATGTTAACACCCAGCATATTATTACAGGCTTATAAACTCATGATGACTGCAAAGTCTATGAATGAGACCTACGATGCCAATCGTGCGGTTTGTAAATATGTGCATTCCACTTCAAGAGGACACGAAGCCATACAATTGGCAACGGGCCTGCAATTGGAGCCCTGCGATTGGGTGAGCCCATACTATAGAGACGACAGCTTAATGCTGGCAGTAGGCTTTACTCCCTACGAATTAATGCTGCAATTATTGGCGAAGCAAGACGATCCATTCTCCGGAGGACGATCGTACTATTGCCACCCCAGTAGCAAAGACGAAACCCGACCATCCATTATACACCAGAGTAGTGCCACAGGCATGCAAGCCATACCCACCACGGGATTGGCGCAAGGGGTGCAACATTTAGAAAAGAATTTACCGGGTCGATTAAGAAAATCGGAAGACGGTAGATCACCCGTTGTAGTATGTTCATTGGGCGATGGTTGTATGAGTGAAGGAGAAGTGAGTGAGGCATTGCAGTTTGCGGTATTAAAGCAATTGCCCATTGTATATTTAGTACAAGACAACCAGTGGAGCATTAGTGCCACAGCAGATGAAATAAGAACCATGAATGCGTATGAATATGCATGTGGTTTTAAGGGATTAAAGCGCATGCAAGTAGACGGCAGCGATTTCATGCGATGTTTTGAAACCATGGAGCAGGCGGTTAACTACGCAAGGAACGAGCGCAAACCCGTATTGGTACACGCAAAAGTGCCCTTGTTAGGACACCATACTAGTGGGGTAAGAAAAGAATTTTACCGCAGCCGCGAAGACTTATTAAAACACGGCTTATACGATCCACTCCCTAAATTAAGATTACTCTTAACAGGGGTGGGCTTTACCGATTCAGAAATTAATCAGATAGAGGCAGAGGCATTAGACCTGGTATTGGAAGATTTTAAAAGAGCCCAAGCCGCAGCAGAACCAGATATTAGATCGGTAGAAGAACATGTATTTGTACCCACACCAGTTAGGGAAGAGAAGGGAGAAAGAATGCCGAAGGGAGCAGAGCGCATACTCATGGTAGACGCGGCTTTGCACGCCATAGACGAACTAATGGAAGAACACGAAGAAGCCATTTTATATGGCCAAGACGTGGGTGGAAGATTGGGAGGCGTATTTAGAGAAGCCGCAACGCTTGCAGAAAAATACGGAGAGAACCGCGTATTCAACACAGCCATACAAGAAGCATATATCATTGGATCAACGGTGGGCTTATCGGCCATGGGCATGAAACCGATTGTAGAAATACAGTTTGGCGATTATATTTATCCAGGCTTTAACCAGTTGGTAACCGAAGTATCGAAGTCCTGCTATTTATCGAACGGAAAATATCCCGTACAAATGTTGCTACGCGTGCCAGTAGGCGCATACGGCGGCGGAGGACCTTATCATAGCGGAAGCATAGAAAGCACGTTGTTAAGCATCAAAGGAATTAAAGTAGTGTATCCATCTAATGCGGCGGATATGAAGGGATTAATGAAAGCCGCCTTCTTAGACCCCAACCCAGTCATTATGCTGGAGCACAAGGGACTCTATTGGAGCAAAGTACCCGGAACAGACGATGCGCGCACTACTGAACCATCCAAAGATTATATACTGCCATTGGGCAAAGCCAATATTATTGTCCCAGCCAATATAGAGAGCGTAAGAAGAGGAGAGACCATTTGTGTAATCACATATGGCATGGGCGTGTATTGGGCCAAAGCAGCCGCACAGCGCTATCCAGGGCAAGTAGAGATTGTAGATTTAAGAACATTATTCCCACTAGACGAGGACACCATTTTTAACGCAGTTAAAAGACACGGAAAAGTATTGGTGTTAAGTGAGGAACAACAGAATAATTCATTTGCAGAAGCACTATCACTGCGAATTTCTAACGATTGCTACCATTTTTTAGACGCCAAAGTAGAAGTAATGGGCGCCAAGAATTTGCCTGCAGTACCTATAAACGTTGCATTAGAGTCGGCCATGTTACCCACGGCCAACAAAGTAGCCGAAAGAATCGGCAAATTGTTGAACTACTAGCTTTTTCTTTTTAGCTAAACCCCCTATATTTGCACCCCGAATAAGATATTCCGGCGAGGTAGCTCAGTTGGTTAGAGCGCAGGATTCATAACCCTGAGGTGATGGGTTCAATTCCCATCCTCGCTACACAAAACCTCTCAACGCAGTTGAGGGGTTTTTTTGTGGAGCAGCGTTTCGAGCTTGCTCGAAAAAGCTGTGACACGAAAAAACCACAATGGCAACGCCATTGAAGGTTTTGTGTTAAGCCCCCCAACAAGAAAGTCGGAGCAACTTTGTTGCGACGACAATTCCTCGCTAGCGAAGCCGGCAATTCCTCATCTCATCAAGATGCGAAAGAAAAAAATCATTCCAATTTTTCGTCATATTAAACTTTATTCTTAAATTGAACTACCCCAATTTATTCCTCCCCCAATTGTTTCGTTTGTAATCGCTTACTGACCTGTGACAGCTATGTCTGGGACTCAGGAGGCTTTGCTGTACAATCAAAACAAAAACAATATGGATTTTAAAGACCAAATTAAACAGCTAGGTGAAAGAGTTATAAAGCTTAAAGACCAAATCAACACTGAAGAAGCAACCAAAAATGCTTTTATTATGCCATTTATGCAAATACTAGGCTATGATGTATTTAATCCTACAGAAGTAGTTCCAGAGTTTATAAGTGATATTGGTATTAAAAAGGGAGAAAAAATTGATTATGCAATATTTAAAGATGGAATGCCTACAATACTTATTGAATGCAAACATTGGGCACAAAACTTAAATATACATGATGGGCAATTACTTAGATATTTTCATGTCTCTAAAGCAAAGTTTGGATTACTAACGAATGGTATCATATACAGATTCTATTCAGACCTAGTAGAACCCAATAAAATGGATGAAAAGCCATTTTTAGATTTTAATATTACAGATATTAAGGATAATCAAATTGAAGAGTTAAAGAAATTCCATAAGACAGTATTTGACTCAGAAAGTATAGTTAACACTGCTAGTGAGCTTAAGTATACAAATGAATTGAAAGCTTTACTTCATCAAGAGCTAACTAATCCAAGTGCTGATTTTGTTAGGCATTTTGCAAAGCAAGTTTATCCTAGTGTCGTTACTGCTAAAGTTCTAGAATTATTCACTAATCTTACTAAGAAGTCAATTCAACAACATATCAGTGACCTTATTACTGAAAGACTAAAAACAGCTTTAACCAAAGAAGATGAGGTAACTAAAGAACAGCAAGCAGTTGAAGCTGAAACAGTAAAATTGGAGGATAGTAAGGTTGAAACTACTCAAGAAGAATTAGAAGGGTTCATGATTGTAAAGTCAATACTAAGGGAAAAAATATCAGTAAAAAGAGTAACTCACAGAGATGCCCAGTCTTATTTTGCAATTTTATTGGATGATAATAATCGTAAAACTATTTGTAGGCTCTACTTAAATGGGCAAAAGAAATATTTTGTAATTCTTGATGATAGTAAAAAGGAAGTAAAGAAAGAAATTTTTTCTGTTGATGATATTTTTAGCTATTCACAAGATTTATTCAATGTGGTTGAGAACCTCGATAAAGGAAGGGATTAGTGAATATGAACTAGTCAGGTTATACGTAAATTTAATTTTAACTTAAATGGATAAGTTCATTAGATTTCCAACCAAATATAGCCACAGACTTTGGGTTTATATTTTAAAATTATTGCTTTCAATAAAATTATAAAAGACACTAACTTTTTATCTAATGAAACAAATCAGGAATTTAGTTGTTTTATTTTTTGTCTCTTTTTTCTATTTAAAAGCACATGGACAATCATTGTCCTTAAATGAAACAACAAGTTTTTACGAGTATTCAAAAATAAAAGATACTACTACAAATGGCTTGGTTGTTAAATTCAAAAAACGACTTGAAAGTTTAAACTATAAGGACATTGAAATATTAGATAGTTCAATCACTTGTAAAGGTTTTACTAATCATCTTGTCATGGGGTTTGCGACAGTTGAAATCAGGTATGTTATAAAGCTCTTTTTTAAATCAGACAAATATAAATTGACTGTAACCAATTTTATTCTAACTGACAAAAATGGCAGTAATCCATTAGAAGGGTTGGGCTCGTTTAAGAGGAAATGGATTGGTATTATTGATAAAAAACTTCCTGAAATAGTTTCAAAAATTGAGACTTTGAACATTAATGAATCTTGGTAGAACTTTGTCCATAACTACAGCCAACAAAAGGCTTTACGCAAGTTGGTCTTTCAGCAATAGCCCATCAGCTTTGGTATTTCAAATGAGCTTCAGTATTTTGGCTTTTACTAATTGAGTCTTTAGTGGCCAAGCCAGCAGAAGAATCACAGATTATCCAAACTGCGTAAAGCCCTGGATGTTAGCCACAATTTAAAATGAAAGCACTCTGTTATAGAAACACTTTGACCAATCTTCCAAATTGGAATCCGAATGACAAAGTGCATTTAAGTCAACCTTTAGGGTTTGCGTACGAGGATACAAACCACTTTATTCATCTTTATGGTTGGGATAAAGGATTCAAGGGGATATCAATTGGTTTGACGGTTGTTGAAGGAAAAGAAAATGGAAATACAAATGGAAAATCACTAGAAGATTGGGTTAAAGATACTTTCGGTGCGACAGATCTAAAACAAACTACAACAGACATAGGTCATTCGATTAAAGGAGTTTGGAGACCAGGATTGTACTTTAACACAGAAGTTATACAAGCAATTGGAACAACCGAACACGAAAGGTTTTTATCGGAACAAGCAATTAGGGTGCTTATTCAAAAACTTGATGAAATATTTTTTTTTATTGAACCACACATTTCGACAAAAGACACATTCAGCCATAAAATAAGAGAACTTCTAATTTTAACCTGCACAGAAATTGAAAATTTTTGGAACTCATATTTAATCCAATGCGGGCAATTTCCAAATAGAAATGGTTTTACGACAAATGACTATGTCAAACTCAAAGACAAACTCTTTTTAGGGGACTTTGAATTTAATCTTATTTCTTATCCTGAACTTGGTTCAATTAGACCTTTTGAAAATTGGGATTCGGCTAGCCCGACTCAATCACTTTTTTGGTATGACGCTTACAATAAAACAAAACATGACAGAACTAACAATTTTGCAAAAGCTAGTCTATGGAACACAATTAATGCTATAGTTGGCTGTTTGATATTGCACTGTGTTAAGTTTGGTCCATTTACAATGTTTGACAGTGACAATCATTTTTCAGCTGTAATTAAACAGCACTTTTCAGGACAAATAGCTATTGACTGTAAAGAAACATTTTATGTTCCTAAAGTCGAACCAAATGCAAGTTCTCGTACAGACAAATTTGTATTTGACCCTAAGCGAAATGGTCTGACAAAGGAATATGTAATCAACAACTTGACACTATAAACTGTCGCTAACATAGGGTTTTATGCAAGTTGGGCTTGACAAACTTAACATCAGCCAATTGCAAAGCCGGGCATCGGTTCGGGCTGAACAAACATTGCCCATCATTAGTTCTTAACTTCATCATCACATTTTCATTCAGCAGCGGCCCGGGCAGACAGAATACTAATTCCCAACCTGCATAAAGCCCTGTTCGTTAGCGGCAAGCATAAAGACCACCATTACAATGAGAGACGTTTTAGATAAAAAGCTTGACAAAATTTCTAACATTTGGAATAACTACATTTGGGAATATAAATTTTGTAATTCAAAAATAAAGTTCACTCCTGATGTTAAATCAAATTACTTCGGCGACATTTTAAGCTACTTTTCAGACACCTTTAATCTCATATACAATTCTAAAAAGGCGGACACTTTTTCAGAAAATTTAGAAACTTCCATTAGTTTTTTGCAAGCAATTTATATTCAACAAGATTTCATTGAAGAACTATTGCACATATTCAAATGTGACATTGGCAAAGGAGATTTGAAAAAAGATGACAACTACACAATTAATAGAGAACTTAGAAACGAATTGGTCGGGCATCCAATCAGAAAAAGTGATATAAATGGCACAAGGCAATTACTTTCTTCAACAATATTCAGTAACTCAACAAACGCAGACCAAATTTCTTATTTGCGATACCATTTGGACAACAATTATAAATTTGAAGAAGTAACACACAACAAAGAAGATATTTTGAAAAGGCATAGTGCTTTCGTTGAATTTTACTTTGATATAATTATAGAAAAATTAAAAGGCATACTATCACAATTCAAAACAAAAATTGAAGAAATTGAAAAAGCCTTAGCTAATGCCCCTTTTGAAAATGTTGTAAAGATTGTATCCGACAGTTTTGAGTACATTTTTAGGACGGATTACCTTTATAAGCCAGACATTTTGTTAGAGGTTTACAAATTGAAAAACACTAATCGCCGTTATAGCAATGCAATTGAAATGTTTCAACGGGACTTAAACCAATTTCTAATTGACAAAAAGCAAGACATAGATGATTTAGTAAATGAAACAGACAGATTTAGCTTTAAACAAACAGATGAAGAAGTCATATTTCCCGAAATAATATTTGTTGAAAGCAATGATAAAGTTGACACAAGTAAAATTCCTGTTTCATATCATTATGAGTTAGGCAAATTGGTGGAAAGAAGCGACTTTACTAAGTTTAGATTTTTCAGCTCATTATTAAAAAGTAAGTGCAAGGACAAAGAACTTGTTTTAGCAGAAATTGAAAATATGGAAATGAACTTAGACAATACTTTAGAATACTATTGTTCATTTCATTTGGTGGACACAGAATTGAATGGCTTGGAAAATGCCAGCCGCTAACATTGGTATTGCCAATAGTGAGGCTTGACATTGGAACAATCAGCAGCGGTAATTCTGCTGTACTGCGCTTCGGGGCTCGACGAATAAAGCCCAACTTTAGTTCTTAATATTTAATTTTATCAAAAAGCCAGGCAGCGGTTCCGGCGGACGAATATAAAATTCCCCACCATCGGCAATACCTGTTCGTTAGGCGAAATCAATTATGCAGTCACTTCTACAAATTATTTTCCATCAGACCGTCGAGACAATGAACTCTTCTGGTAGAAACGGTTTTTGGTGGGACTTGGCTAAAGACTTTTTGCTTCCTCTTGTTTTAGGAGTCTTTGCAGGTTATATGGCTTACTACATTTTTGTAAAAGAGACTAAAAGAGATAGAGTTAATGATGAAGCCAAAAAAGCAGAGGAGCGTTCCGATAAACTAAAATACTTTTCTGCGCTTGTTGAAAGTGCACTTAGAACTTCGATTCAACAGAAGAACAACTTAAAAAACCAAATCAAAGCTATAAGGCAAAACAATGTTGAGTTCCAATTGATGACGCAAGTTCCACTTTACGATTTGAAGCGCATAAGTGAGGAATTAAATTTAGAAGATTACCTTCTTGCATACACGAACATTTACAGCCAGGATAGAACTGCATCCGTCAAGGAGTTTAAAAACACCATCGCTGCTATTGATTATTTGTATGATGTTTTTCAACACATAATAATTCAGTTGAAAGACTCACAGATGTATGACTATCAAAGAAAGAAAAAGCTACAAGAAATTTATGAAAATGGCTGGAACCTGTCTGGAAGGCTAATGTTATACTTTCAAAGAAACGACCCGCAATCATACAGCGAATTCCTTCAATTGTACCAAAACTTTATGCAAAATCACCAAGGCGACAATTATGACTTGCAATTTTATAACGACTTCTTTTTCGTTCCTTTCAATGACTTTTGCACAACTTACATGGCCGATAATAGAAGAATAATACCAGAAATTCTTGAACTTGGCATTTTTACAAGGGATGGTAAGCAATCATTCAATCAGGTAAAATCAGAAAATGATATTGTAAAGAATGACTTGATTGGTGACTTCAAGATTATTTACAGTTCACTAATGGAATTGCGAGATAATTCGGAAAGGCTTTTAGCGGACTTTTGAATTCGCCTAACATAGGTTTGCCAAAATGCCGGCTTTTGAATAAGATCCAAGCTTTGAAATTCTATTCGACTTTATATCTTTAATTAAACGACAGAATAAGGAATACCGGCACTTCGGCAAGCCTTGAACGTTGGCTGCTATAATATTTGACGCTACCCGAAATGACAGTAAAAAAAAATCAACATTACGTTCCTCAATTTTATCTACGACTTTTTTCAGTCAATGAACAAGAAAGTCAAATTGGATTATTCTATTTGACAAAAGAATTTTTCAAACAAAGTGTTCCGTTAAAATCTCAAGCTAAAGAAGACTATTTTTATGGTGCTGACGGCTATTTTGAAGAAGAACTTTCAAAATTGGAATCTATTTGTGCACCACATTTCAAGACAATAATTACTGCTAATATTATTCCTAAAAGACAAAGCTCTGCCTACTTAAGTACTTTAGTTTTTACAATTGTTATGTCTAACAGAACGAAAGACACAGCAGAAAAAATAAAGGAGACAACAAATAAAATGGCAAAAGAATTAATGAGCTACGATGAGAATTTGAAAGACAAAATTGAAAATATAGGAATTTATCCAACTGAACCAGCAGCAATGGCTTTGGCGACAATTAGCGAACAAATACCAATTTGTTTTGATTTAAAACTCAAACTAGTAGTTAACAAAACAAACTTAAAGTTTATCACGTCCGACAATCCAGTAATTAAGTATAATCAATTTTTAGAGCAACGAAAGCATCAAGGTGGAAATGTTGGTTTAGCTACAAAAGGTCTGCAACTTTTCTTCCCAATTTCACCAAATCATATGCTTTGCTTTTACGACGAATGGGTATATAAAATTGGAGACAAATCGAATGATATTATTACAATTGATAACATAGACGATATTGAAAAACTAAATTATTTACAAGTATTAAATTGCTATGACCATTTGTATTTTGACGACACTATAACAGAATATTATTTAAGAACACTTTTTAAAAAAGCAAAGTCAAAGTTGCAAACAGAATATTCTAATTTGCAAAAAACACATTCTTATGTTGACGAAGAAGGACAGGAACATATTTTTTATCACTCATACAATTATAACTTAGAAGTAAATCTTTCTCTCTCATTTATTACACAAACTAAGAGAGCAAAAAGACATATATTAAGTGACTTTGCAGTACAACTTAGAGACGAAAGTTTACGACAAAAACGAAGATAATAACAGCAGCCAACATTAGGCTTGGCATTATTGGGGCTTGACGAATATAGCCTTAGCATTTGTTCTTTATTGTGCTTCAGTTTGGGCTGGACGTTATAAATTTGGCTTATGAATAAAACATCAGCAATATTGCAATTATTTGGCTTTGGTTATGGGCAGACGGAATTCTAATTCCCCAACAACGCCAAGCCATTTTCGTTGGCTGCAAGCACTAAGAGATCTCTTGTTAATATTAAAATAACAACAAATGACCCAACGAATTGCGGTTGAAACTTTGACCTTAAGTGAGGTTTCTGATTTATTTCAAAAATCAATTGATATCGCTTTTCCTAAATTCAAGAACGCAATTGTTTATCATGAAAAGAAGATAAGAAAAGCAAAAATCAAAAATCATAAATGGGTAAAGACATACGAAGAGTTTAAAGGAGCAAAGCTTAATTTTTATTGCCAAATATTATCTGAAGTGCCTAGCCCAATTGTAAGCATAGGAATGACTCATAGAACATCTAAAGGTCTAATCTTAGTCACTGTCGACACTTCCAATGGAGGAATTCCTCCTAATAGTTTTCATAACAATACAGTTTGGCAAAAATGGGTTAGGATTTATACAGGACATTATTGTGAAAGATTTGCTGAGCGAATCATGAAATCTGAAACTAAAACATTTGAAATCGGCTCTGAAGGAATTATGTTTTCTGATAAACAAGGACCCGTAAGAATTACAGATTCTATTGCTGATGGAGTTGAAGAAATTGAATTTCAATTTAAGGATGGGCAGGCTTATGGTTATCGTGACTATAATAGCAAAATAGTTTATTTAAAAACGGTTTATTCGAATGATATGCTAAAAGGAGAACGCCTTATCTTCAAAGAAGATTGGAAAGACACGCTTGATCAATTACAAGAGCTTTTTAAATGGTCTCAATAAAAGTGTGGTTGTGCCTACAGCCAATAATAGGCTTTGCGCAAGTTGGTCTTTCAGCAATGGCCCATCAGCTTTGGTATTTCAAATGAGCTTCAGTAATTTGGCTTTAATTAATCGAGTCTGTAGTGGCCAAGCCAGCAGTAGGAACACAGATTCCCCAACCTGCGTAAAGCCTCGGCCGTTGTGCGTCATTCAAATCCGACATCCCAACAAAGCTTTTAAATAATCAACCATATAAATTTATCTACTATGGGTTTCTTTTCATCTTTATTCTCCGAAAGTAAAGAAGATAAAAAGTCGAAAATTCAGCATTTGAGAGCGACTATTGAACAACACAAAATGAGCATTGAAAATATCAAAATGAATATGGCTCGTTACAGAGCATCAAATGCTCCGAGACATTATCAGGACGGGGGGAAACAACAAATAGCTCATTATAGACTCTTGATTGCAAAGTGCAGGGCTGACATTGCTCGACTTAGAATGTAACTGTAAACCTTTTATGATAACAATGGATAAAAAGGCTTTAATTGAAAGTGTTATTGATTTGTATAAGGCTGCAAGAGAAATCAAGCTGTCTTTTACTTACGACAACGAAAAAATTAGAAGAGGACGAAGCCATACAATTGCAAGTTTGACTGAAGATTTGTTTGCGTATTTTCTGATCAACAAATTTCCACAGGTTGACAAAATTGTTATAGACCAACCAATCTCCTTTCGTTCCACTGAAAAAGCACGGACTATTTATCCAGACCTTGCTTTAATTCAAAACGGGACTATCAATACTATTCTTGATATCAAAATGGATTTAGGTAGAAAGAGAAGTGAAGTTGTAAACTTGTTTAAAGGAGCACAAAACATAGTCAGAGAGATGAGAGGAAAGCAAGTTTGGTATCGTGATGGAATAACAAAACAGCTTTTCCATGCTACTGTTACTGGAAATGTCAAATATTTTATTGTTGTCTTCAGCAGACAGAATATAAACCAAGCATTTCTCAACAGCGAAATCGAAAAACTTCAAAGCAGTTATATTTGCAATGCACAATTTTATTTCTTGACTGACAAAGCGCATCCCAATAGTCAAAACACCGAAGCTGCAAAGATTAGTATTGAAGTTCTTCCTGACTTTGACAAACTACTTGACGAACTGAACGAACGCACAACAGGAGTATTGCTGCAAGCGGGGGGCGAAGAACAAGTCATCAGCTTTTAGTTCATTGCTCAACGACAGCTTCGGCTGGACGTTCACAAATCAGCTTTTGTAATTATAATTTGGCAACATATCTTAATTTATCTGCAGTTCAAGGGCGACTGAATTCGGAATGCCCCACCTGCAGCAATACCTGTTCGTTAACGGTAAGCATTAAATAATAACAAGAGTATAATTATTTATTTAATCATGTGGTTTCTTATACTAATCTTGATTTCCATAGCTCTTGTTCTCATTTATCAAGAGGTTCAAAATGATAAGTTACTTAGAACCGTAACTCATAAGGGAAGAGGTACTTGGTCAGAAAGGGACTTAATACTGAAACTCCTTAAGAATGGATTTTCATCTGAAACAATTTTTCATGATTTATATGTTCAAAAATCTGATGGAAGTTTCTCTCAAATTGATGTTGTGATAGTAACAGAAGTTGGTATTTTTGTAGTTGAGGTAAAACATTTTAGTGGTTGGATATTTGGGACTGGGAATCAATCAAAATGGGTTCAAGTTTTAGCTTATGGAAAACAGAAGTATCCATTTTACAATCCAATTTTTCAAAACAACAGCCATATAAAGTTTCTTAAGAGTAGGTTATCTAACTTAGACGATATTCCCTTTTATTCCTTAATTGTTTTTTATGGTGACTGTGTTTTAAAGGATTTATCACTAATCCCAAGTGAGACTAATATTGTAAAATCTGCTGATGTTATAGAGACTATTAAGAAACTTATTCAAACTGGCCGGGAATCAACTTATTCTAATTTTGCTGAAATCGAAGCGATATTATATGAATCAGTTAATCATGGTGAAGATCGTGATATAAGACTTCAACATGCTGAGAGTATTCAAAATAAGTGGAATCCAAAAAACTTTTAAAAGCCTCCCGCTAACAAAAGGCTTTGCGCAATTTGGGCTTCAGTAAAGGCCCATCAGCCTTGGTAGTGCTAATCAACTTCAGTAATTTGGCTTTCAACTAATCGAGTTTTTTAGTGGCCAAGCCAGCAGTAGGAACAACTATTCCCAACCTGCGTAAAGCCTCGAACGTTAGCTGCAACCAAAGTGCTAAATCCGTAATTACAATTTTATGCCTAAAGCCATTATTTTATCTTTTCTACTATTTGTATTTTCTTCATTTCAGAATCGTTTAACAGTCAAAGACAAATTAATTGGAACTTGGGTTTTTGAAAATTTCGATTACCCCAATTACGTCTCTCCAGATAGCAAAGAAGCGAAGGAAGCGAATCGCGCAAATAAAGGCCTCACTATTACATTCATGCAGGATGATAAATTCAGTTCCATTCAACACGAAGGAATGAAAGAGAATAACACGAAAACAAGCTATAAAGTCTCAAAGGATAATAAATATTTGACAATTGGTACAGAAACTAGTAAGATTGAAAGACTTGATGAAAATTATTTAACCCTGTATGTTGAAGGAAGACCAACAATAACTTTTCGAAAGAAAAAATAAAAGCAGACGAATATCGCCCATCAACAGTAGGAATTCTGACCCAGCTTCAGTAATTTGGCTTCAACTAATCGAGTCTTAAGTAGCCAAGCAAGAGACAGAATATATTTCCAAACCTTAGCCAAGCCCTAGACGTTTGCAGCAAATACTTGACATTAATTATATTCAAAAATCATGTACGAGATCACTAAGAATAAAAGTATCACTACAAAAATTGCATATGGTATTATAGGGCTTATTCTATTGTCTGCGCTTTTAAAAATTCTGTTTAAAGAGCCAGAATTAACGCTTGACCAAGAGCTCCAAGAAATATCAAACATGACAAATAAACATACTCCAATTCAAATCGACAGTTTAACTACTTTAAACAATACTCAGGCCTTATACGGCAACAAGTTGCAGTATAATATCTCAATTAATGCCGATAAAGCAAATGTTGACACAACAATTCTTGTAACCACTTCAAAAGAGCGAGTTATTAATATGCTTAAAACTGACCCCAAAGGATCATATTTCTTCACTAACAAAATTGATATTATTTACAGGTATACTGATAAGACTGGAAAGTATATATGCCAAATCATTATTACTCCCAAGGACTTAAGCTCACAATAATCTTCAGCTAACATAAGGCTTTACGCAAGTTGGGCTTTCAGCAATGGCCCATCAGCTTTGGAGTTTCAAATCAACTTCAGTAATTTGGCTTTAGCTAATCGAATTTTTAGTGGCCAAGCCAGCAGTTGGATCAAAGATTATCCAAACTGCGTAAAGCCCTGGACGTTAGCTGTGATTCTGGAACGACACACCGAAAAACGAAATGAAGACAATATCGGAGTTAAAATTTGACAAAATAATTAAAGACGGATTTTACGAAATCTTGAAACCGTTGGGCTTTAAGAAAAAGTCGAATAACTTTTACTTAAAACTTAACACTATCGGACAAATCATTAATGTTCAGAAAAGTGCGTTTGGAAACAAGGACAGTATCAGCTTTACTATAAACACAGGAATTTTTGTCCCTGAATATTGGCTTGCTTTTTACAATTACAGTGACAAAGGACTTCCGTACTATCCGACTGAACCAGAATGTTTGATTAGAAAAAGAATTGGAGATCTGCGAAACCAACACGACACTTGGTATGACATTAAAGAGCGAACTGACGAACAACTGCTTATTGACGAAATGAAAAAAAATTTGACAAGTTTCATTTTGCCATATTTTGACAGACTAAATAGCACAGAAAAAATGCTTCAAGAGTTAGACAAAGCAGATATGATGATGACACCTTTGGGTAAGCTAATAATTTATGGAGAACTAAAACAATTCGACAAAGCTAAACGAGAATATGAAAGACTTCTAAACAAAAAGACAAATCCACATTTCTTAATGACAGTAAAAGAGTATGGACAAAAATATGGACTTGATAACTAAAGAAACTACAGCTAACATAAGGCTTTACGCAAGTTGGGCTTTCAGCAATGGCCCATCAGCTTTGAGTTTCAAATCAACTTCAGTAATTTGGCTTTAGCTAATCGAGTTTTTAGTGGCCAAGCCAGCAGTAGGAACTATCCTTCCCCACCCTGCGCAAAGCCCTGGACGTTGTATGCTATTACATAACACCCTAATATGGCAAGAGACAAATTGGCAGCAAAGCTTATTCTAAATCTTAGCGGTGAGACTAAAGGCTTTGTACTATGGAATGGTACTGAAACCTATTACGAAAAATTAAGATCAGCTTACAAAGACATTCTAAAAGATAAAAAGTCTGACTACTTATACTTTGGCTTTTTTACCTTATGTGCAGCGACTTTAGAATACTCCATTAATTTCGTATTAACGGATTACTGTTTAAAACACTATGGACATGAATCCTATAAGAGCTACGCTGAAGAATTCATCAATATGTCATTTAAAAAGAAGTTATTAATGACTCCTTCTATAATTTCAAATGGAGAATTAAAATTCAATGAGGTTTCAGAGCCTTACAAAACGCTTTGCGAACTAATAACTCTGAGAAATCGCATACTTCACAACAAAGAGTTCTTAAAGACTTTTGACGCCCCTCCTTTGACACTTGATAGTAATGATGAAAACTTTGAATTTCAGATTCTTATAGAACCCAATTATATTGACACACTGGACAAAAACTTATGTATAAAGTTTGGTAAAGCTTTAGGTGACTTTAAGGAATTAATTATGGATCCAGCAATAGATAATGATTTGACAGAAAACAAAATTTTACAAAAAATATAAACAGCATACAACAAGTGGCTTTGCCAAAGGCGGGCTTTTGTACTTAGCCCATCAGCACTAGGAATTCTGAACAACCTTCTATAATTTGGCTTTAACTAATCGAGGCATTAGTGGCCAAGCCAGCAGAAGGAACATCTTTCCCCGCCCTTCGCAAAGCCGTCTACGTTGCCTGTAACCGATGCAAGAAGTCTTAATCTAATAAATGCCTAAAGAAGCTAATTATTCTATGAAAAAATCATATGTTCCTTTTCTTGCTTTTCTAAGTCTCTTATTTTTGACTTTACCTTTAATAATCGACTTTGTAACTTCTGATGTACAGGGCTGGCATACAACTTTAAATCCGCCTCAATTTACATGGAAGTTTTTTGTACTGATACTGATATGTTTTATGATAATTGGAAATTGGTTATTCTCTAACAGGGCTGAAAAAGTAAACTGGATTTTATTTTCTTTTCATGCCTTTTTTACTTTGTCAACTGTTACTTATTTAAAATTACCATACATCTTTTTAGAAATTACGTCTTCGAATCAAAATGATTTGATCAACTCAATGGAATTGCGGATAAAGTTTATTCCTGTAGTCATTATAGTGTTTTTTCTTGCACAAGTCTTACTGATGATAAGTTTTATCAGAACAATTAAGAAAGCTAAGATAGCAGTAACATAAGTTGGCTACAGGCAACAATTGGCTTTACCCAATTTGGGCTTCCATCAAAGGCCTATCATCTTTTGGTATTGCTAATCAACTTCAGTAATTTGGCTTTAGCTAATCGCGTCTTTAGTGGCCAAGCCAGCAGTTGGAACAATATTTCCCAAACTGCGTAAATCCCCGGACGTTGTGCGTAACTATTAAATGAAACGTAAATACATATCAGTAATAATTATCTTGACTTTATTAGCTTGTGTTGACAAGAAGAACGAAGCAATTAAGCGACAAGATCAATTTAAAACGATAAGTTTTGCAACAGGAGGTTGCTATGGAAAATGTCCTTTTTTAGCAATTCAAATTGACAGTAGTTTAACCTACAAATTTTATGGAGGACGTTACACAGAAAAACAAGGATTTTTCACAGCAAAGGTCACACAGGGTTTCTGGGATAGTTTAAATATTAAGATGGAACAAGCTAAATTTAAACAGTTGGACACTTTATATAATGCATCGGTGGACGATATGTCTATTGAGAGTTACTTTACTTACGGACAAATTAGAAAGCCACTCTATGGACAAGAAATGGATCTACCTGACAATATAAGAAGTGTTTTCTATTGGCTAATGGACAGCTACAAAAAACTACAATTAACTAAGGTGGACACTTTACTATTTGAAACAAAAATTCAATTTGGACAAGGTCCAATTCCGCCACCCAAAATTATAAAATTTACGCCACCTGAAATCGTAGAATAAAAGCTACGCACAACAGAAGGCTTTACGCAAGTTGGGCTTTCAGTAATGGCCCATCAGCTTTGGAGTTTCAATCAACTTCAGTAATTTGGCTTTAGCTAATCGCGTCAGTAGTGGCCAAGCCAGCAGCGGGAATTTACCTTCCCCACCCTGCATAAAGCCTCGGATGTTATAGCCAATTGTAAAATGACACAACACAACTATGTCAAGAATCATTCATACAAAATACAAAGACCTTAAAGGACTTACAAAAAGAGAAATTGATGAACAGTTCAAAGACCCAAATTCAGACTTGGCAGCATTAGCCAAAAAATCTTCTTTAAAGAAGAAAGTATTGAATGGAAGAAAACAGAAAATAGCAGAGTAATAATGATGACACAAGAGGACAATTACGTCAAAATTTTATTCCGATTTTATAATCAAGTTTTGGACGAGGAAACGGTCGAGACAATGTGGGCGACAGTTGTTGACAGTGACAAAGGACTTTATAAACTAGATAGCATTCCATTTTATGCACCGCTTGTTGCTTCAGACGACATTGTATTTGCTGAATTTGATGTACAAGAACAAATGTTGACTTATCGCAAGACAGTTGAGTATTCGGGTAACTCGACAGTTCAAATTGTTTTAATGGACAAATCAAAAGATATAAATCAAATACGTGACCTTTTTAAAGAACTTGGTTGTGTTTCCGAAAAAGTTAATGAAGGATATTTTTCAATGAAAATCCCTGCAATTGTTGACTATAAAAAGATAAAGAATAAGTTAGACGAATTAGAAGCACAAGAAACCATTGGTTATGCAGAACCTTGTTTGGCGGATGGACACAGGTAATGATAAAAACAACTGGCTATAACAATAGGCTTTACGCAAGTTGGGCTTCCAGCAATGGCCCATCAGCTTTGGCATTTCAATCAACTTCAGTAATTTGGCTTTAGCTAATCGAGTTTTTAGTGGCCAAGCCAGCAGTAGGAAATATCCTTCCCCACCCTGCGTAAAGCCTCGGACGTTACAAGCAAGCCTAACAAACGACACAACAACAACCAAACGGACGACTTTAAACATAAAATGAAACGCTAATTTTGACAGGTGACCAACGACATACAGACCATATTGCAACTGGACAGCAACTGAGCCGACACTCATTGCCGACCCTTCTGTATTTTTTATTTTCCCCACCGCACATTTTTCTTAATTCAATTTTAGCCAGCAGCACAAATGGCACATTTAGTTTTGCCCGACACACAGGCCAACCCTTCGCAAAACCAAAAGAGCCATTTTTTGCCAACGCTTATTTCAAGGATTATGAAGTTAAAATAACAAAACACTGCTAAATGTATTTAGGAAAAATCCATATTGAAAACTTTAGACAATTCAAATCAGTTAACTTGGAATTCCAAAGTGGCTTAAATCTGCTTGTCGGAGAAAATGATTCTGGTAAATCTTCAATCATTGACGCAATAAAATTTGTTACTGGCACTCACAGCAACGATTGGCTAAGACTTGACAAAGACGATTTCTACACAGACGGGACAACAAGAGCAACCGAACTCAAAATAGTTTGCACATTTTATGCCCTTAACCCAGATGAAGCGGCTGCATTCTTAGAATGGTTATCCATAAGCGATCAAAAGTATTATTTGAAACTTACTTTAACTGGCAGACGGAAGGAAAAAAGCAATTCACTTTCAGAAGTATATTATGATGTGAAAGCTGGCGAGGACGAAGAAAGTGGAATGATAAGCGGTGAAGCAAAAAACAAACTAAAGGTAACTTACTTAAAACCATTAAGAGATGCAGAGTTTGAATTAGCACCAAGAAAAGGTTCACGACTTTCTCAAATTCTTGCTGCTTACGAAATTTTTCAAAAGCAAGACAGCACAAGGCATCCATTGGAAGAAACAATGGATAAAGCAAACCTTGAAGTAACTGACTACTTTGAAAACAAAGAAGGAAAGCAAGTGTCAGACACAATTAATTTAAGCTATCTAAAAGAGTTTTCATTATTAAATAATCCACTTTTATCAAAGTTTGGAATTGCTCGAAATGATTTAGGCAGAATACTTGAAAAACTTGAATTGCAAGCTTTCTCAAAGACAAACGAATCAAACTTAGGTTTAGGTTCAAATAATCTATTATTCATAGCAGCAGAAATGTTGCTTCTGAAAAAAGATAGCGGTTATGTTGGTCTTAAACTTTCCTTAATTGAAGAAATAGAAGCCCATTTGCATCCCCAATCCCAACTTAATCTCATTGACTTTCTGAATAAACAATCAACAAACTTAGGTTTTCAAAGTATCATTTCTTCACACAGCAATTCATTAGCATCAAAAGTTGACCTCAATAATTTAATTCTCTGCAAGGCCGGTAATGCCTATTCTTTGAGAAAAGGAGAAACCGAGTTATCAAATGGAGATTATGAATTTCTGAGACGATTTTTAGATAACACAAAGGCAAACTTGTTTTTTGCAAATGGTGTAATTATAGTTGAAGGCGATGCAGAGAATTTAATTATTCCAACACTTGCTGAATACATCGGATTCCCATTACACAAGCTTGGGGTTTCAGTTGTAAATGTGGGAAGCACTGCACTATTGCGATATGCAAAAATATTTCAGAGAAAAGATGGTAATGGAATTGGAATAAAAGTTTCCTGCATTACAGACAGAGATATTCCACCACAAGAAGCAAAAGAATTTACCTACGAAGTCAAAAGGCGTGTTACAGGTGTGGTTGAGCAAGTTAGCTTGCTTAGTGATAACCGTAAAACAGAAGACGAATATTCTACACAAGAAATTGCTGCTATAGTTTCAAAGAAAAAAGCCAAATACGGTGGTGGTGATGTTCAAGTATTTCTTCCGAATACATGGACACTTGAATATGAAATTGCAAGAAGTTGCCTTCGCAATGCAATTCATAAGTCAATTCTTTTTGCGTTGGCTACTAATGACCTTCAAGAGGAAATAAGCAAAGAAATTTTCAAACAGATTTCCGAGCGATTGGACAAAGATATCGAAAGGTGGAAAACGGAAGCTAAGAGTGATATTGAAATTGCAGTTGAAATTTATGCTCCATTAGAACGCAAGCAAGCATCAAAGGCGGTAGTTGCACAAATCTTTTCACGAATTCTTTCTAACTCCAAAGTTGATGTAGCAGAGATTTTGAAAGACCCACACTTAAAATATTTAGCTGATGCGATTAAATATGTAACCAATGTTTGATTTCAAAACATTAAATATCACTGATGAAGATATTGCTTTCGTTGAAAACCATTTTGGTTTTGAGTTCAATGAAGGTCAAAAAAAGAATATTCGATATTGGGATAGCACCGACATTCAAGCTTGTCCTGGCAGTGATAAAACAACAACTCTTGCAGCGAAGCTTATTATTTTAGCTAACAAAATTCCGAAATCATTTAAGCAAGGTGTTTGTGTTATCACACATACAAATGTTGCAGTAGCAGAAATTAAAAGCAAACTGGATTCCTATTCTAATTTTTACTTCAACTATCCAAATCATTTCGGAACAATTCAATCTGTAGTAGATAAGTTCTTTACTATTCCTGCTTACAAAAATGAGTTTAAGAGTTCACCTACGATTGATAATGATTCATACTACGACATGATTGAACGAGCAAAAAGCCGAGAGATTGAAGCTGCAAAATCCTATTTGAGCCGTAGTAAAAACATTGAATTTCTTGGTGTCTTATCCTTTAACAAAGCAAATTTTGATGTCTCAGATGATGTGAATGAGACGGAACCAATCGTAGGTAAACACACTAATTCATACAATACTTTGCTTGAATTAAAGAATGAAATTCTAAAGAAAGGCTACATCAAATACGAGGAAGCGTATTCAATTGCTTTCAAATATTTAAGAGAGAACCCACAATTAAAAGAACTGTTCAGTAAAAGATTCCCTTTGGTTTTCATTGATGAAATGCAAGACATGGAAACTCACCAATCAGAACTAATTAGCTATTTGTGTGATGGCACTTCAACAATCGTTCAAAAAATTGGCGACATCAATCAATCAATTTTCAATTATTCTTCCTCGGATAAACAAAATGAGTGGCGACCAAAAATAAATTTGGATTTACAATTAACTGAAACTACAAGAATTTCAGAGAACATTGTTCAAGTAGTAAAAGATATTTGCATTGCTCCTCAAGTAATGACTGGTTGGATTAACCCAACACCTTTTAACCCAACAATCATTTTGTTTGATGACAACTCAATACTGGATGTAAAAGATAAATTTGGAGAATTGGTAATTCAGAATAATCTTCATAAAGGGAAACCTTGCAAAGCAGTTGGAGCAAGATTGAGTGATTCCCGATTAAATATTAATTCCTATTGGCATGAGTTTAATCGTGGTTACAACAAAAGAGATTTCTCAAACATTAATTCGTTTCTTGAAAACGCCAAGAATTTATCTCTACAAAGTAAAAATGTAAAAGAGGTAAGAAAATCCTTGCTAAGTATTATTTGCAAAAGCTTACGCCTTTGCAAAGTCAAGCATCCCGTTACAGGATTTTACTTTACGCCATTTGCATTGTATCAATATCTAAATTCGTTGGATGATTTAAGTTTCTCCAAAAAGATCAATGATAACATTACAAAATGGATTACATCAATTTCCCAAACTGAAATTTTGAAAAGAGAAATTGAAACCTATGTTTCAGATTTGCTTGAAACTTTAGGTGGACAAGTAAATGATGACCTAAAACAATTTTTTACCAACCCTGAACTTGAAGCAACAAGTGAAAAGGTGGAAAACAGAATTTACAGTTTTGCAACAAATGGACAGGAAGTGCAAATTCATTTTGATACTATTCATGGAGTAAAAGGCGAAACACATACAGCGACCCTTTACCTTGAAACCTTTAACAGAGTTTACGACATAGGCAGTAAGATTTTGGAATTTATTATTAGCACGGAAAGACAACGGACAAGGCAACGAGCTAATGATGCTTTCAGGAAAAGATTACCCCTTGGCTATGTTGCAATGACAAGGGCAACACATTTTATATGCTTAGCCGTTCACAAGGACAGATATACTGAAAATCATAAGACATATTTTGATAAAAGCAGTGAATGGAATGTGATTATTTTATAAATATATAAAAATACTTATGAGTTCAAATACACCTGTTGAAATACCTAAATCACATCGTAACGAATGGAAATCAAAACGAAACTTTGAAGACCTTATTGAAGATTTGGGAATGTATATGCCTTTTGGGTGGGCTATTCGCGACTACGGTATTGACGGGCAAGTTGAAATCACAAGACCAATAAAAGATAGCGACAGTTTTAGACCCGAAAGCAAATATTTCTTACTGCAACTAAAATCCATTGAGAAACTAAAGGTTCTCAAAAAACATATTTCCTTTTCAGTTCCAGTTAAGAAAGTAGTTCAATGGTATAGTGCAAATCTTCCTGTAATGTTTGTGCTAAATGACTTGCCGACAAAAAAATTCTACTCACAATGGATAGATGAAAAGTTGATTAACCATTTGGAGAACACAAATCCAAATTGGGTAAACCAAGAAGACATTACTATCAAGATTTCTCTTGATGACACTTTTAGCAATTATACTTTAGATTCAATCAGAGACTATGTTTTGAGTTGGAAAGTTCCATCAAGAAAAATTATTGAAGCAGGAACTTATTTTGAATTAAAAAACAAGTGCAATTCAAACCTTGCTGCCTACAGTGAAATATGCAAACCTTTCAATTTTGATTCCGTCAACAATTCTTTGAAAGCATTGAACAATCAAATTGAACAAGCCATTTATAGAATTGCAATAACAGGACCTTCAAGAGTGGGCAAAAGTTCTTTGATAAATGCTTTGCTAAGGAGAAAAGATATTTCTCCAACTGGTATTTTCCAAACAACAGGAGTTCCAATTCAAATACTCCCTGGAAAAGAAGATTTAGTAAAAGTAACTTTTAGAAGCGGCAAAGCTGCATCTCATAAGTTCTCTAAAGAGGTTATCAAAAGTTTTGCTTCGCAAACCGAAAACGAAGACAACAAAAAGGAAGTAGCACTCATAGCAATTCATTTGGCTAACAGGCAACTTGAACAAGGTGTTTCCTTTTTTGATATTCCTGGACTTGACGACCCTGATGAAAATATTTACAACTACACATGGAGCACGGTTACTAAATCTAACGCAATACTTTATTTGATTGATTCCTCTCCTTTTGAAAATGGCGGTTACATTTTTAAAAGCGAATACAAGAAACACATTCTTGAATTAGGGCAATCACTTGATAAAATATTTTTGGTGTTCACCAAAATAAATGCACTCACAGGAAACAAGTTGCAGCAACTTCAAGACAGAGTTATACAAGACCTAAAGAAGCATAATCTTTACGATAAGGTTTCAGGCAAAATTTATTTTATCAGTGCAGAGGAAAGTATAGATGTTAGATTGAAGCAGAAGAAAGGCACAGACACAGTTCTAAAATTGCAAGATGATATTTGGGCTTATTTGCTAAAAGAAAATAAAGTTGGTTTAGTCAATTTGAATTTTGTAAATAGAGAAATAATTGGTTCAACAAAAGATTTTGAAGGAATTTTGAATGCAAGGTTGTTTGATAATGAGAAACGAAAAAAACTCATTGATGCAATTGAAAAAGTAAAAGGAAAAATTCCAGACCTTTCAAAATTGTATTGTGGAAGAGAAAGAGAAATTAGAAAAGGCATTTCAAGTTCGCTTGAAAACCGAAAGCACAATTTGCTTTTAGAACTTGAAACATATTTGAACTCATTTGCAGTAAATACTGATTTGCCTGATAAAAAATCTTTGCAAAATTATCTTACACAAGGCGGACATAAAACTTTGCAGCAAACAAATATTGAGTATGCTCACCAAGTAAACTTGTTGAAAGAGATGATTGATAATTGGATTGAGGACAACTTAAAACAAGTGAGAGAAATTATTGCAGGAAATTCAAAACAAAAACTCGTTGACTTTTCAGAAGTTGAAAAATTTGAAACTCCAACAGTTGACCTCTCAACTTCTTTTGGTGTTGGTTTGTTTACGGGAATCATTGGTTTTATCATCAATCCGCCTGCTGCAATCTTAGCAGGCATAGTTGGATTCTTTGGCAACCTTGTTCTTTCAGCCGCAGAACGCAGAGCAAAACGAATCAGCAAAATAATGGAAGGTGCGAGGAAATGTTACAATGAACAATTCAAAAAAATAGATTCTGCATATATGGATTTGGTAAAAGAACATTCAAAATTGATTATTGATTACGCAAACAACAAAGTCAATTTCTTTTTCACCGACCTTCAAAAACAAATGAAAAAATTGAGTAGTAAAATTTCTGCCGAAGAAGAAACTCAATACAACGAAGCATTTAGTAAAATTGAAAAACTACGAACATCAATAAACAATCTTGACAAAGAAATAAACGGTTGTTATGCCTCTGTTTAATAAAATAAAATTATGGCAAAAAATGAAGCAACATTAGAGGCAAGAATAGACAGAGTATTAACTTCTGCTTTCCCGACTTTTAAGGAAGTTAAAGTTGAACATCAGAAATCATTTAGCATTAAATTTGGACATCATAATGTTGAGGTTGATTCAAAGGAACCATCTAACTATCCTTCAAGAGCAATTTTTGATATTCTCTTAATAATTGAACAGAAAAATATCATTCTATTAGAACTGAAGAAAGAAGGATTACAACTTACAACAGAAGATGTATTGCAAGGCATTTCCTATGCAAGATTGTTGCATCCAATGCCACCGCTTACATTAATTTCAAATGGCATAGACAATCAGTTTTACAATACATACACGAAAGAAAAAATTGAAGCAAACAATGTAGACCTTGAATTTATTCAAAAACTAACCAACAACTCCTTTCAACTTGCGACAAATGATTTCAAAGATGCAGTCAATCTATTACTGAATAAAGAACCTGAATTATTCTCACAGGTAATAAATCAAATCAGCGAAAAAAGATTTGAAAGATTCTTTGGAACAATTGACGACTTCACAAAACCCATTTGCATTGATTTTAGAATTGATAGAAAAGTAGTCGCTGAAATTCAATCTCATTTTTCTCAAGGTGCTGCATTAGTTGGTTTGATAGGTTCTGCTTTTAGTGGCAAAACAAATTTGCTGTTTGAGTTTTTTACAAAAACCAAATCTGCCAAAAAATTTCTTCTCTATTTAGATTGCAGCGATAACAACTATTCTATTTTGCAGCAATTAGCAAATCACTTTTCTGAGAGTTCTAAAATTTCAATTAACAAGGATAAAATTAGAGAGTGGCTCATTAACTCGCTAAGCAATTTACCTGATAGTAAATTCTATTTGCTCTTAGACAATTTCAACAATGCAACACCCGAAGCAATTAAGGCAGAAATTATTGAACTCATTGACATCTTTAAAGGGGTTAATCATCATATTCTTTACAGCATAGATGAATTCAATTTCAAGGAAATAGCTTTTGTTGCAAACAGACAATACAAGACACTCATTGGTGAGCAAAGTAAAATAGTCAAGTTAGATGAACTTGATGACGATGAATACAGCGCTACAAACGATTTGTTGCTAACCAAATTTCAAGTTTTAATTGAACATGGCGGACATTATACACCCGAATATCGCGAGCCAAGAATTGTAAGACATTTAGCTTCTCTTCTCACTAGAGATATTGAAGCAGGACAATTCACTAAAATAAATGCTGTTCCTGACCTCAATCTCTTAAATGCAATTTCGGAAAACAAAACTTATACGAGACAAGTCCATGACTTGTATATCAAAATTGCATTTTGCTTTTTTGCTGAACTTGAATTGAGAAATACAAATGCAGATTTAAGTATTGTAGCGTCTGGTAGTGGTGCAATTTCAAAGGAGACTTTCAAGAAGAATTTCCCTGACGATTTAGAAACACTTATAAAATCATCGGTAGTTGTCATAAGGGAACTACGAAATGGTATGACAGTAATCTATCCCAAAATTCAAGAGCTTGTTGCAAAACATTCAATTGAATTGGTTACAGAAATAATTTTAAGAGAAAGCAAGGAAGAAAAACCAATTGAAGAAATTTGCAAAACGTTTATTGAAACTGTAACTCCAATACCTTATTGCGATATTGTAGCAACTGGTGTTTTAATGAAAATAGCACATAAGAATGAAGTGGAATTATTCTCTGATTTAGTTCAGGAGTTACTGAAAATTCCACCTCATTTAGAAAAAATTGGGAAGGGAACTAAAGTATTAATGTATTCAGAAGGTGTCGGACACATTCAAGTTAATTTTGAAGATGATATGGATGAAGGAGGTTTTGTTTCCGATTTTTTACCCTATGCAATTTTGTCGCAGTTGGCAGGTTATCCTTTGGGATTAGTTGGCAATGCAGAATATTCAGTTTATGCCTTTCATCTTTATTTATTAAACGAAGTTGGCTCTAATAAAAATTTTCTTCGCAGAGCAGATGTAAGGTCATTAAGCAACATGAAACACCATGAAGGCTTTGACTGGGATGGAGTTGGCTACATAGTTAGTGGTCATGAAGGAATTATTGAACCAATTGTTCAGTCAATTCAAAAGTGTTTTTTTATTATTCCTGATGAAATAGAAAAACTTTACGAAAGAGCTTTTGAAGAAAATAATTTCAACCTACTTTATAGAATCTATTTAGCGTTGCGGACAATGATGGGTTATACAGATTTAGAATTAGCAAAAAAGGCAAAGGAATTTGTAATACGATTCAATAAATACTTCAACGTTTTTATGGCAGATTTTCTTTCAAAAGATGTTCAAGACCCAAAAGAGAAAGAAGAGTTAAGAAAAAGATTAATAGAAATGAAAGCAAATGAAGAAGATGAAAATTAACAATACAAAAAACTTCACACACATAGGTGTAAGCACATTTGCAAGCCGCACAAGCCCAAGCACAGACCAACGCTTACAAAAGAGCTTACACCTTTCCCACGCAGACAAAATTGAATTAAAAAAAATCTCCTCCCCTTCTGAAAATAAAAAATACGCAACCGCACAACCCAACGACAGACAAAAATCAGTTGCAATGCAGACACCAGAACCGTTGACTGGTATGCGTTTCAACTACTCGGTGGACAGAAGGCCAGCTTGTAACACGGGCTTGGCAAAAGTGGCGGTTAAGTGCTCCGCAGACACATTTGTGGTTAATCAAAATTGGTTCTCCGCATCAACATTTGTGGTGAAAATCGCCACCTTCGCCAAGCCCGAAAACGTTATACGCAATAAAATTTATTTATTTTGGAGATTGAGGAGTTAATTCACTTGTTTGAGTCTTTATCTTTCCGTATTTCTGCTTTTAAGGAAGATGAAATTAAAGTTTCTGATATTGAAGACGCACTTTTTATTTTGTTGTCTGACGAAATGGGGTTTAAATGGCGGGGTTCACTCTGGGATATTGAAATTTCTGAAGAACAAGCTTTCAATCTTTTATCTGAATTTGATTTTTTGACTCTAAATAGGCTTATAGAAACAGATATCGATGTGATACCTGAGCATCTTCGAATACAACGTAAAGCTCGAATTAAGTCAGGCGGACTTAATTGGATTATTCATCTTTATGATAAGGATCCATTTCCCTCAAATCCACATGCTCATTTACTGGATAGTAATATTAAGCTTGATTTATCAAATGGTAATTGCTATTGCAGACGAAAATTTGAGTATAAGATTTCTCATAAATCGTTGATTGAAATTCGAGAAAAAGCTGCAAAAGTTTTTAAGGGAGGCTTACCAGAATTAACAGTTTGATGCGTACAACAATAGGCTTTACCCAATTTGGGCTTCAGCAATGGCCCATCAGCTTTGGAGTTTTAAATCAACTTCAGTAATTTGGCTTTAACTAATTGCGTCAGTAGTGGCCAAGCTGGCATTAGGATCACGAATTATCCAACCAGCGTAAAGCCCCGGACGTTGAATACTATGCGGTGAAATCCTGTAAAAATAAAAGGATTGAACTCTTTTTAACCTGCTAAAATAGTCTTTAGGACTAGCCCTAAAGACTATTTTAGTACTTTCGCAATATGTTTTACAGACGAAAGATTATATTAGCGCTGCTACAGACTTTTGACAGTCATTTACCCAAAATATCATTGCAAAAGCTTTTGTTTTTGTTTGCAAGCAGACAAAATAAGCCAGACTACGACTTTGTGCCACATTTGTATGGTTGCTATTCCTTTTCAGCAAATGCTGACCTTACCGCTATGGTTAGACATGGACAACTTTCTGAAGACAAAGCTAGTTTCACAAAAATTGATGCGACCGACTATGTAAAAGCACTAGATGTAAAGGATAAAAAAATATTAATTGATATTAAAAATACTTACGGTAAGCTAACAACAAATTCCTTGATGAAGTTGACATATTTGAACTATCAGTATTATGCAATAAATAGTGTAAAGGCAAAAGAAATTTTAAATGATGAGCAATATGTTATGGTTCTAAATGCCAAACCAAGAAATAATAATATAATCCTTTATACAATTGGTTATGAAGGGATTTCTTTAGAGGAATATTTAAATAGACTTATTAAAAATGATGTGAAAGTTTTAGTTGATGTTAGAAATAATCCTTTGAGCATGAAATTTGGTTTTTCAAAAACGCAACTAAAAACTTTTTGTGCCAGCTTAAAAATTGAATACATACACATACCAGAAGTGGGTATTCAATCTAGCCAAAGACAGGAATTAAAAACACAGACGGATTACGATAAACTTTTTGAAATCTATAAGAAGCAAAATTTAAAGAAAACTACAAGTCAGCAACTACAAATCCTGAACTTGCTAAAAGATAGAAAAAGAATTGCATTGACATGCTTTGAAGCCAATATTTGCCAATGCCACAGAAAGCATCTTGCTGAAGCAATTGTCAGTTTACCTGAATGGGAATATGAATTAAAACATATTTAATTTATGGCATTAACTAAAGTTCTGATTGCTGTTAAAACATACCCTACTCTTTCAAGCAAGTATGATGAACTTGTATGTACCGCAGGATTTCTAGAAAATGGAAGTTGGATAAGAATTTACCCAATTCCCTTTCGTAAACTTGAATACGATAAACAGTACAGCAAATACGATTGGATTGAAGTTGATCTAGAAAAAAATAATTCAGACTTCCGTTTAGAAAGCCATAAACCTAGATCAATTGAAACAGCTTTTAAAATTGTTGACCATTTAGGTACGGAAGAGATTTGGAAACTTAGGAAGGAAATTGTTCTTAACAATGTTTATACCAACATGACCGAACTTATTGCACAAGCAAAAGACAATTCAAAGTATACCTCACTTGCTGTTTTTAAGCCGAAAGAAATTTTAGACTTCAAAATCGAAAGCGTTGATAGAGAATGGGATAAAAAGAAACTTGACCTTTTAAAAGCCAAAGCACTACAATTAAACCTTTTCCAAAACTCAGAGAACCCTTTTGAAGTTGTAAAAAAGCTACCGTACAAATTTTCGTACAAATTCACTAGCGACGATGGTATAGAAAGAACCATGATGATAGAGGATTGGGAAATAGGTCAATTATATTGGAATTGTTTAAAAAGACATGAAGGCGATGAAGCTAGGGCTTGCGAAGATGTTCGAAAAAAATATTTTGATGACTTTGCTAAAACTAAAGATTTGTATTTGTTTTTGGGAACAACAAGAGAGTTTCATTTAATTGCTCCAAACCCTTTTGTGATAATTGGTACATTCCATCCAAAGAAAATTCTACAGCCATCATTATTTTAAAGAGGAATAAAAACAATTTGGCAATTCACATTGGATAACAAAACGGATCCTTGGATTTTTTGTGAACCTATTTATAATAGCTGTTCTTCAACCCCCTCAATCTGATTTTACTTTTTTCACAGCCTCTTTACCATGATTTCTATTTGTGTTGAATAAATGAAAAAATATCTACTTCTACTTCTTCTCTTTAATTGTCTTAACGCTATTTCTCAAGATGTAACCATGAGAGGCGTTATAAAAGATAGTGCATTGAAAATGAACATTAATAATGCATCTGTGGTGCTTTTAAATGCTAAAGATTCTATTATACTATCTGATGTTAGAACCTCATCAAATGGATCTTTTGTTTTTTCCGAATTATATAATAATCGAAACTATATTTTATTTATAAGTTATCCTGGATATCTGAGCATTTCTAAAGAAATTAATATTGGTCAAATTAAAAGTATTGATTTGGGTTCAATTATTTTAACCTCAAAAGAAGTGTTATTAAAAGAAGTTGTAGTTAAATCAAGTATTCGATCAATTCAATTACGAGGTGATACTTTGCAATATAATACTGCTGAAATTCAACTACCTCCGAATGCATCTGTAGAAGATTTATTAAAGATTTTGCCAGGCCTTCAGGTAGACCCTAATGGGAAAATTTCAGCGCAAGGAAAAAAAGTTAAAAGAGTATTGGTTGATGGGGAGGAGTTTTTTAGTGATGATCCAGTTTTTGTTACACGAAATTTACGTTCAGAAATGGTAGCTAAAGTTCAGGTTTATGATAAAAAATCGGATGCAGCCATATTTACAGGGATTGATGATGGGATAAAAGACAAAGTCATCAACCTTCAATTAAAACAAGATAAAAGTAATGGGGTATTTGGAAAGGTTGAAGCAGGAATAGGACTAGGTGATCAGTTTACTCCCAATAGTGCTCAAGCGATGATAAATAGTTTTAAAGGAAAACGGAAGACCTCTGGTTATACGGCATCTAATAATATAGGCCAATCTGAACTAGGGGCGACAGAAAAGAATCAATTGGGCGTCAAAAATGATTTAGAACAATATGATGGAAAGGGCCTGCCTCAATTTTCAATGGTAGGATTACATTTTGATAATAAATGGAATAAGGACCGTAATTCATTTAATGGCGATTATTATTATTCTATTTCCAATGTTGCTGGATTCGATTCAACATTTTCTAATACAATTTTACCAGTAGGTGCAATCAAAAGATTTGCTAATACTGATTTTCAAAAAGAAGGGTTTAGCCATAAGATGAATTTTACATATAAACAAGAAGTAGGGGAAAGGGGAACAATTACATTTAGTCATACAGCATCTTATAATAAAGGAGCTTCTAGTCAGCAAAGCGCTTCTTCGGACCTAAATAGCAATGAACAATTTTTAAATCGGACAAATAATCAAACTAATGTTAATAGTGAAGGTCGTAGAATACAAACTTCTTTTTTATTTCAGCAAAAATTTAAGCAACCAGGAAGAACAATTTCTTTTTCCATAGAACAACAATCAACAAGCTCAAATGAACAACAAACAAGTTTAACGGCTACTGAATTTTTTAATGGTAAACCATCACTTGATAGTACTAGAAGTTTAGACCTTTTCAAAGGAAAGGATCAGAATTTACAAAATTTGAAAATCGGCCTTAGTTTTTCAAATAAAATAAATAATTCATTTTCTTTTATTCTCTCTGCAAATTCTGTATATGATGCTGTTAACGATAATAATTTATCCAATAGGATTTTTAATCCTAACGGATCAATTGATTCTCTTTTTTCAACAATTCGAAATGATTCTCGTACAATATTTATAGGTAATCTAAGCTTCAATTTCGTAAAGAATAAAGTTAGTGCATCCCTAGGTAGTGGTGGAGGAACTAATAGACTCTTTTTAAATAATCTAATCCAAAGAAAAGAATTTGAAAGAAGTTTTGCGGTTTGGAAACCATTTGCTCGTGTTCAATATTCCATTAGTGATAATACCAACTTCGGAATCAGTTATCGTGGTACAACAGTTGCGCCTGGTTTTCAAGAGCTATCCCCCTATGCGTTTAATAACGATCAGCTAGTTACTTTTTCTGATAATTTGTCCATTAATAATGCATTTTCTAACAAAGTATCGCTAACCTATGAGTCATTTAAAAGCCTTACTAAAGCCTTCACTGGATTAGTTGTAAGTCATAATAGCACAAAGAACCCAATTAAATTGCTTTCGAATATTAACACAAGTGGAGCATATTTTTTACAGTATGTGAACATGGCTGGTTATACAGATGAAGAATTTGAGCTAACAGGTTTTTATTCAAAATCAATACCGTCTTTAAAAATTCAAGCAACAATTGATCTGAGTGGTAAATCTGGAAAAAACTTTAGTTTCATAAACGGGGCACTTAATAAACTTATTTACAATATTGCTTCTGCAGGCATCTTGTTATCTAAAAATAAGTCTGGTAAATATGCGATTCAATTGGGGAGTACGATTTATTATGATGTAAATTCTTTGAATGAGCGTACAAAGATTACCCGAAATAATTTCTTTTCGTATAAACTCAAATCTGCAATAGATGTATACTTATCTTCTTCATTGCAAATACATAGTGATGCGGAGTTTTTCAGACAAGGTAAGAATAATATTTTCACTGATAACTTTGATAGAATGGTTTGGAATGCATGGATAAGTAAAAGCTTTCTAAAGAATAATCTATTTACAGTTAAATTAACTGCAAATGATATACTAAATTCTAATGCTGGATTCTCACGAGTTGCTACTTCCGCCATGTTTTCGGAAAATCGATATTTAGCTATTAGGAGATACTTTATGTTAAGCGCTATTTGGAATTTTACAAAGTATAAACAAATAAAGTAATAGTAAATGATTCGGCTTTTTTTTATTGTTGTTTTTTTATTGCCGTATGAGTCAGCTTTTTCACAGAATCATATTGTTGAACGGGGACGTATTATATTTGAAAGAAAAATTAATACCCACGCAATTTTGCCTGAAGTAATTGGTGAATCTGGAATAGTTCCTAAAGAAGAATTTCTGACTTTCTTTCAGAAATATAAAGTTGATAATCCGCAATTTTGGATAGATAGTTTTCAATTGATTTTTGATCGCGATTCTACTTTGTATAAGCCATCTGGGTCTATTTCTCCTTTTTTACATGGTACTGGAGTGCCTATGGCAGATAAGAATCAAGTGCTTACTGATTTATCATCCTTTCAATTTGTTGCAGAAAAAAATGCATACAATGAACAAAAGGTCATAATAGATTCATTAATTAAAATCCGCTGGAAACTAACAGATGAGATTCGTGAAATTGCAGGTTTTGAATGCAGGAGAGCAAATGCTTTAATCAACGATTCAATATATGTAGTAGCTTTTTATACCGATGCTATAAAGACCAAAGGAGGGCCTGAACTTTTTAACGGATTACCTGGAATGATATTAGGTGTAGCTATTCCTCATTATCATATCAGTTATTTCGCTACCCGTTTTGAAGCTTTACCTAAAGCTGAAAAAATAGCTGCTCCCAATTTTTTATATCAGAAGAGTAAAATTAGGCAAATAGACTATTTCAATGGGATGCTTTCTTATCTTCAAGAAAAGAATCTAGATAGTCCTTGGATGAAGGTATTTATAAGACTGTAAATAAAAGTTTCTATTTCAAAGCTTACTTTTGTTGAAAAGCGTTTTTTTTTTCGTCCTTAAATTGGTTGATTAAAAAACAACCAATATGGACTTAAAGGATCAGATTATTCAAGAGTGTTTAACATAAGGCTCTGGATATATGATACTACAATCAAAGTATGGAATAAGCAGAACGAACATATATAAATGGGTTCAAATTTACCAAGGGGTTAATGCGATACCTAAGACCAAAAAGCAACAAAGTCATTACATTCGAGAAATAAAGGATCCCGATAAAAAAGAGTCCCCAAAAAGGATGTCACTTCAGAAGATTTATTAAAACGAATTTCGACTTTTAGCTAATTGAGTCTTTAGTGGACAAGCCTGCAGTTGGAACAAACATTCCCAACCTGTGCTAAGCGCCAAAATGTTAGCAATCATACTTTCGCTGTTTCGCTTCACTTTACATGAAAAATATGTACCAATGATAAAGTCTTTCCTCGTTCTACTCCTTTTATTTATCGCATCCTTTGGCATTGCACAAAAAAGTACAACTTGGTATAACCATACGCTATTAGATGTGAAGAACTTGGAAAGGAGTGTAGCTTTTTACACCAAAGTATTTCAGGCAGACACTATACCCTATCCCTTTCCTCCAAGTCATCAATACATTGTAAAATGGGTAAGATTGGGTGATGGTATTGAGCTGCATTTGTCTCAGTGGCTCAATGACACTACTACAGTTATCAGTGAAACACCCTCAGTACCAGGGCATATAGGTTTTGTACACTTAGGTTTTATGGTGAATTCTATAGATGATTTTCTGAAAAGGCTTATGGAAGTGAGGAGCGATTACAAATCAGGCAAATACAAGCAACCGATTATTGACAAAATGCCAAACGGCGCAAAAACTATTGAGATTAAAGACCCAGATGGAAACGAAATACACGTTATAGAAACAATGCCTGCAAAAAAAAGCATGAACCGCTAACATTTGGTTTGAACCCTTCCTATGAGCAGAATACTAAAATTCAACTTGCCTTATTTTATCATAGCACTTGTATTATTTGTTATTGAATTACTAATTGTCAAATATGCACACGATCAAATCATTAGACCTTATTTAGGAGATACCTTATTCGTCATATTTATATATTGTTCTATTAAGTCATTCTTTGACACTGCTTATCTAAAAACAGCAATAGGTGTTTTGATTTTTTCTTTTACACTAGAGATTTTGCAATACTTCAATATTGTGAACCTGCTTGGATTAGGACATTCAGTAATTGCAAGAACAGTTATAGGGACATCATTTGAATGGATTGATTTGATTGCTTACACTTTAGGTATTGTTTTTGTAATTTACGTGGAGTACAAATTAGCCAAATCAAATTCGAAGTAGAACCTTATTTATAACTTTATGAATAAATTTTTTCATATAATCATCGGACTTCTCTGCTCGATTGCAGTAAATGCCGAATGCACTATGTCTGGGCTTTCTATTTTCCCAAATAGTAGTTCTATTTCAAAAAATCAAATTTTTGTAATTGAAGGCTATGCATTGAGTCAAAAAACAGTTTTAGGATTAAATGATAAGTATAGTATTTATCTTAAGAGTGGTAATAAACAAATAAAACTCATTGTAACCGAACTATGTATTGGACAATTTAATTTGACACAAGCTATTCTAAAGCCTGAGAGAATACTTGAATTGAGTGAAAGTTACACTCTTCATATTGACAGCTTGCCTAAATTTGAGCGGTTACATCGAATAAATACTTTAACAAAGAAGTACGAACCCATATCTTTTACGGTGAAGAATGATGTAGATACACAGAACCCAAGATTAAATGGTAATCCTTTTGAAATTAAGAAGATATTCGCTCAATATGGTTGTGGCCCATCAATGCACGTTGTATTTAGTAATCCAGCAAAAGATCAATCACCCCTTTTAGTTAAAACAACTGTGAAAAATTTGCTTACTGGGCATACAGTAATGTATTACTTAATACCTCAAGATGATCAAATAAAAGTAGGTCATGATATGTGTTCAGGTGCATTTGACTATGATGAGAGTGAGTATTATGAAGTTAGTTTTACTTTTATGGACAGTTCTGGTAATTCAATAAAATGGAATGGGCCAAGTATAAGATTTTCAAAGCCAACGATTACAAATAGTCAAAAGGAAGAATAAAAAAGTTGCACTTAACAAAAGGCTTTGAGCAATCTATCTCCACCTCAGCCTTCCTAATCTCACAACAAACCTAATCCACCCAACCCCTTCTAACTCACCTGATAACACCTTTCCTTCCCTAACCTTCGAATTCCATTACCAACCCATACATCCATACGATGCACTACTTTTAAAGGAAGGAGTGCGATACAAATGCGTATCCCTAATGAAAAAGGATAGGGATTTATTGGTATGGTTTCCCCCACATGTATACAAGGCAATGACAAGCAACCCTAATCCGGATAGGATATATGTACGCATTGGGAATGTTATGGTGTAAAAGCTAGTAGAATAGGTGTAAATACCTAATACTTTTGAATACCCTATACTTAATTTAGTTTCATAAAGCCTTAAATATTCTTTTTGAAAATGTTACCTAATTAGATAACTTTGTATTTTGACAGCAAACTTTAATAGGAAGATCTATTACTACAAAGACTATTATTTAGATTTCTTTAATCAATTAAAACCTGATGTTAAAAAGAAATTTAACTGGACTTTGCAGCTAATTGTCACATTGAATCGAGTGCCTGAAAAATTTTTCAAACATATTACCGGCACTACAGGACTATATGAAGTAAGAGTTGAAGTTGGGTCTGATATTTTTAGAGTTTTTAGTTTCTTTGATAAAGAGAACCTTGTAATTATTGTAAATGGTTTTCAGAAAAAAGCGCAGAAAACTCCTAAAAGTGAAATAGATTTAGCTGAAAGACTAAAAAAACAATATTTCGATGAAAAAAGCTAATAGTAACTTAACGTCTTTTACAGATCATTTAGATGCGCAATATGGCAAGAAAGGGACAAATAAACGCAATAAGTATGAAGAAGAGTTTGAAGCATTCAAACTAGGAGTGATGCTTCAAGAGCTTAGAAAGGAACAAGGACTAACTCAAGAGCAACTTGCTGAAAAATGCGGAACAACTAAAACCTATATTTCACGTATAGAAAATGATGCAAGTGATATAAGATTATCAACCCTCATGAGAATCATTCGCGATGGTCTTGGTGGCCAGCTAAGAGTATCAGTTGATTATTAGTACTAAACCATTATCAGGATTAATTTTCTTAGTAAAGCAATACCTGTACTAAATAAAATTTCCAATATAAAAACCAAAGATGAAATTTTCGGTATCGTCAGATCAAATTGTACGTAAGAAGACTGCAGGTGTATTTCTTCTTTTTACAGTGGTACCATTGTTTAATCTTTTTCATACCAGTGACCAATGGATTTGGTATCTAGGATTTTTTCTCTTTTTTATATTCCTTCTTTTGTTGACATACTTACATAGGCCAACTCAATATCAGGTTGGAACAGACAGTGTAATTGTTTGCCGACCTATTGGAAATGTTGAAATTAATTTTTCTGAAATTATTCGTGTAGACAGAGTATATCATGACCTTTTAAAAAAGACGACAACAGGGGGAGCATTTGGTTATTTTGGAAAATCTGAAACAGATTTAGGAAATATAAGATTCTATGCAACACGTAGAGACAAAATGGTGATGTTAACAAAAAATGACCATACCATAATTATTTTAACTCCAGATAATCAAGATGAATTCATCAAAAGCCTTGAAGCTAAATCTGGCAGGCAACATTAGCATTATGATTCCAATCCGAAACGTTTTATTGACTTTAATTTCTCTCTTTTTTGCATACACCATTAGTGCCCAGAAAAAATTTAAAGTAGTATATAATGAAGAAAATACATTAGTTGTTAGCTATCGTTTAGTAGATGAAAAAGGTATAATTATAAAACAACTTGACACATCTAAATACTACATCTGCTTTACTCAGGATACTTACGGATATTTTGCAGTATTTGGAATGAAAAACTTCAAAGGGTGGGCTGCAATCGACGTAAACGAGAAAGTGCTCTTTAACGTATATAATGCTAGCAATGGAGAACCAAATCCAGACATCTTGGTTGAAGGAAAAGTTAGAATTGTGAATAGCGATAACCTGATTGGATTTGCTAATTCAAAAGGTCAAGTTGTTATAAAGCCACAATTCGAAAGTGTTTCAACATTTTATAAGGGTAAAGCTATAATAGGGAAGAGTTGCAAAGAAGTTCCTTGGGATGAACATGAGAAGGATAGTGGCTGCAACCATTATTCAATTATCTGTAGTAAGCATGGTTATATAAACTCAAAAGGTGTTGTGATAAAATTCGGAAATTTTACATTCGAAAAAATCATGAAAGATATAGGGTGGAAGCATCCTGAAGATTAATGTATCAAGAATGATATAGGTTCAGAGCCAATCGATTGGCTTGTTTCCGTCTGCACGCCATATCATGACCAAATACACAGTGAATAAAAAGAAAAACCGCGATCCCAATCCCCCCAAACCTTCTCACTCTTTCCATAAACACCCTTCCCTCAACAACACATTGTATTTAATAAAAAACTTCGCAACAAAAGACAATTTTACCCTGAATTAGAGATAATGTTGACCCATAGCTAATAGTAAGAATGTAGAGATTTAGCATACTTTAAAAAGATTGCTATGTCATTTAAAAAAGTAATGCAAAATTTTGCCGTACTCTTGTTCTTCTACGTTAGTACTGCAGCATGGAGTCCCCTACATGCACAAACTGATTTCTCGCTCATTATGGACAGGATTCGAACAGGATTCACAACTGGAACTGTTGCCAGCCATGATAATTCGGTTACCACAATGCTCAGCACACAGGCAACCAATGGCTCATGGCCCGATATTAATTATGCCGACAAATCGCAAACCAACTGGCAACCAGGAATTCATTGGGATCGCATCAGTTTGTTTGCACGCGCTTACAGCCGCGTGGGAAGCAGTTATAATGGAAGCACCGTATTACGCCAGGCTATTATCAATGGCATGAACTACTGGCTTTCTTTATCGCCTGCCCCAACCAGTACCAATTGGTATATGCTCAGTATTTCTTTGCCTGAAAACATTGGGAATGCGCTGGTTGCCATGCGCTATGGCAGTGAGCCCCTCAGCAGCCAAATGGAAACGGCTTTAATTGCATGGATGGTGAAGGGTACACCTATTACACAATCGCCCGCGAAAGATGGTTCCAATCTTACTGATGTTGCCCAGCATTATGTTGCAAGGGCATGTCTTACACAAAATCAAACTTTACTCCAACAAACTATTTCACTTGTTTCCAATTCGTTAGTGATTACCGGTAACAATGGAGGGGATATTGGGGAAGGCTTACAGGCCGACAATACGTTTACAGCTCATGGTCCTCAATTATATCTGTACGGATACGGAACTGATCTAGTATCAGGCATCAGCAATATTGCAAACTATGTAACCGGAACCACGTATGCGTTTGCGGCCGAAAAAATTTCCTTGTTATCCAACTTTGTTCGTGGCAGCTATTTAAAAGCTACCCGTGGAATGTACCACGACTTTAATGCATTCAACCGACAGATCAGCAGACCGAATGACGGAAGGCCCAATCAATTCATTGTTCGGAATGCAAAAGGCGTTGACCTTTCACAATATGCTTCGGAATACGATGCAGCTATTAGCCGTATCAATGGCTCAAGACCGGCATCTTACCTAGTTAATCCAGAGCACCTGCACTTCTGGCGAACAGATTATACGGTGCATCATCGTCCGGCTTATATGTTTGGTTTGAGAAGCGTTTCAACCCGTACTGCAAAATCTGAAAATGGAAACGGGGAAAACCTGAAAGGTTATTATATGACAGAAGGGGCAAATTATATTGCTGTAAATGGCGATGAGTATTACAATATTTATCCGGTGTGGGAATGGAATAAGATACCTGGCACTACTGTTCCAGAAATCACTAATTATCCGCTTCGTGCACAGTGGGGTGTTAACTTCGGAACATCCGCATTTGCAGGTGGTGTATCTGACGGGCAATTCGGCGCAAGTGCATATGCCATGAATGATTACAACACTACCGCAAAAAAAGGATGGTTCTTTTTTGATGATGAAGTTGTTTGTTTAGGTGCAGGCATTACTTCAACTGCTGCAGAAGCAATCAATACTACCCTAAATCAATGTTTGCTAGATGGTGCTGTGAATGTGAAAACGAATACCGGCACACAAACGCTGGCCAACGGTAACCGCCAATATGCAGGCAATCTTCAATGGGCACATCATGACAATGTAGGTTATTTTTTCCCTCAGGGCGGTACTGTAAGGCTCAGTAACCAGGCACAAACAGGTACACAAAAAAGTATCAACACTTCCTATTCATCTGATCTTATCACGAAAGATGTTTTCAAATTATGGTTTCAGCATGGTGTTAAACCAAGTGGTAGCAATTATGCTTACATAGTGACACCTGGTAAAACGCTTTCAGACATGGAAACCTACGATGCATCTCAGATAGAAATATGGGCTAATGATGCTACTGTACAAGCTGTTTATCACCGTGGCCTCGATATGCTACAAATAATTTTTTACCAATCGAGTAGTTTAACCAGCAATGGTATTACTGTAAGTGCCAGCAACCCTTGTACAATGTTGCTGAAAAATATTTCAAGTGCAAGCGTTGCAGTTGCAATTGCCGATCCAAATCAGGCCTCCTCTTCTTTAGTGATTGGTTTCCAGAATCAGTCACTCGTTCAGTTACGCACACTTACGGTTGCTATGCCTACTGCATTGATGGCAGGCAGCTCGGTGAATGCCATTATTAATAACAATACAACCGTTGCAGCTATTCCTGATGTATACGAAGCCGTTGGTGATGCTTATGTACGTGATGGCAGTTTTGCCAACACTAATTTTGCAACTGGAGGTCTTGTAGTGAAAAATGACGCTGTTGGTTTTGCTAGAAGAAGCTTTCTGCAATTTGACCTGAGTGGCTATAACCGTGGATTCGACAGCGCAAGCTTAAGAGTGAGGGTTGTTTCTGCAGGTGCAACGATTGCCAGCACAACATGGGAATTTTTTGCGGTACCCGATAACAGTTGGACTGAAACAGGCATCACCTGGAACAACCAGCCACCAGCAGGTAGTAACCTGCTTGCGAGGGTACAAGGTAAAGCAGCAGGAACATTCATTTATGTTCCTGTTACTGAAACTGTAAGGCAGGCGTTATTGGGTAATAAGAAACTGTCGATAAGGATCACTTCCACAACGCTAGGTAGTACCACCGATGCCACATTTTCTTCAAGAGAAGGAACAGTTGCATTTAGACCTGCGTTGCTGATTTATGGAACAACAGACAATACAAGCCCTACTATTGTAATGCAGTCCGATGTAGAAGTGAATACTGATGCAGGAGCAGCTATTGCAAGCGGCGTAACGCTTGGCCAGCCCTTAGTGACAGATAAGTACGGAGTGAAGTTGGTTTCTAATAATGCACCAGCTGTATATCCGATTGGTGTGACCAATGTGGAGTGGACTGCTGTTGATAATTTTGGTAATGTGGCCATGGCTATTCAAAAGGTAACTGTGAAAGATGTGGAGCCACCTGTTATTTCTGCTCCTGAAAATATTATCACTAGCACTTCTGCCGGTCTATGCAGTGCTGTAATCAACTTGACGCCCGCAAACGCCACTGACAACGGAGGTTCGGTTCTTGTTAGTCATAATGCACCTGCAACATTCCCTACCGGTATTACTGAAGTTTTGTGGACCGCCACGGATGCTTCAGGCAATACAACTACTGTATTGCAAACGGTAACAGTAAATGATACGGAGAAACCAGTATTGCAACAGATAGCCAACCAGGTGCGCTGTTATGAAACCAACCAGCAATATGCAGTACCGCAGCTAAGCGCAATAGATAATTGTGGTATTGCAACCATTGAATATGTTGTATCCGGAGCAACGCAACGAAGCGGAACGGGAATGGATGCAAATGGTAATTTTAATGTTGGAGAATCAATTGTTACTTGGACAGTAAAAGATATTCATGGAAACATATCCACTATTAGTTTCTCTGTATTGGTAAATGCGCCCATCAATGTGCTAATCCCCGATGTATATGCGTTGAATCCTGCAGTTGATTTTAAGAATACGATTTACATTGGTTATGGTCCTTCAACGCTTTCGTTGTTGGCTAAAGTAAGCGGCGGAACAGAGGGCTATCAATACCTTTGGAATACCGGAGCACAAAGTTCAACTATTGCAGTATCGGAATCTGGCACTTATTCGGTAAATGTTACGGACGCTCAGGGTTGCCAGGCGCAGTCGTTCATTAAAATTTCAAAGCTAGATGTATCATGCGGAAACAACGGCGATAAAGTAGTGGTTTGCCATAGTGGGAAGTCCATTTGTGTTGCGCTGTCGTCTGTAGCCGCACATTTAGCTCATGGCGATGTTATTGGAAATTGTAATGCAGTTACCAACATGAATTCTGCATGGAACCAGGTGGTGAATTTAGAGCAGCCGAATGAGTTGGAAGTATTCCCCAACCCTGCAGCTGAATTTGTTTACATTCAGCTTGCTAAGGATAAGCTAGGGGCCGAAGCAACATTGTACTCCATATCTGGCCAGGTTATTAAAACGATCCGCATTAATCAGAACAGACAAAGAATTTCACTCACTGGATTGTCAAAGGGCACTTACATTATGTTAGTCAAAAACGGAACTGAAGTATTCAAAAAAACAATCATCAAGCAATAGCAACAGGTTTTTACCTATGTTTTTTTCTTATCGGTTGGTGTAAAAGCCAACCGATTTTTTTTTGCTGATTGGGGTTCTTAAATAAAAATGCGGAACAACTAAAATCTATATTTCACTGTGGCTCTAATCCTCCTTCGATACCCCAGCATTCAATATTAAACAACCCTAATCCGGTCAGGATATATGTTTGCATTGGGAATGTAATTGTTTAATATCTAGGCAATCAAGTATTTATACTTGCTATCAACATAGTCAAGAAGTCTATTTTCAATTATCAATATTATAATCCAATGGATAATCAATTTAATAATTTACTTAACTTTATAAAGTCGAGACTTTATGCCAACAATATTATTTGTTGATGGGTGGAGATTATTTTTTTATTCAAACGAAGGTTTAGAACCAATTCATATTCATGCTATAAAGGCAAATATGCAATGTAAATATTGGATTATAAATGAAACTTTAGAAATTAAAGAAACATTTTCATTTAATTTGACACCTTCGGAACGTAGAGAAATTAAAAAGATTATCTACTCTCATTTTGATTTGATTATAGAATCTTGGGATAAACATTTTAATAAATAAATAATATGCTCATCACACATCACATAGAAACAGTAATCTTTGACAGTAATGTAATTCGTGTAATAATAGATGGTCATTTATTTGAATATCCAATTGAAAAGATTTCTACCAAATTAGCTTTGGCAACCGATATTGAAAGGTCTTGTTTTAAAATTTCACCTACTGGATATGGCATCCATTGGCCTTTAATTGATGAGGATATTTCTGTAGATGCATTCATCAATAAATCATTATCCTATAAGAAGAATTCTTAGGATCTTGCAAATTTCAATAGTAAATCAAAGTCACCCTTGTCTGCTTTTCTGATTGCTTTAAGGTATTGGGCTCTTATATCCGTGTCTTCAGAAATACTAGCACCTCCCCATGAAAAAACAGATTGCTGATAGATTTTTTCTATGATCATATCAGCCATCATTCTACTATGTCTTCCGTTTCCATTTGGGAAACAATGCATACTAACTAATCTGTGTTTAAATCGAATTGCAAATTCATCTGGTTCATATACATTATGTTCAAGCCAATATTTAGCATCATCTATTAATGACCTTAACGCAGTGGGTATTTCTAATTTGTCAACCCCAATATTCTTATTAGTTTTTCGGTATTCGCCAGCCCAGCTCCAAACCCTACCATACATTTTTTTATGTAGATCTTGTATAAAAGTTTCGGATAGGATTTGCTCCTGTTTAAATTTCCTTGTTAAACTCCACTGTATTGCATCTTCTATATTCTGTTGTTCAAATTCATCCAATTCGCCTCTTGTAGAAATAGATTTAATTAATAGGCCTTCTTTCTCGTCTTCGTCAAGAGGTGTTTGGCCATCATTGTATATTAAATTTAGTCCCATAAAATTTTAGGTGTTTTGTTTATAATTTCTGCAGCCCTTTCTTTTATGGCATTTTCAATGCGCTTATTTGAATTTGCCTGATTTTCTAATTTCATTGTAGTGGAAGTACGATGAACAATTTTTGTAGCAATTTCTAAAGCACGCGTTTCAATCATTTGTTCCAAGCTACCTGCGTTAGGTACAAAGCCATAAACAAACCTCATATCCATGGCTTTTGCAATTTCTTGCATTGACTTAATAGTGATAGCGCCTTCCTTTTCACGTTTCTCCATATCCATCACAGCTTGCTTGGTGATGGAAAGTTTTTTACCTAATTGTTCCATCGACATACCTATGCCTTTACGTATTGCTTTTATCCATCCAATGGGTGGTACAATAAGATGCTGTAAACCAGTTAATTTCTCCAATTTCTCATTCAATTGCTGGAATTGAAGTGTATCATTTTTCATAAAGTAAATCTTTAACTTGACTAATCTTGTGTAAAAGTAAAGTTATTACTTTACATAAACAAATAAATAGTAAAAGTATTACTTGACTTTATTATGCTTTAGAATCATAGACATGACTTTATTCAATTTGGAGAACCCCCTTAAAGCCCCCCACCAGAAAGTCGGAGCAACTTTGTTGCGACGACAATTCCTCGCCAGCGAAGCCGGCAATTCCTAATCTCTTCTAGATGCGCACGAAAAAATTCATTTCAATTTTTCGTCACATTAAACTTTATTCATAAATTGAATTACCCCAATTTATTCCTCCCCCAAGTATTTTGTTTGTAATTCATTACTGACCCTGCAAACTTATGCATGGGAGTCAGGTAGCATTGCTATATTTAAAATACAATAGTAACCCCTACAAATCAATGGTCGTGAAGATGACCAACTGTTGTTATGCAAAAATAAATTCAAAGCCCTATAATCAAATAGGGCAATTCAAAAATGGTATTGAATGTAACCAAAGGGTAGACTCTATTAATTTACATGTAATTGAATTAATGAGAGATCATTTAATACTAAAGGCTTATAGTAAAAGTACTATGAAGACTTACCTAAACGAGATGCACCAATTTTTATATCGGTTAGGTAATATTCCTGCGGATGATTTACAGCCAGTACACCTAAAAAAGTATTTAGTTTATTGTTTTGAAAAACTGAATCTATCAGAGAATACTTTACATAGCAGAATCAATGCTTTGAAGTTTTATTATGAGCAGGTTTTACGAAGGGATCGATTTTTCTGGGAAATACCAAGACCCAAAAAGCCATTACAACTTCCCAAGTTGTTAAATGAGGAAGAGTTATGCAGATTGTTCAATTCGCTCACAAATAAAAAGCACAAAGCCATGTTATTTACTGCTTATAGTGCTGGTTTGAGAGTAAGCGAAATTGTTCAATTAAAAATGAAAAATATAGATAGTGAGAGAATGCAGATATTAATTGAAAATGCAAAAGGAAAGAAAGATCGATATGTAAATTTAAGTCCAGTATTACTTGATATTCTTAGAGAATATTTTAAGCAATATACACCAAGACCTAAAGTATTTCTATTTGAATCTGAACAAACGGGAAATGCTTATCCTACTAGAACAGTACAGCAAATATTTAGTAATGCAAAACGCTTAGCGGGTATACAGAAAGATGTGGGTATTCATAGTTTAAGACATAGTTTCGCCACACATCTTTTAGATAAAGGCATTGATATTCGATACATTAAAGATTTACTTGGACACTTTGATATAAGGACTACAGAGCGATATTTGCATGTAAGTAAAAAACAATTGGTAAATATTGGAAGCCCATTGGATGACTTATTTAAGAAACGGCAAATTGATTGGTAATACTATAAAATTAGTAGTAATAAGTTTTTCAAAATCAAGTTTACTCACTCGACAATTCAATATGTATAAGTGCATTTATGCAACAACAATTCCAAAACTATATTAATAAAACACTCATTTATAATGCTACTAATTTTTGCTTTCAAAGATTGAGTAGCGTATATTTATGTGTTGTATGCCATACTACCAACCATGAAAATTCTACTAACCTTTTTGACATTCTTAATTTCAGTATTCTGCTTTGCTCAAAAAACGTTTCGTGTTGACACTTCATTTTTAGATACAATAGAATTTAAAAAGTATAAAGGATTCATTGTTTCAAAAGATTTTGATATAAATTTTATTGGAAAACAAATCTCTCAAAACGACCGTTTTACTCCCGAAAAATCCGATGCCATTGCAGCTGACAATGCAATTCAAACACAATATGCCAATGCGGCACTACGACAATTGGATAAGCAAAATAATAATATCCCAACTTTTGCTGACACAGCCGAATGGGAAAAAGCTTTTAAAATTTATCAAGAAAGGCGACCAAAAATTATTCGTCGAAAACATAAAGATCAGAAAAATAAAATTCAAACTTTCGACCGTTATTTTTGGGGCTACCGTAACGCAGACAATGAAAAACTTATTCTTATCAGGTTTGACCCTCATAAAATAAGACACTATACAATTGCTGGAGAAACTTTTGCTGACGTACTTACAATTATGGTTTATAATATTAATCGAAATATATTAAGTTATGCAGGTTGGTCAGACCATAAAGAATAAGTACGACATACAACATGCGGTTTGCTGCTATTCCGGCTTGACGTAAGAAACTTCGGCTTCAACTATCTATCATCTTCAGCTTCGGCTTGACCGTTTAATAATGGGATTTTGTACTAAATTTAATCATCACAATTCTAATTGGCTTCAGTTGCCAGGCTGACCGTTTTTCAAATACCGGCACAGCAGCAAGCCCTGCTCGTTGTGTGTAACCTTATGAAAAGATACTTTGCTTCTTTAATTGTCCTTTTGTATATTTCGATTTTTCACAAGTTGAGTGGACAACAATTGCACAAGGACACGGCTTTTTTGTTTAAGAAAGCGAATCATTCAATTTTTATCGACAATTCGCCGACAGCCAAATTTTACGATCGTATTTCTGATTTTCGATTTGGTAAGTTTGATAAGGATAACTATGATTATTCCTTACAGTATTTAAAGGATAGTGGGATTAAGTTGACTAAATATAGAATTAAGGATTTGCCTAAAAAATGGATAATTCTAAAGTATTTTAAGGACAGATTCTATCTTTATTATCCATGTGATTTTTATCATCATTTTAAAGTTTCAATCACAGACAACGCATTTATTGACTATGGTGGCGAAGGGCCTGTGGTTAACAAAATATTGTCATATAAAAAAATTAGTGATAACAAATTCTCGTTTTCCTTGACTGGTGTTGAGCGGCCCAAAAGATATCTAACTATTCATATTGTTGATAAAGCAAATGGTATAGCAATATTTGAAGAATGGTACGATAACAATGGCAGGCAGTATTATCTTATGATAGACGCTGCGAAAATAAGGCGGCAGCCAATTATTGTGAACTATTGTAAAGACCAAAAGCAAATGGAATTTGACTTTGTCGAACCTGATTTTATTAAGTTACTTAAAACACACTAAAAGGGCTACACACAACAATAGGCTTTACGCAAGTTGGGTTTTCAGCAATAGCCCATCAGCTCTGGTAGTGCTAATCAACTTCAGTAATTTGGCTTTAGCTAATCGAGTTTTTAGTGGCCAAGCTAGCAGCAGGAAGTATTCTTCACCACCCTGCGTAAAGCCTCGGCCGTTGGCAGAAATATGCTGATACTGCTTTATTTTCGAAAAATATTCAAGATTGACCAAAACATTTATTAGACCGAGTTACGAAAAAAATGATAAAGAAGTACAACGAATGGTATAACAGCTTGACACCTTTGAAGAAGTTAATTATTTCGTTCATTTTAAATTGGTTTTATTGGCTTATCGCTTGGTTAATTGCTGAACAGTTTGTTTTTGACGAGAAACGTTCATTGAAATACCATGTCTTTCATGCAACTTGGATGGCATTCTTTATGACTATACCTTTTAATTGGAAAGAATTGAAGCAGATTTTTAAAAGTAAGTCACACGACAAGAAATTTGAAAACGAAAAACACCCAACATGATGAACAAGAGTATAGCACGAAAGGTGGGACTATTCTTCTTCCTTCCAACAATTTTTATTTTTATGATTTTCCCACGACAAACTTGGGGGAATATCTACATAGTGATAATTTATCTAACTCTATGCTTATTTTTCATTTATCTAATATTTGGAAAGCGACTCAATAAATCAAAAGACTAGTTATAATCCTAATATTTAATTAAACTGAACTAATGGCTAAATGACCAATACTTCTGCCAACAAAAGGCTTTACGCAAGTTGGGCTTTCAGCAATGGCCCATCAGCATTGGAGTTTCAATCAACTTCAGTAATTTGGCTTTAGCTAATCGCGTCAGTAGTGGCCAAGCCAGCAGCAGGAAGCATCCTTCCCCACCCTGCGTAAAGCCCGAACGTTGTACACAACCTTTATGAAAAAACTCTCATTGATATTTGGACTAATGTTTTTTGCTTCGTTTTCTTTTGGACAGATATTTTCAAGACTGCCAAACGAAAGTGCTGATTCATTTATAAAACGAGTATTCAAGGTTGACGAACTAGCTCATCCTGTAATTGAGACCAAAGAATGGGATAGTACCAAAAGGGTAATTTTTGCTTTTGTAGCCGAAAATTCACAATCAAATGGACAATATGACCAAAACAAGGAATCAATTATTTTAGGGTATTGCTTTTTTAAGATAAACCCTAATAACTATCATAGGGCTTTAATTGACACTTTCCATGAAGATGGTGGAGAACCAAGAATTGAGACTTTATTTTTTGAAAACACAGATAAAGATAAAGAAAGAGAAATTGCAATTTTTGTTAGGATACCACAAATGCATAGAGGTGCTGATATTTATGGTGACTTCTACAACACTTACTTTTATGACAATCCTAATTTAGTAATACCACCAAATAGATTGACAAAATTTGAAAAACTTAGTGCTAAATTTTCTGGATATGAAGGTTACAGTGGTAATAAACAGTTTAAGTTTAAATATAAAGACGTTGCATCAATACGAAAAGCATTAAAAGAAATGGGTTACTAAGGCAGTGTACAACAAAAGGCTTTACGCAAGTTGTGCTTTCAGCAATGGCCCATCAGCTTTGGTGGTGCTAATCAGCTTCAGTAATTTGGCTTTAGCTAATCGAGTCTTTAGTGGCCAAGCCAGCAGCAGGATCACGGATTATCCAAACTGCGCAAAGCCTGGGACGTTATCGGCTATTCTATGACAGACAGTACTAAACAATAAACAGACAGAAATGAAGTTAACAACTCTCTTATTTTTTAGCATACTATCCATTTTGACTTCGTGCAATGGGCAGACTTATAATTCAGAGAACCATACTGACTTCTTAAAAGAAATATGTGTAAAGGGAGACACCGTAAAAGAACTTGGAAGCAGCATTATGGTGATTTATCAAGACAAGAAAAATACATATTGGTTTGGTAGTTGGGAAACAGGAGTGTATAGATATGACGGTAAGACTTTGATAAATTACACAACAAAACACGGTTTGTATAACAATAGAGTTGATGATATAAAAGAAGATGAATCGGGCAACATATATTTCGCAGGTATGAACCCAAATTCTACAATAACAAAGTTTGACGGAAAATCATTTACTAAAATTATAGCAACCCCAAGTAATGAATGGAAACTTGAAGCGAATGATTTGTGGCTAATAGATGCTTATCAAGCCAAACAAAAAGTTTACCGGTTTGATGGAAATACCTTTTATGAATTGACACTTCCAAAGCCACCTAAACTTAACAATCCATTTGAAGTTTATAGCATTTATAGAGACGTAAAAGGAAACATTTGGTTTGGCACAAATCCTGTTGGAGTATGTCGTTACGATGGAAAATCGTTTGACTGGATTACCGAAGAAGATGTGACAGAATTTCGCAATGAAGGGGCAAATGGAGTGCGTTCAATTACGGAAGACAAAAATGGGGACTTTTGGTTTAATACAGAAAACCGATATAGTGTTTACGACAGCATAACATTAAAAAGCAATAAGTTTTATACAAGACACGAAAGTATAGGTAGTTTAGATGGGAAAAACACCAGTGGTTTAAAAGAATATTTATCAACAGTAAGAGATAATAAAAATAATTTGTGGTTCGTAACCTATCGAGATGGCGTTTGGAAATATGATGGAACAAAAATTACACACTATACAGTTCAAGCAAAGTCTAAAGACATTACGCTATTCAGTATTTACAAAGACAACAATGGCGACCTATGGCTTGGGACACACGAAAATGGTGCGTATAAATTTAACGGAAAGACATTTGAAAAGTTTAAACCATATTGACGAAAGAAGAACAGCCGATAACACGGGTTTGGCAAAAGTGGCGGTTCAGTGCTCCGCAGACACATTTGTGGTTAATCAAAGTTTGGTTCTCCGCATCAACACTTGTGGTGAAAATCGCCACCTTCGCCAAGCCCGAAACCGTTAGCTGTAACGCGATTAAGCTTGATTTCAAAAAAGATTTTGTAGTATATACAATTAGTATATACTTTTGTATAAATTAATATTTATATGAAAACGCTTTCATTAAAACTTGATGACACAACATTTGATGAAGCTGAAGAAATAACTACACAGCTTAACCAAGCAAGAAACAGATATATAAATGAAGCTGTAAGTCTCTACAATCAATTTAATAAAAGGAAAATTCTTAAAAACAAACTTTTGAAAGAATCCAAATTGACAATGAAAGATTCCTTAAAGGTTCTTCATGAATTTGAAAAGTTCGTTGATGAAAATTAAACAGTATGACATCTGGCTTGCCGATTTAAACCCAAGTAAGGGGACAGAGCCTGGCAAAACAAGGCCAGTTGTAATTATTCAGACAGACTTACTCAATTCTCATCATTTATCAACCTTGATTTGCCCTATTACTTCTAATGTTCAACCTGAAATTGAAATTCTAAGAGTACAACTCAGGAAAAATCAACTTGACAAACCAAGCGATATTCTTGTAGATCAAATTAGAGCTATAGATAATAAAAGACTTATTCAAAAACTCGGTAAGCTAAGCGAAGAGCAAATTAACAAACTAAGAAAAAACATATCAATTGTTTTAGATTTATAAGCGCTACAGCTAACAAAAGGCTTTACCCAAGATGGGCTTTCAGCAATGGCCCATCAGCTTTGGTATTTCAAATGAGCTTCAGTAATTTGGCTTTAGCTAATCGAGTTTTTAGTGGCCAAGCCAGCAGCAGGAATTATGCTTCCCCATCCTGCGTAAAGCCCCGAACGTTACCAGCAAGCGTAAAGAACGACACGACCACCAAAACACGACCTGAAAACGACAGGCAATTTCGCTGTTCCTTGACACATTCTGACCCGACTTTTTGGCGACACGCAAGCCGACCCCAAATGGTTTTAAAAATTTTGCCACCGCACATTTAAAATAGTTTTTGCCACCCACATTGGCACATTTGGTTTTGCCCGACACACAAACCGACTCTTCGCAAAACCAAAAGAGCCAATCTTGCCAACGCTCAAAAGGACTTACATCTTTACAAATTCTTTATATCTCAATTACTAACTTTGTAATAAAAAAATTGGACTTACTTAGAACAAGAAAATACAGCAAGAAAAATCAATACCTAATAAGCATAATCCTTATTGTGTTGTCTGCTGTTTTATGCTTTTTCTCGGTTGATTTTATTGGTTACAGAGCGGTTGCACTGATACTTTTATTGGTGGTATCGGTCAACGCTATTTTATTTGATATTTTCCCAGTATTACTTTCGGCATTATTGAGTGCTATAATTTGGAATTTCTTTTTTATTCCTCCAATTCTGACTTTTCACATTGGCACTCCCGAAGATGGACTAATGTTTTTAATGTATTTTGTAATCGCTTCAATCAATGCTGTATTGACATATAAAATCAGGGAAGTAGAGAGAAAAGAAAGAGATGAAGAAGAAAAATTGAAAACAATTAAACTCTACAATACATTACTAAATTCACTTTCTCACGAACTGCGGACACCCGTTTCAACCATCATCGGAGCGGTGGACACGCTTAAAGAAAGCAAGGATAAACTTTCACTGACAAACCAAACTGAACTGCTTTCACAAATTGACATTGCAAGCATTCGCCTAAACAGACAAGTAGAAAACCTGCTCAATATGAGCCGACTTGAAAGCGGAATATTAAAACTCAATTTGGACTGGTGCGATTTGAACGAACTTATTTTTTCGGTGGTGCAAAAGCTATCGCCAACTAACGGAAATCACAAAATTGTTTTCAACGCTAATGAAAATTTACCCCTGTTGAAGTTGGACAGAGGGTTAATAGAACAAGTTTTTCACAATATCATTTACAATGCAATTCAATACACACCCGAAAACTCAATAATAGTGATTGGTGCTTCGCACCAATCCGATAATTGTGTTATCTCTATATCAGACAACGGAAACGGTTTTCCCGTAAATGAAATGCAAAATGTCTTTGATAAGTTTTACCGTTTACCTCAAAGTTTTGCAGGTGGAAGTGGTTTAGGGTTAAGCATTTCAAAAGGTTTTATAGAAGCACACAACGGAAAAATAAAATTGGAAAACAACAAAGAAGGTGGTGCAAAGTTTACGATTACAATTCCTGCTGAAACTTCATTCATAAACAATTTGAAAAATGTCTAAAGCTGAAATTTTAATCATTGACGATGAACCGCAAATACGAAAGTTGCTTGAAATAAATTTGGAGAGCAATGGATACAAAGTGTTACAAGCTGCAACAGGAAAAGAAGGAATAATTATGGCAGCCAACCATCCGCCCGAATTGATTTTGCTGGACATCGGTTTGCCCGACAAAAGCGGACACGAAGTTTTGAAAGAATTGAGAACATGGTTCAATAAAGTAATAATTATTCTTTCTGTGCAAAGTAGCGAAACAGATATTGTAATTGCACTTGACCATGGAGCAACGGACTATCTCACAAAACCATTTCGCACAGGTGAACTCTTGGCTCGTATTCGTTCCTGTATTCGGAGAAACAATACAGACGAAAAAAACAATTTACTCACTTGCGGTAATTTGCAAATTGATTTAATTGCAAGGACTGCAAAACGAAACAACGAACTTTTAAAACTCACTTCAACAGAATATAATTTACTTTCTCTATTCGCAAAAAATGAAGGCAGAGTTTTGACACATCAATACATACTAAAAGAAATTTGGGGTGTTGGTTATCAAGCCGAAACCCAATACCTAAGAGTATTTGTAGGAACGCTTCGAAAAAAAATTGAAGACAACCCTAACCAACCTAAACATATCATCACCGAAAGCGGAGTTGGTTATCGTTTCAACTGATTTTCCAGACGGCATCTTTATAAAATCTTTATACATTGCCTATTCACTTTTACATTTTACCGATAACATTCAAGCCACCTTTGCATCATTAAATTATGATGAATGGAAAAGGTAAAAAATGGCATCAACGGTAAAGTAACAGCCGCCACATTATTAGTAGCACTTGGAATTATTTATGGCGACATAGGAACAAGTCCACTTTATGTATTAAAAGCAATTATTGGTGAAAGACCAATTACTGAAATTCTTGTTTATGGCGGCATTTCCTGTGTGTTTTGGACACTCACTTTTCAAACTACTATTAAATACATTTGGCTTACACTCAAAGCCGACAATCACGGTGAAGGAGGCATTTTTTCACTTTATGCACTTGTTCGCAGATACAGAAATTGGTTAGCCATTCCCACCATAATTGGAGCTACAACGCTTTTAGCTGATGGAATTTTAACACCACCAATTTCAGTTGCATCAGCCGTTGAGGGTATTACTAATTTCAAAGGGCTTGAAAATATCCCAACAGTTCCTATTGTTGTTTTAATCCTTTCTGCACTCTTTTTCTTTCAGCGATTTGGGACACATAAAGTGGGTAGCACTTTCGGACCAGCTATGTTGGTATGGTTCACTATGCTTTCAACTTTAGGTCTGATACAAATTTTCTATCACCCTGCTATTTTTAAAGCCCTTAACCCTGTTTATGCCATTCGATTTCTAACAGAATATCCTCATGGATTTTGGTTTTTGGGTGCAGTTTTTTTGGCTACCACAGGAGCAGAAGCATTGTATTCAGACCTTGGGCATTGCGGTAGAAAAAATATCCGTATTACATGGGCGGCAGTAAAAGTTTGCCTTTTACTTAACTACATGGGACAAGCTGCATGGATAATGAACTTAGGCGAAGGAAATTTATTGAACGGACAAAATCCGTTCTATGAAATTATGCCTAATTGGTTTTTACCATTTGGAATTGCAATTGCAACTTTAGCTGCAATTATCGCATCACAAGCGATGATTAGCGGAAGCTACACGCTTATTAGCGAAGCAATGAACTTAAACTTTTGGCCAAGAGTAGCAGTAAGACAACCAACAGAATTAAAAGGTCAGATATACATTCCAAGTGTCAACAACATACTTTGGGTTGGCTGCATACTCATGATTTTGTATTTCCAGAATTCAACTCACATGGAAGCGGCTTATGGCTTTAGTATTACCATTACCATGTTAATGACTACCATTTTGTTGGCTCATTATCTGTATTACAAACTACGCTGGAATGGTTGGTTAGTTATTGCTTTAGTGCTTTTCTTCGGAACAATTGAAACATCATTTTTCATTGCCAACGTTGCCAAGATTAAAGAACGTTGGATGTTTTTATTTTTTGAATTGTTTATTTTTCTTGTGATGTATGTTTGGTTTTATGCAAGAAAAATCAACAACCGATTTACCAAATTCGTTGACCTAGGAAAATATGTTTCTGAAATAAAAGAACTCAGTCAGGACGAAACCATACCTAAATTTTCAACGCATCTTATTTATCTCACAAAGGCAAACAACCGACATGAGGTAGAAGAAAAAATTATTAAGTCAATCTTTGCTCGTAAACCTAAGCGGGCTGATGTGTATTGGTTTGTTCATATCCACAGAACAGAAGAACCCTACACACTCAATTACAATGTTTCGGAATTGGTGGATGATAAAGTAATTAAAATAAACGTGAATGTTGGTTTTCGCATTCAACCAAGAACCGAGTTGTATTTCAAAAAAATTATGCAAGAGTTGGTCGCTAATAAAGAACTCAATCTTCATACAAGACCTGACGGCTCAACCAAATACAACAGCGAACCTGATTTTAAATTTGTGGTGCTTGAAAAATTTCTTTCTGTTGAAAATGAATTTGCATTAAAAGAAGGAGTGCTACTTAATTCATATTTCCTTCTCAAACGCATGGGTCTTAGCGATGAAAGAGCTTTTGGTCTTGAAAAAAATGATGTCATAGTTGAGCAGGTGCCATTAGTGTATCAAGCAGCAAGCAAGATTGAATTAAAGCGTGAAGGAAATGAAGAAGCCAAAGCTTAGGAAATGGAAACTGATTTTTCAAAGATGCTTTATGAAAAATACTTTAGCCGAAGTAACAGATTAATTGAGGTGACTTTAAAAAACGGAAGGAAAATAAACGGAGTATTCATTTCATTTTTTCTTGGCGACCAAGATGCCAACGAACCTTATATCAGAAGATGGCACATTGTGGAAGAAAAATATAAAATGACGCTAGGTATTGATGGTTTCGGTTTTCGCATAGGAGAACTAATCAATCAGAAAGACATCATAAGCATTAAATTTTTAGACGACAATTTACAAATGCAATTCGAATAGTATGAGAACAGCAATTGCCATAATCTTTATTTATATCTTCATGTTTCTTTCAATATATGAAACAAAAGCTCAATCGGACACAACTAAAACTTTATCACCAAAAATTGAGTTAAGTGGTTTTATTGATGTTTTTTATGTTTATGATTTTAACCAACCCAAAACAGATTACCGACAAACATTCCTTTACAACTATAACCGACATAACGAGTTTAACCTCAATCTCGGTTTTATTAAAATTTCAGCACAACATCAGAAATACAGAGCAAACATTGCATTGCAAACTGGAACTTATGCTAATGACAACTACGCTTATGAGCCGGGGCTTTTAAAAAATATCTTTGAAGCCAACGCAGGAATATCACTGAACAAAAAAAATAATATATGGCTAGATGCAGGTATTTTCGCTTCTCATATTGGTTTTGAAAGTGCCATTTCACTTGACAACTGGACGCTAACACGTTCAATTTTAGCTGAAAACTCACCATATTATCTTTCAGGGGCTAAACTCACTTATACACCAAACAAAAAAATTGAACTTATTGCCCTTGTTTGTAACGGCTGGCAACACATTCAAAAAATAAAGGGAAATTCATTGCCATCATTTGGAACGCAACTCAAAGTAATGCCGACTGAAAAAATCACTTTTAACTGGAGCACATTTGTTGGCACAGACGACCCCGACACAACAAGACGAATGCGATATTTCAATAATTTTTACGGACAATTTCAATTCACAGAAAAGTTTGGCTTAATAGCAGGTTTTGACATTGGAACACAACAAAGAGTGAAAAATGGTTCAACTTATGACTTCTGGTTTAGCCCAGTAATCATTGGACAATTTGCCATTAACAAAAACTGGGAAACAGCAATTAGAGCAGAGTATTACCAAGATGAAACTGGAATTATTATTCCGACAGGAACAATAAACGGTTTCCGCACAACAGGACTTTCACTAAATCTGGACTACTCACCAACACAAAACATCATTTGCCGACTGGAAGGACGTTGGTTAAATAGTAAGGACAACATTTTTGAAACTAAGACCACACCAACAAACAATAACTTTATCATTGGGACATCAATAGCAATTAAATTTTCGGAGACAGTAAAGAAATAGCCGACACACAGGTGTAAGCACATTTGCAAACCGCTACAAGCCGATACGCAGACCAAAGTTTGCAAAAGAGCTTCCACCTTACCCGACAAAAAAACTATTTTAAATTTCCTTCCCTTCTAAAATTTTTAAAACCTCCAACGCTCAACCAGACACAAAAAAGACAGCGAAACCCTTATCAAGCTTGACTTCCACGACACAAAAGACAGGACGTCAGCTGGTAACAGCGGTTTGGCAAAAGTGGCGGTGCAGTGCTTCGTAGGACAGTTTTTCGTATAATTGTAGTGCGGTTCTTCGTAGGAAGTTTTGTGGTTAAAATCGCCACCTTCGCCAAGCCGCAAACCGTTAGCTGCAATTTTTCGAAGACAACCCGCAATGACATAATGAAAGGTTTAATCTCCATAATTTTTTTGAGCGCACTTGTTCTCATCGTAACAGGCTGTGGATTTGGTGACTGGGAAGTAGACGAACTCTATGCTCAAAAAATTGAAGGGACGTCCAAACTCTTGTATAAATATGATGCTTGGGGGGGGAGAGATTCTCATACTTCTGGTTTCATAATCCTAGACTCAACCGAGACATTTCAAGTGAGTATAAATAATAACTTGCCATTTACTTATTTGTTAGAAATACCAAATAAAGCATTTGTGAAAGGTGTCAGTACAGAGTGTGCCAATAGCTGCGGCGACGATTACAAAAATGCAACACCAATTTTTACCCCGATTAAACAAGAAAACATTAAAAGCCTGGATTTCAATATAACAAAATTGGTTTATCAGTATAAAGGATTTGCTGAAAGAGATGGTGGATTTGAAAGTTTTCAATTTGAAAAATTTAAGGAAACACGAGACAGCTTGTGGTTTTACAATTTGAATGAATTTGAACATGGAAATAACAAACATGTTGACAGTTTGAAATTTAAGAAATCAGTGATTGCAATCAGTCAGGACAAAAACTCTAACATAGATAAGATTGTAATTGAAGATTTGATTATTGACCGACTTTCTAATGAAATAATATCCAATATTACCTATCACCTGACACCGAAAACCAAGCTCAATTCAAAAAGCTTTTCAGACTATGGAATTTTCAAAGGAGTTGTCAAATGAAAATGCGCCCAACATTGCATTTGTGCAAGCACGGCAGACGGAACTCGGCTGTGCAGAAGTTAAAAATTTAGCACTTGTGCAGATTCTGGGCGGACAAGCCCTGAATTCCGTGCCTTCACAAATGCTTTTACGTTAGTGGCAAGCTAAAATGACGAAAGAACAAATAAAATATTCGATTGAAACCGGAGAAATGAAACTTGGAAATTGGGACAAGTTCACCCATTACGGAATAGTAGGATTTCTATTCTTTATTCCTTCAGTGTTGATCTTTCTTCATTTAAAGGACTATTTCCAAGGAATACCTAAACCTTTTCGAGAAAGCGAAATTTGGTTTGTGATTATCCCATTTATTCTTGGACTGCTATTTTATAGACTTCAAAGAAGCAGACTGAAATTTCAAACCATAGACACACATTTGACAAGAGAAGAGTTCGACCCAATAATTGAGAAAGTTGCTAAAGAACTTGAATGGACTCCACATGTAATGAACAAAAATGTTATAATAGCTAAAACACATCCAAGTTTCTTTTCAGGCAGTTGGGGCGAACAAATAACAATATTGTTTGACAAAAATAGGATTTTAGTGAACAGTATTTGTGACCCAGATAAAAGAAGCTCAGTTGTTTCAATGGGACGAAACAAGCAAAATATGAGTAGATTAATAGAAGAGATAAGAAAAGCCAGCCACTAACATCGGTTTGGCAATATGGCGGCCGAAGTGCTTCTATGAAACAGTTGTGCAAGTCTCAACAGCAGGAATTCTATTGAACTTTAGTGCTACAAATCCGCCACATCGACAAGCCTCGAACGTTAGCGGTCATGCATCGTCTTCACTTTGTAAGAAAAATATAAACTAATGATAAAGTCTTTCCTCCTTCTACTCCTTTTCTTTAACGCATCCTTTGCGATTGCCCAAAAAAGTACTGCCTGGTATAACCATACTTTATTGGATGTAAAGAATTTGGAAAGTAGTGTAGATTTTTACACCAAAGTCTTTCAGGTTGACACTATACCGTATCCCTTTCCTCCAAGCACTCAATACATTGTAAAATGGTTGAGAGTTGGTGAGGGCATTGAACTCCATTTATCACAGTGGCTCAACGACACCACAAAGGTTATCAGTGAAATACCCTCAGTACCAGGACATGTAGGTTTTGTACACTTAGGTTTTATGGTAAATTCTATGGATGCTTTTCTGAAGAGGCTTATGCAAGTGAGCAGCGATTACAAATCAGGCAAATACAAGCACCCTATTATTGAAAGAATGCCCTACGGCGCAAAAACTATTGAGATTAAAGACCCTGATGGAAACGAAATACACGTTATTGAAGCAATGCCCGCAAACAATAGCACGAACCGCTAACATTGGTATTGCCAATAGTCGGGCTGGACGAATAGATCCAAGCATTAGTTCTAATCATTTAACTTTAGTTAAAAGCTAAGCGGCAGTTCCGGGCTGGACGTAATACTAATTCCCCACCCTGCGTAAAGCCTCGGCCGTTATGCGGCATAAAATTAATTTCATGACTTCATAAATTTACTTACCTTTGGCGTAAGTATCTAAAATCATTGGTATGATTCTTTCTTTTGGTTCTAAGGACACACAAAAAATTTGGGACGGGGAAAGGGTTAAGAAAATACCTAATACGATTCAAGAGGTTTCTAGGCGTAAGTTAAGAATGCTTAATAACTCTCAAGATCTCACGGATTTACAGATACCACCATCTAATAAGTTGGAGAAATTAAAGGGTAACCTAAAGGACTTTTACTCAATTCGGATAAATGACCAGTGGCGAATAATATTTAAATGGGATTCTGGTAATTCTTCCGATGTTGAAATCATAGATTATCACTAAAAGTGGAAAAATGAAACGTATAAAAAATGTCCATCCTGGAGAGATTTTGCAAGAAGAATTTCTAATCCCACTTAGAATTTCTGCATATAGGCTTTGTAAGGACACAGGAATTCCACAGACAAGGATTTCTGCAATCATTAAAGGTAATCGTAGAATTACAGCAGATACCGCTCTGAGATTCTCAAAATACTTCGGGACATCAGCTAAATTCTGGTTAGGACTACAGGATGATTTTGATATTGAAGAAGAGAATTTTTTGCTTAAATCCGAGTTAGCTTCTATATCGAGATACAGTAATACAGCCGCATAACAAAAGGCTTTACGCAAGTTGGGCTTTCAGCAATGGCCCATCAGCTTTGGAGTTTCAATCAACTTCAGTAATTTGGCTTTAGCTAATCGAGTTTTTAGTGGCCAACCCAGCAGCAGGAACTAACCTTCCCCAACCTGCGTTAAGTCCCGAACGTTGGCTGCAACTTTAATAACCTTATATTTAGACAGAAATATGAAATACAGAAACCTTTTGTTTTTACTATTTATTTGCACTAATACATTATTGGGACAAGCCCAAAACAAATGGATAAAATTTGATTGGCACGGTGAAACAATTTTTGGAAAATATTATCCAAAAGTAGCTATATCAATTCCTGTAAAAATTGAAAATCTTCCTTATAATCTTTGTGGACAATTAGACCTTGGAGCAACAACAACGATGATTTATGAGAATTCTTTTAAGCCATTCTCTCAACAATACCCTTTGGTAATTCAAAAATTAGACACTACAATTAACCCCTATTATCTCAACGGGCGAAAGAGCTATTTTCTAAAAGGTCTAAATATGAAATTAGACAAAACAACTTATCGAAATAGAAACATCGCACTTATTCCCGACTTTGGCGACGAAATACTAATTGACTCAATAAATACTAAAACTCAAAAATTAATCGGAACAATTGCACCAGATTTGTTTCAAGGCAAAATTCTTGTTATTGACTTTGTAAATAACAGACTAAAAACATTTGACGAATTACCAAAACAGTATTCAAAAGCTAACTTCGTTAATGTTGTAATTAGAAAGGGAAGAATAAAAATTCCAATATTAATTGGCGATAGCATACAATATGTAATGTTTGACACAGGAAATTGTTTAGGAGATTTACTATTTGATAAAGAAACTATCAAGCAGTTTACAGACTTGAATGAAGCCCCACAAGAATTTTTAAATGGCAATACTTGGGGACAATCTGTTACTTACTATAATAAAAACTTGAAAAAAGAAGTTTACCTAAATAACAAAAGACTTAATATTAAAAAAGTACAATTTTCCGACCAAGACAGTGATGTTCAGTTTAATAAGGAAGAAAAAATCATTGGTTTAATTGGTCCTGTTTTGTTTGCAGACAAAATAGTAATTATTGATTACAAGAATAGCAAGTTCGGCGTTTTATAATATAAAGATACAAAAGCAGCAGCCAACAAAAGGCTTTGCGCAAGTTGGACTTTCAGCAATGGCCCATCAGCTTTGGAGTTTCAAATCAACTTCTGTAATTTGGCTTTAGCTAATCGCGTCAGTAGTGTCCAAGCCAGCGGTAGAAACACAAATCATCCAACCTGCGTTAAGCCTCGGACGATAGCGGTAAGTAGCAAAACAAAATAAGTGCATAATTATTTATTTTACTATGTGGATTATCATTCTAATCTTGGTTTCTATTGTTCTTGTTCTCATTTATCGAGATGTTCAAAATGATAAATTACTTAGAACTGTAACTCATAAGGGAAGGGGTACATGGTCAGAAAGGGACTTAATACTACGACTTCTTAAAAGCGGATTTTCTCCTGAAAGGATATTTCATGATTTATATGTACAAAAATCAGATGGGAGTTTCTCTCAAGTTGATGTTGTAATTATAACAGAGGTTGGGATTATTGTAGTAGAAGTAAAGCATTTAAGAGGTTGGATATTTGGGACTGGAAATCAAACAAAATGGGTTCAAGTTTTAGCTTATGGTAAAAAGAAGTATTCCTTTTACAATCCAATTTTTCAAAATAAAAGTCATATAAAGTTTCTAAAGAGTAGGTTATCCAACTTAGATGATATTCCATTTTATTCCTTAATCGTCTTTTATGGTGACTGTGTTTTGAAGAATTTATCACAAATCCCAAGCGAAATAAGTATTGTAAAATCTACTGAAGCATTAGAAGCTATTACCAATCTTATTCAAACAAGTAGGGAATCAACATATACTAATTTGGCTGACATTGAGGCCATATTATTTGAATCTGTTAATTATGGCGAGGATAGAGATGTTAGAATTCAACATGTTGAGAATATTCGAAGTAAGTGGAATCCTCAAGATTTTTAAATGCATACCTCTAACAAAAGGCTTTGCGCAATTTGGGCTTCAGTAAAGGCCCATCAGCTTTGGTAGTGCTAATCAACTTCAGTAATTTGGCTTTCAACTAATCGGGTTTTTTAGTGGCCAAGTCAGCAGCAGGAACAACTATTTCCAACCTGCGTAAAGCCCCAGACGTTACTTGTGATTTATTAACACCTCAGAAATTTGAAAAGTTACCAATTTTTGGTACATTTACTTAAAATATTAATTAATGGGACGCAATACCTCCATTTCATTAGGGGATCACTTTGAAGATTTCGTTGACGACAAAGTTTCAACAGGAAGATTTAAGAATGCTAGCGAAGTAATAAGGGCAGGTCTTCGGCTTTTAGAAGAGGAGGAGTCAAAAATTCAAGCACTCAAGAAAGCCATTACAGATGGTATTGAAAGTGGTGTGGCTAGAAGTTTCGACCCTAAAAAGCATCTTGAAAAGTTAAAAGCTACTAGAAGAATAAATGGGTAGTTACTCTCTAACAAATAAGGCAGTTCAAGATTTATCATCGATTTGGGAATATACAGTTGATACCTGGTCAGAGAGACAAGCTGACAAATACTACTTCATGCTTTTAGATTCTTGTCAAGAGATAGCAGTTGGTAAGGTTATAGGCAAAAATTATCCCGAAATAAGTGTAGAAATTTTAGGATTTAAAGCTGGGCAGCACATACTTTTCTATAGAAAGCTGAGCCTGGGTAAAGTTGAAATAGCTAGGATCTTGCATGCAAAAATGGATTTGAAAAACAAAATACAAGAGTAAAACCACAGGTAACAAAAGGCTTTACGCAAGTTGGGTTTTCAGCAATGGTCCATCAGCTTTGGAGTTTAAAATCAACTTCAGTAATTTGGCTTTAGCTAATCGAGTTTTTAGTGTCCAAGCCAGCAGCAGGAGCAAGCATTCCCAACCTGCACAAAGCCCTGCTCGTTATGGGCTATATGTTAGACGACCACAACGAAAATCAGTATGAATAAAGAAATTAAATCATATAACAACCAACAGACGGAAACAGACAAAGAAATCTGCGACTTACTTGCAACGACAATTGGGAGTGAATTGACAGAAGCAGAAAGTAAAATTTGGCACGCTCACCCGGTTTGGTTTTTAGACAACAACCCGACAGTTGGATATTCTAAACAGAAAAATGGAATAAGACTAATGTTTTGGAGCGGTGCAGACTTTAACGAAGAAAATTTAAACATTAAAGGACAGAAGTTTAAAGACGCTTCTACTTTTTATAACAACAAGATAGAAATAAAAACAAATGATTTAATTCGTTGGCTTAAAAAGTCAAGAGAAATACAATGGGACTATAAAAACTTAGTTAAGAGAAAAGGAAAATTAGAAAGGCTTAAATAATATGCAAATAACACCCGTTTGGCTCAATGGGGGCTGACATCGTTCATTGCAATTTTTTGCTTCTATTATATATTCGTGCTGGTTGACAATTTAGTTTTCCTAAATCCCCCACTGCGTAAAGCCTCGGCCGTTCTAGGCAAGCTCAACAATCAGTCTGAATTATCAAAATTAGTAAGACAATATTTATGTTGAATAAAAATCAAATATTAAGCTCTATAATTTTTTTGATGATATTGTTCGCATCCTCATGTGATAGTACACGGAGAATTACATCCCAAAAAAAACAATTGAAAGAGATTTATTTGGATCAATTCAAATTAACTTACTTAAGGCAACTGCTTAGAAAGAGCTACAATAATTCAAATGCTGTTCAAGAAATAATTGTTATTGACAATAGTGGTTTTACTGAGCCATTTCTTACAGCGAATGACCTTCACATAATTGACAGTCTAACGACAATCGATAATGAATACCTAAAGGTGGACTCTACTCAAGGCATCCAAAGGGCGGAAGGAGCCAATGGAAAAAGACCACTAGGATTTATCATGAAAAAACTGACTAGTAAGTGGCTGGACAGTTTAGCGAAACGCAGATTGAAAATAAGTGGCGTATCTGATAGTTGGAGTGACTGATATCCATGCCTAGAACAAAAGGCTTTATGCAAGTTGGGCTTTCAGCAATGGCCTATCAACTTTGGTGCTTCAAATCAACTTTAGTAAATTGGCTTTAACTAATTGATTTTACTAAGGCAAAACTAGTAGAATATCAAAGATCATCTACCATTCTAAAAGCCTCTAGCATTAGCATTATTATTCCAATCCGAAACATTATATTGACTTTAATTTCTCTTTTTTTTGCATATAACATTAGTGCCCAGAAAAAATTTAAAGTAGTATATAATGAAGAAAATACATTAGTTGATAGCTATCGTTTAGTAGATGAAAAAAGTATAATGATAAAACAACTTGACACATCTAAATACTACATCTGCTTTACTCAAGATACGTACGGATATTTTGCATTCGAAAAAATCATGAACGATTTAGGGTGGAAGCATCCTGAAGATTAATATATTAAAAATAATATCGGATCAGATTCAATCGATTGGCTTGTATACGTCTGCAAGTCATGTCATGACCAAATACACGGAGAGTAAAAAGTAACACTGCGATTCCAATCCCCCCAAACCATAAATTTACGATGCACTACTCATAAAGGTGGCATGCGATACAAATTCAGAAAGTCATCTCTAAAGTGCTGGCTTTTTTGTTTCAATAAACCAAGCAATATAGTTCTCAATTTGAGAACCTAGATAGTAAGGTAGGTTGAGTATTTTGTATTGCTTTCCTTTTTGGGTAATGGCATCTGTAATATTTAATGCACCTGCATAAAATCGAATAGCCATATTGTGTGGAGCTATGTCCATGTAACTATGTAATGATTTTAGGGTGCCTTCTTTACCAGACTTAACTTCAATGGGTATGATTAATCCATCGTATTGAAATAGATAATCAACTTCAGCTGTTGACTCTTTTTTTTCTCTTACCCAAAATTGAAGTGCACTTAATGCATTATATTGAAATGCTAATAATTCTTGTCCAATAAGATGTTCAATTAGAGTTCCTTGATAAATACTATTTAAATCATTCGTGCCTATAATTTCTTTCTGAATCCCTACATAGTAATTTAATAGTCCTGAATCCAAAATTTGAAGTCTAGGTGATTTTTTTATATTAGGTACCATTGGTACAGTGGCAGTTGTGCAAGGATAAATCAGTTGTAATAGTAATGCCTTTTCTAATGTGCGTAACGATTCTCCCATTTCGCGTGACTTATATGCTGCATTTCCAAAACCTTCAAACTTTATTCTTTTTCCAGCTTGAGCAAATGAACTTTGAATACAATGTCTGATGTGTAAAATTTGCGCATTGCTTTTTGCATATTTTTCAACATCATCCATATATCCACTTATTAAGGAATCATAAATAGGGCTTAATGCTACGAGGTCCTTATATGTTGCGTAATGTTGAATAATTTCTGGCATGCCTCCTATTAAAGCATAAGTATGAAACAAGCGTAATAATTTTGTTTGAGCAAATGCAGCCACTGGAACTTGTGTTAACTGTTCTAATACTGCGTTCTCACCAATTGCCGATAGGAATTCGGGAAACGAAACTGGTCTGATCACTTTATATTCTACGCGACCAATGGGGAAACTTATATTCTTGTCAAACAAAGTTTCAAGCATACTTCCAGCAGCAATAACTGAAATTTCAGGCGCTAGTTCATAAAAATATCTTAGCGTATTTAATGCCTTTGGCACTGCTTGAATTTCATCAATAAATATCAGTGTGGTACTTTTTTTAGCTAGTATTTTACTTTTAAGAAAGAATAATGTATTGATTAAGTTCTCTATTGATGTGAAATTTTCAAAGGGTTCCTTATCCTCTGATAGCTCAAGATTTAAATAGATGTATTGTTCATATTGTGCAGCAAATTGATTCACAAGGGTTGTTTTCCCAACTTGCCTTGCACCTCTAATTACAAGCGGTTTGCGGGGCTTATTATGCCTCCATTTTTCAAGCTCCAGTAAAAGTTGTCTTTTAAACATGTTATAAAGTTAGGGTAAAAATTACAAATATATGTATAAAAGTTATGGTAATATTTTAGGTATTTTGTAGCAAAGTGGCATATAATATCACTAAATATTCATAAATTGAATTACCCCAATTTATTCTTCCTCAAATTGTTTCGTTTGTAATAATATATTACACATTTACAATGCTAACACTATTATTTTCAATATTTGAGTATCGCATATTAATGTGTTGTGCAACATAATTTTTATAATTTGACCGAAGACTGTAATAATTATAGCTGAAGCATACAGTATTAAGAAAATAATTTAACTTACAACATATAAAATACTTTTATGAGACGGTTTCTCCTAACCATATTTCTGTTTTTCGCAACTAATTATATTTTTGCTCAACTACCTAGCCCTAAAGTTCCCAAATATTTTCAAATGTTGAAGAAAAAGTCATTGACTGACACTTTGAAAAGTGTTTATCCGTTTACTAATAACCCCTATGCATTATATAAAAATAAGATGCCTGTTTTGATTACAGATAACAGGTCAATCTATAAAGGAAACCTCGGTAATGGGTTAGAATTATATTCAATGAATATTGATAATATGCCATGTATTACTCCAGATAGTACGTATCAATCGAACATGTCTATATCACAATATTTAAAAAATCAAAAATTGCTTCTTACTCCTGGGAGAAATTAATAAGTTAGCCCTGCATTAAATTATTTTGGCAGGTTAGATGTATGTTCCAGACAATAAAAGAGATGAAGGAATATGGATTGAAATGAAGATATTTTTGGAAGGCACTTTAATTGAAAGGAGTCGAAACTGTAAATTTTATAGAAATCGTTTGGAACGGAAGCAAAACGTTGCACAACAAAATGCCTTACGCAAGTTGGGCTTTAACTAATCGCGTCAGTAGTGGCCAAGCCAGCAGTAGGAACAACCAATCCCAACCCTGTGTAAAGCCTGAACATTAGCGGTCCGTTTAGTACGACACACAATAAGACAAGAAATTATGCCAAACGACTATTTAGAAAGCGTAAAAAAACAGTTCGAGTATTACAAAATGCTTGGCGACAAAACATTTTCACAATTGAAAGACGACAAGTTATTTTGGAAATACAATGACGACAGCAACAGTATTGCAACAATTGTAAAACATCTTTGGGGAAATATGCTTTCACGTTGGACAGACTTTTTGACTACGGACGGAGAAAAAGAATTTCGTGACAGGGACGCTGAATTTGAAAACGACATTAAAAACAGGGAAGAACTTTTTGACAAATGGAACGAATGTTGGAATTGTCTTTTCAAATCAATCAACTCTTTGACAACGAACGACCTTGACAAAATTATTTACATACGCAATCAAGGACACACTGTAACCGAAGCAATTAACCGACAACTTGCACATTATCCATATCACATTGGTCAAATTGTATTTTTGGGAAAAATGCTTGCGGAAAACGGATGGACTTCGCTCTCAATTCCAAAAGGAAATTCTCAATTATTTAACAATGACAAATTTTCAAAACCAAAACAAAGAGGACACTTTACAGACGAATTTTTAAATGACAAAAAAGAATAAAAACCGAACCACTAACAGCCGTTTTGCAAAAGTGGAAGTTTAGTGCTGAAAATCCCCGCCATCGAAATGCGGCAAAGCGTTGCCAGTAAACAATGTAATAAGTTTTGATCTAATAAATGATTAAAGCAGCCTATTATGCTATGAAAAAACCATATGTTCCTTTTCTTGCTTTTCTAAGTCTCTTATTTTTGACTTTACCTTTAATAATCGACTTTGTAACTTCTGATATTCAGGCTTGGCATACAACTTTAAATCCACCACAATTTGCATGGAAGTTATTTGTACTGACACTGATATGTTTTATGATAATTGGGAATTGGTTATTCTCTAACAGGGCCGACAAAATAAACTGGATTTTATTTTCTTTTCACGCCTTTTTGACTTTGTCAACTGTTACTTATTTAAAATTACCATACATCTTTTTAGAAATTACGTCTTCGAATCAAAATGATTTGATTAACTCAATTGAATTGAGGATAAAGTTTATTCCTATAGTCTTTGTAATGTTTTTTCTTGCACAAGTCTTACTGATGATTAGTTTTATCAGAACAATTAAGAAAGCTAAGATAGCAGGAGAATAAGAAGGCAGCAGGCAACAAAATGCCTTACGCAAGTTAGGCTTTAACTAATCGCGTCAGTAGTGGCCAAGCCAGCAGTAGGAACACAGATTATCCAAACTGCCCAAAACCTGGAACGTTAGCAAACATTTTAATGAATCTATATGAACAAAATTTTGATAATAATTTTACTATTTCTTTCTACTACTTGTAAAGCACAAACTTTAATTAACCACAAAATAGAGTTTACATCAGATTTAAGAGATTTTAATAATTTACCGGCACTTCGTGAAATATTAAAAGATGTTGAGATAATTGCACTAGGTGAAAATACTCACGGGCTTGGAGAAGTTTTCAGGGTTAAATCAGACTTGGTCAAGTTCTTGCATAAAGAATTAGGGTTTAATTTAATTCTTTTCGAATCGGGTTTTGGTGACGGTGCTTTAGCTTGGGAACAATTTGATTCTTTATCAACTAAAGATTTAACATTATCATTCACTTCAAACTTTTACTATCATTCTAAGGAGATTTTAGAATTAATGGAGTATGTTAAATCTCAAGATAAAAAATTAAAGATTCAAGGTTTTGATTGCCAGCCTCAACAAAATTTTTTAATAAATCGAATGTTTCAAATAGTAATGCCAATTGATTCTGTATTTGCAAAGTCGGTAAAAGTAGAGTTTAGAAATTTCAATAAACTGTATCAATATGAAAATGACAAAGACACAATACGTTTTTACAAGCAAAGAGATGAATTCGTCTCATTTCTAGATACGTATACTAAAATAATGAAAGAAAATGAAAAAAAGCTGTTGAAATCAGGAACAACTCAAAATGAAATAGAAGCCCTTAAAAAATCTAATCAAATTTTTAAAGAGACCTATTCAAAAATTGAATTTGGAAGTATGATGGGCTGGCCTATTTCTGCCAATATTCGGGATAAATCTTTATTTGAAACAATTAAATGGTTCAAAGAAAATAATCCCGAAGCAAAAATCATAATTTGGGCACAAAATAGTCATATCGAGAATAAACCCAAACCAAACAACAGCGTTAATTGGATGGGACACAGCTTAAAAGAAACCTACGTTAACAAATATTATTCATTGGGAGTTGATGTATACAGTGGTAAGAATCTTGATTATAATAGAAGTTTTGACTTTGAACATAATGATAAGAATTACTTAGCTTATCACTTAAATCGATTCAATAGAGAAGCATTTATTTTGAACTTAAGGAATTATAAGCAAAATGATTTTATTAATGAATCTTTATTGGGAATGGAAAGTGGAGGAAATACTGCGAGGTTTATTGCGAAAGAACGATTTGATGGAATACTATTCGTAAAATATAGCAATATACCTCAACTAATAAAAGATAAATAAAACGATTTGCTAACATCGCCAAGCATATACATAGTGGCAATTTAAACATACATTCTATAAATGATAGACAACATAAAAATATTAGACACCAAAGTTCTTTCCGATAATTGGTATGTACTTAGAAAAATTACTTACGAATATTCAAAAAGGGACGGAACAAAATTGACCCAAAGCAGGGAAGCTTATGACAGGGGTAATGGTGCAACAATATTGCTTTACAACAAAGAACAAAAATCTGTTATTCTTACAAGACAATTTCGACTTCCAACATTTATAAATGGAAATGAAACAGGAATGTTAATAGAAGCTTGTGCAGGTTTATTGGACAAAGACAATGCTGAAGAATGTATAAGACGCGAAACTGAAGAAGAAACAGGATATAAAATTACTGAAGTACGAAAAATATTTGAAGCATATATGTCGCCTGGATCTGTGACAGAAATTTTGTATTTCTTTATTGCTGAGTATAACAAAGAAATGAAAATTAACGATGGTGGTGGAGTTGAACACGAAGAAGAAAATATTGAAGTTTTGGAACTTGATATTATGCAAGCAATGAGAATGATTGAAAGTGGAGAAATAAAAGACGGTAAAACAATAATGTTACTTCAATATATAAAACTTAACAACATACTTTAAAACTATGATGATTCTTATTTTTACCTTTAATGCACTTGGCAGGCTCAAAATCAGAGTAATATCAGACTAATTAACCTTGACACTTAATGAAGGCAAAGCACTTGCAAACATTAAGTCAATGGACAAAAAATCAGTCCGTACAATAGATGCCGACCAAGAAGGAATTGAAGTAATTCTTTCTTTTAAAGTTTCCAAAAACGGTAAACAAATAATTTTCTACAATATCAATAACAGGATGCTTTATTATGCACTTATACAAAAAGATAGTACTGTTGAATTGTCATATCCTATAAAAGAAATTTATCAAAGTCTAGACTTTCAATTTGGCAGTACTACAACCAATTTAGCAGTTAACTTTAAAAATAAAAATGCTACGTATATGTTTTACGAGCAATCAAACTAAGTCGGAATTGTAATAAATATAGACGATAAAACATATAAGGGATTGGCGAATTCAATTCAAAAAGCGGTAGCTTAGACAGACTAAGAAATGTGAAACTCAACAATGTACATTGAAAACCCGGTGACGAAGGACAGCCCCTAAAATTGATATCGCCAATAGTTTACGTTATTTTAAGACGATCCAAACCTCACTGATAATATTGTAAAACAGAATGCTAATAGAAACATATACATCAAATTGGATTAAAGATTTTACGGACATAAAAAGTGAAATCGAAAATGGACTTCATGGGTTTGATTATATTATTGAACATGTTGGAAGTACTGCCGTCCCAAATTTGCATTCAAAACCAATTATAGACATTGACATTATCTATTCAAAGAAAACGGACTTTGTAAAGATAAAATCAGGACTGGAAAAAATAGGATATTATCATAATGGAAATCAAGGTATTAAAGACAGAGACGTGTTCAAAAGGAATGGGAAATTGACAAATAAAATTTTAGACATAGTAAAGCATCACCTTTATGTTTGCCCAATTGATAGCCTAGCATTAGAAAGACATATTTTAACTCGAAACTTTTTAAGAAAAAATGAGTGGGCAAGAATAAAATATCAGCAAATGAAATACGAATTAGCTGAACAAGCCAATCAAGATAAAAAAGTATATGCTGAATTAAAAGAACTTAATATTAATGATTTTATCGACTCAATTATAGAAGTAGAAAAACGAACACACAGAATGAAATGTGAATAAAAACTATAAAATAAATTTATGCATTAATCTGACTTATGATCAATCCCGGTTTGATTTCACAGTGTATATATGTGTTTTAAGAGTTGCGTATATTTAAGAGTCAGCGGTAATTTCAACATACCTCATCAAATGATAAAGAAGACAATAATTTTAGTAGGATTTATTATAATTAAATTTTTGCTGCAATACTTTTTGATAAGTTCAGATTACCACTTACAGCGAGATGAATATTTGCACATTGACCAAGGGCAACACTTGGCTTGGGGTTTTCAGTCTGTTCCGCCATTTACTTCTTGGATTGGTTATTTAATTCTGTTGCTTGGGAAATCCGTTTTTTGGGTTAAGTTTTTTCCTGCACTATTTGGAGCTATGACAATTTTTATAGTTTGGAAAGCAATAGAAGAATTGAATGGAAATTTATTTGCTCTAATCTTAGGATCAACATGTGTTTTATTTTCGGCCCTGTTAAGATTAAATACCTTATTTCAGCCAAACTCATTTGACGTGTTGAGTTGGACGACTTTTTATTTTATTGTACTCAAATATATTAAAACAGAAAATATAAGATGGCTTTTCATTGGTGCTATTGTTTTTGCTTTTGCCTTTTTAAATAAGTATAATATTGTATTTCTTTTAATTGGATTACTTCCTTCTATCTTATTAACTGAACAACGTATAATATTTGTAAAAAAAGAACTTTATTTTTCTCTTTTACTTGGGCTTTCAATTGTATTTCCAAATCTTATTTGGCAATACAATAACAATTTTCCGGTCTTTCACCACTTAAAGGAATTGGCAGAAACTCAATTAGTAAATGTAAATAGATTAAACTTTTTGAAGAATCAATTGCTCTTTTTTATGGGCTCTCTAATAGTAATCTTTTCATCCTTTTATGCTTTGCTATTTTATAAGCCATTCCAAAAATATAGACTTTTCATTTTTTCTATCTTCTTGACTTTAATAACGTTTATTTATTTTAAGGCAAAAGACTATTATGCTATTGGAATTTACCCTATTTATATTGCTTTTGGCTCTGTTTATCTTGCAGATATTTTAAAAGAAAATTGGAAAAAATATTTGCAACCAGTAATGATTGCAATCCCTATATTATTATTTATACCAATTTACAAAGTTGCGTTTCCAAACAAATCACCCGAGTACATTATTCAACATTCGAAGCCCTATAAAGACTTTGGTTTACTTCGTTGGGAAGATGGTAAAGATCATTTATTGCCCCAAGATTTTGCTGATATGTTAGGTTGGAAAGAGTTGGCTTTAAAAGTTGATAGCATTTATTCTATAATGCCGAATAAAGAAAAGACACTTATTCTCTGCGACAATTACGGACAAGCAGGAGCAATTAATTATTATACACAACTAAATATAAAGGCAGTTTCATTCAATGCTGATTATATAGATTGGTTTGATCTCACTAAAAACTATGAGAACTTAATAAGAATTAAGGAGTCAAATGAATCATATGTTGAACTTAATGAAACCTCACCTTTTTTTGAAACTTCATCAATTGCAGATTCTATTACAAACAAATATTCAAGAGAATTTGGAACTTTAATTTTTGCCTTTATTGGTTCAAAAATTGAAATTAACAAAAGAATTAAAGATGAGATTGCAGAGAAGAAAAGCCACCACTAACTAGGTTTTGCCAAAACGTTAGCAGTTATACAATTATGGCTCAAAAAAAATTTATTAGTTTAAGGAAAAATCAGAGTTGTGAATAGTTATAATCTGATTGAATTTGCTATTTCTCTCCCAATCCTCCCAAACCCCTCTTAATTACAACAACCTTATGTAATTCCCCAAAGTTGTTTTAGGAGTTGTGTATATTTAAGCTTTAGTAGCCATTTAAAAACTTACCCAGCAATATTTCTCCTCAAATCAAAAAAATATCCAATTAAAAAAAATAGTATGTTAGGACTTAGAACAACAATTTACAAAGTTTCAGACATTCAAAAAGCGACTGAATGGTATGCAAACGCATTTGAAACGAATCCTTATTACAACGAACCTTATTATGTTGGTTTCAACATTAAAGGTTACGAACTTGGACTTCAACCAGAAGATAACCCAACTTTTGATAAAGTTGAAAGTGTAGTTTCTTATTGGGGAGTTGAGAACATTCAATCAACTTTTGACCGACTAATTGAATTAGGAGCAACTGAAAATGAAAAACCATATAGCGTTGGTGGAGATTTAATGACAGCGACTGTTAAAGACCCATTTGGAAATGTTATAGGCTTGATTTACAATCCTCACTTTCAACTAAAAGACTAACTAAGTAGCTGAAATAAAATTTGTAGCTCGATGATTAATAAATATACTGAATGGCATAGCAACTTGCCCCCTTTGAAGAAGTGGACTCTATTTTGTTTTCCATGCAACTTGGATGTCTTTCTTTATGACAATTCCTTTTGATTGGAATGAATTAAAACAAATCGTTAAACCCAAGAATCCCAATAATCAAAGCAATGATTAATGAGCTCATAATTTCCTTAACAAATTAAAATGAATATTAACTTATCACTTTGGTTATTATTGATAACCTTACCAGTAATTACATTAGCTCAATCGACTAACTTTACCATTCAAGATGTAAAGTTTGAAAGTAAGGGCGTAACACTTGCTGGTTCAATTATACAACCTAAAAATCCATTTGCAGCAGTTATAATTGTACACGGGTCTGACCCAGTTAAAAGAGAAATGGAGTTCGCAAAACGTCTTGCTAAAGAAGGTATTTCGGTATTTACGTACGACAAACGTGGGGTTGGAGCATCTGGTGGTGTATATGTTGGACCAACGGTTGGCACTAATAATATTGACACAACGAATATTAATCTTTTAGCTAATGACGCAAATGAGGCTATAAAAACATTTCGGACTTATTTGAGCGACAAAAAAACACCAATTGGATTAGTTGGGTTTAGTCAAGCGGGATGGATCATTCCAATTACAGCAACCATAAATTCAACTTGTGAATTTATGGTTTTATTTAGTTGCCCCACAATAACAACTTTAGAACAACTTCGATTTCAGTTTTATACTAATGGGAACAATTCATTTTGGGAAAATCATACTGACGCTGATGCGTTTGAACACACTAAAAATGACCCAGACAAGTATCATTTCGTAGCAACTGACCCTAAACAATCTTTGAATGCTCTTTCAATTCCTGGACTTTGGCTTTTTGGTGAGAAGGATATACAAATTCCTGTTAAGTTGTGTATAGCGGAATTAAATGCACTTAAAGTTCAAGGTAAGCCTTACGAGTACAGGCTGTTTCGAACACTAGGTCACAATACTGCATCTGATGATAGTGATACAGCTCCTTTTGACATTTCTATTCGATGGATAAAAGAGAAAACGTTAAAGAGTAACAAATTCTTAATGAAAGAGTAAGACATGGCTGTGATTATAACTGACTCAAATAACTTTCAAATGAAGAATCGTACACTTATAAATTTCATTTTAAGCATCATTCAGATTCCACTTGAAGATGCTGAATTTATTTCAACCCATTTTCAACATTTTGAATTTAAGAAAGGGGATATTATTCTAAAAAAAGGAAAAGTAAGCGATGATTACCTTTTTTTAGAGAAAGGGTTGATACGCTCTTACCTGAATGATTTGGAAGGCAATGAAGTTACTACCGATTTCTTTATTGAAAACAATGTTGCATTTGAAATAACTTCTTTTTTTAATCGTAACCCTTCTGAAACAACTATGCTTGCAGTAACAGATTGTATGGGTTATAAAATAAACTTCACTCAACTTAATCAGTTGTTTCATAATAAGCCTTCTTTTCGTGAATTTGGAAGATCTATACTAGTGCGGGAATTTATTGCTACAAAAAAAAGAAACTATTCAATGATAAATCAAACTGCAGAAGAGCGATATGAAAATTTACTTGTTAATAAACCACTAATTTTAAAATATGCGCCTTTAAAACATATTGCTTCCTATTTAGGCATTACAGATAGTACCTTAAGTCGTATTAGAGCCAAATTATAGTTGAAGTTAATTTCTTGCCTTTTGTCAAGTGTACTAAATTATTAGTTTTCCATCTTTGCATATAAATACAATTATGGAAAATTTACCAGCACAGATTAGCATAATTTTCGGTCTAACAACATTTTTAGCGGTTGGACTATTCTACAGATCCGCTAATTATTCCAAAACAACAATATTGATTTTATTAACATGGCTAGCAGTACAAGCCATCATTGGGGTTTCTGGCTTTTATACCGTAACAGACACGATTCCGCCAAGATTCTTACTTTTAATTTTACCTCCCTTTATTTTCATAACAGGACTGTTTATTACTACAAAAGGTAGACAATACCTCGACAGTTTAGATGCAAAATACTTGACTATTTTGCATACAGTCAGAATTTCAGTTGAAATAACGCTTTATTGGTTGTTCGTTAATAAGTCTGTTCCAGAACTCATGACTTTTGAAGGTCGGAACTATGATATCCTGTCTGGCTTAACAGCGCCAATTATATATTACTTTGGCTATATAAAGAAAAAAATGAGCAGAAAATATATCTTAATCTGGAATTTTATTTGTTTAATTCTACTATTTAACATTGTTGTTAATGCTATGCTTTCTGCCCCAATTCCATTTCAACAGTTTGCTTTTGACCAACCTAATATTGCAGTATTATATTTTCCTTTTAACTGGTTGCCATCTTGTTTAGTTCCCTTGGTTCTACTTTCACACTTGGCTACAATTAGGCGATTACTAAAACAGAGGTGAAAAAAAGTTCGCCATGTTGTCAAAAAGGTTTCAATAGTTATTAAAAGAATATTTTTTCTATATTAAACTTTATTCATAAATTTAGTTACCCCAATTTATTCCTTCCCAATTGTTTCGTTTGTAATTTATTACTGACCCTATAAACCTATGCATGGGAGTCAGGTGGCATTGCTTTTATGGTTTTATAATTAATAAGCGATTTCTCTAAATCTCTGTCCTTAAAGCTTAAGATTGATTCTCTTTTAATTGTGATAGAGTAGCCCTGGTATTTCTCTTTTGGTTATCGTTATTTCCTTTTTGGTTATTAATCCTATTGTTTTTTGAAATATTGATGTAGAACTTAACAGTTCAAAATTATATCAATGAAAAATCAGTGGGTTTTATTCTTTCTGTGCAGTCTTTTCATTTTTGTTTTAATTTATACCGCCTCTTCAAAGCTGTTTAATTTTTCTCATTATGTAAATTCGATGCAGTCACAACCTATTTCAAAATGGGTTAGTACTACCTTAACATATTTGATTCCAGTTGCTGAAGTAGTTTTAGCATACTGTATTTATAATAAAGATTTAAGAAGCATTGGTTTATTAGGAACCACCTTTCTGTTGTTTGCCTTTACTGGTTATGTAGCTTATATTAATATAAGTGGATTATATTCCACAACTTGTCCTTGTGGTGGGCTATTTTCTAATTTAAATTGGATTCAACATTTATATGTAAACAGTGCATTAACTGTACTTTCTTTTTTCACTTACTTCTATTATAAAAAATGGTAACAATATTTCCTGGCCACGGAAGCTGGGGGAATGCTGATGCCTCCATAATACAAGTAAGCAAAAACTTAAATTTTACAAAAATGAAAAAGATTCAATTTTTATTTGCTGCAGTTATTATGACTGCAGTATTCAGTGCTTTTACTACAAAGCAGCCAACTACTGTGTATTATAGAAACGCCTCTGGTGTGTTTATAGAAAAAACAACGCCAGGTAATTGCGATCCAAACCAATATAATTGTGAGTATATATGGACAGGTGCAGTAGATCCAAATGACCCACAAGAAGAAGGCAATTATCAAGCTACGGGACTATCTGAAAGTGTTTTTGTTCCATCAGCCCAGTAGTAATTAAAAAGTGCCGGTTTTACCGGCACTTTACTTATTGTACTAACCCTTTTAGTTTTTCTAAAAGATTTGGCCCTCTAAGATCCATTGCAATGATTTTTCCATCTGGATCCAATAAGAAGTTTCTGGGAACACCCCTTATTCCAAAATCATGCATAATCGGTTGATCAAATCCTATAAAAGTAGCTAATTGCTGCCAAGTGATTTTATCTTTTAGTATTGCGTTTTCTAAATCTTTTTTAACATTGTCTACTGAGATACCCAGAAAGATTAGATTTTCATTGTTTTTACTTTGATAAGCATTTACCAAATAGCTATTCTCTTCTCTGCACGGACTACACCAACTAGCCCAGAAGTGAAGAAATAAGTATTTCCCTTTGTAATCGGATAGTTGAATAGTTTTGCCAGTAAGGTTGGGTAAGGAAAATTGGGGTGCTTGTTTTCCTATAGTAACATTGCTTATTTTTTCTAATTTATTTTGTATTTCAATGCCAATTGGGCTGTTTTTGAATTCAGCTGAGAATACATCAAATTCTTCTCTTAGACTTTCTACTTGTTTGGCTTGTCCTACTTTTTCGCCAAATAAAAGAAGACTATATGCTGATTGAGGGTTTATCCGAATGAAAGAGTCTGTAAATGCTTTCAGCTGTTGTGTGAGTTCTAAGCCATTATATTCTTTAACCTTTGCACGATTACCAGTTAAAAATTCTAAATGCACATCGTTTATTTTTGAATCACTAACAATCAATTTTCTAGAAGCATTAATTTTTAGAGATATATTTTCATTCTCTAATATAAAATAACAGCTAAATGCTCTATTAGAAATACTTGATTCTTTTTCTGTATTGGTTTGGATGTAAAGAATAGCTCTCGATACAATGGGTACAGTTCCTACAAATTGAAAATTTCCTTTTTGCATAACAGAGGTATCTCTTCTATTCTTTTGAGTTTGATCTTTGTATTGTAAAATGATTTTTCCATTCCAGTATGTTGTATCAGTTACTTGGCCAGTTATATTGAATTTCTTTTCTTGTGCATCTACATTATTTAAGCAAACTGCACTAAATAGTAATATTGTTATTAGTTTCATTCTCTTATATTTTGAGGGATTCCTGTTAATCTAATTTCTTCATCGGGGATGGGTAAGATATATTTAGAGCTGTTAGGTGCCAATTCATAGACAGTATTCAGAACGACTCGTTTGAGTGTCCTAGCAAAACGAACATCTTTGTTTAGTCTTCTTAAATCACACCAAGCAATGTTGCCTGTGAAAGGAAGTTCTTTTCTCCGTTCTTCTATGATTTTTGATAAAGCTTCGTTTGCATTACTTGCTGTTAGAGGTGTAAAAGTTCCATTTCTCCATCTTTTTTGCAGCAGGCTATTCAATACATTCATTGCACTTGAGTGGTCGCCTAATCTGGCTAGTGATTCTGCTTTTATTAAGTAAATTTCGTTAGTTGCAATGCCTCCAAATGGAGTGGCTGTCTTTCCGGTATAAAAGCCTTTAAAAATTGGACGGTTATTAAAAAGTCTGAATAAAGCCGATTTTCTAAGATCATTATTGTGATAAGATTGATATAAGGTAGAATCGATAAATGAGCCGTTTGATACAAAATTTGAACTGCCACTCATTTCTGCATAATAGATAACTTCTGGATTCTTATTTTGTAAAGTAGCAAATGGTATATTGGCAGTTATGGGTATAATATTAAAATCCATTAATACAGCATAGTTGTTCAAGGCTTCAGAAGCAAATTTTTCTGCCAAGTCCCAACGTTCCATTAGTAAGTAAACGTTTGCCAAAAGCGCTTTTGCGGCAGTACTCGATGGTCTTATTTGGTTATCCGTTGTATTTGGTAGGATTGTTGCTGCAATGGTTAAGTCCTCAATGATTTGGTCATAGCATTGTTTAACTGTTGCTCTTTTCGGCTGCTTGTTAAATTCAGGGGTTAGTTGTAAGATGACACCAAGATCTGTATTATAGGTATTGGCATCATAATGTTTGGAAAAGGCTTGAATGAGATTCAAATAGCCAGCAGCCCTAAAATAATGTGAAGTGCCTTTAACTTGGTTGTATGCACTTTTATTGGATGGTGTAATCGCAGTTTTCAATATTCCTTCTAAAGTTATATTTGCTATTGCTATTGTTTTGTAATTAACTTCCCAATCTGATGCAAATCTTCCTTCATAAATTTGTTTGTTCCAGGTGTAAGTATTTCTTTCTATACCCACAGTTATTGCATTGAATTGATCATTGGTAAGATAGTAGGGGGCGGCACTTATAACAGTTAGTAAGCCTTTTCCCATAAAGTTTACATCATAGTCTAATAAGGCTTGGAACTCATTAATCCTTTCTGGAGTTACACTGTTTAAGTTGGCTTTAATTTCCAACCATTCTTGTTGTTTTTTGCAACTGATAAATAATGTGCAAACCAGTATCGTTTGGGTAATTATAATTGATATTTTTTTATATGCTCGTTTCATATAGTTTATTTTAAATGAAGTTTTAATCCAATTGTATAGGAGCGCATAGGTGGTATATTGTCGGATCCAAAAGAATTGTCATTGGCATCTGGATCTAATCCTTTTTTATTGGCTTTCCATAGAATTCCAACATTATTGATATATCCATAGAATTCAAGTTGAGCTATTCTATTGTTTCTGGTATCAAGTCTATAAGCAACCCTAATATCTTGTAATCTTATATGGTCGCCTCTTTCTACCAGTTCCGAAGAGGCATTGTAGAAGTTTGCTCTTGGTACATTTACAGGATAAACTACAGAAGGTATGTTGGATATTTTCTCATCACCTGGTTTCTGCCATCTATTGGGAAAATCAACATGATGTCTATTAGTAATTAAATCCGTGTAATTGAGGCCGATGGAATTGGTTCTGAAGAAGTATCCCGTTTTATAGGTCATATTAAGAGAAAGGCTGAAGTTTTTATAAGAAAAGTCTTGCCGAATTGCTCCGTAGAATGTGGGTCTGCCAGATCCATGAAAATGAAGGCTGTCAGGATTGGTATTTGCTAGGATAGCTGTATAGTTTTTACTTGGTTCGCCATTGAGTATCCCCATTGGGTCACCATTAGATGGATCAATGCCTGCAAATCGATAGCTCCAAACACTAAATAACGGCTTTCCAAGTTGTGCAACTAAGTTGCCACCACCTGCCATAACCAATTGTGTTGGTAAAAACTTATTGTCAAATTTTACAACTCTGTCATGAAGGGTATTTACAAGAAAGTTGATATTCCACTTTAGTTTTCTTGTTAATACTTTCAGATTTATTTGTGCTTCAATTCCTTTGGTAATTGTTTCAGCACCGTTTGCACGTAGCGTTCTAAATCCAGTATAAGTTGCCAATTCTTGGTTTTGAAGTAAATCTTGACCTTGCTTATTATACCATTCAATGGTTCCGCTGATTCTATTGTTATGAGTTGAAAAGTCAATGGCTAAATTGATGGTTTTTACTTTTTCCCATCTTAGAAATGGATTGGGGGGAGAAGATATAATGGCGGTTGGAAGTCCAGTTGTTCCGCTTGTAAAATAGGTTGCTGTTAATAATGAATTTGCATTTACTGCATTGCCATTAAAACCATAAGTTGCTCTTAGTTTCAAAAATGGCATCCAGTTAACCTCATAGAAAGATTCTTTACTAATATCCCAGCCAATACCCGTTGACCAAAGCGGTACAATTTTTTCATTGGTTCTTACTCCGAATAAATTGGCACCATCTGTACGAGCGCTAATGGTAAATGTATATTTCTTCTTGTATTGATAACCTGCATTGGTATAAAATGAAACAAAACGATTGATCAGTCCTGTTTCTAAGTTCGAGCTTGAAGGAATTAGAAAATTGCCAATAGGATGAATGGGTAAAGAATTCTGGTAGTTCAAGTTGCTTCTGCCAATTCCATAGAGTTCATCATATCCCAGTACTGTTCTTGAAAAGCCATCGGTTTTTCTCTGTCTAATTTCAAAACCTGCTATAGCATTAATTGAATGATCTGTGTTGATGGTTTCTTGGTAGTTGATTTGTCCACGTAAATTCTGACTATTCATAGTAGTCTGAGATTGGTCAAGAATTCCGCCAATTGGGACTGGATAAGTAAATGAACCGTTGCTGTTTCTAACTGAAAAACGATTGATTAAATTTCTTGCGGCATAGGTTTGACTATTTCTTAAAAGCCTAGTTTGTGTGGTTTGGTATTCCTGTTGATATTGTAGATCGAGATTAAATTGGTTATTTATTTTATACTTTAGTCCAATTCTGGCTATCAGGTTTCTGATATCTGTTTTTTGTTCTGTGTTTGCTATTTCATTTAGAATATTAAATCTCCAGGGCTGAAATCCCATCGCTTCAACACTATCTAGGTAGGAGGACCTATAATCCTTCACTACATTCAATGGATTCCCAAATTCATCAGCTAATTTGGCATATGGGTAAAGAAAGTTCGATCCAAAGTAGTTTAAAGTAGTTGACCGATAGATGCTGGTATTAGGTTGTTCATTAATTGAATTAAGGAAATAAATTGAAGTGTTCAACTCTAGTTTAGGGGCAATTTTTATTACTTGTTGGGTTTGTAAAGTGAATCGGTTGTTTTGATTCGCAATTAAGCGTTCAATATTCTTATCATAGCCTAATGAAAAAATATAACTATGTTTTTCGGAACCGCCTCTCAACTGTAATGAATATTGTTGTCTTTGCTCTTTTCGATAAATATGTTTACTGAATTCGTCTCTTAAGTCGTTTCTACTAAGGGTTGCTAATTGTTGGTCTAATTCATCTTGGTTGATACGGTTAAGTCTACGTAGGTTCAGCAGTTCCACTACGGGAGTTACAGCTGTTCTTGTGGTATTGTTGTTTAAAGTGGTATTATAGTATCCTTTATTAAATAAGAACTGTTCTGTTTCAATGTAATCCTTAGATGAAACATAGTTTCTAGAGTACTTTAAATTGGGGGCATCCGTAATAGTAAAGTTTTGATTGAACTCTATTTGAAGCGGCTGATTAAACTTTCCTTTTTTAGTAGTGATAACTATTACACCGTTTGCCGATCTAGAACCCCAAATAGAAGCTGCTGCGGCGTCTTTTAGAACTGTAATGGTTTCTACATCATTTGGATTAATGCTGTTTAAATCTCCTTCATATGGAAAGTTGTCTAATACAATTAGTGGGGCAGCTTGGTTGTTCAATGCTTCAAGGGTACTTCTACCTCGGATATTAATTTTATCTTCTCCGGAGTTTTTACCAAAGAGAACACCTGGCGTTACTCCTTCTAGTCGGTCTAGAATATTACTAGATACTCTTCTATTCATTAGTTCATTATTTAGTACAGCAAAAGAACCAGTGGCTCTTTCTCTTGGAATAGATTGAAAGCCAGTTTGAACGGTTACATTCGATTCTCCGTATGCTGGGAGTAGTTCAAAAACAGTAATTCTTGGATTATACGGAACAGACAAATTAAGGTATCCTTCTGCTCTAAATAATAAAGTGTCAGTTGCTTTAATCTGCTTCAAGCTAAATCTTCCTGTTGAGTCGCTTGTTGTTCCATTTTTACTCAATTTAATTTGAATAGAAACAAAGCCAATAGGTGCTTTTGTTTGTGCATTAATTATTTGGCCATTGAAATATTGATTCTGTGCTTTTATATTTTCTACTGGTTTGCATAAACAGAAAATAGTTAAAACACGTATAAGATTACGCATAGTAATGGGTTTAAGAATAAAAAAATAATGGGGGTAAGAACCATTTGTTTTATTCTTCCTGTTATATCGGATTCTTAGGTTTTTTAGCGAACTGCGTAAGCAATAGATGCAATGCCCACTTGGGGGAAAGACAGTTCGTACATTGGTTAAATCCTTTTTTCATACTCCGTATTTATGGGTAAATCGGAGTCGGATAAATTGAGTTTGGCAAAAAAATAGCGTGAACTCAACTTATCGATTCAAGGTACCTAGGAGAACCTGTGCACGAATAAGAGAGCCCACGCCTTAACGTGGGCATTCTACTTATCGTCTCGTGCACTTGAAATTTCCTAGGTTTCAGAATCGAGACTCAAAGCGAATGCTTCAATGTTTTAGAAGTATCGCAAAATTACCTTTTAATAATACTGTTTTCCCAAATATAAGAAAACGCCTACAATATATAGGCAAATTAAAAAATATTTTTCGTTTTTTATTTATGGCAAAAACCTTAAAGAAAAATACCATTGATTGGTATATCATCAGCAAGGTTAAAGATTTGCGAATTAAGCAAGGGATGAGCCAAGAAGAACTCGCTGTAAATCTAGGTATAAGCCGTGGCTTTATTGGTCATATTGAAAGCCCTCAATTTGTATCAAAATATAGCATGGTACAGTTGAACGAAATTGCAAAAATCTTTAAATGCTCTCCAAGAGACTTCTTGCCCGAAAAACCACTTTAAATTGACCAATTTCTGGTAAACTGTTATTTTATTAGATTTTTTTTAAACTGTCCAGGTGTAAGCTGGTGAAACTTCTTAAACTGTCTAATAAAATGTTGCGGTTTTTTAAAGCCACAAATAATTGAAACTTGCTTCACACTATAATCTAAATGAGTTTCCATTAGTAACCTGCTATACTCCATTCGTTTTTCAATAATATATTGGTGAGTTGTTTTTTGGAATATTGCTTGAAATTTCAGTTTTATAAATTGCCTATTTAAATTAGCTTGAATTGATAAGCTCATTAAAGTATGTTGCTTAAAAGGATAACAGTCTATAATATTTTTAACCACAAATATTTTTCTTTCCGATTGGCTTTGGATAGTATGCTCATTAATTCGAGAGGTATAGTCAAAGCAAAACCGCGAAAGAATAACCTGAAGTTGCGACATCAAATGACTAGACAATAAATCTGAAAATTCGCAAGGCGCAAATAATTTATCCCACTCAACCTGGGTTTTGAAGTCTATTGAATTAACTATTATTGGATAAATAGTACTTTTTTCAAAAAGCGGTAAAAAGTAGCTAAGCAAAATAGTGTCAGCTGCTTCTTTCAAATTGCAACATACAAAAGCATATTTATCTTTATTGAGCGTAATATTTATGGTTTTACCTATTTGGTTATTGCTAAATAGGGCCGACTTTTCAGGCAGTTCAATTAATTTTTCTCTTATTAGTACCTGATCTATTTTACCGCTTCTTAAATAAAAAAGAAGCCACTTACATGAAACGGATTTCAGGAAAAGGTCTACCTGCTTATTTACAATGAGCTGATAATAATATATATCGAAAATTGGACTGTTGTAATACTGGCAAAGTTGGGTATGCGTGTTGTAATTTTTTGTTTCATTCTTAAACCCTGTTATAATAAAATCGGGCCTTTTTCTAGAAAACTTAGTGTTTTCTATTAGGTTTTCAGAAAATTTGGAACTCGTAATAAGTAGCATTTGAATTATTGAGTGGTAACTAATGCACAATAAACACAACTACAATTGGTGGTAACTTTTCCTTGATTATCTATTAAAACAGTCACTTTACAGGTACATTCATACCCCTCGCAAAATGTAATACTATATTGATCTATAAGCTGTGTTGAAGGTTTTTTTTCAAGCAGTATATTGTGGTTGCCAGTATTCGTAGTATAGAATATAATTGCAAGGGTAGATGAATCAGACTTTATATAGGATATAGTTTGAATGTCTCTTATTTTTTCTGTTGGATTCCTTTTATTCAGAATTTTAGTGAGTTGCTGTTTTGCGTCTAATTTATTCAAAAAGAACTCGGCATTAGAAAATGAATCAGTTTGTTTTGAAGATTCATTTTTGTTACATGCAAGTAACATACTGATCACTATCAGATAGACTATTTTCTGGTTCATGGTTTACTATTTCTTGTAAAATCCTAGAAGTAGTTCTTCTTTAAATTCTTTATTGTGAATTCGAGGAGTATTACTGTGAATTCTGCTTTAATTCTGTAGTAAGACTATTATGAATAAAATTGTACCCTTTCTTTTGCTATTTATACTTTCAAAAAAAGTAATTGCGAATACAGACTCAATTAACCACTTTATTGGCGTTATTGACTACAGTCCATTTGTAATTCAAACAAAGGGTATTGTATTTGGTTTTAACAATGTAGATACGTTTAGAATAGGAAGCGGCAGGTTGATTTTAAATTCTTTTAGTAGAAATAAAATAGTTGAGTTTGATCATTTAATTCAATTAAAAGCACCTTTAAGTACAAAGGAAAGGAAATGGATTATAGCTGAGTTTAATCAAGGATTAAATAAACAAAATCAAATTAGCATTGAATTAAATGAAAAAGACAATAAGATTTTAGACACTTTAATGGAGCCTGGCCATATTATTACAGTCTTTTGGTTAAGCACAAGGAATAAGATTTACCAGCGAATGGTTTTCAAGTGTGAGAATTTAGCGCCAAAACTTTCAGGGTATCGTAATTTTAAAAATAACGATAGTATAGATCAAATTCATAAAGCAAGGCAATTCGTAAAGTCAAATTTCCTTACTTATGGGTTTATTCAGCAGGAAGGCAAGAACCTCCAATTAATTGCTGACAATAATATGGAATTGAGATTCGTTAAGCCAGATTTACTGTTAGATTCTTCAATTAAATACCGATTACTTAAGTTAGATAACAAGTTGAATCAAAATTGGATTAAAGCAGGGCATCTATTAACCTTATCAAAGTTAAAACCTAATAGTACCTATATACTTGAAATAAAATATAGTGGACAGTCTGAAACTAATAGGATAGAAATTAATACCAAAAAGAGATTTTACCAAGAATTATGGTTTATTCTGTTATATATTTTTAGCATTATTTGTTTTATCTTTTTTACAACAAAATGGTACTATCGAAGAAAAATACGGCAGCTTACTATTCAAAGAAATAGAATAGAAGAGCAATTGAAAATGATACAATCACAGCTTAATCCCCATTTTGTTTTTAATGCACTAAGTTCAATCGAAGGGCTTGTTTCAACTGGTCAAAACGATTTAGCCAACGAGTATTTAACAAACTTCTCAAGTATTTTAAGAGAGACCTTAAAAAACGCTAATCGGATTTTTATAAGCTTAGAAGAGGAATTGCTTTTTATTGACAAATATTGTAAAGTAGAGCAACTAAGATTTGGATTTAGTTATATAATTGAAGTTGATGAGGTTATTAGTACAGCCGAACTTGAATTACCGCCAATGTTGCTTCAACCAATTATTGAAAATGCTATTAAGCATGGTTTATCATCCCTGAAGAAAAAAGGGTCTTTAAAAATTGATATTGCTAAAGCTGGGCTTGATTTAGAGATTTTGATAACTAATAATCGAAATTTGAATAAAAATGAAGTGGGCACTGCTGGTGGGTATGGGCTAAAATATACTGAAAATCGAATTAACCATTTTAATCAACTTAACCCACAGAACACCATTATTTACAAACTTGACATGCATGATACTCATTCAATTTCAACCTTGCGATTTAAATATTGGTTTTTATAATTTAGTAGAAAGCAGTATTTCCCTAACCTGTGCTATCTTAAGTTTTGAAATTGGTACGATTTTTTTATTCATTAATTCTAATGTTGAATCTTTTCTAATACTTCTAATATAATTCTGATTAACAAGATAGGATTGATGAACTCTTATGAAACCTGTTTCACCCAGTAGTTCTTGGAAGTAGTAAATGCCTTTTGAAATAATCAACTTTTCATTAGTAGTTGAGTAGATTAGGGTATAATTATTAGCGGCTTCTAAGTATATAATTTGGCTAATTTTTAAAAGTATTATTTCTTGACTTTGTGGAACAGCAATTGTAGGTTCTATTTCATTCTTTAAATTTAGGTTATTCAATAGATTTTTTAATTGCACTTTATTATAATCACTTATTTTGAACTTTTTAGCCTTTTGAACTGAAGCTATTAATTCAGTATGAACAATTGGTTTAAGTAAATAATCTAGTGCAGAGAATTTGATGGCTTTAAGTGCATACTCTTCATACGCCGTTATAAAAATTACCGAATAAGGAATACCCTGAATCTTTTCAAGTAAATCAAAACCAGACTCAGTTCCTAGATTTACATCAAGAAAAATAATTTCTGGTCTATGTTCTAGAAATAAGCTAACAGCCTGGTCTATATTGTCAGCTATTCCAGTTATTGAAATTTCGGGACAGTATTTTTTGATAGCAGAATCCAATTGAATCTGGCTTTGGTATTCGTCTTCTACTATTAAGGCTTTCAATTTTCGGTTTTTCTTCTAACAATTTCCAAATAAGTTTTTTAAAACTAAGCATGATTTTACTTAATAGCAGACCGTTTTTTAACGGTATATGATTTCGGTAAACTTATATGATTGATAATGAAGTGGTTAATGCTGAGTTGGTTTTAAATCAATTCCTACTTCCAATTGAATTAAATCAAAAAAATTATATATTTAGTCTATTCCCCAATTAGCTACTACAATATATCATCTAACTATATATTAAGTAATTATGAAAAAACTACTATTTTATTTAGCATTACTCTTAATTGTTAAATCAAACATAGTCTTCTCACAGTTCCATGAAGAAGAATGTATTTATGGTAACTGCAAAAATGGTTTCGGTATTCTTGCCATTAAAGGCAATAAATTTGTGAATTCGCCTGCTCCTTTTCATGTAAAAAATATTGTTATTAACGATCCTGGAACTTACTATTATTATTATAAAGTGGGTCAATTTGAAAAGAAGGAATTAAATGGTATGGGTTATAAATTGAGTGTTCCAGGTTCTTTTAATGCCCAAGGTTCTCACGCTTGGTTAATTAATATGGTAAAGCAAAACTTAATTGATTCAATTGCTAGTTCGTGTATTTGGTATGAAAAAGGAACATACTCCAATGGATTACTCAATGGAAAAGGGTTTCAAATGATGAAAGAAGTATTTATAACAGAAGCTGATTTTGTAGCAGGAAAAACAAAAGGATCGTCTTATAGTATTCGATCGTCTCGAAATGGATTTTTTAAAGTTGATAAGGATCTTAAAACGAACAAATACAAAATACTAGTTGGTAGACAATTATATGGTACTATAAACAACAATTTTTGTACTGATTGTCAAGAAACGGAATACACTGGTAATATTCAAGGTACTTCAATAGCAAGAAGAATGAACTTAGATTTTTTAAATGGCTGGATTGTAAAGGATTATGGTGTTGATGCTAAATCTGGTTATCTTAAAAATGTTGATCCCTTCCGAGTTCTATATGTTGGAAATGTAGAATTATTTAGAATTCCTACTGTAGAGCAATCTTTGAATGTAAAAGAAGTGATTTTAGCTAATGGCGCAAAGTATACTGGTGAAGTGGATGAAAAGGGTAGACCTTTTGGATTTGGTATTTTACAGTTATATGACTCTGGCTCAAAATGGTTTTATGAGGGTTTTGTTGATAATGAAAAACCCGAAGGTTGGGGTATTATAAGATTAGAAGATGATCAATACGAAGATCTGAATGTGATCATGGGTGGTTTTTTTGTTAATGGAATCATTCGAAACGGTGCACTAATTAAACCAGAAGGGGTTAATGAAAAAGTACTTATCAGTTTTCGTGGTTCGGATGATAAATCTATCAAAATATATAGCGAAATATTTAAGGATATAGTGAATGGATACTACTCAAAAAGTATTTTTTCTTTTGATGAAAAACTCAAGCGTTGGTTTATTAAGCGTGAAGAATTTGGTGAAAAAGTAAATGGTTACCCCAAAGACGTATGGGTTAGTTTAGGAAAAACCATAGCTGAAACTAGAAAACAGAGAATTGTCACAAATGGATTTATTGATTCCAAAGATTTAACAATTGGGGATGTAGTGGTTGTAAATGGAATGGCTAGTCTTGTAATGAGTGTGTCTGGTTCAATTTATTTTAAATTAAAAAACAACACAACTATTACCATGCTCTCTGGTTCAAAAGTTCAGCTGTCGAAACATAATTCTTCTGCATTTATTCAAACCTGCAACAAATGCAAAGGAAGTGGAATGGAAAGCTTCACTTATCAAAGACCTCCAACAGAAAAAGTTATTGTTAATACGAGATATGAAACTGAAGTATTAGATTATACAACTTGGAGAAAAACCATTACTGAAACCAAAACTTATATACAAACATACCCAACTGAACAAAGGTCTCGCCCCTGTACCGAATGCAATGCAAAAGGTACTTCACATGATGTAAATGAAATAGTAGAGTAACGCTTAGGTTAGGAATAAGTATCCTTACCCCCCATTTGCTTTACGGAAAAAATTATACATTTAGTGCCTACTCAATATTGCGCGCCTTCAGTATAAGATTAATTAAGAATGTCTAGATTAAAAGCATTTAGGGAACAAAAGAATCTAACTCAAGAAGAGTTATCAGAAAAATCAGGCATTTCGGCAAGAACAATACAGCGAATTGAAACTGGTAAGGAACCCAAGGGCTTTACGCTTAGAGCTTTAGCAAAAGCATTAGAAATAGGGGAGGATAAACTTCGCACAAATAAGATAGATTATGCTGAACCTGAATTAAATGATACTGAGCAAAAGGATCTTATACCTGTTGAAATAGATATTATTAATTATTCTTATTTGAAGCTTATAAACCTGTCTTCTATTCCATTTATCATTCTGCCCCCATTGAATATTGTTGTTCCATTAGTTCTAATGCTAGCGTTGAAACAGAGAAACAGCTTAATAAAACAATTAATTTCAGTTCAAATAATATGGACAATTATTGCCCCCATCCTGTTCATTTTAGGAGTATTTTTAAAATTGGGTAATCAATTTACTATCTACTTTTTAGCCTTCATTGCAATAGCTAATGTGTATATCATTCTTAGGAATACACTTGAAATAGATAAAAATAAAAGGTTGTATTATAGGCTGAATTTCAATATTATATGATAATTGTCGGGTAATTGTCTAACTTTTGTCGTGCAGATTTTTAGGGTTTTGTGATTGAATTTTCAACCTTTGCGCAAATCAAAATTTATTGCGAAACAAAATTCAATTATGCAAAAGAGAATCACTTTAACCTTTATTATTGTCCTTATTGTTAGTACAGTTGGGATAACACAAGTTGACAGCAATTCAGCACTTTATAAAACGATTATAGCTAAAGACAGTTTGTTATTTAATGTTGGTTTCAACACCTGCGATATTTCTCAGTTTGAATACTTGATCAGTAATAAATTTGAGTTTTACCATGATAAGGACAGTATTTCATATAAAAAAGACTTTATATACAATTTAAGAAATGGCTTGTGTAAATCACCAAACAATTACCAATCAAGACGTGAATTGGTTAAAGAAAGTATAGAAATTTATCCTCTCTACAAAGGCAAAGTATTGTACGGAGCAATTCAATCTGGTAATCATAAATTCTATGAAAAAATTGCAGGAAAAAAAGAAACATATGCAAGTTCAGCTAAATTTACCCATATATGGCTCTTGGAAAATGGGGATTGGAAATTAACCAAAAGTTTAAGTTATGATCACCAAGATAACAATTCAGCCAACTTCTTTTCTTCAATTTTTGACAATGATACTAAAATTGAAAACTGGTTACATGAAAACAAAGTTCCTACATTAGGAATTGGCGTTATTAAAGATGGGAAATTGCAACAAGTAAAAGTGTTTGGTAATATTAAAAAGGATATGACCGCACCCTACAATACAATTTTTAATGTGGCTTCTTTAACAAAACCCATAACCGCAATAGTGACTTTAAAGTTGGTAAGTATGGGCAAGTGGAATTTAGATGAACCTATTTATAAGTATTGGATGGACCCAGATATTGCAAATGATAAAAATGCTAAAATTCTAACCACTAGGCATATTTTAAGCCACCAAACCGGATTTCCAAATTGGCGTGGAAATAACAAAGACGGAAAATTGCACTTTGAATTTTCACCTGGAACCAAATACCAATATTCAGGTGAAGGATTTGAATATTTGAGAGCTTCTTTAGAAGCAAAATTTCATAAGTCAATCAACCAATTAGCAACTGAGCTAATTTTTGTTCCATTGCAGATGACCGACACAAAGTACTTTTGGGACAAAAACACAGATAGTTCAAGATTCGCTATTGGGTACAATAATAATGGTATTGCATATGAAATAGAAAAAAATACAACTGCAAATGGAGCTGATAATTTATTAACAACTGTTGAAGATTATGGAAAATTCCTAGTGAGTGTGATGGATCGGGAAGGCTTGTCAGAAAAAGTATTTTCTGATATGATAGCGCCCCAAGTTGCAACAAAAAAAGATAAGTATTTTGGGCTTGGTTTTGAATTATATGATTTCGGAAATGGCGAATACGCTATTTCCCACGGAGGTGCAGATAAAGGTTGTCAAACAATCGTATTTATTTTTCCAAAATCAAAACAGGGATTAATTATTTTTACCAATGTAGATGATGGATACAAAGTTTACGAAAAGTTATTGCTTCATTACCTTGGAGAATACGGAGGAAAAATTATTGAAATTGAAACACGATAAGATTGTTATAAATTTAACAATTCATCCTTTTTTTATTGTTTAACTTCAAGTATCTTCTTGTAATTCACTTTGCAATATCCATTTTTCGGATAGTTTGAGCTTATTGCATTTTACAATAACCAATAAAAAAACTTGAAATCATGACTATAAAAGAACAATTGCAAAAACTGGCAACAGAAAAAAATACCCCTTGCGTAACTATTTCACTGAACACGCATCGAACGCATCCTGACAATGCACAAGATGTAGTTGTACTTAAAAACCTACTAAAAGAAGCTGAAGAGCGAGTAATTAATGAATTTGGCAAAAGACCAGTGATAAGTTTATTAGAAAAAATTAGTCAAATAGTTGATGAAATTGATGTAAACTATAATTTGGAAAGTTTACATATTTTTCTTTCGAACGATACTAAGGAAATGGTAAAATCCACTTGGGAAACCAGTAATGTAGGTGTTCATATTTCAAATAATTTCGCTATTCGCCCACTGATTAAAAATTATAATAGGAGTGAAAATTATTTAATAATGCTACTTTCCCAAAGTGGTGTTCAACTATTTGAAGCGGTTAATAATGAGATTATAAGAGAAGTTAAGAATGAAGACTTTCCGTTTGCTGAAAACGGTCATTATAATACCCATTCCGATAAAGGAAGTGATTCTAAGCATCTTGATGATTTAGTTCGTGAGTTTTTAAATAAGGTAGACAAAGCACTAGTTAAAGTGCATAATGAAACAAATTTAAAATGTGTTCTTATTGCTACTGAAGACAACTACAGTCGTTTACAGCAAGTAGCCGACCTGCCAGGCGTTTATTTAGGTTGTGCAAGTATTGATTATAATAATATTTTACCACACCATATTGCTAAGCAGTCTTGGGAATTAGTAAAAGAGCTACAAAAGAAACGCAGAACAGAAGCTATTGACGAAATGCAAGAAGCGGTATCTAGCGGAAAAGTTTTAACAGATTTACAAGAAATTTATCAGGCTTCTATTGATGGAAGAAGCGACTTGCTAATTGTTCACCACGATTTTTCACAATCTGTCATAATGCGAGATGACCGCACTTTTGATTTAATAGAAGACGCTTCAATACCAGATGCAATTGACGATATTACTAGTACGATTGCATGGGAAGTGATTTCAAAAAATGGCAGGGTGGTATTCACATCACAAGATGAGATTAAAAACCTAGGTAATATAGTACTTAAGTTGCGATACTAAAACAATTGCTAAAATGTTTTTTCTGTTATGTAATGTGTTTTATGAAGCTGTCTAGAATTTTAGCTTTTTTAGCTTGCATTTTTAATATTTAAAATTTAATTTAGTAGACTAGTAAACTTGATTGGAGATAGAATTAACTGGCATTTAGTGATTTATTATCCAAACCTGAAATATTACTATGAATATTGAAAAACTGAAATTGCTTGTTACTACCGTTCAGAAATTGTCATTGGCTAGAGATATTGAAACAATTACGGATGTAGTAAGAAAAGCTGCCAGAAGTTTAACTGGGGCTGATGGAGCAACTTTTGTTCTTAAAGATAATAACATGTGTTATTATGTAGATGAAGATGCTATTGAGCCATTATGGAAAGGCCAAAGATTTCAAATGACTGCTTGCATAAGTGGATGGACAATGATTAATAAAAAATGGGCTATTATAGAAGATATATATGAAGACTACAGAATACCTATTGAGGCGTACAGGCCTACTTTTGTCAAAAGTTTAGCAATGGTTCCAATTAGAACGATTGACCCAATTGGTGCTATTGGTAATTATTGGGGTAATAAACATTCCCCATCTCCAGAAGAGATGTTTATTTTGCAATCACTAGCAGATATAACTTCTGTTTCTATTGAAAATGTTTATGCATGCAATGAATTGACTGAACAAAATAAATCGCTTTATGACATAGCTTTTTTGCAATCACACCAAGTTAGAGTTCCTGTAGTTCAAATTCAAGGCTTATTCAATATTTTCAACTTCGAAGATCTTCAGCATCCAGATAATCCTGAAATATTTCGTAAATTAAAAACTGTTGCAGATTCGTTTGACGAGATTATAAAAGACATAACCAATATGACAAGCAAGCTCAAGTTTAATAAGCCCTAGTATACTTTAAAATACATGTCTCCTAATTAACAACTCAACTTAATGTTTTTCTTCAAAACTAGCAGGAATTGTTATCGTAAAAGTAGTGCCCTCATTTAGTTTGCTTTCAACAAGAATATTTCCGCCTAAAGATTCTATTTGTGTTTTGGTCATATGAAGCCCTAAACCTTTACCCTCTACATTTGTATTGAATCTTTTGTATAATCCAAAAATTGATTTACCATGTCTTTCCATATCAATTCCTATACCATTATCGCTAAATACTATTTGAAGTGCGCCCAATAATTTTGAAATTTTAATTTTGACTTCTAAATTTCGCTCTAGAGACTTGTATTTAATTGCGTTGCTAATTAAATTATAAAAAATACTTTCTATATAGCTTTTTGTACTTATAATTTTTTCTGATTCAGATTCAATATCAATACTAAAATGATTTAGCTTTTCTTCATGTTGAATATTCAACGTTTCAAAAACGCTACCAATAATTTCTAAGAGTGAAATATGGTCTTTTGTTTTGTTTATATCAGACTTTGAAGAAAGAATTAAATTTAAATCTGAGAGCACTTCATCTATTTTAAGTGTAGAGAAATGAATTGATTCAATTAATGATTTCTTTTCAATCTCTTCAATGTCATTGTTCTTAAGCAAATTGGCTAAACCTAAAACATTGGCAACCGGTGCTCTCAAGTTGTGCGAAACAATATAGTTGAATTGCATCATTTCATTGAATCTGTTTTTTATTTCTTCAACAGCCCTAGTTAAATCTTCCTGTTTTTTTATTAGTGCAAATTCATTTTCCTTTTTTTCTGTTATGATATTTCTTATTGAAAGATATTGTACTATTTTATGCCTTGTATCAAATACTGGTGTTATTACGGTATCTACCCAATAGTAGCTTCCGTCTTTCGCTTTATTCCTAATTTCACCCCTCCAGGTATCTCCAGACTTTAGCGTTGTCCACATTTCTATAAAAAAATAGTCGGAATGATATTTTGAATTTACTATTCTATGATTTTGACCAATTAATTCTTTTCGGGAGTATTTTGAGTATTTGCAAAATTGATCATTTGCAAATAGTATTTGACCTTTTGGATCTGTTATTGAGACCAAAGAACCGCTGTTCACCGCGTTTTGATAGGTGTTCAACATGGAGTTTAATTTACTAGATTCTCTTTCACTAGTAATATCTCTTATATACCCTTCAATATAAATTAATTTATCACCATCGTAAACGCCATTTGAAATTTCATTAACCCATTTTGTTTTACCCTTTCTGCAGAGTATTCTATATTCTGTATTGCAATTAGATTTTTCAGTTATTGCTTTGTCTGTATTCCGTTTCAATTTAAAAGTATCTTCTGGATGCAATAGTGCGTAAAAGGGTATATTCTGATTTAAACACAATTCAGCGGGGCTATATCCGGTTAATTCATTGCATCCATTTGAAACAAAAACAACAGTCCTGTCATCATCATTTAAACACCTAAAAAACATACCCGGAAGGTTGTTTAAAAGGTTTTGGCAAACTGAGTCGTTTAGGTCTAAGGATTCTTGAAAATTTTGCAACATTTGTTTAAATATTTACGACAATGTAGCAATATTGTTTAACAATAATAGTTGTTTAGCGAACTATTTTCTTTATTAAAAATTTATAATATTCAAATATTATTTTATAGAATACACTTATTATACATTTTTCTATTACATTAATCAAGCATGATGGCTAGTTTGTGTTTATTGCTAAATTGTGTCTGACTGCTGAACTTTCAAAAGAAAAAAATATGAATACCGTGTTCAATTCTACCAATAATAAACGCTTATACAGAAGTATTCTAGGGCTCATTTTTGTTGCAATAGTTGTTTATGGATTTGCCCAAGCCCCTACCTTTAATTACCCGGTATACAAGGGCAATGACTTAGGACTTACTTATGCGCCAGAAGCTTCCACTTTTAAAATCTGGGCGCCTACAGCAACAGCTGCTAGAATTAATTTGTACAAGACCGATTTAGGCGGCGTGTATGATTGCTCCGAGCAAATGAAAAAAGCAGCGAATGGTGTTTGGGTTGTCTCAATTCCACAAAACTTAAAAGACCAATACTATACATTCCAAGTGTTGAACAATAATAAATGGAGCGATGAAATAATTGACCCTTATGCAAAAGCTTGTGGTACCAATGGTGTTAGGGCACAAATAATCAATTTGAAAGAAACCAACCCAATTGGATGGGAGCAAGATCAATCTCCTAACTTTTCTAAGGGGAATAAACAAACAGATGCAGTGATTTACGAATTGCATATTCGGGATGCAAGTATTCATGCAAACAGTGGTATTAAAAACAAAGGGAAGTTTACAGGTCTTACAGAATTGGGTACCAAAAATAGTTCAGGAAAATCCACAGGACTTTCGCATTTAAAGGAATTGGGTGTTACGCATATACATTTGCTGCCTTTTTACGATTACAATTCAGTAGATGAAACCAAACCCAATCAATACAATTGGGGATATGATCCAGTCAATTATAATATTCCCGAAGGATCATACAGCACCAATCCTTCAGATGGTAAAGTGCGCATTAAAGAATTAAAAGAGTTGGTCAAAACCATGCACAGCAATGGGTTGAGAATCATAATGGATGTTGTTTATAATCATACTGCGTTAACTGCTAATTCTAATTTTAATATACTAGCACCTGATTACTATTATAGAAAACGTAATGATGGAACGTTCTCTGATGCAAGTGCATGTGGCAATGAAACAGCAAGTGACAAAGTAATGTTTCAACAATTCATGTTAGAAAGTGTATTGTACTGGGTAAAGGAATACCATATAGATGGATTTCGTTTTGACCTTATGGGTATACATGATATTGAAACCATGAATTTAATAGCAGATACTTTACGAAAAATAAAACCTTCTATTGTGTTATATGGAGAAGGATGGACTGCTGGTGGTTCTCCACTTCCCGAAGATAAAAGAGCCATCAAAAAGAATGCAACTGAGTTAAACGGCATTGCTGTTTTTAGTGACGATATGCGAGATGGTATAAAGGGTAGCGTATTTAATATTGATGATAGGGGTTTCGCAACAGGAAAATTGGCCAACAGCGAATCAGTGAAATTTGGCATTGTTGCAGCTGGCAAACATCCGCAAATAGATTACGCTAAAGTTAATTATTCCAAAGCTCCTTATACAGCCAGCCCTGCCGGTTTAATTAATTATGCAGATTGTCACGACAATAATATTTTGTGGGATAAGATTGCGCTTTCATATAAAGATGCTACTGAAATAGATCGAATTAAAATGCACGAATTGGCTTATGCCATTGTATTGACATCGCAGGGTACTCCCTTTTTAACTGCGGGCTCTGAATTTTTAAGAACAAAGAATGGAGTAGAGAATTCTTTTGATAAAGGCGACTTAGTAAATGGAATTAACTGGGATTTAAAGACCCGTAATGCTTCCACTTATCAATACATTCAAACGCTTGTTAAAATTAGAAGGGCACATCCTGCTTTCAGAATGACTTCGGCAAAACAAATAGCCAATCATTTGGGGTTTCATCATAATTTACCCGAGGGGATTATAGCTTATACGTTGAATGGGGCCGCTGTAGGGGATAGTTGGAAAAAAATATGGGTGGGCTTTAATGGCGCTCAAACGTCACAAACGCTCAGTCTTCCGGGAGGAAATTGGAAAATTGCTTCAATCAGCCATAAGTCATCAATGAACGGAAATCAATTAATTATTGATGGAAGTTCAGCAGTAATATTGTATCAATAATTGGTATATTTAATTCATAATTTTCCTTATGACACTTATAGCAATTTTCTTCCCTGCACTTTCCTTCTTTCTAAGGGGTAGAATTTTTACTGCTTTTATCTGTTTCATTTTACAAATCACTTTAATTGGATGGATTCCAGCAGCTATTTGGGCTGTAATATCTCTCCAAAATTCAAGAGCCGATAAACGCAACGAAAAGTTAATCAGGGCTGTAAAGTCAAAATAACCTTTTACAAACTCAACATGAAGCCACATTATTTAATTGTTTTTTTATTTACTATCATCTCCACTATACTATCCGCACAAGCTGATAAGAAATTACTGATTGAACACTTATCTGGAAACTTCTATGTTTATACCACTTATAATATATATCAAGACAGCAAAGTGCGTGCAAACGGAGTTTACTTAGTTACCAAAAAAGGAGTGGTATTATTTGATACGCCTTGGGATACAACCCAATTTCAACCTTTACTAGATAGTATTGCTACCAGACATAATAAAAAAGTAATCATGGCTTTTGCTACTCATTGGCATAGCGATAAAACCGCAGGGCTCGAGTATTATAAGCAGTTGGGAATAAAAACCTATACCACCCAGTTAACAGATTCTTTGAGTAAAAAGTACAATGCTAAGAGAGCCCAATTCTTAATGACTAAAGACACATCATTTTTAGTAGATCAATATCAATTTGAAACCTACTATCCTGGTGAAGGGCATACACAAGACAATATTGTTATTTGGTTTCCAAAGCAAAGGATTTTATTAGGGGGGTGTTTAATTAAAGGGGCCAAAGATGCCAATCTGGGCTATTTAGGCGATGGCAATACAAACGAATATGCTAATTCCCTTTTGAAGGTTCAGCAAAAATTCCCGAATCCCCAATTTATCATTACTACACATAGTGATTGGAGAGATATTAATTCTTTAAAGAACTCTATACAAATGGCAAAGCAACTTTTACCTGCTACTACAGAACTCCGCCACGTAGTTTTATTTGGCTGGAAAGAAGGAGCAGATAGTGCAGCAATAAAAAGCGCCATTAATGCATTTGGTGAATTGCCCAAACAAATTAGTAGTATAAAAAGCTATGAATGGGGAGTTAACAATAGTCCAGAAAAGTTAAACCAGGGTTTAACTCATTGTTTTGTGTTAACTTTTTCTAGCGAGAAAGACCGCGATGAATATTTAGTGCATCCTGCTCATGTGGCATTCACCAAATTGCTGCCCAATATTTTAGATAAGGTTACTGTATTAGATTATTGGATAAACAAGTAAAACTCTGTTCATGCGAAAATACTTATTCGCCCTTGCTGTATTAGTAAGCTTACATACATCTGTCCAATCTCAGCAAATCACCGTAAACGATTATAATAGGGCAGTTCAATTTATGTGGCCTAATCTCATCAATAAAAAAATATTCAATATTAGTACCACCCCATATTGGTTTGCGGATAGCACTGGTATGGCTTGGGTAAATCAAGATGCTCAAGCAAAAATATTTTATAAACTGCTTTGGAATAAATCACCTGAGCGATTATTTAATCACCAGCAAATTGTAAAGCTCTTATATGATTCACTAAAAATTACTGCAAATGAAAATGATTTACCCATCAATTTGATTTCAATACATGATGCAAACAATGCAACTATTGGAATAGCAGGTAGAACTTACCATATCAATTTTTTAACGTACACCTTAGCTAGAACAGCTACCAACAATCGCAACCCAATGGAATCTAAATCTCCAGATGGTAAATGGATTGCTTTTGTAAATAATTATAACTTGTTTGTAAAATCTTCAACTTCTGGTGAAATAAAGCAATTATCGAGCAATGGAAAAAAAGGTTTGGAATATGCCCTTCCATATGGTTGGAGTGATATTATAGAGGGTGAGAACGGAGATAGGCCTCAGCGCTTACAAGTGAGATGGTCGCCTGATTCTAAGTGGGTTCAAACCTATTTAGTTGATTTAACAAAAGGAGAGAAAATGTATTTGCTCGATTGGAGCGTAGACAGTTTATTCAAACCCAAACTGCTCTCATATTATCGAGCTTCTCCTGGTGACACCAATTTGGTGTATTATACTCCTGTATTTTTTGAAATAGCTACTGGAAAAATCATCCAAAGAGATATTGCCCGCAACACCCATACTTTCCCAACTAATTATGAATGGTCTAAACAGCCTGGAATAATTTACGAAATGAATAGAAAAAGAGGGTTTCAAGAACAGGAGCTGAATCTCATTAATCTAAATAGCAACACCGCACAACAATTGTATAGGGAAACCAGTAAAACCAATATTGATAATTTTAGCATTGACATTGTAGAAGATTGGGGAGAGGCTGTCATTACTTCTGAAAAAGAAGGATGGAAGCAGTTGTACTTGCTGAACTTAGCAACAGCTTCAATTAAACCCTTAACCAATGGGCAATACTACGTGAACACTTTTTTTATTAATAAGAAAACAAAAAACATTTTCTTTTTAGCATCTGGAAAAGAACACGGTAAAAATCCTTATCACCAATATTTTTATAGCATAGGGTTGGATGGGAAACCACCCGTATTACTGACCACTGAACATGCCAATCATGACATAGTATTATCTCCTAACGGAAAATATTTTCTTGATATCAGTTCTACTCATCAACAACCTAGTACTACTGTGTTAAGGTCTACTGCAGAGGGTAAGCTATTACAAATAATTAGCAAAGCCAATATAGACGCTTTAATGCAAATGGGATATCAATTTCCAGAAGAATTTGTAACCAAGGGAAGAGATGGTATTACCCCTATTTATACAGTGATACATAAGCCGTCGAATTTTGATCCTGCTAAAAAATATCCAGTAATTGATCAAACCTATTCAGGACCGCATACCAATATGTTTCCTCGCAATTTTAGTAGTAGCCTGAGCAGATCTAATCAGGCATTGGCAGAACTGGGATTTATTGTGGTTACCATAGATGGAATGGGAACTGCTGGTAGATCAAAAGCATTCCAATCTGTATCATACAAAAATATGGGGCAGAACCTGCTCGACCATCAAATTGCCATTAATGCAATGGGCCAAAAATATGTCTGGATAGATACCTCTCGAGTGGGCATATTTGGACATTCAGCTGGTGGATATGATGCAGGGCATGCGGTGTTAGCTTATCCAGATTTTTATAAAGTGGCTGTTGCTAGTTCGGCTGACCACGATTTTAGAATGGAAAAAGATTGGTGGCCCGAAATGTATATGGGTTGGCCTGTAGACAGTAGTTACCACTTGGCTTCTAATATTACCATGGCTCCTAATCTTAAAGGCAAATTACTTATTACGCATGGCGGCATTGATGAGAACGTAAATCCATCTGCTACTTTTAAATTGGCGGAGGCATTAATAAAAGCAGATAAAGAATTTGATATGTTGATTCTTCCTAGTCAACGCCATGGATATACTGGTATCTACAATGATTATTTTACCAAAAAGAAATGGAATTATTTTGTTGAACATTTATTGAATCAACAACCCATTTGGGATTTTAAGTGGAGATGAATCTGTATTAAGATTTTAACCAAAATATTTCTTGCATAAAATTTGATAAAAATTGATTTATTTTTTTTATTGTTTAAACTAATATAAATTAGCCCTGTTTTTTTATCAAATATCCTAAAATGAAATCCTTAGTAACTTTATTGCTCACTTTGAGCTTTGCTGTGTCTTTTTCTCAAACAAAATCAATTCCCAAGTTTGGTGTAGTTAAACCAGAAGATTTTTCTATTCAATCTACTTTGATCGATTCTTCCACCAGCGTAGTGGTACTCTTTGAAGTTGGAAGTTCAGATTTCATCGGTAATAATGATGGAGATTTTAGCTTAGTGTTTAAACGTCGTCAACGAATGTTAATTAAGAAAAGAACGGGATTTGATGACGCTACAATACAAATAGCATTGTATTCTGGAGGAAATTCTAGCTCAACTGAAATGTTATCAGATTTTAGAGCAGCTACTTACAATTTGGAAAACGGAAAAGTAAATGATGTAAAGCTTAGTCAAAAAGATTTACTAACTGAAAAAGAAAGCAGTTCAATTACGAATAAGAAATTCACATTTCCTGCTTTAACCGAAGGCTGTATAGTAGATTTTGAATACACAATAAAATCACCCTATTATACAAGATTAAAATCTTGGGCATTTCAGAGTGAAAATCCAGTTTTGTGGAGTCAGTATACAGTTTCGATACCGCCTATATTTGATTATTTAACAACTAAGAGAGGTTATTTGCCATTTACTGTGAATAGTGCTTCTACTAGGTTTAAAACTTACGTTATTAAGTTTCCATCTAATAATCCTTCAGATTTACCTGAGTATATTAATTTATCTGGTGAAGATGTAGTAAATACTTGGGCTATTGAAAACGTTCCTCCATTTAAAGCTGAAAATTACACATTCACTTCTTTTAATCATCTTACTAGAATTCAGTTTCATTTAAGGTCAATTAATTATTCAGAAACTAATCGCAAACAAGTTATCAAAGATTGGTATTCAACTGCCTATGATTTATTACAGGATGAGTCTTTTGCTAAAACATTAAATGAGCCTAATGAATGGATGAAAGAAAATTTAGATAAGTTAAGTCATATAGATCCAGTTCAAAAGGCCAAGAATATATTTACTTATGTTAGAGATAATTTTAGTTGCAATGATTATGATAACAAGTGGTTGACGCAAACGCTAAGAAAAACGTTCCAAACAAAAGTAGGTAGTGTTGGAGATGTTAATTTATTATTATGTGCAATGTTAAGAAAAGCAGGCGTTGAAGCTGTTCCTGTAATATTAAGCACTACAGATAATGGTAAAATAGATGAACGAATTGCACTTTTAACTCAATATAACTACGTTATAACAAGAACGAAAATAGGAGGGAATATTTATTATTTGGATGCTTCAAGACCCTATTTAGGATTTGCTATGTTGGCTCCAGATTGTTACAATGGACCAGCCAGAGTTATACAGCAAAGTCCAGAATCAGTTGATTTTATAACAGATTCTATTTCAGATGCTACTTTCACTAGCGTTTTGCTAATGAATGATAGTAGTGGAACTATTTCAGGTCATTATTATAACACACTTGGCAAGTTTAGTAGTATGACTTTAAGGAATAAACTTATAAAAAAGAGCGATGAAGAAATAAACAAGCAAGTAACTCAGGAATTTTCACAAGCATTTAATTTTTCTAACATTATAATTGATTCTTTACAACAATTTGATAATCCATTAACAGTTCAGTATGATTTGAAACTGAAAGATGAAGATTCAGATCAAGACATAATCTATTTCAACCCAATGTTAGCTGAGGGATATAAAAAGAATCCATTTAGTTTAACTGAACGTCAGCACCCAGTTGAAATGCCGTATAGATTGAATGAAACATATATGTTAACAATGGACATTCCGAAGGGTTATTCAGTAGAAGAATTACCAAAGAATACTAAAGTGCTTTTTAATGGAAGTGAGGGTGGATTTGAATATGTTATTGGAAAGACCGAAGGTAAAATTATGTTACGAAGTAAAATTTATTTCACTAAAGCAATTTTTACCCCAAAGGATTATGATGTACTTAGAAACTTTTTTGGTTATGTTGTTAAAAAGCATTCTGAACAAATTGTTTTTAAAAAGAACTAGTTGATATCTTATGAAATATTTAATTCAATTTTTTTTAATAGTATTACCTTTTACAATTAATGCTCAGGAATATTCCATTTCTAATATACCTGACTCATTAAAAGTAAATGCTGATGTAATTAAACGTTTCGAAGAAATTAGGGTTACAATTAAATCAAATTCCAAAGCGGTTGTTAAAAGAAAATATATTATAACCGTCTTAAATCAAAATGGAGATGATTGGGCAACATATTATAATGGGTATACCAATCTTATATCGTTAAGTGATATTTCTGGTAAATTATATGACGCAAAAGGGGCTATTATCAAAAATGTTAAAAAGAAGGAAATTGCAGATATGAGTGCAGGTGATGATGTAAGTATTTTATCCGATGCTCGATATAAAAGCTTTTCTTTTTATCATAAAACTTATCCCTACACAGTTGAGTTTGAAGATGAGCAAGTATACAATGGTTTATTTTTTCTTCCAAAGTGGATACCTTTTTCTGATGAGAAAATGGCTATTCAAGAAAGTAGATTTATAGTTGAATTTCCTATTGATTACCAATTGCGTTATAAGCAGTTTAATTATTTTGATGTGCCCAAAATTAGTAATGATAAAGTTCATTCTTATTTATGGGAGATTAAAAATCAGAAACCCATTATTTATGAAGTGTTGAGCCCGTCTTGGAGAAATGTTACTCCTGCTGTATATATAGCAGCGAGTAATTTTGAATTTGGAGAATATAAAGGAAGTATGTCAACATGGAAGTCGCTAGGTCTTTTTATTAAAGAGATAAATAATGGTAAGGATGAATTGCCAGAAGATGTAAAGAATAAAGTTCGTGAGTTAACAGCTAAATACACTTCAATTAAAGATAAAACTGAAGCACTTTATTCTTTCTTACAAAAGAATACTAGATATATAAGCATACAGTTGGGTATTGGTAGTTGGCAACCTTTCGATGCAAAATATGTTGCTTCTAACAAGTATGGCGATTGTAAAGCTTTATCTAACTATATGATCAGTCTTTTAAAAGCTGCTGGTATTAAAGCTAATTATGTTTTAATAGATGCTGGTGAAAATGCAAGGGAATTAGTAGACGATTTTCCATCTCCGATGTTTAATCATGCAATTACTTGTGTGCCCAATGGAAAAGATACAATTTGGTTAGAATGTACAAATCAAACTGTAGCATCAGGTTATATGGGCACTTTTACGGGGAATAGAAAAGCATTACTAATAGATGATGATGGAGGTCATGTTGTTCAAACACCCTATTATACACCATACGATAATCAACAGATTCGAAAAGTAAAAGCTGTGATTAATAATGAAGGTGATCTTTTTGTAAATGTTAATACAAAGTTTACAGGAGAACAACAAGAGTTGCAACACAATTTAATTCATGAATCAACCCCTGAAGAAAGAATTAAGTATTTAAATAAAGTAATCAGTTTGCCAACATATAAAGTTACTAAGTCTACCTATACAGAGAAAATGAATTTTATTCCTGAGGTAATTGAAAATTTGGAAATTGAAGCTAGTGGTTTTGCTCCTGCATCAGGTAAAAGACTTTTTATTGTTCCTAATCTATTTAATAAATCAAGTAGTAGGTTACCAGAAGTATCTTATAGAAAGTATCCGTTAGTTTTTACCTCTAATTTCCTTGATGTTGATACGGTAAATATTGCTTTTCCATCTGAGTATTCAATTGAAAGTATGCCTAAATCAAGCTCCTTGAAAAGCGAATTTGGGGAGTATTCAATTTCTTTTACACTTATAGGTAATGAAATTGAGATGGTACGAAAATACCTTAGAAATAAATTTCAATTGTCTCCTGAAAAATATGCAGATGCCCAGAAATTTCTTGATGGGGTACGAAAAAGTGATAATAGTAGGTTTGTACTTATAAAAAAATAGATGGCTATTTAAATTATAGGGCTCGAATTACTTGTTGCTTGTAATATTCTTATTGAATACGAATGCTGTATTTCACCATTTATTGGGTAGTGATTTACAAAAAGATGACTGATACAGACTTGCTGTAATAAAATAAAGCCGTCCCGATTTATCGGGACGGCTTTATACAATTTTATATTTTGATTAATATAAATAATTCAAAGCAGTTACATCATTAGCATTGAAAGGACGATTCTGGTTTGAACCAATACAAGCCAACATAAATGAGTTTGGATCAGCAGCAGCTGGTGTGCCTGGAATTAAAATAGCACCAACAGTAGAAGCCCCTTCATTAGAGACTGAACCACCACAGCTATAAGAGCGATCCATATAATCTGTATGACGGAAACCGATGCAATGACCCAACTCGTGTGCAAAAATAGTTGCAGCATAATTGATAAAAGTAGTAGAAGTGCCTGATCCAATTGCTCTAGTATTCACTTTTACTAAATTATGTGGGTTGCCTGAAGCTGTGGGAAAGCCTGCTGAAGCAAGGTATGATCCATTAGCATTGTCAAAAGTAATATTTGCACCAGAATTAACACGCTGTAAGGTAATTTGTAAATTTTGAGCATTGTATCTTCTAACTACTTCATCTAGAACTGGTCCGTATACTGATGCTTTAATTTTAGAAGTTAACGCTACAGTTATTACTCTTGGTAATCCAGTCACTAAATTAGTGGTTCTGTACTGCTCAGTGTTACCTACACGCAAAAATTGACCACCTAGGTTGCGCTTCAGGTCTGCTGCCGGAATAAAAATATCCCCTTCTACAATGTATCCTCCATCTTCAGCTGTAATACCCGAAGTGCTGAATCCCATTGATTTAATACTAGCTATCACGTCTGGTGTAATTTCATTGCTAGTAAGTTCATTGGTTGCTTTGGTACAAGAGAATGTGGTTACGGCAATACAAAAACAAGCAATTAAGCTTTTTAAAGTTTTGTTCATTTGGTTGGTTTTTTATTGGTTTAAAATTTATTTAATATAGAAACTTTTGTTAAAAAAATAAAATCTATTTTTAATTTTTTAGTCAATGAATATGCTCAAGAACTATTTCTGTTTACTCCTTTGCTTATTTGTCTGCCCATTATATGGACAAATAGAAGGTGTTGTTCAACAGAAAAGGGCTAGCGAACTAGGACTTCAGAAACTTTCTCCTGATTTATTTGAACAGGTTCAACAAAAAAAAATTGACAAGAAGGCAATTTTATCACTATTGATTTCAGTAAACGACCTTATTAAATTAAAACAACAATATGCGGGTGACCATTCATTTAAAATGGAGTCGCAAAATGCTTTATTTGGTGCTGTTCAAGTAAAAGCAAATACCGACTGGTTAAGAAAAGCGTTACTCGATTCGAATATTCAATTCATTGCCAATGTTAGAAAACCATTTACCGAAAGAGAACTTACGGGTTTTGACTTATCTGTAAATAAAGTAAATCTTGCACACGCGGGCTGGCCTACCATCAATGGAAAAGGGGCAACGGTTTCTATAAAAGAAGAACTGATGGATACATTGGATATCGATTTTAAAGGTCGGTATCTGACATCTTCTTTGGCTTCTACCAATTTACAAACGCATGCTACCACTATGGCTACTATAGCAGCTGGTGGGGGAAATACTTTTTACACAGGAAAAGGTGTTGCATGGGGTGCAAGCATTGCGAATTCAGATTTTATTAATTTATTGCCCGATAATACCAATTTATTGAAGCAATTAAAAGTAGCAGTACAAAACCATTCTTATGGTGTGGGTATTGAAAATTATTATGGTGTAGACGCTCAAGCATATGATGCACAAATGAATCAAGATACTACCTTGCTTCATGTTTTTTCTGCTGGCAATTTTGGCAACCAAACTTCAACAGCAGGCTTATACAATGGCATAGCTGGTTTTGCTAATTTGACGGGAAGCTTTAAAATGGCTAAGAATATACTTACTGTTGGTGCTACCGATTTGTTTAATCACACCACTTCAATAAGTTCGCGTGGTCCTGCATATGATGGAAGGGTTAAGCCAGAATTGGTAGCATTAGGAGAAGATGGTAGTTCAGGTGCCGCAGCTATTGTTTCAGGCATTAGTATGTTGGTTAGAGAAGCTTTGGTAAAAAAATATGGCAACACCAAACCCCCAAGTTCTTCACTTATTAAAGCAATTCTTTTAAATAGTGCAGATGATATTGGTGCTCCAAATATTGATTATACATCAGGTTATGGTGCAGCAAATGCTTGGCGGGCATTGCAAACAGTAGAGGAGGGGAAAATCATTCAAGGAACAATTGGTCTTAATCAAGTAAATACATACAACATTATTGTGCCCAATAATGTGAATAAATTAAAAATCACAATTAGTTGGATTGATCCTGCTGCAACAGCAAATAATACCACTGCATTAGTGAACGACTTAGATTTTGAACTAACACAAATAGCCAATTCAAATAAATACCTTCCTTGGGTATTAAATAGCAGTCCTAATTTATCAGCATTGCAATCTCCAGCTACAAGGGGTAGAGATAGTTTAAATAATACAGAACAAATTACAGTTGATCAACCAGCTACTGGGAATTATCAGTTGGTAGTGAGGGGATCAAAGCTAACTGGTTTAGAGCAGGCCTATAGCATTGCTTGGCAGTATGATACCATTAGCCATTTTCAATTTACATTTCCCGTAAAAGGAAACCAATTGATTCCAAATACAATTAATACCATTAGATGGGAAACCAATATACCTAGTACTGCAAACTTGCAATACCGTATTGATGGCGGGACCTGGGAAACGATTGCCAACAATATAAATCTTACAAATAATTATTATGAATGGAATTGTCCCAATCAATTGGGGGCACTTCAATTAAGAATGATTGCTGGTTCAATAAATAAGCAAACAGATTCTATAGCACTAGCACCTATTATTTCCGCAAAAATAGGTTTCAATTGTGCAGATTCATTTTTATTGTATTGGCCCAAAATAGGTGTTAACCAATACCAGGTTTCGCAACTAGGAAATCAATACCTTGAACCATTTTTAATTAGTGCTGATACCATTTTGATTAAAGAAAAATTAAATAACCCATTTCAGGTTTATACTGTTGCTCCTATATTACCCAATAATATCAAAGGTTTACCAGGATATGCAATTAATTATACCCAACAACAAATTGCTTGCTATATCAATGGTTTTTTTGCGGATCCATCTGGTACAAGTAATGCAAATCTTACGTTGCAATTAGGTACCACCTTTCAAGTAGATAAAATTATATTCGAAAAATTATTCGCTAATGGATTCAAACCCATTCGAACCATTAGCCCGGTTACAACAGCTCAAATCAGTAGTATAGAAACGGCAAGCCCTGGATTAAATACCTATAGGGCTAAAGTTGAATTGTTGAATGGACAAAGTTATTATACCTCACCTGCTCAAGTATTAAATTTCACTGAGAAGCCCTATTACTTATTTCCAAATCCTGTAGTTTCAGGTGGGCAATTAAAATTAATGTCGAGTGAAGTGGATAGTACGGTATTGCAACTCTTTGATATATCGGGAAAAAAGGTACACACACAATTTATCAGTAGTTTCATTGAAACGATACAATTACCCATTTTACCTAGAGGCGTTTATTATGCCATCATTAATAGGGCAGGTATCATTCAGAAAAGAATACCCATTCTTATTTTATAAACGACTGTTCCTTCATCCATTCAGTTGCAATGCTAAACCAATCAACGGTTGTTTTAGCATTGCGTAATCCAAATCCATGATTGCCTGTTTCCATCAGTAGTAATTGTGCCCGAACTTTTTTTGCATCCAATGCTTCTTTCATTTGTATGCTGTTCATTACCGGAACTGTTTTATCGTCTTTTGCATGAAAAATAAAAGTAGGTGGAGTGTTCGTTGTTACTTGTAAGTTGGAAGAAAAATAGGCTTTCTGCTCTTGAGTTGGGTTTAATCCCAATAGTCTATTTCTAGAACCCATATGTACCATCGAATCTTCCATACTAATAACTGGGTATGCTAAAATAGCAAAATCAGGTTTTATATTCGTTTTAGTTTTTAATAAATTCAACTTGAATTTGGTAGTCAACGTGCTGGCTAAATGGCCACCCGCAGAGAAACCAATGACTCCAACTTTGTTTTGATTAATGCCATACTCTTTAGCATGATCTCTAATATATTTCATTGATTGCTGCGCATCCATTAACGGCACCGTTTCCTTATTACTCATACATATATCATTGGGTATTCGATATTTTAGTACAAAAGCAGTTACCCCTATTTCATTAAAAGCTTTCGCTATCGCAACTCCTTCATGATTGGTAGCTAAATAAGCATATCCACCCCCTGGCAAAATTAAGATAGCCGATTTAGCTTCATTTTGTTTTTGGGGCAAATAAATGCTTAGGGTAGGGGTTACAATATTTGAAGAAAGTGTTACTCCTGTAGCGTTCACAAAACTATCATTCCTCAAACTACAGGGAATTGCGTTGGGTATTGCCCCTGAATAAATAGGTATTTCTGTTTGAGCATAACTGCTGAGCATACTTAAAAAAAGGAATATTGAAAAAGGGTATTTCATAATTAAACTATTGCTGATGAAGATAAATTTAATTTAAGTAAATTACTATTTATCAAATACACAATCTGATGAAATACTTGTATGCTCTCCTATTTCTTCTAGCGCCATTATTCTCATGGGCTGATTATTATCCCATCAATAAGCATATTGATGTTAAGCATTATTCTTTTGAAATCAGTCTTTCAGATAGTACGAATGAAATTATAGGGACAACCAAAATAAGGGTGCTGTTTAAAAAATCAGGTATCCAGCAATTTCGATTAGACTTGGTGAATCAAACAGATAAAAGACAGGGTAAAGGAATGAAAGTAGAATCCATTATGATGGGTAGTGAAAAATTGACATTTACACATGTTAACGATGAACTCTTACTTCATTTACCGAGTCCAACTGCTGTGGATGCCGAATTGGTATTTTCTATTCAATACCATGGGGTTCCCTTTGATGGTTTAAGAATTGGGGCCACTAAATTTGGTGATCGCAGTTTCTTTAATGAAAACTGGCCTAATAGAACAAGGCATTGGTTACCTACGATTGATCATCCCTATGATAAAGCCACTTCTGAATTTATAGTGAAGGCACCAGCCAAATATAAAGTGGTTTCAAACGGTCTGTTATTAGAGGAATCATATTTAGGAAATAATGTGAAGCTTACGCATTGGAAACAATCGGTGCCCGTTTCTTCTTGGCTATTTGTTTTGGGTGTAGCAGAATTTGCTGTTCAATATGTAGACCAATTTAATGGTAAGTCTATTGAAACCTGGGTATATGCAAAAAATAGGGAAGCTGGATTTTATGATTTCAAAGAACCCACTAAAAAAGTATTAGAATTTTATTCCGAGTATGTGGGTCCATTTGCTTATGAAAAGTTGGCGAACATTCAAACACCGAGTGTAAATGGTGGAATGGAAACTTCTTCTGCCATTTTTTACGGGGAAGATTTAGTGAATGGTAAAAGAGATGAACGTACCAGAAATATTGTTATTCATGAAATAGCCCACCAGTGGTTTGGCAATGCAGTTACGGAAACTACTTGGGATGATGCATGGCTAAGCGAAGGTTTTGCTACTTACTTTACTTTATTGTTTATTGAAAGCGAATACGGCAAGGCTGAATTTGATAAAGGCATACAAAAAGCAAAAAAAGCAGTATTCGATATGTCAGCTAAAATGCCCAATTTTAGTATCATAAGTAATAGAACCGCAGAAAAAGAAGTAGTTACTACAGGACTTACTTACCAAAAAGGAGCTTGGATATTACATATGCTTCGCAATTTAGTAGGCGATGCCAATTTTCAAAAAGGAATACAGTTGTATTATGCAAAATATTTTAATGCTAATGCCAATACCGATGAATTTAGGGAAGAAATGGAAAGGGCTTCTGGCAAAGATTTAAAACCATTTTTTAAGCAATGGTTATACCAGCCAATCAATCCCATCATCAATGCTAGCTGGAGTTTTGATACTAAGCAAAAAAAGCTGATACTGAAACTTGAACAAGTACAAAACAGTGATATGCTTTTTGATTTACCAGTAGAAATTAATTATTACACCAAGGGAAATGCTTCTCCTAAAACGATTAAAGTGCAGTTGAATAAAAAAGAGCAATTGTTTAGTTTTCCTTCAAATTCAGCGCCGGAGAAAATAGTGCTTGATCCTAATAATATTTTATTAAGTGTAGTGAATTATGTGAATTAATATCTGGGGAAACAGTATTTCCTTACCTAACCAGCTTTTGCTTTAAAAAATTAAATTTCTTGGATAGAAAAACTTATGTACTTTTGTTAACCAAACGGTTAAACTAAATGGTTAAAAGTAAAAATGAGGCAGAAATTGCCATACTAACAGCGGCAAAGTCAATTTTTTCAGTAAAGGGTAAAGATGGTGCTACCATGCAGGAAATTGCCAATGAAGCTGGCATTAATAAAGCATTGTTGCATTATTATTTCAGAAATAAAGACTTGTTATTTGAAGAGGTTTTTTTAGATGCAGTAAAAAAGTTTCATCCCATTTTAAAAAATGCAATAGAGCAAGAAGTGGATTTGTACCAAAAAATTCACCAAATATGTGAAGCTTATATAACAATGGCAATTGATAATCCTTTTGTGCCTGTTTTTGTGTTAAGTGAAGTAAACAAACAGCCTGAACTTTTTATTCAAAAAATGTTTGGTGGAGATCTGCCTGATTTCCCTAAACTAGCAGCTCAAATTAAAAGGGAAGTTAGCTTAGGAAATATTAAACCTATACATCCCCAACAATTGATTTTGAACATGATGAGCATGTGTGTTTTTCCTTTTGTTTTCAAACCAATTTTTATTATCGGGATGCAAGCTGACAAAGAATTATTTAATCAGTTAATGCTTGAGCGCATTAAAGCTGTCCCTCATTTTATAATTGATTCAATTAAAATATAATAGCAAATGCGTTTACTATTTTTTTTATTCATCGTAGGAATGCAAGGAGTTTCACAAGCGCAAACCTATACCATACAAGCGTTAGAAGCACTTTCAATTAAAAATTATCCATTGTTAAAACAGGCTAATATTTTAAATAATACTGCCGAATTAAACATCGATAATATTAAAAAAGCATTATATCCACAGGTGAGTGTGAACGGGCAAGCAACTTACCAGTCAGATGTAACCAGTATTAATATACCCATTGCAGGATTTTCTCCCAACCCTTTGTCAAAAGATCAATACAGAGCTACTGTTGATATTCAGCAAAATATTTATGATGGAGGGTTGAATAAAAAAATGCAGGATGTGGTTATAGCTGGTTCTAAAGTGGAATTGTTAAAAAACGAGGTGGATATTTATAAACTTAGAGAAAGGGTGACCCAAATTTATTGCAGTATATTATATACCAATGAAGTGGTTAAGCAAATTGACATTATTAATCAAGATTTAAATAATGCTTTGCAAAAAGTAGAAGCTTTATTAAATAATGGTTTAGTATTTAAAAACAATGTGCTACAAATTAAGGCACAACTTTTAAAAAATGGGCAAAAAAAGGAAGAGGCTTTGGCTGCAAAAAGAACACTTTTAGACGCGATGGCGCTTCTGGCCAATATTTCAATTTCAGATAAAGCAATTTTTGAACTACCTGTGGTTCAATTTGATGAAATGAAAAGCACCGCATCAATTAGACCAGAGATATTATTATTTGATGCTCAAAAAAATAGCATTGAAACACAATTGGCATTGGTAGATGTAAAGACTAATCCAAAACTTGGAGCTTTTGTACAAACTGGATTTGGTAGGCCGGCATTGAATATGCTTAACAATGATTTTAGTTGGTTTGGAATTGGTGGATTAAAGTTGCAGTGGTCTTTAGGTGGCTATTATACGGCCAAAAAGGAGAAAACTATTTTAACTAACCAAGTTAAGTTGGTACAAAACGAAAAAGAAACCTATGAGTTAAATAATAATATTCAGCTGAAGCAACAATTAGATGAAATAAATAAGCTTGAAAAACTATTGACCACCGATAAACAAATTATTGAAATAAGGGAACAGATTAAAAATACCAGTTTGGTTCAATTGAATAACGGTGTTATTACTGCGAATGATTATTTAAAAGAAATAAGTGAATTTGATTTAGCCAATCAAGCTTTTGTTCAACACCAAACCCAATTAATACAATCAAAATTACAATACCAATTAATCAAAGGGAAAAATTAAGCAAATGAAAAATATACTATGGATTTTTATCACGATGCTCTTTTTTAGCTGTGCACCCAAAAATGGAAAATTTGATGCGCAAGGCGTATTTGAGTCAGACGAAGTAATGGTTTCATCTGAAGTGCCAGGTAAGATTCTTGCATTTGAAATTAGTGAAGGGGATAGTTTGATACAAAACCAAATTGTTGCTCAAGTTGATTCAAACAATTTATTACTTCAAAGAGCACAATTACGATCTTCATTAAATGCATTAAATCAAAAAATGGTAGATGTTGCTCCTCAAATTGAATTGCTGAAAAATCAAATAGAAGTACAAAATACGCAGTTGAAGAATTTGCATTTTGAAAAAAATAGGATTGAACAGTTGTTAAAAAGTGATGCTGCAACCCAAAAGCAATTAGATGATTTGTTGTTTCAAATTGAATCTGTTCAAAAGCAAGTAAATGTTACAAAACAGCAAATTAAAGTGCAAGAATCTACAATTGGTACCCAAAATAGAGCTGTTTTAAGTGAAGAAGATCCTATGCAGAGAAGAATTGACCAAGTCCAAGATCTAATTAATAAATCAACGGTTACCAATCCCATTAATGGAGTTGTATTAACTACTTATGTTGAACAAGGCGAAATGATAGGAGTAGGAAAGCCTTTGTATAAAATTGCCGATTTGTCAATAATGACTTTAAGGGTATATGTAACTGGGGATCAATTAGCCAATATCAAAATAGGTCAGCTGGTTAAAGTTTTTGTAGATAAAAACAAAGACGAATACACAGAGTTGGCTGGAAAAATTAGTGCTATTGCTTCCAAAGCAGAATTTACCCCTAAGACAATTCAAACAAAAGATGAACGTGCAAATTTGGTATATGCGGTAAAAATATTGGTAAAGAATGATGGGTTACTAAAAATTGGTATGTATGGTGAAGTTAAATTCTAGTGATATTGCCATTAAGGTTACTGCTGTGAACAAGTCTTATATTGTTGGGAAAAAGAAAACTCCTGCACTAGAAAATATTAATTTGACTATTCAAGCTGGAACTTTGTTTGGATTAATTGGACCAGACGGTTCTGGCAAAACTTCCTTGTTTAGAATATTGACTTCCCTTTTATTACCTGATAGCGGAGAAATTTGGGTAGACGGTTTAAATGTGATTACTGAATATAAAAAACTTAGAAAGCGAATTGGATACATGCCAGGGAAATTTTCTTTGTACACTGATCTTACTATCAAAGAAAATCTTGATTTTTTTGCCAGTTTATTTGGAACCAGTTTTGAAGAAAATTATGATCTTATTAAAGATCTCTACGTTCAAATTGAGCCATTTAAAGATCGTCGTGCGGGTCAGTTATCTGGTGGAATGAAGCAAAAGTTGGCGTTATGTTGTGCATTGATTCATAGGCCAACTATATTATTCTTAGATGAACCTACAACAGGGGTTGATGCGGTTTCTAGAAAAGAGTTTTGGGAAATATTACAATCATTAAAGAAAGAAGGAATTACAATTTTAGTTTCTACTCCATATATGGACGAAGCAACACTTTGTGATCAAGTAGCTTTAATTCAGGAAGGTAAAATATTGGATGTTGACACACCTGCTCAAATGGTAAATAAATTCACCAATCCAATTTATGCTATAAAGGGTGCAAATATGTTACAGCTATTAAGAGAATTAGAAAAAGATCCCTCTGTAGAAAGGATTTATCCTTTTGGAGAGCACCATCATTTGGTAATGAAAGAAAAAGATGTTCTTCCTGTTTTGCCTCTAAGCGTAACTATCAATAAAATAAAACCCAATATAGAAGATCTGTTCATCCATTTAATGCAGCATCATGAATAAAAATGCCATTGTAGTAAATAATTTATCTAAACAATTTGGGCAGTTTAAAGCGGTAGATGATATCAGTTTTGAAGTTGCTAAAGGAGAGATATTTGGATTTTTGGGGGCTAATGGTGCCGGTAAAACAACTGCAATGAAAATGTTATGTGGATTATCTATGCCAACAAGTGGGCAAGCATCTGTAGCAGGTTTTGATGTTTACAAGGAAAACGAATCAATAAAAAAAAATATTGGGTACATGAGTCAAAAATTCTCTTTATATGAAGATTTAACAGTGAGAGAGAATATTAAATTTTATGCCGGTATTTATGGCATTGCGCCACAAAAAATAAAAGATAAGACCAATCAGTTATTGCAGCAGTTGGTATTAGAAAAAGAAGCAGATATGCTGGTAAGTCAATTACCACTTGGGTGGAAGCAAAAATTAGCTTTCTCAGTGGCTATTTTTCATGAACCTCAAATTGTTTTTTTAGATGAGCCTACAGGCGGAGTGGATCCTATTACCAGAAGAGAGTTCTGGAATCTTATTTACGATGCGGCGGCTATTGGCATCACTATTTTTGTTACTACACACTATATGGATGAAGCAGAATATTGTAATCGTGTTTCAATTATGGTAGATGGGAAAATTGAAGCGCTGGACTCACCTGGCAATTTAAAAAAGACTTTTAATGCAAAAAGTATGGATGAAGTTTTTCTTCATCTGGCTCGAAAAGCAAAAAGAATTGAATAGCATGAAACAGTTTTATCATTTTATAGTCAAAGAATTTTACCATATTTTTCGGGATCGGAAAACCCTGTTTATTTTATTGGGTATGCCCATGGTACAAATTATTATTTTTGGTTTTGCACTAACCAATGAAGTAAAAAATACCCGCATTGTTATAGTAAACCAGTCTACTTCTGCTACTGCTATGAAGTTGGTGGAAAAAATAGAATCAAGCGCTTATTTTGAGTTGTATAGCCAAACGAAAGATCCTTCCATTATAGATCAGCTGTTTAAAAAAGGAACAGTAAAAGTTGCATTAATTATACCTCATGATTTTGCGCCAGCTTTAATTGCTCAAAATAAAGGTCAACTTCAAATTATCACAGATGCTACAGATCCGAATGTGGCAACCGCACTTACCAATTACCTTTCTGTTATCATACAAGATTTTCAAAAAGAGTTGAATCCGAACAATATCATTCCTTACAAAATGGAGGTAGATACTAGAATGATGTATAATCCCCAGCTGAAAGGGGCATATAATTTTGTTCCTGGAGTGATGGCAATGGTATTATTATTGGTTTGTACAATGATGACAGCTTTAACCGTTGTTAAGGAAAAAGAATTGGGTAATATGGAAATTCTACTCACTTCACCAATAAATCCTATTAAAATAATTTTAGCTAAAGCTGTTCCTTATTTATTGCTTTCTATAATTAATATTACTACCATTTTATTACTTAGTTATTTTGTTTTAGATGTGCCTATAAACGGCAGTTTGGTATTGCTATATGCCGAGAGTGCGCTTTTTATTATGGTTTCTTTAGGATTGGGATTACTTATTTCCGCTGGAACTGACTCTCAACAATCAGCTATGTTTATATCACTTATTGTTATGTTTTTGCCAACGGTCATGTTTAGTGGATTTATTTTTCCAATTGAAAATATGCCCTTGCCATTAAGAATTGTTTCAAATATTATACCTGCAAAATGGTTTTTCATTATAGTGAAGTCGGTAATGATTAAAGGTGTAGGCATTCAATTGGTTTGGAAAGAAACTCTGATTTTATTTATGATGATGATTTTCTTTTTTACCATGGCAATTAAAAAGTTTAAAATCAGATTAGCATGAGTCCATTACGCTATATTCTCGAAAAAGAGTTCAAACAAATATTTAGGAACCCGGCTATTTTGAAAGTGATTTTTATTATGCCGGTAATACAGCTGATTATGTTACCAATGGCAGCTGATTATGAAATAAAAAATATTAATATTGCCGTGATTGATAGAGATCATTCTGCTGTATCGAATCAATTGGTTCAAAAAATAACAGCCTCTAATTATTTTAAATTAGTGAGTTACGATAATGATTTTGATGCAGCAATGGAATCCATTGAAAATGACAAAGCTGATTTGATTTTAGAAATCCCTAAAAATTTTGAAGTTAATTTATACAATGAAAAAGAGTCAAAACTTTTTCTTGCAGTAAATGCCATCAACGGCGTGAAGGCAAATTTAGGAGCAGCCTATTTAACGAATATAGTACAAGCGTATAATGCTGATTTTAGAATTGAAACCCTTACCCCTGGAAGATTTACGGAAATGCCCATCATAGAAATAAGTTCTTCCAATTGGTATAATCCTAAAATGAATTATAAAATATTCATGGTTCCAGGTATATTGGTTTTACTCATTACTATTGTAGGTATGAATCTTTCTTCTATCAATATTGTTCGCGAAAAGGAAATGGGTACAATAGAACAGATTAATGTAACCCCTATCAAAAAAGCCCATTTTATATTGGGGAAGTTAATTCCGTTTTGGGTCATTGGAATAGTGGTAATAAGTGTAGGTTTTTTAATTGCATGGCTGGTTTATGGAATCATACCACTTGGCTCATATTTTACTTTATATGTATTTGCTGCTATTTATTTAATGGTTATTCTTGGAATTGGATTATTAATATCTTCTTACTCTGAAAATCAACAACAAGCTATGTTGGTCACATTTTTCATTATGATGATTTTTGTACTAATGGGTGGATTATATACCAGTATAGACAGTATGCCCATTTGGGCTAGATGGTTTACAAGACTGAATCCAATCTCTTATTTTATTGAAGTTATGCGAATGGTTGTGCTAAAAGGTAGTAGAATAAATGATATAGCGCCCCAATTACTCATAATGGTTATTTACGCCATATTTATAAATACTTGGGCTGTACTCAGTTATCATAAAAGATCTTAGTTCTAATTATAGTCGTTTGATTTTATAAATCAATAAGATTCATTTGAATTTGGAAAATCTTTCTTTTTTACATCTTTGATGTATAATTTAACAGCTTCTAAAATAGATGTATTTAAGTTTAAATAATTTCTAACAAATTTTGGCTTAAATGATTCATCTAGGCCCAATAAATCATTAATTACCAATACTTGTCCATCACAACCATTTCCTGCTCCAATTCCTATAACTGGAATTGACATTGAAGTCGCAATTTCAGTGGCTAAATCAGCTGGAATTTTTTCTAGTACAATTGCAAAACAACCAGCTTGTTCTAAAGCAGTAGCATCTGCTTTTAATCGGTCTTTTGATGCTTGAGAAGTTGCTTGTAATTCATAGGATCCTAGCTGATGAATGCTCTGTGGCGTCAATCCTAAATGACCCATTACTGGTATACCAGCTTGAACCATCTTAGTAATTGTGGTGGTCATTTCTTGACCACCTTCTAATTTAACTGCTTGTGCATTGGTATTTTTTAAGAGTTGTATGGCATTTTTTAATGCTTCAGAATCATTTACTTGGTAAGAGCCAAATGGTAAATCTATTACTACGAATGCTTGTTTAACTCCTTTCATCACCGCTTTCCCATGATAAATCATTTCTTCTAAAGTAACTGGTAAAGTGGTTTCGTTCCCTTGAAATACATTTGATAAACTATCGCCAACTAGAATAATATCAATTTCTGCTGCGTCTAGTATGCTTGCAAATGTATAATCATAAGCAGTGAGCATACTGATTGGTTGTCCATTCTGTTTCATTTGAAACAGGGTTTTTATTGTTTTTTTACGGAAAGTCATTTATTTAAATTTTAATATTGTCTATTAGCCTTACACCTTCAATGGTGCCAGCTGTTAAGATAGTTGATGGTTTATTCTTGTTTGATGTTAAATCTATCACTTCAAAATGTTCATTTACAAATGCAAAATAATCAACAGAATCAAAGCCGCTATTCAATATTTTTTTAATTGATTCTTGACCTAATAACGTTAAGTCTATTGATTCTTTCGCAGCAAGTATTTTTTCCCTAGCTTGGTTTAAAATTTTGATTAATATTGTTGCTTTATTTATACCCTCTACACTTAATCGTTTATTTCTACTACTCAACGCTAATCCATCGTTATTTCTAATAGTTTCACAAAATTTCAATTCCAGTTTTCGTTCTAAACAAACTAATTGAGTCATTTTTTCTATCACTTTGCATTGTTGAAAGTCTTTTAAACCAAGGTATAAGCGGTCAGGTTGAATAATACCTAATAATCTGTTCACTACATTACAAACTCCTTGAAAATGACCAGGCCGGTAAGAGCCTTCTAAAACATATTCAATATCTCCTAAGCTATATTCTTTTAACCTATATCCTTCTGGATAAATAGTTGAGTGATCTGGTGCAAATAAGCAATTGCATCCAATACTTTCTAGTAGTTGGATGTCTTCTTCTAACGTATTAGGATATTTAGCAAAGTCCTCTTCGTTGTTAAATTGTATTTTGTTTACAAAAATGCTACAAACTGTAAGGTCGTTTTCTTGAATGGACTTTTCTACTAATTTCAGATGACCTTCATGTAAAGCGCCCATGGTTGGAACAAAACCAATTAATTTGGTTTGATTCTCCTCTTTTAAAAAAGCTTTTAGTTGATCAATTTGTGCGAATATTTTCATTTTTGTTGTTACTTAGTTAATAATGATTTTTCAAAAACAATGGCTAATTTTAAATAATGATATCAGATTTCAAAATTTTAGTTGGAATAACAGGTAGTATTTCCGCGTACAAAATGTACACTGTAATAAGGCAGTTAAAGCAGATGGGGGCTGATATCAGGGTTATTATTACACCAACTGCTAAAAATTTTATTTCTCCTACATTGTTGACTACTTTTTCTGAACATAGTGTTTATTGTGACTTTGTGGAAAACGACCACTGGCAAAATCATGTGCTTTTAGGGCGATGGGCTAATTTATTTTTAGTTGCACCTGCAAGTTGTAATACAATTGCCAAAATGGCAAATGGAATATCGGATAATTTTTTACTTGCAACCTATTTAAGTTGTATCTCTCCGGTTTTAGTTTTACCTGCAATGGATGAAGATATGTGGTTGCATCCAAGCACTCAACGCAATATTGAATTATTAAAAGAACAAGGTAACCAAATAGTTGAACCTAATTCAGGTTTATTAGCTAGCGGTTTAACGGGGAAAGGTAGATTGCCAGAACCAGCAGAAATTATCACTTATATTAAAGAAAACTTTTTAAGATCAAGCGAGTTAACTGGTAAAACCGTTTTAGTAACTGCCGGACCAACGGAGGAGCCTATTGATCCAGTACGGGTGATTACCAATCGCTCTTCAGGTAAAATGGGTTATGCTATTGCAGAAACACTTTATATGGCTGGTGCAAATGTTATTTTAGTATCAGGACCTGTTTCAATAAGTCCTAATTATACAGGCATTCAACTTATTAAAGTATCTACTGCAACAGAAATGTATGATGCTTGTAAGCAATATCAACCAATTTTTGATATAGGTATTTTTTCAGCTGCAGTTGCAGATTATACTATAGCAGACCCTAGACCTCAAAAAATTAAAAAGTCAAATGAAAATTTGGATTTAACCCTTGTTAAAACGGTGGATATTATTGGTTCAATGGGCACTCAAAAGGCACCCCATCAGAAAATAATTGGGTTTGCACTAGAAACAGAAAACGGTATTGACAATGCAAAAGCTAAATTAAAAAGGAAACTTGCCAATCTAATTATTCTGAATAAATTAGATCATGCCAATACTTGCTTTAATCAAGATAAAATGGCAGTATCTTTTGTTGATAATGAAATGGTTCATCCAATGATGTCAATGACTAAAGAATTAATTGCACAGAATTTATTGTCATATATACTTAAAAACTGGAATTAGTGAGTTGGGATTTAAAAAATAAAACGGCGATTGTTACTGGTGGAACAAAAGGAATTGGTTGGTCTATTGCAAACGAGTTATTACAACTAGGTGCTTATGTTATTGTAATTGCGCGAAATAATGACGATATGACCAATCGAATTGCAGAGTGGCATTCAAAAGGGTTTAATGTAAAAGGGATTAAAGCTGATATTACAGCATATGACACTTATGAATCAATACTGAATCAAATTGACTTACCTGCAATTGATATTCTTGTAAATAATGTTGGTGGTAATTTCCCGAAGAAATTTTTAGAATACACTTATAACGATATACAATCCATCTTCAACCTTAATTTATTTAGCAATATTCAATTTACTCAGGTACTTTTTAATAAATTAAAAGCTGCTAATGGGGCGGTAATTATTAATATTAGTTCAATAGCCGGGCTAGAAGATGTTGGAACCGGAAGTATGTATGCAGTTTGTAAGGCAGCAATTATCCAATTAACTAAAAGTTTAGCAATTGAATGGGCACCTTATTCAATTAGAGTAAACTCTGTTGCGCCTTGGTTTACGTCTACTAACCGAATTAATAGTATGTTACAAGATCAATCTCTAGAAAATTTTGTAATCTCTAATACACCTTTAAAAACAATTGCAAGTCCTGATCAAATAGCCCACGCAGTTGCTTTCCTGGCCATGGAATCCTCTGCCTACATTACAGGAGAAACTATTGTGGTAGATGGGGGCTTTTCTGCACTAAGAAAAGTATAAAAATTATGCAAATTCAAATTCTTCCTCAAAAATACTACTGTTGTCTGCAATGATTAATTGATTGCTAGACATAGCATGTAAAGCTGCTTTACTTGAACTTTTCATATTAAATTTATTTATTAATACGAAGGTTAACTATAATTATAAACTTAATGTTAAGAAACGTCTAGTTATCTGTTATATGGAAAAGTCAAGAATAACCATGCGTATTAAACCTAATCGTTTTCTTATAGTCTTAATGTAAACGCTTTATGAAATACTCATTTGCAGGGCTTGTATTTGCTATGTTTTTTAATATCAGTTGTTACAAAAAAGTAGATTCAACCATATCGTCAACAAGTAGTACCATGTATTTCCCTGATGCTACTGGAGCTAATTGGGAAACCCAAACCATCAGTAGTTTAAGTTGGAACCAATCTGCCATTCAACCCCTAAAAGATTTTTTAGTACAAAACAATACCAAGTCCTTCATGATTTTGGTAAATGGACGTATTGTAATGGAAGAATACTTTAATAGCCATACTGCAACCACCACTTGGCCCTGGAACAGTGCAGGTAAAACCTTAGTGACTGCTGCAACTGGTATAGCCCAGCAGGAAGGGTTATTGAATATCAATACCAGGGTGTCTGATTTTTTAGGAACCGGTTGGACCAATGCTCCTTTAAATAAAGAAAACTTGATTACGTCTAAGCATTTGCTTACCATGACTTCTGGCTTAAGTGATGCCAATAATTTAGTGATACCTTCTAATTTAACTTATCTAGCTGATGCTGGAACTAAATGGTCATACCATAATGTATTTCAAAAATTAATGGATGTGGTTGCTAAAGCAAGTAATCAAAATTTTGAATCTTTTTTCAATGCTAAAATCAAAAGCAAACTTGGAATGGATGGTTTTTGGAACAATGGTTTGATTTTTAAAATTTATCATAGTAATACAAGAAGCATGGCTCGAGTTGGAATCTTGGCTTTAAACAAGGGCAAATGGAATAATGAGCAAATTATAACCCAATCATTCTTTAATGAAAGCATTACTTCTTCACAAACTATTAATCCTTCATACGGCTACTTGTGGTGGTTAAATGGAAAAACCAGTTTTATGGTTCCTGGAGGTCAAGTTAACTTTATGGGCAGCTTAGTACCTAATGCACCCACTGATATGTATGCGGCAATGGGTGCGGAAGACCAGCGTATTTATGTGATCCCTAGCAAAAACATGGTGGTTGTTCGAATGGGAGACGCGTCTGATCCCACCAATCCTAGCTTTGCCGTTTCAGGTTTTGATAATGCTTTATGGCAAAAGATCAATTCACTTATTAAATAATAGTTTCATTCTTCTATTTTCTGATTTCGTAAAACGATTTCCCGATTGCTACTTTTTAATAGGGGTTCAAGCTACATTTTTGCACCCTAATTAAAAAAGTAAAAAAAGTGAAGAGATTAGTCGTTTTAACGTTTATATTAATATCATTTACCCTAAAAGCACAACAGGCAAAAGATTCTATAACAACAGTTGAATTAGAGTCGGTTACTATTGTTGGATCAAGGGCACATTTAATTCCAGGTGCTGGTCAATATATTAGCAGTAAGCAACTGGCTAAATTGAATCAAACAAATATCAATAATGTATTAAGAATCATTCCTGGTGTGAATATTAGGGATGAAGAGGGGTTTGGATTAAGGCCGAATATTGGATTGAGAGGAACTCCCGTTAATCGGAGTGCTAAAATTACTTTGATGGAAGATGGTGTGCTAATTGCGCCAGCTCCTTATGCGGATCCTTCGGCATATTATTTCCCCAGTTTTGCTCGCATGCAAGGGGTAGAAGTATTAAAAGGCAGTAGCCAAATTAAATACGGTCCTTACACCGTTGGAGGGGCTGTTAACCTTCTTTCTACATCAATTCCCAATTCGTTCAAAGGGTTTGCACATTTATCTGTTGGAAGTTTTGGTACCAATCAACAAAGAATTTGGGTGGGAGATAGTCAACAAAACTTTGATTATGTTTTTGAAGTAAATCGTTTAGCAAGCAACGGATTTAAAGAGCTAGATAATGGCGACAATACAGGTTTTGATAGAAGAGATGTCTTGGCCAAGTTACGTTGGCATAATGGCGCATCATCAAGAGTTCCTCAATCAGTCACCCTTAAAATAGTAAACACTTCTGAGAAAGCCAATGAAACCTATTTGGGTTTAACATACGAAGACTATCAAGCAAACGCACTAAGAAGATACTCAGCTACACAAAAAGATTTATTGAATTTGAGTCATAATCATATTTCGTTAACCCATTCCATAAAACCAACCAATCAGTTCTCTATAGTAACAACTGCTTATTATTCAACTACATTCAGAGATTGGGGTAGGGTAAATACCATAGGTGGACAAAGCGTCAATAATATTTTAAGCAATCCAACTTTGCACCAACTCCCTTATCAAATAATGACTGGAAAAGCGAATGGTAATATTGATTTTCAAAATGCTGCAAGGACCTATTTTTCAAAAGGTATTCAGTCTAATGCACAATTCAATTTTACAACGGGTAATCTAATTCATAAGTTACAGTTGGGAGTTAGAATTCATGCTGATCAAGCAGATCGATATGCCACCCGTTCTGTTTATGCAATGACCAATGGAACAATGGTACAGACTAGTGCTGGTGTAAATGGAAATCAAGAAAATCAAATACGAAATGCAAATTCTGTTGCAACATATTTAAGTTATGATTTAACTTATAAGGGGTTAACCATAAGTCCTGGCATCCGCTATGAAAATATACAATTCGATTTTCAAAATTTTGGCAATGCAGACAATGGAAGACTAGGGGCTAATTTGAGATCTGCAACTAATCAAATGAAAATTGTTTTACCTGGAATAGGATTTAATTATGCGTTAAATAATGGCAATGATTTATTTGCCGGCATTCACAAAGGATTTTCTCCTCCAGGCATGCCTTCAGTTAATTCTACAACTGGTCAAGCTAAAGTTGAAACTGCAATCAATTATGAACTAGGCTATAGATACAACAATAAAGCTGTCCAATTACAAGCTGCTGCTTTCTTGAACGATTATGCCAATATTTTGGGTTCAGATAATATGTCTGGAGGAGGGTTAGGTACTGGTGATCAGTTTAATGCAGGAAATGCTACCATCAAAGGAATAGAATTAAGTGTTGGTTATGATTTGTTATACAAAGAAAATGTTACCACAAAAATGCCCATCAACTTGGCATATACTTATACCAATGCTACATTTAGAGAAACATTTCAGAATGGTGGGGGAGATTGGGGGAGTGGAATCATTAATAGAGGAGATTTCATTCCATTTATTACGCCCCATCTATTTACTGCAAGCATTGGTATAGAAACCCAAAAAATGAATACTACTTTGGTTGCACGTTATGTAGGCAAAACCAGAACAACACCTGGTCAAACTAATACCATAGTTCCCGAAAGGAATGTTCTATACAATAACGTAAATGCGATTGCCGGTTTTGTAATCATTGATCTTTCTAGCAATTATCAAATCAATAAAACATTGAGTGCCTTTGCAACAATCAATAATATCACGAACAACAAAAGTATAGTTGCCAATTTGCCTAATGGTTACAGGCCGAATATGCCCCTTGGTTTTAATATGGGCATAAAGGCTATTTTTTAAACTGCCTTACTAAAAGTTTGTTTTTGCGTTTCAGCTGATAACAGTTTTATATCAAAAGCTCGGCAAATATTTCTAATAAAATGTTTGCCGAGTGTTGTAACTGTTAATCCTTTGTCATCCCAAATTATAAAACCATCCTTTTCTAAATCTGATAAAACAGGAAATGAATATTTTTTTAAGAGTGTGTAGTCTGTAGGGTTAAATTTTGTAACACCCCTGCAAGCAATGTCAAGAATATATTGACGCATCGCTTGGTCTATTGTGGTCAAAAAATAACCTTTGGTTACTGCTAAATGCCCTTTAGATACTTCCTCATAATATTCATGAATGGTTTTTTTATTTTGTGCAAATCCATAATAAATATCACTGATGCTTGATACGCCCAAACCCAATAACATCCCAGTTTGTTGAACAGTATAGCCCATGAAGTTGCGATGTAAATTTCCTTTTTTGCTTGCCTTAACCATTAAATCATTGGGTAGTGCAAAGTGATCCATTCCAATATCTGTATACCCATTTTCTGTGAACATTTTTGTACCCAACTGATACAATTGCATTTTAGTGGCACTATCGGGTAAATCGGACTCGTCAAATAAACGTTGTGCCTTACTGGTCCATGGCACATGCGCATAACTGTAAAACGCAATCCTGTCTGGCTTAATTGATAAAGCATTTTGAATGGTTTTTTCCATTCTACTCAAGTTTTGTAGTGGCAAACCATACACTAAGTCTAAATTAATAGACTCATAGCCAATAGTTCTAGCCCATTCTACTACTTTCACTACATTCTCGTGTGGTTGTATTCTGTTGATTACTTCTTGAACTTCTATATTACTGTCTTGTACGCCAAAACTGACTCTATTAAAACCGAGTTGGTACAATGTTTCTAAATGTTCGTAAGTTGTATTATTGGGATGCCCTTCAAAGCTAAATTCATGTGACTCAGGAATGATGGAATCAGCTAAAATGGTATTGATTATTCTGTTTAAATTTTCTGGAGAAAAAAAAGTGGGTGTACCCCCTCCTATGTGCAACTCCTTGATAATTGGTTTACTATTCATTTTAGAACGATAATTACTCCACTCTTGTAATAAATGAGTAATATATTCTAGTTCCACACCGTGGTTAGTAGTGATCTTTTTGTTGCATCCGCAAAATGTGCAAAGTTTTTCACAAAAAGGTAAATGAATGTATAAACTAATACCCTCTTGTTGGTTACACTCATCAAATCTCTTGATGAATAAATTTTGCCATTGCTCAACTACTATGGTGTCATTCCAGTAGGGTACAGTTGGATAACTAGTATACCTAGGGACTGGAATATTGTATTTGTCTAATAATGTAGCACTTACTTGCATAGTAATTGTTTTAAAGTATCAAGGATAAGCTTTCTTCCGCCGCCTTAATTGTAAAGTCTAAGTCTGCATAAGTTATGGCGTCGTTTAAAAACCAACTTTCAAATGCAGAGGGGGGCAAATAAACCCCTTTCGCTAACATCTGGTGAAAGAATTGGTTAAAGAGTTGATTATTAGCAGCTCCTGCGGTTTCAAAATTTGTAACTAGCTGGTCGCTAAAATGTACACTAATCATTGAGCCAATTTGATTAATAGTAAACGGGATTTTACTATTCGAAAAAACCTTATTAAGACCTTCTTTTAAATAGGCTGTTTTTTTTGCGAGCGATTGAAAGTGATCGCCCTCATTTAAAAGCGACAATAAGGTAAAACCAGCTCTAATGGCAATAGGATTTCCACTTAATGTACCTGCTTGATAAACATTTCCTAATGGAGCTATATGTTGCATAATTTCATATCTACCTCCAAATGCTCCAACGGGCATTCCTCCACCAATCACTTTGCCATAAGTTATAAGATCTGCTTGTATTCCTAATAACTCTTGAGCTCCACCCTTCGCTAGCCTAAATCCGGTCATTACTTCATCGAAAATGAGCACAATGTTTTCTTCAGTACAAATAGCTCGAAGGGCTTCAAGAAATCCTTGTTCAGGTAATATACAACCCATATTACCAGCAATAGGTTCTATTATGATTGCCGCAATTTGATTTTTATGCGTTCCTACTAATTTTTTTACACCTTCAAGATCATTATAATCACAGGTTAATGTATCAATGCTAACACCTGCTGTAATTCCTGGTACAGATTGAATATCCAAAGTAGCTAAACCACTACCTGCTTTTACTAAAAATGCATCGGCATGACCGTGATAACATCCATTGAATTTGATAAACTTATTTTTTCCGGTATAACCCCTTGCTAATCTTAGCGCACTCATACAAGCTTCTGTTCCACTACTGACCATTCTAATTAAGTCTACATTGGGTACCATCTCTTTAATGAGTTCGGCCATAGAAATTTCTAAGGAAGTAGGTGCTCCATATGAAGTGGAAAGCTCCACTTGTTGTTGAATTGCTTTAATTATTGCCGGGTGAGCGTGTCCTAAAATCATCGGCCCCCACGAAGCTATATAATCTATATATTTATTGTTGTCCTCATCAAAAAGATACGCCCCTTTTGCAGATTTTATAAATAAAGGGGTACCTCCAATACTTTTAAATGCACGAACAGGAGAATTAACTCCACCAGGTATACTTTTTTGTGCTTGCTCAAATAGGTGTTTGCTTTTGATTAATTGCAGCATAATCTCATTTAATTATAATTCATTCATTATTTTAATAGCATCTTTGGCAAAATAGGTAGCAATTAAGTCTGCACCAGCTCTTTTGATAGAAGTTAAACTCTCTATGATTGCTTTTTCTTCGTCAATCCAACCTTTCTCGGCTGCTGCTTTAATCATAGCATATTCTCCACTTACATGATAAGCACTTACAGGAACTGAAACCGCATTCTTGATTTCTCTAATTATATCCAAATAGGCCATTGCAGGTTTAATCATAACAATATCAGCACCCTCCTCAATATCCATTTGAGTTTCTTTGATGGCTTCTAATCTATTGGCATAATTCATTTGATAGGTTTTTTTATCTCCAAAACCAGGGGCACTATCTAAAGCATTTCTGAATGGACCATAAAAACAGGAAGCATATTTTGCACTGTAACTCATAATACCAATATGGGTATAATTTTCTTGTTCCAAAGCATTTCGAATAGCCCCAATTCTTCCATCCATCATATCACTTGGGGCTAAAAAGTCTGCGCCAGCAGCAGCATGACTGATACTCATTTTAATTAATGCATCTACTGTTTTGTCGTTTACAATTTCTCCGTTTTCAACAATACCATCATGGCCATATGAAGAGTAGGGGTCCAAAGCTATGTCGGTCATTACAACTATTTCAGGAACTGCATCTTTGATTGCTTTAATACTTCTTTGCATTAATCCATTAGGATTCCAAGCTTCTTTACCAGTATTATCTTTCAATTCATCTGCAGACTTTACGAAAATGAGTACACTCTTTATTCCTAATGACCAAAGCTCCTTCACTTCTTTTATAGTATTATCAATAGAGTAACGATAATACCCCTGCATTGAGTTAATCTCAGTCTTTTTATTTTCACCCTCTTCAATAAATAAAGGTGCAATAAAATCACTTTCAAGCAGATTGTTTTCTGACACCATTGATCTAATAGCAGGTGTTTGTCTAAGTATTCTATTTCTTCTTTGTAGGTACATTATGCCAGTTTTGAATAATCAAAGTTTTTTACGGTGTTTACAAATGCTTTAGCATGATCTACTGGAACATTAGGCAAAATACCATGACCTAGGTTGGCAATATAATTTCTCTTGCCAAATCCTTTTAACATTGTTTCAGTCTCTTTAACAATGGTAGGAATGGGCGATAGTAATTTTGCTGGATCAAAATTTCCTTGCAAGGTTATATTGCTTCCGGCAAATTGACGAGCCATTGGAGCAGTAATACACCAATCTAAACCCAAAGCTGCTGCTCCAGTTTTACTTAGGGTATTCAGTGATGACCATGCCCCTTTTGCGAATACTATTGTAGGTGCTTTCGATTTTATGGCGGTTACTATTTGTTCAATATAGGGTAGTGAAAACAATTCAAAATCTGCTTTACTTAAAAGACCTCCCCAGCTATCAAAAATTTGAACAGTATCTACTCCTGCTTCAATTTGTGCTTCTAAATATGCAATGGTAGTATCGGTTATCATTTGCAAAAGTTGATTTGCCAATACCGGTTCTTGATAACAGAATGCCTTAGCCTCATCAAAGGTTTTACTCCCTTTACCTTGTACCATGTAGCATAAAATGGTCCACGGCGCACCAGCAAAACCAATAAGTGGTACTCTGTTGTCTAATCTTTCTTTGATTAATTTAATGGCGTCCATCACATAAAACAACGTTTCATCAATTTCAGGAACTCGTATTCTCTCGAAATCCTTTTTTGTTTTTATTGGATTGGGTAAATAAGGCCCCTTCGATTCTATTAATTGAACTTCTAAGCCCATAGCTTGCGGCACTACCAAGATATCAGAGAATAATATAGCTGCATCTACTCCAATGATATCTATTGGTTGGATAGTGATTTCTGCTGCTAATTCAGGTGTTTGACACCTTTCAAAAAAACTATATTTTTCTCTAATTTTTATATATTCAGGTAAATACCTGCCTGCTTGTCGCATCATCCAAACAGGAACTCGCTCAATATCTTCCCCTCTTAGGGCTTTTAATAATAAATCGTTTTTTAAATTCATATCAGTTGATAATAATTATAAATAGTATTAAAGAGTGCTTTCTGATTTACTAGTGGTGATATAATCACTTCCTTATTGGAGATTTCTTGTAATGATTGGCCTGTTGTATCTCCTATTGCAAATAATGATGTTGATTCATCTATAGCATGTTGGTTAAAAAAACTTTTCACACCACTTGGACTTAAAAACGCAATAGCGTTGTATTTTTTTTGTATTGGTTGGATTACGTATTTAGTTTGATAAGCTTCAATTTCATGTAAGGTGTATCCTTGTTCTCGAAGAAAATAGGGTAGATGTTCTAATCTTAAATTACTTCCCAAATAATAAATTGGTTGTTCTTTTGAGGTATTGGATGCAATTTGTTCAGCAAGTGTAAGGCTGTTATCAGCTTTATATTTAATTAAGTCTTCCCAATTGTTTTCTTTTAATACTCCTTCAGTTTTTCCTTCCATACAAGCAATTGACCAGTCAGGAATATGTTGAATAATTCCATTTGTCCATTCTGCCGCAATTGGGCTAGTGATTACAAGTACTGCTTTTTGATTACTGATTGTTTGTAATGCTTCAATTGTTTTTTGGTCTCTTGTGGGTATTGTTTCAATAAATGGCAAATGATCTATATGAAACCCATTTGGGATATCCTTCACAATTTCTTTATCTAGGGTTTGCCCTGTAAATAATATTTGAATAGGATTAATCAATGTAAATTCATTTTTTGTATAATAGCGGTTCCACCATTTGCAAGAATCTCTAATCCAGCATTTATACCTATGTTTTTTGATTCTGAAATTGGCTTAATGCTACTGATTTCTATTTTCTCTGACCCATCAACTGATAGTAATTGTCCAGAAAAGTGAACCAACTCTTCTTTAACTTCTGCTAATGCGCTAATGGGTGTAGTACAACCGCCTAATAAGGTTCTTAAAAAGTCTCGCTCTATTTTTGTACATAAGTCTGTATGATAATCATTTAGTGTATTTAATAATTGGATAAGTGCTTGATTATCGTCTCTTGTAACTAAAACTATTGCACCTTGTGCCGGTGCTGGAAGCATCCAATCAAGTTCTATGGCATCTTTAGGCAAAATTCCAATTCTTTCTAATCCAGCTTTTGCAAAAATGGCCCCATTCCATCTGCTCTCATATACTTTTTGTAGTCTGGAATTTACGTTTCCTCTTATTGATTCTATTTGGTGTTGAGGGAATCTATTTAACCATTGTGCTTTTCTTCTGATACTGCTTGTAGCAAGTGTTATCGGTATTTCTTTAAAAAAATCATTCTCCTCTCTCCCAAGTAATTCTGTACAAGCATTGTTATCAATTGAATGATTTATAACAAACACATCTTTATAAGATGCTCTAGGTAAAACAGCCACTTGTACGATACCTTCTGGTAATTTTGTTGGCACATCTTTCATTGAGTGTACAGCAATATCAATGGATTCTTTTAGTAAGGCAGTATCTAAAGATTTAGTAAATATTCCTTGAACACCCATTTCATAAAGTGGCGTAACTAAATCAATATCACCCTCAGATTTTACAAGAACTAATTCTGCTTTTTCTCCCTGCAATTCTAGTAAATCCTTTACTAAATTGGCTTGCCACAATGCCAATTTACTTTCTCTCGTTCCAATTTTCCAAATTGACTTCATTAATTGAAATTGGGTTGTTTTATAAAATCCTGAACTGCTTGCATGTAAAAACAAGATGGCTGTTGCTTAGTCCTTAATTCAGTAGCAACTTTATTCACTATAAAATTTACTTCCTTAGAATTAGATTGACTTGCTTTTGTTGATTGAAGGTTTAATGTATCCAAACTTGTTTTTAATAGTTTTAAAACAGGTGCAAATTTTCTTAATCGATGCCACTCATTAAATTCATTAACATGCATAGCAATAATTTCTAGGGCTTTCGGAATATTAGATTTTCTTAATGATAGTGTTTGATCATTAATTTTAGATAAATCATCTATGTTGATTAACGTTTGCTGTGATATTGTTGAGATTGAAACATCTATATTGTTCGGAATAGATAAGTCTATAAAACATCTTGACTTATCTGAAAAAACATTTTCTTTTTTTATTATATAATCAGCTGAGTTGGTCGCGACTATTACTACATCTGCTTTCTGGATGTTTTCATTCATGTGTTCAAATGGCTGTACTGTTATATTGAGCTCATTTGCCAGACTTACGGCTTTTTCCTCAGTTCTATTGGATGCCCATAATTCTTTGGGATTGATATAGTCTTTGATATTTTTACAAGTATTAATTCCAATTTTACCAGTGCCAATTACTATAAAAATTTTTGAGCTAGGCTCGGTAATATGGTCAAGTATATATTGTATTGCTGCAAAAGAAATGGAAGTTGTTCCACTACTTAAATTAGTATTATTCTTTATGGCTTTTGATGATTGCAAAACTGTATTAAATAGTCTCTCTAAAAAGGCACCGACAACTTTTTCTTGTTTAGCTATTTTAAAAGAATTTTTTAATTGTCCAATTATTTCATAATCTCCTAATATTTGAGAATCAATACCAGCAGCTACTTCAAACAAATGCTGAATAGCTTCTTCAGAATATTTGCAGTAAGCTTTTTCTTTTAATAAAGCTATTCCGCCTTTAGTATGTGTTGCTAATATTTTAAAAACCTTTTCAATAGAATCACAAACTGCGTATACTTCTGTTCTATTGCAAGTGCTCAAAACAAATAATTGTTCAATGCCTTCCTTTTTTGCTGCTTTAAGCAGTGAACTGTTTTCTTGATTATTTATTGCAAATAGTCCACGTGTTGAAGCTTCAGTTTTCTTATAATTAATGCCTACTAAAATGAATTGAAATAAATTCATAAATCTGTATAGTATAACAGCAAAGTTATTTTGTAGCTACTTGGAGTATGTCACGATACTGTCTTTTTTATAAAATCATTTTATAAAATCTTATTTATTCTTTCTTTTATCTTGAACTTTGTCTTCTTAATAATATTAATTCTTATATGACTAAAAAAGGGATTCTTTTAATGAATTTGGGTTCGCCTAATTCCCCATCAGTAAGCGATGTGAAGATATATCTGAAAGAATTTTTAATGGATGAAAAAGTGATTGATATTCCTTTTATACTGAGGACCTTATTGGTTAAAGGTATTATAGTTCCATTTCGTTCGCCTAAATCTGCTCATGCTTATCAATCAATATGGACTAAAGAAGGTTCACCATTATTGGTTAATACCTATGAATTGCAACATGCGCTTTCTTCTAAAATACCTGAATTGGTGGAAGTATGTATGCGGTATGGAAATCCACATCCATCTCAAGCTTATGATAGTTTAATGAGTAATATACCCGATTTGGAAGAAGTGATTCTATTCCCTTTATACCCGCATTATGCAATGAGTAGTTTTGAGACTGCTGTTGAATATGCTCAACAAATTCACAAGGAGAAATATTATCCTTTCAAGCTTACTACTATTCCACCTTATTATAATAATACTTACTACATAAATGCATTGGCAGATTCTATTGCTCCATTTTTAAAGAATCCATTTGATAAGTTGTTATTAAGCTATCATGGCGTTCCTGAGCGTCATATTAAAAAGGGCGATATTACTTTAAATCATTGTTTAAAAGTGAAAGATTGTTGTAATGTATCTTGTGCATCACACGAATTTTGCTATCGTCATCAAACCTTTGAAACCACTAATTTAGTTGCCAATAAGCTTGGGCTAGCACCAAATCTTTTTGAACAAACATTTCAATCTCGTTTAGGACAAGATAAATGGCTTACACCCTACACAGCAGCAAGATTAAAAGAATTGCCTGCTGAAGGTGTTAAGAATTTATTAATTGCATGTCCCGCTTTTGTTTCTGATTGTTTAGAAACTTTAGAAGAAATTGCTGAAGAAGGGAAAGAAATATTTTTAAAAGCGGGTGGGGAATCTTTTACAATGATTCCTTGTTTAAATGCACAAAGCACTTGGATAAATGCTGTAGATCAAATTATTAATTCTTATCGTTAAAGCTATAGTTGATGTATCCTTATTTAAAAGCGCTGCATATCATTTTTGTTGTGACTTGGTTTGCAGGTCTTTTTTATGTTCCTAGGTTACTTATTTATATAATTGAAGCTAATTCAAAACCATCGTCTGAAAGACTAATCATACAGACTCAATTAAAAATTATGTTGAATAGATTATGGCTGGCAATTACTTGGCCATCTGCAATCATAACCTTAATACTTGGTATAATTGTAGCAATCAACGGTAAATGGTTTAGCATTTTTTTTACAAAAGAAGGAATATGGTTTCAACTCAAAATTTTATTAGTGGTCCTTTTGTACGCCTTTCATTTTTCATTGCAGTATTTAATTAATAAAATAGAGGATGAGCAATATCCTTACACTGCTCAACAAATTCGTTATTGGAATGAAGTACCTACGCTTCTTCTTTTTGCCATAGTTGCGTTGGTTGTTGTAAAACAATGGATTAGTTTTTTTTGGATGGTGATTGGTATAATCGCTTTGATATCAGTCCTAATTATCGCAATTCGATTGTATAGAAAGTGGCGGTCAAGTTAACATGTTAACTTTAATGCATACTTAAGTAAAGAAAATGTTTATTAACATTTTCTTTTTTTTGTTGCGTAATAATCTATATTTACTGCTTAAAATCCAATGGAATAAATCAACTCCTCATTTTTATTCCCTAGTCCAAAATCGTTGATTTATTCATACTTAATTAAAGAAACCTATGCGAATTTCTACCTGCCCAACTATTCCCATAACGGAAAAGTCTACCTTTTCCGTTCAATGGAAAAAGACATTTTTTGTATTATTCTTTTTAATGAGTAGTACAATTGCTGTATTTGGATCGCACTTTAGATATGGTGTGATGACAGCAACACGATTGTCTGAAACGCCTACCACTGTTACTTATCAAGTTACCTTGTCTACATCTTGGAACTTGGCATGGAATTTTGGAACAACTACACCTTCACACTCTATTGTTAGATCAGGAGGAAATACTGGATCATTCCTTGTAACAGGTCCATTGGTACTAGATCCTTCCGGCCAATGGAGAAATCATATTGCAACTGCTACGGTAGTATTAAATAAATCAGCAACCCCAACAAGGTTAAGTTTTGCGAGTAATGCTAAAATTAGTACCATCTCAAATAACGCCAATCAACCTTGGGATGTTTATTGTATTCTAAACACCAATGCACCAGGTAATCCGCCGGTATCGAATATGCCAGCAATCATCAATATGCCTATTGGTGCTCCTGCCGCAACCTATTCAGTTCCAGTATCAGATCCTGACGCTGGTACAACTTTCACATTTGCTACTCCTGCTTTTACTGGAAGTTTAATCAACTCTTCTAATCCAACTGGGTTTTCTATTTCTCCTGCAGGTGTAATCACTTTCAATACGGTAGGTAAATCAATAGGGCAACAATACAATGCCATGATTACCGTAAAAGATAATGATGGGAATACTATTTTTCTAGACTTTTTAATTAATATGGTTGGACCATCTAATCCTCCTGCTTTTGATTATTCAGTAACCCCTGCTAATGGTGCCGAGTTTAATGTTATTGCAGGACAAACTTTAAGTTTTGGAATTAGAGCAACTGATCCTGATGTTAATAGTACGGTTAGTTTATCAGTTGCTGGTTTAAATTCAGCCATCAGTTTGGCCAACTTTAGCGCGAATCCATTACCAGCTACTGGCAATCCTGCTGTAACCAGTTTTAGTTACACGCCTAATGGAGCTGCAATTGGAAGCGCTACTGTTTTAAATTTTAGTGCAACCGATAATGTAGGTGTACAAAGTTCAACTTCGGTTACTATTAAAGTGGTAGCTGAACCTGCTCCAGTTTTTGTGGCACCAACACCTGTACTGAATTCTGCTCGACAAATACTTACTGGTGTTTTACACCAAGATCAAATTGTTGCATCAAGTAGTTTAGGTTCTAATGTAAGTATCGCATTTGCAACCATTCCTAATGGAGCAACGCTTTCACCAGCAATTCCTACAACAGGCGCTAATTTAGCAACAACCACATTAAGTTGGACGCCAACCCCTGCAAATTGGGGCTTACACAATTTGAATTTTCAAGCTGTTATAAGCAATTTGCCTTCCATATTTACACAACATAATTATCAAATAGAAGTAAATACGCCACCAGTATTTGCGAGTACACCTCCAACATCATTAACGGTGATGGCAGGTCAACCTTTTACTTATAATATTGTGGCTACAGATCCTGATATTCCATTTGGTGATCATTTAGATATAGTAGCTGCAACAAAACCAGCTTGGTTAACACTTACGCAAACAAGCCCAACCACGGCTGTTTTAACAGGTACACCTACTGCAGCAAATGCTGGATCAAATACTGTTCATTTAGAATTAGAAGATATTTATCACCATGGTAATCCTTCTCATGTTGAACAAGAATTTACCATCACTGTAATTGCAGGAGTTGCTCCTTCAATAGTTGTTCCAACGAATATAGTAAGCTGTGATCCTGTGGTTAATTTTGCTGCAACTGAAACAGTAGGAATTCCTAGTTCAACTATTACTTATTCAATTGCGCCAGGTTCAATATTTCCAATAGGTACAACTACAGTTGTTGCAACAGCAACAAACACTTTAGGTACATCAACCAAAACATTCACTGTTACTGTTAGTAAACCAATAGCAGATATAGCAGTCAATGGGGCAACTACCATTTGTGAAGGAGCCAATGTGCCGTTAAACGCTGCACCATATGCTTTGAGGTTTAATGGATCTCAACACGTAAATGTTCCTAATGGTTTTGCTACAACAAATGATATTACTATTGAAGCTACCATAACACCAACAGTACTAGCAGACGGTACTTTTAAAGTATTAATGAACCACAATAGTTGGTACACGGGTACAATTCATTTTCAATTCTTTCCTGATGGACGCCTTCAGTTTGCCATTAATGGAGCTAATCCAGTAGATCAGTATTGTACTTTTAATTTTGTTCCAAATACCACCTACCGCATAGCAGTGGTTTATTCTAGATTTGGAAATTATGTGAAGTTTTATGTTAATGGAGTCTTGATCAATACTGGCCTATACTTTGGATCGGTTCCAGTTGTTGGTAATGCTTCATATAGTATTGGTTCATGGAATGGCAATGAGCGATTTTTTAGTGGAACTATAGACGACTTCAGAATATGGAATGTTCAGCGAACAGATGCACAAGTATTATCTGATGCAGCTGCACTTCCTATTCCATCAGGCACGCCTAATTTAATTAGGTACTATAAGTTTAATGAAGGTACAGGAACATCAACTGCAGATGCTGCTGGCAATGGTACTGGTGCTTTAGTTAATAATCCTACATGGGTGTCTACAGCATCAGCTGGGCAAACATATTTATGGAGTAACGGAGCAATAACACCGTCCATTGCTGCTACTGTTGATGGACCATATACTGTAACCGTTACGGACGCAGCGGGTTGTTCTGCAACTTCAGCGCCAGTTAATATTACAGTGAATAAGGCGCCAGTGTTTACGAGTTGTCCTAGCAATCAAACTGCCAACAATGCTTCAGGATTCAATAGCGCAATCGTTACTTATAATGCTACTGTTACTTCTACACCTACAGCTACTCTATCTTATACATTTAGTGGTGCAACTACAGGAAGTGGAGTAGGAACAGGATCAGGAGAGTCATTTAATATAGGAACCACAACGGTTACTATTACTGCAACTAATACTTGTAGTACAGCAACATGCACATTCACCGTAACAGTGCTAGATATCCAACCACCTGTTATTAGTAATCCGCCGGCAAATATTATTGTTACTTGTGAATCAATTCCAACGCAAATAGCATTAAATGTTTCTGATTTTAGTGCTATTACTAGCAGCCTGATGTATGAGTCTATGGGTAGTGGAATGAAGACTGATTTGGTTCACGAATTTAACTTCGAGAATAATGCAAATGATTCAAAGGGCGCTGTTACTGGAGCAAATGTGGGTTCAATAACTTTTGTACCAGGCATATCTGGAAATGCACTTAGTTTCAATGGCAACCTAAACCAATACGTCAATTTTGGTACTAGTGCTTCATTAAACGGTACTATTAATTTTGGATTATCAGTATGGGTTAAAACCAGCTCTGGTTCACCAATGACTGTAATTCAACAAAGAGATGGTCAGTACAATGGTCAATACATTTTAAATATTGGTTCAGATCATAATGGCGGAAATCAATTTCCAGGTAAGGTCTACTTTATGGTATATAATAACGCTTTCCAATTTGAATTGGTTTCAAGTGTAAGAGTAGATGATGGCAAATGGCACCATATTATTGCTGAAAGACAAGGAACAAACGGAAGAGTGTTTGTAGACGGAAACCTTGTTGCTAGTGGTTCAGGACCTTTATTACCATTGAATGGAACAATTGGTTCATATGTTGGAAAAGACTACAGAGACAATTCTAAACCATTCATAGGTTTAATAGATCAATTGAAAATTTACGCTGGCGGATCAACACCTAAGACTTATGATTTAGAGCGTACATGGTCTTATACAGATGCTAGTGGTAATACCTCAATGGCTCAACAAATTGTAACAGTTCAAGACAATACGCCTCCAGTTATTGGAACATCAACAATAGTTACTCCTACACAAGCAGATGGCTCAGTAATTGCAACATCTGCAGCAGGTGCAATAGTTAATTATACTTTACCAACAGCAACAGATAATTGCTCAAGCAACGTAATAGTAACTTCATTACCTGCAAGTGGTTCAACTTTCCCAATAGGAACAACTATAGTAACATTTACTGCAATTGACGAAGTAGGTAATATTGCTACTTCAACAATGAATATTACTGTTAAAGGGATAGCACCTTCAATTGTAGTACCTGCAACAATTACGGTTGCTTCACCAGCGAATGCATGTGGAGCGGTAGTTAATTTTGCTGCAACAGAGACCACAGCCATACCTGCATCAACACTCACCTACTCACATCAGCCTGGATCAACTTTCCCTGTTGGAACCACAGTAGTAACCGCTACTGCAACCAATGCAGTAGGAACATCAGTAGGAACATTTGAAGTAACTGTTAAAGATGTAACTGCACCAATCATAGGAGCAACTATTAATTTGAATGCGATTGCAACTAGTGCAAACGGAGCAGTTGTTAATTATACTTTACCAACTGCAACAGATAATTGTGGCGGTCAAGTAACTATAGTAGCAACTCCAGTAAGTGGTTCAGTATTCCCAATAGGAACCACTACTGTAACAGTATTAGCTACTGACCAATACAACAATAGTTCAAGCACTACATTCACTGTAACCGTAGTAGGCGTTCCACCAGTGATTGTGGTACCTGCAACTATTCGTGTAGATGCTTCTGCGAGCAATTGTGGAGCGGTAGTAAACTTTGCTGCAACAGAAACCACAGCCATTCCAGCATCAACGATTACGTATTCACATCAACCAGGATCAACCTTCCCATTAGGCACTACGGTAGTAACCGCTACTGCCACCAATGCGGTAGGAACATCAGTAGGAACTTTTGAGATTATCGTAACAGACAATACTGCACCAGTTATTAACTTACCTGCTGCACCGGTATTCTGTGAGAATACTTCAGGATTATACACGCTACCTGTGGTAAGTGCTTCAGATAATTGTGGCGTTGCAACGGTTAGTTACGCTATCACGGGTGTTACCCAAAGAAACGGTACTGGTTTTGATGCGGGCACTGCCTTTAATGTAGGAGCGAGCACAATCACTTATACGGTAACTGACGTAAACGGTAATGTAACTGTGAAGTCAATAGTTGTAACGGTGAACAAAGCACCTACGACCACTATTGCAGCTTCTAACCCAGATGCGTTCTGTAATAAGTTGGTATTAGTATCAAATAGCACAAGTGCTATCAGCAGCTATGCATGGAGTTACAACAATGCATCGTTTGCAAGTACACAAGCGGTATCCTTAGACAATACGAATGGAGATGGTACGTATAGTTTGTATGTAACAGACAACAAGGGATGTACCAGCTTAACAGCGGTAAGCTACCAGTACAGCAAACAAAACACCATCAGCAATTACACCATCTTAGCTTATAAAGAAGCAGAACTTAAAGAATACAATACGGTACAAACAGGTAGTGTAGGTGTAATGAGCAAGAAGGGTAAGGCAGAGATTGGTAAGAACAGTTCGGTAGCAGCACCTGGTGCGTTTGTAAAAGCACCTAAGATAGAAGTGAAGCAAGGAGCCAATGTGCCAGTAAGATTGATAGGCGTAGCAACAGTAAGCTTACCAACCATGCAGTACAACACCAGCAACACGAATAACTTACCAAACTATACAACTAACCAAGGCGCAACCATCAGCTTAAGTGGCAACTACAAGAACCTGAAGATTAGAAAGGGTTCTAATGTAACCTTAAGTGGTAATACTTATGGCAATATTGAAATAGAAGAAGGCAGTGTGGTAAGATTTACAAGCACAGTTATTAATGTAGAGCACTTGAAAGTGGGTAAGGGACCAAACAATGGTTTAACCCAAGTAAGATTTGCAGACAATACCAGCATACGAGTAGCGAAACATGTAACCATAGAAGAAGATTGCTTTATTAATCCAGATGGAAACAAAGTAACGTTCTACTTAGGCAAGCAAAGCAACCACGATTGCAATAAACACCGCAATGGACATGGCGAAGGACACGACAACGATGACGACGATAGAGATGATGATGACCACGACAGAGGTCATGGTGATGGCGATCAGAAGTTTGAAGTGAAAGGCGGCAACACCACGGTAATAGCGAATGTATATGCCCCTACTGGAGACATTAAAGTAAAAGGTGGAGAAGGTTGTCATAAGAACCACAGCAGTACAGTGGTGAAGATGACTGGTCTATTCATTGGATACGAGGTAGAGGGAGATGGCAGAAATATTATCTGGAACAGCTATGCTTGCGGAACGGCTGCACCAATAGCTGCGGCTGATGCACAACCAGTGTACAACAAAACAGCAGAAGATGTAGTTGTAGCCGACGACTTAAAAGTGACGGTGATGCCAAATCCAAGTACTACGTACTTTACATTGAAATTGGTAAGTAAGTCTGAATTGCCAGTGAATATAAAAGTAGTAGATGCAGCGGGTAGATTGGTAGATGCGAAAGCTAAGCAAGCTGCGAACAGCACGTTACAATTGGGTCAGAACTATGCAACAGGCAATTACTTTGTAGAGTTTATTCAAGGCAACCAGCGTAAAGTGGTTCAGTTGATCAAGATTAAGTAAGCCAATAACTTAAACAAACCAAGGGGGCTGTCTAGTAATAGACGGCCCCTTTTTTATTGGGCTATAGTAATTCAGAAGAATCATTACAAAATCGTCATATTCTTGCGTTAATTTTGCATAAACCAATTAAAACAATGCAGCAACCAATTCCCAAGAATGAAGATGATAGAGTTTGGGCTTTAGCAGAATACGATATTGATTATTCAGATATATCTAGTTTATTAAAAGACTTGGTTGAATTAGCTGCAAAAATTGCTGGAACCCAAATTTCTTTGGTCAATTTAATTGATACTTACACCCAATGGTCAGTTGCCAATTTTGGATTACCAATTGAGCAAATGAAAAGAGAGGACTCGGTTTGTCAATACACTATTTTGAATAATGATGAATTTGAAGTTAAAAGTCTTTCTTCAGATGATCGTTTTAAAGACAAATTTTATGTTGTAGACAATCCTAATTTGGAATATTATTTTGGTATTCCCCTGGCTACAGCTGATGGTCATAATTTAGGAGCACTTTGTGTAATGGATACAAAGTCTAAGGAATTGTCTCCAGAAAAAGTGGAGTTATTAAAAATTGTAGCAAAAGAAGTCGTAAACAGATTGTCTACAATAAAATATATACAAAGTCTGAAGTCTAAAGTAAGTCAGATAAACGAAAACAGTAAAAAAGTTGCGCATGATATTCGTGGACCACTTTCTGGAATTATTGGATTAGCGCAAATGGTTACAGAACATGGACAGGGTCAAAAGCTCGATGATATTCTAGAAATCATGAAACTAATTCAGCGTGCAGGTAATTCATTGTTAGACTTAGCTACTGAAATATTAAATGCAGAAGATTTGCAAGCAAGAGGAGTTATTGTTGCAGAGGAGTTTACGCTACTTAGTTTTAAAGAAAAATTAGAAAGGCTTTATGCACCACAAGCTGCCAATAAACAAATTGAATTATTGCTCAAAATTAAAGTTGGTCAAGAGCAAAAGCCTATCCCTAAAAATAAATTGTTACAGATTGCAGGTAATCTAATTACCAATGCTATTAAGTTTACCGATAACAATGGAAAGATTTCAGTTGATTTAAATATTCATTCAAATCCTGGAGCTGGGCAGATTTTAGAAATTGAAGTTACCGATAATGGGGTAGGGTTGGCTCAAAACGAAATAGATGATATTTTAAAAGGTGTTAAAGCCTCTTCTAGTGGCACTACTGGAGAAAAAGGATATGGCTTTGGCTTGTCTTTAGTAAAGCGACTTATTGATGAATTAAATGGTTCACTAACTATTGAATCTGAACTTGGGAAGGGAACACATTTTAAAGTGTCCCTACCTCAATAGCTTATTGGTTTAAAATAGAAATCCCGACCATCAATTAAGATGGCCGGGATTCTTTATACTCCTGTTCTAATTACGGCCTGATTAATACAAAGTAAATTCTACTCTTCTATTTTTTTGTCTGCCCGCAGCAGTTTTGTTGCTAGCTACTGGTTGAGTTTCTCCATATCCAACAGCTTCAATCTTTCCAAAATTTACACCTCTTGAAACCAGATAGTTTTTAACTGATTCTGCTCTGTCTTTTGATAAGGTTAAGTTGGCTGCATTAGATCCCACTGCATCGGTATGACCTCCTAATTTTAAACTAAATCCTTTTAATGCCATCATGTCTGCAACCCTGTTTAAGTAAGGGAATGATCGGTTTCTGATTGAAGACTTTGCAAATTCGAATTCCAAGTTTCTTATTGCTTCACTTACAATTTTGCGATCTTCTTCTGTAATGACATAGTTATTGGTTATTCTAATAACGGTGTCTTTATTTGGAACAACAACCGGCAATGGGCATCCTGCCCCATCTACTTTTACTGATTTGTCTGTGCCAGGGCATTTATCAAAATAGTCTGATACACCATCTCCATCGCTATCCATTTTCATTTTTGCCATTTCTTCGTGCATCCCTTTCATTTCAGCCATTTTTTTCCGCATGTTTTCTTCACTGGCTTCAAGTGCTGCTTGCATTTTTGCATCAGCAGCTCTTAATTCTCTATTCATTTGAGCCGGAGGATTATGCGTTGCCATTTGGGGTTTTGTTTTTTTGCCTAATGCAAATTCAAGACCAATATGCCCATAAGAATATTTATCTCCTATATATGGTGGTTTAAAATAACCATCAAGATTATCATTGTCAACATAGGCCATTGTATAGCCAAAATCTAAATTAACCGACTTAGATAAATTCATTTTAACCCCAATTCCTACTGGTACAAAAAATGAAATATCAGTTGCTTTTGGTAACATTCCTTCTGAAATGCCCGCATTATTAATTGTTCTTGGGGTATAACTAACTGCACCAGCTCCTACTGATAGGTAGGGTTGAACCGCTGTTCGCATTTGAGACCAGTTGATATTTGCTAAAGTAATAACGCCACTTAAACTTGCAGACCAATTCATTTTGGTGTCAAATGATCTATAAGGACTTACAGGAGCTAATCCGTTTACTAGCTTGTCATTATTAGCCGCCAAGTCTCCCATTACTCCATCTAACTGAATTCCAAATGCATGTGATGCTTGATACTTTATAGATGCGCCATATCCTAGTTTAGGAACCCATTTAGAAAAATCATTTTTACCGCCCAATGCAGAAAATGGAGCCAGTGCCCCTACATTTAATCCGAATGACCATTTTCTAAAGCCATTATTTCCGGAGAATAATGTTGGATTTATTTCTGTTGTTGTTGTTTCCTGTATTTCTTGAGCGTTAGTTATTCCTGCGCTTCCTAGCATAAGTGCTATGATTGGTAAGCATTTCAGCATTTGTGTTTTCATATTTTTAATCTTTTTTATTCTTTTTATTTCCATTATTGCTAGGATGTCCTTTGATAACATGGTATTTTTTGTCTTTACTATAAATGATGGCTTTTTGTTGATGATTGTTTCTAAAGCCTTTGTACTTATTAATATGGATGGCATGATTGTCATATGGCCTATCTTCTTTAAATACTACTTTATATCCCTTGAACAAATCGTAATTCCTATAGCGATCAGGTAAATGATTAATATATATCCAACGATTGTTTTCGTTGTACATATATTCTCTTCTATTTACATCGTAATACATGTCTAAATCTGGTAAATAGTAAAATCTGGCATAATCGTACCCAATAGGACCCCACACAGGTTGGCTTCCTATATTGATATTGACTTTAATTTGGGCAGAATTTTCCTGTGGCCATAAAAAGCTTAACAAGAAAAGGAGTAAAATTGGTTTCATAATAATGTTTGCACAAAGGACATTCAATAACCGTTAATTATCCTTACACTATTAGTTGTATATATTGTAATATTCACGCTTAAATATTATTTAGTATATTTAAGTCTAAATACAATAATATGCCTACCGGTACAGTAAAATGGTTCAACGATGCAAAAGGATTTGGTTTTATTAAGCCAGATGATGGTGGTGAAGATTTATTCGCCCATTTCTCCGCAATTAATATGGGGGGATTCAAATCTTTAAAAGAAGGACAAAAAGTTTCTTTTGAAATTACAGATGGTAAAAAAGGAAAACAAGCAGGTAATATTCAAAGTGCTGAATAGACTAGTCAAAACAGTCTATTCTACTTTTCATTTCTTTTTTTCTGAATGGGTGTATATTCAAAAGAATATATCCTCCGCCGTTTAGTAAGCTTCCTTGTTTCAATATACCAAGTCTATGTATACCTGCAATAAATGGACCTGCTTTTATTGCTAGGCCAGTCCATATTTGGCCATCCCTTGTGTATTGTATGGGCATATAGATACCCCAATTCAATGTTTCCCATCGAGGGGTAATGGTAAGGAAACTATAATCATTGCTTTTTTGTTTTAGAGCGTTTTTTGCATTACTAAAATGAATAACCATTTGTGTGTTAACAAAAAATGTAGGGTTGATTTGTTTGTCAAAATTCAGGATTGCTCTTGTTGGATTGCCAATGGAAAATTGTGCCGGCAATACCTGAATAGAGTCATAAATTACTCCCAGGGAATCCCTTAAGTCTCTAGTATTATTTACCCCATTAAATGCCCTTGCAATGGCAGCGTCACTTATGCCATTGTTGTTTTCAGAAAATCTACCGGTGTATTCACTGTTATTGAATTTTTGTGCCCCAATATCAACAATACTGAATCCTATTTTGTAATTATAAATTCTTCCTTCATAATTACGGTTGTCTAAATAAGTTTCATTGTTGTAGTTTAAATATTCTATACCAACGCTTAATCCCATTCCCGATTTAGCGTCATTAAAAAAACTTTTAATAGTAGCACTTGTTGCACCAAACTGTTGAATTACATCATAATTGGCAGAATAGCCATATTCGCCAACTCCACTTGTACTAGTATAACTAGTATCTGTTCCGTTAATATTTTCTCTAAATCTTGCTTTATTCATCTGAGAAAATGCGCCAAATAAGCTTTTCGAAAACTGCAATGTTGCTCCAACAGTTAATCTGCTATTGTCGGTTTCTAATAATGCACCCGCGTAAGTTAAATTTACTTCGCCCCAGCCAGCATGTATTGATTTGCTATCTAAAAAAGGGGTGGTTCTATTAATTTTAAAAAAGCTTCTTAAACTGGTGGCGGTATCTTGTAAATTAAAATTGTTGGTATAAATATGGTTATACATTTTTCCCCTAAATGCAATGGCTACAGCGTGTTTTTTATTAATGCGATACATGGCAGAAAACAAACTTAAATCTGAATTGGTATTCAAGTTTCTAATTTGAAATCCATCTGTTAAATAATCACCGCTTCTATTGATTGCTGCATTTTTTAGCGCTTGTGCTAAAACGGTATTAGTATAAATAGATGTTTGACCAGAAAAAAGTTGAAAATCCCACCTATGTAAACTGTTTCCAATAGAAGCAGGGTTATTGAAAGCCCCACTTACTCCTGCATAGGAAGAACCGTGTATGGCATGGTATTGTTGGGCAAATCCAATTTGAGTTGTATGAATTAGTAATAAATAAATTGAAAAAAGGAGTAGTTGTATAATTCGCATTGGTTTCACAGTCCTAATAACGCAAAGACTATGTAAATATTCCACGTGCAGCTTGGGCAGTAGAAAAAAATAAACCCCCCGTAGAAACGAGGGGTTTTTCGATTGCTTGCCATTATAGAGATCGTTCGTAATAATTTGATACTGCTAAACTACAAGTATTTGGTCAATAAATCAAATATAAAAAATAATAATTTGTACTTTTTTAAACATTTTTTGTAAAAAATGACATAAAATTTACAATTTGATAATATTATAAATTTAAATATATCTATGATATTCTAGCTGGATATGCTTTTAATGCCTGTGCCAAGCAATCCATTGCGCTTTCTATGTCATTGATATTTAATACATAAGCTAATCTTACTTCTTTCTTTCCTAGCCCTGGAGTGCCATAAAACCCAGTTGCTGGAGCCAACATTACTGTTTTACCTTCATAGCTAAATTCCTCTAATAACCATTGACAAAAAATATCGGAGTCGTCAATGGGTAATTGAGCCATAGCATAAAATGCTCCTCCTGGATTTGGGCAAAAAACCCCGTCCATTTCGTTTAATCGCTTTACAATAAGGTCTCTTCTTCTTTTATATTCAGCCTTTGTGGTATCAAAATAATCTGCAGGCAAATCAATTGCAGCTTCTCCAGCTATTTGGGCAAAGCTGGGTGGACTTAATCGAGCTTGTGCAAATTTCATTACCGCGTTTAACACCTGTTGGTTTTTGGTAACAAGGGCGCCAATTCTTCCGCCACAAGCACTGTACCTTTTACTAATGGTATCCATAATGATCACGTGTTCGTCTACGCCTGTTAAATGCATGGCACTCACCTGTTCTCCTTCATAACAAAACTCTCTATAAGCTTCATCTGAGAATAAATACAAATTGTATTTTAAAATCAAAGCTTTCAACTGTTCCATCTCGGCCATGCTGTATAAATAGCCAGTAGGGTTGTTGGGATTGCAGATTACAATTGCTTTTGTTTTAGCAGTAATTTTTGCTTCCAAGTCTGCAATTGGAGGTAAGGCAAAACCATTTGCAATAGAAGAAGTGACTGGTACAACATGAACACCTGCAGCTACTGCAAATCCATTGTAATTGGCATAGAACGGTTCAGGAATAATTACTTCATCGCCCGCATCTAAACAAGCCATAAAGCCAAATTGTATGGCTTCACTACCACCTGTTGTAATGATGATTTGTTGGTGATTTACATGAATGCCAACAGATGCATAATATTGAACTAATTTTTTTCTATAACTTTCATTGCCTGCACTATGACTGTATTCTAGTACTTTAAAATCACTGTTTCGTACTGCATCCAATACCATTTTTGGCGTTTCAATATCTGGTTGTCCAATATTTAGATGATAAACTTTGGTACCTCTTTTTTTAGCAGCTTCTGCAAAGGGAACCAATTTCCTAATGGGTGAAGAAGGCATAGCGTTGCCTCTGTTACTAATGGTTAACATAGCTATAATTAAAATATGAGCTAAATAAAGAAGGTTATTTTTTTGCTTCTATTACTTCGCCTTCAATGGTTAAAATGTAAGGTTGATTAGAGTGGGCAAACTTAACATCTACGCGCTTTTTAAACACACCCACTGCTTCTGCATTGTAAGTAACTTTAAGGGTACTGGTTTTACCTTTTGGAGTAGGGGCTTGGTTGTAAACAGGTTTGGTACACCCGCACTCTGCGTTCGCAAACTCAATAACAACAGGCTTTGCAGCATTATTGGTGTATGTGAACACAAAAGTTGCTGGTACCCCTTTTTTTATTTTACCAAATTGATGGGTGGTTTTGTTAAACTTGATATCGTTTTGTGCAAAACTGGTTAATCCTGCAAGTAGAAACACCGATAAAAAAAATGATTTCATATGTTTTTGTTTTCTTAAATGAGTAGAATAATTATTGAACGCCTTCTCCTGTAAAGCTAGTCTGTTTAACCAAACCTCCTGATATAATAATATCTGTAAAACGAGTAAACTTGCCCAATACAGATCCATTAAACTGGATTTTAATCTTAACTGTTTCTCCTGGTTTAAATTGTTGATTTGGAGTAAAATCTGGAGTGGTGCAACCACAGCCAGCTCTAACACCTTCCAATTTTAGGGTTTCTTTGCTTGTATTGGTTACTTCTACCCAATATTCTACAGGTTTGCCAAAAGTAACTTTACCCATATTATAGGTTTCGTTTTTAATAGACACTTTTGCCCCATTATCTTGTGCAATTGCACCTATAGAAATACCCAAAAATGCAATAAGGACTAAAAAAAATTTCATTCGCTTAAATTTAGAGCGTAAAAGTACTAAAATTGAATGCTTAAAGTTTATCTTAACAGTTATTAACCCGTTAATTTCCAATTAAACTAATTATTGTTAGTCTATTCCGTTCCTAATGTTATTTTTGTTTTATGGAATCAACTGCTTCATTACAATACAAAGACGATATGTTGTCTTTTGAAGGTTTTAGAAATACCATCCTAGAAGATTATAAAACTGCTTTAATAAGCAGAGAAGTAAGCTTATTAGGTAGAAGAGAAGTGCTTACCGGAAAAGCCAAATTTGGCATTTTTGGAGATGGTAAAGAAGTTGCACAATTGGCTATGGCTAAGTTTTTTCAGCCAGGCGATTTTAGAAGCGGCTATTACCGAGACCAAACATTCATGTTTGCCGCTGGACTTTCTAGTGTAGAACAGTACTTTGCTCAATTGTATGCAGACCCTGATGTTAAGAATGATCCATTTAGTGCGGGTAGACAAATGAATGCCCATTTTGCTACTAAGTTGGTAGATGATAATGGAAACTGGTTAGACCTGGCCAATCGTAAAAATATTTCTGCTGATATGGCGCCTACTGCATCTCAAATGCCAAGAGCATTGGGGCTTGCATTTGCGTCAAAATGTTTTAGACAAAGCATTCACTTAAGAGAATTAGACAATTTAAGTCATAACGGAAACGAAGTCTGTTTTTGTACTATTGGCGATGCTAGTACCAGTGAAGGACATTTTTGGGAAACCATGAATGCTGCTGGGGTATTGCAAGTACCATTGGCCGTTTTTGTATGGGATGATGGATATGGAATTTCAGTTCCTAAAAATTTCCAAACTACCAAGGGGTCTATTTCAGATGCGTTGAAAGGGCTTGAAAAAATGGAAAATACCAATGGTATAAGAATCTACAAATTGAAGGCCTGGGATTATGCAGGACTTTGTCAGGCTTTTGAAGAAGGTATCCAAAGAATAAGAGACACCCATGTTCCTGTACTTTTTCACGTTGAAGAAGTTACCCAACCACAAGGTCATTCTACTAGTGGTAGCCATGAGCGTTATAAATCACCAGAACGATTGGCTTGGGAAAAAGATTGGGATTGCATTAAAAAAATGAAAGAGTGGATGCTCGAAAATCAATTGAGCAATGAAGAAGAATTAGCTGATTTGGAGTCTGCTGCAAAAGAGCATGTAAGAGAAAGTAGGTTGCGCGCTTGGGAGAAATACATTAACCCCATAAAGGAACAAGCAGATAATGCGGCCACTTTATTAAAAGAGTTGGTGGTAAACGATATGGATAAATACAATCGTTTACAAAAAATGGCCAATGACTTACTTCAAAACAAAGAGCCTTTAAGAAGAGATGTTTTAAGAACATTGTCTTTAGCTATTGAAATGGCTCCTACATCACCTTCTACCCAGGATGTTCAATTATATTACCAAGAGTTATTAAACTTAAACAAGGAATTATACAATTCTCACTTATACAACCAAACGGCAAAGAGTGCTTTAAAGATTCAAGAAATTAAACCATTAATTTCTTTTGATGCCCCTTTAGTGAATGGTTTTGAAGTGTTGAATAAATATTTTGATGCACTGTTTACACAGAACCATAAAGTGTATGCTTTTGGAGAAGATGTGGGTTATATTGGCGATGTAAATCAGGGCTTTGCTGGTTTACAAGAAAAGCATGGTAGAGACCGAATTTTTGATACCGGTATTCGTGAGTTAACCATCATGGGGCAAGCTGTTGGTATGGCTTTGAGAGGATTAAGGCCTATTGCAGAAATTCAATATTTAGACTATTTATTGTATGGTTTACAAGTTTTAAGTGACGATGTGGCTACTACTCATTTTAGAACAAAAGGTCAACAGTGTTGTCCGGTGATTATTAGAACCAGAGGGCATAGATTAGAAGGCATTTGGCATAGTGGATCACCATTGGGAATGATTATAAATGCCTTAAGAGGAATGTATGTTTGTGTGCCTAGAAATATGGTACAAGCTGTAGGAATGTACAATACGCTTTTATCTTCTAATGATCCAGCATTGGTGATTGAGTGTTTAAATGGATATAGATTAAAAGAAAAAATGCCTGCTAATTTATTGGAGTACACGGTTCCTTTGGGTATTCCTGAAGTACTAACAGCGGGCGACGATTTAACCATTGTTTCTTATGGTTCTACGCTAAGAATTATTCAAGATGCAGTAGAGCGTTTAGCCAATGAGGGAATCAATTGCGAAGTGATAGATGTACAAACTTTGTTGCCATTCGATATCAATCATTTAATATTAGATTCTTTAAAGAAAACCAATAGAATCTTATTTGTTGATGAAGACGTTCCTGGTGGTGCAGCTGCTTATATGTACAACCAAGTAATTGAAGGTCAAAAAGCTTTTCAGTGGTTGGATGTAAGCCCTAGAACACTTACAGCCCAAGCGCATAGACCTAGTTACGGAAGTGATGGAGATTATTTTAGTAAACCAAATGCCGAAGACATCATTAGGGTTGTTCACGAAATGATGAGCGAATAATAAAATCAATATGAAAACACCTCTTGGTTCCATTGTAATAGCGCTTTCAGTATTAATTGCTGCATTTATTTTAAGTAATGCATATAAGTACAAATTCATAAGTACCGAAACCATAATAGTAACTGGTTTAGCTGAGAAAGATTTTATTAGCGACCAAATTGTTTGGAAAGGGCAATACAGTAGATCGGGCTATGATTTAAAAGAAGCGTATACCCAAATAAAATCGGACGAAGCAATTATTAAAGCTTATTTAAAACAGAAAGGTATTCCCGATTCTAGTATGGTTTTTTTGGCAGTAGATGTAGTTAAAAATTTCAACTACGAAAATGGTCCAAACGGTACATCAAAATCGGTGTTTAGCGGGTACACGTTAACTGGAGGTGTTAAAGTTGACTCTAGAGAAATTAAATTGGTTGAAAAAGTTTCCAGAGAAGTTACTGAGCTTTTGCAAAAAGGAATTGAATTTAATTCTAATAAACCAAGTTATTATTATAGTCGCTTAAACGAGTTGAAAATTGACTTATTGGCTAAGGCTGCTGAAGATGCTAAGTTGCGTGCTGAAACCATTGCTAAAAGTTCAGCAGTCAATTTAGGTTCACTTAAAAAAGCCAATATGGGCGTTTTCCAAATTACGGGTAAGAACGACAATGAAGATTACAGTTACGGTGGTTCTTTCAATACTACTTCAAAAGAAAAAACAGCATCTATTACTTTAAAAGTAGAATACCTAGCCAATTAGCGTTTCCTTCAATCAGCAGCTCATTTAGTCAATAGTTGTACTTAGTTGTAAAATAACTCTTTCAATGCTGGGCTTGGAACCATACAGCTCTCTTTTTTACCAAACCACTTGTATCGATTATTGGCAATGAATTGGTATACTGCATTTCTAATAAATGGGGGTACAATGATGAATGCATATAACAATGGCCATGGGCCAGATAATTCTTTGGCAACTTTTAATGCACCTGTTGAATGGGTATAAATTTGATTGTCTTTTAAAAGAATAAATGAATTGAGCGAGTCGGGTGGCAAATGAAAATGTTTTAATACTTGTTGGCCATAATCCCCCTGAATAGAAGCAAAACGAAATTGCATTTTCGGGTCATGTTTTATAACAAATTGCACACTACTATTGCATAAATTACAAACCCCGTCAAATAAAATAACGGGGTTGGTATTGGATGAAATTTCCATTTTATAAAGTTCAATAAATTATCCCATATTATGGAATACTTTATTCACGTCTTCGTCTTGTTCCAATCTCTCAATTAGTTTAGAAACGTCTTCAGCCTGTTCGTCTGTTACTGGAACAGTATTGGTTGGAATCCACTCTAGTTCTGCACTAATAGGGTTGATATTTTTATCTTCTAATACTTTTTGTAGTTTTCCAAAATCTGCAAAAGCACAACGCAACACAATGATTGGGTTGCCATTATCATCCTCACTTTCTCCCAATTCTTCTAAGCCATGATCTATAAAATCTAACTCCATTTCTTCTAAATCTTGGCCTTCCGCCTTAAGCTTGAATACGCCCATTTTCTTGAACTGGAAACTTACACTTCCATTGGTTCCCATAGCTCCATGGCCCTTATTAAAATGACTCTTTACATTGGCTACTGTTCTAACATGGTTGTCGGTTGCTGTTTCAACCAATAACGCAACACCGTGAGGGGCATATCCTTCGTACAATATTTCTTCATAGTTGCTGGTATCTTTACCCATTGCACGCTTAATAGCTGCTTCAACACGATCCTTGGGCATTCCCACACTTTTAGCATTTTGGAAACACCTTCTTAATGCAGGGTTGGTAGCAACATCAGGTCCTGATGCTTTTACTGCAATCACAATTTCTTTACCAATTCGGGTAAAATTTTTTGCCATTTTATCCCAACGGGCAAACATACTTGCTTTACGTACTTCAAAAATCCTTCCCATAATAATTGTTTTCGGATGGCAAAATTAGTGAAAAAAAAGCCCCGATTTGCATCGGGGCTTTGATATAAAATAAGTTCAATTATTTAGTGCTTCTCAAAATCAGAAGCTTTTGGAATAATATCACTCGGATTTTGAAGTTTACTTCTTTTCTTGCTGTAGACAAAGTATACTACTAAGCCCAATGCCATCCAACCAAACGCCACTTTTAAAGTAGTAGCGTCTAGTACAAAAATCATTGAAGTACAAACTAGTACGCCTAATGAAGATACCAATGGAACCATTGGCGTTTTGAATGGACGCTCTAATTCAGGTGATTTTACTCTTAATACCCAAACTCCAATGCTTACCAGTACGAAGGCGAATAAGGTACCAAAGGAAGTTAAGTCTCCGGCCACATGACCTGGAACAAATGCCGCGAATAATCCTACAAATACAAACAAGATAATATTTGCTTTATAAGGGGTACGGAATTTAGGGTGCAATTCTCCAAATGCTTTTGGAATTAATCCGTCGTTACTCATTGAATAGAAGATACGACTCTGGCCCATTAACATCACTAAGATAACAGAAGAGAAACCTGCTAAAATTGCAATGGTTACTGCTTGTGCCAACCAACCATAGCCAGTCATATAAGTAGAAATAGCATAAGCTACAGACGCTTCACGACCTTTTTCAGGATCTACAAATTCTTTCCAGTTGGCCACACCTGTTAATACGTGTCCAAATAAAATGTATAAAATAGTACAAACTACTAAGGAGCCTAAAATACCAATTGGCATATCTCTTTTAGGATTCTTTGCTTCTTGCGCAGCAGTAGATACGGCATCAAAGCCAATGAATGCAAAAAATACTACAGCAGCACCACCTAATACACCGCCCCATCCGTGTTTATTGAAAGGAGAATAATCCGCAATTACTTTACCAGCGCTGTCTACAACCGCTGCAGTTCCCTCTGGAATTAAATACGGAGTATGGTTTTCAGGCTTTATAAACTGCCAGCCAATTCCAATGAATAATAAAACTATACCTACTTTAATAAATACGATTACCGCATTTACGATTGCAGATTCTTGCGTTCCCTTTATCAACAATAAAGTAATTAGGCCCAATATCAATAATGCTGGTGCATTAATCATTCCCTGGTGTAATACACCTGCTGAATCGGTAAAACTCTCGAAAGGGGAGTGGCACCATTCATATGGTATGGACCCGCCAAATAATTTATTAAGGTATTCACTCCATGCAATAGATACAGTTGCTGCACCCAATGCATATTCCATAATTAATGCCCATCCAATAATCCAGGCTACCAATTCTCCTAGTGTAACATAAGAGTAAGCATAAGCACTACCTGCAATTGGAATCATTGCTGCAAATTCTGCGTAACAAAGACCAGCAAAAGCACAACCAATTGCGGCAATAATAAATGAAATGGTAACAGCTGGTCCTGCAGATTGTCCGGCAGCAGCAGCAGTTCTAACAAACAAACCGGCTCCAATAATGGCTCCGATACCTAATGCAATTAAGTTTCCGGCACCAAGTGTTCTTTGTAAACCATTGGTTGAATCTTCCGCATTGGCCAGCATCGCTGTAAGCGATTTCTTTCTGAATAAACTCATAGTTTTATTAATTGGGTTCTGGTTTTAAATTATCTGGCAAAATAGGTATTATATTCAATTTACGGCTATATTGCCAACTCAAATTTTGCCGGATGAAGAATAAATTGACTATTTATATCCTGATTGCCATGGTATTGGGAATTATTACTGGATATATTGTACACGAAAATGCCGCTCCGGAAACCATTACTGGGTTTTCAAAAAACATCAAACTTCTAGGAACGATATTTATTAGATTAGTAAAAACCATTATTGCTCCGTTGGTATTTTCTACACTAGTGGTAGGAATAGCAAAATTGGGAGACCTGAAAACAGTGGGTAGAGTAGGCGGAAAAGCCATGTTGTGGTTTGTTACCGCTTCTTTAGTTAGCTTATTGGTAGGAATGATTCTGGTTAATTATTTTCAGCCAGGGTCTTACATTGATTTATCTCAAGCAGATAACGCTGGTTTAAAAGACTTGATGGGCAAAACATCTGAGTTTTCTCTACAAAAATTTATTGAGCATGTAGTGCCGTCTAGCATTTTTGAGGCAATGGCAACCAATGAGATTCTACAAATTGTGGTATTCTCTATATTATTTGGAGTGGCTGCTGCTAATTTAGGGCCTTATTCAAAACCGGTAATTAATGCATTGGATGTAGTTGCGCATATTATTTTAAAAATTGTAGGTTATGTAATGAATTTTGCTCCCTTTGGAGTGTTTGGTACACTGGCCGCAGTAGTTGCAGACAAAGGATTGAGCATCTTTAGTTTTTACTTTATTTACTTCGGCTACTTTGTTTTGGGCATTGCAGTATTGTGGGTACTCTTATGTACAGTTGGATATATCATTTTAGGAAAGCGATTGAAAGGCTTATTAAAAGCAATTGCCAACCCTTTATTAGTAGCGTTTAGTACTACCAGTAGTGAAGCTGTATTCCCTAAATTAACAGAAGAGTTAGAAAAATTTGGTTGTAAAAAAAGCATTGTTTCATTTATTCTACCATTGGGCTATTCTTTTAACTTAGATGGAAGCATGATGTACATGACTTTTGCTAGTTTAGCCATTGCACAAGCTTATGGTATTCATATGCCAATAGGGGAGCAGATTACTATGTTATTGGTGTTGATGCTTACAAGCAAAGGAATAGCGGGCGTTCCAAGAGCTTCCCTGATTATTGTATTGGCCACTTGTGCCATGTTTAAAATTCCACCTGAAGGGGTTGCCTTAATTTTGCCTATTGATCATTTCTGCGATATGTTTAGAACAGGAACCAATGTTTTAGGGAATGCGTTGGCAACCACAGTGGTAAGTAAATGGGAAGGAGAATTACAAGAGGAAGGAGCAGTTGATCTGCAATCATAAACTGAATTAATGTAGTGTTATGTTGATGCAAATTTTATTAGAGTTTCATTGGACCAATTTATTACAGCCTCAGTTTTATATTGAGCATGGTGGTTTATGGCTGATCTTGTTTGTGGTATTTGCAGAAACAGGATTGTTTGCTGGATTTTTTTTACCAGGAGATAGTTTATTATTTGTTGCTGGCATTTACAGCACCAACTTAGCTAATGAGTTCATTCCAACTGGAAATGAAGTATTTGACTTATTGTTAATCATGATGCTGATTTCTGCAGCAGGAATTATTGGGAATACAACAGGATATTGGTTTGGTCGAAAAGTTGGGCCCGCTATGTACCAATGGAAAGAAAATATGTTTTTTAAACAGCGCTATTTGCAACAAGCACATGAATTTTATGAAAAGCATGGTGGTGGTGCAATTATAGTAGCGCGTTTTATTCCAATAGTGCGAACCTTTGCTCCCATTGTAGCAGGCATTGTGCAAATGGATCAAAAAAAATTCAGTTTCTTTAATGTGGTTGGTTGTGTAGCATGGGTTGGTAGTATGCTTTTTGCTGGCCATTTTTTACAGAAATGGATATTGGCTCAATTTGGATTTGATTTAAAAGATCATTTAGAAATTATTGTTTTAGGAATAGTTGCAGTTACTACTGCGCCGGTAATCATGAAATTGGTATTTAATAAAAAGAAATAATTATCATGACGGCTAAAAAATACGGTATATTTTCTCTTCCTGTAATTGTAGCGGCCCTAGGTTATTTTGTAGACATTTACGATTTATTACTTTTTACGATTGTTCGTGAACCAAGTTTAGCCGGTATTGGTATTCCCTTATCTGATAGTGTTCAAGTAATTGCTGCTAGTACCAAAATTATCAATTGGCAGATGGTAGGTTTGTTAATTGGAGGCGTATTATGGGGAACCATTGGAGATAAAAAAGGGAGATTGAGTGTATTGTTTGGTTCAATTGCACTTTATTCAGTTGCTAATTTTGCTACAGGGTTTGTTCAAAACGTTGATCAATATGCTTGGGCCCGATTCATTGCTGGTATTGGCTTAGCGGGTGAACTGGGTGCAGGTATTACATTGGTAAGTGAGTTGCTGCCCAAAGAAAAAAGAGGAGTAGGTACTTCGTTGGTTGCAGGTATTGGATTGTTTGGAGCGGTATTTGCTTATTTTATTTACAAGCTCACCAATGATTGGAGACTCTGTTATATGATTGGCGGAGGATTGGGCATTGGTTTATTGTTATTGCGCATTTCTGTTACAGAGAGTGGCATGTTCCATAGTTTAAAAGAACAAGTTGGCATACAGAAAGGAAATTTCTTTATGTTTTTTAACAACCGTAAAAGGTTTAAAAAATATTTGCTTGCCATTTTAATTGGGTTACCTACTTGGTATGTGATTGGAATTTTAGTAAACCTCAGCAATCGTTTTGCTGGTGCCTTATATGGTGAAAATAAAATTGAAAGTGGAAGGGCCATCATGTTTGCTTATGTGGGTATAGCCATTGGAGATATTTTAATTGGATTGATTAGTCAATATTTTAAGAGTAGGAAAAAAGCCTTGCTCTCTTTCTATTTACTATGCATAGCATGCCTACTGTTTTTCTACAGCAGCTTAAATAATAATGATACTACTATGTATTTTATTTGCGGTATGTTGGGCTTTAGTACAGGGTTTTGGGCCATTTTTGTTACCATGGGAGCGGAGCAATTTGGAACCAATTTAAGGGCTACTGCTGCTACCACTATACCTAATATGGTAAGGGGAGCATTGCCGCTGATTAACTTAATGTTCCTGAATTTGTTTCAGCAGAACTTAGGTTGGTCTTTAATTCAGAGTGGCATTATCACTGGTGTAATTATCATGTGCATTACATTAATTGCTTTTTATTTTACCGAAGAAACTTTTCATAAAGATTTAGATTTTGTAGAAAAACATTCCTAAATCAATTAGATCGACCATGGAAGCTTCAGCAAAAAAAATATTGGTCATTCGTTTTTCTTCAATAGGAGATATAGTGTTGGCTTCTCCAGTATTTAGGTGTTTAAAACAACAATTGCCTGGCGTTGAAGTACATTTTTTAACCAAGCTTTCAATGAAAGCTGTTACAGAAGCCAACCCGTATATAGACCATTTTCATTATTTTAATAATAACCTGAATGAGCTTGTTCCTAAACTAATGAGCCAACAATTTGATTTCATTATTGATTTGCATAAAAATTTTAGGTCTTGGCTTATTCAGTTTCAATTAAAAGTTCCTGTATATGCTTTTCATAAACTAAGTAGGCAAAAGTGGCTGCTCACCCGCTTTGGGATTAACCAAATGCCTGATAGACATATTACACTTCGAAGCTTAGATGCGCTTGCTCCATTAGGTATAGTAAATGATGAGCAGGGACTTGATTATTTTATTCCTGATGGGAAGGGTATTCAAATTACTGATATTCCTGCATCGCATCAGTTTGGTTATATTGCTATTGTAATTGGGGCTTCATATGCAACCAAAAAACTACCCATTTCTAAGCTGCAGCAACTTTGCACTCAAATTCCATATCCCATTGTATTGATAGGAGGCAAAGAAGACCAGCAAGAAGGTAATGAAATTGCTGGGATAGATGCCATTCGTATTTACAATGCATGTGGTAAATTTTCTTTACATGAATCTGCTGATTTAGTAAAACAAGCAAAACTGGTTATTTCTCACGATACAGGCTTACAATACATTGCTTGTGCTTTTAATAAAAAAGTATTGGCCATCTGGGGAGGCACTTCTCCTAAGTTGGCGGTGGAACCTTATTATGGGGCAGAGCAATTGGCTTTACATAAAAATAAAATAGCCTATCACAATTTTATTGTTCCTAATTTATCTTGTCAACCTTGTAGTAATTACGGCAAAAAAAAATGCCCCAAAGGGCATTTCAACTGTATGCAGTTACAAGATACCGCTAGCATTGCTGCAATGGCAATGCAGTGGATTTAGTTACTATAAAGTTTTTAGAACATCATTCATGCTTCTTACTGCATCTGCACTCTTGTTAAAAGCAGCTTGTTCTTCTGCGTTTAATTTAAGGTCGATGATTTTTTCCCAACCATTCTTTCCAATTGTTACAGGAACGCCTAAGCAAATATCGTTCTGACCATACTCACCTTCTAAGCTAACGCAACAAGTAAATAATTTTTTCTCGTCGCGTACAATGCTTTCAACTAAAGCTGCTCCTGCAGCACCTGGTGCATACCAAGCAGAAGTACCTATTAATTTAGTCAATGTTGCTCCACCTACCATGGTATCATTTACAATTTGTTGTTGTTGTTCTGCAGAAAGAAAATTGGTTACAGGTGCACTGTTCCAGGTTGCATAACGAATTAATGGAATCATGGTAGTGTCTCCATGCCCACCTACTACCAACGCATTTAAATCTGCAGGGCTGCAATTTAAATGTTGGCTCAATTGATACTTGAAACGGCTGCTGTCTAATGTGCCACCCATTCCAATGATTCTATTCTTCGGCAACCCTGTTGCAGTTAATGCCAAATAGGTCATGGTATCCATTGGGTTACTAATCACTATGATTATAGCATTAGGTGAATACTTTAAAATATTTTCACAAACACCTTTTACAATACCTGCATTGGTACCAATTAATTCTTCGCGAGTCATACCTGGTTTACGTGGTAAGCCCGAAGTAATTACTACCACATCACTGCCTGCAGTTTTACTGTAGTCGTTGGTGCTTCCGGTAATTTTAGTGTCAAAACCTAATAAAGCAGCTGTTTGCATCATGTCTTGGGCCTTGCCTTCTGCAAATCCTTCTTTGATGTCTAGTAATACCAGCTCATTACATAATTCCTTACGGGCAATATTATCGGCACAGGTTGCTCCTACAGCACCAGCACCTACTACAGTAACTTTCATAATCGGCATTATTTAAAGTGGTTAAATTAAGTGGTGCAAAGGTACGTGCAGCTGCCCTATTTTTTGTGAATAAATTGTAATAATTCAGGCATTTCTACACCCGACTCCCAGGCTTTTAAAAACTGCTTATTTTGATTGTATAAAGCAACAAATGGCGTGAATTTCACCTGAAAAAAAGCGGGAACTGTATAATCAGGGTCTCTTCCAATAATGATATTTGGATACAAGTCAAATTGATACTTCCTACCAAATGCTTTAATGTCATTGAATTCTCTATAACTAATCCAAATAAACTGTACTTGTTTTAAACTATCCATATTGCGAATCATTTGATCTGCCTCGTACTGGCAATGACCACAATCTGGACTAAAATAGACAATGCATGTAAATTCGGCCTTGGGAATTAGTTTGTTGGTGAATAAACTACTGTCTGTTAAAATTAATTTGAATTCTGGTAGCGTGGGATTTTTAATATAGTTTGGTCGATTGTCAATAGGGCTTTGAGCTTGAATTGCCAATGTGCTGAATACTGAAACCAAGAAAGCAAAAAAATACTTTCGAATCATAAAATTAAATTGTTTGTTAATGTTTATTTGCCAGCTTCTTGCATGCGCATTTGTTTAGCGTCTTGCAAGAACTCAGAGGCAAAAATAAAATCATTCAGTAGTTGATCTTTACTGAAAATGATGTCTTTATTAGATCCTTCCCATTGTTTTTTTCCATTGTACAAATACATAATATGGTCCCCAATTTCCATTACACTATTCATATCATGTGTAACTACCACTGTGGTCATTTTGTACTCGGTGGTAATTTCTTTAATTAGTTTGTCTATCACCATAGATGTTTGTGGGTCCAACCCAGAATTGGGCTCATCACAAAACAAGTATTTAGGGTTTAATACAATGGATCGTGCAATGCCTACCCTTTTTTTCATACCGCCACTAATTTCTGCAGGAAATCTTTTATGCGCATCTTTTAAATTAACCCTATCTAATACCTCGTCTACTTTTTTTAATTTCTCCGCATGGGATAATTTAGTAAACATGTCTAATGGAAACTTTACATTTTCTTGAACCGTCATTGAATCAAATAATGCATTCCCTTGAAAGAGCATGCCGATCTGCTGACGCAATTGTTTCCTTGTTTTTTCATCCATTAATAGCAGGTCTTCTCCATCAAATTCAATACTTCCCTCATTAGGTTTAATTAGCCCTACTATGCATTTTGTGAGCACTGTTTTGCCACTTCCACTTGAACCAATGATTAGGTTGCATTTACCGCTCTCCATCACTGCATCAATTCCCTGAATAATTACTCGGTCATCAAAGCTTTTACTTATATTTTTTAGCGTAATCATGGTACTGTAAACTACTGAATTGTTCTTAATTGATCTCTATCTGATTTTTTATTAAATCTTCTAGCGTATCCCTTTTTCTAATCAGTTGCATTTGGCCATCTTTATACAATACTTGTGCAGGCAAAAATCTGGAATTATAATTACTTCCCATTTCAAACCCATAGGCGCCCGCATTGTCAATAACCAATAAATCATTTTCTCTTATTTCATTAATTGGTCTGTCCCAAGCAAAATTGTCTGTTTCACAAATATTACCAGTTACTGCATAATGCTTTAATGGTCCATTGGGGTTGCTGATATTTCTGATGGGATGGTAAGCCTCATAAAACATTGGTCGTATCAAATGGTTAAACCCGCTGTTAATGCCAGCAAATAGCACAGTAGGTGTTTCTTTTAACACATTTACGCTGGTAATTAAATAACCACATTCACTCACTAAATATTTACCGGGCTCAAACCAAACTTGAAATTTTTTGCCATATGTAGATTCAAACTTATTCAAGACTTCTCCTACTTTTTTGGCCAGTAGTGGAATATCTGTTCCTTTTTCATTTGTTTGATAAGGCACTTTAAATCCACCTCCCATATCTAATACTTGTAAGTCTTGAAAATGGGGCACCAGTTCAAAGAAAATATCTGCTACTTTAATAAAAACGGCTACATCTTTTATTTCACTACCCGTGTGCACATGCAAGCAATTAATGCGCAATTGATATTGGTCTTTAATAGAAAGAATTTCATCTAATTGCTCTATTGGAATTCCAAACTTACTTCCATTGTGGCCGGTTGAAATTTTTAAATTTCCACCTGCCATAATATTAGGCCTTAGTCTAATGCCAACTGGATACCTGCTGCCATATGCTTTCCCAAACTTTTCTAAATTACTTAGACTGTCTATATTAACAGAAACACCTGCTTCAACGGCGGCTATAATCTCTTCAAAAGCAATGCCATTGCTGGTGTAAAGAATTTGTTCTGGATTAAATCCTGCTTTGATTGCTAGGTAAACTTCATTTATTGAACTGCAATCAATATTGCATCCAATTGATTGAATATGTTTTAATACAGAAAGATTGGTAAGTGCTTTGCAAGCATAAAAAAACCGAGTATAAACGCCTTCGAATGATTTTTGTAATTCCTGGTATTGTGCAGTTATTTTTTCTGCATGGTATACATACAATGGCGTACCATATTGCGTTGCAGCTGCTTGTAATTGTTCGTTGGAAATGTTTAAAGACATGGTGTAAAGATAATCCAACTATTGCGGATTATTCTCGTCTTCAACATCGTTTGATAAATTGTTTGATTCATCGTCCGCATTTTCGTTGGAGTCATCGGATGATTCATTCAATTCGGTAATGATAAGCTCACCTTCTTCATTCACTTTTAAATCGGAGACATCGCCCTCTATTAACTCTTCGTCGGTAGGCAATTCTGCCATTGCATTGGCAATTTGAGTATCGGTAAAGTCTTCTGGTCTTATTATAGTACCTTCTACTATTTGTTCTGCTAGTACTTCTTTTATTTTAGGTAAATCGGCAGCACTGTTAATGCCAAAATAATCCATAAATGTTTTTGAAGTAGCATAAACCAATGGTTTACCTGGCAATTGCTCGTTCCTTCCACTTATTAAGATCAATTCTTTTTCTAATAATTTCTGTATAGAGTAGTCGCTGTTTACCCCTCTGATGGCTTCGATTTCTCCTTTTGTAATGGGTTGCTTATAGCCAATGATTGCCAAAGTTTCTAAAGCAGCATTAGATAGTCGCTTTAAAAATTTATCTCCATTTAGTTGTGCAATGGTTTTATGGTAGTCTTTCTTAGTTAGGAATTGCCATCCGCCACCACTTTCTCTAACTTCAAATGGATAAAATTCTGCGGAATATTTTTCTCTTATGCCTTCAACAGCTGTTTCCACCTGGTCAAGCGAAATTCTTTCTTCTAAAAATCCAAAACTATTATTGATGAGCTCTACAATGTCCAATGAAGTCAATGGTTTTTCACTGGCAAAAATGAGCACTTCTATATGTGGTATGATTTCGCTTAATTCCATGGTTGTATTGGCTATTATCCTTGTAATGCAGCTGCTCCGCTCACAATCTCAGTTAACTCTGTTGTAATAGCAGCTTGACGTGCACGGTTATAACTGATTTTTAATGATTTCAGCAATTCGTTGGCGTTTTCGCTTGCTTTATCCATTGCAGTCATACGTGCACCATGTTCACTGGCGTTGCCGTCTAGTACTGCTTTGAATAATTGTGTATTTAAAATTTTAGGCATTAATTCTGCAATCAATACTTCTTTTGCAGGCTCAAATATAAAATCTGCTTTTTTGCTTCCTGGCTTTGGGGCAACTTTAGGAATTGGTAAAAATTGCTCTGCTACGAATGCTTGTGTTGCAGCATTTTTAAATTCGCTGTAAATAATTTCCACTGCGTCAAATTCTTTTTGCTCAAAAGCTCTCATAGCAGTTTGAGCAGCTTCTTGTACCGCTTCAAAATTCAGGTTCAAGTAAATATCTTTAAAACGCTCATTGGTATTGTATCCTGCTTTATTTAAGCTTTCCCATCCTTTCTTACCAATATTCCAAACGGTAACATTTCCTTTATTAAATTGACTGCTGTATTTTTCTGCAACTGTACTTTTGGTCAATTTAACAATATTAGCATTGTAGCCTCCACACAAACCTCTGTCTGAAGTAATCACAATCAATAATACTTTCTCAACTGCTCTTTCCTCTGCCAATGCCAAAGTAGTTCCACCCTCAATACTGCTCACAATATTGCTGAGCATTTCCTGCAATTTTTGGGCATAAGGTCGCATTTGAGTAATTGCGTCCTGCGCACGACGTAATTTAGCCGCGCTTACCATTTTCATTGCCTTGGTAATTTGCTGAGTACTTTGAACACTTTTGATTCGGTTCCTAACCTCTTTTAATTGACCTGCCATTTGTAAGGTTTAAATTTTAAATCTAACGGGTTGCAAAAGTAGCTGAAAAGGCTATAAATTCCAATAAGTTTAATGGAATATTTAAAGGGGTAAACGCAATCCAATACCATTTCCACTGGCATGAATTTGAAGTTTAGACAATTGCCCCTCTAATATTTTGCCATTCCTTCTGTGGTTTCCGTATTGAACTAAGTCAAATACCAATAAAAATGCCCCTTGAAGCAACAAACTATTGCCATATCCAGTGGTTTTTATGTTGTTTAGCCTATTCCCATTCTCTTTTAATATAAAGCCTGTTGCTATATAAGCTAGGTCTAAACCAGTATTGAGCAATAGTATTTTTTCCAGTTTTTGTTGGGCCAATTGGTTTTGGGGATAGGTATATTTTTGGGTAAGCTCTTTTCTTAACTGAATTAACCCCCAACTGGCAATTCCGAGGTTAACAATATTCCAATAGGCGTTCATTTTAAAAAAATGTTCCCCCGAACCGGTTGCATTGGTGGCAGAAATACTTCCTTGTATAATATTAACACCTGCCCAAGCTGCCAGAATAGTCATATTAGATTTGTTTTTATTGTATCTATCGGCAGCAATGGAATCACTGATCAATACAAGACTGTCTAATGGGCTAAGCGGAAGGGCGTCTTGAATTCGTGGTTGCGTGTTGTATGGGTTGGTTTCATTCAATTCTAGGCTTTGAGCAGCTGTTGTATTGAATGCCATTAATGCACTTAAAAAAACCGTTGATAGAATAGTTAATTGCTTCATTAGCTTCTAAAATCAAAACCTTACCTTTGGCGGCTCTAATTCAGGGTGCCAAATTGACTAAAAATAAATTCTTGCACGCTGTTTGACTGTTAAATTTTTTCATATCAGAGTATTAAAAATATGTTGAAGTTCATTTCTAAGTTATTCGGGGGTAGTAAAAGTGAGAAAGATGTACAGCAGTTGATGCCAATCATCCAAAAAACCAATCAGTTTTTTCAACAATACCAATCATTATCCAATGATGAATTGCGAAATAAAACGGTTGAATTTAAAGCTAGAATTCAAGACCATATAAAGGGGATTGATGCTGAAATTGCTGCGGAAAAAGCTGCTGCTGAAGCATTACCCGAAATGGATATTCATGGCAGAGACACTATTTATAAGAATATTGATAAACTCCGCAAAGACCGCGATAAAAAAATTGAAGAAGCCTTGGCCATTATTCAGCCAGAAGCTTTTGCAGTTATTAAAGAAGCAGCTAGAAGGTTTAAAGAAAACGAACAATTGGTTTCTACTGCCACTTCTTTGGATAGAGACCTCAGTGTTAAAAAAGAGTACGTTACCATTCAGGGTAATGAATCTGTTTTTAATAATACTTGGACTGCTGCCGGTGGTAAAGTAACCTGGAATATGGTTCATTACGATGTACAGTTAATTGGAGGATCGGTTTTACATCAAGGTAAGATTGCTGAAATGGCTACTGGAGAAGGTAAAACCTTGGTGTCTACTTTACCAGCTTATTTAAATGCTTTGGCGGGTGAGGGAGTTCATATTGTGACCGTGAATGATTATTTGGCCAAGCGTGATAGTGAGTGGAATGGTACTTTATTTGAATGGTTGGGTTTAACTGTAGATTGTATAGATAAGCATGAACCCAATAGTGAATCTAGAAGAAAAGCTTATTTAGCAGATATTACTTATGGTACCAACAACGAATTTGGTTTTGATTACCTAAGAGATAATATGGTGCATAGCCCAGAGGAAATGGTTCAACGAAAGCACCATTTTGCTATGGTAGATGAAGTGGATTCTGTTTTAATTGATGACGCTAGAACTCCCTTAATTATTTCTGGACCCATTGGATACCAAACAGGTGAACAACAATTCTTTGCATTAAAACCTAGGATTGAAAAATTAGTTGATGCACAAAAAAGAGCAACCCAACAGTTTTTAACCGAAGCAAAGAAAAAAATAGCGGAAGGAAATGATGATCCAAAAGACGGTGGTTTGGCTTTGTTCCGTGCACATCGCGGTCTTCCCAAAAACAGCGCTTTAATTAAATTCTTAAGTGAGCCAGGAAATAGAGTAAAATTACAAAAAGCAGAAAATCATTATTTAGCAGACCAACAGCGTGAAATGCCTAAGGCTGATGAAGAGCTGTATTTTTATATTGATGAAAAAAACAATTCAGTTGAATTAACCGATAAAGGAATTCAATTAATTACTGGTCAAGGCGAAGACCCTCATTTCTTTGTATTGCCCGATATTAGCTTGGGTTTGGCTGCTATTGACAACGATGCAAGTTTGCCGGCAGATCAAAAGTTATTAAAGAAAGAGACACTTATTAATGAGTATTCTGTTAAAGCAGATCGTATTCATACCGTTCAACAATTATTAAAAGCCTATACTTTATTTGATAAGGATGTAGAGTATGTGGTAATGGAGGGTGCTGTTAAAATTGTAGATGAGCAAACAGGCCGTATATTAGATGGTAGAAGGTATTCAGATGGGCTACACCAGGCAATTGAAGCGAAAGAAAATGTAAAAATTGAAGCGGCTACCCAAACTTATGCAACTGTAACCTTGCAGAATTATTTTAGAATGTACCACAAATTAGGTGGTATGACAGGTACTGCTGAAACAGAAGCTGCTGAATTATGGGACATCTATAAATTAGATGTAGTTAGCATTCCTACGAATGTTCCAGCAATTAGAAAAGACGAAGAAGATAAAATTTTCAAAACCAAGAGAGAGAAGTTTGGTGCAGTAATAGATGAAATTGTTTTATTACGCGAAGCGGGTAGACCAGTGTTGGTGGGTACTACATCTGTTGAAGTGAGTGAATTGCTTAGCAGAATGCTCAGACAAAAACAAATTCCACACAATGTATTGAATGCAAAACAACACTCTCGTGAAGCACAGATTGTTGCTGAAGCAGGTTTAGCAGGGGCTGTTACCATTGCAACCAATATGGCTGGTCGTGGTACCGATATTAAATTAGGGCCTGGTGTAAAAGATGCAGGTGGTTTAGCTATTCTAGGTACCGAAAGGCACGAATCTAGAAGGGTAGACCGTCAGTTAAGAGGTCGTGCTGGACGTCAAGGTGATCCAGGTTCTTCTTTGTTCTTTGTTTCTTTAGAAGACGATTTAATGCGCATGTTTGGTAGTGAACGTATTGCCAAAGTAATGGACTTTGCTGGTTACAAAGAAGGTGAAGTTATTCAAGCTGGTATGATTACCAAGTCTATTGAACGTGCCCAACGTAAAGTTGAAGAAAACAATTTTGGTATTAGAAAGCGTTTATTAGAGTACGATGATGTAATGAATAAACAGCGTACGGTTATTTATAGCAAACGTAACCACGCTTTGTTTGGAGAAAGATTGGCTTTAGACTTAGACAACGCCATGTATGCCGTGGCTGAAGGTTTAGTGGTTTCTTTTAAAGAACAAAACGAGTACGACCAATTTAAATTGGCTGCTATTGTAAATTTTGGAATTGATACTTCTATTACTGTTGAGGAATTCAATAAAACCAATACCAATCAATTAGCAGAGCAATTGTATAATGAAGCAATAGCGCAATATGAAAAAAGAAAACAGGACATGATGGTTCAATCAGTTCCTGTATTTAAGAATATTAAGTTGCAACAGGGCTCGCATATTGACAATGTAATTGTTCCTTTTACCGATGGCAAACGCCAAGTGCAGGCTTTGGCCAATATGGAAAAAACCCTTAAAACAAATGGCGCTGAATTATTGCACTCTTTAGAAAGAACGGTTACACTAGCATTTATAGACAATGCATGGAAAGAACATTTGCGTTCTATGGACGACTTAAAACAAAGTGTACAAACCGCTACCTACGAGCAAAAAGATCCATTGGTGATTTATAAAATGGAGGCTTTTGAATTGTTCAGAAAGATGGATGGAGAGGTAAATAGAGAAATTGTTCAATTCCTTTGTCATGCTGGTATTCCTTTAGCTGAAGGCGATGAATTGCAAGAAGGTCGTCAGGAAAAAACAGATATGAGTAAGTTGAGTGCCAATAAAGACCAAGTTGATGCTGCTGGTCAAGAATATGGTGCAAATGAAAATGATTATTATGATCCAACACCTGCAAAGCAAGAGCCTGTTAAAGTAGGTCCTAAAATTGGTAGGAACGATCCATGTCCTTGTGGTAGTGGCAAGAAGTTTAAATCTTGTCATGGCAAAGACGCATAATTAAATAAAAATATAAACCCGATGAAAATTCATCGGGTTTTTTTATCCTTTAATTATAGTTCTAGCAGTTTACTTTAAATTAAAAAGCGTAAGCAATTCCAAAGTCCAAACAGAACGATTTTATTTGTGATGTGGTATTGCTTGCATTGGTCCAGGTATATTTTCTTGTGCCAATATTGAACTTGAATTTTATTTTATTGTCTTCGTCGTCAAAGTCTACAAAAGAAACTCCCCACCCAAAAAATTGTGGGGAACGAGTTACATCTGCATATCCTTCTTCTTTCATTCTTACCCCCGGAGAAATACCCCCTTCAACATATAAACCACTAATTGCCCATGTTCCACCAATTATGAATAAATTAGTGAACCCTGCATTTTTAAATACTTCTTTCTGGTCATCAGGATTAAACCCTTCTTTAAAAGCAAATGGATAAATTCTTGCCCCAATGGGTTTTTGTGTCATAGTCACATTTGTTAAAAAACTAGTTTGGTTTCTGAAATTCTGCGGCTCTAATCCTGCAATTGCAGCCACTTTTACAAACATTTTATTGGTGTATGCCAAATTGAGAAAATTGTATTCTGCAGTAATGCGTGGTTGAATACCTTTCGATTTATAAAATTGTCCAAATACTTCAGTTGCTTTAGGGCTGGCAATTCCAATATAAACGCCTAATCGTGGTTTCATGCCCTTTTGTGCATTTGCTGAAAATAATGTGGTAATAAAGCAGAGGGTTAATAAGCACTTATTCATATTAATGTATTTTATGCGAATGAAACGCTTTTTAACAGCTGTTACAATACCGTAGTTACGGTATTTGCTATCTTTGCCTAAATTGAGTTTATGCAATTAGCTTCTTATATAGATCATACCATTTTAAAGCCAACCACTTTGGTTTCCGAAGTAGCCCAAGTTTGTAAAGAAGCAGCTGAATATGGGTTTGCGGCTGTTTGTGTGCCCCCCAACTTTGTAAAAAAAGCCAAGGAATGCTTAGTGGGAACAAATGTTAAAGTAGCAACCGTAATCGGGTTCCCTTTTGGTTATTCCGCTGTGGAAGCAAAGTTGGCAGAAATTGTTTTGGCCATGGTAGACGGGGTTGATGAGTTGGATGTGGTGGCCAATATAAGTGCAATAAAAAATCAGGACTGGGTTTATTTGGCCAATGAATTAAATCATATAATGCCCGTAGTAAAGTCTAAAAACAAAACCATCAAAATCATAATTGAAAGCGGCATATTAACCAATGATGAAATAATTAAATGCTGCGAATTATACGGGGTTGCTGGTATTGATTATTTAAAAACATCTACTGGATATGCCGAAAAAGGGGCAACTGTAGAAGCCGTAAAGTTGTTTAGGTTGCATTTGCCAGAAGCAGTACAAATTAAAGCATCGGGGGGTATAAGGGATTATGCTTTTGCTGCTGAATTAGTTAAAGCTGGCGCAACCAGATTGGGTTGTAGTGCTAGTTTGGCTATTGTAAACGGAGAACCTAATGTTCCTAACGCAACGTATTAACCTTATATTTACCCAATGAAAACAGGTATGTTTTTATTAATTTTTAGTCTACTGGTTTGTTCAAGCTGTATGGCTTGCTCATCTGATACTGTAATTATAGTAAAAGATGCAAGATTAGATATGTTGGTTGCAAAGCAAAATCAAATTAATAAGCGAACTGCCATGATGACCAGTGCAGGATTATATAAAGGATATCGCTTACAATTAATTAGTACGGCAAAAAGAGATAATGCCAATCAAGTGAAAACAGATTTTATGAATCGTTTTCCAGAACAAAAAACCTATACCCTTTTTCAATCTCCCAATTTTAAAGTTAGAATTGGAAACTTCTTAAAAAAAGAAGATGCTGAAAAATACAGAAATCAAATCAGTAAATTTTTTCCTAAAGGAATTTATATAGTTGAAGATACTATTGAATACACGCCACCTGAGGAAGAACAAGAATAGTTAAGCAATTAACATGTTAAAAGAAAAAATTAAAGTACTCGCTCATACTATTGCTCCTGATCTAATTGGCATCAGACATCATTTGCATGCCAATCCAGAATTGAGTTACCAAGAATTTAAAACATCCGCTTTTGTTCAAGACCAGTTAACCCAAATGGGTATTGGGTTTGAAGTAAAAGCTACCACAGGAATTATGGCAACTGTTAAAGGCAATAATCCTGATGCTAGAGTGATTGCGCTAAGGGCAGATATGGATGCATTGCCTATTCAAGAAGAAAATGATGTTTCATATCAGTCATTAAATAATGGAGTGATGCATGCTTGTGGGCATGATGTACATACTACTGTTTTATTGGGGGCTGCTCGAATTTTAAACGAATTGCGAAGTGAGTGGGATGGCACAATAAAGCTCTTGTTTCAACCAGGTGAAGAACGAAATCCCGGAGGAGCAAGTTATATGATTAAGGAAGGGGTTTTAGATAATCCAAGGCCTGCTGGTATAGTTGCGTTGCATGTTCATCCAGGGTTGGATGTGGGGAAACTGAGTTTTAGAAAGGGACGTGTAATGGCAAGTGCAGATGAAATTTATATTACTATAAAAAGTAAAGGAGGTCATGCGGCTGCTCCACATTTAACTGCAGATACCGTGCTAATTGCTTCTCAATTAATTGTGAGTTTGCAGCAAATAATTTCTAGAAATAATAGTCCTATATCTCCTTCTGTTTTATCTATTTGTTCCATTCAAGGTGGAAATACCACCAATGTAATACCCAGCGAAGTAAAACTGATGGGCACATTTAGAGCAATGGATGAAATCTGGCGATATAAAGCGCACGAATTAATAAGAAAGCAAGCCATTGGTTTAGTGGAGAGTATGGGTGCAGAAATTGATTTGCATATTGATATTGGTTATCCTACAGTAGACAACGATCCTGATTTTACTGAAGCTGCTTGGCAATTGGCCAATAATTATATGGGTAATCAATATGTTGAAGAAACTGAATTGCGAATGGGTGCAGAAGATTTTGGATACTATACCCAAGTGATACCTGGGTGTTTCTTTAGACTCGGTGTTCGAAATGAATCAAAAGGAATCATCCATCAAGTACATACCCCTAAATTTGACATTGACGAATCAGCCATTGAAATAGGTGCTGGTATGATGGCTTACTTAGGAATTAGTTTAATAAAATAGATTATAACGAAACATATTTATGTCTGATAATAAACAATCTAAATTACGTAGAGAACAAGCATTGGAATATCATTCAAGCGGTAGACCAGGTAAAATTGAAGTAATTCCTACTAAAGAAGCAAAAACACAAAGAGATCTTTCGTTGGCATATAGCCCAGGGGTTGCAGAGCCTTGTAAAGAAATAAAAGAGAATCCAGAAAATATTTATAAATACACTGCAAAAGGAAACTTAGTGGGCGTAATAACCAATGGTACTGCCGTACTTGGATTGGGTGATATTGGTCCTGAAGCTAGTAAGCCAGTGATGGAAGGGAAAGCAGTATTGTTTAAAATATTTGCAGACATTGATGTTTTTGATATTGAAATCAACGAAAAAGATCCAGAGAAATTTGTTCAAATAGTCAAGTCTTTAGAGCCCACATTTGGTGGAATTAATTTGGAGGATATTAAAGCTCCGGAGTGTTTTTTTATAGAGCAGCAACTAAAAGAGCAAATGAAGATTCCTGTGATGCACGATGATCAACATGGAACAGCTATCATTAGTAGTGCTGCAATGTTAAATGCATTAGAATTACAAAAGAAACGAATTGATAAAGTTCGCTTTGTAATTAATGGAGCAGGCGCTGCTGCTATGGCTTGTATTAACTTGTATGTAGCATTAGGTGCTCGCCATGAAAATTTTATTGTATTTGACAAAGACGGAGTATTGCATCAAGACCGAACAGACTTAGGTAAGGGGCGTGAAAAATTTGCGGTAAAAAAATCAGATTGGACATTGGCCAAAGCAATGAAAGATGCTGATGTGTTTTTAGGGTTAAGTGTTGGCAATGTAGTTACGCAAGACATGGTTAAATCTATGGCTAAAAATCCAATTGTTTTTGCCATGGCTAATCCAGATCCTGAAATTACTTACGAAGATGCTGTTGCTGTTCGAAAAGATATTATCATGGCAACTGGAAGATCCGATTATCCTAACCAAGTGAATAATGTATTGGGTTTCCCTTATATTTTTAGAGGTGCATTAGATGTTAGAGCAACCCAAATTAATGAAGCCATGAAATTGGCTGCAGTTAGAGCATTGGCTGAGTTGGCAAAAACAGCTGTGCCAGATATTGTAAACTTGGCGTATAACCAAAGCAATATGAGTTTTGGTCCGTTATATATCATTCCAAAACCTTTAGACCCTCGATTGTTAAGTACTATTGCACCAGCTGTTGCTAAAGCAGCCATGGAGAGTGGGGTTGCACAAAAAAGTATCACTAATTGGGATGGGTATGTGTTAGAATTAAATAAGCGATTAGGTTTAGATAATCAACTATTTAGAGTTGTTAGTAATAAAGCAAGAAGAGATCCTAAACGCTTGGTATTTGCCGAAGCTGATAATTTAAAAATATTAAAAGCTGCAACCATCATTTATGATGAAGGAATTGCTTATCCTATATTACTAGGTGATCCAGAAAAAATCAATCGAATTGCTGATGCAAATAGCATAGACTTATCTGATATTCCTATTGTAGATCCACGAAGTGATGCAATGGAATCAAAAAGGGAATTCTATGGAGAATTATTCTTTAAGAAACGTCAACGAAAAGGGTTTAATCATCATGAAAGTATGAAAGTGATGAAAGACCGTAACCATTTTGGTTGTATGATGGTGGAAACTGGAGATGCAGATGCAATGTTGTCAGGATTAACCAAAAATTATGCGGAAGCAATTAGACCAGCATTACAAATAATTGGAACGGAAGAGGGGGTCAAGAAAATTGCAGGTATGTATTTATTGTTAACCAAAAAAGGCCCATTGTTTTTGGCAGATACAACCGTAAATTTTCATCCAACTGCCGAAGAGTTAGCAGATATTACTCAAATGGTAGCCAAGGAAGTTAGAAGCTTTAACTTAACCCCAAGAGTGGCCATGTTGAGCTACAGTAATTTCGGAAGTAGCGACTCTGCAGAAGCAAGACTTGTTGCGGATGCTACTAGAATCCTAAAACAAAGAGATCCTAATTTAATTGTTGATGGTGAAATGCAGGGTAGTCTTGCCTTCAACAAAGAAATACTTAGAGACAATTATCCTTTTAGTGATTTAGTAGAACAAGAAGTGAATGTATTGATGTTCCCGAATTTAACAGCTGGAAATGTTGCCTACAATTTATTAAAAGAGGTGGGAGGCGCGGATGCCATTGGGCCAATCTTATTAGGGCTTAAAAAGCCCGTGCATGTATTGCAATTAGGAAGCAGTGTAAGGAATATTATCAATATGGCACTAGTTGCAGTAGTTGACGCTCAAATGAAAACAAGGGTAGATACTGCAGAAGAAGTTCAAAGAAGTTCATGGTGGAAAAGCAGAAGAAAAAACAAGAAAACGACAAACTAATTATAATCCTATCTTTATTTTATGAATTTTTTCACCCATTTAGGTAAGTTCTTATTGATGCTGAAAGGCATGTTTTCTAAACCAGAGAACTTTAAAATGTACTGGAAAGAATTCATGCATCAATGCGTAGAAATAGGAATGGGTGCTTTACCCATTGTAATTATTATTTCCCTTTTTTTAGGAGCAGTTACAACTATTCAAACTGCCTATCAATTGGTTAGTCCATTAGTGCCACAAAGCACTATTGCACAAATTGTTAGAGATAGTATGATATTAGAGCTATCTCCTACCGTGGTAAGTATTGTATTAGCGGGTGTTGTTGGCAGTAAAATTGCGAGTGAATTAGGGAATATGCGGGTAAGTGAACAAATTGATGCCTTAGAAATTATGGGGATTAATACGAAAGCCTATTTGCTGTTTCCTAAAATTTTGGGGGCATTAGTAGTGGTGCCTTGTTTAATTGTGATTTCTGCTGTACTAGGAATATGGGGTGGAAGAACGGCGGGTGAACTAGCGGGTATTTTAGCCAATGATACATTTGATATTGGGTTAAGACAGAATCTGAATTTCTTTAACATCAACTTTGCTTTATACAAAGCATATACGTTTGCATTTATCATTAGTAGTGTTCCTGCATATTATGGTTATTATGTTAAAGGGGGCGCTCTTGAAATAGGTAGGGCAAGTACGAGTGCTGTGGTAGTAAGTTGTATTTTAATTTTGTTAGCTGATTATTTATTGGCGGCACTCTTGTTATAAACCGAATATTGGTTAAATTGAGAGATGAATTCTCAGTTCCCTGCCTTCAAAAAAATTATTACAAGTCCCATACGTTTTGCTTTTTTTAAATTGGTAAAACTGCCTGCTGCTTTTATTGCGGGTTTGAAAGTGGGATATATTGATGAAGCCAAAACCGTTATTTTAGTAAAGCATGGGTGGATTAACCAAAACCCATTTAAGTCGATGTATTTTGCTGTTCAGGCAATGGCGGCTGAAATGAGTACAGGATTATTTCCTGTAGGCCAAACATATAAAAGAAGTCCATCGGTAAGTATGTTAGTGGTAGGGCTTGAAGCAAAATTTGTAAAAAAAGCAACAGGTTTAATTGCATTTACTTGTACGGATGGATTAAAGGTTGCTGAAGCAATTGATGCTGCCATTCAAAGCAAAGAAGGAAAAACAATTATTTGCAAATCAATTGGTACCAATGCCAAGGATGAAGTAGTTGCAGAATTTTATATCACTTGGAGTTTTAAATCAAAATAAGTATGAAAATTTCTTTTCATGGTGCCGCTAGAACCGTTACAGGGTCTAAACATTTACTTACTTTAAAGAGTGGTAAAAAAGTATTATTGGATTGCGGATTATTTCAAGGGATGGGTAAAAATACCGAAGATCTAAATGCAAAATTTGGATTTGAACCAGCTGAAATTAGTTACTTGATATTATCTCATGCCCATATTGATCATTCTGGATTAATACCTAAGTTGGTTAAAGAAGGGTTTAAGGGCACTATTTATGCAACGCCTGCTACCAAGGCTTTGGCTGAAATTTTGTTAGAAGATTCTGCTATTATACAACGAGATGATACAAAGTTTATCAATAAGCGAAGAGCAAAAAAGGGGTTGCCTCCTTTTGAACCATTATATGATTTAGAAGATGCAGCTGTTGCTCTGTCACTTTTTCAATTTGTGCATTACAATCATTGGACTAAAATTGACGATGAAGTTTCTGTCTGTTTTACAGACGCAGGACATATTATTGGTTCTGCAGCTGTTCATTTAAGAGTGATAGAAGATGGTAAAACAAACAAAATCACGTTTAGTGGAGATGTTGGAAGGTACAATGATGCAATTCTGCGTTCACCAGAAACATTTGATCAAGCCGACTATATAATATTAGAAAGTACTTATGGTAATAAATTGCACGATGAGGTTTTTGGAATTACTGATACGATTTTAAAATGGATGGTGCATACCTGTGTTGAAAAAAAAGGGAAATTAATTATTCCTGCATTTAGCGTAGGAAGAACACAAGAAATATTGTATGCGCTCAATCAGTTGGAAGTAGAAAATCGGTTACCCAATATTCCTGTATATGTAGACAGCCCTTTGAGCAGAGAAGCAACTGAATTGTTAAAACAATTCCCTGAGAATTATAATAAAAGGGTTAAGAAAATCATGGAGCATGATCATGATCCTTTTGATTTTAAAACATTGAAGTTTATTAAAACAGTAGAGGAGAGCAAGCAATTAAATGACAATGATGCACCTTGTGTTATTATTTCTGCTAGTGGAATGGCAGATGCCGGAAGAGTGAAGCATCATATCATGAAAAATATTTATAAAGAAAGAACCACCATTCTTATGGTAGGTTATTGTGACCCATATAGTTTAGGAGGAAGGTTAACTGCTGGTCAAAAAGAAGTAAAAATCTTTGGTGAGTTGTATCCTGTGAAAGCCGAGATTGGTGTAATGAGGAGTATGAGTGCACACGGTGATTATGAAGATTTATGTCAATTCTTATCTTGCCAAAATCCAGAGCTAGTAAGAAAATTATTTTTAGTTCATGGTGAAAATGATGTTCAAATTGATTTTGCTGCTCGATTAAGAAGAAAGCATTTTAAGGAAGTAATTATTCCTGATATGCATGAAATGCATCTTTTGGATTGATTTTATTTTTTAAGCTGAATTATTGATAGAACCAATTTTCTATCTACTCTTAGTATGCTTTAATCTACTAAAAAGTGTTTGCTGTCTATTTGACCCCTAATTATAGGGATAATGGTGTTAGTTTTTCGGCACTAATACCGCTTTATGAGATTAATTATTACACAGTTTAGGGTCTTATTGTTATCCCTATTTTTACTAGTGGGATCAATCAATGATGTTTTTTCACAAAATATCTTAGACAACGCTGGTCTAAATAAACCCAGTTCTTTAGCTTATTCTTTAAGAAAGCTTAGTTCTACTTACAATGGTTTTGCTGTACAAGTGAGAAGATCTAGTGACAATGCATTAGCCAATGTTTCATTTGATGCAAATGGAGTAGTAAGTGTGAATAGCACAATTGACGGAACTTCTACTAGTTTTCAATCTTTTATTGGTAGTAATTCTTGTTATATACAAACATGGTATGATCAAAGTGGCAATAATAGACATGCTACACAAACCAATACAAGTAAACAACCCATGATTGTGAATGCGGGTGTGTTTACTTTGTTTAATTCAAGAGCTGCTGTAAATTTTAATGGGACCAGTACTGTAATGAATATACCAATGCCAGCCTCGGTTATCAATGCAACTGGCGCCATTTCTACTGTTTTAAAAACCGCACAATTGCAACAGCAATTTGAAGCCTTGTTGTCTTGGAGTTCAGGTTCGTCTCCATATGGTCCTGGTTTTGGTCCACAAAATAGTATTGCAACTGGAAAATTTGGATTGTATACAACCTGGGGGCCTTTTAATGTAACACTTGGACCTGTTGCTGCAAATACAGAATATGTATTGAATGCATCTTGGACTGGCCAAGCTGTTACGCAATCCAGAAATGGTAATATTACAACTGGAACAATGGGAGCGCCTTTTATCACTAATGTGAGCAGCGGATATATGGGTCAAGACAATCCCAATTCGGGCTATTTTGCAGGTACTGTTCCAGAAATAATTGTATTCCCAGCAGCATTAGGTACAATTGATAGAAACTTGCTAGAGTTGAATCAAAATCAATTTTATTTTCCTCCCATCATTCCTGCAACTGGTTTGCATTTTGATGGCATTAATGATTATGTAAGGGTTGCTGATAATACCAGTTTAGATTTTGGTAGTCAAGATTTTACTGTTGAAGCATGGACTATTAAATACGCCAATTCAGTTGGATTCGAAAATAGCGGTGTTGTTGGTAAATGGAATACGGGAAGTTCTGCTGGTACCAACGAATGGCTTTTAAATAATACTTCAAATGGATATGATAATAAAGCAGCATTCTTATTTGAGTCTGGAAATACAACTTATCAAATAAGTGGTACAACTAATTTAGTTCTAGGAAATTGGTATCATTTAGCTGCTGTAAGAAAAGGAACAAGCTTAACCCTATATGTAAATGGGGTGGCTGAATCAACTATTACAATACCCAGTGTTGCAGTGAATAATATTGGAAGAGATTTATTAATGGGTGCTTATAGATTTAATTTAGGCTTGCCTAATTTATTTTCTAAGATTGCTTTAGATGAAGTAAGAATCTGGAAAAGAGCACTTTGTTTAGATGAATTACAAGCCAACAAATCGGGAGAATTAATAATCCCATCAACATTATTGTCTGCGTATTATAAGTTGAATGCAGGTAATGTGAATATGAATAATGCGGGAGTTAGCACTGCAGTTGATGCAAGTGGTAATAATAATTCGGGATTGTTAAACGGTTTTGCATTAAATGGAACTACTTCCAATTGGGTGGCTGGTACCGTTACAGGAACCAATGCAGTATTTGCTCCTCAAGCTGCTATAATAACAGGTGTAAGTTCAATGAATGTGGGAGAAACCAGCCAATTCACTTCGAACAGTTCTGGTAACTGGACAAGTTCTAATTCGAGTATTGCATCAATTAATGCAGCTGGATTAGTAACAGCAATCAACAATGGTACAGTCAATATTTTATTTGTAAATAATTGTGGGGTTACTTCAACTAAAAGCATCACTATTAATAGAATTGTTGCAGGTCCTGCAGGTATCAATAGCGGTATATTAATGTGGTTGGATGCGGCTGACTTGGATGCAGATGGCAACAATAGTAATAACCCCATTTCTACTACTAATTTTTCTCTTTGGAAAGACAAATCAGGAAATGTCAAAAACGCAATTTCTGTTCCAGGACAAAACCCAATTAGTTTTGTACCTAATAGCATAAACGGGCAACCGGTTATGCGTTTTAATAAAGTCAACTCAACTTTTGGTTCAGTACTTCAAGTACCTGGTGTAGATTTAAGAGCAGGTTCAAATCCAACTGTTACTATGTTTACCGTTTACAAACAAGGCGTACACCCTGCAGGGACTGGTGGTGCTGGACATGCATTATGGGGTAATGACAATGGTGCTTGGGATCGTTTTTTCTATAGCTCTTGGAATTTCACCGATGATGGTATCGTTTCTTTAGGACCTGTTAATCCTACTGTTGCAAATGTATCAGGCGCAGGTACTGTGGGTAAAACACAGTTGATGACAGCAGTTTATGATCAATATCAGCCTAATGGATCAGCCATTTATTTCAATGGTAAAAAGTTAATTTCTTTTACAGATAATACAGATGCCAATGCCGCACAAACCAGTTTAAGAATTGGTTCTGACGGTGATGATGGCGCATACAATGGAGACATTGCCGAATTCATTATTTACAACAGAAAATTATCTGATTGTGAAATTTTAGAAGTGAATAAATATTTAGGAGATAAATACGGGGTACTATTTACAACCGCAACTATTACTGCTCCAAGCACTACTGTATGTTCAGGCACTGCTGCAGAATTAACTGCAAGTTTAGGTGATAGTTACCAATGGTTTAAAGATGGAGTATCTATTGCATCTGCCAATGCACAAATATATAATGCAACAACAGCAGGGTCATATACTGTTGCAATAACCACTTCTGGATGTACTGCAGTTTCAACAGCAACTGTTGTTAGTGTTACACCTGCTCCTGTGGTAACTGTAACTGCTAGCGGACCTACTGCCATTTGTAGTGGAACTCCTTTGGTGTTAACAGCAAGCACACCCAATGGAGGTTTTTGGAGTACAGGAGAATTTGGTTCTTCCATTACTGTATATGGTGCAGGTTCATACACTGTTCAAATAAGTTCGGAAGATGGGCTTTGTTCCGTTACTTCTGAACCATTGGTAGTAACAGAAAATCCAATACCAGATATTACCGATATTATCAATGATGGCAGAAGAGATATTTGTGCTAATACAACCATGTTATTAAAAAATGATACACCAGGTGGTGTATGGAGCAGCAATAATACAGCTGTTGCAACGATAGATGCAGATGGAACTGTTCATGGTATTAGTGAAGGAAATTCCATCATCACTTACACAATCACCAATGAAACTGGTTGTAGTAATTATGTTACTTATGAAGTAATGATTTTACCTATTCCAGTTAGTGGACCTTTAGACGGAAAAACGGCTATCTGCATCAATGAAACCACTGTTTTATCACATACCATTTTTAATGGCAGGGATGAAGTAGCAGAATGGACGAATTCAAATCCATTGGTAGCAAGTCTTTATCCTTTTCCTTCCGGAGTGAATGTTACTGGATTAACTGCTGGTACCACAACGCTTAATTATTATTTCACCAATACGAATGGTTGTAGGGCATTGGTTTCTACCGCTACAATAACAGTAGCACCTTTAGCCCCAACTACTCCAATAACTGGAGTAACTACCGTTTGTGAAAATCAATTTAAGCAATTGGCGAATGCTACTGCAGGTGGAGTATGGTCTAGTAGTGATACAACTATTGCAACAATTGATGCAACAGGTAAAATGACGGGTAAAAAAATGGGAACAACTATTATTAGCTATACCATTACCAATGCGTCGGGATGTAGTTCTGCAAGTACAGTTACTGTTACTGTAAAGCCTACACCTGCCAAACCAATTATTACAGGAGAAACTACTGGTTGTTTAGGTACAACCTTAGTGTTAACTGCTAGTTCAGATGCACCTAATCCATCTTTTAGATGGTGCAATACGCCTACTGCTAATCCTATCAGAACATTTTTGTTAGAATACAGTACTTCTTTATGTGTAAATGTAACCAGTGATGGTTGTAGCTCTGAGCAAACCATTGTTCCTGTTGTTGCTAAGCCATTGCCAGCAGCTGCAATTACTGCTGTAGGCGCTACTAGTTTTTGCGCAGGAAGTTCTGTACAGTTAAATGCAAGTGCCGCAACAGGAAACAGCTACCAATGGAAATTGAATGGCAATAATATTAATGGTGCAACGGCAGCAAATTATATTGCCACTGCAACAGGAAATTATACAGTTGCTGTTACTGGTGTAAATACTTGTACTGCTACTTCATTAGCTATTACAGTGAATGCTACAGACAATGTGGCTCCAGGTAGCACAGCAATTCAATTTGCTGCGCCTACTGCTATTTTAAACAATGTTTCAGAAGCTGCTCAGTATAATTTGGCATATGAATTAAATATTCCTGAATATGGAAATTATGGTTTGGTGAACCCTACTTATACAGTTAACAATGCTGCACAATTACAGAATATTCCATTAGATCGTATTGCTTATTATATGCAATTAAATAATAAGTGGGTTTGGGTATCAATGGATGCATTCACCAATAATGTAAGTCTTGCTGGTATTCCTGTTACCAATACTGTCTTTAATCAAAAAGTACAGAACATGAATGTGTATAGTAGCGCTGGCGCAGGTGTTACTAATGGATTAGGTATTTCAACAGGCAGTATTGAATTCTGGAAATTCAACTATTCACCAAATGTTAGTCAAGGTTTACCTGGAGCAAGTTCCACTACTTATGATTTTGATGATAGTCCACAAACAATTGGGAATCATGGATCTTTCCAAGTGCATAATTATGGTGTTGGGCAAACGATTTTTGGATACAGCAGATTTGGTCAAAATAGTAGAGGTGAATTGGGTATAGGTAATAATACCACTGCCAATGGTGGTAATAATGGAAATCCTGATTGGACTTTTAATCAGAATGCTCATATTTATCAAACTAAAAAAATCTATGTATTTGTAAAACCAAAAGAGCAAGTATTGGCAAAAGACGCAACTATTTATTTAGATGCAAATGGCCAAGCAATACTTCCTGTTTCTGCGGTTAGCAATAATATACAAGATAACTGTAGCACTGTAACAAGCGTTGTGGCTCCTTCAGTATTTAATGGTTCAAATATTGGAACCAATACAGTAACCTTAACGCTTACAGATGCAAGTGGAAATAGCAATAGTGGAACAGCAGTTGTAACTGTAAAAGATATCATTGCTCCAGTTATCAACTGCGTTTCTTCAGTAAACATGTTTGCGACTAGTGCTTCAGGTGCAATAGTTAATTACAATTTGCCAGTTGTAACTGATAATGCTGGAAATGCCAATTTGCAATTAGTTGCGGGCTTAGCAAGTGGCTCAACATTCCCATTAGGGGTTACCACAGTTACCTATTCTGCAAGAGATGCATCAGGTAATGAGTCACAGTGTTCATTCACCGTAACCGTAGTAGGTGTACCACCTGTAATTGTGGTACCTGCAACAATACGTGTGGATGCATCTGCGAGTAATTGTGGAGCGGTAGTAAACTTTGCTGCCACAGAGACAACAGCTATACCAGCATCAACTATAACGTATTCACATCAACCAGGATCTGTATTCCCGTTAGGTACAACGGTAGTTACCGCTACTGCAACGAATGCGGTAGGAGTATCGCAAGCAACATTTGAGATTGTAGTAACCGATAACACTGCACCGGTGATTAACACACCAGCAGCACCGGTATTCTGCGAGAACACTGCAGGAACATACACAATACCAACAATAAGTGCTACAGATAATTGTGGAGTAGCAAGTGTAAGCTTTGCCATCACTGGTGTTACACAAAGAACAGGTACTGGTTTTGATGCAGGCACTGCATTTAATGTAGGAGTAAGCACGATTACTTATACGGTAACGGATGTGAACGGCAATGTATCTACTAAGTCGGTAGTAGTAACGGTGAACAAAGCCCCTACTGCAACGATAGCGGTATCTAGCCCAGATGCGTTCTGTAATAAGTTGGTATTAGTGTCTAATAGCACGAGTGCCATCAGCAGTTATGCATGGAGTTTCAACAATGCATCGTTTGCAAGTACCCAAGCGGTATCATTAGATAATACGAATGGAGATGGTACGTATAGTTTGTATGTAACAGACAACAAGGGATGTACCAGCTTAACAGCGGTAAGCTACCAGTACAGCAAACAGAACACGATCAACAATTACACCATCTTGGCTTATAAAGAAGCAGAACTAAAAGAATACAATACCGTACAAACAGGTAGTGTAGGCGTGATGAGTAAGAAGGGTAAAGCAGAGATTGGCAAGAACAGTTCAGTAGCAGCACCGGGTGCTTTTGTAAAAGCCCCTAAGATAGAAGTGAAGCAAGGTGCGAATGTACCAGTAAGATTGATAGGCGTAGCTACGGTGAGCTTACCAACGATGCAGTACAACACGAGCAACACGAATAACTTACCAAACTATACCACTAACCAAAGCGCCACAGTAAGCTTAAGCGGCAACTATAAGAACCTGAAGATTAGAAAGGGTTCTAATGTAACGTTGAGCGGTAATACGTATGGCAATATTGAGATAGAAGAAGGTAGTGTGGTAAGATTTACGAGCACAGTGATTAATGTAGAGCACTTAAAAGTAGGCAAGGGTCCAAACAATGGCTTAACGCAAGTAAGGTTTGCAGATAATACCAGCATTAGAGTAGCGAAGCATGTACAGATAGAAGAGGATTGCTTTATTAATCCAGACGGATACAAAGTAACGTTCTACTTAGGCAAGCAGAGCAACCACGATTGCAACAAGCACCGCAACAACCACGGCAATGGTCACGACAACGATGATGATGATGACAGAGATGATGATGACCACGACAGAGGTCATGGCGATGGAGATCAGAAGTTTGAAGTGAAGGGTGGCAACACAACAGTGATTGCGAATGTATATGCTCCTACAGGTGATATCAAAGTAAAAGGTGGAGAAGGCTGTCACAAGAACCACAGCAGTACAGTGGTGAAGATGACTGGTCTATTCATTGGCTACGAAGTAGAGGGAGATGGAAGAAATATCATCTGGAACAGTTATGCATGTGGCACAGCAGCCCCAATTGCGGCGGCGGATGCACAACCAGTGTACAACAAAACTGCGGAGGAAGTGGTAGTAGCCGACGACTTAAAAGTAACGGTGATGCCAAATCCAAGTACTACGTACTTCACATTGAAACTAGTAAGTCAATCTAACTTACCAGTGAATATCAAAGTAGTAGATGCTGCAGGTAGATTGGTAGAAGGCAAAGCCAAGCAAGCGGCGAACAGCACGTTACAGTTGGGTCACAACTATGCAACAGGTAACTACTTTGCAGAGTTCATCCAAGGCAACCAACGTAAAGTGGTTCAGTTGATGAAGATCAAATAAACCAATAACTTAAACAAACCAAGGGGGCTGTCTAGCAATAGATGGCCCCTTTTTTTTACCAGATTTAACTTAACTTCATTCTGAAATTTTTTGCCATGATAACATTGAATATTAACAACACCCCCTACCAGGTAGATGCCAATGCAGATATGCCCTTATTATGGGCGATCAGAGATATGGTAGGATTAACAGGAACCAAATTTGGATGTGGTATGGCTCAGTGTGGGGCCTGCACCGTTCATGTAGACGGGAAACCAGTTCGATCCTGTAGTTTCCCTGTTTCGGCAGCTGTAGGAAAGAAGATTACGACTATTGAAGGAATGAAAGATAAAATTACTGAAGCGATTCAACATGCTTGGGTAGAATTACAAGTACCTCAGTGTGGGTATTGTCAGTCAGGACAAATCATGAGTGCAACAGCTTTGCTAAAAGCCAAACCCAACCCAACTGATGCTGATATTGATGCAGCCATGCAAGGCAATCTTTGTAGATGTGGCACTTATCAACGCATACGTAGTGCCATACATCGCGCTGCAGAAATGATTAAGTAATTCAAAAAAAATTAAGCAATGAATCAGCAAAACAGTCAAATAAATCGCAGAAACTTTTTACGCCTTACCAGTTTAACTGGGGCAGGCTTGGTAATGGGTTTGGGCGTTAAAGCAGATGGTTTATCTGTTATAGAAAATTTAGGAACTTCAACCGCTTCTTTTGAATTGTCGCCATTGGTGATGATTGATCAAACGGGGTTGGTAACCATTTTTAATACCAAACCAGAAATTGGCCAAGGTACTTACCAATCCATTCCTGCTTTAATTGCAGAAGAGTTGGAAGTGGCGATGGATAAAATAGTTATTAAGCAAACTGGTGGAGAAAAAAAGTATGGTCCAGCACAGTTTGTAGGGGGCAGTTCTTCTGTAAGAACCAATTACACCAACTTGCGAAAAGTAGGAGCAGCTGCTAAAGAAATGCTGATCAAAGCTGCTAGTGCTACTTGGAATGTTCCAGTATCGGAATGTTATGCAGAAAATGCTACAGTAATACATCGTCCTACTGGTAAAAAATTAGGATATGGAGAATTGGCAGAAGCCGCTTCTAAATTAGAAGCGCCTAAAAATCCCACTTTAAAAGAAGCAAAAGATTTTAAAATATTGGGTAAGTCTGCTCCAAGACCCGACGTGCCAATGAAAGTAAATGGCACTGCTAAATTTGGAATTGATGCTAGTGTGCCAGGTATGGTATATGCATCCATTGAGCGCTGCAAAGTATTTGGAAGTAAATTAATCAGCTTTGATGCAACTGCTGCTAAAAAAGTGAAAGGGGTTATTGCAGTGGAAACTTGTGAAAGAATTCATGGTATTTATAAATCGGAAGGGGTTGCGGTAATAGCAGAAAATTATTGGGCTGCGGTGCAAGGAAGAAAAGCACTAATAGTTAAATGGGATCATCAAGGAAATGAAACTTTCAATTCTAAGGATTATGAACAAAGTTTAAGAGAAGCTGCCAAAAAGGAAGGGGCCGTTGAACATAAGCAAGGTGATTTTGATAAAGCTTTTGCTGAAGCACCTACACAGCTAACTGCATTCTATGAAACACCAGTTGTTTCTCATTCTCCCATAGAACCTATGAACTGTTTAGCCAGTTGGCAAGAAGGCAACAAATTAGAAATTTGGACCTCAACGCAAGTGCCTGGAAGTGTAATGAATGATTTTTCTAGAATTTATGGTGTTAAGCAAGAAGATTTAAAATTGAATGTGTTCTTTAATGGGGGCGGTTTCGGAAGAAGATTGTATCCCGATTATATTCATGAAGCAGTTCAATTGAGTAAGAAAGTGGGTAAGCCGGTTAAATCAATTTGGAGTAGGGAAGACGACACGCAACAAGGACCATTTAGGCCATTAACTTTTTCAGCAATGAAGGGAGCTTTGGATGCCAATGGTAAAGCCATTGCATTCCAACATAAAGTAATCTCGCCTACTTTAGACATGAAGAAGGATTATGATGTTACCAAAGCAGATGGTACCATGACCGAGGGAATCAGTGAGCAGAAATATGAAATAGAGCATATGAAGAATTTGTATGTTCATCATTATGTGCATATTCCTTTGGCCGCTTGGAGAGCGGTAACCAGCACCACATTGGCATTTTCGCACGAATGTTTCTTAGATGAAATGGCAGTTGCTGCAAAAAAAGATCCGATGGCATTTCGTTTAGAAATGCTCACCAAAGAATCTGATACCAAACAGATTTTAAATAAATTAAAGGAGGTATCAAATTGGGATAAAAAACTACCAGCCGGTTGGGGTAGAGGTGTTGCGCAATATGAATTTTTTGCTGGTCAGGCAGGATTTGTTATTGAAGTATCTAAAAAAGGAACTGGCGTTAAGATAGAAAAAGTGTATGCTGTGATTGATCTTGGTACGGTGGTAAACCCCGACAATACTCGTGCGCAAGTAGAAGGTTCAGCAGTAATGGCTTTGACCGCTGCAATTAAAGGAGGAATAACTTTTGACAAGGGCGCAACTGTTCAATCTAATTTCCATAATAATCCATTGGTTCGTATAAACGAAATGCCAAAAGTAGAAGTGCATATTTTGGCCAATGGAGGAAGTAAAATTAAGGGTGTAGGAGAACCAGGATTGCCTCCATTTGCGCCAGCATTATGTAATGCAATTTTTGCAGCAACTGGTAAGCGAATTAGAAGACTACCTTTTGACATCAATAAAATTGTTTAAGTATGAAGAGAGGATTGATTTTAGGTGGATTATTATTTTCGGTATATGCAGCTGTGGCTTTTATTCAACCAGCAAATCTGGCTAAAAGCATTGCCAATGGAAAAACAGTATATACCAATAATTGTATGAACTGTCATATGGAAGATGGTAAAGGGTTAGAAGGCGCATTTCCTCCAGTTGCCAAATCTGATTATTTAAAACGCCCTTCTAAAGATTTGATAGCCGTGATATTAAAAGGGCAATCAGGAGAAATAAAAGTAAATGGAGTGGTGTATAATGGAATGATGCCTGCGCAAGATTATTTATCTGATCAAGAAATTGCGGATGTGCTCAATTATATTAATAATAGTTGGGGTAATAAAAATTTGAAACCAATACTTCCAGCACAAGTAAAACTACTAAGACCTTAAGCATTGATGCATGAAAGAAATTGGTGACATAGTTCTGGCTTATGAGCAATCGCTTCAGTTAGGACTTAAAATGGCTTTGGCTACGGTAGTAAGTGTAGACGGATCTTCTTACAGAAGACCAGGTGCACGAATGTTGGTTACAGAAGACGGAAAGTTTACAGGAGCGATCAGTGGAGGGTGTTTAGAAGGGGATGCCCTTAGAAAAGCTGCATTGGCAATTAATCAAGGGAAAAAAAAGTTGGTAGTATATGATACTACAGATGAGGATGATGCCAAACTAGGGGTGCAGTTGGGTTGTAATGGTATTGTAAGAATTTTATTTGAGCCAATTGACGCCGATAATATTTCAGTCATCCATTACTTTAAAAAAATGAATGCTTCTCGTGAACCATCCATATTGGTCACTGGATATCACCAAGATCAAGGCAGCCATTGGGGCACTATGTTAAAGGAAGCCATTCAAGAAAAATACTATGATGATTTAAAGCCAGTATTCGAAAATGTTTTAAAAAGTAAAAAGTCGGAGCATTTAATCATTGCAACCGATGAAGGAAATCAGGCACTATTTGTAGAATATATAATCCCTGCCATTTCATTGATTATAGTAGGTGCTGGCAATGATATTATGCCTTTGGAAAATATGGCAAGATTAATTGGGTGGAGCACAACTGTAGTGGATGGTAGACCTACCCATGCTAATTCACTCCGCTTTGGACAAGCTAATAAAATTGTTTTGGGAAAACCAGCAGAAGCAATGCAGCAACTATTGTTTGACGATAGAACTGCGGTTGTATTAATGACCCATAACTACAATTACGATTTTGCGATGTTATCTGAGTTGGCAAATGCACATGTTCCATATATTGGTTTATTGGGACCTGCTGCAAAACGAGAGCGGTTATTCAATGATTTATCGGAAGTTGGTATACATTTTACAGAGGTACAGTTAAAAAATATCTATGGTCCAACTGGCTTAGATTTAGGTGCAGAAACTTCATCAGAAATTGCTTTATCAGTTTGCTCAGAAATCATGGCGGTGATTGAAGGCAAACAACCACTACATTTAAGATTGAAAACCACGCCTATACATGCTTCCATATGAAATGGGGAGTTATGATATTGGCTGCAGGGGAAGCTGCTAGAATGGGGAAAGCAAAAATGCTCTTGCCATTTAAAAAAACAACCATATTAGCGCATCTAATTGAGGAAATCACTTTGGTTGAGCCCAATATCATTCAGTTGGTTACTGGATATTATCATGATTTAATTCAAGCACAAATAAGCACCGATAAGGTTGACATCATTCAAAACCCTCATTACTCATTAGGTATGAGTAGTTCTATACAAGTGGGCCTTACCGCTATGATAAAAGCTTGCCCAGACCTAGACTTTTTGGTCATTGTGGTGTCTGATCAACCCTATTTAAATCAATCAATTTTGCTCCGCTTATTAACTAAACAGCAACAAACAGCAAAAGGGATAATCGCTTCTTCTTACAATGGGATAAAAGGTACACCTGTATTATTGAGTTCAGCCTATTTTTCCCATTTGTACAATTTAACAGGAGATAAGGGTGCACGTGTTATATTGCAACAATTTCCAGACGATATCGCAACCATTGAATTTGAAAATGGGGCTTTAGACATTGATACTCCGGAAGATTATGAGCTGCTTTGTAAAAAAATAAATGAAGAAGATGTTGATTGATCAATACAATAGGGTTCACGATTATTTACGAATTTCTTTAACAGATAATTGCAATTTGCGCTGCTTCTATTGTATGCCAGAAGAAGATTATGCTTTTATGCCTAATAAGCAATTAATGCAAAAGGAGGAGATTGTTTCCATTGCTACTTTGTTTGTGCAGCAAGGGGTAAAAAAGATACGATTAACAGGCGGTGAACCATTGGTTAGAAAGGATGCGGCTGAAATTATTCAAGCCTTGGGTAAACTAGGAGTAGAGTTAACCATTACCACCAATGCAACTCGCATACACTTGTTTATTGATGATTTAAAAAATGCTGGCGTAAAGTCTATTAATATTAGTTTAGATACATTGAAGCAAGAAAAGTTTCAATTATTAACAAGACGAGATCAATTCAATATCGTGAAAGACAATATTGATCTATTATTGAAAAACGACTTTAGGGTTAAAGTGAATATGGTAGTGGTGAAGGGCATGAATGAAATGGAAATATTAGATTTTATAGAGTGGACTAAATACATTCCTATTCAAATTAGACTGATTGAATTTATGCCCTTTGATGGGAATAAATGGAACAGTGATAAGTTGGTAACCCTGCAAGAAATGTTGGAATTAATTGGTGGGAAGTATACCATTGCTGCTGCAGAAAACGAACCCAACGACACGAGTAAGCGATACCAAATAGAAGGTCATCAAGGCAGCTTTGCAATAATAAGCACCATGAGTGCCCCTTTTTGTAGTACTTGTAATAGAATTAGATTAACGGCTGATGGTAAAATCAAAAACTGTTTATTTTCTTCTTCTGAAACAGATTTACTCACACCATTTAGAGAAGGTGCAGATATACTTCCATTCATTCAACAATCAATTGCAAGCAAACACAAAGAATTGGGTGGTCAGTTTTCAAAAGATTTTGAAAAAATAGATACCAATGAATTGCATAATAGGAGCATGATTGCAATTGGGGGTTAATTAAATACTATGATAACTGTAAATGAAGCAAAGCAATTGGTGTATTCTCAAGCAAAGCCCTTGAGCAACATTTGGGTGCCATTAGTGGATGCTGCTGGAATGGTTGCTGCAGAAGATATACAGAGCCCTATAGCGATGCCTTCGTTTACACAATCTTCTATGGATGGCTATGCCATTCAACTGAAAAACATCGATGCTATTCTGCCCATTCAAGATGAATTACCTGCGGGTTCATCCAAACAATTGCAATTAAAGGAAGGTTATTGTGTTAAGGTATTTACCGGAGGTCCTGTGCCATTGGGTGCAGATTGTATTATTCAAAAAGAATGGGTGAACAATTTGGGTGAGACCATTCAAATTATAGAAAAAACAAATGAGCTGGGTTTAAACATTAGAGAAATGGGTTCCTCGGTTGAAAAAGGAGATTGGGTAATTGCAAGAGGCACCTGTTTACATCCATACCAACTAGCTATGTTGGCTAGTTTAGGAATATCGGAAGTCTTGGTTCATAGAGCACCTTCCACTACTTTAATTATAACAGGTAATGAGTTGGTTAAACCTGGCGAATCACTAGCTTTTGGGCAAGTATATGAATCTAATTCTATTGGTCTTGTATCCGCTTTAAAAGCTATTGGAGTAAAAAATGTATCAATCCTATATGTGAAAGATAACTTAGGGGATACAGCCACTGCAATTAGGAATGCATTAAATGAATCAGATATAATATTACTCACTGGAGGAGTAAGTGTTGGAGACTATGATTATGTAGCAAAAGCTGCGGCACAAGAAAAAGTGGATATGCTGTTTCATGGTGTAAAACAAAAGCCAGGAAAGCCTTTATTTTTTGGGAAACAAAATGAAGTATTGGTATTTGGATTGCCTGGTAACCCCAGTTCTGTATTACATTGTTTTCAACAATATGTAAAGCCTGCTATAGAATTGATGCAAGGCAAACACCCAGTTCCAACCATACAAGCCATGTTAACAGCCCCGTATAGCAAGAAACCCGGGTTGGATTTTTTCTTAAAAGCTTACTATCAGGAAGGAATGGTAACCATATTGCCAGCTCAGGCGTCTTATCAGGTAAGTGCTTTTTCCAAAGCCAATTGTTGGGTAGAATTGCCCATGGATGAAGCTTTGTTTAATCAAAACCAACTGGTAACAGTGCATTTATTTTAACCTGCTTATTATGGAAGAAATCATACTTTATGGACTTGCTTTTTTTGTGATTGCATTTTTATATGCTTCAGTAGGTCATGGTGGTGCAAGTGGGTATTTAGCGTTGATGGCAATCTTTAATTTTAGTGCAAGTGTAATAAAACCAACCGCATTAATACTGAACTTATTGGTTTCATGTTTAGCATTTATATCATTTTATAGAGCAAAGCATTTTAAATCTTCCATGCTTTGGCCCTTGGTTATTACCTCCATTCCATTTGCCTACTTAGGAAGCATTGTGCCTATTTCAGAAAGTTTATATAAAAAATTATTGGCCATTGTTTTATTAATAGCAGTAGCTAGAATATTGTTTTTAAGTAAAGCAAGTAATCATAAACCTGCACCTAAGTGGTATTGGTTGAGTATTGCAGGAGCATTTATTGGCCTGGTATCTGGAATGATTGGAATGGGTGGGGGCATATTGTTGTCGCCTTTACTACTTTTGATGGGGTGGTCTACACAACAGCAAACTGCAGCTTTGAGTGCAATTTTTATATTTTTGAATTCAGCAGCAGGAATGGTTGGGCAAATTCAAAAAGGATTTCAATTAGATCAATCTATTTATGTGATCATTTTATTTGTTTTAATCGGCGGTTGGTTGGGTGCATATATTGGGGCTAAGAAATTAAAAGCAGATCAGTTGAAATTTATTTTGGCATCGGTATTAATTGTTGCGGCAACTAAATTGTTTTTTGTAAACTAAACCTATGGATGTACAAGTAATTTTCTTTGGATCTATAACCGATATTACGATGGTAGATTCAGTATTATTAAATAATTGCACCGATCTAGATTCAATGGTGAATGACTTAATTGAACGCTACCCATCATTGGCAAATAAAAAATATTTTATTGCTGTTAATCAAAAAATGGTACATGAAAATATTAAACTTAAAATGGGAGATACGGTGGCATTAATGCCACCATTCTCTGGAGGATAATATGGACTTGAATAATCGTTATATCAGACAAATCATTCTACCTGGTTTCGGAATAGCTGCACAAGAAAAATTGGGTAAAGCTAAAGTGTTGATTGTGGGTATGGGTGGATTGGGCTGTCCTGTATTGCAATACCTCGTTGGGGTAGGTGTAGGTACCATTGGTATAATGGATGCAGACAAAATCAGTAAGAGTAATTTACATCGTCAATTATTATTTGACGAAAAAGAGGTTGGTAGGTTGAAAGTAGAAGCAGCAGCTAATAAGGCGAAAGCACAAAATAGTTTGGTTGATATTGTGGAATATCCTTTTGAATTAAGTAAAACGAATGCAGCTGAAATTATTAAGGGTTATGATTTAGTCATTGATGCTACCGATAATTTCTCGGCTAAATATTTGATCAATGATATTTGTGTTTGGTTGCAAAAGCCTGTAGTGTTTGGAGCAGTATCCGGATACGAAGGTCAGGTTGCAGTTTTTAATTTTTCAAGTGGTGTAAATCCTCCTATTCATTATCGCCATTTGTTTCCTGTACAGCCTGCTGCCAATGAATTTACAACCTGCGAAGAAACGGGAGTCATAGGAGTTTTGCCTGGCATTATTGGAACCATGCAAGCTGCGGAAGCAATAAAACTAATTGCAGATTTAGGTCAACCCTTGAATAATCGACTACTTACTTATAATTTATTGGCAGCTCGGTGGTATGAAATTGAGATGAATTCAAGCGTTGAAGTTCCATTGATTGATGAACAATTTATCAATTCAACCAACTATCAAAATGCTTGCGATTTTACAGAAGCAGATATAGAAGAGATGGACATTGATGAAATTGATGTGTTTCATTTTTTAGATTTAAAGTATGATCCGAATATATTTATTCTTGATGTAAGAGAGTTGCATGAGTATCCAACTATTGATTTTTCACATGCTCAAATTCCGATGTCTGTATTAAAGGAGTCTATTCATCAGCTGCCTGAAAAGCCCATCTATGTTATATGTCATCAAGGAATAAGAAGTGTATATGCAGCACAATTAATTAAATTGCATAAGAAAGTGGAAGCATATAGTTTAAAAGGCGGCTTAACTGCCTATTTTAATAGAGTAAGCAATGAGTAATAAAAAATCAAATTCTATTTTTATTAGTGGTCCTATTGCTGCGCAAAAAATAGCAGACGATATTCAAAAGCATTCGTCTAAAGTGAGTATTGGTGCACATAGTATTTTTTTAGGACAAGTACGAGCAGATGAAATTGATAATAAAAAAGTGACTGCAATAGAATACACTGCTTATGAAGATATGGCGATGGAGAAAATGGCGGTTATTCGGGAATCATTTTTTGCTAAATATGCGCTTACCTGTATGCATATTTATCATAGCTTAGGTAGGGTGGCAGTGGGTGAAATTTGTTTGTTTGTTTTTACTTCTTCAGTACATAGACGAGATGCCATTGATGCTTGTAATGAAATGGTTGAAACCATAAAAAAAGAATTGCCTATTTGGGGGAAAGAAATTTGTGAAGACAATAGTACGGTTTGGAAACAAAATAATTAATCATGGTAAATATTACTCATAAATCGAACACACTTCGTAAAGCAATTGCAGAAGCCACTGTTTTGGTATCAAAGCAAGAAACAATTGAAGCAATTGAGCAAAGAAAAGTACCGAAAGGAGATGTATTTTCTTTTGCTAAAGTGGCTGCATTATTTGGAGTAAAAAAAACCAGTGAATTAATTCCAGATTGTCATCCTTTGCCCGTTGAATTTACCGATGTAAGATTCAATATAACTGATTTAAAAATCACTATCGAGGTTGAAGTGCATACTATTTATAAAACGGGGGTTGAAGTAGAAGCCATGCACGGTGCTTCTATTGCTGCATTAACCCTATATGATATGCTGAAACCTATTGATAAAAATGTTGTCATCCAGCAGATTCAGTTAAAATCAAAAACAGGTGGGAAGACAGACAAAAAATCATATTTAAATAAGGGTTTACAAGCAGCCGTTATTGTTTGTTCAGATACCGTTTCGGCAAATAAGGCAGAAGATAAAGCGGGGATTGCTGTAATAGAAGCTTTAAAAAAATTACATATACAAGTGCCTGTTTATAAAGTGATACCTGATGATTCATCTGCCATTGAAAAACAAGTGTCTGCCAATACACAGGATGGCATACAATTATTAATTATGGTGGGCGGTACAGGTGTTTCCTTAAGAGACATTACACCCGACACAGTTAAGCCTTTATTAGATCGTGAGTTAGATGGTATAATGGAAACCGCTAGAAGGTATGGACAAGAGCGAATGCCATATGCCATGCTGTCTAGAAGTGTAGCGGGTTTGATCAACCAAACACTAGTGCTCACATTCCCTGGTTCATTATCCGGTGCAACAGAATACATGGATGCCCTATTCCCGCAAGTATTGCATGTGTTAGAAGTGATTGCTGGGGATAGACATGGATTTTAGCGGTGGCAAATTGGTATACTCTACAGCTGCTTGAGGGTTTGTAATTCCTCTATTAAAATCTTTTGCAATAGTATGCGCTCTTAGTTCAGTATTCGGAAGCTGGTAAGTAGCTAATTCTTTTATTCTGTTTTCTCTTAAAGGTCCAATCCACTCTTCTGCTAATTCGGGAGGAAGTATAGTGGGCATTCTTTTTTTTGTGTTGTGAATTTTTTGCATCAAACCATTTGCTTGAGTTGTTACAATAGCAAAACTATGGATCATTTCTCCAGATAATTTATCGGTCCAAGGTTGCCAAATTCCAGCCATGTAAAACAAGGGTTCTTCCTTGTTAGCGCTATGAATAAAATAAGGGTAGGCAACAGGTTTTTTATCATCTGCTCCTTGAAAATGTCTCCATTCATAAAACCCTGTGCTTAATACCAAACATCTTCTTGATTTTGCAGCAGCTTGATAAAGTTTGCTTTCAAATAATTTTTCAGCTGTAGCATTAAGGGTGGTATATTTTTTTCTACTTTCTTCTAGCTCACCTATATGTTGAATAAACCAAGGAATGAATTCCCAATGAGCCAATTCAGGATGCCATTCACCTGCGTTGTCTTCTATAATGATTGGCCAAGAAGTATAACTAAATCCAGACTGTACTTGAATATCCACAGGTGGAATTTCTTTTTCTTTCCCTTTTAGTTTGATCTTTTTTTTGGGAGGAATTTTAAGTGAATTGTAATAACACATAGTTTAAAATTACGCAACTCGGAGGTTATAATCCAACCACTTCAATAAATTGAGATTTGTTGGGCCTGCTGCTTACTGTTGCTGCGCAAGTGCCACAATCGGGTTCTGATTTTGCTTGATTGAGTAGTTTAACTGTAATGACTAATCCAGTTAGATCACTTGTTAAGGTTTGCATTTTTGTACGGTCGGCGCAACTGAATCTGGTGAAAAAAACATGATCATATGTTTTACCTTCAAAAGCAAAACCATTTTCAGTATATTGTTTATAACTAGTGTCAATTAACTGAACTATTGCATCATTGCATACTTCTTTAATAATTTTCACTTGGAATGTTGCGGTAGTTAAATCGTCTTTTTTGGTGCACGATAATTGTAATAGTCCAAGTAGGAATAACGCGATGAAAGAAGTTCTCATATCATTCTTTTTAATAAGATGCCCGCTTGATGTAAAATGCTGCTTTAAATGGGATTGTCGGCTTCACTTCGCTCGCCGACTTCCTCGGATTTGGATTAACCCAAAGCCCTCGGGATTGTCGGCTTCACTTCGTTCGCCGACTTCCTCGGATTTGGATTAACCCAAAGCCTTTGCACCAGCTTCGCTGTTGCAGTCGTTCTCCATTTGTTTACGACCTCAAGCAAGCTTGGGTCGTCTCCAAATGAAGAACGCCTCTTCAACTTCGTTGAAAAGGCGTTTGTAGCCTCTATAGGAGCCAGTTTGGAAGAATTTGCTGCTGATATAAATGCTGTTTTGGAACTGAAAATTAAAAGCAAAAACCCCGATCCAATTGAATTGGGGTTTTAATTATTTTCTAAAACTGTAAAGCTATATCCGTATAAGACCCACTAACTAACAATTAGTACTCTTTCTTTTGACGTTATACACCAGTACCTATTTAGTAGTTGCTAAAATCAAACAATTAACATTGCCCACAAATTGTTTGAATGGGTTTGTAATCGGTCTTTTAATTGAGCCAAAGGTTAGAATATTCACTATTAAATTCAAATTCATCATATAACTAATATATTTAACACACAATAATGAGCAATGGAAACAGATTTTTATACAGCTTTTGATGAAAATATTATCCATCAGGTTGCGGTCTCAATGTACTTTATGCCCTTTAAACGTGTTAGGCTGCGCAACGGATATGACTTTTTTCTTGGCGGTTATGTAACCAGTTTTAGCAACGGGTATTCGCTTGTTGTAAATGGCACTAATGTCGGATCGATTCCCAGCATAGATAATACCATACTGGATCCAGAAAGTATTCCTATCGCAAGAGATACAGAAGATATATGGGATCCAGAAGAGATGGGCCAAACAGAAATGAGGAAATATGTTTCGGAGATCACTTTTGCGAACTCTTTTGAGCAATTTATCGCAGGGAAAAAAGTTGTGTCATGGGGGTTTAACCGCAAAACAGAAAGTATGGTGTTTAATGGATTAATTATCTCCCCTGCAGGCTACTTCGTAGTTTATGAAAATGGGTACCGGCTTATTAACAAAGGCGAAACCATTGATGGAAAGGACATACAGCAGGTATTAATACTAGATGCTGAGGCAAAACCTGTAGCGGTAGAGCAATTGCTCATTGAGCCGCATGATGGAGGAAAGCTTTAATGAATCATTTCTGTTTTACGTTAAAACTGAATAGGGTGGAGATACCTGTATAGTTCTGGAATAGATTGTCAAAAAACTATTCAGGATGATATCAAACGTGAAAAAAATGTCAAACCTTTGCCAATATTTAATCCCAGAATTAGGGGGTTAATACCCATTGAGAAATCCCTAACTAATTAAACTTATTAATCTTGCACTTTTATAAAGAACAACCCGGAGATAAAGTTTTAAAACAACAGCACTCTAATGGCAGCTTACATTTATATACTGTTTTAAGAGATGGGATTCATGCGAACGGGTGGAGTAGAAAGAAATTCTTTCCCAATGGGTCATTAGAAGAAGAAGAAAGCTTCAGTAATGGATTGCTAATCGAAAAAATAAACTTTAGTGAACAGGGGGATATTATTTCACATAAAATCTGGAACAACAGACTAAGGGAAATGGTTGATAAACCTGCTATTATTCAACTTCCAAAACATAATATAGTTTTTGGTTGTGCTAGTATCAATTATTTCCTCAAAAATCTGCCTTCTATTAGTGAGTTTATTCAAGGTGATTATCATGAAGAATTACTCATACAATCTTTTATAAATTCCAGCAAGTTGGGAGAGGAGGAAACCGCATGGACATTGAAAGGCAATCAAATGAATTTTACTATCTTTTGGGATTGTAATGAAGTAATTTACAACTGGCAATGCCATTGCTTTACAGAAGAATTGTATATGGAAGCAAAAAAATTTTTGGATTCGAAAGAGATTTTATAAAAATCACTAGCGCACAATAATATCATCGCCAATGGTTTGGCTTGACATTGGAGCAATCAGAACGAGTCGGTAAAATATTTAACAGATGGTACAAAAAAGGTTTCACTGAAATTAATTATTTTATAAAAAAAAGATTAGTAAAAAGCAAAATTAAGCAAAACGGTTAAAACCTTTGCTATACAAGGCTTTATAAATAGAGTAGTCTTAGTTCGGAAGTCGGTGTCTGATAGGTTTGGGGCTTAAATTGACAAGGTTAGGTTACTAATTCGTTACCGATTGATAAAGGTAATAGAATAGATTAACTGACTATATTTCAGTCTTTTGCACCCTTTTCTATATTCCCTTGTAACTCAATGTAAATTAATTTTAAACGTTAAACATTTGAGTTATGGAGCAGACAAAAAAATCGACGTTCAAACTGCTTTTCTATTTGAAAAAGAACGAACTGAAAAAGAACGGTAATGCCCCGATTATGGCACGTATTACCATTGACGGAACCCCTAAAACTTTCGGAACAAAGTTAGAAATTGACCCCAATAATTGGGATTTAAAACACGGACGAGTACAGGGAAAAAGTGCGCAGGCATTAAGCATCAATAAAAAACTGGACAACATTCGTGGGCGCATCGACAAGATTTATGAAGATATGCTGAAGCACGAGGGCTTTGCAACCGCCCAAAAGGTAAAGCTATCATTTTTTGGTGTTGGTGTAATGGATGATGCTATCCTGAAAGTCTTTAACGACCAAAATGAGGATTTTAAGAAGTTGGTCGAAAAGGAAGAACGCTCACAAAGCACCTACAACAAGTATATCACAGTTTACAATCATTTGACCACGTTTATAAAGGAACGCTATCATCGTGATGATATGGCTTTTCGGGAATTGACTTCCGACTTTATCCGTGAGTTTGATTTTTACCTACGGTATGATTTACAATCTTCCCACAATACGGTTTGGGTGTACACGATGCCTGTATTAGCCCTTGTGGAACTGGCTATTAAAAAAGGCTTGATACGTGATAATCCGTTTCAGGATTATGAAATCAGTATGGAAGAAACCGACCGGGGTTATATCCTTAAAGAAGATGTAGAAAAGCTGATGTTGTGCGTACCACCGCACCCACGGTATGAATTGGTAAAAGACCTGTTTATTTTCAGTTGCTTTACCGGACTTGCTTATGCGGATATTAAGAAACTGACAAGGAACAATATTCAATCATTCTTTGACGGTCATCAATGGATTATCAGCAGAAGAAAGAAATCAGATATTGCTTCCAATGTTCGGTTAATGGAAATCCCTAAACGTATCATTAAGAAGTATCAGGGTACGACAAGGAATGAATATATCTTTCCTGTTCCGACCAATGCAACCTGCAATACACACATAGGTAAACTGGTTGAAAAGGCAGAAATCATTACGGAGCAAAAAGTAACCTTTCACACAGCAAGGCATACTTTCGGAACAATGTTTTTGACCGAGGGCGTACCGCTTGAAAGCCTTAGCAAAATGATGGGGCATAAAAACATTTCCACTACACAGATTTACGCTAAAATCACAAGCCAAAAAATCAGTAAGGATATGGATTTGGTTACACCAAAATTTAAGGCTATGGAAGAAGCATTTATGATGGCAATCTAATCAGCTTTTATTTAATTACAACGGGCAGAACTTAACGGTTCTGCTTTTTTATGCCTGTACATTTTGTGTAGGTAAAGCACATTTACTTTCCTCTACCCAGTCCAACACTGTAAAAGAGCTTATTACCTACTTGCTAAATAGAAAATTGAAAAACGAAGCCCTATCTACTACTCCCTGCTATTCCGTTTTTCAAATCTCTATTACAGGCTATAATAGCCTGGTCATTAATGCCATAAAAATTTAGAACAGAAAATTTCCACAATCAACCGGTAAAAAGGCAGCTAAGTTATAGCGGGCAGCCATCGCACACACCCACCAATAAAAAAAACGAATGAACGGTTTCCCCCTAAAGGAACCCCCATTAAATCATTTTTTTTCTTGGTCATCGCTGTTGCCCGCTTGGATTATCTGCTTTCTTTTTTCCGGTTTTTCTTTTGGAAAAATTTATGCGAAGCGAAGCGGAGCAAACCACAACGGGAAGCGGGAAACGAGAAAAGCGAGTGAGTAAATAACATTTTTTCAAACATCAAAATTTTAGCATTATGGCACACAACATCAATTTCAAAGAGCAAACAGGACGTCATTCATTTTTCAGCGTTCAACAAAAAGCGTGGCACGGTTTGGGGCAAATCGTGGAGCAGTACCCGACAAGCGAGGAAGCAATCGTACACGCAGGTTTAGATTACGAGGTTATCAAATCCCCACTTGGAAAATCCAGTCAAATTGATCCCCTAATACCAGCGTAAAGTGACCCCTGTTCGCCAGAGCAAACTGACCCCCTTTCGCCATTTTAAATTGACCCCCTAGATATCGGTATAAGAATTAGTTGTTTTCGTAGGAAAAAAT
>NZ_JAUYTR010000005.1 GCF_030695065.1 Sediminibacterium sp. | reverse complement strand
TCGATTATTAGGGTTAACTAAAAAGACCAAATTTTATCAAGCATCTACTTCTGAATTATATGGTTTAGTTCAAGCGGTTCCACAGAGTGAAACCACTCCTTTTTATCCAAGGAGTCCTTATGCAGTAGCTAAATTATATGCTTATTGGATTACGGTTAATTACCGAGAAGCTTATGGCATGTATGCTTGTAATGGAATTTTATTTAACCATGAAAGTCCTTTGCGTGGAGAAACATTTGTAACCAGAAAAATTACTAGAGCAGTAGCTAGAATTTCGATGGGATTACAAGAAACCCTTTATTTAGGAAACCTAGATGCACAAAGAGATTGGGGCCATGCTAAAGACTATGTAGAAGGCATGTGGCGCATGTTACAACAAGATACTCCAGAAGATTTTGTATTGGCAACAGGCATTACCACTTATATCCGTGATTTTGTTAGAATGGCATTTGAAGAAGTGGGGGTTGAATTGAGTTTTACAGGAGAAGGAGTGAATGAAGTGGGTGTGATTAGCAAAATATCCAATACCCAAGCCCATGGAATGAAATTGGGCCAGGTGGTGGTTAAAGTAGATCCACGTTATTATCGCCCTACTGAAGTAGATTTATTAATTGGCGATGCAACCAAAGCAAAAACAAAATTAAACTGGGAGCCAACCTATACATTAGCCGAAATGGTGAAAGAAATGGTGGCAGCAGATATCATCGTATTTAAAAAAGAACAGTTGTTGCAAAACAACGGATTCACGATAGAGAAAGAACATGAATAAGAATGAAAAGGTATACGTAGCTGGCCATAGAGGAATGGTTGGAAGTGCTATTGTTAGGCAATTACAAGCAGCAGGATTTACTAATATCATTACCAGAACTTCAGCTGAATTAGACTTACGCAATCAACAGGCAGTAGCCGATTTTTTTGCTGCCCAAAAACCAGACTATGTTTTTTTAGCTGCAGCAAAAGTGGGTGGTATTGTTGCCAATAACACATACCGAGCAGAGTTCATTTACGATAACCTGATGATGGAGAGTAATATTATTCACCAGAGTCATGTAAATGCGGTAAAAAAATTATTGTTCTTAGGCTCTTCTTGCATTTATCCAAAAATGGCACCACAACCATTAAAAGAGGAATATCTATTGAGTGGTTATTTAGAGGAAACCAATCAGCCCTATGCCATTGCTAAAATAGCAGGTATAGAATTATGTGATAGTTACCGAGCACAGTATGGTTGTAATTTTATTTCTGCCATGCCCACCAATTTATATGGGCCTAATGACAATTACGATTTAGAAAAAAGCCATGTTTTACCAGCAATGCTTCGCAAGTTTATAACTGCTAAAGAAAACAATGACCCTTCGGTTACTATATGGGGAACAGGTACTCCTAAAAGAGAATTCTTACATGTAGACGATTTGGCCGAAGCTTGTATGTACTTAATGGAGCATTACAATGAAAAAGGATTGGTGAATATTGGAACAGGTATAGATGTGACTATTTTAGAATTGGCCCAAATGGTTAAACAAGTAACTGGTTATACCGGGGAAATTGTGTTAGACCTATCCAAACCAGATGGTACTCCCCGAAAATTAATGGACGTGACCAAAATCAATCAATTTGGCTGGAAAGCTAGGATAGATTTGCACAAAGGCATTTCTATGGTATATGAATTGGTAAAAAATGCACCTTGGAATTAATAGGGCAATAAGTTAAACAAGCTTACAAAATAGTACCTTTATATTATTAAGAAATACATTATGTCTAAAAACATTGTTATCACTGGAGGGGCAGGGTTTATTGGCTCTCATGTTATAAGATTATTTGTAAATAAATATCCTGAATACCAAATCATCAACTTAGATGCGCTAACCTATGCGGGTAATTTGGAAAATTTAAGAGATATAGAAAACAAGCCCAATTATCGTTTTGCCAAAGTGAATATTTTGGATGTGAAAGCGGTGGAGGAATTGTTTGATCAATACCAAGTAACCGATGTAATTCATTTAGCAGCAGAATCACATGTGGATCGTTCCATTGTTTCTCCATTAGATTTTGTGTACACCAATGTAATCGGTACGGTTAATTTATTAAATACTGCTAAGCAAAAATGGGCTGCAGATTTAGACAATCATCGCTTTTACCATGTTTCTACCGATGAAGTATATGGGAGCTTAGGAGCAGAAGGATTGTTTACTGAAGAGACTGCTTATGACCCACGTTCACCTTACTCTGCAAGTAAGGCATCATCCGATCATTTTGTAAGAGCGTACCATGAAACTTATCATTTACAAACGGTTATATCTAACTGTTCCAATAATTATGGGCCATTTCATTTTCCGGAGAAATTGATCCCCTTGTTTATCAATAATATCATACAAGGCAAACCATTACCTGTTTATGGAGACGGATTATATACCCGTGATTGGTTGTATGTAAAGGATCATGCAATTGCCATTGATATGGTTTTTCACAAGGGAGTAACAGGAGAAACCTATAATATTGGTGGTTTTAACGAATGGAAAAATATTGACTTAGTAAAATTATTGTGTACCCAAATGGACGAAAAATTGGGTAAACCAGCAGGAACCAGTGAGCAATTAATTACTTATATCAAAGACCGACCTGGGCACGATAGAAGATATGCCATTGACGCATCTAAAATTAATCGTGAATTGGGTTGGAAGCCAAGTGTTACCTTCCAAGAAGGATTGAGTGAAACCATCGATTGGTTTTTGGCTAATACAGAGTGGTTAAATAATGTAACCAGTGGAAACTATCAACACTATTATGAATCTATGTACAGCAATAAGTAATCATGCAAATTGAATATACCCCCATTGAAGGTTGCTTTATCATTCACGACACATTTTTTGGTGATAGTCGTGGTTATTTTTTTGAGAGTTTTAATAGAAATACTTTTCTAGAGAAAACGGGTGTAGCCATTGATTTTGTGCAAGACAATCAATCCAATTCATCTAAAGGAGTTTTGCGTGGATTGCATTATCAAAATGGTGAATTTGCACAAGCTAAATTGGTTAGGGTGTTGAGTGGATCGGTGCTGGATGTTGCCGTAGACCTCCGTAAGGATTCTAAAACCTTTGGTCAACACGTTGCAGTGGAATTAACAGGAGAAAGTAGAACCCAGTTTTTTGTACCACGTGGATTTGCACATGGATTTATTGTATTAAGTGAACAAGCAACTTTTTTTTATAAAGTAGATAATTATTACCACAAAGCATCTGAAGGGGGAATCATTTACAATGACCCAGATTTAGCCATCGACTGGAAATTATCTCCAGATGAAATTAAATTATCAGAAAAAGATTTGTCATTGCCTTTATTACGTGATACGGTAAATACATTAGAATTTTAATTCAACGCTTAATACCCATTTTATGAAAGGAATCATTTTAGCAGGCGGATCAGGAACCAGGTTATATCCTATCACCAAGGGAATCAGCAAACAGCTGATGCCGGTTTATGATAAGCCCATGATTTACTATCCACTTTCGGTATTGATGTTGGCAGGAATCAAAGAGATTTTATTTATTACAACGCCACAAGATCAAGACCAATTTAAAAGATTGTTGGGCGATGGTTCAGAAATTGGGTGCAAATTTTCTTATGAAGTGCAACATGAGCCTAATGGCTTGGCACAAGCATTTGTAATCGGCGAAAAATTTATTGGCAGCGATAAAGTTTGTTTGATTTTAGGCGACAATATTTTTTATGGAGCAGGCTTTAGTAAGCTGGTACAAAGTTTCAATGATGTAAATGGGGCGGCCGTTTTTGCCTACGAAGTAAATGATCCTGAGCGATATGGTGTAGTAGCATTTAATGACCAAAAACAAGCTATTTCAATAGAAGAGAAACCTAAACAGCCTAAGTCTAATTATGCAGTGCCAGGCTTATATTTTTATGACAACAGTGTAGTAGAAATTGCCAAAAATATAGCTCCCTCACCCAGAGGTGAATATGAAATTACCGATGTAAACAGGGTTTATTTAGAAAAAGGAACTTTGCAAGTGGGTATTATGAATAGGGGAACCGCTTGGTTAGATACGGGTACTTTTGATTCATTTGCGGATGCTTGTGAATTTGTTCGCGTAATTGAAAAACGCCAGAGCCAGAAAGTAGGTTGTATTGAAGAAGTAGCTTACAGAATGGGCTTTATTGATAGGGCACAATTGATGCTTTTAGGGGAGAAATATGCTAAAAGTGGGTATGGGGAATACTTAAAGCGTTTAAAGGTTTTGTAAATCTTTTAAACAAATCTGGATTCGCAGCGTTACTATTGTATGAATGCCTTTACAATCAAAGATTTAGAAAACCTGTCGGGTATTAAAGCGCATACCATCCGTATTTGGGAGCAGCGGTACTCGTTCCTAAACCCACAGCGCACAGAAACCAATATCCGTTATTATTCTGGGGATGAGTTAAAAACCGTGCTCAATATTGCATTATTGAACAAATACGGTTTTAAGATTTCCCATATAGACAAAATGAGTGCGGCAGAAATGCGTGAGAAAACGCTTTCTCTGAACCAATCGCAAGCACAAATAGAGCGAATGGTAAATGAGTTGATAAGCTGCATGGTCGACATGAAGATTGAAGAATTCGAGATGCTTTTAGATGGCTATATCAAGTCTAAAGGAATTGAAAGAACCATTCCACAAATCATCTTTCCGTTTTTAGAGCGTATTGGTATTTTATGGATAACCAATCATATTAACCCAGCTCAGGAGCACTTGGTCACCAATATTATTCGTCAAAAATTAATCATGGGTATTGAAACCTGCCATGCCCCATTGGTTCAAAAAAAGACGGTATTAGTCTTTTTGCCGGAGGGGGAACACCATGAATTGGGTATTTTATTTACCAATTATTTATTTAAGAGTAGAGGAATTAAAGTCATCTATTTGGGCGCCAATGTGCCTTTAAAAGATGTGGAATATGTAGCTACTTTAAAGAAGCCCGACTTTTTATATTCTCATTTAACTTCTGTTGCCAATAATTTCAATTTTGAAAAGTTCTTGGTAAATGTGCAGAACAGAATACCTGAATTTCAAGTGATTGTTTCAGGAGCTTTAACCCAGAATTACAAGAAGCGAATCCCTACAAATGTGTCATTTAAGAAGTCACTTTCTGAGGTTATGGAATACATAACAGCCTTATAGCAATATATTATAATGTTTAAACAGCAATCAATCAACCCGCTATCAGCGGGTTTTTTGTTTCACATTTCTTTAGTAAAAATTAAACAAAAATATCTTTACTTGTCGATTATTATGTTTAACTTTACAGTATAATAAATTAAACAATACGCCATGTCTACGCTAGATTTCAATCAAATGCTGGTTAATAATGCGGATTTTTTGAAACCATTTGCTGTTACTTTAACACGTGATCAAGAAGCGGCCAAAGACCTTTATCAGGAAACTTTGTTTAGGGCATTGGCAAATAAAGACAAGTACAATGTTGGTACTAATATTAAAGCATGGTTGTACACCATCATGCGTAATATATTCATCAACAACTACAGAAGAAAATCTAAGCAAGCAACTATTTTCGACAATACGCCCAATGAATACTTATTAGACTTTAATCAAGGAGCTGTTGCCAATGAAGCCATCGCTGGAATAAATATGAAGGAAGTAAAACAAGCTATTCATAATTTGCCAGAGATTTTTAGAAATCCATTTTTGTTATATTTTGATGGCTATAAATACCACGAAATTGCAGAAATGTTAGAAGAGCCGTTGGGTACTATTAAAAGCAGAATTCACTTTGCCAGAAAACTGCTGAAAGCGCATGTACAGCGTTTCTAAGAAATTTCATTAACTTACGTATCAAGTGAAGAATAAGCAAGCGATCGTTATCGGAAGTGGTTTCGCGGGCATGTCCGCAGCTTCCTTTCTAGCCAGATCGGGCTGGAAAGTTACCGTTCTAGAAAAGCATGAATTACCAGGTGGTAGAGCCAGAAAGTACGCTGCCGAAGGATTCACTTTTGATATGGGACCTAGTTGGTATTGGATGCCCGATGTATTTGAACGTTATTTTGAACAGTTTGGAAAAAAAGTGAGCGACTATTATCAGCTTACCCGATTAGATCCCTCTTATAGGGTGTATTGGCCAGATGATGTAATAGATATACCAGCCAATTATCAAGCATTAAAAGATTTGTTTGAAAAACTAGAGCCAGGAGCTGGGAGGCAATTGGATTTATTCATGAAAGAAGCAGCCTACAAATATGAAGTAGGCGTAAACAAATTGGTATTTAAGCCAGGGCAATCACTCACTGAATTCTTAGACATTGATTTAGTAAAAGGAGTTTTTAAATTGGATGTATTTAATTCAATGAAATCTCATGTGGGCAAGTATTTTAAGAACCCGAAGCTGGTTGAATTAATGGAATTCCCCGTTTTATTTTTAGGTGCTTTACCTGAACACACGCCAGCATTGTATAGTTTAATGAACTATGCCGACATAAAAGGAGGAACATGGTATCCTAATAAGGGGATGTATGAAATTGTGCAAGGCATGTATGATTTAGCCATTTCTTTGGGGGTCAATTTCCGATTCAATCATAGCGTAAATCAAATTAATGTAGAAAATGGTATAGCAAAATCAGTTTCTTGTATGGCTAATACGCCAGCAGGAAAAGTGATGATTAATCTAGAAGCAGATGTTGTAGTGGGCGGAGCAGATTATCACCATGTTGAAACCGATTTACTACAGCCCCAATACCAAACCTATACGCCCGCATATTGGGATAAACGTGTAATGGCTCCCAGCTGTTTGCTGTATTATATTGGCTTAAATAAACGCTTAACAGGTGTGCCACATCATTCACTTTTTTTTGATACAGATTTTGGGTTGCACGGTAAAGAAATTTATACAACCAAAGAGTGGCCAACCGATCCATTGTTTTATATGTGTGTTCCTTCAGTTACAGATGCTACAGTAGCACCTGCTGGATGTGAAAACTTATTTTTATTAATACCAGTTGCAACGGGCTTAACAGGAGATACAGATGAGTTGAGGGAAAAATATTTTAAATTGATTGTAAAACGGATTGAAAAGCAGATTGGACAGTCAATTGAAGACGCCATTATTTATAAAAAGACCTTTGCGCAAAGCGATTTTATTAGTGAATACAGCGCATTTAAAGGAAATGCATATGGTTTAGCGAACACTTTGCTACAAACTGCTGTTTTAAAGCCATCGTGTAGAAGTAAAAAAGTAAAAAACTTATTCTTTACAGGGCAACTTACCGTTCCCGGGCCAGGAGTACCTCCCAGCTTAATCAGCGGTGAAGTTGTGGCGAAAGAAATTTCGAAATTATATGATTAAACTGTTTCACCAGGTAAGCCAAGAATGTAGCAGAATTACTACCGAGCTTTATAGCACTAGTTTTTCTTCCTCTATTCGTCTTTTGCATAAAGATCTTAGAACACCCGTATTCAATATTTACGGGTTTGTAAGGTTTGCAGACGAAATAGTAGATACATTTCATGACTTTGATAAAGAAACATTACTAGCAGAATTTAAAGCAGCAACCTATAAAGCAATTGATCAGAAAATTTCTTTGAACCCCATTTTGCACAGCTTTCAACTTACGGTAAATGAATTTAAAATAGACCCTCAATTGATTGATGCTTTTTTGCATAGCATGGAAATGGATTTGGGAAAGAAGCAATATGATAAATCTGGATATGAAGAATATATTTATGGAAGTGCTGAAGTAGTTGGTTTAATGTGTTTGTATGTTTTTTGCAATGGCAATAGAACCAATTACGAACAGCTGAAACCCTATGCATGTAGCCTTGGTTCTGCATTTCAAAAAGTTAATTTCTTGAGAGATTTAAAGGCAGATTTCGAAGGTTTGGATCGTATGTATTTTCCAGGTTGCGACTTCACTAATTTTACTCAGGAAGACAAATTAAAAATAGAAGAAGACATACAAAAAGATTTTGATCACGCATATGAGGGCATACTTCAATTGCCATTAAAAGCTCGTTTTGGTGTTTATGTTGCTTATAAATATTATTTGAGTTTATTTAAGAAAATCAAGAAACTTCAGCCACAAAAAATTCTAGACACTAGGGTTAGAATACCCGACCACGGTAAGATGTTTATTTTGGCAAAAGCGGGTATTAGAAGTCAATTAAATCTGCTCTAAATACATGTTAGAACAAGTGATTCTGGTAAATGAAGCTGATCAGGAATTAGGCTTTATGGAAAAAATGGAAGCACATGAAAAAGCTGTGTTGCACAGGGCTTTCAGTGTTTTTATATTCAATAATGCAGGCGAAATGTTATTGCAACAGAGAGCCAGCAGCAAATACCATAGTGCCAATTTATGGACCAATACTTGCTGTAGTCATCCTAAACCAGGGGAGGATACCATTTACGCTGCACATAGGCGATTACAAGAAGAAATGGGCTTTGATACTCCCTTAGAGAAGGCCTTCGATTTTGTGTATAAAGCTCCATTCGACAATGGGTTAACCGAATATGAGTTTGACCATGTATTTATAGGAAACTATCAAGGGAATATTCAACCCAATCCTTTAGAGGTTAAAGACTGTGCTTTCCGTACATTTGAAAACATAGATCAACTGATTGCAACAGAACCTGCAATATTTACAAGTTGGTTTTTAATTGCTTATCCTAAGGTGAAGGCATGGCACTTGCAACATAATAAATAAAGGAGATGAGTACTACTACCCCCACAAAAAATGCAATCGTAATAGGAGCAGGTGTAGCTGGCTTAGCAGCAGCAATTCGATTGCAAGTGATGGGATATGCAGTTACCGTTTTTGAAAAAAACGATTATCCTGGTGGTAAGCTGAGTCATTTTGAATTAGGTGGTTATCAGTTTGATGCTGGTCCAAGTTTGTTTACACGCCCTCAATTAATAGAAGAATTATTTGAACTTGCTGGAGAACCCATGCACGACTATTTTAGTTATGAACGTGTTCCTATTGCTTGTAATTATTTTTATGAAGATGGTACTATTATTAGTGCTTATGCCGATCATGAAAAATTTGCTGCAGAATTGCAAGCAAAAACCAATGAGCCTGTAGAAAACTTACATAGGTACTTGAATAGATCGGCTGATGCATACAATCATATTGCTGGAATATTTTTACAATACTCACTACATAAAATACAAACACTATTTAAGGCACCAATATTTAAAGCCATTCAAACGGTAAAATGGCCCTATCTGTTCAATTCGTTGAATAGTTATAATATGCGCTCTTTCAAATCTGCTAAATTGGTTCAATTGTTTAATAGATATGCAACTTATAATGGAAGCAATCCTTACAAAGCACCAGCTATGCTTTCTTTGATTCCTCATTTGGAACACAATGAAGGTACTTTTTATCCTAAAGGAGGAATGATTAGTATTACCAATGCACTCTATGAATTAGCCTTAAAAAAAGGAGTATTATTTCATTTTGGAAATGGGGTGGAAAAAATTATTCGAACACAAGGAGTAGTTAAGGGTGTGGTGGTGAATAATGAAAATCAATTTGCTGATATAGTTGTGAGCAATATGGATGTTTATTTTACTTATCAGCAGTTATTAGGAGATACTGCTAAAGCAGCTAAAGTATTAAAACAAGAAAGAAGCAGCAGTGCGTTTATCTTTTATTGGGGAATTAATAAAAGCTTTTCGCAATTGGATTTGCATAATATCTTTTTTAGTAACGAATATGAAAAGGAGTTTGAATCATTGTTTAAAACCAAACAACCGTTTGCTGATCCAACAGTTTATATTAATATAACTAGCAAACAAGAGCCTTCTATCCAGGCCCCAATGGGTAAAGAGAATTGGTTTGTGATGGTGAATGCTCCCGCTAATAAAGGACAAGATTGGGAGTCTATTAAAGACTTCTATAAGACCGCCATACTCAAAAAATTAGGTAATATTTTGGGAGAAGATATTGAACCACTCATTGAAGTGGAAGAAGTATTATCCCCAGTTAGCATAGAGTCTAAAACAGCCTCTTATATGGGCTCATTGTATGGAACCAGCTCTAATAGCAAAACTGCAGCATTTATGCGACACCCTAATTTCAGCAATACCACAAAAGGGTTGTATTTTGTAGGGGGGAGTGTTCATCCAGGAGGAGGAATTCCACTTTGTTTATCGAGTGCGGCCATTATGGCTAACCTAGTAAACGAACAGCATAAACAAAAGCATTAACAAACATGTTATACGCAAGGCCAAGAATACCGCTATTTCTAGCAATACTATTCCATATTACTGGTGTAATAGGTATTCTATTTACGCCTTATAAAGACTGGTTCATTAATAATACGCCCCTTACTTTAATCTTAATGGGGGTATTATTAGCAGCAAGTCAAGAGCGGATAGAGAAAGGGTTTGTTGCATTTTTTTTATTGTCTTTTGCAACAGGTATGGTTACCGAAATGATTGGGGTAAATACCGGAATCTTATTTGGAAATTATGCTTATGGAACTGTTATGGGGCCAAAGTTGATGGGTGTTCCATTTTTGATAGGGATGAACTGGTTTGTGATTGTTTTTTGTTGTGGGTCATTAATGCAACAATTGAATAAAGTAATGTTGGTAAAATACGAAGCCCCAATACCGAGGGCCATTATCAAATGGTCTGTTGTAATAGATGGAGCTGTAATGGCTACTTTTTTTGATTGGTTAATGGAGCCTGTAGCCATTCAATTAGGATTCTGGACTTGGGAGGGGGGTACAATCCCTATGCTCAACTATGCTTGTTGGTTTGTAATTAGTGCCATTTTATTGGCCATTCAGCAACAGCTGAGAATGAAAGCACAAAACCATTTTGCCATACATTTGTTGATTATACAGGCTTTATTTTTTCTATCACTAAGAATTTTCTTGTAAGATGATTTATGTATTAGTAACCTTATTGGTATTTGTTGTAATGGAAGGGATTACTTGGCTAACCCATCGATATGTGATGCATGGATTTCTATGGTACCTGCACGAAGACCATCACCAAAAAGGGCCTGGATTTTGGGAAAAGAACGATGCTTTTTTTGTGATTTTTGCCATACCTAGCTGGTTATGTATCATGTTGGGGAGCATGAATCAAAACTATTGGGCAGTAAGTATTGGTGCAGGTATTGCTTTATATGGTTTCGCTTATTTTTTGGTGCACGAAATTATTATACACCAACGCATTAAATTATTTACCCGTAGTAATAACAGATATATTAGAGCAATTAGGTGGGCGCACAAAATGCACCACAAACATTTGCACAAAGAAGAAGGGGAGAGCTTTGGTATGTTGATTGTTGCAAAGAAATACTGGGATAAAATAAGGAGAGACGAAAAGCTAAAAGCAGTTTAACTAGTTGAATAAACAATACGACTATATTATTGCAGGAGCTGGTTGCGCAGGCATGAGTTTATTAATGAGAATGGTTGTTGATCCCTTCTTTGCTTCAAAAAAAATATTGGTAGTGGATGCTGATGCTAAGCAGCAAAATGACCGTACTTGGTGCTTTTGGGAAACCAAGCCCGATCTTTTTGAGTCCATTGTGCATCACCAATGGACAAAACTCAATTTCTATTCAAATCATTATTCCTCGGAACTATCAATAGATCCTTATACCTATAAAATGATCAGGGGACTTGATTTTTACAATTATGTAAAAACCAATGCATTGGCGGCTCCCAATATTGAGTGGAGAAAAGCGTCTGTAAAGAAATTGGTTGATACCACTTTTGAATTCATAGGTACAAACGATTTAGCCGGAGTTGAATTAGTTGATGGTGAAATCATCTATGCCGAGTATGTATTCAGCAGCATTTTATTTGAACCTATTAAAGCAGCTGCTGATGAATATCACTTTTTACAACATTTTAAAGGATGGGAAATTAAAACAGTCACTGATTGTTTTGATTCAAGTAAAGCAGTATTCATGGATTTCAGGGTAGGGCAAGAACAGGGGACTACCTTTATGTATGTATTGCCCACTTCTGCTAATACCGCATTAATTGAGTACACATTATTTACTGAACAGTTATTAGCCGATGATGATTATAATGCAGCGTTGAAAAAATACATTGCTGAACAATTACACATCAACGACTTCGAAATTTTGCACGAGGAAAAGGGGGTGATTCCTATGACCACTAAAAAATTCTCCTATGCAAAAGGAAGAAATATTTTTATCGGAATTGCAGGCGGACAAGCTAAGGCAAGCAGTGGTTATGCATTTAAGTTTATTCAAAAACGAACTGCACAGTTAATTGAAGCCATTAAAAAAGGCAAAGACTTAACTTATGGCAAAACCATGAATGATACAAAAGGACATTTATATGATGCTGTTTTGTTGCATGTATTGCATTTTCATAAAATGCCAGGAGATGAAATATTCGCAGCAATATTTAAAGGGAATAAAGCCAACAATGTATTGGCCTTCCTAGACAATGAAAGTAGTATTTTGACCGATTTAAAGATTATGAGCAGTGTGCCTACGCGCATTTTCTTGCCTGCTGCGCTAAAAGAATTACTGTAATTTTATACAATGGCAAACATTGTAACCATTACACTCAATCCTGCATTAGATAAAAGTATTACGGTTCCCGAATTGGTTCCTGAAAAAAAATTACGAGCGCTGTCTTCAAAAGTAGAACCAGGTGGTGGCGGCATCAATATTTCCAGGGCTTTGAAAAAATTAGGAGTAGCATCAGAAGCCATTATATTATCTGGTGGATATACTGGAAAAACATTGGAAGCTTTATTGGCCAAAGAACAGGTTACATTTACTGCCATTGAAACAGTAGGAGATACCCGTGAAAATTTTGTGGTGTTTGATGAAGACAAAAAATTGCAATACCGATTTGGAATGCCAGGAGAGTCGGTTTCTGATCAAGAATTAGGATTGGTAATGCAAGCGATTGGTAATTGTGCACATGCAGATTATATTGTAGTGAGTGGAAGTTTGCCACCAGGAACTTCAACAGCAGTTTTTCATGAGATAGCTGTTATTGCAGAACAGTTAAATGCAAAGTTGATTATAGATACTTCAGGTGATGGATTAAAAGCAGCTGTTAAAGAGGGCTTATATTTAATTAAGCCCAACTTACGCGAACTGGCTTCTTTAGTGGGCAAAGATTGGATTGATATTTCAGAAGTGATAGCAACCGCTCGACAAGTAATAGCAGCAGGTTCATGCAAAGCCATGGCCGTTTCAATGGGAGCAGAAGGGGCCATGTTGATTACAGCCACCGAACAGTTTAAAGCTGTTGCACCAAAGGCACCGGTATTAAGCACCGTAGGGGCAGGGGATAGTATGGTTGCAGGAATGTTAGCAGCATTAACCAAAGGTTGGGGATGGGAGCAAGTATTGCAATACGGCGTAGCTGCAGGTTCCGCAGCAACATTACATAAAGGAACAGAGCTTTGTTCATTAGCAGATACCGAACGCATTTTTGCGCAGATCAAGCAGAATTAATTTGCTTCAATTACATTTGCAACAATTATTGGTTTCGTAGTACAATGGATAGTATAAGAGTTTCCGAAGCTCCAGATCCAGGTTCGATTCCTGGCGAGACCACAAACCCCCGCAGCGAAAGCTGCAGTCTTTTATTCGAGGCAGCGTCACACGCTTGCGTGTGAAAGCTGACGAGGATGAAAGACTAGGCTACCGAAGGTAGCCGTAAGGGGTTTGAGTAAGTTCAATACGGGGGAAGTCGGTCGCAGACCGACAATCCTGGCAAAGTCAGGAAGACAATCCTGGCGAAGCAAGACACACCCACCCCCCACAAATGATAAAATAATCCCGCCATATAAATTCAACCGCATTTGATAATTGTATAGCTTACGAGAGTTTAAAACGATTATAACTAAGCTGTATGAATGCATTGCAACAAACCGATTATTTGGTATTTCTATTCTATTTTATTCTAGTAGCTGGATATGGTATTTGGGTATACCAAAGAAAGAAAGCAAAGGAAGCCAGTTCTAAAGACTATTTTTTAGCGGAAGGATCATTAACATGGTGGGCCATTGGGGCATCGTTAATTGCATCTAATATTTCTACAGAGCAGTTCATAGGAATGAGCGGAAGTGGATTTAAAATGGGATTGGCCATAGCCAGTTACGAATGGATGGCATCGGTAACATTAATAGTGGTAGCCATTTTCTTCATGCCTGTTTATTTGAAGAATAAAATATTTACCATGCCGCAGTTTTTGCAGGTACGATACAACGATACCGTAGCAATGATTATGGCAGTGTTTTGGTTATTATTATATGTATTTGTAAACCTTACTTCAATTTTATTTTTGGGCGCATTAGCCATTAGCAGTATCTCTGGAATATCTTTCACCGTATGTATGCTAGCACTTGGATTTTTTGCAGTACTGATTACATTAGGCGGAATGAAAGTAATAGGATACACCGATGTAATTCAAGTATTCTTTTTAATCTTAGGAGGATTGGCAGCAACATATATAGCATTGAATTTAGTAGCAGAGCAAAACGGAACAAGCGGATTACTCAATGGATTAGCTGTGTTAAGAGAAAAAGCAGACGATCATTTTCATATGATTCTGAAGCCAGATAATCCAAGCTTTACCGATTTGCCGGGGCTTACTGTTTTGATTGGGGGATTATGGATTGCCAATTTAAATTATTGGGGATGTAATCAATATATTACCCAACGAGCGTTGGGAGCCGATTTAAAAACGGCTCGCAATGGATTGTTATTTGCTGGATTCTTAAAACTAATCATGCCCATCATAGTAGTATTACCAGGTATTGCAGCTTATGTAATGCACCAGCAGGGATATTTTCAAACAGAGTTATTACAGGATGGAGAAATAAATCCGGATAGAGCATATCCCGTATTATTAAATTTATTACCGGTGGGATTAAAGGGGCTGTCTTTTGCAGCACTTACTGCGGCAGTAGTTGCTTCATTAGCAGGTAAAGCCAATAGTATTGCTACTATTTTCACTTTAGATATTTACAAAAAGAAAATTAATACAGCAGCAGGAGAGCAAAAAATGGTAAACATTGGAAGAATTTCCATTATTGCTGCAATGATTTTAGCAATGATAGTTGCGCCATTTATGGGCATAGACAAAAAAGGCGGATTCCAATATATTCAAGAATATACCGGCTTTGTTTCACCGGGCGTATTTGCCATGTTCTTCTTAGGATTCTTCTGGAAGAAAACCAGTTCTAATGCAGCATTGTTTGCCACTATAGGTGGATTTGTACTCTCTATCATTTTTAAGTTCATGCCAAATTACGTTGACCTTTCTTGGTTGGCTTCATCTGGATATGCTGTAGCTAATGCTGAGGGAGTATTTGAAATTCCATTCTTAGATAGAATGGGAATAGTATTCTTGATTTGTTTACTAGGTATGTATTTTATTAGCATGAACGATATTAGAAAAGGTGTTCAAACCAATGGATTAGAAGTAGACCGAAGCATGTTTAAATTGCATCCAGCATTTGTAGTAGGCGTCTTAATATTATTTGGAATAATTGCCGCTATTTATACCATACTTTGGTAAGTACCGTTCTTACTTACCAAATGCTGCAATATTGGTACTGAAGATTTTAACAGCAATAGCAATCAGGATTACACCAAAGAATTTTCTTACGGCCAGTAATCCTGATTCGCCTAGTGCTCGTTCAATTACTTTAAGTAATCTTAAAGTAATATAAACCACCACCAAATTAATTAGTATACCAAACAAGATATACATTTCATCAAAGTTGGCTTTTAATGACATGATAGTAGTAAGTGTTCCAGAACCAGCAATAATGGGGAATGCAATGGGAACAACACTTCCGCTTTTGGCGTTGTTGTCGCCTTTAAAAATTTCATGGCCTAAAACCATTTCAAGACCTAGTAAAAAAATTACGATTGATCCCCCTACAGCAAAAGATCGAATATCTAATCCAAGAATTTTAAGAAAAGGTTTGCCAGCAAATAAAAACAAAATCATTAAGGCCCCAGAAATCAATGTTACCTGTAAAGAACGTATACCTCCGCCCATTTTTTCCTTTAAAGAAATAAGCAAGGGAATAGACCCTACAATATCAATTACCGCAAAAAGGGTAAAAGTAACTGTTAGCAGTTGATCTACTTGAAAATCCATGCGCTTGTTTTTTTAAAGATACAATTTTACTAAAGAGTAGGTCTATGCCATTCTTTACCTTGTCTAGAGTAATTATAGAGTAATTCGTGGGTCATACTATTTTCAGTTACATTAATTTTTACCACACAACCATAGTGTAAGGTAAAAGCATCGAAAGATTCTTTTAAAGGGGTAGCAGTGATATGCGATAGAATACTTCTGAGCACACCGCCATGCGCAACAATGACTGCTGACTCTTGTTTTTCTACAATTTCTTTAAAGCGATTCACCACACGGTTGTGCAAGTCTACATAACTTTCCCCTTTTGGAACAGGTACATTCACAAAATCATCCATCCAAGGTTGTATCTCTTCTTTAGGAATATCATTCCATGGAAGTAATTCCCATTGGCCACAATTGAGCTCCATTAAATCATCATGAATATCAATTTCCAATCCATCAAATAATGCATCGGCTAATTTTTTGCAACGTTGCAATGGACTACTGTACACTTTTACACCGGCAGAAGGCAAATGCGGTTTTATGGCTTCCACTTCTTCTAAAAAAGTTTCAGTAATATCTAAATCGGCCTGTCCGTAACAGATGCCTTTTTCTACTTTAGGGGTGGTATGTCTAATTAAATAAATTTCCATAAGAGTAAACATCCTAAATAAAAAGCAATTTCACAAACCTGTTGTGTGGCACCCAAGCAATCGCCAGTATATCCGCCAATCCATTTCATAAAATACCTGCCTGCAAATATTTGAACTAGATAAGCAGGCGCTTGAACCCAAAGAATAAAGGAGAATAACCAGCTTGCAAATCCATAGCTAAACAATAAATGGTCTAGTTGGTCAATGGGGCTGTAAATTAAAATAAAAACTAGGGTAAGTGATAGTAAGGAGCCCAACGCCAACACACCCATTTCTAGTTTGGTTAAAATTCGATCTGCCAGTGGTTTAGATTTACTGGTATCTATGTCTTGTACATAGGGTAGTTTCTGCATTAAAGTGGTAGCCCAGAATCTACTATTGGCATGCGCAGCTATCAAGGTTACAGCAACTAATTCTATAGGAAAAAATTGCATTAATTCTAATAACAACAAAAACTTTAAAAACAGCATTAAAATTAATCCAACTACTCCATAAGTACCAAGTCGACTATCTTTCATGATGGTTAGTATTTTTTCTTTGGTCCAACCTCCACCAAAAGCATCGCAACAATCTGCAAAACCATCTTCATGAAAAGATCCGGTCAATAAAATAGTTGCAATCATTGAAAACAAAATGGTAAGTGCAGGAGAAAAAAGTAGATTAGCCAACACTAATACAATAGCACCTACTATTCCAACCACTAATCCAACCCAACTAAAATACCTGGCAGATGCTTGTAAATGAGCTTGTTCAAATGGAATATTACCCACAGGAATGCGAGTAAAAAACATCAACGCAGTTTTAAATAGAAGCCACTGGTGTTTCATGTAAAGGTTTGCATGAAGATAATTATTCTGTTGCAGTACTTACACCTGCTTGTTCAAATGAAGCCATTTGATTTAAAAAAGCAACAGCCGATTCAATTAAGGGAATAGCTAGTGCTGCCCCTGTTCCTTCTCCTAGTCTAAGGCCTATATTCAGCAAGGGGTTTGCCTTTAAAAATTGTAACATTTTTGCATGGCCTTGTTCATCGCTACAATGAGCAAAAATGCAATGATTCATTACCATAGGTTCTATTTGACACGCAACTAATAATGCAGCGGTTGCTATAAAACCATCTACTACAATAACCATTTTTTCTGCCGCTGCTGCTAGGTAAGCACCCACCATCATGGCAATTTCAAAACCGCCAACTGCACTTAATAACTTCAAAGGTTCGTTGCCAAGATGCTGCAATTGATGAAGCGCAGCAACTTTTTCAAGGGTATTTATTTTAGTAGATAATTGCTCGTCATTGGCCCCCGTTCCTCTACCAACACAATCTTGAATAGGAATACGGGTGATGGCATGCATAATTAAAGCAGCAGAAGAAGTATTCCCAATGCCCATTTCACCAAATCCAATGCAATTACAACCTCCTTGCGAAACTATTTTTACTAATTCTTTTCCTTTTTCAATACTACCCAGCACCAAATCGTTCGTCATTGCCAACGTCAATAAATAATTAGACGTTCCCATCCCTTGTTTTGCATGAATAAAATCAGGTTGGTTTAAATGACTTAAATCTGCATTCACACCAGCATCTACCACCAATAATTTTAACTGATGCATTTGAGTAAATACATTAATGGCGGCGCCCCCATTTAGAAAATTCAACACCATTTGAGCAGTTACCGATTGTGGATAAGGGTTTACCAATCCGGTAGCAGCTATGCCATGATCAGCTGCAAAAACCATAATAGTAGGTCTTGCAATAAAAGGTTGTGTAGTTTGTTGAATCAAACCTACTTGTAATGCAATCTCTTCTAGCATACCCAATGCCCCCAAGGGTTTGGTTTTGCTATTGATTTTGTTTTGCAGCTGATCTTGAAGCATAGTGTGTTTTATAAGTGTAAACTAATACCCGTATTAATTAAAAAAGGAATACTATTAAATCCTCTTAGGTCGGTAAATTTCTTACCGGTAATATTTTGAGCGTCAACAAACAGTTTTAGTTTCTCGCTAAAACGATATTCGGCATAAGCTCCCAAAATAAAATATTCGGGTAGCAACACATCGGCTCGCCTAAATCCACCAATATCCGATCTGCTTCCAACGTATTTAGCTATTATAGAAATGCTTGCTTTTTCGTTCGAATAATTTAAACTCATATTGCTTTGAAACCCAGGTCTCCTTAAGCCATAGATATAGCCAGTGTCTTTAAAATTGGTTCTGCTTTGTGTAGAATCAATCATGCTTAAGTAACTAAAATTCATATTCATTTGCAAACGATTGCTCAATCGAATATTGGTTTCGTATTCTACTCCAAAAGCAGTTTGCTTTATAAAATTATAATACTTGTTTCGTACATAATCGTAGTCTATTCCATTATTGGTATTTCTATAAAAAGCTACTAACCTGCTGGTAAAACCAGTGTAATTATGCGAGAAGCCTGCTTCAATAGTGGTACTTGTTTCTGCTTTTAAATCTCTTCTTCCGCTAAAGGAATCAAATAACTGAAACAATGAAGGCGTTTTAAATGCAGTAGCTACACTACCAAATACCCTTAACTGTTCTGACACAGCAAAAGAAGGGTTAAAAGTAAATGTGCTGCTGTTACCGTAAATAGAGTGTTTGTTCAACCTAAATCCTGCATCTGCAAAAAAGCCTTTCTGGTTATTGAATTGTAAGGAACTGTATACCGATGATTGATGAATTCCCGTGTCTTTGAAACCAGATTTAAAAGGCCCAAAACTACTAACCGATTCATACTGGTTATTCATACTGGCAAAACGGTACTCTACCCCTTGCAACAAAGACCAAGATTGATTTAATTTAATGGACGCATACAATTCTGCAAACTGTGTTTTCCCAAAATATTTGTTGCGCTGATAAAAACTAAAAACTGCTTTGTCTGCACTATCTCTTTCGTATCCTCTGTTGGTTTGACTAAATTGGTAGTTGGCAGTAACTTGCAAGCCCTTTGTTTTATATACCATACCAAAACCAGTATTCAATAAATTGTTTTTTAATAGATACTGTTTGTCGTCGTTAAAAACGCCCGCATCAATTCCTGCTTGGTATTGGCTATACATTCCAAAACCCTTCAATAATAATTGATTGTTCACTGCATACTGAACTGCAGCGCTGGTGCTGTTGCCCTTGTATCCATCTGCATCATAATTTCTATTACCAATAGTATCGGTAGCTGCACTAAATCCATCGGTTCTAATGCCCGCGTTGCGCAAACTATAAGTTAGTTTTTTATACTTGCCATACACTTGAAGGTTGTTTTTAAAGCTGTTTAAATTACCGCCAGTAAGCGTTGCTTTTACATTGATGGCTTTGTTTACATTTTGCTTTACGGTAATAATATTAATTACACCTGCAACTGCATCACTACCATATACCGTGCTTTGCGCTCCTCTACATACTTCAATTCTTTCTACATCATTAATAGAAAAAAGATTGAGGTCAAATTCATTGCCAATTTGCGAAGGATCATATACAGGAATACCATCCATTAATATCAGCGTTCTACCGCTATTGGCCCCTCGCATAAATACTGTTTGATTGGTACCTGCATTGTTAAGGGCGCCATTAATAGTAATACCAACCGTTTCATTCAATACTTGACCCAATGATTTACCTGAACTTTTAGACAATTCAGCTTGTCCAATTACGGTAATCACTTTGCCGGTAGTACTTTGTTTTTGTTCCTGCTTATTGGCAGTTACTACTACTTCGTCTAGCACACTGGTGCGTAAACTGTCTTTTTGTGCATACAGGCCAGAACCTGATAGCAAGGTTAGGAAGAGCGTTAATTTTTTGCTCATTGTCCATTTAATTTAAAGGTCAACAATGAGCTTCCAGGAAAATAAAAAAACGGCGAAAAATAAATTACTGCTGCAGCAGCACTTTAGATTCCATGCTTTTCACCCGAAAGCCGTGAATACTTGTTTGCTATTGGCAGGTCTTCTGGCTTCCCGCCCTTTGAATGTCCTTCCCATCCTTTTCAGAACAGTGGTTGTAGTGATTCAAAAGTTTGCCTAAATGGCGCGGGTTACAGCTACGGGGATAGCGCCGGAATTACACCGAACTTCCCTTTTAATCATCTGGCTGAGGCAGATGAACCAGTAACGCAGCAAATGTATATATTTATCCTTATGAAAGGGAACCAACAATTAAATGTTTTTAGTTTCACCATGATTGTGGTGGGCTTAGTAATAGGGATGGGTATTTTTAGATCGGCTGCAACCAGCGCCCAGCATGCCATTGAGCCCTCTGTATATTTTGCAGCTTGGTTAATCGGAGGTTTTGTAGCCCTTTGTGGCGCATTAACTTATGCAGAAATAGGAAGTAGGTTTCCTGTAACTGGTGGATACTATAAAGTCTTTTCTTATGCCTATCATCCTAGTATTGCATTTGCCATCAACTGCATTATTTTAATTAGCAATGCTGCCAGTTTAAGTGTAGTAGCTATTATAGGAAGCGGATATATTGCTAAACTATTTCCTGGCACACCTTGGACAGATGTAGACAAAGCATTGTTAAGTGCAGGAGCCATTATTTTATTCTACATTATTAATTTAAGAGGGCTGAAAATGAGTTCTCGTGCACAGAATATTTTAATGGTCATCAAAATCAGTATGATCCTGGTGTTGATTGCAGCATTATTTTTTCCATACGAAACAAGCACTGCTGCAGCGGCTGCTGATTTGGCTACGGCTCCAATTTCCCCAACCCCTCAAATGAGTTGGATTCAAAGTTTGGGTTATAGTTTAATTGCTGTGTCATTTACTTATGGTGGTTACCAGCAGACCATCAATTTTGGAAGCGAAGTAAAAGATCCTGCACGCAATATTCCTAAAGGAATATTTTTTGGGATTGCCATTATTATTGGTTTGTACTTGCTGGTTAATTTTAGCTATTACCAAATTGTAGGTTTTGAGCAAATGAAAGGTGAAAAAGAAATTGCATATGTGGTAATAGACAAAGTATTTGGTGCCAAGGGCGCAGCCATTTTCTCTTTCTTCTTATTTTTTGGGGTACTGGCTTATGTAAATGCGCTCTTGATGAGCAACCCAAGAGTCATGTACGCCATGAGCGATGAGGGAACGATTCCTAAAATATTCTCAAAGCAAAACGAAAAGAATGGCGTATTGGTAGTATCGTTAACGGTGTTTACCCTTACTTGTTTGCTTATTTTATTTTTTGCCCAAACCTTTGATGCTATTTTAAATTTTACCATTTTCCTTGATTGTTTTGGTATGGTTGCCTCTAGTGCCACCATTTTTAAGTTGAGAAAACAAACCAAACATTTGGATGGTACGGGCATCTATAAAATGAAGCTCTTTCCCATATTGCCCTTGATCTTTATGGCCACTTATTGCTTTGTTGGGGTGAGCATAGCCATCCAAACACCCAATACTGCTATTATTGGCACGGCTGTTCTGGCTGCATTTATGGCTATTTATTTCATTACCCAGCGATTTAAAAAGCCGGCATAGTGCCATAAACTGCCTTTCATACTAATTTTAACACAAAACCATCCCTTTCCTTTCCGTCTGTCTAAATTCTGTGAAAGCCTCGCCGAATAACTTATTTTTGTTCTATGAGGAATTTATTATTACTAATGGTTGGTTGTTTTACGTTCGCTGGGCAAATAGCAGCCCAGGGTTCAACAGACAAATGGAACCTTCAGCGTTGTGTAGAATACGCTGCAAAAAACAATATTTCGGTAAAGCAAGCCGATATACAAGCAAGATTGGCTGCTTTGGAAGTAGAGCGAACCAAATTGTCTCAATACCCGTCTGCAAGTGCAAGTACCAATTTGGGTACCCAGTTTGGTAGATCTATTGATCCCACCACCAACTTGTTTACCACTACACAGTTGTTGTTTCAACAAGTGAACCTGAATGTGAATGCCACTGTTTTTAACTGGGGAGCATTAAAAGCCGACCGTCAAATTGCAGGATTTAATGCACAAGCAGCGCTAACTGATATTGAAAGAATTACCAATGATGTATCATTAAGTATAGCCACTTTCTTTTTACAAGTAGTGGCTGCAAAGCAACAAATTGCTATTGCTGAAGTGCAAGTAGGCCAAACCCAATCTCAGTTAGGGTTTACCCGCAAGCGGGTAGAAGCGGGAGCGCTACCAGAGTTAAGTGCCGCAGAAATTGAGGCACAGCTTGCAAGAGATAGTACTTCATTGGTTAGTGCTAATGCCACTTTTCAGCAAGCCGTAATTCAGTTGAAAGCTGCAATCAACTTAGACATGTCTGTTTCATTTGATGTAGAAATACCAGCAGTAGATAATATACCATTGCAACCATTAGGTGAATTAGATCCAGCATTTTTATATCAATTGGCATTAAATAATCAACCAGCGCAAAAAGTAAGCGACTTAAGAATTAAGTCGGCAGAAGCTTCTATTAAGCGAGCCCGTTCTGCGTTTTATCCAACCATTTCTGCTTTTGGAGGAATGGGATCTAACTTTGCTAATTCAGCAACAACTGTTACTGGTGCTAATATTATTGGTACTAGGCCTACTACTAGTTTTGTTACAGTTAATAATCAGAACTATCAAGTGTTTCAGCCAGATATTCAGTTGACTTCATCTAAAAGAAATTTCTTTCAGATGTGGAATGGATGGAGTGGTCAGTTAGAGCAAAACTTTAGGCAAAACTTTGGGTTAAACGTTCAGATACCCATCTTTAATGCTGGTTCAGCTAAATTAGGATATGAACGTTCTAAATTAAATTTAAGAACGGCGCAAGTTTCTAGACAACAAGCAGACTTAACATTGCAACAAAATATTTATCAAGCACATACCAATGCAATGGCTGCAATTCAACGTTTTCATGCGAGTGATAAATCGGTGGAAGCTTCACAAAAAGCCTACGATTATGCACGGAAACGTTTTGAAGCGGGCTTATCTAATACGTTGGATTTAATTACCAATCAAAACAATTTATTAAGAGCTAAATTGGATAGATTAAATAATCAGTTTGATTATATTTTTAGAATTAAACTACTAGAATTTTACAAAGGTCAAGGCATTAAATTATAAAAAACAAATCATGAGTAAGAAGTTAATCTGGATTATTGTAGGCCTAGTAGTAATTATAGGCGTTATCATAGGCCTAAAAAAAGCAGGAATAATAGGTAAAGAAGAAGGAATAAAAGTTACTGCCGAAGCAGTACAGCGCAGAACGATTATTGAAACCGTAAATGCGAGCGGAAAAGTATATCCTGAAATTGAAGTAAAAATTAGCCCCGACGTCAGCGGTGAGATTGTTGAATTAACCGTTGCTGAAGGCGATACTGTTAAAAGAGGGCAAGTATTGGCTAGAATTTATGCAGATATATTAAATTCTCAAAGAGATCAAGTTGCTGCAGGAGTAAGCCAACAACAAGCACAGGTTTCTAATACTACCGCACAATCTGCTGCTATTAAAGCAACACTAGATCAAGCAGAAACACAATACAATCGTCAAAAGAAATTATTAGACGAAAAAGTAATCAGCCGATTAGAATTTGAACAAGCAGAACAAGCTGTTAAAAGTGCAAGAGCCAATTACAATGCTGCAATGGAAGGAATCAAAAGTGCTAAAGCTGGTGTTCAAAGTGTTCAAGCACAATTAAACAGAGCCAATAAAGATATTGGAAGAACATTAATTACTTCACCAATGGATGGTGTAATTAGCTTATTGGCTATTAAAAAAGGAGAACGTGTTGCAGGTAATAGTTTTAATGTAGGTACCGAAATGATGCGGGTGGCCGATATGCGCAGTTTTGAAGTAAGGGTAGATGTTGGTGAGAATGATATACCTAAAGTTAAATTAGGCGATACTGCTATTGTAGAAGTAGATGCTTATACCAGTAGAAAGTTCAAGGGCATTGTTTATAAAATTGCCAATCCAAGTACTGGTAATAATCTTACTGCTAATGCAAGTGCAGAGGTAACCAACTACAAAGTGCATATTCGTTTACTACAAGAAAGTTATAAAGACTTGGTTGTTCCAGGTAGATCTTTCCCTTTCCGTCCAGGAATGACAGCCAGTGCAGATATACAAACCAAGAGTAAATACAATGTATTATCTGTTCCTTTAAATGCGGTTACTACTAGAGATAGCAAAGAAGATCAGAAGGAGAAAAAAGACGAAAAGAAACCAGCTGCTAAAGTAGCACAAGTAGAAAAAGCGGAACAAAAATCGGTGAGTTCTGATGATTCAATTGAAGAAGTGGTATTTATTTTACAGGCCGATAGTAAAGTAAAAAAAGTAAAAGTAAAAACAGCCATTCAAGACTTGAATAATATAGAAATTACAGAGGGCGTGAAAGAAGGAGATAAAGTAATTACTGGGCCATACTCTATTGTAAGCAAAATGCTAAAAGATGGCAACCTGGTTACTGTAGTAGAAAAGGACAAACTTTTTGAAGAGAAGAAAAAAGACTAAAATTATTTCAATAATAATTCATCAATGGACGGCTAAATACCGTCCATTTGTTTTTCTGTATGTTTGCTGAATTAATAGCGATAAAACAGCCATATGCAGTTTGGAATTATTGGAGGGGGAAGCTGGGCTACTGCTTTAGCTAAAATTCTCACAGATAGCGGCAATACAATTCATTGGTTTATCCGTAATGAAGACAGTATTCATCATTTCAAAAAAAGAAGGCATAACCCGCATTACTTAAGTACTGCTTATTTTAATCCTGCGCAATTGAAATTGACTACTGATATTAATGCAGTAATTGAAGCGTCTGATATATTGGTTATAGCAGTTCCTTCTGCTTATGTGGAAGATGCATTGGAACAAGTATCTGCAGAAAAATGGAAGAATAAAAAAATTATTTCTGCAGTAAAGGGAATTACTCCTACAAAGAACCAGTTATTGCATGAGTATTTAGCCGAGACTGTTCAATTTCCGTTGAAAGATTATTTTACTTTATTAGGTCCTTGTCATGCCGAAGAAGTGGCAGCAGAAAAATTATCTTACCTCACATTTTCTGGAGCCGATGAGGCAGAAACAGCCGCTATTGCTGCTTGCTTTAAAACCGAGTATATTAATACAGTAGTTAATACCGATGTGGTAGGGGTACAGTATGCAGCAGTCATGAAAAATATTTATGCGCTAGGTGCTGGTATTGCCCATGGCTTAGAATATGGAGACAATTTCCTGAGTGTATATATTGCCAATTGTGCCAACGAAATGGGATCGTTCCTAGAAAAGATAGCACCGGGAACTTGTAAAGAAAAAAATTATACCGCCTCCGTTTACTTAGGAGACTTATTGGTAACCTGTTATTCTTTATTCAGTAGAAATCGCACTTTTGGCAATATGCTGGGTAAGGGTTATTCAGTTAAATCGGCACAGCTTGAACTGAATATGTTACCCGAAGGATACTTTGCCAGCAAGTGTATTTATAAAACAAATAATACGGTTTTGGCCTATATGCCTATAGCTAGTGCCATCTATGCAGTTTTATGGGAGCAGCTGCCAGCGGAAGACGGGTTTAAACAAATTGAAAGTTTTTTGATATAGATTTAAACAAAATTTTCTTAAATATGTATTAAATATATAAACTATTCAAAGTGCCAGAAACAATTATTAGAAAAGTAAGAGAACAAAGAAATTACACCCAAGATTTTGTAGCAAAACAAATGGGCATATCACAAAATGCTTATAGCAAAATTGAAAACGGCTACACCCAGCTTACAGTGAAGCATATTAAAGAGCTATCTAAAATTTTAGAAGTCTCTTTAATGGAATTATTGAAAGACGATTTTGAAATACATAAGCCCAATCATATACATACTGAGAGCATTAATAAAGAGAATTTACTAATGGCCATCAAACAGATTGCCGATAAATTAAGTGAGAAGCACCCTCATAAACATGATTTTTATCCAATTGTTATGACTTTATTACAAACAGTGGATACAACGGTAGACAATATTCACTAGTTCCCTATAGTTTATTCCTCTCTAAATAAATGAGCAGCAATACCATCTGCCATAAACTTACCTTTAGGGGAAAGGCTTAATTGACGATTAGCGTGAGTCAATAGTCCCTCATTAATATAATGGGCTGCATCTAGTAAAATGGCATCAAAAATGGCATTGTCCGCAATTGCATTGATCCTATTTGCATCAATGCCTTCAATGGTTCTGAGCGCCGTCATAATGTATTCATTAATTTGTTGAACAACAGTTAATTCCTCTATTTCAAATGGCACTATAGCTTGGGCTAATGATTGAATGTATAAAGCATTGTTACTGATATTCCACTGTCTGCTACGGCCGTTAAAAGAATGTGCCGCAGGTCCAATCCCTAAATAATGTTGTCCAGACCAATAGTTGGCATTGTGTATACTTCTTTTGCCTGGCAATGAAAAATTCGAAATTTCATATTGTTCAAACCCAGCATTTGCAGTCATTTCCTGCAAAATACTAAAATGAGCAGCTTGGTGTGCAGCATCTACATTCGGCAATTCTTGTTTATTAATTTTATGGGCTAGTGCTGTTTTGGGTTCTACTGTTAACGCATAACAAGATAAATGCGGAACCCCAGTGTTGATGGCAATTTGGAGATTCTTGATCCAATCTTTATTAGATAAACTGGGCCCACCATAAATTAAATCAATCGAAATATTTTGAATGCCTGCAGCCTGTGCCAATCCAATACAAGCCAAAGCTTGATCAGCATTGTGCGCACGTCCCATCCATTGTAGGTCTTCGTTTCTAAAAGACTGAATGCCAATACTCAAACGATTAACGCCCAATTCAATCCAATTCAATAATTGTTCGTTATCAATATCATCAGGGTTGGCTTCTAATGTTATTTCTGCATGAGGCAGTAAGTTGAAATGCTGCTTAACTGCTTCAAATATCTTAGTCAGCGATGCTTTCTTTAACAGAGATGGAGTGCCACCGCCCAAATACAGGGTTTCAATGGGCTCAGCTAAATATTTTTTTTGCAGTTGTATTTCATGTACAATGGCTTCAACCACCTGATCAATCAATTGATGATTGGTAGAAAAATGAAAATTGCAATAGTTGCAAGCTTTTTTACAAAAAGGGATATGAATATAAATTCCGGCCATTGGCTATTTAAAAATTAAAATTAGCATTGTTCTGCTAACATGAACGTTTAATCATAACCATTCAATAATTTTGTTGTAATGCGAATGCGTATTTTTTTGTTTTTATTTTTAATTACATCGGGGCTAATGGTTTCTGCACAGCAGGATTCAAGCCTCCGTATAGCGGCCGATACTAGTATTTCGAAACCAATCATCTTACCGGCTGCAGTTCCACTCATAGACACCGTCACTTATAAAAAGATTGCTGCACATCCGTATTTGCCATTGCACAAGCCAGCTATTTATATGTTGGTAGAGTATCATGAAAAAGAGTCGAAAGATGCCCTTTTTTATACACTTGCTTTATTGGTATTCTTGTTAGGGTTTATTAAGACCGCCTTCCCCAAATATTTTCAAAATTTGTTCAAACTGTTTTTTCAAACCTCATTAAGGCAAAAACAAACAAAAGAACAGTTGGCTCAAGATAGTTTTGCTTCCTTGCTCATTAACCTGCTTTTTTTGCTTTCAACAGGATTGTTCATTACATTGATTATACAATACAATCAATGGGCCAGTTTGCAATTTTGGTTGTTGTATGCTTATGTAACTGCTGTTTTGGGTATTATTTATTTAGGAAAATACCTTTTTGTTTCCTTTGCAGGGTGGGTTTTTAACAATAGTGCATCAGCTGCTTCATATTTGTTTTTGGTTGCAGTGGTAAACCGCATCATGGGAGTGGTTTTGCTCCCTCTAACAGTTTTATTGGCTTTTGCAGACCCAACAATTGGGGCAATTGTTGCCACTATCTCCTTCGGTGTTGTAACATTGTTATTTATTTATCGGTATTTAGTATCCTTTGGTCTACTTAGGACCGATCTTCAGCTAAATCCTTTTCATTTTTTCCTTTACCTTTGCGCCGTGGAAATTTTACCAATGGCGCTGATTTATAAGCTTTTGGTAGAAAATATAGGCTGATATTTTACATTTGCAAAATACAAGAGCAAGCAATGAGCAAAAACGGGTCTAAGCAAGAAGGAAATTCGAAGACAGCCAGAAAGATTCTAATTTCGCAGCCAAAGCCTGAGAGTGAAAGATCTCCTTACTTTGACCTAGAAAGAAAGCACAATGTTGAATTGGTATTTCATCCATTCATAGTGTTAGAAGGAATTCCTGCAAGAGATTTTCGCAAACAAAAAATTGATGTACAGCAATATACTGCCATCATTTTCACCAGCCGAAATGCAATCGATCATTTCTTTAGAATGAGCGAGGAATTAAAATTAAGTATTGCCCAGGATACCAAGTATTTCTGCATTACAGAAGCGGTTGCGCTCTATTTACAAAAATTTATTCTTTATAGAAAACGCAAAGTGTTTTATGGTGCCGATGGTACCAATAAGAGCATGTTAGACGTTATTAATAAGCACAAAGAGGCTGAGAAGTTTTTGTATGTATGCAGTGAGAACCAACAAGACAGTGAAATTTGTAGTTGGTTAAAGAATAATAAATGCGACTTTCAGTTGGCATATATGTATCGCACCATTAGCAACGACATCAAGCCTGTTTTGCAAAAGAATGAGTATGATATGATTTGCTTTTTCACCCCAAGCGGAGTAAAAAGCTTATTGGATAATTTTCCTGATTTCAAGCAAAATGGTACCGTTTTAACGGCATTTGGTGGAAATACCTCGAAAGCGGTTTTAGAAGCTGGATTTAATCTAGAAATTCAAGTGCCTAGCCCACAGCGCCCAAGTATGGTGGCTGCGTTAGATATATTTTTAGCGAGTGCCCCCACAAAAGCACCAACCAATACAGCTTCAAAAGCTCCCAAAAAGGCAGCAAGCAAAGCCCCCAAAAAGTCGCCAGCCAAAAAAGCAGCAAAAGCAACAAAATAATTGTTTAAGAAGAACCCCTCATTTGAGGGGTTTCTTTTTATCAACAGGCAACATTTGGCCTTTTTTTCCGTTCTAAACTATCTTTAGCAATTATGTAACAACTTTATAAGTAATTTGCTTTGGACAGGCCCTATGAACAAACCTATTTTACTAGAAATTAATTAGTTACTATTGATTGTAAATTTTACTTAAAAACCAATAAGACGAGGCACTTTTATTAGTACCAAGTCATTTGAAACATATATTTGCTCCTGTCAAAATCAATTGTGGTCATGAAAAGACATTTTTATTTGGTTATCACGGCGTTTTGTGCGTTAGCGGTCACTTCGTGTAATCCCTTCAAATCGAAGGGTGGAAAAGGATTGCCAGACGATGGCCAACTTCACGGAGTTTCGCCAAATGCTAAGCAGAATATGAATCCCCCGAGGAACATGGTTTACATACAACCAGGAACTTTCCATATGGGGCCTAGCGATGAAGACATCAGCTACCAATATACTACCAGAAACAGACAAGTGTCTATTCCTGGTTTTTGGATGGATGCCACTGAAATCACTAACGACGATTATCGCCAGTTTGTTAACTGGGTTAGAGACTCACTTTCTTTCAAAATTCTATTTGGACAAGGAATTAATAAAGACGATGATACCATGGCAGTTGATTGGGCCAAGGTAAAAACCATTAAGTGGGATAGAAAAACGGTTGAGCAGTTAAATGAATTAAACCTTGCACCAGACAATCGTTTATACGGTAAGCCAGAAATTGATCCTGATAAATTGATTTATAGAATAGAATATTTTGACTTGGCAGAAGCTGCAAAAAGAGAAAATGCAGGACAGCCTCGTAAAAATTTCATTGTAAAGCGCAATCAGAAAGTATATCCTGATACATTGGTATGGATGAGAGATTTCTCTTATTCATATAACGAACCAATGACCAAAAGATATTTCTCTCATCCCTCATTTGGAAATTATCCAGTGGTAGGGGTTACTTGGAAGCAAGCAATGGCTTTTTGTAGCTGGAGAACACATTATCAAAATGCTTACTTAGGTAAAAAGAACTTAGCATTCGATGGCGATTATCGTTTGCCTTCTGAAGCGGAGTGGGAATATGCTGCTCGTGGTGGAAGAACCAATTCAATGTTCCCTTGGGGTAACTATTATACCAGAAATAAAAAAGGTTGCTTATTGGCCAACTTTAAGCCAGGCAGAGGTAATTATGCAGAAGACGGAGGATTCTATACTGTTAGAGCCGATGCATATTGGCCCAATGATTATGGCTTATACAATATGAGCGGAAACGTTGCAGAGTGGACGGGTTCTTACTTTTATGAAGGATCTTATAATTTCCTTTCAGATATGAGCCCTGATGTTCGTTATGACGCAAAAGATTCTGACCGTCCTCGTGAGAAACGCAAAGTAATTAGAGGTGGTTCTTGGAAAGATACTCAATACCAAATTCAAGTTAGTACTCGTAACTACGAATACCAAGACACAGCTAAATCATATATTGGTTTCCGTTGTGTGATTGATTTGGCTCCAAAAATGAAAAAGTAAAAAATAAACTACAAAAAATACAATTATGGCTTCAGGTGTTTCTCCTACAGTTAATCGCGCGGTAAACGTTGTTGTATCTCTTGGTGCAGCCGTGGTGATCTTTGGTGCAATGGCAAAAATACTTCACCTTTCTTGGGCAGACTGGGCATTAAAAATTGGTTTAACAACCGAGGCTTTGATATTTATTATCTATGCTATTTTGCCTCCTCCAGATATGGGTGCGCCAACCGTTGTTGCAGATGCGGGTAATCCTGCTTTAAAAAGCATGGAAAAAATGTTGGCAGAAGCCGATATTACCCCTGCCAATTTAGGAAAGTTGAGCGAAGGCTTTAAGAAACTAGGAAGTACTGTAGAGAAGATGGGCGAAATAAGCGATGTGGTAAAATCTACAGGCGATTTTACTGCAAATTCAAAAGCAGCAGCCACTGCATTGGGTTCTGTAGCTACAGCAGTAAATGGTGCAGTACATTCCTTATCTAGTTTTGAAGCAGCAGCTGAAAGCAATAAGCAGTTTCATGTTCAAGTTCAAGGACTAACTAAAAACTTATCATCTCTAAATACTATTTACGAATTAGAATTACAAGAGAGTAATAATCACCTTAAAGCATTGAATCAGTTTTATGGTAAATTATCTGCTGCCTCAGAAGCGATGAATAATACTGCTGAAGATGCAAACAGAGCAAAGGAACAAATTGCAGCTTTAGCGAATAACCTTACCAAGTTGAATCAGGTATATGGAAGTATGCTTACTGCAATGCAGGGTAGATAAGCTGAATAGTAAACTGAATTGATCAAACGTATTTAGATAAACAAAAGATAGTATGTCATTACCCAAGGAACCGCGGCAGAAGATGATTAACATGATGTATCTCGTGTTAACGGCTTTGCTTGCTTTGAACGTTTCTTCAGAAATATTGAATGCTTTTAAAACCGTAGACAAAAGCCTGATGACAGCAACAGGTGTTGCGGAGAAAAAGAATTCAGAAATTTTTAAATCGTTCCAGAAAAAAATCGAAGATCCAACTACCAGAGAAAAGGCAGAAATTTGGTTACCCAAAGCCCAAACTGCCAAAAAACTTTCTGATGAAGTGTACAATTATATTGAAGCGCTAAAAGCGGAATTAAAAAAAGAATCGGGGCTTAAAATGGTAGATGGCAAAGAAGATTTTAAAGAAGATGATTTAGATGCCGCTACTCGTTTATTTGTATCTGCACCCCCTTCTGGTAAAGGAAAGGGAAAGGAATTATTTGATAAGTTAGCTAATTTTAAGAAGCAATTATTAGAAATAGATCCTGAAATGGCTGCTGCAATTGGAACCAACTTGCCTTTAGATTTACCTGCTGTCAAAAGTGAAAAAGATAAAGAAGAATGGGCTTATACTTTCTTTCATATGACGCCTACTGTTGCTGGTATTACCATGTTAAGTAAGTTTCAAAATGATATTAAGAATAGTGAATCTCAGGCGGTAGAATTTTGTCATAAAGAAATAGGACAGGTAGAATTAGTGTATGACCAATTTCAGGCAATTGCCAATGCCAACGCCAGCTATGTAATGCCTGGTGAAGAAATTATTATTAATGCTGGTGTGGGTGCTTTCAATAGTGCTTCTCAACCAAGAGTAACTGTGGATGGTGCTAGTGCAACCCCTACACCAGATGGTTCATTCGAATATAAATTTAGACCTAGCGGAACTGGTTCTAAAAACGTAACAATTTCCTTTGTAAAGCCAGATGGCACAACGGCATCAGTTACTAAAGAAATTAAATACACCGTAGGTGTTCCTTCAGGATTAGTAGTATCTACCGATAAAACGCGTGTGTTTTATCAAGGGTTAGAAAACCCATTGAGTGTAACAGGTGGAAGTGGAGACGAGAAAGTGAATGTATCTATTGAAGGAGCAGGAATTGGATTCCGTAAAGAGGGCCCTGGTCAATATATTGTAACAGCTTCTGCTTTAGGATCTGCTACAGTGAACGCAACAGATGGTAAGAATACTCAAAAGATTGTTATACCTATTAAGCGTGTTCCCAACCCTTTGGCAACGGTTGGTGGTAAAGGAGGTGGACCTATTGTAGCCAATGCATTCAGGGTACAGCGTGGAGTTGTTGCAGATTTAAAAGACTTTGTGTTTGAAGGTGTAAAATATGAAGTTGTTTCTTTTACGTTGATTTGTACTGGAAGAGGCTTTGAAGAAAGTGGATTTGGAATTGCAGAAGTATCAGGAGCATATTTTAACGCAGAAGCAAAGGCCTTATTAAATAAATGTCAAGCTGGATCAACCGTGGTGATTGACGAAATTAAAGTGAGCGGACCTGGTGGAACCAGATTGTTGGATCAAAATATTTCATTTACTCTACAATAACTGTGCGTATGAAAAAGATTGTTTATTCAGGATTATTAATGACTACTGCCTTGGTAGTAGCAATGGGTGCAATGGCGCAGTCTAAATATAAAAAGCCTGCAACTACCACTACAAAACCTGCTGCAAGTGCTGCAAAGCCAGCTACCACAAAAGCTAAGCCAGTTGCTAAAAAGCCCACTTCAAAATACGCAGCTGCAAAAAATAATATCAACCAAGTTAATCCTGCTGCCGACACTACTATTGTACCTGCTCAAGCTGTTACAGGAACATCAAGGTATAGAAATAGCAATAATACTGCTTTAGGAACAGGTACTACTACCACTAATCCTACTGCACCTGTTACTTTTAGTTTTGATACTACGGTTCAAGGTGGTTTTGATGCAAAGCCTGAGGTTTCGTTAAGAAACAATTATGCTATGCTAAGAACACAAGTTAGAGATCGCAAGCCTTTAGAATACGAAGACTTACGCGAAGACGATGCGGTATTTAGTCATTTTATTTGGAGAGAGATTGATGCAAGAGAAAAAATAAATCAATCTTTTATGTATCCAGGTAAAGATGATAATGGTGATCAACGCTTTTTCTCTTTATTGTTGAGTGCAATTAAAAATGATAGTGTTACAGCTTTTTCATCAGACAACGATCGATTCACCACCCCGCTTACCACTTCTTATGTGATGTCTATGGTTAGTGGTGCTTTAGACACTGTTGATGTAGTTGATCCTGCTACTGGAGCTGTTGAAAAAGTTATTACTAAGAAACCTAAGTTTAGTCCTGATTCAGTGTATACTTTCCGAATTAAAGAACAAATCATTTTCGACAAAGAAAGCAGCAGGATGTTTACCCGCATTCTAGGTATTGCGCCAATTGCCAAGCAAGTAGTTGCTGGCAAGTCTTTACCAAGGGTTTTATTCTGGGTATATTATCCAGATATCAGGGCTTCTCTAACAAAATTTGACGTGTACAATCCCAAAAATATTGCAGCAAGAATGACTTGGGAAGAATTATTCGAAAGCCGTTTCTTCAGTAGCTATATCATCAAGAGTACCATTAATAACCCTGGAGATAAATCATTAAGCGCGTTTATTAAAGACCCTTTGTTCCGATTATTAGAAGGGGAGAATATCAAATCTAAGATTATGAATTACGAGCAAGATTTGTGGGCTTATTAAGTCTATTTAATATTATTTGTTTCAACAAAAAGGGGCTTCTAGCCCCTTTTTGAATTAAAAAATCTTATTCACAGTAAATGGATAAAGTTTTTTTTATATTTTATGGAGGAAACTGTAATTTCACCTCGGTTTTTCATAGGATATTGGATTTTAAAAACGGGGCTGGATTTCTATCCTGGCCCTTTTTTTATTCCTTCCCCTTAAAATACTTCGTTAGAATGGTTGCTCTATTTACTCCAACCACCAATGCCAACGCTTGTTCCGATTGAAGTTTAATATTTTTTACAGATTTAAAATTGCGCAATAACTCATCAATAGTTGCTTTGCCAATGCCAGGCACTTGTTCCAATTCATTTTTAAATGTGCCTTTAGAACGTTGGTTTCTATGAAACGTAATGCCAAAGCGATGCACTTCATCTCTAATTCTTCTGACCAATTTTAAGGAGTCGCTACTCATGGGTAGTTTAAATGATTCTGAATCTCCTGGAAAAAATATTTCTTCTTCATTTTTGGCCAAGCCAACCACTGTTGTAATACCAATTAAGTCAAGTTCTTTAAAAGCCTCCATTGCAGAGCTTAATTGCCCTTTTCCACCATCTATGATCACTAATTGAGGAAAAGGCGAGTCTTCTTCTTTCAAGCGTTTATAGCGCCTATAAACCACTTCTTTCATGGTTGCAAAATCATTGATGCCTTCAACCGTTTTTACATTAAACCTGCGATAGTCGTTTTTGGCCGGAATGCCGTTTTTAAAGCAAACCATTGCACTCACCGGATAAGCACCTTGAAAATTGGAGTTATCAAAGCATTCTATATGAAGTGGTACTTCATTTAATTGCAAGTAATGCTGTAATTCGTACAATACCTTTTTTTGCTCATCATCCGTTTTGCCCTCCAATCGTAACATTTTTTTCTTTCTCAACTCTTCTTTAAAGTAAGCCACGTTTTTTAAAGAGAGGTCTAATAGTTTTCTCTTATCACCTGCTTTGGGTATGGTAATGATAATAGAGGGGTCAGGATATTCAATAGGGAAGGGAACAATTAGTTCTTTAGCCATGCTATTAAATGTGTTGCGTAACTCGCCTATTACCCAAATCAATACTTCTTCCTCTGTTTCTTCTAATTTAGTTTCAATAGGTACCGAGTGGGTTTGTACAATGGTTCCATTTTGAACCATCAAATAGTTCACATAGGCTTTGTTGTCGTCCTTGGCAATACTAAATACATCTATATTGTTTAAATGCTTGCTTACTACCACAGATGAAGATTGATAATTTTCTAAATGATCAATCTTTTTTCGAATCATTTCGGCTTTCTCAAACTCAAGCCCCATGGCATATTGCTGCATTTCTTCTTTAAACTGCGCAATCACCGAGCCCAGGTTTCCTTTTAAAATATTGCGCATTTGTTGAATGCCATTTTGATAATCTTCCAACGATTGCAAACCTTCGCAGGGCCCTTTGCAATTACCTAAATGGTATTCTAAACAGACTTTAAATTTTCCTGCAGCAATATTTTCCTTGCTTAAGTTGAGCTTGCAACTTCTTAATGGAATATATTGTTTTACAAATTCAATGAGCTCTCTAACTTTTCCCGCAGAGGTAAAGGGGCCAATATATTCTGACCCATCATTTATTTTTCTTCGCGTTAAAAATATCCTAGGGAAAGCCTCGCGTTTTACTACTATATAAGGATAGGTTTTGTCGTCTTTTAATTCAATATTATACTTTGGCTTGTATTCTTTAATTAAAGCGTTCTCTAATAAAAAAGCATCTTGTTCAGAATCTACAATAGTGAATTCAATTTGATGAATTCGCTTAACCAGTTCATGTGTTTTATATCCAACAAAACTTTTACTGAAATAGGAGCTGACTCTTTTGCGTAAACTTTTTGCTTTTCCTACATATAAAAGCGTATGCTCTTTATCGAAGTATTTGTAAATACCAGGTTGTAAAGGAATGGTATGTGCTATTTGTTGAAAAGCTTCTTGCGTCATTATTGTTCCTGGTTTTTCCAACTAATTTCCTTGCTATTACTTTCATTAAAGCCATTTTGTGTTCTCTTAGAACTGCTGATAACAAATTGTTTATTGGCTATCCAGCTGTATTGTTCGGTAATAGTAGTATCTCCCACTTGTTGAATTACTCGTATAAACAATCTTTTGGGCAAATTAGTTTGCTGGTTCAAAAGCAAGTCAATGCTTTTTATTGGGGCTTTAGTGCTACTGTAATTGATGGTATAACTTTCTGTGCCTAGGTCTTGGAATATTGATTCATTAAATAAATATTTATTAGACATGAACCATTGGGCTTGTTGTAGTATAACAGATGCAGCCGATAGAAAATCGTCTTTGCTGATTTCGTGTGAACTGGTATCTTTTAAATTGGATTTTTTTTCTACAATAGTAAAATTGCGGAGGTCTACATATTTCATTTCATCTGCAATAAAATTGGCAACTGGATAAAATTGAGCGGTGTCTGCTGCTACTTTATTGGCAGAAGTATTAGCGGTCTTATTGTTATTACAAGCTACAATTCCACAACAGAAAAAGCAAAACAAACCAATACGAAGAAAAATATTCATGCAACAAAACTATCCAAAATAGCGCAATTAGCGTTGCTTAGTAAACGCCAAGCGAATACCATAATCCATTAGGTACTCTTTAATTGGATAACGGTTGGTGTAAGTAGGCAAATGTTGGTACCTAATTTGAGGGCCTAACTGCCAAAGATTGGAGCCCGATTTGAAGTTTACGTGAATGCCTGCGCTGGTATTGATATTCCACCTGCGTACAAATTCATTGCCATCGGTATAGTTTTTAAAATCGGTAGAAAGTAAGAATACACTTGAGTTAAAAGAATAAGTGGGTTGTACTGTTGCTTCTGCACTAATACCAAATTGTTTTCCTTTTATGATATCCCACTGAACACCTACAGGTAAAGCAACTTGAAAACTTTTATTATCTAATTGCTCTTGTTTATAGCCACCTGAATTATTATAGTTCGAGAACATGTTTAAGTTTTCTACACTGCCATTGTTAATTAAAGAAACAGTTGCCAAACCGGTATTGGCCTTAAATGTTTCAATATGGTATTGGCGAATATTTACTTGAATTCCCGTTTTAAATTTAAGTTTTGAATTGATATTGTATAGTGCTGCCAATCCAACTTCTAAGCCCATTGCAGGGCGATGACGGACTACGTCATTAACTCCTGCTGTATAGTTGAGTGCCAATGGTACGTTTTGGGCAGCTGCTATATTAGTTGGTTGTATAATTTCTTTAACCTGAGCATCAGACAAAGAGCGATAGCTGGTTGAAGGAGTTATATAAAACTGAAATCCTATGCGCTTATTAGGAATTGGTAAACTAATAGCATTATTAATGGGCTGAGTTCGTTTTTCATCATTTAAATTAATGCTCAGTGATGTTTCTTCCGCAGATTTAGCCAATTGTAATTGTCCAATGCCAGCAAGAGCAGCAGAGCTCGAAATGGTTTCTGTTGCGTTTAATTTTAATGCCAACGGAAGCACTTCTTCATATACTTCTATTTCTTTTTTGGCTTCGTTATTTGCAATCAGTTCTTCATTTATTGTTGGTACAGTTGTAATAGCACTGCTACTAATAATAGTATGGGCCATTTGCCATTCAGGATTGGCTAAAGTAGGAACAGTTGCAACAGGCTCTCTTAGCTGAGTTATGGTTTGCTCTGTTATATGATTGGGTTCAATTGCTTGATAGTAAGCTTCTTTAGGAGCAGGGGCGTGCATGCGGGTTTCAACAGCTGGCTTGCTCACTTTAGTAGTGGTAGTGGCAACAAATTTGAAACGATCTGCAGAGGGGGCAATTAATAAAGTAGAAATAGTTAAACTAACAATTACCAGTAACGAAATAACGGTAAGTGCAGGCCAAGCAGGATTACCGTGCAAATGAGTGCGGATATTTTTCCACGCATCATCTGCAGGATACATGCGATGGTCCTTCAGCTCTTCTTGCAAGAATTGCTCAAATTCGTTGTCTTGGTAATACTTACGATCCATATACTAAATGCTACTTCTTAAAAGCAGCCGCCCAATTGAAACGCTCTCTTGGTTGTTCTATAATTCTTTTCTTAATTAAAATTCCTTCTAACATCACTTTTGCTCTAGTGTACTGGCTTCTGCTAGTGCTTTCTTCTATATCGAGCATATCAGCAATCTCTTTATGGCTATACCCTTCCATTGCGTACAAGTTCAAAACCGTTCTATATCCTAAAGGCAGTTGTCTAATACACTCTATAATTTGTCTTGCCTGCATTACTGAAGGCATGGTTTCTTCTTTTACTTCTAAATAATCGGCCTGGTCAAGATCTATACTGTTGCTGAATTTTTTATTCTTCTTTAGAAAATTAATACAAGTATGAACAATGATTCTTCTTATCCAACCTTCAAATGCACCCTTGTTCTGAAATGTATGTATTTGCGTAAAGATTTTGATAAAGCCTTCTTGCAACATGTCCTCTGCATCTTCTCTGCTATTGCCGAATCTATAACATACACTCAACATCTTAGGACTGTATCTATTGTACAGTTCCCGCTGTGCGGAGGGATCGTTATTTAAACAGCCTACCAGAATGGTTTGCTCGGTCATTTGGGGGTTTTATTTCCCTAAATATAAGACAATTTTAATGTTAAAAAGCTGCATAAAAGCTTTATTTAGCATCATACGATTACCAATTCTGCATATGGATAACTCATTTACCCCACCACCCCTTACTGGTTTAACGCCCTATTCTGGTAGTTTTACCCAGGTTGAATTACAACATTTGCTTAAGCGGACCATGTTTGGCGCTAGTAAGGCCGACCTGACTTATTTTGGCGGAAAATCTTTAGCGGTTGTGCTAAATGAAATACTGAATCCAATAACTACAGCCCCAGCTCCCCCAATAAAAGAATACACCACTTCCACTACTGCATCGGCACCTGATACTGCAATTGCACTAGGCAGTACATGGGTGGGTGATTTAAATAATGATGGAACGGTGCAAAGCCAAAGAAGGGCTTCATTTAAAAAATGGTGGATGGGTTTAATGATTAACCAAGACAGGTCAATACTAGAAAAAATGACACTGTTTTGGCACAATCATTTTGCTACTGAGTCTAATGATATTAGTAATGCACAATATGTTTATAGGCACCATCAGTTATTAAGAACATATGCATTGGGAAATTTCAAAGTGCTTACAAGAGCTGTTACTGTAGATTCTGCCATGCTGGTTTATTTGAATGGGCAACTCAATACAAGAACTGCACCCGATGAAAACTATGGTAGAGAATTACAAGAATTATTTTGTTGTGGGAAGGGACCAGACTCATTGTACACAGAAGCCGATGTTAAAGCAGCAGCAAGGGTTTTGACGGGATGGAGGAATAACAACACCACCATGATTGCCTATTTTGATGCTACCAGACACGATACCAATCCAAAGGCTTTCTCTTCTTTTTATAATAACACTGTTATTACAGGAAGAACAGGTGCAACTGCAGGAGATTTGGAGTTAGACGATATGTTGAATATGATTTTTAATGTGCAGGAAGTAGCTAAATATATTTGCCGACGTATTTACAGATGGTTTGTTTACTATGATATTGATGCATCGGTAGAATCCAATATTATTACACCGCTTGCCAATATTTTTAGAAGTAATAATTATGAAATAAAACCAGTATTACAAGCTTTACTACAAAGCGAACATTTTTTTGATACACTTTCTCGTGGATGTCAAATTAAAAGCCCGGTAGATTTAGTAGTAGGCATGTGTAGAGAATTTAATATTCAGTTTCCACCTTCAACTGATTATGTAACCAATTACGCCCATTGGAATTATATGGTTACATGGGTAAGTAATATGCAACAAAATATTGGAGACCCACCCGATGTAAGTGGTTGGAAAGCATATTACCAAGAGCCACAGTTTTATCAAATATGGATCAACAGCGATACCCTTCCCAAGCGCAATCAGTTTACCGATACCATGATTGTGAGTGGATATAGTTTTGGCGGAAAACGAATTCAAATAGATGGGGTCACATTTGTTAGAACCCTTAGCAATCCTGCCGATCCGAATATATTGATTAACGATTTAACTGCCCATATGTTTAGGTTAGATATTTCCGATGCATCAAAGGCACAATTAAAAAGAGATATATTATTGAGTGGACAAACCAGTGACCATTATTGGACGGATGCATGGAATTTATTTATTAGCACACCCGGTAATACTGCTAATGCCACAACCGTCCGAAATAAAGTACGCGACCTAATCAAATATTTAATGAACCTAGCCGAATACCAACTCGCCTAAAACCACTTATATGAAAAGGAGAGACTTTTTAAAAAATACTGTACCAGCAGGTATATTGCTTCCCTCTTTGGTGAGTGGATTTTCGTTCAAGGTATTTGGTGCATCTTCAGTTTTTGCCGCGGCACTACAAATGCAAGCAGAAGAGAACGATCATATTTTAGTACTTATACAATTGAATGGAGGCAATGATGGATTAAATACAATTATTCCATTAGAAAATTTTGCGAACTATGCCAATGCCCGCTCCAATATTTTTATTCCAGAAAATAAAGTTTTAAAATTATCAGGCGTAGATAAAGCGGGATTGCATCCAGCCATGACCGGGTTACAAAGTTTGTACAACGATGGAAAATTAAATATTATACAATCAGTAGGCTATCCGCAACCGAGCTTTTCCCATTTTAGGGCAACCGATATTTGGATGAGTGCCAGTGATTCTAATACGGTGGTAAACAGTGGATGGGCTGGCAGATACTTAGATTATCAGTATCCTAATTTTCCAACTGGATACCCCAATGCAAGCATGAAAGATCCATTGGCTATACAAATAGGATCGGCTACATCGCTTACTATGCAAGGACCTTCGGTGAATATGGCCATGAGCATCAGCAACACTAGTAATTTTTATAACCTGATTAATGGCGTACAAGATCCAGCACCAGCAACACCTGCCGGAAAAGAATTAACTTATATAAGACAGATCACCCAACAAACGCAGCAGTATGCAACAGTCATAAAAGATGCAGCTGCAAAAGTGCCTACACAATCAACTTATCCAACCAATAATTCTTTGGGTGATCAATTAAAAATTGTTGCCCGACTAATAAAAGGGGGCTTACAAACCAGGGTGTATATGGTAAGTACCGGAGGCTTTGATACGCATGCATCACAGGTAAATGCGGCAGATACAACCACTGGAACACATGCCACATTATTAGGAAGAGTGAGTGATGCCATTAAAGCCTTTCAAACCGACTTGGCATTTTTAGGAGTAGATGATAAAGTAGTAGGAATGACTTTCTCTGAGTTTGGAAGACGCATCAAGAGCAATGGCAGTAGCGGCACCGATCACGGCGCAGCCGCACCCGTATTTGTTTTTGGTAAACAAGTAATTGGAGGAGTTACGGGTAATACTCCCAATTTTGGCGCAAGTGTGGGAGTGGGCGACAACGTTCCATTTCAATACGATTTTAGATCGGTGTATTCTACACTATTGAGCAATTGGTTATGTGTAGACGACAACGATTTGCAACAAATCATGCTAAAGAATTACCAGAACCTACCATTGGTAAGTGGAGCAGCATGTAAGAAGCCACAACCATTGGCAACAGAGCAATTGGTAAGCAATTATCCAAATCCATTTACATCCAGCACCGTCATCACATTCAAAACCGCGGGTGGACATACCTTAATTCAAATCATTGATACCAGTGGCAGGGTATTGGCAGTATTGACCGATAAAGAATACCCCGCAGGAACCTATACCGTCACATTCAATAGTGGATTTTTGCCAACAGGAGTCTATTATGCCCGCTTTCAAAACCTATCTGTACAGCAAGTGCGGCCTATGCTAAAAGTCAGGTAAAATCTACCCGAAAAAATATTTGCAACAATGATGTAAAAATTCAAATGCTTCCCTATATTTGCAACATAGTAGCAAAAAAGAAGTATATGAAATCTGTTGTTTTGACGATGTTTTTTTTGGGTTCAATTACAGCCACCGCTTTGGCCAATGGTTCATTAAAAGGGAAAGTGACCGACGCGCAAACGGGTAAGCCATTGGTGGGGGCATCCATTTATTTACATGAATTAAAAACGGGGACCATCACTGGATCCGATGGTAGTTATCAAACACTTACGATTCCATCAGGCAAATACTTAGTAGAAGTAAGTTTTATGGGATACAGTGCATTCTTAAAAACCATTGCCATTACTCAAGCCCAAGTGTTAGATATTGCCTTAAAGCAATCGGTAGTAGAGCACGAAGCAGTAACAGTAACAGGTGTTGCATCAGCAGTAAGAATTTCGCAAAATCCACAAGCTATTTCAGTAGTAAGAAAAACCGATTTAATGCGTGGAAGTTCAACCAATATTATAGATGCGTTAAGCAAATTGGTTCCAGGTGTTGGTGCATTAAGTACTGGACCAGCCATTAGCAAACCCATCATAAGAGGATTGGGATACAATAGAGTCATCACCATTAACGATGGAGTAAGACAAGAAGGACAACAATGGGGCGACGAGCACGGTATAGAAATTGATGAAGCCAGTGTGCAAAGAGTAGAAGTATTAAAAGGACCAGCTTCATTATTGTATGGAAGTGATGGTATGGGTGGAGTAGTGAATATTATCACGAATGTACCAGTTGAACAAGGCCGCATTAGAGCCAATTACAATGTATCTACCAATAGTAATAATGGATTAATCAGCAATAATTTTAATACAGCCGGTCATTTTAAAAATGGATTCAATTACAATATGTATGGATCGTTTAAAACTGCTAAAGATTATCAAAATAAATACGATGGTCGTGTGCTAGGAAGCCGATTTAATGAAAGAAATTTTGGTGGATATATAGGCATCAATAAAAAATGGGGATACAGTCATTTGATGGTAAGTAATTTTAATCAAAATTTGGGCTTAGTAGAAGGAGATAGAGATGATGCAACAGGAAAGTTTATTTTGTTTGCAGGTTCTCCATTAGAAAGAATTGCCACTGATGCAGATTTGAATTCGCGTAACGTGCAAACACCCTCACAAGGAATTAATCATTTTAAAATTGCATTAGACAATAATATTGCTTTAGGAACTGGAAGACTCAACTTCAATATTGGCTACCAAAGAAACCAACGAAAAGAATTTGGAGACCCTGAAGCGCCCACTAGTCCTGAATTGTATTTTGATTTGCGCACTGTTAACTATAATCTTCAATACCATTTTGCCGATATGAATGGATGGAAAACCAGTATTGGAGTGAACGGAATGCAGCAACAAAATCAAAATAAAGCAGATGAGGTATTGATTCCAGAATACAAATTATTTGACGCGGGTTTATTTGTTTACACACGAAAAACATTCAATGATAAATTGACTTTGAGTGGAGGACTTAGAAGCGATTATAGAAAATTAAACAGTGAAGGATTCACTGAAGGAACAGAAGTAAAGTTTAATACATTCAGTAAAACCTTTAGCAATATCAGTGGATCTGTTGGAGTAAGCTACAATGCATCAGAAGCAGTTACATTAAAAGCGAATGTATCAAGAGGCTATAGAGCGCCTTCTGTATCTGAATTAGCGAGCAATGGCACCCATGAAGGAACGAATAGGTATGAACATGGCGATCAAAATCTGCAAAATGAAACATCTATACAAGCAGATGCAGGAATAGAAGTAAATACCCAGCATTTTAGTTTTCAAGTAACCGCTTTTTACAATAGCATCAGTAATTATATTTTCTATGCTAAGTTGAGTAGTGTGGCAGGTGGAGATTCATTGGTGAATGTTGATGGAGAAGATATGATGGCATTTCAGTTTAGACAAAACAATGCAAGATTGTATGGCTTTGAAACTAAGATAGATATACATCCGCATCCATTAGACTGGTTACACTTGGCAAGTACTTTCTCTTATGTAGCAGGAAAATTTAATACGCCTTATGAAGGAAACAACCGCTTGCCTTTTATACCACCAGCAAGATGGACCACAGAATTAAGAGCAGACTTTGCAAAAGCGGCCAACGGCGCATTAAAGAATTTTTACTTGAAGCTAGAGTTGGATAATATGTTTACACAAAACAGGGTATTCACTACTTATAATACAGAAACTGCAACAGCAGGATTTTCTCTACTCAATTTTGGAATTGGTGCCGACATCCAAAGCAAGGGTAGAACATTTGCTACCATTAATTTAGCAGCGAATAATATGACTGATGTGGCTTATCAAAATCACTTGAGCCGATTAAAATACACAGCAGATAATTTAGTAACAGGTCGTGCTGGCGTATTTAATATGGGAAGAAACTTTACCCTACGAATGAATATTCCACTTGAGTGGAAATTGAAATAGCTTTTTTTTGTTGGTTTGGTTTTACAAAGAAGAAAACGCACTCCTTGTGAAAGGGGTGCGTTTGTTGATTATTAGTTCTTAGATTCAATTAGCCAGTTTGCTCCATCGCTAAATAAAGTAACGCTACCATCAGATGCCAATCCAGTCCAACTAGCACCAACAATTGTTTGTGCACCAAAAAATGCGAAATCGTTAAATACTCCACCAGTGCCATTAAAAATAACAAATTTTTGACCTGCCATAGTTGTTGCATCTGGCATAGTAACTTGCACATTGGAAGTCATTTTTAAATAATAATCATTTACAGTTAAAGTTGTAGCTATGGCAGAAGCTCTGTAAGCAAATCTTGCGCCAGTAGCTGTTATTCTTCCAGTTGAAGTAAGTGCACCAGTAACGTTAACTATTGTATTAGATGTACCACCGAGTAAAATAGAATTAATTGTATTGTTTGTAGCTCCATCTCCAATAGCTACACTTCCTTGATTGGATGCTGCAGAAGACTTTCCTATTGCTATTGAATTTTCCCCTGAAGCATTGGAGAGATCCCCAATTGCAATTGCATATGCATTGGTTGTGGATGCAGTAAATCCAATTGAAACTGTATTTTGTTGTGTTGTACTTGCAGTATTTCCAAGTACAATTGAATTAATATTTGTAGCAGAAGAATTTCTACCTATTGCAATTGAATTATCAGCAGTCACATTTGAATTAATACCTATTGCAACAGCTTCCGATATGCCTGTTCCTACATCTGCTCTATAGCCAATGCCAACATTGCCATTATTCGTTGTACTCCTTAGAGCTTCCCAACCAACGGCAGTATTATTTGAGGTGGTTGTATTTGCACTAAGACTATTTTGTCCAACTGCTGTATTTGCACTTCCAGTTGTGTTTGTTAATAATGCAAAATGTCCAATGCCTGTATTATTTGAACCAGTGCTTGCAAATAATGCTGATTTACCAACAGCTGTGTTATTTGAAGTTGTTGTATTAGTGTTAAGAGCTGCTTGACCAACAGCAGTATTACTTGAACCAGTGCTATTAAATGCTAGCGCACCTTGTCCAACACCTGTATTATTATCACCACTCAAATTTGCAGTTAATGAGCCTTGTCCAATTCCAGTATTATCTAAACCTGAATTGTTTGAAGCTAATGCTAAAGCACCAAAAGCTGAATTTCTAACTCCACTATTTGTATTTGCTCTTAATGCATATGAGCCAAAGGCTGAGTTGTAACTACTATTATTTGTTGTAGCGTTTGTCTCTAATCCAAAGCTAGTATTCCCGACTAAAGCATCTGGATGTATTTGTCCTGCGAATGTATTATTTACCCTAAATCTTAAGGCAACTGCATCTGTTGTTCCTACGAAATTATTTGATGCATTTAAGCCTGTATTACCCAATACATTCCATTGTGTAGTTGATGCAGTAGCACTATTTGCGGAATACCATTGTGTTGCAGAAGTAGCATAAAATTCCGCATAAGTGTTTGCTGGAATATTTGAAAAGGCAGCATTGGCCCCCAAAGAATTAATTTCACCGCCAGTTGCTGGATACACATTTACCGCATTGGCACCTCTATTCAAAATAACAATCCTTCTCCCAGCTGAAGCAACTGGTAATGTAATGCCTGAAGGAGAGGAGGAGGCAGTTGTAATAATATTTAAGTCATTTGTTATTGCAGCTGAGTTTTGTACATCAGTTCCTGCTGACAAGGCAACATTTGTAAAACTTATTGCAGGGAGATTGATAATTGGAGTGGTTAAAGTTTTATTGGTAAATGTTTCAGTTCCAGCTAGTGTAGCAAGTGTTCCTGTTGTTGGAAGAGTAACATTCGTTGAAGCTGTTGAAGTAAGTGTTGTTGCAAATGCTCCTGCAGTTGTTAAATCACCTCCCAGAGTTATTGTTTTACCATTGTTTGCTACCCCTGTCCCTCCATATTGACCAGTTATAATATCGGAATTCCATGTACCCGTAGTGATAATTCCTGCAGTTGTAAATGAGTTAGAACCAATTAATGGAGATGCTCCTACACTATTATAAGAAATAATTCTTGCAGCACTTCCATTAAATGTAGAAGTTGGTATTGCTCCTGAACCATCACTTGCAAATGTTAAATTATTTGTTACGGAACCCGCCGAACCAGAAACATTTCCTGTAACATTACCAGTTAGTGCGCCTGTAAAATTTGTTGAAGTTACAGAAGTTAATCCTCCAATAGTAGTTTCAGCAGTTCCTAAAGTTATTGGAGTTGTTCCAATTGTCAAACTACTATTTTCCAATTTAGCATTAGTAACATTTGAATTTAAGATTTTTGCAGTAGTTATTGCATTATTACTAATTGTTGTTGCATAAGAACCAGCAGTATTAGTTACATCACCAGTTAATGCTCCAAAGTTTCCTGCTAAAAGCGTTCCTGTGACATCTGTTCCCAACGGTATTTGAGTAATAAATGAAGGAGTTGTTCCAGACCATTTACTATAACCAGTTCCACTGATTGCATTTTGCTTGTTATTAAATGTTGTCCAATCTGTATTACTAAGTAATCCTCCAGTAACTAATGCCGTAGATGAATTGGGTATATTGAATAGATGTGTTGTGCCTCCGCTAATTCCAATATTAAAATTGGTTCCTGCAGTCCCAACTGCAAATGACTGATTAGCAGATAAATCAATCCCATTAATTGTTCTTGCTGTAGAAACACCGCCTAAACCACCAATTGTATATTGTGGAATGTTTAAATCACCTGTAATTGTATTGTAAGTTGCTGCACCACTGTTTCCTGTTGTTGAAAAATTAATTGCAGATCTAGCCCTTGTATTGTTAAAGTATAAATTAGTTCCTTCATTAATTTCCGTAGTTGTAAAAGTTCTATCTGCTGATAAATCAACTCCATTGATTTGTCTTGAAGTTGGAACACCTCCTAACCCAGTTAACGTATAAGCAGGTACATTTAATGCACCAGTTGTATTGTCATAGGCTGCTGCACCATTTGTTCCTGTAGTAGTTAAGCTGATAGCTGTTCTTGCTTTTGCTTGAGTAAAATATTCATTAGTTCCTTCAGGCACAACTGTAGTATTTAATGTTTGCCAAGTTTTATCACCTCTCCAATATTCTAAAATACTTCCAGGAGTGATTGCTGTTTCACCACCTAATCCTGTTAATGTATAACTAGGAACATTTAATACTCCTGTTGCAGCACTATAAACAGCAGACCCACTGTTTCCAGTGGTTGTTAAACTTAATGCTGCTCTTGCTTTTGCTTGTGTAAAATATTCGTTAGCGCCTTCAGGAACGACTGTGGTATTTAATGTTTGCCAAGTTTTGTCTCCTCTCCAATATTGTAATGCATTGCCTGCAGTGATACTTGGTTCAGCTCCTAAACCTGTTACGGTATAATTAGGAATATTTAATACACCAGAACTATTATCATAGGTAGACAACCCACCAGTTCCAACGGTAGTTAAGCTAATGGCAGTTCTTGCTCTTGCATCAGTAAAATATTGTCTACTGCCTTCTGCAATATCACTTGTACTAAATGTTCTATCTGCAGATAAGTCTAAACCATTGATTAATCTACTAGATGGAACACCTCCTAAACCATTTAGTGTATAAGCTGGTATATTAAAAGCGCCTGTAGCACTATTGTAAGTTGCTGCACCGTTGCTTCCACTGGTTGTGATGGAGAATGCATTTCTTGCTCTGGTATCTGTGTAATAAAAGTTGGTTCCCTCTGGAACAACAGATGAGTTCAGTGTTTGCCAAGTTTTATCACCTCTCCAATATTGAAGTGTAGTTCCTGGTACTATTGCATTTTCGCCACCTAATCCCGCAATAGTGTAATTTGGAATATTCAACACATTCCCGCTCAAAGTGGCTGCACCACTCGTTCCTGTGGTAGTAAGGCTGGCTATTCTGTTGTTATATGCTGCGTTGAAATTGGTGTAATCGGTACTACTTATTAATCCTCTTGCAAATACAGATGCGGTTGGAATATTAAATGTATGCACTGATCCTGCAGAACTAATATTAAAATCTACACCAGTAGTTCCTGTTGCAAATGTTTGAGCGCCTCCTAATGTTAATGGTAATGTATTAAGGGTAACACTATTATTGGTGAGTCCAATATTTCCATTAGCATAAGTAATATTCGTGCCGGCGCTTAATTGATTTCTTACATCTGTTTGAAAATTACTTAAGGTAAAGTCTCCCCTAAAATATTGTGCTGCTGATCCTAATGGTATGGCGTTTTGTTTATTGTTGAAGATATTCCAATCACCTACAGTGAGCAAACCACTTGTAATGGCTGTTGCAGTAGGAATTGGGTTGGCCACAACATTGGTTACTAAGCCTTTGTTGTTCACTGTAATAGATGGAACAACAATACTTGTTCCATAAGTACCTACTGCACTGTTTACTGTTGCAAGCGTTAAAGGCAATACAGGTGCGGTTCTGCTGCTGGTTGAAACCCCTGTTGCATCTCCAGTGGCTGTTACAATAATGGGTTGATTCTCGGTTAAATAAATATTGTTGTCAACTGATCCATCTGCTTTTAAAAATTGTGCAGCTAATCCACCTGCTCTTATGATGCGAGCCGCCGTGATATCATTATTGAATGTTTTATTTCCGCCAATGGTTTGTGCATTGGGAGTAATCAATCCTCTATTGGCAATTGACGCATCTGGAAAATTAAACGTATGGGTATTGCCTGCAGAAACGATATTAACATCAATGCCATTGGTGCCAATTGCAAAATCTTGTGTGTCTCCTAAATTTAAAATCAGGCCATTTAAAGTAACCCTGCTATTCACTAATTTAATATTCGCAATGGTATTGTCTTGAATTTTTGCATTGGTAACTGCTTGGTCTGCCAGTTTTGGCGTAGTTACATTTAGGTCTGCAATTTTGGGAGTAGTGATTGCTTGGTTAGCAATTTTTCCTGTGGTTACTGCTAGTGGTGCAATAATGGGATTGGGATAGGTTGATCCCAACAAGTCTCCGCCTGCTGGGCCAACAGGGTAAGCGGCGTTAGCAAACAATGCATAAGGAACTGCTTGTAGTTGAGAAGTGCCTGCTTGAAAATAATTGGTTCCTCCTTCTGGGTCAATTTCTACCTGTAAATATTTGTTACCACTGATCCAATTGATAGAAGCCATGCTTCCTAATACACTAGTTGCGCCAGGGCTTCCAATAATTACGGTAAATAAACCGAATTGATTGGTTCTGATATTTCTTGATTCAGAATAAACAATGGATCCATTAGGAGAACCATCACGTATACTCAATCGAATGCCTACATCTCTAAATGTAAGTGCAACACCATTGGCATTTCGGGCAATTGCCTGATAGTTTAGCTGCTGTGCATCTGCTTGCATAGATGCTACTAGAACGAAAACAAAAAGCAGCAATAAGAATCTCTTGAACATAATATTGGATTTACCGTAATTTTAAAATTTTGAACACTCCGTGTTTCTTTAATTGCCCTTTGCTATATAAGGAAAGCATCAAGTAATAAGGGCCTGATGCGTATTTGCTGAAATCGATTTTTTGATTAACTGGTAATGTGTTGTATTGAAACTCTCTTACGCCATGTGTATTACCCAGTAAATCAAGTATTCTTAAAACCACTCTTCCAGTATCGTTGCTGAATAAATCAAATTGTAGTTGAGTACTTACTGGATTGGGATAGTATTTTACTTCTTCCTTGTTCCATCCTTGTATGGGTACTGTTTGCAAATCTAATGGTACAAAGGGTTGTAGCACACCTTGTGTAAGAATGTACATTCCTCCATTAACCGAGAAGGTTTCAATCATGGTAGATTCTCCAACACTCCAAACCAAACTAAAATTGGGTATAGTAGGGGCACCTCTAAATACATAGTTGCCACCTGTTGAATTCATTGTGCCTGGTTCTAACAATTGTGCATTGGCACCAATTGCTAGCAATAAACAGACTAGTAGTTTTATTATTCTCATAAAGGGGGGTACGAACAATTTTATAAACGAATTTTAGATTGCTTTGGTATAAACAAGATAGAATTTATTATCTCTCTGCTGCCCCTGATTTTAAACGCTTTTAAAGGATTTCATGTAGTTTTTCAACTACAAGATTGTATATAAAAAACCCTTTTACTTACACGCGTTAGTAATGCTTCTTATAGTATGGTTAAAATATAAATTTGTAACTTGAACTATATGGACATAAGCATCAACACTCCTGCACTTTTATTTCCTGCAATCAGCTTAATTATGTTGGCATATACCAATCGTTTTTTAGCATTGGCTACTCGAGTTAGAACCTTACACAGCGAATACAATAAAACGGATAACAATCCTGTAGTGCATGGTCAAATCAAGAATTTACGTTTTAGAATAAAACTCATCAAGCAAATGCAAGCTTTGGGCGTAATGGCATTTTTAAGCTGCATTATCTGTATGTATTTTATTTACATAGAATGGATGATCATGAGTCATTGGGTATTTGCTTTCAGTTTGCTCAGTTTTTCTTGCTCACTTGCATTATCGCTTTGGGAAATTCAATTAAGCACCAAGGCCCTCGAGCTAGAATTAAGTGATATGGAGGGATTAGAAGACCCTACGGTAATTGAATACATTAAGAGCAAATTTGATAAAGACAAGGATTAAGAATATATTTGACTTCTAAATATCATGATAATTAGAACTGCTACTTCTAAATATCATGTAATTTAGTAAGTAATTTATTCGCATATGTTCACTAGAAAGCAAGTTTTTGAAGGGGCTGGTAATGAAAGTCTTTTCCTTTGGGGTGCTCGCCAAACGGGAAAAAGTACCTTATTGAAATCGCTTTTCCCTAATGCTATTTGGTTTGACTTACTTAAATCCGACGTTTATAGAAGATATCAAGCAAACCCTGCTCAATTTAGAGAGACCATACTAGCGAGTGAAACAAACAGTATTGTAATTGTTGATGAAATTCAAAAAATTCCTGAATTATTAGATGAAATACATTGGCTCATTGTGAATCATCCCATTCAATTTATATTGAGTGGATCAAGTCCTAGAAAAATTATAAGAGCTGGTTCAAATTTATTAGGGGGTAGGGCAGTTCGGTATGAGCTGTATCCATTAATTGAATCAGAAATTCCTGATTTTGATTTGACTCGAGCATTAAATAATGGTTTATTGCCAAGGCATTATTTAGCAGACAATCCCAAAAAATTGATAGATGCTTATCTAGGTAATTACTTAAAAGATGAAATTATTGCTGAAGCAAAAATTAGAAATATCAATGCATTTACGCAATTTTTAGAAGCAGCTGCTTTTTCAAATGGGGAAATGGTTAATTATTCAAATATTGCATCCGAATGTGGTGTAAGCTATCATACTGTAAAAGACTATTTTCAAATTTTAATAGATACATTGATTGGTAGATTCGTGCCTGCTTTTCAGAAAAAGCCCAAACGAAGAGTTATTGTAGCTCCTAAGTTTTATTATTTTGATATAGGCATTGCAAACAATTTATTGAAGAGAGGAAAAATTGAAATCGGTAGTGAAGCATTTGGTGGGGCATTTGAACATTTTATTTATCAAGAATTATACGCGCACAGTAATTACTCAGATAAAAATTATTCTATTGCCTACTGGCGAACCACTTCACAAATTGAAGTTGATTTTATTTTAGGCGACCATGAAGTTGCTGTTGAAGTAAAAGGAACAGACAATGTGCAATCTCGTCATATAAAAGGACTCAAAAGTTTTTCTGAAGAGTATAAAGTAAAGAAATTAATAGTCGTTAGTAACGATCCACTTGAACGAAAAATAGGCGATATAATAGTGATGCCTTGGAAAGTTTTTTTAGAAAAATTATGGTCGAATAAAATTATTTAAATCCTCCTTACCCCTTCCTCTCCCCAATCTGCTGACGCCACATAGCGTAGTACAAACCTTTTTCAGTTAGCAACTCTGCATGACTTCCTGTCTCTACCACTTTGCCTTTCTCGAGTACATAAATGCGGTCGGCGTGCATAATAGTACTTAAACGGTGAGCAATCATGATGGTAATCTGCTCTTTTAAAGCAGAAATAGATCTTATGGTATTGGTGATTTCTTCCTCAGTAATGCTGTCCAAGGCCGATGTGGCTTCGTCAAAAATCAACAATTTTGGCTGTCTAATTAATGCACGGGCAATGGATAATCGTTGTTTTTCTCCACCGCTTAATTTTAATCCACTTTCGCCAATTAATGAATCAATGCCATCGTTGGCCTTGGCCAATAGGTTGTCGCAGCTGGCTTTATGCAATGCTGCTTTTATTTCTTCATCACTGGCGTTGGGTGCCACAAATAATAAATTCTCTTTTAAAGTGCCTGCAAACAATTGGGTATCCTGTGTTACAAATCCTATTTGATTGCGAAGTTCTTCCATATCAATCTCATGGCCATGTATTCCATTGTAATCTACCGATCCTTCTTGGGTATGGTAAAGCCCTACTAATAATTTAACCAAAGTACTTTTACCTGCACCTGATGGCCCTACAAATGCAATGGTTTCTCCTTTTTTTGCCTGAAATGTTATTCCATCTAATGCATAAAAACTGGCACTTTGGTGCTTGAAGCGAATATCATTGAAAGCTAGGTTGCTAATTGGGCCAATGGCTTTAGGACTAGCAGGTTTAGGCTCAGATGGTTTTTGCATCAGCTTGTGAAAATTATTCAAGGATGCTTCTGCTTCTCGGTAGCTTAAAATGATATTACCTATTTCTTGAAGTGGTCCAAAAATAAAGAAGGAGTAGAAGGTTAATGTCATTACTTCTCCAGCTGTTAGCTTTCCTTGAAATACCAACCACAGCAAAGTGAACATAATAATTTGTCGGAGCAAGTTTACAAATGTGCCTTGCACAAAACTTAATGATCGAATGCTTTTTACTTTGCGTAATTCAAGGCCTAAAATTTTGTAGGTATTTTTATTGAGTCGGCTAATTTCTTGTTCGGTTAATCCCAAACTTTTCACCAACTCTATATTGCGCAAACTCTCTGTGGTAGTGCCCGCTAGGGTAGTGGTCTCTTTTACAATATCTTTTTGAATGGCTTTAATGCGCTTGCTTAAAAAGCTGGTAAGCAAAGAAAGAAACACAATACCTACTGCATAAATGGGCATGATACTCCAATGCAAACGGAATGAATAAACAGAAATAAATACAATACCTACGAGTATACTAAAGAGCACATTAATAAATGCAATGATGAATTTTTCTGTATCAGTTCTTACTTTAGAAAGAATGGATAAAGTTTCTCCACTTCTTTGGTCTTCAAATTCTTGGTAAGGTAACTGCATCGAATGCTTTAATCCATCCGTAAAAATTTTAGCACCAAATTTTTGAACAATAACATTGCTAAAATAGTCTTGAAATGCTTTCGCAATTCTTGATACCATGGCAACACTTATCAATATGCCTAAGAAGCCCAATACCCCCCAAATGAATTCCGATTCAGTTCTGGTGCCAGTAGCAACAAATTGTTTTTGTTCATTAAAGTAACCTGTTTGCAAAGGATGCATACCATATTGGTCTAATAGCTTACCAAAAAAGTAGGGATCGAGCATGCTAAAACTTTGGTTGATGGCTGCCAATAGCAAGGCTAATCCAATCAGCCATTTATAAGGTTTGAGGTATTGTAACAGTAATTTCATGGTAGGGACAAAGTTACCATTTGGGGCATTATCCACCACTGTTAATAATAAGATGATATGGATTTGCGGTAATTAGGGCTTTTAGTTGGTAACTTCAAAAAACCCTATTTTATGCGTTGGAGAAAATTCAATGGAGAAAACATCGTATTACCCATTAAAGATGCGGTAGAAGAAGCCATCAAAAAAGAAACGGCAAAAGGCACTAAACTAAAAGTTTGTATTGGCACCGACAGCCAGGTTAAAGGAGAAGACACTGAGTTTGCCACAGTGATTGTTTTCTTGCGCGAACACAGTGGTGGCTTTATGTACATCCACAACGAAAAAACCAAACAGCGGTATCATTTAAAAGAAAGAATGCTTACTGAAGTGGCCAAGAGCATTGAAATTGCCTACGAACTTTGCCCATTGTTTATTGAGCACCAAATTGAAATGGAAGTGCATGCCGACATTAATACCAACCCCATGTTTAAAAGCAATGATGCTTTGCGCGAAGCAATGGGGTATATATTGGGAATGGGTTTTGCCTTTAAAGCCAAGCCAGATGCATTTGCCAGCAGTTGTTGTGCAGACAAAGCGGTGAACTAAGTAAAAGCAACACGCTAAAAGTTCTGTAGCAAAGCCCGCAATGATGCTGCCAACAGGGCTTGTTTTTTTGCTTCAAATAGTACTGCCTTATCTTTTGGTAAGCGCATAGGGTATTCTTTTCCCGCAGACAAAGACTTTTCAAATCCGGGATTCCATTTATTAAATTGTTGTATATCTAAACTTAGCTCATTGGCTATTACCAATGATTGATACCTGCCAGTAATTTTTATTTCTGTAGAGTTGGCCAATTCTTCTGCGCTTAATAATGCAGTATTTCCGTTTTGTGGGGTATTCTCTTTCTGGTATTTGGTTTCAGCAGCCGTCATGGTGGTCCATCCTCCTCCACCTTCCATTACATAATGCGTTGCAATAAATTTCTTTACATGGTTGCGCGTTTCTTCGGGCAAATGGTATTGCAATTGCCAGAAATTGCTGCTGCCTGTTTTTTTGATGGCTTGTCTAACCCTTCCTGCGCCTCCATTGTAACCTGCTACTACCAATAACCAATCGTTAAATTGTGCAAATAATTCACGCATTATTTTTGCTGCAACATGGGTACTCTTGTTGTAATCCATTCGCTCATCGGGGTTGCGCACACTTAAACCAAAACGCTTTGCTTCAAAGTCCATGATTTGCCAAGGGCCTGCTGCGCCTGCCCAGGATACAACCCCTGCGCCTAAATTACTTTCAATTACACTGAGGTATTTCATTTCTTTAGGAATCCCATATTGCACCAATACGGCATCATACAAATCAAAATAGGGCTTGCCCCACAACTTCATTTTTTCTAAAGACTTGGTATGCTTTCGCATGTATTCTTGTACAAAGGAAACCGCCCTGGGATTGAGTTGTGCGGCATAAGGCTTGGATGCATCAAACTTGTTTTTGAAGAGCGATTTAAAACCAAACTTATCGGTCGTACTGTCTTTTTGTGCATGAGCACTAGTGTTTGGGAGCATGCATAATCCTACTAATATTGCTTGTATAAATATGCGCAATAGATTTTTTATAGTTGGATTATAATGGCAGTTTTTCATGGTTTTAGTTCCATCAATTGAGCACTCAATTGCAATAGATTCATTTCATCAAAAGAACGCGTCATAAGTTGCAAACCAAATGGCATTCCATTGGGATGCGTAAACAAAGGAATGGAAATAGCAGGTATGCCCACTAAGTTTGGATATACGGTATAAATATCTGCCAAGAACATTTCAATAGGATCATCCGATTTTGCGCCAATCGTAAATGCAGTTGATGGAACAGTAGGAGAAAGGATGGCATCGTATTCGCCGAAAATAGCATCAGTTCGTTGTTTCAGTAGTTGTCGAACTTGTTGGGCTTTCGTAAAATAAGCATCAAAAAATCCCTCACTCAATACAAATGTGCCTAGTAAAATTCTTCTTTTTACTTCCTCTCCAAAACCTTCTGAGCGAGAAGCTTTGTACATTTCGGTTAAATCAATTCCTACTTTGTTTGTTCTATGACCAAAGCGTACTCCATCGTATCTAGATAAATTACTAGATGCTTCTGCAGTGGTTAATACATAATAAGTGGGCACTACGTATTCGAGTAAATTAAAATCAATGGCTTCTACTGTATGCCCTGCTGCTTGCATACTTTTTATAAAGGAGAAAGTTTGTTCTTGTATTGCTGCATCTAAAGAAGGATGATTTAATGCTTCTTTAAAATAGGCTAATCTGTATTTTTTTTCGGGTGCTACAATAGCGCTACTGTATGGTTCTACAGGCCGCTGAGAAACCGTGCTATCATATTCATCAGCACCGGCAATTACTTCTAATACCAATGCGGTATCTTCCACAGTGGTAGAAAAAATTCCAATCTGATCAAAGGAAGAAGCATAAGCAATTAACCCATATCTCGAGATTCTTCCGTAGCTGGGTTTAATACCCACTACGCCACAAAAATCTGCTGGCTGTCTTACAGAGCCGCCAGTATCGCTGCCCAAGCTAATCATGCAGAGTCCTGCTTGCACAGCAACTGCTGATCCCCCTGAAGAGCCTCCGGAAACTTTATTGGTATCTGCTGCATTGCAAACAGGGCCGTATGCAGAATTTTCATTGCTGCTGCCCATGGCAAATTCATCGCAGTTTTGACGGCCAATAATAATGGCTCCGGCGGCTAATAATTTTTCGGTAACAGTGGCGTTGTAAACGGACTCAAAAGTGCCCAACATTTTTGAGCTGGCAGTAAGTGTATGCCCTTTATGGGCAATCACATCTTTTAGTCCCACTACCACACCGTGTAATGGGCCTGCAAGCACACCATTGGCTGCTGCAGCATCTAACTGCTTTGCTCTTTCTACTGCTTCGGTTTCGTAAACTTCTAAAAACGCATTTAAGTGAGCATTTTGAGCAATGGCCTTAGTATAAAAAAGAACGGCCTCCACACAAGTGGTTTGGCCGTTTTGCAATGCAGTATGAAATGCTTTGATTGTAGTAAAACCAAACATTACGCGGTTGTGCTGTCTTTTTCCTTAATGCCTTCTTCTAATTCTTTCTTCACGTTATTCTTGGCGTCGTTAAATTCACGGATACCTTTACCAAGACCTCTCATGAACTCAGGAATTTTTCTTCCACCAAATAAAACTAGGACTACGATACCAATGATCAGTAATTCCTGAAAACCTAAACTTCCCATAGTATATTATTTAATGCCGTAAAGTTAAGGCAAAACTGTACCACAAACCCAATAAAAAAAGCGCCTCGATAATTCGGGACGCTTTTTTATATAATTTATCGTTCTACTAGAAACGTTTTTCTTTAATACGAGCACTTTTACCGCTTCTTTCACGTAGGTAAAACAACTTCGCACGACGTACTTTACCTTTTTTGTTTAAGATAACTGACTCAATATTTGGAGATTGGATGGGGAACAAACGCTCAACACCTACACCATCAGAGATTTTACGTACGGTAAATGAAGCAGTAGCTCCTACACCTTGTAGTTTAATAACATCTCCGCGGAAAGACTGGATACGCTCTTTACCACCCTCTACAATCTTATAGTTAACGGTAATATTATCACCAGCTTTGAAGCTAGGTAATTCTCTTTTCGTGGTCAATTGTTCGTGAACAAACTGTACTGCTGCCTGCATAACATTTATTTTTATCGGACGGCAAAGGTAATGGGAATATTTTAAAAAATGCAAATTTTCATGAATTTTCTATCGAGCTACGTTTACAGCCCTCTTTTCCCTAATTACCGTCACCCTAATTTGACCTGGATAGGTCATTTCTGTTTGTATTTTTTGTGCTATTTCAAAACTGAGTTTATCGCTGTCTACATCGCTTACTTTATCTGCTTCTACAATCACGCGTAACTCACGTCCTGCTTGAATTGCATACGCTTTCTCTACCCCTTGGTAAGCCAATGCTAGGTTCTCTAAATCTTTGATTCTTTGCAGGTATTGCTGCATAATTTCCCTTCTAGCACCCGGTCTTGCACCACTGATAGCATCACAAGCCTGAACAATCGGAGAAATCACGTACAACATTTCCATTTCGTCGTGGTGAGCCCCAATTGCGTTTACTACCGCAGGGTTTTCGCCATATTTCTCGGCCAATTTAGCCCCTAATAAGGCGTGGCTTAATTCGGTTTCTTCGTCAGGAACCTTGCCTATATCGTGCAATAATCCCGCTCTTTTAGCCAGTTTAGGGTTCATGCCTAACTCGGAGGCCATAATCCCACATAAATTGGCTGTTTCACGGCTATGCATCAATAGGTTTTGGCCGTAAGAAGAACGGAAACGCATTTTACCTACAATTCTAATTAACTCTTTGTGTAAACCATGGATGCCCATTTCTATTACGGTGCGCTCTCCAATTTCCATTACCTGGTCTTCTAATTGACGACGGGTTTTTTCTACCACTTCTTCAATACGTGCAGGGTGAATACGTCCATCGGATACCAAGCGCTGTAAACTCAAGCGGGCAATTTCTCTTCTTAGTGGATCAAAACTGCTGAGTATAATGGCTTCCGGCGTATCATCCACAATTAAATCAACCCCAGTAGCGGCTTCAATGGCGCGGATATTACGACCTTCTCTACCAATGATTTGACCTTTTATTTCGTCGGTTTCTAAGTTGAAAACGGTCACCGTATTTTCAATGGTATGCTCCGCAGCGGTACGCTGTATAGACTGAATAACAATCTTGCGGGCTTCTTTATTGGCTTTTTGCTTGGCGTCTTCAATAATTTCTTGTTGTAATGCCAATGCCTGTGTGTGCGCTTCTTGCTTCAAGCTTTCAATTAACTGGGCTTTAGCGTCTTCAGCAGTTAAGCCAGCCACTTTTTCTAATCGGCGGATATGCTCTTCTTGGTGCTTCTCTAATTCAGTTCTTTTGATATTCACCAACTCAATCTGACGGTTCAAATTTTCTTTGATAGCATCGTTTTCTTTCACCTGCTTTTCAATGCTGGCTTCCTTTTGGTTGATGGTAATCTCTTTCTGCTTAATGCGATTTTCTACTTCGCCAATTTTGCGATTGCGCTCGTTCACATCGCGCTCATACTCCGATTTTAATTGTACAAACCTTTCTTTTGCTTCTAATTGCTTCTCCTTTTTTACGGTTTCTGCTCTTAGTTCTGCTTCTTTTAAAATGGTTTGCGCCTGTAATTCGGCGTCTTCTACTTGTTTTTGGGTGTTTTTTGCAAAAATGACTTTACCCGCTACAACACCCGCTACTAGGGCTACTACAGCTGATATGATGGAAATAATTATTGGATCCATGTTCTTGGCAAGGGTTTAAAACGTTCACAATTCTATTTAACAGATCAAATCTCATTTATATATAATAAGTAATTGACTTGCTACGAAGATAACAAGAAGATAGGAGATTTTTGAGTACTAAGGTAAATTAGGGGTGATCTTCCAATGCTTTATCAATGGATTGAGCCAGTTCTTTAATTTGTTTGGAAGTTTCATCGGCCAGTAAAGCCAGTTTAGCATTGTCTTTTTGCTCGGTAGCAAACCAAAGCAAAACCATGGCCAAATAGTCCTGTGTGTCTTTGCCCGCAAAATCAGTTTTGAATTGGGCAATTTTTTCGTTGATGGTTTGGGCTGTTTTGCGCACCATTTCTTCGTCTTCCGCTTCAATTTTTAAGCGGTAGTTCCGGTCGGCAACAACAATATTTACGGGTATTAATTCAGACATGGTATTAAGCGTGCAGCAACGCCAGGCATTTATCTATTTCTTTAAGATAGGTATCTATTTGTTTTTGCAATTTGAGTTTTTCTTCCGGATCCCAGCTGCCTGAACTCATTCTGGCCGCTGCTAATTTTTGTTCCAATACACTTAATGTGGCTGTATTACTCGCTTGCAACTGTTGAATATTGCTCAACTCTTTTTCTAGTCGCTGGTTCTCTTTTTGAACCTGGCGATAAGCTTTCAACAATACTTGCAGTTTTTCTTGCAATTCAGTTATATGTTCATTCAACAGAGCCATAGTCAAAAATTAGACGTTATTTTCTGATTTCAGCATTAATTTCCTTTTCAAAACATTTGATCAATTTATTCATCATTGCATCAATTTCATGATCGGTCAATGTTTTGGTATCGTCTGAAAAAGTGAAATTAACAGCCATTGATTTTTTATCGGCACCGAGTTTATCACTTTCGAACACATCAAACAAATTCATCTGTTGAAGCTTGTTTATTTTAAGCCCTTGCACCGCTTTTTCAATTTGCTCAAATCGGGTTTGTTTGTTTACCACCAATGCTAAGTCTCGTTGTACAGCTGGAAACTTATTGACTTCTTTGTATACCACTTTTATTTTCTGTACCGCTTTTACCAAATTGGCAAATGGAAGATCAAGCATATAAACAGGCTGCTTTAAATCAAATTGATTCAATTTGTTTTTGCCTACCATTTGTAATGTACCCAGTAATTGCTTGTTCGCGTATATAACAACGGTGTCGGCTATTTCAGCTGATTCTTCCATGCAAATATGTTGTAGTCCACACCACTGTAAAACTGCAGTAGCTAGTCCTTTCATACTATAAAAATCTATAGGTGTTGTTTTGTTTCTCCAACCTTGTTCTGCACTATTGCCTGTTGCAAAAATGCAAAAATGTTCTTCTTCCTTAAAGCCTTCGCCGTCTACTAAATACGTTTTACCAAATTCAAATAATTGCAAATTGGTATTTCTTCTATTCACATTATAAGCAATAGTTTCTAATCCACTCTCTAACATAGATGGGCGCATTGCGTCTAATTCTGCGCTCAAATTATTCATCATTTTAACCACATTGCCCGAATGCGCTTCGTCAAAATATTTACTATTCGTAATTGAATTGGTTAATATTTCTGTGTACCCTTTACCAACTAAGAAATAAGCAATTTTTTCTTTTAAGTTTTCTTTGATGCCCAATTTTTCTACTGAAGGACTGATGCTGATCATCGTAGGAATTTCTACATTGTCTAACCCATCTATGCGTAAAATTTCTTCCACTAAATCGGCTGGAATACTGATGTCTGGCTTGCTGTAGGGTACTTCAACCATTAGCTCGTCTAATCCTTCTTTGGCTATTTCAAAACCCAATGAAGTTAAAATTCGCTTCACTTTATCGGCATGATAATTCTTACCACTTAACTTTTTGAGATAGTGATTTTTAATGGTTACCGTTGTTTTTGGTTTAGGGTTAGGGTAAACATCTATAAGGTCACAAGAAATGGTTCCGCCTGCAACTTCTTTTATAAGCAATGCAGCACGCTTTAGCACATTTGCTGTGTTTGAAATATCAATCCCCTTCTCAAAGCGAGTAGCAGCATCGGTTCTTAACCCATGGCGCATAGAAGTTTTGCGAATGGTAGTGGAATGAAAACAGGCACTTTCTAAAAAGATGGCGGTGGTTTCATTGTTTACGCCGCTCTTGCTTCCGCCGAAAACACCTGCAATACACATGCTTTCATTGGCATTGCAAATCATCAAATCTTCTGCGTGTAAACTTCTTTCTTTATCGTCTAGGGTAGTAAATTTTGTACCTGTTGCTACATTTTTTACGATGATTTCATTGCCAGTTACAGCCTTCAAATCGAAAGCGTGTAAGGGTTGCCCAGTTTCGTGTAAAATATAATTGGTGACGTCTACAATATTATTAATACTTCTTACGCCAATGGCTGTTAGCTTATTCACCAACCATTCAGGGGAAGGTGCAACGGTAACACCTGAAATAGTTACACCCGCATACCTTGGGCAATCATTGGTGTTTTCTACAGTTACTTTTATGGGTGCATCATTGTTATCGGCTTTGAATCCATTGGCATATGGTTGTTTAACGCGGGTTTCTTTTTGATGGTGCGTTAAGTAAGCAGCAACATCACGCGCAACCCCTAAATGACTCATGGCATCCATGCGATTAGGGGTAAGCCCAATTTCAAAAATATAGTCTGAATAAGGTTTAAAGTATGCTGCTGCAGGGGTTCCTGGCGTTAAGTGGTTGGGCAATACCAAAATGCCATCGTGGCTGTAACCCAATCCTAGTTCATCTTCTGCACAAATCATTCCCTGGCTTTCTTCGCCCCTGATCTTAGCGGCTTTCATGGTCATGGGTTCACCTGTCATTGGATAGATGGTTGCTCCCACCGTTGCCACAGCTACTTTTTGTTCTACTGCAACATTGGCTGCGCCACAAACTACTTTCAATGGTGCTTCTTTACCAATATTGATGGTGGTCAATTTTAGTTTATCAGCATTAGGGTGCTGCTCACAAGTCAATACCTCTCCTATTACCACGCCCGCTAATCCGCCCTTAATTTTTTCATATTGCGCTAAACTCTCTACTTCTAAACCAATAGACGTAAGGATTTTAGACAATTGAGCGGGTTCTATTGCATCCGGTAAATATTCACAAAGCCAATTGTAACTGATAGTCATAGTAAAGCAACGATGGTTAAAAATGCGAATTTAAGGTATTCGGCGTAAGTGGTTTATTTCTGTTTCAATATCAATCTAAGCGATGTGTCTTTAGTAAAATAGGCCCAAACCCAATTAATAAAAATGATGAGTTTGTTTCTTACGCTTAGAATAAGCATCAAGTGTAAGAACATCCAAACTAACCAGGCAAAATATCCTTTGAAATGGTAAAAGGGTAAATCTACTACTGCTTTGTTCCGACCAATGGTGGCCATAGATCCGAGGTCTGTATACTCAAATTCTTTTTGAGTAGTATTATTCGCTTGACGTTTCAGATTTTTTGCCAAGTTCTTCGCTTGATTAATTGCTACATTGGCTAATTGCGGATGTCCCTTTGGGTACTTGGGAGTCTCCATTAAAGCAATATCTCCAATTGCATAAATAGTTAGACAACCTTCAACTAAGTTGGTTCTGTTAACTGCAATTCTGTTTCCTTGTTTTTTAGCATTGCTGTCAAGTCCGTTTACAGCATTGCCTATCACCCCTGCCGCCCAAATAACGGTCTTAGATTTTAAGCTATTCCCATTGCTTAATTCAATAGTGTTGCCATCATAATTTTTGACAAAAGTTTCCGACATTATATGCACGCCCATTTCTTCTAAATATTTCCTAGAAGTGCTTTTGGCTAAGTCACTCATACTATTTAAAGTATCCTTACTGCCTTCTATTAAATTGATATTGAATTGGGTAAAATTGATTCCCGGATAATCTTTGGGTAAAATATTTTTCTTGATTTCTGCAAAAGCCCCGGCCAATTCTACTCCTGTGGGTCCTGCACCTACAATGGTTAAATTCAATAAAGCTTCTTTGTCGTTTTCTTCCGCTGAAATAATGTCTTCGAATGTTTGTAGAATATGATTCCGGATGGCAATGGCATCGTTGGTGGTTTTTAATGTAAAACTGTTTTGCTTAATTACTTCATTTCCAAAAAAATTAGTGGTACAACCAACCGCAATTACCAAAACATCATAATTGAATGATCCTATTGATGTGTCAATTTTATTTTCAAAAGCATTAACTGAAAGTAGTTCTGCTAACCGAATCTGGAGGTTTTTTTTGTACTTAAAAATATTTCTTAGCGGAAACGAAATACTTGCTGGTTCTAGCTGTGATGCAGCAACCTGATAAAAAAGTGGTTGAAATTGATGATGATTAATTTTATCAATCAATAAAATATCAAATAATTGTTCATCTAGGTTTTTAATCAATTGTACACCAGCAAAACCACCGCCTATTACAATGATTTTTTGTTTTGTATTTATTTTCAAAATAAATCTTTTGTGTGGTCCGTAAGTTTTTCTACAACTTTAGAAGTATTTGCATCTGCATATATACCATAGGCATTTATTAGTGTTCCTTTTAAGTTATACTTCATAGCAGAAATGGCAAATACAATCATTTCATCTGCAGGGTCGGTATCTCCTTCAAAGCGATAGGTTTCTACAATTTCAAATTCATCAGGAGATAGCTGGGTCATTGTACTTTTACATATTAAACAATCAGATTCTTCATGAATGTTGAAGTCATGCGAAAAGCCTCGTTTTGCTAGGTCATTTAAAGCTTCGCTAACGGTATCGTAATGGTGCTGCTGTTTCATGGTTGGATATTTTGGTAAGATTTGAATCTCTATTAAAGTTAGACTAAGTTTTGGCCAACTACTTTTATACTTAATTCATTCCCTTGAGACCAGCCCTATTTTTTCGAATTTTCTTTGTTAACCAGATAATGTTAATTTCTCCAAATAATAGAGGAAAACTTTTGCAAATGGGGGATAAGCTTAGTACTTTGTGTGAATAGGCGGGTAATTACTGTGGATAAGCGGGGAATTAGCTGTGGAATAAATAGAGCCCAAAAAAATTTCCAGTACCAATTCCATACCATTATATTCGCTCCCCCTTACTCAGCTGTTAACAATTCGGTAACACAGGTTGTGAGGAATCATTCGGCGTTTTTAAAAGATTAAGCAAAATTGAGCATGGAGATTACAAGTTTAAATAAAGACAGAAAAAGAAGGAAACCAGCAATAGATTTGAGCACCATGGTGTATGGAAAAGTGCCTCCTCAAGCAAAGGAATTGGAGGAAGCAATTTTGGGTGCGTTAATGTTAGAGAAAAGTGCTTTTGATACCGTTTCGGAAATTATTAAGCCAGAGTGTTTTTATGTAGATGCGCACCAATATATTTTCTTGGCTATGCAAAGCCTACAACAAAAATCAATACCAATTGATATTTTGACTGTAGTGGAAGAATTAAAAATGCAGGAAAAATTAGATTTGATTGGAGGGCCATATTTTGTTACTAAGCTTACCAACTCCGTAGTTTCTACTGCCAATATAGATGCACATGCTCGTATAGTTTTGCAAAAGTTTATTCAGCGTGAGTTGATTAAAATTAGTGGTGAAATTATTGGAGATGCTTACGAAGAGGGTACCGATGTTTTTGATTTATTGGATGAATCAGAAACCAAGATGTTCAATATCACCAACAATTATTTAAAGAAAAACTTTGAAGACATTGGTGGGGTTTTAATTGAAGCCATTACGCGTATTGATGAACTGAGAACCAAAACAGATGAAATTTCTGGGGTGCCTAGTGGATTTGCTTCACTAGATAGAGTTACGTATGGTTGGCAGTCTACCGATTTAATTATTTTAGCGGCACGTCCTTCTGTGGGTAAAACCGCTTTTGCCCTGAACCTCGCTCGTAATGCGGCTTTGCATCCAACTAAACCTATTGGAGTGGGCTTCTTCTCTCTTGAAATGAGTGCTGCTCAATTGGTGCAGCGTATTTTAAGTGCGGAGAGTGAAATTAAAATGGAAAAAATTAGTCGTGGAAAATTAGAAGACTACGAATACCAACAATTGCACAGCAAGGGGATTAAAAAATTAGAAAATGCTCCTTTGTATATTGACGATACTGCAGCACTGAATATTTTTGAATTCCGTGCGAAAGCCCGTAGAATGGTGAACAAGCACAATGTGGGTATCATCATAATTGACTATCTGCAATTAATGAGTGGTAGCAACGATAGAGGAGGTAACCGCGAACAAGAAATCAGTAATATCTCTCGTAACTTAAAATCTTTAGCTAAAGAATTGAAAGTTCCCATCATTGCACTGAGCCAGTTAAGCCGTGCGGTGGAAACCAGAAAGGAAAGTAAAATGCCTCAATTGAGTGACTTGAGAGAATCAGGTGCTATTGAGCAAGATGCCGATATGGTGATGTTTATTTATCGTCCGGAATACTATGAAAATATGACCAACGAAATGGGTGAAGCAAATAATGGCGAAACCCATATTCGTATTGCCAAGCATAGAAATGGTTCTTTAGAAACCATTAAGTTGCGTGCAAGATTAGACATTCAAAAATTCGAAGACATGGATGCGGAAATGGGGCCAAGTAATTGGAAAGCTGTAACGCCATCATCTGCTTCTCAAGGAAATGGGGAAACTGCTTTCTTTATACAAAAAGGAAGTAAAATGAACCAAGGTCAGTTTGATGAAGGCATAGACAACGATCAACCTTTCTAGCAAATACCCTATGTCAATTCCATTTTTTTACGAAGCTCAGTTAACTGCAACGCCCGGTTTATTTACGCTTTCAGCAGAGTCGAGTAAACATTGCAGTATGGTCTTGCGCATGAAAGAAAGTGAATTTATTGCTTTAACCAACGGACTTGGTTTAAACTGTATGGCACAAATAGTTGCTGCAGATAAAAAAAAGACCGTTGTGCAGTTGTCTTCATTTGAACAAAAGCCTTCACCCAAAACCCAAAACAGCATTGCTATTTCTTTTGTAAAAAACGCTGCTCGAATGGAATGGTTCTTAGAGAAAGCCACCGAAATTGGCATCAATGCTTTTTATCCATTAATTACTGAAAGAACAGAAAGAACCCACTTTAAAAAAGAGCGTTGGGAACATATCTTGGTTTCGGCCATGTTGCAGAGTCAACAAAGTTTCAAGCCTGTTTTACATGACCCTATAGCATTTAAAACCTTAATTCAGCAACCTTTGAATGGTCAATTACTTTTGGCACATTGCGAACAGGGAGAAAAGAAAACGATACAGTCAATTGGAAGTTCTGTAAATAATTTGTTGTTGATTGGTCCTGAGGGCGATTTTACCCCCAGCGAAATTGAAATGGCTGCTAAAGCGGGGGCTACCATGATTAGCTTAGGAAACACTCGCCTTAGAACCGAAACTGCTGGAATTGCAGCGGCAGTGCTTTTACAGCATAGATAATCCTACTACAATTTGTACCTTAGCAGCATGCGTAATCAGTTGGTATGTTTTTTGGGCTTTTTGGTTTTTCTTTCTTTTGCTTGTAATTCGGGTTCGGCAAAGAAAAAAGTAGTAAGAGATAGTACTATTACCATTGCTACATCTTATAATCCTCTTTTTTTAGATAGTGTTTCTTTGGTTCAATTTATTTCATCAAATAGTTGGGTGAAAGAATTTGAGCAGCAGTTTGTTGACTTTTATACCGATCGAAATTTTGAATATGCATGGTTTGATTCTACTGGCTTATCTGAACAAGCGCATCATTTTTATAATTTGCAAAACGATCATATAACAAGGTTATCCGATAGCAGTCTTTTTAATAAACAATTTCAACAATTGTATACAGTTTATGCAAATAAGCCAGCGAATGCAATTAAAGAAAACAAAGATGTATTAAATACTGAGCTGCTCTTTACTGCACAGTTTTTTAAATATGCGGCCAAGGTTTACAAAGGGGCAAATATTAATCTAGCAGATTTAGGTTGGTATATCCCAAGGAAAAAAGTAAATCTTCACGCGCTTCTAGATTCTGTTATTGAAAAGAAGTCTAACACGCCCATCAACTATGCGCCAATTAGTTTACAATATCCTAGAATGGAGCAATGGTTGTACCGTTTATTAGATATGCAAAAAAAGGAAGTGCTTGATTCTTTGCCAAATATTAAAAAATCTTTGAGAAGCGGAGACAGTTCTGAGTTAATTGGACGCATTAAAAAGCGGTTGATTTTTTTACAAGGGGATCAACTAAGTAATAATAATATTTATGATACCACTATGGTATTGGCTATTAAAAAATTTCAGGAACGGCATGGGATTGATGTAGATGGGGTTATTGGAAATAAAGTAATAGCCGATTTAAATATTCCCCTAGGAAAACGAGTAGAACAGTTGCTGATTAATATGGAAAGGGCAAGATGGATGCCTCCGCAACAAGACAGTACATTTGTTTTAGTAAATATTCCAGAATTTAGACTGCGCGTTTTTGAGCAGGGTAAAGTTGCTTTGCAAATGAATGTGATTGTGGGATCTTCTGCAAACAACACAGTCATTTTTAACGGCAATTTGCAATACATTGTTTTCAGTCCTTATTGGAATGTTCCGGAAAGTATTGTACGTAATGAAATACTACCCGCTATACGAAGAAACCCTAGTTATATTGCCAAGCACAATATGGAAATTACCCAATACAGTGGAGGGCTCCCACAGATTCGTCAAAAGCCGGGTGCCAATAATGCATTGGGTAGAGTAAAGTTTTTGTTCCCGAATAACTTCAGTATTTATTTGCACGATACGCCCAACCGGAATTTATTTACACAAACCAATAGAGGATTGAGTCATGGCTGTATTCGTATAGCAGAACCTAAAAAGTTTGCTGAGTTTTTATTGCGTGATCAACCTAAATACACCAGCGCTGCCATTGATAGCTTGATGTATTTAGAGAAAGAGAAATGGGTTACTTTAAAAAAGAAATTACCGGTTTTTCTTGTTTATTTTACTGCATGGGTAGATCAATCGGGCGAGTTGCATTTTAGAAGAGATATTTATCAGCACGATCAAAAAATGGCGCAAAAATTATTTCAAAACTAAAGAGAAGGATATGCAAATAGTAGAAGTAAACGATGCAGAACTGATTAAGGATTTTTTAGCAGTAAATGCAATCATGAATGCAGGTAATCCTTGTTATATCCGTGCTTTAGACAATGAAGTAAATGAAGTGTTTGATCATACTAAGAATAAAAATTTTAAATGGGGGCAAGCCAAACGTTGGGTTGCTTATGCAGAAAGCGGAGAGTTGGTTGGCAGAATTGCTGCTTTTACCAACGACAAATACATTAACAAGGGAACGGAATATAAAACAGGCGGAGTTGGATTTTTTGATTGCATCAACGACCAAGCTACTGCTAATTTATTGTTTGATACTGCCAAAGCGTGGTTGATTGAAAGTGGAATAGAAGCCATGGATGGTCCTATCAATTTTGGGGATCGCGATAAATGGTGGGGTTTAATGGTAGAAGGGTTTGATAAGGAGCCAATGTATGGAATGTCTTTTAATCCAACTTATTATGAAGGGCTGTTTGAAGGCTATGGATTTAAAAACTACTACAATCAGTATTATTATTACATGAATGTAGACGATCCATTGCCAGAGAAATTTCCAGAACGGTACGCAAAATTTAATGCAAAGCCCGATTATTCAGCCAAGCATGTAAAGCTGAGTGAATTAAATAAATATGCAGGGGATTTTGCAATTGTTTACAATGCAGCATGGGCACAACATGGGGAGGCCAAAGAAATTACCAAAGAACAGGTAATGAAGCTTTTTAATAAAATGAAGCCCATTATGGATGAGCGAGTGGTTTGGTTTGCTTATTATAAAGAAGAGCCCATTGCTATGTTCATTAATATTCCCGACCTAAACCAATATTTCAAATATTTTAATGGGCAGTTTGGACTCTACCAAAAATTGCAGTTGTTGTGGATGAAATGGAGGGGGACCAATAAGCGTTTAACTGGGTTGGCTTTTGGGGTAGTGCCTAAATACCAGGCTTTGGGGGTAGATAGTTATTTGATTTATGCAGCTGGTTTGCATTTGCAGGGCAAGGGCTGGTATGAGCAATACGAAATGGGCTGGGCAGGAGATTGGAACCCTAAAATGGTGAATATTTACAAAAGCTTAGGTGGAACGCAGAGTAGAAGAATGGTTACTTTCCGTTATATATTCACTGAAAAATATCCTTTTGAAAGGCATCCCGAGATGGATTATAAATAAGTTATATTGCAGCAATTTCTATGGATAATTTTATAGTATCAGCACGTAAGTATCGTCCCCAAAACTTTAATACAGTAGTGGGGCAGCAACATATTACCACTACACTAAAGAATGCCATTCGCAATAACCAATTGGCGCATGCATTTTTATTTTGCGGACCAAGAGGAGTAGGTAAAACTACTTGTGCTCGTATCTTGGCTAAAACCATTAACTGTACCAATCAAACAGCAGAGGGCGAAGCTTGTAATACTTGTAATAGTTGTGTTTCATTCGATGCAGGTACTTCTATGAATATTCATGAGTTGGATGCGGCCAGCAATAACTCGGTGGATGATATTCGTGCTTTAGTAGAACAAGTTCGTTTTGCACCGCAAGCTGGAAAATACAAAGTATATATAGTAGATGAGGTTCATATGCTCAGTTCAAGTGCATTCAATGCATTTTTGAAAACATTGGAAGAGCCACCACCTTATGCCATTTTTATTTTAGCAACAACAGAGAAACATAAAATATTGCCAACTATTTTAAGTAGGTGTCAAATTTTTGATTTCAAAAGAATTACCAATAACGATACGGTTGAACATTTACAAGAAATTGTAGACAAGGAACAGATTAATGCAGAGAAAGCAGCCTTACAAGTAATTGCTCAAAAGAGTGAAGGCTGTATGCGAGATTCGCTGAGTATTTTAGATAAGATTGTCAGCTTTACCAATGGAACGGTTACTTATCAAAATACGCTGGAGCATTTAAATATTTTAGATGAAGATTATTTTTTCCAATTACTAGAGTGCATGCAAAAACAGGATATGGCAGGAGCTATGTTGCTGTTTGATCAAATTAACCGAAAAGGATTTGAAGGTGATTTGGTACTGAATGGATTTGCAGAATTTATTCGCAATCTATTGGTATGCAAAGACCCTAAGTCGGCTGCATTATTAGAAGTGGTAGAAGGCATGCAACAGAAGTATCTGCAAGTTGCACAGCAAACTACATTAAGCTATTTGGTAAGTGCATTGAATATATTAAACGATACCGAAGTCAATTATAAAATGGCGCGCAACAAGCGCTTGCACGTAGAGCTCTCACTCATTAAACTGAGCTTTTTGCAACAAGCTATTGAACTCTCCAGTGATAAAGGAGCAGTAGTTAAAAAAAAACGAATTGACGGTCCCATCGCTTTTAAAACAAAAATGATTCAACCGCTGGCACCACCAGCTCCGCCTGCTGCAAAAAATACCGTAACTGGTGCAATAAGTAATACAACTGGTGCGAAATTATTTGTGAAAGAAACGCTGGACAATTCAGTACCAGCACAAATAAAATCGCCAGCAGCTGCCCCAACTGGCACTATTAAAACTGGACCTAAGAAATCTTTGTTAGAAGCACTCAAAGAAAAAGCGGGAAGTAATTATCAAATAGAAGAAGTAAAAGAAGCCATGCCATTAACCCAGGAAAGCCTTCGTGCTTTTTGGGATGCTTATATTGTTCAACTAGAACAACAGCTAAAACATTCTGCGGTTGGAACATTTAGAATTGCCAGCTTAGAAATAGAAAGTGATATTCATTTCACCGTTCGCGTTTCGGCAGTTACTGCGCAAAAATTTATTGAGAGTGAAAAAATGGTATTGTTAGATCAATTGCAAACACAGTTCAATAATAGGGCAATTAATTTTACCATCTTAGTAGAAGAAGGGGAAAAGGAAGACGTGCCCTTGCATATGCGATTAAACAGCAAGCAAAAATTTGAACGCATTGCCGAACAGTATCCATTAGTAAGAGAGCTTCGAGATAAACTTCGGTTAGAAATAGACTATTAATACTGAACAATGAATTTCATTTGGCTATGCTTTTTTTGTCGCAGGCCATTCTCCTTTTGCATTGGGAATAGGGTCGCCATGTGGATCTGTAGACGGATAGTTTAAGAATTGATCCAATTTGTCAATCAATTTTTTACTTTGAATATGTTCTAATTGTTCTGCTACTTCATGCACTTCGTCCCAGTTAAATGCTAATTTCTCGTGTAAAAAAGTTTCCCATAATCGGTGCTTTCTTACAATCTCAATAGCTCTTTTTTTACCCTCTTTAGTTAAAGAAGACTTACCATATCGCTCATATTGAATGAGTTTTTTGTCTTTCAATTTCTTCAGCATATCGTTGGCTGATGCAGGTTTAATGCCCAGGTGATTGGCAATTTCATTGGTGCCTGCTTCTGCTTTATCGTCTAGTTCAATAGTCAACTTAAAAATCCCTTTTAGGTAATTCTCCTCTGTGTAAGAAAGTACTTGCATGCCCTAAAAATAAGTGAAAATGCAAATAAAATTTGTTAGGCTAGTCTAACATTTATACTTTTACCTCCAGAAAGATGAAATTTTCAGCAATCATATTGGCTTTTTCATTGGTTTTGGGCAATAGCATCAAGGCTTTTTCTCAACTACCTGCAGATACATCTCGCTTGCTCAAGCCCATGCAAGCTGAGTTGGCTGAAGTAGTGGTGACTGGTACGCTGAAAGAAGTTAAAAGAGTAGAAAGCCCTGTTCCGGTTGAAGTGTATTCTGCTGCTTTTTTAAAGAAGAATCCGGCATTCCATATTTTTGAAGGGTTGCTTCATGTGAATGGCGTTAGACCACAAAGCAATTGCAATATTTGTAATACAGGCGAAATCCGAATCAATGGACTGCCGGGTGCTTATACCATGGTGTTAATAGATGGTATGCCCATCGTAAGTAGTTTATCTACTGTATATGGTTTATCGGGTATACCAGCCTCCATGGTAGAAAGAATTGAAATTGTAAAAGGACCTGCTTCTACCTTGTATGGAAGTGAAGCCATTGGTGGATTAATTAATGTGATCACTAAGAAAACAGGAACTGCCCCTCATCTTGCTGCAGATATGATGGCAACCACTTGGGGTGAACTCAATACCGATTTAGGTTTTACTAGCCAAGTGGGGAGCAAAGCCACTGTATTAACAGGCATTAATTATTTTAATTACAGCAATCCCATCGATAACAATAAAGATGGATTTACCGATTTGACTTTGCAAAACAGGGTGTCTATTTTTCAAAAATGGTCTATACAACAAAAGCAAAACAGAACGCTAAATTTGGCTGCCCGATATTTTTACGAAGATCGTTGGGGTGGAGAAATGAATTGGAACAAGGGTTTTAGGGGAACAGACGCGGTGTATGGAGAAAGCATCTATACCAATCGTGTTGAACTATTAGGCAATTATCAATTACCCATTACCGAAAAAATAAGCCTTGCTTTTTCGCTGAACCACCATCACCAAAACAGCATGTATGGGAATACTTCTTATATAGGTAAACAACAAGTAGGCTTTGCACAAATGGTATGGGATAAAACAATTAGCAAACACGATTTCTTATTGGGTGCTGCAATGCGTTATACTTATTACAACGATAATACGCCTGCAACAGGATCAACCGATCGCTCAAAAATGGGAACCCAGCCACAACGCGTTATTTTACCGGGTATTTTTGCCCAAGATGAAATTAGTTTTAACGAGCAACACAAATTGTTGGTAGGGCTTCGTTACGATTACAATTCGGTGCATGGAAATATTTTTACTCCAAGGATTGCATATAAATACACCATCAATAATCAACAGTTCTTACGACTCAATATGGGAACTGGATTCAGAGTAGTTAATTTATTTACCGAAGACCATGCTGCACTATCTGGTGCAAGAAAAGTAACATTAACTGAACAGCTAAAACCGGAGCAATCATTTAATATTAATTTGAATTATATCCATAAAATATATGGAAAGGGAACTGCAGCTACAACCCTTGATTTTACAGCGTTCTACACGTATTTCAATAATAGAATTGTAGGTGATTTTGAAACCGATCCCAATCAAATTATCTATTCCAATTTAAATGGGCATGCCATTAGTAAAGGGGTATCTGCCAATGCAGATATTGCATTAAACAATGGCATTAAATTAAATATTGGTGCAACTTATATGGATGTGGCATTACACAACAATGGATTGAAAGAACAACAAATTTTAACAGAGCGTTTTTCTGGTACTTGGTCTTTGTCTTATCGCATTCCTTCTATTCATTTAGACATCGATTATACCGGCAATGTTTACAGCCCTATGCGCTTGCCTTTGTTAGGACCACTCGATCCACGGCAGCCTTACTCCCCTTGGTATAGCTTACAAAATTTGCAGTTTACTTTTCATTATTGGCATGGGATTGAACTATATGGAGGCGTAAAAAATTTGTTGAATTTTCTACCAACAAAACATAGTCCATTTTTAATTGCAAGGGCCAATGATCCATTTGATAAAAATGTGCAGTTTCAGCCCAATGGACAGGTTCGTGCAACTGCAGACAATCCGTATGCGCTCAGCTTTGATCCTACTTATATGTTTGCACCCAATCAGGGTATTCGAGGTTTTTTAGGAATACGTTATACCATCAAATAAAGCATTCGTATCTTCATTGCATGGAACAAGAACAACCAATTGTAAAAGACGGCGTAGATATTTTAATTAAGCCATTGGGCCCCATTGTAATAACTTCTAAATCTTATATTCATAAGCCAGATGGTACGGTGGATGTAAAAGAAAAAGTATCCCTTTGTGGATGTGGATTATCTAAGAACAAACCTTATTGCGATGCATCGCACAAGACTTTGATTAAGGAGAACGAATAATGAAAAAAACAGTAGTTCTAGGTGCTTCTGAAAACCCAGCCAGGTATAGTTTTGAAGCAGTTACTCGCCTGAAAAAATTTGGGCATGAAGTAGTAGCAGTGGGAAGGAAAGCCGCGGTGGTTGCAGGGGTTCAAATAGAAACAGCACCACCTGTAGTTAATGCAGTTGACACCGTTACTTTATACTTAAACCCAACTGCTCAAAAAGCGTATTACGATTATATTCTTTCCTTGCATCCGAAGCGAATTATTTTTAATCCCGGTACAGAAAATGATGAATTGGAAGAACTTGCCAAAACCAATGGTATAGCCACAATAGAAGCATGCACACTAGTGATGTTGAATACGGGGCAGTATTAATATTTTAGGTCGAGTAATATTATTTTACCATCCATGGTGGCTGCCACCAATTCATTCGCATTGCTTGCATTAATTGTGTTCACCATAGAGTTATCAATTCTATAGCGCCATAATTTTTCACGCGTGTAAGGGTCTACACAATACACAATGCCATTCTTGGTGCCAAAATAGACTTTACCATTTTTTTCTATGGGCATATTGGGTACATGCTCATATCCAAAGCCAAAATCTTTTTTCCAAGCAAGCGTTTGGGCATTTCTTCCTGTAGGAAAAACGGCAAACCCATCTGACATGGTTTTGCAATACAGCCATTTACCATCAGCAGAAATACCAATTGATTCTCGTACACTTACTTCCTTGGTTCTCCATAAAGTAGTACCATTGTTTAAATCGATGGCAGTTAAAAAACGATCTGGTGCAACAATGTATACAATATCATCTTGCACTACTGGTATACAAGAAGCGGGTGCAAAATTGCGTACCATTGAACCATTGTTCCATTTCCATGAAAGGCTTCCTGTATAAGCATCTAATGCATACAAGTGCCTATCCCAAGAACCAAAAATAATTTTACCATTGCTGAAAACTGGCGTACTTACCACTGGTCCATCCAACTCACCAAAACTCCAACGCTGTTTACCCGTGGCAAGGTCGATGCACCTGAAATGATGATCACTTCCACCTATATAAACCTTGTTGTCATGAATTAACGGAGAACCCAATACCGCAGCATCTGCTTTGAATTGCCAGATTAATTTTCCGTTGTTTACATTCAAACAATAAATGCTGCCATCTCCAGATGCCACCACCACTTTATTTTGTACAATGGCAGGGCTAGAATAAATAGCGCCCTTGGTTTTATAAGACCATTTCTTTTTTCCATCTGTTTTTGAAATGCCATCAATGCTTCCTAAGCTATTTCCAAAAATGACTAAGTTAGAACTAACAGCGGGTGTTGAAATAACATTCGCATCGGAAGCATATACCCAACGTGCTTTAACCGAAGGAAAGCTATCGTTCATGGAATAATCAGGACGATAAAATTGTTTATTGTGGCTATAATCTTTCTTGGCTAAGTCAATTCCTGTCCAAGCTTTTTTGGTTTCAATGCCAGGTGTACGTTCTGCAAAAATCATAGAGTCTAATCGTACATCTACTAAATTGTATCCGCCAAAAGCCGCTTTGGCTCTGAGATTAGACCTGCCTACTACTGCAGGTAATTCCTCATAATCCAATCTTCTATTGGTATGCCAATGTCCATTTAATACGGCTAAAGTGCGGTGATTTTTTAAACGGTCTACTGCTTCATACCAATTGTCTAAATCTTTATCTAATGGATAATGATTTAAAAAAACAACCGGTTGAGAAGGGTTCAATTTTTTTAATTCAAGGTCTAACCAATTCACTGCATCACGCGGTATATGACCATCACTCATTCTTACATAAGGCCCCGAAGCACAACCTATAAATTGAATACCATTAAAATTAAAACTGAATTTATCGTATCCAAAAATTTTACCAAAACTAACTCCACCACTTTCACTCCAACCCGTATCATGATTACCAGCAATGATATAATAGGGTACTTTTAATTCAGCTAAAATTTCTTTGGCCAATTTTATTTCTGCATCCGTTCCTAATTCGGTAATGTCTCCAGTGAGCACTACAAAAGCAATATCATTCATGCTATTAATATCTGCCACTGTTCTGCGTAAATCTTCTTCAGCACTTCCGTTTGGAGAACCAATATGAGTGTCTGAGATAAACGCAAAGCGAAAAGGTTTCCACTGTGCATTTGCTTGCACCATTGCTATCAATAAAATAAATAACAGCCACCGTTTTTTCATGGGCGAAAGTTAGGTATAAACACGAACAATTATACCAGCTCAATTGCTCATTTTGTGTAATTAAACCAACACTATGTTTGTTAAAGCATTTGGGAGTGCAGTACAAGGCGTAGATGCCATCACCATTAGTATAGAAGTGAATGTGAGTATGGGCCAGGGCTATGCGGTAGTGGGTTTGCCCGATAGTGCCGTAAGAGAAAGTTTACATAGAACCGAAAGTGCCATTAAGAATATGGGCTTTCATATGCCGCGCACCAAAGTGATTGTAAACCTTGCCCCAGCAGATATTCGTAAATCGGGTTCTGCATTAGACTTGCCCATTGCATTGGGAATATTAGGTGCAAGCGAACAGTTAGACCATGCAGAAAAACTAAAAGACTTTGTGGTTATGGGAGAATTGAGTTTGGATGGAGCGGTCAATGGTATTAAAGGTGCATTGCCCATTGCCATACAAGCACGCAAAGAAGGCTTCAGGGGGTTGATTGTGCCTAAGGTAAATGCCCAAGAAGCCAGCATGGTAAATCAGTTAGAAGTATATGGCGTGCGTACACTGAGAGAACTGGTAGATTTTTTTTCGGATGAACGTGCATTGCAACAACAAACCATAGACACCCGCGATTATTTTTTTCATGAACAATTTTTATACAATACCGACTTTAATGAAGTAAATGGACAACCCACCATTAAGCGAGCAATGGAAGTAGCTGCAGCAGGTGGTCACAATATTATTTTAATTGGCCCACCAGGCGCAGGCAAGACCATGTTGGCCAAAAGATTGCCTACTATATTACCACCCTTGAGTTTATCAGAAGCGTTAGAGACTACCAAAATTTACAGTGTGGCAGGCAAGCTGCAAAACAATGCTGCACTAATTAGTCAACGGCCATTTCGTTCGCCTCATCATACCCTATCTCATATTGCCATGGTAGGGGGTGGATCAAACCCGCAGCCGGGCGAGATTTCCTTGGCACACCATGGTGTACTTTTTTTAGATGAGCTGCCCGAGTTTAACCGATCGGTATTAGAAGTATTAAGACAACCATTGGAAGAACGCACCATTAGCATTGCCCGAACAAGGGTATCGCAAGAATTTCCAGCCAACTTTATGTTGGTAGCTTCTATGAATCCCTGTCCTTGCGGATATTATGGTCATAGCAATAAAGAATGCACTTGTGAAGTGGGACAAGTAAATCGTTATCTAAATAAAGTATCTGGTCCTTTATTGGATCGGATTGATTTGCATATAGAAGTAGGTGCGGTTGAATTTGATACAATGACATCGAATACAAAAGAAGAAGATTCGTCGGCCATTCGCGAAAGAGTAATCAAAGCAAGAGCCATACAAACAGAACGCTACCAAGGAAAATCAGGCATATATACCAATGCACAAATGACTACCAAGCAATTGCGAAAGCATTGTACCATTGACCAAGCCAGTACCAATTTATTAGCCAATGCAATGAAACACCATAATCTGAGCGCAAGGGCATACGACCGAATTTTAAAAGTGAGCAGAACCATTGCAGATATGGCAGGCAGCGAACAAATCAATGAAAATCATTTGTCAGAAGCAGTTGGTTATAGATGTTTGGATAAAGAGGGGTGGGGTACTAAGAATACAACAAAAAAGATTGGAACTGATATTAAATGATTTCTCTCGCCGCTCGCTCCCCACTTCTTACTGCGCCTTCCATATAGCCATTAAATTGAATGCTGGTTTCTGTGCCGGCCCAATGGATGCGATGGAATGGTGTGGTTAAAGAAGTTTGTAATTGGGTGAGTATGCCCGGTGGAAACATGCCTGCATAACATCCTTTTGTAAATGATTCTTCGGTAAAACTTTTATCGGTATAGTATTCTATATTGGCAGCTTCTGGTCCAAACATTTTTATAAAACCTGCTTTCACTATTTCTTTTCTGGTTGCCTGATCATGCTGCATCAGCTGCTTCGCTTTTTCTGCTAAACTAAAGCCCATCAAAATACCTTTGCTTCCATTGAATGGGGAATTATCAAATACCAAACTGGTTAATTCATCGGGTGCCGCTACCAATCCATTTTTAAATTGCTTTCTCCAAAATGGGCTCGGATACACAGCATAGCATTTTACCACGGTGCCCATAAAACTGGCTCTCATCAATTGCCATTGTGTTTCAGGAACGGCTGGTGTATAATTGATTTCAGTGGATACCGCTGGGGGTATTGCAACAATGCATTGGTCGGCTTTAAAACTAAACCCATCCCCACTAACCATTACGCCCTGCTCGTCTTGATGAATATGCGTGACTACTTTCTCGTACTGAATTGAATCTCCCAAAGCTGCTGCCATTTTAATACAAATACTTTGTGCTCCTCCTTTAATTCGATCTTGTTGTGCGCCCTTGTCTACATTCATTAAGAAATCAAAATTGGTATTGCTCTTAATGTAAAACAGTGCGTGTAAAAAAGAAATATTGGATGCGTCTGTTGCAAAAACCGCTTCTGTTGCTACAGCAAACATTTTTCTAGCTGTTTCATTTTTCATTTGCATATTCATCCAATCTTGCAAACTCATGGCATCCCATTTAGCTGCATGCAAAGATTGATAAGGGTGTGCTAGATCAATGGTTTTGGCCAGCTTATTAATTTTGCTTAGCGCTCTATCTAAACTCAATAATGCAAATAAAGGGAGGGGTGGTATTAAACCTTTATAGTGTTTTAATTTGTTGTGGAAGAGCAGGGTGCTTTTTCCACTATCATAAGTATGAAAAGTTTCAACGCCAAACTCGGCGGCCAGTTGATACATTCTTTCATGCCCAGGGCCTATCCACTGGCCGCCTAGATCGGTATAATCTTGTTCACTAAAATATTCGGTTAAAATTCTGCCACCGCATCTATTGCGGGCTTCAACTACCAATATGTTTTTTCCTGCTTTTTGTAAAGCCAAGCCAGCAGCTAATCCTGCATAACCAGCACCTACCACAATGGCGTCGTACTGCATAAAATTATTGTAGCCACTGATTAACGATTCTACCAGAAGTGGTAGTTGGAGGTAAAACGGATAAATCGTTTTTATCTAAAATAATTACTCTTCCTTCTGCTTGCTTGCCCCACATATTTCCAGTAAAAAATACATTCATACCATAAGCAATGCCTGCATTCACCGATCTGGGCCCCATCGAATATTTTTGCCAAGCTTCTCCTTCGGTTATTTTTTTGTAATCGGTAGTGTCTACATCATTGGGCGCTTTAAATCCATTATAGCCATTCCAAGGAGCATTCCATACAGAATCAACTGCACCCAAAGAAGGAACAGCAATCATGTTAACATCAGTACCTAATTTAGCGTAAGCAGCAGGATACCAGCTATCCGCACAAATTAATACGGCTAATTTCCCAGATGGGGTATTGAAAACAGGTACTTGTGCAACATCGCCACTAGCAGTAAAACCAGCTTCTTCGTTTATTGGAAATATTTTCTTTACCAATGGACCTTGTATTTTTCCTTCCGGATTGTATACCACACTGGTATTGTATAATTTACCTCTTTCAATTTTAAGTTTACCCATTTCATTAATGGAAGGCTCAGGTAACACAATAGAACCAGCAACAATGGTTACTTTAAACTCAGCAGCCAATTCACTAAAAATTTCATCATAAGTTTCCGCAATCTGTTTGGCTTTCATGGCAAATGCAGCATACTTGTCTTTTTCTGTAACTCCATCAGGAACAGTAACGTATGCAACCAAAAACTTGAATAAGTTGGCGGTAATCACCGCAGTCATTGCATCGGTTAAATTCGATTTTTCATAAACACTGCTTTTCTGCTCCATGGCAACCAACCAACTACCAATGTATTCAGGGAATACCACAATAGTTTTAGGGGTAATTAAGCCTCTAGCTCGAGCAGCTTGCATGTAGCTGCGTAAATTATCTCTTAGGGTAACTTTATTAGCGTAATGAATTGGCTTTAATACAGGTTGAATACCCAACAAATTTCCTTTGCCCGAATCAACACCTGCACTTACAATACTATTTGCTTCAACAGCACTGGTGGCTAATACTTGATAAGTAGGTGGCACATCAATAACAACCCATATATTGTATAGGGCAACTATAATCATTGAAATGCCTACAAATCTTACAAGGAATTTCATGCTGTATTAATTTATAGTCAAGGTACTATAAATTTTCTAACATTGATACCACCCCTTCTCTTTTTAAAATAAGGTAACCAAGACGATCATTACTAATACCTTTCTTTAATTGATAGCTAAACACCAATTGTTCGTTGTTTACTTCCGTTTCAAAATAGCGAAACTGAATATTGGGGTGGTGTTGTAGTTTATTCCCTATTTCGTATAAATGCGTGGATAGTATGAACAATGCATTGGGTAATTTTCGCAAACCCTCAATAACAACCGTGCTGCATTTTATTGCATCTTCTTGGTTGGTTCCTTTAAATAATTCGTCTATTAAAATCAACCATTTTTTACCATCACTAATTCTTTCGATGGTTTTTTTTATTCGTTGAACTTCATTGAAGAAAAAACTTTCACCCTTCATGATATTGTCGGTCACCTGAATATTGCTCAGAATTCCATCTAGTCTACTGATTTTCATTTTTTTTGCAGGCACTCCCATGCCAATATGCGCCATATAAGCAGCCAATCCTGCTGCTTTAATAAAAGTACTTTTACCCGCCATATTGGCCCCAGTTAAGAAAATAAAATTAGCAGACTGATTCAGTTGCACTTCATATGCAACAGGTAATTCCAGTAAAAAATGGTACAAGCCTTCTGCTTCAATACAGGGCTCATTGGTTTCAACAACAGTTGGATAGGTAAAATGAAATTTTTGAGCAGCTTTAGCCAAACTTAAATAGGCATCTAACTTGCTGTGAATCTCAATCAGTTCTTCGGTAGCATTTTTATATCGGGTTCTTAAAAACTGTGCAAACTTTAGAATAGTTACAGGAAATAGGCTTTTCTTATTTGCCTGAATCATTTCTTGCACCGTTTCCTTGTTCAGCAATTGTTGAATGCGCTCGGCAGTTTGATTAAGCCAAACAGATCCGTTTTCAAAACGGATTAACTGCGAAATTTTATCCATCCCTTGTACAAAATCAAGCGCATGTTCAACCGTAAACTTGGATAAGGAATAATCAGCAATGTTAAATAATTTATAGATGTACGCATTAACTACTCCTATATCGGACGGATAATTATTAATGGGAGACTCGTAAAATTTTTCCATTACCAATACGGTTCCATTAGAAGGGCTGATGGGGTATTGATCTACTATATTACCCAACTGTTGAATAGTCAATTGGGTTTGTTCTATGGCTTTAACACTGTCTAGTGGGTGGGCTAGTAAATAACGCAAGTATTCTCGGCCTCCATTGGTAAGGGTTAAGTTAACATGGTGAAAAACCGATTGATATTCCTCTGAATGAAATACAGACAGATCGTGTAAGGTAACTTTATCAACTTGCATAGGCTGCTGGTAGTTATAGCTGGTTTAATCTCTTCTGAATTCCATCCTTGCTCCCCACTTAGATTCATCAAACACCCCATTTCCATAAACCATATGCCCATTAACAAAAGTTTTTTCTATGCTGGCTGGCATGGTCATCCCTTCCATTGGGCTCCAACCACATTTATATAGAATATTCTCTTTGCCAATGGTATATGGTTTGTTCAAATTCACCATCACCAAATCGGCCATATAGCCTTCTCTAATATACCCGCGTTCATGAATTTGAAAACAATCTGCTACTGCATGGCTCATTTTCTCTACTACTTTAGGTAAACTAATACGGCCCTCATTTACATAATGCAACATCAATTGTAAAGAATGTTGCACCAATGGCAAACCTGCATGCGCATGTTCATAATCTTCTTGTTTTTCTTCCCAGGTATGGGGGGCATGATCGGTGGCAATAATGTCTAAGCGGTCGTCTAGTAAGGCTTTCCACAATGCTTCTTTATTAGAAGGCGCTTTAATGGCAGGATTGCATTTGATTTGATTACCTAATCTATCGTAATCATCCGATGTAAAATGCAAATGGTGCACACAAACTTCTGCAGTGATTCTTTTGTCTTTCAAAGGAATCATATTGGTAAATAATTGCAATTCGCGTTCGGTACTAATATGTAGAATATGTAAACGACTATTGTTTCTTTTGGCAAATTGAATGGCTTTAAAAGAAGATTCAAAACAAACTTCATCATTGCGAATGATGGGATGATCTGCAGCAGTTAGTTTTTTACCAGTTGATTTTAAATTAGCCAGGTTTTCTTTAATCAATGATTCTTCTTCACAATGGGTTGCAATTAATAATTCCGTGCCAGCAAATACTTTCTCTAACTGCAAGGTATTGTTCACTAATAAATTTCCGGTAGAAGAACCCATGAATATTTTTACACCACAAACCTGGTTTTTCCTTTTATTGATTTTTAAAATCTCTTCTAAATTATCATTAGAAGTACCCATGAAAAAAGAGTAATTCGCTAAAGATGATTCGGCAGCTCGGCTGTATTTCTGTTCTAATAATTCTACTGTTAATGCAGCCGGTGAAGTATTGGGCATTTCCATAAAAGAAGTAGTGCCACCTGCCACTGCAGCTTTAGCTTCCGTATAAATATTGGCTTTATGGGTAAGCCCGGGTTCCCTAAAATGTACTTGATCGTCTATTACACCTGGTAACAGATGTAAACCTGTTCCGTCAATTTCGTTTGCTCTGGCTTTAATATCAATACTGCCACCAATTTTTTCAATTCTATCGTTGCTAATTAATAAATCACCTTGTATAACAATGCCCTCGTTAACAATGCTTGTATTTTTGATTATGGTATGTTGCATGCTGCAATTTATTTAATCTACAGCATATAACCTTAGTCTTCAATATGTAAAGAAAATACGATCATTCTAGACTGTATTTTGTCTAAAACATTCGAATATTTAAGTGCTGCATCAGTTTGATGCAAGTTAGATAATCCGTAGCTTATTTTAATCTCTGGTGATAAGGTAACAAACGGTAAATAAAAGTTAAAACCAATACCTGCTTCAACACCAAAATCATTTCTTTTTAGTTTAATGATATCGTCTGCATTTCTAGCGGTAGAATTAGAAGAGAGGTCTATATCATATTTAACTCCACCCATGATATAAGTTCTAAAATTTCCTATTCTATCCGAATTGAATTTCAATTGAAAAGGAAAGCTTACCAATGTAGAAGGAAGTCGTTGAATTTGTGTATTGCCTTCGCCCAAACGGGTGCTTCCCAATTGGTAAGAAATACTTCTGGCACCGCCAATCACTAATTGTGGATTGGCCCTTACTTGAAAATGTTCGCCCAATCTTCCGGTGGCCATCAAGCCCATGGTAATACCACCGCTAGAGCCAGGTTCGGCCAGTAAAATACTATCCGACTGGGTAAATAAATTGGATTTGTTTACCTGTAAATAGGAACTGTTATAACCCAGGGTTATACCAAAATAATAGAGTTGATCTTCCCGGTTCATCCGGTAGAGTTGTTTTTGAGCATAGCTATACTGCAAAAGACCCAGTAGGCCCAATACCAGTAAGACTATTTGCTTCCGCAGTAAATAGTGCATATTCCGAAACTTAGTTTCTTCAAATAGGTTTGGGTAAAGCCTGCGTCATTCAGTATATTTAAAAATTGAGCTCCTTCCGGAAATGCCTGAACACTGTCGTTGAGGTATTGGTAGGCATCTTTGTTTTTAGAAAAAAGTTTACCAATAGAAGGAGTGATAAAGTTCATGTAAAATTGATACAATTTTTTAAAGCCAATGGAGCTGGGTTTAGAAAATTCTAGGATAACTACTTTGCCTCCTGGTTTCAACACCCTATGCATTTCTTTTAAACCCTTGCTTAAGTCTTGAAAATTTCTCACTCCAAAAGCCACGGTGATGGCATCAAAATAGTCGTTGTTAAAACGAATATTTTCACTGTCTCCATTTAACAAAGTGATGATATTTTCTAACCCTTTTGCTTTAATTTTTTCTCTTCCAAAACTGAGCATGCCATCCGAAATATCAATCCCCACAATCTCCCTTGGTTTTAATAATTGCTCAGTTAATAATGCAACATCAGCCGTACCCGTTGCAACATCTAATATTTTTTTAGGAGCAAGGCTTTTGAGTTCTTTGATAGCCGTTTTACGCCAACCCACATCAATACCTACACTCAAAAAACGGTTTAAGAAATCGTAGCGATAGGCAATATTATTAAACATATCGGCTACCTGGTCTTTCTTTGCCAGCTCACTCTCTTTAAAAGGCACTACATCATCGTGCGCAAATTTTGCCATGGGCCAAAGATATTCATTTTAATCCCTAGAATGGGTTCTGTTAAGCACTCAAGGTCTTTATTTGGGTTAATATTTCGCAAAAATTGTTCGCACTGCTAGTATCTTCGTACTTGTGAAGGCCAAAATATACAAATCAACCGGTAGCTGGTATGTTGCAAAAGCAGCCAATGGACAATTCTATAATGCCCGTGCAAAAGGTATTTTTAAAATAGATGGACATACTTCTACCAACCCTATTGCGGTAGGAGACGAAGTTGAAATGGAAATTGAAGATGTACAAGAAGAATCGGCCATTATTCATCAAATACATGATCGGCGCAATTATGTGGCAAGAGTGTCTCCGCATAATAAACGGATGCATCATATTATTGCATCCAATCTAGATCAAAGTTTACTATTTGCAACCTTAAGAGATCCAAAAACATCACAAGGTTTCATAGATCGATTTTTAATTTCATGTGAAGCCTATCATATACCTGCCATTATTGTTTTTAATAAAGCAGATTTATACAGAGCTAAAGAAATGGAAAAGTTTCAGGAGCTAAAAGAAATGTATACCCAAGCAGGATACCAAGTATTGCTTACCAGTATAGAGAACAATCAAGGTTTGGAAGAAGTAAAAGGTTTATTAACCAATAAAACCACTTTGTTGAGTGGGCATAGTGGAGTAGGAAAGTCTACTTTTATTAATCATTTATTCCCCCAGTTTAATTTAAGAACGCAGGAAGTAAGTGATTGGAGTGGGAAGGGATTGCATACCACTACATTTGCGGAAATGTTCGATATTGACGAACAAACTCATATCATAGATACGCCAGGGGTAAGGGAGTTGGGGATTGTAGACGTGAGCAAATCAGAGCTCTCTCATTATTTTCCGGAGATGCGTGCATTGCTTAACGATTGTCAGTTTAACAACTGCATGCATATTAACGAACCAGGATGTGCGGTAAAAAAACAAGTAGGAATAGGATCTGTTTCAGAAGATCGCTATGTGAGTTATCTAACCATTTTAGATACGATGGAAGACCGAAAATTTTAGTAGTCAAACGACTTTCCTTTTTTGAATTTGGGTGCTTTCGCAACTTTTTCACCAGACAATAATTTCTCTGCCCCTACATTGCGCCCATCGGTTGGGCATCCCTTTTTTCTAGATCCTCCACCAATGCCCATTTTAGCCAATAAATTACAAGAGGACAGTGTAAACAATAAGCAAACAAGTATTACGAAATTCTTTTTCATAAATGGTCATTTATTGTTTTAAAAAATTATTGTGGTTATAGTCTTTAAACCAAGACGCATATTGAACATAGTTATTGGCAATCCGATCAATCTCCCCATGTACCATATCGGGTGATAAGTCTTTTACTTTTTTGGCAGGCACGCCAGCATATATAGTTCCAGATTCAACAATGGTTCCTTCTAATAGAACAGCCCCTGCTGCAATAATAGCATTAGAATGAACTATACAACGGTCCATTACAATAGATCCCATGCCTATCAATACATCATCGTGTATAGTGCATCCATGCACCATTGCATTGTGACCAATAGAAACCCTGTTTCCAATTTCAGTAGGATTTTTTTGGTAAGTGCAATGAATGATGGCACCATCTTGAATATTTACTTTGTTACCAATTTTAATATAATGCACATCTCCTCTTATTACAGCGTTAAACCATACACTGCATTCATCGCCCATTATTACATCGCCCACAATAGTGGCGTTGGGTGCAATAAAACAATCTGCACCCATTTGAGGGTGTTTGCCTAGTACAGGTAAAATAGTAGCCATAGTAGAATTTGCAATGAAGATATTAATAATCGGCAATCTTATTATAAGTTTGGGTTCAAATGAACAATCGCCAATTATTTTTAGACCATGTGGCCCAAACTTCTCCTAAGCCTATTGGCATTGAAATGGCCAGTGCAGAAGGGGTATGGCTAACCGATACTATTGGGAAAAAATATATTGACGGCATTGCAGGATTTAGTGTGTGTAATATAGGTCATGGCAATCCTGCTGTTATAAAAGCTGTGCAAGTGCAAGCTGCTGCGTATATGCATGTGATTGTATATGGTGAGTTTATTGAACAACCACAAGTTTCCTATGCAAAACTGCTCACCCAATATTTACCGCCTTCATTGAACTGTGTGTACTTTACCAATAGCGGTGCTGAAGCCACAGAAGGCGCCATGAAATTGGCTAAACGAATTACGAATCGTACCAAAATAATTGCTGCTAATAAATCTTATCACGGAAGCACACAAGGCGCACTAAGTGTAATGGGTGATGAATATTTTAGAAATGCTTTCAGGCCCTTGTTGCCCGATGTGTACCATTATGATTATGGTTCTGATGAATTGATTGAAGCCATCGACTCAACAACAGCCTGCGTGATCATTGAAACGGTTCAAGCCGAAAGCGGCGTAACTGCTCCCTCCGAAACATGGATGAAAGCATTACGCGCAAAATGTGATCAACATTGTGTGTTGTTGATATTAGACGAAATACAAGCAGGATTTGGTAGAACGGGCACAATCTGGGCTTTTGAGCAATACGGCATAGTACCCGATATTTTATTATTGGGTAAGGCCTTGGGTGGAGGGATGCCACTGGGTGCATTCGTTGCCGACCAACGGCTCATGAACACCTTAACCTATGCCCCCGTTTTAGGACATATCACAACGTTTGGCGGTCATCCAGTCTCCTGCGCAGCAGGCAAAGCGGCGTTTGAAGAATTGATTACTCACCCCGAATGGTTGAAAGATATTCCACAAAAAAATGCCCTATTAAAATCTCGATTGCAACACCCAGCAATTATTTCGATGAATGATTGTGGGTTGTGGATGAGTTTGAAATTTGCTACGAATAAACAAGCACAAGCCATTGCGCATGCCTGTGTTCAAAATGGATTGGTCACCGATTGGTTTTTATTTGCCCCAGATCGAATTAGAATAGCACCGCCATTAATTATTACAGAAGAGGAACTGAATTTGCTCTGTGATATTGTGTTGAGGAGTATTAAAGAATGATGATTAAGAAACTGAAATAATGATTGTTTTTTTGATTCGCCATTTTCCATTAATCAACTCTACTAAAATCCATCTCTCTACACTAGATTTCACTTTGTCTTTTGTAGTTACAACTAAATAAGCTTTTTGGAATGTTTGATTAAATGCAATTCTTGAAAATTGAATGGAACCTAAAACTCCAGTATTTACTTTTTGATTGAAGTCATAATTCATAACAATCTTAAACCTTCCAATATTGGTTAAACTGTCGATATCTAGTTCATGAGTTGCTGTGTCTGTTTTGATAAAACTATATATATCTTGTTCCTTTGGCAGATTGGGTTGATCAAAATCTTTACTCGAAAGTGTTAATTTAAAATCATTATATTTTATTGGTTTTAATTGATTTGAAACAGCAATTAAATTACTTTCTTTTTTTAGTTTCAAAGTATTAATATCATGCAATAGAAAATCATCATACGGATAATACGGTGTATCAAGAGACATTAGAAAAATATCATTGATTACTTTATTTTCAATATTAGCACTATTGTCTACTAATAAATCTTCCTTGGATTTCGTTTTGCAAGAATAAAGTAAACTCAAAATCAAAAGGTATAATATAGAGCGTGGGATATACATCAATTGTTATTTTTTTATAAACTCAATATATTTTTGGTTCAAATTACCATTTGGACCATCTACTATGACAACGTCAAATAACATTCTTTCAAATTCTCTTCCTGTTTCAAAAAATTTAAATCTACCAGTATTTGATAACCCCATTGTATTAACTCCAAAATGTGTAAACTCATGTAAAATTATAATTGACAACATGAATGCTAAAGCATCTTCTTCTTTGCTATTGTTTTGTGCTTGTTGGAAATTATTTACTGTTATTGGGTCTATAAGAAGAATACCTTGAGCGTTTTGATGATTATACTTTCCATAGTTTGGACCAACTGCGTCTGACACTAATATCTCTGGACCACTACCAAGTCTAAAAATTAATCTATCTAAAATTTCTTGCTTGTTAAAACCTGACCACTTTTGTAATGCATTTAAAACCCTTACATTATTTTTTACAAACGATCTTAAATTTTTTACCAAATTAACAAACTTTGGATATTTGATATAACTTAAATCCATTGGGTGGAAATCTAATGGTGCTTCAGTATTGGGGTTATTATAGACAAATGTACTCCCATCATCACCTTCAAATTCCCATATGATATTTGGTGGTAGATTCTCAAAAATTGTTTGTATTTGATGCTCTTCAAGCTGATCAGAAGGATAAAATCCAGTATTTCCATTGTCTCCTGAAAAAGGGCTCCAATACCCAACATTAACACTTCCATCGGGTGGAGAAGGGGAACTATGTGGGTAATTTAGATATAGAAACCAATTGAACCAATCAATACCGCCAATCTCACTACCACCACTGTCTCCGATTGGTGGGACTTCGACTTGGTCAGGGTTAAGTGCAGGATTGCCAATACTGCCTCCAGGACTAAATACCCAACAACCTCCCCCTAATTCTGCACTTCTTGGAACCGCAATAATATATCTAGAAATGCAATATAACAATTCACCCAACCAAGAACTGCTTTTTATTAAGGAGTTACTTTGAATTAGTTCTTGGTTTTTTAATTTAATATTTGACATGGAATTTGTTTTAATTCCATTTTTGAAGTTAAATTTTTTATAACCATAGGTCTTCATATCAATAAATTCATAATACCCATTGAACGGCGTATTAATTTGATCATCTGCTGAAACTATTCGGATAAATAACTTCTAAATGATCAGTTTTAGTAAAATAAAGATTCCCACCACCACTACTTAATGGCATTTTTAGAATCATCTGTCCTTTATAGTAAGTTTTTAGGGTTTGATCTAGGATTGGTTTAGGGCCACCTGGCATTAACTTTTGATAATTGTTAATCCAAATTAGTAATTCTTGTTTTGAAATGTTTTCTGGCAATTTTTCTTTTACAACATCAACCGTTTTTTTACAACCAGTAAAAAACAAACTAGTAATTAAAAGGAATACTAAACTCAGAAAATATGAGGGGGAGAGGAATTTAAATAAACGCATAAATGATTGGTGTTTGAATAGTATTCACCAATACTAGTCTTTATTTCAATAGAGAATTACTACTATAAAAAATACCGTGAAAACACGGTATCTAAATATATCTAAGATAGTTGTATTTCAACGGCTATATTTTCTCATAGACTCAGCCTAATTAAAATCTCGCTTGCACAACCATTAATTATTACAGAAGAGGAATTGAACTTGTTATGTGATAAGATATTGTTGAGTATTGAAGCTATTACACAATTAAATACTATTGCGTAAAATCAATTGCTACTTTGTAAGTTGGGTCTTCCCAAACATTTACGTCAATTAAATCATCTGCATTGTTCAGTAGTTTCTTACAATCTGCACTAAGGTGTTTCAGGTGTATTTTTTTTCCCGCTTTTCTATAACGTTCGGTAATTTTATTGAGGGCTTCAATTGCAGACATGTCTACCACTCGGCTTTCAGCAAAGTCGATGATTACTTCAGTTGGATCGTTCATTATATCAAACTTCTCATTAAAAGCGGTAACAGATCCAAAAAATAATGGTCCAAAAATTTCATAATGTTTAATTCCGTGTTCGTCTGTAAACTTTCTTGCCCGAATTCTTTTTGCGTTGTCCCATGCAAATACCAATGCCGCAATGATTACTCCAACAATAACAGCTAGAGCCAAATTGTGTAAGAAAACAGTTACTAGTGTTACCATAACCATTACAAATACATCAGACTTAGGCATTTTGGTGAAAGTTTTTAAACTTGCCCACTCAAAAGTTCCTATTGATACCATGATCATTAATCCTGTGAGCGCAGCCATAGGAACTTTTTCAATTAAAGCAGATCCAAACATTACAAAGACCAATAACATTACTGCAGCAACAATGCCTGATAAGCGGGCTCTTGCTCCATTTGATACATTAATTAAGCTTTGGCCAATCATGGCACATCCACCCATTCCAGAAAAAAAGCCCGACAAAATATTGGCAACTCCTTGTGCAACCGCTTCTTTGTTTCCTCTTCCCCTGGTTTCGGTAATTTCATCTACAATATTTAGGGTTAATAAACTTTCAATTAGTCCAACGCCAGCAACAATAGCTGCATAAGGAAAAATAATACTAAGGGTTTCCCAGCTTAGTGGAATGGATGGAATATGAAATGGAGGAAATTCTCCTTTGATGGAAGCGATATCGCCTACTGTTTTTGTGTCAATTTGTAAGATGGTAACCAATCCAAATATCGCCAAAATTGCTGTTAGTGAAGCTGGTATTGCTTTAGTTAGTTTTGGTAATCCAAAAATGATAAGCATTGTTAGAAGTACCATCCCCGAAAAATAGTATAAGCTATTTCCTGTAAGCCAATTACCTGTATCGTCTTTAAATTGGGCGAGTTGAGACATAAAAATAATTATGGCTAGTCCATTTACAAAACCAAAAATAACAGGGTGGGGCACTAGTCTGATTAATTTCCCTAATCGTAAAAATCCTGCCAATAGTTGAATTAAACCAGCCAAAATAACTGTAGCAAAAATATACTCTACCCCATGTGATTTTACCAGTGTTACTATAACTACAGCAACAGCACCAGTAGCACCTGAAATCATGCCTGGGCGGCCCCCTAAAACAGCAGTTACTAATCCCATCATAAATGCTGCGTATAAACCTGTCAAGGGCGACAAGCCAGCTATCAGGGCAAAGGCAACCGCTTCTGGAACCAATGCTAGGGCTACGGTAAGTCCTGAAAGTACTTCTGTTTTATAATCAACGGATTGCTTAAAGTTGAATAATTGTATATAGCTTTTCATTTATTTCGCTTAGTATGCTGCAAATGTATCAATTCTGCAATACCCATGAATTATGCATATTTTTGTAAAAAAATCATGGACATAAAAATTCTTGGAGCTGGTTGTGCCAAATGCAAGACTACATATAATAATGTGTTAGAAGCGTTGAAGGAAACAGGAGTTGAAGCTACTATTACAAAAATTGAAGATCTCGAAGAAATGATGCAATACAATGTATTAACCACTCCTGTTCTTTTGATTAATAATATTGCCGTTGTAAAAGGTAGGGTTGCAGAGGTAAAAGAAATAAAATCCTTTTTACAATAATCCCATAAGCCATGTTTACCTGGACACAGCAATTTGCTGATTGGTTAATTTATACCGTATTCGGGATTGCTGAGCATAGTAAAATTGGAGATGCGCTTAATTTCTTCGTCTTTGATACCATCAAGATTTTTATACTCTTATTTGGTATTTCTATTTTAATGGGATTGATTAATTCCTACTTCCCAATTGAAAAAGTCAAAGCATTTTTAACTACAAGAAAGTGGTATGGCTTAGATTATTTCATAGCCTCTTTTTTTGGCACCATTACTCCTTTTTGTTCTTGTTCTTCTGTTCCATTATTCATTGGTTTTGTTAAGGGGGGCATTCCATTGGGTGTCACTTTTGCTTTTTTAATTTCTTCGCCGTTGGTGGATGCAGTAACAGTTGCAATATTCTTTGGAATGTTCGGATTAAAAACCACTTTAATTTATGTCGTAAGTGGAATCGTTATTTCTATGATTGCTGGATTTATTTTGGGGAGGCTTCATTTGGAATCATTGCTTACCGAATGGGTACAACAACTGCTAAAAAATAAACAACCAGTTATTACTACTGAAGAAAACCATTCTACTTCTTTTTTTAAGCGACTGCCTTTTATTTTTAGAGAGTCGATGGATATTGTTAAAGGTGTTTCCATTTATATAGTAGTTGGTATTGCCATTGGTGGATTATTGCATGGCTATATTCCAACAGGTTTCTTTGAAAATTATATTAGTAAGGATAATCTACTAGCGGTTCCAACTGCTGTGTTAGTAGGGGTGCCACTTTATAGTAATACCGCGGGTATTTTACCCATTATGCAAGTATTGGTAGAAAAGGGAATACCACTTGGGACGGTTATTGCTTTTTCTATGTCTGTGGTTGCTTTATCAATACCTGAAGCAATGCTGCTTAAGAAAATCATGACAACTAAAATGTTGGTCATATTCTTTGCAGTAGTAGTCTTATGTATTATTATTTCAGGGTACCTCTTTAATTTTCTCTTGTAAAAATAATTTACAAACTCATCCTACAAAAACGGCCGTATAGTTTTTCGTAAATAGGAATGATATTTTTGATATCAAACAATGATGCTTGCTCGTATGCCGCTTCTTTCATTTGAGTCAATCTAGGTTCGTCTTTTAATAGTTCAATAGCAAAACCGCTCATGGCTGCGGTGTCACCTACATCGGCCATAAAACCTGTTTTTTCTTGAATATTAATTTCACCTAGTCCACCTGCGTTGGTGCTGATTACCACTGTTCTGGCTGCCATGGCTTCCAAAGCGGCTAATCCAAAACTTTCGTATTCTGAAGGGAGTAAGAACACATCACTCACTGCCAATATATCTTCTATTTGTTCCTGCTTTCCTAAAAAGCGAACATCGTGTTCTACCCCTAATTCTCTTGCCAATTCTTCGCATGCAGGTCTTTCTGGGCCATCACCTACCATCAGTAATTTAGAAGGCACTACTTTTTGCACTGCAGCAAACACGGTTATAACGTCTGTTACTCTTTTTACTTTTCTAAAATTACTGGCGTGCATTAAAATTTTTTCACCGTTGGGTGCAATTACTTTTCTGAAAGCATCAATGGGTTTTTTATTGAATCGGCTTACGTCTACAAAGTTGTAAATCACTTCAATTTCTTTTTCTATTGAAAAAGAATGATAGGTTTCGTCTCTTAAGTTTTTGGATACGGCAGTAATGGCATCACTTTCATTGATGGAGAATGTAACTACCGGTTCGTAGGTTTTGTCTTTTCCAACCAGTGTTATATCGGTACCGTGTAAAGTGGTAATAAAAGGAACATGTCTGCCTGTTTTTTTCTGTACAATTTGACGAGCCATATACGCAGCAGATGCATGTGGAATGGCATAGTGTACATGCAATAAATCTAAATCGTAATTCATGATTACATCTACCATGGTACTGGCCAATGCTACTTCATAAGGGGGGTAATCAAATAAAGGATAAGTGGGTACCCTTACTTCATGGTAGAATATATTGGTATTAAATACATTCAGTCTTACTGGTTGCTGATAAGTAATAAAATGAACCTGATGGCCTTCATCGGCCAATGCTTTACCTAATTCAGTGGCCAAAACACCTGATCCACCAAAAGTGGGATAACACACAATACCTATTCGCATAGTAGCTTGATTATTCACTGTAAAGAACGGCTTTTTTTTGCTTTTGTTCGTTCCGTTCATCAAAGCATAACAAATCAATCAAATCGTTAACTTTAGCCTATGAAGCAATTATTTATTCTAGCCGCATTTATTCCAATGTTGGCTTCCGCTCAAAACAATGCGGACTCGGTTTACATCAAGAAAATAAGTGATGAAATTATGCGCAATGGCAAAGCCCACGACTTGTTGCGAGAATTAACAAAGGGGATAGGCGGCAGATTAGCTGGCTCTGAACAATACAATAAAGCTGTTACTTGGGGTGAAGCATCCCTTAAAAAATTGGGTGCAGATAAAGTGTTTCTACAAGAGTGCATGATGCCTAACTGGAAAAGAGGGGGCAAAGACCTAGCAGCTGTTGTGTTGCAGAACGGGAAAAAAACCAACCGAACTTTAGATGTATTGGCCTTGGGTAATTCATTGGGAACTGGTGGTAAACCATTGGTGGCTGAAGTGGTTGCCGTACAAGACTTTGACGAAATGGAAGCCAAGAAAGACCAGTTAAAAGGAAAGATTGTATACTTCAATAACAAATTCAATCCTACCAATATCCAAACGTTTAAATCTTATGGGGAAGCGGGTCAGTACAGAAGATCTGGTCCTAGCCGTGCTGCAAAATATGGTGCGGTAGGCGTAATGATTCGTTCTTTAACCGAAGCAACCGATAATAACCCACATACAGGAACCACTGGTTATGATGAAGCATATCCTAAAATTCCTGCCATTGCTTTAGGTAACGAAGACGCCGATTTTATTTGGTCTACCACTAGAAATAGTGCAATCAAAGTTTCGATGACTACCAATGGTTCTTTTGGTCCTGATGTAGTAGGTCATTCTGTTGTGGCTGAATTAACGGGTACTGATTTTCCCAATGAATATATTACGGTGGGAGGTCATTTAGATAGTTGGGATGTGAACGAAGGCGCACACGATGATGGTGCGGGTATTGTACAAACCATCGAAATTATGCGTGCTTTAAAAACATTAGGATATAAACCCAAGCGTACGCTACGTTTTGTATTGTTTGCAAACGAAGAAAATGGAATGCGTGGTGGAAATAAATATGCAGAAGAAGCAAAGAAAAATAACGAGAAGCACGTATTTGCTTTGGAATCTGATGCGGGTGGATTTACGCCAAGAGGTTTCGGCTTTACTGTTTCTGCAATACAATTAAGCAAAATACAAACTTGGTTGCCTCTATTGAAACCTTATGGTACCGACTTTTTACAAGCAGGTGGCGGTGGCGCTGATATTGGCCCGCTCAATAAAACTTTTGGAACACCTATTGCTGGTTTAATGCCCGATAGCCAACGCTATTTTGATATTCACCATGCTCGTTCTGATGTGTTTGAAAACGTGAATAAAAGAGAGTTGAATTTAGGAGCAGTGAATATGGCTGCATTAATCTACCTTGTTGATCAATACGGATTATAATATGACAATGAAAAAATTTGCTTGGAGTGCTGCCACCATTATCATTTTGTTGCTAGCCGCATTTATTTATTGGCGTTTTTATTTTGTGTATTCCGAAGGTACCAAAGCAGGAATACTGAATACCTTCCAACAAAAAGGATTTGTATTTAAAACCTATGAGGGCAATTTAATTCAGAGTGGTTTTAAAGCCAATGTACAGAGTATTGAATTTGAATTTAGTGTAGAAGATGAAAAGGTAGCAACTGTTTTAAATCAAAACTCGGGCAGAGAAATTAACGTGCATTATAAACGCTACTTAGGTGCATTGCCTTGGCGTGGAGTAGAAAAATATATTGTTGATAGTATTTTAGAAGTAAGGGGCCTAGGTAATGAAACCATTATTGCACCCAAGAATCATTAATTACCCTTTTGTGAAAATAGACTGACCAATTTGATCAAGCTTGCAATAAAAATATTACCGGAATTTTATGGAGTTCCGGTATTTTTTTTGCCCAATCTTTTACGGGCTTAGTTACAATCCACTCGTCGGGGGCAGTAATATTTCTGGCGATACAAATGCGTGTATCTGGTTTGCAACTTTGTAAAAGATCTCCTAGTAATTGATTATTTCTATATGGGGTTTCAATAAAAATATGGGTGCATTGATTGCGCAATGAATCTTCTTCGATGGCTTTTATTTTTTTCTTTTTCTCTAATGAGTCGATGGGTAAGTATCCATTAAATTGGAAACACTGTCCATTCATTCCACTGGCCATTAATGCTAGTAGAATAGAACTGGGGCCTACTAATGGAGTTACTTTAAATCCCTTTAGCTGTGCTGCTTCCACCAATATTTGTCCTGGATCTGCTATACCTGGGCAGCCGGCTTCACTTACGATTCCAATGGTATGTCCTTTCTCTAATGCATCTATGAACGCTTTGGTAACAGCGTTTTCCGCTTTATGTATGGTATGCCATTGATAATTATCAATGACCATTTCTTTCCAAAGTTTTTTAAAAAATCGTCGCGTTGTTTTTTCGTTTTCTACAAAAAATACGCTGCACTCTTTTATAGCTTCAGTAATATAGGCTGGTATGGTATGCAATGCTTCTTCATGCAATACCGTTGGGATTAAAATAACTTTACCCGTTCTTTGCGATGGATTGTTCAATGGCCTCTTTTTTTAAAGGGTATATGCTTAAAGTAGCAGCAATGACTGCATAGGAGGGGGCTAAGATCCAACCGATAATAGGTAAAAAATGAAATAGATAAAACACAATTCCATTTCCCATGGCCAATCCTTTGTGTGCACTCACAAATGCAATGCTTTCTCCCTCCGATTTTTTATGTCTTTCCATGCTGTAGTCTAACATAGAGAAACCATAGTAATAACTTTCTAATATTAGTGCTAAGAACGGCGTAAACCAACCTACTAGGGGTATTAAGCTTAAAAATATAATGCTGAGTAAATAAACGGTTTGCCAAAGACTGTTTCGTACAGAAAGTTTGATTCCTCGTATGATGTCTTTAATAAACTGTTGTTTGTTAAAAGGAAAATCTTTTTTCTCTATAATGGCTTCTGTTTTTTCACTTAAATAAGCAAATACGGGAGAGCCAATAATTAGAAATAAGTATTTAAACAATGAAAAATAAAACAACATTAAAAGAATCCATAACAAAGTGGTTCCGAATGTAAATAGGAATCCCAAAAAACCATTGTCTAAAGTGTCTAGCCAGCCTTTTAAGCCTGTTCTAAGCGCAATCCACTCAATGGCATTATTGGCACTCTGGCTAAAAAAATACATGCCTGTAATGAATAACAACATGTATAGAATACCAGGAACAATAATCCATTTCCACAATTTATTGACTTTAATAAATTGATGTGCTGCACCGTAAGCTTGTATAGATATAATAATTTCTTTGAGCAATCAGGGGGGTGTTTTGCCAAAGATAACAAATAGCTGCCTAAAACTTAGGACAGTTCAAAGGTCGGTCGGTATTGGGTCTTCTGATATAAATTAATGACACTTCAATTCCTCCTCTATTCATTGATGCGGTTCTTAATGTAGAAGCGTTGTAGTCGTAACTAGCACCAATTCTAATGCCATTGAATTCTATACCTACATAAGGAATGATGGCGTCTCTTAATCGCATCCATGCGCCAAAATAAAGGCTGGTAGCATTGGGTTCATCGGGGGTTGCGTTTAATTGCAATGCCCCACCAATGATGGTTTGACTTACTTGTGCTTGAAAACTTTGTGATCCACTTAAATGCAGAGTAGTAGCTGCTCCCAATGGAAAATAGGCGCCTGCATGTATATTGGTTCTGGGTTTCAGTATATATTCTGCTCCTGTAAAAGATTGCTTAGGTTGGTTAATATGATACATGCTTACACCAAAATAAAAATTGTTTCGATCATTGGTACTGCCATTGTACAAGAAGCCAGCATTTAAATCTACATAGCTCGATTTTAATGTACTCGAGTTAAAAATTTCAGAAGTTAATCCGGTAAATCCTGCAGTGGTTAACTGATCTTCAAAATTAAGGCTGCTGGTATTAATCAACATATTGGCATAAGTGGCTTGTACGCCCAAACCTATTTGGTGCATGCCATCTTCGTCTAAACTTTTATGATACGCTGTTGAAAATGTTCCGTAATTAAATTGGACTGCACCATTGCTGCTGTTATCATTAAACCCCATGAATCCAACACCCCAGCTGTCTCCTTGAGACATTTTGTTTTGCATTAGTTGAAAGTCTACAGATGCGGTTGCAGAAGTAAATGCATTGTTGATGGTAGGCCACTGGTTTCTATAATTACCAGCTACTCTATAAGTTCCAAAGAATTTACCCGTGAATGCAGGGTTTAAAGTAAGTGGCGAAGAGAAAAATTGCGAGAAATGTGGATCCTGTGCAGTAACAACCACAGCTACAACCAGCCCCATCCACATAAGCAATATCCTTCGCATACTCCTAACTTGGTATTAAAGATACCATTTTTTCTATGCTTGCAGCTTAGCGCCAAATGCTAAGTCGCCCGCATCGCCCAATCCTGGAACGATATATGATTTTGCAGTCAATTCTTCGTCTATATCACCACACCAGATAGTGATATCATTGCCACATTCTCTCTCTAAATACTCAATACCTACTGAACAGGCAATTGCCACAACTACGTGAAATGATGCAGGGTTGCCCTCTGCTTTCATATGCTGAATGGTTTTTACTACAGATGCACCTGTTGCCAACATGGGGTCTGAAATAATCACTACTCTATCATTTAAATCGGGGCAGCTCATGTATTCCATGCTGATTTCGAAACTACCATCGCGATGGTGTTTTCTATAGGCAGAAACGAATGCATTGTCGGCTTTGTCAAAATAATTTAACATGCCTGTATGCATGGGCAATCCGGCTCTTAAAATAGTTGCTAATACTGGTTGCTCTTTCAATACCTTGCTTTCATGGGTTCCTAATGGGGTAGGTATTTCTTTGGTTACCCAAGGCAATTGCTTGCTTATTTCAAAAGCAGCTACTTCTGCAATGCGCTCTAAATTTCTTCTGAAACGCATACGATCTCCTTGGATCTCCACATTTCTTAACTCAGATACCCAATTGCTTAGCAGGCTGTGCTGCTCACTTAAATTAATAACCATTAGCTCGTATTGAGTTGCGAAAATACGAGTTTTCATGGTTGATTATTACAAGGATTGCGCTTTATAGGAAAGCAAAGCGGTCTCCGTCGAATATACCTTTATCGCTCAATTTTAAATGGGGTATCACCAATAGCGCCATAAAACTCAATGTCATAAATGGGGCACTTAATGAACTTCCTAAACTTTTGGCCATGGCGTCTATTGCTGTGTATTGTTGTGCAACAACAAATCCATCTTCGGTACTCATTAACCCTGCAACTGGTAAGGGTAATACTAAGGTTTGATTATTACCATCTACGCAGCTAATACCTCCTTCGGTTGCAATGACTGCATTAATGGCTGCTGCTATTGCTTCATCTGTGGCACCTACCGCCACTATATTATGACTATCGTGTGCTACGGTGGAGGCGATGGCGCCGGTACGGAAGCCAAAATTTTTAATAAATGATTTTGCAACCGGCGCCATATGGTACCTGTTCACTACCACCATTTTTAAAATATCATCGGCTGTATTACTAACAAAGCAATCATTTGATTGAGTTCCTGGTAAGTACAATTTATTCGTGATTAATTGACCGTCTAAAGCTTCTATAACAGCAATTAAGCCGTCTTGATTGGGGTAAGCTGTTATTGGCACAGCTAAATCAACTTCATTTATTGGAGCACAAGTAAATTGATTGATGGGAGTTGCTGGTACAGATTGAATTAACGATTTTTTTCTAGACGCTGTTGCGTTTGAAGCGGATTGCGCTGATGGTGTAGACATTACTGAATCGGAATCAATATCAGTAGATAAAAGCGCCTGCCCATCAATATAGGTTTGCAATACCTTGAAATGGTTCAAGTCTTCTACAATTATAAAATCGGCAGGGTCTCCTACTTGCAGGGTTCCAATATTTAATCCGTAATGTTTAACAGGATTAATACAGGCTGCTTTCAACACTTTAAATACATCCAACCCTTTGGCTACTGCCCTTGCACACAATTGATTGATATGTCCTTCTACTAAACTATCTGGATGTTTATCGTCACTGCAGAGCATAATTGAATTAGGATGATCGTCTATTAATTCAGCCAATGCTTCAAAATTCTTGGCGGCACTTCCTTCTCGAATAATGATTTTCATTCCATACGATAATTTATCTACCGCTTCTTCAAGGGTAAAGCATTCATGGTCGGTAGATATTCCTGCTTCTATATATTGTTTTGCCAATGCTCCGGTAAGACCGGGGGCGTGGCCATCAACGGGCTTACCGGCCCTGTGTGCTGCTGCAATTTTTTTCATGACTTCAGGATCATTGTGCAGCACGCCGGGGAAATTCATCATTTCACTTAAGTACTTAATATCATCTAAAGCAAGCAATGCTTCAACGTCTTTACTATCTAATGATGCACCAGCTGTTTCAAATATGGTAGCAGGCACACAACTGGGTGCACCAAAATTAAATTTGAAAGGAACTTGCTTGCCATTATTGATCATGAATTGTACGCCTTCTAAACCACATACATTGGCAATTTCATGTGGATCACTTACGGTACCAACTGTGCCATGTAATACAGCAATACGAGCAAATTCACTGGGTATGAGCATACTGCTTTCAATATGAACATGACTGTCTACAAAACCTGGCATTAAAAAACCATTTGTTGTAATCATTGATGCATCAATGGGTTCAATGGAAATGATTCGATTGTTTTGTATTGAAACTTTTGCAGGATATATTTTGCGTTGATATAGGTCTACTAATTGAAAAAAGAAATTGAATTGCATGGTACACTAAATTGTTATAAAGGTTTTTTTGTTTCATCAATCACTTTATGAATGGCAAGGTCTAATTGGTTCGCCGCTTTTTCAAGGTGACTGAGTAATTCTACTTTTTCTTGAATGCTAATATCTAATTTAATGACATTGATGATGCCTAAAATATCTGTTAAAGGGCCTCTTACTTGATGACTTTGATCCCAAGCTATTTTTCTTAATTTTTCTGAAGTTTTTTTCTGTTTAGTAATATCTGTTTTAATAGCCAGAAAATTAATGATTTCTCCTACATGGTTTCGTACTGGCGAAATAGTTACTTCTTCCCAGAATAGACTCCCATTTTTTTTCTTATTTAAAAATTCACCATGCCAAGTACCTCCTGATTTGATGGTATCCCACAAGTTTTTATATTCTTCTTTTTTTGTATAACCCGAATTAAGTATACGCGGATTATTGCCAATTACTTCTTCATATGAATAACCAGTTGTTTTAAGAAACTGTTGGTTAACGTATTCAAGATTACCTTCTAAATTGGTGATGACTATACTTGATGTACTCTGTTCTACAGCATGCATTAATTGTTGTAATTTGTCTTCTTTCTTTTTTCTTTCTGTAATATCTTTTGATAAAACAATATACCGTCTTTCGTTGTCAAATTCTTGCTGAATTGGCGCAACCGAAAGTTCAAACCGCATTAATCCTTTTGAAAGTTTTAATGAATATTGATGCCCTGTAGAATATCCTTTTTCATTTGTTTCTAAAATTGCGTTGTCTAATGCTTCTGAAGCCTCATTTGCAATTATTTCATTGTATTTTTTGCCTATAAATAATGCTGGAGGAGCAGCTAATATATCTTTTACAGGTGAATGATAATCATGTATAGTTCTGTCTTCACCAATTTCAAAAATCAAATCAGGAATGGCTTTCAAAATGGCATCTTGTTTTTTATAAAGTGCAGCTATTTTGTCAAAGTCTAATTTTTGTTTCGTTATATTGGCGCTAAATCCATACCAAGTTATTGTGCCATCTGAAAGTTTTTCTGGTGTTGACCTAGTAAATATCCATTGCATTGGTCTTCCTGGGATACAAATTCGTGCTTCCATTGTAAAGTCCGTCATATCATTAGCAGATTGTTCAATGGCTTCTAGTATTTTCAGCTGATCATCTGGGTGCATGACTTTTACTATCGGCTCAAAACTTTCCCTAACATCTTCTGGCTTACAGCCAAAAATATTCTCAATGCCTTTAGATGCAACGGGTACACAATAATTTCCATCTGGCTTTCTAGTAAACTGAAAGATCAGGTCGGGCAAATGCTGGGAGAGCTTTTTGAACTCATCACCACTAAAATTTTCACTTGATGGCATGTTCAGGTTATTAGATTCTTATGAATTTACATTAATTTAACCGTCTTAATATTACGCAATGAGAAAAATTATTTCAATTCTAGTCTTATCACTTTCCTGCTTAACCATGCAGGCACAAAAAAAGGAAAGAGTAAAGCAGGTTGCTGCTCTTAAAGAAGACCAGTCAGATCAGTTACTATCCAAAGTAAAATATCGTTCAATTGGACCATATAGAGGCGGAAGAAGTGCTGCAGTTGCTGGTAGTTATAAAAACAGAACTACCTTTTATTTTGGTGGAACAGGTGGAGGTGTATGGAAAACCACTGATGGAGGTAGTAATTGGAAGAATATATCTGATAAATATTTTGGAGGCACCATGGGTGCGGTAGCTGTTGCGCCAAGTGATGAATCCATTATTTACGCTGGCGAGGGAGAAAACACTATGCGTGGTAATGTGGCCGAAGGATTGGGTGGAGTTTGGCGAAGTGCAGATGCTGGAAGAACCTGGAAAAATATTGGTTTAAATGATGGCAGACATATTATTCGTTTGGTGATTCATCCTCGAGATCCAAATACCGTTTGGGCTGCAGTAGTGGGCCATTTGTTTGGACCCAATGAAGAAAGGGGCGTATATAAAACAACCGATGGTGGAAAAACATGGAAAAGAACTTTATACATCAATAACCAAACAGGTGCTTCTGATTTAGTAATGGAACCAGGTAATCCAGATGTGTTTTATGCAGGTATGTGGAGAGTAATTAGAACCCCATATAGTATGGAAAGCGGTGGAGAAGGTAGTGGCTTGTACAAGAGTACAGATGGTGGAGAAACATGGGTTCCGTTAATAAATAAAAAGGGTATGCCGAAGGGCTTATGGGGTATTGTAGGTGTTGCAGTTGCTCCTTCTAATCCTGAGAAAGTATACGCCATTATAGAAAACAGCAATGGTGGTTTATATAAAAGTGAAGATGCAGGTGAAACCTGGTCTTTAACCAGTAACGATAATAATATTCGTCAACGTGCTTGGTATTATACCAAAGTATATGTAGATCCTAAAAATGAAAACCTGGTTTATTGTCCCAATGTAAATTTCATGAAGAGCTCAGATGGTGGTAGAACCTTTCAATCCATCAATACCCCCCATGGAGATCACCATGATTTATGGATTGATCCAGAAGATGGGAAGCGAATGATTGTAGCGGATGATGGTGGTGCTCAAGTAAGCTTTGATGGTGGAAATAATTGGAGCACAATGGACAATCAACCAACGGGCCAATACTATCGTGTTACCACAGACAATGCGGTACCATATAGAATATTAGGCGCACAACAAGACAATTCAACTGTTCGTATTAAAAGTAGAACAACAGGAGCTGGAATTACTTCACGTGACTGGGATGTAACCGCTGGTTCTGAAAGTGGCCATGTAGTTGCAGATCCATTAAATCCTGAAATTGTTTACGGTGGTAACTATGGTGGATACTTATCTAGATTAGATCATAGAACAGGTGAAAACAGGGCAATTAATGTTTGGCCTGATAATCCGATGGGTGCAGGTGCCGATGTATTGAAATACAGATTCCAGTGGAACTTCCCTATATTCTTTTCGCCTCATAATCCAAAGCGTTTGTACACTGCAGGAAATCATTTATTTGCAACAGAAAATGAAGGACAAAGTTGGGAAATGATTAGTCCCGATTTAACTACCAACGACAAATCTAAGCAAGGTCCTAGTGGAGGCCCTATTACCAAAGACAATACTTCTGTTGAATATTATTCTACCATTTTTGCTGCAACAGAATCTGCTTTAGAAAAAGATGTACTCTGGACTGGTAGCGATGATGGTTTAATTCATGTAAGCCAAGATGGTGGTAAAAATTGGAACAATGTTACACCTGCAGATGCTGGAAAATGGATGATGTGGAATTGTATTGAAACAGATCCATTTAGAAAAGGAACGGCATTTTTTGCTGGAACTAAATATAAGTCGGATGACTACACACCTTATTTATTTAAGACTACCGACTATGGTAAAACTTGGACTAAAATTACAACCGGTATTAACAGTATGCATTTTACTCGTGCAATCAGAGCCGATAGAAAAATGCAGGGTTTATTGTATGCAGGTACAGAATTTGGTATGTACATTAGTTACAATGATGGAGCTAGCTGGAAGCCATTTCAATTAAATCTTCCAATTGTACCTATTACTGATATCGCATTAAAAGACAATGATCTTATTGTTGCTACGCAAGGTCGCTCCTTTTGGGTGATTGATGACCTTACCATTGTTCAGCAAAAAGCAGCTTCTATTTTAGAGAAGAATTTACATGTATTTACTGTAAACGATTCATACAGAACAGAAGGTGGTGGAAGAAGAAGACGAGGTGCTGCTGCCGCAGAACCCAATGCAGGCGCGAATCCTCCTCAGGGTACTGTAATCAACTTTTACTTAAAAGGAGTAACAGATAGTTCAAAATTGGCTATTACTGTAATGGATAAAAAAGGGAAACCAATTAAGACTTTCAGCAGCTTTACTAAAGTGCCGGAAGACAAAATTGAAATTACCGAAGGGGTTAATCAGTTTGTTTGGGACCAAAATTATCCTCCAGCTGAAAGAGCAGATGGCATGATTTTATGGAATGGTGGTATTGGCTCTGCCAAAGCTGCACCTGGTAAATACACTGCAAAACTGAAATACGGAAACGATTCAACAGAAATTGCTTTCGTTATAAAGCCGAACCCAGTATATCAAGCAACTGAAGCAGACTACGATGCACAAGTTTCATTCTTATTATCTGTTCGTGATAAATTTAGTGAAGTTCAAAAAGCCATTAAAAATATCCGAACTATTAGAACTCAAATTACCGAGTTGAATGCAAGAGTTGATGCAAAGTCTAATAAAGACTTAAAGCAACATGCAGATAGCATTAATAAACAGCTAACAGCAATTGAAGAAGCATTGTATCAAACCAAAGCTAAAAGCGGACAAGATGTTTTAAACTTTCCTATTCGCTTGAACGATAAAATTGCAGGTTTATATGGAGTAGCTTCAAGTGGTCAAAATGCCCCAAGCAAGCAAGTTCGTGAAGCCTTTGCCGATTTAAGTGGTCAAGCAAATGCGCAATTAGTTAAGCTTCAAAAAATAATGGATACCGATATTAAACAACTTAATAAAATGATTAACGATAAACAGGTACCTGTAATTGGTATTAAATAAACTGTTTATAAATTAAGCCAATAGTTCAACTTGAATACGAGCGCTCTATTTCTACTTTTAAACAAAGGCGATGTAAAATAATTGTCTGTATAAACTAGAAATAGATCGCTCATTGGCTTAAATCGGTATTGCAATCTACTATTGATATTCATATTATTTCTTTGCGTATTGTATTGGAAAAATGTTGTCCAAAATAATTTAGTAGAGAAATTAATTTCTGTTCTTTGAGAAATCAAGAATAATTCAGTGGATCCATAAGTGCCTGGAAATTCCAGCTTATTGTATTGAAAGTTAAGGTCTAAATTAGTATTGGGTAATTTTCTAAATGTGATGCCTGCCGATAAACTGCGATTGGTTCCATTGTAAAAACCGCCTGTTCCACCACTCACTCTAAAGCTAAATGGTCTTCTAAAATCTGAACGATAATTTACTTCTATGTTTCTGTATTTGTATTTTGCAACAGGTAATGGCGTTGCATCTGTAAACGAAATAGGAAAGAGTAGATCTACTTCTGAATCATTAATGCCATAACTAATTCTAGCCGTATTTCTAAACTCTATATTGTTGCTAAAGCTAGTATTGCGTTCATTAAAACTATTGTCTTGATTAAAAACGATATAGTTTTCTAATTCAAATCTTATTCCAATTAGCTTTCCTTTCGTTGGAATTATTTTATACTGTGCACTAGTATAAGAATGCTTAAATCCAACCCTAATTACTGTATCACGTGATGCATCATAATTTTCTATCCTTTCAATGAATCCCATATCTGCGTAGTAGTTGGTACCTAAATTAGAAAGGTCTTGCACAAAACTTATATTGCGGCTATTGTAATTGAATCCAAAATTATAATATGCATTGTTTTTATTGATATTGGGCTTAAAGGAATGATGGTAAGTTGCCCATGCCCCCCATTTTCCTTCTAAGTCGGAGTAATTGTATTCTATTCCAGCATTTCTACTATATGCTTCTAAAGGATTAGCGGCTTTTTCTGCCTCGGTCATAAAATTGGTACGGTTTAAAAAATACCCTTTAATTACAGATCTATTAAATACGCGTTGATCTACAGACAAAGCTGTATAATTTTCTGGAGCATAATCTCCTTGTCTGCCTGTTTGCATATTCATAAATCCGATACGCGTTTTCTTGGCAATATTTCCAGTAACCCTTGCGCCAAATAGAATAGGTATTTTATTTCCGTTTTTATCTAGCCCAATTCTTCTTGAATAAAAAGGTCTAATTGGGTCAATGCCATAACCAGCAAATAAGTCGGCATTTTCTAAAAAGAAGGTTCTTCTTTCTGGGAAAAAAATATTGAAGCGCGTTAAGTTGGTTACTTGTCTATCAACTTCAATTTGGGAAAAATCAGGATTAACGGTTAAGTCTAAATTAAGTGAAGAAGTTAATCCAATCTTAGCATCAAAACCTGCATTGGGTTTGGCATTCACAGGATCACCATTCAATCTGTTCTCAGTCACTTCTGTTGTTACATATGGTACAAAAACGGTATTGGCTCCAGGTTTAGGTGGCGCATCCTCCCATACTAGTGCACCGGTATATCCTATATCATGTGAAGAAAAGTTCACTGGCACATTGGTCCAGGTAGAATACTCATTTGTTTTAGTGTCTACTCTCACAAAATTAATTCCCCATAATTTTTTATCAGCAGGATAGCGAATTGATTTGAAGGGTATGGCAATTTCAGCAGTCCATCTGTCTGCGTATCTTTTTGTTTCCGAAAACCAAGTTTGGTCCCAACTAAATGATACCCCATTCCCAGAAGAATTTAATTGGTCTTCACTTTGCGCGTTGTAGGCATTCACAACAAAAAAGAATCCATTGTTCCTGGTATTAATTGGATCAATTACCAACGCTATACAATCGTTTCCGTCGTGGCCAATATCTCTCTTAAGACTTTGTATAAATACTTTTCCTGAATCAAACGCGGTATATGCTACATACAAAAATTTGTCGTCGTAAGCGGTTTGAACCTCGGTAGCATGTTTGGCCTTTTTTTTATCGTCTGGATATTTTTCCCAAAAGGAGCTTACTTTTTGTGCTCGGCTCCATACTTCTTCATCAAATAATCCATCTATTTTAATGGGCGTGGTAGATTTGGCAATCTTGATTTGGTAATCTTTTTGAAAAGTTTCTCCATTCCGCACTTGAGCAGTTAATTGTGAAATAATAGAAACAAATAAAAAAAGGAAGAAAACTCTCATATACTTTGACGGCTTATTATGGTCTATTTTTAGCCGCTGCAAATTTGATATAAAATATACTAGCAAGCCCTAATTATTATGCTTAGTGGCAGAATGAACGGATAAGCGCCCAATTAATCTTCTTTAAAAAGATCTGGTCTTCTTGTTTTGGTTCTTTCTACAGATTGCTCAAAACGCCAGTCTTCTACTTTTTTAGGGTCACCTTGTAACAAAATCTCAGGCACTTTCATCCCTCTGAAATCGGCTGGTCGGGTATATACCGGAGGAGCTAATAAATTGTCTTGAAAGGAATCTGTTAGGGCCGATGTTTCATCACTTAAAACGCCAGGTATCAATCTCCCAATTGCGTCTACTACTACAGCAGCAGCCAATTCGCCTCCACTTAGTACATAGTCTCCAATTGAAATTTCCATCGTAATATATTGGTCTCTTATTCTTTGGTCAATTCCTTTATAATGACCACAAATAATTAAGAGATTTTGCAACATAGACAATTGATTGGCCATGGGTTGGTCAAATGTTTTACCGTCTGGTGTCATATAAATGATGGCATCATAAGTATTGTTGAGTTGCAGTTCTTCAATTGCATTGGCCAATGGCTCGCACATTAGTACCATACCGGCTCCACCACCGAACGGATAATCGTCTACCTGTGCATGTTTATTAATGGCCCATTTGCGCAAATTATGCGTACGAACAGTGAGCAATCCTTTGTCTTGGGCTCTTTTCATAATGCTATGACTAAAGGGCCCTTCTAACAAATCGGGCACTACGGTAATGATGTCTATAGTTAGCATAGTCAATTATTATAGGATCAATTAATCCATGAATTCTCCTAAATCTCTACGATCTCTTTTGGTAGGCCTTCCCACTTTACTTAATCGCTTACCAGTATGAAAACTAGCAGCTTCAAATTTGATTCTATCCAACTCTTCAGCAGGCGTAATATCTATATAGTTTTTTATTGCTTCTGGATAAGCTGCTCTGGTATTTAATAGTCCTGTTACTTTAATTACCCATTTTTTGGCCTCTGTTTTTACTTCGTATTCATCTCCAATAGCTACTACCCTTGAAGATTTTACCGAATCTCCATGGTATTTTACTTTGCCCTTGCTGCATGCATCACCAGCCTGGCTTCTTGTTTTAAAAAGCCGTATACTCCAGAGGTATTTATCAATCCGTAATTTTTCTTTTTCAGCCGCCATGTTTAAGCTTTCATTTCTGCAAAGTACTTATGGAAATAAGGGATGGTTTCAATGCCTTTATAATAGTTCTCCAAATTGTATTTTTCGTTAGGACTATGTAAGTTATCGCTGTCTAATCCAAACCCTAAGAATACAATTTTCAACCCCAATTCTTTTTCAAACAATGCACAAATAGGAATGCTTCCTCCACCTCTAACAGGAATTGGTTCTTTTCCAAAACAAGTTTCTACCGCTTTGGCAGCAGCTTTGTATTCAATTGAATCAATAGGAGTCATATATGGCTCACCTCCATGGTGTTCAGCTGCTTTTACAGTAACACCTGCTGGTGCAATACTGTGGAAATAGTCCAATACTTTTTTGGTGATTACTTCAGATGATTGATTGGGCACCAATCTGCATGAAATTTTTGCAGTTGCTTTAGAAGGCAAAACGGTTTTTGCACCCTCTCCTGTATAACCTCCCCAAATTCCATTCACTTCTAGTGTTGGGCGAATGCCGGTTCTTTCATTGGTGGTGAATCCTTTTTCTCCCCATAATTCACTGATACCCAAATCTGCTTTATAGGCTAGTTCGTCAAATGGAGCTTTGGCCATTTTTTCTCTTTCTGCTGGTGTTGCTTCTACTACATCATCATAAAAACCAGGAATGGTTATATGGTTATTTTCATCGTGACAAGAAGCAATCATTTGTGCTAAAATGGTAATAGGATTAGCTACTGCTCCTCCATAAACACCACTGTGTAAATCTCTGTTGGCTGCTGTAATTTCAACTTCTATATAACTTAACCCACGAACACCTATGTCGATGGAAGGATTTTCCATGCTCAACATAGAAGTATCTGAAATTAAAATGACGTCTGCTTTTAAAAGTTCCTTATTTGCTTTTACAAACTCAGCTAAATTAGGGCTCCCAATTTCCTCTTCACCTTCAATCAAAAATTTAATATTGGTACAAAATGAATTGGTTTTTGTAAATGTTTCCAATGCTTTTACATGCATGTAAAATTGTCCTTTGTCATCGGCCGATCCACGAGCATAAATTTTTCCATCTTTTATTACAGGTTCAAAGGGACCACTATGCCAAAGCTCTAACGGATCTGCTGGTTGCACATCATAATGACCATACACCAATACAGTAGGTTTACTTGCATCAATTATTTTTTCTGCGTAAACAATTGGATGGCCTTTTGTTGGAAAAATAGTTACTGTATCGGCACCAGCTTCTACTAGACTTTGTTTTACTACTTCTGCACAATGCAACATGTCCGCTTTATTTTCGGTGCGGGCACTTATACTAGGAATCTTTAATAAATTGATTAATTCTGCTAAAAATTGTTCTTTGTGTGCTTCTTGGTATTGTTTCCAGCTGTCCATAATGGTATTAATTGAGCGTGCAAGTTACCTATTTTAAACCTGCTTGGCAAGACTGTGTTTTTGATTAGAGACCACATTCTCGATGGTCCAATTCAATTGTTTTTGAAATGGTTGGGTTCTTACGTTGCAGTCTTTTTTGGTACAAATAGCGCAACTGAAATTTAAGCAACCATCTGTATGAACAAATAGTTCAATGGCATCTCCAAAATTGGTCTTGATTAAATTAGATAATTCGTCTATCTCTAAATGGGCTTCGTGAATATTCAAGTACCAGGGTAGGGTTAAGTGACAATCAATATGTAATAAATCTCCGTATTTAATTACCCTAAGATTGTGTAAGTCTATCCAATTGGGCTTTTTATGGGTTTCTAAAACCCGTATAAATTGGTTCAGCATTTGTTCATCTGCTTCATCCATTATACCTGCAAGCGATTTGCGTAAAATGGTATAACCATTGTACATGATCCATCCACTCAGTATAAACGCAATTAATTTGTCTATCCAATATAAATGGGTTAGATACATGAGTGCAATGGCTAATAGTACGGCAACTGTAGAAAAAGTATCAATTTGCAAGTGCTTGCCGCTGCTCTCTAATGCCAGCGATTTGTTTTTTTTACCAATCTTGATGCAAATTGCTCCAGCAATATAATTGAGCACTGCTGTAGCCCCTACCAGCCACATTCCTTGATCCAATTGTTGTACCGTATGGTTGGCCAGCATATTTACAACGGTCTCATAAATAATTAAAATGCCTGCCGCAATAATCAGGCTGCCTTCAGCAGCCGCAGAAATAAATGCTGCTTTCCCATGCCCGTATGGATGGTCTTCGTCTCGTGGTTTGGAGGCAACATATAAGCTGTACAATCCAATAAAACCAGCTACTATATTAACAATACTTTCCAAAGCATCTGAAAGAATGGCTAATGAATTGGTTAAATAGTAAGCAGTGATTTTAAGCACAAATAAGACCACACTTAGGGCTGTAACCCACTTTTGAACCACAAAATTCTGTTTACTTTGGTACATAAGCGCCTTATTTAGTGGGTGTTAAACAAATTTGCTTTATTTTTAGCATCCAAATTAGGGTAATTTATTTGGAACATTAACCCCCGAAATGCGTAAACCAGAACAACGAGAGAGAATACCTTCTAGGCCGCCGCTAATTGCACCACTGCACGATGAAACCGATCAACCCGTTTGGTCGGTAATGATTGCCGTTGACAATACCTTCACTTATTTAAACACCACTTTATTATCCATTTTAGAGTTAGATCAGGGTATTGGTATTATGCAAATGTTGGTGGTAGACGATGCAAGTACAGATGGAGATGTAGAACAATTGGTTAAGGACACTGGAAAGGGTAGGATAGGGTATTTTAGACAGCCCAGCAAAGTAGGAAGGTTGAGGAACTTAGAAACCTGTATTAAGCTTTCAAGAGGAAAGTATGTACATCTTTTATACGGAGACAATTATGTAATGCCAGGTTTTTACGATGAAATTTTATCGTTATTTAATGAGTTCCCTAGAGTAGGTGCAGCATTTACCGAATTCCAATACATTAATGAAAGAGGTACACCAATCTGGAAACACCAACCTTTGGCTAAGGAAAGGGGTTTACTAAAAAACTGGGTTAAAGCTGTTGCACTCAGGCAAAATACGGAACCATCTGCAATGGTTATTAAAAGAACTACATACGAAAAATTGGGTAGTTATTTTGGGGCAGAACATGGAGAGTTCTGGGAAATGACCGTAAGAATTGCTGCCCATGCAGAATTGGCATATGTGCCCAAAGTATTGGCGAATTTTAGAATTCACGGCAAAGCGCTCTACTCAGAAGCATTAAAGTCTGGTAAGAATATTGAAGACGTAACCAAAGTGATCGGAATTATTAGAGCCTATTTACCATTAGATGTTAGAGACGAGGTAAATGCAATGTCTAAAAAATATTTCTCTCAACACTTTGCCCAACTATCTCATAAAATTTATCACGAATTAAACGATACAGAAGCTGCACTAAAGCAGGCTTGGGGTGCGCTGGTTTTAGACATCAACTGGATATCGTTTAAATACAGTATGCTCCTGTTTATTAAATACTTGATTGCGTACAAAGTGATTCGCAAGTGGGTAGAAAAACTAAGCTAAATTAATTGCGTACTATAATTGATGGGGCAGTGCTTAGCCAACATGGCAGAAATACCACAATATTTATCCATCGATAAAGAAACCGCTCGCTTTAATTTGTCTTCATCTGCTGGTTTAACATCACAATGATAAACCAAATCAATATGCGTAAAAGTTTTTGGATGCTCTTCCGTTTGATCTGCTTCAGCAGTAACTTCTAGTTTGCTGAACTCAACTTTCATTTTGTTTAATATATCAATCACATCAATGGCACTGCAACCACAAAGTGATGCCAATAACAAACGCTTTGGATTCATACCACTGTTTAAACCGCCATTTTCTACCGATGTATCAATTCTTACCACATGACCGTCTTCACCAGATGCATCAAATGCCAAGGCTTCTTTCCAATTCAAACTTACTTTCATACTATATTTATTTTCAATGTTCTTTTAATCAATCTTATTGAGTGCAACCCAATTTAAATAAGCTGTTTCTCTACAAAACTCCAGTCTACTAAATTGAACCAGTTGTTGATATAATCAGGACGTTTATTTTGGTACTTCAAATAATAAGCATGTTCCCAAACATCCAAAGCCAATAATGGCTTTCCTTTTAAGTCGCTAATATCCATCAATGGGTTGTCTTGATTGGCTGTAGAGCCACAAATTAATTTACCATCTGAGGTTTGAACCAACCATGCCCAACCACTACCAAACCTATTTTTTGCAGCGTCTGAAAATTGTGTCTTAAATGCTTCAACTGAACCAAAAGATTGGTTGATGGCCAATAATATTTTTCCTGTTGGCATACTGCTTGTTCCAGGCTTCATGCATTTCCAGAAAAATTCATGGTTAAAGTGCCCACCACCATTGTTGCGCATCTTACTAGAATACTTACCAATATTTTGCATAAGTGTTTCTAGTGATATTGTAGCTGTATTTACTTTTTCGGCTACACAAGCCTCTGCTAAATTTTTTGCATAAGCAGCTGCATGTTTACTGTAATGAATTTCCATTGTAGTGGCGTCTATAAAAGGCTCCAATGCATTATAAGCATAAGGTAATGCTTGCTGCGTAAAACTATTGTTATCAGCTGCTAAAACTATATTAGGTAGAATACTCATGCCAATACCTGCTGCTACCGTTGCTTTGCCACTGTTCGTTAAGAACAATCTTCTATTATATTTACGCATGGTAATTAATTTTTTGTTTTATTAAAGGTAGCCAAAAATTTACGTAGCCCTTTAAAATTGCGATAGTAGAACTCTTGGTTAAATAGTTGAGAGTCGTGCATGGCTTTGTAAATTAAAAAAGCACTGATGGGAACTAAAATAAATGTACTTAGCCACATGCCTATAAGGGCATTGGTTTGACCAGATCGAACAAATTTTTCTCCAAACGTATTGAGTAAGTGAAATAACACAAAAAACACAATGGCAAAAACCATTGGCGTTCCCAATCCCCCTTTACGAATAATAGAACCCAACGGAGCACCAATTAAAAACATGACCAAACAAGCAACAGACAAAGTGAATTTCTTGTGCCATTCAATTTCATGCAATTGCATAGACAAATATTTGGCTTTATAGTCTTCTGCCATTACAGCCACCGAGCCTTTTACAGTTGCGAGTTGATTGGCTGCTGCGTCTATTAATTGTTGGTCTAAGCTATCTGGGAAAATCTTAGCAGGGTTTACTTTAGGTAATGGCTTCAAAATTTTACTCCAGCCTGTATCTGCATATCGAGTAAATCGCAAATATGGACTAACTTCTAGTTTTGCTTTTTTTGCATAAAAAGTATCTATATGATCTAAGGAGTCAATGGCCAAATTGAGTTGTCTTACACTTAACATTTTTGGGTCGTAAAATGCAGAGTCTTCTGTTTTATTCATTTGAAAACTCTTTAGGTCAAATACTTTTTTATATTCCTTAAATCCCATTCTGGTAAACTCTGTTTCTATTACCCCTCTTGGTCCTTTCTCTTGATACCTCCAACCATTTTTTAAAATAAACTCTAAAAATTGTTTGTCTTTAGAAACGCGCATCACTCCGCTTTCTGCCACCATGATATTGTCTTGCAAATAATAACCTTTTTCAAAGATGACCACATCGTGTATGATGCTGTCGTTCTTTTCTTTTTTTCCAAGCTTGATGATAAAGCCATCTATCTTATCGTAAAAAACTCCTTCCTTAATATCAATGGATGGCTTAGAAACAATGATATCATATTTAAGTGCAGATAATTTTAGTTGGGTAACGGGTATAATATTATTCGCAAACAAAAAGGCAATACCACAAACAAAAAAAGTAAACACCAACAACGGACGCATGAATCGAATAAGAGAAATACCTGCTGCTTTAATAGCAACTAATTCAAATTTCTCTCCCAAATTTCCAAAAGTCATGATAGACGAAAAAAGTAAAGCCAAGGGCAATGCCATAGGTACCCAAAATAATGCCACCAAGCCTACCAGTTTCAAAACGGTGATTAAGTCTAATCCTTTTCCCACTAAGTCGTCTATATATAACCAGAAAAACTGCATGGTTAAAACAAACAGCGAAATGGCAAAAGCAGCTATAAAAGGACCAATAAATGATCGAATAATTAATATGTCTAGTTTTTTTATCACAATAGCTGTCTTAATATTGCTGTATGAGCGCTGCAAAAGTAACACTTTCGCCAAAGGAACTGGAACTGGTTAATAATGCCGACTGGATTTTAACAAAGAACCATATTATTCAGAAGGTGAATGACCTGTTTAGTTCCCTTGCCAATGGGTATAGGCAAGAATACCTGCAGCACGATGCTTTTGCAAAAAGCCCGGTATTTGATATACCCCCTAAAATATCCAAAGGCGAGCAATACCAGCTGCTTCCTTATCTTATGTTAGATTTTCCAAGGTGTTTTACCGACGACGACATTTTTGCTATTCGCACTTTTTTTTGGTGGGGCAATCATTGCAGTATTCATCTAATATTAAAGGGTAAATTTTTGGCACAATATGGTCCCTCTATTGATCGCTACTTTCAGTTATATGGAAAGTATGGGGTTGAAACCAAAGACTGGTTTATAGGTGGAACTCAATCTCCTTGGCAACACCATTTTGAAAAGGACAATTACACCCCTATTCAAGATTGGAATGGCTATAGCGTAACCATGTTGCCCTTTTTAAAGTTGGCAAAAAAAATCCCACTCGAAGAGTGGGATGATATAGAATCTTTTATGTTGAATCATTTTAAAAAGATGTTGACCATCTTAACCGATTATTAAGAACCCAATCTATGAAATAGCTCCTTAGTTTGGTAGCCCCACAATTGGCTCTGGTCTTTAATTTCACTCTTTTCAGCAAAATCTTTCACTACCAAAATTGTTTGGTTAGAAATTTCGGTTTTTTCTATTTTGAATTCAAAATATTCATTCTTATCGCTGTGTAACCAACGGAAACGAATGAATTTATTTTCTTCTTTATCTAGTACTTCCGCTTTTTCTGGAACACCACCATCCCATGAAAAACTGTATACGTTTTCCCACTCATCTACCTTGTCTGCAAACCATTCTTGCAAGCCAGCAGGAGTAGCTAAAAACTCATATAATATAACAGGGGAACATCTAACCGGGAATTCTAATGTAAATAGTTGCTTCTTACTCATTATTACGCTTTTACCATCTAGGTATGTGCAATGATATTAAATAATACCTATTACCCAAATGTTTTTTTAAAAAAACCAAATTTTAATGTTATAAATACTTATATTAATAATAATTAATCTATCTAATATATTAATTATTATATTATTATCAATTTATTTTTTCAAAACTGTGGAAAATGTTAAATTAGGATAGTTCATTATTTACCAATCTTAATCTAGTTGTTATGGGTATGCGCCAACTCAAAATAACCAAATCGATCACCAATCGTGAATCGCAGAGTCTAGAAAAGTATTTACAAGAAATTGGTAAAGTAGATTTAATTGAACCAGAAGAAGAAGTACAACTGTCGTTAAAAATTAAAGAAGGCGATACAAAAGCATTAGATCGACTTGTTAAAGCAAATCTTCGATTTGTTGTATCGGTTGCTAAACAATATCAGAACCAAGGTCTTACTTTATCCGACTTAATTAATGAGGGAAATTTAGGGTTAATTAAAGCCGCTATGCGCTTTGATGAAACAAAGGGATTTAAATTTATTTCTTATGCCGTTTGGTGGATCAGACAAAGTATTCTTCAATCATTGGCAGAGCAAAGCCGTATTGTTCGATTGCCATTAAATAAAGTGGGTTTAACCAATCGCATTAGTAAAGCCTATCAATATTTAGAACAGGAATACGAAAGAGAACCAACTCCACAAGAGTTGGCTGATTTTTTAGAACTGCCAATAGACGAAGTAACCGCTACCATGAAAGCAGGATTTAGACATGTGAGCATGGATTCGCCTATCAGCAGTGGAGAAGATCTTACTTTAATAGATTTATTAGAAAACACCAATGAAGCAAAGACCGATGAAAAGTTGGTTTATCATGAGTCCTTACATGTAGAAATTGAAAGAAGTTTAGGTACTTTAACAGACCGCCAAAAAAAAGTACTTTGTTTTTTCTTTGGCATTGGCGTAGACAGAGCGCTTAGCTTAGAAGATATTGGAACTCGTTTTAACCTGACCCGCGAAAGAGTTAGGCAAATTAAAGACAAAGCCATTAATAAATTACGTTCAGCCAACAGAGCCCGACAACTCCGTTATTATTTAGGGTAAGTACTTTATTATTTTGGAACACTTTGTGAGCTGCCCTTATCAATTAATGATGCTATGGTTTTGTCTATCCAACTAGGCAAAGACAAGCTATATCCTGTAGCATGAAACTGAACCAATCCTTGTTGATCTACAACTACATTGGTAGGGAATGTATTGATGCCAATTTCTGAGGCAATCCATCTTCCCCCATCAACAATAGTATAATTGAACGGGGTAGTTTTTAAAAAATCCTTTAAGTCTGATTTATCGTCTAATGCTACTGCTATAAAAACCACGTCGTTTCTGTCTTTGTATTTATCAACCAATTTATTTAATTCTGGAATTTCTCTTTTGCAAGGTGGGCAGTTGATAAACCAAAAATTAAACACCACAATTTTCCCCTTCATTTCTTGTAGGTTCAATTTGTTGCGATTGATATCGGTGGTTTTAAATTTTCCAAAAGAAGCACCCGTAACAAAATAAGTAGATTCTTTAGGCTTAGGCGTGCGCTTAACCATTTCCTCTTTTTCCTTTTCAGTTAATACATACAGAATAAATTGGTCATTGTTGTCTACAAAAGAAACAGGTTTGATGGAATAATTACCAGATTGAATCAACTTACTCCATATGGCATAGGGATAAACTGTTCCGCTGCTGTCTTTAACGATGGATTTCTCTGTTAAACTCATCTTCTTGGGTTGTGCCTGAAGGTTTTGTGCTTGAAGGGCTTGCGTACTGAACAACCCTAAAATGATTAAGACTAAAAAAATTCTCATCGTTAAATTTTATAATATAAAAATAAGGAATGCGTGCAAATTCCCCAAGCTAGTATATTTGCACCTCGTTCATCAATAAGTGGGTAATCATGTTTCAGAATTTATCAGAAAAATTAGAGTCAGCGTTTAAGAACCTCAAAGGGGAAGCAAGAATTAATGAACTCAATATTGCCAACACGGTAAAAGACATCCGTAGGGCATTACTAGACGCCGATGTAAACTTTAAAATTGCCAAAGAATTTACCGATAAAGTAAAAGACAAAGCAGTTGGAGCAAAAGTGCTGAATGCAATTAGCCCAGGCCAGTTAATGGTGAAAATTGTTCAAGATGAACTAACCGAATTAATGGGTGGGCAAGAAGCAGTTTTTGAAATAGAGGGAAGGCCTGCTGTTATTTTAATTGCTGGTTTACAAGGTAGTGGTAAAACCACTTTCACAGGAAAATTGGCCAATTATTTAAAAACCAAAAAGGGCAAGAGTCCATTGGTGGTAGCGGCAGATATTTATAGACCTGCGGCTATTGATCAGTTAACGGTGTTGGCAGAACAAATTGGTGTAAGTGTTTACAGTGAGCGAGATAATAAAGATGCCGTAGCCATTGCATTAAATGCCATCAAAGAAGCCAAGGCAACTAATAAGAATGTAGTAATAATAGATACCGCCGGTCGTTTGGCAATAGACGAAGTAATGATGAATGAAGTAGCCAATATTAAGGCGGCTGTTAATCCATCAGAAATATTGTTTGTGGTAGACTCAATGACTGGTCAGGATGCGGTAAATACGGCCAAAGCATTCAATGATCGCTTAGACTTTACCGGGGTAGTGTTAACCAAATTAGATGGTGATACCAGAGGTGGTGCGGCCCTTTCTATTAAATACACGGTAGACAAGCCAATCAAGTTTGTGAGCAGTGGAGAGAAAATGGAAACATTGGATGTGTTCTATCCTGAAAGGATGGCACAACGAATTTTGGGAATGGGTGATATCACTACATTAGTAGAAAAAGCACAGGCCCAGTTTGATGAAGTTGAAGCAAAGAAATTAGAGAAGAAAATTCGTAAAAACCAATTTGATTTCCAAGATTTCTTAGACCAGTTACAGCAAATTAAAAAAATGGGTAACCTGAAAGACCTGATGGGAATGATTCCTGGTGTAGGTAAAGCGGTAAAAGATATTGATATAAAAGATGATGCGTTTAAGGGGATTGAAGCCATGATTAGTTCAATGACCCCGCACGAGCGCGCCAACCCCGACAGCCTTACTCCGTCTAGACGAGCCAGAATTGCCAAGGGGGCAGGTAAAGATTTAACGGAAGTGAATGCGTTTATGAAGCAGTTTGAGCAAATGAAACAAATGATGAAAATGATGAATAATATGCCAATGGGGGGCCGTTTTCCAGGTATGAAACGCTAATCTTTGGTAAATTATCTAGAATATCCTAAATTTGCGCTCCCGGTTTCTACCGGGATTAACCCTATTTAATAACGCCTTTAAATTTCTATTTAACATGGCAGTAAAAATGAGACTTCAAAGACACGGAAGTAAGAAGCGTCCTTTCTACTTTATAGTAGTAGCCGATGCTCGTGCACCAAGAGATGGTAAGTTCATCCAAAAAATTGGAACTTACAACCCATTAACAGTTCCTGCAAGCATTCAATTAGATCGTCAAAAAGCTTTAGAGTGGCTTAACAAAGGTGCTCAGCCAACCGACACTGTACGCAGAATCCTTTCTTTCAAAGGAGTATTGTACCTAAAACACTTATTACGTGGTGTTAAATTAGGATTGTTTGATGATGCAACTGCAATGACTAAGTTCCAAGAATGGCATGCAAGTCATGAGGAAAATATCACTCGCAGAAACAGCGAACACAAGAGCAAGCAAGTTGCTAAAAGAGCGTATGTTCCTGTAGTTAAAAAAGTAGAAGAAAAGCAAGAAGAGTCTGCTGCCCCAGCTGAAGAATCAGCTCCAGTAGAAGCTTAATTGTAAAATTCATACATCTGTTTAAGGGTCCAGTAAGCTGGACCCTTTTTCATTATCCCTATTCATTTTGTAACTTGCACCCATGAAGGAATATATTCATATTGGAAAATTAGTAGCCGTTTTTGGTGTGAAGGGTGAATTGATTTTAAAACATTCACTAGGAAAAAAATCCAATTTAAAAGAAGCATCTGCCATTTTTGTTGAAGAAACAAAGGGCTCCTATATTCCATACTTTTTAGAAACAGCTAAAGCAAAAGACGAGGAAGAAACCTTTATTAAATTAGAAGGAGTTAATAGCAAGGAAGCAGCTGCAAGATTTACAGCTAAACCAGTTTGGTTATTAGATGCCGACTTTAGAAAACTAGCAGGTAAAGATGCCCCCATCTCCTTATTGGGCTATGAAGTAATAACAGATGAAGACGAAAATTTAGGACCAATTGAAGAAGTGATTGAGCAACCGCATCAAGTATTGTTGCGTGTTACTTTAGAAGGCAATGAAGCTTTGATACCTTTGCATGCTGAAACCTTAGATAAGATAGATAGAGTTGCACAAAAAGTGTATGTTACTTTACCCGATGGGTTACTAGACATTTATAGAGGGTTGTAAATGGGGGTATTAGTTTTTCTCTAAAATCCATTCCCGTGCTTTGTCTACAACAGCATCTTTGTTTTTTGCAGAAGGTACTAAAACATCAGGTAGAATGGAATTGCTGTCGTTTTCATTGCCATCGGCCCTGAAAAACATTTTACTGGGTCCTCTAGCAATAATTTGACTATGGGGCAACATAAAATTGAACATTTCTCCATAATCATTTCCCGGTTCAGCAGTAGGGGTACCAAATACCTTGGCCAATTGATAGGTTTTAACTCCATCACTAAACATATTGGCGCTACTGAAAGTATTGGGTCCAATTAAAAGCGCTGTTTTACCATTAAAACGCAGTGGAGTTTCTAATGGCTGTTTTAATAATTTGTTGTCGTAAAAATAGACTGATCCGTTTTGCATTGTAAAGTAAAACGCAGGCCCTGCTTTTTCTCCTTGACTACCCAGCATAAATTTTTTATAGGCTTCACTCACTTTCCATTTCATGCCAGCAGTAAGCCTATATGGCTTGTTGCTAAAATAGGGGATCATTAATTCGGCTAAAGCAGAATTGCCTCCACCGTTTTCTCTAATATCAATGATGAGCCCTTTTGCTCGGGAAGATTGTATTTTGGTAAAACTCTCTATCAAAAATTTGGTGAATGGATGGGTAGGATCATTGCTCATATTATTGTAACGGATATAGGCAATTGAATCAGGTAATATTTCTAAACTGTAAGGGATTAGTTGGTTACTTTTTATTGATGACATTACTTTAGTAATGCTATCAGCTTGTTGCTTATTATACCCGTTTACTTTGTACTGAATCTTTTTGCCTTCTGCATTCAATGCAGTTATTTGATAAGGGCTTTTGATGCCATGTAAGAATAAAAGCTTTCTAATATAAGTGCCTACTTGCTGATTTTTCCAATTGGTTAATCCACCAAAATACACACCGTATTGCTTATTAATGCTCGTAATATTTTTACCATTAATGGCTAAAATAGTACCCCCATTTTTTAAATATTGCTCCTTGCTTAAATCCATTTCCACTTCCCATCCAATTTGATTGGATGATTTTATTAAAAAAGGAAATCGAAGCGATTGTTGAAATAAGCTATCAGAAATTTTTGCAGAAGGAAGTCCTAGATGGCCTTCGTTTAAAGCTGCAGCCAACTTTCCTATCACTAAAATTGCTTGATTAATTGAAACAGTATTAGGCAGAGAGGCCAGTAATTTTTTTTCTAATTGAATAAGCGACTCTTTGCTTACCGCATGGTACATATTAACATGAGCTGCTTCAATGGTTGTTTTCCAAAATTGGATATCTTTTACAAGAGCTGATTTTGTAATAGTTAAAGGGGCAGTTGCTTTAGTAGTTTCTTCTTTATACAAAACAAAGGATTGTGCTGATGCCAAAACCACGCACCAACAACAGAACGCTGTAAAAATCCCTTTTTTCATTTAAATTAATTTACTGCAAAAATAGCTTCATTTAAAATATATATCCATCACATAAAAGGGTGATATTGCTTTTAATATTATGCAAACACCGCAACGATATATTGCACATTTAGACTTAGACTCCTTTTTTGTGAGTGTAGAAATGCTGAATAATCCAACCTTAAAAGGGAAGGCTGTTATTGTAGGTGGAAGTGCCGATAGGGGGGTGGTAACTACTTGTAGTTACGAGGCACGTAAGTTTGGTGTAAGAAGCGCCATGCCAATGAAAACAGCCATGAAGCTTTGCCCACATGCTATTTTAGTGAGAGGAACTCGAGGAGAATACACTAGGTATTCAAGATGGGTAACCGATATTATTGCAGCTAAAGCACCCTTATTTGAGAAAGCATCTATTGATGAGTTCTTTATTGACTTAACGGGGATGGATAAATTTTTTGATCCATACCAATGGACGATTGATTTACGCAATGAAATCATAGAGACAACTGGATTGCCCATTTCATTTGGATTGGCCAGTAATAAAATGATTGCTAAAATTGCTACAGATGAAGCCAAGCCCAATGGCTATTTATTTGTGCAGCCAGGAATGGAAAAAGAATTTTTAGCACCACTACCTGTTAATAAATTTTCTGGTGTTGGAGAATCCATGCATACAAAGTTGAACCAAATGGGCATTTATACAATTGAACAATTGAGTAAAACACCCATTGCTCTTTTAGAAAAAGTATTGGGCAAGTCAGGGGCAGATCTTTGGAAAAAATCACAAGGAATTCATGAAGGAATTGTTCAACCTTATCATGAATCAAAATCAATCTCAACCGAAAATACTTTTGAAGAAAATAAAACAGATGAGGGCTTCTTGTTAAGTGAGTTGGTAAGAATGACTGAAAAAGTAGCGTATGAATTAAGACAAGATGGAAAACTTACTGGTTGTATTGCAGTTAAAATTCGTTACCCCAATTTTGATACCACATCAAAGCAAATAGCAATTAGTTATACGTTGCGAGATGATGAATTAATACCTGTAGCAATTGACTTATTTCATAAGCTGTATAAAAAAGGGGAGCCCATTCGATTGTTAGGCGTTCGTTTATCGGAACTCACTTCACATGTGCTGCAAGGTTCCCTTTTTGATGAATCCGATAAAAAAGGCGATTTATATAAAGCCATTGATGCTGTAAAGAATAAGTTTGGCAAAGGGCTATTACAGAAAGCCCGGACAGTAAAATCTCCTGAAAAAGACAATCCTTCTAAAGGATAATTTATTAGTCTACTAAATTAGTAGGAAAATACTATATTCGCTCTTTAAATTCAATACTATGGCTTTAAGACTAGGCGATATCGCTCCCAATTTTGCTGCACAAACCAGCATTGGTCCAATCAATTTTTATGAATACCTAGGGAATAATTGGGGTGTTTTATTTTCTCATCCAGCAGATTATACTCCTGTTTGTACCACTGAGTTGGGCAGAACGGCAGCATTGAAAGGCGAATTTGAAAAACGTAACGTGAAAGTATTGGCCTTGAGTGTAGATAGTTTAGCAAAACATGCTGGATGGATTGGCGATATTAATGAAACCCAGCACACACTGGTTGATTTTCCAATAATAGCAGACGAAGACAGAAGTATTTCTCATGCCTATGATATGATTCATCCAAATGCTTCTGAAACTTTTACGGTTCGTTCTTTGTTCATTATAGGACCAGACAAGAAAGTGAAATTGATGATCACTTATCCAGCTTCTACTGGTAGAAATTTCAATGAAGTATTGCGGGTAATAGATTCTTTGCAACTCACTGCAGATTACAGCGTAGCAACACCTGCTGATTGGAAAGAAGGCGAAGATGTGATTGTGGTTCCTGCTGTAAGCACAGCAGAGGCAATACAACGATTCCCTAAAGGAGTAACCGTAGTAAAACCATATTTGCGCTATACCCCACAGCCAAATAAATAATTTTTTAGTTGATGATGATGCCCGGCAAACGCAGGGCTTTTTTTTGTTCAATATAGAATGCTTAACTTCCTAAAAATCCTTTTATGCGTAAATACTTTTTGGGTGTAATATTATTATTGAGCAATGCAGTTATTGCACAACGTACGCTAATACATTGCGGTCAATTAATTGATGTTAAAAACAGTACTCAATTGCCTGCAATGACTATTGTTGTAGAAGGGAATAAAATTGTAGAAGTGCAAAAAGGGTATACTGCTGCTTCTGCTGGTAATACGGTAATTGATTTAAAGAAATTAACTGTAATGCCCGGTTTAATTGATATGCATGTGCATTTAGAATCGGAAACAGGACCCGCTAGTTATTTAAATGGGTTTACTTTTAACCCTGCAGATTATGCATTTCAATCGGTAATGTTTGCAGAGAAAACTTTAATGAGTGGGTTTACAGCAGTTAGAGATTTAGGGGGTACCAATGTAAATATTGCTTTAAGAAATGCCATCAATAAAGGATGGGTTGTTGGCCCTAGAGTATATACTGCTGGAAAATCTTTGGCTTCCACTGGCGGACATGCTGATCCCACCAACAATTATCGAAAAGATTTAATGGGCGATCCTGGTCCTAGAGAAGGTGTGGTCAACAGTGTAGAAGATGCTGCAAAAGCCGTACGTCAGCGATATAAAGATGGAGCAGACCTCATTAAAATTACGGCAACGGGTGGTGTGTTAAGTATGGCCAAAGATGGAAGTGGCGCGCAATTTAGCGTTGAAGAAATTAAAGCCATTGTTCAAACGGCCAACGATTATGGATTTAAAGTAGCTGCACATGCCCATGGTGCAGAAGGTATGAAAAGGGCAGTGCTAGGTGGTGTTCATTCTATTGAACATGGTAGTTATATGTCTGAAGAAGTAATGGAATTAATGAAAGAAAAAGGTACTTATTTGGTGCCCACAATTGTTGCTGGTAAATCAACAGCAGACTCTGCCAAAAAACCTGGCTACTATCCGGATATTGTAAAAGCCAAAGCATTGGTGATTGGAAATTTTATTCAAGGCACTTTTGCAAAAGCTTATAAAAAAGGAGTAAAAATTGCATTTGGTACCGATGCTGGTGTGTATGCACATGGAAAAAATTGGATGGAATTTCAATACATGACCGAAGTGGGCATGCCCATTTTAGAAGCCATAAAATGTGCTACAGTTAATGCAGCAGATTTATTAGGAGACGATTCAATTGGCAGTATTGAAAAGGGTAAATTGGCTGATATTATTGCAGTGGATGGTAATCCACAACAAGATGTAAGCAGCATGGGCAGGGTACAATTTGTAATGAAAGGCGGCAAAGTATTTAAACAATAAGGTTTAGCCCTTCCATTTTTTTAATTGTTGCAATACTGCACGCAAGTCTTTAGGTAATGGCGCTTCTAGCTGATAGGCAATTTCGTTGTAAGTAAAATTTAATTGGAAAGAATGCAAAGCCAATCTTGCCAAAATGGGTTTTTCTTCTTCTGCTACTTTAGCCAACTTGAAATTCTTTTTGATCGAAGACAACAAAATGGGTTTTGCATCTCCATATATTTCATCGCAAACAATGCTATGTCCTATATGCTGCATATGCACCCTAATTTGGTGGGTTCTTCCCGTATGTATTTGAAAACGAACCCAAGAAAACAACCTATATTGTTCCACCACTTCATAATCGGTTAAAGATGGTTTACCCTTTACATGGGTCATCATTTTAGTGGTTTTTCCCGGATGTTCCATAATAGGAGCATCAATGCTTCCACTGGTGTTCATCATTTGTCCATTCACTAAACCCAAGTAAAATTTTTCCATTTCCCTGCTTTCAAAAAGTTGCGAGAGGGCTTTATGCGATTCTTCGTGTTTAGCAAAAATAATAATGCCACTGGTGTCTCTATCTAAACGATGGACGGTATAAATATTTCCATAGCGTTGTTTTAATAGGTCTTTTAAAGACTTTTCTACGCCCATTCTATCAGGAATACTCAATAAGCCAGAAGGTTTGTTTACTGCAACAAAATCGGCTGTTTCTACTATGATGTCAATACTCATGCGTTGGCTTCTGACTTGTTTTTTCTAAGAAAAGATTTGTTCATGAATTTAAGCAATCGCACTTCTTTATCGTTTAAAAAACGCCATTTGCTTCGCTCTACATTTTTCTTGGTAAGATTGGCAAACATTACCCGATCCAATGCTTTTACATCGTATCCTAAATGTTCAAAAATCCTGCGCACAATTCTATTTCTACCACTGTGAATTTCTATTCCTACCACATTCTTACTCTTGCTATCGGCATATCCTACAGAATCTGCAGCAACAAATCCATCTTCTAAAGTGATACCACTTACAATAGAATCCAAGTCTTTTTTAGTAACGGGCTTGTCTAAAGTAACTTCGTAAATTTTCTTCACTTCAAAAGAAGGATGCGTTAGTTTTTGCGCCAGCTCTCCATCATTGGTTAACAACAACACACCCGTGGTGTTTCTATCCAATCTGCCAACCGGATAAACTCGTTCTGGTGTAGCACCCTTAATTAAATCAAGCACTGTTTTTCTTCCTTGTGGATCGCTAGCAGTGGTTAAAAAGTCTTTGGGTTTATTTAATAAAATGTAGACAGAATTGCGTTGTAAAAAAATGGGTTTCCCTTTCACTAAAATTTTATCTGCTTGAGAAACTTTGTAACCAGGCTCAAAAATTTTATCTCCATTCACAGTTACTTTTCCTTCTTTCACTAACTCAGCCGCTTCTCTTCTTCCACATACACCTGAATGGGCAACATATTTGTTTAGGGGGATCAAAGAGTCTCTGGTAGTAGCATCTTTTTTGTCGGCATCCATTGGATTGCCCGCATAGGTTGGCTTACTTGTTTTTGCAGCACCTTTGTCGCTTTTGAATGCTTTATAAGAACCAGCTGCTGGTTTTGCAGAGCCGGCTACTGCTGGTCTGCCTGGTCCTTTTGCTGCGCTTACTGGTCTTCCTGCCCCTCTAGTAGGTTTGTCAGATGAAGCGGGTTTTGTAGAAGCTGATTCTCTTGGTGGCGCTGCAACTTTCTTTGGATCTACGTACTCTTCGCCACGGGCTTTGGCTTTTTTTCTTGCCCTCATTTCCTCGCCAGCTGCTCTTGCATCTGCTTTATTCTTTCTTTTCTCTTGGCGATAGGCTTCTTTAATGGCAGCGCCTTTTTTCTTTTCGGCAAATTTGCTGAAGTTGTCTGTACGTTTTTGCATGGTGTTGATTTGCTGTTTTACAACAGGATTTAAAATGATGTATTGTTTTGTTAGCCTTTATTAGCCAGTTGTCCGCAAGCTGCGTCAATATCTTTTCCGCGGCTTCTTCTAAGTCTTGCATTTACTTTATTGGCTGCAAGAATATCCATAAAAGATTGCGTGTCGTCTTCATCTGGTTTGGTAAATTTAAATGCATCAATACTATTGTATTCAATAATATTGATTAAGTCGGCTGGTATTTGTCTAAATACTTTGGTCAATTCTTCTGCATCTTTTGCAGAATCATTTAAGTTTTTAAACAATATGTATTCAAGGGTAATTTCATTACCTGTTTTCTTATAAAAATAATTTAATGCCTCCGTTAAAACCTTGATATTATTGGTTTCATTAATGGGCATAATTTGATTGCGCTTGGCATCGTTAGGAGCGTGTAATGACAAGGCCAATTTAAATTTCACTTGGTCGTCGCCCAGCATTCTAATTTGTTTGGCAACACCAGCAGTTGAAACAGTGATTCTTCTAGGACTCATGAACAAACCGTCTTTTGCAGAAATCCGTTCAATGGCTTTTAAAACATTATTGTAATTCAAGAGTGGTTCGCCCATTCCCATGAATACAATATTGGTTAATTTTTTTTCGAATACCTGCTCACTCTGTTGATTAATCAACACTACCTGGTCTACAATTTCATCGTAGGTTAAATTTCGCTTTCGCTCCATATAGCCCGTTGCACAAAATTTGCAACTTAAACTACAGCCAATCTGAGAAGATACACAAGCTGTTTTTCTATCATCTGTTGGAATTAAAACCCCTTCAACTAAATGCCCATCAAAAGTTTTAAATCTGCTTTTAACGGTTCCATCATTGCTGTATTGGGTAGCATCTACACGCAAAGCCGGCAGGGAAAAATCGGTTGCCATTTTTGTCCTCAGTTCTTTGCTAAGATTACTCATATCTTCAAAACTGTGGGCATGCTTTTGCCAAATCCATTCCTGCACCTGCTTGATCCTAAATTTCTTTTCGCCAATGCTTTCAAAATAGGTCTCCAGATCTTGTTGGCTTTGGTGGCGAATATTGGGTAAAGAGGCACTCATTCTGCAAAGATAACTTATATCTTGCAGCCTCAACCATTCTATATGAGTAAAGCTTGCTATATCATAGACGCAGTACGCACGCCCATTGGGCGTTTTGGCGGAAAATTGAGTTCAGTTAGACCAGACGATTTATTGGCTATTGTTATTCGTTCTTTGGTAGAACGCCATCCCAGCATAGATCCTACGGCTATTGAAGACGTTATTGCGGGTGCCGCTAACCAAGCAGGCGAAGACAATCGAAATGTGGCTAGAATGGCGGCTTTACTGGCTGGATTGCCTACTACTGTTGCAGGTAGCACCGTAAATCGGCTTTGTGCCAGTGGATTACAGGCCATTATGGATGCTGCAAGAGCCATACAATGTGGAGATGGAATGTTATATATAGCAGGTGGTGTAGAAAGTATGACTAGGGCTCCTTTTGTTACAGCCAAGGCCGATTCGGCATGGAGCAGAAAAGTAGAAACCTATGATTCTAGTTTTGGTTGGCGCTTTATCAATCCTAAATTATCTGCCATGTACCACCCATACACCATGGGTGAAACCGCAGAAAATGTTGCAAAAACATGGGGCATTAGCAGAGAATCACAAGATCTATTTGCTTTTAATTCTCAGGAAAAATATTTTGCCGCAGAAGAAGCTGGTTTATGGAACGATGAATTAGTGGCTGTTGAAATGTTAGCAGATCGCATGGTTAGTTGGTTTAACAAAGATGAGCATCCGCGTAAAACCAGTTTAGAAAAACTAGCTACTTTAAAGCCTGCTTTTATTAAAGATGGAACAGTTACCGCCGGAAATTCATCTGGTATTAATGATGGCGCAGCAGCGGTATTATTAGCCAGCGAAGAAGCGGTTAAATTATTTAATCTACAACCCATTGCTCGCATCAGTAGTATGGCTGTTGCTGGCGTAGACCCCGCTATCATGGGTATTGGACCTGTTCCAGCTTCACAGAAAGCCTTGAAAAGAGCAGGGCTGAATATTAATCAATTGGGTTTGGTTGAATTAAATGAAGCTTTTGCTTCGCAAAGCATTGCTTGTATAAAAGATCTTGAGTTAAATGAATCTATTGTAAATGTAAATGGCGGTGCTATAGCATTAGGACATCCTTTAGGTTGTTCGGGTGCACGTATTTCGGCAACTTTGATCCACCAAATGCATAGAACCCAAACTAAGTTTGGTTTAGCTACCATGTGTGTTGGGGTAGGCCAAGGGGCGGCCATTATTTACGAAGGCCTTTAATTAAGATTAATTATGATAAAAGGTTTGATTCATTAATATTGAAATGCTTAATTTGTACTTCTTAAAAAGTTTTGAAAAATGAAAAAGATTCTATTATTCGCTTTTATGTTGGTTGGATTTGTTAGTGCATCTAATGCGCAAAATGCTCCATCAGATACCACTGTAAATCAGTTATTGGGTAAGTACACATTTGCAGAAGGAAGTCCTGTTGCCGAAGTAACCGTTGTTTTAGAAAACGGCGTATTAATGATGAACTCTCAAGCAGGCGCCTCAACATTAGAGAAATCTGCTGAAGATGTTTATGTGATTACTCAGTTCCAAGGAACTGCAAAGTTTACTCGCGACGAGAGCAAAAAAGTAACTGGGGTTACTATTTTAGCCATGGGCTATGAGTTAGTTGGCACTAAAGTACCAGTTGAAACAGTAGCTTTTTCTTTTAAAAAAGCTGTGTTACTAGCTCCTGTTGTGAAATAGTTTTCTGTTCTCCGTTTACTATATTTTTTATAATACAAGTTCCTTCTGTTAATTCGGTACTACCGATAATCACAACAAAAGGAACTTGTTTTTTTTCTGCATACTTAAATTGTTTATCAAACTTACTTTGCTCGTGATATAATTCGGAGGCAATACCTCTTTCGCGCAAGTCTTGCATTAAATTAAACGCCTTTTTACTTTCTTCTACTCCTAAATTAAAGAACAATACCCTTGTTCCTTTTTGTACTGCTTCTGGAAATAATTGTAGTTCTTCTAAAACATCATAAATTCTATCAACACCAAAACTAATTCCAACACCTGGTACATTAGCAACACCAAATAAGCCCGTTAAATCATCGTAACGTCCACCTCCACCAATGCTTCCCATTTGTGCGCCAATGGCTTTGATTTCAAATATTACACCCGTATAATAGTTCAAGCCTCTTGCTAAAGTAAAATCAACTAGTAAATTGGAATCGTATTTATTGGAGTAATAAGCAATAATATATTCCAATTCTTCAATGCCTTTTTGTGCAGTGGCATTATGGCCCATCAATTGTTTAAGCTGTTGTATTTTTTGACCATTATCTCCATCTATTGAAAGGTATTTTTCAATAATAGTTATTTGAACTTCGTTTATGCCTCGTTGTGATAATTCTTCTTTAACTTTTTCTATTCCTATTTTATCTAACTTATCAATAGCAACTGTGATTGGTACTAATATTTCTTGACCGCCACATAGTTCTGCTAATCCTGCCAATATTTTTCGACTATTGATTCTAATTTCTACTGGCAATTGCAAACGCTCAAACACTGTGGCATAAATAGCGGTTAATTCCACTTCATTCAATAAACTATTACTACCTACTACATCGGCATCACACTGATAGAACTCTCTATATCTTCCTTTTTGAGGTCTGTCTGCCCTCCATACTGGTTGAATTTGATAACGCTTATAGGGCATGGTTAACTGTCCAAAATTCATTGCTACAAAACGGGCAAATGGAATGGTTAAATCGTATCGAAGCGCTCGCTCTGTAATCCCTTTATTATTTTTGCCTTCTAAAATTTTATTAAAATCGGCAACAATTTGTTCATGCTTTGCCGGATTGTCTAAACCATTATTGAGTATTTTAAAAATCAGTTTATCACCCTCTTCGCCATACTTACCCATTAAAGTATCCAAGTTTTCCATTGCAGGCGTTTCTAAAGGTTGAAAGCCATACAATTCAAAAACAGTTCGGATGGTTTGAAAAATATAGTTTCGCTTTTGAACGGTGGCAGCGTTAAAATCTCTTGTTCCCTGCGGTATACTTGCTTTGTTACTCATATTGTTGCAAAATTAATGTTTGTAGTTTAAATATTGGTTATCACTACTTTAGTAACATATAGCAACTTATTTCTAACTAACAATCATTAGTTTAACTAAGTTTTTATTTAAATTTTTATGGATTTTTAATTTTCGAGCATCTCACGTAAAATATTTACTAAATTGCCCATCCCGTAAAGTGATTGTATGGAAAATACTTTTAGAGAAAGGAACCAAAAACGGTACAGCATATTCAGAAGGATCTATGATATTTCGATGTCGCTGTTGTTTTTGGGTGTTGGTTTGGCTGTATTTTTTATAGAAAAATTGGGGATGGATCTGGTGTTTACGGCAGAACCGGTTTATCGAAATTTATTCGGTAGTATTTGTTTGTTGTATGGCGCTTTTAGATTGTACAGAGGCATTAAGCAAGAATATTAATTATGAGGAAGTACAGTTTGTTTGCGTGTTTGCTGGGTGTTTTGCTCTTTGTTTCATGTGATTCAAAAGAATCAAAAAATGCTTTTGAAGACAATACTGAAGAAGGTACTATACGCATTAGTGTAGACGAAAGCTTTAAGCCTGTAATTGAAGAGCAGCTTAAGGTTCATCAATCCTCTTATCCAAAAGCCAATATTATTGCATCTTACAAATCTGAAGCAGATTGTTTTCGTGATTTGCAAAATGATAGTACTAGAATGATTATTGTAGCAAGGGGCTTAGATGAAAAAGAAGCTGAGTACTACAAATCCATTTTGTCTTATCCTCCTCAGTATGCAGAACTAGCATATGATGCGGTTGCTTTGATTGTAAATAACAATGCAGCCGATAGTATTTTTAGTTTCCAGGATGTGAAAGATATTTTGAGTGGGAAGCATAAAATTACTGCTGTAATGGATGGCAAGTCTGCAACCAGTACTGTTCGATATTTAAAAGACAGTGTGTTGAAAGGCGGAAATTTTGGTATTAATGTGGTTGCGGCCAATAATAGTAAAGAAGTAATTGATATAGTTACTTCAAGAACGGATGTGATTGGTTTTGTGGGCATGAGTTGGATAGGGGATGTGTACGATAAGCAGCAACAATCCTATCTCACAAAAATTAGATTGGCAAGGGTAGAATGCACTGCATGTTTAGAAAAAGGCATTTTTGCAAAACCTTCTCAATCAACCATAACCTATGGTCAGTACCCTTTGGCACGACCTTTGTTTTATGTGTTAAAAGAGAATCATGCGGGTTTAGGAACTGGGTTCATGAATTTCATGAGTTTAGAAAGAGGGCAATTAATATTTAGAAGATCTTTTTTAGCTCCGGCTAAAATGGCTTTTCATAAAAGACAGGGAAGTATAAAATCGGAATAACAAAACAACTAATAAAAAAGAGAGAACATGAAGAAGTCTGTTGCTTTGATGTTTGCAGCTGTATTTGCTGTACAGTGCTTAACGGCCCAAGTTGCCGAAGGCATTAAGCTGTTGCATTATGAAAAAAACAAGAGTGCAAAAGAAGTACTGCAAAAAAACTATGATGCCAATTCTAAAGATCCTCAAGCCATTTATTGGTTAGGTCAAGCATTTTTAGCCGGAAACGGAATTGAAGTGACTAAGGAAGATGTGGCTGCTGCAAAAGCTATATACCAAAAAGGGCTACAAGAATTAGGTAGTGATGCTTGGTTATTGGTAGGGATGGGGCATGTTGAAATACGTGAAGGCGGTGATCTTAATTCAGCCAAACAAAAGTTTGAACAAGCCATCACTGCAACAACTCCAACAAAGGGAAAAAATAGAGGTAAACCAGACGCTGGAATCCTCACTGCAATTGGTCGTGCCAATGCAGATGGGGATAGTAAAATGGGAGACCCTATGTATGGTATTGAAAAATTAAAGCAAGCTGCCGCTATAGATTTAGTAAACCCAGATATTTATATCTATATGGGTATTAGCTACCAGAAAATGGGTGGTGAAAATGGCGGGGAAGCAGTTAAAGCTTACACGGAAGCTATAGCTCGTGATCCAAAGAACGCATTGGCGATGTTTAGGATTGGCTTAATATACAGAAGCCAAAATAATGAAGAATTATTTAACCAATACTTTGACAATGCAAAAACTGCAGATCCTGCTTTTCCTCCAGTGTATTATGCCTTGTACTTGTATTATTCAGAGAGAGACGTAATTAGAGCAAAAGGCTATTTAGACCAATACGTTCAAAGTGCAGACAAAGATTCAAGAAATGAATTGTACCAAGCAGATTATTTATTCCGTGCGGGTAAATATGATGAGTCTTTGGCTAAAGCAAAAGAATTGGATGCAGCGGTTGGTGTAAAAGCTGTTCCAAGATTAGGCGTGGTATATGCATACAACTATTTAAGAAAAGGAGATTCTTTGTCTTCTAAAAAGTATATTGAAGAATTCTTGGCAACAGCTCCTGCTGCTGAAATTCAGGCATCTGATTATAAATTAGGGGTAGAAGTATTAACCAAATTTCCTGGTAATGAAACAGTTGCTTCTAGCTATATTGAGAAAGCATTATTGGCGGATACCGTAAAAGCAAATAGGGTTGCCTTCATTAATGCAGCAGCCGACATGTTTGGTAAAGCCAAATCATATAATGCACAATTGAGTTGGATGAAAAAAGGCATGGAACTTAAAGGAGAATTAACTGAATATGATCATTACAAGTTAACTAATTCTGCTTTTGTTGCAAAAGCCTACGATCAAGTAATTGAATATGCAAAGCCATATATGGCTGCTCATCCTGATAAGCCCCATCCTTATAGTTTCTTTAAAAGAGCTACTATGGCAGCTGGAACTGATACTGCAGTTATCATCAGCAACTTAAATTACTTAGATTCTGTTTATGCTACAGTTGACCTTGAAAAGCATAGAAAATCCATTTTCTTAGACGAGTACTTTAAGATTAACTACTATGTAAATCTTTTTAATGAAATCAAAAAAAGACCAGATTTTAAAATAACGACCAAGGGTGATAGATCTCCAGCTGTAGATGAATTCTTGGCTACTTGTCAAAAAGCCATTGAAGTGGCTGATAAAATGTTGGCTTTATACCCTACAGCAGGGGAAGAAAACAACAAGTACGCGCAAGATGTAAAGGCAACTATTCAAAAAATAATTGATTATTACTCAAATCCTGGTGCTAAAGGAAACGCTTCTGGTGCTAAAACCGGTAACTAAGCCCAGCCTAAAAATTAACTTAAAGAAAAAGCTCCTCAAATTGAGGAGTTTTTCTTTTATATCCATTACTAGCGTATTTTTGCGAACTTAAACAGAGCTATGGGTATTATATACACTTTGTTAGACGCTAGTGCATCCAATTCGGCATCCAATTATTTGCCTATTGCGATCCAATTAATTTTTGCAGCGGGGTTTGTGGCCACTATGATTGGAATTTCTTCTTGGGTAGGCCCAAAGCGCAAAACAGCTGATAAATTAGAAAATTTTACCAGTGGTATTGAATCACATGGTAATGCCCGCCAACCCATGGCAATTAAGTATTTTTTGGTAGCCATTTTGTTTGTTTTATTTGATGTAGAAGTCATTTTCTTTTACCCTTATGCGGTTAATTTTCGTGAGCTAGGATGGAATGGATTCCTTGCTGTAGTGATGTTTGTAGGGTTTTTCCTGATTGGATTCACTTATATCATCAAAAAGGGTGCTTTAAAGTGGGAAGATTAAACCGAACTAAAAGTTTCGGAAACTGTTTGTTAGTTCAATAGGTCTTAAAATTTTAATATAAAGGAATATGTCACGTCCAGTTAGATATAATATTCATCCAATTGAAGCCAATATTGCTGATTCAGTAACGTATGTTGATGCGCCAGATGGCTATGGTGGAGACGGATTTTTTACCACTAAACTAAGTGATGTGGTGGGGCTAGCTCGTAAAAACTCACTTTGGCCAATGCCTTATGCTACTTCATGTTGTGGTATTGAGTTCATGGCAACAGCTGCTTCACATTATGATTTGTCTCGTTTTGGTGCAGAACGTATGAGTCACTCTCCTCGCCAGTGCGATTTATTGATGGTAATGGGAACGATTGCCAAAAAAATGGGCCCGGTTTTACGTCAAGTCTATTTACAAATGGCAGAACCTCGTTGGGTAATTGCAGTAGGTGCTTGCGCATCTAGTGGTGGAATATTTGATACTTACAGTGTATTGCAAGGGATTGACCAAGTGATTCCTGTTGATGTGTATGTTCCGGGTTGCCCTCCAAGACCCGAAGCCATTTTAGATGGATTTATGAAAATTCAAGAGTTGGTAGGACAAGAGAGCATTAGAAGAAGAAATAGTGATCATTATAAAGCATTATTGAACGGATACGGAATACAATAATTTATGGCTATCAGCAACGAATATATTCAGCAAAAACTGACCGAAAAGTTTGGAGACCAGGTCTTCAACTTTGAAGATACTTATGGTATGCTTTGCTTTGAAGCACCTAAAGAGCTCAACTTAAAAGTATTGCAATACTTATACGATGAACCTAGTTTAGGCTTTCAATTTCTAACCGATTTATGTGGGGTTAATTATCCTGAAATGGCCAATAGGGAATTAGCGGTTGTTTACCATTTACACAATTTGGTAGAAAATACGCGTCTTCGTTTTAAAGTGTTTACACCAGTTGCAACCCCAGATGTTTTTACTGCAACGCAATTGTTCTCTTCTGCCAACTGGATGGAAAGAGAAACCTATGATTTCTTTGGAGTCAATTTTGTGGGACATCCCAATCTTAAGCGAATTTTGAATGTGGATGAGATGGATTATTTCCCACTAAGAAAAGAATACCCATTAGAAGATCAAACCCGTATTGACAAAGACGACGAAATGTTTGGACGCGGATAAAATAAAAAATATGAGTGATCATAATATAACATTAGCAGAAGACGCAATAGAGCGGAAAACCACTACCATTAACTTAGGACCAACCCATCCTGCTACGCATGGGGTTTTCCAAAATATTATGGAGTTAGATGGGGAACGCGTTATTTCGAGTGATCAAACCGTGGGATATATTCACCGCGCTTTCGAAAAGCTCGCTGAAAGAAGACCGTTGTATCAAATCACTCCAATAACCGATCGCTTAAATTATTGTAGCAGTCCCATTAATAATATGGGATGGCATTTGACCTGCGAAAAATTATTGGGTGTTCAAACTCCTAAGCGAGTAGACTACTTGCGTGTGATTATTATGGAGTTGGCTAGAATTGCCGACCACTTAATTTGTAATTCTATTGTGGGAGTAGATGCAGGAGCGTTTACCGGGTTCTTATATGTAATGCAATACCGCGAATTAATCTATGAAATATATGAAGAAGTATGTGGGTCCCGTCTTACTACTAATATTGGGCGTATTGGCGGCTTTGAAAGGAATTTCACAAATACAGCGTTTACGAAACTCGAGAAATTCTTAAAAGAGTATCCAGTTGCGTTAGGCGAGCTAGAGAGTTTGTTAACACGCAATAGAATATTTATGGAGCGCACCATTGGTGGCGGTCCTATCAGTGCTGAACGTGCATTGAATTATGGGTTTACTGGGCCTAATTTGCGTGCCGCTGGTGTAGATTATGATGTTCGTGTACATAGTCCATACAGCAGTTACCAAGATTTTGAATTTGAGATTCCTGTTGGAAAAACGGGCGACAACTACGATCGTTTCTTAGTGCGTAACCAAGAAATGTGGCAGAGTATGCGCATTATTCAACAGGCTTATAATAAAGTACAAGCGTTTAAAGGAACCGATGCAGAGGTGTACCACGCAGATGTTCCTGAATACTATTTGCCGAAGAAAGAAGATGTGTACACTAAAATGGAAGCATTGATTTGGCATTTCAAAATCATCATGGGCGAAGTAGATATGCCAAAGGGCGAAGTGTACCAATCTGTTGAAGGTGGTAATGGAGAGTTGGGATTCTATATGATTAGCGATGGGGGAAGAACGCCGTTTAGACTGCATTTCCGCAGACCTTGTTTTATTTACTATCAGGCATATCCTGAGTTGGTAAAAGACAGCATGTTGTCTGACGCTATTTTAACCATGAGTAGTTTAAACCTGATTGCAGGAGAATTGGATGCTTAATAATATTACTGTATGAGTAAGTTTAATGAAGAACAACTGAAAGAGTTTAGCCGATTGGTTGCTCGCTATCCCGAAGGCAAACAAAAAAGTGCCTTGTTGCCTGTATTGCATTTAGCGCAAGACAGTTTTGGTGGATGGTTAAGTGCAGAAACCATGGATTATGTTGCAGCGCTTTTACATATTAGCCCTATTGAAGTGTATGAAGTGGCTACCTTTTATAGCATGTATAATTTGAAACCAATAGGCAAGCATTTATTTGAAGTTTGTCAAACTGGTCCTTGTATGATTAATGGATCGGATGATATAATTGATTACATCGGAACCAAATTAGGCATTAAGCCAGGTGAAACTACCACTGACGGTATGTTTACCTTAAAAACGGTGGAATGCCTAGGGGCTTGTGGTTATGCGCCAATGATGCAATTGGGCAAACATTATCGCGAGCATTTAACCAAAGAAAAAGTAGACGCCATTATTGATGAGTGCAGAAAAAATGCTGCCACAAATAATTAAGAATATGGGTGTAAAATTATTATTAGAAAAAGCAAATGTCCCAGGCATTCGTTTCTTTGAAACTTATCGCAAAGAAGGCGGATACCATGCGGTTGAAAAAGCGCTGAAGCAAATGGATCCTGCTGCCATTGTAGAAGAAGTGAAGAAGAGTGGATTGCGTGGTAGAGGTGGTGCCGGATTTCCTGCAGGTATGAAGTGGAGTTTTATTGCAAAACCAGAAGGTGTTCCTCGTCATTTAGTGTGCAATGCAGATGAGAGTGAACCTGGTACTTTTAAAGACCGCTACCTCATGGAGTTCTTACCTCATTTATTAATTGAGGGATTAATCATTTCTTCATTTGCATTAGGCAGTAATGACACTTATATATATATACGTGGAGAATATGCATGGATAGTGGATATTCTAGAGCAAGCCATTGATGAGGCTAAAGCAAATGGCTTTTTAGGAAAGAATATTTTAGGCACTGGATTCGATTGTAATATTTATGTACAAAGAGGTGCAGGTGCTTATATCTGCGGAGAAGAAACTGCATTAATTGAATCTTTGGAAGGAAAAAGAGGTAATCCAAGAATCAAACCTCCATTCCCTGCCATTGAAGGTTTATGGAAAAGACCAACCGTAGTTAATAACGTAGAAACCTTGGCAGCAGTGGTTCCTATCATTAATATGGGTGGAGACGAATACGCTAAAATAGGGGTAGGTAGATCTACTGGAACTAAATTAATTTCTGCATGTGGTAATATTAATAAGCCAGGTGTGTATGAAATTGACATGACTATTTCTGTAGAAGAATTTATTTATTCTGATGAATATTGTGGTGGTATTGCTAATGGAAAAAGATTGAAAGCTTGTATACCTGGCGGATCATCTGTACCTATTTTACCGGCCAACCTTTTACTTAAAACTGCCAAAGGCGAAACACGTTTAATGAACTATGAAAGTTTAAGTGATGGTGGTTTTGCAACAGGCTCTATGATGGGTTCTGGTGGATTCATTGTTTTAGACGAAGACCAGTGTATTGTAAAAAACACGTACACTTTGGCTCGTTTTTACAGACATGAAAGTTGCGGACAATGTTCACCTTGTAGAGAAGGAACTGGATGGATGGAGAAAATTCTAAAAAATATTGATACCGGAAAAGGTAAAATGAGTGATATAGATTTATTATGGGATATTCAACGCAAAATAGAAGGTAATACCATCTGTCCGTTGGGTGATGCTGCTGCATGGCCTGTAGCTGCTGCCATAAGACATTTTAGAGATGAGTTTGAATGGCATGTGAAACATCCGGAAGAAGCACAAAAAAGAAATTATGGATTGGCACATTATGCAGATCCTATTCATGTACCAGCTTAATTAAGTTATGTCTGAACAACCATTATTTAAAGTAACCATTGATAATATCACAGTAGAAGTTCCAGCTGGAACAACTATTCTAAACGCGGCGCGTAAGATTGGCGGAGATGTTGCTCCCCCTGCTATGTGTTATTACAGTAAGCTAGAAGGCAGTGGTGGTAAGTGTAGAACCTGTTTAGTTGAAGTAAGCAAAGGTTCTGAAAAAGATCCAAGACCAATGCCCAAATTGGTGGCGAGTTGCAGAACTACTGTAATGGATGGAATGGAAGTGAAGAATATTACCAGTGATCGTGTAATTGATGCGCGCAATGGGGTAGTTGAATTTTTATTAATTAACCATCCATTAGATTGCCCAGTTTGTGATCAAGCAGGCGAGTGTCATTTACAAGACCTTAGTTACGAGCATGGTAAAGCGGGCACTCGTTATGAGTTTCAACGCAGAACATTTAAGAAGCACGATTTAGGAGATAAGATTCAGTTGCATATGACTCGCTGTATTCTTTGTTACCGCTGTGTATTTACTGCCGATCAATTAACCGGCAAAAGAGAGCACGGTATTTTAGATAGAGGAGATCACGCAGAAATTGCCACGTATATTGAAAAGAATTTAGACAATGAATTCATTGGCAACGTTATAGACGTTTGCCCAGTGGGTGCATTAACCGATAAAACCTTTAGATTTAAAAACAGGGTTTGGTTTTTAAAGCCAGTTGACGCACATAGAGATTGTAAAACTTGTAGCGGTAAAGTTACTTTGTGGAATAGAGGTGATGAAGTGTACAGAGTAACCGCCAGAAAAGACCAGTGGGGTGAAGTGGAAGATTGGATTTGTAATACTTGCAGATTCGATAAAAAGCAAACCAGTGACTGGGTAATAGAGGGTCCAAGATTAATTGATCGCCATTCAGTAATTGCACAAGGACACTATGCTGGAACAGTGGGGACTCATAAACCAACAGAAACTTTTGAAGCGGTTCATGCTGGTAGACAACCAAAGTTGTTAATGGATATTCATTCAATAAGCGAAGTGAATCAACCTAATATAACTTTGAGTCAGTTAGACAGACCAGCTCATTCAACCGACTTTAACCATAACAAAGACTAATTACCATAAGCATGACACTATTGGCCTTAGATTGGATATTGATGCTAGAAAAACTAATCCTGATTGCGATTATTGTTTTTGCTAGTTTGGGTATAGCCCTTTACACTACTTTTTCGGAGCGAAAAGTAGCTGCGGTTTTACAAGATAGACCAGGCCCGAACAGAGCTGGTCCAATGGGTTTATTACAACCTTTAGCAGATGGATTAAAGCTCATCATGAAGGAAGAAATTATTCCAAATTCGGCAAGCAAAGGGCTCTTTATATTAGGTCCCGCAATGGCTATGACTGCAGCACTAATGACTTGTGCCGTTATACCGTGGAGTAGTTCTGTAGAGTTATTTGGTCGCAAAATAGATTTACAAATTGCCGATATCAATATTGGGATTTTATATGTTTTTGGGGTAGTTAGTATGGGTGTTTATGGCATCATGATTGGAGGTTGGGCATCAAATAACAAATTCTCTTTGATGGCCGCTTTACGTGGTGCATCTCAGGCCATCAGCTATGAATTAGCCATGGGCTTAGCATTGATTGCGGTGTTAATGATTTCAGGATCCTTAAGTTTAAAAACTATTGTTGACCAACAAATGGCTCCAGGCGCATGGTGGAATATAGTTTATCAGCCATTGGGCTTTATCTTATTTTTTGTTTGCGCAATGGCAGAGTGTAATAGAACACCATTCGACTTACCAGAAGCAGAGAACGAATTAAATATGGGATACCACCAAGAGTATTCTTCTATGAAATTGGGTTTTTATCTTTTTGCAGAATATGTAAATATGATCATGAGTAGCGCGGTGATGGCTAGCTTGTATTTTGGCGGGTATGATGTTCCGTTTTTAGACGAGTCTACATTAGCCCCTAATATTGCTGCTATCATTGGTGTTTTATCGTTGCTTACCAAGATTGTGATTTTCTTGTTCCTTTTCATGTGGATTCGTTGGACCATTCCACGCTTCCGCTACGATCAATTAATGAATTTAGGTTGGAAAAGTTTAATACCACTGGCGTTGGTAAATATGTTGGCAACTGGCGCAGTGATATTATGGCAGCAGGGTTAAGATCAAAATTATACATTTGTGAACCTTTTATATAAAAGAATACATGCAAGCTTTAACAAACAGAGCAAAAGAAGTAAGTAGGGAGCCAATGACTTTCATGGAGCGCCTTTATTTGCCCAATATCGTAAAGGGCATGGCCATTACTTTTAGCCATATATTTAAGAAGCAACCTACTATTCAATATCCAGAACAAAAGCGAGAGTTTAGCCCTGTTTTTAGAGGGTTACACGTTTTAAATAGAGACGCAGAAGGAAGAGAAAATTGTACCGCATGCGGATTGTGTGCTGTGGCATGTCCGGCAGAAGCTATTACCATGGAAGCTGCTGAACGTATGCCTGGCGAAGAGCATTTGTATCGCGAAGAAAAATATGCAGCTAAGTATGAAATCAATATGCTTCGTTGCATATTCTGTGGACTTTGTGAAGAAGCTTGTCCTAAAGATGCTATTTATTTAAGTGAAACTTTTGCTCCAGCAAATTTTACCAGAAAGGGTTTTATATATGGGAAAAACGATTTGTTGATTCCAAATAAGAACACAGCACCGGAAGAATATGCTGCAGCGAGAGGAGCTGCAAGAGTTTAAATATTTTGCCTGTTTAATACAATCAAAGAAATGGATACGATTCAAATTTTGTTTTTCTCTTTAAGTGCACTGGCTATCTTCAGCGCCATTATGGTACTGGTTAGTAAAAATCCAGTTCACAGTGTGCTTTGGTTAATTGCTGTTTTCTTTGCCATATCTGGTCATTATATTTTATTGAATGCACAGTTTTTAGCAATTGTAAACTTGATTGTTTATGCTGGTGCTATCATGGTTTTGTTCTTGTTTGTGATCATGTTAATGAATTTAAACGCAGAAGGAGAGCCTAGAAAGAATTGGTGGATGAAGTTGGCAGGGGTAGTGTCTGGAGGATGTTTTTTAGTGGTTTTGGTATCATTGGTTAAGCAAGCAACTGAACTTTCTGGCAAAGCTGCTTTAATGAAAACCGGCGATATTGGTTTAATTAAAAATTTAGGTAAAGCATTATTCAGTGATTTTGTTGTTCCATTCGAAATAAGTAGTGTACTTTTTTTGAGTGCAATGGTTGGAGCTGTAGTAATTGGTAAAAAAGATTAATTTATAACAACGCAATTATGCCTATACAATATTATATCTATTTTTCATTAGCCTTGTTTAGCATTGGTATTATTGGGGTGCTAACTAGAAGAAATGCCATTATTGTTTTCATGTGCATAGAACTAATGTTGAATGCAGTTAACCTTTTATTGGTTGCATTTTCAAAAATGCACCATGGAGCGGCTTTATTGAATAATGCTACTGCAACCACTGGAGTAGAAGGACAGCTTTTTGTATTTTTTATTATGGTAGTAGCTGCTGCTGAAGTGAGTGTAGGATTGGCCATCATTGTAATGATGTATCGAAATACGCATTCTGTAGATATTAATTTCTTGAACCGATTGAAAAACTAGCACCCGCAACTTAGTATATGAGTAAAATTGCTTTTTTAGTACCATTGTTTCCCTTGCTGGGTTTCCTGATTAACGGATTGGGCAGGCAGCGCTTGTCTAAATCTGCTGTAGGTATAATAGGGTCAGGAATGATTTTCTTGTCTTTCTTAACCTCCTGCTTTTTATTTGGACAAGTGTATGGAGCTGCTGCCAATAGCGGTGGTGCGCCAATTAATTCTGTTGTTACCCTGTTTAATTTTATTCAAACAGAAGCGTTCACCATTCCATTTGCATTTCAAATAGACCAGTTGTCTGTGCTGTTTTTATTGATTATTACTGGAATTGGTTTCTTGATTCATTTATATTCTACCGCATACATGAAAGAGGAAGCGCCTCATCATTTTGCACGCTATTTTGCCTATTTGAATTTATTTGTGTTTTCCATGTTGCTGCTAGTAATGGGTAGCAATTATGTGATCATGTTTATTGGATGGGAAGGAGTAGGATTGTGTTCTTATTTATTGATTGGATATTGGTTTAAAAACGGTGATTATAATTATGCTGCTAAAAAAGCATTTATCATGAACCGTATTGGAGATCTTGGTTTTCTGTTAGCAGTATTTTGGTTGATTTTTAAGTTGGGTACGGTAAATTACACAGATGTATTTGCTGGCATTTCCCAATTATCAGCTTTTGATATTACCGCTATAACTACCTTATTATTTGTAGGTGCAATGGGTAAGAGTGCGCAAATCCCTTTGTACACTTGGTTACCTGATGCCATGGCGGGTCCTACACCTGTATCGGCTTTAATACATGCGGCAACTATGGTAACTGCTGGTATTTACATGATTGCTAGAAGCAATATATTATATACCATGGCGCCAGCTACACAAACACTGGTTGCAGTGATAGGTTTAGCCACAGCCATTTTTGCAGCTACTATTGCATTAAAACAAAACGATATTAAAAAAGTATTGGCTTATTCAACAGTAAGTCAATTGGGATATATGTTTTTAGGATTAGGGGTAGGAGCTTATACAGGCGCAGTATTTCATGTGATGACGCATGCTTTCTTTAAAGCATTGTTGTTCTTGGGTGCTGGTTCTGTAATTCATGCCATGCATCATGAACAAGATATTCGCAAAATGGGGAACCTTAAAAAGTACATGCCCATCACGCATATTACTTTTTTATTGGCTTGCTTAGCCATTGCAGGTATTCCGCCATTTGCTGGATTCTTTTCTAAAGATGAAATATTAGTTGCTGCTTATTCAAATAATCCGCTGTTCTATTATATTGGAGTGGGTGGTGCTTTAATGACAGCCTTTTATATGTTTAGATTGTATACTTTAACCTTTTTAGGAAATTTCAGGGGTACATATGAACAAGAACATCATTTGCATGAGAGTCCGTCTGCAATGACTATTCCATTAATTGTATTGGCCGTTTTATCAGTAGTAGGTGGATTTATAGGAATTCCCGCAGTATTTGCCGAGAACCAACATTGGTTGCAGCATTTCTTGGCCCCTATTTTTGCCGAATCAACCAAATTAGCAGAAGTGCATCACTTAACCCATGCCCAAGAATATTTAATGATGGGAGTAGTTACCTTTTTAATTGTAATGGTGATTGCGTTTGCTGTAAAATCATACAAGAAGTATAAAAATACAAATGATACAGAAGAGGGTGAATTGGGCAAACTATTAATGAACAAATGGTATGTAGATGAATTGTACAATACCGCTATAGTAAATCCATTAAATGCCTTGGGTGGTATTTTGAAAAATGTTGTGGAGAAGTCGGGTATTGACGGGGCAGTTAATGGAGTAGGTAAGTTGGTTGCATACGGTTCAAGGCAATTGAGATTAATTCAAAGTGGACAGGTAGCTAGCTATTTGCTCATTATGATATTATCGATGGTAGTGTTTTTTATTGTGTGGTTTAATGATTCCACTATCACTCGTTTTTTAGATAAAATATTTTAAATCGTTCATCAAGTAGCTAGCAATAATGATTACTTTATTACTCATATTAACACCTCTGGTAGCCGGCTTAATTGCATTTTTACTAAAGCAAGGGAATTCGGCTAAAACGTTTGCTTTATTGGCATCAATCGCAACTTTAGCAATTGCATTGGTTGCCGTATTTACACCAGGAGAAATAGGATACGACGCAGCTTGGTTAAATAATTTAGGAAGTAGAATTACGTTGAAAGCAGACGGTATGGCTAAAATGCTGAGCTTGTTAACAGCCGTTTCCTTTCCTTTAATTTTTACTGCAGTTTACAATAATGAGTATAAAAACGCAGCCTCTTTTTATGGATTGATGTTGTTGTCTCAAGCTGGATTAATGGGTGTATTTCTAGCGTCTGATGCATTATTATTTTATTTTTTCTGGGAGTTAGCATTAATTCCAGTATACTTTCTGTGTTCTATATGGGGTGGAGAAAAAAGAATTGCAGTTACATTCAAATTCTTTGTGTACACATTTATAGGATCACTTTTAATGTTGATTGGCTTGTTATTCATGTACTTTAACACTGCTGATCAATCATTTTCATTGCAGAGTTTTTACGCAGTTAAACTATCTGCTCAACAAGAAACAATAATGTTCTGGTTATTCTTTATTGCATTTGCCATAAAGATGCCCATCTTTCCTTTTCATACTTGGCAGCCAGATGCTTATGAGCAATCGCCTACAGCTACTACAATGGTAATGAGTGGTATAATGGTTAAAATGGGGGTATTTGCAGTTATAAGATGGATACTCCCAATGTTCCCTAATGCTGCAGCTCAATCTGCCAATTTGGTAATTATACTTTCGATTATTGGTATGATTTACGCTTCATTAATTGCCATCCGTCAAGACGATATTAAGCGCATGATTGCCTATTCTTCTATTGCACATATTGGTTTAATGAGTGCAGCAATGTTTACCAATAATCAAACAGCAATGGATGGAGTAATGATTCAAATGTTTAGTCACGGTGTAAATGTGATAGGGCTTTGGATTATTGCAGATTTAATTGAAAAGCAATTAGGCACAAGAAATATGAGTCAACTGGGTGGCTTGGCACAAAAAGCACCTGTTATGGCTATTTTATTGGTAATCATGGCTTTGGCAAATGTGGCTTTACCACTCACGAATGCATTTATTGGAGAGTTCTTGATGTTCAACGGTTTGTTCCAATACAATATGGTAATGGCTGCTATTGCGGGAATTAGTATTATTTTGGCTGCTGTGTACACATTGAATATGGTACAGCGTGTGATTTATGGAGCGTTAAATGTAATTACAGAAAAAGCAACAGATATTCCTTTGAATGTTAAATTAGCATTGGTGATAATTACTTTGCTGGTGCTAGTTTTTGGCGTATTCCCACAACCATTGCTGAATTTAACTGGCGACAGTGTTTCAGCATTATTTGTAAAAAAGTAAAAGACCGATTTAGTAGTTATGAACGCAATTATATTTTCAGCAATTCTAGGTGTGGTAATGATGTTTACAGGCATTTTTACCGATAAAAAACCGGTCATTACTTTAACCGCAATTATTTCATTAATTGTTTTATTAACTGTTAATTTATTAAATAGCTATGGCTTGTTTTCTATCCAAATAGATACCAAAGACTTATTGCATTTTAATAAATTGGGTTTGTTCTTTAACACATTAATGATTGCAGCAACCCTCATTTTTGTTTTATTAAGTGGATCTGAAATAGAAAAAATCAGCAATAAGACAGCTGATTTTTATGCGCTTATTTTCTTTGTTTTATGCGGAACTGCAATACTTACCTCTTATAATGGTATGTTGATGTTGTTCTTAGGAATTGAAATTTTATCTATTCCATTGTACATTTTAACAGGAGCAGATAAACACAATCTTAAAAGTAATGAAGCTTCTCTTAAATATTTTTTAATGGGCTCATTTACAACAGGCATAATGTTAATGGGGATTGCATTGTTGTATGGCGCTACAGGAACTTTTGGAATGGCAAGCGTGGGAACGGGTGCTTTACCGCCATCGTCTGGCGTTCAGGGTCCTGCTTTTTTACAAGTAGCTGGATTGCTATTATTGTTTGCAGCAATGTGTTTTAAAGTTTCGGCTGCACCATTTCATTTTTGGACCCCCGATGTATATGATGGAGCACCAAGTGTTTTCACTTCCTTTATGGCCACCATTGTGAAAGCTGCTGGTTTTTTTGCTTTTATTAAATTATTTGCTTCGAATTCAAGCTTATTAGGACCTACTTGGAATATACTGCTCTCGTTTGTAATTGTTGCTACGTTATTAGCAGGAAATATCACCGCCGTTTTTCAACGCAGTATCAAAAGAATGCTGGCCTATTCTAGTATTGCTCAAGTAGGGTTTATGTTATTTGCATTGTATAGCAATAATGACTTAGGAACAGAAGGGATTCTATTATACACAGTTGCTTATAGTTTAGCCACCATTGGGTTCTTTGCGATTTTAATGAAAGTGAAAGATTACACTTTTGACGGGTTTAACGGCCTAGGCACCACTCAACCAGTTTTAGCATTTGTTGCTACTATCTGTTTATTGTCGTTGGCCGGTATTCCATTAACTGCTGGCTTTTTTGCCAAATATTATATGTTGGCTTCTGTAGTTAAAGCTGGCGGACCATTGTGGATGGTTATTGTTGCAGTATTATTTGCAGCAGTAAGTGCTTATTATTATTTCAAAGTGATTCAAGCAATGTACTTTAAAGAAGGCCAACCAGAAACAAGTGAAATTACGGGTGGATTCAAATTTGGGCTATTATTGGTGGCTGCTGCCATTGTATTAGTTGGCGTTCTTCCTTCAATAGTGCTCAATTGCTTCTATTTTTAACCACTCTTCATAATTAGACTGTTAACTGTAAAGGGTTTAATCAATACGCTGTACCTTTAATTTATGACAGCTTTTGACTCATTCACTTTGGCTTGGCGTACGGTAAAAAGCAATAAGCTTCGTGCGGGTATTACAATAGCAATTATAGCTTTTGGTATTATGGCATTAATAGGAATTATTACTGCCATTGAAGCGATGAATCAAAGTTTGAAAGAGAGCTTTTCATCTATGGGTGCCAACTCCTTCAGTATTCGCTTTAAGGATACTAGAGCCAGAATGGGACCCAATAGTGATGAAGTGAAAAAAACCAAACGAGGTTTAAAAGAGAAGAAATCTAATCTGAATAAACCGCTTCGATTAGAAGAAGTGGAGCGTTTTAAAGCCAATTATAATTTTCCGGGTGCATTGGTAAGTATTTATCGCAGAGGGCCCGGCGGTCAAGAATTAAGATATGAAGACCGTAAAACAAATCCGCAGATATTGGTTTGGGGTGGCGATGAAAACTATTTGTTGGTGAATGGGTATACTATTCAACAAGGGAGAAATTTAAATAACCTAGACGTACAAAGCGGTAGAAACGTTTGTTTAATCGGAAGCAATGTGGCTACACGTTTGTTTGGTGAAAGAGCTGAAAGGTCTTTAGATAAAATAATTAAAGTAGGGAGTACACCTTATAGAGTGGTAGGGTTACTTAAAAGCAAGGGGTCTAGCTCTATGCTTCGTCAAGATGATGTGATTGTAACTTCTTATACAAATGTTAGACGGTATGCCAATATTGGACCTACTTATTTAATTGGCATCAATGTAACCGATATAAATGTTATTCCTGTTGCAACTGACGAAGCTACATCTGTGTTTAGAGCAATCAGAAAACTTCAACCCACAGAAGAAGTCAATTTCGTTATTGAAAAAAGCGACAAGTTTGCTGAAATGTTTATTGGCTTTTTAAGCAGTATTACTGGTGCAGCAAGTGCCATTGGTTTAATCACTTTAATTGGTGCCGCAATTGGGTTAATGAATATTATGTTAGTGGCTGTAAATGAGCGAACCAAGGAAGTTGGTTTAATTAAAGCGATTGGCGGCAAAAGCAAATATGTTCGTCAGCAGTTTTTGTTTGAAAGTATGATTATTAGTTTGTTAGGTGCCATTTTCGGAATTATTCTTGGAATACTAGTAGGTAATATATTTGGGATTATATTAGATACAGGCTTTGTTGTTCCTTGGACATGGGTGTTTATTGGAATAGTTATCTGCTCAGTAGTTGGTTTGGCTGCAGGTATTTACCCTGCAATGAAAGCGGCTAAACTGAATCCAATTGTAGCGCTACGATATGAGTAAATGAAGCCAATTAATTGTTGCTTTTTTTGTCTTCTTTCAATTTATCGTTGATATAATATTTGAGATCTTCTTCTTTAGGATGTTTTCTTAACCATTCATAAGTTGGTCTATGACGTTGTACAAATTTTTGTAAAGCCTCATTTTTTAAACCACTGTATTTGGTTACGATTGATGCTGAAAAACGATAATTGATGTATGCTTCTTTTTCGCTATTGTTAAATAACTCAGTGGCTTTTCTTTTGCTTTTTTCTCTGCTAGAAAGTCTATTTAAACTAATACCAAATCCTGCGCCAGAATTGGACAATTCAACCGCTTTAACAGGAGGACTAATCATTGATTCTTTAAAGTCTGCTATTCTTTCTAAACTGTCTAAACTATACTGACTAACACCAGAGTTTTGAACTGTTACATTGTTCAGGTTACGACTGATGGGAACCAAAAACAATGCTAATGTATCGGAAGCTGCAATCAACCCACTATATAAAACAGTATCATAGTGATAACCTACAGCAGAAATGGATAGGATATCATTCTTACTTATTTCAATTTTAAATAGCCCTTTATTATTAGTTACAACCGTTTTCTTTTTATTGGTATTGGTAACACTCGCTAATTCAATTGGCTCATTGCTAACGCTATCTCTTAAATAACCCCAAACCATTTGTTGTTGTGCTTTCGCTACAAAACCAACCAAAACTAAAAGCAATAAAAACAATATCTTTTTCATAATACAAAGATACAATTTACTTGAGGCATCCGCTTTTTTTGCTCATTAAACACAACAAAAAACCCACAGGCAGTTATACCTGTGGGCTATATTTAGTGTCAAAAGACTTTATTTAGGGTCTAATGCAACTTTGATTCTTTCAGCTAAATCTGCTAAGTGAATTTTACTCATTTTGTCTGCTGCGGTTGCAGAAGCACTATTTAATTTACTACGAAGTCCAATTAATTGAGCACGTACAATTGCAGTTACGTCTGATTTCTTTGCATCAATACCTGCACTAGCACCACCAAAACTAATGGTGATTCCACCACCAGTTGTAGGAGCAGGATTAATGATAGAAGTTAAACGATCTACATATGCTCTTTGCAACATTCTCTTATAAGTGTCAATTGCTTTTTTACTGCTTAACTCATTAAAGATAGTTCCTTGAACATCGTTCAATAATTCCATTGCAGTATAAGCTTTATCATCACCAAAACGTTCAGCGCTCAATTGCAAGCGGCCTAAACGATCTGTACTTACAATGCTATTTACTGTTCTTTCCTGAAGACTCATGATAGGATCTGCGCTAATAGGATTATTAAACTTATTCCACATGGCACGATCTACTAACCATGTTGGTGTTTCAAATACATTTTTATTGATAAATCCAACCGCTTCTTTTTGACGAGTTTTAGGAACTATTTCATAAACAGCTTCATTTTGCTCTACTGTTTTAAATGTTTCATAAACACCACCAATATTGGTACTTACATGACCAATATATCTGTTAAACTGACCTAATGTTTGGCCATACATGGTAGCCAAATTATTGTATTGGTCGCCTTCTTCCTTGGTCCATTCTGGCAAACCTTTCATTACGCGCTTTAAATTCATTACACCATATTCACTGGCTTTTACTGAATTGTCACTTAAGTCTTCGCTTTGACTTCTAGGGTCAACTCTATTACCACTTTCGTAGGTACCAAACCAATGACGAGGATTTTCTTTTAAAGCAGCAGTAACCATTTTATTGCTGTTCAATTTTGTTTCTTCTTCAGTGTTACCAGGAATATAACCATACCCCCATTTCATTGCCCATTTATCGTAATCACCAATTCTTGGATATAATCCTTTTCTACTGATATTGTCTTCTGGCTGTGCAACGTAGTTAAAACGTGCGTAATCCATTATAGAAGCTGTGTGTCCATTTGCTTCAACCCACTGCTTATCTCTTAATTTTTCAACTGGAGTTTGGCTACTGCTTCCCATATTATGACGAAGTCCTAATGTATGACCTACTTCATGTGAAGAAACAAAACGAATTAAATCGCCCATTAATTGGTCATCATATTTCATACTACGAGCACCTGGATCATTTGGTCCGGCTTGCAACATATACCAGTCATGAACCAACTTCATTACGTTGTGGTACCAACCAATATGACTCTCTAATATTTCTCCACTTCTTGGATCGTGCACATTTGGTCCGTATGCATTGGCAATATCAGAAGCAAAATAACGAACTACAGAAAAACGTGCGTCTTCCATGCTCATAGTAGTGTCGTTTACTGGCCATTCTTTTCCAACAATTGCATTTTTAAATCCTGCTTTTTCAAAAGCTGCTTGCCAATCGTTAATACCTGCAATTAGGTGAGAGCGCCATTGCTTTGGTGTTGCTGGATCTATATAATAGATAATTTGTTTTTTAGGCTCAACCAATTCACCTCTTCTCCATTTTTCCCACTCGCCATCTTTAGGCTCTAATCTCCAACGAACTGCAAATTGTACATCTTCTACTTTTTGTTGTGAATCGCTATAGCGTACAAAATCGTCGGTGAAGTATCCAACTCTTTTGTCAGCAATTCTACGTTGCATGGGTACTTTAGGTAAAAGCAATAATGAAGTATTGATTTCCATTGTTACAGCACCTGCATCTCTTGCAGCAGCAATTCCTGCAGCTGGTGGCAAACCTGGAATACTAGGGCCAGCAACAGGAGAGGACTGATACGTTTTAACGGTAACTATTTCTGTGTTAATTGGGAAGGTGCTTATTTTAGCAACATATGAACGATCTTGTGCTAAAACACTTAAACTATATCTTCTTTTGATATTTGGATTAATACTTACAGCCTGATTATCACCTTTGAAGAAATCAGAGACATCAATCACAATACTCGCTGAATCTTTTCCAAATGCGGCAATAGGAAATGCAGATGCAATAGCATTCAGATTAGAGTTTGTGACTGCCTTATAAATGTCTTGGTTTTCTTGGGCTTGATTAATCAAAGTAATCGTACGCAAGAATACATTGTTGTTGGGCCCTCTTTCAAAAGTAATAGTTTGTTGGTTGGCAATTTCACCACCATAACCTGCGCCTGCTGGTACTTTGGCAAAACGTACAACCGATAAAATTTCTCTACCTAAAATGGAGTCTGCAATTTCAAAATAGTATTTGTCTTCTACTTTGTGAACGGTAAAAAGGCCCGTTTTTGAAATTGCTTTTGCAGTAATTACATCCTTATATGCTTTAGGCCCTTGTCTTTGAGCGTTTGGCATATTAGGCAAATTGCCCATATTAGGCATTTGAGTACCCGTACCTGGTGTTTGAGGAGGGGTTTGAGGACGCTGTTGTGCAAACACGGATAGTGCAAGCATTAGCGCTGTGCTTGAGAATAATAGTTTTTTCATTGTCGCAATTAGAATAGTTTAAAAAAATGCCTATAAAGATAGGGCTGTTGACTTATCAACAATCAATTAGGGAGACGGATTGGATGAATGGTGAATATTTAGAATAAATCGGTAAAATACAAAGAAAGAATATTGTTCGCAAATTTGCTGCTTTAAATAAAATCCCTAATTTGTAACCCCTTTGCGATGCGGATTTAAATTGTTTTGAAGAATTTCAAACAAATTGATAATTCAGAATAATTTTCATTAGCATTGTGAAGTAATTTTTTAAACCATTTGTTATTTTTTTTAAAAAATCAAAAACCATTTGAGTCATGGCTGAAACAAAACCAACCGCTGCAGTGAAAAGTGCAACTTCTACTCAACCGAAGAAGAGCAGCAACATTATTTCTTGGATTGCTCCATTTGCTGGAGTTGTATTAGGGTACATTCTTTGGAGATTTGTACTAGGAACCAACAGTAATTTTACCAATCCAGATTTGGCTGGTGGTTTCTGGCCTAACCACAAAGGACCTTTAACTGGATTAGCTAAAATGTATGAAGGTGGTATCGTTGTACCTATCTTGATTGGTAACTTCATCATTGTGTTGATTTTCGTTATCGAGCGTATGCTTACTGTAGTTAAAGCAACAGGTACTGCAAACAATGCAGAGTTTGTTCGTAGTGTACAGTTTCACCTTGCTAACAAAGAAGTAGACAAAGCTTTGGCTGCTTGCGATAAGCAAAAAGGATCTGTAGGTAATGTAATGAAAGCAGGTCTTAAGAAGTACAAAGAAATGATTACCAATACTGAGTTAGAAACTGAACAAAAAGTATTGAACATTCAAAAAGAAATTGAAGAAGCAACTGCACTTGAATTACCAATGTTAGAAAAGAACTTAGTATTCTTATCTACTATTGCTTCTGTAGCAACCCTATTAGGATTGTTTGGAACGGTATTAGGTATGATTAAGTCTTTCTCTGCATTAGGAGAAGAAGGTGGTGGTGATGCTGCACGTGAATTATCAAAAGGTATTTCTGAGGCATTGTTTAACACTGCTTTAGGTATTGGTACTTCAGCTGTAGCTATCATTTTCTACAACGTGTTCACCACTCGTATTGATGGTATCACTTACGGAATTGATGAGTCTGGATTCACTTTAACTCAAAGCTTTGCTGCTAACTACAAATAATTTCAAATTATTTGTGGAATTGGTAAAGATTTGAATCTTAATAAAAGTGAAACAGTAAAAAACTAAACAATGGGTAGAGCCAAATTACCTCGGAAGAGTACAAACATCGATATGACCGCAATGTGCGATGTGGCCTTTCTCTTGTTGTCGTTCTTTATTTTAACGACCAAGTTTAAGCCTGCTGAAGCAATTGCAGTTACTACGCCAAAATCAGTTGCTGCAAAAGTGGCGCCCCAGAAGGATTATGTGATGGTAATCTTAGATGCAAACGGTAAAGTGTTTCTTGAAATGGACGACGAGTCTAAAAAAGAAGCGATTGCTAATGCACTAAATTCATCTCGTAACCTGGGTCTAAACACTGCTGCTTTTAAAAAGTCGCTGTTTTTTGGAGCACCTTTCGGTAGCCTTGCTTCATTCCTTGCCTTACCTGAAGACCAGCGTAAAGGCGATAAATTGCCCGGTATTCCAGTATTGGATACGGCTAATAATGAGTTGGTTACTTGGATGCGATTTACTAAAGATGCTTATTTAGGTGAGAAAGAGCCTGCATTCCTTTTAAAAGGGGACAATATGGCTAAATATCCTGCTTTCAAAGCAATCATTGATGCTTTCAAGAAGAACGATATCTTGAAGTTTCAAATGGTAACCAGCCCAGAAGCAGCACCAGTAGGAACTGATCTTTGGAAATTGAACCAGAAAGGGGAAAAAGTAGAAGATTAAAGGAAACTAATTTATAACGAAAACTAAATTCTACCAAGATGGCAGAAATGGATACCTCGGGCGGCGGTGGCCACAAAAAAGGACCCGGCGTCAAGAAAGGAAAAAAACTATCAACCAGGGTTGACTTAACACCCATGGTGGACTTAGGTTTCTTGTTGATTACGTTTTTTATCTTCACTACAACCATGAGTCAACCAACGGCTATGAGACTCTTTTTGCCAAAAGATGCTGATAAGCCCGAAGACCAGAATAAAGCAAAAGAATCAGGTGTTATCACTTTGCTATTAGGCAAAGACAACAACGTCTTTTATTATGAGGGTCAATTGGAAGTAAATGGGTCTAATTTTAAATCATCCAACTTCAAAGAAATCAGATCTATTTTGATTGACAAGAAGCGTAATACTCCTGAAAAGGATTTGGTGGTTATCATTAAGCCTTCTGCTGAATGTACTTATAAGAATGTAGTGGATGTGTTAGATGAAATGGCTATTAACGTACTTAAAAAGTATGCATTGGTTGATATTTCCGAAGGCGAAGCCGCTTTAGTAAAAATATCTGATGCAAGCGGAAGTGCAGGAGCTGGCGCATCTAACTAAGATCAACAAGCAACTAACAAATAACATTTTTTACAATGGACGTAAATAAAATTCAATCAGCCGATATTCTCGACATCATCTTTGATGGCAGAAACAAGGAGTATGGAGCTTATGAGTTGCGCAAATCCTATAATAAGCGTATGACCAAGGCTTTGGTAGGAACCGTGCTCATCCTTTTATTAGCAGTTTTGGGTAACCTACTTGCTAATACTGTTGGCAAAGAGAGTAAAGAGTTAATCGTACAAGACGTGTCGTTGGAAAACGTGCAGCAGGAAGAAAAAAAGCCTGAGCCACCACCTCCACCGCCACCACCCAAACAAGAACCTCCAAAAGTGGAAATCACTAAGTTCACTCCTCCTAAAATTGTTAAGGATGAAGAAGTGAAAGAAGAAGATGAAATTAAAGAGGTAGAAAAATTGGAAGATACCAAGATTGGTACCATTAATCAGGAAGGTGCAAAAGACGAAGGTATAGTTGCTCCCCCTGTTGAAACCGGTACTGGTGTGGTTGAAGCCCCTAAAAAAGAAGAAGATTACGACAAGATATTTACTGTGGTACAAATTGCAGCGGAATTCCCTGGAGGTATACCAGCATGGACTAAATATTTGGAGCGTAACTTGAATAGAGATTTACCTGTTGAAAATGGTGCACCTCCAGGAAAATACACAGTTGTGGTTTCTTTTATTGTAGCTAAAGATGGAGCAATCAGTGATGTAGTTGCTGAGAACGATCCAGGCTATGGCACAAAAGCAGAAGCAGTTCGTGTAATTGCCAGAGGGCCTAAATGGAAGCCTGCGGTTCAGAATGGTAGAAACGTAATCTATCGTCACAAGCAGAGTATTACATTCATGGTATCTGAAGAATAATTCAACATGACTATTGAATATGGCCCCGAGTCTTTTTGACTCGGGGCTTTTTTATTGCTGTTTTTTGAAATGCTATTTTGGTTTTTGATTTTTTATGGAAATGCAGCATTGCTGTGTCCTAGTAGTAAACATAATACTATGGATAAAAATCAGATCCTTCAGAGCGAGTGGCTCGATATTTTATTTGATGGGAAAAATAAAAGCTATGGTGCTTATGAATTACGTAAAACTTACAATAGCAGATTAAAGAAAGCAATAATTGTTTCTTTTAGTATTGCCGCTTTATTTGTTACTGTTATTTTAATGGCAAACGAAAATAAAACTGCCCCGGTTTCAGTAACTGTTGTTGATATTTCATTAGAAAAATTCAAGGATGAAAATAAAAAAGTAGAAATAGTAAAACCCATAAAAAAAGAACCAGTTAAGATTAAAACAGTTTCTGTAACTCCACCCAAAATTGTAAAGGATAATGAAGTAAAGCCAGAGGAAGAAGTAAAACCTATTGATCAAATGGAAAATGTGCAGATCAATAATTTTAATCAGGAGGGAGAAAAAAACAATGAATTAGTGAATCCTCCAGTTGAAAAATCAATTGCAGGAGTTTCTACAATTGCAAAAGAAGAAGACATCGATAAAATATTTTATGCAGTGCAAATACCTGCTGAATTTCCGGGCGGCCTTAATGGTTGGAGAAAATACCTGGAAAGAAATTTAAATAGTGATTTGCCTATTGAGAATGGTGCACCTGCTGGAAAATATACAGTGGTGGTTTCTTTCTTAGTAGATAAAAATGGCGCTATCAGTGATGTAGTTGCTGAAAATGACCCAGGATATGGAACTAAGGCAGAAGCAATAAGGGTAATTACTAAAGGGCCTAATTGGAAGCCAGCAATACAAAATGGGAATAAGGTAATTTATAGACACAAACAGAGTATCACTTTCCTGGTTTCAGAAGAATAATTCAATAGCATTACCTTTGTGTAATGAGGATGCAATTACAAGGCTGGGACGATACCATAGTAGCAATGGCTACAGCGCCAGGAATTGGGGCAATAGCCGTGATTCGTATAAGCGGCCCTGCTACATTTGAAGTAATGAATCAATTGTTTCCTAAAAAGGATTTGTATGTACAAGCATCGCATACTGTTCATGTAGGTTTATTAAAAGATGGGGATACGGTTTTAGACGAAGTAGTACTCACTTTATACAGAGGGCCTAAATCTTACACTGGGGAAGATGTGATAGAGATAAGCTGTCATGGTTCTCCATATATTCAAGAACAAATTTTACAAGCGATAGCAAAACGTGGTGTTAGGTTAGCCAAGCCAGGAGAATTCACCCAAAGAGCTTTTTTAAAAGGGAAAATGGATTTAGCGCAAGCCGAAGCTGTTGCAGATTTAATTGCAAGTAATACAGAAGCCAGCAAAAAAGCAGCATTGCATACTATGCGAGGAGGATTCTCTTCCGATTTGAGTGCATTGCGCGAAGCCTTAATTAGTTTTTCTGCATTAATAGAATTGGAATTAGATTTTTCGCAAGAAGACGTAGAGTTTGCAGATAGAACACAATTTAAAAATTTAATAACCCAACTAAAAGAAGCTACTGCAGCATTAATTGGTTCGTTTAAATTAGGTAATGTAATTAAAAACGGAGTGCAAGTAGCAATCATAGGCAAACCCAATGCAGGAAAATCAACCTTGCTTAATACGCTCTTGAACGAGAACAGGGCAATTGTAAGTGATATAGCGGGCACTACCAGAGACACCATTGAAGAAGTATTAAATATTGATGGGGTTTTATTTAGGTTGATAGATACCGCCGGCATACGCGAACACACCGATGATGCTATAGAGCAAATAGGCGTAAGTAAGAGCAAAGAAAAAATGCGTGCAGCGCAAGTAGTTATTTATTTATACGATCTCTTAAATATTAATGCCGAGGAGTTACAACAAATTGTAGATGAATTTGAGCAAGAAAATATCAACTATATATTGGTAGGAAACAAAGCTGATACTGCTACTGCTGCAATAATGACACAGTTTGTTGCATTTAAAAACAGTATGTTTATATCTGCGAAGAAGAATGTACAAATTGAAACGCTTAAAAAATTATTAGTTGAAAATACTATTCACGGAAATATTCATACAGAGTCTACCATCGTAACCAATACCAGACATTACGAAGCATTAGTAGGCTTAATGCAATCATTGGATGAAGTAGAACAAGGATTAAATAATCGATTGCCTGGAGATTTATTGGCATTAGATATACGTCAGTGTTTGCATTATTTAGGAACGATAACAGGCAGCATTACCCACGAAGACCAGTTAGATTATATTTTTAGTAAGTTCTGTATTGGGAAGTGATTTTTGCTCACGAACGAAGTGAGTGAGTAAAAATCATCCCGACTTTAGTCGGGATAACCCCTTTACTATTCATCATGCTGCAAAATCGTTTATACTCTTTAGAGTTTAAATTCACATATTTATGTGGTTTTTGTTCACTATTGCTATTGGTAATTTTGAATAGGATAAAATTATATCATGCTCAAAAAACCATTTTATTTCTTTCTCTTCATTATTATCTATCCATTGTCTATAATGGCTCAAAAAAATTATACAGCCCTTCTAGATAAATACATGGAAGGTTATAATATGGCGCACGATTTTTCTGGGGTCGTATTTATTGCAAAAAATGGTAAAGAAATTTATCAGAAAGCATTTGGCGAAGCGAACAGGGAGTGGAAAATTTCTAATACTGTAGACACCCGTTTTCAAATTGCTTCTGTAACTAAACAATTCACAGCTGTGGCTATTCTTAAACTAGCAGAGCAGGGTAAATTGCAAATGGATGATAAGGTGAGTAAGTTTTTCCCAGGTTATCCTAAAGGTGATAGTATTACAATACATATGCTGCTCAACCATACATCTGGAATATATAATTACCTAGAAAATCCAGCGCTTGATGAACTCAATCCAAATATTTCAATTAAACAATTAAAAGATTCCATAATCAATCTATTCAAAAACAAACCATTTGATTTTTCACCGGGAACATTTTGGCGATACAGTAATTCTGGATACGTTCTTTTAGGATACATCATAGAACAGGTAAGTGGCGAAACCTATAGAGACTATATTTATAAAAATCTATTACTCCCTGCAGCTATGATGAATACAGATCTGTATAGGGCAGATTCCATCATACCTTTTCATTCAACTGGGTATATAAAAACACCACAAGGATGGAAGCCTAAAGATATTATTGCCATTAATGCTGCCTTTAGTGCTGGCGGCTTATTCTCAACTGTTGGCGATTTATCAAAATGGTGTGATGCGTTATATAAGGGTAAAATAATTAATAAAGAATCTTTGAGTAAAATGAATCAACCGAATGCCGGCGATCGGGGTTATGGTTATGGCGTTTTTGTGGATTCTTTTTTCAATCGCCGTGTAATATTTCATTCTGGTTCTCTTACTGGTTTCACTTCGTTGTTGATGCATTATCCAGTAGATGGTATACGTATCATTATCTTAACAAACCGTAATACAAATATAGATTTTCTTCCTCGGGGCCTTGCTGCAATACTTTTTGATCAAAATGTAATACCCCCATACAAGCATATTCCAATAAAAATAGACCCATCTATTTTAAAGCGTTATGTAGGAAAATTTGTAGGCAAATCAATTCCCTTTCCGCTGAATATTATTAATAAAAATAACAAGTTATATCTTCAACTTGGAACTGATATGGAACTGGTGCCAGAGTCGGAAAATAAGTTTTATATCTCAGATCAAGATGTAGAGATTGCAATTGAATTTGAGCTGAATTACAGAAAAGAAGTTGTTGCTGTTTCCTTTATTGAGAGCGGGGTAAAAATGAAAGTAAAAAAGACTATTGATAATTGATAGTAGTTTACTTGCAAAAGCTATTTTTGGAGGGTCAATTTAATTGTAAAAAATATGGCTTATAAAAAATATCTTGCTAATGATATTGCCGATTCTTCCTCTACTCTTGATGCAAGAAAAGGCATCATTGCCTTCTATAGACACAATTAACAAAAAAAAGAATGGATGGGTATCAACACTTGGTGTTGGGATGATTTTTGGAATTTTAGATTTGATTGTTGTAAAAATAATCTTACATCCTGAACCATATACCGAAATGCCGCCTTTTTTGCAGCCATTTCCCTACAGTATATTTTTATATAGTTCTGGTGCCTTATGGTTTATTATTTATGCTACTGTCAGTGGTATTGCAATGAATGCTTGGCAATTTAAGAGTTATATGCAATACGGTTTTATAGCTTCATTAGCAGTAAGACTAGGTCATTATTTAGTATGGCATATCATATTAGGTGTATTTGTAGAGTTTGTTGAGCTGTAGTTCAAACTAAGATTATTTTGAGGGAAATTGGAGATGGAATAGCTGAATTTGCAAAGATGCAGTATTGAGTGCTTTGTAACAGATGTTACCTTAAGTTGATTATAGTAAAACTAACTTTGAGTTGTAAAAAATTATCATCATTAAATTACTTCTCAATGAAAAAGCTAGTTAATACAATCGGAATATATTTTATGCTTGCATTAAGCATAGTCGTGTTTAGTTCATGTACCAAATCTGTTAATGATTCTAATGCAAATAACAATGGCGATATTAACAAGGAAATTTTGCAAGCTCAAATTACAGCGTTACCTAAAGAAGATTTAAATGCTGATGAGTTAGCTAGTCTTTCATTTATTCGCGAAGAAGAAAAACTAGCAAGAGATGTTTATACCACTTTATATAATAAGTGGGGAGCAAATCCATTCACAAATATTGCTAAAAGTGAACAAACTCATATGGATGCGGTGCTGATTTTGTTAAACAAGTATGCTATACCTGATCCTGTGGGGTCAAATGCGGTAGGTGTTTTTAATAATGTAACACTTCAAAACTTATATAATCAATTAGTTGCCACTGGTAATATTTCATTGCTCAACGCATTTAAAGTTGGAGCTACAATTGAAGATTTAGACATTTTTGATTTAAATAAGGCGCTATTAAAAATTGATAACCAAGATATCAAACTCGTTTATGGTAATTTAAATAAAGGAAGTCGGAATCATATGCGCTCTTTTTATAAAAATATTTTAAATTCAGGTGGTTCGTATACACCTCAATTTATTTCTCAGTCGGATTTTGACGCAATAATTAACAGTGATATGGAAAGAGGTAATTAAACAAATACACTAATACTGAGTTGGGTAATTTATCAGCGCCATAATTGTATAACTTAGCTGAAGATCTAGGGAATACAAAATAAAATGGATGTTTACAAAAGAGGGCGGATATATTTCTTGCATTTTGTTGTTGCTATTTAGTTGTAACAACCGCAACAATAATCAACAAGTGGAAGCACAAAAAGACACTGCTCATGCTTGTATGCAAGTGACTCAACGATTTAGCGCTTCTGCAGATTCAACGATTGCTTTTGGAGGTGATAGTACCTATGAAAATATGGTTTTGATACCTGGTGGAAGTTTTGAAATGGGAGGAGATAATGATCAATCTGCGGAAGATGAATTCCCCAAACATAAAGTAACAATTGCGCCATTTTATATGGATATAACGGAAGTTACCAATGCGCAGTTTCAACAATTTGTGGATGCAACTCAATATATAACCACAGCAGAGCGTAAACCTGATTGGAATGAATTAAAAAAATCAGTACCGCCAGGTACACCTAAACCAGCTGATAGTTTATTAGTTGCTGCTTCTTTAGTGTTTAAACAAAGTACTGGGCCGGTTAACTTAAACGATTATAGTCAGTGGTGGAGTTGGGTTACAGGGGCAAATTGGAAGCATCCACAGGGGCCAGGCAGTTCAATAAAAGGGAAAGAAAATTGTCCCGTAGTTCATGTAAGCTGGGACGATGCAATGGCATATTGTAAATGGGCTGGGAAAAGATTACCTACAGAAGCTGAGTGGGAATTTGCAGCAAGGGGTGGACGGATCAACCAGATTTATCCTTGGGGCAACGAGCCAGTTAATCAAGGAAAACCTAAAACAAATAGTTGGGAAGGAACTTTCCCATATTACAACGAGCAGAAAGATGGATATTTAAAATATGCCCCAGTAAAAATGTTTTCATGTAACAATTTTGGATTATTCGACATGGCTGGAAATGTTTGGGAATGGTGTAGTGATTGGTATGGTCATGATTATTATAAGACGCTTGAAAAAACCAACAGCTATAATCCCATAGGACCTAATAAAAGCTATGACCCACAAGACCCTTATACCCCTAAAAGAGTGTTACGTGGCGGAAGCTTTCTATGTAATGATTCATATTGTAGTGGATATCGTGTTGCAAGAAGAATGAAGAGTAGCCCTGATACAGGTTTGGAACATACCGGATTTAGATGTGTTCGGAATTAGAATTCCTTTTAATTTTGGTAAACCATGAAAGCAACAGTAGAAAATTTTTTTTTTGATCAATACAATCTTCAGCCTGCCGTAATTGTGAGGTCTCCAGGAAGAGTCAATATTATTGGCGAACATGCAGATTATAATAATGGTTTTGTTTTGCCAGCAGCAATTGATAAAGCGGCTTATTTGGCGGTTTCTTTAAGAAATGATAATGAAATTCATTTGACTGCCTTAGATTTAAATGAAACATTTTCTACTACAGTTGACGAGCTAAAACCTATTGGCGATATAAGTTGGCCCAATTATATATTAGGTGCTGCAGCACAGTTTTTAAAACGCAATATTTCTTTACCTGGTTTTAATGCAGTATTAGCAAGTGATGTACCTATAGGTGCCGGATTATCTTCTTCTGCTGCTGTTGAGTGTGCTACTGTTTTTGCATTGAATCATTTACTGCAAACCAATATTGAACGAGTAGAAATGGTTACTATGGCTCAGAAAGCAGAGCATGAATATGCAGGGGTAATATGTGGGATTATGGATCAATTTGCTTCTATGATGGGTAAGACAAATCAAGTAATAAAATTAGACTGCCGTTCACTTGAATTTGAATATGTTCCATTTAAACTAGATGGAATTAAAATAGTATTATTAAATACTAATGTAAAACATTCATTGGCTTCTTCTGAATACAATACTCGCCGATTAGAATGTATACAAGCGGTAGAAATGATTCAAGCATATCATCCAGCAGTAATTTCATTAAGAGATGCAACTGTTGAAATGCTCAATCAATATGTTTTGCCATTTAATAATGTAGTTTATCAACGGAGTCGATTTGTTGTTGATGAAATGGAACGCTTGAATCAGGCATGCCAATTTTTGCAAGAAGATAATATAATTGCATTAGGCGATTGTATGTTTAAAACACATGATGGACTAAGTAGACAATACGAAGTAAGTTGTAAAGAATTGGATTACTTAGTAGACTTTGTAAGGGCACGTAAAGAAGTAATTGGCGCAAGAATGATGGGTGGAGGGTTTGGTGGTTGTACAATCAATTTGGTTCAATCTGATAAAATTAATACGCTTATCAATAGCATAAAGTCGGCTTACGAAGAGGCAATGGGATTGCCACTCGATTATTATATAGCAACAATACAAAACGGTACGGATGTAATTTGAAATTAGTCGGGGGAAAGGGTGAAATGAAAAGTTAAGCCTTTGTCTGTATCTGATTCGGCAAAAATATTACCACCGTGTTTATCTATAATTCTTTTTACTATTGCTAAGCCTAATCCGTTTCCTTCAAATTTACTGTGATAACGCTTAAATGGAGTAAATAGGGTTTTTAATTGTTCAGCATTTAAGCCAACGCCATTATCTTTTACAAAGTAGAATGTTTGTCCATCTTTTGTATATGCACCTATTTCAATCTCTGGTAATTCTTTACGAGAAGAGTACTTGAAAGCGTTTGAAATCAAATTGTTGAATAATTGTTTAATTGCTCCTTCGTTTGCTTTTGCCACTGGAAGGTCTTGAATAGATAATTTTCCTTTAAAATTAGCTGGAATTTGTTGTTTACAAACTTCTTGAACAATTTCATGAATATTTACTGTTGTTTTTTCCAAAGCTTTTGTACCTAGCCTTGAAAAAGACAATAAATCTTGGGTTAGGGTTTTCATTCCTACGATGGTTGTTTTAACCATTTCTAAGAACTCTTTATTTTCTTCGTTTAAACTATTAGGGTCTACTAAATCTACAACTGTCAATATTTTATTGATAGGAGAGTTTAAGTCATGTGCAGCAATGGAAGAAAATGCTTTAATGTCTTCAATTTTTCTAATCTCATCTGTAATATCTGTTATGCTCACAACATATGCATCACTAGCTCCTTGGTCATTAAACAAAGCATTCGATTTAATATCAATGGTGATTTTTTCTCCATCTTTTCTTATAACTTCAGTTTGATAATCTTCTTGTATGGCGTTACTTCTATTGGTTAATTTATCTAAAAAATACGCTCGCCTGTCTATTGGAATAATCATTTCAATCACATTACTTCCAACTAATTCAGATTCTGTATATCCTAATATTTTGCAATAACTCGGGTTGCAGTAAATAACTTTACCCTTATAATCAATACTAGCTATACCTTCTCTTAATGACGCAACCAGTTTTCTAAATTTCTTTTCACTTTCAACTAATTGGGCCTCCAAAACAAGGCTGGCTTTTTGTTTCTTATTTAGTAAGTTGGCATAAAAATAAACTAGAATAAAAATCACTAGCGTAAATATCATGGTATGTAATTCTATGCCAATCTCGGAACTATACATCCCTTTTCTTTCACCAATAATTCTCAGATAGCCAAGAAAAGGAGGGAATACTAGTATAAAAAAAGAAACCCTTCTTAGTAATGCACTGCCTTCTAATATTGAAGCGAAAAGTTTAGGCATTCCATGCATAATATTACATAGAAATAAGGAAACACTCAGTAATAGAAAAACAATTGCTGTGCTTAAAGCAATCGTGGGAACCCCCTCTAACCTATAAGCAGAATCTCTGCCATATATATATCCTAAGATTGAACTATAGGCTATAGTAAAAATAATAGTGCTAAGCATCTGCCTAAAATTCAGTATCCATTTTTTTTGTGTATGCGAGCTAATCATCACTATGCCACTAAGCATAAATAAAAAAGCAGTAGTAGTTGCTAAATGTGAATTAATATCACTAGCATCTAGTTTTTCTTGAAACAACAAATGATCTAAATTGATGAATTTAATAGAAAATTGGTCTGATAAACTGTGTATTACACCAACTAATAAAACAAATATTCCAAAAGCAACGGTTCGGGTATTTAAGCTGTTTTCTTTAAAAAAGTATAACCAAATACCTGCTGCAATAAAAGTAATGGCAGTGAGCGGATTCATTGATGTCATTTCACTAGAGAAGCTCTTTAGTATCGTGATATCAAATTGCCATCCAACCAAATTTAGACAGCCAATTAATACAATGACAAATCCTATAAAATGAATGTATTTAATACGGTTGGCACTAAACATAAAAGGGGGATAATTCGGGGTATTAAAAACGAATTAAATGGTTGAACATTGTTTATTCATTCCTATTTTAAATGGCAAAAACTTAAACTAATTTAGTACTTTAAGTGACACAATTATTAAAACACTGTATGAAGTCATCTGTTTTCCTTGTTTTTTTGATTTTATTTCTTTTGTCTTGTAATCAGAAACGTCCACTCTTTATGGAAATTAACCCAGAAAAATCTGGATTAATTTTTTCAAATACCATATCCGAATCACCAGAGTTAAATGTGTTGAATTATGAATATATCTACAATGGTGGTGGGGTTGGTATTGGAGATTTTAATAACGATAGTTTACCCGATATTTACTTTACGGGTAATCGAGTGCCCAATAAACTATTTTTAAATAAAGGCGATTTAACTTTTGAAGATATTACCCAAAAAGCAGGCGTTGATGGAAATGGTAAATGGAATAAAGGAGCCAGTATCATTGATATCAATAATGATGGATTAATGGATATTTATGTTTGTGCTGCGGTTTTGCCAGACAGTAATAAAAGAAAAAATATACTTTATATTAATCAAGGCGTAAGCAAAGCCACAGGTGTTCCTGAGTTCAAAGATCAAGCTGTAGAATATGGATTAGCTGATGCTTCCAATACCCATATGGCTGCTTTTTTTGATTACGACAACGATCAAGATTTAGACGTCTATCTTTTAGTTAACGATTTAGATGGCACCTACCCCAATGAATTCAGGCCTATTAGAAAAGATGGGACTTGGCCTAATACAGATAAGTTGTTCCAAAATAATTTTGATTCAATCATGGGGCATCCAGTTTTTAAAGATGTTTCAGTACAGGCGGGTATTTTAATAGAAGGTCATGGTTTGGGAATTAGTATTGCAGATATTAACCAAGATGGATTCAAAGACATATATGTAAGCAATGATTATTTATCTAATAATGTGCTTTATATCAATAATCAAAATGGAACATTTACCGATCAAGCAGCGAAATACTTTAAACATACCAGTAAAAATGCAATGGGCAATGACATTGCAGATATCAACAATGATGGATTAGCAGATATTATTGAAACAGATATGATGCCTGCCGATCATTATCGGCAAAAAATGATGCACTCCGATATCAGTTATCAAACATTTCAAAATAGTGATCGATATGGATATATCTACCAGTATCCAAGAAATACATTGCAACTGAATCAAGGATTTCTTCCAAAAGGATATGATACTATTTCAAGACCAGCATTTAGTGAGATTGCTTATTTCAGCGGAGTAGCTCATACCGATTGGAGTTGGGCTCCCCTTTTAATGGATATGGACAACGATGGATTTAAAGACTTGTTCGTAACCAATGGTTTACCCAAAGACATGTCTGATAAAGACTTTATGGCTTATAGACAAAACGCAGTAGCCAATGCACCCTTAGACGAAGTGCTCAGACAGTTACCAGAAGTGAAAATCAGCAATTATGCATTTAAGAATAATGGCGATTTGCATTTTAATGATCAATCAAAAGAATGGGGGATTAATAGCCCTAGTTTTTCAGCAGGAATGGCTTATGCAGATTTAGATAATGATGGTGATTTGGATTTGGTAATTAATAATACCAATATGCCAGCTACTTTATTAGAAAATACGCAACAGCAACAAAAAGAGCACGATAATTATTTAAGAGTATCATTAAGTGGTACAGCACAAAATAAAATGGCACTGGGTGCATGGGTACATCTATATGCAAAAGGTCAGCATCAAGTAATGGAATATTCTCCCTATCGTGGGTACCTTTCCAGTGTTGAACAAGTGATACATTTTGGGGTTGGAAAACAAACGTTAATTGACTCAGTAAGAGTAATATGGCCCAATGGTAAGTCTACGCTAAAAACCAATTTGCAAGCCAATCAACAATTAAATATCGGGTATTCATCTGCTGTAGATACGGGGGGATTACAGCCGCCTACTCACATTGAATCGTTCCTGACAGATATTACCCAAAACGCAGGAATTAACTACGGTTTTTCGGAAGTAGATTTTATAGATTTCGATATTCAAAGACTCTTGCTGCATAAGCTTACACAGTATGGACCATCTTTAGCAACGGGTGATTTAAATGGAGATGGGCTAGATGATATAGTATCAGGGGGAGGCTCCCCTTTTCATGCATCCATTTTTTTTCAAACAGCGAAAGGGAAATTCATTCGAAAATTTTTACCAGGAAATAATAACCCACAGTTGCAAGATGATGCTGGAATCATTATAATAGATGTTGATAAAGACAATGATTTGGATTTATTTATTGTATCAGGTGGTGCAGAAAATCCACCCCAAACAAAAGCATACGTTGACCATTTATATTTGAATGATGGGAAAGGAAATTTTTCTGAATTAGCTGCTGATTTTACCAATAATCGAGCTACGAAGAGTGCCGTTGTTGCTGCAGATTATGATTTAGATGGAGACCTCGATTTGTTTATTGGAGGAAGAGTAATACCAGGCCGATATCCAATGCCAACGAGTAGTTTTATCTATCAAAATAATTCGCAAAAAGGAAAAGTTCAATTTACTGATGTAACCAATAAAGTAGCACCAGAGTTAGTAAATATTGGAATGGTTTCTGCAGCACTATGGTCTGATGTTGATGCAGATGGAAAAATAGATTTATTGGTAACGAAAGAGTGGGGGAGTATTGATGTTTTTAAAAATGATGGAAGAAAGTTGGTTAAACAAAAAACACCTTTAGATACTTTTAAAGGATGGTGGAATAGTATTGTTTCTGTTGATATGGATAACGATGGAGACCTAGATTATGTTGCAGGAAATTTTGGTACCAATTCTTTTATGCATGCTACTAATGAAGAGCCATTGAATGTATATGCAAAAGATTTTGATAATAATTTTAGTCTAGACGTAATATTTAGCCATTGGATAGTAGACAAAACAGGAGGTACAAAAAAAGAATTTCCTTTAGCAGGAAGAGATTTGCTGTTAAGGGAGATGAGTATTATGAAAGAAAAATTTCCTAACTATGCTACTTATGCAACAACTGATATGAGTCATTTATTAGTACCAGAACAACAGAAGGATGCTTATAAAGCAACGGCCAACTACTTAAAATCGATTTGGATAGAGAATAAAGGAAATTTTAATTTTGAAATTCATGAATTACCAGCACAAGTTCAGCTATCACCGATATTCGGCATCTTGCCTAAAGATATCAACAACGATGGCTGGGTTGATTTAATTTTTACTGGTAATGAATATGCCATGTCACCATATTTAGGAAGACAAGATGCTTTAAACGGAATGGTATTATTGAATTTTGGGAAAGGCAAATTCACTCCCTTGTCGATTGCTCAAAGTGGGTTTTATACTCCAGCCAGTGGTAGGTCATTAGCTTCATTAATTGTAAATGGACAGCCCACAATAGTGGCAGGTCAAAACAGAGATTTTATGAAATTATTTCAACAGACCACCAAAAAGGAATTGCCAATAAAGATTTCGGATCACGAAACGCATTCAGTAATCAACTTTAAAAATGGGTCAAAAAGGAAGGAGGAATATCCTTTTGGCCAAGGATTTTTATCTCAGTCATCAAGATATGCTTTTCTAATTCAGGGGGTGAAAAGTATAGACATTTTTGCTGGCACCAAAAAAACAAGAACTATTCAACCATAAACTGTATGAAAGGAAAAATAAAAAATTACATTTTGTTTTTAGGGTTACTAATAACTGCGATCATTAGTTGTAAAAGCAAATCAAACAACAATTATTCAGGAGCAGAACTGCAAAATTTTTGTGTTCAGCAACTAACTGATGTGATTGTTTACGATATTAACAATCCACCTGTTGCGGGACGAATGTACGCATACAGCAATTTGGCTTTTTATGAAGCCCTTCGGTCAATGAATTCAGGTTATGAAAGTCTGCTTCCTAAATTGAAAGGATTTTCGAGTATCAATCAAACAGATACATCACTGAAGATTGATTATCCATTTTCTGCAGGTATTGCTTTCATGAAAGTGGCAGAGGCATTGGTTTTTTCTAAAGACAGTATTCTAAAAAGCAGGTCTTTGCTAATAGAAAATTTTTCACATCTTGAAACTGAAATTCAAACAGCATCAATTGCTTGGGGAGAAAAAGTAGCCGCTGTTGTTTTAGAACGTGCATCAAAAGACGGGTATAAAATTACAAGAGGCATGCCTAAATTCAGTGTATTAAAAGAGACAGGCATCTGGCAACAAACACCTCCAGATTATGAAGAAGCAATTGAACCCAATTGGAGATACATTAAACCAATGCTATTAGATTCTGCAGCACAGTTTAAACCAGTAAGACCACCTGCTTTCTCTATGCAGCCAAATAGTCTTTATTATAAAGAGGTTAATGAGTTATTGACAATGAGTAAGACCTTAACCGAAGAGCAAAAAACAATAGCCCGTTATTGGGATGACAATCCATTTGTTTCTGAACACAAAGGCCATTTAACTTATGCAAATAAAAAAACAACACCAGTAGGGCATTGGATGGGAATAACTGCAATTCTTGCTAATCAATCTAAAAAGAGCGAAGTAGAAGTTGCAAAAACATATGCTTTAACATCTTTAGCCATTTTTGATGGCTTCATATCAACCTGGGAAGAAAAATTTACAAGTAAAACTGTAAGACCAATTACGGTAATTAGGGAAAATTTAGAATCGGAATGGAATCCTTATTTGCAAACACCCCCATTCCCAGAGTATACTAGCGGACACAGTGTTATTTCTGCTGCAGCCGCTACGGTATTATCGGAAGCTTATGGTAAGAATACTTCATTTAATGACACTACCGAATTAAAATACCTTGGAATGAAAAGATCATTTCCATCTATTAAAGCTGCTGCCAATGAAGTAAGTATGAGTAGAATGTATGGTGGAATTCATTATCGCGCAGCCATTGAAAACGGACAAAAACAAGGGGAACAAATTGGGAGTTATTATAATACTGTATTTTTGCCAAATGATACAGGTAACTAAAATATTCAGATTTGAAACAGCCCATGCCATTCATGGCTACAATGGACATTGCAAAAATATTCATGGGCATTCATATGTTTTACATGTAACCGTAGGTTCAGATGCTGATGATATGGCTTATTTACCCAAACCAGGTTTTGTAATAGACTTTAAAGACCTTAAAAAAATAGTCAATAGAATAATAGTTGAGCAATTAGATCATCGATTGATTTTATCAAATGACTTTTTAGCGGAACACCCTCATGCTGCTGCATCAGAAAATTTAATCATTTGGGAAATGGAACCCACAGCAGAAAATATCTTGCTCTACATACGCAATGTATTATTAGCTGAACTTCCGTCTGAAATCAAATTAAGAAAACTAAAGATTTATGAAACCAGTGATTCCTATGCTGAATGGGAAAGCACTGCTAGATAAAATTGTAATTCACTTATAAGCTTTCATATATTCTACGTACATTCAAATGCTCAAAATTGCGGCATCATGAATCGAAAGAATTTTATTCAAAAATCAGCAATGGCATCTAGTGCCTTCATGCTGTCTACTTCTATGTTAATGGCAAAAACAACTGCCACCAAGGTAAAAGTTGTGCTTATTGGAACTGGCCTTCGTGGACAAAACCACTTAGATCTTTTGTTGCGCAGAGAAGATGTAGACTTAACAGCTATTTGCGATATCAACGATAAAATGCTTTCGGCTGCCAAAGCAATGATAGAGAAAGCAGGAAAAAAAATGCCTAAAGTGTATACAGGCAATACCCAGGCATGGAAAGAAATGATTGTTAAGGAAAAACCAGAAGGAGTGGTAATTGCAACTCCTTGGGAATTACATAAGGAAATGATTATTGATTCTTTGCAAGCAGGTATTAAATATGTTGCAACCGAAGTAATGTTGGGAATCACTTTACAAGATCATTGGGATGTAGTAAAAGCAGCAGAACAATACAAGGGGCAAGTAATGATGCTCGAAAATGTTTGTTATAGAAGAGACGTGATGGCAGCTTTAAATATGGTACGTCAGGGTTTATTTGGTGAGCTCATTCATTTACAAGGCGGATACCAGCACGATTTAAGAGAAGTGAAGTTTAATGATGGCGTGCGTCCTTACGGCGGAGGAGTAGAGTTTGGTGAAAAAGGATTTTCAGAAGCTTCATGGAGAACCACTCACTCCGTATATAGAGATGGAGATTTGTATCCTACACATGGCATAGGGCCAATTGCCCATTATATTAATATCAATAGAGGCAATCGATTCTTATCGTTGTGTTCATTTTCATCAAAAGCAAAAGGGCTTCACGACTATGTAGTTAAGAAAGGTGGTCCTAATCACCCCAATGCAAAAGTAAAATTTAAATTAGGAGATGTAGTAACTACATCTATTGACTGCAATAATGGGGAAACCATTTTATTACAGCACGATACCAATTTGCCCAGACCATATTCCTTAGGATTTAGGGTTCAGGGAACAGAAGGTATTTGGATGGATTTGAATAAATCTGTTTATATAGAAGGTAAATCTGCCAAGCCACATCAATGGGAATCTCAAAAAGAATGGTTTGATAAATACGATCATCCTTTATGGGTAAGATGGAGTAAAGAAACAGCAGGAGCAGGGCATGGAGGAATGGACTTTTTTGTTATACATGCTTTTATTGAGTCTATTAAAAACCAAACACCAACTCCAATGGATGTATATGATGCTGCAGCTTGGAGTGCTATAACACCATTGAGTGAATTATCTATTGAACTAGGAAATCAAACGGTAGAATTCCCAGATTTTACAGGAGGTCAATGGATGTTCAGAAAACCCGTTTTTGCTTTAAATGATCAATATTAATGATTACTGTTTTAACAGCATTTGGCTTGCCTTCTGATTCAGTGGTAGAACCAATCACCAGTGGAATTATTAATAGTACTTGGAAGGTAAAATCTACGAAAGGAAATTATATTCTGCAAAGAATCAATGATCATGTTTTTGCAAGTCCCGAAAACATACACCATAATATTGCAGCTATTGCACAGTATTTAAAGAAAAATTTTCAGCATTATTTATTCCCAGCACCTATTCTTTCTTTGGACGGATCAGAGCTGGTTCATATTCCTTCAAAGGGCTATTATAGATTATTCCCTTTTATTGCTGGAACCCATACTATTAATGTGGTGGAAGACACAAAGCAAGCGTTTGAAGCAGCAGAACAGTTTGGAAGATTTACTGCGCATTTGGGAGGATTTAATGTTGCTGAATTAAAAGTGACCATACCACATTTCCATGATTTATCTTTTCGTTACAAGCAATTTGTAGATTCAATTCAGCATGGGAATGCTGAAAGAGTAAAAGAGGAACAATCGCTTATTAATCGTTTGGTTAAATTAGATTATCTCGTAAAACAATACGAAGCAATTACCCAAAACCCTGCTTTTAAAAAAAGAGTTACTCATCACGACACTAAAATTAGTAACGTATTGTTTAACAATGACAACAACGCTGTTTGTATTATTGATTTGGATACCTTAATGCCAGGTTATTTTATCAGTGATGTAGGCGATATGATGCGAACCTACTTGTGCCCAGTTTCAGAGAACGAAGAAGATATTAGTAAGATAATTATTAGACCATCTTTCTATTATGCAATAGTAGATGGCTATTATAAAGAAATGAAAAATGAATTAACTGCTGTTGAGAAAACCTATTTCTTTTATGCTGCACAGTTTATGATTTATATGCAAGCCATCCGATTTCTAACAGATTATTTTAACAATGATCAATACTATCAGATTCTTTATAAAAATCACAATTTAGTCAGGGCCATTAATCAAACGGTATTATTAGATAGATTAATGGAACATGAACTGGCTTTTAAAAAATTTGTATTATGATCAGGATATCCATATTGCTTGTACTATTCTCTACTTGTGTAAATGTAGTAGGTCAAACTTATCAACCTACGCCTCAAAATTTAGATGCGAGAAATAAATTTCAAGACAATCGTTTTGGGATGTTTGTTCATTGGGGTGTTTCGAGTATGTTGGGTGCAGGTGAATGGATCATGCAGAATAGAAATATCAAAGTAAAAGATTATACACTTTTAAAAGAAACATTTTATCCTTCTCAGTTTAATGCAGCAGAATGGGTAGGCGCAGCAAAGTCGGCTGGAATGAAATATGTTGTATTTATTACTAGACACCATGATGGCTTTTCTAATTGGGATACAAAGCAAACTGATTGGAAAATAACCAATACGCCTTATGGGAAAGATGTATTAAAACAATTGGCAGAAGAGTGTAAAAAACAAGGGATGCAATTGGGATTGTACTATTCTACTTTAGATTGGTATAGAGAAGACTATCCCTATGCAACAGGTAGAACAGGTCAAGGCACTGGAAGAAAGTCTGGAGGAAACTATGCCTCTTATTTGAAGTTTATGAAAGCACAACTGACCGAACTATTGACTAACTATGGAGATATTATGTCTATTTGGTTTGATGGGCACTGGGACCAAACCAATCCAGAAGGCTCAAAAGATAGAAGCTCAAGAATAGATTGGAAGTACAACGAAATTTATGAATTGATTCATCAATTGCAGCCTGCCTGTTTAATTGGTAATAATCATCACTTAGATCCAATACCAGGAGAAGACTTTCAGATGTTTGAAAAAGATTTACCCGGTCAAAACCATACAGGGTTGAGTTTTCAAAAGCCATCTGATCAATTGCCATTAGAAACCTGTGAAACCATGAATAATTCATGGGGGTTTAATATTACCGACCATGCGCATAAGTCGGTAAAAGACTTAGTTCATTATTTAGTAAAAGCAGCATCACTCAATACCAATTTCTTATTGAATGTAGGTCCAATGCCTAACGGAAAAATTCAGTCTGAAAATATTGATACCCTAAAATTATTGGGGAATTGGATGCAGCAATATGCAACTGCTATTCAGGGAACCAGAGGCAATATTATTCCAACCCAAGAATGGGGCGTGTTTACAGCAAAAGGGAAAAGCATATTTGTGCACTTACTTAAACAGGTAAATGCAGAATATATTTTTGTTCCATATACTGCTGGCAAAGTAAAATGGACTCGTTTGTTCTCAAAGGGTGAAAATGTCTCGTTCAAGCAAGTAAATGAAGGGGTTTTTGTCTACTTAAAGAATATTCAGCAGGACCCAATTAATACAGTATTTCAATTGGAATTGGAATAAGTATTTTATTTCAACCTGGCAGCATGGGTTTTGTTTGCAATATCATGAATAACTGTATCTAATTCTTGCGCACTTTTAACTAAATCGTTCTGTAAGCTAAGTTTTTCTAGTTCGTCTATTTCTACTTGATCAAGTATATGCATAATACCCATGATTTTTGCAACTGGGGCACGAATGACGTGTGATTGCAACCAGGCTATATGTTGTAGTTCTTGATTTTTGGTTTCAATAGTATTGATATATTCAAGGCGTTCTGTTATATCATTAATCAAGATTACTCTTGCGTTTTTTCCACTATAAGAAATATAGTTACTCTGAACTTCAACAGTGATTATTTCTCCATTTTTCTTAATATGTCTAAAAGTTCCAGATATATATTCCGTAGAATGCTTACGAGTAATTTTTAATTGTGATTCTAAATATGGAATATCCTCTTTTGGCCTAATGTCTTTTATGGTCATATTTAAAAACTCTTTTTCTGTATAACCATAATGTTTTAATGCCGCTTTATTCACTTCTAAAAACTGAAGCGAATCAATATCATACACCCACATAGGAAGTGGGCTCAAGTGAAATAATTCGCTGTATCGTTTTTCAGATGCTGAAATTTCTTTTGCTTGGCTTAACAGCTGATTGTTTAACTCTTCTAACTTAATTTCTGATTGTTTTAATTTACTTATATTCTGAGTAGAGCCAATCATTTTAATAGCTTTTCCATTACTATGCCTTACAATAAACCCTCTATCATAAACATAGGCATAGCTGCCATCAGCTTTTTTAAATCTATATTGATCTTCCCAATAAGTTTCTTTAGTATTTTCAAAAATATGATTTCTCTTCATCTCAACTTTATCAATATCCTCAGGATGAATAAGGGCTATCCAATTGATTTTGTTTTGATTTATAGAATCTCCAGTATATCCCAAATTATTGAAAAACGGACTACCCAGCCTAAAAGTTTCTCCTTTAACAATATCCCATTCCCATATTAAATCGTTATTGGCTTGTGATACTAAGTTGAACCTTTCGTTACTTGAAATAATTTCTTGTTCAACTCTTTTTCTATCATTTATATCTTGAATACTACCATATACTTTAATACACTTGTTGTTTAAAAACTCACCTTCCCCAATACTTCTAACCCATTTCCAATTTCCATTCACTGTTTCTATTAAAACTTCTTCGTCCCAAGATGTGCCTTCTTCAATACATTTTTCTATTCGTTGTTGTATTATTTCACTTTGATTACCTTCTTTAAACTTAATAATACCATTTTCTACTTTTGCATTAAAATCAAGCGGAATATCAAGTATTTCTTTAGTTCTATCTGATAAGAAAATAGTATTATCATTTAGATTAAATTCCCAACTACCAATTCCTGAAAGACTATTCGATTTAGTTAATAATGTTTCTAATTCCTTTTTTTCTGTAATATCTTTTCCCATTCCATATACAAGATTGTCTGCTTTAGAAGGGTTAAAGGTCCATGCAATCCATTTTACATTTCCAGTTTTGGTGATAAGTCTGTTTTCAAAATAAGGTATCATTTCTCCCCTTAACATTTTCTCTGCCTCTTTAAAAGAACGATGTTGGTCTTCAGGATGAATAAAATGATTAAATGGTAAATTCTCTATTTCGGATGGGTCGAAAGATAAAATTTGTTTTACTGCAGGATTTACCTTTTTAATAACTCCATCTATACCCGCAATTAGTATAATATCGAGCGGAGAATTAAAAATATTATATAACTGTAATTCTTGCTGCTTCCTTATTATTTCAGCTGATAAATAAGTACTTAGTTGATGAAATAATTTTTCGGGAATGGGTTGATTTATTTTTTCTTTAGTTAACCCAAGGCACATCACCCCAATCACATCGTCTCCACTCATTAATGGTATAGTAACTAATAAATCGATATTGTATTTCTTGGCTGCTTCTTTTCTTATGAAATTTGGGTTGTTGGTAATATCCTTCCAAATTTCAATCTTTTTATTCTTCCATGCAATGCCAGGTAATCCATACTCTTTTTTAATGTTATTAAAGTAACTAGTCTCCGTAAAAAACCCTTTTAATTGCTCATCAGTACAGCCATTGGCAGCAATGTAAATATTTCTCTTATCTGCACTTAATAACCAAATTTCGCCCATACTAAATTGAACGGAATCTATAATGAATTTTAGTGTTTCGGTTAATAAATAATTAATATTCTGATTATTTAAGAATAGTTTGCTTATCTCTGCGAGTAATATTCTTTCAATTTCCCTTTTCTTATTTTCTGTTATATCTTTTTCAATTGCTACCCAATGCGAGTATACCCCCTGGTCATTTTTAATAGGGCTAATATTAAAGTTGATCCAATATTCTTCACCATTTTTTTTATAATTTAATAAAGTAGTTTCATGTTTCTGCCAGCTTTTGATTGCTTTACTTAAGTTCTGAATGGCAATTTTATCTGAATTTGGTCCTTGAAGTATTTTAGGCGATTTGCCTACAATTTCTTCTCTTGTGTAACCAGTCATTTTACAGAATGCATCATTTACAAATATTACTTTAGGTCCAGACAAATCCATTGGTTCGGCTTCAGCAATTATAACTGCTTCGCTAATATTTTTAACAGCAGAGCCCATTAGTTGCAGTTCTGCTATAGCATTTTCTCTACTTGTGACGTCTCTTAAATTAATAATAAACCCTTCAATAATTAGGTCATTTAGAAGATTGGTAAACTGAATTTCAAATATTATCCATTCATTGTTAAGACTCTTTATTCGAATATAATTTGCAGGTATCGTTACACCTTGTTTTTTCTCTGCAATTAGAAAACTATGTAAAAGCTTATTCAAATCTTCTGGATGAACAAAATTGGTTAATTTTTGATTGATGATTTCTTCTTCTGTGTGGCCAGTAATTTTAATAACTGAAGGAGATATATAAGTTGGAATACAATCTTCATTAATTATAATTGAAGCATCTGCTCCATTTTTTACTAGTACTTCAAATTTTTCCTTAGTTTTTTTCTCTGTAATATCATATAAAATACCTACAATTGATGTAACAGAATTTGTTTCATCAACTATAATTTCTGCTTTTAAAATTCCTACTCTTTTAGATCCTCCCTTTTGAAAAAACTTTATTTCTTTTTCAAATCCAATCTTTTCTTTTATTGCCTTCCTGAATAGGTTTTTTAGCTTATTTGAATCATCTTCTGAAACAAACTTTAATAAGTCAGTAGTTGTTAAATTATTTATTTCACTTTCAAATCCTAACAGTGCATAAGTGCCTTGAGAACATTCAATGCTTTTGGCAGCTATTGAATAATTCCATGTTCCAAAACCCATATAGGATTCAGCTATTGATATTGGAGTATCGGATTTTTTCATATACGCGGATTTATTTCTCATAAAAAGAATATTTCCTTGTACATTGAAGTTATTAAAAAAAATTAAAATCTTCAATTGATTTATTTTGCACCAAATGTTTATTGTCAATAGACAATTAATTTATTTGCAACTTCGTGTTTAATTGTTAATATCATGATAAATCCCCTTAATTGTTATAGAGAACATTTTTAAAAAATTCTAAATGAAAAAACTAGTCTTCATTTTTATCTTATTATTTGCAAATCAAGTCTTTGCTCTTACAACAGGAGAATTTTATAAACTAATCGTTTATCATTTTTCAACTGTTTCACAAGAAAAATCATTGGATAATTTTATTGAGCAACAATATTTACCTGCCCTTCATAAAAGCGGCTTTAAACAAGTAGGTGTATTTAAACCTATTACCAACGATACCGCAATAGACAAGCAAATACTCGTATTAGTTGGTACAACAGATATCAATAAACTGATGAATCCTATTCAGTGGAGTTTAAATGAAAATAGTTCAGATAAAGAACCAATATACAACAGATATGAGCAGTTTTTATTAAAAGCCTTTAAAGGGATGCCATTTATGAAAGTTCCCACTAACAACAATATAAAAGCGGAAAGAATTTATGAGTTAAGAAGTTATGAAAGCCCCACAGAAGAAAAATACCTTAATAAAGTACATATGTTTAATGATGGTGGTGAAATAAAACTCTTCAATGAACTTCAATTTAATGCCGTTTTTTATGCAGATGTTTTGTTTGGGTCTAAAATGCCCAATTTGATGTATATGACAAGTTTTGATAACCTAAATAGTAGAAACGAGCATTGGAATGCTTTTGGGGAATCATCAACTTGGAAAAAGTTATCAAAAATGCCTTTTTACCAAAACAATATGTCGGGGCTTCATAGTCAATTAATGCGCTCAACGACTTATTCGGATTATTAAATTTGTTGTACCTTTAATTACTTGAGAAAACGAATAGCCATATTATTTTTATCAATATATCTGTGTTCTACTACAGAAGCGCATGAATTATTGAAAATCCCGGTGGTATTTCAACATTTTCTAGAACATCAACAAGAAGATCCCCAAATTTCTGCTGTCCAATTTTTACAAATCCATTACATGCAAGGAAATGTAAAAGACAAAGACTATGATAGGGATATGCAACTACCTTTTAAAACAGCAGGTGAATTTTTCACTTCTTCTGCAACCCCTTTTGTGCCGTTGAATGCCCAAATTGATATACAGTATCCTGATGAGCCCATTCAAATTATTTGGTCGTTGTATAAGCCGGCATTTATTTTTTCTGCTTATCAAGTGAATATTTGGCAGCCTCCCAAAATGAGTTAATCCGCTTTTAGAATTTAATTGGGGTCTTGCACAAGCGGCAGATCTAATCTACTTATACATAATTAACTTATAATGCTTACAAAAATTATTGAGTTTTCCGTAAGGAATAAACTCATTATTGGGCTATTTGTAATTGCCCTCATTGGATATGGAACGTATAATTTAACCAAACTTCCAATTGATGCTGTTCCCGATATCACGAATAACCAGGTTCAAGTAATTACTGTGGCACCTTCCTTTGGTGCAACCGATATAGAGCGTTTAGTAACTTTTCCTATTGAGCAAGCCAATAACAATATTTCAGGTTTATTAGAAATAAGAAGTTTCTCCAGATTTGGATTGTCGTTGGTTACCATTGTTTTTAATGATGAAACAGATATTTATTGGGCCAGGCAACAAGTAGCTGAAAGATTGTTGCAGGTTCAATCTCAAATTCCTGCAGGAATTGGTACACCACAATTAGGGCCTGTGTCTACTGGGTTAGGAGAAATATACCAATATGTAATTAGACCCGAAAAAGGATACGAAAATCAATACGATGTTACCGAGCTGAGAACTATGCAAGACTGGATAGTGAGGCGGCAGTTATTAGGTGTAAAAGGGGTAGCGGAAGTAAGTAGTTTTGGTGGTAAACTAAAACAGTATTCTGTTGAAGTAGATCCTTCTAAATTATTAAGTTATAATATCACCATAGCCGATGTTTTTACGGCATTAGAAACCAATAACCAAAATACGGGTGGAGCTTATATTGAAAAAGGGCCTACTGTTTTATTTATTAAAACAGAGGGACTATTAGGTAATATTGAAGACATCCAAAATATTGCTATCAAAAGAACCAATGGAGGAACGCCTTTATTCATTAGAGATGTAGCGGAAGTAAAAATAGGACATGCTACCAGATACGGGGCTATGACTTATAATGATAAAGGTGAAGTAGCTGGGGCTGTAGTCATGATGCTTAAAGGTGCCAACAGCAATGACGTAATTAAGCAAGTAAAAGAACGTATAGTACAAATACAAAAGTCATTGCCTAAGGGAGTGGTAATTGAACCTTTTTTAGATAGAACCAAAATGGTGAATAATGCCATTGGAACCGTAGAGAAAAATTTATTAGAAGGGGCATTGATTGTGGTATTTGTTTTGGTTGTTTTTTTAGGAAATTTAAGAGCAGGATTAATAGTGGCATCTGTTATTCCATTGTCTATGTTGTTTGCTATAATCATGATGAACTTATTTGGAGTTAGTGGAAACCTGATGAGTTTAGGAGCGCTCGATTTTGGATTGATAGTAGATGGAGCAGTTATTATTGTTGAAGCTGTAATGCATCAATTAAGCCATAGCAAAAAGTTTAGTGTAGTTAATAAGTTAACACAAGGGCAAATGGATAAAGAAGTAAACCATTCTGCCAGCAAAATGATGAATAGCGCTGTGTTTGGACAAATCATCATTTTAGTGGTGTACTTACCCATTTTTACTTTGCAAGGCATAGAGGGTAAAATGTTTAAACCAATGGCCCAAACAGTAGCATTTGCATTACTAGGTGCATTTGTTTTATCGCTTACTTATATCCCAATGATGAGTGCTGTATTTCTAAGTAAAAAAATAACCCATCAACAAACTTGGTCCGATAAAATTATGGCTAAGTTAGAGCGTAGCTACAAAAGAGCGTTGGAGTTTATTTTACACTTTCCCAAAATGGTGCTGGGTTTTGTGATTAGTTTATTTGTAGTTGCTTTAATTATTCTGAGTAGACTGGGCGGAGAATTTATACCAGCGTTAGAAGAAGGAGATTTTGCAATAGATACGAGGGTATTAACAGGAAGTAATTTAACTACAACAGTTGAGAGCACTCAAAAAGCAGCAGCGCTATTACTTAAAGAATATCCAGAAATTGAAAAGATTGTAACTAAAATAGGAAGTGGGGAAGTTCCAACCGATCCTATGCCTATGGAAGCCAGTGATTTGATGGTAATTTTAAAGCCCAAGGAAGAATGGACGTCTGCCAAAACCTTTAATGAATTAGCAGATAAAATGGGCGTAACAATGGCTGCTGTGCCTGGTATAACTACTGGTTTCCAGTTTCCTGTTCAAATGCGGTTTAATGAATTAATGACAGGTGCAAGGCAAGACGTTGTATGCAAAATCTTTGGAGAAAATTTAGATACATTGGCTGCCTATGCGGCAACTATCGGAAAAATTGCTGGAACAGTGGAGGGAGCAAAAAGTATTTATGTAGAAGCGGTAACAGGAATGCCACAGATTTTAATTGAATACAATAGAAGTACCATTGCGCAATACAATTTGAATGTACAAGACATCAATAAAGTGGTGAATGCAGCATTTGCAGGTCAAAGCAGCGGGTTGCTTTTTGAGGGTGAAAAGCGATTTGATTTGGTTGTTCGAATAAAAGGCGAAATGAAAAAAGACCTCAAAGACATTCAGCAATTATTAATTCCAACTCCTTCAGGTGTTCAAGTACCCCTTTCGCAATTGGCGTCAGTTGAAATTAAAGATGGACCTAACCAAATTCAGAGAGAAGATGCCAAGCGAAGAATTGTAATTGGCTTTAATGTTAGGGGTAGAGATGTAGAAACAATTGTAAAAGAGTTACAACAAAAAATAGAGAAGCAGGTGAAATTTCCTGTTGGTTATTATATTACTTATGGAGGGGCTTTCGAAAATTTAAATGCGGCAAAAGCCAGATTGATGATTGCTGTTCCTGTTTCATTGTTACTAATATTTTTATTGCTCTATTTTGCCTTCAACTCAATTAAACATGGATTGCTAATTTATTCGGCAATTCCTTTATCTGCAATTGGAGGAATCTTTTTCTTAGCGTTAAGAGATATGCCTTTTAGTATAAGTGCTGGAGTTGGCTTTATTGCTTTATTTGGTGTAGCGGTATTAAATGGCATAGTACTAATTGCTGAATTCAACAGACTCAAAAATGATGGGATGGATAATTTAAGAACCATTGTATTAACTGGAACAAGTTTAAGATTGAGGCCTGTTTTAATGACAGCCTTTGTAGCTTCCTTAGGATTTCTACCCATGGCATTAAGCAATGGTGCAGGTGCCGAGGTTCAAAGACCATTGGCAACCGTTGTGATTGGCGGACTTCTGATAGCCACATTTCTTACTTTATTTGTATTGCCCGTATTATATATGATGTTCGAAAAAGGATTTAATGCCAATTTACCCATCAATAAAGGTGTCGCAATATTGTTAGGGATTTCATTCATCGGTACTATTGCTATGGCGCAAACCAATTTAGCACAACCTATATCTGTTAAAGCGGCTGTTGACTCTGCTTTAAAAAATAATTTGTTGGTAAAAAATGAACAGTTAAAAATGCAGTACCAGCAAATGTTAATTGGAACCGCGGCTAATTTGCCAAAGACTGCGTTCATAGGTGAGATAGGGCAAATCAATAGTATTTATACAGATACTCGTATAGGCATAAGCCAGTCTATTGCTTTTCCTACTGTGTATAAAAGAGAAAAAGAATTATTGGAGGCCGAATTCAAGAGTAGTGTACTAAATATTGCAATTCAAGAAGCCCTTTTAAAAAAGCAGGTTCAGCAAGTGTATTATAATATGGTGTACTTGCAAAAGAAAAAAGAACTACTGCTTTTTGCAGACAGTTTGTATTCATCATTTTATCAAAAAGCAGCATTGCGATTAAAAACGGGTGAATCTAATATTTTAGAAAAAACCAGTGCTGAAACTTTATTGGGTCAAATAAAAATGCAATTAAAGCAAATAGAGCAAGATGGGGAAATGATGCAACTGCAATTTCAACTCTTATTAAATACACAGCATGCTTATATGCCCGAAACTGGCAACGATCCTTTAACTCCTTCTTCTTTATTAGATACAGCATTGTTGCGTAATCATCCCATATTGCAGAGTATGCTTCAGCAACAGTCAATTGCTTTGGCAAGTACTGAAGTAGAAAAAAGTAAGTTAATGCCAGATCTTTCAATGGGAATATTGAATGGAAGTATTAGAGGGATAGGTGCAGATAATATTTTTTACAGTGGTAAAAGATTTAGTTCGGTGCAGGTAGGTATGGGCATTCCATTATTTACAAAGGCACAAAAAGCCCGAATAAATAGCGCAGCTTTATCAGAAAAAATTGCGGAATCAAAATACCAGCAAGTAAAGCAACAGCTAACGACTGAATACCAAACCGCTATTTCGCAGTTTTCTAAATATTTAACTACCGTTCAATACTTAGAAAAAACCGGGTTAAAAAACGCACAAATAATAACCGAAACTGCAAACAAACAATTGTCGGCTGGATTAATCAACTATTTAGAGTGGGTACAATTAATTAATCAGGCAACCAGTGTACGAAGTGATTATACTGAAGCAGTAAGAAACTTAAATGAATCTATTATACAATTAACCTATTATATTCAACAATAATAATTATGAAAACCTATTTATATATTTTATTTACCAGCCTATTTTTTGTGGCTTGTTCTAATAAAAATCAAACGGAAGAAACAATTGCCGAAACTACAGCCGCAGATACATTGGTCTTAACCAATGAACAATTTAAAAATGCTGCTATTAGCGTTGGTCAAATGCAAGAAACTCCATTTTCTTCATTAATGAAAGTGAACGGGAAAGTAGATGTTCCTCCACAAAATATGGTTTCTATTAGTGTGCCATTGGGCGGTTACTTAAAAACAAGTAAGTTATTGCCTGGCATGCATGTAAACAAGGGAGAAATAGTAGCAGTGATGGAAGATCAACAATACATTCAATTGCAGCAAGACTTTTTAATGGCCAAAGTAAAACAGTTGATGTTAGAAAAAGAATTTGCCCGACAAAAAGAATTGAATGCTAGTCAAGCAACCAGCGATAAAATGTTGCAACAGTCTGAGTCTGATTTTAAAACACAAAAGATTTTGGTTTCTGCTCTAGCGCAAAAATTACAATTGGTGGGCATTAATCCAAATAATTTAAACGAAAATAATATTAGTAAGAGTGTCAATATCTATTCTCCAATAGATGGCTATGTAACAAAAGTAAATGTGAATATTGGCAAATATATTTCTCCAACAGAAATTATGTTCGAGTTGGTAAATCCTACAGATATTCATTTGGCTTTGAAAATATTTGAGAAAGATGTTTCAAAACTATTTATTGGTCAGCCACTTATTGCTTATACCAATAACAGTCCCAATAAAAAGTATGATTGTGAAGTATTATTAATAGGTAAAGATTTGAATGCGGAGGGATATACCGATGTGCATTGTCATTTTGAAACCTATGATAAAGTGTTAATACCTGGCACGTACATGAATGCAGAAATTAAAGTGAAGAACCGAAATGCAATCACCATGCCTGCAGATGCAGTAGTAAGGTATGAAGGCAAGCATTTTGTTTTTAAAGAAGTGGCTAAACAAAAGTATCTCATAACTGAAGTAAATATTGGAGAAACAGAGAACGGGGTAACAGAGATATTACTAAACGAAAAGGAACCGGCCAACTTTGTAACTAAAGGCGCATACACTTTGTTAATGATGCTCAAGAATGAAGCAGAGTAATTACCTTGCGAATAATTAACAAAGAATATGTTTTATAGTAAAGGAATATTTAAAGGGATTTTAATTGCCTTCTTGTTGGTTTTAACAACTAATGCGATGTCGCAAACTTTAGACCAGTTGGTAAAACGTGGTTTAGAGCGAATGGCAACAAAAAATTACCAAGGCGCTATAGAAGATTTCACCCTTGCATTAGAGGAAACCCCTGATGATGTTAATTTATTTTTGAATAGATCCATCGCCAAGCGAGAATTAAAGAATTACGCTGGTGCAATAGAAGATATTGGCTTTGCTTTAGAAGTTACCCCAACAGACCCTAATTTGTTCTTTAGTAGAGCTTATATTAAAGAGCTTTCTGGCAATTTAATTGGTGCTTTGGATGATTATAATAAAGCCATCAGGTTAGACCCAACTAATGCAAATATGTATTTTAACAGGGGTATTGTAAGAGCAAAACAAAAAAACCATAAAGCAGCTTTAGTAGACTTTAATAAAGCCATACAATTAGAGCCTGCTGCTGACTTTTATTTTAATAGAGCCATTTCTAAAGTTGCATTGAACGACCACAAGAATGCATTGGAAGATTATAACAATGTAATTGCATTAGACTCCAGTTTAGAAAATGCATTTTTTAATAGGGCACTTTGCAAAATGAAACTAAATGATTTTGCAGGTGCATTGCCCGATTTAGATTTTGCTTTAGAAGACAATCAATCTAGTGCAGATATTTATTTTAATAGAGGTGTAGCACTGCGAAGCTTGCAGCAGTTTAAAGAAGCTAAAGCAGATTTTGATAAAGCAATTGTATTGAATCCTAAAAATGCAGACCTTTTTGTAAACAGGGGATTGATACATTTAGAATTGGCCGATACAGCTGCAGCCATTGATGATTTTTCTAGCGCCATTGAATTAAATAAGAAAAATGTGGGTGCTTATTTTAATAGAGGAATACAATATGAGAAGTCGGGCGATTTTGAAGCAGCTTTAGAAGATTACAATAGTGCACTTAAATTGGATCCTCAATATGGAGACATTTATTTTAATAGAGGAGTGGTTAAAGCTGCACTAGGCGATAAAAAAGGGGCATTGGCAGATTACAATACCTGTATTAGATTAAAACCCAAAAATGCGGGTGCTTGGTATAACCGTGGGTTGTATAAGTACGCAGCAAAAGACTATTTAGGTGCTATTGCCGATTACAATAGAGTTATTCAACTTGACCCTGATATGCCCAATATATTCTTTAATAGAGGAATAGCAAAAGGACAGCTAAAGCAATATGCAGCAGCATTAGCCGATTACGACAAAGCAATTGAGCAGGACGCTGGAAATGGAGATATCTATTTAAACAGGGGAATTATAAAAGTGCTATTAAAACAAGCAGCCGGCGGATGTGCCGATTTACAAAAAGCTGCTGCATTGGGCGTTGTAACTGCTTTATTAGAAATTGAGAAGTCTTGTAAGTCATAGTTTTTGTTTAATTAATATACCATTAACATATTAAAAAGTTTAATTTTTTGCAGAACCTGTAATATTGGTATAAATTTTAATACTAATAAGTCAAATTATTTAAAAATACACTTTTATGAAAAAGATTTTATTGTCGGTTTTAGTTGTTGTTGCTGCAATAGCAAGCCTTTCAGCACAAACAGCTGATGAAGTAATTAACAAGTATGTTACAGCCATTGGCGGTGCAGAAAAGTGGAGTAAAATACAGTCATTAAAAGTAGAAGGGCAAATTGAAGTTCAAGGTGTTGCTATTCCTTTTACTATGCAAGCGGTTCATATGAAGGGAATGCGTGTTGATGCAGAATTTCAAGGTAATGTTATTATTGATATTACTACTCCAACAAAAGGTTGGTCTCAAAATCCATTAATGGGTAAAAGCAGTTTAGAAGCCATTACTGCAGATGAGCTTAAATCTAAATTAGATGAATTAGATGTTCAAGATGAGTTTGTTAACTACAAAGAAAAAGGATCTACTGTTGAATTTTTGGGCAAAGAGGAAGAAGAAGGTACTTCTTACAATAAAGTAAAATTGACTACTAAAAACGGTAACGAGAAAACCTATTATTTTGATTTGGTTACCAACTTAATTTATAAAGAAGAAAGTACTATAAAGCAGCAAGGTCAAGAAATGAAACAAGCTGTTAAATACCTTGACTACAAAACTTTAGAAAATGGCATCAAAATGGCTTTCAAATCAGACATGGGAATGATGATGATGGTTACCAATAAAGTAACTATTAATCCAACCATTGACGAAGCCATTTTTTCTGGGAACTAAATAATTCCAAACATGAAATTCATATTTGCTGTCCTGTTTTTGGGCATAGGCATGCTATTGCATGCACAAAACATTCCATCCTTTAATACTGCACAATTTCAAGTAATGAGTGCAAGGGCTTTGGGGCCCTCTACCATGAGTGGAAGAATTACCGCAATTGAAGGCGCTTACGCAGATGCTCAACTTAATTTATATGTGGGTACTGCTGGTGGAGGAATTTGGAAAAGTCAAAATGGTGGGCAATCATTCACTGCTATTTTTGATAAATACAATCAATCCATTGGGGCATTAGCAATAGAGCAGGGTAATGCAAGAGTGGTTTATGCTGGTACTGGCGAGAGTAATATGCGCAACTCCGTATCCATTGGAGCTGGATTATATAAAACAACAGACGGCGGAAGCAATTGGCAAAAATTGGGTTTAGATAGTACCGAGCATATCAGCAAAATCATATTAGATCCTACTGATAAAAAAGTGGTGTATGTGTCGGCTCCAGGTTCTTTATTTAAGTCGTCTGTTCACAGAGGTTTATATAAATCTGTGGATGCTGGTAAAACATGGGAAAAAATCTTGTACATCAACGACAATACCGGATGCGCTGATATTGCAATACATCCTACTAAGTCTAATATTGTTTTTGCTTCTACCTGGGAATTTAGAAGAAAGCCTTTTTCATTTGTTTCTGGAGGAGCAGGATCTGCTTTGTATAAATCTATTGATGGCGGTAAAACTTGGAATAAAATTACCAAAGGGCTACCCGATGGAAATTTAGGTAGAATTGTACTTACTATCAATCCTTCAAACCCTTCACAAGTATTGGCTATTGTTGAAGCCAAAGAAGCAGGGCTTTACCAATCTAACGATGAAGGGGAAAACTGGACCAAACTTACTTCGGCTTCTGGCTTAACTGCTAGGCCATTTTATTTTAGCACTTTGGTAATAGATCCGAAAGACCCTAAAAGAGTGTACAGGCCAGCGTATGATTTTAATTATTCCAATGATGGTGGCAAAACATTTAGCAATACTGTTATTGGTGGAGTAACGCCTCATGCAGATCATCATGCATTATGGGTGAATCCTTCCAATACCGATATGTTGTTTTTAGGAACAGATGGCGGTGTTTATTTAAGTTATAATAAAGGGGTTACTTGGGAGTTTTTAAACAACTTACCCGTGCCGCAATTTTATCATGTAAGCATCGACAATCAAGTACCTTATAATATTTATGGTGGATTACAAGATAATAACAATTGGATGGCCCCGAATACTGCACCAGGTGGGGTTTCATCTACCGATTGGAAAGCATTAGGTGGTGGTGATGGATTTTGGGTTCAACCAGATGCAGTTGATGAAAAAATAGTTTACGCAGAATCTCAGGGTGGAGAAATGTATCGCATTAATTTAAGAACTGGTTTGTCTACTGGTATTAAACCTAAGAAGCAGGCAGGTGAAGAAGACCACCGATGGAATTGGAATACTCCAATTGTAACAGCCAAGTCTAATACGAAGTCTGCTGCTGGAAAACCCCAAAGCAATTTGTATGTAGGTGCGCAGTATTTATTCAGGTCTAGAGACAATGGAAAAAATTGGGAAAAAATTTCCCCAGATTTAACAACGAACAATAAAGCCATTCAAAATAAATCGGAGAGTAGCGAAAGTGTAACGGGCGATAATACCAGTGCAGAGAATCACGGAACCATTTTTACAATAGTGCAACATCCAAACAATGAAAATATTATTTGGGTGGGTACCGATGATGGCAATTTAATGTTTACAAATAATGGTGGTAAAACATGGACAAATAAAAATACAGGTATTTCCAAAGCAGGTATACCAGCACAGGCATGGATCAGCAGTATTGAATTGTCTTCGCATAATCCAAATAGAATTTTTGTTACACTAGATCACCATATGTATGGAGATAACAATACTTATGCAGTAGTAAGTAACGATGGAGGAAACAGTTTTGTAAAATTTGATTCTGAAGACTTCAGTGGGTTTGCTCATATTATAAGAGAAGATCCTAAAACACCATCATTGCTGTTTTTAGGAACAGAGTCTGGTTTCTTTATTTCATTGAATGCGGGTAAAACATGGATGAGAAGCAAGTACCAAAATTTACCTTGGTATAGTTTGGTGAGAGATATTAAAATACATACTACAACCAACGATTTAATTATTGCAACACATGGACGTGGTGTATATATTATTGATAATATTCAGCCTCTAAGAGAAATGGTTAAATCCGATTTAAGTAAGCCATTTTTGTTTTATCCTATTCAACCATTCAAATATGAATTTGGTGCGCAGTATCCGCAATCAGCGGCTAATTTAATAGGCTATGTTGGTGCAGGTAAATCACTCGCTCCTACTTTTTATTATTATTTAAAAGAGCGAAGCAATGACATTGTAAAAATTGAAATTTACAATTCTGAAAACAAGAAGATAAAAGATTTAAATGGATCAGGGCTAAAGGGATTAAATAAAGTTTTCTGGACACTTACTTCTAATCCACCGCGTGTAGCAAAAGGAGGATTTATTGCTCAATCATCTGTGCAAGTAGCTGGATTCTATGGTCCTAAAGTTGCAGCGGGAAAATATAGAGTAGTAGTAAAAGCCGGTAAAGACAGCAGTGAACAAATCTTATCTGTTTTACCTAACCCCGCAGCAGGATTAAGTGATAATGCATTACAAAAAATGTATCAGCAAAGTATGCGATTGTTTGTGCTAGAAGAGCAGTTGGCCAATATGGTAGATACCATTGATGCTAAAATTGCTATTTGGAATAAGCAAACGGCCAATGATGATAATAATAAAAAAATAAAAGCATTGGATAGCTTTAAAAGAGAATTAATAGAATTAAACCGAAAGTCCATCTTTTTTGATGAACAAAAATTTAGAAGAAGAATTAGTGACTTTTATTTAGATACGGTAACCGCATTAGAGCCACTTTCGGAAAGCCAAGAAAAAGGAATTAATGTTCTAGAAGCCGAAATGAAATCATATCAAAGCAAATTGAAAACTTTATTATAAACTGGTTCAACACAAAAAGCCGCAATTATCAGTATGATTTTTGCGGCTTTTTTATTTAAAACATGCAGTTTAATGCGGATATGAATAATTACTTCCTTTTTATGAATTTTTAAGCCCCCTTTTGACACTAATCCCTACATATTTGCGTTTAAGAATTCCAATTTACTTATTAAAAAGTTTGCTAATTGATGCAACATTTTTTTGAGTGATGCGGTCATAACTCAGGTACAAATCATTCATATATAGGTGTTGAATAATTTTTTTTAAATTTTTTCTAAAGAATTAACAAAAATTTTATTTAAACCAAAAAATGTGTATTTTGTACACGCTTAATAACCAGTAAACTGCCATTTATGAATCTAAGACTGCTTGCTAGGCCCATATTATTGGGTGCCTTCGCTTGTCTGTTTGCCATCTTCTCGCATGCGCAAACTAAAACGGTTACCGGTAAGGTAACTGACTCAAAAGACGGATCACCACTTTCTGGTGCATCTGTAGTAGCTAAAGGAACTTCAACAGGTACCCAAACGGGTGCAGACGGTTCCTTCAAATTAACCGTTCCTTCTACCACTAAAACATTGGTGATTTCTTTCGCTGGTTTTGGAAATGTAGAAGTGAATATTTCTGGAACAAATACTGCTAATGCCAAATTAACATCAACCGCTGATGCGTTAACTGATGTTGTGGTTATTGGTTATGGTTCTAGAAAATCAAAAGACGTAACAGGTTCTGTTGCGCGTGTAACGGAGAAAGACTTTAACAAAGGTCAAATTGCTTCTCCAGATCAGTTGTTGCAAGGCCGTACGCCAGGTGTGTTGGTTACTCCATCTACTGGTGAGCCAGGTGCTGCTGCAACAATCAATATTAGAGGTACAGGATCAATTAGTGGTGCACAAGAGCCATTGTATGTAATTGACGGAGTTCCGTTGATTCAAGGTGGTACTTTGGGTTCTGCTAGTGGTGTTGAAGGAAGTACAACTCCTAAAAACCCATTGATTTTCTTAAACCCTAATGATATTGAAAGCATTACTGTATTAAAAGATGCATCTGCTGCAGCCATTTATGGTTCAAGAGGTGCAAACGGTGTAATCTTAATCACTACCAAACAAGGTAGAGGTGGAAAAGCTGGTGTATTCAATTTTGGTGCAACTACTAGTATGGCAAACACAGCTCGTCGTTACGACTTAATGAATGCACAAGACTTTTTGATCGCTGCTAAAAAAGCGAACATTGATGGTGGTGCAGATCCAATTGCTGCTGGTGAAGCGGTTAAAGGAATTGACAATGGTGCAAGCACCGATTGGCAAGACCAAATTTTCCGTCAAGCAATATCTCAGAACTACAATTTAAGCTGGGCTTATAGCAATAAAGGAACAACTGCTCGCTTAAGTGCTTCATTAGATGATCAACAAGGTATTGTTAGAAACAGTGGATTGAAGCGTATTACTGCTCGTGCAAACTTGGGTCAGAAGTTGTTAAACGATAAATTGAAATTAGAAGCGAATATCACTTATTCTAATACGAAGAACCAATATGCTCCATTGTCTAACAATGCGGGTTATCAAGGATCTTTGTTGGGTGCTGCTTTACAGTTAAACCCAACTAATCCTGTTTACAACAGAGACGGTTCATTCTTTCAACCAGGAGATCAGCGTAACCCAGTTCAAATGTTGGCTTACTTTGATGACCGTGATTTCGTAAACAGATTTTTAACTAACCTATCTGCAACTTATCAAATTACTCCAAGCTTATCTTATAGAGCGGTGCTTGGTTTAGATAATTCAAAATCTGAGCGTACTGCTTTCGCAGATCCTCGCTTAGGTGCAAATGCTTATGGTGGTACTATCAACGTTTATGGAAGAGATTACCAAAACCCTATTCAAGGAAATGGTCGTGGAACAAGACAAAATCTTGAAACCAAGTCTACCTTGATAGAGCATTACTTTACTTACGACAAAACTTTCAACAATGTTCACGCAATCAACGCTGTTGCAGGTTATTCTTATCAGAGCTTCCAAACAAGCTATACTGGTAATTTTGGATGGGGATTAAACACTCCAGTGGTTGCACCAACTGATGTATTTGTAAGAGACTACAGTAAGTTTAAAAACTATGCAAATTTTGTTCCTGGATTCGACAGAAACGAATTGCAATCTGTTTTTGCTCGTGTTAACTACACATACAACGACAAGTATTTCTTTACTGCAACTGTAAGATCTGATGGATCTTCTAAGTTTGGTTCTAACAACCGTTATGGTACTTTCCCTGCGTTTGCATTTAAGTGGAGAGTAATGGAAGAATCTTGGGCTAAAAATACTTTAGGTAAATTATTCAGTGAATTTAACATTAGAGCCAACTACGGTAAATTGGGTAGCCAAGATAACTTAGGTTCTTATGCTGCATTAAATCTTCAACAAACATTTGATGTAGGTAGCGGTCCTGTTACTCGTTTTATTCAACAAGGTAACCCAGATCTTAAATGGGAAGAAGTTGCTACAACTGGTATTGGTGTAGACTTCACTTCTAAGAATGGTCGTTTATCTGCTACTGTAGATTACTATAAGAATGAGCGTACCAATATGTTGTTCTTTGCTCCAACTCCAGGTGGATTTGCTCCACAATCAAACTGGTGGATCAACTTACCAGGTAATGTAACTAACAAAGGATGGGAAGTAAGTGTTAACTACAAAGTAATTAAGGGGAACAAATTCAACTGGGATGTTAATGCTAACGTAACAACTGTAAGCAACAACGTAACAGGTTTACCAACCCCAATTAATACTGGTGCGGTAAGTGGACAAGGTTTAACTGGTGCATTTGCACAAACCTTAACCAATGGATCTCCAATCTTTACTTGGTCAATGCCTGTTTTCCAGGGATTTGATGGTAACGGTAACGCACGTTATGCTGCAGGTGCTGCTAACCAATTGGTTGGAACTGCATTGCCTAAAATGTTTGCTGGTTTAACCAACAACTTCTCTTACGGAAGATGGAATTTAAGTGTATTCTTAAATGCTGTAACCGGACATTATATTTACAACAATACTGCGAATGCGTTGTTATTGAAAGGTAGCTTACGTAACGCGCGTAACGTAACTAACGTAGTTGGAAACGGCCCTGAGAATCCATTTAACCCAGGTTCTGTATCAACAAGGTTCTTAGAGAAAGGAGACTTTATTCGCTTAGCCAACATGAACTTAAGCTATGCTTTCGATATCAAGGGTAAAGCTATAAAGACTTTAACTGCTTTTGCTTCTGGCCAAAACTTGGCATTGTTTAGTAAATACTCTGGAATTGATCCTGAGGTTAACGTAGACAAGAGCATCAACGGTATCCCTTCTCGTGGATTTGATTATACTCAATACCCAAGACCAACAGTTATTACTTTAGGAATTAACGTAGGGTTTTAATAAAGAACAACAAAAACATTGATCAATATGAAAAATTTAATAAAAAGCTACATACTACCTGCTGCCGCGGTAAGTGTACTTGCGATCTCGTCTTGTTCCAAGCTTGATCCAAAGTTGGAGGCACCAAACTCCATAGCTCCAACTCAAGCTAGTGGTGCGCCAACAGCGCCCTCTATTGCTGCAGTTTATGAGCAATTAAACCAATTAACGGGTGGCCAGGGTAACTGGTTTGGATTGCAAGAGCATTCTACCGACGAAATCATGGGACCAACACGTGGTACCGACTGGGACGACTTTGGTACATGGCGTCGTTTGCACTTGCACACTTGGGGACCTGACCATAACCAAATCAACGATACTTGGAATGGTTTAAATGGTGCATTGTTCCAAACAACTTTGATTGCTGAAACCAAAACAGGTTTAGAAAAAGCAGAAGGACAGTTTTTACGTGCTTACTTCCGTTTCTTAACATGTGATATTTTTGGTCAAGTACAATCTAGACCTGCAACTGCAGCTGCAAGTGCAATTCCTGATGTATTAACCAGATCAGCAGCGATTGATGCAATTATTGCTGAATTAGAAGCTGCAGTTCCTGCATTACCTGCATACAACGGTACAAATCGTGCACAAGCAACCAAGGAAGCTGCTTGGACTTTATTGGCTAAAGCTTATTTAAACAAAGCTGTTTATAAGCAAGCGCCAACAAGCCCTGCAGGTCCTTATACTTTTGCTGCTGCAGATATGAATAAAGTAATTGAGTACGCTAACTTAGTTGCTGCAAATACCAGCTTAGCTATTGACTCTTACTACTGGGATAACTTTAAGTGGGACAATGGTACAGCATCTTCTGAGAACATTTTTGTTCGTAAACCTGGTGGTGATGCAAGAGCTGGGAATGGCGCAAACCTTGTATGGCAAACTTGCCAAAGTTGGCACTATAACCAGCGTCCATCAAGCTGGAATGGTTTCGTTACATTGGCTCAATTCTACGATAGCTTTGAAGGTAACGACGTTCGTAAGAGCGATACCTTGGCTGGATACACTAATTTAGTGGGTCCAACTGCTGGTCTATTGGTTGGACAAGCTCGTGGTCCGGTAAAACCAGGTAGCCCGAAAGAACCCGGCAATGTTGGTGATCCAATCGGCAACTTGTTCGACAGAAGCGGTAACCCATTGGTGTTTACTCGTAACGCATCTATCTTCTTTAATGGTGAAGCAAGTGGTATTCGTGTAAATAAATTTCCTCTTAATCCAAGCGAAATCAATGGTGGTGGTTGGGGTAGTGCCAATGAGTTTCCTTTCTTCCGTTTCTCTGATGTACGCTTAATGAAAGCAGAAGCTTTATTAAGAGGTGGTACAACAGGTGCTAATGGTGAAACTCCATTGTCAATTGTAAACGACTTACGTTCTAAGCGTAGAGCTACTGCGCTTGGTTCTGTAACACTAACTGCATTGTTAGCCGAAAGAGGTCGTGAATTGTACTTAGAGGGTCACAGAAGAACAGATATGATTCGTTTTGGTGTATTCAACGCTCCAGTTGAAGAAAGACCAAATGCATCTGATGCATATAAAGTGGTTTACCCAATTCCAACTATTTCTTTGTCTTCTAATCCTAACTTGAAGCAAAACTTCGGATACTAGTATCCCTGGTTAATTAATATTGATCCCTCCGAAAATCTTTATGAGATTCGGGGGGATTTTTTTTGACCAAATTTAAATGTTCTTAACGGGTAGGGTCCGAGTTTGATTCTGTATTTTAGCGTATGCGTATGAATAAAGTCTTTGCATTTTTAATTGTGATAGGTTTTGTAGGGTCATGTAAAAATCCAACAACACCAACCTTATTTGAAGAAGTGAAAACCAATATTCAGTTTACGAACACGTTAACTGAGTCCGATGCATTTAATGTATTCAAGTACCGAAACTTTTATAATGGCGGTGGGGTTGCTACTGGCGATTTAAATAATGATGGATTGCCCGAAGTTTTTTTTACAGCCAACCAAGGCAGCAATAAATTGTACCTGAATAAAGGCAATTTTGAGTTTGAAGACATTACTCAAAAAGCAGGAATTACTTATGACGGAGAGTGGAGTACAGGGGTGGTATTTGTAGATATTAATGCAGACGGATGGTTAGATATTTATGTGTGCAATGCAGGTAATATGCTGCAAAAAGAAAAGAGAAAAAATAAACTATACCTCAATAACAAAAACAACACGTTTACAGAAGCAGCTGCTCAATTTGGGTTAGACAATGATGGCTATTCTACTCAAGCCAGTTTTTTTGATTACGATTTAGATGGAGACTTAGATTGCTTTTTAGTAAACAATAGTCCCATTCCAGTGAATACCCTCAATTATGCTAGCATGCGTAATATTCCTGATGCGCAAGCTCCTTTTGCAGAATTCTTAAAAGGAGGTGGAGATCATTTGTACAAAAATGACAATGGCAAATTTATAGAAGTAACAAAAGAAGCAGGAATTTACGGAAGCATCATTAGCTTTGGACTGGGAGTAACTGTAGGTGATATTAATTTAGATGGATACCCCGATGTATACGTGTCCAATGATTTTTTTGAGAAAGATTATTTATACATTAATCAAAAAAACGGAACATTTAAAGATGAAATCTCCACCAGAACACAGCATATCAGTTTCTCTTCAATGGGTGCAGATTTACAAGACATTAACAATGATGGAAAGCCAGATATTTTTACTACAGACATGTTACCCGGAGACGACTACAGGTTAAAAACCAATACTTCTTTTGAGAGTTATGATGTATTCATGCTCAAAAAAAACCAAGACTTTTTTAATCAGTATACACAAAATTCACTGCAAGTAAATAATGGAGAAGGCAAGTTTTTAGAGACTGCTTTTTATAGCGGTGTTGCTGCAAGTGATTGGAGTTGGGGAGCATTGATGTTTGATGCAGATAATGATGGATTAGCAGACATTTTAGTTTGTAATGGAATTTACAGAGATGTAACCGATCAAGATTTTATTGATTTTTTTGCAAATGATGTGGTGAATCAAATGGTATTAAAGGGTAAGAAAGAACAGGTGAATAATGTGATTGATAAAATGCCCTCAGTACCTATCCCAAATAGTGTATTTAAAAACAGGGGTAATTTGAAATTTACCAATGAAAGCAGTAACTGGGGATTAGATAAACCCAGTTTTTCTAATGGAGCCGCATACGCAGATTTAGACAATGATGGTGATTTAGATTTGGTCATCAACAATGTTAACCAACCAGCAACAGTTTATAAGAACAAAAGTCGCGAACAAAACAAAGACCATTTTATAGGACTTGCTTTAACCTACAGCAATCCCAATCCATTTGCTATTGGGAGTACCATAAAAGTTTATCAAAACAATCAAATAATAACCAGAGAGTTGATACCTAGTAAAGGTTTTCAAAGTTCAGTTGAATACAAGCAAACAATTGGGTTAGGAAAATCTACCCCCGATTCTATACAAATTGTATGGCCTAATAGAGCTACAACTACCATTCAAAAACCAACTGTAGACCAGTTGCACAAAATTGTTTATGATGCAACCACTGCCAAACCATTTGAGCCTAGTACAATAAAAACAGTTACTTCTTTATTACAAGAAACTCCATTATTATTAAACAAACATATAGAAGACGACCAAGTAGATTTCTATATAGAAAGGAATATTCCATTCATGCTTAGTAAGCTGGGACCTAAAGCAGCATCAACCGATTTAAATGGCGATGGGTTGCCCGATTTATTTATTGGGGGTGCAAATGGACAAGCGAGTCAGTTGTATTTTCAAACAAATACAGGGTTCAAACTTCAGGAAGTACAAGATTTTAATAAATATAAATTCAACGATGTAACTGCTGCTTTTTTCTTTGATGCAGATGATGACGGAGATCAAGATTTATTTGTGGGAGGAGGTGGAAACACCGCACCAGCTAGTTCCGACTTGTATCAGAATCAACTTTACATTAATAATGGAAAGGGAGCTTTTGCCTTAAAGTCTGGGGCGTTCTTAATTAGTCATACCAACTGTGGAGTTGCCATTCCTTTGGATTATGATAAAGATGGGAAGTTGGATATATTTATTGGAAGTAGAAGTGAGCCACAGCAATACGGTATTGCACCTAAAAGCTTTTTATACCACAACGAGGGAAATGGAAATTTCAAAGAAGTGAGTACTAGTGTTGCGCCTTTTTTAACGAATCTAGGAATGATTACTGGTGCGGTTTATACCAATGTGATGGGTACAGATGAACCCGAGTTGGTTATTACAGGCGAATGGATGTATCCGCATGTGTACAGTTACAACGGCAAGCAATTCATTGAACAAAAAACAGGATTAGAAAATCAGTTGGGATGGTGGCAAACTGTAGTGGCTTCCGATATAGACAATGACGGAGATGTAGACTTAGTATTGGGTAATTTGGGGGAGAATTTTTATTTACGTCCAAGTAAAGATGCACCCGTGAAAGTGTTCTTAAAAGACTTTGATAAAAATGGAACCGTTGAAAAAATATTCAGTCATACCCTCAACGGAAAAGATATGCCGGTCTTTTTGAAAAAAGATATCACAGAACAACTTCCGGCACTTAAAAAAGAAAATTTAAAGCACCAAGAATTTGCACGTAAAACAATTCAAGAATTGTTTCCAAATAATTTGTCGGACGCAAATGTATTAACTGTAAATACAGCTGCTTCAATTATTGCAGTCAATAACGACAATAAAGGATTTGTGGTACAGCTATTGCCTTATCAACTTCAGTTGTCTAGTATACAGGCATTGGTAGTTGATGATATTAATGAGGATGGGTTTAAAGATATTTTGGCAGCTGGTAACTTTTTTGATTTATTACCTCAGTTCTGTAGCATTGATGCTTCTTATGGAAATCTTTTATTGGGGAATGGGAAAGGAGGTTATGTTGTAGCCTCGCCACAACAATCAGGTATTAGTATTAATGGACAAATAAAACAGGTATTGCCTTTACATGTAAAAAATAAACCAGGTTATTTGTTTTTACAAAACAACCAATATCCAGTGTATTTACGCAAAACAAGTGTTGGAAAAAAATAGTGAACATGAGGAAATTAGGCTTGATATCATTATTGGTTGGTTGTTTGTCTTTGGGTTTTACTGCATGTAAAAATCAAAAAAATGAAAGTGTATTTACACCGATTGAATCTACCAAAACGGGATTGAATTTTACCAATACACTCACCCCAACACCCGCATTCAATCTGTTCTCCTATATGTATTACTACAATGGAGCAGGAGTTGGCGCAGGTGATTTTAATAATGATGGAAAAATAGATTTGTTTTTTGCAGCCAATCAACAACCCAATCGACTCTTTCTGAATAAAGGGGAAATGCAATTTGAAGATATAACCAAGGCTGCAGAAATCCCCTCGGATATTGCATGGAGCACCGGCGTATCGGTGGTAGATATTAATAATGATGGGTTATTAGACATTTATATATGCCGTGTTGGCAACTACAAAGTATTGAAGGGTAAAAATCAATTATTGGTATGCACTTCTATAGATGAAAAAGGGATTCCTCATTACCAAGACCAAGCGGCACAATATGGGTTGGACTTTTCAGGATTCAGTACCCAGGCAGCTTTTCTAGATTACGATGGAGATGGAGACCTCGATTTATTTTTACTGAATCACTCAGTAAATCACGATGGCAATTACGCGCCGAGAAAAAACTTTGAAAACACATTTGATTCCTTGGCAGGACAAAAGTTTTATAGAAACGACACCCAACTAAATAAAAATGGAATAACCACCGGGAAGTTTACTGATATCACTACCACGGTAGGTATTAATGGATCTAAAATTGGATATGGATTAGGTGTTGCTGTATCAGACATTAATTTAGATGGATGGCCAGATATTTATGTAGGGAACGATTTTCATGAAAACGATTATTTATACATCAATAACCAAAAAGGTCAGTTTGAAGAAAAGGGAAGATCCCAAATAATGCATACCAGCCAATTTACCATGGGGGTAGATATTGCAGATGCCAATAATGATGGATTTCCAGACATTGTTTCAATGGATATGCTACCCTATGAATCATATATGCTCCGAAGGTCTTTATCGGAAGATGAGTATAATATTTTTCAAAACAAATTGGCATTTGGGTATTCCCATCAATATGCTAGAAACAATTTGCAATACAATCGAGGGAACGGGCGCTTTAGTGAGGTAGGACAATATGCAGGTATTCATGCAACCGATTGGAGCTGGGCATCATTATGGATGGATTTTAACAATGATGGTAATAAAGATCTATTTGTATCGAATGGTATACCAAAGCGAATGAATGATATTGATTATATCAATTTTGTTTCAGGAGAAGCTTTGCAAGAAAAATTAAAAAACAATAGTTTAGAAAGCAAAGACCTTACCTTAATTAATCAGTTCCCTGAAATAAAAATTCCCAATCAATTTTTCTTGAATAAAGGGTCGTTGAATTTTAATAATATTAGCGATAGTATCAGCAACAACCCCAATAGCTTTTCTAATGGTGCAGTTTATGCCGATCTAGACAATGATGGTGATTTGGATATTGTGGTCAATAATATTAATGATCCAGTGTTGGTTTATCAAAACAATACCAATAAAGACACTACTTCTAATAATTATGCAAAAATTGTTCTAGAAGGAGCAATGCAGAATCGGTTTGCTGTTGGAGCAAAGTTGTTGGTATATGCAAAAGACCAAGTGTATTCATATGAACAGTTTCCAGTTCATGGATTTTTGTCTAGTATGCAAACGCCTTTAATGGTGGGGCTCAATCAAATTAAACCAGATTCGGTTTTACTAATTTGGCCCGATTTAAGTTTTCAGCGAATTCAATTGCAAGCAGGTAAAACACAAAAAATTTCTTATCAGTTGGGTTTGCCTAAATATAATTTCAATATTAACGCGAGTAGTCAACAACAATTTGCCCCTACTTATTTTGAAGATATTACTGCAGCAACCCAGTTAAACTATTTGCATCAAGAAAATCCCTTTAATGAATTTGATCGCGAGCCATTAATTCCCCATATGAATTCGGCAGAAGGTCCAGCATTGGCAATAGCAGATATAAATGGGGATGGATTAGAAGATGTATTTGTTGGGGCTTCAAAAACATTTCACAATGCCATTTATCTGCAACAGGCAAACGGGAAATTTAAGCCAATTCCACAGCCTTCAATGTTGCAAGATTCTATGTGGGAAAATATCGATGCTATTTGGGCCGATGTAAATAAAGATGGGGCAGTTGATTTAATAATAGCTACAGGTGGCAATGAGTATTATGGAGAAGATGCACATTTATTGCCACTTTTGTATTTAAATGACGGCAAAGGAAATTTAACTAGAAAGTTAGATGCATTTTCAGCCATATATAGCACCCAAAGTAAAATAGTAGCCGATGATATTAATGGAGATGGGCATATTGATTTATTTATAGCAGGCAGCGTAGAGCCATGGAAATATGGTGTTTCACCTAGGAGTTATTTGTTACAGAATGATGGAACTGGAAAGTTTAAAGACGTAACCAGCAGCTATTCAAAAGAGTTGTTGAACCCGGGCATGGTTACTGATGCTCAATTTGTAGACATCAATAGAGATGGAAAAAAGGATTTATTATTGTGTAGTGCGTGGGGAACCATTGATGCCTTTATCAAAAAAGGAAATAACTACAATAAGCAAACCATATTGAATCAAACAGGGTGGTGGCAATCACTTACTTTGACCGATCTAAATGAAGACGGTAACCTAGACATCATAGCAGGAAACTTTGGTTTGAATAGCCGATTAAAAGCAAGTGAGTCTGCGCCTGTAACCATGTATGTAAATGATTTCGATAATAATGGAAGAGCAGAGCAAGTAATTACTTATTATTTGAATGGGAAAGAAATGCCTTTTGCAAGCAAAATTCAATTAGAAAAATCATTGCCAGTATTAAAGAAAAAATTCCTTTATGCAGAAGATTTTGCAAAAGCTTCATTAGATCAATTATTTGATACAGAAAAATTGAACAAATCCCTTCATCTAAAAGCAACACAATTTGCCAATATTATTTTAATGAATAGAGGCAAAGGAAAATTTGAGCCAATTGAAATGCCGAGCAATGCACAGTTGAGTAATTATAGGGCAGTCATCCCTTTTAAAAGTCAAGTACAAGGTCAATCTTATGCACAAAAACAAAATCGGTCCCCCCAAATAAATAGTTATTTGCTCTTAGGAAATTTCGGTTACAACAATATTGAGATAGGCAGACAAGATGCAGATTTTGGAACTGTGTTAGAATGGAATCAACAAGGGAACCCAACGGCTTCAACATTAAAAAATATACAGGTAAATGGGGAAGTCAGAAAAGCTGCTCCCATAAAAATAGACAATACCAATTGCTGGATTCTAGCTAAAAACAATGGTGCTTTGCAAGTGCTTAAACTCAAATGATTCGCTAATTCAAATTATTGAAATACTGGATAATTAATAGTTGTTCTCCATTTTGTGCTGTCTCTTAAGGTTCTTCTATTCGTAATTAATCTTTCAAATGAAATAGCCGGACTTGTTTTTCGATGGTCTTGAACATAATTTTTTACGGCTTCATTGCATTTTTCAATAACTGTTTTATCTCCGGTTACTTCACAAACCACAATATTACCCAGCATCATATTCTTGAGCATGAATTTACCATTAGAAGGAATATCTCTTTCTGTAGCCACAGCAACCATTAACGTGTAGTTAGTGGAATCTTCTTTAAAAACATTCATGATAGGGAAGTTCACAATCTTTACTTCAACACCATCTATAAACTCGTTCACTTCATCAATTAGCGCATAAATTTCATCAGTAGTAGGTTTGTGGTCATATGTTTGCTTTGTAGATACATATGAAGAATTAGGTACTTTTTGCATTCCAATAGGGTACCCGTAAACTTTTAATACATCGGAAAAGTAATCCTGAATTTGGTAAAGCAATCTTTTGCTATCATCTTCTGCAGCATTTAATGAAAGAAATTGTTTAAATCGTAAAATAGGGTTGTAGGATAGCTTCATTACGGTATTTAAAGTAAAATCTGTTCGGGCATTTTTACCAGCAATGAAAGAAAAGTCGAGGCTTATGTCCATATCCTTATTAATCATACTAGCCTTAAAACCATTCATTAATACTTTATGTATGGTTATCGGAGCTTCGTAATAGAGATAGGTGGAATCATTCTTTTTAGTTCCAGGGAACCATTTTGACCATTCTTGGGGGTTGGTCATTACCCGAGTTACTGCATCAACGGGCATAGTTACCGAAACAGTTTCCGTAGTAGCTTTTTCATTGGGTAATAGATAAGATATAATTGTAAAAAACAAAACTGGAACCAGTATATACAATCCTTTTTTCATTCGGCTAATTAAATAATTATCAAAGGTGATGTTACAAAAATAAATTATTTCAAATGTAAAAATTTAAAGTATTTTTAGGGAGTTGAAAAGGACTTTTACCATATTATCCCTCTGTTTGCTGCTATTTAGTTGGGGCGGGTACAATTTATTATTGAATTATTTAGAAAACAAGTCAGATCAAGACTTTCAATCTAGCTTATTTCAAGATCAGTACGACGAAGCCAATTTAATTCATATTAAAATAGCTGCAAGCACCCCATATGGCTCCAATTCTGAGGAATATGAAAGCACTACAGGGGATGTAGATATTAATGGCGTTACTTATCATTTTGTTAAACGCCGTTTTTTCAAAGATTCTTTAGAATTGCTATGTGTACCCAATATTGATAAAATTAGCATTCGCAATGCTAGAGACCAGTTCTTAAACTTAGCAGCTAATTTTAACAGCAATACCAATAGCGAGCAATCAACCAATCAGCATGCAATAGTTAAGTTTTCTTTGTCAGACTTTACAGGTGACCATTGCTTTACCTGGCAGTTTCGTAATGGAGACATTCCTAAAGCCTTTCAATTGACTAACCCAATGCTTGCTTTAGCTGATTATACCTCATTCTTAGAGCGTCCGCCACAAGCCTAATGCTGGCATATTAAGCATTCATTTTATTTACTTTTTAATTTCTAATTATGTTAAAGCGCTTGGCGGTGCTTGGCTTATTTATTATAGCCTTGATATCTTGCAACAACAATACTGAGTATAAAGCTTTTTTACACGATCCTATCTTATTTAGCAAAACCGTACATGAATTAAATACGGTGGTTATGGGAAATAATTTTCCACCCATGGTTGCATCGCGAAATTATGCCTATGCAGCAATTGCAGCTTATGAAGTCATGGCTGCAAGTAATGCAAAACAATACCAATCTTTAGGGGGCCAATTAAATGGGTTAACCGAATTAAAACTACCTGCTTCAACAGAAGATACCGATTGGAAATTGGCAGCATTATTGGCGTATACCAAAGTGGGTGAATCCGTTACTTTTCCGGAAGGGAGTATGCAAGTTTATACGGACAGTATTATGGAATTAGCAAGAAAGAAAGGCCTTCCAACTAATGTAGAGAAAGCTTCAAAAGAATTGGCAGATAGTGTAAGTGCTGCTATTATTAGATGGAGTAAAAAAGACAATTATTTAGAAACTAGAGGAGCAGAAAAATACACAGTTACCAATGAACCAGGAAGATGGGTTCCAACCCCACCCATGTATGCATCAGCTGCAGAACCGCATTGGATGGAAATTAGAACCATGGTAATAGACAGTGCAAGTATTTATGATCCTATTCCGCCACCAAGCTTTAATGTTAAAGACAAAAACAGTAAATATTATCAAGAAGTAATAGCCATCAAGAATGCAATTGATAGTTTAACCCCCGAGCAAAAACATATTGCAGAATTCTGGGACGATAATCCGTTCAAGATGAATGTTACTGGGCATGTTATGTTTGGAAGTAAAAAGTTTTCTCCTCCTGGTCATTGGATGAGCGTAGTGGGCATTGCTGCAAAGCAAGCAAAGAGCGACTATGCAGAAACGGTTTACGCAACTACAAAAACAGCTATCGCATTATTTGATGCTTTTATTCAATGCTGGTATGTTAAGTACAAATACAATACAGTACGTCCGGAAACAGTCATTAACCAATACATTGATATAAACTGGAGACCCTATTTGCAAACACCTGCATTTCCAGAATACACTTGTGGACATTCAACCATTTCTTCTGCAGCAGCAGAAGCATTAACCAGTGTATATGGAGATAATTTTGCTTATACAGATTCAACAGAACTAGAATTTGGTATTGCCAATAGAAGTTTCAAATCTTTCCGGCACGCTGCTGACGAAAACAATTGGGCCAGATTTTACGGTGGTTTACATTTTCACAATTCCTGTATCATTAGTACCGATATAGGTCAAAAAGTAGGCAAGCATATTGCTGCCAAACTTAAAATGAAAAAGTAGTCATCATTTATTTATTTCTTAACAGAAATCATTTATGAAAAATATATTTGGGCTTGCCCTTAAAGGGATAGCCATGTCAACTGCTTTTGCAGCAATGACCATCAATAGCTATGCGCAAACGGATATGGATGCGTTGATGATGTCAAAAAATAATTTCTGTACTGGGTTAATGTTGGGGAACAGTTCTTGGAAAAATTACTGGGAAGGGACATTAAAACGGGACAATCTAAATTTAGGAACTGTAAGTTCTAATATGATTGGTATCATGGGGAATTACGGAATCAAGGATAATTTAAATCTACTTTTTTCTGTTCCCTATATTAGCAATACCGCTTCATCAGGAACTTTAATAGGAAGAAAGGGTATACAAGATCTTACACTAACGTTAAAGTGGATGCCAATTGAAACTTCAATTGGTAAAGCAGATTTTGCCCTTTATGCATTAGGGTCTTATTCAACTCCATTAACCAATTATGTAAAAGATTATCTACCATTATCTATCGGATTGGGATCGAACACAGTCATGGGTCGTATAATGGCCGATTATCAATTAGGTAATTTTTTCACCACAGTATCAGCAGCTTTGTTTTCTCGAAGTAATGTTATCATTGATCGAAATGCTTATTATACTACACGTATGCATTATACCAATCAAGTAGAAATGCCCACTGTGAGCAATTTCAATGTTAGAGCTGGATACAGAAGTGGAAAGGGTTATGCAGAAGCCATTGTAGACGTTATGCAAACCAATGGGGGCTTTGATATTTCTAGAAACAATATGCCTTTTTTGAGTAATCAAATGAATGCATCAAGAGTAGGTTTTGGATTCAAATACAATTTTGGAAAAGTGGAAGGATTGTCAGCTGTAGGCAATGCCATGTATACCATTGCAGGGCGCAATATGGGGCAAGCAACATCCATTTCAGCAGGTGTATTTTATATTTTAGATTTTTCAAAATCTTCAAACAATCAAAATGAATCTAATGAAAGCAAATAAGATTATTATATTAAGTATCTATATTTTCCCTCTGCTATTTGGTTGTCAACAAACCATTGAAGAAAAAAATAGATTGTACGAACCACTTAATCCAAGCAATATAGACGCTAATGCAGGAGATTGGAAGCCAGTGGTTTTAGCTGCAGCAAATGAATTCCCAATGTCAGCACCAACAGCAACCAATATTGGGGTTTACAATAGAGAGTTAACAGAGATAAAGGGATTTCAAGCAACACTAACTGCAGAACAAAGGGCTAGTATTGAATATTGGAGTGCTGGAGGTGTTTTAAGGTGGAATGAGATTATGCGTGAGTTAGTTGCAAAAAGAAATTTGGCACCAGCTTCAAGTCCTGATGGCACTTATCCAACTCCTTCTGTAGCTAATCCATTTGGCTATCCGCAATTCCCGTTTGCTAATCCACCTTATGCTGCAAGAGCATATGCATACGTTAGTGTGGCACAATATGATGCCTTAGTAGCAGCGTATTATTATAAGCGATTGTATAATAGAGCAGCACCACATACAGTAGATGCCAATATTAAGCCATTAGTACCAGCCACAAATTTGCCTTCTTACCCAAGTGAAGATGCTGTAATAGCTGCAGTAAGTGTTGAGATGTTGAAATTATTATTTCCAGCAGACATTGCTTATATACAGCAGAAAGCAGATGAACATATGCTTTCTCGAATTATGGCAGGAATGAATACAAGATCTGATATTGAAGCTGGCATACAATTAGCTAGACAAGTAGCCGCTAAAGTGATTGCAAGAGCGGCTGGGGATAATATGTCTAAGGCAATTGGTACACCAGCACAGTGGGCAGATTTAGAAACTCAAACAGCATCTACCGGCGAAACCCCTTGGGTAAGTTTAGATATTCCTAAAAGGCCTCCAATGCTTCCCTTTTTTGGTAGAGTTAAACCATTTTTATTTGATTCTCTTACCACTATTGCAATTAGACCTGGTCCACCTCCATCAACTAAATCAACCAAACTATTTACAGAATTAGAAGAAGTGAAAAGGTACACGAAAAATGCAACAAGAAAGGAAATTGCCATTGTTCATGATTGGGCGGATGGAGTAGGAACTTATACCCCTCCTGGGCATTGGAATGCAATAGCAGCAGACGATTTTGTAAAACAGCGATTTAGTGAAGTAAGATGGGCAAGAAATTTTGCCCTATTAAATATGGCAGAAATGGATGCTGCAATTACATGTTGGGACACTAAGTATTATTATTATAACCCAAGACCTACCCAAATGGACCCATCGCTTAAAACAAATACTGGGATTCCCAATTTTCCTGCATACATATCAGGACATTCAACTTTTAGTGGCGCAGCCGCAACTATATTAGGTCATATTATACCATCAAAGGCTGAAATGTACAAGTCAATGGCAAAAGAAGCATCTGAATCTAGAATCTATGGGTCTATTCATTATAGATCAGATTGCGAAATTGGATTAATTCAAGGAGCTAAAGTTGGAGGTTTTGCAATATTACGTGCACAAAATGATGGAGCAAATTAATTGGACATAAAGTAAACTTTTCAATGAAAACAAATTTCCTCCTCTTTATACTGCTAACTAATGCTGTTTATGCAAACGCCCATTTTTTTGCAGATACAATTATTGCACAAAAATTGGATAGCGTTACAGTTCATGGGATCATTTACAAAAAGTATGATTTGCCTGAAATGAATAATTTATTCATTAGTACAGGAAAAAAAACAGACTTGATTCATCTTGGTGTTTTGAATGCAGATTTTTCATCTAAAATTGGCCGTCAGGTATTTGCAAAAGTACCTGGCGTTTTTGTTTACGACATGGATGGTGCAGGAAACCAATTTAATATAGCATCTAGGGGATTAGATCCGCATAGAGGTTGGGAATTCAATAACCGTAAGGATGGAATCATGACAAATTCAGATTTGTATGGATATCCAGCTAGTCATTATAGTATGCCATTAGAAAGTATTGAACAAATTGAATTAATAAAAGGTACTGGCTCAATTCAATATGGGGCTCAATTTGGTGGAATGATTAATTATGTCAGTAAAAAAGCAGATAGTTCTAAGCCTTTTACATTTGAGTCAATTCAAACTGTAGGTTCTTATGGTTTAGTGAGTTCATACCATGCAATTTCTGGTACAATTAAGAAATTCAAGTATTATGCATATACCTATTTTAAAATGCGAAACGGTTACAGAGAAATTGAACAGACCAAGTCAAATGCTCAAAAGGTTTCACTCAGTTACCAATTTAATTCAAAATTTTCAATTGAGTTTGAATGGTCTAGGTCTGCTTATACTTATAAAATTCCTGGGGCATTGAATGACCAAATGTTTAGAGAAAATCCGCAACAAGCAACAAGAAACAGGAATTATTTTAATCCAGATATTCACCTGCCATTTGTTAAGATTCAATGGATTAGGAATGCAAATACAAAATTACAATTAACTAGTTCTGCAGTATTGGGAACAAGAAACAGTGTAATGTTTGATAAGCCCATGCAAATTAAAGATACCATCAACCATTCAACGGGTCAGTATAATTATAGGCAAGTAGATATAGATCAATTTAATAGTTACACCACCGAATTAAGATTATTTCATCAATTTCGATTACATAACCAACTCCATTCAATTGCAGCCGGTATTCAATACATCAATAACGATTTACATAGAACACAATTGGGGAAAGGAACAACAGGTGAAAATTTTGACCTTAGTTTGGTAGACCCTTTATGGGGGAGAGACTTGCATTTTAAAACAGTAAATTATGCTTTGTTCACCGAACAACAATGGCAGTTGAACAAACAATTAACTGTTACAACAGGTATTAGATTAGAAACGGGCAAAACAAATATGTTTGGAACAATTCAGTATTATCCAAGCACCCAAATACCAGTCGTGATAGCTAGACAATTTCCTTTGTTTGCTGCAGGGTTTCAATATAAAATTGGTAAACCAATAATCGTATATGGCGGAATTGCTCAATCTTACAGACCAATGATTTTTAAAGACTTAATTCCAGGATCTGTTTACGAGACAGTTGATCCTGCAATTCAAGATGCCAATGGATATAATGCTGAATTTGGTATGAAGGGGAATTGGAAATTTTTTAAATGGGATATCACTGCATTTGTTTTAAGGATAAATAATCGTTTTGGCATATTAGCAATAACAGATGGAATGAATAATTTAATGACCTATAGAACCAATATTGGTAATTCTATAAGTAAGGGGCTAGAACTATTTGTTCAAGCAGATTGGCCAATTAATCAATCAACCGTGTTGTCGGTGTTTACTTCAACATCTTTGATGGATGCCAGGTACAAAAATGCATTTGTTAAGGTTGGCGGCACTAATAAATCTGTACATAATAATAAGGTTGAATCGGCCCCAGATTTGACTAGCAGAAATGGGGTATCAATACAAAGTGGTAAGTTGAATATTTCTTTTCAATACAGTTATGTTTCAGCCACATTTGCAGATGCACTCAATACAATTGTTTCGCCGTTTAATTCAGGTGCAGTTGGAATAGTGCCATCATATGGCATTGTTGATTTAAGTGCAAGCTTTCAAATTAATCGTTTTATATCTCTAAAATTTAATGGAAACAATATTACCAATCAGTCCTACTTTACCAAACGACCGCTGTTTTATCCAGGACCTGGTATTTGGCCCTCCGATGGTCGTAATTTCTCTAGTACTATTTCATTTACTTTATAATTCATCTAGTTAATCTCAAACACAGCAAACTGGTAGGGTTCCATTATGAGGTATTCATGATCGGACCCTACCTTTTGTTTTTTACCCGACCAATGATCTACTAATTCAGTAGGAGCTAAACCATGTTCTTTAAACAAGAACCAAGTGATGTAAGCAGCTTTGTGATTGAAATTAAACAAGCAGTATAATTTTTTATTCTCATTCGCTCTAATAAATCCTGCTACATGAATATTGTGCGGACTTAACCAAGTAAGATTCTTATTGTCGGTAAATACATCCAAGGATTTTCTCAGTTGAATCAATTTTTGTGTAGCACTAAAAATGCGATGCTCAATACTATCTTTTTGTTTAGCCAATGCATTCTTTTCCCAATTTATAATGGGACGATGCATCCAACGATTGTCATAACTTTTTCCTGCATCATTTAAATAACTATAATCATTGGTATAGCCCACTTCGTCGCCATAAAACAACATAGGGATTCCTCCTAAAAACATCGATTGCGCTTGCATCAAAATAATTTTGGCAATGGCTGTATCTATAGCGGCAGCATCTACTGAAAGCGCTTTCTCTAGTCCACAAAGGGAAGCTAAACTTCCACTAATACGCGCATCCTGTGTTTTAGGATTCACCGAAAACAATGCTCCTGTAGCAGGCGAGTTATGGAAAGAACCCGAATAATATTCTTTTAAAAATTTGCGATGTTCATACGCATTAAATCCAGCAGCAGCAATCATAGAATCATCATATCCTAAACCGATATCGTCATGACAACGAGTATAAGTAATCCAAGTTGTTCCAAAAGGTTTTTGTAATAATTCGTGCTGTGCAGCAAGCATAACACGGGTATCTCCAGTGGCCAATGCATCCCATTGTAAAGCCATTTGAGTGGCGTTGTAAGCCACATCACACTCTTTTGCAGTAAATGCATCGGTGCCAAAATATTTCATGATCTCTTTAGGTGCAACAATTGCTTCACCCAATAAAGCCATGCCAGGTGTAGCAATATGTACACACTGTTTAATTAAGCGCAACAGCGTATGTGCTTGTGGTAAGTTTTGGCAAGTAGTACCCAATTGCTTCCAAATAAAAGCAGGGGCGTCTATGCGTAAAATATCAACCCCCAAATTGGCATAGAAAAAAATATTTGAAAGCATGGCGTTGAAAACAGCGGGATTGGTATAATTTAAATCCCATTGGTATTGGTGAAATACCGTCATGGCCCATTTGTTGCATTCGGGTACATAAGTGAAACTACCAGGAGAAGATTCTGGAAAAATTTCTGGCATGGTGGCATCAAATTGATCAGGAATTTCTCGGCTATCATACATATAGTAATAGTCTTGAAATTTTTTATCCCCTGCTTTTGCTTTAAGGGCCCATTCATGATGATGAGAAGTATGATTCAACACAATATCAATCATCAGGTACATGCCAGCGGCCTGCATTTTTTCTTGCAATATTTTAAACTCGTTCAGGGTGCCAAAACGGGTATCAATTTTTCTAAAATCGGATACTGCATAACCACCATCACTTTCTCCTTCAGGGCTTTCGAACAAGGGCATCAAGTGTAAAAAATTCACCCCTAATTCTTGTAAATAGGGAAGCTGATTAGGCATATTTTTTAAGCTGCCTGCAAATCGATCCACATACAAGCTCATGCCGGCAATTTGATTACTAGTAAACCAAGCTGCTTGTTGCTCTTTTAATTGATCTTTTTTTCTAAATACCGGTTTACGCTGTTTATACGATTCAATAATTAAAACCAAGAGTGCATCAAAATGTTGGGTTGCATTTTTTTGATTACCATAAATTGCGTTGAATAAATCTTGTAAAGTATTGGCATTGGCAATGAATCTTATATAGAATGGATGGTCTACTCCAGCAATATCTAATAACTGTTCGTTGCAATTTTTTTTAATCTTTTGATGAAGCAAATATTGATACACGTATAAAATAGTTTACTGAAAAATTTGATTATTTAAATATTTGAAAGCTTCCATGGCACCCATGTATTCACAAGTTCTGGCACCAGCTTTATTTGCGTTCAAAATTATTTTATTCCATTCATTTAGTGAAAGCGATTGTATAGCTGTTTGATCTAAATGGCTTAATTGATACAATACTGCTCCTACAAATGCATCTCCTGCACCCGTTGTGTCAACTGGTTTTACTGGAATAGATTCAATAATGTATTGTTGGCCATTCAATCCCAATAAAGTGCCGTCTTTTCCAAGGGTTATAGTGAATACACCCGAAGTTTCTTTTAATAAAACAGTGGTGGCGTCTGCTAATGTTGATGTATGGGTGAGCAACATGGCTTCCTCATCACTTACTTTAAAGAAATTACAATTGCGTAAAAAATGCCAGCTTTGGCTAATAAAAGAGTCGATATTGTTAGGGAATAATAGATGTCTATAGTTGGGATCAAAACTGATATAAATTTTATGGTGCAGCGCTTTTTGCAACAAGTGTAAATAAGCAGCTTGTAATGGTCCAGGTAAAAAACCAGTGGCCGAACCAAAATGAATAATCCCTACATTATTTAAATTGATGGCGTCTACATCGTCAATAGATAATTGCCCATCGGCCCCTCGATTAAAAACAAAATCTCTCTCACCATCGTGCATTAAAGAAACAAAAGCAAATGTGGTAAAATGATTCGGGTCTTCTAACATCGCATGCGTACCTACACCAAAGGATTCCATGGTTTGAATGAGTTGTTTACCAAATGGGTCTTTACCCACTTTGGCAGCCAATTCTACTTCGCCACCTAATGCAGCAATGGCAGCAGCTACATTGGTAGGAGCACCACCTGTCTTTTTTAAAAAATCGGAACCCTCCGATAAAGACATCCCCTTGTTAGTACAAATCATATCAATTAGTGCTTCGCCTATGCATAGAATTTTCATTAATGTAATTTTCGTTTTTATAAATGGGTAAATAGCTTCAGTTGAATACTATTTGGTTAAATTTTAATGTCCACCTACCGATACAGCTTGAATTTCTTCTTCTGGTTTTACGTCTTTAATTAAAAGTGTTGCGGCACAAGCCAATAGCAATAAGACTCCCGCAAAAGAAATGGCTTTACCCGAATCATTTCCTAAAAAATTATTTAATACCCAGCCAAAAGTAGTGGTCTGTAATATCATTGGTATTACAATCATCATATTAATGATGCCCATATAAACTCCATATTTTTCTTTGGGAATATCGTTCACTACCATCAAATAAGGAATGCCCATCATGCTTGCCCAAGCAATTCCAAATCCTGCCATGGGAACAAAGAGCAGGTACTTATTTTCAATTTGGGGAAATGCCAACAACGCTATACCTGCCATAAGCAAACAAATAATATGTACTTTTTTAGGAGAGAATTTTTTGGCCATCCAAACCAATCCAAATGCAGATAAAAAAGTAACCACATTGTACCAACCATTTACCAAACCAGCCCAGCCCACTGCTTCTTCATACAATGTTTTATTTTCAGAAGGGCTGGTTTTCCAAACAGATTGTGCAATGCTTTTAGAAGCATTCTGCCAATAACAAAACAAAGCATACCACTGAAATAAATATACCAACGCTAGCTTCCACATCACAACAGGCATATGCACAATGGCTTCTCCTATTTCTATAAAGGGTTGCAAAATTCCTTTTTTCTGCGCCCGTAAAACAGCTAATTCCTCAGGGGTAGGAGGTATCTCTGGTGTTTTTGTAATACTCCACATAACCGAACTAATAGAGCAAATGGATCCTAAAAAGAAAGAACCAAAAACCCAATATGGAATGGCACCATGCTGACCAGGAATATATTTTTGAAAAAAGAATAAAGAAATATTTGCAAGGGTAATTCCTAATCCGGTAAAAAAGCTTTGGGTTAAAAAACCGGTTGCCAATTGAGGCGCCGGTAATTTATCGGCAATGAAAGCACGATAAGGTTCCATTGCGGTATTATTGGCAGCATCTAAAACCCATAATAATCCAGCAGCCATCCATAGTGAAGTACTAAACGGATACAAGAATAAACAAAGGCTACAAAACAATGCACCAATAAAAAAATAGGGTTTTCTTCTGCCAAAGCGAGGATGCCAAGTGCGGTCGCTCAATACCCCAATAATGGGTTGTATGAGTAACCCAGTCATTGGTCCAGCTAAATTAAGCAAAGGAATTTCGTCGGGCTTGGCACCTAAAAAATCATAAATTGGATTCACGGCACTTTGTTGTAAACCAAAGCTGTATTGAATTCCAAAGAAACCCACGTTCATGTTGATGATTTGCATGAAGCTGAGTCGGGGCTTGCTCAATTGCATAGTTGAATAGTTAGTCTTTAAAAATAGCTAATTTTGCGCCATGCAACACGCTTTTACCTACGACAAGAAAAAAGTAATTCAAGGGCTTCGATACCATTTTGTGCAAAGGCCTGAAGTGAAGGTATTAGTAGTATTGGTAAATGTATTTGCCATAGTAGCAGCCATTTTATTTTACAGTAAAAAAATTAGGCCCGAACCTTTTTTATTGGGCTCCTTTATTTGGGTAATGATGATGGCGAGTTTTTGGTATATACTGCCTAATTCTATTTATAAAAAAGCGATTGATACTTTTAAGGATCAGTTTACTATTGCATTTAAAGACAATGGTGTTACGCTAGAAAACGAAAGAGGGTATAAGCATTGGAACTGGAATGAATTTTCACACTATTTTGAGAGCCCACATTTTTTCCATTTGTATTTTAGTGCAAAATCTTTTTTCATGGTGCCAAAGGATGGAATGGGCCAAGAATTTCGGCACGAGTTACGAGCAGCTTTAAAGAAAGGGATCAACACCAAATAAGCGGCGGCTATAATCTACCCAAACAATTTACAGTTCTTTGCCCATGACCACGTGCGGAATAGTTAATTCTATGAAAGCTTCACTTTCTACTCCATAGCCCAATTTGTCAAAAAAATGGATCGAGTCTTGACGTGCGTGCATGATGATTTTTTGGTAGCGATTGTCTCTGGCTAAATTTTCTGCAAACTGAACCATTGCTCTCCCAATCCCCTTACCCTGTAATCCAGACAGAACAGCCAATTGCCTAAGCCGAACAGTATGGGAATCTATTTTCACCAGCATACTGCAAGCTTCCATAATTCCATCATCAGTATAAGCTAATAGAATATTATTTTTTTCATTGGCCAATTCCTCAGCAGTAAAATGAAGCCCCAATGGTTTACGCAACAATTGGTGCCTCAATGCTACCATTTGTTCGTATTCCCCAGAACCGTGTTGAATCATTTTTAAAGCCATATTACTAATATAACCATAAAATGTATATTTTTGCCGCAGTAAACAAAAACTTTAACAATGTCAGACATCGCAACAAGAGTAAAGAAAATCATCGTAGACAAGTTGGGCGTAGACGAAGCAGAAGTAACAAACGAAGCTTCATTTACCAATGATCTAGGTGCAGATTCTTTGGATACCGTTGAATTAATTATGGAATTCGAAAAAGAATTTAACATCTCTATCCCTGATGAGCAGGCTGAAACCATTACCACTGTTGGTCAGGCAGTTGCTTATTTAGAAGAGCACGCTAAGTAAGAATATCTATTTAGTAAGGAATAATTTTAATCCGTCTTTTGAGGTTTTACCACAGAAGGCGGATTATAACATAAACAGGTTTGTTGTATGCAATTAAAGCGCGTAGTTGTTACTGGCATAGGTACCATCACTCCAATTGGTAATAATCTTGAAGATTATTGGCAAGGATTACTCAATGGTGTACCTGGAGCAGCTCCCATTACTTTATTTGATGCAAGTAAATTTAAAACCCGTTTTGCCTGTGAAGTAAAAGGCTTTGATCCTACCAGTTTTATGGAAAAGAAGGAAGCCAGAAAGCTAGACCGCTTTGCTCAACTAGCACTATATGCAAGTGATATGGCCGTTGTAGACGCCCAAATTAACAAAGAAAATATAGATGCAGATAGAGTGGGAGTCATATTTGCCAGCGGAATTGGTGGATTAAGAACTTTTCAGGAAGAGGTACAGAATTTTGCAACTGGAGACGGTACACCAAGATTCAATCCCTTCTTTATTCCTAAAATGATTTTGGATATTGCGGCCGGACAAATTTCGATGCGTCATGGATTCCGCGGTCCAAATTTTGCGGTAGTAAGTGCCTGTGCATCTAGCACCAATGGCATTATTGCAGCAGTTGATACCATTAGACTGGGCAAGGCCGATATCATTATTAGTGGTGGATCAGAAGCCGTTATTAGTGAAGCAGGCGTAGGAGGTTTCAATGCCATGAAAGCCATGAGCGAAAGAAACGATGATCCCGCAACTGCAAGCCGACCATACGACAAAGACAGAGATGGATTTGTAATGGGAGAAGCCGCAGGTTGTTTGGTATTAGAAGAATATGAACATGCCATCAAAAGAGGCGCAAAAATTTACTGTGAAATTGCAGGTGGCGGTGCAACTGCCGATGCTTATCACCTAACTGCACCACATCCAGACGGATTGGGCGCAAGAAATGTAATGATTGCAGCCCTTAAAGATGCAGGTATGCAGCCTGATGAAATAGATTATATTAATACACATGGAACTTCCACCCCATTAGGAGATGGGGCAGAAGCCAAAGCCATTACAGAAGTGTTTGGTAGCCATGCTTATAATTTAAATATCAGTGCCACCAAATCTATGACAGGCCATTGCTTGGGAGCAGCGGGTGTTATAGAAGCCATCGCATGCATCCAGAGTGTGATCTACGATATTATCCCCCCTACTATCAATCACTTTACAGACGATCCTGAACTGGATCCAAAATTAAATTTCACATTCAATAAAGCGCAACAAAGAACCGTGCGTGCTGCATTGAGTAACACATTTGGTTTTGGCGGACACAACGCATGCGTTATCGTGAAAAAATACGTAGCATAATAAAGTGCAATTTTTAATAAAGTTATTTAAGCCAAAAGCGGCAACTGATTTTGAAGTTCAGTTGAGCAATATGTTGGGTATAGAACCCGGCAACTTGCAACTCTATCGCAGTGCATTAAGTCATCGTTCTGTTAAAGAAACACCCGATGAAAACAATGAGCGGTTAGAGTTTTTGGGGGATGCAGTCTTGAGCACAGTAGTAGCAGACTACTTATTTAAATTATACCCCTATAAAGGCGAAGGATTTTTGACAGAGATGCGATCTAAGATGGTGAATAGACAGCAGCTGAATGATATTGCCTTAAAAATGGGATTGCGAAAATTAACTTTCTACAACAAGTTCGACAACGCATTAAAAGCCAGTCAAATTTTTGGCAATACGCTAGAAGCCTTAATAGGAGCGGTTTATTTAGATAAGGGATATGCCAAAACGCAAAACTGGATTTTGAAACAAATTGTGATACCACATTTGTTTATGGAAGACCTAGAGTTGATTGATATTAATTTGAAAAACAAATTAATTGGCTGGGCCAATAAAAATGGAAAGACCATCACCTTTGATATGGCCGAAGAAAAATTAGAAGGCAATCGCCGGGTATTTACCATGAATGCGGTATTAGATGGAGAAGTATTTGCACAAGGAAAAGCGGGTAACAAAAAAGACGCCAGTCAAATTGCCGCACAGGTTGCCATAGAAAAATTAGGACTTTGATGCAAAACGAAAAAGAACAATTCAATTTTCAGGTTAAGAAAAAACTCAGTTTATTTTTAGGGATCTTTTTGGTTGGGGTATTAGTAATCGCTTATTTCAGTTGTAATTAATTAATCTCTTGGCAAAGTTCAATCAGCACTCCGTTGGTTCCCTTTGGATGTAAAAAACAAACCAATTTATTGTCGGCTCCTTTTTTAGGGGTCTCGTTTAAAAGGGTAAAACCTTCCGATACCAAACGGCTCATTTCGGCCTGAATATCGGTAACATCAAAAGCAATATGGTGCATGCCTTCCCCTTTTTTATCAATGTATTTTGCAATCACCCCTTCAGGGTCGGTAGAAGCAACCAATTCAATTTTAGATTCCCCCGTTTTAAAAAAGGCAGTCATCACTTTTTCAGAAGCCACTTCTTCGGTTTTATAACAAGTACTATTCAATAATTTTTCGAAAAGGGGGATGCTGGAGGCAAGGTCTTTTACTGCAATTCCTATATGTTCAATTTTATTCATTACAATTAATTTATATATTTTCTTACGAATTGAGGAAAAACAACCGTTGTGTATCAAAGGTCCCAAAATTATAGAACCTATTGTTATACTTTTGTGTTAATAGAAAAAACAAGCAATCATTTATGTTGAAGTTACCTGTTTACTTAGATAATAATGCAACTACACCCATGGATCCAAGGGTTTTAGAAGCAATGATCCCTTATTTTACCGAGCATTTTGGTAATGCAGCTAGTCGTAACCACCCTTTTGGATGGGAGGCAGAAGAAGCTGTAGATTATGCCCGTGAGCAAGTTGCCAAATTAATAGGTGCAGATCCAAAGGAAATTATTTTTACCTCAGGTGCAACCGAAGGCGATAACCTTGCAATTAAAGGCGTATTTGAAATGTATGCAACCAAGGGCAACCATATTATTACTGTTACCACAGAACATAAAGCAGTTTTAGATACCTGTAAGCATTTAGAGCGTGCAGGTGCCGAAGTAACTTATTTAGAAGTGCAGGCCGATGGATTAATTGATTTAAAAGAATTAGAAGCTGCTATTAAGCCAACTACCATTTTGATTGCAATAATGTATGCCAACAATGAAATTGGGGTAATACAACCAGTAAAAGAAATCAGTGCCATTGCAAAAAAGCATGGAGTTCTGTTCTTTTCAGATGCAGTTCAAGCAGTTGGAAAAATACCAGTAGATGTAAACAAAGATGGTATTGATATTATGGCGTTTACTGCACACAAAATGTACGGTCCAAAAGGTATTGGTGCATTGTATGTACGTCGTAAAAATCCAAGAGTAAAAGTGACTGCCCAAATGGACGGAGGCGGACACGAGCGTGGAATGAGAAGTGGAACTTTGAATGTACCAGGTATTGTAGGATTTGGAAAAGCTTGCGAATTGGCTAGATTAGAAATGGCCGATGATGCAGCACGCTTAAGCAAATTGCGCGATAAGTTACAAGCTGCCTTAGTTCAATTAGAAGAAGCATATGTGAATGGTAACGAAGAACATCGTTTGCCACATGTGGCCAATATTTCATTTAAATATGTAGAGGGAGAAGGTTTGTTGATGGGCTTTAATAAAAATATTGCTTTATCATCTGGATCTGCATGTACTTCTGCATCACTAGAGCCAAGCTATGTATTAAAAGCATTAGGCTTAGGAGATGATTTAGCACATAGTTCATTGCGTTTTGGTTTAGGAAGATTTACCACCGAAGACCAAATTGACTATACCATTAAAGCAGTAAGCGAAACCGTATTGAAATTGAGAGACATGAGCCCATTATGGGAAATGTTTAAAGAAGGAGTAGATATGGATAAAATTGAGTGGGCACACCATTAATAGTGGCTTGGATCCACAAAAAAATATATTCACTAACATAAATAAATAAACATACCATGGCATATTCAGAAAAAGTAATTGATCACTATAGTAATCCAAAAAACGTTGGAACACTAGACAAGTCTAAAACCAATGTAGGTACTGGTTTAGTAGGTGCTCCTGAGTGTGGAGACGTAATGCGTTTGCAAATTGAAGTAGACGATACCACAGGGGTAATTACCGATGCTAAATTTAAAACATTTGGTTGTGGATCTGCTATTGCTTCATCATCATTGGCAACAGAATGGTTAAAGGGAAAAACCCTTGATCAAGCAGTAGCTATTGACAATATGGAGTTGGTAGAAGAGTTAAACTTACCTCCAGTAAAAATCCATTGCTCTGTATTGGCAGAAGACGCTATTAAAAGCGCCATCAACGATTACAGAAAAAAGAATGGTTTAGAGGAGTTGGTGTTCGAAGAAAGAATTCACTAATACCATCAATTAAAGTGTATGAGCGAAACAGCAACAGAAAATAGTATTTACGTAAGCGATAAAGCCAAGGCCAAAGTAAAACAGCTGATGGAAGAAGCAGGTGTTACTGGCAACGAAAGCTATTTCTTAAGAGTAGGTGTAGTAGGAGGAGGTTGTTCGGGGTTAAGCTATAAGTTAGACTTCGACAACGAAATCAAACCTATGGATCAAGTGTTTGAAGACAATGGAGTAAAAGTGGTAACCGATCTTAAAAGCTTTCTATACTTAGTAAATACAGAATTAGATTTTTCGGATGGTTTAAATGGGAAAGGATTTTATTTTAATAATCCCAATGCCAGCAGAAGTTGTGGGTGTGGTGAAAGCTTTGCGGTTTAGTTGGCAGAAAATCTGCCGCCGACACCAACTTTCCTTTTTCGTGAATAACTTTGTTAAATAAATTTAATTGCTATAGTAAAACCCCGATTCGTCGGGGTTTTTGCATATAAAAACTTTAGTTTTGAGGCATGTGGATGATCTGTAAAAAAGAGTGGCAACAATTTTTTGCTTCCCTAACCGGATACTTGGTGCTGGGCGTGTTTTTAGGACTTACAGGTCTGTTGTTTTTTGTTTTCCCCGATACCAGTTTGCTCAATTTTGGTTATGCCAGTTTGGCCCCATTTTTTCAGTTAATGCCTTGGTTACTTCTGTTTTTAATACCAGCAATTACTATGCGCAGTATCTCAGAAGAAATGCGAACAGGCACTTATGAAATATTGCAAACCCTACCACTAAGTTTAAGACAAATCATTTTAGGAAAATATTTGGGTGTGCTATTCATTGTATTGATTGCATTGGTGCCAACGATTGTGTATGCATTCTCTATGCAAGCACTCAGTATTACAGGCGGAATTGATTTAGGTGCTACCATTGGTAGTTATATTAGTTTGTTCTTGCTTGCGGGTGTATTTGCTGCTATTGGAATTTATGCAAGTAGTGTAACCAACAATACCATTGCAGCATTTGGATTGGGGGGCTTGCTTTCCTTTGCTTTGTTTGCCGTATTTACTGCTATTGCTAAGCTTTCACTTTTTAGTGGTGGCGCAGATTATTACATTGAATTAATGGGTATTCAACTGCATGCAGCTAATATTAGCAGAGGCGTTTTGGCGGCATCAGATATTATTTACTTTGTTGCTGTAATTGGTTTCTTTTTGTATATCACTCAACTACAATTAACCAAAGCGCCCAAAAAATCAACAAAGGCAATGGCTGCAATTGCCCTGTTGGTAAGCGTTACCGTGGTGGGGGCAATGATGAGCCAACGATTAGATTTAACCGAAGACAAAAGATTTACGCTTAGTAGTTCAACGGTAGATTTATTAGAAAAAATTGATTCAACCATAACGGTGGAAGTGTTTTTAACTGGAGAACTACCTACCGATTATAAAAAGTTAAGCATTGCCACCAACGATATATTGGCTTCATTTAATAACCATGCCAACAACCAGATCAGGGTAATATTTAGAAACCCAGGTGAGGGTTTGGCCAATGATACAGCTAAAGCTGTTTTGTACGACAGCTTACAAAAAATGGGGGTGGTATTTGAAGAAGCCACATCAGACCAATTCATCATTCCAAGCGCTTTGGTGTATTATCAAAAAAATCAACCACCTATTGCAGTAGACTTAAGAAGCAGTAGGAAAATCTATAAGCAATTTAATGTGCTTACCGAAGAACCGCAAGAAGATGTTGAAGCAACACGTAATGCAGCAGAAGCATTACTCGAGAATAAATTTGCTACCGCAATTGATAAATTGATTCGCAAAGAAGTACCTACTATTGCTTATGTAGTAGGGAATGGAGAGCCCACCGATTTAACCGTGAACGATTTAGGCGAAAGTTTGCGCAACGATTATAGATTGGGTATTTTCGATTTAAAACAAGCATACCCAGATGCGGCTATTATTAAAACAATGATAATAGTAAAACCCAAACAAAATTTTACTGAAGAAGACTTATTAAAGCTAGACCAGTATGTAATGAATGGTGGAAATATCATTTGGTTCATAGACAAATTACATGCAGAGTTAGATAGCTTAAAAAGAACCGAAGGGCAATATACCGCATTCGATAGGGGCTTGGGCTTAGATGAATTGTTGTTTAAATATGGGGTAAGAATTAATGGCGATTTATTGCAAGACCTCAACTGTTCTAAAATACCATTGGTGATAGGAAAAAATCCCGACGGGAGCATTCGAATGCAACGAGTGCCTTGGCCATATTATCCACTGTTATCGGCAAGAACACCGAATCCTATTTCGGCCAATTTAGATAGGGTATTACCCATTTTTCCATCGAGTATAGATACAGTAATGGCAAAAGGGATACAGAAAACCATTTTGTTGGCTTCTGATACCAATAGCAGAATATTGCCATCGCCGGCATTGGTTTCATTAAACAGTGTTCAAAGTCAAGAAGACTTATACAGCTTTAATAAAAGTTTTGTGCCAGTAGCGGTTTTATTAGAAGGTAAATTCAATTCACTATTTAGTAATCGATTACCTAAGGTAGTAATGGATTCTGTACAAGCTAATACCGGAAGACCTTATTTATCAAAAGCAGCAAAAGCGGGAAAGCAAATAGTGGTAGCCGATGGAGATATTGTTACCAACGAAGTAAGCAATACAACTGGCCCGTTGCCCATGGGGCTTATACAAATGGAGAATTATCGATTTGCCAATAAAGCTTTTTTTCTGAATAGTATAGATTATCTTTCGTCTGATAATTCATTGTTTCAGAGTAGAAATAAAACAGTCGTTTTAAGACTACTCAATAAGCAAAAGTTGCAGGAGCAAAAAACATTCTGGCAATTAATTAATGTATTGTTACCCGTAGCAATAGTATTATTGATTGGTTATTTATTTCAGTGGTGGCGTAAAAAGCGCTACAGCATTTAATATTGAACGATTATTATGAACGCACATCAAATTGTTTATTTAGTATTTGGAATCGTATTGTCTGTTGCATTGGTATTCGATTTAGGCTTGCTAAGTAAAAAAAATAAAAGCATCACCATTAAACAAGCATTAAACCAGACTATGTTTTGGGTAGGTTTGGCAATTGCTTTTTTCGTTTTTCTTTGGATAGAAGGCCCCGCTTTGGCTGCAGATAGTGGAGGGGCAGATATAAGTAGGCACCAATTGGCTTTTGAATTTTTAAGTGCCTATTTGATGGAGTGGAGTTTAAGTATCGATAATATTTTTGTGTTCATTTTAATTTTCAATTCGTTTGGAGTTAAAGAAATATATTATTCAAGAGTATTGCTATTAGGAATTTTAATGGCCATTATTTTCAGGGTAATATTTATTACGTTGGGAGTAGCGCTGGTTGCTAAGTTTTCATGGGTGCTCTATATTTTTGGCGGGTTCTTAATTTATACAGGCTATCATATGTTCAAGGCCAATGACGAAGAGCAGTTTGATCCACATAAATCAAAAATTTATAAATTTTTGAAATCCTTCTTGCCCTTGGTAAACCATGATGGTGGCGGAAAATACATGATTCGCGAAAACGGAAAGCCTGCTTATACTACTTTATTCGTAGTAGTTATTTTATTAGCAGCCATCGATTTGGTATTTGCACTAGACTCAATACCTGCGGTAATGGGTATTTCAAAAGATCCATTGATTATTTATACGTCTAATATTTTTGCGGTACTTGGTTTGCGCTCATTGTTCTTTTTGTTAAGAGGAGCGGTAACCAAATTTGATTACTTGCAACAAGGCATCGCTATTGTGTTGGTATTTATTGGCGTAAAAATGTTGGGAGAACATTATTTAAGTATGTGGATGAGTAAAACCAGTCAAGTGGCATTATCATTGGGCGTAATTGTTTTATGTATTTCTGGATCAATATTGTATTCTATTGTTTTAGAAAAACGTGGTACCCCCAAAGACGTGGTAGACGACTCTGTTAAATAATGATGATGCAGTACCAGTTGAATGATATAGCAGCAATTTTACAACAGCCCATACAAGGCCAAGGCAATGCAGTTATTCAATACTTGGTAACCGATAGTAGAAATATAGTTGATGCAACAAAAAGTATTTTCTTTGCCATTAAAGGACCTAGAAGAACCGGAACTTCTTTTATTGCAGACCTTTACCAGCAAGGGGTTCGGGTATTTGTAATTGATGAGCCAATTGATACCAATGAATTTAAGGAAGGGGTATTTTTTGCCGTACCTAATACAGTTAAAGCATTGCAGGCAATTGCAGCGCATCACCGAACAAAATTCTCCATACCTGTAATTGGAATAACCGGAAGCAATGGTAAAACCATTGTAAAAGAATGGTTGTATCAATTATTGCAACCCGATTTTAATATTGTAAGAAGCCCAAGAAGTTACAACTCACAAATAGGTGTTCCCATTAGTGTTTGGCAAATGAATGAACAACATGAACTGGGCATATTTGAAGTAGGCATTTCAGCAAAAGGAGAAATGCAAGCATTGGCAGAAGTAGTGCAACCCACCATGGGTGTCTTCACTAATATTGGCGATGCACACAATGAAGGATTTGCAAGTGTAGCAGAAAAAGTAGCCGAGAAAACAAAATTATTTGCCAGTGCAAGTAAAATAATAATTGCATCCGATTATATTCCATTCTCCTTGCAAACCAATGCTGCCATTGTTTCTTGGGGATCAAAGCCGCAACAAAGTGCAGGCAATCTACCACCCAATTTACAGTTGATAGCGCAATATAAAGAGAACAATAGTACCCAGTTGGTGTTGAAATACCAAGAAGAAGAATTTCAATTACAAGTTCCTTTTACCGATGAAGCGTCATTGCAAAATTTATTAACCTGTGTATTGGTTTTATTGCAACTGAATTATCGTATTTCGGTCATACAACAAAGAGTATTACAACTTACAGCAGTTGAAATGCGGATGCAGTTGCGAAGGGCCATTAATCAGAGTTATTTATTAAACGATAGCTATAGCAACGACAAGATTTCTTTGTCGTTGGCATTACAGTTTTTAAAAGAACAAGCCAATCAACAGCCCATTATTGCCATTGTATCAGATATAGTAGATACAGGAGAGCCAGCAGAGCAATTGTACCAACAAGTGGCACAAATGTTAAGCAGCAGTGGGGTTAAACAGTTGTTTGCAGTAGGTTCTGAAATCAGTAATTATTTTACACAACACGCCAGCGAAAGTTTTCCATTTAGCATACAACTATTTGCCAATACTCAAGATGTATTGCATCATTTGCATGAGACGATGTTTCAGCAATGTTATATTTTATTAAAAGGGGCAAGAAAATTTGCATTTGAGCAGTTGGCGCATTGGTTAGAGCAGCAAGTGCACCAAACCATCATGGAAATTAATTTGACGGCCATGGTGCATAATTTGAAAGCATATCAGTCGATGCTGCAACCCAATACCAAATTAATGGCCATGGTAAAAGCATTTGGTTATGGAAGTGGGGCAGGAGAAGTAGCCAGAAGATTACAGCAGCAACAAGTTGATTATTTAACCGTGGCATATGCCGACGAAGGAGTAACATTGCGCAAAGCAGGTATCCATTTACCTATTATGGTAATGAGTGCCGACGAATATTCGTTTGATGCAATGGTAAACTATTCTTTAGAGCCAGAATTATTTTCCTTTCAAATACTCAACGCTTTTCATCAATATATTACACAGCAAGGATTGCAACAATACCCCGTTCATATTAAGCTGAATACGGGAATGAATAGATTGGGTTTTGATGCAGCAGAAATAGCCCAATTATCCAACTGGTTAGGGAATCAACAAATCCTAAGAGTAAAATCGGTATTGAGTCATTTGGCAGCAAGTGAAGATGAAAAAGAAGATGCATTTACCCAACATCAAGTAAGCCATTTTAGTAAAGCTTGTACTCAAATTGAAGCTGCATTGGGTTATGGCTTTATTAAGCATATTGCCAATACAGCAGCCATTAGACGCAATCCCAATTGGCAATTTAATATGGTTCGATTGGGAATAGGCTTATACGGAGCAGACAATGTGCATCAGGCCAATTTGCCTTTACAAACAGTAGCTACACTTAAAACAACAGTTGCACAAGTGAGGGCTTTAAATGCAGGGGAAACGGTGAGTTATAACAGATCAGGGGTATTAAAAAGAAACAGCATTATTGCAACAGTTCGCATAGGGTATGCAGATGGATACCCAAGAAGAATGGGAAATGGAGTTGGTAAAATGTATGTTAAAGGCTCATTGGCACCCACAGTTGGAAAAATATGTATGGATATGTGTATGATTGATGTAACCGATATTCCCAATGTACAACCGGGTGATGCCGTAGAAATTTTTGGGAAACATATATCTATTCAGGAAGTAGCCAAAGCAGCAGAAACCATTTCATATGAAATAATGACCGGAATAAGCTTAAGAGTTAAACGAGTATATATAGAAGAGTAACTATTTACAAGACTGCTTTTTTATATAGTCTGCTTGAATGCTGCCCAACCGAACGGCCACAGAAAAATCTGCACAACTACCTGGCTTATCATTCAATTTTTGCTTTGCCAATCCTCGTTGTAAAAAAAAGCTGGCATCTTTATTATTAAAAGTAATGGCTTTAGAATAAAATTTAATAGCGTTTCTAAAGTCGGAAGCGCTAAAATAAGTATTGCCCAATTGAAAGAAAATAAACTCATTGCTGTCTTCAATTTCTAGGGCATGATTCAGGTCTAAAATAGCAGCTCCTGGGTTGCCCAAAGCCAATCTAATATTGGCTCTAATCATATAAGCTTCCGTAGCATTTTCATCTTCATCAATGGCTTTGGTACAATCTTGTAAAGCGCCATTAATATCATCTAAACCACGCTTTATAGAAGCCCTAAGCAACAACGCATCTACATAAGTAGGATTTGCTTTAACTACTTTATTTAAGTCTTCCAAAGCCAAAGCATGTCTATTAAGTTTCAATAAAGCTTTACCTCTGTTCATATAGGCATCTAAATAAGTCATGTTTTTTTGGATGGCTGTATTAAACTCGGTTAATGCTTCTTCCAGTTTTTCATTATCCATCAGCAACACCCCTTTATTTTGAATAGCTTCCACATTGTTGGGATCTAATTGAATGGCGTAATTATAATCGGCTAAAGCGTCTTTAAACATTTTTAAACCAGCATGGGCTTTCCCTCTTAAACAATAAGCCTGTGTTGCATAAGGACCCGAAGTTTCTTTAGACACTATTTTATTTAAGTTGACAATGGCTTCTTTGTAATTTTTAAAGAGGATTTTGTTGTTTGCAGCCCTAATTAAATCTGTAATAGACTGCGCATACACCAGTTGCCCCAAGATTAGGATGCTACAAACCAATAGCAGGTACTTTTTTCTCATAGTACAAATCGTATCAATAAAGTGGCCGGGGGGTGGTCTTTAATTAATTGTAATTACCTATATATAGGTAAATCAGCGCCAAAATATCAAAAATCCTTGAGAAGTTAACTAAATTTTATATTTTTAATGCATATTCAATTAATTATGAAACTACATATTCTGCTTACAGCAACTCTTTTAGCATCTACTACACTTGGTGTTTTTGCTCAAGACAAAGACAAAAAAAGAAAGGAAATTGGGTTTATAGTAGGATTGCAAAGATCTAATTTAGATTACAACTCAATTATCACAACCAACGTTTCTGAAGAGGCTAAAACTAATATAGGTGGATCATTCTTTTTAAATTCTAGATTGATTGGTCATTTTATTACGTTAAGAACTGAATTAGGATTTTATTCTAAGGGTGGTACTTATACAGGAGCAGGAGCTGCTTTTTCAGAAACCAATTTATCTTATGTAGCAGCACCTGCATTGTTATTGCAAACAAAAATTGGCTTTTTGAAAGCATACGCTGGCCCTCAAATGGGCTTCTTAATTACTGCAAAATCTAAGACAGGTAATATTGAGAATGACGTTAAAGCAGCTTTTAAAACGACAGAATTATCTGGTGTTATAGGAGCTGAAATGAATTTGCCATTACGTTTGATGGCAGGAGCAAGGTATAATTTTGCAATCAATAATATCAGCGAAATTCCACAAGGAACCAGCAGACCAGGTATGTACATGTTGTATGTTGGGCTTAGACTCCGTAAATAATTGGCCCTCCCCCCAGGCTGGAACATTCAAGAAAATTTTATGAAGATGAGTAAGCTTTTAATGCTTGTATTTTGCGTAGCATGTTCTTTTGCGCAATTAAATGCACAAAAAAAGGTTCAAATAAGTATTGTAGTAACCGATGTGCACTTAAAATATTCCAATAAAAGCGGAACAGATCCCAGGCTGAAATTTTTTAACAAGCAAGACAATGCTTTACTAAATAATACAGACAGTGAAGGGTTTAATTGTTTCCATTTAGTAGACTTTAAGCAAACCGATGCTATGGTAGACTATCCATTGAAAAATATTGAATGGGACTTAAGCAATGGAACAGCTATTGGATTAAAAATGGAAGCATTTGAAAAAAATAAGAAGAAGGGCAATTGTGATTTTGATGGAAGTGGTTTATTTAATAAAGATAAAATGCATGAATTTGGTGAGTGGGTGATAGACTTAAAAACCATTAAGCCAGGCGTTTTTTCAAATAAAATGACCGCAACAACTGCTGGAGGTAATTTCTCTATAGAATACAAAGTGAAATACACGTTGCCGTCTGCAGATGAAATTGCAACCGATATAGCTTCTGCAAAATATTGCAGTAACACCAAAGTTAAATTAACTACAGGCGCTTCATTGTTGCCCAACAAAGAAGACGTTTTATATAAATGGGAGTACCAATTAGATGGATCTGCAGATTGGAATTTATTGAGTACTACAGGAGCACCTGAACTACAAGTTGCTTTAGCAGATGTATTGAAGGCAGAACCAATGGCCAATCAAAAAGTGAATACCAGGGTTTCTTTAATGGTTGGTGCAGAATTGGGTATGCCGGCTGCTAAATCATTTGTGTTTATGCCTGCCGCCCCTTCTATACAACTCAGTGATATTATCACCAATAATACCTGTAAAGATGTAAGTGAGGGAATAGTAACCATCAACAATATCAAGGGTTTCACCGAAAAATATTTGTTACAATTAAAACCTTCAGATAAAACAGTTAGCAGTACCGATGGAACTGCAAAGTTTACTGGGGTTGCAAAAGGAACGTATCAGTTGTTTTTAACAAACGACGATAACAATGCAGGGGCATGTAGTGTAAACTATCCTGTAGTAATAAATGAACACCCCAAATTAGAAGAAGTCAATAAAAAAATTGCAGCTGTAACCTGTAATGGTTTATTAGACGGGTCGGTGTCTGTAACACTTAGAGGTGGTAATCCAGCAGCGCTGAATGCAACTATACTACCTCAGGCAGGAACTTTAACCATAAAAAACAGAGAAGTAGTATTTAGTGGTTTAGCCGCAGGCAAATACGTGATACAAGTAACAGATTCATGTAATAATAAAATTGAATTTGCCGCAACATTAACAGAGCCCGTTGCAGCAAAAATTAATGTAACCAATATTGTAAAAAGTAGTTGTACAGAAACACCCAATGGTTCCTTTACCGTAAGCATTGCACAAGGAGTTGGTCCATTCAGGTATGTATTGATAAAGCGCGACAACAACAAAGAAATTTTCCGTTCAGAATTTACCAACTTGCCAACATGGATGTTTAATAGTTTGGCAGCAGGAGAATACAGTGTATTGGTTTACTCAAACAACAGCGATATTTGTAAGCCTGTAGAAAGAAAACTCCGCATAGAAGAGTCTGTGTTAGAGGTAGATGTTAAAATGACCAAGAATGTATCGGCCACTAGTGAGGATGCAAAAAATGGGGTATTGCATTTTGCCATCACCGATACAAAACTGTCTGTTCAATATATTTTAACCAATTTGGTGAACAACCAAGTGTACAGCAATACTACTGGCTTATTCGACAATATACCAGCAGGCCGTTATGCATTGGCATTAAAGCGTGCCGATACCAATTGTGGCGATATGCAGAAGATAACGGAAATTTTCACCATTACATCTACACCAGTTCAAATTATAGAAGACACAACTGTTAAAAAAGATACTACAGGAACAGGTGGTAACTAAAGCAACCACCTTTCCTTATCTTTGTTTTTACGATAAAATTGAGCCGTGAAAGCAAAGCAGATTATTCTTATTATACTGACCATTATTTTAGTAGACCAAGCGTCTAAGTTTTACATTAAACTAAACTATTACACAGGCGAAGAACACAATGTGTTGGGTACCTGGTTTAGACTGCATTTTGTAGAAAACGAAGGCATGGCCTGGGGTTGGAAATTTGGTGGAGATTTTGGAAAAATAGCCCTCACATTATTTAGACTAGGGGCAGTTATTTGGGGATCATTCCTGATACGTAACTTTATCAGACAGAAACAGCACAAGGGCTTTTTAATTTGTGCAGCGCTCATATACGCAGGAGCATTGGGCAACTTAATTGATAGCTTGTTTTACGGCATCATCTTCGAAGCCAGCAATCCATTTACACAAAATATAGCAACCCTATTTCCTTCAGGAGGAGGCTATGCAGGATTGTTTCATGGTAAAGTAGTAGATATGCTGTACTTCCCTATTATTACGAATTCGCATTATCCAACTTGGATACCTATTGTAGGTGGTGAAGAATTTGAATTCTTTAGACCTGTCTTTAATATAGCCGATATGGCAATTTCAACAGGAGTGATTACCATCTTGGTTTTCCAAAACAAATTTTTTCATAGACCTGAGCAAGAACAGCACCATACTATAGTAACCAACGCAGAAGTTAACGACAAAACCCAGATATTCTAGCCGATTCCATTTTTGCAATTTTTTGTAAATCTGGAATCAAATTCCATTTTTGCATATATTTGCAAATCTGGAGTTCAACTCCATTTTTGCAAAATTAAAGTAAATGGGCAATATTATTCATAGAGCAATACAGGCAGAAGCCGAGTTTAAACTGACTCAATTTAGGGCTTTGTGTATAACAGGTCCAAGGCAAAGTGGTAAAACCACTTTGAGCAAAATGCTTTTCAAAGGAAAGCCTTATATCAATTTTGAAACACCTGCCACGCAAGCTGAATTTGAGTTGAATCCACAAGCGTTCTTAAAAAAATACGCTGGTGGGGCTGTGTTTGATGAAGTACAGCGAGTTCCGCTCATTTTTAGGTATTTACAAGAAATGTTAGATAAGAATACCAAAAGAGGGCAATTCATATTAACAGGATCAAATAATTTTCTTTTACAAGAACAGGTATCACAATCACTTGCTGGAAGGGCAGGCTATTTGTCTTTGTTGCCTTTGAGTTATGCTGAAATAAAGGAAAGCAAATTAGCAATTGATTCTGTGGAAGAACTAATTGTAAATGGGGGATATCCTGAAATTTGGAATGAAAAATTAAAGCCAACCGGTTGGTTAGAGAGTTATGTGTTAACCTATGTACAAAGAGATGTTCGGTTGCTTAAGAATATTAATGACTTGGCAGCGTTTAATAGGTTTGTTTTCTTGTGTGCCAATTTTGCAGGACAATTATTGAATAGAGATGAAATAGCTAAAAAAACGGGAGTAGATACTAAAACAATTCAATCTTGGTTGGGGTTATTAGAGAGCAGTTATTTGATCTATATGTTACAACCTTGGTTTTCTAATGCCAATAAGCGAATGGTAAAAAGTCCTAAAATTTATTTTCATGATACAGGATTGCTTTGTTACTTAATGGGCATTCATAATAAGTTGGCTTTAAAAAAGCATCCACAATATGGTGCTATTTTTGAAAATTGGATCATTAATGAAATACAAAAAAATAGATTGAATCAAGGTATCATTAGCCCACTTTATTTTTATAGAGATAGTGCAGGAAACGAAATAGATTTGATAGTAGATAAGAATGACGAGCAGTTTGGGATTGAAATAAAAGCGGCCAAAAAAATGGAATCAACCATGTTTAAAGGGCTCAATCATTGGAATAAATACCACCCTACTGCCAATACTTTATTAATTTACGGAGGCGATAAAGCTGTTGAAATTAAAACAAAGCAAACAGCGCTTCCTTGGAATCAAATAGATCACTTTTAAATTTTACAAATGAATAAAATCCTTCTAATCTTTTTGGCTGCTGCTATAGCAGCATGCAGCAGCAATCGGGTAGACACCATTGTGCACCACGCTGTTATTTATACGGTAGATTCTGCCTTTACAGTAGTAGAAGCAATGGCCATTAAAGATGGAAAAATTATAGCAACCGGAACCAATGATGCCATTACCAGTAAATACCAAGCAGACAGCATAGTAGATGCAAAGGGAGCAGCCCTATATCCTGGATTCATAGATGCGCATGCCCATTTTGTAGGCTACGGCGCATCGCTGTTTCAGTTAGAATTATACAATACCACTTCATGGGAAGAAACCGTTGATTTAATTGTAGCGTTTGCCCAAAAACATCCAGAATTAAAATTCATTAAAGGCCGTGGATGGGATCAGAATAAATGGCCAGGAAAAAAATATCCAACCAATGAGTTGTTGAATCAACGTTTCCCGAATATACCAGTAGTAATAGAAAGGGTGGATGGACACGCGTCTATAGCCAATGCAGCTGCACTGGCATTGGCAGGTATAAAGCCAGGTGATAAAGTGGTAGGAGGAGAAATTGAAACTAAGAATGGCGTACTAACGGGCGTGTTAATAGACAATGGCGATGCAGCAGTGAATGCAAAAATGCCCACCCCAACTAAAGAAGAATTAACCAATTGGTTGCAAACCGCAGAAAAAAATTGTTTTGCGCAAGGGTTAACCACCATTACCGATTGTGGGTTGAGCTATCAAGATGTAGATTTTATAGATGGCTTGCATAAGAACAATAAGTTGAATATGCGCTTGTATGTAATGCTGAGCGACAAAGAAGCCAATTACGAAGCCTACTTAAAAAAAGGTCCATACAAAACCGATAAACTATTTGTGAATGGGTTTAAAGTGTATGCAGATGGCGCGCTTGGAAGTAGAGGTGCCTGTTTGTTGAAACACTATGCAGATCAACCAGGATGGGGTGGATTTTTATTGCGCAATAAATCGCATTATGATTCATTGGCTGCGGTGTTGAGCAAGACCAATTTTCAAATGTGTACGCACGCTATTGGGGATAGTGCCAACAGAGAAATCTTAAACATTTATAACAAGTATTTGCAACCAGGAAACGATAAGCGCTGGAGGATTGAACACGCTCAGATAGTAGCACCCGAAGATTTCAATTTATTTGGTAAGGTAAACGTAGTGCCTTCTGTACAACCTACTCATGGAACCAGTGATATGTATTGGGCAGAAGCCAGACTGGGCAAGGAACGCATGAAAGGAGCGTATGCATTTAAAGACTTATTAAAGCAGAACGGATGGTTGCCATTGGGAACCGATTTTCCAGTAGAAGAAATTTCTCCATTCAAAACATTTTTAGCAGCAGTGGTGCGCAAAGATGCAGCAGGCTATCCAGCAGAAGGATTTCAAATGGAGAACGCACTCACCCGCGAAGAAACAATCAAGGGCATGACCATTTGGGCAGCAAAAGCAGGCTTCTTAGAGAAGGAAGTAGGCAGCTTAGAAGTAGGGAAGAAAGCAGATTTTATTATGTTAGATAAAGACTTAATGAAAGTTGACGAGCAAGATATACTGAAGACAAAAGTTACTGCTACGTATTTGGGTGGTAAGAGAGTTTATTAATATACTTTCATGTAAAAGCAAAACATACAATACTCTCGGCCCCCAAATTTCAACTTGTAAGAAGTAAGAGCAAACATTCAATTCTCGCTGCCCTCAAATTTTAGTAAGCATAAATATCAATACATATTTATCTCTCTTTCCTAAAATTTGAGAAATGCTCGAATCAAATGTTTGCTCTTTACTTTCCTATAGATTTAATATACGAGGGCTAGTTTTTTTGCTTTCTCACTTAAGCATATGTAGTAAAGCTGAATTCAAGACCAACGCTAATAAAGCGCTTGCATATTATCACCACTAAAACTCTCACGCAACAACATTAAAGTGACTAAATGTAAAAAAGCAAAACATACAATACGAACATTTTCCAGATTTTAGCTTGCAATATTTTTAGGTGTTGCAAATTAAACAAGCTAAAATCTGGGGGCCGAGAGTATTGTATGTTTTGCTTTTATTTTACTTTATCTCACCTACCATATCCGAAGGAATCACCCAAGCATCAAACTCTTCAGCAGTTAAGTAACCAAGCTTAACAGCCATTTCCTTCAATGTAGTTCCTTCTTTATGAGCAGTCTGTGCAATTTCAGCTGCTTTGTAATAACCAATTTTTGTGTTCAATGCAGTCACCAACATCAAAGAGTTGTTTACGTGCTTTTGAATATTGGCTTCAATTGGTTCAATGCCCACTGCACATTTATCGTTGAAGCTAACACAACCATCTCCAATTAAACGAGCGCTGTGTAAGAAGTTATAAATCATGACTGGCTTAAATACATTCAATTCAAAGTGACCGTTAGAGCCACCAATACCAATGGCCACATCGTTGCCCATCACTTGCGCAGCAATCATAGTCAATGCTTCGCACTGGGTGGGGTTTACTTTACCGGGCATGATAGAAGAACCAGGCTCGTTGTCTGGAATAAATAATTCGCCAATACCACTTCTCGGGCCAGAAGATAGCATGCGGATATCATTCGCAATTTTCATTAAACTAACTGCAACGGTTTTTAATGCACCATGTGTTTCAACAATGGCATCATGTGCAGCCAATGCTTCAAACTTATTTTCGGCAGTTACAAAAGGCAAACCAGTTAAGTCGGCAATATGCTTAGCCACATTTACATCATATCCTTTTGGGGTGTTGATGCCTGTGCCTACTGCAGTTCCGCCCAATGCCAATTCACTTAAATGTGCCAATGAATTATTGATGGCTTTTAAACCATGATTTAATTGAGAAACGTATCCGCTTAATTCTTGACCAACTGTTAATGGAGTTGCATCCATAAAATGGGTACGACCAATTTTAACTACATGCATAAAAGCTTTGCTTTTGGCAGCAAGGGTATCGCGTAATTTTTCAATACCAGGTATGGTTAATTCCACTAAAATTTTATAAGCCGCAATATGCATAGCAGTAGGGAAAGTATCGTTACTACTTTGCGATTTATTTACGTCGTCGTTGGGGTGTAAGAACTTTTCTTTGTCTGTTAAGTTTCCGCCCTTCAACACATGACCACGGTAAGCTACCACTTCATTCACGTTCATATTGCTTTGCGTACCGCTTCCAGTTTGCCAAACTACCAAAGGAAATTGATCGTTCAATTTCCCTGCTAAAATTTCATCACAAACAGTTCCAATTAATTCTGCTTTTTCTGCTGGTAAAACACCTGCATCACGATTGGTTAATGCCGCTGCTTTTTTTAAGTAAGCAAATGCCTGAATAATTTCTTTAGGCATTCTATTAATGTCTTGTGCAATAGGAAAGTTCTCAATACTGCGCTGTGTTTGTGCGCCCCAATAAACATTGGCAGGTACTTTTACCTCGCCCATGGTATCTTTTTCTATTCTAAATTCCATATACTAGTTTTTGACGTTTTACTTTTTATAGTTAGTGTAGTTAAGCTTACTTGCCAGCGAAAATAGCTTTACGTTTTTCTAAGAAAGCAGTGGTGCCTTCTTTCATATCGTCGGTACCAAAGCAGTTGCCAAATTCAGCTACTTCTACTGCGTAACCGTCTACATTTTCGTTGAATACAGCGTTGGCACTCATGATACATGCTGCAACAGCAAGCGGTGCTTTTTCGTTGATCACTGATAAAATGGAAACAGCTTTAGCAATTAGTTCTTCAGGAGCAACCATATAATTTACTAAGCCATATTGTAAAGCAGTAGCCGCATCAATCATACCTGCACTCATCAACAATTCCATGGCACGACCCTTACCAATTAGTTGTACCAATCTTTGTGTACCGCCATAGCCAGGAATCAATCCTAGGTTCACTTCGGGCTGTCCAAATTTTGCGTTGTTAGAAGCAATGCGAAAATGACAACTCATTGCGAGCTCACATCCACCCCCTAAAGCAAAACCATTTACACAAGCCACTACAGGCTTGGGAGAATTTTCTATTCTAAAGAAAATGTCTTGGCCTTTTTTTGCCAATGCCATTCCTTCTGCAACAGTAGCTCCTGCAAATTCACTGATGTCTGCGCCTGCAACAAACGCTTTTGGCCCAGCACCCGTTAAAATCACACTTTTAATTGCTGCATTGTGATATACTTCGTCCATGGCACTATTCAAGTCGGTCATGACTTGTTGATTCAGTGCATTTAATTTATCAGGACGATTAATGGTAATAGTAAAAATCCCTTGATCAAGAGAAGTCAATAAGGTCTGGTAAGCCATATCGTAAAATTTGCCGCAAAGATAAGCTAGAAAGGTCTGTTAATACCCACCCATTCTCCAATATAATGCGCAATATCAGTAGTAGGAGTGCCCGGCGCAAAGAGTTTGCCAACCCCCATTTGGTTGAGTGCTTGCATGTCTTCGTCGGGTATAATCCCCCCGCCAGTTAAGAGTACATCGTTCATACCCTTTTCTTTCATGAGCGCAATAATTTTAGGAAATACCGTCATATGTGCGCCGCTTAAAATACTTACGCCAACAGCATCCACGTCTTCTTGTAATGCAGCATTCACCACCATTTCAGGGGTTTGACGCAAGCCTGTATAAATAACTTCCATGCCTTCGTTGCGCAATGCAGTGGCAATAATTTTTGCTCCGCGATCGTGCCCATCCAATCCAACTTTTGCTACTAAAACCCGTATAGGTCTTTTCATAATGACTGGTTAATTATGTTCAAGTATACTCAACACTTTTTGAATTCTATTTACAGTTTCTTGTTTGCCAATTATTTCAGCAATATCAAATACACCCGGTCCAAATTTACCACCAACCAACATGATGCGCAAAGGCAACATCAACTCACCTGGTTTTAAACCATGCGCTGCAGTAATTTCTTTAAAGGTATTTTCTAAATCATGTGCTTCCCAAACAATGCTGCTTTCAAAAGCTTTGGCCAACTCTATGAAGAACATATTTTTTTGATCGTTCCATTTAGGTTGGATTGATGCCGTATCCCATTCGGAAGGGCTCACAAAAAAGAAAGAACCCTGAGTTACAAAATCGGCCATTAGGGTGCAACGCTCTTTCACTAAATCAATTACGCGCAACAGAATCGCGCCATCCGCCGCAACCCCAGCCGCAGCAAGGGTTTCCGCAACCTGTTCAACCAGCTGTGCTGAAGTAGCGCGTTTGATCCACTCCTGATTATACCACAAAGCTTTTTCATAATTAAACTTAGCACCACCCTTATGAACACGCTCCATTGAAAATGCAGCAATCAATTCATCCATGGTAAATACTTCGTTGTCGGTACCATCGTTCCAACCCAACAAAGCCAATAAGTTTACAAAAGCTTCGGGTAAAAATCCGCGCTCTTTAAAACCAATCGTTGTTTCACCAGTTTTAGGATCGGTCCAATCCATCGCAAATACTGGGAAGCCCAAACGATCTCCATCGCGCTTGCTGAGCTTGCCATTTCCATCTGGTTTTAAAATCAATGGAAGATGCGCCCACTGCGGCATTTCGGCCGACCAGCCTAAATATTTCCACAATAAAATATGAACAGGAGCACTAGGCAACCATTCTTCTCCACGAAAAGCGTGGGTAATTTTCATTAAATAATCATCTACTACAACTGCTAAATGATAAGTAGGCATACCATCTGCTTTCAACAACACTTTATCGTCTACTTGTGAAGTATTAAAACTCACTTCGCCCCGAATCATATCGGTAAAAGAAACAGTTTCATCCAATGGCATTTTAATGCGAACTACATGCGGCGTTCCAGCAGCCAATAACTCCGAAACTTCCGCTTCAGAAAGCGTTAAAGAGTTATGCATTTTAGTACGCAATAAATGATTGTATTGAGGCGAAGGATTTTCGTCTGTTTTATATTCCGCGCGCATTTTCTCCAATTCGGCTGGCGTATCAAAAGCATAATAAGCATACCCAGCTTGCACCAATTGATCAGCGTATTGTTTGTAACTGGCTTTGCGTTCACTTTGTCTATAAGGCGCATAAGGCCCGCCATGCAAAGGACTTTCATCGGGTGTGAGCCCGCACCAAGCAAGGGTATTAAAAATATATTCTTCTGCACCTTCCACAAACCTGGTTTGATCGGTGTCTTCAATTCTTACAATAAAATCGCCCCCATGCTTTTTAGCAAAGAGATAATTAAATAAAACGGTTCTAACGCCCCCTAAATGCAAACCACCCGTGGGTGAAGGTGCAAAACGAACCCTAACTTTCTTCTCCATGCTGCAAATATAAATCATTCATGCAGCCCTAATGAATATCTTTGAACTATGTATTTGGTAAAAACACCATGGTGGTTAAGAATGATTTATTCGGGGTATACCTGGCGCATGCCCGCAACCGAAAAAACCATTTACCTCACGTTTGATGATGGTCCACATGAAATAGCCACTCCCTTTGTATTAGATACCCTTAAAGCATACCAGGCCAAAGCCAGTTTTTTTTGTATTGGAAAAAATGTACGGCTGCATCCAGAAATATACCAGCGCATTATTCAAGAAGGGCATACTATTGGCAATCATACCGAACATCATTTAAACGGATGGCATACGCCCAATAACGAATACTTGGCCAATATTCAACAAGCAGAAGAAGTAATCAGCAGCAATTTATTTAGGCCACCATACGGAAGAATCAAGCGATCACAAGCCAAAGCCCTCAACAAACAAATCATTATGTGGGATGTGCTCAGCGGAGATTTTGATCCACTCCTAACGCCAGAAGGATGTTTGGCTTATTGCATTAAACATACCGAAGCAGGATCTATTGTAGTATTTCATGATAGCGCCAAAGCTTTTTCAAGAATGCAATACGCATTGCCTAAAATGCTTGATTATTTTACGCAACAGGGATTTCAGTTTAAAGCGCTGTAATTAAAGTGAAGCAAGCGTTTATAAGTGATGATAAACGTTTACCAAAAGCTATAAAAATGGAAGGCCAGGGTAGAAACCCCGGCCTGTTTTTAATCCGTACCCTATGAAAACAAAGGTTACTGCTGCAGTTTTACAACATTCGCAGGGATTCATTTAATATCTTATGTAATCGTCTTATGGTTTAAATGCCTGTCGTGCATATATAAACGCAATGCCATGAACTTTATTTTAGCAGCACTAAAAAAAATGTGGAATTTTACCGAATGAAATTGATAGATACGCACTGCCATTTATACGTAGAAGAATTCAAAAATGATGTGGATGCAGTGATAGCAAGGGCTCAGGCGCAAGGGGTGGAGCAGTTTTATTTGCCTGGCATAGACAGTGAATCTATACCCGCCATGTTGGCTTTAGAAGCAGGTTACCCAGGGGTATGTAAAGCCATGATGGGATTGCATCCCTGTTATGTAAAAGAAAATTATTTGCAAGAGCTCAATATAGTGCAACATTGGTTGGAGCAAAGACATTTTCCAGCCATAGGAGAGATAGGGCTAGACTATTATTGGGATACCACATATAAAACCCAGCAACAGGAAGCATTTGAAATCCAAATGGGCTGGGCACTCGAAAGAGGGCTGCCCATTGTAATACATACCCGCAACGCCATGCAAGAAACCATTGAAATGGTGAAACCCTTTGCAGCAAAAGGTTTGAAAGGAATTTTTCACTGTTTTAGTGGATCCTATGAATCGGCCAAGCAAATAGTAGACATGGGCTTTTTAATGGGCATTGGAGGCGTTATTACCTACAAGAATGCCGGCTTGCCAAAAGCCTTAGAAAATATAGGGGTGGAGCACTTGGTTTTAGAAACCGATGCGCCTTATTTAAGTCCCGTGCCATATCGTGGAAAGCGCAATGAACCTGCTTATCTTATACATATTGCAGAAGCATTGGCGGGGGCCAAAGGGATAACGGTTGCCGAGTTAGCCAGCATTACCACAGCAAACGCAATGGCTTTATTTAAGGGATGATGAGCAATCCTGGGTGGATAAGCTGAAAAATATGGGCTTTTTGCGCTTATATTTGCAGCCCATTAATAAACCCATTCATAAACAGAGAGGTGTCCGAGTGGTTGAAGGAGCACGCCTGGAAAGTGTGTAAACGGGAAACTGTTTCGAGGGTTCGAATCCCTTCCTCTCTGCAACAACAAAATGAAGTACAACCCCGACATAGTCGGGGTTTTTGTTGAAAACTAATTTTAATTAGATCAAGTTTGTGTTAGTCTTTGTGAAATTGCTTTATCTAACAACTGCTGTATCAAGGGTTCCATATTTTTATTGCGAATTGTGGCAGAAAAATTTAATGGGCCAATTTCCAAAAATAATTTCCCCATAAATTCATCAGCAAAACTGCTTGAAATCACGGGTATACCATTCCAATCAACATATATGGGATATCCTTTCTTAGATTGGATTAAATTATTTATTTTATTCCGCATCTGTTTTCCAGACTGTCTTGTGCCAACTCCAGTTGTTTCTTTTTTCATTTCTAATAAAAGGCAATCTTGATCTTTCATTTCATATTCTAAATCTATTATATTTATTGGAGTATATAAAATTCCATTGAATTCCAATGCTTTGCTAATTGAAAACTTTTTATTAGTTATTATTTGACCGCTAATTGATGTCCCATCAAATGCTCTTAAATCTTCATTTTCAAATACTTTATTTGAGCTAGAGGTTGAAATAATTCTTGCAGAACCACTTGTTATGTCAAGTGAACCTTCAGTCATTGTAGTTATTCTTAACGTTCCTGCTAGTCCATTTCCCTGACCAAATTCTTTATTCCTTGTTACTCCAGACTTTATTGCTTCACCAATTGCTTGTGAATCAGTTTGAAGTGTTGGTATTCCTTCTTTTAATGATTTTAATATCCCTTTTCCTGAATCTGAAACAGTAAATGCAAGGGAATTATTGGTAGGAAAGGTTACAACTTGAACAAAGCCTCCAGTAATTGAATCTGAATGATTAATTACATTGTCACAAATTTCGTTAACTGACCATTCAAGTGCGGAAATGATGTCTTTGGGTAATCTAATACTCCTTAATACCACGTCCATAAAGTCATTAATGATTGGAGCAATTTCAGTAAATTCTTTGAACTGTCTTGTTACCAAATGTCTTTCATGTTTATTCTCTGAAACAGGAAAATCATTGTCTAAATAATGGGCCCAATTATTATTTATAAATAAACGACGAACATTGGAATTATTTGGTAGTATAACCTTTAGTTTAGCTCCTGAATTTCGCAAAAAACTAATTGTTGACAATATCCCCAACATTCCATTCGGGTAGGGTTTTTCTACAGAATTAAAATCTATTGTTAGCAAATCAAAAGGTCTTTTTAATTTCCATAATTTTACAGCAGCTCCAAATTCATTCAAAATGCTCGATGAAATTTTTGGAGGAAATTGAATACGGTTATCAAAAGAATGGTATCTAACAAGTGGTTTATTTAGAAGCATATTTGTATGAGAAATTACATATATTCAAATTAATTTATATTTCATTAACAATATTAGTTAGTTTTTTGCATTTTTTGGTTTATGTTTGTGCTCTGAAATTAAAGAGGACATATATATATGTCTCGCCTGATATATCTGTTTTACAGAATCAGTGATCCAATAACATCACTAAGTGCCCGTTTATCGGGCATTTTTTATTTCTTGACTTCAAAATGAAAATTTATTAATACCACTAACCTAATTAATGCAAATTAAGACAGTTGACTAGCCTAATTTATATTAATTGCGCCAGTTGATTACTCAAACAACCTCGTAAAGTGATTTTCTAAATGCGAGCGCATACCATTTCTAAATTCTTCAGGGGTACCATTTTCTAAAAAGTCTACCAATTCTTTGTGCGATACGAACATCTTTAACATGGGTTGCTTTTTGAGTAAGCCACTGTTGTGTACGTAATCAAAAACAGGCAATAACATTTTCTGGAAACGCTTCAAAGTAGCATTACCAGTGATTTCGTAGAGCTTACCATGAAAAGCAATCTCGTGTTCAATATTAAATAAGTGGTATTGAGTTGCGGGCGGTTCATCTGCAACAATTTGTCTTAATGCAGCTATATCTTCTTTTGTAATTCTATGAAACAATAAATCGGCCATCCCAATTTCTAAGACCAGTCTTATTTCAAAAATTTCTTTTAATGTTTCGGGTGCAAGAATATGTGGATTCATACTCTTACTCATCATTCCAAAAATATCTGGGCTGGTAATAACCGAGCCTTTTTTCTTTTTTGATTCTATTAAGCCCATTAAACGCAAGCGCGTTAATGCTTCTCTAATAACGGTTCTACTTACACCCAGTGTTTCAGCTAATTCAATTTCTTTAGGTATAACATCTCCTACCGAAAGTTTGCGCTTTTGCAGTAAGTCTACCAGGCTTTCTTCCACTTTGTCTACCAAGGAGCTGGTGTCCATTGGTTTCATTTCGGATCTGAGTAAGGCTAAATTCATCCAGAATATGTATTACTTAATATTTAACACTTGTAAAGTTACCAAAAATGCAGCTAATTTTCAACTAACTCATAAGGTGTTAAAAATCAATATATTATAAAATTGTTAAAAATTATTTTGCAATATCAATTAAAGCTATTTATTTTTATGTCATACATAATACAAAAAAACTAAATCGCTCGCCATGAACTTAAACTGCTTTAGACTCTGTGTTGTTGCGTTGTTCACAATGCTCTCCACTGCGTTATTAGCCCAAACCAAAAAAGTTTCAGGAACCATCCTGAACGATGAGGCAAAACCTCTTTCTGGTGTTTCCGTTACCATCAAGGGTAAAAAAACAGGTACCCAATCTAATGCACAAGGTGCTTACACAATTGAAGCAACAGAAGGCAGTACCCTTGTTTTTTCAATGATTGGATTTACACCACGCGAAGTGTTGGTAGGATCCAGTGCCATTGTAGACCTAACACTTGCAACAATTGTTAGTGAATTAGAAGATGTGGTAGTAACTGGTTATGGTTCTCAAAAAAGAAAGGAATTAACAGGAGCAGTAGTAACGGTTAATCCAAAAGCATTTGAGCACAGTCCTACTACCAACGTAGCAACCGTGTTACAGGGTAATGCCCCAGGTTTAAGAATTCAACAACGTACAGGTCAGCCAGGTACCACTCCTTCTATTACATTTAGAGGAGGAACCGATTTTGGTGGAGGTGGCACACCGCTATTTATTGTAGACGGCGTAATTGTTCCTTCATTGTATGGTTTAGACATTAATGATGTTGCAAGTATCGACCTATTAAAAGATGCTGCAACTACTGCAATATATGGAGCAAGAGCTGCCAATGGAGTTGTTTTGGTTTCAACTAAAAAAGGAAAGAAAGGAAAAGCGCAAGTCACTTATTCTTATAACAACACCACCAACTTTGTACGAAAGAATCCTTCTGAATATTTAAATGCATCTGATTATATCAGAATGAATCGCTTAGGATTACAAGCAAGATTTAGAGGAGACTCTTTAGATAATAATGCAGGTGCTATGAATACCGATCGCAACCAATTATTGGGTGCATGGGGATGGGCAGTAAACTCAGGTTGGAGATCAGATGTAGGTTTGTATACCACGCAGTTATTAAACAATCAGAATCGTTTTTTATTGAACGATTCAAGATGGCGTTTATTGGTAGATCCCAATCCATTCAATGTTTCGCAAATGGACAGCTTGGTTTTTGTAGACTTAAGTGCTAGAGAAAGAGAAGCAATGATTTTGCAACAAAATAATACCAGTGAACACAATATCAATTTTTCTGGAGCCAACGATCAAGGCAACTATGCATTGTCATTGGGTTCTGTAAGAGACAATGGTATGATTATTGGTTCTCAATTAAAGCGTTTGAACGTAAACTTTAATGGCGGACTAAATATTGGGGAGCGATTAAAAGTATCTACCAATATTAGTGCTTACAACGTAGAGCAGGCATTGCCTTATGGAGGTTTTGGTGGAGTAGATCCTGAAGGTGGCGCCGCTGGCGGATTATTGCAGCGTTTTGTAGGAGTAGCTCCTACTATTCGTTACACCAATTTTGCAACTGGCGAAATATTGCCTGGTCCAAATGATGTAACCTTAGGTAACCCAGCCTATTGGAGCAACTTAACAGTTAACAATACCAATCAACAAAGATTTTTAGGTGGTATTAATTTAGAGTACACCATACTTCCTTATTTAAAAGTATTGGCAAGTGGTTCTGGATATTATCAATACACCAATAACAATTTCTTTACCAAAGCCTATCAACAAGGTAATGGTGGAGCAATGAATACCAACAGGCCTGCAAGTTTCAATACCACTAAAACCATGCAGTACACTACTAATGCGTTTTTACAATTCAGCAAAAGATTTAAAGACCATAATGTAACTGCCTTGGCTGGTATGGAATTTTATGATTACAAAAACTATGTAACATCAGGTTTTGCTCAGGGGTCACCAACCGATTTAATTCCTTGGTTAACTGCAGCAACACCGCCAAACGTACAAGGAACTACTATTGTAAATCCAGCAGGTGCTTCATCCAACTTTGATCAGTGGGAAAGAATTGCTTCTTCTATTGCACGCCTTAATTATTCTTACCAGAATCGTTACTTGTTAACTGCAGTGGTAAGGGTAGATGGATCAAGCCGCTTAAAGAAAGGAAATTACTACGGAACATTCCCAGGGGTTTCATTGGGATGGAATTTACATGAAGAGGCATTCTACAAGAATACTACTTTGTCTAAATACGTAAATAGAATCAAGCCAAGATTAAGTTATGGAGTAAATGGTAACGTAAGTTCATTGGGCTTTTTTGCAACATCACAAGTGTATAACAACGCAGGAACCTACAATGGATTTGGTGGAACATTTGTAGGGAACTATATTAATTCAGATGTAAGATGGGAGCGTACCAATAGCTTAAACTTTGGATTAGACGCAGGATTTTTTAATGAGAAAATTACTTTGAACGTAGACTATTTTGTAAGAGATGTGTTCGATAAATTAGCTGGTTTAAATATTTCTTCTCAAACAGGATTCAACAGTTTTACTACCAACTTAGGTCAATTGCAAAATAGAGGAATTGAACTAGTAGTGAATGCAAAAATTATTGAGCCAAAAACCAATGATGGATTTAGTTTATCGGTAGGAGCAAACTATTTTCATGTAAAAAGTTATGCTAAGAAATTACCTTTTAATGGCTTAGAAGGCAATAGAACCAGTGGGTTCTTTGTATGGGATCCAAAAAATCCGGGCCAACAAATTTATGTTAGAGGATTAGTAGAAGGACAGCGTATTGGTTTAGACGAAGTATGGGCACCAAAGTGGAATGGAATTTATACCGATCCATCAACTATTGCTAGAGATGCAAATGTGTACAATGCATTCTTGCCATATAACAATAAGCGTATTAAGCAATTGGGAGATGCACAGTGGCATCAGGTAAATCCAAATGACACCATTGATAGTCGTCAGTTTGTATATGTAGGAAGAACCACTCCACAACATATGGGTGGATTCAATATTGCTTCTTCATTCAAAGGTGTTCGTTTGTATGCGCAATTTGATTATGCATTTGGATTTGTAGTATTAAACAATCAAATCGTAAGAGGATTAAGCCAGGTACAAGGGTCACAAAACTCTACTACCGATGTATTAAAAACATGGTCACCAACCAATCCAACAGGAACCATGCCTAGATACTATTGGGCAAACCAAGGAAGAAACTATGCAACGGATGCGAGTGGTAATAATCCAGCAGCCAATTTATGGGAGAAAGGAGATTATGTAATGTTAAGAGAGTTAACCTTGGCGTACGATTTACCTACTTCTATCATCAGCAGGTATTTGGCCAATAGAGTAAAAGGACTCAGTGTAAATGTTACCGGATCTAACTTATTCTACTTATCTGGATACAGTGGCAACTTCCCTGAAGTGGGTGGTGTAGACCAAGGTAAATTTCCTTTACCAAGAAGATTAACCATTGGAGTAAGAGTAACATTATAATTGATTGTTCAACCTAAAAATGATTGAAATGAAATACAATAAACTATTTATAGCAGGTGCACTCTTAGTTATGCTAAGTGCGTCATCTTGCACCAAAAAATTAGATGAAGTGTTGCCGCAAAGCAGCATCAGCAAAGACCAGGCATTAAAAGATCCCAACGCAGCAAGAACATTGTACTATGGTACTTATGGTTTGTTCCGTTCATATGCTAGTACATTTTTTCAATTAGGAGAAATGCGTGGAGATACTTGGGTAGACGGGGTATTTACGGAAAGTGTAGATGGTGGCCTACAAAATTTGTACAGACATAATATCAGTAGCTTGAACGTTCCGTTTACCAACTGGGGTGGTATGTACAACTTGTTGTATAACTTTAATAATGTCATTAAGATTATACCGCAGACTCCATTGCCTGAAGCAGAAAAAACGAGAATATTAGCAGAAGTACATGGCTTAAGGGCTTATGTATATTATACCATGCTTAGAACTTGGGGAGCAGTTCCTTTAAACACAGAACCAGTTGAAACATTAACTAATACCGCAGAAACCTATAAGCCAAGAACTGGGGCAGATTCAATTATGCTTCAAGTAAAAGCTGATATTGCTAAGTCATTGGAATTATTTGGAACTGCAACACCTATATCAACAGATAAGCGTGTGGTATGGAGTAAATTAGCTACACTAGTATTAAAGGGCGATGCTTTTATTTGGTCTGGAACCCATATGGGTGGCGGAACAGCCGATTTAACTACTGCTAAAGCAGCTTTACAAGAAGTAAGAAATTTACAGGGTGCAACCCTAAACTTACAAGCCAACTATAGAGACATTTTTGATCCCACCAAAAAAGTGAATAATGCTGAAATGATTTTTGCAATCAACTACGAATTGCAACAATCGCAATTAACATTCTTTGGAAGTTTCTCTGTCAATTCTATTCAGGCAAATACTTTATCATTCACACAATCTGCAACACCTACTGTTTCTTCTGTATATCCATATGTAAATGGTGCCAACAGAGTAGGAATTAATCCTGCTATTTTAACTAGGTTAACAACAGGTGCGGCTGATCAAAGAGTTGCCAATACATTCAGGGTAATGTATTCTAATGCGGCTCCATTTGCCATAAGAGGTGTTATGTTAACCAAGTATTTAGGAACAGTTGCCGGTACCTCACAGGTATACAATAACGATTATCCTATCTATCGCTATGCAGATGTGTTATTATTATTAGCAGAAGCAAAAGCTAAATTGGGTGAAGACATTTCTGCCGAAATAAATGCCATCAGGCTAAGAGCTTATGGCGCTGGTTATACTCCATATGTAAGTGGTAGCCAAACTGCTAATATGAATGCCATATTAGATGAATACCTAAGAGAATTTATTGGAGAAGGAAAGCGTTGGTGGGCTTTGCGTAGAGCGGGAGACGCTTATGTATATGCAAATATTAATCCTGCTTTTTTAAACCCAAGCAGTACGGCTAAATTTTTATTGCCATTGTCATTGGCAATGTTAAATGCCGATCCTTTATTAAAGCAAACTGCAGGGTACTAAAAATTGTTTTATTAAGCAAGCATAAATGGTAGTTTTGAAAGCAAGGGGCAGTAAAATGCCCCTTGTATTTATCTCAATTAATTTTTTACAATGGTTCACGAAAAATTACAGGGCCTAATTTCTGCACCTTTTACTCCAATGCATTCAGATGGTTCTTTGAATTTAGCATTGATACCTTCCTATTATGCCCTTTTAAAAGCCAATGGCATTACTGGTGCATTTATATGTGGTTCTACAGGAGAAGGTGTTTCATTAACCAAGGAAGAAAAAAAAGCTGTAGCAGAAGCATGGGCTGCATGTACCAAGCATGATCCAACATTTTCGGCCATGCCTTTATTGGGTGGAACTTGTATTGCCGATGCAAAAGAATTGGCATTGCATGCACAAGCTATAGGATTAGATGCTGTTTCATTTACTGCGCCTTCTTATTTTAAACCAGCCAATGTAGAAGTATTGGCAGCTTGTTGCAAAGAAATTGCAGCAGTGGTTCCTGAAATGCCTTTTTATTATTACCATATTCCTGTACTAACTGGAGTTGGTTTTGCTATGTACGATTTACTAAAAGCGGTGGATGGAATAATTCCCAATTTTGCTGGAGTAAAATATACACACGAAGATTTTATGGATTTCTTGAGTTGCCTTCAATACCAAAATGGCAAGTACGATATGGTTTGGGGTAGAGATGAAAATATGTTGCCTGCGCTGGCTATTGGCACCAAAGCATCAATAGGAAGCACGTATAATTATGCCGCTCCTTTATACCATGAATTAATTGAAGCGTTTAATAATGGCCAATTACAAAAAGCGCAAATTTTACAACAACAATCCATAGATATGATTCGATTGTTGGGTAAGTATGGAGGTATTGCTACTGGTAAAGCATACATGAAACTAATTGGATTAGATTGTGGTAGCTTTAGGTTACCAGTAAAAAATATGGATGCAGCCCAATTTGAGCAATTCCAAAAAGATGTGGCGTTGTTAGGATTTGAACAGTATAGCTCTAAAATGCCCACTGCAACAAATGCCCTTTAATGAAACGATATTATTATATCATTTGTATTCCGTTTATGTTAATAGCCAATACTATTATGGCCCAATATTCAGCTGAATGGTCTGTTCAATTTGCTATTGCAACTACTTTACCTTCTGATGCGGGGAAGCAAATATCTACTGGATTTGCTGGTGTTGTAACAGGAGTACATCAAAATCATTTATTGGTGGCAGGCGGTGCTAATTTTCCAGAAGCCATGCCATGGCAAGGAGGTAAAAAAATGTACCATTCTGAAGTTTTTGTATATAAACAAGACAATGCTGAATTACAATTAATTAATCAACATTCAAAGCTGCCAGAATCAATTGCTTATTCTGCGGTATGTACAACTTCTGAAGGAATTTTATATATAGGAGGAGAAAACGAAAACGGCATTTCAAATAAAGTGTGGATGCTACAGTGGAATCAGCAAAAGCAAGAAGTACAATGGATTGCCTACCCTTCTATGCCAATTGCTTTAACCAATGCTGCAGCAACTATTATACACAATAAAGTTTTTGTTGCAGGTGGTGAAACGGTTCAAGATGCTTCGATGCAATTTTTTGAGCTAGATTTAAACAATCTAAAAGCGGGTTGGAAAACACTACCGGTGCTTCCACATGCAGTTTCACATACCCTACTCATTGGATTAGCCCGCGAAACAAAACCTAGTTTGTATTTAATTGGCGGTAGAAAAAAAAATGCCAATGGCATCAGTAGTTTATACAATAATATGTATGAATATGATTTGAATACCCAAACCTGGACTGAAAAAACAGCTTTGCCTTATACATTAAGTGCGGGCGCAGGTGTTTGGTACAACTTAGACCAAATTGTTGTATTTGGTGGAGACAGAGCCACGGTATTTTCACAAGTAGAAAAATTACTTGCTGCTATTGCTGCAGAAAACAATCCAGCCAAAAAGCAAGTTTTAATAAACCAAAAAAATCAGTTACAAGAAACCCATCCAGGATTTAGTAAGGAAGTGTTGTTGTATCAAGCAAATAAAAATACATGGCAAGTTATTGGTACAATTCCGTATGATACACCAGTTACAACTACTGCAATAAAATGGAATGATGCTGTTATACTGCCATCTGGTGAAACAAAAGCAGGTGTAAGATCTCCCTATATTTTAAAAGCTATCATCCACAACAAAAACCAATGATCCAAAATAAAAAATATCCATGGATAGTGGTAGCGTTGCTTTGGGTAGTAGCCTTACTCAATTATATGGATCGGCAGATGTTAAGCACTATGAAGCCATCTATGCAAATAGATATTCAAGAGTTGCAATCTGCTACCAATTTTGGTTATTTAATGGCCATTTTTTTGTGGATTTATGGTTTCATGAGTCCAATATCGGGCATGATAGCAGATCGATTGAATCGCAAATGGTTAATTGTGGGAAGTTTATTTGTATGGAGTGCCATCACATTTGCGATGGGCTTTGCAAAAACATTCGATCAATTGTATTGGCTTAGAGCAATGATGGGTATTAGCGAAGCACTATATATACCAGCAGGTTTGTCTTTAATTGCCGATTACCATAGTTCAAAAACAAGGTCATTGGCTGTAGGCATTCATATGACTGGATTGTATATGGGACAGGCATTAGGAGGATTTGGTGCAACTATTGCTGCTGAATTCTCTTGGCAAAATGCATTCATCAGTTTTGGCTTAATTGGTATTGTTTATTCGGGGGTGTTGATATTGTTTTTGAAGGAGAAGCAATCCGATGATGCAGATATTGCTGTAAAAGATGGCTCAGCAATTGCACAAACAAAAAGAATTCCATTACTCAAGGGGTTAGCTACTTTATTTACCAATATTTCTTTTTGGGTGATCCTGTTTTATTTTGCCGTTCCTAGTTTGCCAGGGTGGGGAGTAAAAAATTGGTTGCCTACATTATTTTCAGAGAATCTTGGTATTGACATGGCTAAGGCAGGGCCACTGTCTACTATTACCATTGCCGCATCTTCTTTTTTAGGAGTCATTTTTGGTGGCGTACTTTCCGATAAATGGGTGCAAAAAAATATACGAGGAAGAGTATACACCAGTGCTATTGGATTGGCTATGACCATTCCTGCATTGTTGTTTATAGGGTTGGGTAATTCCATGATTCATTTGGTTGGAGCAGTTTTCTTTTTTGGTTTTGGATATGGTATGTTCGATGCCAACAATATGCCCATACTCTGTCAATTTATTTCTTCTAAACATAGAGCAACTGCTTATGGACTCATGAATATGATTGGGGTTTTTGCAGGGGCATTTATCACGAATTTATTAGGGAAGAGTTCCGACGCAGGAAGCCTTGGTAAAGACTTTGCCATGATGGCGTTGGTGGTAGTTGCTGCACTGGCTGTTCAATTGTTGGTACTAAGACCAAAGCAAAACGATTTTGTAGACGCATAAAAAGACTATATGAAAAAAAATATTTTTTATTTTTTATTCCTACTGTTGTTGATACCCGCAGTTGGTTGTGCAAAAAAATCAACTACACCTGTGGTAGGTGAAGTAAAAGCATCTGCATATACCCCAACTATCCCTGTTTTAAAAGAATTGGCTACCAATGCCATATTGAGGGTAAATATTTTTATTCCTGCAGATAATGCTGCACAACAATACACAGGAATCAATTGCAGCATCAATGCCAGCGCCATCAGCGGCATTGAAAATATTGCGGTATATCAAACCAGTGCAGAACCATTTTCAACTAATACCCCCCTTGCGAATAGTAAGCCTAACAGTACCAATTTTAATGTACCACTTACATTGAAGTTGGCGCCCGGGCTTCATTTTATTTGGTTTAGTGTAACATTGAATAACGCAGCAAGTATTGATCATACAATAGAATTACGCGCAACCCAATTAGTGCAATCAAATGGAAAAACGTTGACCATTAGTGAACCAGCAGGCAATTATGCAAAGCTAAAAGGAACAACCGTGCGCAAAGCAGGAGACGACAATGTAAATACCTATCGCATACCAGGAATTGCTACAACCAACAAAGGAACATTATTGTCTGTGTACGATATAAGATATAAAAACAGTGCCGACCTGCCAGGTAATATTGATGTGGGTTTAAGCAGATCTACCGATAGTGGTAAAACCTGGGAGCCTATGAAAATTATTATGGATATGGGCGCGCCGCACGAGAACAACGGAGTGGGTGATCCAGCAATATTATTTGATCCCATCACCAAAAAAATATGGGTAGCCGCATTGTGGAGTAAGGGCAATCGTTCTATTGCAGGGTCGTTACCAGGCATTTCGCCAGATACTACAGGGCAATTTGTTTTAGTAAGTAGCAACGATGATGGACTTACTTGGTCTGCACCTTATACCATTACACCTCAAATTAAAAATCCCAAATGGCATTTGTTTTTTAACGGGCCAGGGTCGGGAATTGCCATGAAAGACGGTAAGCTGGTTTTTGCAGCACAATATTGGAATGAAAATAAAATGCCTTATTCAACTATTATTTATAGTGCCGACCATGGTAATACATGGATTGGAAATTTAAATGGACCAAAGTCTAATACTACTGAAAGTCAGGTAGTAGAAACCACGCCAGGCACATTGATGTTGAATATGCGCGACAATAGAGGTTCGTATAGAAGTGTTGCTACAACTACTAATTTAGGAACCAGTTGGACGGAGCATGCTACATCGTACAATGCCTTACAAGATCCAGTATGCATGGGCAGTTTAATTAAAGCCAATGTAAAAGTAAAAGGCGTATTAAAAGAAGTATTGTTCTTTAGCAATCCCAATACCACCAGTGGAAGATATGATATGACTATTAAAGCCAGTTTAGATTTAGGACAAACCTGGTTGCCTGCTAATCAATTATTAGTTGATGAACGCAATTGTTATGGCTATTCTTCATTAACACAAATTGATACAGAAACCATTGGCATATTATACGAAGGAACCAAGGACTTGTATTTCGTAAAAGTGCCAGTTGCATCTATTATTAAATAGTTTTTGATTGGTTAAAAATAATTTGACGTGATATATTCTACAAAAGAATTGGCTGAGTTGGCTTCTTTCTACTCCAACCAGTTATTGAATAGCACTATTCCATTTTGGTTTCCAAGATCTTTTGATCAGGAGCATGGTGGATTTTTGTTGATGCGAGATGCAGATGGAACATTGATTGACGACGACAAAGCCGTTTGGATACAAGGTAGGGCCACCTGGATGTTGTCTACTTTATACAATACCGTAGAACAAAAACCAGAATGGTTAGCGGGTGCAAAACTGGGATACGATTTTTTAAACAAATATTGTTTTGATACCGATGGGCAAATGTTTTTTCATGTAACCAGAGATGGCCAACCCATACGAAAGCGTCGCTATTTTTTTTCTGAAACATTTTATGTGATTGCAGCCGCCGCATACGCAAAAGCTTCCGGAGATGAGGAAGCGGCCGCCAATGCAAGACGTGTATTTGATTTATGTATTCAATATGCAACTACACCCGGATTGTTGCAACCTAAGTATACCAAGACCCGACCAAGTAAGGGTATTGGGGTACCCATGATTATGATGAATACCGCACAACAATTGCGGGACACCATTGGGTATGCACCCTGCGATGAATGGATTACAAAATGGATAGATGAAATTGAGCGCTATTTTGTAAAAGACAATATACAATGCGTAATGGAACAAGTTGCGCCGGATGGATCAATCATAGATCATATAGATGGAAGAACTTTGAATCCCGGACATGCAATGGAAGGGGCCTGGTTTATATTGCACGAAGCCAAGCATCGCAACAACGACGCGCACTTAATTAATTTAGGATGTAGAATGTTAGATTATATGTGGGAGCGGGGATGGGACAAAGAGCAAGGCGGCATACTTTATTTTAGAGATGTATATAATAAGCCAGTGCAAGAGTATTGGCAAGACATGAAATTTTGGTGGCCACATAATGAAGTAATCATTGCCACTTTATTGGCTTATTTAATGACGGGCAATCAAAAATATGCAGAGTGGCATAAGTTGGTACATGGTTATGCCTATGCAAATTTTTTAGATATGCAATATGGCGAATGGTTTGGTTATTTGCATCGTGATGGAACTGTTGCACAAACAGCTAAGGGAAATTTATACAAAGGCCCCTTTCATTTACCTCGACAAGAATGGTATTGCATGCAAATACTTAAATCGTATTTGTCATGAGGGGATTGCTGCGCTTAGGGCTAATGTTTTGTTTGACTTTAATTATTGCGCAAAGTTTGCTAATAGCGCAGACTTCGCTTAAATCAGTTTCTCGCGAAGCAGAAATAGTGAGCGTTAATAAAATATTCACTGACCATATGGTGCTGCAACGAGACCAACCCATTCATATATGGGGAAGGGGATTGCCGGGCGCTGCAGTTAAGGTTTCGCTTAGCCGTACAGGCTTACGTAGTGCTGATTCAAAAACTTTGTCAAGCGTTGTTAAATCAGTTGTAACAAGTGTACGTTTAGACAGCAGTTGGTCGGTTAATTTGCCAGCGCTAAAAGCGAGTACTACTCCCCATGAAATAATAATTAATTCATGTAAAAAAAATATACTCATCAGCAATGTGCTATTGGGTGATATTTGGATTTGCATTGGTCAAAGCAATATGGAGTGGCCCATGCAACGCGAAATGTATTATCGCGAAGCAATTACAACAGCCAATCAACCCTTACTCCGATTTTATAATCCAACGTACGCTGGAAAAAATGTTTTCAACCAATATTTTTCTGATTCAGTTTTGCAAATGATGCAACCTGAAAAGTTTTTTGCCCCTACTAGTTGGCAAGTGAGTGATAGCAATAGTTTCAGGGCTATGAGTGCAGTGGCTTATTATTATGGGAAGTCTATTGTTACTAACACACAAGTACCCATTGGGCTTATTAATTTATCTATTGCTGGGGCTCCGCTGGAAACATTTATAGGAGTAGATGCATTGAAATCGGATGAGCGTTTTGCAGCTAAAGCAATTGAACCATGGTTAACAAATCCAGCTATTCCGGTATGGGTAAAAGAACGAGGCAACCAAAATTTGCGTACAGGAACCAATCATCCATTTAAACCAGGTCATGTATATGAAGCTGGTTTAAAACCCTTGTTCCCATTGGCTATAAAAGGAATCATCAATTACCAAGGGGAGAGCAATGCACAGGAAATGGAGCGTGTAAATGAATATGCAGCATTAACGCAATTGATGGTGCAAAATTTTAGGGGGCGTTTTCAACAACCCATGTTGCCTTATTTTTTTGTGCAATTGAGCTCTATTGATTCGGTAAAATACAAGGGACAATACTGGCATTTATTTAGAGACGAGCAAAGAAAAATAATGGAACGGCTTTCTTATTCTGGTATGGCTGTTTGTACTGATTATGGATTAAAAGACAATGTGCATCCTACCAATAAAAAAATAGTGGGAGAGCGATTAGCAAGATGGGCGTTGAATAAAGAGTACGGTCTTTCAATTGTGCCATCTGGTCCATTACCGCTAAGTGCTCAATATGCTAATGGACAATTACAAGTTACATTTAATCATGCAAAAGATGGATTAGCAACAGCTGATGGCAAGTCTTTGCGGGGCTTTTCACTAGATGGTATTCATGAAGTTTCAGCGCGGATTCAAAAAGGAACGCTTCAATTGGGTAACGCTGTTTCTTCTGGGGCCGAAATGGTAGTAATTGATTGTGAAGAACAACCTGAGTATATTTATTATGATTGGAAGCCGTATACTGATGGAAATTTGGTGAATAGGGAGCAGATTCCTACTTCTACTTTCAAAATAAAGGTTCATTTAAAAAAATAAAAGTGAAATATCTATTAATTGTTTTCTTTTTCCCAACTTACCTATTAGCGCAAAACAAGCAGATCAGCATCATTCCTGTTCCGGTAAGTTTACAGCAAAATGTGGGTGAGTTTATTATTAATGAACAAACCCAAATTGAATTTTCAGCACAATCAAAGCAATTACAATCTGCAGCCAGTTTTTTACGAAATGCCATTCAAGATATATCAGGTTTGAATTTGCCAATTAACAAAAATGCAAAACAGAAAATAGTTCTTGCATTAATAAAAGATGCCGTTATTGGAGAAGAGGGATATCGGTTAGTGGTTTTAACCAATGCAATTCAGATTAAAGCCAATACACCCGCAGGAATTATATATGGTATACAAACGTTACTGCAGACGCTTCCTGCAGTAAGAACCAATGCAAAGCTTACAGTCCCATGCATGCAAGTAACCGACTATCCTCAATTCAAATGGAGAGGGATGCATTTAGATGTGAGTAGGCATTTCTTTGGCCCCAATGTAATTAAACAGTATTTAGATTTATTAGCTGCCTATAAGTTCAACACATTTCATTGGCATTTAGTAGATGACCAAGGATGGCGTATAGAAATTAAAAAGTATCCTGCACTAACCAATACAGGTGCATGGCGTGTTGATCAAACTAATTTGGTGTGGGGATCAAGGCCGCAGGCTAAGGAAGCTGAAGAGCCAACTTACGGCGGGTATTATACACAAGCCCAAATAAAAGAGATTGTTGCTTATGCGTCGGAAAGAAATATTACGGTTGTTCCAGAAATAGAAATGCCCGGACATGTGGCGTCTGCCATAGCTTCTTATCCATTTTTAAGTTGTACACAACAACAACAGTTGCCATTAACAGGCGGCAATTACACCAATATGTCTTCCAATTACTGTGCAGGAAATGATTCCGTAATTCATTTTTTAGAAAATGTATTAACAGAAGTAATTCAATTATTTCCTTCTAAGTATATACATATTGGAGGAGATGAAGTAGATAAAACATCATGGAAAAAATGTACCAAATGTCAGCAACGAATTCGCAAGGAAAACTTAAAAGATGAAGACGAATTACAAAGCTATTTCATTAAAAGAATGGAAAAATTTGTTAATGGAAAAAATAGGAAAATCATTGGTTGGGATGAAATACTCGAAGGTGGTTTAGCGCCAGGAGCAACAGTAATGAGTTGGCGGGGAGAAGCGGGAGGAATTGCTGCAGCAAAAATGAAACACGATGTGGTGATGACCCCAGGAAATCCTGTTTATTTTGACCATTATCAAGGAGATCCTGCCTCCGAACCAATTGCTATAGGTGGATTTAATACACTTAAGAAAGTGTACGACTACGAGCCTTTGCCTAAAGAATTAAATGAAGAAGAAGCCCGCCATGTACTAGGCGCCCAAGCCAATCTTTGGACAGAATATGTTACAACGCCTAAACAAGTAGAATACATGGTATTGCCACGCATGCTTGCATTGTCTGAAGTATTATGGAGCCCTAAGGCTTCAAAAGATTGGGCGGGTTTTAATGAAAGACTACAACAACATTTTAAAGCATTTGATCAAAAAGGATTGAACTATAGTAAAGGAAATTTTAAAGTAGAAATAAAACCTATTTTAAAAGAAGGAGAATTGTATGCAACCCTTTCAACTGAAGCATATAAGGGGCAAATTTATTATACCACCAATGGAGATCAGCCATCTTTAAAAAGCCAATTGTACGAAGGCCTTATAAAAATTAATTCTTCCGTAACAATAAAAGCTGCAACTGTAGTGAACGGAGAAGTGAAGAGTATAATACCCGCTGAACAACAATTTGCTTTGCATAAAGCCATCGGGAAAAAAGTGAATTATACCCATCCAATTAGCAGGTACTATATGGCCGATGGCCCCAATTCATTAACAGATGGTATAAAGGGCACTACTGCCATCAATCAATTTTGGCATGGTATAGCTGCAAAGGATTTGATTGCAACTATTGATTTAGAAGAGGAAAAAAATATTCAATCTCTTTCATTGGGTTGTTTGCAAAATTACAATGATTGGATCATGATGCCAGAATGGGTGAAGTTTGAAGTATCATTAGATGGAGTTAATTATACAACCATTAAAACTGTACCCAATCCTATAGCACAACAGGAAAAAAAGTCGGTGATTAATAATTTTACTACAACTTTTCCTTCGTTAAAAGCAAGGTTTGTGCGTGTGACAGCAAAAGTACTGGATCAATTACCCAAGGGACATTCAGGTGAAGGCAAACCAGCTTGGATTTTTGCAGACGAATTCATTGTTGAATAAAAGAACTATGCAAAATAATTTTTTATACAAAGTATGCTTGTTTTTATGTACAGCGCTATTGGGCTTATCATTAATGGGTATTTCTCAAATTGTATTGCCAACATATCCCGATTCAATATTTAATACTTATTATCACCAGCGGTATAGTTTGTTTAAAGCATTGCCAAATGATGCGGCTTCCTTGTCCTCTTCTAAGCGCGATATTATTTTTTTAGGGAATAGCATTAATGATGGGAGTGAATGGTATGAGCTGTTTAATGATATTCGTATCAAGAACAGAGGAATCAGTGGCGATATTACTGAGGGAATTTTACACCGATTAGCAGAAATAAGTAACCGCAAGCCAGCTAAAGTTTTTTTAATGATTGGCATTAACGATTTGGGTAGGGGGCTATCACCTGATTCGGTTGCGAAAAATATATTGCTGATGAACGATTATCTGCAACAAGAAAGTCCTAACACGCAAGTGTATATTCAAAGTATTTTACCAGTGAATCCAAGCTTCGGAAAATTTGCTGGGCAAACCAGTAAGCGAGAACAAATAAATCAAACCAATGCACTACTAAAAGCTGCATCCACCAAACACCATTACGAGTTTATTAATTTGCACAGCGAGTTTGTAGATGCACAGGGAAACTTAGATGCAAAATATACCAATGATGGATTGCACTTAGTAGGAGCGGGTTATATGCATTGGAGACACTTGATTTATCCGAAAGTATTTGGATTAACCCATCAGCCCGCATTAATTCCAATGCCCAAGCAAGTGAAATGGAATAAGGAGTATTATACCATTGACCCATCTAAATCTTTGGCAGCGCAAGTGAAGATTGAGCTAATCAGTTCAGCTCAGCATAAAGAGTGGTATGAATTAATTGTTCGCCCCAATCAAATCACTATTAAAGCTGCTACGCAGCATGGCTTATTCAATGCCCTACAAACCTTGCAACAATTGGCACGCAATGGACAAACCATTGTTGCCTGCGAAATTAAAGATGAACCCGCATTTGCTTGGAGGGGTTATATGATTGATGTGGGAAGAAATTATATGTCTATGAATTTGCTGAAACAGCAAATAGATATCATGGCCAAATACAAATTGAATGTATTTCATTTTCATGCAACAGAAGATATTGCTTGGCGAATAGCTATTAAACAATATCCGCAATTAACAGCACCCGAAAATATGTTGCGCAATAAGGGAATGTATTATACCGAAGCAGAAATAAAAGAGTTAATTGCTTATTGTAAAGCGCGCAATATTTTATTTGTTCCAGAAATTGATATGCCTGGTCATAGTGCAGCATTTAGGCGAGCTATGAAAGTAGATATGCAATCCGATTCAGGAATGGTGTACATCAAAAATATACTCAAGGAATTTTGCACTACTTATGATGTTCCCTATATCCATATTGGGGCCGACGAAGTAAAAATTACCAATCCCAATTTTATACCTGAAGTAACTCGTTATATCCAAAGCTTTGGAAAGAAAGTAATTGGCTGGCAACCCGGCGGAAATTTTTTAGACAGTACCATCCGACAACTATGGATGGACGATTTAGGAAAAATTACCAACGACAAGCAAGTGCAATACATCGATTCACGGCATTTGTATTTGAATCATATGGATCCGTTGGAATCGGTAACTACTATTTTTAACAGGCAGTTGGCCAATAGAGACAGGGGAGACCATAATGCACTCGGTGCAATTATTTGTACATGGCACGATAGAGCAGTGGCCACACAAGACAATGTATTAAATATGAATCCTGTGTATCCAGCCATGTTGGCATTTGCAGAAAGAAGTTGGAACGGCGGGGGTAAAGCAGGTTGGGTTGCCAATATAAGTGATGGGAATGAAAAAGCATTTGTTGAATTTGAACAGCGATTATTGAATCACCAAGAACAATATTTTAAAGAGCTGTCCTTTCCTTATCAAGCGCAAGCTGCATTGGAATGGAAGCTCTACGGGCCTTTCACAAACAATCCTAACGCTAAAGAAGACCTGTGGCCCGAGCAAAACTCATCAAAATATTTTTACAAAACCGTAAAGGGCGGAACAGTGGTTCTGCGTCATTGGTGGGCGCCTTTAATAAAGGGGGCAATTGATTCACTCAAGCCCAATACTGTTTGGTATGCTACTACCCAAATTTGGAGTAACGAAAATGAAACAAGGCCATTCTGGATAGGGTTCAATAATTTATCGCGTTCGCCTGCAACAGATTCCCCTCCAGCTTTTGCTTGGAATGAACAGAACGCAACCGTTCAAGTAAACGGCACAATGGTTCTACCACCAGTATGGAAAAGAGCAGGGCAAAAAGGGAATGCAGAAATTCCATTGATAGACGAGGGATACGAATACCGTGCACCCACTTTAATCAATTTACAAAAAGGATGGAACAAGGTGCAGATAAAAATTCCCATTGGAAAACTCAGCGGAAAAGATTGGCAGAATCCTGCTAAGTACATGTTCTCATTTGTGCCAGTAGTTCGTTAAAGCACTGGCGGAGTCTTATTATGATTGATTGTTAAAAATTTTCAAAATGATTCGTATTAAGTTAATTTATTTTCTTGTTTTTATATGCAGTAGTCAATCGTTGTTGTTTGCACAGCGCGACACCATTGCCATGAACAGCAACTGGCAATTTGTAATAGATAAAAATTCGGACGGATTTAAAAGCGAGTGGTATATGCAACCACTAACTAAAGCAAGAACGGTAGCGATTCCACATACTTGGAATATTGAAGACAGTAATCAAACCCATTATGGGTGGGCTTGGTACCAGAAGGAATTACAAATACCCACTAATTATAAGAGTAAGCAAGTGGTGATTGAGTTTGGTGCCATTAATCATACGGCGCATATTTATTTGAATGGCATTAAAGTAGCCGAACATATTGGAGATGGATTCAATAAATTTAAAGTAGATATTAGTAAACAAATTAAAGCGGGAACAAGCAATCGTTTAACTGTAGCAGTAAATAATGATTACGGAAAAAACAAAGTTCCGTTTGGAAGTTCTTTTGATTGGCCCAATGATGGCGGCATTATTCGCAAAGTAAATTTAATAGTGACCCATCCCATTGCACCGCAACAAATTTTTGTAACACCCACGCTGCATAAAGATTCATCGGCTACTGTAAAAATTCGGTTACCATTTAATAAAGCGATTTTCGAAAAAAAGTACGCAGGGCTAAAAGGAAAATTAACATTGAATATTCAAATTGCTCCTGAATTAGATCAGTATAAGCGCATGAATCATCAACCAAATTTAACGGTGCATGAACTCGCGCGAAAGCATATGACAGGGGATTTGGTAACGCCAGAATGGGAAGGAGAAAATGCATTCGCAACAGTTCAAATCACGAAGGTAAAACCCTGGCATTTCGATTTTCCGAATCTGTACCATGTAGGAGTGCTTGTTGCGAATGGCGCTGAAATTATAGATGCATTAGGAACTAATATTGGATTTAGAACCCTTGAATTCATTAACGGACAAACGCATTTAAATGGAGAGCGAATTAAATTAATGGGGGTAGAGTGGACGGCAGGATCCAATCCAAATTATGGTTTTGCAGAAACCGATTCAGTAATACTGGCCAATTGCAAATTGATGAAAGACGTGAACGCCATTTTCACCAGACAACATTTTCAGCAAGACGATTTGTTTTATGATTTCTGTGATCGCAATGGCATATTGGTACAGCAAGAAGTTCCTTTATGGGGCCCAGAAACCCCCGCTACTGAAGCTATACAGCAGATTGCCCAAGCACAGCTTGAGCAAATGATCAATAACTTGTACAATCATCCCAGTATTTTTTCTTGGGGTGCAGGCAATGAGTTAAGAGCAAGAGATGCAGACATGAAGCCAATGATTAGTGCATTAATGAAACGCTCCAGATTATTAGATCCTAGTAGAAACGCTGCTTATGTAAGTAATACCTTAACTACAAGCTATTACAATAATCCCAACTTTGTTCCAGATGCAGCAGCAGAAGGCGATTATTTAATGATGAATGAGTACGGAGGAAGTTGGTGGAGCATACCAACCGGAAAAATTCATTTGTATTTGGATAGTGTACATCAAAGTTATCCTACTAAACCATTTTTTATTTCAGAGTTTGGATTATGTGAACCCAATTTTAAAGGGGGCGATGAAAGAAGGATTGAAGACTTGATTTATCATATGGCCATTTACGAAAGCAAGCCTTATGTAGAAGGGGCTATTTATTTTGATTTAACCGATTACAGAACGCATTACCCAGGCACGAATGATATAGGAAAAATGCGCAGAAGAATTCATGGCGTATACGATATGTATGGCAATTCAAAGCCGTCTATGAAAGTGTTGAGGGAACAATCTACCCCAATAGAAATACAACATGTGGCAAGTGCAGAAAAAGGGAAACTCAATATTACGCTCTATGGAAGCATGGGGCTTCCGCAACATACCGTAACAGGATATAAATTATACATTTCTTCAGCAACCAATAATTACCTCAACACCAAAGCTTATACAATACCTACTTTAAAACCGGGTCAAAGGTATGGACTAAAAGTAGACGCTTTAAAAGGGGAATACTATATCACGATTGTGCGCCCTCAAGGATATATTGCTACGCAGAAAGGATTTGTAGAATAGGTTTATTTATTTTTATCCAATAAATTTTGTAGTAAAGCCACTTTTTCTCTTTCGCTTTGTACCAAGGCCTCGTACAGTTCTACTATTTTATCAATAGGGTTGAACGTGCAATTGTGATTAATTACGTTCAACGTAGATTGGTCATTACTTGTAAAAGAATTAGATAAAATATTGATTGCAGTGTCTTCATCAAAATTCTTAATGACTTCAACAGGAATTTTTAACACATTGGATACTTTCATCAAAATATTGTCTTCTATAATTTCTTTCTGTTCAATTAAAGAAATTTTTCGTTGATTCCAATCTTCTCCCATTTCAGCAGCCAGTGTTTCTTGTTTAATGCCAAGCATTTCTCTGTATCGTTTCACATTCCGACCCTGATGTATGGTTTTTTCCATGGTTTAGCCTTTTAACAAATATAATAAAACTATTACAGCTAAAATACCTGCCTTTTAAGGTAAAATACCTGATTTTAAACTAGGATAGTAAATAGCAAGACTGCAATTTGGGCACTGTTAAATTGTTTATTTATGCATCCGTATAAAAAAAAGGCTAGTCCCCACGATGTAGTAAACCAGTTTTTTGATGCCTTTTCCTTGGCTACCGCAGAAGACTATTTGTTGTCTAGTTTTAAAGCTGCAGAATCAATGCCTGTTTGGAAAAAATCGGCACCATACGACTTAATCTATTTTTTTGAACAACTAGCTAATTTGATACATGCATTTAGTGAAAAAGTAAACCAAAAAAACGACAAAAATCAGTATGCGAAATGCAGAAAATGCATTAACAAATACACGGTTAAACAGTGGGATGAATACCTACATTATATCTTAAGTTTTGCGCTATCGAATAATAGTTTATCTGAAGCAGGTGTTCAACTTGAGTTGATGCATTTTTTTGATTATTTGAAACAATTATTAGCAACTTCTTATTTACTAAAATCATGAACCAGCCAACTAATTTGATTAATTTAATTAGCGGGGTAATAGCGCCCGATGCAATTTATATATTGGGTACTCGGTTAAAAAGCATAAGTAGTCAGCATATTTTTTCGAGCCATACCCATGAAAAAACCGAAGTAGATCAACAGTTTATTTTAGTGCTTATACCATCGTTGGGTAATTACACTTTACTTCAATGGCAGGAAAGAATTGAACAACAATGCAATGATTTGGCAACTACAACAACCATAGTTTTGGAAACAGCAACTTTTAATCATTGGCTTTCAATGGGGCATGCATTTGCGCAAAAAGTGGTGCAATCCGCAGCACCAATTTATCAGAAAGAATCTATTTCGCTTTGCGCTTTACAACAGACCAATTTTCCTATTGAAGAAAAACTACAGGAAAGTATTTGCAAAGACGGGTTAAATAAAGCGCTTGAGTTTTATGCAGGAGCCGAACTATATATCATTAGAAAGCAGTACAAACTATCTATGTTTATGTTGCATCAAGCAACTGAACAAGCTTTAAGTACATTGGTCAAAACAGGAATGGGCTATTATTGTTGCTCTCACAATATTGAAAGACTATTGCGTTATGCAAGTTGGGTTTCGTATTCGGTAGGGGAACTCTTTCCACTAAAAACTGAAATAGAAAAAAAGCGATTTAAGTTGATGCAGCGGGCATATATTGATAGCCGTTATAAGGCAGATTTTACTGTGGATTACCAAGATTTAATCATCCTTATAAACAGCGTAAACCATTTAATTAAGGTGTTGAAACTAGGTTTTGATGGATAAATCAGATTATTATCTTAAATTGTGTTGATAAAAGCCAACAATAAGCCTTATTAAACAGTTTAATGATGGAAAAAAACAACATAAAATGGGTTGAAATGCCCGATAAGGCTATTTTAACGCAATTGGGTGAGTTTATTAAAGCAACTCGGTTAGATCAAAATAAAACACAGCAAGAATTGGCCAATATGGCTGGGGTTAATCGCTCCACAATTGTGCAATTAGAAAGTGGTGCCGGGGCAACAATGATGAGTTTTATTCAGGTTCTTAGGGCTTTAGATCAACTGAATCTGTTTGAATCTTTCCAACATATGCCTGTAATTAGTCCATTGCTTTTAGCCAAACAGCAGCAAGAAAAAAGGCAAAGGGCAAGAACGATCAATAAAACTAATTTAAGAAAACCTATATCTGATTGGTAATGATTACAAATGCTATCATACGTATTTGGGATAAAGAGGTAGGGGCTATTGCATGGGATAGTGAAAAAAGCCTTGCCTACTTTGAATTTGAACCTTCGTTCTTAAATAGTCAGTGGGATCTCTCTCCAATTAAAATGCCTATTGCCAATGCTGCTAAACGAATTTATTCTTTCCCTGAATTGATTCGGAGTAATACGTTTAAAGGAATGCCAGGATTGTTGGCCGATGTATTGCCAGATAAATATGGAAATGCATTAATCAATACCTGGCTAATCAATAATGGAAGAGCAGCCGATAGCATGAATCCTGTAGAGCTGCTTTGTTTTATTGGTAAAAGAGGAATGGGGGCATTAGAATTTGAACCTGTTATGCCAAGGACAAATAATCAATCAACCAAAATAGAGTTAGCCAAATTAATTGAAATAGCACAAGTAATTCTTTCCAACAAAAAACAATTACAAGCGAACCTTGCTAATGAAGATGCCAAAGCTTTGAGCGATATATTGAAAATTGGAACATCTGCAGGAGGTGCAAGGGCAAAAGCGGTGATTGCTTATAATGCTAAAACAAAAGAAGTAAAAACGGGTCAAGCAGATGCGCCCAAAGGGTTTGAACATTGGTTAATCAAGTTTGATGGTGTTGTGGATTCCGAAATTGGAATGTCAAGTGGATATGGTAGAGTAGAAATGGCTTATCACTTAATGGCGAAAGAGATTGGTATCAATATGATGGAATCTAGACTTTTAGAAGAAAATGGTCGGGCTCATTTTATGACTAAAAGATTTGATAGAACAAAGGACAATGATAAAATTCATGTTCAAAGTTTTTGTGCCTTAAATCATTTTGATTTTAATGAAGTAAACAGTTTTAGCTATGAGCAGTTATTTCAAACAATGCGAAGCTTAAGATTGCCATATCCCGATGCCGAACAGTTGTATAAAAGAATGGCTTTTAATGTGATGGCAAGAAACTGTGATGATCATACTAAGAACTTTTCATTCATAATGAATCAATCGGGCGATTGGTCGTTGGCTCCTGCATTTGATATTTGTCATGCATATAGACCCAATAGCACTTGGGTGAGTCAGCATGCCTTGAGTGTAAATGGAAAAAGAAACAATATTTCTATCGATGATCTTTTAGCGGTTGCGAAAAACATGAATATTAAAAAACCAGTAGTCATATTGAATCACATTAGCGATACCGTTAAAAACTGGAAAAATTTTGCAGCTGAAACAAAACTGGCTCCTAAGTTGCGAGATGCAATTGCTAAAACCCTTTTGCCTTTATAGCCATTAGCTTTTTTAATAATTACCTTTACCTCAAATCTTTAAAAAACTTGCAACTCCTTTCCGCTATACTCAAATTGATTTTACTAGTTGCCATCCAATTGTTAATAGAACAAGGGCCGCAATTGATATTAGGTAATCCAGAAATAACGATCAACCTTAGTTTTATATTTATTATCAATTGTTTGTTGCTGTTGTTTACCAGCAATTATAAATGGTTTTATATTCTGCAATTTTTTTCCTTGGCTATTTATGCCATTGTGTTGGTGCCGCAGTTGTTCTTCTTTAATATGTTCAACTTTTATGCGCGCATGAATTATATATTCTTAAGCCCCGGCAATTTCATCATCGCATTTGTTTATTTGTTGATTGCAGCCGCCGCTATAGCAGGCATTGCTTGGTTGCAGGTAAAGTTGATTAAAAGCATGCGCCGCCAAATTTATGTGGTTCCTGTATTTGCGCTGTTGCTCATCATTGCTGAGTTTGCAGCACCCACTGCGGAAATCTTATCTGCAGCTGCAATTCCAACAAAGAACTCAACCTCCTCTAATGACCAACTTGTTCCTTGGCGCAAACTATATATAGATTACATAGGAAACAACGGATTTGTCCGCATTCAAAAAGATTACAACAAGTTTGCGAAAGGCAAAACATCCATCACACCCTATGCATGCAATACTACGGAAGATGAAACCAGCACAACATTGGCACCTACGATTCAATATTTACAAGACACTACTACCAATAAAGATTTTCTGCTCCTAATGGAAAGTTGGGGAGAGTTGGCAGAACCCAAGGAGCAGGAGAAATTGATGAAGCATATACGTGCGCTTTTTAACAGCCATGGGGCGGGGCTCACGAAGTATTACCAATTAGAATTCGGGCGCACTTGCTTTCACGGAAATACCAGTTCAGCAGAAGGACGAGAGTTACTCAATATGAACGACGAAGAATCATACAGGGCCTTCCTGGAGCGGAACGTGGCCCCGCCCCATAATATCACCCAGTATAAAAACCAAAACGGTTATCATACCATTGCAGGCTTTACTGCGTCTAAACAATACGGCAGCAATATGAGCAATGCCGAAGGCTTTAGAAGGGCATTGGGTTTCAAGAGCAGGTTTTATTATGAAGAACTCAGTAAGCACTACAAAGACAATAAAGAAAATACCTACAAAGCAGTGTTCGACGAAAATTTAATCGACAGCATACTCAACGAAAGCAAACGCTACGAAAAAGTTTTTGCCTATGCCCTCACTATTAATACGCACACGCCGTTTAGATTTGATGTAACGAATAATATAGACGGAAAGTATTATTATAAAATCAAGCGCGAGTTGTTCAAGTCTTTTAAAGAGAACCAACAGGCATATGATCAGTTTTATAGAATAGCGTCTATTATTAATCATACGTTTAAGCGGGTCGCGGAAGCTAGTCAATCAGGTGACGCCGAAGCAATCACCGCGAGCCGCAACAGCGCGGTCACCCAGGCGAAACCCTTCGACCGCATTCTCATCATTGGCGACCACGCCAACCCCGATTTTAGAACCCGCGGCCTATATAATATGAAAACCGTGCCTTTCCTAATCATCCGCCGCCGAAACTAAGGAGTTAACAATTTGGTAATATTCCCGTAACAATTGCGTAACAGTACGGTAACATTGGGGTAACACTGCGCTGGTAGTTTTGCAGCATCAAAATATTCAAGTGATGCAACAACCCCCGGCAATCAGATTATTTCTTACTTTTTTATTCACTATTGTGGCCACTGCAATATTTGCACAAGCCAAAATAAATGGTAAAGTAATCTCCGCCAACAATGAAAGTTTATCAGGAACTTCTATCAAACTAGAAGGCCCCACCGCAAGAACCGTAGCAGCCGACCTAGAAGGTCGTTTCAGCATTTCAGTTAAAGCAGGTAAGTATACCCTCACTTTTTCAAGAGTAGGATACCAAACCAAAGTGTTAGAAGACATTGAGGTAAAGGAAGGAATTGAGGGCAACGACTTAAACGTAGTATTAGAATTAAAAACAACTACTACAGAAGTAATAGTTCGTTCATCTGCGCGTAAAGAAAGTTCCAATGCCATGATTGTGTTTCAAAAAACCAACACGGCCATGTCTAGCGGATTAGCGGCAGACTTTATTAGAAGAACACCAGATAGAAATACATCAGACGTGTTAAAGCGTGTGAGTGGAGCTTCTATTCAAGACAATAAGTTTGTGGTAGTACGTGGATTAAGCGATCGTTACAATCAAGCATTATTGAACAACGCATTAATGCCTAGTTCAGAGCCAGATAAAAAAGCATTCTCATTCGACATTATTCCAGCAGCCATGATTGATAATATCATTATCAATAAAACGGCAACCCCAGATTTACCAGGTGAATTTGCAGGTGGATTGGTACAAGTAAATACCAGAGATATACCTACCAAGAATCAATTAAATGTAACCGTTTCTTTGGGATACAACTCTCAGAGTACTTTCAAAAGCTTTACCAGCAATCAACGCAGCAGCACAGCATGGTTGGGTTTTGACGGGGGCAATCGCAACCTTCCAGGTTCAATGCCAAATACAGTTACCTATAGAGGGTTAACAGACAATGAAAAAATTGCCATCAGCAAAGACTTTGATGGCAATGGATACGGAGAGCGCGTGAACACGGCGGCTCCAATCACCACTGTTAATATGGCTTGGTCTAATACCAAGACTTTTAAAAACGAAGCCAAATTTGGATCAATCATTTCAGTATACTACAGAAATGCATCCATCATTTATGATGATGTAGAAAGAGGTCGTTTTGAAAAAGTAAGAACACCCATCTTTACAGGTACTGAAGTACAGAATAGGTATTCGGTTAACGTGGGTGTAATGGCCAACTTCACTTATGTAAAAGGCGCAACAAAAATTTCATTCAGAAATTTAGTGAACCAAGTATACGACGAAAATTATTTGAACAGAACCCTTAACAACGTAGGTCGTTTGCAAACTGTATCGTTGCGTTCTAATTTCTTGAACCAACGTTTATTGGTAAGCAGCCAGTTAGAAGGAGAGCATTTATTGAGCAGCAGCCGTGGAATCAAATTTGTTTGGAATGCCAATGGATCATTCAATAGCAAGTCTCAACCAGATTTTAGAACTGCACAGTTTGCAAAAAGTTCGGCAACACCTAATGCGCCATTTACCTTAGACGACGACGATACCAGAAGATTCTTCTCCGATTTAAAAGATTATTCAACTGGCTTAAATGGTACATTAATTGTTCCATTCAATATGGGAAGTCAAAAACAAACCATGAAAATTGGTGGATCTACTTTATTAAGATTCCGCGACTTTAATGCACGTGTATTCCGATACAGACCTGTAGGTAGTGGATCTAATTTAGAATTGGCTTACGATAAAATGTTCTTGAACAGCAATATCAATAGCAATGGATTATTGTTAGAAGAGCAAACACAAAACACCGATCGTTATTTTGGAATCTCTGCATTAAACAGTGGATACCTAATGTTCGATAATAAATTATCTAATAGCTTAAGAGTAATCTGGGGAGCAAGAGCAGAATTTTTTGAACAATTCTTAAGCAGCCGCGACCTAGCGTTAAAGCGCGTGAGAGTGAACACAGAGAAGTGGGATTTCTTGCCTTCTATTAATATTACCAACTCATTCAATAACCAACACCAAATTCGTTTTGCGGTATCACAAACAGTAGCTCGTCCTGAGTTCCGTGAAATTGCACCGTTCCAGTTCTTTGATTACGAAAGCATCTGGGGTATTGGTGGAGATACTTCATTAAGAAGAACCAAAATCTTTAACGTAGACTTCCGTTACGAATACTATCCTAAGTCGGGTGAAATGATTTCAGTAGGAGTATTCACCAAGAAATTCACTGATCCAATAGAATTAAGAATGGACGGAGGAAGCAATGGAGACCGTTGGTTATTCAGCTACACCAATGCTGCATCAGCCACATTAGTAGGAGCAGAGGTAGAGATTAGAAAAGGGATGGACTTTGTAAGCGATAAATTAAAAGACTTCACATTCATAGGTAACGTTACCGTATTAAAATCAACAGTTAAGTTGAATACTACCCAAGCAAGCGGAAAAGAAACTACACAAAACAGACCATTGTTCGGGCAGTCACCATACTTAATTAATGCAGGATTCCAGTACACCAATGTAGAGAAAGGATTTAACGCTTCAATCTTATACAACAGACAAGGACCAAGATTGTCATTGGTAGGAGATCCAGAAGGAGCGGGCTTCTACGATATATATGAAAGAAGCAGAAACTTGTTAGATGTGCAAGTATCAAAGAAAGTATTAAATCAAGCAGGAGAATTCAAGCTAACAGTTTCAGATATTTTCAACAATCAGTTTGCATTCTACGACAATGCAGATACTAAGCCAGGATACAGTTATGCAGCAGGTGATAGAATCAACTATGCATACAGACCAGGCACAACCGTTACCGTATCATTTAGTTACGATATCAATTTTAAAAAATAAAATACATACTGAATAAAATCAGCATACCATTCAAAACCGCTTAAAATGAAACCAATGAATAAGTTAACGCAACTTTTTATTGCAGGAGCACTTGCACTAACAGCAACATCTTGTGTAAAAGTAAACTTTGAAGATCCAATTGCATCTGGTACAGGTACCAATGCAGACGATCCCAACACCACAAGAATCTTAAAAGGTTCTTATGAAAGAAGCATCACATTAACTGGTGGTACTTATACCATTCAGGGATATGTATATGTTCAGCAGGGAGCAACGCTAACCATTCCAGCAGGAACTATTTTAAAAAGTGATATTTCACAAAAAGGTGCAATCATTATTGAAAGAGGAGCAAAGATTGAAGCAAACGGAACTGCATCTAATCCAATTGTATTTACATCAGGTAAAGCAGCAGGATCAAGATTACGTGGAGATTGGGGTGGAATCATTTTATTAGGAAATGCACCAACAAACAGACCATTATCACCAGCACCATTAGTAGAAGGTGGGGTAGATAGAAGATATGGCGGTACTACAGCTAATGATAACTCAGGCACTATGCGTTATGTGCGTATAGAGTTCGCAGGAATTGCGGCAGAACCTGGAAGTGAAATTAATGGATTAACACTGGGGGGTGTTGGTTCAGGCACAACACTTGAATACATTCAGGTTTCTTACGGAAACGACGATGCGTATGAGTTCTTTGGTGGTACCGTTAACTTAAAGTATTTGTTGTCTTATGCAACATCAGACGACGATTACGATTTTGATTTTGGATACACAGGAAAAATCCAGTATGCAGTAGCACAACGTCGTCCAGAAATTGGCGATACCGATGCAGGTAATGGAGTAGAAGCAGATAATGATGGATCAGGTACATCTGCAAGACCATTTACACGCCCAGAGTTGAGCAACTTCACATGGATAGGTTCTAACGGAGCGCCAAATACACAGGCGTTTGAAAACTTTGGAAACAGATGGAGAAGAGGCGTACGATTCTCAGTACGTAACTCAATCATGATGGGCTGGCCTAAGGGTGGTTTCTCTATGGAGTCTGCATTAACTGCAACTGCATTTGGTAATGACACGTCAGTATTCAGAAACAACTTGGTACATGCATTAGCAGATGCGTATAAAGTAGATGCATCAGCAGCAGGGGTGATTACAGCCGCCGCAGTAAAAACTAAAGCAGAAACCAATGGCGGTATCACATACACGAACCCAGCAGATATTATGTTAACGGCACCATTTAATGTAGATGCACCAAACTATATACCAATGACTGGTTCACCAGCATTAACAGGTGCAAGCTTTACCGGAATGGATGCATTCTTTACACCAGTAGCATTCCGTGGTGCATTTGGAACCAGCAACTGGACCACAGGATGGGCAAGCTTTACCCCGCAAACAAATGCTTACTAGTATTTGCTGCGCAATAATAGCTGTAGCATAGTTTTCTCAAGCGTTGCGATTGTACAGTCACGCAACGATTTAGTATAACAGTTAAGATTCGAGCCCCCATTTCTATGGGGGCTCTTTTTTGCCCGCCGTCGATTCGTCGCTCCGTCGCCCTGTCGATTCGTGGCAACGCCGAATTACTGTGTCCCGGCCGAAATAAAATATCTAATTTTGAAAAAAAAATATACCGTGCGCAAAATATACTTTCAGCATATTTTTTTAGCCCTTTTTATTTTTACAGCTATCGCCAGCCTAGCAGCCTGCGAAACAACTACAACAAAAACCATTGAAGTTTCAGACACCGAACTGGAATCAGTTGACGGACCAGAACCAGGCGAAGCAACTGAAGGCGAGGCAGGTACAGCAACCGGTGCAGGTGCAGTCAAAACAAACACTGGTTTGGACATCGCTGGCCTACACCAAGCAGACAGTGTGCAAATTTTATTCTTCACCGATCCCTTCGGAAAAGATTCATTGCGATATACACGATTTTTCAAGCACTACAATACATCAGACGATTCAACAGTGCAACCCTTATTGAAAAATTTAGACCAATTATTTTTATTGCGCACAGAAGTAATGAAATGCCGCTCTGAAGGAAAAATATTTTTCTTCAAGGGAACGCAAGAATTGAAGACGGTATATTTTAGTACCCAAGCAAACGGAGATTGCGCCTATATGTATTTTATAAAAGACGGTGGATTTTATTATTTCCCAATACAGCCTGCAACCGCAGCACTATTGCGAAAGCTGAAACCCCTTGCAGTTAAGCCAAGTGCTGAAAACTAAAGCATCAATTTGAAAATTCGATTAAAAATTCCTTAGGCGTATATAATGGTAATGTAGGAATACTTTGTTTTTGTAAGTGTTTGTCACGAGATATAAAGTAATCGAGTTTATGGTGAATTGCTGTATAATATTGTAGAGAATCTTCAATATCATTAATTTTTGAGTGTAGCGCATTTAAAACGATTTCATGTGGTATATCAATAACTGTTATATCTGATAGAATCGTTAGTATTAACTCTTTTGCTTTTGTATTTCCATATTCTTTTGTTAACCAATATCCAATTATATGTACAATGGAAGGAGTAATAAAAGCTTCTATAGTGCCATTTACGGCTAATGCTATTATCTGTTTAGCCCTTTCGTATTCAGAGCGCTTTAGCGTAAAGTCTAACAATATATTTGCATCAATGAAAACTTTAAAAGCCATATTTCTTTGCATTTTCTTTATAATACAAATCTTTTAAATCGGCCTTATCGTTAATTGATGGCTTTTCTAGTTTCTCTACCAAATCAATTATGTTTTTTCGCTTCGATGGTCGTGTAACTTTTTTAAAATAGCTTTCTACTAAATCAGAAACACTGCGCTTATTTTTTGCAGCATAGAGCTTAACATCTTCAAGCAAGCTATTCTCGATAGTTATGTTTAATCTAGATTTCATAATTCAAAAATACGCATAAAAATAAAATATGCGCATACTTTATTTTTACAACGTAAATCCAAGTACAATACCTAAATTCCTACGTAGTTGAATTCGCTGGTCATTGTTGAGTTCATCAATGCGTTCTAAGAGTGCTTCCCCACTTACACTTGTAATTTGATCAATTAATATTTCATAGCTCCCGAAGCCTTTCACATGTAACCATAAGCGCAAAATCCAAAATCGATGCAAGTCTTTAACAACCAAAGGGCAAACGATATAGGAGAAATGCTTTATATTATTTAGATAGTTGGTTTGCACAATAACAACCAGTTGTATGTTGTTGGGATTATTTCTCCATTCCACTTTCCAAATTTCATACTGTTTGATTTCTTTATTTGAAGTGAAAAATGAATAATTCTTTTTAGAAGGCTCAGAAGTTTCCATCTTCAAAAATATTGGTGAGCTTGGTTTCTTTTATTTCTTCCAGCTGTTTGATGATTTTAAAATAATACAGGGAACATTGAAAAGATTCTCCCTCAACCAACTTTTTCATCATCGAGTATCTATGATAATGGTTATATACATCAATCGCTAGATTGATATATGTATTTCTATTTTGTCTAATTCTGGCTCTTACGGCTTCCATATTGTCTAAAACTGTTGGATTTAGCTTCAGTGAAAGCGGAATCATTTTTAGCGGTGATACTTCTTCGAAGTCTGGTTTTAATTTTTGCATATCATTTTGGTATATTTTTTTTGAACTTTTGTTAATCTTTTTTCCCGGGGGATCATATCCGCGATTTTTCAAGCTCAGCATCGCGATAAACCCAATTGCAATTTACTTGTCCAGCATATGCCTGGAGCGCGTAGTTGCCGCAATAAATCGTTGTGATTTAACCTGAATTCAACTTTTGTTACACAACCACTTGCTATATTTGGCTAACTTTACTACTTGAAATCAGCATTGAACTGATGATCAATTCTGTTCTACAGTTCATATAATCTATTTGTCATGGATTTAAGTAAAACTTATCTAGTAAGCGCCCTCACCAATAAATGCCCCAGATGTAGAGAAGGGGAGTTGTTTAAAAGTAAATCTGCCTACAGCATCAAAGGAAAAAGTACGGAAATGCATGAAACCTGCCCGGTTTGTCATCAGCCTACAGAAATTGAAGTGGGATTTTATTATGGTACTGGCTATGTGAGCTATGCGCTTTCTGTGGCTTTAACAGTGAGCACATTTGTTGCTTGGAAAGTCCTTATTGGAATGACATTTGACATTGATGATAACCGCATTTTTTATTGGTTAGGAACCAATATTGTTATCTTATTGGCAGTGCAGCCGCTTATGATGCGCTTGGCCCGATCACTTTGGTTAAGTTGGTTTGTGAAGTATGAACCCAAGTGGAAAGAGAAACCGCTGAAAGCACCAGAGCGCATCAATAAAGATCAATTTGCCAATTGGTAGGGTTAATGCAAATTATATTAAAGAGTGGAGATAGTTCGCTGTGTCAATAAGACCAGCATTTCTAAGAAGATTAAGAACATCAAACTCGTCTTGTTTTGGGTTTTTCTTATTTAAAACCATTTCTTTAAATGCAGCTACAGCTTGTTCTGGATTAAGATCTATGATGTCTGTTAAAAAATCATCAGCAGTTTTAGCACTTAAACTAAATGATTGCAAATATTTTTCCGGAAAGTCTTTAATATTGTTTGTGACAATTAGATTCGCATTGGTCTTTATTGCTGCTGCTAATACGTGACGGTCATCTTCATCTGGAAGTTCTAAGTTATTTATTAATCCTTTGTAATTATTAACTTGGGCGTCAGGAAAGGCTGAATTTGCTTTTGATATTCTTTTGTTTGCATCCTCTTCCGAAACTCCTTTCTCAATCATTACTCTTCTCCATTCATCAAATATAGTTTCACTCCATTTGGGTGTGTATAAGTCATAGTAGGCAAACCAAAACAGGATATCCCTTATAATTACTGGATAAACTACATTGGTGTCTAAAACAGCTATAAAGCGAACACTATGAATCATATAATCCTGTTTCTTCGTCTGAATTCATAATATCAATAATATTCTGTTTCTGATACTCTTTCATTTGTTTCCTATACTTTATAATATCATCATATTTTATTCTTCTGTGTTTTCCAATCTTTGTAAATACAATCTTCCCTTCCTCAAGTAGTTTTACAAAATGGGGTCTAGAACAACCAAGAATTTCAGCAGCAGCTTGTGTAGTTACCTCAGTAGCAATTGGTACAAGAGAAATTAATTTTCCTTGTCCCATGGCTTTCAAAATGTCGCCTAAAAGCTTTAAAGCACTTAATGGGATTTTTATTTTTTCGCTTGTTTCTTCAATTTCAATTTCAGGCTGTTCAGAATTAAGTTGTTCAATTACAGAAGCTAAGGCATTGTAAGATTCACTTGCAATTTTTTGGTCAAGTTTGGACGGTTTTCTTATTTGTTCTAGCACTTTCATAATTGCAGGTTTTTGGATTCGGAGGCAAAATAAACGAAATAAACGAAATAATCAAAATAAACGAAATTGTTGGCAAATTATTAACTCAAAACCTGCTCCATTTTCATTGACCTCGATCCCTTCACTAAAATATAGGCATGCTGCGGATTCAATTGCTTCAACCAATCGCGGGCTGCTGCAGCATTGGGTAAATAGGTGAATGGGGTATTTTGTATTTGCGATATAGCTGCTTGTGTGTGTACAAAATCTCCGCCTACCAACACCACTTCTTTAAATTGTAGCGCAACCAATAATTCAATTATTGCTTGGTGTTCGGCAATGCTGTCTTCTCCTAATTCCATCATGCCGCCGAGCATCACAATTTTTCGATCGGCTTTTAGTTTGGCGAAATTTTCAATGGCCACTTTCATGCTACTGGGGTTAGCATTGTATGCATCCAATATAATATGATTGCTGCCGCGCTCAATAAGTTGTGAGCGAGAGTTAGAAGGTGCATAGTTTTCTATGGCGCTGATTATTTTTTCAGCAGGTACGCCAAAATATTTTCCGATGGTAACGGCGCATAAAATATTAGGGAGATTGTAATCGCCTACGAGTTGAGATTTAATTAGGGTTGGAGTAGCCTGAGTGATTGACCGTTGCGGGGCCGGTGTGGATGAGTCGTGGCCTGCAAAATCGGGCCCCAGCCCCGCCGTTATTGCAACCGTCAAAAATGGTTCGGCGGCTTCAATCTGCCCCTGCACAAATCCCTTTGTAATACCGTAATAAATAATATTTTCAATGCCTGCACTCATGGGTTGCAAATAATCATAATCCGCATATACGAAAGCAGTGCCTTTGTGTTCGCGCAAGAACTGATAGAGTTCGCCCTTGCCTTTGCGCACGCCTTCCACTCCGCCAAAACCTTCTAAATGTGCTTTGCCGCAATTGGTAATAACGCCGTGCGATGGCAAGGTATACAAGCAATAACTTTCAATTTCTTTTTGGTGATTGGCGCCCATTTCTATCACGGCCATTTCTGCATCGGGCTGCACACTCAAAATAGTGAGCGGCACGCCAATATGATTGTTCAGGTTGCCCTGTGTAGTGTAAGTTTTAAAATGAGCAGCCAACACCGCATAAATCAATTCCTTGCTGGTGGTTTTTCCGTTGCTTCCTGTGATGGCAATAAATGGGATATTGAATTGTTGGCGATGGTGTTTTGCCAATTGCTGCAATGATGTTAATACATCGTCTACGAGGAGGAGCCGCTCCTTAATCCCCGGCTCCGATAATTCAGCAGCAATTAATTCCGACTCAATAGGCATTTCATCAACAACGGCATAAGCAGCACCATTGTCCAACGCTAGCAATGCAAATTCATTCCCATTAAAATTGGGTCCTTTTAGCGCAAAATAAATATCGCCTTCTTTGAGTTTTCTGGTATCGGTTTGAACCGAAGGGTATTGCTGAAAAATTTTGTATATCTGCTGGATGGTCATAATTAAATTAGTGCTAATTAGGGTTTGTTAATTCCTTTTTTTGGCTTTTTATTTTTCCTAGAAGCGGGTGATTTATAATTGCGAATGAATTCACTTATTTCTTTTCTTGCTTTGTTTGTCAAAGGTTCGCTCGCAATGAAAATGTCAACTCTTTTTAGTTCTTGCTCAAAACTATTTCTAGGGTCTGTTCCAATTTTGCCAATATGCTTGTCAATCATTGTTTCAAGCGAAACGGTTTTCATTTTTTGCATTTATCCAAATTTAAGGGTTCCTAATAATAAACAAATTGAATTTGTTGATTGCTTTATTAGATACCCTTCATTATGCAATAGGTTTAAATAATTTCATAGCTTTAATTCATAAAAATAAAAAGTGCCAAATCTCTATATTATTTCTGGTTGTAATGGGGCTGGTAAAACAACAGCCTCTTTTACTATTTTGCCAGAAATGCTTAATTGTAAGGAATTTGTGAATGCAGATGAAATTGCAAAGGGGTTATCTCCATTCCAGCCTGAAAGTGTATCTTTTCAGGCTGGAAGAATAATGTTAGAAAGAATAGAAGAACTTTCAAATAGTGGTGTTGACTTTGCATTCGAAACCACTTTGACCACTTTATCTTATTTAAATACTATAAAAGTTGCGAAAGAAAGAGGCTACTCTGTTACCTTACTATTTTTTTGGTTAAACGATGTTAATCTTGCTCTTGAGCGTGTAAAAATGCGGGTAAGTGAAGGCGGGCATAATATTCCTGAAGAAACGATTAGAAGAAGGTATTATAGGGGAATCTATAATTTAAATAATAGATTTATTGAGTTCGCAGATTATTGGCTTGTTATAAATAATTCAAGCAGACCATATACCTTTGTGGCTGAAGGTCAGCAACTGGCGAACATAAAAATTTATGATGAGCTTATTTGGCAACAAATAAAAAGCGTACATGATGAAAAAAACTGAAATTGATATTCCACAACTACGTGAGCAAATTCGCAAAGGATTAGACTTGACATTCCATCGCCTTGTGAAGCAAAAGAAGGCACAAAATGGCACTTTCGTTTTATCAGAAAAAGGTCAAATCAAAAAAGTCAGCGCCCTAGAAATCATCATTACTTAGGTTAAACACCAACCCCAAACGCAAGGTATTCGATAAAGGATTACGGGTAACCCCACTGCCAGAAGGTACTAGGTAAGACACGTTGATCTGCATGAACTTTACATCGAATCCTGCACCTGCGGTGAAGTACCTGCGGTTGCCGCGAGTTCTGTCTTCGTAAAAATAGCCTGCGCGTAATTTAAACTGGTTGTTGTACGAATACTCCATACCAGCAGATACTTGAAAGCTCTTGGTTAAGCTGCTGCCATCAGAGAAAGATTTCATCCAGCTGCTCACCACAGAAGTATTTCTGTACTCCGACAAGTTGGCGGAATCGGTGGCGAAAACCCCTGTTGTAGTAGGCGCCACTGGCACCAATAATTTATTCACGTCTAAAGCAAAGCTGATGCTATTGCCTTCGCTCATTACTTTGGTATAAGCCATACCCAACCCTAAGTTAGCGGGTAAGAAATCTTTGTTACGTGCATCGTTGGTATACCCCACTTTGGTTCCTAAGTTGGATAATACTACGCCAAAGTTTAAACCCTGTCCATCTACATCACGACCATTGTAAAACAAGGAAACATCACCTGCCAAAGCATTACCTGCTTTGTACACCACACCTGTTCCTACATCACCTACTACCAATCTTGAATTGATGTAACGCAATGCAACCGCCAAACTTAATTTCTCGCTTAACACACGGGTATAACCCCCATCAATAGAGAACTCAGTAGGACGCACGGTATTCAACACGTTACCAGAAAAGTCGGTTAATTGAATATTACCCAAGCTAAAGAAACGCATAGAACCAGAGATCACAGAATTATCGTCAATCTTTTTATAAGCAGCTGCACTGGCTAAGTATACATCGTTTAAACCCAAGTCGCGCAACCAAGGCGTATAGTTTAAAGAAATAGCCGAACGCTTTTCTGCAAAAGCGGTTTTAGCTAAGTTCCAAAAAGGCGAGTTGGCATCGGGATTGGTAGCAATGGCTGCGTCTCCCATACCTCCTGCACGTGCATCGGGCGATATACGCAAGAAAGGAACAGCAGTAGAAACAATATTAATAGAATCGGCTTGGGCGATTATAGCTGTAGGCATTGCAGCAGCAAGTCCTACACACAATAACGCTGTTACGCATAATTTTTTAGATGCATTTTTCATACAGAATAGTTTTTGTTTCGGCGTACACCATTGTACCACACAAAACTTAGATTGAATTGAAACGAATTTTTAGCGTAGAAATTATGCCATTCAGTTTATTTAGGATTGCAGTGGGGAGCTGCTATACAATGATACGAATATTATGCAAATTGTTGCATAAAAAAAGCGCAATTAATGCGATGAAGATTAATTGCGCTGTAAATACCAACTGCTTGGTATATTATGGGGCCGCGCGCAGAGCCCGCGCGCGGCCCCATAAGTCTATTTCGTCGAATTCAAAATTCCAATAATAATTGCACCCATGCCCACTAAGCCACTCGTGAAGCCCATGATTTCACCTGCAGTCAATGGCTTTCTGTATTTCTTCACAGGAACATATAATTCAGCACCGGCAGTTAACTTAGGATAAGTGCGCCAGAAAATATAGCTGTGCGCGGTCTTCACGCGTCCATTTGGATACAATACATAGGTACCACGTTTGTTCGCATTCTCAGCAAAACCACCCGACTCACGAATTAATCTGCGTGAAGACAATCCTGCATAATAAGGTACTTTCTTTTGAATATTCACTGCCCCAAAAGCTTGTACCGCTACTGGTTTTTTAGGGATGGTAATCATATCGCCTTCTTCTAACTCAATATCGTCTGCAGAACCAGGGTTCTCCAAAGCATTGCGTAAGTTCACCGCCATTAATATTTTCTCTTTAGACAAAGTACTGTCTAATAATTTAACGGTAATGGTATCTGTATTTTGTTTTTGTGCCAAGGCTTTTTTGATGTCTAAGATTTCTCCTTTCAACGCCGCTTGATAAGTATTGCGCAAGAAGAAAGCAGAACCCAATGAACCAGATTCTAATATGCCACCTGCTCTTCTAAACAAATCACTCACCCGATCTTTCTTGGTATTCAACAAATAAGTACCTGGGAACAATACTTCTCCTGCAATGGTTACTGAACCAGCAGATTGATTACGAGGAACATTCTTCACGTTCACTACATCATAAGGCTCTAACTCAATAGCAGCTTGACTAGCCGTAAAATTTAAACTATCTTGTAAATTGAATTTTAAAATGGTATTGTATACTAGGGTGTCGGCCATGGTAGGGTCTTTGCGAATTCTGCGCATTACTTCAACTTCTTTAATAGACGCTCTATCTTTTAATCCACCTGCCAATAAAATTAAATCTTCTAAACGCATGCCTTCTGAATAAGAAAAATTACCAGGCATATTTAGTTCCCCTGTTATGGAAACTGTTCTCTGTTCTCTTAATTCTGCTTTACTGTACACATGCAAGGAATCATCATTGCGTAAAGTCAATGCCAAATCAGCTGCAGTGGTTAAATTAACGGCAGTAACAGTAGTGTCTTTGGTAGCATTGGTTCTAAACAACAACGCACGACCCACAAAAGCGTTCTCTTTTAGTTGAGCAGCTTTCACCACTGCACCCAAAGTAGGATAGGCATTCACCGAATAACTATTGGGGTAAAATACAGAACCCGCAACAATGACTCTGTTTTCAAAGCGCCTAGGTACAGCACCTACCACAACAGAGTCGGAGCTTTTCATCATAAATTTAGTAAGGTCTTTGTATTCTACATTTAGAATAGACTTTCCTAAATCGCCAAAACGTTGAATGGTTACTTTGTTTTTATTGGCACTGTCTGCAAAACCGCTGGCATATTTTTCAATAACTGTAGAAAGGTACTCGCCAGGCTCTGCTTCATATATGGCAGGTCTTTTAACTGCGCCAGTAACGGCCAACCTAACTGAATATGGATTTACTTTAATAATGTCATCATCTTTTAATAACACATTCTTGGTTAAGTCTCCATTCAATAAGAAATCGTACAAATCAAATGTTACCAAACGCTTTCCGTTGCGCATCAAGTCAATCTTTCTAAAAGAACCATTGGCGGAAGGACCACCCGATGCATACAAGGCATTCGCTAAAGTAGATAAAGAAGAGAGTTCATAAGAACCCGGCTGATTCACTTCGCCAATTAAAGTAACCCGAATGCTTCTGATTTGACCCAAGCTTACTTGTAAAAAAGTATTGCCCGAGTTTAAACCAGGATAGGTTTTCGCCAATACCCCTTTTAATTTGGTCTTGGCTTCATCCATGGTTAACCCCGCCAACGTAATAGGTCCAATATTGGGGATGCGAATTTGCCCTTCGGTATTTATTTTATACTTAGAAGTTTTTTCTGAAAAACCAAATATATCAATGGACAATTCATCGTCTACGCCCAACACATAATTGCTGGGGGTAGCCATGCGCATATTGGGTTCAAAAGTAAGGTTGCTATTAGAAAAGAATTCAGATCCAAAAACCTGTAAGCCTTCTTTATCTTCTTTTTTAAATTCATTTTTGGTATTGAAAGGCTTTCTAGATTCGTAAGTACTATTACTGTTTTTCTTCTCCGTACCAGTGCCTGCACCCATGCTACCCATACGTGCTTTGATCTGTGCAATTTGCGCAGCGCTGAGTCCGCGCTCTTTGGCTTTTGCTTCTAATTCTGCTTCTGATAAACCGCTTAATTGGGCTTGTTGCATATAAGCCTGAAACTGTGCATCCGATAAAGCATCAATATTAATGCTCGATACCTGCGGAATGGTAGGCAATTGCGCCATGGCAACTTGAGTGAATCCAAACATCATTGCCAATACCAGTACCCTCATCCAAATTTTCTTCATAAACTATGTATTATTTTAACTACTTGCTCGGGGGGAATTTGGGGGCGAAGATAGCCCTAAAAGGGGTTCTGTCAAAGCATAATTATCTGACCAGCGGCGGATGCCCTGCCCAATTGGGGGTTGCCCATAACCGAAATATTGATTCGGTAAAAAAATATACCAGAAGCATATTTACTGCCTGTTTCGGAGCTCCCGTCCCAATTGATTTGACTATTTCTAGACCCTTCGGTATTCACTGTTTGTTGTATTCTTTTTACCAAGGCCCCAGACCCATTCACAATTTGTATCTCCACCAATAAGTTGGTATTGGGTTGGTTGTGTTCAAAGGCAAATGTTGTTTGGCCCCCATTGGCTCTAAAAGGATTCGGGAAATTACGAACAGCCGCAATTTTGAGTTGTTCCTTTTTAACCACGGTAAAATCTAAGAAGGCTTGGTTACTATTGTTCACCATGTCCCATGCTTTTAATTTGAGTTGGTATTTCCCTTCGGGGAGGGTAGCCAACTGATACCTCAGGCCCCCGCGTTGATACTGGTTCAACTCGGTGCTGAAAAAGGAATTGAGCACAATGCTGTTGCGATCATCATTGTTTTGCGCCAATACAATATCATGCCCAATGCCATTGCCCGTAGCGTTAATGCCCGATGTATCGAACAATTGCGCAATGAGTATGGGGTTTTCACTGGTAATACCTCCGTTTTTGAACGTGGTATCATTAAGGAATAACCGAATGGCTGGCCCCGTGGTATCACGGATAATGGTACCCGTAGAACCCGCAATGCGGATGGGTAAAGCACCCGCGGCCGCTAAGGTATTATTACTATTACCGGCTCCGTTATTAGACTGAGCAAATAACCGAATGGTTGCTTTGCCTGGCCCAAAACTGATGTCTTTGGGCACTACAAATTCAATCGTAAATAATCCATTGGCAACAGTGGCTTTGCCATTGAATAAAATGCTGCTCTCCGTGGAATAAGCCGTACGAGGGCTTTCTGGGGTATTGCCCAACGTAAATACCGTTTGTGCTTGGTCATATACCATAATATTGGCTACCCCATTAAAACCAGTATGAAGGCTTCCATTGGATTGAGATACTTGTCCAGTTAATTTATACTTGCGCAAAGCCAATAAGCTGTCATTGAATCCAATGATGGCATTATTAGAACTATTATTACTGATGTCTTTTATTTCATTCAACTGCATGGGTAATTCAGGAAAAGCCAATTGAATGGCAGGGTCTCCTAGTAGGGCAAATTTTCTGCTATTGAGTGGGTCTCCATTCAATTGATTGCTTCGGTTCTTCGCATCCATAGTGGCTTGCCCTAATGAGCGATACAATCGGCCAGAGGGATTATTGGCAAAGGGTTCCATAGCTAATTGCAAATAATTTTGGTTCATGATTCTATTGCTGTAGGCAAATACCAAACGGGTGGTCGTAAGCAAGGCAATGGCACCGTTGTTGCTCCCATATAAAAGGGTGCGTGCAATAGAAGGTTTATTGGGTTGATCAAAAGGATCAAAGTCGCAACTGGCTGTAATAAAGAGCGGTAATTTATTCGGGTTATTGAAGCGATTTACTTCTGCTGCACTAATCACTGCTTCTTCGGATAAACGCAAATGATTGCCATGACCTGAGTAGTTTACGATGAGTGCCCCTTGTAATACTTGGTTCACGATGGCTTCGCTAACAGATGGATACCTTGATCCACCTGCACCACTGACCAAGGGAAATGCATCTAAATAAATTTTTCTGGCATGAGCAGCTGGATTGGCTGCAATAGCAGTAGCAGCAATGCTTTCGGCATCATTCAAATGCAGGTTCTGGTCTTTGTCGTCTGCAATAAATACCAATTGATTGCGCCAGGCATTATCTGCATTGGTTGTTGCATTATTGGGTTGATGATAGCGAATAATTTTATCTACCAATGTATTGGCTTCTTGCAAATTACCCACGGGTAAACGACCGACAGCGATTGATAGGGGCGCATCGTTTAATAGATTGATGTCATCGTTGTTGTTGAGCAGTGCATAAAAATCATCTGAAGTGTACGTGAGTAAGGGAGATAAACTATTGGCACTTTGAAAAGTAGGAACCAAGTTTCTATTGCTGCTGATTATGTTTTTGTGATCATAAGAACCCGCACCAAATAGGACCACATACTGCAATGTTTTGGAACTAGTGCTGGTATTTATTTTAGATAAATCATAAAATAGTTTGATGCCATTTCGTATGGCCGTAGGATCGGGAATGCCTGCCCCAAATTCATTGTACAATTGGGTAGTAGTAATGACTGCATCGGAATAACCGTATTGGCTTTGGTGAAAAGCTGCTAAGCGATTGGCAGCAGTAAATAAAGATGGATGAACAATGATGAGGCCGTTGAAAGAGTTGGTTCCTGAGCCTGGATTACTTGGGATTGTTGTGCCATGCGCCAATCCATGCAGGTTTTGATTGGGTACAGAGGCATTGCTTGGAATGATTGGCGTTAATGCTTGTGAGGGGTTAAATAACGCATATTCTTTAAGTATTTCTACGGAGGCTTTGAAGTTGATTTCACTGCCGGTGTTTGCAAGAACTACTTGCTGGGGATTCAGTGGATTACTCGTATTCCATACACGGGTATCTGCGGGAAATACGGTAGGGGAGCCGTTATTTAACGGTGCAGTAATGCGGTAATCCGCAACAGAGTCTGGGTGTATCAGCGTGGAATTTCTAAAGTAAAAACCACTGGTAGTATTGTCGGGAATTAACCGTCTTTGCCCATGTATACTAAATCGATTTAGCCATCCCTCGGCCCCATTAGCAGTTGAACTGTATTGAATTTTTAGTGCAATTGAGTTGGAGTTGCCAATGTTTGAAAATGCAATAGGGCTATGGGTTTGGGCATCTCGGGCATATTCATCTAGTAGTCCACCTGTTACACCTGCGAGGTTAATATTTTGCACCGATTGGTCGTTAATGGAAACCGCAAAATTGGCATTCGCTCCTAGTGAGCGGCTAGTAAAATGGGTGAATAGTTGAAGTGGCGCAGTAATTGCATTGACTGCATTTGTCCATGCAATGGTGAACGTTCTGGTACCATTACTACTTGTGAAATTTTCCCCCACCCATTCTTTACCACTGCTCAATAAATTGAATCGAGCATTTTCATGCGTATAGCGATGCGTATAACTGTTGACTATACTAGTAGTCAGTCGGTTTTCAGCAGCATGGGTAGTTATTCTTTTAGGAGAACCAACTGCATTGATGGTGATAAAATACCATGCCGTGTCTGAATATAAGTTCTTTACATAATTGAATTTTTTTGAAACGGTATCATATTTCCATTGATGTGGTCCGGGGGCATAAAACAAGAAATAATTAGGGCCTGTTTCAATAGGGATTTCGACCAAGTCGTCAATATAAGAGTTGTCTATTTTCTCTGAGAGCATGCCCCCTGAGTTATTGGCAGCATTTGTAAAAACTCGAATAGATGCTGCAGGAAAAGTACTACTGCTAAATCCAAGTGAGCCCAATTGAGATACATCTAGTTTAAAAATCCCTTCTTGTGTAACCCCAATCTTGGCCCATTGGCCTGTAGCCAAAACTGAATTTGGGGCATAAATTCTTTGTGACTTTACATTCAGTATTGCAAGGGTAAGAATGAGTATAAGAAGAATGACTCTCATAGTACAAAGTAAATTTAAACTTTGAACTCGTTTAGCCAATCTTTTGCGAACTTAATATAGTCTCCTATGGGCATTTCTTCTACTTCTTTTTCTGAATATGTAACTGAAAGGTTTGTTGATAAGTCGGAAGTGAACTGCAAAAAAGTATAAAAAATTTGACTGTGACTTGGTACTATTTTATCAGGAGAATTGTCAGATATCCAGTTTCGTACTTTTTCAGATAATTTGGCCGGATCATCATTGTGATTAGCTATATCTTGACCTGCTATGTCGGAGAGAACTTTTTGATAATGATATCTTTCAGTTTCCAATATCAATGTTTGTTTAGACTTAAGTTTTTTCCCACCATATTCTGCTGCGCCAATATCAAGTCCAAGTTCAAAAGGCATATTAAATCTGGGCAATTCATCTTGAACTAATGCTTTACTTCTAGAAAGGTCATGAATGCTGAATTTACACTGTTTAATATGTTCTTTTATTTGATTAATTCGAATTGAAGAAGATGAAAGTGTTTGAGACAAATTAGGCTCTAGTTCCAAATAGAGGAGTGTAAAAGTAAGAGCCCTTAATAATGGCGAATATTCCTTATCAAATGGACAATTTATGAAAACGTTATTTTCAAAAGACATGTTATTAGTTAAAGCAGATTATTTTTTTGCATAAGAAATTTTATTCTTCACAAGACCGCTTTTGCCATGTACTACAACTTCACCATGCTTTTTTGATGCTTTTTGTTTAGCAAATAAAACAGCTTCTTTTTGTGTAGAAAATGCTTTGATAGCATGAACCGTACCCTTTGGAACAACAGCCCATTTATCTGAAAGCGTGGTTGACATTACATGATAATTTCCCGAAGATTCAGGTCTTGCGGCATTTGCTACTGCGGCGCCAAGTTTTTTAGTATAAAATGATTTTCTAGCCATAACCCACAAATAATGTTCACACAAATTAGATAATTAAACCAAATTTTTGTCTCTTACCGTGTTAAAACTCCCTAATTCAAGTAGTTGCCGAAAATGGCTCATGGCAAAATATTTGAGAGTAAACAGCGTTTAATCTTGTTAGTGAATCTAAAATTAGGATTTTGCTAACTAATATTTATATACATTCGCTATTGAATAAAACCGATGTTTATTAGTTGAACTTTACACTCTTATCAGTATAACAAACTTAGACAATGCAGGTAAATAAATTTGTGCGGAACACCGTTTTATTGGTTTCACTAGTGAGTGTAGCGGCAGCTTGTAATCCTTTTAAAGCTAAAAAGGAGAAATCAACTGCCACCGGTTGGAACTACAACGACCAACAATACGGCAACTTCAATGTAATCAAGCCCAAAGACATCAAAACCGCTCCTGGATTGGTTTTTGTGCAGGGTGGTACATTTACCATGGGTGCGGTGCAAGAAGATATTATGGCCGATTGGAACAATATTCCTCATCGTGTAACCGTAAACTCTTTCTTTATTGATAAATATGAGGTGAGCAACCTAAACTACCGTGAATACCTTTATTGGTTAGAAGGAACTTTTGGTGCAGCTGGCATGGATTCGATTGTTACCCAAGCATTGCCTGACACCTTGGTATGGAGAGAAGAATTGGCTTACAATGAGCCAATGGTTGAATATTATTTCCGTCATCCTTCTTATAATAATTATCCTGTAGTGGGAGTTACTTGGTTACAGGCGACTGAATATTGTAAATGGAGAACGGATCGCGTAAACGAATTGGCATTGATGCAAAAAGGATTTTTAGATCCTAAAACACAGATCAAGAAAACATTAAATGGCGCGGGCCAAGATAACTTTAATACCAAAGCTTATTTGTTGGGTGAATACCAAGCAGTGCCTGGTAAAGATGTGACTTCTAAGAAAAATCCATTGAAAGACGCACAAGGCAGACCTAGAACGGTGGCCAAGTTTGAAGATGGATTGATGTTTGGGGATTATCGCTTACCTACAGAAGCAGAGTGGGAATATGCAGCATACGGATATATCATGGAGAACCCACAGCGCAAAAGTAATAAGGGCATTAAGGGTGAAGAGTTGATTGCAAACAAAGCGATTTATGCTTGGAGAAATGATGGATACGACAATTTACGTGCCACTACCAAGGGTGCTACACAAGGTTCTTTCTTAGCCAACTTCAAGAGAAGCAGTGGTGATAATATGGGTGTGGCAGGTGGATTGAACGATAATGCGGCTGTAACTGCAGAAGTAGACCAGTTTGTTCCTAATGGTTACGGCTTATACAATATGAGTGGAAACGTGAGTGAGTGGGTCGCTGATATTTACAGACCATTAACGAATTCAGAAGCAGAAGATTTTAATCCTTTCCGTGGTAATGTTTTCCAACAGATTGATATGAGTGGCGGACAAGGTAATTTAAGAGACGATAAGGGAAGAATTAAAATGAAAGCAGAGTCTGATTCTGCTATTAAGAACAGAAGAAATTATCAAAAAGCCAATGCCTTAAACTACTTGGATGGTGATTCATTGAGCAGCGTAAGCTATGGTTATGGTGTAACTACCTTGATTTCTGATAAATCAAGGGTATTCAAAGGTGGTAGCTGGAATGACCGTGCTTATTGGTTAAGCCCAGGTACCAGAAGATTCTTACAAGAAGATGAAAGCACCAATACCATTGGATTCCGTTGTGCTATGAGCCATTATGGAGCACCAGAAGGAATTGGCAGCAAGGCTAAAACGGGTAATAATTTCCCTCCACGCCGCAATAAAAGATAGACGCTAAAGATAATTTGCTATATGCGCATTGGATACGGGATAGATTTTCACCAATTGGTTGAAGGAAGAGATTTAGTGATTGGTGGCATCACCATCCCACATACCAAGGGAGCATTGGGGCATAGTGATGCAGATGTATTGTTGCATGCTATTTGCGATGCTTTATTAGGAGCAGCTTGTTTGGGTGATATTGGGGTACATTTTCCCGATACTTCTAGCGAATTCAAAAATATTGATAGCAAGGTTTTATTGGCAAGAGTTAAAGAACTTATTACTGCAGAAGGATATTCCATTATAAATATTGATGCTTCTCTTTGTTTGGAAAAACCCAAGATTAAACCTTATATACCGGCCATGCAAGAAGCTATCGCTGGTATACTCGGAATTGGATTGAGAGATATTTCTATTAAAGCCACTACCACTGAAACAATGGGTTTTGTGGGCAGAGAAGAAGGATTGGTGGCACATGCAGTTTGTTTGATACAATCTAGTATATGATTTACTTAAATAAGATTCTTCCAGTATTTGTGATGCCCATTATGCTTATCATTTATTTGATGATTTATGGGGTTTGGAAGAAAAAGCGGTGGCCTATTTATACTGCTATTATTTCTTTATATATTTTTTCTACTCCCATTTTTGCTGAGAACTTTTTTAAATTAATTGAAGGTACAGCACCCAGACAAACGCCACAAAATGTTACTAATGCAGAAGCCATTGTAGTATTGAGTGGTATGATTAATCAAGTTAAATCTACCAATGGAGTTTACCCTGAATGGATGGATCCCGATCGATTTTTTGCAGGGATCGATTTATATAAATCAGGCAATGCCCCAAAAATAATTTTTACTCGAGGTAAAATGCCTTGGGATAAATCTAAGAATACCGAGGGAGATATTTTAAGGCAATTTGCTTTAGAATATGGTGTGCCTGATTCAGCGATTGTATTAACTGGTAATGTAGAGAACACTGCAGATGAAGCTAAAGCAGTAGGGAAGTTAATGGGTAAATGGAAGCATATTATCTTAGTTACTTCTGCTTACCATATGCCTAGGGCCAAGCAAAATTTTGAAACCCAAGATTTTATTGTTCAGCCATTCAAGGTTGATTTTAAAGTGGATCAATTAAATGGCTTGACTTTGATGGATTTTTTACCTGATGCAGAAAGTTTTAGGTTATTGAATATTGGTTATAGAGAATTGATTGGAAGGGTGATTTATTATATTTTTTAAATTGTTACACTATCTCTTTCACTACATTCCAAATTACTTTGGGTTTTCCTAATGTATAATAGTGTAAAACCGGTACACCAAAGGCTTTGAGTTCCTTGCTTTGTTGTATTAACCATTCCGTCCCTACTTTCTCACAGTCTACATCTGTTTTGCATTTTGAAATGGCATTCGATAAATCGGTAGGAATATCAACATGAAATATTCTGGGTAAAACAGACAATTGTTTTTTATTGGTGATGGGTTTTAATCCTGGTATAATAGGAACCGTAATGCCCATATCTCTGCATGCTTTTACATAATCGTAAAATTTCTGATTATCAAAAAACATTTGGGTCATAATATAATCTGCACCTGCATCTACTTTCTCTTTCAATCGCTGTAAGTCAATTTCTAAATTCGGTGCTTCAAAATGTTTTTCTGGGTAACCAGCGGTACCAATACAGAAATTGGTTTTACCTCCATTCTGTATGTCTTCGTCTAAGTAAATGCCACTGTTTAAATTCACGACCTGTTTTTGTAAATCAATCGCATATTTATGACCATCTAATTCTGGTTCAAAACTGGCTTCGTTTTTTGCTGCATCTCCTCTTAAGACCAATACATTGTCAATCCCTAAAAAGTTGAGATCAATTAATGCGTCTTCACTTTCTCTTTTGTTAAAACCGCCACAAATAAAGTGCGGTACGGTGTCGATGCGGTAATGGTTCATAATAGCGGCACAGATCCCAACGGTACCTGGGCGCTTGCGCACTTCTACTTTTTCAAAAGTGCTATCTGCTTTCTTTTTAAAAGCAGTTTCACTTCTATGGTAGGTTACGTTAATCCAAGAAGGCTTGAACTCCAGTAAAGGGTCTAGGTGGTCATATACATGATTGATACTCTTTCCCTTTAGGGGTGGAAGTACTTCAAAAGATATAAGTGTATCGTTTGCTTTATTTATATGCTCAATTATTTTCATCCTTACTAATTATTTCGTAACCTTGCAAACTTATAATAAAAATATACTATGGCCTATTTATTTACTTCTGAGAGTGTTTCTGAAGGACATCCGGACAAGGTAGCGGATCAGATATCTGATGCGCTGATCGATAACTTTTTAGCGTTTGATCCACAGAGTAAAGTGGCTTGCGAAACCTTGGTAACCACTGGTCAGGTGGTATTAGCGGGTGAAGTAAAGTCTAAAGCTTATTTAGATGTTCAAGAGATTGCACGTGGGGTGATTCGCAAGATTGGTTATACCAAGAGCGAATACATGTTTGAAGCAAATAGCTGTGGTATTTTATCTGCTATTCATGAGCAGAGTGCCGATATTAACCAAGGGGTAGACAAGAAGAAGAAAGAAGAGCAGGGAGCAGGCGACCAAGGAATGATGTTTGGTTATGCCAGCAATGAAAC
>NZ_JAUYTR010000007.1 GCF_030695065.1 Sediminibacterium sp. | reverse complement strand
TCTTTTCCCGAACGGGCGGCGAAGATACAAACCTTTTTTAAACTAGCAAACTTTTTTCAAAATTTTATTCGCCTTTTTTTCTTCATCCCCTCTCCTAAAACCTTTAAAGAACATCCCCTTTTTGTTAAGCGGGATGCAAATATAGGACGGATATTTTACCCGACAAATGTTTTTTGAAACTAAATATTGCTTGTTCGCTAAAACCTTTTATTTACAAGGCTTTCAAGCAATAAAAAAAATTAAGGAAAAATCACTTTAGCTAAAAATAATCCTTGAGGAGGCGTACTAAAGTCGGCCTTAGTGCAATCTTTTGCTAGAATGATTTTCTCAAAATCATCCAATGTTAATTGTCCCCTACCTACTTTAAGCATGGTGCCCACTAATCCACGGACCATTCCGCGCAAAAAGCGATTGGCCTGAACATGATAAATGAATTGTTGATCGGCGGCTATGCTCCACTCCGAAATAAGAATAGAACAATTATGGGTAAACACTTGAGTATTGCGCTTGGCAAAGCTGGTAAAGTCGGTATGGTTTTTTAAAAGAGCAGCTGCTTGCTGCAAAAGGGATAAGTCTAATTCGTAAGGATAAAACCAGCCCCTGTCTTTTAAAAAAGGATTCTTCTGCTGGTATATATAATAGTAATAGGATCGAGCAACCGCATCAAACCTGCAATGTGCTGTATCGGCAACAGCTTTAATAGACTTTACCGCAATATCCTCGGGTAAAATGGCATTTAAATTATAAACATGCTTATTAGTAATAGATAAATAGGTATCAAAGTGAAAATAGTTCTGCAGTGCATGAACGCCTGCATCTGTTCTAGAAGAACCCGTTAACGCTATCTCTGTTTTAAATAAAGTAAGCAAGGCTTTTTCAATAGCCAATTGAATGGTAGGTGCGTTGTCTTGTATTTGAAACCCATGATACGCAGTGCCCTTATAAGCCAATTCCAAAAAATACCTGGGCATAATACTAATTATTCTTTTTCTGAGCTTCTCTAACAATATTGGGCTTGGGAATTGGTATCAATATTACCAAATTTTCGTACTTGGTACCATTTTTCACTTTAAATACTTGTTCTAAACCAGCTTCAGTTGTTCGTTCAGATAATTTTTCAATTTGTTTATCAGCAGGCAGTTCAGTGATGGGTTGCTCAGGTGCTTCGCCTCTTATTAGTGCCAATGAAACCATGTCCATCAACATCCACTCCCCTTCTTGGGTAATTTTAAGGGAATAGCCCTTTGGCTTGCCGGCTATTGAGAATTTATAGTTGTACTCTTTGTAGGCTCCAGCAGGAAAACCCAATACCATACTGTATTCGCCATCCGATAAATTGGGAATTAATAGATAGCCTTTTGCATTAGAAGAATGCACATTACCTTTAAGCTGTATATAGTAAGGCTGATTGTTTTCAGATTGTATATACAAGAAATTATTTTGGGCATTCACTAAAAACGCCATTAATAAAAATCCGGTTAAAAAGGATAAACGGCGTACAATACAACGGATGAACATGTAATCTTGCTTTTTTCAAATTTACTACTTAATACCAATTATGAAGAAACTATTACTACTAATTGCCCTAGTTCAAGTGGGCAATTTGATGGCGCAAGAACAAAAAGCGGCAGCACCAAAAGTCTATAGAGCAGTACCAGAGAAAATAAACAATTTGGTACACACTAAGTTGAACGCCAGTTTTGATTACAGTAAGTCTAGGTTGAACGGAAATGTCTGGATAACGTTAAAGCCACATTTTTATTCAACAGATTCTTTGCAATTAGACGCAAAAGGAATGGATATAAAACAAGTATCCATTGTAAAAGCGGGAAAGAGTACACCACTCAAATACCAATATGATGGATGGGTACTACGAATCAATTTAGATAAAACGTATACGCGCAATGAAAGCTATACGGTGTATATAGATTATACAGCAAAGCCCGATGAATTAGAAGTTAAGGGGAGCGCAGCTATTACAGACGCAAAGGGTTTATATTTCATTAATCCCACCGGAGAAGACAAGACCAAGCCCACACAAATTTGGACCCAAGGCGAAACAGAAGCAACATCAGTATGGGTACCAACTATTGACAAAACCAATCAAAAAACTACACAGGAATTTAATTTAACAGTACCAGCAAAATATGTAACACTAAGCAATGGTAAGTTGGTAAAGCAAACCAAGAACGCCAATGGAACCAGAACAGATAGTTGGAAAATGGATTTACCCCATGCTCCATATTTGTTCTTTATGGGAGTTGGAGAGTACGCAGTTATTAAAGACACTTACAAAGGAAAGGAAGTTAGTTATTATGTAGAGAAAGCCTACGAAAAAGTAGCAAGGAAAATTTTTGGTAACACCCCTGAAATGATGCAATATTTCTCAACAAAATTAGGCGTAGACTATCCATGGGTTAAGTACAGTCAAATAACCGGTAGAGATTATGTAAGTGGCGCAATGGAGAACACAACAGCCACTTTACACCAAGAATCTGCACAGCAAGACGCCAGAGAATTAACCGATGGCAATAGCTGGGAAAGTACCATTGCGCATGAACTGTTTCATCATTGGTTTGGAGATTATGTTACAGCAGAAAGCTGGAGTAATTTAACAGTGAATGAAAGTTTTGCCGATTACAGTGAGTACTTATGGGCCGAATATAAATTTGGAAAAGACGAAGCAGCATTCACCAACTGGAGCGCAATGAATGGCTATTTAAATAGCAAAGCAGATGCGTCAAAACACTTAGTGCGCTTTTATTACAACACACAGGAAGACATGTTTGATGTAGTAAGTTATAGCAAGGGTGGAAGAATATTGAATATGCTAAGAAATTATGTAGGAGACGATGCATTCTTTAAATCGCTGAACAAATATTTAACCGATAATAAATTTGGAACAGGAAGTGCCCACAAATTAAGATTGGCGTTTGAAGCAACTACAGGAAAAGACCTGAACTGGTTTTTTAATCAATGGTACTTCAATAATGGACATCCAAATTTAGTTATCAGCAATAGCTATGATGCAGCAGCACAAAAAGCAATGGTAGTAATAAAACAAACCCAGAGCAATGGACTATTTGAATTGCCTGTTACCATTGATGTGTACAATGGAGCAAGCAAAAAAAGACATTTAGTATGGGCAAAAAATGCAGCAGATACATTTTATTTTACTTCAGCTACCAAACCTGATTTAATTAATGTAGATGCAGACAAGGTATTATTAGCTGAGAAAAAAGAAACAAAAACCATTGAAGAATATGCACACCAATTTAAATATGGAGGCCACTATTTAGATAGAAGAGAAGCCATTGATATGGCAGCTAAAAAAATTACAGATCCGGCAGCATATGCCATAGTTGCAGCTGGTTTAAAAGATTCCTATTTTAGAATAAGAATGAAAGCATTAGGCAGTTTTGGAAATGCAAAACTAGACGATGCCACCCTATCATTAATAGAAAAAATGGCAAAGGAAGATGCATCAAAATTAGTAAGAGCAGATGCGATCACTATTTTGGGAACCAAAAAAAATCAAGCATATGCTAGTCAATTTGAACAGTACATCAACGACTCTTCGTATTCAGTAGCAGGTGCAGCATTATTGGCATTAAATGATTTAGACGGCAAGAAAGCTTACGCACTAGCCAATCAATTGATAAAATCTCCTGCAAAAGGAAGATTAAGCACTGCAATCAGTTCAGTAATTATTGCCAATGGAGATGAATCAGCTTACGAATACATCATGGGCAATTTCAATAAAATGCCATTGTCACAAGCAAAGTTTAGCTCATTGTCTTCTATTGTGGAATTCTTGTCTAAAGTAACTGATGAAGTAAAGTTTAAAGCAGGAGTAGATGCAGTGGTAAAATTTAGAAATGAAATACCAGCCCCTGCAAGGCCTCAAACAGATCCAGTAATCAACAATGTATTTTTAAAAGGATTGGCTACTAAAAAAGAAGCAGCAGGTGCTCAAGCATTGGCCGACTATGTAAAAGAGAAAATGAAAAATTAAGATTTTCAAATAAAAAAGCACAAGCGCCTCGATTCATTCGGGGCGTTTTTATTTCCATTCAATAAAACTGGTAGCTTTTAATTCTATAGTAAGTGGAATGATATCTATTCCATTACTAGTACTACTACCAGATAATTTAGTGGAGACCGACTCTGAAATCATTCTAGCATCGCTAATAGTATAAATTCGCTCCGCGCGAGCAATGCCTTTCAGGTTTTGGTGAATTCTTTGACCAGACAGCGCAAAAGTAGTTTTGATAACTAAATCGGATAAAACAGAAACAGTTGCTTTATTGTCTTGCACTTTCAATATCAGGTATTGATGAACGGATTTACTACTATCACTAAAAGTTGAATCGGACCAACTAAGTCCTGCTTTTACAACAGAAGAAGCAAATGGTAAAAAATACTTGCCTACATCTTCCTGTTCAATATCAAAAAGAGGATTTGTCTTTATGGGGGATTGTACAGCGTGATATTGTTTTACTTCAATGGTTTTGGGCTTATTCACTATTTCTTTTAGCCAAGCCAATTCGTCGCTATTTAAGCCCGTAGTATCGTCACTATTAAAAATTTGTTCCTGCCCAAAAGCAAAAATTTTTCCTCTTACTGATTGCACTGTTGCAGTAAGCTGCATATATTCATCTGCTGCACTAAGTATGCTAAACTTCGTACTCGTAATTTTATTAGACTGTAAAAAAAACGGCTGACCGGGAATATGAAAAGTAGTATTGTTGTTGATTGTATAAGTTACAATAAAATCACTTGTAGGTATTGCGTTTTGGGCAATACTATTTTGGTGCATAAGCACGAATGATACAATAATTGAAATTATAGGGTTTAAAAGCCACCGCATATTTATTGTAATTACCATGAGCCGCCGGCACCGCCGCCGCCGCTACTACCACCACCGAATCCGCCAAATCCACCTCCGCCGAAGCCACCGCTTCCACCACCAAATCCTCCGCCACCGCGGTTATTACCACCTAAGAGTGTAGACCACAATAAAGCTTCTGCAACATTGGAAGCACCTCTTCTACTCATCATTCCACCACCTCTTCCACCGCCGCCTCTTCCACCACCAATTCCTAAAATCAAGAAGATTACGATGATAATAAAAATAAACGTCAGTATAGAACCGCCCCCATCTTTACCACTACTCGGTTTATTTCTTTTGGTTTTGTATTCACCCACAGCGGCTTTAGACAAAGCATTAATGGCATTGTCAATTCCTCTGTAATAATTTTGTTGTTTAAATTCTGGAACAATTTCGTTTCGGTAAATACTCGAGGCCGTAATATCGGGGATGGCTCCTTCTAAGCCATAACCTACTTCAATCCATATTTTTCGGTCTTCAATGGAAGCCAAAATCAACACCCCATTATTGGTTTTCTTATTCCCTATGCCCCAAGACCTAAATAATTTATTGGCATACTCTTGAACTTCATATCCTTCTAAAGTTTTAAGTATTACCACTGCAATTTGATTGGAAGTACTATCATCTAGTGCAACCAACTTTTCTTCCAAAATAGCCACCTGCTCTTTGCTTAGCACACCTGCTAAATCGTTCACTAATCTAGGTGGGTTAGGCGGAGGTATAACGCTCTGCGCAAATACACCCGACAAATTAGCCAACAACAGTAATATGAGTAGTAGTTTCTTCATTTATTTTCCAAAAACAATATCGTCAGGTAATTCATTTTTATCGGTTGTACCATCATAAGGAAAATGGGTAACCAAGGCTTCACCAATGTCTTTAACAATATGGGCAATACCTTCTACAAAATGCTTTTGTTTAAATTCAGCCAACATCAACTCCACTTCTTTGTTCCAGAATGCATGACCCACTTTCTGGTGAATGCCTTCATCGCCAAAAACAGCCAGTTGATGATCGTCCATAGCTAAATACAACAGCACCCCATTATGGGATGCTGTTTGATCCATCTTCAATTGATAAAATATTTCTTTAGCCCTATGAACAGGATTAACCATTTCACATTTGGACTCTACAAATAGTCTGATTTCGCCACTAGTACGAAGCTCAGCTTGTTGAATTGCAGCAACAATAGTTTCCTTTTCAGCAGGGGTAAAATATTCCCGCTGTTTCTTTTTGAATAATCCAAACATGCAAGGGATTTAGAATTTTACTTCAGGTGCTTTTTCAGAACCCGCATCGGCTTTAAACCCTTCTTTTACTTTAAAACCAGTAATGCTGGCCAAAATATTCATAGGAAAAGACCTTGCTTTCACGTTATAGGCAGCAACTGCGGCGTTAAAATCGTTTCTAGAAACCTTAATACGATTCTCGGTACCTTCTAATTGCGCTTGCAAACCACGGAATGCTTCATTGGCTCTTAAATTAGGATAGTTTTCAGTCACCATTAACAAACGACCTAAAGCCTGAGACAATTGACCTTGGGTAGCCTGAAATTCTTGTAGTTTTTCAGGAGTAAGGTCTTTGGCATCCACTTTCATTTGAGTAGCACTTGCTCTTGCTTTAACTACATTCTCTAAAGTTGTTTGCTCAAAATTAGCTTCCCCTTTAACTGTGTTCACCAAATTAGGAATCAAATCGGCTCTTCGCTGATAGTCACTTTGTACGTTATTCCAAGACTGGCTAACGGTTTCATCCAATTTAACCAACCCATTATAACCACTCATGCCGCAACCACCAATTAATACAATTAATCCGATAATGACAATAAGGGTAATTCTCTTTGTGTTCATGTTTTAATATTTGAAGAAATGAATATACAAAACGAATGCCATATTTAATTTGTGGCAGAATGACATTTAGCTTTTTCCAAGGCTTTTTTCACCTATTTTTGCCCCAAAATTTAAAAATCTCCGAAACGATAGGCTATGTCAGTATTAGTTAACAAGCAGTCCAAAATCATTGTTCAAGGTTTTACCGGAACAGAGGGAACATTCCATGCAACCCAAATGATTGAATACGGAACCAATGTAGTAGGTGGTGTAACCCCCAATAAAGGTGGAACAACCCATTTAGATAAACCCGTTTTTAATACAGTAGCCGATGCGGTAAAGCAAACAGGTGCAAACGTGAGTATTATTTTTGTACCACCGGCATTTGCGGCAGATGCCATTATGGAAGCAGCAGAGGCAGGAATTGCTTTAGTTGTTTGTATAACAGAAGGCATACCAGTGCAAGACATGGTTAAAGTAAAAAATTACTTACTAGGAAGCAATACCCGTTTAATAGGGCCAAACTGTCCTGGAGTAATCACTGCAGAAGAAGCAAAAGTGGGCATTATGCCAGGCTTTATTTTTAAAGCAGGAAGAATTGGAATTGTTTCAAAAAGTGGAACCCTAACCTACGAAGCAGCAGACCAAGTGGTAAAAGCAGGATTAGGAATAAGCACAGCCATTGGTATTGGTGGAGATCCAATCATTGGAACCCCAACTAAAGAAGCAGTAGAATTATTAATGAACGATCCTGAAACCGATGGCATTATAATGATTGGCGAAATTGGAGGTAGCATGGAAGCAGAAGCTGCCCGTTGGATTAGAGACAATAAAACAAAGCCTGTTGTTGGCTTTATTGCAGGTCAAACAGCACCTCCCGGAAGAAGAATGGGACACGCTGGTGCTATTGTAGGAGGAGCAGAAGATACCGCAGAAGCTAAAATGAAAATCATGGCAGAATGTGGTATTGAAGTGGTAGCAAGCCCAGCAGATATTGGCATTACCATGGCTGCAGCATTAAAAAAATAAACAAGCATTTGTTAATATCAAACCCGGAGCCCTAAAGCTTCGGGTTTTTTTATGCAAAATGCCTCATCTTGCATCAATACAGAAGACTATTAATCAACTATACATGCGCATAATACTATCGTTATTTTTTTGCTTATCCATTTTAATAGCAAAAGCACAACAATCGAAAGAAACAAATTACACCGCAGCATATAAAATAATTGATAGCCTCATTTTAAAAGAGCGATTAACCAAAACTGCTATAGATAAAGTAGACCAATTGTATAAAAAAGCAGTTGTAGAAAAGCAAGAAGCAGAGCAAATAAAAGCCCTGGTGTATAAGGCAGATTTGGAAAATGAAATAACAGAAGAAGGATTCAACAATACCCTCAACATTTTTAAGGGTGTACTAAAAAAAGCCAATTCACCAGTAATGCAGGCGGTAATCCATACCATTATTGCCAAAAAATACAACGATTACTATACTAAACAAAAATGGACATTATTAAGTAGAAGAAACTGGAACAGTAATGCTTTTAAAGACAGCATTGAAATGCATTTTAAAGCAGCAAACCAATCAAATAAAGAATTACAGGTAATTTATATTGATACCTATTCTGCCATTGTTTTAGGTGGATCAGAGCCGCTGAAAAATTACAGTTTATACCATTTATTAATAGCCGAGCAAATACAGTATTACAGCAGCGATTTAGGCAATGATGGAAGCAACGAAAACAAAGAGAAGATTACAGGACTCTATGACGCTATATTTCGGATTCACCAAAATGAGCAAAGGAATAATATAGTAGCTAGGTTTAAATTGGATTTATTAGCATGGAAAAGAGAAAATCAATTAATTAAGGAAGAAGAATTATTAACAGAGCTAAAAAACTACACCCATTCAGAATACCATTCATCAATCAAAGCAGCAGCATGGTTTTTAATAGCCAATACAATTGCTGAAAAAGGGAAGCGATATCATGCATTGAACAATACAATCAATCAATTTGAATTAGTAAAAGCAATAAGTATTATTGAACAAGCAGCAAAAGAGGTAGACAGCACCCACTATAAAAAAAGTGGTCTATCCGACTTATTCAATGAAATAAAAAGTAAGCAGGTTTGGATGGAGATAGAGCAGATTAATGAAACCCAAAAACCATTTCGGGCATACCTGAGTTATAAAAATACCGATACCCTTTTTTTGAAAGTATTAAAAGTAAATACAAATTTTACAATAAAGACTAATTCCAGTGACAATCAAATAAAGGAATTGCTCAAACAAGAATTGGTGCAAGAACAAACCATCCCCTTATTGCAGGCAAATGATTACCAAACACATTATACCGAAATCAAAATAGACCCATTACCACAGGGTAACTATATCGTATTAACAAGCACAGGGAAGGATTTCAGCTTGGCAGTTAACAAAATTGGTTACATGCATTTTGCAGTAGCAGATTGGGTATACTTTAAAGACAACAACCATTATTTTATTAGAGAGTATTCAACTGGTAAACCGGTAGAGCAAGCACAGGTAAAAATATACGAAACCAAATACGACTATAAAACCGTTACCACGAATACGGTTTTAATACATCAAACACAGACCAATGAAAACGGTCAATTCAGTATTCCCCAAAAACTAAATGGGAATACCCAAATAGAAATCAACAAAAAGAAAAGCCAGCTCGTTTTTAGTGAATATGAATATCGTTACCAAGAATACAACAATCAGCCTAACGAAAGAATTACTTATGAGCAAAACAATCGCAGGATTTATTTTTTCACCGATCGATCTATTTATAGACCAGGTCAGGCGGTACAATTTAAAGGAATAGCATTAACCAAAGATTACGATACTAAGTTTAGTAAAATTGTTGAGGAGAAAAACCCAATAAAAATATATTTAACCAATGCCAATAGGCAAAGAATCGATTCATTGTTATTACCCATTAATCACTATGGTTCCATCGTGGGTAGTTTTATTTTACCCATAAATGGATTAACAGGCAATTTTGGTATTGAAGCACAATTGTTTAATTATTCTAGTAAAAACATTAAGGTAGAAGAATACAAACGACCTAGCATTAAACTTATTTTTGATCAACCCAAAATAGGTTACCGATTAAATGACAGCATTCATTATACCATCAAAGCTCAAGCTTATGCAGGAAATATTGTGAATGGCGCCAAGGTTAAATTCACAGTGAAGCAATATGGCAGATACCCCTACCCGATTGCAAGAAATATGGACCCGATTTATCAATCAGGGGCAGTAATAGCCAGTGGAATAGGAATTACCAACGAAAAAGGTGCTTATACCCTTTCATTTAAAGCCATTTATGATTCTACCAAGGAACTATCCAATGATTTTTCTGTTAATTATATTATACAAGCAGATATCACCGATTTAAATGGAGAAACCCAATCGGGCAATGTTAACTTAACAGCTACTAAAACAGCCTGGCAACTGGTCATTAACCATCCCATTGCAGTAAACAAAGAAAGATTTAAAACAATCAATGCAACTGCAATAGATCAATTAGGCAATGAAAAAAATGTGCCTATTCAAACTGCATTGTATAGAGTAATACAACCAAATAAGCCTACAAGAAAAAAATATTGGGGTAAGTCTGATTTGCATTTGTTTGATGAAGCCACTTACAAAAAATATTTCCCCTCAGACGAATACCAAACCGAAGCCAACCAAGATACTTGGGCCACAGAAGAAACGCCAACCCCCATGAATCAATTGGAGACTGGTATGTACAAAATAAAAGCATCGGCAATTGACAGCTTTGGTTTACCAATAACTGCAGAAAAAATAATCACTATATATGATGTGAATGAGGGAAAAAAGAGCAAACATGCTTTTCATTATTATTCCAACAACTATAATATACCAGGAGATAGTATTTTGGCTGTTATCAATTACCCAATAGAAAACACTTATGTTACCAAAAAAATAAAGAAAGCAGAACGCAAAGAAGAGTATCAGTTTTTACAATTGACTAAACTGATACAGCAACAAATCATTATTGCACCAGAAGACCGAGGAGGAATGGTTATTACTGAAGCCTATATATGGATGGGCAGACTGTTTACCCATCAACATGCCATTGCTGTTCCATTCAACAATAAGGAATTAAAAATTAGAACTGGGTCATTTAGAAATATCAATGAGCCAGGAGCAAAAGAAACTTGGACAATTGAAATAGAGGGTCTCAATGGAAAAGAAAAAGCGGCAGAAATATTAACTGCTATGTACGATGCAAGTTTAGATGCTTTGTATCCGAATAAATGGGATCCGTTGAATTTATGGAATACCAACAACAGCAGTACCAATTTTAGTAGCAGTATTTTTAGAACAGAATCCATCCGTCAATTTGACAACAATGAATGTTTTTGCGAAGCTAAACCTTATGAGCGACCAAGTCTTTTGTCATCCATTAATCTGGCTTGGAGAATAAGAGAACAAAGAATGTATGAAACCATGGCCGCTGAATCAAAAAAAGCAATGACTGCTTCACCTTCACCTAGCAATATTGCAATTAGAGGATCCAGCACCATTAAAGAAGAGAATTACGACAAAGTATTTACTTCGGTAGAAATAGTAGACCCTATTACAGGAGATATTATTAGAAATGGAAGATTAATACCTGGCAATAAGCAAGCCCAAGATTTGGTTCAAGTAAGAGCCAACTTTAATGAAACTGCCTTCTTTTTTCCGCAACTATATGCAGACAGTTCAGGAAAATACCAATTCAGTTTTCAGTTTCCGGATGCAGTAACCCAATGGAAATGGATGAGCTTTGCACATACCAAGGATTTGGCAACAGGCTATGCCGAACAAAAATTGATGACGCAAAAAAGTTTGATGGTGCAACCCAATATCCCACGCTTTTTAAGAGAGGGCGATCAGATGGAATTGAGTGTAAAAATTGCCAACCTAACCAGTAAAGAATTAACGGGCACGATTGCATTAGAGTTAATAGACGCAACTACACAAACATCTGTAGACGGATGGTTTCAAAATGTTTTTCCGCAACAATATTTTACCGTAGAAGCACGGCAGTCGAGCATTGCACAGTTTCCTATACAAGTTCCTTTTAGTTATAATAAGCCACTCAGGTATCGAATTATAGCAAGAACGAATGAGTTAAGCGATGGGGAAGAAAATACGGTTGCGGTTTTAAGTAATAGGCAATTGGTTACAGAAAACTTACCCATTTATTTACAAAAAGATACGACCCAACAATTTCGTTTTGAAAAACTACTCAACAATCAAAGCGAAGGAATAAGTACACAAGGATTAACAGTAGAATATACCACACAGCCCATATGGAATGCCGTGCAGGCATTGGGATATTTAAAAACTGATCCGGAGCGTTCCGCTATTCATCAATTCAATCGCATTTATGCCAACCTGATGGCTTTGCATTTATTGAATAAATATCCAAGGATTGCAACCGTTCTAGAAGAATGGAAAAAGGATAGTACAGTACTAAATAATCCGCTAGAAAAGAATGCCGAACTCAAACAAATATTATTACAAGAAACGCCCTGGGTAATGGATGCCAAATCGGGCAATATTTTATTGAGAGAATTGGCCAATCAAATGGATGTACAAACCATTACCAAAGAAAACGAAGCCTGGTTAGTTCAACTAGCTAAGCTACAATTACCCGATGGAAGCTTTAGTTGGTTTGAAGGTGGGCGTTCAGACGAATACATCACTCGTTACATATTAACAGGCATCGGCAAATTAAAAAGAATCGGCGCCATTACACCATCTATATCGGCGCAGTTAAGACCAATATTGATGAAGGCGTTGGCATTTACCGATGAAGCAATCAGGTATGAATACAAAAAGAGCAAACCCATACAAATTGAAAGCAGTCAATTGGATTATTTATACATGAGAAGTTTTTACAGAGAAAATATCATTCAAAATGATACCGCTTATAAAGCCTATTGGCAAATAGCCCGCAACAGCTGGGATAAACAAAATCAATATGCGCAAGCAATGATTGCAATCATTGCCAAAAGAAATAATGAAAATAGTTTTGCAAATAAAATTTTAAAAGCATTATTAGAAAATACCGTAATCAATACTCAACAAGGAATGTATTGGAAAAACAGATTAACTTCTCGTTGGTATGCAATGCCAATAGTACATCAAACCATGATGATTGATTGCTTCAGCGAAATCAACAGCGAAACCCCCACCAAGCCCTATCAAAAGCAAATCAATGCAATGCTTACCTGGTTAATACTCAATAAAGAAACCAATCATTGGGGTAATGGAATTGCTACTGTAGATGCAGTATACAGCTTGGTAGCCAATGGTCAACAATGGATGAGCAATAAAAGAGCAGTGCGAATAGAATTAGGTAAAACAACCATTGGTACGGCAACAGAAAAAACAATGGAAGGATCTGGTTATTTTAAAAAGAGAATTGAAGGAGATAAAGTAAAAGCAGAAATGGGAAATATAACCGTTACAACTGCCACGCAGAATATGGTTTCCGATCAACCCTCTTATGGAAGTATTTACTGGCAGTATTTAGCCAATATGGATGAAATTACTGCAAGCACAGGACCAATGTTGATTAATAAAAAATTATTGGTTGAACGAAATAAAGCTTGGGTAGAATTGAATGAAAATGAACCAGTAAAAGTAGGAGAATTAATTACTGTTTCATTATCCATGAAAGTAGACAGAGATATGGATTATGTTCATTTGAAAGATTTAAGACCTGCCGCAACAGAACCTACCAGCCAATTGAGTGGATATCGTTTTCAAGAAAATTTATTTTATTACCAAAGCACTAAAGATGTAAGTAATAATTATTTCTTCAGCTATTTACCAAAGGGAAATTACCAATTTACTTATACCATAAGGGCAACACATAAAGGATTGTATACAGCTGGATTTGCAAGCATGCAAAGTATGTATGCGCCTGCATTTAATGCACATTCCAATGCAATCAAATTAAGAATAGAACAATAGTACTATGCAGGTTGATACGATTATTATAGGGCAAGGTTTGTGCGGCACTATGCTGAGTTGGAACCTAATGAAAGCAGGACAACAAGTATTAGTGATAGACGAATCCATCCCGAACAGTGCAACTAAAGTAGCAAGCGGGGTCATTAATCCGGTAACTGGAAGAAGAATCGTACGCACATGGGAAATAGAATTATTTATGCCATATGCAGTAGATGCCTATACGCAATTGGGTAAAGAATTGAATACGCATTTAATTAGTCAATGCAATATTCTTGACTTTCATGCAACCCCACAGAACAAGGTGGCGTTTTCGGAAAGATTACCCAAGGAAACAACCTATTTAAGTGAGGCAGATGCGCAAAAATGGGAAGCTTATTTTCATTTATTATTTGGAGTGGGAGAAATTCATCCATGCTGGTTAATTCAATTGCAAGAAATGCTGAGTGCATTTAGAAAAAAATTAGCTCAACAAAATGCTTTGATAGCCGAAAAATTTAATTGGGAAGATTGTACCATCCATCCAAATAGTATAGAGTGGAAAGGCATCAAAGCCAAACAGATTATTTTTTGCGAGGGAACAGGGGGAATTAATAATCCATATTTTGAACTACTCCCCTATGCAACCAATAAAGGGGAAGCCATAATTGCCTCCATACCAAACTTGCCAAGAAACAATATATATAAACAAGGAATTAGCGTGGTTCCTTGGAAAGATGATTTGTTTTGGATTGGGTCTACCTATGAATGGAAATACGATCACCTTGAGCCAACTCAATCATTTTTAGAAAAAACAACCCAACAATTAACCAATTGGCTAAAGCTTCCTTATGAAGTGGTAGACCATATAGCATCAGAAAGACCAGCCAATGTAGAACGTAGACCATTTGTGGGCTTCCATCCCATTCAAAAAAATATAGGGGTATTAAATGGCATGGGCACCAAGGGTTGCAGCTTAGCCCCTTATTTTGCCAATCAGCTTACCCGTCATATGTTGCAAGGCGAGCCTATTAACCCATTGGCAGATATACAAAGGTTCAAGAATATTTTAAGCCGCTAATTGATTACAAAAAATTAATATTGTGCCTCAAATGAATTAGGCATGGAGCAAGCCCCTTCGGTTCACAACAATAGATATGATATTCCATTAAAGTATAGAAAGATGGAAAACCTACACATTGTGTTTTGGTTATTCAAAGACGTAGCCTGGTGTTTGGGTCTAAAATGGCTAGGGACAACAATGATTATACCTACCCTCATTATATCGATTGTAATTGCCTATAGAACCAGACAATATGTGTCGGAACTATGTCATAATCTGGCAATTACCGTTTGGATCTCAGCCAACTCTTATTGGATGGTTAGTGAATTTTTCGGGTTTGATCATCTTCCAATTTGGGGCAATTATACATTTAAGCACTTGGCCCTTATTCCTTTCACAATAGGAATACTAATACTCGCCTACTATTATTTAATATGGAAACCTTTACACACAAAGAAATCAGACTACTAAACAAATAAGCCCCATTCATCTTCGTAAGCATCTTTTTGAAAAGTGCTAACCCACTGCTTAAAGAGTTCTCTAAATTTATACAGTGCTTCTTCAATTACATGTTTATGCGATTCATCGGCCCAGCCCATTAGAACTGCAAAACCAATCTGCTCCATCATTTGTTTGGCATTGGTTCTAATATTAGAAGCGTTCTCCATTTTGAGCACATATAAATCCATACTGATGGCACCAATAATTTTAGGTGCAACAATCATTACGTTCTCATAAATTAGCGCTTTAGTAGATGCAGGATGTGTTTCCTCACCATCATCTGCTAGGTTTTCAGCAAAAGCAATCACCAAACCAAATACTTCTCTCCATTGATTGTACATAGCTTTGGCAATAGCCCTAGCAGGACCTCTGCGCCATTCTTCCGCAGCATCTCCCGGTCCTACTTTATACCTGCTTTCGTCCCATTCAGGCAAAAAATTTAAGTCGTTTAAATTCATGGTTTGAAGTTAATTCATTTCTGCTTTTAAAAAGCGAGCAGTATGGCTGGTTTTGTGCAAAAGCATTTTTTCTGGTGTACCCTCAAATAATATTTGACCACCTCCATCGCCCCCTTCAGGACCCAAGTCTATTACATGATCGGCCATTTTAACCACATCTAAATTGTGCTCAATCACCAGCACCGAATTACCACGGTCTACTAATTTATTCAATACATCAAGTAAATGACTAATGTCTTGAAAATGCAAACCAGTGGTGGGTTCATCCAAAATATAAAATGTTTTACCGGTATCTTTTTTACCTAATTCAGTAGCGAGTTTTACGCGCTGCGCTTCACCCCCACTAAGTGTTACCGCAGACTGGCCCAATGTAACATAACCCAAGCCAACGTCTTGTAATACTTTAATTTTACGATAGATGAAAGGAACTGGTTGAAAGAAATCGCAGGCTTCATCTACCGTCATATTCAATACATCACTGATTGATTTTCCTTTGTAACGAATTTCCAATGTTTCGCGATTGTATCTTTTACCATTGCATTTTTCGCAATTCACATATACATCCGGAAGAAAATTCATTTCAATCACTTTCATACCACCCCCTTCGCAAACATCACAACGACCGCCCTTCACATTAAATGAAAAACGACCAGCAGCATAGCCCCGAATTTTAGCTTCGGGCACTGCAGCAAACAAGGTTCTTATTTCGGTAAAGAAACCACAATAAGTAGCAGGGTTGCTTCTAGGTGTTCTACCAATGGGAGATTGATCTATCTCAATTACTTTATCAATATGTTCTAAGCCTTTCACCGAAACAAAAGGCATAGGATGCACTTTACTATTGTAACAATGTTTAGATAAAAGTGGATACAAAGTCTCATTAATTAAAGTACTCTTACCACTACCACTCACACCACTTACCACAATCAACTTTCCTAATGGAAAACGCACAGTAACATTCTTTAAATTATTTCCTGTTGCCCCTTTTAAAATCAATTCTTTTCCATTCCCTACTCTTCTTTCTAAAGGAACTGCAATAGATTTTTGCCCATTTAAATATTGAGCAGTATCAGAGTTAGAAGCCAATACTTCTGCAGGAGTGCCTTCTGCAACAATATTACCACCATATTTACCTGCCCTAGGGCCAATGTCTACCAAATAATCAGCAGCCAGCATAATATCTTTATCATGCTCTACTACCAACACACTATTCCCAATATCCCTCAAATTTTTTAATGCATGAATCAATTGATGATTGTCTCTTTGATGCAAACCAATGGAAGGTTCATCTAAAATATAGGTGATTCCTTGCAATTGAGACCCAATTTGAGTGGCCAGCCTAATACGCTGAGATTCCCCACCACTAAGGGTTCTAGAAGACCTGCTTAATGAAAGATACGTTAATCCAACGTCTAATAAAAACTGTACTCTTTCTCTTATTTCTTTCAAAATATCTTTAGCAATCAGGTTTTGTTTTTTATTCAACCTTTCTTCTAATCCAACAAACCAATGATGTAGTTTATCTAAATTAAGTGCACTTAATTCAGCAATATTTTTTTCATCTACTTTAAACCAAAGGCTTTCTTTTTTCAACCGATTGCCCTGGCAACTGGTACACAATTTCAATTCCATATATTGCTCCACCCACTCTCGCATACCATCACTTTTAACGCCCGTAAACCAACGCTTCAGCATAGGAATAATGCCTTCAAAATCTCCACTGTACGGATCTATCCCAGCAATTTCTTCGGGATTATCTATTTCTAAAGTATCGCCTTCCGGATTACCATATAATAAGATATTCAATCCCGCAATGGGCAAATCTTTAATGGGTTTATCTAAATTGATTTTATTCTTCTTAGCCAACTGTTCTACATTCCTGAACATATATGCATCACGCTGCACACCCAACGGAGCAATTCCACCCTCTTTAATACTCAAAGTATTATCGGGAATAACTGCCGACATGTCAATCGAATATACATTCCCTAAACCTTTACATGTAGAGCAAGCACCATAAGGAGAGTTAAACGAAAATGCATTGGGAGAAGGCTCTTCATAACTGATACCTGAGTCTTCGCACATTAACTGTTTAGAATACTGAATCGTTTTATTGGTATCGTTTATTAAAAGAAATAACAAGTCTTTACCCATTTTTAAGGATTGCTGCACACTTTGACTAACACGAACACGCATTTCATCTGTAACAGGCAAGCGATCAATCACTACTTCAATGTCATGAATTTTATAACGATCCACTTGCAACTTAGGCGTAAGATCTAGAATTTCTCCATCTACCCTTACTTTTAAAAACCCTTTCTTGCGAATCTCTTCGAACAATTCTCTATAATGCCCTTTTCTTCCTCTAATTAAAGGAGCCAGTAGACTTACTTTTTTATTCTTAAAACGAGCGTAAATATTTTCTACAATTTCCTCTTCACTAAACTTCACCATTTTTTTACCGGTCTCATAACTATATGCTTCCCCAATTCTTGCATACAATAAACGAAGAAAATCGTACACTTCTGTTACGGTACCAACAGTAGATCGGGGATTTTTATTAGTGGTTTTCTGTTCAATAGAAATCACCGGAGAAAGGCCCGTAATTTTATCAACATCAGGTCTTTCCATATCGCCCATGAACTGTCTGGCATAAGCGCCAAAGCTTTCCATATATCGGCGTTGACCTTCGTTGTAAATGGTATCAAAAGCCAAAGAAGATTTACCACTTCCGCTAACCCCAGTAAAAACAACCAATTTGTTTTTAGGAATAGAGATATCAATATTTTTTAAATTATGTTCCTTGGCACCAAAAACCTGAATATAATCTTGGTCATTCTCAAGTGTGGGTTGCTTGCCTATTTCTTTCTTTGCCATAATGGAGGTTAAAGATACAAACAAGGGAAGGCCTTCAATGTTTGAAGTGGATTAAAAAAGAGAAAATTATATTACCCTACTAATTTAGTAGACTTTTAATTTGGTGGATTAAATCCGCTGCACTATCTTTGCAGTAGTTCTTTAATAATCTTATCAAGAAAGGCGGAGGGTTTTGGCCCTGTGAAGCCTTGGCAACCCATATTACATTCACTCTGTAGTATGAAGGTGCCAATTCCATCCTGATTGTACTAAAACTGCAACGGGGAAGATAAGTCAGAGTCAAGCTTTTATTATTACCGAAAGGAAAATTATATATGCCCATCTGATTTTATCAGGTGGGTTTTTTTTTGGTGCAAACCAAGCAATCAACTATACCTAGAGATTAACAAGAACGATATTTTTTAAAATAAAAAACATCGTATCATGCTCAGTGCAACAAAACTCATTCACAGTATTCCGGTAGACCCGCTTACGGGTGCTATTTCAGTACCCATTTATCAAACCAGCACATTTGTGCAAGAAGCCCCGGGCATCAATAAGGGCTATGATTATTCAAGGTCTAATAATCCTACAAGGGCAGCATTAGAAAACTTGATTGCCAAACTAGAATATGGAGCAACAGGCCTAGCATTTGCCAGTGGATTGGCAGCTATTGATGCAGTAGTTAAGCTCTTAAAAACAGGAGACGAAATAGTTGCAGTAGATGATATTTATGGTGGCGCTTATCGCTTGTTTACTGCAGTGTACGAGCAGTATGGCATTAAAGTGCATTTTGTAGATACCAGTGATATTGCAAAAGTTTCAGCAGCTATTACCCCCAATACCAAATTGATTTGGTTAGAAACACCTACCAATCCTACTTTAAAAATTGCTGATATTTCAGCCATTGCTACCATTGCAAAAGCGCACAACTGTTTGCTTTGTGTAGACAATACGTTTGCAACGCCTGTTTTACAACAACCCTTATTACTAGGTGCAGATATAGTAATACATAGTGCTACTAAATATTTGGGCGGACACAGTGATTTAATTGCAGGCATTTTAATAGCCAAGGATGAACAAATAGGCGCAAAACTAAAGTTCTTCCAAAATGCTTGTGGAGCGGTATTAGCCCCCTTTGACAGTTGGTTGGTGATCAGAGGAATTGAAACCCTGCATTTGCGTATGAAACACCATTGCAGAACAGCACATAAAGTAGCGCAGTACTTGAAAACGCACCCAGCAATAGCAGAAGTATATTATGCCAATGGTGGTATTATTTCATTCACTTTGGTAAACAATACCAATGATGCTGCGGTTAACATAGTAAGCAGCACCCAACTTTTTAAGTTAGCAGAAAGTTTGGGCGGAATCAAAAGCTTGATTTCACATCCAGCAAATATGACCCATAAATCAATCCCTGCAGAAAAAAGAAGAGCAGCTGGTGTAAGCGATAGTTTAATACGCTTATCTATTGGCTTAGAAGAAGCAGAAGACCTAATTGCAGACTTAGCAAATGTTTTAGATGCCATTGAAATAATAAAGTAACAAACCCTAAAAGAAAGAAACAAAATGGAAACCCACAAACAGTTAATAATCGGATTATTTGGATTTGGTGTAGTTGGAGAAGGATTGTACAAAGTATTGCAACAAACACCCTCATTAAAAGCGAGCATCAAAAAAGTATGTATTAAGAATACAGCCAAGAAAAGAAATGCGCCGGAAGCATTATTTACTTCCGATAAAAACGAATTGTTGCAAGACCCGGAAATTAATGTAATAGTAGAAGTAATTGATGATTCAGTGGCTGCGTTTGATATTGTATCAACCGCATTAAAAAATGGAAAGTCGGTAGTAAGTGCGAGCAAAAAAATGATTGCCGATAATTTACCCGCGTTATTGGCTTTGCAAAAAGAAACAGACCTTCCTTTCTTATACGAAGCGGCAGCTTGCGCTTCTATTCCAGTAATTAGAAACTTAGAAGAGTATTATGACAACGACTTATTGCATTCCATTAAGGCAATTGTGAATGGGTCTACCAATTTTATCTTAACCAAAATGTTCGAAGAAAAACTGGATTTTTCAGAAGCGCTGTTGCTGGCACAGCAACTAGGGTTTGCTGAAAGCAACCCCAAGCTAGACGTGGAGGGATATGATGCACTAAACAAATGGACCATTTTATTAAACCATGCATATGGAATTGTAAGTGCACCAACTGAAATTTTATTTACAGGCATTCAAAATGTACAGGGATCCGATGCAATAGTAGCCAAAGAAAAAGGTTTTGATATCAAGTTAATTGGACAAGCAAAAAAGTTGAAAAATGGAAAAGTAGCTGCATTTGTATTACCGCAATTTGTACCACTGAGTGAACCATTGTCATTTGTAAAAAATGAATACAATGGGGTTGTTATTGAATCGGGCTTTGCAGACAAACAATTTTTCTATGGAAAAGGAGCAGGAAGCTTCCCAACTGCATCTGCAGTATTAAGTGATATTGCTGCATTAAGATATAATTACAAATACGAGTATAAAAAATTATACCACCATCAACCTCATGAACTATCCAACGACTATTATTTGAAAGTGTATGTAAGTTTTGATGATTGGAAATACATACCCAGAGAAGATTTTGAATGGATAGAAGAATGGCATGCACAAGCAGAAAGAAAATATTTAATTGGCGTTTTGCATTGCAATAAACTCATTAACAATAATTGGTGGAAGCAAAACAACACTTCATTGGTTTTAACGCCAGACGCAATTATAGATGACTTAGATATTGTTCACTTAAAAAAGAGAAGCCTAGAACTTGCGGGCGTTATTTAATATATTTACGTATGAATATATCAGCTTTTAAAACAGGAGCCACCCTCAGTATTGCAACAGGAATAATCCTGCTTTTATTTTCATTTCTTGGAGGCAAAGAAGACTTGTTTTTATTATTGAACCACAATCTAGGATCTACTGCCGATTTCTTTTTTCAATATTTTACCCATGCAGGAGATGGTATATTCTGGGTACCAGTAGGGCTGTACTTTATTTTTTTTAAACGAAAATTATTGCCGCTGATACTCAGCGCCATTGTACTTTCTACCTTACTGGTTCAAACAGGGAAAAAAATTATTTATCCCAACGAAGCCAGGCCAACTGCAGCAATTGAATCAACTACTCATAGCCCCATCCATACCGTAAAAGGAGTAACCGTACACAGCAATAATAGCTTTCCATCAGGTCATACTACCACCGCATTTAGCTTATTCTTACTAGGCTGTTTACTACTACCCTATACTTATTTTTGGCTAATTGGATTCACCGCTGCATTGTTAGCAGGCTATTCCAGGGTTTATTTGGCACAACACTTTCCACTAGATGTAGGGGCAGGAATTATCTGCGCCGTCATCACTGTTTATTTGTCTTTGCAAATACAAAAGCTATTTAATAAAAGAGGGGAAGCATAATTATTTCCACCTCCACTCACCAGCTATTTCCAATGCTTCTTTCAGATTGTTCTTAATCATAAAGTCGCGCACTTCAGTGTCGGTGAACCTTCTAGATTTTAATTCTTTAGAATCTGCAATGCCATACAATAATATAGCGCCATTGCGCACTGTATTCTTTAAGCCTTTTTCGTCTACCAATTTAAAGTCGTCGCAGTCTGCATGGTAACAAGGACCTGCATTATTGGGCAATCTGCCGCCTGCACCACCACCAGTAGGAATACCTTGTAACATAAAAGGTTGATGATCGCTGTGCAAACCAGCTCCATTATTAAATAAATTTTTATAACTGGTATCAGCTGCTTGCACAATGGCACCAATACCTACAAACAACTCTTTACTCTCTGCAATAGTGGTAGAAAATCCCTTAGGATCATTGGTCATATCGTAGTTAAGCATATAACGCACTTGATCTAATGTATTGTTCTTGATAGCCTGATCTACATAAGCCCTAGAGCCCAATAAGCCTTCTTCTTCTCCCATGAAAAGTACAAATTCAACAGTACGCTCAGGCTGTAATTTTAAGGCCATATACGTTCTAGCCATATCAATTACAGCAAAAGAACCAATACCATTATCAATGGCACCAGTAGCTAAATCCCAACTATCTAAGTGTCCACCAACAATTACTTTTTCTTTCGGCATTGTTTTTCCTTTAATAGTAGCAATCACATTCCTTGCTTTAATTAAACCAGATTGATTGGTCATATCAATAGAAGCATAATGTGTTGCTTTCTTCATGTCTTCCTTCAACTTTAAACCATCTTCTTTGCCAATGCAAACAGCAGGATCGGGAATTAATTTACCCGTTACAGATGCAGTACCAGTTAATAAAATACCACCAGTTGCAGTATTGATAATGATGATACCTTTTGCACCATACTTAGTAGACAAAGCTGTTTTTTCTGAACGGTGAAGATTTTTTAAACCAGTTTTAGAGTCTGGTAAAATACCTAAATACACCACTGCAATTTTACCAGTTACTTTACCTGGGTTATTGATATAATCTTCTTCTAATCCATTACCCATGTCTACCAATTCTAGTTTCACATTGGCTTTTACAGGAGCATGGGCCAAAGAAACAGACTTCACAGTTTGTAAGTTATTGAGGTCGGTGCCAATTTTTACAGACAGTGTTCCCCTACTCCAGCTCTCTACTTCAAATGGTTGGTATTTCACGTCTTTAAAGCCATAAGACTTCAATAAATTGTATGCAAAAGTTTCTGCTTTTTTTCCGTTCTCCGAACCAGTTAAACGATGTCCAATGGTTTCAGTGGCGGTTTTTAAACTACTATAAGCTTTAGAGTGTTGGTCTATTTCAGCGTTTATTTTACTAAACACTGCAGTCCATTCTGGTTTAACCTGCGCATGAGCAGTAGTGGTGATTAATCCAACTAAAAGAATAGGTACAAAAAATTTCATATTGTTTATTTGAATAGTAAGGCTAATTATTTACTCCAATTAATATTGGCTTTTTTAACAGTTTGCGCATTGGTACCAATCATGATTTCAAAATCGCCAGCTTCCCAATCGTATTTCAAATCATAATTGTAGAATTTCAAATCTTCGGGCGTTATGGTAAAACTTACTTTAGTAGATTCACCGGGTTTCAAACTAATTTTTTGAAATCCTTTTAACTCACTAACCGGTCTGGTAATAGAACCAACTAAATCTCTTATATACAATTGTACCACTTCTTTTCCCTCGTATGCGCCAGTATTGGTAAGGGTTACAGAAGCAGTTACCGCTTGATTCCCTTTTGCTTTTGAACTACTTAATACTACATCACTGTAACTAAAACTCGTGTAGCTTAAGCCATAACCAAAAGGATACAATGGATCATTGCTCACATCTAAATAATTGCTCTGAAACTTTTGAAACCAAGGTCCACGCAAAGGACGGCCAGTGTTTTTATGGTTGTAAAACAAAGGTACCTGCCCAACATTCTGAGGAAAAGTAGCAGATAATTTTCCAGAAGGATTCACATCGCCAAACAATACATCAGCAATAGCATAAGGACCTTCAGAACCAGGAAACCAAACATTTAAAATAGCAGGAACATATTCATTTTCCCAAGTAAGGGTTAATGGTCTTCCTGTGAACAATACCAATACAACCGGCTTACCGGTTTTTAATAAAGCTTTAATTAAATTCTTTTGAACACCAGGAATATCCAAGTTACTTCTACTACTTGCTTCACCGCTCATTTCAGCACTCTCCCCAGCAGCAACTACAATAACGTCAGACTTGGCAGCTGCATCCAAAGCTTCATTCAATAGTTGGTCATCGGTTCTTTCATCTCGCTTTAAAGACTTACCAAACATACCAGCACGCTCTTCAAATTTGGCATCAGCATCTAAATTTGAACCCTTTGCGTAATGAATAGCTACTTTGTCTCCAATAGTTTCTTTGAATGCTTGTAACAAAGAAGTGGCTTTACTTAAATTAGCGGCTACACTCCAAGTACCACCCATATTTTCTTTATTATCAGCCAATGGTCCAATTAATGCAATGGAGCCAGATTTTTTTAAAGGCAAAGTATTGTTGGCATTCTTCAATAACACAAAACTCTGTGCAGCAATGGTTCTTGCTTCTTTTCTATTGGCAGCAGAAAACACTTCTGTTTTTGCTCTATTCTCGTCAATATATCTATAAGGATCTTCAAATAATCCCAATCTATATTTGGCTTCTAAAATTTTTCTACACGCTTCATCAATTCGAGCTTGTGAAACTTTTTTCTCTTTTAATGAAGCCCCTAAAGTGGTTAAAAATCCTTCCCCTACCATATCCATATCTAAGCCCGCATTCATAGATAATGCAGAAACTGTTTTTAAATCTCCAACCCCATGTGCAATCATTTCATTAATGCCGGTATAATCGGATACAACCATTCCTTTAAAACCCCATTGCTTTTTTAATACATCGGTTAACAACCATTTATTGCCGTGTGCAGGCAACCCATCAATTTCATTAAAGGAAGCCATTACAGAACCAACACCGGCATCTACTGCAGCTTTATAAGGCAACATATATTCATTAAACATTCTTACACGACTCATATCGGTAGTACCATAATCTCTTCCAGCTTCAGCAGCACCATACAGCGCATAATGTTTTACACAAGAAAGCAAGGTATTATTTTTAGACAAATCATTGCCTTGGTACCCCTTCACCATTGCTTTGGCAATTTGCGCACCCAAGTAAGGATCTTCTCCATTTCCTTCTGAAATTCTACCCCATCTTGGATCTCTAGAAACATCTACCATTGGAGAAAAAGTCCAGTTAATTCCATCTGAACTGGCTTCGTTGGCCGCAATTCTTGCACTACGTTCAATTAAAGGCATGTCCCAAGTTGCACTCATTCCTAAAGGGATGGGAAACACTGTTTCATATCCGTGAATCACATCCATTCCAAACATCAAAGGAATTTTGAGTCTGCTTTTTTCAACAGCTAACTTTTGAACCTCTTTAATTTTCGCTACTGATTTAATATTGAATAAGCCACCTACTTTACCCGCTTCAATTTTCTTAGCTATATCAGAACTAGCGGCAGCACCCGTAACAAAATCGCCAGAGCTAGGCAAATTAAGCTGACCCAGTTTTTCTTCTAATGTCATTTTAGCCATCAACTGGTTGATGAATGCATTCATTTTAGCATCCTGTGCACTCAGTTCACTTAAAATAAAAAGCCAACCAAAAGTCAAAGCAAATTTTATTATGTTTTTCATTATTCCACTTTTAAAATTTTAAATTTATCAGATTGCCCATTTTCACTAATTGCTTCAATAGTGTAATAATAAGGCTTTTTCAAATCCATTCCGTTAAACCAATACTCATTTATATCATGAACTGTGATGCAATTATATAACTTATCAGGACTAGTTCCATAGTAAATATTATACCCATAGGCATCATCAACTGGCGACCATTTAATCCAAGCACTCCTTTTGTCTTTTTCAGTTCTTAGTACCATAAATTGATTAACTGGTGGGGGTTTAGGTCCATTCCCAATACCAAACACTCTAAAACCACTAATGGCAAATTTACCTGATGCCATATGTACATTTTCCATTCTAAGAAACCGAGTAAGAATTGGCTTCTCCAATTCAACATATTCGTGTGGAATATCTGTTTTATTAGATGATTTGTCGATGATTAAGTTCCATTTAACACCGTCATCTGAAGCAAATATTTTGTATTGATGATACAAATTGGTTTGCTTACCCAAAAATGTAGCATCTTGATCGGCATAATTAATTTGTATTGCATTTACCTTTACAATAGAACCCAAATCAGATTGCAACCACTCAGATTGATTGGCAGAAACAGCACTCCAATAGGTTTTCATTTGCTCATCGTTGATATTATTTGCACTATATCCTCCCAGTGTAGAAGAAACCCTAACAGGCTTTCTATAATTCAATAGCATCCAACCAGTAAATGCCGGATTAGATTGTAGTGGAACTTGATCCATTTCTCTATACTTTGGTGAATAATGAGGATAATCACCAAAAGCCGTGCTTGTCCACATCATATCATCGGCATCAAATCCAGTTGGCCAAATTCCAATTCTTCTTTCAAAATTGTTCTTAACAGATAACATGATAGTACTTACATGCCAATATTTTCCAGAATTATCTTGAAAACTTGCCCCATGTCCTGCACCTCTTGCAAAACCTCCAAGCTTCATACTCAATGGGTCCGATTGCTCTTCAAAATGTCCTAAAGGCGAATTTCCGATTGCTACACCATCTGCATAGCCACTGAATTCAGTACCTGGAGCTCCATATTGCAAATAATATTTGTTTTTGTATTTAGTAATCCATGCACCTTCCATGAATGCGTCTAAAAAGGTATTATCCATATGCTCACCAAATCTTTGCCAACCATATCTCCATGATTTAAGGTGATAAATTTCTTTACGAGTTCCAATTGGTTTAAAAGTTTTCCGATCTAACTCTATTCCATATAAAGGAAACACATTGCTACTACCATTATACATGTACAATTTACCATCATCATCTGTAAAAAAAGCTGGGTCCCAACCACCAATTTCAAACGAATCAACCAATGGTTTCCATTCATTAGCTTTTGGATTGGTACTCATCCATAAAGTAAAATTATTGGTATAAGTAGATCCAAAAACAATCATTGTATCACCAATAACACCAACTGCAGGTGCACAGAGTTCATCATAACCTTTGTTCCAAGGTCTTAGGAATTTCTTAGAAATAAAGTTCCATTTAAGCATATCATTACTATGCCAATAGCCCCATTGATTCGTACTAAATAAATAATAATCTCCTTTAAAATTTACAATGACAGGATCAGCAGTAGCACGGTGTTTGCCCCATTCAGAAAAATTAGGAATTGGTGTAAATCCGTAATCAATATTGATTGGATTGCAATATGTTTTCTGTTGGGCCAATAACCCACCTGATCCCAAAAGAATGATGATAAATAAAATACTATAAAGTTTCATAAATGAATTTTTATAAATATGGCGCAGTAAAACCAAGCTTTCTCATACCCACTTTAAGTTCAGGGCATGAAGTTAATAAGCCCCAAATGAGTCCAGATCGATAATTTTCGATCATGATAATAATTGGTCCCTGATCAATAGCCAATGTAGAACTGGCAAACCATAAATCTTGCAATTTGTAAGCATCAACAAAACCATAATCAGACCAAATTTTATCGCCAAGCATATAGTAAAAAAATCTGAGCGCTTGCATGCTCTCTTTGGGTGTATATGGAAAAGATGACAATGCAGCAGTAGGGGTAATTACCCCCAAATCATTTGTGGGCGAACTTGCAGCATACCCATTGGGAATATCACTTGCAGTAAGTCCCCATGCATTCTCGCTGTAACCAAAAAACTGTTTAGGATTCGCTTTACAATATTCATAGTTTATTCTAGTATGATTTACTACATAATTATTATAATTAGTGTATTGATCGCTTAATCCACGAGGGTCAATTCCTAAAAAACTATACTGCGCAAAAAACAAAGGACCACCGAATGCCGGACCTAATGTTAACTTAATATTATAATATGAATTGTTATTAACCATAGCCCCACTTCGAGCAAAACCATTATGGTATACAGAAGTAGGTATATTATTATTATTTGAGGATGAAGCCAATATATAGGTAATTAAACATTCATTCCAACCTTGGATTTTTAAATTCATTTCCCATTGAAAATTAGGACTCCAATGCCAATAAAGTACATCTTGGTTATTTTGTCTAAACCAATTCCATTCTACTCCATCCCAAATTGAATTGATATCAGCCCTTAGTGTGTTTTCAGAAACAGTTGACTCATTAAAATACATTCTAGCCGAAAGTAGACCTGCAATTAAATAAGATGTTTCAACTAAATCAGCACCGTTGTCTTTTGAACTAAAGGGTATTACTTCTCCAGTTGTGCCATTTATCCAATGCGGGAAAGCTCCATGAAATTTTTGCGCTTTGTTTTTTAGAAAGTCAACAATTAATTTTAACCTTTCTAATGCTTGAGCACGAGTAATAAAGTTTCTATCAACAGCAACAATTAATGACATAATACCAAAACCAGACCCACCAATGGTTACAATTTCGCCTGAAGAATTTCTTTCTCTAGATAATCCCGATACGGGGTGTGCAAAATCCCAGAAATACTTAAACGTTCTTTTTTGAATAGTATCCAATAATGCATTATCAGATATGACCGGAAACTTATTGGTAGAATCAATGCTGGTGATAAAACTAATTGAAATAGGAATATTTAATTTCCCTTTTTGCGAAGACGTCAAGCTTGTACTTACACTAACTAAATACTTAGATAAATGCTTTAAAGGAGTACTAGGGACAACAACAATACTACTATCATTATTCTCGTATGAAAAATTTAATGTAACATTCTCCACTCCATTTAAAGATATAGTTACAGCTTGAGGAACAGTTACTTTATCAACCTTGTTATTAAAGGCAAGTTTAATTTTGGTAGCAATGTTTACGTCATAGTTAGCACTTGAATTAACAACAAGATTATTTAATTGAATAGATGTATTAAGAAGTGCTTGTGGAATTACTATTGGGGTTTCAGTTACTTGATTATTTTTTTTACAACCATGAAAAATAATTGAACTTATTAAACATAAGCTTATATGAAATAGTTTATTCTGCATAATTCATCTCAATTAAATTAAATTACAAAAGTTGCCACTGCACCGCCCTTTAAACTCGAACTTAACCAACGCTTATTGATTCGCAAATTAAACTGCTCTTCTTGATTACCATTATTCAAGACAATCACTACTTTTTTTCCATCCGGAGTTAAAAAGGCCGCAGAGAATAAATTTCCCACTATCCCACTCCCAATTCTAATAGATCCGGAGGGGATAAACTTAGAAGCATGTGCAATTATATAAAATGCAACATTTTTTGATACAGTAGATCCAGCAATTGTTAAAGCACCTTTACATTCTGTACAGCCTCCTGGTGTTCTTGGCCCGAAGGATGGATCATTTGCTAAATTCCACTCTAAAGCATTTTTGCTATGATTGCGCATAGATCCTATAATTACATTTTTGATATGCCATTTTAGGTCGCCATCAAAGGTTCCATTTTTACCTGTCCATTGTTCAGTAAAATAAAGAGATTTATCTGGGTGTGCATTATATACAGTAGACAATGCGCTAATATCTCCATTATACAAATGAAAGGCGGATCCATCAATATACTTCTTTGCTGCTAGATCATTTAAAATGGAAATTGGATAATTGGGATTGTCGCAATTATGATCCCAAATAACAATTTTTGTTTTAATTCCGTTTTTTTCAAATAATGGCCCTAAGTGATTTTTAATAAAATCAGCTTGTTGATTAGCACTCATTAACATACTGGGATTATTCCCGCCATGTTGAGGCTCATTTTGAATAGTTATAGCGTCAATGGAAATTCCTTTTAATTTCATTTGCTGTAAATACTTCACAAAATAATTAGCATAAACATGAAAATATTTAGACAGCAAACTGCCTCCAATACTATTTAGATTGTCTTTCATCCAAATAGGTGGACTCCAAGGTGTAGCCATTATCTTAATTGCAGGATTAATGGCTACAATTTTTTGAAGAATTGGAATAAGATCAATTGTGTCTGCAGATAAAGAAAATTCATTTAATAAAGTATCTGTTTGCCCAGCTGGCAAATCGTTATAACTAAAAACAGTACTGCTTAAATCTGAAGCGCCGATACTAATTCTTAAATAATTAACTCCAATAGCATTTTCATTACTGCCAAATAACTCATTAAGCAAACTAGCTTTAGCGTTACTCTCCATTTGATTTATTAAATAAGCACTTCCTCCAGTTAAAGTATAGCCAAAACCATCTACTATTTGGTATTTGGTTGCAGTATCTATATCAATTACTGACAAGGCATTATTAACTTCCCCAGTTTTTAAAATAAAAGATTGTTTAGTTAGCAACTGAGATTGATCACCAGTAGTTACCCAATAATAAGTTTTAGCAGCGTTATCTACTACATTATCATTTAGGGCTAGCTTATTTTTATTGGAGCAAAAGCTCAATAAAATCAATACTATAATGATTGAGCCTAATTTAAACATTGTTAAAGGTATTTAGAGTCATTAAATTTTATTCAAAAAAAACTAACGTATTATTATTTCTAGTAGCCACTAACCGCTTTTTATTATCCCTATTACACAACCATTTTGCATCTCTAAATTCACCTCGCAAATCAGGAATAATACCCTCGAATAAAAACTTATTTTGTTGCTGATTAAAATTAAAATAAGTAGGCTGTAATGCATCATATTGGCCTTCATATGGAATTACACCGAAAAAATTTCCAAACGCAACATATCCATTACTATTTTGATTCATAATTTTAGTAAACGAATAAATGGGAGCCATTTGCAATTCCTTTGGTAGATCAACCATTTTGAAGCCTCCCTTGCCATTATTTATAAAACATACAGAACTGAGGGTAACAGCATCTAATTCTATATAATCTTTAAATAAATCATAGAACATGTACTGAACCGTTTTACCAGCAACTTCACCATATTTTAAATATGCTTTTTTAAGCACAGGGAGCGCCCTCTCTAATTCATCTTTCCCAAGAAAAGTATACTCGTTATTGTTTATAGTGTAACACATCACTTGTTCAAGCGATCCATTGTTATCAAAGTCTTTTACATATAACTTTAAAGGCCCATTCTTACCTGAACTTAATTTGGTATTGTGTCCCCAATTCCCTGCCAAAAAATCTATCCACCCATCATTATTTATATCAGTTTGAACAATAGTTTGCCATAGCCCACTTGAGTTTGGAATAGTGACTTTTTCAAATTTGCCTTTCTGATTTTGGAACAGTGTAATTTTCATCCATTCACCCGCTATAATTAAATCACTCCAACCATCATTGTTTACATCTGCAGACGTTGAACTGGTAGCCATTCCAAGGTTGTCAGCGTTAATTATTGAATTAGGAGCAACACTGAATAACGCTTTACCGTTATTCACTAATAAATAAGAAGATTGGGCTATTCCATATTTGGCAGCATCTGCTAATCCTGTTATAAATAAATCTGTGTCTCCATCTTTATCAAAATCAATAGTAGTTACAGAAGATTTATTAAAAGCTAGTTTAGGTATTAAATGATCAGAAGGAACAAATCCTCCCTTCCCATTACTCAAATAAAAATGATCAAGAAGTGCAGGATTGCCATTATCGTATTGATTGCCACCGCTTACTATATAAAGGTCTTGATAGCCATCCAAATTGGCATCAAAAAATACAGCATCTACTTTCTCGGCATGTAAAGACATCCCAGAATTAGGTAAAATCATTTTTTCAAAATTTCCATTTGCTTTCTGAACCAATATAGTATTTGGCTGCTCGGAAGCACCACAAACAAAAAAATCTTCAAGTCCATCCTTATTAATGTCTGCTACTGCTATTTTAGGACCTCTTGTAGATAATTGATGTGGAATTAAGTATTGTCGATTATGATCAATAAAATCATTTTCTTGATGCACCCATTTGACCAATACATCTTTACTAATATTGGTTAAACGATTTTGAGAAGATTGAAAAAATGAAGAAAAATCAAAAGTCCCTTTTGCATCATCTTGTTGAATCTGCATCTTTCCAAAACCAATATTCTTTTTAATCAATTGAAATGTATTATTTGGCCAAACTACTAAAATGCTATCGGGTAATTGACCATTAGGCAATCCGAAGTGTAATTCTGGAGCAGTAGAAGACTGAAAACCACGTGTCAACATCATCTGCTGATACTGCGTTTTCGATTGATTAAACAAATACACTTTAGCACCAATTCCAAAGGTATTGGCAGTATTTCCCTTTAATGAAATAGCCATACTACTATCGGAAGAAGTATTCTTTAATAAAACTGCTTTTTCATTGATTGGGTTAATAATTACATCTAGTTTGCCGTCGTTATTGAAATCTGCATAGGAAGCCCCCGTATAATAGCCTTTCATATTTGCAGTTCCCCATTCCTTACTTACATCAGTAAATTGATGTAATCCATCACCTTTAAACATAAATGGATGAGAACTACCATCAGGCATTTTATCAATTACTTCTTGATCAAATTTATCAGTTATATCAAGTCCCTTATTAGACTTCATATCAGAAACAAATTGAACATAATCTAAATCAACTGGGCGTTTTACTATTCCACTAGAAATAAAAAGATCTTTATTACCGTCATTATCAAAATCGGCAAAAAGTGGAGCCCAACTCCAATCAGTAGCTGAAACACCCCCCATTAAACCAACTTCACTAAAAGTAACACCATTGCCATTGTTTTTATGTAAGCTATTACGTGAATACTGCTTCTGATATCCATTTCGCTCTAACTTAACCTTATAGATGTCAGGATTTTCGTCACTTCCATAAGTTTTTAATGTCTTTTCATCAGGGGGCAGCATATCAACAGTAATAATATCTAATTGTCCATCATTATTATAATCTGCAATATCATTTCCCATACTAAATCTACTATAGTGACCAAAGTGATCAGCCCCAACTTCCTTGAAAGTTCCATTTTGTTGGTTTACATAATAGTAGTCGTTTTCATGAAAATCATTTCCAATATAAATATCATCCCACCCATCATTATTTAAATCACCAATTGAAATTCCCAAACCATATCCAAGATTACTCTGATAAATTCCAGAAGCTGCAGTAACGTCGGTAAATTTACCAGTAGTAGCAACATCATTTCGAAACAATCGATCACCAGACAAAGAATCATAATTGGCTCTATTGCTAATATTAACAATATTAGCATGCGGTTTATGTGATTGATTTAAAATATAACAATCTAAATCTCCATCAAGATCGTAATCGAAAAAAACAGACTGTGTAGAAAAACAAGCAGTATTTAACCCATACTTTGAAGATTCTTCTGTAAATGTTCCATTTTTATTATTAATATATAATTCGTTGTGCCCTTTTAATCCATACTTATTACTTACAGTAGATACATAAATATCCAAGTAACCGTCCGCGTTAACATCTGCCATAGTTACCCCTGAACACCAATCAGAAATTCCTTTAACGCCAGATTTATCCGTAATATCTTCAAACTTAAAATCACCTTTATTTAAATAAAGTTTATTCTTACCTGTAGAATTTGCAGTAAAATAAATATCAATTAAACCATCATTGTTAATATCTCCTGTTGCAACACCACCCCCATTATAATAATAGAGGTAATAAAGAATACTTAATCCATCCTTTTCTATTAATTCATTGGTAAATGAAATATTTGAAGTTATTGGGCTTACTTTAGAAAACAGTGTTTGTTTATTTTTGCAAGCCCCAAGCAGGAAAACTAAAACTAAAAAATTACAAAGCAGCTTAATTGGAAGTGAATGCACTTTTATCATAGAATTTAATATAAAATACAAAGGACTGATACTTAAAAGATCAGCCCTTTGCTCATGTTAAAAACTGCCAAAACTTAATTTTTGTTCGTATACAAAGCAGCTACTTCAGTTGAAGTAAGTGCTTTACTATACAACCTAAACTGGTCTATACCGCCGGTGAAAGAACTAATCCAACCATCAGTAGGGCCAGTAATATTTGCATGTTTATTCCATCCACCTATTACCATATTTGTTGCATTAGAAAAATTTACAGCACCTCTAGCATTTCCTCCATTCTTTGCATCTGTTTGGGCTGCAGATAAACCAGTTACCAATGCACCATCAAAGTAATAAGACATTTTTGAAGTGGCCTGATCATAAGCATAAACAATATGATGCCAATTACCATCAAACATTGGCTTTTCAAAATTTCCTTCAAGCCATTGATCCATCAATCCAAATTTCATTGTGGCTTTAGTAGGTGTTTGATTCTCTACTAATACAAATGCAGCACTATGATGCCAACCATAAGTATCATCAACCAATGAAAAAAGAAATTCTGTTCTACCAGCTTGCGCAGTGTTTTTTAACCAAAATGATATGCTAAAGCTTGTTGCAGTTTTAAAATCGTTTGCAGAAGGATATAGCAATGCTTTACCATCGGTGCCCTGTACTGCTTTTCCAGATATACCAGCAATAGAAGTTAATGGGTTTGCAGAAGCAAAAGTTGCTCTAATGCTATCAACTGCGTTCATCAATGGATCTGAAGTAGTTCCATCAAAAGCAGTATAGAATTTTAAAGGACCGCCAGGGGGGTTGGCGTCTTTAACATAATTAGCTAAAGCAGGGCGATCCATTTTTTGACAGCTGAATAGTATGATTGCCAATAAAGCCAATATATTAACTTTATTATTAAAATTTGTTTTATACATAATTTCTGATTTAAAAGTTGTAAAAGGTATACCCAACAATTACCACTCTGGATTTTGAACTAACAAACCTCCAGACTTATCAATTGCAGGTTGAGGTATAGGATAAAACCTACATTTATTGGTATATCCCAATGGACCTAAAACAGTAACGGCATCCCCCCACCTAACTAAATCAAAAAATCTTTCTCCTTCTACACCAAACTCAACACGTCTTTCTTGCTTTATCAAATTTCGCAAATCAGCCTGTGTAGTGAAGGTAATATTTGCCAATCCTGCACGATTTCTAACCGCATTTACAAAAGGGATTGCCTGTGCGCCATTACCTAACTCATTATGACATTCTGCAGCCATTAGCAATACATCAGCGTAACGAAAAATTCTTTTATTGATCCAATTTGGATTGTCTGATTGGCCGGTAGATGCTCTATATGCTGGATCAGCATAGATCTTCTTATTCCAATACTTTCTTGGCAATGGGCCGGCTGGAACATCAAAAGTTGAACCAGGTAGTACTCTACCATACCCTCCAGTAGAAGGATCATCTGATTGCCCTGAGAATAAAATAGTTGATCCTTTTCTAACATCTCCAGGTTCATAAGCAGCAACTAAATTATCGGTAGGTGTATTCCAACCCCAACCTAAATTCCATCCACTCGCATTAGATCCTCTTACACCTTGTGTTGTTGCAAATTGACATCCGTTGTTAATAGAGCCATTGGGACTTACATATGCTTGTATTTCAAAAATAGATTCACTGCTATTTTCACCAGCATCTTTAAAAATTCCGTAATAACTACTAAACAATGAATATGAACCAGAAGAAATAACTTGTTGAGATAAACTTAGTGCTTGAGACCAATTGCCTCTAAAGAGATACGACTTCGCATGTAAGGTTTTAACAGCGCCGCTCGTAAGCCTACCTGGATATTGATTACCCCAAACTGTTGGAAGGTTACCTGCAGCAAAAGTTAAATCTGCATCAATCAAAGCATAAATTGCTGATGCAGGAGACTTTGCAATATTCGCTTGTGATGCATTATATACCCTGAAATCAATTTTTGGAACATCCCCAAAACTTCTTACTAAATCAAAGTAGGCAAATGCTCTAAAAAATCTGGCTTCAGCAATATTATTCATAGAAGCAGGATCAGTAAGCTTTAAGGAATCGGCTGTTTGAATTGCGGTGTTTGCTAAATTGATTAAGGCGTAATGGTCGTCCCAATAAGTATTACTAGCCCATAAATCCTTAACATATTGGTATCTATCAAATGGAGCAACCCACTCAGCGCCATCAGATGGATCTGATCCTTTTTCTGAATCATCTGATCTAAAATCATGCATGGCTAACCATGGAATAGTTGTAAAGCCTGCGCTGTTTCTTAGGTTACTATATAACCCATAAATCTGACCTTCTAAACCACCCTGATTTAAATCATCTAAAGTTGCAGTAAGTGGCTTTCTGTCCAGAAATTTATTACAGCCCGCGAGCAACATTATCATGGAAGACAATGCCAACATCGAGAAAACTATTTTTATATTCTTTTTCATATTGAATAATAATTTATTGTTCTTAGAAAGTTACATTTAATCCAAAAGTGGTTGTTAATGGAATGGCACCACCAGCATTGTCAACTCCAAAGGAAACTGCACTTCCTCCAAACTCTGGCGTATATCCAGAATTTCTTTTCCAAGTATTGAAGTTCTGAACATTAACAAATGCTCTTAAGGATTTAATTTTTGCTTTATTTAAAAATGAAGAAGACAAATTGTATCCTAATTGTATATTTCTTATTCTGAAATAACTACCATCTTCAATGTTATATGTAGATGCTTCGTAATTAATTCTATGGTCTTGTGCAAGAATTGGATCCCAATTTGAAGTTCCAGGACCATGCCATCTGTTTACTTTGAAAGCAGCATAATTTACTCTTTGGAATGGCGATTCTGTACCTCCCCAATTTCTAAAAATCTCATTTCCATATACTCCACCTAAATCAATACCAAAGTCTACATTTTTGTACTTTAAAGAAATTGTTCCACCATAAGCAAAATCAGGCGTAGGATTTCCAATCATAGTTCTATCTGCTGTATTAATTTTCCCATCCCCATTAATATCTTTGTATTTCAAGTCGCCAGGACCATATGAAAATTCTGTATTAACTGGAGAACCTAATTTTTCTGCATATGACTGATAAATACCCTCTACTATATACCCATAGAAATACCCAATTGGTAACCCCACTGTTGTTCTATTAACTCCAGAAACAATTGAGAATTCTTTTGTTGCCAATGACTCTACTTTATTTTTATAAGTTGTAAAGTTTCCACTAACAGTTAAAGAAAGATCTTTTGAAAATTCTTTTGTATAGCTTGCAGATAGTTCAATGCCACTGTTTCTGATACTTCCTATATTATCTAAACCATTTGAAACCCCTTGACTACCTGGAATAAATGTCATAAGGTCTTTTGTTAGCTTATTAAAGTAGCTAAATTCTACGTGCAGCTTATTCTTAAGTGCATTAAATTCAAATCCAATTTCCTTTGCATGAACAGTTTCCCATTTCAAATTGGGATTAGGCAAATAAGATTGAGAATAGGCATTGTAAACTAAGTTTCCAAATACTGCAGCATTACCAGCAACTAAACCTGGATAGAAGGGATAATCATAACCGTAGGTATTTTGGTTACCTAAAACACCTATTGAAGCTTTAAGCTTTAAGAAATCAAAAATGCTTTGGTTTTGGAAGAAATTCTCTCTTGTAATTTCCCAAGCTCCACCAACAGCCCAAAAGTTCTGCCAACGGTTATTAGGAGAAATTTGAGAAGAACCATCTCTACGTAAAGAGGCATTCAGGAAATATTTCCCTTGGTAATTATATAGTACACGCAATAATCCAGACGCGGTTGTTCTTTCTCTTTGATCTGAGTTAGACACTTTTGTTGTGGGGTCTGTAAACCCATTATTGATGAACCAGAACCTTTCATCATCAGGAATTGCTGCTCCTGTTGCACTTTGTCTTGCCGAAGCAAATCTATTAAAGTTCCCGTAATAATAGGTTGTCCAACCAGCCATAGCTGTCAAATTATGGTCTCCAAAACTTTTCCTATAATTTAAAATATAATCTTGTTGAAATTTTTTGTAAGAAAGATCATTTTCAGAAACGGTTGTAGTACGACTATACAAAAAAGCTCGTTTAAGAGCAGCATCATAAGCATTATAAAGTGGTGTGTATTGTCTAATATTTACATTACTAATGTCTGCATAAAAACTAGCTTTAAATGTAAAGTTTCTTAAGAAATTAACTTCTCCAAAAACACTACCCACAGTTCTATATTCTACATTTTTTGTTTTATTGTATTCATTCTCTAGTTGAATCAATGGATTTACTACACCAGAATTTTGAATTGATGGAAGCTCATAGTATAAATTTTGAACAGTGCTATCAAGACCATAAGGATTTTTAGCTTTAATAGGAATTGTTCCATCGCTAACTAATGGAATAACTTTACGTGCCTGGTCTAAAATATAAGTAGCATTATATGGATTATTTTGACGAGTAGCATTAAAATTAATACCAACTCTTATAGATTTATTCAATTTCACTTCATCATTAAAAGAAAGCTGAAATCTTTCTAATTTTTCATGCTTTATTAGACCCTCATCCCCAGTATAACCAATACCAAAATTAAATTTATTTTTTTCTGTACTAGATGATAAGCTTAAGTTACTTGAGCTAAACGAACCAGTTCTAGTTACTGCATCAATCCAATCGGTATTTGCTGTCCAGTTGCTATAATCAAATGGAGATGTTACGCCAATATTGGCTTTCTCTTCTTCATATAGCGTTTTGAACTGTTCGCCACTGGCTAATTGAATTTTATTCACCAATTTTTTAAAGCCGTAAGAGCTATTGAAATTGATGATTACTTGACCAGCTTTTGCTCGTTTGGTTGTAATGGCAATAACTCCTGCTGCACCTCTTACACCAAATATAGCGAGGGAGGATGGGTCCTTTAATACTTCAATAGATTCAATATCATTAGGATTAATATAATCTATATTATCATTGAATACACCATCAACAACATATAAAGGTCTCACAGAACCAATACTAATTGTTCCCCTAATTCTGATATCTGGGGCAGCTCCTGGAGTGCCACTATTTACAACAGAAAGACCCGCAACTTTACCTTGTAATGAAGCTACAGGGTTGGTATTGGGTTTGTCTGCAACATCTTTACCGGCAATCTTTACAATAGATCCTGTGAGATCTCTTTTACTTGCGGTTCCATATCCAATAACAACTACTTCATCCATTTTTTTAACAGATAAAGTAAGCTGAACGTCAACAATGGAACGACCCGCCACTTTTATTTCAATTGGCTCATATCCAAGGCTACTAACTACTAATGTTGCGTTTTTGTCAACTGTTATAACAAAGTTACCATTGTTATCTGCTGATGTTCCATTGTTGGTCCCTTTTTCCAAAACAGAAGCACCAGATAATTGCTCATTGTTTTCTCCAACAATTTTGCCAGTAATTTTAATGCGCTCATTTTCTATTTCATTTGTAGATAATATGGCAAAAAGATTACCGCCCAATTGCTTATAGGTTAAATTAGTTCCTGTAAACAAGCCATTTAAAGATTGGTCAATTGTCCAATTGAAAGCACTGAAATTCACTTTTGTTTTCAAGTCTTTCAAATCCGAATTGTATAGAAAACGAAAATATCCTTCATTTTCTATTTGTTTTAATACTTTCTTGATTTCCGTCTTAGAAGTCTTTAGATTAACTTTTTGACCAGCAGAGGTGGTTGCATTTACCTGCATGACCGTTAATAAGGTAATTACAATGGCAAGCTTCATAATAAGCAAGGATTTAAGAAGCGTCCTGCGCCACTTTTTGTGGCTAGGATGTACACTTTTTTGCATAATTTTGGTTTAGATGATAAAAGAATGCAACGTCATTTGGAGTTTACTCCAAGAGTTGTTTGCTACACTTTTGCGGGAAATGCTGGAACATTTCCCGTTTTTATTTTTTACTAATTGTAATCATATTGTTTTTGTTTTGGTATTTAAAAGGGATTAGTAATTGTAAATCTCTCAATGCCTCTTCTATAGATTCATCAACAAAAGAACCACTAAGCCGAATATTGCGAATTTTTTCATCTGCAATTTCAATTTTGACATTGTACCATCTTTCAAGCTTAACAGCTATATCAGACATTTTCTCTTCCTCAAATACAATTTTATTATATACCCAACTTGTTTCTATTATACTAGAATCAGAAATACTTTTTGGAATTGGAGTAACCAGCGCATAATATGTAATGGGTAATTCAGTTGGCTTAGGAACATATTGAGTTTTTGCGTCTTTTCTACTGAGCACCAAGTCTTTATTAAAGATGATTTTCTCGTGTGGTTTAAGCATTACTTTAGGGGCACTTGGTTGCTTTCTATTAACAACTTCTATTGATCCATGAATTAAAGTAGCTTCAATAGTTTTATCAACATCATAAGCTTTTACATTAAAAACTGTTCCCAATACATGAATATCAATAGCTGAAGTATGAACTATAAAGGGGCGTGCAATGTCACGAACCACGTCAAAATAAGCTTCCCCGTCTAAAACAACTTCTCTCAAATTCCCTTTAAATGAACCATTATAAGTGAGTTTGCTGCCAGAATTAATCCAAACCTGTGTACCATCAGGTAAAACTACTTTAGACTTTGAGCCCATGCTTACATTTACCTCATTGTGCGAGCGCGTACCTTGAACAATATTCTGTTTTTCATCAAAAAAGGATTCAACTATAAAGAATAAACCAATACCTACAGCCGCTATAGATGAAACAATTTTGATCAAGCGAAAGGTACGTGATGAAGTAGCTTTCTCTTTTTTAAGGTGATTTTCATTGCGCAAATCATTTTCAGAAAAATCGTTTGTTTGAGACTTTAAGCGATTAACATGATTCAAATAAAGATCTTCCAGCTTTTGCTTATTTGTTTCTTCTAATTTTGGATTAGCAGAAAATAAGTCCTGTAATACTTCATGAGAAACCAATCGCTCATTGTTCTCATTAATGTATTCCTGCAATAAGGCCAATTCTTCGGCAGTTGCTTCCCCGCAAAGCTTTTTTGTCAGGAGTATCCAAAATTGTTCCTCTTTCATTAATAAACGGAATGTTCCCTATAAGGACAATGAAAATGGAGATATACCCCTAAAAGGGGGGAAATTATTTTTTCTGGGTCAAAATCGAATGAATTTCAGGGAATTCGTTCTTGAATTCTAAACATTGGCGAATCCGTCTAAATGCAATAGCCATTTGAGACTCAACCGTTTTAGAGGAGATTTCCAACAGTTGAGCAACGTCGTTGTATTTTAACCCATCTTCTTTAACTAGCTTAAAGATGATTTTACATTTAGGGGGAAGTTCATTTATAGCAGCCAATATTCTTTGGGACAACTCAGTAGAAATGAACAATTCTTCTGGATTAAAATAGATACTTTCTAAATTGGTGGTAAGTTCATCTAATTGAGGTAAAATATTGCGCTTATTCAATTTCAGCCGATTAATTGCATAATTTTTGGTGCCAATAAATAGATATAGAGTTGGGTTATTGAGCGGTTTTAGGCTTTTTCTTTTAACCCATACGTTAATGAAGAGATCAGACACAACTTCTTCTGCATCTTCAGCAGATTTTAAAATAGCATACGCGAACTTATATAGCTTATCATGTAGGGCAATGAATAACTCTTTATAAGACTTTTCACAATCTCTAACAGAAATTGATTCAAGTAACTGATTAATATAGTTATCTGAAATCACGCAATCGTTTAAATAGGAAAGCTACAACTTTCTTAAACTAAACAAATATTTAATGGACGAAATATCGAAAAAAAAAAAGGAACTGCGCAAAATCATACTCTCAACTGAATGATTACATTAATTTTGACAAGCATAAAAAACCTATGATAAATAAGCAACATTTTGTAACCGCCACCGAAGCTATTCAACAAATTCAATCCAATACAACTGTTTTCTTACATGGAAGTGCCGCAACGCCTGTAAGATTAATTAATGAGTTGGTAAATCAAAAAGAGCGTTTACAAAACGTTGAATTAATTAGTATAACCCAACAAGGCGTTAACTTAAATGATCCTTCCCTCTCGGGGCATTTTTACATGAATTCACTATTTGTTTCTGAAAGCAACAGAAAAGCCATTAGTCAAGGAATGGGCGATTATACGCCCGTGTTTTTGAGTGAGATCCCCTTGTTGTTTAATAGAAATATTTTAACAGTAGATGTTGCCATTGTTTCCGTTTCGCCTCCAGATAAACATGGTTATTGTTCATTGGGTACTTCAGTAGACATTGTAAAGTCTGCGTTGCGTTCGGCTAAATTAGTGATTGCACAAGTGAATCCCAATATGCCCCGGGTACATGGAGATGGGTTTATTCCTTTCTCTCGCTTTGATATGGCAGTATGGACAGATGATCCATTGCCAGAAGTAAGTTATGCAAGTGGTGCAACAGCAGTGCATCATCAAATTGGAAAAATTGTTGCAGAATTGGTAGAAGATGAAGCTACATTACAATTGGGTATTGGAAGTATACCAGATGCAGTTTTGAAGAACTTAACCAACCATAAAAATTTAGGACTACACACAGAAATGTTTTCCGATGGCGTAATTCCATTGATTCAAAATGGAACCATTAACAACAGTAGAAAGAAAATTGTAAAAGGCTATTGTGTTACTTCATTTATGTTGGGTACTAAAGCCCTTTACGATTTTGCAGACGACAACCCCATCATCAAATCATTAGACATTGATTATGTAAACGACCCAAGGGTGTTGAGTTTGAATAAGAAAGTAACCGCCATCAATAGTGCAATTGAAATAGATTTAACAGGACAGGTTTGTTCCGACTCTATTGGCATGTATCAATACTCAGGTATTGGTGGTCAAATGGATTTTATTAGGGGCGCAGCACTGTCCGAAGGTGGAAAGCCCATCATAGCCATTCCATCGGTCACCAATAAAGGGATTTCTAGGATTGTACCATACTTAAAACAAGGGGCAGGTGTAGTAACAACCAGAGGACATATACACTGGGTGGTTACCGAATACGGTGCAGTGAATTTATTTGGAATGAATATGACCCAACGTGCAAAAGCATTAATCAGTATAGCGCATCCAGATCATAGAGAAGATTTGGAGAAAGCAACTGCTGAAAGATTTAAATGTTAGTTGGATTTAAGCTTATTGAATAATCCTACTAAAGCAAAAGGTGCTGACCATTGAGGATTGTGATCTGCTTCTAAAATTGTGACAGGCCAATTTTTATTTCTAGCCTTATCGGCTTGTGTAGAAAAATCATCTTTATCAGAGTCCTTGCCTTTCTCTACAGTAAGTATATAGGCGGTAGGTATGGATAATCGTTTTGGATTTTTTAAACTGATTTTATCGGTAAAAGTTTTTACAGAATGAGGAACATCTTTTGGAGCTGATTGATTCGGCCTTACCCATCTTGGAACTAAAAATCCATTTTCAATCAAGGGCTTCATGCCTTCGGGTGTTTTACCTTGAGCAAATACACTCTCTCCATCTTCAGGCACAAAAGCATCTAAATAAACCAGTTTGGAAATTCTTTCTGGTAAACTATCAGCTACTCCCGTTACAACCATACCGCCATAACTATGACCAACTAAAATGATATTTTTTAGGTCTTCAAAAAGAATAGTGTTTACTACATCATTGATATGCGTACCCAATCCAACTTCAGGTGTAGCTAAATGTACGCGTTCACCTTGACCAGTTAAAGTAGGCCTGTATACTTTATTACCACTTGCTGTAAGCAAAGAATCAACTTTTTTAAATGCCCATCCACCGCCCCAAGCTCCATGCACAATTACATAAGTTGGCTTAGAAGAAGATTGGGAGAAAGTATTTATTGAAAAAGCAAGAAACCCCAATGTTAAAAGGACAATGAATTTATTCTTTTTCATATTCTTGAATTTAGAAAATTATTGGTTGATGATTATTTTTTTGCTCCTCTTTTGATGGGTTTGCCATATTTTTTCTTCATGGCATCTTTACGCCTCACTTTTACATTTCGCTTTTGATTCTTTGCTGATTTTTCATGAAATGCAGGACCAGCTTCCGATTTCTTTTTTGGCTTAATATACGGAACTTTCATATACACTTTAGGCTTCTCGTCTTCTGTAAGAATATCGGAGATACTCAAGTGAATTGGTAATTCATTAACAGGTATTTCGTATTTCATCAATTGCTCAATTGCAACAATAAAAGGCATTTCTTTCTCGGTGGTAAAAGTGATGGCAATTCCCTTCTTATCAAACCGTCCTGTTCTTCCAATTCGATGTATATAGTTTTCAGGAACATCAGGTGTATCAAAATTGATCACATGTGTTACTTCGGCAATGTCAATTCCCCTCGCAACAATATCAGTAGCAATAATAAATCTGTAATCACCATCCTTGAATTTTTTAACGGTATTAAAGCGATGGTTTTGTTCTTTATTAGAATGGATGATCCCTATTGAACCTGCAAATCTCTGTTCCAATGACTCAAATAATTGATCAGCTAATTTTTTGGTTGCTGCAAAAACCAAAACTTTCGTCATTGATGTATCTTGCTCTAATAATAGTTCTAGCAAGTTTACTTTGGTGTAAAAATTAGGAACATTAAAACGGCTTTGTTCTATATTATCTAATGGCGTACCAGTTGGGGCAGCTTCTACACGAATAGGTGCATTAAAATAGGTTTCCATTAAAGATTCTACTTCTTCAGTAATGGTTGCAGAAAACAATAGATTTTGTCTTTTCGGAGGCAACAAATCCATAATATTTCTCAACTGTGTGCGAAATCCAAGATTCATCATTTCATCTACTTCATCAATCACTAGCTTTTTAATATACTTTGTTTTAAAAGCTCCGTTCATGGCCAAATCAAACAAACGTCCTGGAGTAGCAACCAATACATCTACCCCTTTCTCCACTTCCAATTGCTGGGTATTGATATTTACACCGCCATAAACACCTACCACAATCAAACTCATATAAGAAGTCAATTTCTTAACGGTTTCTACCACTTGAGCAACCAATTCTCTGGTTGGAACAACCACTAAAATTTGTGGGTTTTTATTTTTGTCAAACTTCCATTGTTTTAAACAGGGCAATAAATAAGCAATAGTTTTACCGGTTCCTGTTTGGGCAATCCCACATACATCTTTTCCAGACATTGCTATTGGAAATACCTTATGTTGAATAGTTGTAGGGGTTGTATACCCTAAATCATCTAAGGCTGAGTAGAGGGCTGTATTGAGATTAAGTTCTTGAAAGGTCATATTATGTTATAATATACAAAGATAGCTTTAATTAAATGAGGCAAAATCAAACTCACTTTATCAGTAAGTTTCTTCTTGAACTATAATCCATTAAATATCCGCGCTTATTGGGATTATTTAGAAAGGAATGATTTACAAGGATCTCAACAGTTTTTTGCTTAACTAAAAATGGTTCTAATAATTTTTCAATTCTATTTTCTGAAACGCCTATTCTTTTTGCAAACTCTTCAAAATCATGCTTCCCCCTATGGAATGTTTTTTTAAAGGTTTCAGATTGATAATTGTCTTCAAATAATCCTTTATCTAATGCAAAATCTGTATCATCCACATGCAACCTTGTATTGATTAAATCATATGCAGGGCTTAATAAATAATCTCCTGTTTCACTTTCCAATAAGGAAAAGTTTTTTAAATGTGCATCCCCATTTAAAAAAAGGTAATTGAATACTATTATTTTAAAATACTTTTCAATTTCTACCCTCCATGCAGGAACATATTGTCTTATGATAGCTGCTGCAGCTTCATAAGAGTATGTATATTTAAAATCAGCACCTGCATTATCTTTAGTTCTTCCAGCAAGCGTTGCAAAATCTTCCTTACCCCATTTTGATCCATCCGCCCTAACATCAAAACGCTTTGTGATATATGCAGGAGAACCATTCTTAAAAAAAATCATTGCATTATGAGCAGTGTTAATACCGAATACTTGAGAGGCTATTTGCATTGTTAAGTGCTCATTGGCAGGCACTTGATCAACTTTTTTAAGATCTCTAGGAATTGGTTTTAATATATATGTTCCTTGCTCTCCATTTTCAGTTAAACGCAAATTATTTTTATTTAATAGCAAAGACATTTTCTCTTGAACACCAGATATAGATATCCTTTTTCTATTCTCCATAAATTTTTCTGAATCAACTTCATTTACTTGTGGAGCGTCGTAAGGAAGGATATGACTTACTTTTTTATTATTAAACATATTGCGTAAACACGAAGGGCTATAAGTTGTAAAACCCTCTGATAATGTTCCTGGACAATATGTTATTTCTATTTGGCTCATTAAAATTTGAATGGTTTTACAGTTATTGCTCCAATAGTATCATGTTGTGCAGTAGCAGAAAGTAACCCAAAATGATCGTGCTCATCTATTTTTAGCAGTCTACATTGCAATTGCCTATTGACACCTTCAGATAGCATATTAAAAAAGAATGGGAACAAAAAAGATGAAGTGAACTCTTTTTGTGATTTCGGAATGGTGAGACTTATTGGAGGTTTTGAATTGTCATTATAATATGCTTCATCATATTCAAAAACATACATTTCTCTGCTTACTTCTGTAAGCATTCCTGCAAATTCTTTATTACGATAAATGCCTAATTTTCTCATGAAAGAGGATTAATTGAACTTTCTTTTACTGATAGTTTCATTTCCAAACCTAAGACTGCTATAATCTTCTCAATAATATCAATTGTTGGATTGGTTTGACCTCTCTCAATTTTGTATAAAGTGTTTATTGAAATATTGGCAAGTTGGCTTAAATCTGATTGAGTAATTCGTAATGCCTTTCTTCTCAATTTTATCCTATTTCCTATTTCACTAATTAACATTATAGTGTGATTTATGATACAATATTATGAAAATAATCGAAAAAAGTAACAATTTTCACACCGAAATGTGAATTTTTAAATATTTTAATGACTTCAAGATAAATTAGCTCATTTTTCACACTATAATGTGAATTTTTCAACAATTATGTATTTTCTGAATCGTATTCCAATTTCTGGTGGTAATATTTTTCCCAAAAAGCTTTTCTAAGTCTTCCATTCCTTTTGGGGTATTAGTGGTAGTGATATCTAAAACACTTGCAATGATTTTATCTTTCACACCAATAATGCTGAATGCTTGGTCATTGGATATGTAAGGAATAGCAAGCTTTACCTTAGGTGTATCCTTTAAAAATGATATATATAGTCGAATATTTTTGTGAACATCAATGCCTGCAAAAGGGTCTTTATTAACCAATTGGGTTAATTGTTTATGGGAGATTAAAATCACTGGGATAGCAAATCCAAATGATTTAGCTAGAACTGATTCTATTTTGTTTTCTAAAGCTTTAAGGTCATCATTTTTTAATTCGAATACAAAATTTCCTGAATTCAAAATCGTTATTACATTTTCACAGCCAAATTGAGTAAGGATATTTTTTAGCTCTGCCATTGGCACTTTATGATGACCACCAACATTGATGCCGCGGAGAAAGCCTACTATTTTAGTCATGGAATTATTTTGTTTATCATACTAAAAATTACAAAATCCCTCTACAGTTCCAGTTTTACGTATTAAAAAGACATGACTCAAATCATTTTTAAAACCTACTGATTTAAATGCATAATTATCCAACTCATACTCTATAAATCCAATAGTATTATACTTACTTGCAATAATAGGGGCTTCAATTACATGATTAGGAAAAAAAATTACCATCTTGTTAGGTTTAACCTCAAATGATACTTTTGAAGTCATTTTATAAGCAACAATTTTATCATTGCTAAACTGATTTTTATTGCAATCATACTCGTATTTGATATTAAATGATTTGTCTACTAAACATTTTGTACACTCATTACTACCCTTAGCAGCTAGCTTGTTATTTTTGTATATTTCCAAATTCTGCCTAGTAATTTCATTTATCTGCCGTTGGTAATTCTCTACTTCTTTATGGGCTGCCGAGGCACGACTCACAAAAGAGGCGAAAGACTTTTCTGCCCAAGGATTCTGTATTTTCATATAATCCATAGCATTTCTTCCTGAAAAGTCTTTGGTTAAAATACACTTAAGTTCATAGTCTTGAAAAACTTCTAACATTCGGTTTGTTGCACTTGTTTGACAATTAATATTTGTTTGCGAGTTAGTGGTTGATGGTATTTTAAAAGCTGGTACGTTTAAAGGATTTTTCCAATTACACCTAGGTTGACTCATGTAAAAAACAAGTGGAGTTTGACCCAGGAAATTAGTAGTATATTTTTCAATTTTATAAGCTACTAATAGCCCACTTAACTGCTCATGAAAAGTTGGCATTATTTCATCAGGATTGATTAACATGCTTAAATGCAATAGTGTATTTCCATTTTGGTCTCTGATATCTCCCCCCTTTGCTTTTAATAGTATTTGGTTAATAGCAGATAGTTTACCATTTAGCACCGCATATTGTAAAGCATTCCACCCTTCAGGAGTCAATTGATTTGGTGGTGCTCCTTTATCTAATAACAATTTCATACAATCCCAATACATCTCTGATTTTGTAGTGGTGATATTGTATTTTGCTTCATCAGTTGCAGCATAATCAACACGATATTGTACATAGTGCTCAATCAACATATGCAAAGGTGAATAGCCTTTTGTATTCGTTATATTAAGCGGAATTTTAGTCGTATCTAGGTACTTTTTAAGTTTTGCTGGATCAGCTTCTTTTACTAATGAAAAAATATTTTGTTTTTGGGCAATAACAAAATTGGTCCACGAGAAAAATAAACAGCAAAAGAATAACCCTTTTAAAAGATAACTTTTCATGAATTGGTTGTATTAAAAGAATATATCTTTCAAATTAATTCTTTTTTAATTGAAATTAAATGGGGGGGGCACTAATATGTTAATATTCAGCAAGTTACTTTTTTAAAAAGCTTAACTCAAGGAATAACTCAGGATAGAAAATGTGTTTGTGAAAGAACTATTGTTAAGGTACAAAATACAGGATATCAATGGTGCTTTTTTTATATCAGTTTGTATGTAAATTTTGTACCACCGATTAGAACTATCGTCCTCTCATTCCATTTCAATATATCTATAAGATCAAAAGTTTAACCAATGAGTTTTGATCTCCGTTTATTTTCTGGTAAGCTTAATACCTGCCGACAAGAACTGCGACTTGAGCTACTGGAGGTCGCTGAAAGGACCGGTCTTTCCCTTGATCGACTTATTCATCTCGAATTCCGGTGTGTTGGGCAGTAAGGGCTGGTTGGGCCTTGTCTGCCTCCGTTAAAAAACAGGAAATACGACCCTACGCTAGCAAGTGCCAGAACACATGCAGCTGTTACCACTGTGATCAATCTTCTGATCCCGGCACGGCGTGCCAATCCGTGTGGCGTCTGTCTGTTCTGTTTCCGCGGCAATTGGTTCTTCTTCCCGTTCATATCCAGCTGTGATCGCTTTAAACATGCTTTCCTCCCCTTGCGCCAACTGCCAGTCTTCTTCTGTGATGATTTAGGCTCGTTTGATAATCATTCAAACATGCGCTCCAGGAACTCCCGCTCGTCAGGTGTAGCTGCACCTAGGCGGTATCGCGTAAGTAAGGATGTAAACGTTTGTTCTTTCACTGGTTAAGAAGGGGGCTGAACAACCGCCCTTTATTCGACGATTCTGAAAATGGAGGGTGACCCTACGGTGATGTTGATTAATTTAATGTTATGGGGCAATTATGAGTGTAAAAAGGCTGGCTTGAGATCTACAAGGTTCGGAAGAAAGCACTGCCCACAAAATGTATTTAGTATTTTTGTGATATAAATATTCTATTGATGGAAGAACCTACGGTAAGAAAGCCAGATTTAATACATGTCGTTTTTGATAGTAACGTTTTGCGTACTGATAGATCTTTAAACAAAACCGATATGATTTACATGCGTTCCTTGGCTAAGCTTGGATTAGTTAAGATGCATTTTCCTTGGATAGTTTACAAGGAATGCACTTCGCATAATATTGCAGATATTACCAGTGAACTCGACACTGCAGAAAATAAACTTAAAAACCTATCGCGTAAGGGTCTCCACGAAGATGAGGAATTAGTCCTTAATAGAATTGCTTATCAAATACGTAAGACGAAACCTATGGTGAAAGATTCAGTGGAGAAGGTCTGGAATGAATACATAAAAGAAACTAACTCTATTCTTCATCCACTTCGTGAAGATTACACAGCGAAAATATTTGAAGGATATTTCTCTGTCTTGCCGCCGTTTAAAAAATTAAAAAGTAGAGAAGATATTCCCGATGCCTATATTTTCGAAAGCCTGAAGGACCTTGCATTAAAACATCCAATACATTTTCTTTCGAGCGATGAGAACCTAGGAGCTACAGCTGCTACGATATCAAACATTACTGTTCACAAAACATTTGAGAATTTTTACAATTCAAATGAGTTTGAATGTACTAAACTCTACTATGAGCATAAAGGCAAAAACGAATTATTAATGATGAAATTCATCGACTTGATACCGTCGGTGCGGAAAGTCATTGAAGAAGAAGTATATCTGTGGAAACCGTTTGAAGCTTTCGTTGACTATCCTCTATCAAACGATGATCATATCTCTGTCGGATCGATTGATGATGTCAAAGTATCAATCAATACAGACGAGGTAAAATTAATTGATGGAGAATTTTACGTTCCGTTAAAAATAACTGGGGAAGCTTCCATCGATTTCTTTATGGATCGATCATTGTACTATGAAATTTATGATGATGTAAAATTACCATCAGTATCCGATTGGAATGATCATGTGTACTTGGCAGAGGATACCGACAATATAATCTTTGAGCATACAATTGTAATTCCAGCGAGTATTTTGGAAGAGAAAGATGTAGATATTGCAATAGACGAATTAGAACTCAACTATGATGATATAGAGGAATTTCTATTCGGTAGAATTATAGAAAGCAGAAAAGAAGCGCGAAAACGGAGGCGACATACCGATTTGTAGAATACCAAACACAACTATTTTATTATTTCTTACTGTAGAGTTTTGCAAACCTTAGATTCGAGCTTATATCAATAATCGGAGTTGTAGGCAGTTTCAGGCTAGAAATAGATTTACTCATTTCGACACTTGCAACAGCTTTAACCAGTTTTTTGGACTCGATATAGTACATCAATCCGCGTGCACCATCATATAAACAATTAAGGGCGCCAAGAATTTGGCCAAAACTGATGGCTTTCTCAACATCATTATGTGAAGAACTAGATAAACCTTTATAGCCGTTACTGCACAACTGAGTAATCAAGCCTGCTGAACACCAATCGCCAGCACCTGCAGCATCCTGCACCTTTTCAATATCAAAACCTTTAGCCTCTTTCCAATGATTGGGTTTAGTTCGATTTTTACAGCGAAAAACTAAACCTTCCTTTCCTAGTGTTTCAATTTCCAAAAAAGAGGTAATTGAAGGGTGCTTTATTCTAAATTCTGGAATACGTTCGTGTGAGTACTTGACAACATCAGCCAATGCTAGAAACTTTTCAAATAATTCCTCGTCTTTCGCCGATGTCGGTTCGAAAAAAATAACAGATCCTTTTGCTTTATAGTATTTTGCAAGCTCAAATGTACCTGGATTCATACGGTCAAAATACAGCACCTGTGGAATCAGATTAGAGTGCATTACTTCAGCGGCAACATTTTTTGTAATTGGCTTAAACTGTGGAAGCCAACCTTTGGTCTCCGGGTCTTTAAATTCAAATTTATGTATAGGGAGACCATTTTTATCCTTTAAAATACGATGGATTATTATCGGCGTGCTTCCTTCTTCCGTTTGGGAAAGGAATTCTTGATGAACCCCCCATCTGGTCATATCTAAGACAAGTTCTGCACCTGCGCGATCATTTGCAAGTCTAGCTACCGGATATGCAGACCAATTCAGGTAACTGAGAATACTCAAAACATTACCGCACGACCCGCCAGCCGAAAGCTTAGGCAAAGTGGCTGGGCTGCCGTTTAAAATGACATCTAAAGCGACCAAACCGGTCCCAAAACAAACAGGTGCGTTTTTCATAGTCCAATGTAGGGTTCTCCCGCGAGCCAAATTTCGAATAATTTATGGTTTTTTTCAACTTCATTTTTTACTGTCTCGTAATCATCATCCAAAGCATGCTCTAACGATTCTACATGCATAATTCCAACATTTTTCCCAAGTGTTTTTTGCTCATATACAGACAAAAACGCGCCAACAGTCAATAATTTGCTGGAAAGTGCCGAAACAACGATTTTGCAACCCTCCAGAATTTGAAACGACCGATTATATCTTTCAATCGTTTTATTGAGTAAACGGTAAACATGAAACGGATTTCCCTCATCTGCATACACAATATTTTTTGTTTCAAAATCTGCATCATTGAACAGCATTTCACCATACTTATTAATAAGATTGTCACCACGTCGCAGGTTTTCAGATGGGAATGGCAATATCGGACAGGTTTCAACAGGTGATAACTTCTTTCGAATTTTAGCAAATTGCTCCTCCTGATTTTCACCTAATATGGGAATCCAAACTTCCTTTTGGTCTTCATATTTACTGATCTCTCTTGCGCGAAGACTGTGTATATAATCTGCTTCTTCATCTGTACCATTATCATGGATTTTTCCATCAAGAGATGGATTTTCCGCTACAACAATATGCAAATTTTTAACTGTAGCGCCTGAAGTTGCATTATGACCATCAATCAACATCAGCAGTTTTACAATTAATGGGATAAAAACACTTCTGGGCATGGCACTAATGTCAACGATAATATCTGAATACTGCTCTATGTCACTCGTTGATGCTATAATACCACCAGATTGGAGTGCAGTAATACTAGTGTCTTCATCTGATCTAAAAATTACATCTTTTTCGGTGAAAGACGCATGGCCGTTCGCTAATAAAAAATCAGTAAGGGTAGAAAGGTTTTCAACTACTTTAGGATGAGTCGATGAAAATTTATCCTTCTCGTTTTTGTAGTATCGAACGATTAGTGTATCACGCAGTCCAGTACTTTTCACTCCATAAATGTTTGAAATTCCCACTACAGATCTCGGATCAAAACCAAGTCCCATGATATAGAGAATGTCCCGTGGTTGCGCCAAATATTCATTCCAAAAAGGCATGAACTTTTCATCACTTCTTAATATGTAATTTTCCCACCTCATATTACATTTTCATTTTAATTTGACCTTGGAAACCTTTGGTAAGATAACCAGCTAAGATTCCAAGGTTTCGTTCTTTAAAACGGCCATTATGTAGGGGGAGTTCATATTTGGCACAGTATAGCCTGTTAAGGTAAATGATCATTAAATCTTTTCCTTTGCAGCGATAATTTAGTTTGATATCTATTAGGTTATAGCTAATGCATAGCACAAGGCATCTAGCGAGATAATGATAGATATGTGTGTTATCTTTTAAAGCATAATCCTTAAGTAAATTGCGTTCGGCCATTGTAATAGCAATTCCGTTAATACCGGGTGCATTCCAGGCATTCGGCACATAAGTTTCAGACCGGCAAAGTTCGCCTATTGCGTCGAGCAATCTTTTTATGTCATTAAATTCATGGACACGCTTATCCAATGCCTTCCACTTTTCACCAGCCAGTTTTTGAATGATCTGCTGTTGTTTTTCTGGCGTTATATGCAGCGTCGTCTGTGACCGTAACACTTTTTTAATTGAATTACTTCGTATCTCCTCAAATAATGCGGAGGCGATTGTGAGAAACTGTTCAATATTAGAAGATGATAATCGAGCAACGAGTTCAAATCCATAATAAAAGGGAATGCCAAATTCCCGATAAACAAACAACTGTGCCGCCACCTTCTCTTCATTTCCTTCCTGCTCCTGCAACTGGTCTTCACTAAGCTCTGTAAAATCAAACAGGTTTGCCTGATTACTCTCACGGTGAAGGATGATCTCAAGCGTTCTCCATTCGATCAATAAATGAAAAGGTTCACCCTGCAACTCCTCCTTTTGTGAAATCCAAGCTTTATATTGTTCCTGCTTACCAAACTTTTCTTTAATCCTTTCTTTCACTGTGGTCAATGCCTTTTCAATCTTTACGGTGTTGCCATGGCCCATAGAGGACATCAAAAAACTACTAAAATCATACTGCTGATCCGGGAAAGCAGATTCTAGCCTTCGATTGGCAACAGATTTTGCAAATTTTTCAAACTGTTGGTATCGCCGTGACCAGAACTTTTCCAGTTCAATAATCCGTAAATCTCGTTGTTCAATCTGTCCCTCGGAAAGCAACTCTTCCATAGTTAAAGCACGGAGCCGTTCTGCAATCCAAGTATTTACCAGGGGCCTTTTATCGACTATCGTTTTTACTAAATGATTACGCTGACTGCGCGATAGATTTTGCACATCGTCAAACATGACTAACACTTTCTCTTTTATTGGTTCCCCATCAACACGAATATTAGCTGCCGCGAGGAAATCTAGGGCGTATAAATCATCACTACCGGTTAATTGCTCAACATCTTTTAGGTTGATACTATCCACAGCATCGAAAATCTTTTCTTCTTGAGCAATAGCCCACGAATATAATTCATATCCTTTTGACAACATATGAAGCGGTGAAGGCATGCTCGGTAATGTTGTATCACCAAAGGATATCCTATCTAATTGCTGCGGGTATTGAAAATCTTTGACAAGGCACAAAGATTTCAAAAAGGATAAGATCGATCTTACATTCACTAGCGAAAAAAATATCCTGAGTTGCTGCCCGGCTGGAAAAGGAAGATATTCGAAAGTTGAAAATTGGGTATTGAATGAAATATATGTTCCAACAACATTAATCCTTTCCTGACGATCAAATACCCCACGGGACTTTAGCTCCAAGAACACTTCTTTGACATGCTCATTATGATTTTTATTAAGAGTAATGGCATGAAGGACCTTTGGGGTGAATAGCTTTAATAATGTCGTTTTACCACCGCCAGGAGAACTCCTTAGTACATTAACCTTATTCCAAAGTTCATCATCCTTAAATAGCTGCAATATATCAGCACTGAATAATTGAATGAATTTTTCCTCCATGTCAATATATTCAGACGTACGGGTTACGAAAGGATTTTTATCTATTCTCATAGCACTATATGTCTTGGAATTCTTGGAAACAATCCTTCAAATTTACTGTTCTCATATGACCATAATATAGGTACAGAATTATTAGGGGTATTGTGATGGAGAATTAAAGGCAGACCACATCCTCCAAAGCCCATTTTTACATCAGTACCTCCTTGGTCGGTATGCTTATTTTGTAATTTAGGGTCATAATATTGATCTTTCATGCAGATCTCACATATCAGTTTGTCTTGATCACTGGATGGATCAAGCGCAAATGATTGCGGAATTGTATGCATCGTAAGAAGTTGTGGACGATGACCGTACTTTGCTTCGAGTATATCGAAGTTTGATTCAATGGCATTCTTGGCCTGTTGAGTGCAGAGATATATTATTACATATACTTTCAGATTGTCGATATCAAAAATTTTTGAGAGTTTACTATCCTTTGAAAAAACGGATTCGTATAGTCCAGCAATTTTTCCTTTCAATTTATCCTTCTCTTTATCATATTTCAAATAAGAGGTTCCGCTTGCTGAAAAATCGTCAAGTAAAAACAATCGCTGAAATTTGTCTTCACCCTCCTTAGCTTCACGTCCAAAGAGACCAGGGAAATCCTGAATCAGTTCCTTCTGCATTTTCTCTGCCCGAACTTCGGATAGCTCATAGGTCTGGTAGATTTGCTCGTGTGATATTTTGCCCGTATTAGCACGCCTAAATTCATCAATACGTGCACCATCGCTCATCCCAAAAAAAAGCGAACGTCTGAGAAGCATTTTGTATTCCTGAGAATTGATGACTTTATTAAGTGTGTATGACGGATATGAATTTTGAATATTAATAGTATCAATCAGAATATCTTTTATTAAATCAGGATAACAAGCCTCAACCAACAAACGCATTTCCAAGGCAGAAATAAACACCACTCGGTTTTTTATAAACTCCAATGCTGTTTCTTTGTCAGCATCTTCCATGCCGTCAAGCCAAAGGGCAAGCTTTTCAATAAAGCGCATACCAGCACCATACTGCTCGTAATTGTCATACTTGTACTTAGCCATTCTTTGAAAATACTTACGATACTCATCAATCCTATCTTCAGTTATTGTTGACTTTTCAAGAACTTTTTGCAGTAAAGCTTCAGCTATTTCGATCTTCATGTATTCTTATTTTGCTTGAAATGAAAAGTATCCTTTACTGAATTTTATTTTCTCAAAAAGGTAAGCGACTGCCTTCTCATCTCGTAACCCAGCAGGGCAGATATTCCAGCCCGTATCAGGATTTGAAGATACCTCACCTACACTCAACGAATATTTGTTTGCAAGTAATGCATAATCGTTTCCTGGCCACTGACCTTTATCGCCAATACATAGCGCTTCTTGCACCAACCCTAGTTGCTTACTTTTTTTGTAACAATGCGCAAGCATGTTGTTCTTTGACGCAATTTTTCTTGGTATGACATCAATTGAATGTGAGGATTCAACAACGGTTATATCTTCGAGATCAAGCAACATCATTTCATTTAACAAGGCATCCCTCAAAGTACTCCATTCGTCAGTAGATGCAGAACCAAAAGTGAGCTGATTAGGGCTCTCGGCTCCGATAATTCCAATCTTCGCCAGTTTTCCCTGAATTATCTTAAGAGATGGATGCATCGCGCTGGTTTTATCCGGCCGTTTGGAGTTCGTCAATGGAGCGATATCGCTTCCGTTATAATAACCTACAATTACGTTCTTCTTTAGCTCAGGTGTTTTAGCAAACGCTTTTTCAAGATCCTCTCGCAATGATTTGCCTCTACCTGATATAATACCTAAAACGAATCCCTTCTTGACAAAATTTACCAGCAACTGTTGAACATCTTCTCCCATGCCTTTAAACCGATTGGCTGAAGAACATAACGTTCCATCATAATCGAAAACAAGACTTCCATATTTTGCGAGACTAAGTGTTTCAATAAAACTTTCGTAATACCCCTTCCAGACTTTTAAACTATCATCGCTAAGAATTGCGGCACCCTCGATTTTTGCCTTACGTTTAATGGCAACTTCCATGTTCGTTTCTGCCCTATTACTGATCAACCTATCATAGCGTAGATGATAAATTTTGGAACCATAATCTGGGACACCAGGGCGGCCTGGGTCGATGCCTTGCTTTTTCCCGTAATGCTTAATGATTTGCATTGATTGCACCAACAAATGAATTGCAGCACTATGATTGGGTTCGTCGCTATGCAATATGATTCTCGGTATTTTGTCAGGTAACAACGCAAGTGTTTTATGAGCAAGCTTTTCATCTGATTTGCTTGTTAGAGCAATAATGGCTGAGTCTTCTCTTTTATCAAACCATTGATGTCTGCCATGAGCAAAATGCCTATAATCACTTAGCAGAGACGGTGCTAAACCAGCTTCAGAAAATTTAGACTCAAGGTCTACGGCGACCCCGTGATTATAAGAACCATAGAGTATCGCAAAACAAGTACCGGTGGTGGTTTGCCTGATAAAATCTGTGTAAAATGATTCTGGCTTTTTGGCAGGTAACTTACCTAACACAGGATTCTCGATTGCCCTGTATAATATCGCAAAATAGGCTGCAAGCGAATTAGTCGCCAAAAAACCGTCCTTACCGGTAGGTAGTTCAAATTCGTAGGTCGTGCAAGCAGAATAATTTGAAGAAAGAGCAGTTAATTTTGTTTTTTTCTGCATACAAATGCTGATGACAGATACCGGCTCGCTTTCAACAGCCTTTTTAAAAGCAAAAAGAATATCTGTGTTGCGTCCGCTTGCACTTATAAAAATCAAATTTGACCTCCGCAACGTTGATCTGGCATAAAAGAGTTCCAATGGTGTAACTGCTTTAGCAAAGACACCTCGGGCTGTTAGCAGATCTGCTGCGTAAATACAGGCGCTAAATGAACCGCCAGAACCCACGATGTAAACAGGATGGTGATATTTTTTGACACTTGCTGAGAGAGATTCTACGTCCACTCCTGAAGCCCATTCAATGGTTTCATCCAATAATTCCAGTTCGTTCCCAAAAGGCTTTCCCATAATGCTAAATATATAAGTTATTATGTATTTTTTATACAGTTCCCCTCTATAAAATCCGTCATGTGCATAAAATATTATCTACAAACACTGATGAATAAAACCAAATTACTAAAAATATTAGTAATTAGCACTAATTATTTTGAGAAAAGTTCAATTTCGATTTCGGCAATTGAAAAATATGATATTTAACTTACTGAATATTAAATTAATGGGTATTTTTTTATAGGAATACTAAATTTATTAGTTTATCTTAAGCAAAATGAAGGTCTGTAATTGTTTATTAATCACAGCATTTTGTCCGAGTTTTTTCATTCAATAATCTCATATCAGCAGATATCAGGCATTTTGACGTCTTAGTTTAGTTCATTGTGCTTTCTAGTATGTCATATTCCATCATTTCTTTTTAGTAGTAATTGGAATATCCTGCTCAAGAGTGAAAGTCGTGGCAAACGTATGTCTGGCCATAAAGAAATTCAATGACATCCCTTATCACAAATTTCACTAATCATTTTAAGAGCTTCGTTGAGTTATTGAATAGATACTTTGGGAAAACATGTATGTTGCACCTTTGTATTTTTTGATAAAGCATACTTTTCAAGTGATTGATCTACACGATTAAGCAGTGTTACATGGGGTGTAATAAAGCTTTTCTCACGCTTGTAAGTCAACCATCGCACACCATGCGAACCTGACTAAATCTGCAGAGATTTTAAATTTGGGAGATCAGGTATCGCTATATCTGTATAAAAAGAGAAAAAAATGAGTCGCGAACAAGTTCAAGCATGCGATCGGAAAATATTTTTGCTTCGAGCATTTGTATTTGTGAACATATTAAAATTTACTTTCGTATTGTTTCTTTTTTTCCTTGAATGTAGCGAAAACATTCTGATCAGTATATTCCATTTCGTAAACTCATTTAAGAATTTTCTTAATTCATTCTTAGTGTTTCATGAATCCACTGTTTGTGCATGGATTATTGGAATTAATAGGCTTAGTCAGAATGTATATTTTGGGTTTATCAAGAAATGAAAGTGTAAAAAAAAATTTAAGGAATATTATCTGATCGGCATTCTTATTTGCAAAAAGCTCAAGTATATACTCGTGTTGCACCATAATTATTCGTAGTGCCGAAATACAATTCGCTTCTATATTTTCAAAGAGCATTATCCATTATTTGTAAAAGCATCATTCCTGATTAGCCTTTACCTAAACAAATAATTATTTATTCTTTCAACAGTGACTGCTACGTCTTGCAACTTAAGATCAAGATAGATATAGAGTAGCTTAAACTTGATTGATTTAGGATAAATTCCAAAGTTGATTAAATAGTTTGATTGTTGTTTGGATCTTCCTATTTTTATATCCCAATTTTGCTTTTTTATTCCTTTTTTAACAAACAATTGAAATAAATTAGAATTTCGATAATTACCAAAAAGTTGTTAACCCAATATATATAAGTTTTCATGTTCGCTGATCACAATAGGATTCACGTCGCTGCGCTCCGTGATCCTATTGTGGGGGGTACTGAAACAAAATGAGCCTGAGCGCTTCGCGCTCTTTGGTTTTTTTTGCGCTCTCGTTTATGAGCGTAAACGCTCAACACTCGCGCACAAAAAAACCCCGGCTATTGCCGAGGCTCTTTTTGTTTCGTCGGGAAGACAGGATTCGAACCTGCGACCCCCTGGTCCCAAACCAGGTGCGCTACCGGCCTGCGCTACTTCCCGAGACTTTGTTATCCTGATTTTCGCCGGAGAAAATCATTCTTGAGTTTGCTTGCAGATTAGTGTTTAGTTAATCTGCGGTGAGGGCGGGATTCGAACCCGCGGTACAGTTTAACCCGTACGGCAGTTTAGCAAACTACTGATTTCAGCCACTCATCCACCTCACCGTCCTTACTCCTTTTGGGAGAGGGCTGCAAAAATAAGTTTCCTAAGCTTAACTGCCAAAAAATGATGCAAAAAATCATAAAATAAAACATCCCGCCTACAAGAGACAGGATGCACAGTATTTTCAGGCGAAACTAAACTTAATTACATAGCAGCTAACTGCACTTTCTGCGTTAATTCCATTACATTTTCTCTAAAAATAGAGTCTGTGTCCATTAAGTCTTTCACTGTTTGACAAGAGTGAATAACAGTAGTATGGTCTCTGCCTCCAAAATGCTCCCCGATAGTCTTCAAAGAGTTCTTGGTAAATGCCTTGGCCAAGTACATAGTAATTTGGCGGGCTTGTACAATTTCTCTTTTACGTGTTTTGTGAAGCAAACGGTCGTAAGGAACATCAAAATATTCGCAGACCATTTTTTGAATGGCGTCAATAGTAATTTCTTTGCTGCTGGTTTTAACAAAGTTTCTCAATACTTTCTTAGCCAACTCTACATCTATTTCTTTTTTGTTTAAAGAAGATTGAGCCAATAAAGAAATTAATGCGCCTTCTAATTCGCGCACATTTGTATTGATATTGTATGCAACGTACTTGATTACCTCTTTAGGCATATCTAGTCCGTCGTTCTTCATTTTCTTTTCTAGAATTTCAATTCTTGTTTCGTAGTCGGGTACTTGCAAGTCTGCACTAAGTCCCCATCTGAACCTGCTCAACAAACGCTCTTGCATACCATCTAAATCCTTAGGTGGTTTATCAGAAGTTAACACCAACTGCTTACCGCTTTGGTGTAAGTGGTTAAAGATGGCAAAGAAAGCATCTTGGCTTTTTTCTGCTCTGCTAAAAAACTGAACGTCATCAATAATCAACACATCAATCAACTGATAGAAGTGAATAAAATCATTAATGGCATTATTGCGACTATGGTCAACAAATTGGTTAATGAATTTTTCGCTACTTACATATAACACCACTTTAGAAGGGTGCATTCTTTTTACATCATTTCCAATAGCTTGAGCCAAGTGGGTTTTGCCTAATCCAACTCCACCATATATAACCAATGGATTAAATGAGTTGGCACCTGGCTTCTCAGCTACTGTTTTACCAGCTCTACGGGCAACCCTATTACAATCTCCCTCTATAAATGAATCAAAAATATAGCCATGATTCAATTGAGGGTCAATTTGCATTTTCTTTAAACCAGGAATTACAAATGGATTCTTCACCGGATTATCAATCACCAATGGAAAATTCATTTCATTGTTGTTGATCGATTTAGGACCACGTGCAGGAATATCAACAGAACCATTTCTGCTATTGGTGTTGCCACTATCTACCATAATACGGTATTCTAGTCGAGCATCTTTACCCAATTCACGTTTTAAGGTTTTCGCAAGCAAAGTAACATAGTGTTCTTCTAAGTACTCATAAAAGAATTGAGAAGGAACTTGTATCATTAATACATTCCCTTTTAGTTCTACAGGAGTAATAGGTTCAAACCATGTTTTAAAATGTTGCCATTCTACAATGTCTTTAATAATCTTTAAACAATTGATCCAAACATTTTCAGCGTTCTTAGCCATACAAAAAAGTGAACAATTTTATATAATCAGTTAAGTTAAGTCTCTGCTACAAGTTATCTTATTTTCCCCATATGTGGATATGTTTAAAAAATAAAATAGGGATGCGAATATGTAGACTTTATGTTGAAAAAAAAATTTTTTTATTCGTTAGGTTTTCTCATTATAACTACAGTATGGGCTTTCGGCGAATTTTTCCTTTTGCTCGCCGAAAAATTATAATCCAAACGACCCATTTGGATGCCTCCCCAGCCCATTTGGTTCACCAAAATATCCCCACCGTCTTTGTTGGTATATTTTCTAGGTTGATCAAAAAAGCGATGCGTATGCCCCCCTATAATCAAATCGATGTTTCGACTCTCTTTTGCCAAAATTTCATCACTCACTTTATTATCACTGTATTTATCACCTAAGTGTGATAAGCAAATGATTAAATCGCATTTTTTTTGACGCAATATTTCAGCTGTTTCATTGGCAGCAACAATGGGATCTTTATAAACAGTATTACCATATAAATTCTTTGGCACCAAGCCTTCTAATTCAATACCAACCCCTAAAATGCCAATGCGCTGCTTTCCTTTCTGAATAATGGTATATGGTTTATAATTATACTCCATGGGTGTATTGGCGAAATCATAGTTGCTTATGACCACTGGAAAACTTACATGTTGCAATTGATTCGCAAAATTTTCAATTCCCGCATCAAAATCGTGATTACCCATGGTAACTGCATCATACCCCATTTTGCTCATGGCTTTCATTTCAGGTTCGCCCTTGTACAAATTAAAATAAGGGGTGCCTTGAAAAATATCTCCCGCATCCAATAAAAGGGTTGGATTGTTTTCTTCCCGAATAGATTGAATCAACGATGACCTGGCTGCTACTCCGCCCAATCCTTGGTTCCTGCTCCCATCCATTGGAAAAGGATCCAATCTGCTGTGTACATCATTGGTATGCAAAATGGTGAGCAAAGATTGTTCGGGTATGCCTTGTGCGCTCAATAAAGAAGTTCCAGCAACAGTGCTAGCCATTACTGCAGAACTTGCCAATGCGGTTTGTTTAATAAAATGTCTTCTATTCATTGTTGCTGCTGGTTACTCGGTTTTCAATTTTAGCATCAACTGGTTTACCGCTAGCGGTAATTTGTTTGATGTATTCAATTAATGCGTCTCTAATAAGATACCCTTTGTTTTGAAAAGGGAATGGTTTTAACATAGCGGCATCGCTCCCACCCTGTGCTATATAATCTGAATTGGCCGTTATATAAGTAGCATTGCGATCAAGTGGCTTTCCATTAATGATAATATCTACCGCCTGTTTATTCCTAATCTTAAAAGAAGACCCTTTAGAAATAGGCCAACCACCGTCTGCGGCAATATGATTCATTAAGGCTTCAATCACCGAGCCTTTGAGCTCTTGTAATACCAGTAAATTATCAAAAGGCATTAATTCATATACATTGCCGATGGTAATATTTCCTTTATTAATGCTGGCTCTTATGCCTCCTTGATTCATGAAAGCAATATCTACAGGTAATCCGAATTTTTGAGATGCCATTTCTTTCATACAGTCTGCCATAAAATTGCCCAACCCACTTTCAGGTAAACGCTTGGTCATTGTTGTAGGCGTAAACCCAATTACATTATTCATGGTACGGTTTACTTCCATTGAATAGGGTTGTAACAAATTAATTAAAGCAGTATCCGCTTTAATTTTAGGTGATATAGGGTAACCCAAATAACTTACCTGTTTTGGAACTTGAGTAGTACCACAAGCCAACAACAGTAAAATGAACCCACTATAAAAAATTGATAGAATACGCATGAATAAACATTGAAGTGAAGAAAGGTACAATAATAATTGGAAAATTTAAACCTACTTTTGCAGTAAATAAAAGCACAAACATGAGTTACGAAATCACCGGCAAATTGGTTGCTAAATTTGACATAGTACAACGCACGGAAAACTTTAAAACCAGGGAATTTGTAATTGAGAAATCAGAAGATATTAATGGAAGAACCATTACCAATTATGTAAAGTTTCAATGTGTGCAAGACAAAACAGCCATGCCCGATCGCTTTAATTTAGGAGAAGAAGTAAAAGTGATGTTCAATATTAAAGGAACCAAGTGGATGAAAGATGGTCGCGAAAATTATATCACCAACTTAGATGCTTGGAGAATGGAAACGGTAAAATTGACCAGTGATGTAGACATGCCGCCATCAGCCAGTTACAACGATATGCCACCTCCGGGAGAAGTGGTAGACGACTTGCCATTCTAAAACACCCAATTACTTTTTAGGATCAACACCTGACAGTATGCAAAAACAAATCACGTTAAAATTAAAGCCAGAAGAAGCTGCCTTACCTGAATTAGTGCATCAATTGATTGCACAGTCAGTTGGCGTTGCTATTTCAGCGGTTACCGGATATAGAACCCTCAAACAATCCATCGATGCCCGAAGTAGGCAGCAAGTCTGGATCAACCTAACCCTTCAGGCTTTTATAAATGAGCCTTTTGTAGAAAGAGAAAGAATCAGTATTCCGCTAGATCCCATTAAAACCAAAGCAAAAACAGTCATTATTATTGGTGCAGGGCCAGCAGGATTGTTTGCAGCATTGGAATTGATTGAATTGGGCATTAAACCCATTATACTAGAGAGAGGCAAAGACGTTAAAGCAAGAAGAAGAGATTTAGCGGTACTCAATAAAGAAGGCATTATTAACCCCGATAGTAATTATTGCTTTGGCGAAGGTGGTGCAGGCACTTATAGTGATGGGAAGTTGTACACACGAAGCAGTAAAAGAGGCAGCATAGATAAGGTATTGCAATTATTTTATCAGTTTGGTGCCGAAGAAAAAATATTATACCAATCGCATCCGCATATTGGCACCAATAAATTACCACAGATTATTTCTGCCATGCGTGAGCAAATTATTGCTGCAGGTGGCGAAGTTCATTTTGAAACCAAGGTAACCAATATAGTTACAAAGCAAAATGCAATACACGAGCTAATCACCGCCAATGGCAATCGGTTTTCGGCGGATGCGTATATATTGGCAACAGGACACTCCGCACGAGATATTTTTAGGTTGTTGCACCAAAAAAATATTTTAATTGAATCAAAGCCATTTGCACTAGGCGTAAGAATAGAACATCCGCAAAGCATTATTGATGCAGCTCAATACCATTGCGATGTTAGGGGTAATTTTTTACCACCAGCATCTTATAGCTTAGTGGAACAAGTAAACCAACGAGGTGTATTTAGTTTTTGCATGTGCCCCGGGGGGATCATAGCCACCGCGTCAACAGATCCCGGAGAATTAGTGGTGAACGGCTGGAGCCCCAGTAAAAGAAACAATCCATTTGCCAATAGCGGTATGGTGGTGCAAGTGGCAGAAACAGATGCATTAAACTATTTCAACAAGCAATCGGCTGATGCATTGTTACTAATGGATTTTCAACAATCGGTAGAACAAAAAGCTTACAATGCAGGAGGTGGAAAATTTGTAGCACCTGCGCAAAGAATGGTAGATTTTTGCAACAACAAGCCGTCAAGTAATTTACCAGATTGCAGTTATTTACCTGGATTGGCTGCTGCTAATTTAAAAGAAGTATTGCCCAACTTTATTATAGAAAGTTTGCAGGGTGCATTAAAAATGTTTGGTGCAAAAATGAAAGGATACTATACCAATGATGCCGTATTGGTAGCAACAGAAAGCAGAACCTCCTCACCTATTCGTATTCCAAGAGATGTAGTAACACTAACTCATCCACAACTCAATAATTTATACCCATGTGGTGAAGGTGCGGGATATGCAGGGGGAATTGTAAGCGCCGCAATGGATGGCCAAAAGTTAGCAAGGCAAATTGCTATTGTATGGGCATAACAAAATGATTCCTTTATTTTTTCTTTGCCTCTAATAAGTTTTCCTTTATTAAAGAATTCAATTGATACGCTGCTTGCTCTGCCGCAAATTGTTCTTTCTTTTCAGGAGTCCAATTAGTGATGCCACTTAAATCAGGCTTGCCTGCATCTACCCAAGCAGTGTACCAGAAATCGGCAATCATATCTGCAGAATGCAATAGTTGTTGATTAATCGTAGGCTTTAATTTTTCTGAATAGGCTTTTGCAAAAGCGGTGGTGTAAGACCTAGATTGTCTTCCGTTGCGCATTTGATATCGATACTTGGTAGAGTCGGTAAACTCCAATGAGGTTTCCACTTCTTTAGCCAACATTGTAGGTACTAACTCATGCGCTCTTTTGATAGCACGAAAAACATCTTTTATAGGATTTCTAAGATAACGCACTTTATGACCACTGTATAAATTGTATTGCTCTATTTCTAATTCAGGAATCATAGATTCCCATAAACTATGTAACCCTTGTTGATTGGTTAACTGCCCATCGTAATTAATGGTAGTATGCAAAGGAACATTTGCATCACCTATATAATGACCAAGGTCTGCGGCATAAAACAAAATAGAATCTTTGTTTTGCATTTTGAATGCATTGGTCAATTGGTTTTTCAGCACAATAATTTGATAAGGAACATACCCATATTTAGTTAGGGTATCCATACTATATTTTGCTATTGCTTTATTAAAATCATGGGGCAAATCATAAGCAGGCTTTTCATTGAATGGTTCTAGATCAATAAAATGCTTAGGCGCTTCGGTGCTATCGGTATTTCTTCTGGTATCTGCTCTTGGCGCATCGTACACCAGTTTAGCCATATTGCTGTGAAAAAAGCCAGCCATTTCAGCTGGAAGTTGATAAACGGCTAATTGGTGTATGGTTCTATGTACCAAAAAACCCCAACTAGATAATGCAACAAGTAATGTTCCCAATAAAAGTAGTCTCCCCCCCCTTAATAAACCCTTCATTTCGCTTGCTTTAAATATTTTATGCAAAATTACTCAAAAACAAGCCCGTTCTTGTAATATTTTGTTGAAAGGCAACACTAATCATTACATTTAGTTCATATATAAATAAGCATATGAGTGCAATTTTAGAATTAACCAATTTGAGAAAACATTACGCCACCCAAAAAGCGGTAGACGATATTAGTTTCTCCATTGAGCAAGGAAGTATTTTTGGATTACTGGGGCCAAATGGTGCAGGTAAAACCACCTTATTGAGAATGATAACAGGGATATTTTATCCAGACAGTGGTCATATTCAATTTGATGGACAAACCTTTGATCCATTAAACGACATTATCAAGATTGGCTATATGCCAGAAGAAAGGGGCTTGTACAAGAAAATGAAAATTGGTGAGCAAGCCATGTACTTAGCACAGCTAAAGGGTTTGAGCAAAGCAGAAGCAATGCAAAAAATCAAGTTTTGGTTTAAGAAATTGGAAATGGAAACCTGGTGGAATAAAAAAGTTGAAGACCTTAGTAAAGGAATGAGCCAGAAATTACAATTTGTAACAACGGTATTACACGAACCCAAACTCATTATTCTAGACGAACCATTCAGTGGCTTAGATCCACTCAATGCCAACCTAATTAAAGAAGAAATATACGGCTTGGCTAAAAGAGGCAGTACCGTTATATTCAGTACACATAGAATGGAGCAGGTAGAAGAAATTTGCGACCATATTGTTTTGGTAAACTTGGGCAAGAAAATTTTAGATGGAACAGTCCATAATATAAAGCAGCAGTTCAAAGAAAATAAGTTCAGTATTAAATTAAATGAATTGCCAGGAACATTAAGCGCACCAGCTTTCAACATTGTGAATGTAAACAACAATGAATTGGTATTGCAAATTAATGAGGGATATAAAAGCAATGATATTTTAACCCATTTCTTAAACAACCAATGCACCATTGAATCTTTTCATGAAATTCTTCCTACCCTCAATGAAATTTTCATTAGCCAGGTAGAAGGCACACACGCAACTGCAAGAGCATTTCAAAAAATAGACAACTAATTATATGAACAAGATATTGATTATTATACAGCGCGAATACCTCAGTAGAGTAATGAACAAGCGCTTTCTACTGACTACCATTCTCACCCCCTTAATTATGGTGGGCTTTATAGCAGGAGCTGCATTCCTTGCCGCAACAGATAAAGAAATGCATAAAATTGCGGTAGTAGACCAGAATGGTTTCTTTAAAGGAAACTTAAGAGATGCAAGTGATGTCAAATTTGAATTTCCTACTGATGTAGATACTGCTAACTATTCAAAGAAAGGCTATACCGATATTATTATCATTCCAAAATTTGAGGGAACAGCCAAAGCAGAATACATCATTCGATCTAAAAAAAGAATTGGCTTAAGCTTAGAATCTAAAATTGAAGACAGAATTAATGATGCCATTGAAGACCAAATGTTGCAGCAGGCAGGTATAGATAGAGCAAAGCTAGATTCCATCAAATCATCTTCACAGTTTGCGGAAATGAAATCATTGGAAGAGTCTGGTGATTCTGTAAAAGAAAGCAGTGCTGCACTCTCTTATGGAATTGGATTTGGATCAGGCATGCTCATCTATATCACGATGTTTATTTATGGCGCCATGGTTATGCGTGGGGTGATGGAAGAAAAAACCAATCGTATTGCAGAAGTGATGATCAGCAGTGCAAAACCTTTTCAATTAATGATGGGAAAAATCATTGGTATTGGCGCAGTGGGGTTAACCCAATTTTTTGTTTGGATCATATTGATTTTTGGCATCATTGCTGCTTCACAATTTTTTATTCCGCAAGATGTGCTTCAGCAAGTAGCTGAATTGCAAAAAGCCAATGCACAAATGGGACCTGGCGCTTCAATGGCACAAGCAGGCGAAACAGCGCAGAAACTCTATAAGTTTCAAAACACCATGAGTACTGCCAACTGGCCATTAATTATCAGTTGCTTTATTTTTTACTTCTTGGGTGGATACTTATTTTATGCTTCTTTATTTGCGGCTGTTGGTTCAGTAGTTAACGAAGATCCACAAGATGCTCAAAGTTTAATGTTACCGATTACAATGCCCATCATTTTCTCTTTCATTATTATGAGTCGTGCTGTGGAAGATCCAAGCACGAGTATGGCTACTTGGGCAAGTATTATTCCATTTAGTTCTCCCATGGTAATGATGGCTAGAATTGCATATGGAGTACCAGGCACCGTACCTTATTGGCAATTGGCTGCAAGTATGCTCACTTTAGTTGGAAGTTTCTTATTAACTACTTGGTTAAGTGGAAAAGTATATCGTACGGGTATTTTAATGTATGGTAAAAAGGTTGGCTGGAAAGAAATTGGTAAATGGGCTTTCCGAAAAAACTAAACTCAGATTCACAATAAAAAAGAGTGCGACAACAATCGCACTCTTTTTTTTTAGCAATCAAATCATTTTAAAATATTATTGCGCCAACGAAATCCGCACATTCACTCCAGCCCTTGTATTCGTAATAGGCGCTGATGTAGAAATATACGGTGTAACCCTACGTTGATCAAAGAATAGTTTCACATTAATCCTACTGTTGATTACATAATCAATGGCAGGCTGAATAGTGATTTCTTTTTGGCCACCCGTACCATAGGCATTGGTTTGGTCTAATCTACTATTGCTGATAGATACATCTCTTACAGAAACATCTAGTTTTAAATTCAAGTCGTTTTGCAATCCTTTACCTGCTATATTAAACGGCAATTTTAATCCTCTCTTTCTCCAATTCAATCCCACAATCCATTCGGTACTTCTGCTTTCACTTAATTGGTAATCTATTAAACTCAAGCTAAGTTGTCTGCTCTTTCTAAATTCTAAATTGAAATTGAATTGACCAATGGTAGTGAAATCAATTTTTAATAAAGGTTCAAAGCGTTCTGCCATGCTAATATTAGGAACCAAGAAGAATGGAATAAAGTTTCCACTGGTAGTATCAATAAATCCAGGCGCACTTAACCTGAATGGATCTTGGTACAGTAGTGCACTGCTAAAACTATTCATACTCAACTGACCATTGTAGCCATGACTAATGGTAAAATTGCTAAACATAGAAGCAATTGCTGGTATTTTAGTGAGGCCGGTATAAGTTAATTTCCAATTGGGCTTAGGAATAATTCCACTAAATGGATTCGCGCTTATTTTACTTGCACCTTCTCTTAATAAAGCAATGGTGTTAGGATCTTTCCCAGTATAAGCAGCCAAGAAAGAAGGTATTAATACATCTTGTGCATACCTGCCATATCCGGTGGCATACCCATCAGAAGTAAATTGTTGGTTCGCAGGCAATTGCTGCCAATAAGGATTTAATGCAGCTACTCTTCTAGATACCACCAAACGATTGGCTTCAAACTCCTTGAATGTAGCAGACAATTCATTGGGATTACTGCTACCAAATAAGGTATTGAAGGCAATATAAGAAACACTGAAACCGCCATTAAACAATGGATTCAATTGCCCAAAATTATTGCCCGAACCTGTAGTGTCTTTAATTAGTGCGGTATAGTCTTTGGTAAATGATTTATCTAAATTAATATCAATTAATAACTCACGTATGGGCTCAATTTGTGCAGTAATACTAAGCCTTTGTTCAAAACTTTGTCTGTACAAGAAATTGAATGTACTGTCTTTGGTTAATAAGCCTTTTGAAATCTTGTTGTTGATCCAATTAGCATCGGGTTGTTTACCAAACACATAATCTAAACCAGGTGCCATGGTTTGAAAATTCTGACCAATAAAATGAGTACTATCCATATAACCCGGCAATCTGCTTCTAAAGTTTTCGCCATAATTAATAGAAATATTTTTAAACATGGTTATGAACTTACCCGCCGATCTTTCAAGCCCTCCAAGCTCTGGCGTAGTTGCTTGTCGCAACATTTTTTCTGCATTCTTGATATCCCTTCTTTGTTGTCTCCAACGCTTTAAGGCATCGGTTCTTTTTTGACCAATCAATCCAGCTATCACTTCTGCTTTAGTAGGAAATACTGACCCCAATGGATTCACAACTGGTGGTGCACTTTTGCCATTCTTAGGATCATTCTTAGAACGCGGTGGTGGAATATTATCCAACGCACGCATCCACCTAGATTTGGCATATAGATTTCCAAAATTGAACTGCGCATTCAAATTGTTCTCTTGTGAATTTTCAATAGTATTTCCTAAGTTAACAGCTATTCTACTTGCCCCTATCCAACTATACGAAGTTCCATAACTGTATCGGGCGGTAATCCAATCTGAGAAAGGAAACTTATTCAATGGAATATTGTAATTCATAATGGCCTTCTGCTGATACAAGGTATTTCTACCACCTTTAAAGAAATTTGTTCTAACAGAATCTTTTTTAAGTTTGGTATCAATTCTTCCAAAAGGCTCGTCTATTCTAGCGTTGTTGGTTGCGTTAAAATCTACGTTAACAGAGCGGGTTAAATCCCACCGTAAATTATAAAAACGATCAAACGTAAAATACTTATCGTAAGTAGTATCTACTCTATCTACTTTGCTATTTACTGTATTAACAATTCGAGGAATAAACTCACCAAATTGTCTATTGATATCTGCACGGAAACTTAAGAAAGAAGGCTTCAAATTAAAATTAGCATCTCTAACAAATGCCAACCAAGGGCTCTTGCCTTTAATCATTTTTTTAAATGGCTCAATAAAATTATTTTGTCCAATATAAGTGTATCCCAAACCACCTCTATGTCTGGTTACTTTGTTTTGCGCAATAACCGGACTGGTATGTTCTGTTTGGGTAAAGGAATAACTAAAATCAAAATTACTCAAGCTTAATAAGCCCGCTCTCCCTTGCCCTTGCAGCACTCGAACATTGGTGAAGTTTAATGTTTTGATGGTGGTAATATCGGCCGCCGCTCTTTTGATAGAGTCCCGTTTATCTGGGGCAGCCGCATTTAATTTATCTCTGTAATTAACGTCCATATCATATGGATCAAACTCAGGCGTTAAAGTAGAGCGATTTATACTTGCATAAATGGGTACAGATAATCTGGCTTTTTTAGGAACCAATTTACCTGCATCAATATTTGCAGCCACATCAAATTGCATTAAATTATCTCTGGCTCTTTCGTTCACTCTTTGTTCAATGGTACCAAATCCTTGCGTATACGTATTGGCAGAAACAGATAGGGTTCCCAAATCGGCCAATACCAAATCTACTCTTCCGAGTGCAGCATATCCCCCTTTTTCATCTAAGCCAGACAACCTTAATTCATTGGCCCAAACTTCAGCACTAACTGCTACCCCATTGGGTCTAGCAGGATTTTCTACTGCAACTAAAAATCCACGCACTTCCCCTAAATTAGGATTACCCATGATAGACATGGTTTTATTGCCAATGATTTTTCTATAAATATTGCTTAACGAAGCACCCGAATTATTTCGCTCTAATTTTAAATCAATTAAGTCTCTCAGCAAGAAATCAATATTATTTTCTTCTGGCCAAACCCTTGCTTCTTGTCCACGAGGATAAATGCCAGGTGCAGTTATTTTAAGGGGAACTTTAATTTCATAGTAGTTGTTTAAAAAATCTTGCCCAATTCTAATAACCGCTCTTATTTCATTGTCTACCACTGGTCGTTGCCCAGTAATAGATTCTGCGTGTAAATACATAGACAATTTGGTATATCTTCTAATATCCAAATTCAATGTTTTAAATATTCCCCTTGCATCACCCGCTTGTAAATTATTTACCCGCATAGAAATGGCTTGTTCATTCTGCTGAAGGTTTACACCGTTATTGCTCAGTAATTGAACACGTTCTACATTCGGAGGCATTAAATAATTCACAGGTGTTCTACTGCTGTTCTCTTCTAAGTTTACTGCAAGCGTATTAAATAATGTTCCAGTTGTAGTATTGATTGGAGTATAAGAACCAGTAGTATCTAAATTATAAATAAACTGGCGCCACTGGTTTCTTACTAAATCTAGTCGAGCCAATCTAACTACAACCGAATCTTCAAAATCGGTCATGAATAAACGAACAAAACGAATTGATTTAAAGTCGGGAATATTTCCAATTTTTCTGGTATAGCCCTTAATGGGGACCCTGAATAAATACCAATCTTCTGTTCTGGTTACTCCATCTGCAGAATTAACAGTTACTCTTTTCTTATCGGTAATATAAGGCGTTCTACCCACATCCATTCCAGGAGCCAATGGTACTTCATATTCATAATAAGATTCAGATTCATTCAAGGTATTGTCTCTGTTTAAATCTTCATTATCAGGATACAATGTTGCAGCAGAAGTGAATATGCCGTCTGAAGTAGCTACAGGTGAATTGCCCTGCGGATTATTAAAGTTTTTATAGCGGCCTAAAATACCCGTTCCAACGGCATCAAATGAAGGGTCTCTGTACCACTGATAGTTATCGTTAGATGGATCTTGAAATGCACGCTGATAAACTGCAGAAGCAGGACCAAAATTGTTGGCCAATTGTTGCAAAATATAACTCTTCTTTCTTCGCTCTGCTATATCATCAATTCCATCAAAACCCACATCTTGAAAAATACGATCATTAGGGTCGTTGCTGAATGCTTGAGTAATTTGAATTGGATTCACTGGTGTTTTACCCCAAGTATTACTGCTATCAACCGAAGCAGGAACCGTAGGTGTATTCATTCCGTTTTCATAAAAGCGACGTCCATCTTTTAAAATGTCTTCACTAATATTACCAAAGTTTAAAAATAATTTTCCTCCTCTGCTTGCAGGATTGGTAATAAAAGGATTTTGCATCCAGAACTCAACAAACTCAATATTGTTTGTTTCAAAATCTGTTTGATCAATCGCTCGCATAATACCACCCCAGCGAGTGGTTGGATTACTCAAACGACCATTGGCATTAATTTGTCCAGGTCTGGTTTCAAAATTATAAGGACCTTTTTCAGTTGGATAAAAAGCCAAATCAAAAGTAGCAGCTTGAACGTCGGTAATATTGGTAGTACGCTGAGGAAACAATTCGTTGGTAAATACTTGACGAACACGAGGGTCACTTAGCTCGGCCAAATTTCTGCGCAATGGATTATTCGGGCTATTCTTGTCTTGTAAATTGGGTTCAATATTGTACCAAGCCATTTTTGCTCGGTTAAAATTATAATCAATTGAATCGGTTAAAGTAGATTCAGGAAAACGAGGATTCCCTTGCGGTGTAGAAGCCAAAGCCCAAGACACAAAAGGAAAACGCAAATCAATGGAAGCTCGAGTTCCTTCAAAATCATCAATGAAAATTAACCCCTGGTCTCCTTTCCCTATTTGTGGTGGATGTCCGGGCTTTAATACAGCAGCTTCTCCATATGCATTTATAGAAGACTTGGCTTTAGTAGTATAAAAAGGAAGTTTATCTAATAATCTAGTTAATCCAGGCAACTCTGATCTATAACTAAAATCTACTCCATACATGGTATTTCTAATAGGGTCATCACCATAACCCATTTTAGTAAAGAAAGGGCGCTCACCCAATCTTACCATAGAAGCCCCAACCGATAATTTTTTACTCGCTAAATAGTCTACCCGTAATCCAGCAAATCCTCTTTGCTGCATGCCAAATCCAATATTGTTTTCAAAGTTTACTTTAACTGGAATATTCGCACTTAAAATACCTTGGTTTAAAATTTTAACTGTACCCAAATTGTAATCCACAATAAAGTCTGCACCTTCTCTTAATACTTGCCCGCCTGCAGTAACCGATACCGAACCTTGTGGAATATTAAATGTGTTCAAATAAATTTCAGAACTACCACCCGATCCTTTCACTTGACCTTGCATCACAAATCGATTCACATTGGCAAATGTTTGTGCAATGGCTTTAATTGAATCATACAATTGATAGTACACATATTTATCCTTGGTAGCTTGAGGCAAGCCAGTAAATGCAAGGGTATCTAAGTCTCTACCAAAAGGCTCTAATACCGGAAACACCACCCTACCCATTTGGGGCAAAATGGTAAAGCCTTCTATATAATCAAATACGCCATCGGGCTGTGGATCGTTTCGGTTGTTGAGTCTGTCTAAATTTAAAATACGCAAAAGTGGTTGACCGTCTACAGCAGGAGCCGTTTCAGGCAAGAATCTTTTTAACCCACCACTGGGCTCTTCGTATAATACATTTAATTTAAAATCGGTTCTTTCAATCCCGCCAAATAAATCAAGCGAATAAACATTCTTCATCATCCAACTCCAGATAGGTAGGTTGGTTCTTTGTGAAGTGGCTTTTAATAATTTTAAGAACAATACTTTTTGTACGCCCTTATTAGAATCCAAAGAAATATCCTGTGAAAATTCACCCACTTGAAACACCCTACCATTGTAGGTATATTGATAAGCAACTGCTAATACTTCATCTGCTTGCAATTGGGTATTAATAGAAAGGAAACCCGCTTGTGCATTAAAATAATATTCGTTGGTAGATAATTTTCGGGCAAATGTTTTTTCAAAATCATCTACTGGTCTTAAGCCCTTGGTCAATAATAAACTATTGATGAACGCAGGATTTCTTGCATTGGGATCGCCTGCTAAAGAAGCATATAAATTATTGGATCCATTGGCAGGTAAAGGATTACTGGTTAAAGACTGAATAGAAGGATTAAACGGTGCTGGTTCTCCTAAATCCATCAAACCCACAATATCTCTTGCATCGGTAGTTGCCCCTGTTCTATTGGTTACCCAAACTTCCATGCGCTGAATTTGTACCTGAGAATTCACAACAGGTAAATTGCGCATGGTTTTATTAAAATTGTCTTTAAAATATTTCCCCAATAAAAAGTGTCTGTTCTCTTCGTATTCATCCAATCTTTTTTGAAAGGATTGGGTTGCAGCACCTCCTTGTAAATTTAAACTCTGCCTAGATGAACGTTGGTTGGCCAAAGCACCTGTCACAAATAATTTTCCAAATTGAAATTGTGCCTTAACCCCAAATAAGTTTTGTGCACTTGGTATTAGGGTACCCTTCGATTGAAAAGAAATATTACCTGCTTCAATACTCTTGATAATTTCATCATCCATGCCCTTGTAATCTAATTTCAATTGGTTGTCGAAACCTAAATTGGTAAGGGTATTATAGTTGATGGGGAACTTGAGTTTGTCACCAATATTGGCATTCAAATTCAAGTTGGCATTCATATCAAAATCGAAGCCACCATTTTTTCTAGCACGTTCAGGCAAAGTAGGATTCTTGATATTTTGTCCTTGATATCCTGCCATTACATTTACTTCACCAGAAGGACGAATATCTACTTTAAGGTTTTGACCAGTTAACCCAAATATGCGGTCGAATAATTTAGGATAAGTTTGTAAGGGAGGCCGCTTACTTTTTTGATTTAACAGAGAAAGGGCATTGGCTCTTTTTTTAAAATAATCGTTCTCCGATTTCTTTGCTTCCAATTTCCAAAAGTCTTCAAAAGAAATAGCAGCGGGTTTGCGGTACCAAATATTGCCAATTTTTTCACTAACAAAATAAGACTTGGTTTTAGGATCGTATTCCGTCTTTCTTTTTACTAATCCAGTATCCTTAATATCGAATGGATTTTTGTTGGGTGCACTTATTGCATCACCCCTTCTGTCTTGAATAGGAAAACGCAAACTGTCTTTGGTTTGGGCAAAAGAATTATTACACCACAAAATGGTCAAACAAAAAAATACAATGGTGTAGGAATACTTCAACAACAGTCCCGCTTGGTTAAGTAAAGCTCAATTCGATGGCTATAGGTTTTTGAGTGCTAGTTTAATAATTTCTTCTAATGAACTGTTTTCTGGGGATATTTGCATGGTTTTCTTAACGGCTTGTTCGGCCATTACTCTGCCAATGCCCAATGAAATTAAGGCATTTATTGCATCCGAATCTATTTGCGGGGTAACAAATCCGGGTAAAATATTTTCATTATGCTGTTTAGCCAGCTTATCCCTTAGTTCTACAATCAATCTTTCAGCCGATTTTTTACCAATCCCCTTGATTCCTTCTAGCTGTTTGGTGTTTCCCTGAACAATGGCACGGGTTATTTCTTCGGGCTTCATACCAGACAACATCATACGGGCAGTAGAAGCACCTACTCCAGACACACTAATCAATTGTAAAAAAAGGTCTTTCTCAGACAATTCTGCAAAACCAAAAAGGGTATGTGCGTTCTCAGTAATATGCAAATAAGTGAACAATTGCCCGCTTTCTTTATTGCTAATGGCAGAAAAGGTATTTAGGCTTATTTGAAGATCATACCCCACTCCATTCACATCTACCACAACACGGGCAGGTGTTTTAACTGCAAATTGACCACGAACAAAAGCTATCATAATTGAGACGAAAATAGCAAAAAGAAAGCAATTAGCCTTACCTTCAACCTTTTATATAACCCTGATAATAAATGAATAAAAGAAGCGCAGCAATTACCGCAGTAGGAGGATATGTTCCCGAAACAAAGTTGACCAATTTCGATTTAGAAAAAATGGTAGATACCAACGACGAGTGGATTAGAACCAGAACCGGAATAGAAGAAAGAAGAATTTTAAAAGAGCCCGGCAAAGCAAGCAGCGATATGGCTGTACCTGCCATACAAGAAATTCTTCGCAAGAAAAATCTTGCACCAACAGATATTGATTGCATTATTTGTGCAACTGTTACACCCGATATGGTATTTCCTGCAACCGCCAATATTATAGCCGATAAATTAGGCGCAACCAATGCATGGGGATTTGATTTGAGTGCAGCATGCAGTGGGTTCTTATATGCCGTTACAACAGGAGCCATGTTTATTGAGAGTGGCCGCTATAAAAATGTGATTGTAGTTGGGGTAGATAAAATGAGTGCCATCATAGACTATACCGATAGAGCTACTTGCATCATTTTTGGAGACGGAGCTGGAGCAATATTATTACAACCAACCGAAGAAGAAGTGGGCATTAAAGACAGCATCTTGCGCAGTGATGGAAGTGGCAGACAATATTTACATATGAAAGCGGGTGGATCTTTAAAACCAGCAACGGTAGAAACAGTAATGGCTAAGGAACACTATGCATACCAAGAAGGACAAGCGGTTTTCAAATTTGCGGTGAAAGGCATGGCCGATGTTAGTGCCGAATTATTAGAGCGAAACAATTTAACAGCAGACGATATAGCATGGTTGGTACCACACCAAGCCAATTTAAGAATTATTGATGCTACTGCCAATCGCATGGGTTTACCCAAAGAAAAAGTGATGATTAATATTCAGAAGTATGGCAACACTACTGCTGCAACATTGCCACTTTGTTTATGGGATTGGGAGAAACAATTAAAGAAAGGAGACAATATTGTTTTGGCAGCATTCGGGGGTGGATTTACCTGGGGTGCAACATGGGTTAAGTGGGCTTACGACAGTGAATAATAGCCAATAATAATTTCTAAAAGAACCGAAGGGTATGAATAAAAAGTTTAAAGGAATTGGAACCACTGCAATACATGCATCTGGCCATGCCAATGCAGACCATGCACACTTAACACCTGTTTATGCTAGTTCAACTTTTACATTTGATACAGCAACAGAAGGCAGTGAGCGTTTTGCAGGAAAAGACAAAACCAAAATATACAGCAGATGGGGCAACCCAAGTTTTACTGTTGCTGAAGAAATTATTGCAGCACTAGAAACATTTTTACTTAAGAACGAGGCAGGGGATCCGCTAGAAGTAAAAGCCCTATTGCATTCAAGCGGTCAAGCAGCATTGAGCACGTTGTTTCTAGGTACTTTAAGCAAAGGAGATGCCGTATTAACACATCATGCATTGTATGGTGGCACACACGAACTCTTGCATAAAGTATTAGCGGATACAGGTGTTGAGACAGTTATGATCAACCTAAATAATGAAGCGGAAATTGAAGCGGCGCTTGTTCAATATCCTTCTATTAAACTGATTCATATTGAAACACCCTCCAATCCTACCCTGCGTTGTATAGATATTGAAAGAGTTTGCACAATAGCAAAAACAAAAAATATTTTAGTTTCTGTAGACAACACTGCCGCAACGCCTTATTTGCAGCAACCCTTTAAATGGGGTGCAGATTTTGTAATGCACAGTACCACCAAATTTTTAAATGGACATGGAACGGCAGTAGGTGGAATATTATTAGGAAAAGACCTTGCGTTAATGAACGGACCTATTTGGAAATGGCATGTTTTATTAGGAGGCAATAGCAATGCATTCGATTCATTTTTATTAACCAATGGACTAAAAACATTAGAGTTAAGGATGGAGCGACACTGTAGCAATGCTGTACAGGTTGCTAATTTTCTAGCCCACCACGAAGCAGTAGAAAAAGTAAATTTTTGTGGACTACCCACACACCCAGACTATGCTATTGCAAGAAAGCAAATGAAGCAAGCAGGGGCTTTAATGAGTTTTGAATTAAAAGGTGGATTAGAAGCAGGTAAAAAATTTATTGACGCTTTACAAATTTGTGTGAGAGCCATTTCATTCGGAACACCCGATACACTTTTATCGCATCCTGCTAGTATGAGTCATATGGGATTATCCAAAGAAGAACGTTTGCAATTTGATATTACCGACGGATTAATCAGACTCAGTGTTGGAATAGAAAATGTAGAAGATATTATTGCCGATTTTGAACAAGCCCTTAACAAACTATGAATATCCAAATCAGAAGAGCCGAAGCACGAGACTGTGCAAGAATATTAACATTAATTAAGGAGTTGGCTGTTTACGAAAAAGCACCAGACGAAGTAACGGTAACTTTAGACCATTTTATAGAAAGTGGATTTGGAGAGAAACCAGTATGGTGGGCATTTGTAGCCGAAGAAACAAAGGAAGACGGAAGCAACGAAATCCATGGATTTGCACTCTATTATATAAGATACAGTACATGGAAAGGACAAAGAATGTACTTAGAAGACCTATTAGTTACAGAAAAAATGAGGGGGCAACATATCGGAAAGCTGCTTTTTGAACGTTTAATAGAAGAGTGTAAAGAGAAAGGGCTAAAAGGGATGGTTTGGCAGGTGTTAGAATGGAATGAGCCCGCTATACATTTTTATAAAAAATACAATGCCAATTTTGATCCGGAGTGGATCAATTGCAGCATCAACTAAAAATAGAAAAGTGAGATTGAACAAAGGCATTATTGGTTTACTGGTTGGAGTAACAGTATTATTTGCGGCTTGTTCTAAAACAGGAACATCAGCAGATCCAGTTGTTGGCCCCAAAGGAACAGCAGTAGACAAATTAGCCAAAGGAATCAATCTCTCTAATTGGTTTAATGATTATTCCGATGCAGGGCAATACGCCAATCGATTCAATAACAACCACTATAAACAAATTAAAGATGCAGGTTTTACTTATGTAAGATTGCCCATTGGGCCATCTGTTATTAGTAATCCAAGTAAGATTGAAGAATTGCAAGCAGCCAATTTAGTACATGTAGAAAATGCAGTTAAGGGCATTACTGCTGCAGGTTTATCGGTTGTTTTAGAAATGCATGCAACGGGTGATAATTTTGAAGCAAGATTGGCTATAGACCCATTAGCAAGATTGTCTTTCAGACAGTTTTGGAAAAACTTAGCCAACCATTTTAAAGCATACGACACATCAAAAGTGTTTTTTGAAGTTTGGAACGAGCCGCATATTGGCGCAGAACGTTTGGTATCGGGCATCGACAAAAATTGGTGGGCACCTTATCAAGAGCAAATAGTGAATTCTATTAGAGAAGCTGCACCCAATCATTATATTATTGTGACTGCAGAAAGCCACAGTAATTGGTACGAGCTAATACAATTACAACCCATTGCAAAGAAAAACATCATTTACAATTTTCATTTTTACGAACCATTCACCTACACGCACCAAGGAGCAGATTGGATTGGCGCACCATATTCGTTTATCCGCTTTCTTCCCTATCCTGGTAATCCTACCAATGTGAGTACATTGGCAGCCAATGCATCTAATGCAGGAGCCAAGTTTCAAATTGAATGGTATGGCCAACAACAGTTTGCTGCCGACTCTATTAATAAAATTATGCAGGCCGTTTACAACTGGAGTACACAGAAAAAAGTAGATGTAATCTGCAATGAATTTGGCGTACACAAAAAAGTAGCTCCACCCGAAAGCATTCTCAATTACATGACCGATATGTCTACCTACCTCAACAAGTTTGGAATTGGTTGGGGAGTATGGGACTACGATGATACATTTGGCATTGCAACTTATACCACAGGCACAAGGGCAGTATTACCGGTTTGGGACAACGGTATACTAAAAGCCTTGAAATTAAATTAGCCGCAATAATTAACTAAAGCCATTAGTGGTAACGGTTGCACCAGCAATTTTACCTACCAATCCTTGCAATACTTTACCAGGACCACATTCAGTAAACTCAGTAGCTCCATCGGCCACCATTGCTTGCACACACTGGGTCCATTTAACGGCACCGGTTAATTGATTAATTAAATTTTGTTTTATTTCTGAAGCATCAGAAACTGCTTTTGCAACAGTGTTTTGGTAAACAGGACAAGTGGGGGTATTAAATACAGCAGCTTCAATAGCAGCAGCCAATTCTTCTTTAGCAGGTGCCATTAAAGGAGAATGAAAAGCACCACCAACAGGAAGCACCAATGCACGCTTTGCGCCCGCTTCTTTCATTCTAATACAAGCTAAATCGATGGCTTTGATAGAGCCACTAATCACCAACTGCCCAGGACAATTATAATTAGCCGCCACCACTACTTCACCCGTTTCAGCTTGAATAGCCGCGCAAATTTCTTCTACTTTCTCATCTGCTAAGTTTAATACCGCAGCCATTGTAGAAGGATTCAATTCACAGGCTTTTTGCATGGCTATAGCACGAATGCTAACCAACTCAAGTGCTTTATCAAAAGCCAACACACCATTGGCAACAAGGGCAGAAAACTCACCCAAAGAATGACCAGCAACCATATCAGGTTTTGCGTTTTCAATGGTTTTGAAAACAGCAACAGAATGTATAAAAATAGCAGGTTGGGTAATATTGGTTTGCTTTAATTCTTCGTCGGTTCCAGCAAACATGGTATCACTAATACGAAAGCCTAAAATATCATTGGCTTGTTCAAATAGTTCTTTTACAGAAGAATGCGCTTCATATAAATTTTTTCCCATTCCAGAAAACTGAGCGCCCTGACCAGGGAATACAAAAGCATGCTTTGCCATGAATTAAAAATTTATGGCAAAGTAAATGATTTTTTAAAACTCAGTCTTTAATTCTAGGTAACGAAGAAATTCTTCCTTGCGTTTTTCGTCTTTAAACTTACCTCCGTAAAAAGAAGTGATGGTAGAAGAAGTATCATCTTCCACTCCCCTGCTAGCAACACAAAGGTGTTTTGCATCAATTACAATTGCCACATCTTCAGTACCCAATTCTTTTTGTAATTCCTTGGCAATTTGCATGGTTAAACGCTCTTGTACTTGAGGACGTTTTGCATAATACTCTACCAATCTATTTAGCTTGCTCAAACCAATTACTCTACCGTTGCTTATATAAGCTAAATGAGCTTTACCAATGATGGGAACAAAATGGTGTTCACAGTTGCTGTAAAAAGAAATATTCTTTTCCACCAACATTTCGTTGTACTTGTATTTATTGTCGAATAGAGCAACAGAAGGCTTATTGGCAGGATTGAGGCCGCTGAAAATTTCTTTCACGTACATTTTAGCCACACGCTTAGGCGTACCTTTTAAGCTATCATCGGTTAAGTCTAAACCAAGGGTTTCCATGATGGCTTTAAAATGATCTTGAATAATCGCAATCTTCTCCTCATCCGATTTATCAAAAGCACCAGCAACCATAGGGGTATCTACAGAAGTACTGATATGGTTGTCTCCCATTTCCTCCATTAACTCATCATCAGTGAAAACAATTTTATCACCATTCAGTCGGATATTCGACAAAGTTTCGTTCTGTTTCATACAATCTAATTTTTAATGTGTAACGCTCGTCTAGCTTAGCTCTTATTAAGTCGTAAATAACTACTGCAATATTTTCAGCCGTAGGATTTAAGTGCTTGAACTCCTGCGTATCTAGATTCAAATTTTTATGATCAAATCGGTTTAATACTTGTTCTTTAATTAAGTCGCTCAATATTTTTAAGTCTATTAAGTAACCCGTTTCTGGATCTATTTCACCAGACACCTGAACAATTAATTCATAGTTGTGGCCATGAAAGTTTTCATTATTGCATAACCCAAAAACCGCTTTATTGCGCTCAGCAGACCAAGCTGGATTATTCAGTCGATGAGCAGCATTAAAATGTTCCTTACGGAAAACAGTGATTCTTTTGTTATTCATTGTTCGTTAATCTTAAATCAAAAGCCAGGTGAACGTTTGTTTGTTTAGTACTGTTTCAGAAGTGTGCTGATCAAGTGTCTAAACCAATTGTTCTGTAAACCTATCCAAATACGTACCAGAAACCAAAAAAGATGTATTTAGGCAGATTCATGAGTATATAACGCAACTACAAACAAATTGTTTAAACTTACTCCCCAAAATATTCCACATAAATTCTGGGGGTCTCGTACAATTTAACACAATGGAGCTTTACCGGTTGGGGTAAATGGGGGGCCAATTGGTTCCAAATTGCCAAAGCCAGGTTTTCGGTGCTACACATTTTACCCGCCATAAAAGGCACATCCATATTAAGGTTCTTATGGTCCAAATGATCAATCACGTGGGTCTTAATGAGTTTGCTCAATGCTTTTACGTCGAACAAGAAGCCCGTATCAGGGTCAGGAATACCTTTAATAGTAATATAAAGGTCATAATTGTGACCATGCCAGTTTTCATTGGCACAAACTCCAAAAACCTGCTCATTGCGTTCTTTAGACCAAGCAGGATTGAATAATTTATGTGCTGCATTAAAATGTTCTTGTCTGGTCAGGTACACCATTCCGTTAAAAATTTTTGCAAAGGTACAAAAATGGAGAAAGTTGCGTGTTTTTCGTCAACTTTACAGCATGAGGATTGTCATAACATCGGCCACAACAGCAGAATGGATGCCCACATTTGTGAACGTGAATGAATTGTATACAGGTAAAAGCAATCGCTTAAAACTGCAATTCTATCAGTCAGGGGTGGGATTATTGGCCTCCTCGGTAGCCATTACCCGATTGGCCATAGAAGAACGACCCGATTTAATTATTCAGGCAGGAATAGCAGGCAGTTTCAGCAAAAAATATGCACCCGGGCAAATAGTGGTAGTGAACAATGAAATCTTGGGAGATGCAGGAGTAGAAGAAAAAGGAGTTTGGAAAGACCTATTCGATATGAAGCTAGAAAAGAGCAGCTATCATCCCTTCGAAAAAAGAAAACTGCCCAATCCATGGATAAAACAATACAACCTATTGAATTTACCCATTGTAGATGGATTAACGGTTAATCAAGTAACCACCCAACCCACTCGAATTGCAGCATTAAAAAAGAAATACGGGGCTGCAGTAGAAAGTATGGAAGGCGCATCACTCCATTATGTAGGAAGAGAAACCGGTATTCCATTTATACAAATAAGGTCTATTTCTAATTATGTAGGCGAAAGAGATAAAAGCAAATGGTTATTGAAAGAGAGTATAGAAGGGCTCAACAAAGTGTTGCTTCAATATGTTGATAAGCTGTATAATGTGAAATAAATTTGAAAAGAATGGTTGTTCAAACAATCCGTAATTATGAAATTTAGTCTGGCATTTTCTCCCTGCCCCAACGATACTTTTATTTTTGATGCATTGGTAAATCAAAAAATAGATACACAAGGAATAAGCTTTGAGGTCTTTTTAGAAGACGTACAAACCCTTAATGAATGGGCAATACAAGGCAAAATGGATTTTTCTAAAATCAGTTATGGGGTATGGAGTAAAGTGCAATATCAATACCATTTACTCAATAGCGGAGGCGCACTAGGCAAGGGAGTAGGGCCATTATTAATAACCAAACCCAGTACAATTAATTCCCCAAAGAACTACACACAAGAAGCCATTGATCAAATGACCATTGCCATACCTGGAGAAAATACTACTGCACATTTATTATTTAGTTTGGCATATCCCAACGCAACAAAAAAAGTATTCAAAGTATTTCATGAAATAGAAAACGCGGTGTTGAATGGTGAAGTAGATGCAGGGGTAATTATACATGAGAATCGATTCACTTATGAATCAAGGGGATTAGAAAAGATCATAGACCTTGGCGCATATTGGGAAGAAACCCAACAATTGCCCATTCCACTAGGGGGTATCATTGCCAAGAAAACCATTGACCCCACTATCATACAACAAGTAGATGCATTAATAAATGAAAGCATCAAATACGCATTTGCCAACTATCCCACCGTTGCACCCTATGTAATTGAGCATGCACAAGAAATGAGCGAAGACGTAATGCGGCAGCATATCAATCTCTACGTAAACAATTTTTCGCTCAATCTAGGCAGTGAAGGCCACGCAGCAGTTGAAAAACTCACACGCATTTAATTAATAATATGCCATGAAAACTTCACGCCTTCGCTGCAACCATCAATCAATGCATGCATCAGCAAACATTTTTTCTTCGCTGCAATCCTTCTTCGAAGTCTTAAATGCTCAGAAAAAATTTTCCTGACGCATGCTTAATCAATAGTTATATACTTCAAGAAAATTCACGCCGAGCATTTAAGACGTGTTAACGGATTGTAGCGAAGGCGTGAAGATTTCTTGAAGTAGAAAAAATGTTTCCTGATGCATGCAATATTTTAAAACTTAGTCCTGGAAATTTCAACCCCAGTAGGATACGTTAAGTCGCTTTGATTTTCAACAGTAATGAACACTTCGTCAAAATCAAAAGCGGTAGTAGTTTTAAAAGTGGCTTTGTCTCCATTGCTCACCAATAACTGGCCTACATTTTTGGTACCCTGCCCTTTTGATATTACCCAAATACTGTAATTTGTTCCAGCAGGAACTAAACGATCGGGACTAGCCAAATTACGAGCAGTAATTTCAAGCGTATTGTTTTTATTGGCATCAGTACTCTTTTTTGCAGTTATTTCTGCTGCAGGTACTACAGTTGAAACCGGAAATTTAGCAGTGGTGGCACAAGATGCAAGAGAAAGACTTAGTACAAGTACTAAAGTGAAATGAGAAAATTTCATAAAATAAATTTTAGATAAATGTGATTGCCGCAATCAAAACATATCTAAAAGTATAGCTGTAAGGTACAACTAATAGTTCATAGAAAATCCAATCCCAAAACCCATATCGCTATCGTAATGAATTCGAAGTCCAGCATTCTTTGCAACAATATAGTTTGCAGACAACATATATTCCTTATCAGAATTAACCATAAAAGCAGTTCGGATTCTTTTAGAAATAGGAATATCTTCTCTTTTTAGTTGTATGCGTATATTACCATCATGGTACACTTCTGTTTGCAGCGTAACCAACAATGGTAATGTATAAGCCAAACCCAAACTAATTTGTGTTCGGCTGTCTTTCGTATTTTTTTGACCAAAGATGTTTTTCTCAACAGGGTGAATGCCTAGTTTTCTAAATCGCCAATCAAACCCAATAAAAGGCATTAGCCATTGCATTCTTCCGATATATCTACCAATATGGGTTTCGCTTTCATAACCATGCATATCATTATATCCCAGGCGCCATTCTGAAGAAATACTCCATCTAGTATTTTGTATCATAGCCATTCCATCGTTTCCATTGGTTGCAAAATCATTTTGCGCCATTAAGTGAAAACGGTTACTTTCTTTTTGCAACTGCTTATATGCCCATTTTTTGTTGGGCAATAATGGGTTATCCAATTGTTTCTCGTAACTAAAAACCCTATTCATTCCTGCCATCATATGATAAAGGATATGACAGTGAAAAAACCAATCACCTTCTGTATTGGCTTCAAACTCTATGGTATTGGTTTCCATAGGCATGATATCTAATACATTTTTTAGTGGAGCATAATCGCCTTGTCCATTCACCACTCTAAAATCATGACCATGCAAATGCATGGGGTGTCTCATCATTGAATTATTGTATAAAGTAATGCGAACAACTTCACCCTTTTTTATTAAAATTTTGTCCGACTCAGAAAGCACTTTATTATCCATACTCCATACATACCTATTCATATTACCTGTTAACTCAAAACGAAATTCTTTAACTGGGGCCTTTGCATTTAAATTGGTTTTAACAGGAGATTTAAGCTTAGTATAATTTAATGTATTAATATCACTGCTTTCGGAGTACATAACTGAATTCATATCCATTTTTTGCATGCTCATATCCATCCCCATTACATCCATATCACCATTCATTTTCATCATATCGTTCATCATCTGCATCCCTTCAAAATATTTCAACTTAGGCAATGGATCTGCTCTTTTTTTAACCCCTAGTCCTAAAAAAAGAGAGGCCGATTTAATTCGATCTTCTGCCGTAGCCAACAATTCAAAAGAGGTATTTGCAGCAGGTATAGTAACAATGATATCATAGGTTTCAGACACACCAATAATGAGTCTATCCGCTATTACAGGTACAACGTCATTGCCATCACTGGCCACAACAGTAATTGGACCCCCAGCATAAGAAAGCCAAAAATAAGTAGACGCACCTCCATTTGAAACCCGCAACCTAATTTTATCACCCGCTTTAAAAGAAGACAATGCAATTTCTTCTTTACCATTAATGAGTACAGCATCATAATAAATATCACTTACATCCATTGCCAACATTCGTTTCCACTCATTTTTAAATTTGGTCTTGAAATGACCAGCTTTAATTGCTTCAGCATAGCTTTGAGTAGTTCCCTTTTTAATGGCAAACCAGTCAGACGCATTGTGCAACATTCTGTGCACGTTTTCTGGATTGTAATTGGTCCATTCACTTAAAATAATGGGTATGGTTGGCAAATCATCAATCCCCTTTCTAAATGACGTATCACTAGAACGCTTATTCAAAACCATGGAGCCATACATACCAATTTGTTCTTGTAAACCACTATGGCTGTGATACCAATGGGTTCCATTTTGAATAATGGGGAATTCATACAAATGCTGCGCACCAGGGGCAATGGGCATTTGAGTTAAAAAGGGAACTCCATCTTCTTTATTTGGTAAAAATAAACCATGCCAATGGAGGGAAGTAGGTTCATTTAGTAGATTATGCACCAAAATTTCTGCAGTATCACCCTCGGTAAAAGTAAGGGTAGGCATTGGAATTTGCCCATTCACCGCAATGGCCCTTTTTGTTTTACCGGCAAATGACACCATCGTGTCTTTTACAAATAAATCATACCGCACTCGCTTTTGTGCTACCAAATAATTGGCTACAAAAACGAAAAAAACAATCACTACTATACGGGATAATTTATTTGAATCAATTCGCATAATTAAAAGGGCTATGATTTTACATTTTGAAAATCGAAGGAAACAGTTAAGTACTCCCAACTTATTTCAACTTTTCCTTTGTCGTTGCCTGTTTTAATCACTTGATACTTGAGTGCCTCTGTTAAATTTTTATTCTTCTTTGGCTTAGTTATAATTCTAATCATATCACTTTCAGCTTTATATGCATCAGCCAAATGCATATCCCAATCCTTATTCAAAATCAATGTCCACTCGTTTTTATCGGGAATAGTAAAAAAACCATACTTCCCTTTTGGAACAAGTTTGTTATTGATTTGTACATCACTAGAAAACTCAATCCAGGTTGCTTTATGGGCACCGGTTGCCCAAACTTGACCATAGGCAACTAAGCCATTCCAGATATTTCTACCCCTAACACTAGGAGAACCATAATCAATATGTACATGATTCCCGCCAACTAAAGCCATGGTTGAAGTACGCGGACTTTTGGCTTTAACAACGGTATCTTTTGGCATCGTATGATTTTCGTGCTGAGCTATAGCTTGCATTGAAAAAAACATAACAAACATTACAAATAAAAAACTACGCATAGTATTTAAATTTAAAAAATTACAAAAAATGAATCAACAACATTACCGCACTCATACCAATCATTAAGGCATCTTCAATGATGGTTACCGTACTCATCGGCAAGTTAAATACATCACCCAAACAGGCACATTGTATTTTTTTCTTATTTAGCACAGACTGCAATACACCTATAATGCTAATGCTCATTACCAATAATGTAATCAAATTGGTAATAACTAGATTAAAATTAAGTAAGAAAGCCAAGCCCAGTAACAATTCAATAAAAACATATATATATGCCCATCCTTTAAACTGTTTTGCAACTATATCGTACATCTGATAACTTTCAGCAAAGCCTTTTATATTTAAGAGCTTAAAAAAAGAAAAGACCAAGAAGAAACCTGCCATAAAATGTTCCATCCATTGCATCCAATCAAATACAGAACGAGAAAACTGGATGAGGAGAGTTATAACTAGTATATATGCAAAAATCAATATAACAGGTTTGTAAGTTTCAAACCAGCTTTTAGCTTGTTCTGTCATTTCTGTATGACCTAAAGCAGCAATTTGGTATTTAGGATCTAGTGCGTTTTGTAACACGTTCAAAGCAATATGTTTTTCCATAGTTATGGTTGCTGAACCAGATTCTTTAGAAACTTCAACTTCAGATACATTGGGAACCATTAGCAATGCAGACTTAACTTTAGCTACACAGTTCCCGCAAGTCATTCCAGTAATTTGATATTGATGTACCATTTTATTCAATTTTAATTGTTTAAGGGTACAAAGATCTATTTACTCAAATAGCTGACGTTGTAGAATTATGGGTTTGATTTGTAATATTTACAAATCATCTAAGTGTTTCCGCTTCTTATTCTTGAGTTGTTTAAAATGAGAAGGCGTTAAACCAGTGATTTTTTTGAATTGATTGCTTAAATAAGCAACACTGCTGTAATTGAGTAAAAAAGCAATTTCGCTCAAGCTAAGCTCATCATACATTAAAAGTTCTTTAACCCTTTCAATTTTCTGCAGAATAAAATATTTTTCAATAGTAGTTCCCTCAACTTCAGAAAAGAGATTACTTAAAGAAGTATAATCTATAGTAAGGTGTTGACTAATATATTTTGACAAATTAATGTCTAGCTCATTATTCTTACTGTGAACCAAATCTCTAATGAGATTCTTAGTTTGTTCAATGGTTTTACTTTTCTTATCATTAATCAGTTCAAACCCAAAGCTGGATAATGTTGCAGCTATTACTTTTTTTTGATCAGTATTAATAGATTCATCTATCTCCACTTCGCCCAATTCAATCGACTTTAATGAAAAACCCAATTTCTCCAACTCAGATTTCACAATCAGCTTGCAGCGGCCACAAACCATATTCTTAATATAGAGTTTCACGCATATTCATTTAACTAAAATTAAAAAAAGATTCCAAACACTTCAGGAAAACCTTTTCTTCGCTACAATCCGTAAACGTCTTAAATGCTCACAACGCAAAGGACCAACTAATATGTTGCTGCATTGAAGCCTGATTATATATAGTTGGCTGTGGGAAAATTTTCACTGAGCATTTAAGACTTCGAAGAAGGATTGTAGCGAAAGTGGAAATGTTTCCCACAGCCAAGACTAATGTAAAATTTAAACAGGCTTCAACGCAGCAGCATAAGTTTCGAGTACTCGCTTCCTCGCCACTTCATGCACCACAATAGGCTGCGGATAATTAAACTCCTGAAACTCAGGCACCCATTTTTTAATGTACTTTAATTCTTTGTCAAATTTCTCCGTTTGCAAATAAGGATTAAATACCCTAAAGTAAGGCGCCGCATCACAACCACTACTAGCAGCCCATTGCCAACCACCGTTGTTGGCCGACAAATCAAAGTCTAATAATTTATTGGCAAAATAAGCTTCGCCCCAACGCCAATCTATGAGTAAATGTTTGGTTAAAAAAGAAGCCACAATCATCCTCACACGATTGTGCATGAAACCAGTTGCATTCAATTCACGCATTCCTGCATCTACAATAGGGTAACCAGTTTTACCATCGCACCACTTTTGAAATTCTTCTTCGTTGTTGCGCCATTTTATTTTTTCGTATTCTGCTTTAAAAGCATGCCCCTTTCCTACTTTAGGGAAATGCCATAAAATCATTTGATAAAATTCTCTCCATATTAACTCGTTCAAATAAGTTTCATTTAAACCAGCAGCAATGGTAGCTAGTGCGCGAATACTCACAGTACCAAATCTTAAATGCACCCCCATTTTTGAAGTACCATTTTCTAAAGCAGGAAAATCTCTGTTCTGACTGTACTTGCGAACAATCTCTTCATTCAATTGCTTAGAGGGGAACTCCATGTTTACTTCTTTAAAATTCATTGAAGCCAAAGAAGGAATTGCAATGGGTGCTTGTTTATAAAAAGCATCAACATATTTTTCTGTAGGGTAAGGCTTCAAAAAATCAGGTGTAAGTTTGGCTTTCCATTTTCTTGAATAGGGAGTAAACACAGTATAAGGTTTGCCATCGTCTTTGGTTACTTCCTCTTTTTCAAAAATGACTTGGTCTTTATAGGTTTCAAAACCAACACCAGCATGAGTGAGCAAATCGGCAATTGCATTATCACGCTCTTGCGCATAGGGTTCATAATCATGATTCGTAAAAACAGTTTGGACATGATACGATTGAACCAATTGAGTAAAAACCTCCAAAGGTTTTCCATGAAATACCTGAAGCGTGCTCCCCAATGCCACCAATTCAGTTTGCATTTCAGCAATAGCAGCATGAATAAATGCAACACGTTTATCTGCCCTATCTGGTAATTGATCTAAGATAGTGGTATCAAAAATGAAAATAGGTAAAACAGGAACTCCCGATTGCAATGCATGGTATAAAGCTGCATTATCTTTTAATCGCAAGTCTCTTCTAAACCAAATGATATTAACGGAGGGCTTCATTAAAACGTTTTAGCATTCAACAGAATTAGCAATAAAAAGTTCAACCGAGCAATAATGCCATTGAAACCCAATAAAAATTAAACAAATAAAGGGGCAATAATTTCTTTATACAAATGCGGCACTAACTGGTGCGAATACGCATTCTTGCCAGATTCCTTCACCCAACGCATCCCATAAATGGCATTGGTTAAAAATACTTCAGAAGCATTGGCTAAATCTGCAGCAGTAACAACGCCCTCTTTTACTTCATAGCCTTTTTCGCGCAATTGAGTCAACAAGTATTTTCGCATTACACCGCTAACAGGACCTTCCGATAAAGCAGGCGTTATAATTGAACCATTCTGAATTAAAAAAACATTCGCAATAGTTGCGTCTGCAATATTGCCTTGTGGATTCAACAAAATAGCATCATTCAAATGCTGTTCTTTAGCCCATAAAGCAGCCATGGCATAGCCTAAATAATTATTCGTTTTCAACAACGAAAAATGATCTGCTTGCTTTACAGCCGCAGCATAAATATCAATGGTCAATCCATTTTCGTTCAAGCGATTGTTCATAGCATTCAGCGCCCAGGTTTGAATAAGCAAGTGAGGAAAATGATTTTGTTCATCATAAATTCCCCCATCGCCGCGATAAATGGTAACACGAATTCTTGCCAACTGGTGGTGCTGATTCTTGGCTACCAAAGCTTGAATTGCATTCATAATATATTCATCCGTAAAATAAGCCGGTGGTTTAAAATGCAATGCATGTAGGGTATGAAACAATCGTTCCATATGCAACTGCGCTAATAAAATTTTCCCTTTATGCCATTTCATGGTTTCAAAGAAACCATCCCCATATCTAAAAGAACGGTTATTGGGCGATATCAAGCGCTTATCGTGCTTTAGTATTTTACCATCGCTAAAAAGAAATTGTGCAGCAGACATACAACAAAGATAGATTGAAGCTAAATTCGTTGGAGCAATTATTATTTATGACCATACGCCAAATTACCCAAACCCTTGAAAGCTTTGCTCCACTTGCATATCAAGAGTCTTACGACAATGCAGGCTTGCTAACCGGATCGGCCAATTGGGAGTGTACGGGTGTAGTTTGCGCTTTAGATGCTACCCTAGCGGTTTTGGAAGAAGCCAAGGCAGCAGGTGCCAATTTGGTAGTAGCCCATCATCCTATTTTATTTAAAGGCATTACTAAAATCACTGGAAAAAACTATGTAGAAGAAGCCTTGATTTACGCCATTAAAAATGATCTGGCCATTTATGCCATCCATACCAATTTAGACAATGTTTGGGGAGGCGTAAACAGTGTTATAGCACAAAGAATAGGATTAACGCATTGCCAAATTTTACAACCCAAAAAATCAATACTTACCAAGCTTGTAACTTTTGTACCAACACCACAATTCATGCAAGTACAAGCAGCTTTGTTTGAAGCAGGTGCAGGAAATATTGGGGAGTACAGTGAAACCAGTTTTAGTTCCGGGGGGATGGGGACCTTCCGCGGATCGGAATTGTCGAATCCTACCAATGGCACTCCAGGGGTGCGAGAGCAGGTGGAAGAAACCCGCATTGAAGTCATTTTACCCAATTATTTGGAGCAGCAAGTAGTAACTGCTTTAAAAGAAGCCCATCCCTACGAAGAAGTGGCATACGATTTAATTCCTTTGAACAATTTCAATCAACAAGTAGGGTCTGGCATGATAGGACAGTTACAATCCCCCTTGGAAGAAAAAGCCTTTTTAAGCCTATTAGGTACCCAATTTGGTCTAAAATTGGTCAAACACACCCCATTATTGGGCAAAAAAGTACAAAAAATAGCCCTTTGTGGGGGTGCAGGCAGTTTCTTAATTAAAGATGCCATTGCAGCTGGAGCCGACTTTTTTGTGAGTGCCGACATTAAATACCATGAGTTTTTTGACGCCAACAACCAGCTGGTAGTGGCCGATATAGGGCATTGGGAAAGCGAACAATACACGATTGACCTCCTTTTTTCGCTAATAACCAGCAAATTCCCTAACTTTGCCGTCCTTAAAACAACCGTTCAGACAAATCCTGTGCGTTATTTTTTGGGATAAACTTTATAATTACCAACACGATATGGCATCTGTAAAAGATTTCTCCGTTGAAGAAAAACTAGTAAACCTATTACGTTTACAAAAAATTGACAGCAAGCTCGATGAAATTCAGGTATTAAAAGGAGAACTTCCAATGGAAGTAAGCGACCTTGAAGACGAGATTTTAGGATTATCTGCACGTCAGACTCGTATTGAAGAAGAAATTAATGGTATTGGCGAATTTATTGAAGGAAAGAAAAATGCCATCAAAGATAGCGAAGCCTTAATTGCGAAGTACGAAAAGCAAAGTGAGAACGTTAAGAACAACCGTGAGTTCGAAGCAATCAATAAAGAAGTAGAAATGCAACAGCTAGAGGTTAAACTCTGCGAAAAGCATATCCGCGATGCAAACGAAGAATTGGCAGAAAAAATTAAGCAATTAGAGAATGCCAAGAAAATGGTTGCTGTTAAAGAAGGCGTGTTGAACCACAAGAAAGGCGAATTAGAAAAAATTATTGCAGACACTGTTAAAGAAGAAACTGAATTAAATGGTTTTAGTGCAGATGCAAGAGCGCATATTGACGAACGTTTAATTTACAGCTATGATAGAATCAGAACCAGCTACAGAAACGGTTTAGCTGTTGTTGCTGTTGAGCGTGATGCTTGCGGCGGTTGCTTTAACTCTATTCCACCTCAACGTCAGAGCGAAATTCGTTTACACAAAAAAATCATCGTTTGCGAAAACTGCGGACGTATTTTAGTAGATGCAGATTTGAACGACAGCGTTGATGTAAAATAAATAAACGCATTTAACATACTCAAGGGCAGTCGTTTGGCTGCCCTTTCTTATTTTTAGGCCGTGACTAAAATTGCCAGCATTATATTAATTTTCTTGTGTAGCACTTTAAACGGGTGGGCACAAACTAAATTTGATTTTAATGCAAGTTGTTTTCAGGCTTACCAAGAAATAGGAAAACTAAAAACTAAAACAGGCCAACTACAAATTCAACAATTGCATTTGCAACAGCCCGATAACCTGGTTCCTGTTTTACTCAAAAATTACATTGACTTTTATACGTTGTTTTTTAACGAAGACCCAGCCGAATACACAACGCTATTTCCACAATTCCAAGAAAGATTAACCCTCATAGAAAAAGGAAATAAATCGTCTCCTTTTTATTTATACAGTCAAGCAGTAATTCGCATACAACGAGCAACCGTACAAATTAAATTTGGAAATTTTTGGGATGCAGGATGGGATTGCCGAAAAGCATTTATACTATTAAAAGAAAATAAGAAGAAATTTCCTCAGTTTAGTCCAAACGATTTATGGTTTGGTGCATTAGAAGCCGTTATTGGAACCGTTCCAAAGGGATATAAATGGCTAACCAGCTTATTTGGAATGAGGGGTTCTATTGCACAAGGAATGAAGAAAGTACGCAACTTCACTTATAGCAACGATCCTTGGGCTAAACTCTTTTTTAATGAATCGGCCTTTGTGTACACCTACTTACTTTTTTATTTAGAAAATGATAAAGAAGCGGCTTTAACCTTCATTAACCAAAAAAAATTAGACTTAGAAAATAATCATTTGCATGCATTTATGGCAGCCAACCTTGCTTTAAACAACAAAGAAGTAGAGCTAAGCAAAAACATTATTTTCAATAGAAATAAATCGGACGAATATTTACCATTACCCATTTGGGATTTTCTGATGGGGTATGCTAAAATGTACCATTTAGAAACACCAGAAGCCATTTATTATTTTGAACAGTACACCAAAAAATTCAAAGGAAAATTTTATGTAAAAGACGTGTACCAAAAAATTAGTTGGTGCTATTTTTTGCAAGGAAATATGCAACAAGCCAATGCCAATAAACAGTTGGCAATTGTAAAAGGCGCTACTTATTCCGATGCAGACAAAAAGGCTTTAAAAGATGCTAAAGAAAAGATTTGGCCCAATATAACTTTATTAAAAGCCCGATTATTGAGCGATGGTGGATACCATTTAGAAGCATTAAAACAATTAGCAGGCAAATCGTTGAACAACTTTAGTAAAGAGGAAGAAAGCGTAGAATTCGTGTATAGAGTTGCGCGCATTTACGACGATTTAGGTAGAAAGGAGGATGCCATTAAAAATTATCTAAATACCATCAAATTAGGGGAAAACAGAAAAGAATACTATGCTGCAAGAGCTGCTTTTCAAATAGGACAAATCTATGAAAACAAAGGAGAGAAAGCCTTGGCTATTCAATATTATCAAAAATGTATTAGCATGGAAGACCATGAATACAAGGATTCATTAGATCAAAGAGCAAAATCGGGTATTGCAAGGTGTTCTGGAAATTAGTTAACTTGCTACTCTATTAAAAACTATTTATTTGTTGCGTCAGTTAACCATACAGAATTATGCCATCATAGATGAATTAACCATTGATTTTGATGAAAGGCTTAATATTATCACCGGCGAAACGGGTGCAGGTAAAAGTATTTTAATGGGTGCATTAAGTTTGATACTTGGCGAAAGAGCCGACACCAGTGTGTTGGTAAACAAAGAGCGCAAATGCATTATAGAAGGCTATTTTACAGCAGGTAAAAAAACAGCAGTTCAAGTTTTTTTGCAACAACACGATTTTGAAGAAGCAACAACTACAGACCACAGTGTAGTCATTAGAAGAGAAATTGGAAGCAATGGAAAATCGAGGGCTTTTATTAATGACACCCCTGCTACACTGCAACAATTAAAAGAACTAGCAGGCTTACTAGTAGACTTACACCAACAGTTTGATACCTTAGAATTGGGCGATAGCGATTTTCAAAGAACTGTGATAGATGCATTGGCATCCAATGAAAACATATTGGCTACCCATCAACAATATTTTAAAGAGTGGAGCGCTGTATTGGCCGCTTTTAATGAATTACAAGCACAAAAAGCCGCACTCCAAAAAGAAGCCGATTACAATCAATACCTCTGCAACGAGCTAGAAGAATTATCCTTAAAAGAAAATGAACTAGAGCAATTAGAAGAGGAATTAAAATTGCTTTCGAATGCCGAAGAAATTAAAACGGTATTAGACAAAGTTTCGTTGGAATTGGCTAGTGCAGACGATCCAGTTGTTGCAAGAATAAAGCAATTAAACAATAGTTTGCAAACCATGCAAACTTTGGTAGCAGAGCTACCAGCTTTATCTGATAGACTAAAAGCAAGTCAAATTGAGTTACAAGATATAGCCGACGAAATAGAGCGCATCAATAATAATATTCATTTTGATGCCCAAAGAATAGACTGGGTAAACCAGCGATTAAGTGACGGATATAAACTCACAAAAAAGCATGGGGTAAGCAGTACGGCAGAATTACTGGCAATACAAACTGAATTATCGAATAAGCTATTTGCAGCGGTGGCAATTGATGAAGCCATCTTAGCCAAGCAAGTGCAAGCCAATGATTTAATGCACCAGCTAAAGCAAACAGCCAAACAAATTACAGCAGCACGCAATAAAGTAATCGCCCCATTTGAAGCATCGGTAAATACACTGTTAAAGCAAGTAGGTATGCCCAATGCGCAAATTAAAGTGAGCATGCAAACAGTGGCATTGGGCGCATATGGAGTAGAACAAATTGAATTGTTATTTGATGCCAATAAAAGCAATCGCTTCGAACCCATTCGAAAAGTAGCCAGCGGTGGAGAACTAAGCAGGCTTATGCTTTGCATCAAATCGTTGGTGGCAGAATATATAGACTTGCCTACCATGATTTTTGATGAAATAGATACGGGTATTTCAGGGGAAGCAGCCAAACAAGTGGGAATCATTATGCAACAAATGGCTGCAAAAAGACAAATCATTTGTATTACCCACCAACCACAAATTGCTGGAAAAGCCAATGCCCATTACTTTGTTTATAAAGAAAATAAAAACGATCAAATAAAAACGAATATTAAAATACTGAATAACGAAGAGCGCATAACTGCCATTGCACAAATGCTTAGTGGAGAAAAACCAACAGCAGCAGCAATGGAGAATGCCAAAGAAATGATTCGTATATTCGGCACCTAAATTAACCTTGTATGGCTTACAATTTATTAAAAGGAAAGCGTGGTATTATCACAGGTGCATTAGACGAAAATTCTATTGCATGGAAAGTAGCAGAAAAAGCACACGAAGAGGGTGCCACATTTGTATTAACCAATGCACCCATTGCAATGCGCATGGGAGAGATTAATAAACTTGCCGAAAAAACAGGCTCGCAAATTATTCCTGCGGATGCAACCAGCACCGAAGAGTTAACGAACTTATTTACGCAGTCTCAAGAAATTTTAGGGGGTAAAATAGACTTTGTATTGCACTCAATTGGCATGAGTGTAAATATTCGTAAGAAGATTCCATACACAGAATCTAACTATGATTATTTCATGAAAGGCATTGACGTTTCAGCCATGTCTTTCCATAAAATGTTGGCGGTAGCAAAAAAATTAGATGCGATTAACGAATGGGGGTCAGTGGTTGCGCTTACTTATATGGCAGCACAAAGAACTTTTCCTTTCTATACCGATATGGCCGATATTAAAGCAATGCTTGAATCAATCGCCAGAAGTTTTGGATACCATTATGGATTAGAGAAAAAAGTACGGATTAACACCGTATCACAATCTCCAACTAAAACCACTGCAGGTACTGGTATCAAAGGATTTGGAGACTTTTATGATTTTGCTAATGCAGTTGCACCATTGGGCAATGCAAGTGCAGAAGATTGTGCTAATTATTGCATTACCCTATTCTCTGACCTAACCAAAATGGTGACCATGCAAAACTTATTTCACGATGGTGGATATTCAACCACAGGAGTAAGCATGGATGTAATGGAGAAATTAGGTATTGCCAATCAAGAATAATTCAATTCATACAAAACCGATATCATGAATTTAGTAGACCTATTGGGATATTTTGGCGCTTTCTTAAGTGCCATCACTTTTATGCCTCAAGTTTGGTTGGCATGGAAAAGTAAGAGTGTAGGAGACTTAAGTATTTGGATGATATTAATTGTAATCACCAGTTGTATTGTATGGCTGGTATATGCAGTGAATGTAAAGAGCGGACCAGTATTAGCAGCCAACTTAATTGTGTTGGCATTATCATTGGTACTCTTTTATTTCAAAATGACTTTTCCAGCCAAAAAATAAAAAGATGGCTATCTGAAAATTCAGTTAGCCATTTTTATTTTTAGTACTCGTCTTCGTTAAACATAAAGTCTTCCTGACTTGGATAGTCTGGCCAAATGTCTTCGATGCTCTCGTACACTTCACCCTCGTCTTCTAATTCTTGAAGATTTTCTACCACTTCCAATGGCGCACCACTGCGGATAGAATAATCGATCAACTCATCCTTGGTAGCAGGCCAGGGAGCTTCTTCTAAATAACTTGCTAATTCTAATGTCCAAAACATAGTCTCGATTATTTTTGCAAAAGTAACCGTATAAATGATATATCCAAATGTGAGTTTTACCCATCTCTGAAGAAATGGTTAATTTGCTCCATAAATAAACCCTTTTCATGCTAAAAGCAACTGCAATCACTAAAAAATTTGGCCCCTTAACCGTATTAAAAGGAGTGGATATTTCCATTGAAAAGGGCGAAATGGTGAGTATTGTAGGGTCATCAGGTGCAGGCAAAAGCACATTACTGCATATTTTAGGCACTTTAGACAGCCCCAACAGTGGCAGCATTGAAATAAATGGGCAACAATTATTTAATATAAGCAGTAGTAAGCTAGCACAGTTCAGAAACAAGCATATTGGATTTATTTTTCAATTTCATCACCTTTTACCAGAGTTTGATGCTTTAGAAAATGTATGCATCCCCGGTTGGATTGCCAATAATCCAAGAGAGCAAGTGAAAAAAAGAGCCATTGAATTATTAGGAATTTTGGGGTTAGGAGATCGAATCAACCACAAACCCAATGAACTCTCTGGCGGAGAGCAGCAGCGAGTAGCAGTAGCAAGGGCCTTAATTAATGAGCCGTTGATTGTTTTTGCAGACGAGCCAACGGGTAATTTAGACAGCAACAATGCAAAAGAATTGCACCAGTTGTTTACTCAAATTAATAAAGATTTTGGAACCACATTTTTGATTGTAACGCACAACGAAGAGTTAGCCGCATTAAGCACTAGGATCTTGCATATGCGAGACGGATCATTTGCGTGAGCATAAACAATTGTAAAATTAAACCCTGGGCTTCCAAGGAATTTCAGCAACGCCCATTTGATGCCCCAAATAACGAGAGAGAACAAATAAATAATCGCTGAGTCGGTTCAAATATTTAATCACCAGGGGTTCAACAAAAATATCTTGCTCTTGCATGTTTACGCAGCAACGCTCGGCCCTACGGCAAACACAACGCGCAACATGGCATTGAGAAATAGCCAAATGACCACCAGGTAAAACAAAGAATTTCATAGCAGGTAATTCCTCATTCATCTTGTCTATCTCGCTTTCTAAAAAAACGATATCCGATTCTTTTAAATCGGGAATTTTCATCAAAGGTTCTTTTTCAGGATCACAAGCCAAAGAAGAACCCACCGTAAATAAACGGTCTTGAATTTCTTTTAAAACAACTTTAATATGTTCGTCGGGGGTATAATCGCTAACAACTCCAATCCAAGAGTTCAACTCATCAACAGTGCCATACGTATCAATTCTGATATGACTTTTAGGAACTTTAGTTCCACCAATTAATGAAGTTTTGCCTAAATCGCCTGTTTTTGTATAAATCTTAATAGCCATAATGTATAAGTGAGCATAGATTACAACAGAGTTGCTCAAATGTTCGGCAAATTAAGGTTTTGTATTGTCGCTTTCCACCAAACCGTCTCTTAATCTTACCACACGGTGTGCATAAGCAGCAATATCTTCTTCGTGGGTAACCAAAATCACGGTGTTACCAGCAGCTTGTAGTTTACCAAATATCTGCATTACTTCAACCGAAGTTTTAGAATCTAAATTACCAGTAGGTTCATCTGCCAATAATATGGAGGGATTATTCACCAAAGCTCGTGCAATAGCTACCCTTTGAATTTGACCACCGCTCAACTCATTCGATTTGTGGTGAGAACGATCGGCCAAGCCTACTTTGTCTAATGCGTCTAAGGCACGTTCCAATCTTAGTTTTTTAGACACGCCTGCATAAATTAATGGAAGTGCTACATTCTCCGCAGCACTTAAGCGAGGCAATAAATTAAATTGTTGAAACACAAACCCAATTTCGGTATTGCGTACTTCTGCTAAATCATCGTCTAGCATTTTACTAACGTCTTTTCCATTTAAAATATACTTGCCACCAGTAGGAGAATCTAAGCAGCCTAAGATATTCATTAGTGTACTTTTACCACTACCTGAAGGACCCATTAATGCTACATATTCATTCTTATAAATGTCTAGGTTAATTCCTTTTAAAACTGGAATTGCCTGGTTACCCATGAAATAACTTTTTTCAATTCCTTCAAGATGTATAATTGATTCTGCAGACATAGTTGGTTTATTTTTTAATAACCGTTGGTACTTTAAAGTATTGTTGGTTGTGAGATGGTGCATTTTTTAATGCATCCGATGAACTAAGACTTTCGCTTATTTGATCTTCTCTTAAAGCAGTACTTGCATCGGATAACATTAACAATGGTTCTACCCCATCGGTATTGAGCTCTTGTAATTTTTCAATAAAAACAACCATTTTTTGCATATCTGTTTGATACTGCGCCAATTGGTCTTCATTTATTTGAAGCCTGCTCAAATGGGCCAGATGCTGTATGGTTTTAAGACTAATCTCCATATTTCAAAAATACGTTTAACCACCTGAATAGACGCCCCTAAATTTTAAATGGCAATTATTTGAAAACAGCGGTCTAAAAAACGTTTGTATTTAACTGTAGAAGATTTTTCTAAAAATTGTGCCCAATAGTTTGTCACAAAAAGGTAAAATAATGCTTATTCACAAATGTTAACATAAAAATATTCTGATGAGTGCATTTTCTACTTAAATTAGTATAACTAAAATCCCCCCGATTATGCTAGTATACGTTTTGTTAGCAGTTTACCTTGTTTGCTTGTATTTTGCTTACAAGGGTGCTGCCGTATCAGAGGAGTAAAATCCCCTGAAAAACCAATTCATTTAATATCAAATTTTTCCCCTCGAAAGATTTGATATTTTTTTTTGCCCAGAAGGCAGCCCCCGGAAAAAATTTACCTTATCTTCGGAAAATAGTTGCATAACTAACTAATTTTGCCATGCCAGGCTTGGCAGATACTTGACCATAAATAATACAATAATGAAACGTTCAATTAAAAAAGTTGCGGTATTAGGAAGCGGTGTAATGGGTTCCAGAATTGCTTGTCATTTTGCAGGTATTGGATTACCCGTTTTATTATTAGATATGGTTCCCGCTGCAGCAGCAGAAAGTACCAAACCAGCAGAACGCAACAAACTAGTGAACGATGCATTAACTGCTGCCATAAAAAGTAATCCATCTCCTGTTTTTACTAAGTCGGTAGTGAACAGAATTAAGACCGGCAATTTCGACGACAATATGAAAGATATTGCCAGTTGCGATTGGATTATTGAAGTAGTGGTAGAGCGCTTAGATATTAAGCAATTGATTTATGAGAAGGTAGAAAAATTTAGAAAACCAGGAACCCTAATTACTTCCAATACCTCAGGTATTCCTATTCATATGATGGCCGAAGGAAGAAGCGAAGATTTTAAAAAGCATTTCTGCGGCACACACTTTTTTAATCCGCCACGCTATTTGCGTTTACTAGAAATTATTCCTACGCCATTTACCAATCAAGAAGTAGTAGATTTCTTAATGCATTATGGAGACGTTCATTTGGGTAAAACCACTGTGCTTTGTAAAGACACACCCGCTTTTATTGCCAATAGAATTGGGGTATTCAGCATCATGAGCATATTCCATATCATGGATAAGCAAAAGCTAAGTGTAGATGAAATTGATGCACTAACAGGACCCATTATTGGTAGACCCAAATCGGCCACATTTAGAACAGCAGATGTAGTAGGTATAGACACATTGGTAAAAGTTGCCAAAGGCGTTGCAGACAATTGCCCCAATGATGAAGCAAAAACAATTTTTACTATCCCAGCTTGGTTAGATACCATCACTACCAACAATTGGTTAGGAGATAAAACAGGGCAAGGATTTTTCAAGAAAATTAAATCTACAACAGGCAAAGAAATATTAACGCTGAACTTGGAAACCATGGAATATGGTGCCAGGGTAAAGCCCAAATTTGCAAGCCTTGAAGCAGCAAAACCAGTAGAAGATTTAAAGCAAAGAATTAAAATGTTAAGTGCTGCACCTGATAAAGCGGGTGAATTTTACCGAGCATTTCATTATTCTTTGTTCTCTTATATTTCATTTAGAATTCCAGAAATAAGTGACGAAGTATACCGCGTAGACGATGCCATGATGGCGGGCTTTGGATGGGAAATTGGTGCTTTTGAATCATGGGATACCGTAGGTGTTGCTAAAACAGTAGAAGCCATGCAAGCAGCCGGATATGCAGTAGCACCATGGGTTACCGAAATGCTGGCCACTGGCGCAACCAATTTTTATAAAGTAGAGCATGGCAAAAGAATGTATTATGATATTCCTTCTAAATCATTTAAAGCCATACCTGGAGGAGAGTCTTTCTTAATCTTGAAAAACCATAGCGACAATTTAGTTTGGAAAAACAGTGCATGTAGAATGTACGATATTGGAGATGGAGTGGCAGGATTAGAATGGAGCACCAAAATGAACAGCATGGGTGGCGAGGTTTTAGAAGGAGTAAACAAAGCCATCAGTAAAGCAGAAGAAAGTTTTAAAGGATTGGTGATAGCCAACGAAGGACCCAATTTTAGTGCAGGTGCAAATGTGGGAATGATTTTTATGCTGGCCATAGAGCAAGAATACGATGAATTAGATATGGCCATTCGTATGTTCCAAAACAGTATGATGCGCTTGCGTTATTCAAGTGTGCCCGTTGTTACAGCACCGCATGGTTTAACATTGGGAGGTGGATGCGAAATGAATTTACACGCAGACAAAGTTTGTGCTGCAGCAGAAACTTATATAGGATTGGTAGAATTGGGAGTAGGTTTAATACCAGGTGGTGGTGGCACCAAAGAATTTGCATTGCGTGCTTCCGACGAATTACACGAAGACGAACCAGAAACCAATACTTTAAAGAAAAGATTCTTTGCCATTGCAACAGCTAAAGTGGCTACCTCTGCACACGAAGCATTTGAAATGGGTATTTTAAGACCAGGCACCGATGAAGTGGTCATGAATATTGGAAGAAGAATTGCAGAAGCAAAAAAATCGGTTTTAGAATTACACGAAGCGGGCTATAATACACCAGTACAAAGAACCGATATTAAAGTATTGGGCAAATCAGGATTAGGTGCCATGCTGGCGGGCATAAATGGAATGTGGAGAGGTGGATATGCTACCGACCACGATGCATTGGTAGCGCGTAAACTGGCTTATGTAATGTGTGGTGGAGATTTGAGTGAACAAACAATGGTAAGCGAACAATACCTCTTAGATTTAGAAAGAGAGGCGTTCTTAAGCTTATGTGGCGAAAAGAAATCGTTAGAGAGAATACAAAGCGTATTAAAAAGCGGAAGACCTATTCGCAACTAACGAATAGAATACACAATCCAGTTTTCTGTTTCAAAGACTCGGTTGGACCTAAGGTTCAACCGATCTCTCATTACAATCATATTATAGGCGTTCATTGCCGTAAAATTGTGTTTGAGGTTATGCCTTTTTGCAATGAGAATATACTCTACAGAAAGAGCGGGATTTTCAATAACCGTAATAAAGTTTTTCTGCAACGGCATAACCAATCCTTCTAAATTGGGTAAATGTGCTACCACACCGTAAGCAGCTGCATCATCAATTAAAACAGGCCTGTCAGCCGATTTTACAGAACCAATATAGTCGGCCAATATTTTTTCTTCAGAATTTTTTTTGGTAGCAAACCAGCTAGGTGTGTCCGTAACCATTTTAACAAATCGCTGTTCATCAAAATCGGAAGTTTCTTTAAAATAATACAACCCACCCAATAAGGTTAAGCCGGTACCAGCTAAAAGAATTACTGAAGACATGAAACGATTTAGTTTAATACCCGATGCAAAATTGAGTGCAACAAAAGACAGTACAGGAATGATTACAAAGTATTCGGTAGTTAAATAATACTGAATATCAATTAATACAATAGAAGTAAAAATCAAAGGGGTAAAAATAGTCAAGAGCTCATATAATTTACCCTTGAATAAAATCATTGCAGAAATAAAAATGGGCGCCAAAAAAATGGTGAAAAGCGGAAAAATAATTTGGGTTTGCTTACTCAAATTATCACCTGATCCTCGTTCTAAAATATTGGTAATTGTAGAAACCCCTGTTACACGCCAGTTAGAATACTGACTGCTTAAAAAGTAAGTGGGGTCACCTGCGTGTGATTGATTCAATACCCTAAATAAAAACACTGCAGCCAACGGCAATAAATAAAGAATAAAATACAACGACACCGTTCTATTCACCAGTTTTCTTCTAAGCGATCGATTGTTTAAGGCCTGATAGTATTGAAATACAACCGGCTCTCCTTTAGCGGTTTTAATCCCCTCAATAGAAACCAATACCACAAAGGGTAAGAAGCCTAATATTAGCCAGAGAAATTTTATCTCCGAAAAAATTAGTGCGCCTAAATACAAACTGGCTAAGGATAAATAATAAGTAGTTTGATTTTTATAATAAAAGAATAAACTCCTAAAAAGCAAATAAGTGAACAGCATAATAGCTGCAATATTTCTTCCACTGGTTGCTGCAAAAATAAACTGTGGATGAAGTAAGAACAAAGCCATTAATGAAATGATCATTGTTCTTGCAGGCAACCCAGAACCATTAATGTCTTTCGCCATAAAAAAGAACAAGAAAGACATTAATACAATGGAAGAAGCTACTGGTGCAAATAAGTATCCAAAAGGAGCAAAAATAACATTGATTAAAAAAGAAGTAGTAGGGAAGGTAGTTCCTAAGGTTAACAAGGTATTTTCGCTGTATTCAAATAAGAGCTTTAATTTCTCTGCATAGAACAATCGTTCAGAATGTTCGTATCCCGTTCTATTAAACATCCATGCTAATATGAGGTAATAAATTACCAGCAGCAAAGACACTACTCTTAATTGTTGACTTTTGAACTTCATTATACTTCATTTGCATTTGCTGCTGCAGCAGCAGATGATGAATGCGACATTTTAGTTAACCCATGATTGGTTTTTTCCCAATAAAAAGGTTTATAAATCAATTGCCATAACCCTTTATAAGCAGCAATAGAGTGCATTAACCAATAAAAAGGATTCACTAAAGCAAATAAAATTAACTCGTAAAATCTGCGCTTAAATACAGCCAACATATTTACATAAATCATTAAAGTATTACCCGCCACAAAGTTGAAAATAGAAATATACAATACCCAGTCTGGAAACAATATCCGCACTGTTTGCAAATCGAATATGATGTATATAATATAGAAACCCAATAATACTGGATAAAGCAAGAAAGTAATAGGCGTGAACCCAACAAAGAAGTTAAATCCAAAGAAACCTCTCCAACCAATTTTATTAACCAATCTAACCGGATTTCGCATATGCACCAATAAGGTTTGCATATACCCTTTAATCCAACGAGAGCGCTGCCTAATCCAATTAAAAGGTTCATTATTGGCTTCTTCTAAAGTAGTACTATTCACTACCCCTACTTTATACCTTTTCTCAAATACGCGAACGCCCAAATCGGCATCTTCTGTAACGTTAAATGGATCCCAACCACCCAATTCTTTTAACTTATCTAATTTAAAATGATTGGATGTTCCACCCAATGGAATAGGAACGTCTAATGACTGCAAACCAGGCAACATATAATCGAACCAATAAGAATATTCCAACGTGAACATTCTAGTAAGCAGGTTCTCATTCTTATTAAAATAGTTAAGGGCACCTTGTAGTACCACATAATCTTTTGGAAGTTTACGAAACAGACTAACCACTTTTTTAAGTTGATCAGAATCGGGTACATCTTCTGCATCATAAATGGTTAAGTAAATGCCTTTACAAAAGAACAGCCCGTAGTTACAAGCTTTGGGCTTGGTTTTAGGCATATGAAAAGGAACCACAATTGTTTCGAAGTTGGCGGGGAAGTCGAGGTTTCTTACCGCATTCAAGGTTTTATCGTCGTCTTCTTCAATCAATAATTTTACGTCTAATTTTCCACGAGGATAATCTAGGCTTCGTAGGTTCCAAATTAATTTACGAATCAATTTATCCTCTTTATACACTGGAAGCAAAATGGTGTATACAGGAAGTGTGTCGTTCTTTACGGCTTTTACTTCCTCTTTGGTTACCACTTCAACCAGCTCGTATTTAGACCCTTTTAAAGCGATGTATAATTTAAATACGATAGAGAAAAGAAATACAAAACTAAAGAAGAGGTTAAAGAAAATAAAACTATTAACAAAGTTGATGGTAAGCACCAATAAAGCAAAGCCAATTGCTATGAAAATAAACAACAACTGGGCATCAGTAAAAGTAGTTAACCCAGAACTCTCTGGATCTTTACGCATCAAGCTAAACACCGATTCTTTTACATAGTACTCCCCTCTTAATTTGTGTACCATCCAAGTGATGTCTAAGTCAGAAGCAGCAACAAGTTTAATTTTGCTGTTGAATTTGATTTCTAAAATCCCCTGCAAACGTTCGTCCATAGGATCGGCAGCGGCAACCAACAAATTACCTTTGCCGTCGTTGCGCATAGGTAAATATAAAAAAGCGTTCAAGTGCAGCAGGTCGCATTGCTCTACAAAGCTCTCATCTAACACTTCGTTTCGCACATCAACCAACGGAAACCCTGAACGCTCTAAAAACGATACATATAATTTTCGGGTTAGGTACCCAAAGTTAAGCGCCGCTTTAATTTGCGCATATTCAAACTCATCGGCAATAACGTCAATTTCTTCCAGTTTGGCCGTGGTAAACAAGCCCACACTAATCATATTATTCAAGGCACAAACTGGCATAGACGCTACGGATTTTTAAGGAACCAATTAAACAATCTCTTGAGATTTTTTAACACGCTTTCTAATGAAGAAGAATCCAAGTACTAGTAAGATGGCTAAACCACCCAACATAAAGTATTTGTATTTATTCCACAGCATTGCCATATTATTTTTATCTCCACGGTAAGTAACCAATCCTGCATTGTCTGGAAGTTTAAAGAAGAAGTTACTCTTACCCTTACTATTGGCAATACAAACGTTACTTTCAATTGCAGAGTATTGAGAACCAAAGCTCTTAATTACCCCTTCAAATGCATCACTAATACTGGAATCTCCCAATGCACTTACCAGCAAGAAAGTAGAGCTACCCTGTCGGAAAATTTGTGCAATACCTGAGTTAGAGAAGTCATTAATTGAGTAGGAAGTTTCTCCACTTATATCTTTATACAATTGGAAATCTCTATTAAACTGAACGGGAAGATTCTTCTCAAAGTTTTTAATTAATGGATCATTTCTATGCAACAATGCAATTGCATTCATATTGGCCATATCAGTTAGATTGGCTTTATCAGAAGATACTAACTCAGGAATAAATAAATAGTTAGCAGCCAGTGTTGCAGTATTTAATTGATAAATCAATTCGCCCAAAGAGGGGGCTAAGTAGGGCATTAACGTTGGGGTGATAATACAACGCAAAGACTTCTTTCTAAATTCACCTGGGTAGTTAAAGAAGTTGTAGAACTCGTTTACTTTTTCACCAGAGAAAACCAGGTTAGATGTTTTGGTATCAATGAATCCAAAGAAATTAGAGAAACCTTCTTTACAAATACCACCCGCACCATGAAAACGCATTTCAACTACCAAGGAGTTATTTTTGGTAAGTAAGTAAGGCTTTAATTCAATGTCTCCATTAAAGCTGGTTTTATCGTGCAAGTCGGTACTAAATACCAAGTTGTCGTTTAGGTAAACATTTAAGAAACCTCGGTCACCCTCTTTTAATAAAGACAACATGGCTTCCAAGTGGAAAGTTAGTTTCTTTGGAATGGCATTGTAATCGGCCAAAGAGAATGCATAGTTGGTTTTAAGTGCCCCAATACCTTCCATTAGTTTGGGCGTACCCCCCAATTCTTCCAAAGAAAATACCACTGGCAATTGATTCTTATCAAAATAAGAAGGAGGACCAGCATCTACAATCATGGTATACGTAAAGCTACCATTGATAATTTTATAGTTAGTAAGTGTATAGATGGCTTTCCGATATCCTTCTTGGTCTTTTCCGGTAATAACGAAAATATAATCACCATTATCGAGTACAACATTTTTAATAAGACCTTGGCCGTTTTTGAATTCAGGTAATTGAGCCTGAATATATGGAGGGAGCTTGCTATATAAACCAGTTAATACGGTAGTTCCAACAGAAGAATCGGTATTCCTATAGTTGGTAGTTGCAATTTCTTCTAACCCACCTTTTTGTTTTAATAAAGCAAATACAATGGCGCCACTGGTAAGATCGTCTAAGTCTGCATTAACAGGGGTAGAAACCGAATTAAACTCAGAAATGGTTTCTTTTAAACTATGGTAGTAGGTTGTTCTATCTTGCTTTACTACTTCTAAATAAGAAGAGTTTCTTACCGTAACCCAAATAGCCGGATTGTCTACGTCTTTACAATACTCATCAGACATAGCCATTTTAGCATCAATTCTCATTTTAATGAAACGACCATCTTCCTGTACATATCGTTTATTTAATGGAATTACAATGGTCATTACCGAATCAATGGCATCAGCAACCAAACGAGTGGTGTATACCGGTTCGTCTTTTAACGAAACCGTTATAGTAGACATATCTTCTCTTAAAACCTGCGATGGCTTCACCTGAAGAATCAAATTCGTGCGGTCCACATCATCCCTTGGTTGCACTTTAAGGAAGTAAGAAATGGCGCCATTAATTCCCATTATGGATTCATTTCTATATCCCATAGCTTCCAAAGAGCGGGTTTTAAAATCCTGGGCAATAATACTACCTGCCATTAGCAGGAACAGTACGAGCAGGGAAGATTTTGTTTTCATGATTTCGGGTATTTAAACTAAGCCAGTTTGAATTTGAGTTTGAAATAGTTTCCAATAGTTACATTGCTTTCGTACGTAAGCGAACCCCCCATATCTTCGGTTAGCTGCTTGGCAATGGAAAATCCCATGCCCGACTGGTTGGTGGCCAAATCAGACTGATTGGGATTGGTTAAACGACTAAAATATTCATCTAATTTTTCCATCCCAATAGGGTTAGCTGTTTTATTGATGATTTCAATAATGCAGGCCCCATCGAGGTCATTGGCATGAATACTAACCGAAGAACCCTTTTGGATAAACCTAATAACGTTAGAAAGTAGCTTGAATAATATATGACGTAAAAATATTTTATCAATATTGACCATAACTTCAGACGGCGAAAGGTGAACCTGAAGGTTCACTTGCTTAATACTAGCCGCATCTACTAGGGTAATAGCGGCTTTTTCTACTTCTGGAATAATGTCGAACTGTTCCATATGGTAAGTAATCTTACCCGTATCGGCTTCGGCAGATTCAGCCAATTTTTGACTTAGGTAATGTAGTTTCTCATTACCCATAGTGATATAGCTCAGAATTTCTTTTTGATCGCTGGTTAAATTGCTGCTCTTTCTATTGATTAAATCAATAGAAATTTGATTAGACCCAATAAAGTTCTTGAGGTCGTGAATCATAATGTTTAGCGTATTCTGGCGATAATCGCTTAACTCCTTTAAACGACGATTTTTTTCATCAATAATATGGTGCTGGTCATTTATTTTTTCGTTCTGCTCTAATAAACGACGGTTAGATTCTTCAATGATTAGGTTTTTTTCTGTTTCTCTTTTTACTATTTGGTACCTATTAAAGGCAATCATGATAGAAAAAGCAGAAACCAGAAAGTAAACACCTCCCCCATTAGAAATTAAACTACTGTAGCCACCCGTTTGGTTATTGAGTGAGTACATGAATAAAATAATAGTGAAAGAAATGGCCGCATGTAGTTGAGCAAAAATGGGCCTCCAAAATAAAATGGTATTCAATAAGAGCATCATGATAGATGCCAACAAATAGTAAGGCATGGCCAACGAAACAGGAACAATACCGCAAATCATAGAGACCAATGCAATATTTACCCCAACCACTAAGTTTAATATCAGTTCATGGCCCCATCTTTTCTTGGTGCCAAAAATGTAAAAGAAATAAGAAATGCTGAAGAAAATCAATCGAATAATCAGAAGAAATACCCAATCTTCCTTCATAAAAAGCACATCGAGTAGCCAGAAAAGCGGAAGTGAGAACATCAGGGTCCAAACGGCCACATTAGAATAGTAGGCACCGCGCTTAACTAATTCGTTAGAAAGCTTAGCGCGGTCTATATTTACATAAGGAATCCGATGGTAGTCGATCATGGGTACTTATCTACAACTGGTAAAATATTATTCAAACTAATTTTAAAACGTGTTACGAAGAACTTTAGTACTCACCATTTACCTTTTCCTATTTGGGGTTGGATTAAAACCCGCTCAAACTCAAACCACCGAAGCACTTCGTAAGATCTCTCAATCACTAGGACAAGGGGTAAATATTTCTTTATTAGAGCAGCATTGGCAAAGCCAGGAGCAACTTTTAAAGACCAATATTCGCCCAATGTTAGAATCAATTGCCGAAGCTGGATTTGAAACCGTAAGGTTACCAGTGGCATTTGATTACTTCATGAGGGAGGGATCTGTTCAATTAAACGAACAGATTCTTCAAAAATTGCATGAAACCTATATGAACTGTAGAAGATTGAACCTGAAACTGGTAATTGTGTACCATTATGGCAAGCTCAACAACCAAAATAGGGAAACAGAGACAGAAAGAATCATTAAAATTTGGAAACAGGTCATCAACTATATGCGGGAGTTTTCTTACGAGAAGCTGTTTTTAGAACTGTATAACGAACCCACTACCGATATGGATATTTGGAAATCAACCGCAACTACATTGGTAAGAGAATTAAGAAAAGAAGACCCCGACAGAATATTCATTATTGGAGGAGCCAATTACAATGGCATTAATGAATTGCTCACCATGGGCAAACTGTCTTCAGATGATGGAAAACTATTGTATACATTTCATTTTTATGAACCCTATGTGTTTACGCACCAAGGAGCCGATTGGACCAAGGAGAAAACCTATATGACCGGCCTGCCATATCCCTTTAAGAAAAGAAAAATGCCAGAATTGGTGGGCGCAGCAGCCGACTCAGAAGTGATTAAGGAATTTGAACGGTTTCCCAGGGAATCCAATTATGAGTACTTATTTATGCGCATTAAAAAGATTAAAGCAGAAGCCGATAAGCAAAATTTACCACTTATCTGTACAGAAACGGGGGTCATCAATTTAGCATCAGCCAAAGCAAAATCTGCCTATCTTAGAGATATCACTGGCATTATGAAAGGTTTTGATATACCAGTGATGCTTTGGGATTACAACGATAAGTTTGGTATTTTGAAAGGAGAAAAAGTAATCAAGCAACTGAAAAACTGGTTAAAGGATTAAAATAATTATATGGAAACAGTATTGCAAGTAGATGGGGTGAGCAAAGCCTACGGTAAAGTAAAAGCCCTAAAGCAGGTTTCATTAACCATACCAAAGGGAAGTGTATTTGGAATACTGGGACCAAATGGAAGTGGAAAAACCACTTTAATGAGTATTGTATTAGATGTATTAGGGGCAGACACGGGAACTTATAGTTGGTTTAATCAACCCCCAACAGCCGCAGCAAGAAAAAGAATTGGCTCATTATTAGAGACGCCCAATTTTTATCATTATTTATCTGCGGTAGATAATTTAAAAATCACTTCTGCCATTAGCGGAAGAGGAAACGATGCAGCCATTGACGAAGTAATAGAAATTGTAAAACTAACCGAGCGAAAGAAAAGCAAATTCAGTACATATAGTTTGGGAATGAAACAAAGGCTGGCAATAGCAGCGGCATTATTAGGTAATCCCGAAGTACTATTATTAGATGAGCCAACCAATGGATTAGATCCTGTTGGAATTCTAGAAATCAGAGAATTAATAAGAAGGCTGGCAAACAAAGGCATTACTATTATTATAGCGAGTCATTTATTGGATGAGGTAGAAAAAATTTGTTCGCATGTAGCCATCCTCAAAAGAGGAACACTATTAACCAGTGGGCCAGTTGATGAAGTATTGAGTAATGAAGACATTGTAGAAGTAGCAGCAACAGATATGCAAGCCCTCAAAGGATGTATAGAGGGGATGCAAAATGTATTGAGCATCAAAGAAGACAATCAACGCATACAAATTCATTTTCCAGCAGGTACAGCCAATTTAGAAGAAGTAAATCAATTCTGCTTTAGTAAAGGCATTACATTGAATTTATTATTAAATAAAAAGCAGCGACTAGAATCTAAATTCTTTGAATTAACCAACGACTAACAATTAAATTGAATACAATGAGCTTGCTCTTAAAAATAGAATGGTTGAAAATAAAAAAGTATCCAGCATTTTGGTGGATGCTGGCAATAGTGATGCTTACTTATCCCAGCATCAACTATATGTTCTATAATATATACAACCAGTTTACACAGGGAAAAGAAATGACCAACAATATTGCTAAAATGTTATTGGGTAATCCATTTGCTTTTCCAGAAACCTTTCATACGGTTGCATATTTTTCTTCCTTTTTTGTTTTATTACCCGCCATCTTGGTAATCATGTTAATTACCAACGAATACAATTACCGAACCCATAAGCAAAACATCATAGATGGATGGAGCAGAAAAGAGTTCATGGCGAGTAAGTTAATAGATGTAGCAATCATTTCATTTGTAGTGATGGCAGTGTATATGCTGGTAGCATTGGCTTTTGGCCTATATGCAGATCCAGATAATTTGGGACGAATAGCAGAGCAATTGCATTATATACCCATGTTTTATTTGCAAACATTTGCCCAATTGTCTATTGCATTTTTATTGGGCTACTTAGTTAAAAAAGCATTCATTGCATTGGGAATATTCTTGTTTTATTATTTAGTGGTCGAAAACATATTGGTTGCTTATTTAAAATACAAAAAAGTGCCCATCACCAGATTCTTACCCATTGAAGTATCCGACAATATATTGGTAGCCCCTGCATTCTCTGGCAATTTTGGAAAAGACGCAAAGGAAGGCTATGAATTGGCACTTACTTTAGTGGGCGAACAAGTAATATTAACTTGTGTGTACACGCTAATTATTTGGGTGGTTTGCTTTAAAGTACACAGCAAAAGAGATTTAGCTTAAACCAATACGGCAACTAAACTAATTGTGCGTTAACGCTTGAAGTGCAGCATCAATGGTAGGATAAGCAAATTGGAAACCAGCGTTTTCGATTTTGCTACTACTTACTGTTGCACTTTTGAGCACTTCAATACTCATTTCGCCCAATACTATTTTCAATACAAAAGCAGGCACATAAAAAGGAATATAAAATGAGCCGCATATTTTTTTAGCCAATTCAATGGTGAGGGTTTTATTGCTAACAGGATTAGGTGCAACCGCATTATAAACCCCATTCATTTGTTCGTTTTCAATTGCATAAATGTATTGATTACACAAATCGTCTACATGAATCCAGCTGATCATTTGATTGCCCGAGCCCAATATAGCAGCAGTTTTAAACAATAATGGTTTTTTAAACTCCACCAATGCACCACCTTCATTGCTAAGCACAATTCCCGTTCTTAAAATAACCAATCGCTTTCCTAAGGTTGTAACAGGAGCAATACTGTCTTCCCAGGCTTTGCAAGTATTACCCAAAAAATCTGGGTAAGGATTTGCTTCTTCGGTGAAGCCAATTTTATTAGCGCCCGCAGTTAATTCTCCGCCCTCTACATTGTCTGCCCCGTCATGATTATCAGGGCCATACCAGCCAATAGCGGAGGCACTAATCACCCCTTTTACCTTATTCGGGATAGAGGACAAAGCTTTCACAATAAGTGCACAACTATTAATTCGGCTATCCGCAATTTCTTTTTTACGTGCATCCGACCAACGTTTATCTGCAACACCCGCACCAGCCAAATGAATAATATAATCAGCCTGCTGAATGGCCCATTCATCAATAGATTGGGCATCAATATTCCATTGTGCGTAGGTTAAATTTAAGTTGTTGCTGTTTGCATCATCCTTCGGCGGCTGTTTGGGATTGCCGCTTCTTCCTACAATAATTACCGAGTGTCTCTTTTCGAGCAAGATTTCAGTTAACCGCTTACCCACTGTTCCTGTTCCACCAGTAATCATGATAGTTGCCATAGTACATGCTTTATATATTAACAAAGGTAGGGACTAGAGGATCAACGAAGCCTAATAAAAAAGCCCCGCTCTAAAAGAGCAGGGCATCCGAAAGTATAATGGTTGGGTTAGTCTAAGTTGCTTAGTCGGGTTTTTTACCGTCTAAGAAAGTGTTGATGGTATTAATTTGTGTTTGATTGTTTTCATCCTTCCCTACGGTGTATTTACTATAAAAATTTTCTACAGAAGTAAGGGTGTTGCCAAACAACTCCATATTTCTTCTAACATATGCAGGCACTGCGTCAAACTCCCCATTCATATCAGCAGTGTTGTTTACATTGAAAGAGAGGTTGCGCAATTTTTGAATACGCTCAGCGGCTCTTCTTTTTTGCTCTTCCACATCATCCATATAATCTCCACCAGCACAAGCAGCATCTGGTGCAGCAGCAACAGGTCCTGTTACCGGTGTATTATATCCCTCTGGTTTCTCTACCAACTGCATATCAAATTGATTCTCATCTTCTGCCACCGGCGGAGGAGGAGTTTGCGTGGTTGGAGGTGTAGGCGGAACTACAGGTGCTGAATAAATTGGTTCAGGTTTTGGCTGAATAATAGGCTGAGCAGGTGTTTCAGGCTTGCTTGGCTCATTAGGCTCTTGTGAAGCCGAAGAAGTAGCACTTGCGTAAATATTAGCAGGCTTATTCAAAAACCCAGTTGCAAAATTGGAATGAATGGCTGTAGGTATTGGAGCCAAATCTTCTACTTCATCAAAAATATGTACTTCAGGTGGTCCTTGCAAAGTAGGCATTAACTCTAGCTCAGCTTCGGTAATGGCAGGTGTTTCCATATAAACACCCATTGAAACAACCTCTTCAACAGTGTCTATCTCAGCAACTGCTTCAGCCGCTGCAGGTTCTATTGGAGGGGTAATATCGAATACAATTGTTTGAGGAGCAGAAGGAATTTCTAAAGTTTCAAAAGTAGGTGCATTGCTATCTACTGGAGCTACAGTTGCCGGTTTTTCAACAGCCTCAGCAGAAGTAGTAGCAGTAATAATACCCGACTTAACAGCAGGATGTTCCACTTTCAAAGTCATTACAATCTTTTCAGGCTTTGCTTCTTGTTTTGCTTCAGCAGCAGGTTTTGCAAATGGATCTTTGTGTTCAAAACCAGTAGCCACTAAAGTGATACCAATTTTCTTATCCAAAGATTGTTCATAGCCCATACCTACAATTACATCTGCATCTTCACCAGCTTGCAAACGCAAATGATTGTTGATGATTTCTAATTCGTCCATCGTGCACTCGTGTTCGCCTTCTGCACTATTAATATTTATTAAGATCCACTTAGCACCTCTAATATCACTATCGTTTAACAAAGGAGAAGACAATGCTTCTTCAATAGCAATTTGTGCCCTGTTCTCTCCTTCTACTTCTGCTTTACCTAAAATTGCTACACCACCATTTTTCATAACAGTGCATACATCGGCAAAGTCTACAATAATATGACCACGACTATTAATTACATCGGTAATACATTTTGCAGCAGTAGCCAACACATTGTCTGCTTTTGAAAATGCTTCTTTCATTTTCAAATTGCCATACTGCATGCGCAATTTATCGTTGCTAATAACGAGTAAGGTATCAACATAAGGCTTCAACGCTTTAATGCCTTCCTCTGCCTGTAACTGTCTGCGCGGGCCTTCAAAACCAAATGGAGTGGTTACAATCCCAACGGTTAAAATGCCTAAATCTTTACAAATTTGAGCAATAATGGGTGCACCACCGGTACCAGTACCACCACCCATTCCTACCGTAATGAATGCCATTTTGGTATTCACTTCTAAAATACGTTTGATTTCTTCTAGCGACTCTTCGGTTGCACGCTTACCCACTTCTGGGTTAGCACCTGCACCCAACCCTTGCGTTAAGTGTGGTCCTAGTTGAATTTTATTGGGAACTTTACTTTGTTCAATTGCTTTAGCATCGGTATTGCAGATAATAAAGTCAACACCCTCTATGTCTTGTTCAAACATAAAGTTAACAGCGTTGCTTCCACCTCCGCCAACACCCAATACTTTAATAATGGATGATTTCTGTTTAGGAAGATCAAAATGAATCATAGTGGTAGGGTTAGGGTTTTTATCTAATTACTTGGTCTTCTTCTTCTTTAAACAATTCAATTAAGTTGTTCTTGAATTTGTCCCAGAATTTAATTCTAGGAGTAACGTCAACAGTAGCTTTTTCAACTGGTACCGTTGGCATCACAGGTGCTGCTGCTGTAGGCACTTCAGTTGGGGCAACTGGGTTCTTCTTTAAAGCAGAAGGCACTTCCATCTTTACAAACTTCTCAGTGAACTCTTTGTATTGATGATCGTAATCGTTGTATCCTTTTAAGATTAAACCAATACATGTTGCATACATTGGTTTCTTTAATTCATCAATATGATTGGCAGCTAAGTGTTCGTTTGGCAAACCAATACGAGCATTTAATCCTGTGGTATATTCAGTTAATTGAATTAAGTGTTTTAATTGAGATCCACCACCTGTTAAAATGATACCACCATTTAAAGCGCGATGATCTAAACCCACTTGCTTTAAGTGATAAGTAACAAAATCAAGTATTTCGCCCATTCTTGCTTGAATAATCTGTGCTAAACTTTTCACACTGATTTCCTTAGCAGGCATTCCCTTTAAACCAGGGATAGTAATGTATGCATTGGCTTTGGCTTCGTCTGCTAAAGCAGAACCAAACTGTACTTTCATTGCTTCGGCCTGGGTTTTTAATACACCCAATCCTAAACGAATATCGTTGGTGATATTTTCGCCACCGAAAGGAATTACAGCAGTATGCTTTAAAATTCCTTCATAAAAAACTGCTAAGTCTGAAGTACCACCACCAATATCTAAAATAGCAACACCCGCTTCCATATCAATCTCACTCATAACAGCACTTGCAGAAGCCAAAGGTTGTAATACAAGGTCTTTGGTTTGCAAACCACTTCTGGTAACTGCACGATTGATATTGCGAATGGCATTTCTATCACCGGTAATGATATGAAAGTTTGCACCAACTTTTACACCATTGTATCCAATAGGATCTTTAATATTTTGATTGCTGTCTACATGAAAGTCTTGCGCAATCACATCAATAATTTGATCACCAGCAGGAATAAAAGTTTTGCGTTGGTTATTCACCAACTGTTCAACTTCGGCTCTGCTGATTTCTATATCGGCATCCTGACGTACAATATCACCACGAGTTTGTAAGCTCTTGATATGGTGACCGGCAATACCTACATACACTTCATTAATTTCTAAATCGGGGTTGCTAAGCGCACAATTTTCTAAGGCAGCCTGAATGGCTTTAATAGTTTGGTCTATGTTCAGAACCTGACCATGAGAAACACCATTGCTGTTGGCGCGTCCAAATCCAAGAATTTCTAGTTTACCATATTCGTTTTTACGGCCAGCAATTGCGGCAATCTTGGTGGTACCAATGTCGAGTCCAACAATGATAGGTGCGTCATTGTGATTCATAGAGTATTTCTTTTACTTGTTAACGGAATTTGAATTGGAATATTGTTTTCAGGGGGTACAATTTTTATCAGATTTTTTACCCCTACCACCTGACCTTTATATTCTAAGCTGATAATTTTATACGTATTCATTCCATGCTGCAACCAAGCAGATTCATAAAATGCTTTCAATCGGTTTAGTTTATCTGCGGCATCAGTAGCATCACCAAAAACAATTAAGTGGTCTCCAATTACTGGAATCATTTCAAAATGTTGCTGTTGAACAATGTCTATCTGTGCAATTTGAGCAGTTAAAAAAGAATCTGCATTTATTAAAGAAGACAAACGAATAACCGACTTAATTAAGGCAGTATCTATTTTTTTAGTACTAGGAAACCCAGTAAATACAGGTATTCTAGCGGTTAATTTGGTACTTAAAGGCATTCTGTTCATAGCCGTATCTATAAAATAAGATTGGCCATTGGTTTCAAAAATTCTAGCGATGGGCTCTCTTTCTAAAATGCTTACTTGTAATTGATATTGATTATCAAAAAACATTTCGGCATTATTAACCCAAGGGTTTTTCTTCACCAGTTCTTCTAGCTTACGAAGTTGAACACCTCGCATAGGTCTACCGGTAACAGGTGCAGGATCATTTACGATTTGTAAAACATCTTGTTCATCTATGAACATATGTTTTTCGGCACCTTTTATTTCAACTACTACCCCTTTAATTTTTTTATTGCTTTTTTGGCGGATGGAAGCACCCAATAATACCAATACCCCTACCAGGCTCAGCACCCAAGCAGTATTGATCATTATTTTTTTCCAGTTCAGCTTTTTCATTACCAATTATAAAAGGGGATGATTCATTAATAATTCTTTTGCAGGATTCACCAGCGTATCAATATCTCCTGCACCAGCCATTACTAGTAAGGAAGGTTTATTGGCTTTAACCCAGTCTAATAATTCGGTTTTACTCAATACCTGCTTACTGGCCAATTTCATATTGTTCAATAACATTTCACTGTTCACCCCTTCCATAGGCAATTCTCTTGCAGGATAAATGGGCAATAGAATTACTTCATCCGCTAAATCAAGGGTAGCAGAAAAACCAGCAGCTTGGTCTTTGGTTCTACTAAACAAATGTGGTTGAAATACAAGGGTTAGTTTTCGATCAGGAAAAATACTTCTTACCCCAGATAGCAATGCTTTCAATTCATCGGGGTGGTGCGCGTAATCGTCTATTAAAACATGCTCCGTTGTTTTCAACGCATATTCAAATCTTCTGCGAACCCCTTTGTAATCGGCAACAGCAGCAACAATTTTATCATCATCAATACCCAATTGCTTTGCTACAGTAATAGCTGCAATCATATTGTCAATATTGTGCAAGCCACCCATATGCAAAACCAAGTTGGGAATAGACCAGTTTTTACCTTGAACAGTAAAATGATAAGACCCTTCAATTACTTGAAGCAATTTCACATGAATATCCGCCGCCTCATTTTGGTGATCATAAGTAAACAAGTGATCTGCACGTAATTCGGCGGCTCTGCTCAACCCATACTTGGCAACAATGGTTCCACCCGGTTTTAATTTTTGCGAAAATTGAACAAACGCTTTTTCAACTTCTTCGGCCGTACCATAAATATCTAAATGGTCGGGATCCATAGAAGTGATGACTTCAATATTGGGAGAGAGCTTTAAAAAACTTCTATCGTATTCATCCGCTTCAACTACCACCACATTGCGCTCATGGCTCCAAAAATTGGTATGATAGTTAGCAGAAATGCCCCCCAAGAAAGCATTGCAACCATAACCAGAGTGACGCAACAAATGCGCCACCATAGAAGTAACAGTGGTTTTACCGTGGGTGCCAGCAATACAAATATTAAACGCATTTTCGGTAATCCACTGCAAAATATCGCTGCGCTTCATTACCGTGAAACCATTATTAATAAAGTGATTCAGCTCTTGGTGATCTTTTGGAATTGCAGGAGTATAAACAATAACATCCGGTTGCTGAGGTGCTAAACTAATATCATCGGTATAGTGAATCAGAATGCCTTCCTTCTCTAATTGATTGGTAAGAACCGTAGGAGTTTTATCGTAACCGCTCACAATAGCACCCTTCGATAAAAAATATCGTGCAATGGCACTCATACCTATACCGCCTACGCCAATGAAATAAATATTATTGATGGTAGTTAACTTGCTCATGATAAAGATGCTAAAATTTGATTGGCCACAAAATCAGCTGCATTACGCAAAGCCATTTTTCTAATTTGTCCCTTCATATTTTCTTGTTCCATAGGGTTAGCAGATAAATCAATAACGGTTTGAACCAATTGATTTTTTGCATCAGCGTCTTTCACTAATATGGCAGCCCCATTGTTTACTAATTGCATGGCGTTAGCCGTTTGGTGATCTTCGGCTGCAAAAGGAAAAGGAACCAAAATAGCCACTTTACCTAATACACATAACTCAGTAACCGCCATAGCCCCTGCTCTGCTAATAACCATATCAGCAGCAGCATAACCATATTCCATTTGGGTAATAAATTCGCCTACCCATACATTTTTATATGGAGCAGCAGCTTTTTGAAAAAGAGCTGCATTGGTTTTACCCGTTTGCCAAATCAGTTGTAAATCATTTTTTTCTAACGCGGCTAAATGTTCCATCAATGCATTGTTAATGCTGGCAGCACCCAAGCTACCACCCACAGCAAGAATGGTGGTTTTAGATTCATCCAATTTAAAATGAGCCAACGCATCTTTGCGCGAGAGGTAATTATTTTCAATGCTATCTCTAACAGGATTTCCAGAGACTAATACTTTTTCATTTGGAAAAAACCGTTCCATCCCTGGCGTTGTAACAAATATCTTCGTTGCATTTTTACCCAATAAAATATTGCTCTTACCAGCAAAAGAATTGGCTTCATGAATAAAAGTGGGAATGCCCTTGCTCTGCGCATAACGCAAAACAGGAAAAGTAGAATATCCGCCAACCCCAATTACCGCAGTGGGTTTAAACTGAGCAAAAATGGTTCTTACTTGAATAAAACTTTTAATCAATTTCCAAGGCAAAGAAATATTTTTTAATAAAGAGGATCTATTAAACCCAGCAATATCCAATCCTTTAATTTCATAGCCTGCCTGAGGAACTTTTTCCATTTCCATTTTACCCTTTGCACCAATAAATAAAATTTCTGCAGTAGGCACTTTGTTTTTTATTGCATTGGCAATGGCAATGGCGGGAAAAATATGACCACCCGTACCCCCACCAGCTATGATAAAGCGATTATGCATTGGTGCTAGTATTTTGAGTTGAGGAAAAAGGATTGGCTGTGGCGGCCGCCGGAGCCAAATCTTCATTCGTTGCCGCTACAGGATTCACGCCTGTTTCTAAAGGCGCTTTACCTTCAATTTGTTCAACGTTGCGCGCCACACTTAACACAATACCAATGGCGGCACAAGTAAACAAGAAAGAAGAGCCCCCCATACTTACTAAAGGAAGCGTAACCCCGGTAACTGGAACCAGGTTTACATTCACGGCCATATTGGCAACCGCTTGAATAACCAATGTAAAACTTAATCCCAGTGCCAAGAATGCACCAAATGCATACGGACATCGTCGGAAAATACTGATGCACCTAAATAAAAACACCAGGTAAATAAATATCATAAATGCACCACCTAAAAGACCATACTCTTCTATGATGATGGAATAAATAAAGTCGTTGTAAGCTTGGGGTAAAAAATTTCTTTGTTGACTATTGCCCGGACCTAAGCCAATTAACATGCCCCCATTCGATATAGCAATTTTAGCTTGCTGAACCTGATAAGGCACTTCACTGTCTTTGGCATACATGAAATCTTGTACCCGCTTTACCCAAGTACCAAATCGACCAACCGATTTCATTTTCTCTGCCACAATTGGCTTGGCAATATCTTCTGTTTTTTTACCGTCGTAGCTTAATACCGCAACCGATACAATAAATGCAACGGGAATCATTGCAATCAATACCGTAAGTAAAATATGCTTCATACTTACTCTACCAATAAACATCAACAAGAGTGAAGTGGCGCCTGTGAGTAAAGCATTCGATAAGTTGGCAGGCATAATTAACGCACAAATAATGACTACAGGCATTACTACCGGAATAAAACCCTTTTTAAAATCTTTAATGACTTCCTGTTTTTTACTCAACATCTTAGAGATGTACATAAACAGGGCCAGCTTAGCAAAGTCGCTGGTTTGAATGGTTAAATTAATGATGGGCAATTTAATCCATCTACTTCCTTCATTAATTCTTGCACCAAAAAATAATGTGTACAACAATAAAGGAATGGAAATAAAAAATAAGAAAGTAGCCACTTTAGAAAATACCGTGTAGTTAACCCTATGCAAGAAGTACATAATAATTAACCCTAAAATGGTAAAAGACAATTGCTTGAATAAATAGATATTGGTATTGCCCTTGTACATTTTATAAGCCAATGAACCAGTAGCACTGTACACTACTAAAATAGAAATCAACGACAATACCACTACAATACCCCATATATATTTATCACCTCTGGTTCGGGTAAGGAGTTGCTTGCGCACACCATCCACCGAAGGTATTTGAGAAAATAGGGTATCTTTTATTTCAGACATTATAATTCCTTAACGGCTTCTTTAAACTGGGTTCCTCTGTCTTCGTAATTTTTAAATAAGTCGAAGCTGGCACATGCTGGGCTAAGCAATACCACATCATCTTTGGTAGCGGCTCTAAAGGCTGCGTTCACCGCTTTTTTTGCACTATCCGTTTCAAAAATCATTGGTACGATGTCTTTAAATGCCGCAATGATTTTGCTGTTATCTGTTCCCATACAAATAATCGCTTTCACTTTTTCTTTTACCAAGTCGGCAATTAAAGAGTAGTCATTCCCCTTGTCTACTCCACCCAAGATTAGCACAGTAGGTTTATTCATGCTCTCTAAAGCATACCAGGTACTGTTTACATTGGTGGCTTTACTGTCGTTAATAAATTCAACGCCACGAACCATCGCAATAAATTCCATGCGGTGTTCTAGACTATGAAAGTTCTTGACCGCATCACGAATTTTTTCCTTTCGAATGCCAATGGTAGATGCTGCAATACCCGCTGCCATGGTGTTGTAATTGTTGTGTTTCCCTTTAAGGGCAAAATCGTAGATACTCATGCTTACTCTTTCTTCTTGGATGCGCAGCATCATCTGGTCGCCCTTGATGTAGCCGCCTTTTTTTACTTCTTGTTTCATAGAGAATGGTAGTGGGTTAGTATGGATAGTTAGTAATGGGAATTTTTGCATGATCGTTTCGTCGTCTAAACAATAGATGAAATAATCATCCATGGTTTGGTTTTCAATGATCCTGAATTTGCTATTGATATAGTTCTCAAATTGGTAATTGTATCGGTCTAAATGGTCTTCGGTAATATTCAAGAGAATACTCACATTCGGTCTGAATGTTTTAATATCATCCAATTGAAAGGAACTCACTTCAATGATGTACAAAGGCTTTGGATCTTCGGCAACTTGGCGTGCAAAAGAGTAACCAATATTGCCCACCATGGCACAATCCAATTCAGCAGTTTTACAAATATGGTATAGCAATGCAGTGGTGGTACTTTTTCCATTGCTGCCTGTGATGGCAACAATAGTACTATCGCCCTTGTACCTATAAGCAAATTCTATTTCACTGATTACGGGAATTCCTTTGGCACGAATGGCTTTTACCATTTCATTTTTTTCAGAAATACCCGGGCTTTTAACTACTTCATCCGCAGCTAAAATTTGTTCAACACTATGCCCACCTTCTTCAAATTCAATTCCATTGGCAGTTAGCTCGGCTTTATAAATCTCTTTTAGCTTACCACCGTCGGATAAGAATACGCGATGGCCCTTGTACTTTGCCAGCACAGCAGCGCCTACACCGCTTTCACCTCCGCCTAATATGATGATATTGCTACTCACTGCTTAACGTATTTTTAATGATACCACACTCATTACCACGAGCATGATGGTGATAATCCAAAACCTTACCGCAATCTTACTTTCGTGAAAGCCTTTTTTCTGGTAGTGATGGTGCAAGGGACTCATTAAGAAAACCCTTCTACCTTCGCCATACTTTTTCTTGGTGTATTTAAAATATCCCACCTGAATCATCACACTTAAATTTTCTACCAAGAACACGCCACAGAAAATAGGAATCAACCATTCTTTGCGCACAATGATGGCCAAAGAAGCAATAATGCCACCTAGTGCAAGGCTTCCAGTATCGCCCATGAAAACCTGAGCAGGATAGGCATTGTACCAAAGGAAGCCAATACATGCTCCAACAAAAGCACCCACAAAAATGGTTAGCTCACCAAGGTTAGGGATGTACATGATATTTAAGTAATCGGCAAAAACGTAGTTAGAACTTACATAAATGAAAACCAATAAGCCCGCACCAATAATGGCACTCACACCAGCGGCCAAACCATCTAATCCATCGGTTAAGTTGGCACCATTGCTTACGGCAGTAATAATCAACGTCACAATCAGGATATACACAATCCAAGTATATTTCTCCGCACCATCACCCATCCAACTAATCAACTTACTGTAGTTGAATTCATGGTTCTTCACAAATGGAATAGTAGTGATGGGTGTTTTTACTTTAACAAACTTTCGCTCAATGCCATTCATTTGACGAACAATAATGGAAGAGTCTTTTACAAAGCGATCGCCTTCTTGTAATACAGATACTTTTCTATCAGAGCCAATGATTTCGCGTTCTACGGTAACTGCATTGCTAAAGTAAAGCGTAGTACCAATGATGATTCCTAAACCTATCTGACCAATAATTTTTGAAATACCCGCTAAACCATCGGAGTCTTTTTTCTTGTAGGTTTCTCCTTTTTGTAGAGCAGCTTTTCTAGCTCGAATTTTAAATAAGTCGTCTAAAAAACCAATTAATCCCAACCAGACGGTACACAAAATCATCAAGCGCACGTATACTTTATCTAAGTTGGCAAACAACAATGTTGGAATCAAAATGCTTAATAGGATAATGATACCACCCATGGTAGGTGTTCCCTTTTTTTGTTCTTGACCGGCGAGTCCTAAGTCTCTAACCGATTCGCCAATTTGCTTTTTTTGTAAAAACAAAATGATGCGCTTACCATATACCGTTGCAATTACCAGGCTCAACACAATAGCCATTGCAATCCTAAAAGTCAGGAACTGAAATAGTCCTGCCCCGGGGATATCGAAGCTTTGTTTTAGCCAGTTAAATAATTGGTATAACATACTATTGGTTTAAGGGGTAACGATGCTAAATGCGTTTTGTAAAATTTGTTTATCGTCAAAAGGATGTTTCACTCCATTAATGTCTTGGTATTTTTCATGACCCTTACCAGCCACCAAAATGATGTCTTCGGGTTTTGCAATTTTAACCGCCTCTTCAATGGCTACTTTTCTATCAACGATGGTGATGTATTTTCTTTTAGCCGAACTAGACAATCCTGTTTCCATATCGCGCAGAATGGCTTCAGGATCTTCTGTTCTAGGATTATCACTCGTCAAAATCACGCGATCACTTAAATCGCAGGCAGCTTGCGCCATAATAGGACGTTTGGTTTTGTCTCTATCTCCACCACAACCTACTACGGTGATAATTTGCTCATATCCCTTGCGCAATTTTTTAATGGTGGCCAATACATTTTCTAATGCATCAGGGGTATGCGCGTAGTCTACAATACCAATAATATGATTGGCACTAATGATATAATCAAAGCGACCTTCTGCACCAGTAAGCATGCTTAATGCAGTAAGTACTTCTTGACTTTCTTTACCCAAACAAATGGCTGCACCGTAAACAGCCAATAAGTTGTAGGCATTAAAAGTTCCAATTAGGCGAAAATGCACTTCCTGGTCGTTAATGGTCATCACTAAGCCGGTCAATGCATTTTCTAATATTTTTCCCTTGAAAGCAGCCATTGTTTTAAGGCTGTACAAGTATTTAGCAGCAACAGTATTTTGCAACATTACTTCACCACGCTTATCGTCTGCATTAGAAATAGCAAATGCAGTAGCAGGCAAATCGTCAAAGAATTTTTTCTTAACGCGAATGTATTCGTCAAAAGTTTTATGGTAGTCTAAATGATCGTGTGTGATATTGCTAAACAAAGCGCCATCAAATTGCAATCCAGTAATGCGATGTTGGTGAATGGCATGACTGCTGCATTCCATGAATACATAACTGCAACCTTCGTTCACCATTTGCTGCAACAATGCATTCAAACTGATTGCATCTGGAGTAGTATGCGTAGCTGGAATAATGGCATCATCAATTTGATTTTGCACCGTACTAATTAAACCACATTTATATCCAAGCTGACGAAATAATTTAAACAGTAAAGTAGCAATGGTCGTTTTTCCGTTGGTGCCAGTTACACCCACTAATTTTACTTGCGCAGATGGATGATTATAAAACTCAACGGCCATACGAGCCGCTGCTTCTTGTGTATTCGCTACTTTAACATAAGTAATACCGGCTACTAAATCAGCAGGCATTGTTTCACAAACAATGGCTACTGCGCCCAGTTCAATGGCTTTATGAATAAATACATGCCCATCAGTTTGCACACCAGTAATGGCAATGAACGCAGTACCCAGTTCCACTTTTCTTGAATCAATTTCAATAGCACCAATACTCAATTCAAGCGAACCTGCAACCTGCAGTGGCTTTAGTTGAACGAGTAGTTGCTGAAGTGTTTTCATGGTATGCGTACTAGTTTAAGTTTATTTGAATCAATTGTCCTTTTGCAATGGGCTGACCAGGAAGTATAGATTGATCTAACACCCTACCTCTTCCTTTCACCTGCACCATCAATCCCATTTCTTCGCAGAGATACAGGGCGTCTTTTAATCCCAAGCCCTTTAAAGGAGGCATGGCATTTTTATTGACGGGCATTTTCTGCATTACTGCAGCAGCTGTATTTTTATTTAAGCTGGTCCACTCATCGGCCCTACCAGTTGAATCGGAAATTTTCAATTGCAATTTCTCCGATAAATAAGCCAGGTCTGCCTTGTAGCCATTGTATTTAAAATAAGTACTGTCTTTTTTATTGGTACCCGCAATCAAGGTTTTATTGGTCTTAATATAAGTGCCATACAAACGATCTGCAATTTCTTTAAACACTGGACCTGCAACAGATGCACCATAAAAATTAGCAGCGAATGGTTTGTTCTTGATCACTACCACACAAGTGTATTGTGGGTTGTCTGCAGGAAAATAACCAGCAAATGAACTTTGGTAAATTTTATTGGCATAACCTCTATTACCATCAGCCACTAATGCAGTTCCCGTTTTACCTGCTACTTTATAAGGCGTACCAGCAAATAAAGATTTTGCTGTGCCTGCAATACAAACTCCTTCTAAACTTGCTTTCAACATAGCTAGCGTTGCAGGACTACAAATTTGTGTATCTAAAATTGCAGGTGGAATTTCTTTTAATAACACTCCTTCTTCTTTAATACTGCTCACTAAATAAGGACGCATCATGGTACCATTATTCGCAATGGCATTATACAACATAGCGGTATGCAAAGGACTAATGGCCAAATTGTATCCAAAGCTCATCCAAGGAATTGTAGTAGGACCATATAATTTAGAACCAGGGCGATGAATCACTGGCTTGCGCTCACCTACTAAATCAATACCAGTGATGGTATCCATTCTCATTTTGCGCAAATGCTTTAAATATTGTTGAGGATTATTTGAATAATGAGATACCGCCATTTTAGCCATGGCTACATTAGAACTTAACTCAAATGCTTGCTTAACCGTAACAATATTTTCTGCGTGTCTTTCAGAATCGTACACTGTTTGACCAGCAATACGCCAAACACCATTTTCTAAATTGATGGTTTGATTTAAGTTTACTTTTTTGTCTTCTAATAAAGCCATTAAAGTAGCCAACTTAAATGTAGAACCAGGCTCACTTGGGGTGATGGCATAATTCAAATTTTCCCAGTAAGTGCCATTCGCCATTCTACCGAGGTTGGCAATTGCTTTAACTTTTCCAGTTTTGGTTTCTAAAACAATGGCACAACCATTTTCCGCTTCGTTCTGCACCATCATTTTCATGAGTGCCGCTTCAGCAATATCTTGAATGAAAACATCAATGGTACTCACAATATCTTTTCCGGTTTCTGGCTCAATGAGGTAAGTATCATCCACGGGCACTCCAATCCCACCGGCAATAGAACGAACTGTTTGCTTACCATTACGCCCTTTTAATACTGCATCGTAGGTTTTTTCTAAACCCACTTTATTAGAATCACGCGCTAAGCCAATTGTTCTGAAAGCCAGCATCTGATAGGGATTCAGGCGAATGGTTCTTTCATTGGCAATCATGCCGCTTTTGTAACGACCCAATTTGAATAAAGGAAAATTGCGTAAAGAATCGTATTGGGTAAAGCTGATTTTTTTCTTGAGCGGAAAGTAACCGTCCTGTGCTTTATAAGCCTGTTGCAATACGCGCTTGTATTCAACGGGACTCATGTCTTTAAATAATTGCGCTAAATGAAAACTTAATGAATCTATATTTTCTCTAAAACGCAAACCATTTTTTTCTCTTAAACCAGCCACCCTAAAATCAATAAAAATATCGAACTGAGGAATGGAGGTACTCAACATTTGACCGTCTTCGCTATAGATAGTACCACGCTCAGCTTCAATTTCATCAATGCGTTGGTGTAAGCTATCACTCATGCTTCTCCACTTGGCACCTTCCACTTGTTGAATGTAAACCGCCTTACCAAAAATGGCTACGCAAGCAATCACCATCAGTATATAACTGAGGTAGACTCTCCATAATATGTCGCGTTTTACTTCCATTATTGTTTAATGCGCTCAGGCATGTCTTTACTTATTTTTAAACCCATTGGTGCAACCAACTGAACAATTTGTGATTCTTCTGTTTTATACATCAACTCACTTTTGAGTGTTTTGTATTTAAACTGCAACTCTTTTAATTCGTTGTTGATGGCGTTAATACGGCGTATGGTTTTATCGGCCATATGACCGTTGGCTATATACAATACTGCTAAAACAGAAAGGAAAAGGAAGAAACCAATATTCTTCACAATCCACTCATAGTTGAGCAACCCCCTTAAAGGGTTCTTGGGATTTGTTTTGTTTTCGGGCACGGTATATATATTAAACGCGCGCTGCTACACGTAGCTTTGCGCTCCTACTTCTTGTATTCCTTTTCAATTCAACTTCACCAGCCGTGATAGGCTTCTTATTCACTAGTTTAAACACTTCCACTTTTTCTACCGAAACAAATGGATTGTCTATTACTTCATCAAAACTTCCTTGTTTAAAAAAGTTCTTTACCATTCTATCTTCAATAGAATGAAAAGTGATGATAGCCGCTATGCCACCGGGTTTTAACACCACGGGCAATTGCTGCAACATTTCTTTCAGGGCACCCATTTCATCGTTCACTTCCATTCTCAATGCCTGAAAAACCTGTGCTAAATATTTATTTGGATTTCCCTTTACAACGGAGCTGATCATTGCTTTAAACTGATCAATCGTAGCATAAGGCAAGCGCGTTCTTTGTTGAACAATATGTGCAGCCAAAGTTTTTGCATTGGTTACTTCACCGTATTGTTCAAACATTTTATGCAACTGCAGTTCGCTGAAATTTTTAATAATATCAGCCGCAGTAACACCCTGCCTTCTGTCCATGCGCATATCCATCGGACCTTCAAATCTGATGGAGAAGCCACGCTCGCCTTCATTAAATTGATGAGAGCTCACACCTAAGTCGGCCAATACTCCATCCACTTGCATAATTCCATGCAAACGAAGAAAGCGATGCAAGTGTCTAAAGTTTTGCGGAACAAATAAAAGCCTTGGTTCGTTCTGAATATTCTGTTGTGCGTCTGCATCCTGATCAAAAGCCACCAACTTACCGTTAGGGCCTAATTTATCTAGAATGCCTTTGCTATGACCACCACCACCAAAAGTACAGTCTACATAAACCCCGTCGGGTTTAATAGATAATGCATCAATGGTTTCATGGAACAGAACAGGAACATGATAATCGCTAGCAGGTAAGTTTTCCATGCTGGTTATTTATCTTGTTTTTTATCTGCTTCCTGCATTACTTCTTGCGCAAGGCTACTAAAAGCCTCCGAAGAGAAATCCTCAAAGAGCTGTTTGTACTTGGCTGCATCCCAAATTTCAAAACGGTCCATCGCGGCAGCAAGTACAATGTCTTTAGAAAGGCCAGCGAATTCTTTTAAAGAAGCAGGTAATAACATTCTACCCGCCGCATCTAATTCTATTTCGGTAGCACCACCTAAAAACTGACGTCTGAATTGACGTACTTTTGGATCAAAATCATTTAACTGACTAATCTTGGCAATAATTAATTCCCAACTTTTCATTGGATACAGCGTGAGACATTTTTCGAAGCCACGGCCCAGAATAAAGCGACTCTCTCCTTCAGGCAACTGTTTTCTCAGTCCGCCTGGAAGAAGGAAGCGCCCTTTGGCATCTACCGTTGCTTCATATTCTCCGTGAAATCCGATCATAAGTGAATAAATATTTCCAAGATTACCACTTGTTGACACAAAATAACACTTTTTCCCACTTTTATCCCAAAAATGGGGGTGTTGTATTTATCCACAAGATTTGTGGAGCTGTAATGCTTTCCTATCTTGCGTTTCAGACAATTTGGCGCTTATGGTACTGTATAACCTGTGAATAGCTGTGGATAAGCCGTGAATTACTAAAGAAAACCCATGAAACACCCGTCATTACTGCATATTTCCGATTTTACTTATGAGCTTCCCGACCATAAAATAGCCCGTTACCCCCTGGAACAGCGAGACCAGAGCAAATTGCTGATTTGGCGAGCCGGGCAGGATTCGGCGCCGTCTGCCCAAGATTTCGCCCCAATTCGGGAAAATACCTACGCGAATATTGCCGATGAACTGCCCGCTGGAAGTTTGTTGGTTTTCAATAATACCAAAGTGGTGGAAGCTCGATTGCTATTTCAAAAGCCAACGGGCGGATTAATAGAATTGTTTTGCTTGGAGCCAGCCGATCAGTATGAAGATATTACCACTGCCATGTTGCAGAAGGGATCGGTGCAATGGAAATGCCTGGTTGGTGGTGCAAAGAAATGGAAGGAGGGATCGGTGCAGCTGAGTGTGGCAGCGCCTTCGGGCGTTGGCGCGGCGGGCGGCGCGGATGCGGACGTCAGCGCGGCGGCTGGTGGCGCGGGCCTGAGAATTGAGGCAACCAAAGTGGAGTCTTTGCCCGATTGTTTTTTAATTGAATTCCGCTGGGAGCCAGCAGGGCTAAGCTTTGCAGAGGTCTTGCATCTGGCAGGAGACATTCCCCTTCCCCCCTACTTAAATAGAGCCACAGAAGAAGCCGACAAAGAAAGATACCAAACCATTTATGCAAAGCACGATGGATCGGTAGCAGCACCAACAGCAGGCTTGCATTTTACTGAAAGCGTGTTTTCAAAATTGTCCGAAAAAAATATAATCAAAGCATATGTTACACTGCATGTAGGAGCAGGCACTTTTAAGCCAGTGAAAGCAGAACAGATGAAAGATCATGAAATGCATGCGGAATTTATTGATGTAACCCTTGAGACTATTGAGCAATTATTAGCGCATGTAGAAAAAGGAATTATTGCGGTGGGAACAACTTCGCTACGAACGCTGGAAAGCCTTTACTGGATTGGCGTTAAGACGATTCGGAATCCGCATATTGCAGCAGACAATTTACATGTAACTCAGTGGGAACCATATGAGACGGCGGAAAATATACCGAAAGAATATACTGCTACAGAGTCGCTACAATCTTTATTACAATGGATGCAAAAAAATAATGCAAGCAGAATAATTACGAAAACGCAAATCATTATTGCACCAGGCTATTCCTTTAAAATCATTCGTGCATTGATCACGAATTTTCATCAGCCACAGAGTACGCTATTGTTATTGGTATCAGCCATTGTAGGAGAAAATTGGAAAAAAATATACCAATATGCATTGGCAAATGAGTATCGTTTTTTATCGTATGGCGACGGATCAATACTTTGGGTTGCAAAACCCGAATCGGTCGAAAATTAGCATTAACAATCTAGTCATGCATTAGCGGCACTTCAACAGTAAATGAAGTACCCTTGCCAACAACGCTGTCTACTTTTATTTTTCCCTTGTGCGCATCAATCACGGTTTTAACATAACTCATGCCCAATCCAAAACCTTTTACATTGTGTAAATTACCGGTATGAGCGCGATAGAATTTTTCGAACACGCGCTTAACAGATTCTTTACTCATACCAATACCATTGTCTTCAATGCGAATCACTAAATGATTCTTGGTGCTATGAGTAGAAATCTTAATGTGCACAGGGTCTTGAGAATATTTAATGGCATTGTCTATTAAATTAGAAATCATATTTCTAAAATGTGCATCATCCCCACTGATCAAATCGTTACTTGCATTCAATAAGAAATCAATCTTACCATTTTTATCGTTCAATTGTAATGCAAAAGTACTGGCCACTTCTTGAATCATTTCGTGCACATCAATTTTAGATAAATTTAAATTGAGTTCTTGCTTCTCTAAGAAAGCCGCTTGCAAAATGGTTTCCACATGTTTATTCATGCGGATATTTTCTTCTTTAATAATATTAGTGAAGTAAGCACCTTTCTCTGGATTGGCCTGAACTTTAGGCGTACGCAACGCATCTACCGCTAAAGAAATAGTAGCCAAAGGGGTTTTGAATTCATGCGTCATATTGTTGATGAAATCACTTTTGATTTGAGACAGTTTTTTCTGGTTCAACAAAGTTTTAACCGTTACGTAAAACGCAGCAATAATAATCAACATGAAAGTGATGGCCCCCACTAAAATCCAGCGAAGTGAAGCCCATACTTGATTTTCAACATCAGGAACAATAATAATAAGGACTTCGTTGGTTTCAGTAAAAGCGAGGTTATCTGTATCGCGTAAAATGGCGTAGTAGTTTCGTTTGTTGTTGATGGTATCCCAAAACTCTTGTTCATAACCCGGAGAATAAAATTCATAGTTGCCTTCCACATCAGAAATAGCAAACTCAAATTTTAGTTTACCTAATTGTACCCGCTCAAATTCTTTTTCAATTTTTTCCCGCACTTCCTCCATCGTAAACCTTTCCTCTACGGTGGGCTGGCGAAATAATTTGATTTGCAACTCGGAGCCCAGCAATAATCCCCCCCTTCTATTTAATCTAAGTGGTTGGGAAGAACGAGTGGATTTGCCAATATCATTGGCTACGCTTACCCCCCCAGCATTAATTTTTTCACTCAACTGAGATTTGGTTACTTCCATAAGGTTATCAAACCAAGAAGCCTGCAATAGGAAAAGTCCTAGCAGCGAAAGTGAAATCAGTATGACAATGATGGGGAAAGTTCTCTTCATGCGCAACAAATATAGATTTATTTAACCCTAGCCAATAGCAGCAAGGCAACCAAGGGCTTTTTTTAACTAGATTTTTTAGATTTAGCACGGAAAATAAATATTATTCTTATCTTTTTGATCAATATGGAACTAAACAAAGGAATTTTATTGCTATCCGACCCGTTTTTAAAGGATCCGAATTTTATAAGGACAGCTGTGCTAATATGCGACCATAATGAAGAAGGTGATATTGGATTTATCCTCAACAAAAAAACCGATCAGGTTTTAGGAGATGTAGTAGAGATTGCAGATGGATTAATATTGCCGGTGTACGAAGGAGGACCAGTAGAACAACATACCCTACATTTTATTCATAGAAGACCCGATATCATTACAGAAGGAATTGAAATATCTAAAGGAATATATTGGGGAGGAGATTTTGATGTAGCCATTGCAGCGTTGCACAATAAAGAAATTACCGATTTGCAAATTCGCTTTTTTGTAGGGTATAGTGGTTGGAGTGCAGGTCAATTACAAGAAGAAGTAGAAGAAAAAAGTTGGATCATCACAACCCCAGATGTAGGCATCAGTTTTTCATTAGACGCCGAACAAATTTGGAAACGCAGCATGCAATTACTCGGCGGCGAATACGCCCAAATGACCAACTACCCCATTGATCCGCAGTTGAATTAGCTTTTTTTCTTTTTGAATATAGCTAAAAAAAGCAATTCTAACATCCATGGACTAGCAATTGGTTCTTTTTGTACAAATGCATCATTTGGATATTTATTTTGAATATAGTAATACACCAAACAAAGTAGCTGTAAGAATACAAAAGTAAATCGCAATGAAGTGTAAGGCATTCTAACCTCAAAAATGAATGTTGAAATCGAGGGGATTACAAAAATGATCAAGATGAACAACCAAAATAAACTTCGAAATAAAGCGTATCTGATTTTTGGTGTTGTTAGTTTTTTTTGGAGCCATTGGTCAATTGCATGTATAAAGTGAAATTTTTTCAATTCATATTTCAGTCCGTTAGGAGAATCATCTTCCTTTAGCGCATAATCAAAAACTTGCCAAGTAATTACATTTAAACATATACTGTTTACCCATTCATCCCAGCTCACATAGTCTACCTTAAATAAAATGGAATAAAGAAATCCAGCAGGCAATATGATAAGGTTGAACAAAACTGCATGAAATAATAATACTACAACCCCAGAATGTTTTTTGTTTTCTTTTATCATTAGAATGAAGTTTAAATATGGGCAGTATGGTATCCCCAAAGTTTCGAGTAATGACCTTTCATAGAAAGTAAATAATCATGAGATCCTTGTTCAACTAACTTACCCTTATTGAGCACTAAAATGGTGTCACATTTTTTTATAGTAGTTAATCGATGGGCAATGATGATGATGGTTTTAGCTTGCTCCTTAAACCAATTGAGGGCATCTTGTACTTTTTGCTCACTAGTAGGATCAAGACTGCTAGTAGCTTCATCTAAAATTAAAATATCAGGGTTACGATATAGTGCCCGAGCAATTGCCAAGCGCTGTTTTTGACCACCCGACAAATTAACGCCTTGTTCATTAACCATGCTGTTGTAGGTATTGGGTAAATGATTAATAAATTCATCAGTACCTAGAATAGTAGAAAGAAAAAGGATTTTCTGCATATCTGGTTCACTATCACCAATAGCAATATTTTCTATAATAGTTCCATTGAATAAATCAATATGTTGGGGAACTACACCTACTCTATCTCTTAAACTCCGGTTACTAATATGTTGCAAGTCTATTTGACCAATCGTGATATTGCCATTGTTTAGCGGATATAGATTTTGCATTAAAGAAAGCAATGTTGATTTACCACTTCCACTTTCCCCTACTACAGCAGTGCTTTTTCCTTTTTCAAAACGAATATTTAAATCTTCAAATACAGTGGTTCTTGTTCCATATCTAAAATGAACATGCTTCAATTCAATATCACCTATTAATTCAGGAACTAACTCAATTTTTTGATCATTACTTGATTCTGTTTCTAAATCAATAATTTCAAATAAGCGATCAGCAGCAATGATAGCATCTTGTATATTCTTATTAGCCCCAATCAAAGAGGTGGCTGGACCAGTAAAATATCCAACCAATGCATAAAACGATAAAAGTTCACCTGGAGATAACTCTCGATTAATTACAAAATAAGATCCAATCCATAAAAGCAAAATCGTAAATAATCTTGTAAAGAATTCTGCTCCTGTTCCAATAAACAAACTGTAAATGCTGGACTTATAAATTGTTTTAAGCAAACTAATAAAACGACTTTCTGTTTTGTCATTGGCAAATTGTTCAATACCAAATTTTTTAATAGTGCCAACCGCATTCAAGCTTTCTACTAATTGACTTTCTAATTCAGCACTTTCCTCCATTAAACGTCTTTGCCATTTTTTGTTTACCTTATTACTAAGCCAATAAATCAACCCATAAATGGGGATTATAGCAAGCATGATAAGCGCCAACTTCCAATAATAAAAGAACATGACCAACAAACTAAAAATTACAATCAGCACATTAACGATTAAGCTTAAAGCAACCGAATTAATAAATTCTCTTATTTTAACTGCATCATTCACCCTGCTGATGATTTCACCTACACGCATCGTATCAAAAAAACGTTGGGGCAATTTTAATAGATGTTTATAGTAACCCAGAATCAACCTAGCATCAATCATTTGACCTGTTTGCAAACCAAAAACCGTTTTAAAAGAACCAATGGCCAATTGAAATACTAAAATAAAAATCATGCCCAAACTCAATAGATTCAATAGTCTTGTATTCCCTTCTACTAATACAAAATCTATAATCTTTTGCATGTAAATTGAAGTAGACAAGCCAAGAATGGTGTAGAGTAAAGCCCCTATTAAAGCTTGAATCATAATGGAAGTATGCGGCTTAATTAACTGCCAAAACCTTTCACTATTACTTATTTTTTGCTTACCCGTTACAAAACCATCCCCAGGCAAAACCAATACTATCACACCAGACCATAATACTTGAAAATCATTGAGTGATTTTTTTATAAATACACCTTCTCCAGGATCCATATAAGTTATGAACTTTGAATTAATGGAATAAATCACCACATAGTGATGTAATCCATTTTTCAATACAATATGCGCAATGGCAGGTAAAGGAATTTTTTGCAAACTATCCAAAACGCCCTTTGCAGCTTTAGCCTGAAATCCAAGTCGCTCGGCGGCTTCAATCAATCCCAACACATTGGTGCCCCGTTTATCGGTACCAGCAAACTGTCTAATTCTACTAACAGGTAATTCCAATAGATAATGCATAGCCACCGAAACCAAGCAAGCGGCACCACAATCGGTTATATCCCTCTGTTTGATACAGGTTTTATTTTTCATAAACAGCTGCTGTTATAATAGAATTCGGCGCAACAGGATTAAACCAGTCATCTACTTTATCAAATAAAAGTTGCCAAAGCGTTCTTTCAGCAACAACAAATCTTGCTTGAAAACTGAGTCCTTTTTTTAGACTTCCTTTAAACCCATTTTTCAAAAACAATTGAGTACTATCAAAGCTGCAGTGAACTTTGAAAGCAGGCTTATTGTTGATGAGTGAAAAATCATTCTCTATAGAAATTACCTTACCAGTCAGTATTCCGAAATAGTTATAGTCAAAAGCATCCACTTGAAAGCGAGCGGTATGACCAATTTTCAATAAGCCAATGTCTTTAGTGGATAAGTAACACTCCCCCAGTAATTCACTCAATGGCGAAATAATACATAAGGGTTCTCCTGCAGCAATAAAGCCGCCAATATATCTGGTATTGATTTGCTGAATTACCCCAGAAACAGGCGCAAGAATGAAATAGTTCTTTTGCTCAATATAAATTTGATTTTTCTGAGACTGAAACTGAGAAATATCTAATTGATAACGCTGCAAATCATTTTGCCAAAGCGCGAGTTGCTCATTCTTAAAAGCATTCAAAATATTGTTTAATCTTTCCAATTCAATTTCTTTATCAAAATGTTCTTTAGGCGCAATTACTTTGTCTTTGAGCAGCGAAGTAAAAATTTGCAACTCATTGGATACTTTTTTAATGCCCGTTTGATGATCAGCCAATTGATGAACAAACTTATTCAACTGTTCTTTATAGAGCGGCGTTTCTAATAAGATGGCATTGAAATTATCATTAGAAGTCAATTTGATTAAATCATCCACATAGCGTTTTCGCTGATTCTGCTCAACTTGATTTAATATGATTTTAGGCTGACTGATATTGTCTTTGATAGCCGCAATCAACTGCCCTTGTTTAACCGTATCTCCCTCGCGAACATATAGCCGATCAAGATTCCCCGTTATGATTGGCTTCACTTCCGTCCGTTCATTGGCTGGTCTAATGATACCGCTAGAGCGAATCGCTATGGTCGTTTTAATGAAGGGTAAAGCGGCTAGGCAACTCACCACCATCACAATGATCAATAGATAAATCCAAGGTCGAGGTTTATGAGAAATGATATTGATTTCTGACAGGAACATGGGGAAATTATTTTAGGAAATAATCAATACAAAACCCTATGCAATTAAAAGTTGCGTGTGCAATGAAAACCGAAATAAATGGGAATCTTACTTTTCTAAAAGCGACTAAAAATAATGTACAATATAAAAAACCAGAAACAAAGGTTTTAAAAATATAGGCAATTGAATAAAAATGCGCAAAAGAAAAAAGTAAAGAAGATATGAAAGTAACCAATAAAATATTTGAAAAGTCTTTCTTAATAAAATATCCAACAAAAAAGTTTTGAAATACCAATGTTTCAATCATTGGAATAATGATAACAGCAAAAGTAAAAGCTAGTAAACTTAATTTTTCATTAGCACCAATATTTACTTTTGGAAATAATATATAGGAAAATAAAATAGTGACTAATAAGTTTATAAGAATAACCAAGAAAGTTGATTTTACTAAATCAAATGAACTTATGTATTCAATTAGACTAATATAGGTAGAGTTAAATTTTACTTTATCCATGCTTAAAAACGATTATTTATTACTGAACTTTTATTAAACCATGATTAAAGGGCCAGATTAATTAACCCAGCCCTTTACTAACTACTTTTTCAAATTCGGAGGTAATGAGTGTTGATATTCAACTGCATCCTTTGCAAAAGTTAATATGAGTTTTCCAGCAACAGCAGTAACATAACTAATGTCATACCAGAAACCCCCTCCATCAATTAAATGCAATTGGTTAATGGATAATTCATTTAGACCATCAAAGTTTTTAAGGTCAAGATTTTTAGTTTTCATGTGAATGATTTTAATTGATTATTTAATAGAATTCCAGCCGTCCTTCAAGCCTTTTTTGATTTCATCCCAGTTGTCAATGACTTCACTAGCAACAGTTACCCATGTAACACCTTTTAGCCATTTTGGCCAAGCCCCTCCATTAATTTCCTGAGATTCCTCCGCACTAAGGTTCACCAACCCTAGTTGTTCGAATGATACTTTTTTCATTTTAGTACAATTTAAAATGACCTGTCTCTCGCCATGGTTATTTCAGCGTCACGCAGAAGTCCCGCTACCGTGAACTCGGGTTTAGTTTACTTGTTGCAACAAGATTTTGTTCTGAACAAGACGAAGGAACGGATAACAATAGCGAAGCGGTAGGGCAGTATTATCAAATTCTGATGGTTATTTAACGGGAGTAAAAAATCATTTTCACCTTCCCAATTAAAATCATATCTACCAAATATAAAAGAGTAGAAATACGGAGACCCACCGTTTTTTAACGGTAAAGAATTATTTCATTTGGAGGTTATTTAAACAAAGCATCCATTTTAACCTCATTTTGAATTAGCCCAATATAATTTCCAGTGTTTTTAACACCATGCGTTGTAACCAGCGTTAAAAAGAGGGTTTTACGTGTTTTAGTTTTTTCGATAAAGACATTCATTTTTGATTGAATTTCCTTTGCATAAGATTTAGTTATCTCAAACTCAGTACTTGAAAATTTCATCTCACATAAATTAATACACATATCCTGTCTGTCAATTAATAGATCAATTTGAGCGCCTTTTTCATCTTTGTTGGGTATGTAACGCCACATATAATGCTCAGTATGTACACTCCTAATACCTAATGCATTTTTTAATTGTATGATATGCTTCAAACAAATATTTTCGAATGCATAGCCGCTCCAGCTAATCCAAGATTGTGTTCTTGAATATTTTGCCCAACTACCAGCTCCTTTTAGTTTGCCATGCTCAATGAATTTTGTATAAAACAGTGTATACTCATCTACTAATTTATAAACACTGTCCTTTGCTGTTTTGCCATAAGGGTTAAATATTCCTATAAATCCAGATTCTGCAAGCTCATCTAATACTTGAGAAGTTCCTCCACCAGATTTCAATTTACATGTTTCAATAATTTCATTCCGTGTAAGACCTTTCCCTTTTTTTGCTAATGCTTTAATAATATTCATATGAATAGCAGCATCATCAAATAAAGAGCTAAATAAATTTTTAAACTCATCATTTAAAAATCCATCTTTGGTAAAACAAATTCTGTCAATCGCCAACATTGAACTTTCCCCTCTTTCTATCATTTTCAAATATTGAGGCACTCCCCCCATCACCATATAAAGTTGAATTAATTGATACCTATCAAGTATGATTTTTCTTTCTTTCAAAAATTCTTCTGATTCACCTAAAGTAAATGGCATGAGGCGTATCTTTCTGGTAACTCTGTTATGAAGCCCCCCTTTATTATAAATAATATTCTTGATCATCCATGCTGCTGCTGACCCACAAATGACTACTACCAAGTTTTTTTCTTTTGAAGCCCATGTATTCCAAAAGTTTTCGAAAGCTTGTATAAATCCAGATCGAGGAGTATGAAGCCAGGGGAACTCATCAATAAATATTACTTTCTTTTCTTTTTTGATTAATGGCTTTATATAATCAATCAGAAGCGTGAACGCTTGTGACCAATTTCTAGGACTAGCGATTGGGAAACCTGTTGCTCGAGACATTGCATTACCAAATACTTCCAATTGCTGACTTAATGTAGCATTATGTACTCCTGATAGTTCAAATATCAGTTGCTTCTCATAGGCATTCCTGATTAAATAAGTTTTACCAATTCTACGGCGTCCATATATCGCAAGCAGCTCCGCATCATTTGATTCAATGATATTTTTTAATTGCTTTTGTTCTATTTCCCTACCTATAATTTTTTCCATTGGTTGAAATTTAAATCATCGGATAATTTATATTCTGCCAAATCTATGAAATTTTAGCCAATTTGGCGAGATATAAAATAACTATATTCTGCCAAATCAGTGAAATAAAAGTGGATTTGGCGGAATATAAACAACCCTTATCTCCCCAAAACCTTCAAATAAAAAAGATACTATATCTTTAAATCCAATAAAATATACACTTGAAACTAAGAAGGTCTATCCTCAATTTTATATTAATTAATTAATGAATTGAAATTGTTTCCTCTGATAAAATTTTGTTTCTTTTTATTCACTTGAATTGCCTGTAAAAAGCCCAACTCAACTAAATTTTTCAAATCGGATCTTGCAGTAAAATTGGAAATATTAAATCTTGATTCAATCTCTTTTACAGTTAGAATTCTTTCAGGATCATCATGAACAAGCTTGATAATTTGTGCCATCCGATCATTTACACCTGGTATAGACATAAATTGAGCTGCCTGAAAAACTTCTTTCTGTTTTGTATTAATATATTGCTTTAAAGCTTCAATTGATTTCTCTAATGTTTTGATATGATAGGTTATAAAATAACTAAGATCATTCTCATCTATCTCTGAATACAAATAAGCTTTTTCATATTGAGCTTTTGAATCTTTAATTATCCTCGATATTGATAAATATTCAGTAAGCCAATATCCTTGCTTAAGCATGTACCAATAAAAAAGAGCGCGAGCTGTTCTTCCGTTACCATCAACAAATGGATGAATCCATCCTAACATAAAATGTATGATACAGCCCTTTACAACTGGATGAATAAAATTTTCAGACTCTTTATTACAAAATTCACAAAGGTCGTTTATTAACAAGGCTAATTCCTCATGAGATGGGGGTTGATGAACAACTTCGCTAGAGCTATGATCTACTACATAAACATCATTCGTATCTCTGAATTTTCCTTCTTCAACTTTTTTATTAAGTGTGTCTTTTATAATTAATTGATGCAAAGCAAGAATCCTATTCGGAGTAACAGATTGGTTTTTATGCTGAACAATATGCTTCATTGTGATGAAGTTATTCAGAATCATTTGCTCAGATTTATTAGTAGGCTTTTGCTCCTTCTGAATCATTTCTTTTGCCTTTTTTCGAGTTGTATTAGCGCCTTCCATTTGACTACTCGAAATAGCTTCTTCCATTATTGAACTAATTACAAACTTTATTTTATCTGTTTCAGCAATCCCAATATTACTGCTCAAATTTCCCCCAATATGCAAATCGAACTGATGCAAAACACGTTGCATATAATCAGTAATGACAAAACTAAATTGATACTTTCCAAACTGAATAGTAGTTTTTCTCAACCAACGATGAAGTTTTACCGCATTCCATACTTTTTCAGGAGGGTGATCTTTAGACTTGTATTTAATTTTATCCCAATACAAATAGTCATCTTGAAAAGTCTTTAAAACCCCCTTCCTTTCTAAGTCTACCATTACTTTAATAGTATCTTCTTCTTTAATATGTTTAGGCGCTTTTTCAATCATAAAATAAAGTCAGCGCAAATTTAGTAAAAATTGCGAGATTCTCGCAATATCTCGCTATTTCAATCATTTAAAGGCCTCTGTCTTTTTGCTATATATACTTTTAGTATATTTTTTCGCCCCTTATTTATTTTCGCATTACCGCAGGAGCCGTAAGGGCCAGAAAGGGCTAGACACAAAGCTGATAAGCTGGGTATTGGGAAAGCTCAAACATGGGCATAAAAAAACAGCCCCTCAAAAGAGGAGCTGTTCAAATTATATAAAGAAATTAGCTAAAGGGATTAAAGCCGCAGCGCAATCAAAGTTCGCTTACAGTTCTACTGCACCCTCTACCAACACAGTTGCTTTGTTGTTGATTACTTCAACAAAACCGCTTTGGATAGAATAGCTTTCTACTTCCTTTTTATCCTTCAAAATTTTTAGGTTACCCTTACCCAAGGCACTTACCATTGGTGCGTGCTTGTCAAGTATCTCGAATAAACCACTAATACCGGGCAATTGTACACCGTACACTTCACCACTGTATAGTTTTTTCTCCGGAGTTAATATTTCTAAAATCATAAATTATCCTTTTGCAGCTTCCATCATTTTCTTACCCTTTTCAATTGCATCATCTAGTGTACCCACTAAGTTGAATGCAGCTTCTGGATACTCATCCACTTCACCATCCATGATAGCGTTGAAACCTTTGATGGTATCTTCAATGCTAACGAATACACCTTTTAGACCAGTGAACTGTTCAGCAACGTGGAAAGGCTGAGATAAGAAACGTTGTACTTTACGAGCACGCTGTACAGTCATTTTATCTTCGTCGCTTAATTCATCCATACCAAGGATAGCAATGATATCTTGTAGTTCCTTGTAACGCTGAAGAATTAATTTAACACGGTTAGCAGTATCGTAATGCGCATCACCTACAATTGCAGGAGTTAAGATACGAGAAGTAGAATCCAATGGATCCACCGCAGGATAGATACCTAAGTCGGCAATCTTACGGCTTAATACGGTAGTAGCATCTAAGTGCGCGAAAGTAGTTGCAGGAGCCGGGTCAGTCAAGTCATCCGCAGGTACGTAAACCGCTTGAACAGATGTGATAGAACCGTTCTTGGTTGAAGTGATACGCTCTTGCATCAATCCCATTTCAGTGGCAAGGGTTGGTTGGTAACCTACCGCAGAAGGCATACGACCTAACAAGGCAGATACCTCAGAACCAGCTTGTGTGAAACGGAAGATATTATCTACGAAGAACAAGATGTCCTTACCTTTTCCAGTACCATCTCCATCACGGAAATATTCCGCAATAGTTAAACCACTCAAGGCCACACGAGCACGTGCACCTGGAGGTTCGTTCATTTGACCAAATACGAAAGTAGCTTTAGAATCTTTCAATCCTTCCATATCTACTTTAGATAGATCCCATCCACCTTCTTCCATGCTATGTTTGAAAGCATCACCATATTTCATGATACCAGCTTCAATCATCTCACGCAATAAGTCGTTACCCTCACGAGTACGCTCACCCACACCAGCAAATACAGAAAGACCACCATGGCCTTTAGCAATATTGTTGATCAATTCTTGAATCAATACGGTTTTACCTACACCCGCACCACCAAACAAACCAATTTTACCACCTTTTGCGTATGGTTCAATTAGGTCGATTACCTTAATACCAGTGAACAGGATTTCTGTTGCAGTACTTAAGTTTTCGAATAATGGTGGCTTATTGTGAATAGGACGACCGTTTACTTTGCTTAATTGAGGAAGACCATCAATAGCGTCTCCAGTTACGTTAAACAAACGACCGTTGATACCTTCACCCACAGGCATTGCAATTGGAATACCAGTATCCACTACTGCCATACCTCTTACTAGACCTTCTGTTCCGTCCATCGCAATGGTACGTACACTGTCTTCACCTAAGTGCTGTTGCACTTCTAATACAAGCTTGTCGCCGTTTTCTTTGGTTATCTCTAAGGCATTGTAGATTTCAGGCAGTGCGCTGTCCTGAAAATGAACGTCTACAACCGCACCAATAATTTGTTTAATCTTCCCTGTTGTTGCCATAAATGGTTGATTTGGCCGCAAAGGTAAGGGTAAGGAGCAAAAAAAAGCGAGGGAACTAGTCCTTTTTTTTCTTTAGTAGCGAAAAGAGGGATTGAGCTACTGGAACCAGTTTCAAAATATTCCAAGCGCCGCTGAGGGTGGCGGTGTTTAGAATAGCAGGAACAATAGCCCCAGAAGCCTGTTTGAACAGCTGTCCGGGTACTTTTCCGGCTAAATTAGCCAATTCTTTTTCCTGATTAGCCACTTGCACTTTTAGTTGCTCCATAGCATGCTGCAGGTCGGCTTGGTTCTTTATAGGAGGTTGGGTATAACGGGGCATTACTTAAATAAATTTTTAATGAGGGCATCTACTACTACAGTAGCCAGTTTTTTACGGAACAAAACCACTATAAGCAAGAGACCCAGAAAAAAAGCAGCTACATAGCCAAAGCCTTTCACCAAACTACCAGTGAGATCGGTCAAATAATAGGCAGCCATAATCCCCCCAAAAACCAACACAAAAGCAAAAATGGTAGCCACTAACATGAGCACCACCACCGAAGCCATTTTGTGACTGACTTGTTGGGTTACTTGCATTTTAGCCAAAAGGATGCGATTGGCTATATAATCTTCCAATTCCTTTTTGGCCTTTCCAAAAAAATCTTCCGATTCAGACATACAATAAATTTAATGTGCAGGCATAAAAGTTTATGCTTCGGCAATTTTTTGTTCTAATTCTTTCACTAAGTTTTTAGCCTTAGCCAATAAATCTTCTACGCCCTCTTTAACATGACCATACCCCTCTTGGGCTTCTTCTTTTAAATGATCTGCCTCCACATTTAAGCTGGCCAATAATTCTTTGCCCTTATCGGTGTTTAAGTAAAGTGCTAAAGCAGTACCTGCAAGCGCACCGAGCAACAAACCTGAAATGAATTTACTGTTCTCGCTCATAAATAATACATTTGATACAAGTTACGAAAAATGCAGCAAGAACATAAAATAAACCGTTATATCTTTCTGGGAGTCATTTTGATTTTTGCAGGATTCTTGTTTTATACCCTGCAACAGTTTTTCACTGCTTTTTTAGCAGCAGTATTGTTTTATGTACTCAGTAAACCATCTGTAGAAACTTTAGTAAAGAAAAAAAACTGGAGCAAATCGGCCGCAGCAGCATTGGTAATAGTTGTTTCCTTTTTTATTATCCTTTTACCCTTTTCGTTATTGGCCGGAATGCTCTATAATAAAGCATTGTTAATAGCAGGAAACACCGATGCATTTTTAGAACCATTAAAAGAGTTAGATAAAAAATTACAAGCCGATTATCATTTTCAATTATTGTCCGAGAAAAACTTGAACGGACTAGAAGCATACTTCACCAATTTCATCAGCAATTTATTAAGCCAAGGATTGAATTTATTGAGCTCAATAGGTATGATGTATTTTATTTTATTCTTCATGATCACCAACTTGAATAGAATGGAAGCAGCTATTGTTTTTTACTTGCCATTTAAGCGAGAAAAAATTATGTTGTTCGCCAATGAGTTGCATGCACAAACGGTAAGTAATGCAGTAGGTGTTCCTTTGATTGCCATTATACAAGGAGGATTGGCATGGGTATATTTTTTATGGGTAGATTTAAGCCAACCCGGATTCTGGGCCGTACTCACAGGTTTAGCATCCATCATACCCATTGTAGGTGCGGGATTAATATGGGTGCCTATTAGCATTTATTTAATGGCTAATGTAGGCATAGGACAAGGAATTGGCCTTATTGCCTGGGGCTCATTGTTAATGGGGGTGATGGACAATGTAGTCCGATTTGTACTCGCAAAAAAAATGGCCGATGTGCATCCCTTGGTAACGCTATTGGGCGTAATCATGGGATTAAAATATTTTGGCATCACGGGCTTAATCTTTGGGCCATTGTTGATTTCTTATTTCTTAATTCTCCTGAAAATATACTACCAAGAATTTCAGCATACCCCAACGGTAATGAAGAAAAAACGCGTGATTAAAACGCAGTTTAAATTACCGTTTTTGAAGTAAGCATTTTTTGTTGTAAGCCTTGCTTACAGCAACGAAGTATAAATAAACCCAGCCGCTACAGCTCCAAGAATTGGCCCAACAATGGGAACCCAAGCATATCTCCAATCTGAGGATGACTTATTGGTCATGGGCAAAATAAAATGCATAATGCGCGGGCCCAGGTCACGCGCGGGGTTGATGGCATATCCCGTGGGCCCGCCAAAACTCAAGCCAATGGCTAGTACTACTAATGCCACAGGCAAAGCATCTAGAGAACCAAGGCTGCTACTGGCTTTGGTAATAAATAACACCGCCAACATAAAAATAAAAGTGGCCAAAAATTCGGTCATAAAATTTTGAATCGGATTGCGAATAGCAGGGTCGGTGCAAAAGCAAGCACGTTGTGTAAGACCAGCAGCAGTAGCATTAAAATGGTCTTTGTAAATCATGAATACAATTAACTGACCCAACATAGCCCCTAATAGTTGCGCCAATAAATATTGCGGAACCAATGCCCAATCAAATTTTCCTAATGAAGCCAAACCAATGGTAACTGCAGAATTGAGGTGCGCACCACTTGCAGCGCCTGCAATGTAAACAGCCATGAACACGGCCATGCTCCAACCAAATGTAATGGCAATTAAACCACCATTATGGCCCTTGGTTTTGTGTAAGACCACATTGGCCACTACCCCATTACCAAATGCAATGATGAATGCAGTACCCAATAATTCAGCAATAAAAGGAGTCATAAAAAATATTTAATGAATAATATATTGGTTGGCCAATTGAATAAATGATTCTATTTGAGCATCTCTTTGCTCGTTAGACCAATTTAATTCTTTTTGCAAAATTTTTGCAACACCGGGAGCTAAATAAATGGCGGCTCTGGCATCTAGGAAGAGCAGCCTGCTGCGGCGCGCTAGAAAATCTTCCACGGTTCGTACGTATTTGCAGCGCGCCGCAACAACCACGTCAACAACCCGAATAGCGTAAGTAATATGATGAAAAGCGGCAAATTCATGATCCAAATAATCTCCCAACAATGGTTCATCTAAAGTCAATTGCGCCGCTAATTCTCTAGCAGCACCTAAATCACCAATGGGCAAATTCTTGGTTATGCATTTTTTAGCGTCGCGCGTTCGGCCCGCTTCAGCCCCGTCGAGCTTCGCTGTAAACACTGCATTGTTCACAGCATCTTCGGCCATCTTGCGATAGGTGGTCCACTTGCCACCAGTGATGGTTACCATTCTACTAGGAGAAACCACCAAAGTATGATCACGAGACAATAAAGAAGTAATATTGGAACCCGCATTAGCAGAACGCACCAAGGGACGAAGCCCCACAAAAACACTGAGCACATCATCTTTCGTAATGGCCGTATTGGTGTAGCGATTAAAATGTTCTAGCACAAAATGAATTTCTTCGGCAAGTGGCAAGGGTTCTAGGTCAATATGATCCACATGTGAATCGGTGGTACCTATTACTACTTTACCTTGCCAAGGCACGGCAAAAAGTACGCGACCATCATCGGTTTTGGGAATCATCATGGCATTGCCTCCTCTGAAAAACTGAGGACTCACTACCAAGTGAATACCCTGAGAGGGATACACTAAAGTGTCTGCTTGCGGATCATCCATTTGCAAAACAGCATCAGTGAAAACGCCCGTTGCGTTAATGACCGATTTACAAGCAACGGTTCTTCGTTTCGGTTGCGACGCGGCAGCAATAGCCGCCTCGGCAGCACCGCCCGCGGCCGCCTCAGAACCCGCACCCACAGCGGCCCACAGCGTATCCTCCAGTTCCACCGCAACAATAACGCCATTCTCTTTTATAAAGCCAACTGCTTTGGTGTAATTCAAAACAGTAGCACCATAACGTTCCGCAGTGTTTGCTAATTCAATACAGAGTTCCGCATCATTAAACTGGCCATCGTAGTATAAAATACCCCCAGCCACTTTTTTAGGATTGATATTGGGTAATAATTCCAAGGTTTTTTTGCGCGAAAGCAAACGGGTTTTACCCAATGATAATTTGCCTGACAATACATCGTACAGCATTAAACCCGCACTATAATAAATTTTTTCCCAAAGGCTAAACACCGGCACCACAAAGGGTTGTGTGCTCGTCATGAGTGGCGCATTTTTGAGTAACCTACCGCGCTCGGCTAACGCCTCGCGCACCAATTTAATATTCCCTTGCGCCAAGTACCGCACACCACCATGCACCAATTTAGTGGAACGGCTAGAAGTGCCTTTACCAAAATCATGCTGCTCAATAAGTAAAGTCTTGTACCCGCGCGAAGCCGCATCCACTGCGGAACCCAGGCCAGTAGCGCCGCCGCCTATTATTACAATGTCGTATGTAAGATTATCCATTCTATTTTATCGATCATAAACGTATGATTTATCAATCATAAAAGCATCTAAATGGTTCAAAAACTAGGATTATTTGATTGATAAAACGCCTATTTAAAATTTTACTCAATATACTGAGTAATTTTCGGCTTGAAATATCGCTGATCTTTTCTCAATTAAATCGATGTATCTCTTCGTAGCAGCTTCCTGCAAAAAAGATTGCTCAATTAAGTGGACGGCATTCGGCAACCAGATTTGTAATTTTTTATAAACAGATCCAGTCTGTTTATCATTAAGCTCAAGCACATTTCCCAACTGATCAAAATACCTTTTGTTGAAATTATGCTTTTTACCCCCCAGCTTCAAAGCAGTATCCTCTTGATCTTTGGGCAAAATTATTTTAACATTGATTAAATCATAAGCTGGAGACAAAGTCCAACCATATTCGCTTACAATCATTGAAAAGTTTTTCAAGTGCATATCATTGTTCCCAATAATAAAATTGAAAACAGCAAGCTCAAAAAAACGAAGTTTATCCATTAAAGTGTTCACAGATAATTCACCAATTTTTTTACCCAACATTTCCATTGTTCCCAGGTATTTATCCTCCAATTCAAATATTTGCAAAAAGTCAATCATATGCACTTTAGCTCCACTGGCTTTCCGATCAATACGTTTGGTTATATAACACAATTCACCAGAAGCCAATCGAATTAAATTAGAAGGAACAACATTTATTTTAAATAGCTCAGCTAGCTTCATAGACAGGTGTTCATTCTCTGGCATTTGACTATAAATTGCATTTGGGGGTTTTAAAATATAATTCCCATCTAAAGCATTCATAATAGTCAATCGATTTTCTTGCCCGTTATTTAATTTAGTTTTTATTGATCCAAGTGATAATTTGGGTTGTACCCCAGGAACAGTAATAGATAAATCAATGATTTCTTTTGCTAATTTTTCCATCTCATCTAATTGGTATGGAAGCTTAGGGGCAACAGATGTTCCGTAAAATTTTTTACTACAAGCGGCATGATAATCCGCAGCAACTGTAGCCTCTAATTCACCATAACAATAAAGACATTTACGCATCAATTGATTCTTTTATTGGATGAACACTTACTGCACCAATTGCATTTTGACAACAGGCCAACAATAACCCCATGCGATCAGCCTTATTTATTTTCCAGCTTTCTGAAGCTATATTCAACAACCAACCTTCAGGAATAAGTCCATCAAAAAAAGGAAATAATCTTTTACTAACATAAGGTTGTTTGCGAACAGGCATATTGAAATTGATCAATAGATCACTATGATTTTTTACATGCATTTCACTATAGGTAAATTCGTATTCACCATTATCCAACTCTTTCAGCATACCGCATTCTACATGGTTGTATTTAATAATAGCTTGTCTCATGTATTTATTTTTCACTGACAGGACCTACAGTATGTCCAAACATTTTTAATACTTGGTTTACGCTAGATAAGTTTAAATTTTCTTTTCCTTGTTCAATTTTTCTAATTACAACCAATGCCACGCCCGCACGTAGTGCAAACTCTTCTTGCGTAAGTTTAAGTTGCTTTCTTCTCTTTTTGACAAATTGAGAAATTAGAATCATTTTATATGCTATTAGATATAAAATTAATGATTTTCGTTCAATTATATCTTTTTAGATATAATTTTAGAAATTTAAAAGTAATTATATCTAAATACATATAATTTTTAACGATAAAGTGCTATCTAATAACTCATTGCCGCCCCCACTGCTTTAGCCCAGCCTGCTGCCAATGCATCGCGAGAAGCCAACGACATTTCAGGGGAGAACACCCGATCCTTTTCCCAGATGCTTTGAATTTCGGAAACAGAGCTCCAAAAACCAACCGCTAACCCAGCAAGGTAAGCAGCACCCAATGCAGTTGTTTCCACTGTGGTAGGACGCACCACCGAAGTTTGCAATAAATCTGCTTGAAATTGCATGAGCATATTGTTCACGGTGGCACCGCCATCTACGCGCAATTCTTTAATGGAAATACCCGAATCGGCTTCCATTGCTTTTAATACATCCATGGTTTGAAAGGCAATACTTTCAACCGCAGCACGCGCAATATGCGCACTAGTAGTACCACGAGTAATGCCCACAATGGTACCACGTGCATGTTGATTCCAATAAGGTGCACCCAAACCAGCAAAAGCAGGAACCACATATACTCCATCGGCCGAAGACACTTGCCCAGCAAGGGTTTCAATCTCCGCAGAAGTACGAATAATTTTCAATCCATCACGCAACCATTGCACCACCGCACCCGCAATAAACACCGAACCTTCGAGCGCATAATGCGTAACGCCATTCACTTGCCAAGCAATAGTCGTGAGCAATTGATTGGTAGAAGCCACCGATTTTTCGCCTGTATTCATCAACATAAAACAACCCGTACCATAAGTGTTTTTCACCATGCCCGGTTGCGTACATTGTTGCCCAAATAAAGCAGCTTGTTGATCACCCGCAATACCCGCAATAGGTACAGGATGAGAAGTCAAAATACTTTGAGTAGTGCCATAAATTTCACTGGAACTTTTTACCAGAGGGAGCATAGCCGCAGGGATACCGAAGAGTTCGAGTAAGTCTTGATCCCACTGTAATGAATGAATATTATAGAGCATGGTGCGAGAAGCATTCGACACATCGGTTACATGCACTTGCCCATTGGTTAATTTCCAAACCAACCAAGTATCAATCGTGCCCATTAATAACTCCCCATTCACCGCACGCTCGCGCGCACCAGCAACATTGTCTAACATCCATTTCACTTTGGTAGCAGAAAAATAAGCATCAACAATTAGTCCTGTTTTTTCTTGAATCGATTTTGCATGACCCGCTGCTTTTAATTGATCACAATAATCGGCCGTTCTACGGTCTTGCCAAACAATGGCATTGTGCACCGGAATGCCTGTTTTTTTATCCCACACAACAGTGGTTTCGCGTTGATTGGTAATGCCAATAGCAGCAATGTTTTGAATGCTCAAACCCGCTTTGGTAATGGCTTCAGCGGCAACACCAATTTGTGTACTCCAAATTTCATTGGCATCGTGCTCTACCCAACCGGGCTGCGGAAATATTTGGGTGAATTCTTTTTGCGCAGTAGAAAAAATAGCGCCTGCTTTATCAAAAACAATGGCCCTACTACTGGTAGTACCCTGATCAAAAGTTAGAATATATTGTTGCATGGTAAGCTTTGCAACAAGATACAGAAATTAGCTTCATGAATCTACTTTGATCTTAACCAAGGCGTCGGATTTTGCGCCACACTTTTATCGTTCATGATCATGAATAAAATGCCGCCTTCGCCATCAATAGAAGTTCCAGACTTTCCAAGCACGGTACCCGCTTTCACTTTTTGATCACGCGAAACAGCCACCGTTGATAAATTTTTATAGCCCGTAAAATATTTACCATGCTTAACAAGCACAATATTTTCATCGGCCACTTCACCCGCATAAACCACTTCGCCATCGGCCACACAACGAACCGCAGAACCAACAGGCACGGCAATCTCCAACCCATCCGATTTTTGCATCAACTTGGTGCCCGCATAACTTTGCGTTCCAAATCCCACCGTAACAATACCATTGCTCACCGGCCAAGGCAAACGACCACGGTTGTTCTCAAAATTGATAGACATTTCCATGCCCTCAGGCGTAGATTCTAAAGGAGAATAAGTGCGGTCTTTTGAAGCAGATGAAACACCCGAAACAGGGTCGTTCAAATTAGGTTTAGGGGGATTATTGCTGGCTCCATTGGCAGCCACCGTAGTGTTTACAGGAGGCTTTACAGTAGTGCCAGTTGCGGGTTTCGCAGTTGTACCAGCAGCATTTTTTTTCTCCAATGCCGCAGCAGCCGCCGCCGCATCTTGCGCGGCTTTTAATTTACGCGCATCTTCCAAAGCTTTCAAACGCTTTGCTTCATCGCGTTTTTTTGCTTCTTCAATTTCTCTTCTAATAACGGCATTAATAGCAACCGCTACTTTTTGACGTTGACTTTCTTTATCGCGAATTTGTTTATTCAGTTCTTTTTCCTTGCCCTTAAGTTGAGCCACCACTTGGTCTTGCTCTTTGCGATCTTCTTGTAAATCGATGAGTTGTTTATTCTGCACTTCAAGGGTACTCAAGCGTTCTTTTTTATTCAAGCTTAACACCCCAATTTTTTCTTGCAATAAGTTCTCACTCTTTACAATGGTATTGGCCTGGGTTTCCCTGTTTTGGCGATAACTTTTTAAATAAGTTACCCGCTTCATGGCATCGTTAAAACTACCCGCAGAAAACAAGAAATTGAGGTAAGCATAACTGCTTCTGTTTTTGTAAGCAAAAACAATGCTCTTGGCATATTTAACTTTAAGGGTATCTAGTTCTTTGCGTAAGCGATAAATATCTCTTTCGTTTAAATAGATGGTTTCGTCTAATTGTTTTACTTCTCTATTGATGCTGTTTACCAAAGCTTCACGCGCATTAATTTTGCGCTTGATAATGGCGAGTTGCTTTACAGAAGTTTTGGTATTCTTTTGGGTTTCTCGATAGAGTTTATTCAACTCGGCCAACTCTTTTTCAATGCTTTGTTTTTGTTTTTGTAAATCTTCCCTGTTTTGCGCATTGGCTACCAAGCCACCCAATAGCAGCACAAACAACAGAACAAAGACTTTTTTAAACATATTGAACAATTAAACAAAAATTAATACTAAGGTTACATCACAATTTCAGTCAACAACTTTCAAATAACGTTAAAAGCTACTGTAAATTACTTTCGTTTGTAATTTTTAGGCACTTCAAAAGTATATTTTAACGGTTCGTTTAGGCTGAACTCCTTAAAATCTAGGTTGATATCCAATTTACTCTTTTCGGCCACCACAATTTTTCTTTGGGTAGCAAACAGGTAAGTACCCATGGGTTGATAGTTGCTAAAGCTAATGGCACAGGTTCTATTGCGCTGAATATCCACGTCATCCAGCTTGCTGTGCATCACCCTAAAATTATCGGTAGACAAAGAAATCAAGTGTTTAAAAATATCGCCCACCATTAACACCGATAAACTTTGCGGACCATCGCGATAAGAAACAATATTATTGGTCACAAAAACCGGATTCCCAATCAAGAGGTCTTGCAACGTATAAAAATCAAAAGGAATTTCAGTAGCTTCTTTTAAATAATCAATGGTGCGGTACTGCACATATTTATCGCCCACTTTTTTCACCAATACCACCGAATCTTTCGAAATCTTCACTTGCAAACCTTCTGCAGAAATACCCAAGAACGAGCCCCTTATTCTAATATAAATCAACGAATCTTTTACAATGCTTAAATAGCCCGTATAATTTTCGCTGTTCTCCGCACTTTCGTAATCAATCTTGATTTTAGCGTTGAAAGTTTTAAAATCGATGGTGTTGGTGAGCACTTTCATCATGATGCCGCGTACAATGCTGGCAGAGTCAACCTTTGGCGTCTCGGTGATCACAACGGTTTGGGTTGTGTCTTTTTTGTCAATGGCTTGTTCTATTGTGGCTACTTTCTTGACTGTTTTGCAGCTGGCGAAAATGGCAAGTAATAATAATATCTTAAATATTTTCATTTGTTTAGTTTTACGAGGTGGGATTTGGTAATCTTCGTTAGCTGATTTTTTTTCAAAAAATCAAATGCCTCATCTTACCAAATCCCACCATCCTATAATCTCATCAAATCAATTAATCAAATTCAAATGCCTCATTTTCCCGTCCCGCACATAATAATCAAATTGACTCTTACAATCCTACTCCCGCATTTTCCCAAATCATCCACATTATAATCTCATCAAATCAAATCGGCTTTGTAAGCCACAAATCATGCCAAAGGCATAATCATTGGTTTATAATGCGGCGCAAAGATAACCAAAATCACAAGGATTGAGGGGGTGAATCGGTAAACTACAGAGTAAAATATACCTATTTAAGGGTAGGTTTTGTGAAGTCAAAATTTGTAAATTCATCGTAGAAATGACCAATAATCAACAAAATATCATTAGAAAATTACAATGGATCATCTATCCAATAGTGGTGATCATGGTTGTTGAGTTTTTTATCAAATTCTTCAACTACGCACCTTTTGAAGCCAGTGATAATAGCAATACACCGTTTGAGTATATTGAAACAGGCATCATGGTGTTGGTTTTGGTAACAGTATCAATAGGCGTATTGGGTTTGATTCAACAGTTTTTTACCAAAGAGCTTCCTAGAAGCTTTCATGCAAAAGATGCAAGCGCTGCAAAGCAACTGATAAAAATTGATCCCCCCCAACAGGTGGGAGCGCAACTCTTATTGTTTGCTGTAGCCATCGGTTTTTCTGTATTACTCAATATCATACTTTTTAAACCGGATTTCATTTTTGAACCAGCACAAATCAAGGCATTTAAGCTTATTGAAAAAGTAGTTTTCGGCTTCTTCTATATCATTGCACACTTCTTAATAATCGTTTTCGGCCAGCGCTTATTCAAAGGCATGCCACCCATATTTATCGCTACAGAGAAAGGGTTTTGTTACTAGCCCACCGGCATAAGTACAGGTTGGATACTTTGGGAGGATATTGCCGAAGTTGCTGAAAGTACTGTCTTGTCTGGCTCGGGTGTTAACAATGGACCAGTTTTAATGCCAGTCATAGGAATTAAATTAAAAAATCCCGAGACATATAACAATGCAGCTTATGCGCCTCTACTCAAATATGTAGTGGAATTCGGCCAAAAATTCCATAACTATCAAACCGAAGGAGTCGGTGATATACTACTCCGCCCATCCGATTTTGGAGATCAATATGAAAAAGTGTTGGCACTTTTTAAATCAAAGGTCAAAAGTTAAAGCTGCTCCTGCGTTAAACCTTATTTTCCGTATTTGCTTACCAAATGCTTCCTATATTCTTTTTTTTCATCAAAGTTCTTGGGCAGTTTTACTATGGCAGACAAACTTTTCACAAGAGGGCTATTCTCTTTGGCATTGTAAGATTCAGTCAATTTTGAGAGGTTGGTATTCTTGTTTTTTGCGCCCATAATAAGCATTTATAGCAGCAAATTAAATTATTTATACATAACAAAAAGCATCAAGGCTTTTGAAGCACTAGGAAAGAAAGAATACAGCTATTATAAGGTTGGATGTTTATTAGAAAATCTATTGATAGTCAATAGTGCTAGAATATTTAAAAACGAGGCTAAATTGTCAATGAATTTGGGGGTACGTGTTAGAGTAAGATATTGTTGAGCAAATTTAAAAACGAGGCATTTAATTTTTGTGAAACAAAAATTAGCTAACGAGTTTTTGAATTTGCTAAATAATAGGATACTTAACTTTTGCCAGTGCTCCCAAACCCCCCACTGCCTCTTTCAGATTCATTTAATTCACTAACTGGCAGCCATTGCACCAACTCCACTTTCTGCACCACCATTTGCGCAATTCGATCGCCGGGATTAATCGTCTGCGGCTCGTTAGATAAATTAATGAGTATCACTTTAATTTCTCCACGATAGTCGGCATCAATGGTACCTGGGCTGTTCAAACATGTAATACCCTGCTTAATTGCAAGACCGCTGCGGGGACGTATTTGAATTTCGTAACCAAGAGGTATTTCTACAAATAAACCCGTGGGTACTAATCCCCGCTCAGAGGGTTGCAGCACAATCGGATCGGTCATAAAAGCACGTATATCCATACCCGATGAACCTAGGGTTGCATAGGAGGGCAATTCATTATTCGATTGATTTACAATTTTTATAGAAAGGGTACTCATAAAGTAAAATTATTCGTGAACGTATTAAATGAATCTCGATCGAAAAAAATCATCTCCTATGGTTGAATCAATCGCAACAAATCTTTTGCAGCCGATACACAGGTAGTGAGTTTGCCACTGAACAAACTATAAATACCATTGCCATGCTGTATGGTAAGCGTTGGTCTTGCATCATCAATTTCCTGCTGTGGCAATACAATTCTGGTGGTAATCCAAGAATCAATTAATTCCATATCGGCCAACAACGGAAAAAATTGTTTGGACTGTTCAATAATATCCAAATCTGGGAACCCTTTAATAGGCATCCAAGGAATATTTTTATCGCCCACATGTGTTTCTAAAACAGAATGCTTAACATGGTATAAAATAAACTGATCGGGGCTAATCCCTTTGGGCATTAAGGAACAAAATGGTCCATCCATAATAGTGATACCAAATGAATCTAATTTTTTAGAAGTACTTAAAATGGGCAACAAACAAAGTTGGTATTTAGCCGGAATGGGCTCCTGCTCGAGCAATTGAGCCGTTTCTGAAATACTCGCATAAGTAGCGTTCACAATAGTATCGCAAACAATGGTTTGTCCACTAGAGAGTTTTACTATCTTCTCTGTTCCTGCATGCTGAATGCTTACTGGCTGCACATTTCTTAATACCGTAATATTTTTGTTCACCGCAACACGGTAAATGACTTGCTTCTTTAAAATATTGTAATCAAAAATGGGTTCGTACGTAAGCCAACATTGCTCTACCATTTCTTTTCGTAAGATGGTTTCAGCTGGGTAGGCTTCTTCTAAATGCAAACCAAGGTTTTCACAAAATGCATGAAATTGATTGGCATTAATATGGGAGCCTTCTTTAGCAATGGCATAGAATTTTTTGAAAGAAGTAAAAATGGAATCGTTGTAAAAATCTTTAAACGTATCCAACCCTTCCAAAGATTCTAAACAAGTGTCTTTACTCCTGGGATAATGATAACCGTAATGAATTCTATTTTGATTCACTAGGCTCGCACCCAGCATAATGTCTTGCTCTTTTTCAACCACTACTACTTTAATACCTGCTTCTCCTAAAACGATTGCTGCAGTTAATCCAAACACCCCACCTCCTATTATCAAAACCTGTTGCTTAGTTTCCAAAATACTGCCCTCCATTAACATGAACTACTTGTCCGGTCATTTGTTTTTGTGAAAATAAAAAATAGATGGCTTCTGCACAATCACTGGCAGTGGTCAATTTATTTAGAATGGTTTGCTTTAAATGTTTTGCCCTAAAATCGGCAGTCATTCCTTTATCAACGGGTGTATCTTTTACTAAACCCGGCGCAATGGCATTCACGCGAATTTTTTTCTCAGCCAATTCGTTGGCCAAAGTTCTGGTCATCCCTATCACAGCCGATTTTGCAATGGCATAGGACGGATCATAGCTGCCTTTTTGCGCAGCTATTGAAGAGATAAATACAATCGCTCCATTTTTCTTCAGCTTTTTTTGAAGGGACTGCACAACAAACAATGGACCTGTTACATGCATATTCATCATCTGCTGGTGGTGCGCCAAAGAAGTATCCGCTAAGTTGTTACTCGGCTTTAATCCCGCACAAAAAACAATCCCCGATAAAGCTGGTAATTTTTTAGACAACCCAACTATTGAATCTTGGTTATTCAAATCCAAATAAAGCAAGTCGGATGATGCAGCTTTGCGCTGTTGCATTTTACTGGTTGTTCCAATACAATGGAAACCTTGCTCCCTAAAAAAACGAGCAGTTGCATTACCAATTGCCCCATTTATTCCAACAATTAAAACAGTATCCATTTGGCCAAAATTAGCATTTTAAGGAATATCCTTACTTTTGAACAATACAAGTAAATGAAAAAAGCGGGGTATATTCATTTAATCAAGCACAAATCGGGTATTTTCCTGAATTTTTTCAATCTGGGCTTCATACAAATCTCGAATATTGCGGTTCAATTACTGCTGTTCCCCATTATTTTACGCATCATTGGCATTGAATCTTTTGGATTGGTAACGGTCATTAATGCTTATTCACTCATGATAGGCGTTTTAGTCAATTATGGAACCAATCAATCGGGCATTAAAGATATTGCCCTCGTCAAAACCGATATCACCCAATTATCCAAACTGTTTTTTACCATATATCAAACAAGAATCCTTTTATTCCTACTCAGTATACTGGTCATCCTTTTTCTTTATGCAATTGATTTACCCAATATCAAATACGTATTATTTGCCATCCCGATTATTTTAGCTGAAACCATTAACCCCATTTTTTTCTTTACCGGAATTGAAAAATTGACACTGTACAATACGGCCAACTTATTGGCTAAAATAAGTTCAGCCTGCATGATTATTTTTTTATTCAACCCAGCTGCTGGTGCTTGGTGGGTGAACTTCTATTTGGGCATGGGTAATTTGGTATTGTATGCCATTGTGTTATTGTATGCCATTCGTAAATATCAACTAGAGTGGCAACCGATTGCTAAAGATGGAATAAGAAAGATTTTAAAAGAGAATAGTTTCTTAATCAGCAACAATATTACCGTTCACTTACAACAGTCGTTTTTCCTATTCGTTTTACAAGGATTTAGTACGCCGTTGATATTGGGGGCCTATTCTATTCTCGATAAAATAATGGCATCGGTTCGCATGATGATTGTAGCTTTTACTTATGCCATCTACCCCAATGTAGCCATACAATACGAAGCCAATCGAAACAGTTGGATACAATATAAAAAACAAGTGAACCAATGGTTGGCAGTTTTTTTCTTGTTGTTTGCGATAGGATTATTTTTTGGCAGTGAACTCATTGTGCAATTGCTTACTGGAACCAATAATGAATTAGCAGAAACCTATATTAAAACCGCAGCACTGGTTCCTTTTTTCATGGCGTTGAATACATTGAACATGGTAGAGTTGCTCATCAAAAATCAATACAAGGGATTATTTTATTGTAGTGGGTTTTTATTATTGGTTGCAATTATAGTGGGCAGCTTATTCATCAAAAATATGCAGCCCATTCAGTTTGGATTATACACGCTACTCATCGAAATAGCTGCACTAGCTATTACCAGTTTTTACATCAAGAAAATAAGCTAAGCCATTCAATATGCAACCATCAGTAGCCATCGTATTAGTTAATTGGAATAGTTATGCTGTTACGCAGGATTGCATTCAATCTTTATACGATGCCACTTATTCCAACTTCACCATTATAGTGGTAGACAATGGATCAACAGATGGATCAGGTATTGCTTTAGAAAAGGAACACCCAACAGCAACCGTTTTGTACAATGAAAAAAATACCGGATTTACAGGAGGAAATAATACAGGGTTAGCCTATGCCATTAAACAAGGGTTTGATTATATAATGATGCTCAACAACGACACATTTGTGGAGCCGAATTTTTTAGAACCCTTGGTGAACTATATGGAAGCAAACCCCAACACGGGTATTATACAACCAAGGATTCATTTTAATCACGACCGAACCTTGCTATGGGATGGGGGATCCTATTTTTCAAAATGGCTGGGATACGCTTATACCAAGGGATACAACAAAAAACCAACCCAAGAATTTTTAACCATTAAAGAAGTAGATTGGATAACAGGTTGTGGTTTTCTTACCCGAAATAAAGTGTTAAAAGAGTCGGGACTCTTGATAGAAAAAATGTTTATTTACAGCGAAGATGTAGACCTATCATTTAGAATAAAAGCAATGGGCTATACATTGATTTATCATCCCGATTCGGTGATTTATCATATTGCGGGCATGTCTAACAAATCATTGGTAAAAGGCAAGGAAGGATATGTAACCCCCTTTGTGCACTACTTGAATATTCGCAATAAAATCTGGTTGCTAAAAAAATATACGAACTGGTACCATGCACCCACGGTAATACTCACCAGTGTCGCTTACAATCTCAGCCTCATGGGTTATTTTATCGTAAGGGGCAGATTCAAAAAATTGAAAACAGCATTCAAAGCCATTAAAGACGGGCTCTCAGACTCCATATAACAGTGGGCAACCGTTATCTGGAAATTTGGTTACCCGTTAAATAATCTACTTGGTTTTTTGTAACCAAAAAGAAGCGGGCGTGGTAGCAGCACTAATGCCCGGACAAGTTTTTTTCAAAGCATCGTAATGTTGATTCTTCAATAGATTCAACGCCATTTTAACTTCAAAAGCATCATTGTAATACAAGTAGGCTTCTAATAAATATTGTTCGTTCCAAAAACGCTTCATATTCACCAACCATTCTTGCAAATAATGATGGGGAGAGAAAATATCGTGAATATGAATAATGACGCCTTTCTTCAAGATGGGCAATACATTTAAATATTCAAAGAGTACGTCGTTGCCTGGGCGAATAATATGAGAAGAATCAATAAATAAAAAGTCGCCCGCATTTAAAGATGCAAAAAAATTGAGCGGAACTTCTTCCACTTTGGTACGCATAATAGTTACTTCAGGAATGGTTTCCAACCAAGTAAATTCATAAGGCTCAATACAAGTAAGTTCGGTTATAAAACCCTCCGCTTTATTTTTCTTAATGGCATCTACTGCAATAAGGGTGCTAAAACCAGAACCAATTTCTATAATCCGCTTGGGCTTTAAGTTGCGAATAAACAAATAGTACATTTCGGCATCGCCATAACTAAATGCAGGGTTTTCATAAAAAAACTGGGGCAGTTTCACATTCCCTTTAGCAGGAAATGCGGCCAATTCTTCGGTGTACTTTAACTCAGCCAAAAGGGCTAACTGTTGGGGTACTTTAAAATCAATATGCAGCGACCGTTCTACGGTAGCATCAAAATTTTTATCGAATACAAAGCGAGGATCATAGTAATGGTCTCTAATAGGGAATACGCCTAGTTGCTCAAAGCTTTTAATATGTTGGGGAAAATGCTCCACACCGTGGTGGCGCATTTTTTTAACCAAGGGTAAATAAATCCATGTTAGGGGCAACAAAAGGACATCGTATATTTTAAAAGCAAGCTTTTTCACAATTAACTTCATGCAACGGAATTTATACAAAACGGCGTAAAGATAGTCAGGATTGCAGCAACATTCCTTATTTTTGAGTATGCGAAGCATCCATCAAAAGTCTCCATTTTTAATTGCTTTGGTAGCAGCCATCCTTTTATTGAGTGCTTGTACCAAGAATTTAACCGAGGTAACCACTGTTTACGAGAATGATTTTAATGATGGCAATTTAAAAGGTTTACAAATAGTTGGGTGGATCAGCAATTTTTCAACTGGCATATTTCCAGAAACGGCCAAACTCCTTAATTACCAGGGGTCAACTATGATTGGAAGGCTTAACAATAGCAGAGCAGAAGTTACGGTAAACTCCTTACCCGAACACGATGTGGTAAGGGTAGAGTTTGACCTTTATGTACATGAAACTTGGAGAAACGATGTATTCGTCATGCGTTTTGATGACCAATTTAGATTGATTACCGGATTTTCCACTGATAGCACAGTAAAACAAGCTTATCCCAATTGGGTGGGCAATGGCTCAATAGAATACCCAGCAGGTAACTTGGCACAGGAAATCTATTTACCAAGCCCTTGCGGCAAAAATGTTGCAAGGGGAACCAATCGTTACAAAATGATTCACTCGATGGCCCATACGCAAACCAGCTTCAAATTCGATGTAAGTGATGTGGGAGGTACTTTGAATGATACCTGCAATAGAAGTTGGTCGGTAGACAATCTTAAAATTACAGTCCTAAATAATCAATAAGGAATCATGGGTTTGTTAAAGCTGTGGGTAAATCACCAAAAGGAAGATTCCTTTGTTAATCAATTGCGTAAAAAGCGATTTGCTTTATTGAAAGATCAAATAGAGCAATTGATTGCACAAAAAGGCCATATAAAGATATTAGACATTGGAGGCGAAACCGATTATTGGAAATATATAGGTTGGAAGAATGAGCATTGCACCATTTATTTATTAAACTTATCAACCGCACCAGGCCAAGCAGACGTACCCGGTTTTGTAAGGGTTACTGGCAGTGCATTGGAATTACCTTTTGAACCGGGTGATGTTGATTTAATTTTTTCCAACTCGGTTATAGAACATGTGGGCAGTTATGCCAATCAAAGTATTTTTGCGAAAGAAGTAAGAAGAGTTTGCCACAAATATATTATTCAAACCCCTTCTTGGTGGTTTCCATTAGAGCCGCATAGTTTGATTCCATTTTTTCAATATTTGCCCCATGCAATAAGGGCATTCTTAATCATGCGATTCAATATTAATTATTTTCCCAAAAAATCTACCTATCAAGAGGCATTGGCTGTTTCGCACTCTACATTAATGTTTACCCGTTCTCGATTTCAACAATTATTTCCAGAGGCAACACTTCATACAGAAACCCTGTTTGGAATTCCAAAGTCTTATACAGTGGTAAAAATGGATTAAGCCTTAACTTGTAGCAGCATGTTTGTATTCCCTATACTTTATATCAGTTTTTTCATTGCTACACTTAGAAGTCTTGCGGCCGATAAAGTGAAGGGAATTATGCTTTTTGTAGTATTTGCATTACCCATTTATACTACTACCCTTTCAGTAACGCATTTATATGGCTTCACCGAATGGATACCTTATTTGCAATCATTTAAAGAAATCACGATTGTTTTATTTTTAGGCTATTGCATTTTAAATATTCAACAAAAATTTAAATGGCAATGGATGGATAAAATAATGGCAGGCTTTGCCATTTATGCATTTTTATATGCGCTTTTACCCATTGGATCTTATGGATTAACACAAAAGTTATTGGCATTCAAAAGCATTAGTTTTTTTCCGTTCATTTATTTTACTGGAAGACTCATCAATTTTAAGAAGATCAATTTAAACGAGATTTTCAGCTTTATTGGTTTATTAACCATTGGAGCGGCATTGGTACTGGTGTATGAACTGGTAACCTATACCCATTTACAAACCCATACAGGTTATGCATTGTATAATCAACATTTTTACAATCAAGATCCCAGTGGTAATTATGGATTAACCTGGACTTTTGAAATTGAGAATGGCATGAAACGTTTTGCCAGTTTTTTTTCTACTCCTTTAGAGTTTTCAGCCGCCACATTGGTGGCTACAGCGGCATTGGCAGCATTGATTACGAATAACAACAATCAAATCAGGTTTACCCCTTTTACACAAATAGTATTAATTGGCACTGTAGCATCAATTGTATTTGCACTGTCTAGGGCTTCTTTTGCCAGTTATGGAATTATTGTGTACGTGTATGCATGGGTAACCAATAAAAAACAACTCATCAAAATTATTCATTGGGGTATGATAGGTGTTATTGTGTTGATTACATTATTTGCAATTCAAAATGATTTAATTGAATTTGTCATCAACACCATTACTTTCTCCAATGCATCAAGTGTAGGTCATATTATAGAATGGGTGAATGGCATTGAAGCAATAGGTAGGCAACCATTGGGCATGGGTTTGGGAGAGTCAGGAAGATTATCAGCCTTTGAAGGAGTGAATACAGGAGGAGAAAATCAATTCATTATTATTGGGGTGCAATTGGGTTTGGTGGGATTGGGACTGTACTTGGCGGCTTATATCTTCACCATAAAACATGCCATCAAAACCATTAAAACCCAAACAGGTAAAATTAGACGACTAGCGCTGTTTGTACTCTTAATAAAAATTGGATTATTTATACCCTTATTTACTGCCGAAGTAGAATCGTATATTTATATTAGTTACACTACTTGGTTTTTAACAGGTCTATTGTTTAACATGAAGGCACAAGTATTGAACAAGATTAATTAGTACTAATGGAATTATTGCACCAATGCCCTATTTGTAAAAGCGAACAGATTGTTCCTTTTTCAATGAAATACCAAGCGGGCTTTCCACATATATCAAGAACCCAGTGTACACAATGCCAGGTGCAATTTGCTAACCCCATGGCCAATGAACAAGAGCTGATGGAATTTTATAGCAATTATTACAGCAAAGGAAATTTTGGCGCACTGGATTATAAAAAAAAGATCAAAGAAAAAATTAGCCAAATAAAAGCCACCCCATTAGAAAAAATAAAGTTGGCCAAACAATTGGTTTTACAATACCAACCAACCGGACAGTTTTTAGATATTGGTTTTGGTTTAGGGGAAGAATTGGTTTCGTTTGCACAACTGGGATTTAGCGTTTATGGAACCGAGTACGATGCAGACTGCATTGCATTTATTGAACCTGAAATTGCAGGAGCCCAATTATTTAATGGAGACTTGTTGCAAGCAGGCTATCAAAACAATCAATTTAATATCATTAACCTGTATCATGTAATAGAACACCTGATACAACCCATTGAATATGTACAAGAGCTGCATAGAATTTTAACACCAGGTGGAATAGTGATGATAGGCACACCCGATAGCGGCAGCTGGGCATATCGAGTTTTTAGAAAATTGAATTTAGTATTAGGCAAAATACCGCCGATTGTAGACGGTTTAGAACATACAGTGGTGTTTAATAAACAAAATTTAAAACAATTATTTGCTGACAATGGATTCAATATTATTGAACAAATGAACGAGCGAGTGAATGATGGTTTTAATTCAATTTTTAAAAGCAACCTAAGCCTCAGAAAAAAAATTGTTCGCTATATTCAAACTTTTTTGCCTGTTAATCAAGTATTAATTGCGAAAAAAAAATAGGACTGAAACCTGGAATATGCAAAGAAAAACGATTGTAGGTGTAGATGTGAGAGATTTACAAATTTCTAAATCAGGAGTCAAAACCTATTTGGAAGAATTATGTAAAGAATTTGCAAAACCAGACGCATCCATTGAATTTGTTTTCATTCGAAATCGCATACCCGTTTACACAGGTAATAACCCATGGGGTAAATTATTAGAGCATATTCGGTTTCAATGGTGGAAGCAAATCATGCTCCCTTTTAAAGCTAAAATGAAAAGCTGCGATGTATTGTTCTGCACCGATTTTTTTGTACCCGTTTTTAGTTGGGGGATTAAAACCGTCCCCGTATTTCACGACGCTTTTTTTTGGGAGTACCCTGCACATTACAATAAATATTGGAGGACTTTATTTATTCAATTGGGATTGAGGGCAGCCAAAAAAGCAGCGTTCATTGTTACACCCACAATATATACGCAGGAGCAGATTGCGCGATACTCGGGGATTGCAAAGGAAAAAATTATTCCTATTCACGAGGGCCCGAAAAGATTTGATGGTTCGGGCACTGGTAATCCAGTAGGCAAACCCTATATTTTGCATATTGGTACTGCGGAAAAAAGAAAGAATCTACCCTTTTTAATCAAGGCTTTTCATGAGTTGATTCAATCTCGCGAGTTGTCGAACGCCGTCGAACAAAACAATGCTGCGGCGGATATGATCCCCCAAAATCTTTGTCTGGTTTTGGCAGGTCAGTTTACCAATAAAAGCACCATTAACGATGCACCTACAATAATGGCAACCATTGAAGCACTTGCATTAAAAGACCGAGTGATTTTAACCGGCTATTTACCCGACGAAGCCGTACCAGCCTATTATACACACGCGGCATGTTATGTATTTCCATCGTTGAACGAAGGATTTGGCATCCCAATTTTAGAAGCATTTCAATATGGAACACCCGTATTAATTGCCAATAACAGTTGTTTACCCGAAGTGGCTGGTGATGCCGCATTGGCATTTGACCCAACCAATCAGGCCGCACTGGTGGCGCAACTCAAGACTATCCTAACGAATCAAAGCCTACGTGAAACCCTTATTGCCAAAGGCAAAGAGCGACTGCAACAATTTACCTGGGAATCTGCCGCCGCAGAACTAAAAGGCCTTTTTAAGCAGGCCCACAACACAAAACTATAGTTTTAGTACAACATGAAATTATAGTTTACGTACAACACAAAATTATAGTTTTGGTACAACAAAAAAGTATAATTTTGGTAAATGGCAACCCCATCAGAAAAACTAGCTAGTTCGCTAGAAATATTAAACGGCTTACAAGATAAAAATATTGTAGCCATAAGAACAAGCCAATTAACGCGTACCCATCGGGAACGGCTGTTAAAAAATGGCTTCATCAAGGAAGTGCATTCCGGCTGGTATATTATTTCATCGCCTGACCAACAAGATGGAGATAGCACTTACTGGTACAGTTCTTATTGGAAATTTTGTGCAGAATACTTAAATCATAAATTCAAGAATCAGTGGTTCATTTCTGCTGAGCAATCATTGATGATTCATGCTGGTAATTGGACCGTGCCAAAACAATTAATTATCAAATCGGCGAAAGCAAATAATTTCAAGACCGATTTACCATTCGACACCTCTTTTTTTCAAATAAAATCTACCCTGCCTCAACAATCAGAGATTGTTGTTATAGATGGATTAAGGCTGATGAGTGTGTCGACTGCGCTAGTTAATGCTGCACCCAACACTTTCACGCAAAATGCTACAGATGTACGCACTGCATTATCTGTTATAAAATCATCTTCCGATATTTTAGCCATCCTATTAAACGGAGGGCATTCCATTGTTGCAGGTAGGCTAGCAGGTGCATTTAGAAATATTAAAAAAGATAAAATAGCGAACGACATCATTAAAACGATGAAAGACGCAGGATACGCAGTTCGCGAATCAGATCCTTTTAAAGATCAACTGCCTGTTTTATTCAATTCAAAAGATGTGTCCCCTTATGCAAACAGAGTGAGGCTTATTTGGAGTGAATGCAGACAAATAATTATTAATCAATTTCCCAAAGCACCAGGTTTACCAAAAAAGGTTGATGCTTATATAAAAGCGGTAAAAGAAATTTATGTAACAGATGCCTATCATTCATTGTCTATTGAAAGATACCAAGTTACACCAGCCTTGATAGAACGTGTTAGAAGCGGCAGCTGGAATGCTAAAAATAACGAAGCCGATCGCAAACAAAGGGATGCAATGGCAGCAAGGGGATATTGGGATGCATTTCAAATTGTAGAAAAAAGCATACGCAAAGTATTGTCGGGAAAGAATGCAGGTAAAGTATTGGATGATGACCACGGCGACTGGTACGGGGGTCGTTACAGAAATAACCAGGTATATATCAGCAATTCAATGCACGTTCCTCTGAGCAAAGAAGCCATTAGAGATGCGATGCCTGAATTAATGGAATTACTAGAACAAGAAACAGAAGCATCAGTGAGAGCCGTTTTAGGCCATTTTATTTTTGTGTTCATTCACCCCTATATGGATGGCAATGGAAGAATGGGCAGATTTATTATGAACCTGATGTTGGCATCTGGAGGGTATCCATGGACGGTGATTCCTGTAGAAAAAAGAAAACAATACATGCATGCATTAGAAGAAGCAAGTGTGAACTTGAATATATTGCCTTTTGCTAAATTCATCAGTCACTTAGTGAGTGAAAGCATGAAAGGGAAACCCGTTGCCAAAGTGTAGCGCAAACAAGAATTTAAATTCATAGTCTCGTTTCAAAATAGAATATTTGCAGTATCAAAACGAATCCTTCCATATCAAACAGATTTCCGGGTAATTGGAGTGGGCGCAATAAGCTCATTACTTATTGCAGACTAGCAGTGATGTTTGTTCGTGGAATGGGGCACCGTTTATTTTTTGGAAAAAGCGCAGGGTTGGTTTTGGTGGGCTGCAATGTATCGGTACGATACGCGCATCAATTGATGGCGGGCAAAGACCTGATCATTGAAGACAATGCCGAAATCAATTGTTTGAGCGAGCAAAATATTGTGCTGGGTAATAGAGTAACCATTGGCAAGCACGCCATCATTCGACCATCGAATATTTATGGGGGTGCAATTGGTGCAGGATTAAAAGTGGGGGACCATTCTAATATTGGTCCTTACTCTTATATTGGTTGTTCTGGAAAAATTACCATTGGCAACAATGTAATGATTTCTCCGAGGGTGAGCATTTATGCAGAGAACCATGTATTTGATGAAGCCAATATCCCTATGAAAGAGCAAGGCGTAACACAGTCTGCTGTTACCATTGAAGACGATTGTTGGATAGCAGCCAATAGCATTATTTTAGCAGGCGTCACCATTGGCAAGGGCTCGGTGATTGCTGCGGGATCGGTGGTTACTAAAAGCGTACCCCCTTATAGTGTGGTAGCTGGTGTACCGGCTAAAGTAATTAAACAAAGGAACTAATGAATAAACAGAGGAAGTAATGAAGCTGCTGATTTTGCATAGTTCCTCCGACTTATATGGAGCCAGTAAAATATTGTTGACCAGTTTGGCCCTCTTTAAAAAACACGGCCATGAAGCCATGGTAGTGTTGAGTGCAAAGGGCGAACTATCCGAACAATTGGCGCAAATGGATGTGGCCGTTATATATATGCCCTTGGGCATTATTCGCAGAAAATACATGAACCCAAGGGGTTTGGTGAATCGGGTGCAAGCCACCCGCCAAGCCATCAAAGCCATCAAAGAAATTATTGTTGCCGAAAAAATTGAGCTGGTTTATTCTAATACCACTGCGGTATTGGCAGGGGCATTTGCGGCCAAGCAATTGGGCATCAAACATATTTGGCATGTTCACGAAATTATTCAGCGACCTTATTTTTTATTTAGGGGCTTGAGTTATTTGCTGAAACATTATGCAGATAAAATTATCGTGGTGTCTAAAGCGGTTCAGGATCATTGGGCAAAAAATATACCCATCAGCAAAATACTTTTGGTATATAATGGCATCGATTACAGCGAATACGGTTCGCCGGCCGCTGCGTCGGACGGGCCGCGCGATAGCGCCGAGCCGCGGCAAACCGCGCAGAGCGAAAGCGCCGCGCTGCGCCGCTTAGTTATCGGCATGATTGGCCGTGTACACCACTGGAAGGGCCAAGATTATTTTTTGCAGATTGCGGGGGAGCTCATTAAAACCCATCCCCATTTACAATTTGTGATGGTGGGTGATGCATTCCCGGGCAACGAGTATTTATACGAAAATATCAACCGTTTAAAAACGGAGCTGAACCTAGTAGAAGCCGTAAAAGACTTAGGCTATCAAACCAATATACCCGCCATCCTAGGGCAATTGGATATATTTGTGCTGCCTTCCATTTTACCAGACCCTTTTCCAACGGTGGTATTAGAAGCCATGGCTGCAGGCAAAGCCATTGTTGCAACCAATCATGGTGGAGCCACCGAAATGATTGAGTCGGGTAAAGAAGGATTATTAATACCATGGAACAATGCCAAAGCAGCCGCAGCAATAATGGAGCCAATTATTACCGATGCCGCATTAAGAAAAGCCATGGGAGCAGCTGCTGCAAAAAAAGTGCGCGCCGAATTTTCATTGCAAGCCTTTGAAGAACGGATTTTAAAACTATTGTAATGGTCATTTCAATTATAGGTTCTAGAGGTTATCCTTATGTGTACAGCGGTTATGAAACTTTTGTAAAAGAGTTGTCGGAACGATTGGTGAAGAAAGGCTATCGAGTAAGGGTCTACTGCCACAAGAATTTATTTCAAGAAAAACCCAAGCAAGTCAATGGCATTGAGCTGGTGTATATCCCCACCATCGAAACCAAATCCTTGAGCCAATTGATCCATTCCTTTTTATCAATGTGGCATGCCTGCACCACGGGATCTGATATTATTTTAGCCGTGAATGCAGCCAATGGACCCTGGGGAATCATTTCCAAGATTTGCAGAAAGCCCACCCTCATAAATGTAGATGGCATGGAGTGGTTAAGACCCAAGTGGAAAGGTTTGGGGGCCAAGTATTTTAAGTTTGCAGCTTGGCTCAGCACCAAATTATACGACCGCATTATCACAGACGCCGAAGCCATGCGGCAAGTGTACCTAGACCTATTTCAAAAAGACTCTACGGTGATTGCATACGGGGCCAGCTTGCGCTACAGCCAAGATCCCTCTTTAATCAACCGCTTTAACCTTGCCCCACAGGAATATTATTTAATAGTAGGAAGATTAATCCCCGATAACAATAGTCATTTGCTGTTAGAAGGATTTTTGCAATCCAATTCAAGCAAAAAACTCGTGATAGTGGGCGATGTGCCTTATCAAGACGATTATGCCCAAAGCATGAAAGCCAAAGCCAGTGATCGGGTTATTTTCTTGGGCTATATCAATAATCCCAACGAATTGGCCGAATTGTACCACCACTGTTTTGCCTATTTACATGGCCATGCATTTGGGGGCACCAACCCTACCTTATTAAAAGCCATGGCATATGGATGCGCTATATTAGCAATTGATACCCCATTTAGCCGAGAAATGCTACAAAATGGTATATTTGGGCTCTTGTTTCAGCAGACCCCCCAAGCTGTTGCACAATTGATGCAACGTGCAGAACAAAATGATGCTCTAATAAATGAGCTTCGATTGCACGCCAGGGAGGGAATAGGCCTTCGGTATCAATGGGATCATGTAACGGAAGCATATATTAGCGTTTTTAAAGTATTAAAGCAGCATGGCCAAGAAAGCCTACAACAGATACACACTCATTAGATACATAATAGATGCCCCGGTAGTGGGTATGTCGTACCTGTTGGCCTTGCAGTTTACCCAAACCGAAAACATTCACAACAATAGCATCAACAGCATTGGATTCTTATTAATCCTATTAACGGTATGGTATATTACCGCTTCTTTTGCCAAATTGTACACCGATAGAAGATCCAATAAATTTTCAGAAGAAATTATTTTCATTACCTATAGCTTAATCTTATTTACCATTTTATTGAGCTCGGTTTCTTTTTTCCTGCGCGATTATTACCAGTTCAACACCAATTTTTTTCCCATTTATGTAGGCACCCTATTTGCGTTATTGACATTTACCAAATATGTGGTGCGCAAATATTTGCACTCGGCCATTTATCAGGGAAAATTATACGACAATATTGTAATCGTGGGCGCCACTCCAGCAGGCATGGATTACTACGAAACCATCAATAAATATTATTACTACGGCTACAAGTGCATTGGATTTTTAGACAATCAGCAAGCCAAAATGAATGGCTGTGCTTATTTTGGAAAAACAGAAGCATTGGCCGAAGTATTGAGAAAACAAAGAGTAGACGAAGTAGTGATAGCATTGCCCAATAAGTACTCTAACCAGATACAAGACTGCATAGATGTATGCGATACCTATTCCGTTAAAACCCGCATCATTCCTAATTTGCACCAATACACAGCCAGCAATATACAAGTGAATAATATTGGTATGATGCCCGTGATTAATATACGGGAACTGCCCTTAGATAAAATAGAGAACAAGATTTTAAAACGATTTTTTGATATCAGTTTTTCGCTTTGTTTTTTCATACTCTTGGGTTGGTGGATCATGCCCATCATAGCACTAGCCATCAAGCTGGGTTCTAAGGGTCCGATTATTTTTAAACAAGAAAGATGGGGATTGCAGAACGAACAAATTATTTGTTACAAGTTCAGAACCATGACTGCGGGCAACCACGATTTGGACGCCAATGGTCAATACCAACAAGCCACTAAAAATGATGGAAGGGTTACTTGGATTGGAAAGATTTTGCGCAAAACCAATATGGATGAACTGCCCCAATTTTGGAATGTATTGGTAGGCAATATGTCGGTAGTAGGACCCAGACCCCACCCTACTCCATTGAATTTAGAATCGATGCATACGGTAGACAATTATATGTTGCGACATATCGTATTGCCGGGCATTACGGGCTGGGCGCAGGTAAACGGAGCAAGGGGAGAAACCAAGGCAAAGGGTTCTATGCAAAAGCGCATCAATTTTGATTTGTATTATATCCATCGCTGGACATTTTGGTTAGACTGTCAAATTATACTTCAAACCATTATTAATATTATCAGGGGGGACCAGAATGCGTATTAAAACAATTATTTACCAATGCGTTTTACTATTGGTATTAGGCAGTACCTCTTTGCAAGCACAAACGGTGTACGAGAATCATCGAAGTGAAATTTACAATTACTTGGGGCGAATGGCACAGAAGGGATTGATACAATTTGATGATCATATTCGGCCATTAAGCCGGGTATATATTGGGGCCTGTTTAGACAGTTTACAACAACATCAAACAGTTTTAAGCCCCATTGAAAAAAGCGAATTGAATTTTTATCTACAAGAATACAGAGACCAATTCGATACTGATCCAGGAAAAGCTACAGAACAATTAAATTGGTTTAAAAAAGATGCCAATGGGCGTTTTAGAATGGCCACCGCCATTGGTAAAGACGCATCTTTTTATTTTGACCCTACTATTACTGGTGCACAAGTGGGAGGTACTAATAAAAATTATACAACCCGCAGTACCGGCTTAAGACTTTGGGGAAGAGCAGGGAAAAGATTTGCTTTTCAATTTGCTTATCAGGATGTGTTGCTCAAGGGCAATGGCTATGATACCACTGGGGTTCTGGGGCCTGAAACTGGTTATATCAGAAAAGATACTACCGCTTTTAAAACCTTGAATTATTCTCAGTTTAGGGGAAGTATTTCCTATAGTTTTAAAAATGGATCAATAGCTATTGGGCAAGACCATTTGTTATGGGGCTATGGCGAAAATGGAAGAACCGTCTTATCGGATAAAGCACCTGCATTTCCTTTTATACGCTTAGACTATCAATTGTTTCCTTGGTTGAAATTTCATTATACCCATGCCTGGTTAAACTCGAGAATGATTGATTCTACCAATAGTTACCCCTCTGAAAATGGGGGTATTTATGGGGGTGATCGAATATTATTTGTGCCCAAATATTTTGCCACCCATAGCATCCAAATCAAAGCCATGAAGGGCTTGGATATTTCATTGGGAGAATCCATTGTATACAGCGACAGAATGGATGCGGGCTATTTAATTCCCGTGATGTTCTTTAAGCTCTACGATAATTTGTCTAATAATTCCGATATAAGAGCAGGCTCTAATGGGCAATTGTTTATCATGGCCAGCAGCAGGAACCAAATAAAGAACACGCATATCTACGGTACTTTATTTGTGGATGAAATTAGACAGAGCACTATTTTTAATCGCAATAAAAGCAGGAACCAAATCGGCTTTAATATTGGAGCATCGGTTACCGATTTGTTTGTGCCTTATTTAACAGCAGGGTTTGAATACACCCGAGTAAATCCATTTGTGTACCGCAATTTATACCAGGCCCAAAACTATACCCACCAAGGGTTTGTAATGGGCGATTGGATGGGCAATAATTTTGATAGAATGATTTTTACGGCACGCTATACACCCATCCCTAAATTGAAATTACAAATGCGGTACCAAGTCATTAGAAAGGGTGGATCGGGTACCTTGGCCGACCAGTATTTTGCAGAGCCCCAGCCCCGTTTCTTGTTTAACCAAGGCCCAACCCAGAAAGAGTTCTTTTTGCGGGCTTCTTATGAATGGTTGAATAACCTCACGTTCACTGGCTGGTACAGCAGCTGGAATACTACGGGCAAGACTTGGAGCTTGGGTGTAGGCTACGGGCTTTAATGTATATTTGTTAAATGATGAATAGGATGATCAAATACATTTTCGTATGGTTATTGGTGTTGGTTGCAAACAATGGTTTTGCGCAGCTCAATAATACCGGAAAAGCGCCCATGCAATTGGGTAAAATGAGCGACCAGCAAATTTTGCAATACTGGCAGAAAACCCAGCAGTCTGGTTTGTCTGAATCAGAAGCCATTAGCCAATTGGTGAGAGGCGGCATGGCTCCTACCGATGTAAATGATTTTAAGAAGCGCTTGTTGAAAATACAGGGCATGTCTAAGTTAAATAATTCAGGGGCAAAGGCATTGGTAACCGACTCTGCTTTGTTTTTGAGTGATAGTACCTGGGTGAATGAAGTGCCCTTGTTGAAAAAAAGAATCCGTTATTATGGATACGAGTATTTTAGTAATCCCAATGCCATTTTACAACCCAATGCAAGGGTAGCTACTCCACAAAATTATATTCTTGGACCAGGTGATCAATTGTCGATCAGTTTAACGGGCGTTAATATTAAGTCTTTAGAACCCACTGTTAGCCCCGAAGGAAGAATTGATTTAGAATATGCAGGACAATCGGCGGTGAATGGATTAACCATTGAGCAAGCAAGTAAAAAAATAAAAGACCAATTAAAAACCATTTATCCAGCGCTGAATTCAGGACAAACCAAACTCTATGTAACATTAGCTAAAGTGCGTTCCATCAGAGTAACGGTAATTGGTGAAGCAGAAATTCCAGGAGACTATGTAGTGAACGGATTGGCGGGCTTGTTCAATGTATTGTATTTATCGGGCGGGCCAACTATTAATGGATCATTGAGACAGATAGAACTCATTAGAAATAACAAGGTATTTCAGGTGGTCGATTTTTATCAGTTTTTACAAAAAGGAATATTAGATCAACATATCAGATTAGAAGACCAAGACATTATTCGCTTCCCCTTATACCAGAAAAAATTGATCTTGAGTGGTGAAGTAAAAAGACCAGCCATTTATGAATTATTAGACAAAGAAACGTTGGCCGATGGTATTCAATATGCAGGGGGATTTACCGAATGGGCATTGAAAGACTTGGCTAAAATGGTGCAGATATCCAATAGGGAATTGCAAATGAAAGATATTGCTGCCAGCGATTTTGGTTATACCATCCCACGCAATGGAGACAGTGTATTTGTAGACAGGGTACTCAGCAGTTATACCAATAGAGTGGTGTTAACAGGAGCCGTGTATAGACCAGGTAATTATGAATTAACCAAGGGATTAACGCTTTCACAATTGATTAAGAAAGCCGATGGGTTGAAGTTGCAAGCTTATGCCAATAGAGGATTTATCAACAGACGCAATGCAGGCACAGAGCCTACCATGTTGGCTTTTGATGTAAGCAGTTTATTATCGGGAACCAGTGCAGATATTGTATTGGAAAGAGAAGACTCTGTGGTCATTGCCTCTAGAGAAAATTTACAAGCCAGTTTACAAGTAACCGTAGGTGGCGCAGTAAAAAATCCGGGCGTGTATCCTTATAGTAGGGGTATGCAATTAGAAGATGTATTATTAATGGCCAATGGATTTACCAATGATGCTGCCAACCATAAAGTAGAAATTTCTAGACTAGAAAAAAACAGGGCCGATACCTTGGCCAACCAATTGCTCACCGTGATGACGGTTGGCGTAGACTCTATGTTGGTGAACACCAATAGCCGCACTTATTTGGAACCACTGGATTATATTTTTGTGCCAAGATTAGTGAACTATAAAAAACTGGGGAATGTAAAATTGGGTGGTGAAGTATTGTATGCAGGAGAATATGCATTGGAAAAGCGCAACGAAACCTTGAGAGAATTAATTAGCCGAGCAGGCGGTATTACCCCATTGGCTTCAATGAATGATGTGCAAATTTTTCGTAATCAACTCAGGGTGGGAACCAATGTATTGGACCAATCGAATGCACCATTTTTATTGCAACCCGGAGACAGTATTTTTATACCACGCAATGAACCTTTTGTAGAAGTAAAGGGGGCAGTATTCAATCCACAGTTATTGAGTTATGAATCGGGCAGCTTTAAAAAGTATATTTCAGAAGCTGGCGGATTTACAGAGAAGGCCGATCATAAAAGGGCTTATGTGCAATACAGCAATGGTATTAATAAACAGATTAAGCGATTCTTATTTTTTAGAACTTACCCAACGGTATTACCTGGGTCTAAAATTATTGTACCAGAAAAATCAGGAACGGAAAGAAGGGGCTTGTCTATTTTAGAAGTCTCCGCCATTACTGGATCCTTAACCGCATTGGTTAGTTTAATCAGTGTATTACGCAGATAATATGAGTAATCAACTACATTCCATAAACGAAGAAGAATCGAGTTATTCCTTCGCTGTCATGCTGAACAATTGGAAACAATTGATTCCCTATTTATTGGAGCAATGGAAATTGATTTTGGGCATTGCAGTGCTTGGGGCATTGGCAGGACTGGGCTATGCTTGGTATAAGCCCATTACTTATACAGCACGCTTAACATTTGTAGTGGAAGACAGCAAGAGTGCTGGTGGCGGATTGGCATCGGTATTAGCTGGTCAATTGGGAATGGATATTGGCGGGTTAACAGGGGGTTCAGGAGTGTTACAAGGAGACAATGTATTGGAATTACTCAAGAGCAAAAGCTTATTAAAAAAAGCATTGCTTAGTGCATCAGATAGTTCAAGCAAGAATTCATTGGCCGATGTGTATGCCAATAGTTATGAATGGAAGAAAAAATGGTTGAAGAGCAGTAAACTGGGAAGCCCCATTCAATTTGGCGTGGGCGTTCGAAAATTCAGTAGAACAGAAGATAGTTTGTTGCAAGTGATTATGAAGCGCATTATTGAGAAAGAATTATCGATTGCCAAGCCCGATAAAAAACTGGGCATATTTGCATTAGAAATTACCACCCGCAATGAAGCCGTGAGCCAACAACTCTGCGAGCGATTATTACAAGTGACTACTGATTTTTATGTAGATACTAAAACGAAAAGGCTAAAGGGGAATGTAGACCGATTGCAACATCGGGTAGATAGTTTGGGAAGAATTTTAAATATCAAAACTTATTCGGCGGCCAATGCCAACAGACAATTGTTGGATGGAAACCCCGCGTTCACCGCACCAGAAGTGAGTGCAGAAATTAGCTCCAGGGATAAATTGGTACAGTCTACCGTATTTGGAGAATTGACCAAGAATTTAGAAGCCAGTAAAACCGTTTTAATACAAGAAACCCCTACGGTACAAGTAGTGGATCAACCTGAATTGCCTTTAAAAGAAAATAAATTGAAATGGTGGATGGGGCTACTGGCAGGAGCTGCCATTGGAGGATTCATGGGCATCCTTTATTTATTAAATACTGCACCCAAAAGAAAATAATTTAGAAGCGATAGATAAGAGAAACCTTACTATGGATATTGATTCGGTCGTATCCCCTACTAAAATAAAATAGGGGTGCTTCCAAGGTTCTCCATTGGTAGTTTTGAGAACGAATCAACCCCAACTGACCAGACAAAATCAATTGCTTGAATTGCCAGTTGGCATGAACCGTAGTGGAAAGGTCAACCCATCTGCGAGCAAACTCATTTAGGCCTTGCCAAGTGTAATAATAGAAGTCGTTGTTGTGTACTAAGCGCTCGAATTTTACGCCTATTTTATTCATGCCATTCACATAACTGATGTCCATAATTTGGCTATTGCTACCCGGTCCAATGCCTGCACCCAGCACCTGACCTTGATGGGTATAACCATGCGGTACATGTACGCTGGTGTACCAACTATTGGTGGTTTGGGTCAGTTCTGCAGTAGGCAATTGCAGTTGGGTAAACTCCGCAGCAAATTCCCAGAAATGTTTTTTACGGGTAGCAAATAATTTTCTAAAACCAGCCACATAAGCCCTTGGATAACCAGTTTCGAAAGCTAGGTTAAAGGGCGTGGGAATTTTATCGTTGCGACCGTATTCAAAATAGAGTTCTGCATGTTCTGCAGGCATTAAATAGCGGGCAAATAAAGAACCAATGATTGCATTCTTGTTATAGGGTGCAGCAGCCCCATTGTACCCATAACTAACCGCATTCAATCCAAGGGTTAAGCCATTGGTCCATTTGGGTTGCCAGCTGATATTCAAGCCTACTAAGGAACGAGATTGGGTGGGTTTGGGTTGATAGAGGGGTTGCCCCAAATCATTGAAACGATTGCGATCGGGGGGTAAAATATTCGAAGCTTTTAAAGTACCTGCAATCAATTGTGTTTCAAAACGACCGATAGCCGTTTGAAATGGACTGGTGGTTTTTACACTAATATGGGTAAAGCCAGGGGCATTATTGCTCATGACCAAGGCATTGAATCTACCCGGTCCCCACCAAATATTTTCATTGGAAATGCCAAGAGCCAAATTTTTATGATGGTATTGAAGAAAGGATTGACCAGCAAATAGCTTATTGTACCGTCCATTACCCATTTGCTCGGGCTGATCTATTTTATTCAACCAACGATAATAACTCTCCCAAATTTTAGGATATTGTTCCGTAGAAAAAGTTTCAAAAGCTGGATTTTCTGCTGTTATGAATTCTGGTCTAAACTGATAAGAAAAATTCCCTATGTTTCCTTTGATCCCCAATGCCACCAAATGTTGCAAACCTTTGGCACGAATCATTGCACCATCATTCAATCCATGCGGATACCCACTGTTGAATTGTTGAATGATTTGGATGGGTAGGTATTGAAATAATTTAGTTTTATTATTTTTCTTGTTGATTGGGTACAGACTATCAATGGCAGTATTGATTTCAGCAAAGCCATTGATCATGAAAGCAGCACGTGGGGAAACCCTACCCAATAATTGGTTTCTTCTAACAATGTCTTGCATTCCATCACCTAAAAAAGAACTGGATTGCGCATGCAATATCGGCTGTAAAAACAGAGAGCTCAATATTAGGAAAAAACCATGAACAGTCTTGAGCATGCTTATTTAAAATTGTATTGAATCATTAAACGACTGTGCAAGTTGAAAGGATTGTTTCCTTTTTCCCAACTGTAATTATTGGAACGAATCAATTGAACTTTGGCCCCCAGAATCATGTTTTTATACCTCCATTGAGGTATCCAACCAATACTGAAATCGGTCCATTTATTGACCCGATTTTCTGGGTCTCTTTCTATTCTTTGTATTAAAAATCCGTTGCGGAGATTACCATTTACCCAAGTTGCAGAAAATGTTTGCAGGTTGGCCCCGAAACCTGCACCCGCACCCATGATTTGGTTTTCGTGGGTATAACCTTGCCCAATTTGTCCATGAACATACCAATTTCCCGCATCTCTTACTAAATAATCTGGCGATTGACTCATTTGAGTAATCTCTGTTTCTAATTGAATATATTTCTCCGCTGATTTTGGAATTAATTTTCTAAACCCCGCTGTATAGGCAGAAGAATGGGTTGGGCCATTGATATAGTCCCTGAAATTCACGCCATAATCGTTCTTACCGTATTCAACATAAAACTCCGCATTGGCTTTGGGTAAAACCCAGCGCAAAAAGAATGATGCCAATTGGTCACGTCTGAGCGTGTCGTCTCCAAAATAATTTGCCTTCTCAAGAGGTAGCCCAATGATGGGTAAATATTTACTAATAAAACCAGCTGGTCTATTCAATGATTCTTCCCCATATTGTTGTAAGGAACGGGTCATACCTAGAAACAATCCCTTAATCCATTTGGGTTGCCAGCTAATTACATAGGAGTTTAAATAACGCCAAATATTGCCATTATAACGTGGTTGTAAATGATTGTTCTCGAAGCCAATGCTTGAAGTTGAAGTTAAACGAGCACCTATCAAGTTGAATTCAATATTTCCAATGGGCGTTTTAATGGGTTTGCGGGTGCCTATAAATGCATGCAAAAAACCTGGGGCATTATTGCTCATCAATAAAGAGCTATGAATGCCAGGGCCCCACCAAAGATTTTGGGTGGATACCCCTAATGAAATTGCTCCATAGTTGGCTTTAACAAAAGATTGACCAGGGAATATTTTGGAATAAGAATTATTATTGTGATTGCCATATTGGGGTGTGGCGTAATTGCCATTGGAAGCAAACACCAATTCAGGAGCAAGCTGTACTTCAAAAATACCGTATTGCATGTTTACACCAGGTCTTGCTAATACCTGATAGCCTTTTGCCTGAATCATTGCTCCATCATTCCAACCGAAGGGATGGTGAGTATTCAATTGTTGGGTGAAAACAAAAGGTAAAAGTGTAAAAGAAGACTTTTTCCAGTTACTCTTTCCTACTGCTATGATAGTATTAAATTGATTGGAAAAGGAAACAGTAGAATCGTGATTGCCCAATAACTGTTGATTCCTCAATTGGTTTTGATTGATGGATTCTAATGTATAGGATTGACTTTGTAAATTGTTCAAAAAAAATATTGAGCAACCTATTAAAACAAATCTATAAGAACACTTCATAAATGGATTACCCAACTTTATTCATATTAATCACTTTAGGCGCATCCAACTGCTCAAATTCGGAATTATTACTGATGAACTCGGGTACCAATTCTTTCATGGCTTTAACGATTGAGTTAACTGATTCCTGCCTTTTTGCAGGGCCAATTAAGCCGTCTATTTGAATAGATAAGCTAGCATATTCAATAGTCCGGGTTTTAGCAATTAAGATTTTCTCGTGATAGGTATTGAGTGTGTTTTCTGCATTATTTAACAACTCTTCATAGAGTTTTTCACCTGGTCGTAACCCTGAATATTCAATCTTAATGTCCTCATCGGGCACCAATCCAGACAACCTAACCATTTTCCTAGCTAGATCAGCAATCTTTACTGGTTGTCCCATATCAAAAACAAAAATCTCTCCCCCATTGCCCATAGAACCAGCTTCTAATACCAATTGACAGGCTTCCGGAATAGTCATGAAATAACGAGTAATATCTGGATGGGTGACCGTAACAGGTCCTCCTGCTTCAATTTGTTTTTTGAATCTTGGGATTACTGAACCATTCGATCCTAAAACGTTTCCAAAACGAGTTGTAATGAACTTTGTTCTGGTAGTTGATAAATTACTTTGGAATTGTAGTTCTTGGTTCTGGTATAGGCTCTGCACATACATTTCTGCTATTCGTTTAGAAGCCCCCATAACATTGGTTGGGTTCACTGCTTTATCAGTAGAAATCATTACGAATCTTTCTACTCCATATTTAATGGATAAATCTGCCAACAATTTAGTTCCGCCTACATTCGTACAAATGGCTTCCAAAGGGCTATTTTCCATCATTGGAACATGCTTATATGCTGCTGCATGATAAACAAATTGGGGATGGAAATCTTGAAAGATTTTATCTACAAATAGCTCATTCCGAACATCCCCCAAAGCCAAGATAAAATTATTGCAACCTAGCTCTTCTAATTCTAGCTTAAGGTCATGCAAAGGGGTTTCCGCACAATCATTCAATACAATTGTTTTGGGTTTGTACTGTAATAACTGACGCACAATCTCGCTTCCTATAGAACCAGCAGCTCCAGTAACTAGAACTGTTTTATTGTTTAGCTGTTTGAATAAAATTTCGTTGTACAACTTAATTTGTTCCCGCTCTAATAAGTCTTCAATCTTCACATTCTGCAGTTGCTTGGTGCTTAACTGACCATTGATCCAACTCTTCAATGGCGGTACCGTAAACACTTCAATTTTATTATCCAAACAAAAATCGACTATTTCATTTTTTCGCTTAGAAGGTAACTTAGTAGTAGCAATAATTAATTCATCAATTAAATATTGCTTTAATAAAAGTTCCAACTGAGAAGAAGAACAAATTTTTATCCCATCTATATTTTTTCCCACTTTACGCTGATCATCTTCAATAAACAAAACCATTTGAATATTTGCAGTCATATCATGCTCTAAAGCACGCTTTGTAGAAATACCGACGTCCCCTGCACCGAATATCGCTACTCTTTTTTTGGTAACATTGATGGTAGTGATATAAGAGAAGAAATATTTTATAATAACACGATACGAACTTAATCCTACAAAGGAAAGGAGCATATTTATAACCAAAACAGAAGCTGGAATTAATCGAAACCCATACCATTGTAGAATGAATAAATCTAAAACATAGTATCCAACATTAGCAAAAAATACTACAAAGAATATTCTAAAAGTATCTTGTAAACCTGTAAAACGTATGATTCCTGCATAAACTTTAAATAGTGAAAAAAGGGATATATTAAAAGCTAGCAATATCAATAAGTTTTGACCTATTTGACCTTCTTGAAATACACCGAAGTTGAACTCATTTTTAATCAGATAAGCTAATAAGAAACAAAAAGTACCTACAGACATATCTAAAATAAAAATCACCCACCTAGGGATTATAGAGAGGTTTTTAATTCGACGTAACTGGTATCTAGAAAACATAGATTATTTTTTGCGGAATCATCTTTAAAGATATGTCAATTAATCAATTTGGCCCTGAAATTCTGCCATTGTAGCCTGCCCATTGGCATTAATTCCTTTCCTTTGAATCACATTTACAATTGTTTTCAAAAGAATTTTAAAATCCATCCAAAAATCCTGATTTTTAACATATTCAATATCTAAACTAAATTTTTCTTCCCAACTTATAGCATTTCGACCATTTACTTGAGCCCAGCCGGTAATTCCAGGTTTTACTTCATGACGACGCGCTTGTTCTTTATTATACCGTTCCAAGTATTGCATTAGCAAAGGCCTTGGACCAACAAGACTCATATCTCCTTTTATAACATTTATTAATTGCAATAATTCATCTAAAGATGAGGATCTTACAAATTGACCAATTTTAGTCAGTCGAAGTTCGTCAGGAAGTTGATTGCCATTTTCATCAATCGCATCCTTCATAGTTTTGAACTTGATAATTCTAAATGGTTTCCCATACAAGCCAGGACGTAATTGAAGAAAAAAGATACTCCCATTATTTACTATTGTTAGTAACCCCATAGTCAAAAGAATTATTGGAGATAATACAAGTAACAAAAAAAGGGCTATTATAAAATCAGCAGTTGGCTTTATAATTTTTTTATACAATTAATTTCTATTTTTTAAATATTGATGTCAAGGCAGAAAAAATTCTTTCAAATTCTTTCTCAGTAAGGTTGGACCCACTTGGTAGGCACAAACCATTTTCAAAAAAATTTTCACAAACCCCTTTTCCAAAAAAACTTGTTCCTTCATAAATTGGTTGCATATGCATTGGTTTCCATAAAGGACGAGATTCTATATTTTCTTCTTCTAGTTTAAGTCGTATCGTTTCTCTTGATATACCACTTGTTAATTTGGAATCAATTAGAATTGCAGTAAGCCAGAAATTACTATAAAAATCATCATTGGGCTCAGTTTGAAATGTGATTCCGGGAATATCTTTAAAGAAATCACGATATTTTTGATTATTTGCACGTCTTTGCGCAACTCGTAAATCTATTACTTCCATTTGCCCACGACCAATTCCAGCCACAATATTACTCATTCTATAATTATATCCAATTTGGGAATGTTGATAGTGAGGTGCTTCATCTCTTGCTTGGGTGGCTAAAAATCTAGCTTGGTCTATATATTTTTTGTTTGTTGATATTAGGGCACCACCACCACTTGTTGTAATAATTTTATTACCATTAAAACTCAATGCTGCCATATTCCCAAAAGTTCCACAACTTTGACCTCTATAGAGTGAACCTAAAGCCTCTGCTGCATCTTCAATAATCGGTATAGAATACTTATCAGCAATTGCTTGAATTTCGTTCATTTTAGCAGGCATCCCATACAAATGAACAGGTATAATTGCTTTTACTGATCTATTCTGATAAGCTTTCAATGCCTCTTCTAAAGCAATAGGACACATATTCCATGTATCTGATTCAGAATCTATAAAAACAATTTCAGCTCCTTGGTATGAGACTGGGTTTGTTGTACCGCAGAATGTGAAACTTTGCACTATTACTATATCTTTTGGACCAACATCTAATAACCTTAAAGCTAAATGGAGTGCTGCAGTACCTGATGTGAGTACAGCAGCATGCATTTCTAATTTACCAGTTAAATAACTTGTTATGTCAGATTCAAAACCATTTACGTTTGGGCCTAAAGGTGCAACCCAATTAGTATCAAACGCTTCGTTTACGTATTTTTTTTCATCCCCGCCCATATGAGGAGATGATAGCCAAATTTTATTATTGCTCATCATGATATTTAATTTTTTTAGCAGGCACACCAACTGCAGTACAATTGGATTCTAAATTACAAATAACAACAGATCCAGCACCAACTTTACACCATGCGCCAATTTTAATATTTTGAATTATTGACGACCCTATTCCAATAAAAGTTCCTTCGTCAATAAATACCCCACCCGCTATACTAGAATTAGGTGCAATGTGAGAGAAATCACCAATTACACAATCATGGTCTATGCATGATCCTGTATTGATAATACAATGTTTGCCTATTCGTGAACCTGGCTGAATTACACAACCTGCCATGATTACTGTACCTTCTCCAATTTCTACATCATCGGCAATAACTGTTGATGGGTGTATTATTTTTTCCCAATAGATATTATCAAGCTTTAGACTAATCTTTTTCCGAATGGTATTATCACCTATAGCTATAATACCATTTCCGCAAACAGAATTATCTATTGGATAAAGAACTTTGATCCCGTACAAAAATATGTTTGCTACAATAGGATTATCATCAAATAAAAGTTCAATTAGAAATCCAGCCTTTTTTGCTGTATCTATAACAACTTTAGAGTGCCCACCAACACCAAAAACTTTTAATAGTTGCTTTTGCATTTAACTAGAGTATTTTCGAAATAGCATCAAAGTATTTTTCAGCCAGTTTTATTCTATCGAAATTATTTTTTGCATAGTGATAACCATTTTCACCATGTTGAGCAAGCAATGTTTTATTATTTAGATAATACTTAATTTTTGATACAATTTCATTAACATTTTCTGGCTCTGCATAAATACCACAAACTGCAGTTTCAACCAAGGTTCTAGAAACACCGTCAATTAGTAACAAAATTGGCTTTTTGCAAGCCATATAATCAAAAGTTTTATTACTATATACAGTTTTGAAAGTATCAACTTTTTTTAGAACCGATGTGCCTAAATCAGAAGCTATTATATATTTAAATACTTCATTTTTAGGGACACTATCTAAGAAAATAACATTTTTTAAACCACGCTTCATTACCTCTTCCTTCAACATTTTTTTCTGCATCCCATCCCCAATTAATTGGAATATTACATTAGTATTTTGTAAGTTTTCTGCAGCTTCAATTAGTTGAATTAAGTGATTTGCTACTCCATGTGCTCCTACGTAGGTGATAACAAATTTATCATCAATGCCATTTTGCTTTCTGAAAGTTACTGAATCAAAATTATTAAGTAATTGATCAGAAAATGAGAAGTCTGCAGCATTAGGAATTAAAATAATTTTCTGAGGCTGAACTTCCTTTTTCTCAATTAATATTGTTCGAAAGGCTGGGGTCAAAACATTTATCATTTTCGCCTTCTTATAAATAAATGCTTCAAGAAAATAGGCAAGCTTAATTACTAATTTATTAGTAACAATTCCTGTGTCAATTGCTGACTCTGGCCAGAGATCTCTAATTTCAAAAACTAAAGGTATTCGTTTAAATTTTGAAATAATATAGCCTGAAATACCAATAAATAATGGAGGTGAAGAAACTATAACTATATCATATTTACGATTAGCCTTGAATAAGCCTGCCCATATAGATGAAAATACAAAACTAAAATACCCCCATAGTCGTCCAATAAAATTTGAATTATAAAACTCTGATACATGGCAACGAATCACCTCTATATCCTCTTGGTTATTTACTACAAATAATTTTCCTTTATAGCGAGGTAATTTTTCAAATCCATTGTAATGCATCATTCCTGCTATTACAGTAACTTCACATCCCATAGTTTTCCAAACTTGTGTAATCTCATTCCATCTCGAGCCTCCTGGATCTTCAAGTTCTAGATAATACTGGTGAATTAATAATATTTTCATAATAAACTTAACTCAGTTTTTATCAAAGATTCATTAGTCTTGCATTCAAGATATAATACTTCATCCTTTACTCCATAATAATTACTTTTATATCCTTTCTTTATTTCTGGGACTACAATTTCACCATTTCTAGCAATAGAACTATTTATGTTCAGGCTACCATCAATATGCCAAATTTGATTTAGTTGCAAACCTTTTGGCATATTATCAATGTTATCAGTTACCTCCCAAAATAATCTATATTTTTTCTTAATAATTGTTCTTTGATGAGTTATACCTTTTTTTATAAATCGAAATACATTTATTCTTCCATTGAAAATATAACTATCATTCGTTTCACTTACAGATACATTTTGTAACCTTGTCCAAAAGTACCAAATAAACCTTGCTCCTTTTAGCATTTGATCAAAATCATTTAACATTACAGTATTATGTGATCGTGTGCCACTAAAATATTTAATTAAAGATCTATTAGTATTGTATTTATATGAACCACAATCATATAAAACATTCTTTCCTTCATGCCAGATATCAATATGCAAATCATCTGCTTGCGCAGGTCTATCTTTGTATCCGCCACATTTTATAAACGTTATTGTAGAATACTCTCTAAGTATATAAAAACCACCTATAGGATACTTACTCCAACCATTTCTCCGTTTGATAGGTTTAAATTTAACTGGGGAATGAAGTTTTGAATTCATAAAAAAAGAGTCATCATTCCATGGTCCATCTCCGTAAAGAGGTTCCCCGGTTAAAAAAATATGAAGTGTTTGTAATTGGGGCCTATAATCTCTAAAGTCACATTCAGTTAATGGGAAAAAGAGAGCCCCATCGTTCGAACCATAATTTGATAGCCAACCAGTATTTTCGTCTTGAGCATGATATAAAAAATCGAGTGATGAATATGCACGATCATAAACAAGATAATGAAAATGGTCTTGAGTTTTCTCTGCAATCATAAATGCCCAACTCAATAATTGAACAACTACGCGATGATAGTTATGACTAAACTGCAAATAAGTACCATCTTCATATATCTGATATATAATTTCTTTTTCAAACCAGTTCTTGCCTTTTGCTTTCCATTTTAATGCCCCATCAAAAAAGGGGAATAAGGAGCCTACTATATATAGTGCAAGTGTTTCAGTTATAGCATGATTATTTCTAACAGCAATCCTTGAAAAATGTATGTTATCAAATACATGTTTCATTTGCCAGTAAATAGCATTCAATATAATTTGATATCTTTCTTCTGTTAGCGACTTAGAGTGCTTATAATAATTTAAGCTATATACCCAGTTAAGCACTCTTAGAGATATCTCTTGACTACACTTATAGTTCGGCCCTTGGTTTATAGGATTACCCTTAATCCAAGATTCTATACGCTTCCATACCCATTCGCTATGGTCTGTTTTATTTTGTTCATCATAACGAATGACATCATAAATAAATGTAAATCTAGATGGTTCCCATACATATTTAATATCTCCGTCCTTTTCATTAATGTCTTTGATTTTTGTCCAATGTTGCATTTTATCATAACTAAATCCATTTGAGGGATTAGTCACCCAATCATAATGCTCGCCTAGAAAATACCACTGCTTATTAAAATATAAACAGTATCCATCAAGTACATTATTTATTCGAGAATTAACAGTGGTTTTTATTAATCGATTACCATCTAATAAACCTGCGGATGAACACCAAATTTCAAACGAATCAAATTTTTTTTCTACTGGATTTATTGGGAATTTTTTTTCATACAACCTAAACCGTATTGAGAGAAGAAGATAAATCCTATATAGGACGTAACGCAACCCCATATTACTTATTAGATTAAAATATTTTGCGATCATATCAAATTAATCTTCTTTGAATTGCAGCACCCATTTTTCTTTGTTCTGCCATTCTGTTTGTTCTACTTTAGAAAAAATATAATCATTGATAACTAGAAAATCCATATCTGTGCTCATGAAACATCTAAATGCATCGTGTGGAGTACAAACAATTGGCTCTCCTCTTACATTAAAACTTGTATTCACAACCATCCCAAAGCCTGTTATTGTTTTAATAGATTGGAGTAATTGCCAATATCTCGGATTTGTTTCTTTGTTTACTGTCTGAATTCTAGCTGAATAATCAATGTGGGTAACGGATTGTATTCGACTTCGTTTAAAAGATAATTTTTCTTTTAAGGATTTTTCCATGTAATCAGGAGGCAAATCAAATCGCATTTCTTTTTTTACAGGAGCTACCATTAACATATATGGGGAAGGGTTTTCAATTTCAAAAAATTGATAAACATCCTCTTCTAATACAGAGGGGGCGAATGGACGAAAGCCCTCCCTATATTTGATTTTAATATTGATACGCTGTTGCATATCAATGTTACGTGGATCTCCTAGAATACTTCTATTGCCTAAAGCACGAGGGCCAAACTCCATTCTACCTTGAAACCACCCTACTACATTTCCTTCAGCAATTTTTTCAGCAACAATAGTACATAGCTTATTAGTTTCAGAAATTTTTTTAAAGATTGCTTTATTTTTTCGGCACATTAATTCAATTTCTTTTTCAGAATATTCTGGACCTAAATAAGCCCCACGCATTAAATCATATGAATCTGTTTTTAACTTTACATTCCTATAATAAATATAATATGCAGCCAAAGCTGCCCCTATTGCCCCACCTGCATCTCCAGAAGCAGGTTGTATGTATATCTCTTTAAATATTTCACTTCGCAATAACTTCCCATTAGCTACACAATTTAAGGCAACACCACCTGCTATGCATAAATTATCAGAACCAGTCAGCCGCTTAGCCTCAACAGCCATTTTAATAACAATTTCTTCAGTCACTAACTGAATAGCTAAAGCTAGATTACAATGATGCTGTTCAAGTTCACTTTTTGAATCGCGCCTATGAAAACCAAATAATTCATTCCATAAATTATCTTTAACCATTCTTAGACCTGTAGCGTAACTAAAATATGATTGATTTAGCCAAATCGATCCATCATCTTTAATATCTACAAGGTTCTCTTTTATTGTTTTGACATATGCTTGAGTTTGGGTACTATCTGGATTACCATAGGGAGCCAATCCCATTAATTTATACTCACCAGAGTTTACTTTAAAACCAAGAAAATAAGTGAAAGCCGAATAAAGTAAACCTACGGAATGTGGAAAATTCATCTCCGTTAGCATCGATAATTCATTACCCTTACCATGACAAATAGAAGCAGTACACCATTCACCGACTCCATCAATTGTTAAAATAGCAGCTTCATCAAATGGTGAAACATAATAAGTACTTGCTGCATGTGACAAGTGATGTTCCGTAAACAACAATGTAAGTTTTCTATTGTTGTATGAACCTACTTCAGCAAGAGAATCTCGAATTATTTTTTTTAAAAAAATTTTCTCCTTCATCCATATAGGCATTGCTTTTAAAAAAGATAATAAGCCCGCTGGAGCAAAAGAAAAATAAGTTTCTATTAATCTCTCAAATTTGAGTAAGGGCTTATCATAAAAAACAACAGCATCTAACTCGTCAATTGAAAGACCCGCAGTTTCTAAACAAAACCTAACTGAATGAGCTGGGAAATCTGCAGTATGTTTTATACGGGTGAACCTCTCTTCCTGAGCTGCTGCTACCACAATCCCATCTATTATAATAGCGGCTGAGGAATCATGATAAAAAGCGGATATCCCTAATATTTTTTGCATGAAGTAAATTGAATTAATATATCACCTATAACATAGGATAGATGTAGCTATTTTAATGATTTCATGATTGCATTAGCTACATATTCATTTCCATATTTATTGAAATGAATATCTTGCCTGATATAAAAATCTTTAGGATTAGTCCCTCTCTTTATTTGCGCTCGAAATTCATCAAAACAGTTAATAAAGTGAATGCCATTATCACTAGCAAAAGAACTCCAATGCTTTTCCCAGTTAAAGACTCGCTGTTCTGATAATAATTGCGCAGGCCAAGGATAAACTACTAAATATATTTTAGAATTATTTCTTTTAGCTAATTTCTGAATTTCCATTAAACTAGACTCTATTTTTTTTAATCCACCAAGAACACCAAGAGGTTTATAACCCATTGTGTCTGCTGAATCTAATTCATTCCATGGAATGTGCGTTAAACCAGATCTATTTAAATAACGGTTAGCTGCGAATGCCTCATCTTCTTCCGCTATCAGCTGTTTTTTATATAACACTTTTTTAAATGCCACATAGATATATGAGGTCAAAAGCATGTTGCTACTTACAAAAGCTTTTATTCCTTTTTCCTTGCCTATTTTGTTAGTTTGTTGATTAACCTGTTTGTCTTGTGCTTTATAAGTAGGACCGGTTCTCAGAATAGGGAAAACAATACCATTAGCATCACTATTACCAATGATCGAGTCAGGATAAACCCATCGAGTACTTTCATCCTGAACATCACTGATATCTAAACATATAATAACGTTATGTCTTTGTTTCAATCTCCCAGTGAATAATGCTTTTTTATATTGATACAAGTACACCGAGGGGCTATAACTTGGAACTCCACAATTAAATAACTGAGCTTTTAATTTTTTCTCAAAAATTCCAACAAACGATTCCTCCCACTCACCCTCGCCATATGTGAATGAATCTCCCAAAAAAACATACTCAATAGAATCTTTGGTTAAACTTTGCATTTTACTACACCTAAAACCATATTCATTGGTATAAATTGGAAAATTGATAGACCCAAATGTGTAATTACCTTTATTTATTGAGGAATCAAGCCAATAAAATCCGAACTGATTTTGTTTATGCAAACCTTTATTAGGGTCTACAACTTGTTGTGCAGTTTCTTTCTTTATATAACTATAGACTAAATCTGCAATGCAAAAAATAAAAAAAAATATACAACATTGAAGTAGTATATTTTTAATTAAAGGAAGTAATTTCATTACCAAGGATTTATAAGATCATCTTTCATATATATTTTATTACGCACTATAAAAGTAGTTGATCGAAAATTTTTTAATTGAAGAGGATCTTCGCTTCTGAATATCTTTGCTAATTTTGCCATAGGGTATAAAAGAACAAAGTATATAATTGTCAATAAAATATTAGGCATTATATAGCCAAGTATCTCAGCTAGTTTCATCCATCCAATATGAATCCATAGACAAAACAAACTTGAAATAGAAGATAAAGCTACTAGAACTAGTATAAGAATTAATAGAGACTGTCGAGGTTCTAAAAAATACCAAATCAAAACCCCCAATGTAATTATTAGTATTGTCTTATATCTTTCCTCACTTTGTTTCATAGGCAAGTTTAAAATAATGTATAAACAAAAGGTGCGAAAGCACTACCTGCTCCAAGCACAACTAAAATAGCAATAAGTAATAAAGCTAATATTACAGGTGATAACCAGAGTTTCTTTCTCTGTTTAAGGAACATGAAAATATCTTTTAATGTTTGCATAAATTTTATTGAATAGATGATTTCAACGTTATCAAACTACTAATGATTCTTTCAGCTGCTTTCCCATCCCAAAATTCTGGGATCCCCCCTTTTTTCCAAGTCCCTAAAAAAACTCGATCGATTGCTGGTCGTATATTCTTTGGGTTTGTCCCAATTAATTCATTTGTCCCTATTCTAACCGTTTCTGGCCGCTCAGTATTATCCCGCAAAGTAATACATGGCACTCCCATTACTGTTGTTTCTTCAGTAATTCCTCCGCTATCAGTAATCACAGCCTTCGCATTTTTAACTAAGTAATTAAACTCAAGATATGATAATGGGTCTACCAAATATAGATTACTTGCCGCAATTCCAACTTCCTTTAAATTTTTCGCTGTACGGGGATGCACAGGAAAAATTATTGGTAAGCCTTGAGCCGAAGTAATGATTTCATTCATTAACTCTTTCAGATTTAACCCATCATCCACATTTGCAGGTCGATGTAAGGTTAACACAAAATAATTTTTCATTTTTAGAGAAGCCTCTTCCCATATTAGCGGGGGAATGAACCTTTTTTCATTCTTGAGTAAAGTATCAATCATAGTATTACCTACGAAAAAGATTCTTTTACTATCTATTCCAGATTTTTGAAGATTATCGTTTGCAATTTCACTAGTTGTAAAAAAATAATCAGCTAAAGCATCTGTCACAACTCTATTTACTTCTTCGGGCATACTAATATCGCCAGATCGAATTCCTGCCTCAACATGAGCAACTCTTGTCACAAGCTTTTTAGCCACAATTGAACATGCCATAGTTGAGGTTACATCACCAACTACCAATACCAAATCAGCAGGATTTTGTATTAATTCTTTTTCAAACCGGATCATAATATTGGCAGTCTGTTCTGCTTGTGAACCTCCCCCGCTTTCAAGGTTTACATCAGGTTGGGGAATACCTAACTGAGCAAAAAAACTATCACTCATGTTTTTATCATAATGCTGTCCTGTGTGAACCAGTCGATAGCTAATATTATTTCCTTTTGAGCGTGCTGTATTAATTGCTTCAATAATTGGTGCAATCTTCATGAAATTAGGTCTAGCACCTGCGATAATCGTGATCTTCATAGTCATCTTAAATTATATAGAAATACGTTGTCCACTCTTTAAACTCTCAATAGCAGATACACTTGCTTGGGTAGTATTAATAATTGATGTAAAATCAATTAAGGGCTCTCCACCTTTCTCCAACTGACAAAACAAAGATGCAAATTGTTCTTTATGCCCTTTATCAATTGAACTACTCATTGAAGAAAACGATTTAAATCCATACCCTTTCATAACCCTGAAGTTATCGATTACTAATGTTCTATCTTGAGAATATATCTCGAAACGTTCTTTTGGGTAACGTTTATTGCCATTTGCAAAATAGTTAATTACCCCCTGTGAACCATTGGCAAACTTTAAAGTAATAATTGCATTATCAGTATTCTCCATTGGATTAACACCCAAAGCTGACATGTATACTTCCTTTACAAAGGATCCTGAAAAAAAAGACATTAAATCAATAAAATGGCAAGCTTCACCGATAATTCTCCCCCCCCCAGTCTTCATATCATGCACCCATACATCAGCTGGAATATACCCTGCATTCATCGTCGCAATCATATTAATTGGGGGGGTATTGACACCTAATAATTGTTTAGCTTTTAGACTAAATGGAGAAAACCTTCTATTAAATCCAACCGTTATAGATAATGGTGTGGGCAATTGGCTGTAAACAGAAATAATTTCATCAAGTTCTAATTGAGTTATTGCTAATGGCTTTTCGACGAAAACATGTTTTCCGGCTTTAAGCGCACTTACTACCATTGATGCATGTTGATTATGTCTTGTAGTAATGAGCACAAGATCAACTTGGGGGTCATTAAGAATTGTTTGATAATCGGTTGTGCTAAATTCGAACCCATATTTATTCGCTAACGATTTAGCTGTTAAACCACCTGCACTTGCTATGTATTTTAATGCCGCTTTAGTTCCTTTGAGCGCTGGCATCATTGTCATTTTCGTAAAGTTCCCAGCACCAATTACGCCAACAACACCTCTAGCAGAGCTAATTGATCGATTTATTAAAGTAGTTACCTTATTAGCTGAATCAGAAATAGAAGGATTCGGATATTCTATTATAGAAGCAATTGATCCCCCCTTTAAATTATTATAAATATCTAAATAATCATCTAACAAGATCCTTTCTGTAATTAATGATGTTACATTTATTTGCTTCTTGTAAATTGCTTGAAGAACAGTCTCAAAATTTCTTTTCTCAGTCCATCTTACAAAAGCAAGGGGGTAATCATGGCCTTTAAATTCATACTCTTCATCATATCGCCCAGGACCATAAGAGCAAGACACTTGAAAAGTCAATTCTTTCTTATAAAAATCAGATCGCTGTATATCGAGACCAATCACACCAATTAGAATAATACGACCTCGCTTTCGGCTCATTCGCGCTGATTGACTGATAACTTCATTATTTTTTGTTGATGCTGTAATTATTACAGCATCGGCGCCAATACCTTCTGTTACTTGATCAACTATTTTTACTGGATCAATTATACCAGTATTAAATGCTTCAACTCCACTTTTTTTAGCTAAATCAATTTTACTTTCATCAAAATCAAATCCTATTACGCGGCATCCATTAGCTAATAATAATTGAGATGTTAGAAGACCTATAAGCCCCAAACCAATTACAACAAATGTTTCTCCAATAGTTGGAACCGCTAATCGAACACCTTGTAATCCAATTGATCCAATTACTGTAAAACAGGCTTCCTCATAAGAAACTCCATCAGGTATTTTTGCAACTAAATTCTTAGGAACACAAACAAACTGAGCATGAGCCCCATTAGATGCAACTCTATCGCCAACCGAGAACTCCGTAACACCTTCCCCAACAGCAATAACTTCACCTGAATTACAATAACCCAGTGGTAACGGCTCATCTAACTTGTTGAATACAGCCTCTAAAGTTGGCAATAAGCCTTCAGTCTTAATTTTATCTAAGACCTGCTTTACTTTATCTGGTTGTTGCCTTGCCTTTGCTATCAAGCTACTCTTGCCAAATTCAACTAACATTCTTTCTGTACCCAAACTAACTAAGCTCCTATGCGTTTGTATAAGAACATGCCCACTTTTCACTAAAGGTGCGGGTACATCCTCTAATATAGTTTTACCGTTCTTTAGATTTTGTATAATCTGTTTCATAACACAACTATCTACCTTTACCTAAATTAAATAATATTCAACTTCTCTTGCTTATCAGGATAACTAATTAATACAGCACGATATTTACCTTTAAAAACAAATAAACTACCCGCAGCAGCACCAATAACTTTATATTGTTTGATCATCTTTTTAATGTCTTCAAAATCTCGGGCACCACCCAGTATGGTAATAGGCATATCAGTAATTGTTCGAACCATATCAGCCAATTCATAATCATATCCAGACATTGTCCCGTCTCTATCAATTGAATTAATTACAATTTCACCAACCCCAATTCTATTTAAATCTTCTAAAAAATGTTTCAACTTCAAATCGGTTTTTTCTTTCCCATTCCTTATATATACATCATATCCTCCAAGTAATGCTTTTTTCTTAACATCAATAACAACTATTACACTTTGCATTCCAACAGCATGGCCTATTTCTTTCAATAAAGGAAAATTCCGAACTGCAGCAGCACTAATTGCTAATTTTTCAGCACCGAGATTGATGATTGTTTTAGCCTGCTCTACTGTTGTAATACCACCACCATAACAAAATGGCATTCTACACTCAGTTGCTAAATTTTTAATAAGTTCGAAATCAGGCCCTCTATTTTCAGCGGTAGCATCAATATCAAGCACTATTAACTCATCTACTTCTTTTTCATTAAAAATCTTAACAGCATTAATAGGATCACCAACATATTTCGGATCCTTAAATTTAACTGTTTTTACAAGCCCTCGTTGATGCACTAACAAACAGGGAATAATTCTTGATCGAAGCATAGCTAAAGAGATGCAAAATTTTTAAGTAAGGTTATTCCGTTTTGATGACTTTTTTCAGGATGAAATTGAACGCCATAAATATTATCATGATTTACAGCTGAAGAAAAGTCAACACCATAATGTGTGGTTGTCAAAATATCTTGCTCATTTGCACATTTAAAATAGTAACTGTGAATAAAATAGAAACCTAGCATTTCATCAATACCCTCTAGAAGTTTAGACGTCTTAGTTGAACGAATGGAATTCCAACCTAAATGTGGAATTTTCGGTTTATGCTTTATAATTTCTTTGTCGAACTTATGAACTCTTCCTTTAATCCAACCTAAACCATCCAGAGAGCCTTCTTCACTTCCTTCAGATAAAATTTGCATGCCTACACATATACCTAAAACAGGCACATTTTCTTGACTTACTTTTCGTTCGAGCATTTCTCGAAAACCAGATTTATTTAACATCCCAATTGTCTCATCAAATGCACCAACACCAGGAAGAATAATTCTATCTGCGTGTAATATCTCTAATGGCTTAGTTACAATCTTATAAGATATTTTCAAGCGATCATAAATATTCCCAATCGCTCTTACATTCCCTGAACCATAGTTAATAATACAGATCATCTTTTAATTGATTTTTCAGCACCTATGAACTTTAATACTTTTGCTCCTAAATTAAATACCTTCTCTTGATTCTTGTAGTCCCAATAAAACTTCTTAGGCATAGTGAAATAACCCCTTAATTCTTCAGGTGTAATTCTAATTTTAGTAGCTATATAATTAAATTCATCCTCAATAGTTTCTGGATTATACGCCTTTTTCGTTAATAACTCTAATGCAACCTCTCTACTCATTTGCCCCGTTAGAATCAGGCTTGAATACTGAACACGTCTCGTGTCAAAACCAAAACGCTCAGGCAGCCAGAAACCTTCATAAAATTTAGTAAATCGCGATTCAAAATGTTTTTGTGGATAAGGTTTCCAGCCATATTCTGACTCTAACAACTTCAATGCATCCGCTTTGATATATGGCATATAATTCAGTGATCGAATTACTTTTAAGCCTTTAATATAACGAAGGAAAAACTTATGTCGAAATATAGAACTGAACGGATATGTTTTCATTTCAACAGTACTAAACTGACTAATTATGTCTTTAATCTGAGTCATATCAGTACCGTAATAAAGATATTCCATTGGATTACGGACACACTCAGTAGATATATTTCCACCATTAAGTATATACTTAATGTTATATTTATATGCAAAATTATAAAGAGTAGCCACAAAAGCATGGTCTTGGGGTATATCAATATGAGGAACCCCAGATTTAAAAAACGCTAATTGGAAATCACGCATTTCTTCCCAATTAATCACCTCAGTATATAGATCTAAGCCAAGTTTGTCCACTAACATTTGAATATTGTGTACCGCAAGTTCAGAATTCCATCCTCCATCTACATGGAATACCAATGGTCGTAATCCGAACTCTTTAACAGCAATATGCAACATGTAAGAACTATCCACACCACCACTTAAACCGAGGATACAATCAAAGTCTTTACCTTTACCTTCTTTTTTGATCTTTTCAATGATACTAGTTAATTCGGCTTTGCCGCGTCCATCGGTATGCCAATTAGGTTTTATATTATTGTTAAAATCGTTGCAATGATCACAAACACCGTTATCATCAAAAACAATTCTCGTATCTGATGTATCCATTACACAGTTTGTACAAATTTGATAAGTTCTCATCTATCTTTTTTTAATAATAAATCTAATAACATTTTAACATGAAGATCTGCTGAGTAAAAAGTCTTTGAGATAGAATGATTGGTTAGTGCCATTGCCTTAACTTCATCAGTTTTATCAATACAATATTTTAATGATTTAGCGATTTCATTTGGAGTATCATTAGCCAATGCAAAGCCATTAATACCTGGCTTAAAAATGTCTGGAATTCCTCCCGACATTGTTACTATAACAGCACAACCTGAGGCATAAGCTTCTAAAATTGAAATAGGCTGTCCTTCACTATATGAAGTAGGCAAAACAAACACATTGGCATTTGCTAATAATTTAATTTTTGCTACACCTGAAACTACTCCATGATATGAAACATTGCTTAGCTCTTTGATTTTCTCGCGAAAAATATTTTCTTCTATTGCCGAATTAAAATGTCCAGCAAAATCAATTTGTATTCGTTCCTTTAAATTTTTATCAAGAAGTATAAACGCATTCAAAAGGTTTAAATACCCTTTCTTAGGAATCATATTACTTAAAAATAAAAAATTGATTTTTTTAAGGGAATCAAATTTTTTTGATATTTTTTCATCCTCGATTAGAAATTCAGGAAGGTAAAAATTAGGTATACTATGAATTTTACTAGAATGCAAATATTTATCAAAATAAAACCTATGGCTAGGACCGAGTACAATTACCCCATTTATTCTCTTCAAAAAGTATGCATTTACTCTCGCAAGGAATGTATATTTTTTAAGTATCTGATTACCAAAACTTCCGCCGTGTAAGTGAATATAAAATTTGTTTAATTTATTTCGACAAAGAAAATAAATCAGAAGGTCTTTTAGGTTACCAAATAAAGACTCTGAAATATGCAAATAAATAACATCCGCTGTATTTTTATACTTGTTTACATTCATTAAAAATCTAAACACCTCTAATACCCTTGTAAAGCTAGTCAGTCCGTCTTTGTGGCTAGTTTTACTCATATTAACTATATCGACATCCACTCTTTTTATTAGGTTATCAAAGAGCAACTGAGCCGCTATTGATTGACCGTTAATTGGAGGTGGAAGCGGGGCTATAAATAGTATTCTCATTGTATTACTAATTATATCCCTTTTTTAATACATAAAAAACGCTTGCAGGTGCAAGTTTCTTGAAACTATTATTTGCGTGATAGTGTATATTAAATGAGAATATTTTAGAAATCACTTTATCAAATTTTTGATAAAGTATTGAATCGCGTTTAATTGGCAAAAATTTAGATATTATCTGATAAGCGAAATTTGAATCGCAATAAGTTTTTTTAATAACCTCTAATTTTTTTTCATCAAAGAATGCATCAAAATATTGATAAGGTATTCCTCGCTCATTTTTAGTTAATCCATTACGAACATATCTCCAATCACCCATTGTTCTTATAGGTTCACGGATTATCATTATACCATCTGGTTTTAGAACACGAGTAAGCTCACTTAACACAAAACCAACATTAGGTACATGATGCAAGGCGCTAAAACAGGTAATAAAATCAAAGCTATTATCCTCGAATGATAGCTTACCACTTATTTCAGGTTTTACATATTTAGGTTGTAGGTGACCTAACGTCTTACTAATTAAATACTCTGAAGGCTCAATAATTGTAAGTTTATCAATTTGATCTATAACTGGAAAAAACTCGTGCCCGAAAGCAGACCCGAAACCTAATGCATTTGAGAATCTTCTATTCTTATCAATATAACCAAATCCAAATACAATATTCATAGAATTATAAATATATCTATAGTCATCTTTCGAAGACTTACTCTTTTTTTTAACCAATTCTGCATAGCCCTCCTCTTCTGCACTATACCAACTTTTGATTTGGTCAATAGTAAAATCATCTCCATACAACTTCTTTCCAGAAAAAAACTCTTCAATATTATCCATAAATTTACATTTTGATTGAATGAACAGTATTCACTGCAATTTTTATTTGATTAACCATATTTTGAGAATTAAATTCACTTAACACAGTTTGGTGACATAAAATTTTAATCTGTTCTAGTTTTTCAATAGGGAGATTCGAAAAACTTAATATCGCATTTTTAAAATCTTCAATTGCTCCATTTCCCAATATTATTCCTGTCTCACCTGGTTTAATCAGATCATATTCAGTGCCATCAGCTTGATGAACTATTACAGGCACTCCAAAGGCTAAAGCTTCTGATATAACAATACCGCCCCTACCAGGAATAATTAAAACATCAGCAGCATTTAAGTATGAAAATATTTCAGATGTAATTTTTCCAACTAAATAAACATTGTCTAGTTCCCATCTTTTTTTTTCACTTTCTAAATAAGAAAACATGGGCCCTTCCCCTGCTACTACAAAATTATATTTACGCAAGCAGTCATAAGATCTAGGTAATTCTAATAACAATTCAGGTCGCTTATTCCTATCTAAAGTACCGAGATATAAAATAGTAAATTGATCACATAATCCAAGTTGACGTCGAGATTCACTTTTCGAGAAACTACACTCCCTATAAGCTTTGATTAGTTTCTCAGTATTACCAACATTTGTAGCAACAAACATTTTCTCCTCTGGTACACCACCAATTTGTAGTAGTCGCATTTTGCTATAAGAAGAATATAAAAGAAACCCGCTGAAGAAATTTCGAAAAAAAGATTTAACACTAGCTATAATCTGCTTTTTGGATACATCTTCACCAGGTAAAGCTATAAAACACCAATGAATTAACTTGGTATTCCTCTTGAATAGAATCTTAAAAATAATTGCTTGTAGATACCCGAAAAAATTACTTTCACCTTCACAAATGATAACTTCTGGTTGATACCGCTTAAGTTCCTTTATAAGATTGGTATGAATTGGAAAATAATGTCCACGTAGCTTTACAAAAAAAGATTTCAATTTAATGAAATTAATCCCACTTAAGTCCGAAGCATTTTTGACTTTGCTATCTGGAACGTTTGCTCCAATAAAAAGTTTAAACTCAATTTCCGGATCATCAGATAATTGCTGAAATAATGGTACGCGATAAGATGTACATACACGTTGAAGTATAGCTACACGCATTTCTGATCTTTTTTCTCATCAATAAATAATCTGAACCAGAGTTCTACACTTAACAAACGTAGTAAAAAAGTAGAATAATCATGTTTCTTTGAAATGTGCCTTTCGATAAGTTTGTTTAAACACTTCTTATCAAACAAACCACGATTGCTTGTTCGCTCAGATAATAGTATTCGTATAGCTTCATTATTTCGGTCCATGAAAAATACAGATAACGGAGTATTAAATCCAAATTTAAGGGGATTATGCAAAATAAAATCGGGTACAATCCCTTCCAATGCTTTTCGGTGTACTACTTTCCCTACTCCATTTTGCATTTTAAATTCAAATGGAAGTTGAAAAACAAATTCAACCAACCTATAATCCAAAAAAGGTAATCGACTTTCAATTGACTTAGACATAGATATAGCATCTCCATAATGCAACAAATTAACTAACCCCCCAATATGTGATCTGTATAAAACCTCATTAAACTTTTCGCTGAAGGAAATTTTCTCCTTAGGGTAATCATTAATTCTTTTATAATTTTTCATTGCCCCTGTGAAAATTGTGTCGATTCCCACAAATCGATGATAGATTTTTTCTAAGAAATTAGAATTGAATAAACGTACAAATTGAATGAGTGCGAATTTAAGTGAATAGAGTTTACTAAAAGCCCTGACTTCTTTAACAACTTGGTGAAATTTCCATTTTTTTAGTAATTCAAAAATTAATGTAGGAAACGTATTAACAATATAGCCGCTCAATAATTCATCTGCTCCTTGACCTTCCAATACAACTCTAACATCATTAGATGCTCTATCCATAACTTTAGTAAGCGGAAGAACAGCAGGAGAAGAATGGCCTGATTCTAAATGGTAAAGAACAAAAGAGAGTTCTTTGATCAAATCAATATTACTACAATCAATAAAATTTGTCTCAAGATCTAATTCTTCAGCCAATTTTATGACCAAACTAGCTTCATCAATTTCAATATTCGAGCTATATGCTTTTTTCTCTCTTTTATCATAATCTTTACTATTAAATACTGCAGTATAAGTCTTGTGATTATCTGAGTTCCATTCACGTAAAACAGACACAATAGAGCCAGAATCAATACCCGAAGACAATGTTGTTCCAACAGGAACATCGCTTCTCATTCGTATTTCTAATGACGACTTAAATAGTTGAAGATATTCATCTTTGGCATTAAGTAATTGTATAGATGAATTTACTTTTGTTGGATAGTCCCAATAACGATTTATACTAACATTCCCATTTTCAATAACTAAATTATGTGCAGGTTTTAATCGCAAAATATCTTTAAACCAAGTCTCATTATGTTGTGCGCCCAAACTATTTCTACAATAATTATTAATTACATTAAAATTGGGGACTCTTAAATCAGGATAATAATTTATAATAGATTTAATTTCTGATGAAAACACAAAACTGTTATTATGAAAGGTATAGCAGAAAGGCTTAATCCCAAATCTATCTCTTGAACAAAAGATTCGATTTCTTTTAATATCATATATACAAAAGGCCCAATCACCATTAAATTTTTCAACACATTTGTCTCCCCAAGTTATATAACCATTTAATAAAACTTCAGTATCACTAGTAGTTCTAAATTTAACCCCCTGATTTGTTAATTCTTTCCTGAGTTCAATATAATTGTATATTTCTCCATTATATACGACAATGAAATTACCACAATCAGAAATAAAAGGTTGATTACTTACGGCAGCTAAATCAATAATTGCTAATCGGACGTGCGCAAACTCAATTAGACCATCTATGCCCCATTGGTCATACGCATCTGGCCCTCTATGTTTCATTAAAAGCGTCGAGTCCCTAACTTTTTGTTTATCAATATCAATTGATAACTTAGTTGTTTTATAAATTCCAAAAATCCCACACATGATTCAATTATTTATTTGCATTATTTCACTATAAGTGAAGATTTTGTCTTTTTATCATTTACAAATGACATTGCTAAATGATTGAAAACCAAACTTAGCAATATCATTTCCTTAGAATTCGAAAACACAGACATTAGAATCATAAAAAAAGAAAAAGAAAAAATATTTTTTTCTCGAAATAAAAGTACGAGAGCCCATAAATAAGCTAATGTACCTAAAAATCCTGCCTTAACAATAACTTCAAATAATGGCAGATGGAGTCGAGTAAATTGGTCGCGAGATAAATCTATCTCACTATATCCCGCTCCAGGTCCTACATACGTAGCTAAATACCCAGTTGTATCGTTAAGACCTCCTCCAAAACCTTTACCAATTAAAAATTGCCCAAAATTATTACTAATCCATTTTACAATAGTAATTGCTTCTGCTACAATATTACCCATACTAGTATTCGATAATGCAATTAACTCAAGATCGACAATTTCAAATACGCTAAAAATTTGGTTGAACTTATATGAAACAACAAGATCAGGATCAACATTCTGCGATATCCATGTAATTAATGGACCAATTAAAAGAATTAAAAAAAAAGAAATTAAAAGAAAATACTTGAATACTTTATATGAAGATGTAAGTACCCAAACTAGCAAGAAAATAATAAGAATAATTGACTTACTTCCAATAAACACTTTACCTTGAATCAATAAAAACAAAACTGAAAATATAAGAAAGTAAAGATGTGTCCACTTAAAAAGATCTTTAAAGAAATAAATCGGGAAAATAATTGAGAATGCAAAAGCATTCATTAATACAAAGGTATTACCCGCTCCATAATCAAAAAGTTGTCCCGTAAAGTAAGAGATCAACATTGCAATAATTGATAATGCTATCCCATATTTTAAAATTAATCGTGTATCATCGCTAGATAAAAAACTTATTAAATATAAAAAAAAGAAGAATGGCAAATAAACTAGAAAATCTTTCAAAAAATTATCATAATAATTTTTTGAAAGTATCGTAAACAATAAACCAATTAAAAAGGAATATAAAATAAAATAAATATAGAAGCGACCTGCTGAATTTTGCATATATAGCCTTATCCTAAATCGATTAGAAAAAAATAAATAAAAGGAAATAGCAATATAGAATAAAACATTTGCCGAGAACCCGAATAATCGTAAACCCCAAAAATTATAGGGAAGTGTTTCTTGTGTAACATAGCTCCATGCACCCATAGACAATAGAGTGAATGAAATCAAATACATGATACCAACACGTTTATTGAAAACTACACATGCGAAAATAAATGCGTACTCAATAATTGAAATAATTGCCTGAACAAGAGGTAGTTTATCATAGAGCAAGACTTCCAGAAGAACAAATAAGAAAAGTACTTCAAACCTATATAATATAAAATCCTTCTTTAGGGTCATTAGATAGTTAATTGGTTCATACTGCTTGATATAGTTTCAAGAGAAGGATTCAATAATGAAGTGTTATTGTAAGGATACTTAACAATCAGGTCTTTACGGTCAAGTGAAACTTGTATTAACTCTGTAAATTTTTCAATAGAATTATAATAGGGATCATAATTAAAATGCGATTGAAAAACACGAAAAGCATCTATGTCAGACAAAAAACAGGGTTTATTATTAGAGAAACATTCAAAGAGTGAAGCACTAACTTTGTATTTGAAAGAAGCTGGATAGTGCAACATTAAAAAATCAGCACTTATAAAAACAGCTTGATAGATTTCCTCGGATAAAAAACTTTTTAGTAGGCAAATATTGGGATGATTAATTTCAATAGACTTATCTTTTAGTACTAGCAAAACCTTATTTAATATCAAAAAATTAAGAAAAGAATCATTTGATAGTACTTTGTACAAAAAATCATCTTGGTATTTCGAAACCGTAGGGATAAAGATTTTTAACCTATAATCCAAGCTAACTATCCGAGTATCAATTTTATTTAACAAATTTCTGTTATTCGCTGAATCATTATCATAAGGTAAAGTCAAGCCCAGAGGTTCAACAATTACATTAGTGATCCCAAATTTTAAAAATTGATCACGAATCGTTTCATGAAAGACTAAAATTGTGCCCATTTTAGCAATACATTTTAAGAAAAAGCGCTTAAGTGTATTCTCGAGCCCAGTTACATTTGAATGGTTCATGAAAATAAGATTACCCTTAATTACAGATAAGGGAAATACAATTTCATCAAAATATGAAAAGAATACTATATCGTATTTTCTTAAAGAAACCCGTTTTTTAATAAACTGAAGTATTCGAAATTGCAATAACCGGTCTCTAATTCTCCCTGCACTACTATTATAATAAGTTTCAGGGATTCTTAATAAAATATCTTCAATAGGTACCTCAATATCTTCTAAATAATTAGTACGAGCAATTACTGAAACTTTATATCCTTTATTTCTGAATTGTTGGATAAATACTTTATTCAAGTTTGTGTGACCAAACTGGGAAAATGTATCAATATATAAGACGGTCATCATTTAATAAAACTAGAAAATGCAGTGGGAAATGATTTAAAGACTGCCCTTATTGAACTTAGTGTCCCGGCAAAAAAATGCGAAAAAGAGTCTTCAGTAATTCGTAATGTTTTTTTTATAACATAAGCCATTAATAAAATATCAACAAATAACATCGAAATTGGAATATATTGAACTTGCTTAATGGTTGTCAAAATTAAAAGACTTGTAAGGAAAATGAGTATGGCAGTAAAGAGATAAAAAAGTGAAAAATTCTTATGATTATTAGTGGCTTGCAATAAGACTGCACTTGAATTCCAAATCGTATTTGTAATTAATGCTAGTAGTAATAGTGTAAATAAAATCAGGTCGAACTTAACTGCTCCTTTAGTCCAGGTAGTATAAAGAAAATCACCAGTAAAAAACAGTATCAAGGTAGTACCAATAGCCAATAAAATAGAAAAGCCCATTGTACGATAATGAATTTGACGTAATTTGAATAAATCCTCTTTCCCATAAGAGATAGAGATTTCCGGCCAAACTGATTTATGAAGAATGTCTATAGTAGACCTAGAAAAATTCACCAATGTCCGGGTTGTATTGAATACAACAACTGATGCACTTCCTAGAAAAAAATTAATCAGAAGAGTGACCCCTTGAAAACTAAGTGAGTTAGCCACAGGGAATGAAAAAAATGATATAGCAGGTAAGAATATCTCCTTTAATTCTGTTTTACGTAAAAAACGAAAACCTAACGACAATTGGTAAAAACGAGATGAATCAATAAATTTATAAACTAACCCTACAAGCTTGACAAAAACTCCAAAAACTAGTACATAAACAATAGAAATACGAGAAACAACTCCAATTACTAGAACAGCATACTCAGAAAAGCGGATTAAATTATCTATCATAATACCTCTAGCATAATTATTAGTAGCTGTATAGAAGGTATTTAGCAAATTATTAAACGTACCAATCATTACCTGAAAGAATAAAAGCAATAGGCAGGTATTTACAACAGAAGATTCTATTAATGAGAAATGAAATAATCGTATAAAAAAACCCATTTCTCCTAACCCAACTATAAGTAAGAAGATAATTACAAAGGCCGATAAAATAAAGAAGATATTGTTATTGATTAGAATTGTACACTTTTCAAACTGGCCTCTTAAATAATTAAACGTAAAACTATTTCCCGTAGCAGTATTTAAACCGACATCAGTCATTTGGAAATAGGCAGTTAATGTATTCAATGTGAGCCATTCTCCATAAAGTTCAACTCCCCAATATTTTAAGAAAATAGGAACAGACAAAAGCTGAAACAACATCATCAAACCCATTGTGATTGAGTTTGCTGCTACATTTTTAAGAAGACTGGTAATTTTTGGCAAAAACTATTATTATGAATTGTAAGAAGCTATTAAATAGTTGAATAACGAATCATTAAATCAGCTAGTTTAAAAATATCTGTTTCGCTATTCCATCCCAAACTCCTAATTAAACTGGGATCACTAACTAATCTTTTATATTCAGGTTTAAAGCTTACATTTTGAACTACGTGGTCTCGCCAGTTTAAACCAAATGTTTTAAAACAGATCTCAATCCAATCCTGAATTGAATGGTCCACCCCTACTCCTATTACAGCTTCATGAACTTGTTCTTGATTAACTAGTACCCATACTCCTTCCACAATATCTTTAGCAAAAGCAAATTCTTTTCTTACTGATAAATCACCGATTTCAATTTTCTCGCTTGACCCTCTTACTATTCGTTTAACTGCTGAAACGATTTTTTGGTTAATGTGACGGTCTGACCTAAGCGGACTATCATGATTAAAAAAATAGCCTACATATACATGCATGGAGAATTTATCTTTATAATATCTAGCTGCATAAGTAGATTGAATTCTTGCTACTGAATATGGACTTGATGCTTCAAATGAAGTTGATTCATTAATAGGTTTTCCTGTATTTTGGAACTGCATTGCACTTCCAGATAAAAAAACCTTACAATCATTACAATACAAACGAACAGATTCAAGGATATTCCAAGTACCTGTCGAGATTGTTTGGTGATTTTCAAAAAGTGCACTATGGTTGGTAGTAGAATTAGCTGCAAAAGAAAAAATATAACTAGGCTGAATCGTTTTTATCAGACTCGATACAAAAGAATAATCTGCAACATCTCCAATATACCTCCCAGCTGTGCGTGAGGTTTCATGAACCTCTATTCCTGATTCTTTAAGTAATAAGCCAAGATAATACCCATCTTGTCCATTAGCGCCGAAAATGATTGCTTTCAAAATTTACTAAACGATATATAAACTAAATAATTTCTATTTCAGGAAGAGGGAAGATAAACTTTCCACCGTTTTCCAAATATTCCCTTTCTCGTGAAAGAATATTGTCTTTAAAGTGCCATGGTAGTACTAAGAAATAATCAGGTTTCATCGCTTTTGCTTCTGCTTCAGAAATAATCGGAATTAATGTTCCTGGGGTGAATGCTCCAAATTTCTCTTCATTTACTTCTGCGATGTAAGGAATTTCTTTTGAAGTAAATCCACAGAATTGAAGTAATACATTTCCTTTTGTACTGGCACCATAACCAAATACTTTTTTACCATCCGCCACCAAAGCTTCTATTAATTCCTTCAAATTCTTTCTATGCCTAAATACCCTTTCTTCAAAGTCGCGGTATGGTTTCTCAGTATCAAGGCCCATATCGTTTTCTTGACGTAAAAGCCAATTAATAATTGGTAGGTTTGATTTATAAGGTGCGCTATCCTTACAAGCCGTAATTGCGAAACTTCCACCATTGATTGCGTTCATCTGCACATCTATTACACGCATACCACTTTGTTCGAGGATACTTTTTACTACCTTGAATGAGTAAAATTCTAAATGTTCATGACAAATTGTATCGTAGCTATTTGTTCTTAGCATACTTGGCATATAACTTTGTTCAAAATGCCAGACTCCATCATCAGCTAAGCAGATTTCAATGTCACGAATAAAATCAAGGGGACTTTCTAAATCGTAAAACATTGCGATTGATGTAATAATTTTAGCTTTCTCCTGAGGAAAAAATTCATGGAATTTTTTAGAACTAAAAAAATCAGGTATCAATTCTATACCATCCGAATAGTATTGTCTGAATTTGTTTCCTGTTGGGTCAATGCCAACTTTTCGATGTTTGCCTGTATATGCTTTTAAAGAAGTAGCATCATTACTACCTATGTCAATTACCAAATCTTGATCATTGGGTTTAACTAATTTTTCAAGAAATTTGATTTTGTTTTGCAAGTGAGTGACCATAGAATTATTTAACCCAGATCTATAACCATAGTTTTCCCCGTACATTTCATCTAAACTATAAGATTGTTTCATTTGCAACAATCCACTATCAGGACACCAAACTAAATCTAAGGGGCCTTTTGTAACTATTTCATCTTTATTCTTTGGGAAAACACCTGTTAAATACTGTTCCCCTAATGATAATACTGTAATTAAATTTGTACTGTTACTAATTCTACATTTTTTGATTTCTGAATACATATAAATTTTTATAATGTGGTAATAAATTATAATCTGGCGTTAACTAAATCTCTAGGCAAAAAAGCTTTTATGTCATATATTATGGATTTTGAGTTTAACTTCAATTTGTTATAATCTAGAGCTAAAAATTCATTGTGAGATACAGCTAATATGATAGCCTCATAAGCAATCATTTTTTGAGTAATTTTAATTCCATATTCGTCATATACTTCATTTTGATTTGCGTGTGGATCGTACACATCCACCTCTAAACCAAACTGCACTAATTCATTGTAAATGTCAACAACTTTAGAATTACGAATGTCTGGACAATTTTCCTTAAAGGTTACACCTAAAACCAGAACATTAGCTCCTTTAATTACTATGCCATTCTGAATCATTAATTTAACTACTTTATTAGCAATGAATAGACCCATATTATTGTTTACTCTCCTGCCACTTAATATTACTTCAGGATGATAACCCATCGCTTCAGATTTATGTGCTAGATAATATGGATCCACTCCTATACAATGCCCACCCACTAATCCCGGCCTGTATTTTAAAAAATTCCATTTTGTACCTGCTGCTTCTATAACATCGGTTGTGTCAATTCCAAGTTTATCAAAAATCAAGGCTAATTCATTTACAAAAGAAATATTTAAATCTCTCTGTGCATTTTCAATTGCTTTTGATGCTTCTGCAACTTTTAAACTCGGAGCCAAATGAGTGCCAGCTTTTATAATACTTTTATATAATTCATCAACAAGTTTTGCAACTTCAACTGTAGAGCCTGATGTTACTTTTTTGATTTTTGTTAACGTATTTATTTTGTCCCCAGGATTTATTCTTTCGGGCGAATACCCACAAAAAAAATCAATATTATATTTCAACCCACTTACTTTCTCTAAAACAGGAACGCAATCTTCTTCAGTGCAACCAGGATAAACTGTACTTTCATAAATAACGATATCATTTTTTTTCAAGACCTGACCTATCATTTCAGAAGCTTTAATCAATGGTAATAAATCAGGAGCATTAAATTTGTCAATAGGAGTTGGGACAGTTACAATGAATCTATTATAATTTCTTAATTCAACTATATCATTGGAAAAATTAAGAAATTTAGCACTTTTTATTTCGTCAAAATTTGACTCTAGTGTTCTATCTATTCCTGATTTTAATTCATCAATTCTATTTTTATTAATATCAAATCCTAGTACTTCAAACTTTTTTCCAAACTCTACAGCAAGGGGTAATCCAACGTACCCTAATCCTATAACAGCAATTTTATTCTCAATAAAGAAGTCATTCATTATTTTTAATTTTTAAAATAAATTTTTAATATCAATATATACTTTATTTAAACCATCATAAAGTTTAATTTTAGATTGCCAACCAAGGTTATTAATTTTTTGCACATCCAATAATTTACGAGGTGCGCCATCAGGCTTAGATTCATCTAGAACTGTACTACCCTCATATCCTGTTATTTTTCGAATCAACTCAGCCAGTTCAAGTATGGTCACATCTATACCTGTTCCAATATTTACTAGACCTTTTTCATTGTAATGTTGCATCAAAAATAAACAGGCTTCGGCTAAATCATCTACATGCAAGAATTCTCTTTTAGGAGTACCTGTTCCCCATATAGTAACCGAAGGGTCATTGTTCTTTTTAGCTGTGATAAATTTTCGCATTAATGCTGCTAGTACATGACCTTTTTCTAAATCATAATTGTCATTGGGGCCATATAAATTGGCAGGCATTGCCGATATATAATTGCAGCCATATTCTTCTCTATAACTTTCGCACAACTTAATTCCCGCAATTTTAGCAATGGCATATGACTTATTAGTTTCTTCCAAATAACCGCTTAATAGATATTCCTCTTTTAATGGTTGTGGTGCCATTTTTGGATAAATGCAAGAAGAGCCTAAGAACAATAATTTTTTTACTGCATTTACATAACTCTGGTGAATAATATTACTCTCCATCATCAGGTTATCGTAAATGAACTCTGCTCGGTAAGTGTTATTGGCAACAATACCACCCACTTTTGCTGCAGCTAAAAAAACATAGTTGGGTTTTTCTTTTGCAAAGAAATCAGCAACTGCTTGTTGATTGCGCAAATCCAATTCAGCAGAAGTTTTCGTAATGATATTGGTATAGCCTTCTGCAGTTAACTTTCTAAAAATGGCACTACCTACCATACCACGGTGTCCAGCAATATATATTTTACTATCCTTATTCATGTTCCTTATTAATGGTAAAGCCGCTATCTTTTAAAAATTGTTCTTTCTTAAATAATTCTATATCCGCAGCTACCATTTCCTTTACCATAGCAGCCAATGTGTACTTGGGTTTCCAGCCTATTTTGGTATTGGCTTTTGTAGGGTCTCCTATTAATAAATCTACTTCAGTAGGGCGATAATAGCGTGGATCTACTTTAACCACCACCTGGCCCAATTTCATTCCATGGGCTTGGGTATTGGATATTTTGTAAATCACACCCACTTCATTCACTCCTTCTCCTGTAAAACTCAATTCAACCCCCACTTCTTCAAATGCCATTCTAACAAAATCACGAATATAAGTGGTAATGCCTGTTGCCAATACAAAATCTTCTGCAGTATCTTGTTGTAACATGCGCCACATGCCTTCTACATAGTCTTTAGCATGGCCCCAATCTCTTTGTGCATCTAGGTTTCCTAAATAAAGAGTTTCTTGTAATCCCATCGAAATTCTAGCCACTGCTCTAGTAATTTTTCTGGTTACAAATGTTTCTCCACGCAAAGGACTTTCATGGTTAAATAGAATTCCATTACAAGCATACATACCATAGGCTTCACGATAATTCACCGTAATCCAATAGGCATATAATTTAGCTACTGCATAAGGACTCCTTGGATAAAAAGGAGTGGTTTCACTCTGTGGAACCGCTTGAACTAAACCATATAATTCAGAAGTAGATGCTTGATAAAATTTGGTCTTTTTAGTTAACCCTAATAATCGA
>NZ_JAUYTR010000019.1 GCF_030695065.1 Sediminibacterium sp. | reverse complement strand
TCCAGCAACATTCGCCTTGGTGCTAATAGCTGAAGTATCCACTTTCCAATCTGCTATATCCGTTGAACCATTAAAGCCCGTTCCTGTTAAACCATATGAAGTACTCAAACTCTTTAAGTTATCGCCCAGTGATACCCCACTTATCGTACTCTTCGCTAAATCACTGTTCTCAATCTTCGTTGTCGTTCTGCGATAGTTCAATACCAAATTAGCAGTGTCACTGATCTTCAATATGTTCGAAAAAACACTATTAGTGTCACTACTATTCAACTTAAGATTTAATGCATTTTGAACTGCATTACTAATAGGTTTACTTAAATCTGAAGTATTATTGATAGAATCAATCCCAAGATTTATTTTTGCATTTAAAACAGTTGAAGCCCCAGTTCCCCCATTGGCAATTGCAACAATTCCATTTACATTATTGGCATTTCCTTGAATATCGCCAACAATTTTAGCCCCACTAACTGATTCAATTTTAATATCAGTAATACTAAAGTTTGCAATTTTAGAAGTAACTATTGCACTATCTGCCAACTTTAAAGTAGTGATTTTATTATTTCCAATTGTTGGATTGGGATAGCTACCAGACAAATCACCTCCAGCGGTTCCGATAGGGTTTGCAGTACCAGCGGATACAGCATTCAAGGCATAGGGTACACTTAATAATTGAGTTGAGCCTAAATTGATATAATTGTTGCTCGCTGTTGGATCAATTTCCACTTCCATAAACTTATCACCTTGCATCCAAGTAACCCCGGATAAAGTTCCAATAGAACTCATAAATCCTGGACTACCAATTTGAACTGCGAATAAACCCCAGGAATTTGTTGTTACAGACCTGGTTTCTGAAAACTGAACGGCTCCTTGTGATGAACCAGTTCTAATACTTACCCTTAAATATATGGTTTGATTTTGCAAAGGGTTACCAGCTGCATTTCTTGCTACTCCTTGATAATTAATTAAATTAGGGGCCTGTGCAAAAATCCAATCAGGTATAAAATTGGCAACTATAAGAATTAAAATATAAACAAGTAATCTTTTTCTCATAAAAAAGAATTTTGATAATAGTTACTTTATTTTTAAAACTTTGAAAACTCCTCTCTTAATTACCAACTTACCAGTTCCGTCAAGTTGGTTTATAGAAACAATATAACTACCCTGTGGAAATTTACTTAAATCCCATCGTTCTGTTCTTCCAACACCAAAATGAAAAAATAACAACTCTTTCATTTTTTTACCTTGCATATCAAAAAGTTCAACTTTTAATTTACCTGAGTTGGTTTGTAAAAAATTGATCTCTAATACATCTTTGAATGGATTGGGATATATTTTGATTTCATCAGGCAAAAAAGTGGGAAAAGCATTATAAGCGGAAGCAAATGAAGTAAATGATTGTAGTACCCCACTTGTTACAACTAAAGTGCTGCTTGATTGGGTAACAATTGATGCTGACTCACCTAAACTAAATTCAAATTGATAATTTCCTTGGTTGCCGTATTGGCCTGTAATATTTATAGTAGAAGGATAAATGGACTGAGCCATTAAATTGGTACTAATGAACTTACAGAAAAAACATAAAAAAAATATTTTTTTCAAAAGCGAGTATGTTTAGCCAATTGTTAAAGAATCGTATTCGAAGCTAAACTATTCTGCATAAAAAATGCCTGCATTGCAGGCATTGAAATATTAAATATTGTGTAGTTAAAAAACTACATTTTTTTAGCATCTTCTAAAAACTTAGCTAAGCCAATATCAGTCAAAGGATGCTTTAATAAGCCAACTATTGAATCTAAAGGACAAGTGCAAATATCAGCACCTAATTCAGCAGCTTTAATTATATGTAATGGGCTTCTGATTGAAGCAGCTAAAATTTCTGTTTTGTATTGTTGTACGTCAAAAATATGACGCAATTGACCAATCAAATCCATGCCATCCCAACCACTGTCGTCTACACGACCAATAAAAGGAGATACATATGAAGCACCAGCTTTAGCAGCTAAAATAGCTTGACCTGCTGAGAATATTAAAGTGCAATTGGTTCTAATACCATTATCGGTAAACCATTTAATTGCTTTGATACCATCTTTAATTACTGGAACTTTAACTACGATATTTGGATGAATTGCAGCCAATTTCTTCCCTTCTTCCACCATAGTGGCAAAATCGGTAGAAAGTACTTCTGCACTTACATCACCGTCTACAAGCTCGCAAATTGTTTTGTAATGTTGGGCAATTGCTTCTTCTCCTTTTATGCCTTCTTTGGCCATCAAAGAAGGATTGGTGGTTACACCGTCTAAAATCCCTAAGTCGTTTGCTTCTTTAATTTGGGCTAAGTTGCCGGTGTCAATGAAAAACTTCATATATGTATAATTAAAAAAATATGGCAGGCTACTCACATCGCACCGCTCAACCGCTTATCCTTGCTGCATTCCTGCCCTGGGGAGGTTCAGCAGGAGCTGGTCGTGCAAGACCTGCCACACCGCAAAAGTAAGGATTGAATGCTTACCTTTGAAAAAAAAATATTTATGGGTGTAGCAGATCAATTAGCACAATTAAAAGCGGAAAAAGCAGCCGCCAATTTAAAAGAAGGGCAAGATTTTTTAGCCAGTAACAAACAAAAAGAAGGCATTGTTGAATTGCCGAGTGGATTACAATATGAAATCATTACTGAAGGTACTGGTTCTAAACCAACAGCAAACAATGAAGTAACCTGTCATTACCACGGAACACTTATTAACGGAACTATTTTTGATAGCTCTGTTCAAAGAGGCAGACCTGCTTCCTTCCCTTTAAATATGGTGATTAAAGGTTGGACAGAGGGATTACAGCTTATGCCTACAGGAAGCAAATGGCGCTTTTTTATTCCACCACATTTAGGGTATGGCGATAGACAAGTAAGTGCTCAAATAGGACCCAACAGCACATTGGTATTTGAAGTAGAACTAATTAGTTTTATTTAGATAACTCATAGAAACTCGCTGAGTTCTAACCAGCGAGTTTCTTTTTCTTCTAAGGCTTTTTCTATTTGCACCAGTCGTTCACTTATTTTTTGAATTGTCTCAAAAGTAGCCGTGCCGCTGCTCATTTCATTCGTTAAGTCTTGTTTTTCTTTTTCTAAAAGAGGCATTTCCTTTTCTAATTGTTCAAATTCTCTTTTTTCTTTAAAGCTCATTACTTTTTTTGCAGGAGCTTTAGGTGTTTCTACTTTTGCAGTTACGATATCTTCAGTGCTAGCGCCCTTTCTTTTACCCGCTTCTAAAGCGTCCCATTTATTGTCTTTCTTCTCGTTTTCTTTCTGCCAGATTCTATATTGCGAATAGTTCCCGGGAAAATCTCTTACTTCTGCATTTCCTTCAAAAACAAATAAGTGATCTACTAAACGATCCATAAAATAACGATCGTGCGATACAATTAAAACACAACCAGGATAATCTACTAAGAAATTTTCTAATACTGCTAATGTAGGAAGGTCAAGATCATTGGTAGGCTCATCAAGTATCAAAAAATTGGGGTTGGTAAATAAAACGACTAATAATTGCAATCTCTTTTTCTCTCCACCACTTAATGAATTCAAATAGGTATACTGCTTATCTGGTGTAAACAAAAAGAGTTCTAAAAACTGAGCAGCACTCAATGTTGTTCCATCTGCTAATGGAAAGTTTTCGGCAAAACCTTTTACATATTCAATTACACGCACGTTTTCTTTAAAGACTAAGCCTTGCTGAGAAAAATTCCCAAACACAACCGTATCCCCAATATTTATTTTGCCACTATCGGCCAATTCCAATCCCTGCAAAATATTTAGAAAAGTAGACTTCCCTACCCCATTCTTTCCAATGATACCAATTCGTTCTCCTTTACTAAAATTGTAATCAAATCCTTTTAAAATGGGCAAGTCTCCATAGCTCTTGTACACTTTCTTCATTTCCACCACTTTACCTCCTAGCCGGCTCATTTTTACCTGCAATTGCAATTGTGCATCTTCTATTTTTTGCTTAGCCCTTGCTTCTACTTCGTAAAAATTATCTTGTCTGCTTTTGCTCTTGGTGGTTCGAGCCTTAGGCTGCTTTCGCATCCATTCTAACTCTTTGCGGTAAGTATTCTTAGCCTTGTCTATACTGGCTTGTTCACTCTCTAAACGGGCAGCTTTCTGCTCCATGTATTGTTCATAATCCCCCCGATAAACGTATAAATTTTCTCGCTCCAATTCCCAGATTTCATCGCAGGTTGCATCTAAAAAATATCGATCGTGGCTCACCAACAAAAGGGTTACTTTTTCTTGGTTTAAATAATGCTCTAACCATTCAATCATTTCTACATCTAAATGGTTGGTGGGCTCATCCATCATCAATAAGGTATGCTGGTGGGCAAACCCAATATCTATGAGGGTTTTAGCCAATGCTACCCGCTTTCTTTGACCACCACTTAATTCTTTAACCGGATTGGTTAAGTGGTGAATATTCAGCTTATCTAGTATCTGTTTAACCTTGGCCTCAAAGTCCCAAGCACTTAAATCGTCCATGGCTTCTATGCCTTCAGTAATCCCTATGGCATCCTCCGCTTCTATAGCAGCTTCATATTTTTTAATGGCCGTTATGACTGGATGGTTCAGGTGAAAGATATTTTCTAATACCGACCAAGACTCCTCAAATTGGGGATCTTGCTCAAAAAGAGCCACTGTAACGTCTTTATGGATCCAATATTTACCCGAATCTGGGGTTTCTAAACCCGCTAGAATCCTTAACATGGTTGACTTCCCGATTCCATTTCTGGCAATTAGGGCTATTTTATCGCCTTCGTTTATATGAAAGGAAATATTACTGAAAAGTGGATTAATTCCATAGCTTTTGGTTAATCCTTCTACCGAAACATAATGCATGCTGCAAAACTAAGTATCTTAGACGCTAATTCCGAGAAACAAAGAACCTAGTTGTAAAAGAAATGATCAAAACACCACTCAGGAACCTTAGCATCCGCAATAAGCTCTTCCTTTCGCATTTCCTGATTCTATTGATCACCCTTATTATTATTCTAATATCGGTAAAAGTGAATGATAAGCGCTTGCTCATGCATCAAATGATGACGCACTTAGATGATATTAGAAACAATATTGGAAAACAAAGCGAGGCAAGGCAATCTTTTTTATTAAAAGATCGATTTACAGAAAGCTTTTATATAACAGGTACAACTGAGTCTATTATTGATTATAATAAACTAATTAATAAAATTGACAGTAGTCTTTTAAGTATTAATCAAAACAAATTATCTCAAAAATCACCTATTTCTGAAAAAATTGTTTCCATAACCAGGAATATACATGCCCAAGAAGAATTCTTTAGTAGAATGGTCGATTCTGTTAAACAATTGGGTATGGGAAATCAAGGACTTATAGGGGCACTAAATCAACATAAAAAGGAATTGGAATCAGGTAATCTGATTAATACAACTGATTTGAAAAAATTAGATGAATTATCATCTGCTTATTTGCTTGAAAAAAATGAGAAAGCTGCCATTCAATTTGATTCACTAGCTAGAAAACTACTATTCGCTTACAGCAATAGTCCTAGTTCTGAAACCATTTTAGAAGAATATAGAAAAACATTTGTAAGAATTGTAAAACTAGAAAGAAGTATTGGCAATAGTAATCAGGATGGATTACAAAATGAATTAATAAAACAGAGTAAAAGCAATGATGAACAACTTCAGGCAACTTTAAATTCAATCAATGCACTTTACGAAGAAGACATCAAAAAACTTGAATGGATTTTTTATGGACTTATTGCAGTAACACTAGTTGCAGGTTTGTTATTCAGCTATTTAATTTCAATGGAAATTACCAGGCCATTAATTGAGTTAAATAGAGCAACAAAGGAAGTAGTTGCAACTAAATTTAAAGATGATATTAGCCCTGACTTTATTGATGAACTAAGAATGGATGAAATAGGTCAATTAGCCATCAATTTCAATTTAGCCATTCGGAAAATTAGGAGAAGCATAAAAATAATTCAAGACAAATCGGAAAGCTTACAGGCTAAAAATAAACAGCTTTTAGAAAATGAAGAAACCCTGAAAATGATTAGTGCGCAAAAAGATAAGTTTCTTTCAATTATCTCTCACGATATGCGAGCTCCGTTAAGCAGCATTATAAGTTTCTTAGATTACTATAAAGACAATTTCAAAAACTTCACTGAAGCAGAAATTGAATTTGTTTCCAGCAATTTAAATACACACGTGAAAAAAGTGGTAGAAATGTTGGATGGATTACTCATGTGGTCTAGATCTCAAACAGGAGAAATTCAAATGAATTTACAACCGATTGATTTAGCACAAATAATCACCGATACGGTATCTGTTTTAAACCAGAGTGCAGTTAATAAGAATATCCGAATTAGAACCTATTTACACAGTCAACTAATATGGGCCGATAAGAATATGACGGCATTTATCATCAGAAATATTCTAAGCAATGCCATTAAGTTTACCGGAGAGAATGGTATTATAGATATCAATACAAAGCGCAACAAATACAACGCATTTGTCATAATAAAAGACTCTGGCGTAGGTATGACTTCCGATGCACTTTCCAAACTTTTTCAAGACAATGTTAGTTATTCAACTTTTGGCACTGCAAATGAGAAAGGAATTGGATTAGGCCTAGTTTTGTGCAAAGATTTCATGAATAAAATGAATGGAAATATTGAAATTGAAAGTATTAACGGTGAGGGAACCACTGTTAACCTTCTATTCCCATTAGTAAGCAGGGCAGACTAATGGAACACCAATATTTTTTATTGAATAAGCCTTATGGCATGGTTTCTCAATTTAAAAGTAGCCATAACGTTAGTTTATTAGGCAATTTAGCTTTCCCCTTTCCAGAGGGAACACATGCTATTGGCCGGTTAGATCATCATTCAGAAGGCTTACTAATACTTACAACTAATAAGAAAGTAACTAGATTACTTTTCCAAGGACCTATACCACATACAAGGGTTTATCATGTATTAGTAAATAATATAGTATCTGAAGTACAATTGAATCAACTTAGAAATGGGGTACAATTTAAAGTTGGTGCAGATCTATACCATACAACTTCCCCTTGCGAAGTAGCTATTGTAAACCCACCCTTGGTTCAGTTTCCAGGAGAATACCTACTTTCAGAAAGAGTTCCGCACACTTGGCTTAGTATTGAATTAACCGAAGGAAAATTTCATCAAGTTAGAAAAATGCTTACGGCAGTACAACTCAAATGTAAAAGACTAGTTAGGGTTAGTATTGAAGACCTTCATCTAGGGAATTTGGCTCCTGGAGAAATATTAGAAATACCAGAAAGCCATTTTTTTGCTTCACTAAAAATTGCGGATTATTAAAATTGGTAGACGGGTACACTATAATAGCAATTCAATTCATCCACGAACTATTCCTTATTTTTGTGGTTTATATACCATGAAGCAATTCACTATACCCAATATTTACAGAAGCAACCTAATCAGCCAGATTAAGGAGAACAGAAAGGCAGCAGATAAACTCAAAAAAGATTTTACGCCTACCCTCTTAAATTTGGGGCCAGTACATATTTATTTGGCAAGGCATTTTGGCTTTTGCTATGGGGTAGAAAATGCCATTGAAATTGCCTTTAATACGATAGACCAGAACCAAGGCAAAAACATTTATTTATTAAGTGAGATGATTCACAACCCCCAAGTAAATGCAGATTTAGTTTCGCGGGGTGTCCAATTTCTACAGGATACGTATGGTAAACAATTGATTCCATTTGAATCACTAAACGCAGAAGATGTAGTCATCATTCCTGCATTTGGCACAACACTTGAAATTGAATCAATGCTTAAAGCAAAAGGTATTGCAGTAGAAAAATACAATACCACCTGCCCTTTTGTAGAAAAAGTTTGGAATAGAAGCGACCAAATAGCCTCGAAAGGATATAGCATTGTGGTTCACGGGAAACCAAAACATGAAGAAACCAGGGCCACATTTTCACACGCATCTGCCAATACGCCTACTGTGATAGTTAATGATATGAAGGAAACGATTGAATTGGCTAAATACATTACTGGAGAAAAAGAAACTGATTCCTTTTATATTGAATTCAAAGGCCGTTATTCGGAGGGTTTTGATATCACAAAGGATTTACAAAAAATTGGAGTAGTTAATCAAACAACCCAATTAGCTACAGATACACAAGCCATTTCTGATTATTTAAAAGAAGTGATTCTGAATCATTTTCAATTAGACAATAGCAATATTGCTACTAGATTTGCTGATACTAGAGATACACTTTGCTATGCTACCAACGACAATCAATCAGCTGTGAAAGGCATGTTAGATACTGCAGCAGATATTGCCATGGTGATTGGCGGACACAATAGCAGCAATAGTTCACATTTGGTTGAATTATGTGAAGCCAAATACCCTACTTTTTTTATTGATGGTCCAGATAAATTAATTAGCAAAGATGAAATAATACATTGCAACTGGCAAACAAAGGAAATGAGTACTGTTGTAGGATATTTGCCAAAGACTGAGCCATTAAGGATTGTTATGACAAGTGGAGCAAGTTGCCCTGATGCAGTGGTAGAAAAAGTAATCAGAAAAATAGCTTCTTTCTATGGTGCAGAAAACCAATTGGCTAATTAACAAAATTCCACCAGATACCTATTCTATTCCAAAGACCTTGTCCAGGATAATTAATAGCCTGCATATTCATTTTTGAAAAGAGGGTATTGATATTTTCGAAGCGAATAAAGCCTTTAAAACTTTTAATTCTAAAATGCAAGAATGCATGCATATCTGGTCTATTAGAAATAGTGGTATTGTTTTGAAAAAAGAATTGTCCCAATAACGGACTGTAACTATCTGCTTTATAAGCAGTATTGTAACGCAGTTCAACCCCAGTAGATAAAAATAAATTGGTGTAAAAGTTGCCTTCAAATGCAAATCTGTTTCTAGTAATGATAGAAGGAATATTTACTGGGGCACCTCCAATAACTTGTTGAATATTCAGTTCGGCATACCAATTAAAATGCTTGGCCAATTTAATTTTTTTAGAAACACCCAACTGAAGCACATTAAACAAAGTAGCTTCTTGTTTTGCAGTAAAGAAACTATCGAAGTATAGGTAATTACTTACCACATTGTATTCACCTGTAATAGTTAAATTTTTAGCAGGATTTTCATATACACCAAATACCCTGATGATATTTTCTTTATTGTAACCAACTCTATTGGCAATTGGGAATGTACTTAAGCTATTAAAGAGATAAGAGGGAGATCTATTTACATTATGAAACCCTACATTTAAAAACCCAATCTTTTTTCCAAGTAATCTTTTCATGCTAATATAAGCACTGTAGTCTCCCGAGTTAAACCCATTCAAATAAAATTCTCCTTTTGCTTCTAAATCCCAAACTTGATTCTTGGTTCTATTACGGTACTCGCCAGTAACAAAAATATTATTAAGAGAAACGGTATTAAATGTATCAAGGGTTCCTTTTATATTTTGTAGCCCTATACCAGCCTTTAAAAATTGGCTTTGGTTATTCTTATCAGGGAATGTAATCAAGCTGAATTCATTGGTAAGTATATTCCAACTGTCTTTAAACTGAAATGCCTGTGCATTTCGGGTGGTATAATTAAAATAATTTTTGTAGCGTATAGAATCTACATTATTATCAAAAAAATGAGCCAGCTGTTGTTGTAATTTAAAAATATGCTCAATTCGAAACCTTGGATAGAATATTTTATAGGTAATAGAATCGGTTACAACAGAATCCTTTTTACCAATATCAAAATGGTGTTTTATTAAGAGCATATTGTCTTTTTGCAAATTGCCCGTACTCACATTGGTATTAAATGGATTTCGAATAGCGGCACCAGACCTACCCATTCTTGTTTCTAATTCAAAAGGATCGTTTAAGGCAAGACTGTCTAATTTTTTAACATCAACCAACCCCCCATTTTCAGAAACGGAAGCCTTATTGGCTAGGTACACAAAGAATACTTCGTATTGTCTGTTATTGGTTTGATAGTGAGTGGTGAACCTAAAATTATTATGACTGGCATTCTGATTCTTCAAACTACCTGGTGAATTACTGAATCGATATTCAAAACTAAAATTGAAATTGCTTTTTCTATTCTGGGTATGCTTTAAGTCTATCAACTGTTCCGCTTTAGCTCCCAACAAATAGCCTAATTCGGTATATGGTCTGGTTGTTTGGTAAAACCTTGTGTTTTCTAAGGTAAACTTGTACATATCATACTGATGAAATCCTGCATCAAATCCTGCTTTCATTATAGGATGAAAGCGCATAGATTGAGCGGCTGTGCCAAAATTTCCTAAATGATAATTTTGAAAAGGCATGGGAAATCGAGCTGTAAAATCATTGATTGAAGAATCCAACACCCTATTTCTAGTTGAATCAAAAAAACGATAAAAGATGGTAATAGAATCTGCAAACTGATCCCTTTTCTGTAAAGAATCATTCTTTCCAGATTTAGACTGTTGCATATTGTTAGAACCAGAAAAAGAACTCATTTGACCTGGCCTAAACGATTGAGCTAAACTATTACTAGCCCCAATGCATATCAGCAGCGCAACAATGAAATAAAGTTTATTTTTTGAAGGATGCATCCAGTTTTTTTTACAATCCCTTTATCAACTCTTTAAATAGCAAAGTAAGTTTTGGTTCCGCATCTTTTGCAGCTTGTAACACTTCTTCATGGGTAATAATATTCTCTTCCTCTCTAATACCCAAGTCGGTAATTACGCTGGTAGCAAATACTTTCATGCCACAATGAACTGCAACAATATTTTCTTGCACCGTACTCATTCCTACGGCATCCCCTCCTAAAGCATGAATCATCTTATATTCTGCCCTTGTTTCAAATGTAGGACCTGTAACACCCGTATAAACGCCTTGCTTAAGTTCTATACCATTATTTTTTGCAATCAACATTGCTTTAGCCACCAATTCTTTGCTGTATGGCTCACTCATATCTGGAAATCTGGTACCCAATGCATCTTCATTTTTACCCAATAATGGATTCAAAACGAATAGACTGATATGATCGGTAATGACCATTAAATCTCCCACATTAAATGCAGGATTAACACCTCCAGCTGCATTAGATAATAGCAAGGTTTTTACTCCCAATAAATGCATGGCCCTAACGGGATACGTTACTTGCTGTGGGGTATAGCCTTCATAAAAATGGAAACGGCCACTCATTACCCAAACCTTCGTACCACTTAACTCTCCTAGAATTAAGCTTCCGCCATGGCCTTCTACTGTACTAACAGGGAAATGAGGAATGTCACTATAAGGGATACTTATTTCAACTTTTATTTCACTTGATAAATTACCTAACCCACTGCCTAAAATGATGCCTATCTCGGCTTTTGAATCTACTTTACTTTGTATAAATGCAGTGGTTTCTGCCAACTGGCTCATTAAATTGGACATATTCAAAAATTAGAGGACAAATATACTTCAAATAAAAAATAAGGCCATCAACTAGTAGCTGATGGCCTTAGGTAAGGTATGTAATTTAAGACTAGCTTAAACGTTTTACATTTACTGCATTCAAACCTTTTCTTCCTTCTTGTACGTCAAAGATAACTTTATCGTTAGCTTCAATTTGGTCAATAAGACCGTTCGCATGTACAAAAGTTTCTTTGTTGGAATCATCATGCTTAATAAAACCAAAACCTTTTTCTTCGTTAAAGAACTTTACAGTTCCTTGAATTTGTGTGTCCATTGTAAAAATTGTATATTAATAAGGGTGCAAAGATACAGTTAATATGCTCCCCTCCCTAAAGTTAATTGTTAAAGTCTCGAATTAGGCAGTAGACTACTAATTTGCCTCAGTCCTACCAATTCATCGTGCCTTCCACCAAATGGCCTATAATAGACCAAAATAGTATAGTTATTCTCGGTTTCCCAATAATTGCCTTCCGTTAAAGCTGGATCTGCTGGCAGCAACCCGTTATTTTTATCTTTTGTAACATAAGTATAACTATAGTACCCCTGCTTAAGGGTTAAACGCTTGAAATAAACCCCTTTGCGTTCATCAAATTCCATTAAAGATGAATCACTTATTTGATTTCCCGTTAATTCTCCCATTAAATACACTTGTTTACCCATTAATGGTTGCCTGTTTTCAGGGGCCAATGTAAATTCTACTTCTGCATAATCTGATTGCCACCATGGATTAACCGATTCAGTAGTAGCAATTTCGCTAAAGCCATTTAAATCTCTATACCATAAATAACGCAGTCCAGACCTAATGGCGTCCGGCTTTACATAAACCAGTACGGGAATATTTATCCTAAGTATTTTATCTACTCGATCACTCTCAAATCGTAGACTCCTCAAATCTATCCATCTGTACTCTTTACCAGCTGGAAACAAACAATCCTGCTCCGAATTGTATTCCAACATATTACCCCTAATAAAGCTAGGCTGCAGTTTTTGTGCTGCATTATCCCATCTTCCATTTTGTAATATTACAGTTTGAATTTGTTGTGGATTAATTGAATTCAATGGCAAAGTATTTACACCCAGCTGAATTTTTTGGTGTGTTTGAATCAATTGTGAATTATATGGTTGCTGTATTTGAGCAGCAATACCAACTTTATTATCCACAACATAAAAACGCTTGGTAAATAAAAGCTTGGAGGTATCGGCATCTTGAAAAACCTTGAGTATATAGTTCCCACTCCTAGTTGGTACCGCAGAACGATCGGGCAACATAGTTTGATAATGTACATATTGAACTTGTGCAATAGAAGAGATTCGGTATTGACTAATTCTATTTTGTTGAAACCCCCTTATATAATCAAACGGGCTCCATTGTGCTTCGGACCAATCGGCATTGCACAATTGAAAAGTATAAAAGTAATTTTTAGGATATGCACCCAAATCATCAAAATGCAATTCAAGTTGATCAGTAGAATTCAATCCAATAATGGGTAATGCCAATTGATTGTTTTGCGGAAATAGTTTAACTGTTCTTATGGAAGGCATAAAAACATGATCTGGTTTTAGTTGACCAAATCCATTAAATGAGCAAAGAAAGCAGCAAAGCAGCAGGATGTATTTCATAAAGGATAAACTTACTGAAACTATTGTATTATTAGTAGCTTTGATATAGTCAAAAACCGTACCGTTTGAATTTTTCTCTTTTCATAGCCCAGAGACTCGCATTCAGCAAACAGCAGTCATTTTCAAGATTTATTATTCGGCTTTCAGTTGGGGCAACAACTGTTGGCATAGCGGCAATGATTATTACCCTCTGCTTTGTTAATGGATTTCAACAAACCGTTGCAGATAAAGTATATAGTTTTTGGGGGCATATACGGGTACAACATTTTGAGCCAGATAAATCGATGATGGCAGAGGAAGTACCTATTAACAGGGACAAGAATGTAGAAAAATTGATTGCATCTCAAAAAGAAGTATCAAAGATTCAGGCATTTGCAACCAAGTCGGCTGTTTTAGAATTCCATAAAAATATTGAAGGGGTATTATTAAAGGGGATTGAAGCCAACTACGATAGTAGCAGAATCAAACCATTTATAACCCGCGGCAAATGGATTCAGTTTTTGGATAGCAGTTACAGTAAGGAAATAATGGTGTCTGAACAAATTGCCAGTTTATTAAATATTGCGTTACATGATACAGTTACTGTATATTTTGTTGGAACCAATGAAACAAATACCAGTTATAGAAAATTAACTGTTGCAGGTTTTTATAAAACGGGTATTGAAGAATACGATAAAGTTTTTTTACTAGCCGATTTAAAATTGATTGCAAGAATTAATAACTGGACGGAAGAACAAATTGGTGGATATGAAATCTTTATTGACCCAGCATACAATAAAGACACGGTAAGTCAACAACTGATGAGTAACCTTCCCACCGAATGGATGAGCAGAACAGTGGCATCCATTTACCCCAATATTTTTGATTGGTTAGAAATTCAAAACATGAACCGAAATGTGATTTTCATTATTATGGCAGTAGTAGCCATTATTAATATGATTTCCTGTTTGCTCATTTTAATATTAGAAAGAACAAGAATGATTGGTGTTTTTAAAGCATTGGGAGCAAAAGACAGGAGCATCATTCAAATTTTTCTTTATTATGCAGCGGTGATTGCATTAAGAGGAATTATTGGGGGATTTATCATTGGAATGGGCTTAGTGCTAATACAACAATATACCGGATTCATTAGCTTAGACGAAAGTTCTTATTATGTTAAAACTGCACCAGTTCAAATAATTTGGTGGCAAATTATTACTGTTTGTGTAACAACATTTGTGGTGTCGTTTGTGGTCATGTTAATACCTGCCTTATTAGTTAAGAAAGTTAACCCCATCAAAGCAATTCAATTCAGATAACTGCATTACTTTTTAATCAGATGAGAAAGTAGAATACCAGCAGCAACTGCAGCATTCAGCGATTCTGCTCCGCCAATTCTGGGTATATGAATAGGTGCAGAAATATAGGGCAGCAATTCTGTATGAATGCCTTTAGACTCATTCCCTATAAGTAAAACCCCTTCCTCAATAGAAGATTGATTATATACCGATGCCCCTTCTAATAAGGCCCCAAAAACAGGAATAGCTAGGTCCGATAAAAGGTGGGTTAAATTGCCATACCCCACTTTTACTCTAATAAAACTACCCATAGTACTTTGAATTACTTTAGGATTATACATTTCCACTGAATCTTCAGAAGCCAAAATGGTATTTATACCAAACCAGTCAGCAATTCTTATAAGGGTTCCCATATTTCCAGGGTCTTGAATACCATCAAGTGCCAATGTAATGGAACCCTTTTGAGGCTTTTGGGCAGTGAAATTTTGCTGTTCTACTACAGCCAACACTTTATTGGCTGTTTGTAACCCACTTATTTTTTGTAGTTCTTCTTCTGAAACCCTTATTAGTGGCGCTTTGTCCATTAATGGATGCCCCCAATCATTCACTGCAAGAATTTTTTGTATCACAAAGGAACTGTTTAAGAGTTCATCTACCCCCTTTACTCCCTCTACAATAAACAGGCTTAACGCATCCCTTTGTTTTTTGTGGTATAAACTTTGAATATATTTGGCCTCAATCTTGCTTAACATTGTGTATGCATTTTACGGTAAAAAGGAGTTTTATTGGTTTTTTCAGCATGTTTACAGCCTTAATTATGCTGTCTGCTTGCTCTGAACAAAAGAGAACCTGGGTAAGAAACTATCCCAAAAACACTCCATTTGTTTACAACAACCAAATTAGCCTTCATGGTAATTTTACCAAAGATGAGAAAAAACGGTTATTATCAGATTTGCAAAATTATTGGGACGATAGTTTGAAAGTTCCTAAACAACAACAATTTGGCCTTTTTTATAAAATTAAGAACCCAGCAGTTTTCGATAGCACTAATATTACTAGGTCTGCCCTCTTCATGAATTCTTATTTAAACGCACAAGGTTATTATTATTCCATATTAACCAATCGGTTTACCATCGACACAGTGAAAGACCAAATAAGGACCAGTATTTTTATGGATATAGACGCAGGAAAGAATATTACTATTGATGAAGTTTCCTATGAAATGAACGATTCAACCCTTCAGCAATTGGCGGTTGCTGAATCTGGTAAAAGCTATTTAAAAAAGAGTAAACCTTATTCAAAGCAAGTCATCAGCAACGAGTTAGATAGAATGGTAGGCCTTTATAGAAAAAACGGTTATTTTAAAATTACCAGAGAAGACGTGTATGCTTATGTAGACTCTAACAATACCAAGCTATTTGCTTTAACAATTGACCCTTTTGAACAAGCCAAATTATTATCGGAAGTTGCAAAAGCCAAAAAAGAAAATCCCAATTGGGATATTGCTATAAGGCAAAGAGAGGTAGAAGACAGTTCTAGGTTATTTAAATACCATATTGGCAATTTGTATTATTATCCTGAAACAAAAATCACCGATGTACCCGATAGTTTAATGACCGATAAAACCTTTTTTGAGAAGAAAAGTGAATCAACTTTTATGCGGTATAAAAAAGGGCTATTCAATTTTAGGCCATTAAAAGAAGACACTTATTTTAAAAGAGGAGACATTTACAATGAAGAAAAATATTTTAAAACCGCTAATGCTTTAGGACAATTATCGGCTTGGCAAAATATTGATATCAGGCCAGAAATTAGAAATAGGGATACATTGGATATGTATTTTTTCATGACTCCTGCAGTTAAACAAAGCTTTACCGTTGACCTAGAAGCCAGCAGAAATATAGCAGATATTGGGGTTACCAACTTATTGGGTATTACCACCAATTTATCTTACAACAATAGAAATGTTTGGAAAAATGCCATTCAATCTATTGCTACTTTTAGAACGGGTGTGGAATTAAATATATTAAGTAGCAGCAATCAACCCGATCAATTACTTCAAACATTTTTAATAAACGTTGGGCATACTTATATATTTCCAGGCATAATTCAACCATTCAAAAGATGGAAAGGATTAGACCAAATTGATAACAGAAGAACACTATGGTCGGTAAACGGAGGATATGTAGACCGAAGAAATTTTTATAGAGTTAGAAATTTAACCACCAGTTTTGGATACGAATGGAAAAAAGGCAACAACTCATTTTTATATAAGCCCATTAACATAGAGTTGTATTCTATAGACAAGCTAGATTCCCTAGATCAATTAATTATCAAGAACCCTTTTCTGAAAGCATCTTTTAACGAAGGAAGTATTGTTAGCCAAAGCCTTTCATTTGTAAGAACTACCAATGGAATTAAGAATCCCAATAAAAACAAATTTTATCGTTTAGCAGTAGAAGAAGCGGGTGGACTTTTTGGTTTTATTCCGGGTTTACAAGGAAATATTTACAGATACATCAAAGTAGAAACAGAGTATAAACAATCTGTGAAGTTTGCAAAATCGGAATTAGCTTATAGAGCATTTGCAGGAATAGGTTACAATTATGGGGGCGATACCATCATTGGCCCTACCCTACCTTTCTATAAACAATTTTCTGCAGGCGGACCCAATAGTATGCGTGCATGGAGATTGAGACAATTAGGCCTAGGTAGTTCTAATCAAAGTGAATCAGACACGGCATCCAATGCATTTCGTGATCGTTTTGGAGATATGCAATTAGAGTTCAATATGGAATATCGTTTTCAATTAGCAACAATTGGAAGTTTCAAAATAGGTTCTGCTTTGTATGCCGATATTGGCAACGTATGGAATATAAAAAGAGCAGCTTCCACCGACTCGGATACTCGCTTTTCTTTAAATAGTTTTACAAGAGATATGGCCATTGGTATTGGAACTGGACTAAGATTTGACATGTCCTATTTTTTAATTAGACTCGATTTTGCTTATAAGTTAAAAGACCCATTAAGGGCTGCGAATAATGGATGGATGAGTATTAAAGATTTCACTTGGAACGATACTAGACCTAATGGAATTAAAGTACCCAACTTTGCATTGCAACTGGGCATAGGATTACCCTTCTAATGATTTTAGCTGATCAATTTCATTTTCAAATGCATCCATAGAAAGCGCTTGATCAACATTAAAATGGCCAATTCGGGTTCTTCTTAAGCTACTCATATAACCACCCACACCTAAAGCTTTTCCGAAATCATTCGCAAGACTTCTGATATAAGTGCCTGTTGAACAAACCACCCTAAAGTGAACAATAGGCAATTCAATTTTTTCAATGTCAAATGCATGAATGGTAACAGGTCTTGGCTCTATTACAACATCAATTCCTTTTCTAGCAGCTAAATAAACAGGCTTACCAGCTTGTTTAATGGCAGAATGAATAGGCGGAACTTGCATAATCAATCCTTTGAATAAATCAGTTGCTCCTACTATTTGTTCAGTTGTTAAATGATCAATTGAACAAAACTGAGTTGGCTCAGATTCTAAATCGTAAGTGGGGGTGATTGCACCCAATGTAAAAGTACCCGTGTACTCTTTTTCCATTCCCATGTATTCATTAATCTTCTTAGTAAATTTACCTGTACACACAATTAGCAAACCAGAAGCCAATGGATCAAGTGTTCCAGCATGACCCACTTTTACAATTCGAGTGATATTCCTAATTTTTCTTACCACATCAAAAGAAGTCCAATCAAGTGGTTTATCTATTAGTATTGTTTTTCCTTCTAAATAAGGCTGTAAGGCAGGATGTATTTCTTTTTGCTTCATTTTATTTTAATGCACTCCAAATTGAATCCAAAACTGGATTGGGTGCAAAGGAACTATTTTTATAAGGAACAGCAAATTCAGTTGCGTGTTTAATTCTTTCGTCTGTAGCAGGATGCGATTGCATAAAAGATAACACCTCGGGTATTTCAGGACTATTCTCTTTCAAGCGCTGCATTAATTTCTTCATTGCTAAAGGATGAATATTGTTTTTTATCAATAATTTCATCCCTTCTTCATCTGCACTTTTTTCAATACCCCTTGAAAAATGCATGGTTCTTAATCCTTCTGCATTTTCTACTACAATCGAAAAAATACCTGAAATATCATTTAATACAACCGAGACAATTAAACCCGTTGCAGCACTTCTTAATATAGATCTTAAACTATGCCTATCATTAATATGAGCGGTCTCATGTCCTAATAATGCAGCTAATTCATCTGGAGACTTCATGGCTTTTAGTATTCCAGAATAAACCACAATATTTCCTCCTGGAATAGCATAAGCATTCACTTCTCTATTTTTTACTACTGTAAGTTTAATTGGATAAGTGTTACTAAGATTCATTGATTTAGCAAATTCTTGTAACAATTTTGTTCTTTGATGATCAATCGTTTCGCCTTGCATCATCGACTGATACATTTTTTCTCCTAGCTCGGTTTCGGTGGAAGGTTTTATTAATTTCAAACCTGCCCAAGGAACAATTGTTGAAATACCCCAATAAACTCCAGCTAATAAAATAACCACCAATATGAACAAAGAAAACACATTCATACTTAATAGAGTAGCAGCAAATGATTGGTCTTTGTGATTAATTTTTTGTTTAAGGTCTATAGCAAAATTTGCATCTGCACTAAAAGAAATATAGTTGGTGGCATTCTTATTTAAGAATACAATTAATTTATTCCCAGTTTCTTGAATATTGCATTGTTTATAAGGAAAAAATAAAACGGTTGCTTCCTTATCCCAATAAGCGCCTAACTGAATAGAAATACCGGCTGCATTAAAGTACATCAAAGCATGCTTAGGACCCGCTTGTAATCCATCAAAAAAATCTACTTGCTGAATATTATCCATTATATTATAAAACCAAAGTCTAAAAAGTCGGTGATATCTTCTCCTGTTGCATCATCAAAATTTTCTTGTGTTTGCCTTAATTCATCAAATGCAATAGTACCATCCAATACAATATTGGAGAACAAAAAGCGCATACTCCTTACCACAATCCAAGGGGTTGCCAATCCTAAAGTGAAAACAAATAATAAAAGGTTAACCATGATTAATGCTAAAAAATCTCCACCAGTTGCTTTAGATTTCAACAACATAGTTTGGTCCCCTTTTGTTAGTCTTAAATTATTAATGAAATAAGCAAACAAATCTTTTTGCCACCAGAAAAAATAAATACCGAAAGTGAAGATGCTCAGCAAATATCCTTTTACATTAAGCCAAAAATATTCGCCACCCACTCCTTTATAGGAGAACCGGGCATCTCCTACTTTAATATTACACAACAAATACCTACGTAAATTCATTGCAAACCAAGCACCATAAATTCCAATTGTAACAATCGTCAAAAAAGTTCCTTTAATGCAAAGCATGAGTAGCTCCCACTTATCTCCCATATATCCAAAACGTATACCGCTCCAAATTGTCTTTGCAAATCGATACCTATATGAACCATGAATAGCTAAAGGAATGATGAACAAAAGGATAATATACAATAATGCAAGTCCAACTAATTCTTGTTCATTTAAAGTTAGGTAAATAACGAGTCCATACACAGTTACCAAAATCAAAAAGGCTTTTATAAACCCTTTAAACATTTGTTCTCCAGTACCGGTAAATACAAAAGGTTGCTCATTAAACACCGTGTTTGCATAGAAGAAATGCAGGGTACGTGCTTTTGCCCAAGGATAATATAAACCAAGGGTTATGGTAGTGAGAATAATATTCACTAACTGAATTTTGAAATACTCGAATCCACTGCCCTTGAAAACCAGACTATATTTATTATATTCCATTTAATAAATATATCAATAAGCTCTGGCAAAAAGTACTCTCTGGGTCGATTTTTTTCCGGATAAAATACATTGTCCATCCTCTTGAGGATTATCCAAAGGAATGCAACGTATGGTAGCTTTTGTTAACTCTTTAATTTTATCTTCAGATTCAGCTGTTCCATCCCAATGCGCAGAAACAAAACCAGCATTGGTATCTAAAATTTGAATGAACTCATCCCAGCTATCAGCCTTTCTAATATTTTCCTGTTGAAATGCTTTTGCTTTATTGTACATAGACACTTGAATATTGTCTAATAAATCATGTACAAAACTGGCAATGCCTTCTAAGGGCACTGTTTGTTTTTCTTTGGTATCCCTTCTAGCTACTTCAACTACTTTATTTTCTAAATCTCTTGCACCTACAGCAATTCTTACTGGCACACCTTTTAATTCATACTCTGCAAATTTCCAGCCTGGTCTGCTGTTGTCGGAATCATCATATTTAACAGAAATACCCAAGGAAACCATTTCCTTTTTCATTTGGTTAACTACTTCATCAATTTGTGCTTTTTGCTCTTCGCCTTTGTAAATAGGAACAATCACAACTTGCACAGGTGCAATACGAGGCGGTAAAATTAAACCGTCGTCGTCACTATGCGCCATCACCAATCCCCCAATTAAACGAGTACTAACACCCCAACTGGTTGCCCATACATAGTCTAATTTATTTTGTTTGTCACTGAATTTTACATCAAAAGCTTTGGCAAAATTTTGTCCTAAGAAGTGGGAAGTTCCAGCTTGCAATGCTTTACCGTCTTGCATTAATGCTTCAATGCAATAAGTGTCTTCGGCACCTGCAAAACGTTCATTAGGAGATTTAACCCCTTTAATTACCGGTAATGCCATCCAATTTTCTGCAAAATCTGCATAAACATCTAACATGCGTTTGGTTTCTTCAATGGCTTCTTCTGCAGTGGCATGTGCAGTATGACCTTCTTGCCATAAGAACTCTGCGGTTCTTAAAAACAATCTTGTTCTCATTTCCCATCTTACCACATTGGCCCACTGATTAATCAATAAAGGCAAATCGCGATAACTCTGAATCCATCCTTTATAAGTATTCCAAATAATTGCTTCACTGGTAGGGCGAACTACTAGCTCTTCTTCTAATTTTGCTTCAGGATCAACAATTAATTTTCCCTTGTTATTGGGGTCAGTTTTTAAACGATAGTGGGTTACCACGGCACATTCTTTAGCAAAGCCTTCTGCATTTTTTTCTTCTGCCTCAAATAAACTCTTAGGAACAAAAAGAGGGAAATAAGCATTCTGATGGCCCGTGTCTTTAAACATTTTGTCTAACACGTCTCGCATATTTTCCCATAAGGCAAATCCATAGGGTTTAATGACCATACAACCCCTAACAGCTGAATAATCAGCCAAATTACCCTTGATAATTAAGTCATTATACCACTGTGAATAGTCCTGTGCCCTAGAAGTAATTTCCTTACCCATAAATATTTTTGTTTTTTTTAACCTGTTCAACACTAACATTTGTTAGTTGGCATGTAATTTGCCACTTAATTGATAGAGGTTACCAATCGCAAATGTATGTAACTTCACTCAACCAAGTTGATCAACCTAAAAAGGAAAATCATGAAAAAGTTATTACTAAGTGCTTTTGTTGCTGCAACCATTCTTAGTGGATGTAGTACTGCTTATCAAATGGGGCAAACCCCAGATGATGTGTATTTTTCACCTGGACAAGAACGAGAAACATATGCAGTTGCCAATAATAAAAACAACGATGAGCGATATCAAGAATACGTGAGTACAATGGATGATCGATATTTACGTATGAGAGTAGCCAATAGAAATCGTTGGAGCTCGATTGATAATTTCAGTTACTGGAATGATATGCGCTATGATTTCTCCCCATATAGCTTCAATCATTTTAATACATTTAATCCTTGGATACTAGACCCCTTTATGTTTAATAATAATCCATGGAGTATTGGATTGGGCTTTAGACCAGGCATGTATGCTTGGAATAATTTTTTCGGAGGCGGATTTTATGGTGGTGGATTCAATGGAGGCATTTTTGGTAACCCACTTGGTTGGGGCAATCCAATGTTTTCTGTTATCAATTACGCCAATCCAAAAGCAAGTTTACCTACTTATAACTCTGGGGCAAACTTAAGTGCATTACGTAATAGAATGTACAATAATAGCAACGATCCTAAATGGTATGCACCAGGCACCAATGGGGGAAGCAACAATTTCAGCAACCTAGTTAAGAGAGTCTTCTCTAGTTCTACTTCAGCAGGTGGAACTGGTTCAAGTTACGACCGTTCTATTAGAACTTTTGGCAACAGCTCTAGTAGCACTATTCCTACTACCAGTAGCAGCGCTGGTGGTGCAAGCGGTGGCTTTAAAAGTACTGGAACCAGCACCAGCACAGGACGTGGTGGTAGAAACTAATTAACCCATTTTATGAAAAAATATTTCGGCTTATTAATAAGCGGACTGGCAATTTTTGCCCAAACAGCAACTGCTCAATCTCCAGAAGATGCATTAAGAGTATCTTGGTTTACCCAAAATGGTACAGCAAGAAATATGGCAGTGGGTGGAGTAATGGGCTCTTTGGGAGGAGACATCACTGCAAACCACGTAAACCCTGCTGGTATTGGCTTATACAAAACCAGGGAATTGGTTTTGTCACCAGGTTTTTTACTCAATAGCAATAAATTCAATTATAGGGGTACCGATACTTCAAGCAGCAAATCAGGATTTGGTTACGGAACAACTGGAATTGTTTTGGCGGGTTCAAGCAAATCGGGCTATAGTAAATGGACCAGTTCTGCATTTGCTATTTCAGTTAATCAATTGGCTAATTACAATAACCAAGTGAGTTTTAGTGGTCGAAATAATTTCAGTTCATTTACTGAAAAATATTTAGAAGAACTAACTCGAGATAGAGCAGACACCAATGCTGCTCTAGGTAATTATATATTTGGATCATCATTGGCTTTTAGAACATTTTTAGTTGATACATTAAGTGGGCCTGGTGGTGCTGTGGCAGGTTACCAAAGTTTAGTACCTATTTCAACCGGCGTAAACCAGTTATACAATGCAAGAACAAGTGGTGGATATAATGAAATAGCCATTGGATTTGCCGGTAATATGGCCGACAAACTTTATGTAGGAGGTAGTTTCAATATTCCAATTATTAAGTATAATCGCGAGTTGGTTTATAGTGAAAGAGATGCTACCAACGACCCTACCAATCAATTTAGTTTTTTTGAATACAAAGAAACTTACTCTTCCCAAGGTGCGGGTATTGGTTTAAAGTTGGGAACTATTTATAAGCCTACCCCATTTGTTAGAATAGGCTTTGCGTTTCATAGTCCTCAAATTATCACCATGACCGATCGAATTAGATCTTCTATGGTTGCCAATACAGAAACTTATGCAGGGCAACGCAGTGAAAGCAGCGATAATTTAAACAGTGGCCGTGCAGGTACCAGCAAGTACAATATTACTACCCCATGGAGAGCCATAGGTAGCTTTAGTTATGTGTTTAGAGAAATTAACGACACTCGTTTACAAAAAGGCTTTATTAGTGCAGATATAGAATATGTGCATTACAAAGGAGCTAGGTTTGCGGTAGCTGGAGAAAATGCCTCCGATGCAGGTTTCCGTAATTATTATACAGCTTTAAATGAAGCCATTATAGATAATTACAAAGGCAATATCAATGCTAGAATTGGAGGAGAATTAAAATTCAATACCATTATGTTCAGGTTGGGTGCAGCTTATTATGGCAGCCCTTATCAAGATGAAGCATTGAAAGCCAGTAGAGTAATTGGCACAGGTGGGTTGGGATATAGAAACAAGGGAATGTTTATAGACCTATCCTATTCGCATATTATGAACAAGGATGCGGTATTTGCCTATCGATTAAATGACAAGCCCAACACGTTTGCTGAGCAAACTGGAAGCAGGGGCAGTATCATGTTAACTTTTGGATTTAAACTATAAGAAGCTATTCGCATTAAGCAACCACTTCACCTTCTAAGTCGTAATCGTAGGCTTTAGTTATTTTCACTTGCACAAATTCACCAATAGGTAATTTTTTAGTGCTGTGAATGACCACTTCATTGTCTACTTCTACACTATCAAATTCGGTTCTACCCAAATAGCGGCCTGCTTCTTTTTTATCGATTAATACTTTAAAAACTTTACCGATTTTTTCTTGGTTTTTCTCGTACGAAATTTCTTGCTGCACTTCCATGATTTCCTGAGCACGAGCCGCTTTTACCTCGGCAGGAACATTGTCTACCAAATCGTACGCACTGGTATTTTCTTCGTGGCTATAACTAAAAATACCTACCCTATCAAAACGGTGTTCTTGTAAGAATGCTTTCAATTCTTCCACGTCCTCTTCTGTTTCTCCTGGGAAACCCGCAATCAATGTGGTTCTTAAACATATACCAGGAACTGCAGCTTTAATTTGGTGAATCAGTTCAGACATTTCTTCGCGGGTAATATTCCTACGCATGGCTTTGAGCATGCTATTACTTGCGTGCTGTAAAGGCATGTCTAAGTACTTACAAATATTGTCTCTTCGTTGCATTACTTCTAAAATTTCTAAAGGAAATTTACTAGGATATGCATAATGCAATCTGATCCACTCCAAGCCTTTTACATCGGCCAATGCATCTAATAATTTAGGCAATGCTCGCTCTTTATAGAGATCTAAACCATAATAAGTAAGCTCTTGCGCTATCAGCATAACTTCCTTCACCCCTTTTTGTACTAACGATTCCGCTTCAGTTACCAAGTCTTCTATAGATCGACTGATATGTTTACCCCGCATCAAAGGAATGGCACAGAAGGAACAGGTTCTATTACAACCTTCTGCAATTTTTAAATAAGCATAGTGTTTGGGGGTACTCAACATTCGTTCACCCAATAATTCTGCTTTATAATCTGCTTCAAACTGTTTTAAAATCAAGGGTAATTCCAAAGTACCAAACCAGGCATCTACTTCAGGCATTTCCGCTTCTAAATCGCCCCTGTAACGCTCGCTTAAACAACCCGTAACATATACTTTATCTAGTTTACCTCTGCGCTTGAGTTCAACCTGGTCTAAAATGGTATTAATACTTTCCTCTTTGGCTTTATCAATGAATCCGCAGGTATTCACCACCACAATATTATGGTCTAGTTTGGCATTCTCATGCACTACGTCAATATCATTGGCAGCCAGTTGACCACTCAACACTTCAGAGTCTACTAAATTTTTACTGCATCCTAGGGTGATGATATTAACCTTGTCCTTTTTGAGTGTTTTTGCCTTCATGAGAGGGCAAAATTAAGGATTTTGAGGTGAACCCATAATGGGCTAAATCAATTTGCCTACTAAGCCTACCAATAATTCTAGTCCATTTTGCATATTAGAGAGGGCTTTGATTTTGTCGTTATTGCTCTTGGTTTGGTCTTTAATCAACTTTATCAACTGATTAAACTCAGCCGTATCCATTTTATTTTCAGCTAATAATTGGTCTATTTCTTTTTGTTTAACACTACTTAATTCTACAATCTGATTGGCCAATTCAGCATCTGTTTCTTTTTGGGCCTGCTTTGCTTTCTTTTGCCATTGATTATTCATAACAACAATTATTGATTCAGTACTTTATTTAAATCCTTGTTTAAATTCATTATCAGCCCGCCTATATTTCCAGAAGAATACACAAACCGATCCAATAATTCAGCCAACTGATCGTAATTAATCCCTTTTTTCTTAAACCAATTAGATTGATTCAATAATTGCTTTTTTTCTTCATTTAACTTAACTGCAGATTCTAATAAACGTTTCATTTCAGTATTGGCCATATTGTATTTAACAAAATCGGAATTGAGCTGATCAACAATTTTAATTTTTGCAGAATCAAGGGCCATTTGCATGGAATATTTCCGCTCACTAATCATAGGAATTGCAGCAGCCATTATTTGTGGCAGTTCCAATTTAACGTCTATATCTTCATCTAAGTCGTTGGTCATTTTCTGGATCATACTAGGTGTATAATCGCTTTTAATAAAATCGTTAACCCTTTCTTTTTTCTCAGCGAATAGTTGATTGATCAGCAATAAATTAAGTTGGTGCATTCTAGCACCCTCTTCCTGGATGCGTTCAGACAAGGTTATACTTTGTAATGGAATACGAGTACAAGACAAACTGGTGAAACCTAGCCCTAGAATCAGCATTAGCCTGTAAGGGACGAATAAATAGCTATTTCGCATACGCCTTAATTGATGAAACAAAATAGGGTTTTGCAAATAGATAAGCAACCGTGTTTTCACGGAGATTTTAATCCCCCAACCAACTGTTTAAGATGGCCAATTGATCGGTATTAAGCGATGGCAATACACTGATTGTGTATTGAACCTTTTTTTGCCCAGCTTTCTCCACCTCAATAGAAGTGAGGGTTAAGCCAGCATAACCCAAATATTTTTGATAATCCAACTCTTTAGTAGTAGAAATGTATTCAAATTCATTGGCCAAAGACTTGCCTGCCATTTGTTCGCATGCTGCCTGAAATTCAGCGTCCGTAAAACCTCTTTGCAATCGCTGATAGTATTCATTATACATGAACCGCATCACATGGTCTAAACTGAATTTATTTTTAGAAGCATTGCGAATGGCAAAGTCTAATATCATACCCACAACTGGGCCTTTATCATAATAGGAAATGGCTTTGTTTTTGTCTGTACCGCTGGTACCAAAAGGCCCATCAGACCAAGTATTGTAACTGGCTTGCAACAAACTTTGGTGTGATTTGCCAGGGTTGTTTTCGTGAGCAGTAATATTATTGGCAAGGTTATTTAAAAACAATTGGCGGTCCACAATTTTAGCCCGCTTCACCATTAAATATTCAAAGTAAACCGACAAGCCTTCGCTGATCCATAACTGGGTGGTTTTACTCCCTTTGTCATAATCAAAAGGTCCTAACTCTACTGGTCTTATTCTTTTTACATTGTAATGATGAAAATATTCATGACTCAAAAAGTTCATAATCCGATTGATATCAGCAGGTGTTTTTAGTTCATTGCCATTAAAACTGACCGTGGTATTATTCAAGTGTTCTATGCCACCCCTACCTGGACCAATCCCAATAAAAGTATATTCTTTAAATGGAATATGGTCAATAATATGAACACCTTGCTCTATCGCTTTTTGCAATGTATTCATGAAAAGTACTTCATCAAAACTGCCCATTTTATATCCAATGAAGCGATGTGGCACTCCCCTAACTGTAAATGGCGGCAGTTCCTTTAAATCTCCAATTAAAATGGGGCAATCGTATAAAATATCAAAATTGGGTGCGGTAAAAACATTGGTTTTCTCTTTAACGCGTTGGAGTCCAGTTGCAATTTTTTTAAATGAAGGTTGATTAAAGCTGTTGATTTTTACTTGCACCGGCAGTTGCAGCATAGACGCTACGTACATGAAATTATTAGCAGGCACTATATATGCATGGGCACTATCAATAAAACTATTGGCTACAAATTTGCGATTGGTGTTGATTTGGTAGGTTACGCGAAAAGGACTGTTCTTGGTAGTTACTATTAACCAACTATTGCTGTTAATTTTAGAAACGGATAATGCTTTTCCTTTTTGATTAAATGCAGCCAAAGAATCTACTGTATTGGCATAGTTCATTAACTGATAATACCCTGGCATCCAGTTAGGCATTTTTAGCACAATAGAATCTTTGCTAAATCCAGCTGCATCAAGGGTTATATGAAATTTTCCTTTTGCAGCCTGAGGCATTGATACGGTATACTGCATTTTAGGTTGACCTATAACAACAGCAGCTAGCAATATGCTGCAACTGAGACAAAAAATCTTTTTTTTCATAACCAACCCTTTATTTTCGAATTAATTCGATATGTTGTTTTTGCAACTTTTGTTGTAACCATGCAGTCAGTTTAGCTGAGTTAGAAGTATCTAATGAACTATTATTTTGGTACAACAAAACGGTTACTTGCTTACTACTATCTGTACCCAAATAATAGTCGTGGTTGCCCATAGAAACAGGAACTATTTCAGGGAATAAAATAGCCATTTCTTTGAAGACCATTTCTTGATTGAGCGATCTTTTTTCCAACTCTTTTTGTACAGAAAGCATATAGCCAATTTCATTTACACTAGAAGGGTTGGCAATAATAGAGTCTTGTAAAATCACTAAACGAGTATTAGGTAATTTGTATTGAGCTAACTTATTTTGTAAAGAAGCAACTTCATTATTACTAAACTGCTTGGTTAAAAAAGCCAATTCAATTTTACTGGTTGGAAATACAGCTACTTTTTTGTGAACAACCATTTGTCCTTTATCAGTAAATTCTGTTTTAATAAAATTATCCACCCTTGCCTTAAATTTTTTCTCTCGTATCATTTGATAAGCAAAGTAAATACTTGGGACCAACAGCAATATGATCAACATGCTTATGGTATTTCTTATTTGCTTCTGCTTAATTTTATTTACATGATTTACTAAAGGATAATTCAGGTATTTTACAATTACAAAAGTGGCAATGCCGATAAAAAAACAATTGATGGTATATAAATATAAGGCACCTAGGAAATAAGCATAATTGCCCATTGCCAACCCATACCCTGCAGTACACAATGGGGGCATCAACGCGGTAGCAATAGCTACTCCTGGAATGGGGTTCCCTTTCTCTGCCCTGGTAATGGCAATTACACCAACTAAGCCACCAAAAAAAGCAATCAGCACATCATAAATATTGGGCGAGGTTCTAGCCAATAATTCACTCTGCGCATCTTTAAAAGGACTGATTAAAAAATACAAAGTGGATACAATTAAACTCACCACCGTAGCAATCAATAAATTCTTGCCCGACTTTTTTAATAAAAGAAAATCATAGGTACCCAAAGCAAAGCCAGCTCCAACAATAGGGCCCATTAAAGGTGAAATTAACATGGCACCAATGATTACTGCAGTTGAATTCACATTCAAACCAACCGAAGCCACCACAATTGCACAAGCCAATATCCAAAGGTTGGCCCCCCTAAAGCTGGTATTGCGCACAACATTGTCTAATACTTTGGCTTTTTCTTCTTCGCCATTTTGCAAATCAATAAAACCGAGTAATTTATTCATACACTTAAAGATACAATTTCCTTAAATGCATACCATTACCTGTATTACTTATGTACTTCACTGGTAAAGTGAAAAGTAATATCTGGGTTATTGGTGATTTCAGTATTTAAGAACCATTCGCTTTGTGCTAGGTAAACAGGCTGTTCGTCTTTGTCTGCAGCGGCGTTTTGCTGTTTGAATCTTAAGAAGTCTTCTAATTTTTTAGGGTCTTTGCTGGTTAACCAACAAGCTTTATAAAAAGGCAAGGTTCTAAATTCACAAGCAGCGCCATATTCTTGTAAGAGTCGGTATTGAATTACTTCAAATTGCAATTCACCCACACAACCAATGATTTTTTTGTTTCCCCCGTGTTGAGTAAATAATTGGGCAACCCCTTCATCGGTTAGCTGGCTAATTCCTTTCTCGAGTTGTTTGGTTTTCATTGGATCCTTATTCACCAACTCCTTAAATATTTCGGGTGAAAAGGTAGGGATACCACTAAAATAGTAGTTCTCTCCTTCTGTCATGGTATCGCCAATTTTAAAATTACCCGTATCAAATAAACCCACTACATCTCCAGCATAAGCATCTTCCACTACTTCTTTAGAGCGTGCCATAAAGCTGTAGGGATTACTAAAACGCATGTCTTTATTTAAACGAACATGGTGAAAATATTTATTACGCTCAAACCTACCACTGCAAACACGCATAAATGCAATACGGTCTCTGTGCTTAGGATCTAGGTTGGCATGTATCTTAAAAATAAACCCACTGAATTTTTCTTCTCCTACTTCAATAGTTCTAGTGGTTGTTTCACGAGATCTAGGTACGGGCGCAATTCTAATAAATGTGTCGAGCATTTCCTTTACCCCAAAATTATTCACCGCAGATCCAAAAAATACCGGCGCGATGGATCCACTTAAATAATCTTCTGGATTTAAGTCCCCGTAAACACCATCAATCAGTTCTACGTCTTCTCTTAGTTGATTGGCATCACGTGCCCCCACTTTCGCATCCAAAACAGGATCTGCTAAATCGGTAATGGCAATCACGTCTTCTTCCTCTGCCTTGGTGCTGGCCGTAAATAAACGCAAGCTCTTATTGTCTAAATTGTATACTCCTTTAAACTCTTTCCCACTATTGATGGGCCAGGTCATTGGGTGTAAGGATATTCCTAATTCTTTTTCAATTTCTTCTAAAAGGTCGAATCTGTTCTTTCCATCACGGTCCATTTTATTGATGAATACAATTACAGGCGTGTCTCGCATGCGACATACTTCCATCAATCTTCTGGTTTGTGCTTCTACCCCGTTTACACTATCAATCACCAAGATTACACTGTCTACCGCAGTAAGCGTACGATAAGTATCTTCTGCAAAGTCTTTGTGGCCGGGCGTATCCAATAAATTGATGAGAATATTTTGGTACTCAAAAGTCATTACCGAAGTAGCCACAGAGATTCCTCTCTGGCGTTCAATTTCCATAAAATCTGAAGTAGCTCCTTTTTTAATTTTATTGCTCTTCACTGCACCTGCCACTTGAATAGCACCACCAAACAACAATAACTTCTCTGTTAAAGTGGTTTTACCTGCATCTGGGTGAGAGATGATGGCAAATGTTTTTCTCCTGTTGATTTCTTTCTCGTACTTCATATATATAATAAAAGCGCCCCCAATAATAAAATGGAGGCGCAAAGGTAATCTTTATACAGTTAGTTCAAACTCCTGAAATCTACTGGAACCAGCTTACTAACCCCAGGTTCCTGCATGGTTACCCCGTAAATCACGTCTACGGCTCCCATGGTTTGCTTATTGTGGGTTACAATAATGAACTGAGAATTGTCACTGAATTTCTTGATCATCTGAGTAAACTTACCAACGTTGGCATCATCCAATGGTGCATCTACCTCATCCAAAATACAGAATGGTGCAGGTTTAATTAGATAAATGGCAAACAATAATGCGGTAGCCGTCAAGGTTTTTTCTCCTCCACTTAACTGGGTAATAGAGCTAGGACGTTTGCCCTTTGGCTTTGCTACAATTTCAATACCGGTATCTGCTAAGTTATCAGGGTTTACCATCAACATATCTGCGGTATCTTCTTCGGTAAACAAGGCTTTGAACACTTTCTGGAAATTCTCTCTTACCTTATTAAAAGTTTCTAAGAACAACTGATTGGCCGTTTCTTCTACTTCTAATATGGTTTGCAATAAACTTTCTTTGGCAGTTACCAAGTCGTTCTTCTGTTCTAAAATAAAGTCGTAACGCTTCTTCATTTCAGTGTAAGCTTCAATGGCAGTGGGGTTTACTTCACCCATATTGTCCATGCGTTTGCGCATTCTATCTGAAGCAGCCTGCAATTCTTCAAGCGGGGTATCAGAAGTTCTAGGTTGATCAAGGATTTCGTCTAGCTCAATCTTAAACTCAACATGCAAGCGCTCCTTCATTCCAGCCAACTGCAATTTGAGTTCATTGAGTTTGTCTTTTAGTTCATTCACTAAATGATCAATCATTTCCTTGCTCTTCACTTTCATTCTAAGCGCACTCTCTTTCTCCTGTAATGCATTTCTATAATTGTAGTAAGCCTGGTCTGCCTCGTTCAACTTAATTTCTTCGGCTTCTTTATTGCGCATTAATTCGAGCAATAATTGCTCCACTTCTTGTAAAGAAGCCACTCCATCCACAATTGCCTGTTCTGCTTCAGCTAATTGCGCAGTATTGTTTTTGATTTGCTCATGCAAATCATTCAATTGATTCTCTTTAAATAACAACTCTTGTTTAATGGTGGTCAATTTGCTCTGTTGACGAGTCAACTGCAAATTGGTTTCATTAAATTGACCTGATGCAAAATGATAAGCTTGCTCCGATTCTTGGTAGTCTTGCTCTAAATTGCGCATTTGCTCGGCCGTATTTTGCAATTGAACATTTAATTCAATCAATACTTCTCTGGTTTCTGCAATGGCATCTTGCTCATCTTGCAAACGGCCTTCAATATCTGCCAAGCGCTGCTCGCCGTTTTGCTGGGCAGCTTGTAAATTTTCTATTTTATTTTTAGCAGCAAAAACCTGGTTGGTCAACTGATTAATTTCTTGCTCGGTTGCTCTAATGGCATGTTCTTTCAATTGGTCACTGAAAGTGATGACTTCATTGTGTTTTGCTTGGATATCTGCTTTTAATAAACTTACTACCGATTCTTGGTCCTGAATTTCTTCAGCTAACTTTTCTAAGTTTTTAGCACGGCCAATCTTTTTACCTTCAAAAAGCCCAACACTTCCACCGGTAAGGGTATATTTCCCTTTTACATATTTACCCGTCTTTTCTAAAACAACCGCCCCATTTGAGTTATGAATCGCTTCTTCGTTTTCACCAATGTAAACATTGCCCAATAAATATTCTGCTAGCTTATAATATTGGTCGTCTACCTCAATTACATCCAACGCTTTTAAGGTATTGGCAGGTTGATGGGTATTATTTTGAAAATTGGCAAACTGGTCTAATAAAAAGAAATTGGCTTTGCCCTTCTTGTTATCGTCTAATAAATGAACGGCTTTCAATCCCTCCCCTAAATTGTTCACCACATAATAGTTTAGGTAAGGCTCCAATACATTTTCAACTGCAGTGCGGTATTCTTCTTTAACATAAATGATATCCGATAAAATAGGGGCTGCATGGTTCCAATCATTGTTCTTATGCAAGAACTTAATGCTTTCTGGATAACCTTCCATTGAATCAATCAAGCTTTTCAACAAATTGTATTCGTTGCGCTTGGCATCTAATTTACGGTTCTCATCGGCCAACTCCCCTCTCAACACTTCTAATTGTTGCTGGGTTTCAAAAATCTGTTCTTTTGTTTTTTCGTGCTGCTCTTGTAACTGAACCAAGTCTACCCGCTTCATTTCTAAAGCTTCTTCCTTCTCGGTGCTTTCTGCTTGCAACTGGGTCAACTGCTGTAAACGATTGGTTCGCTCATCGGTTAATTGCAATTGCATTCTTTGTAAGTTCTGAATAGAAGTATCTGCAACCGCCACTTTTTTCTCAGCATCAAACTGATTGCGCTGGTATTGTTGGTACTGGTTTCTTACCGCATCTACCCCAGAACGCTTTTCATCAAATACCTGGCGTTTGGTTTCCACTTCTACTTTGGCTTCGGTAACCCGATCTTGCAATACCGCCAAATTCGCTTCTTCCTCGCCCACTTGCATTTGAGAGTATTCAATGGAATCTCCAATGGTTTTTAATTGACCTTCTGCTTTTTCTAGGAAATCCTTTAAGTTGGTTTCTTTTTCTTTTAAGTATTGTAGTTTTTGACTTGCAAGGTTCTTGTCATTCTCTGTAGAACGAAGGTTTTGTTGCAATTCATTAAACCCATGTTGCATGCTTTGGAGCGCTCTCTCTTGCGCAATAAATGACACTTTCTCTTGCTCAATGGCCGCTTCTTCGGTAGCAATTTCTGCTTCCAATTGTATTTTCTTATCTAGCTCTAATTCTTGTTGCTCAGTTAGTTCACGATAAGAAATATTGAATCCTTCCAAAGCAGCTTTAGCCAATTCAACCGCTACTTCTTTGTATTCTTTTTTGATTTCATAAAACTTCTCCGCCTTGCGAGCTTGGCTCTCCAAAGTTTTTAATTGGTTATTGATTTCAAATAAAAGGTCTTCAATACGAGCTAAGTCTTGCTCGGTAGCATCCAGTTTATTCTTGGCTTCTTTTTTACGGGTTTTATAAATGGTAATTCCAGCCGCTTGTTCCAACATTCTTCTACGACTGTTTTCTTTGTCTTTGATGATATCGTCTACCATGCCCAATTCGATGATGGCATAACTGTCGGTACTAACACCCGTGTCTAAAAACAAATTATGAATATCTTTTAATCTACAAGTAACATCGTTGAGCCTGTATTCACTCTCCCCATTTTTATAAAATCTTCTGGTTACTGTTACTGTACTAAATTCAGTTGGTAGTAAATTTTTGGTGTTCTCAAAAGTCAAACTTACTTCCGCCAATCCACTCGCACTTCTGGTTTTACTTCCGTTAAAAACCAATGCTTCTAAATTCTCACTTCTTAAAGCCGAAATCTTTTGCTCCCCAATTACCCAACGAATACTATCAATGATATTACTCTTCCCACAACCGTTTGGTCCAATGATCCCTGTTATGCCTTCGTCAAAGCTTACAACTGTTTTATCAGCAAAACTTTTAAACCCCTTGATTTCTAATGATTTTAATCTCACGTTATCGTTGTTTAGTACTTGCGAACATAAGGTAAAAGAAGAAGAATTAATAGGGGTAAAAGCCTATTGTGAATAACAAGCGAGTTATCCACCAAAAATGTGTATAGACTTCAAATTAATATTGAAGTTATATTTGTTTGATGCAGTCCATTGTTTTCACCGTTACCAACGATATTAGCTACGACCAGCGGATGCATCGAATCTGCAGCAGCTTAGCAGTCAATGGCTTCCAAGTAAGGATAATAGGGGTAAAAAGACGGGGATCTATCCCACTCCCCATTCCACCATTGTACCATGTAAGCTATCAGCAACAAAGATTGAATTGTTTTTTCCAGAAGGGACCGCTATTTTACCTAGAATTTAATATTAAGTTATTTATTCTATTATGCTCATTATCATATGATACAGCATGTGCAATTGATTTAGATACCATCCTCCCCGTATGGTTGGCTACTTGGCTCAGGCGCAAGAAAAGGGTGTATGATGCCCATGAATACTTCACCGAGATGAAGGAAGTACGAACCAGGCCTATGGTTCAAACGGTATGGAAATGGATTGAAAGAAGTGCCCTGCCCCATTTTAAAGTTGGCTATACAGTGAACCAACACTTGGCCGACCTATTTTATGAGCAACTTCAAATTAAACTTGAAGTCATCAGAAACCTTCCATCCACCCAAAACGAATCAATTAACAATTCGCAAATATCCCCCGAAAAAGGCGCCGTTTTGGCAGAACTGCCCATCGATAATAGTAAATCATCATTTAATTTCACATCAAATAACCTATTACAATTACTTAATAATCAGTTTAAATCAAAATTTATTATATATCAAGGAGCGGTTAACCATGGAAGAGGTTTTGAACAGCTTATTCCAGCAATGCAATGGGTGAATGCACCACTCCTGATTGTAGGCCAAGGAAACTTTTTAGCCCAAACAACCGCTTTAATTGAAGCGTATGGGTTAGAGCAAAAGGTCTTTATCCATCCCCCCATACCCCCTGCCGAATTAAAAATGCTTACCCCATTGGCCCATATTGGAATCACTATTTTTGAAGCAGAGGGGGTTAACCAATTCTATTCATTGGCCAACCGCTTCTTCGATTATATGGCTGCAGGTGTTCCACAAGTATGTGTCAATTACCCGATGTATGCCCAAATTGTTAAAGCAAATCCATTTGCTTTGCTAATTGATAATATAGAACCTTCCACAATTGCAGCAGCTTTGAACAATTTGCTATCAGATGATGTTCTTTACAACAGACTCCAACAAGAATGCTCCAAAGCAGCTAAAGTGTTGAACTGGGAGAACGAGTCCAATCAATTAATTGCCTTTTATAGCCGCCTCTAATTTGGAAAAGCACTTACATATTATTTCTTTTGACGTTCCCTTCCCTGCTAATTATGGGGGTGCCAGCGACGTTTTTTACAAATTACCTGCTTTTCAAGCACAAGGAATTAAAGTGCATTTTCACTGTTTTGATTATGGTCGTGGCCAACAAAAAGCATTGGATCAATATTGTGCCAGTGTTCATTACTACCAACGCACCCAGGGGCATAAAGGTTTTTCGAGCAAACTGCCCTATATCGTTAGCAGCCGCATTAATGAGGAACTCTACCAGAATTTGCTTCAAGACAATCATCCCATATTCATGGAAGGAGTGCATTGTACTTATTTATTACAAGATGATCGTTTTAAAGAAAGGGCTTGTTTTGTTCGATTGCATAATGTAGAATACCAATACTACCGAGACTTATATAAAAATGCCAACTCTCTTTTTAAGAAAGCTTATTATTGGAATGAGTCTAGATTGCTTAAAAAATATGAAGCCAATTTAGCGGGCAAAGCCACTTTTTGGGGAGTAAAAGAAGCCGATAACAATGTTTATCGCAACGAATTTGGTTGTAAAAATATTGAGGAACTCAGCTTATATATACCCGATTGGAAGCTCAGTTGCGAGGAAGGCATTGGTTCATACTGCCTATATCATGGCGACTTGAGTGTGGAAGCCAATGAAAAAGCAGCAACCTGGTTATTGGAAAAAGTATTTAAAAACTTAGCCATTCCGTTTGTAATAGCCGGCAAAAATCCCTCCGAAAAACTAAGAGAACTGGCTTATTCTAGTAAATATTCTTGTTTAGTAGGCAACCCAACTGAAAAAGAAATGCAGGATATGATTGCAAAAGCGCATATTCATTTGCTGCCTTCTTATATTAAAACTGGCATGAAAGTAAAATTATTGAATGCCTTATTCAATGGACGACATGTGGTGGTGAATGAAGCCACTATTGCCGATTCTGGATTAGAGCCCCTCTGCCATGTGGGAACCACGGCCAATGCCTTTAAAGACCTGGTAGCACAATTGTACCACCAGCCTTTTACAGAAGATGAAATCAGGTTACGCAATAAAGTATTGGTGCCTCGCTTTAACAACGAAGCCAATGCAAAAAAGCAAATTGGTTGGATTTGGGGTTAGTTAGATGCGCTATCTGCTACCCTACCGTTTTCTGTTTTCAACATTCTACTTGGGTAACGATTGATTACAATAAAATCATGGGTAGCCATTACTACTGAAGTACCATAATCTTTGGCAATCTGAAAAAGCAACTGCATAATTTCATCACTGGTTTCAGGATCTAAATTTCCAGTAGGCTCATCGGCCAATATTAGTTTGGGCGAGTTAAGCAGCGCCCTAGCAATTTCTACCCTTTGTTGTTCGCCACCACTCATTTCGAAAGGCATTTTAAAGCCCTTGCTCTTTAAGCCCACTTTCTCCAACACATCCGCTATTTTTTCCTCCATTAAACGTTCGTCTTTCCAGCCAGTTGCTTTTAAAACAAACTTGAGGTTCTCGTGTACATTTCTATCGGTTAACAATTGAAAGTCTTGAAATACCACACCCAAATTTCTGCGTAAAAAAGGAACTTTTTTCCAATCCATTCCTCTTAAATCAAATCCTACTACAGAAGCTTCTCCTTCGGTTAACGTTAGTTCACCATACAAGGTTTTTAATAAGCTGCTCTTACCTGTTCCGGTTTTACCCACGAGGTAAACAAACTCTCCTTTATTAATGGTGAAATTTACGTCTTGTAAAATAAGGCTATTGCCCTGGTATATATTTACATTCTTTAAAGAGACTACTGTTTCAGACATATTGTACATAATATAGTATTACAAATATAAGTGCTCCGCCAATAAGCAATCGTTAATATTGATAAGATACTTCTCCAAAGGAACCTTTCAACAATAAAGAGGAATGGCCTGCATTTGCTGCTTCCACCCTTCCTACAATTTGTGCCTCAATGCCCAATGCTGCAGCAGTTTCAATCATTTTATTGGCAGAAGCTTCATTGGTGAAAATTTCTAAGCGATGGCCCATATTAAATACTTGGTACATTTCTCTCCAATCTGCGCCAGAATTTTCTCTAATCAATTCAAAAACAGGAGGCGGCGTAAACAAATTGTCTTTCACAATATGCAAAGGCTTGGGCAAATATTTCATACACTTGGTTTGACCACCGCCACTACAATGAATCACTCCATGAATTTGATCAAAATGCGTATCCAATAATTGCTTCATCAATGGAGCATAAGTTCTAGTGGGAGACAACAATAATTTACCAACAGAAATATACTGCCCATTAATATTAATAGTATCCGTCATTTTATTTTTACCAATGTACACCACTTTGTCTTGCAACTTAGGCTCAAAAGATTCAGGATATTGACGGGCATACATTTTATCTAATACATCGTGCCTTGCACTGGTTAAACCATTGCTGCCCAAACCACTATTGTATTCGGTTTCATAATGTGCTTTTCCCGCACTTGCAAAACCAACAATCACATCGCCTTCTGCAATTAAATCGTTGGTGATTAATTTATTCTTGGGCCATCTAGACGTCATGGTACCATTCACTGCAACGGTTCTAACCACATCTCCTACATCTGCCGTTTCCCCTCCCAAATAATGAATATGTACGCCGTATGTTTTTAAGGTATCAAAGAATTCTTGGGTACCATTAATGATGGCCTCTAATATGTCTCCATTGATCAATAATTTATTGCGATCAATGGTGCTTGAAAACAACAATTGATCGGTTACTCCCACACAAAGCAAATCGTCTAAATTCATGGCAACAGCATCTTGGGCAATTCCTTTCCAAACAGCTAAATCTCCTGTTTCCTTCCAATACAAATAAGCCAAAATACTCTTGGTGCCCGCTCCATCTGCATGCATAATATTTACCCATGCTGGATCATTGCATAAAAAGTCGGGATAAATTTTACAAAAAGCATGGGCATATAAACCCTGATCTAATTTTTGAATTGCTTGGTGTACTTCTTCCTTTTGAGCAGAAACCCCTCGTTGAGCATATAAAGACATGTATCGCTTTTTATTATGTATAGAATTGGCGCAAAGGTACAAAAAGGGGGTATGCAAAGGGAAGGAACTTTGCCTTGGAGTACTTACTTTTGCGCCTGATTATGAAGGTACATCGTGAATTAGCCCCCTCGCTTCCCAATTTTACCCATGCGGTCATTACCATTGGCACTTTTGATGGCGTGCACCAAGGCCACCAACAGATATTGGCACAAATGAAAGCCGAAGCAACAAGGGTAAAAGGCGAAACGGTGATCATCACTTTTCACCCTCATCCTAGAAAAATAGTTTCTTCGGTTCCTGGCGATATTAAACTCATTAATACCCTAGAGGAAAAAATTCATTTATTAGAACAAGCGGGAATTGATCATTTGGTGGTGATTCCTTTTGATCATGCGTTTTCTAACCAATCTGCCGACGATTATATTCGTGACTTTTTGTTTAAATACTTTAAGCCAAGTGTTATTATTATAGGGTACGACCATCGATTTGGTAAAGGTAGAATGGGGGATTATCACTTGCTGGAACAATATGGCCGCGAACTGGGTTTTGAAGTGAAAGAAATTTCAGAAGAGATGTTGAATCAAGTAGTGATCAGTTCTACCCGAATTAGAGAAGCGCTTTTGAACAATGATATTGATACTGCCAATCATTTTCTAGGATACCCTTATTTTTTTGAAGGAATAGTAGTAGAAGGCAATAAGATTGGCCGCACCATTGGATTTCCTACCGCCAATATGCATATTAAAAGCGAAGAAAAATTAATTCCTGCCAATGGAGTGTATGCCGTTTCCATTTCAATGGATGCAGAAACTTTTAAGGGCATGATGAATATTGGGGTTCGCCCAACTGTTGACGGAAAAAAGCGCGTGATTGAAGTCAATATTTTCGACTTCAATAGAGATATCTACGGCAAAAAATTAGTGATTCGTTTAGAAAAATTCCTTCGCGGAGAAGTTAAGTTCAATGGATTAGACGAATTAAAAGCACAATTGAATACAGATAGAACCCAAGCGATGAGCGTGTTTGCGTCTTAATAACAGCGCTATGCCATGATTTTTACTACTAATTCTTTCATGAGTCCTGCATCATTGGCCGAACCATTGTGCACGCCCAAGCTTCTTAAATTGTATTCATGCAATAACAGCAATACTCTTTCTACAGAAGGGAAATCATACTTGCGCGCGGCGGCGTAATAATCTTTTATAAAAAAAGGAGAAACACCCAACGCCGCCGCAGCGCTGCTTTCGTTGGCATCTTTCAAAGAAAGCAACACATATAATTTGCTGAAGAAATTAAACACAGAAGGCAGCACCAACTGAATGGGACCCGCTTTAGGATTCGATTCAAAATATTGAATGATGCGAATGCTTTTAGCCAAATCACGCTGCGAAATAGCGGCCTGCAATTCAAAAGCATTGAATTCCTTACTCACCCCAATGAAATTTTCTACATCATCTTCAGTGATCGTTTTACGAGTACCCATATTGAGCATGAGTTTTTCAATTTCATTTTCAATTCGGCTTAAATCGTTGCCAATATGATCAACTAGAATCACCAAAGCTTTAGGGGAAATGGTTAGCCCATGATTTTTTACCATTTGGCCAGCCCAATCGGGCAATTGATTGTCGTATAGTTTTTTGGTAGTGAAAACTTCCGCTTTAGTTTTTTTAAGCGCAGCCGCCAATTTACCACGACCGTCTAGCTTTTTCTCTTTGTGGCTAACAATAAAAATGGTAGAGCTCAAAGGTTGTTCAATATAGCCGAGGAGCTTTTCAACGTCCTTCATTTGCTGGGCTTCTTTTAGAAGCACCACTTGCTTATCTCCAAACATGGGATATTTCTTACAAGCATTCACCACTTCGGTCCAATCGGCATCTTTACCATAAAAAATAGATAAATTAAACTCCGCTTCTGCTTCAGTCAATATTTTTTTCTCTGCGTAATCAACCAAAGTATCAATAAAATAAGCTTCCTCCCCTTCTAACCAATAAACGGGCTTGAAACTATTTTTTTTCCAATCAGATAAAATTTTCTCAGAAGACATACCGCAAAGATGCTGCACCCAATAGGAATTTCCATATTGAAAAGGGCTTTTTTGTACACAAAATTGGATCTTCTTAAAGTTTTGGCACGATTTTGGAAAATAAGTCGCCAGAAGCAATCAACATCTTTAAAAACCATTTTATGAGTACAATTAACAATGGCGGTGCACCAGATAACCGCAAAACCATTTACGGAATACTAATAGCAGCATTGGTACTAACCTGGGGTTATATTTTTTATGATAAGAGCCAGACCAAAGAGACCATTATTGGCTTAGAAACCAAAATAAGCAATGTAGACAGTGCAAGATTAGCTATTCAGCAAGAGTTTATGAATGTATCTGCAAAAGCAGACTCATTAACCCAAGACAACATTGAGTTACAAGGAGATTTAGCCAATAAAAATGCAGACATCCAAAAACTAAAAGGCAATATTGGTGCAATTTTAAAGAAGCGAAACGCAACAGCAAAGGAATTAGCTGAAGCCAAGCAATTAATTGGCGAATTAAATGGTAAAATTGATGGGTTATTCGCAGAGATTCAACAATTGAAAGGCGAGAACCTACAATTAACCACTGCCAATGAGCAATTGAATACAGAGAAAACGCAGTTGACAACAGAAAAGCAAAATTTAGAGAGTAACCTAAATACTACTAAAACTGAGAAAAAACAATTGGAAGAAAAAGTAGACGTAGCATCTACCCTACATGCTTCTAATATTGGCATCAATGCCATCAATATTAAAGGCACTGGAAAAGAAAAAGAAACCACTACTGCAAAACGTGCAGATTTGATTAGAATTTCATTTGTAATTGATGAAAACAGAATCACCCCATCTGGTACCAAAGATTTTTATGTAGTTGTTACTGCACCTGATGGAAAAGTAATTACCGAGGGAGCCAATTTTACCACTAGAGAAGATGGAAGCCGTCCTTATACCAATAAAGTATCGGTAAACTATGAACAAAACAAAGTGATTCCGGTAAGTTTTGATTGGAAACAAAAAGATGCTTACAAAGAAGGAGATTATAAAATTGAGATTTACAACAATGGATTTAAAATAGGCCAAGGTGTAAAAACTTTGAAAAAAGGCGGACTTTTCAGTTAGTTAATAAGAAGTTAGTTAGTTAGTTTAAGCAAGCAATCGTGTAAAGAGCCGCTCCAAACCAATGGGGCGGTTTCTTTTTTTAGGGAGGGTTTGCGGCAAGTCAATCAAAAGCTTATTTTAGTGAGATGTTAAAGAGCTGGTTCAATTTTACCAACGCGTTGTTTTTAATGGCCATCTTAATTGTAAGCGGCACCATTGTTTACTCACAATACATTGCACAACAAATAGCCAGCAAAGAAAGAGCTGCAGTAGAATCATGGGTAGAAGCAGAAAGAACCATACTCAATTCAACCGATTCTGTTTCAATTAATCTAGCATCAAAAATCATAACAGAAAATAAAAGCATTCCCATCATAGAAACCAATGAACAAGATCAACCAACTGGTAACTATGTAAATATTGATGAAACAAAAATAACAGCAGATTCCAACTATTTAGCGCAACGCTTACAAGAATTTAAACTGTATAGCAAAACACCTATTGAAGTAAAATTAAAAGCAGGCGACTCTACGGCTATTCGATACTATTATGGACAAAGCAAATTATTAAGAGAAGCCAAATGGTATCCCATTGTGCAATTGCTATTGGTAATCATGTTTGTGTTGATTGTGATTTACTCTTTACGCACTCGCTATAAAAGCGGCCAGAACCAGCTTTGGGCTTCAATGGCAAAGGAAACGGCCCATCAATTAGGCACACCCGTGAGTAGTTTAGAAGGTTGGTTAGAAATCTTAAAAGAGAAAGCAGAAAGCAAAGAAATTGCCAATGAAATAGCCAAAGACATTAATCGCTTACAACTTATTACCGATCGATTTGGCAAAATAGGCAGTACCCCCAAAACCGAATTGTGTAATCCATTTGATCGTATTAAACAGGTGATGGATTACATGAAAAAAAGAAGTAGTGAGCAGGTATATTTTCAGCTAAATGGAGATGATACAGAAAACCTTCAATGCTTACTCTCCCCTACGCTCTTTGATTGGGTAATCGAAAATTTATTGAAGAATGCTTTAGACGCCATGGATGGGAAAGGCAGCATTCAAATAACCATGACACAAGAAAATAAGCAATTAACTATTTTAGTAAAAGACAGTGGCAAAGGCATCCCGAATAGTCAATGGAGAAAAGTGTTTCAACCAGGTTTCACTACAAAAAAGCGAGGCTGGGGAATTGGACTATCGCTAAGTAAGCGCATCATAGAACAATACCACAATGGACAATTATTTGTACAATCCAGTGAAATAAGAAAGGGAACCGTATTCTGCATACAGCTCCCTTTATAATTTTACAACCGCTTCACAGTACCCCCACTGCTCACTTTAATATCGCGGATTAAGCCTTCGCCTTTGTAACGGATAGATCCGCCGCTGCTGGCCTTTGCATTCAATTCTTTTGAAACATTTATTTGCACACCACCACCGCTGGAACTTTCAGCCAAACATTTGGTACTGCTTAATTCATATCCTTTGAACATGGCGCCACTACTAGCATCAACACTTAAATCGGTAGTGCTGCCTTCCAATTCCGCAAAAGCACCACTGCTCATTTTCACGTCTAGGTTATTGAAACTTAAATTAGATCCGCTAATATGCGCACCGCTATTGGCTTTGATTGATTTTAAATCTTTATAAGACAAGTAAACAGTTACTTTCCAGTTTTTCCATTGGTTCCAAAATTTCCAATCTTGGTCACGCGTAATTTTTAGTACACCGTCTTTCACCGTTGTTTCAATGTATTCTAAATAAGCAGGATCACCAGCAGCAACTGCCAATTCCTCTTTATCTCCTTGTGTTAGCAACACTTTAATTCCAGAAGACACGTCAATACTGTGGAAAGACTTTACAGATCTTTTTTGTGCATTGGATTCAGCAACCGTTTTTTGAGCATAGGCACTCAATCCTAATAAAATGATGGAAGCAAATAGCAGTATCTTTTTCATATTCGTTTTTTGAGTTAAACGAAGTATAAAAGAGAATGTTACAACCGTTCATCATTCTTTATCGCAGTACAACAGCTCCTAATGCCGGCAGGTGCACTTTTAACTGGTAACATTTAGAAGGCTTGTCTACCAATTTGCTTTGTATAGAGGGATTGAACACGTCGCCTGTTCCCCAGAATTCTTTGCTATCGCTATTGAAAATTTCGGTCCATTTTCCTTTACCATGAACATAAATTTCCCAATCGTTTCGAACAACTGGTGTTACATTTAATATTACCAGTACATCGTCTTTTTCCTTTTTACCCTTTCGCTTGTACACCATCACCGAATCACTGCGGTGATTTAAATCGACCCATTCAAAACCGCCTGGCTCAAACTGTTTTTCGAACAAAGCAGGTTCAGATTGGTATAGCTGATTCAATTTTTGCACACAATATTTCATGCCGCCATGACTGGGATGTTGCAATAAATCCCATTGTAATTCAGACTTATAATTCCATTCATTGGTAGCACCAAATTCATTGCCCATGAACAATAACTTGGCACCTGGATGGGTAAACATATAGGTATAGAGTATACGCAGGTTCGCAAATTTTTGCCATTCATCTCCTGGCATTTTGTATAACATGGGGCTCTTGCCATGTACTACTTCATCATGACTTAAGGGCAACATAAAATTCTCATCGTAGTAATACATCATACTAAACGAAAATTTATCTTGGTGAAACTGCCTGAAAATGGGATCCATTTTATAATAGTCCAACGTATCATGCATCCAGCCCATCATCCATTTCATTCCAAAACCCAATCCACCTTCAAAAGTGGGTTTACTAATTTTTGGCCAATCTGTTGCTTCTTCTGCAATCGTTTGAATATCTGGGAAATCTCTATACAGCGTTTCATTTAAATCTCTAATAAAATCAATGGCTTCTAAATTGCCATTACCTCCGTATTCATTCGGCTCCCACTGACCTTGGCCGCGGCTATAATCTAACCGTAACATAGAACTTACTGCATCAACGCGTATTCCGTCGGTATGAAATTGATCGCACCAAAAACGCGCACTACTGATTAGAAAAGATTTTACTTCACCCCTTTTGTAATTAAAAATATAGGAGTTCCAATCGGGGTGATAGCCTTTACGCATATCTGCATATTCATAGGTATGGGTACCATCGAACATGAACAGGCCATGTGCATCGTAAGGAAAATGAGAAGGAACCCAATCTAAGATTACACCTATACCTGCTTGGTGAAATGCATCTACTAAATAAGCGTATCCCTGCGGGGATCCAAACCGCGACGTTGGTGCAAAATAGCCCGTGCCTTGGTAGCCCCAGCTCCCATCAAATGGATGTTCCATCACCGGCATGAACTCTACATGCGTGAACCCCATTTCCTTCACATAGGGAACCATTCGTTCCGCTATTTGCTCATAAGTATTGTAGGACTCTTCATCGTTTTTATCAGGACGCATCCAACTGGCCAAATGCACTTCATACACAGAGTAAGGACTCTTTAAAGAATTCTTAGACTTTCTATTTTTCATCCATTCTTGGTCCTTCCATTCATAATTGGTTTGCCAAGTAATGGATGCAGTAAATGGTCGCTTCTCCCAAAAATGAGCAAATGGATCGCCTTTGTCTAATTTGATTCCGTTAAATCCATGTATATGGTATTTATATGCTTCCCCTTCTAATACATTGGGAATAAAGCCTTCCCAAATACCTGAATTATCTAATCGAACCCTTAAAGGATGGCTGGTTTTGTCCCAATTATTAAAATAACCTGTTACTGAAATATAAGTAGCATTGGGTGCCCATACGGCAAAATAAGTTCCTTTCACCGCTAAAACGGTTAACTGTTTGTTTCCAAAATATTGATATAAACTATAGTGGGTACCGTTTTGAAAATTGCGAATGGCTTCTTCTGTAAACAATGAATAATTCCATACAGCTTGTTGCGTATCAACAAAATGAATGTCTTCGTATTTTTTTTCTTGAGCCTTTACAACTTTTATCGTTTTGTTGTTTCTTGATGATACACCGGACATATTATGATTTTATTAACTGAAAAAAGTATGAACGGTAAAAATTGTTCACGAACATTTATGGAATTTACAACAAAATTCATCTAAAGACGAATTAACTGCATTTATGACCAAACTAACAATGATTGGGCTATTTATTTTAGCCACTATCTCTAATTCATTTGCACAACAAGGTTCTTTAAAGGGAATGGTAACAGACACTTTAAATAAACAAAACCTTTCAAATGCAGTGGTATCAGTACTTAGAGCCAAAGACTCTGTACTAGTAAAATTTACCAGAACCAATAAGGAAGGCAATTTTGATTTGCCCAATCTAGCTGCGGGTAAATACATTGTGATGGTTTCTTATCCTACTTATGCCGATTATGTAGACATCATCACTACTACAACTGGCATCACCGATTTGGGAAAAATTCCTGTGATTACAAAAGCTACTTTACTTCAGGAAGTAATTGTAAAGCAAACAATTGGGTCTATCCGAATGAAGGGAGACACTACTGAATACAAAGCAGACAGTTTTAAAGTGAGTGCCAATGCCGACGTACAAGAGTTGCTTCGCAAAATGCCAGGCATTCAAGTAAACAGCAAAGGTGAAATTACTGCACAAGGTGAAAGAGTGCAAAAAGTATTGGTGGATGGGGAAGAGTTTTTTAGCGATGACCCCGCCGTAGTAACCAAGAACCTAAGAGCAGATGCGGTTGATAAAGTACAATCTTTTGATAAAAAAAGCGACCAGGCAGTGTTTACTGGAATTGATGATGGCCAGAAAATCAAAACCCTCAACCTTACTTTAAAAGAAGATAAGAAGAAGGGCTATTTTGGTAAAGCGGAAGCGGGGGGTGATTTTGATAAATATGGGTATGGAAAATTATTAGCCAACTCATTCAAGGGTAAAAGAAAAATCTCCGGATACCTTACTACCGACAATACCAAATTTGAATCCCTCAATTGGAATGAAAACCAGAATTATGGAGGAAATTCAAATATGACCACTGAAATGACAGATGATGGTGGCATTATGATGTGGAGCTCAGGTGATGAATTTAGTTGGGGAACTGGCTTTCCAAGATCGGTAACTGGTGGATTTCATTTTAGTAATAAATGGAATAAAGACAAACACAATTCTAACAATACCTACCAGTACAATCAACTGGATGTGAGTGGAATTAATTCTAACAAAACACAGAATATCTTGCCTGGTGCAGATTTAATTAGCACCAGTGTGCAAGACCAGGTTAGCAGCAGAAAAAGGAATAAACTGACCAGTACTTATGAATGGCAAATTGATTCAAGTAGTTCTTTAAAAATTACTGCGAGAGGATCCATCGTCAATAGCAATAATGCGTCTAATTATTTTGGTCGTACCATTACGAGCGATAGTGTTTTATTGAATCAGAGTAATCGACTTACTTCTACCGTTGATGAGAATAAAACTATGAACTCAACCATATTTTATAGGAAACGTTTTAAAAAAATGGGACGAACTATTTCTTGGAACAATGAAATCAATTACAACGATAGAGCAGATGATGGCTTCTTAACAGCAGACAATACTTTTTATGATGCCTTTGGCAATTTGGTTAGAAGAGATAATGTTGACCAACAAAAGACCAATAAACAAATTGTAACCACTATTAATTCTACCATCAATTATACTGAACCATTGTGGAAAAATACATTCTTAGTAATGAACTATAAACTGAGTGTAAGTAGAAATGATGCGGAGCGAAATACCTTTGCAAAGAATACTGCGAATAATAAATATGAGAACTTGGTAGACACGTTAAGCAACCATTTTATATTCAATACTACCGGGCATAATGGTAGTGTTAATATCCGATATAATGTAAAGAAATTTAATTTCTCCGTTGGTACTGGTTTAGGAACAGTGAATTATCGTTTAAAAGATTTAGTGAAACAAACTGACCGCAATGTAATTTTCAACAACTTTATTCCAGCGGTAACATTTAATTATACGCCAAAACAACAACGTAGGTTTAATTTTTCTTACAATGGTTCAACCAGGAACCCTTCGCTTTCGCAAATTCAACCCATTATTGATAATATTGACCCACTCAATTTAACCATCGGTAACCCCAATTTGAAACAATCCTTTGTACACCAGTTCAATTTAGGTGGTTCAGATTATAAGGTATTGAAAAGCAGAAGAATTAGTTTTAATGTAAATTATTCTAAAACAGAAAATGCCATATCTAATTCAAGTTTTGTAGACAATCAAGGTAGAAGAATTAACCAAGCCATTAATGTTGCAGGTAATTATAGTTTAAGTGGAAGAGTTGGTTATGGATTTGAAATCATTCCATCATTTAATGTTGGTATTGATATTGGTCCTAGAATCAATCAATTTGCCAATAGGGTGAATGGGCTAGATAATATCACTAAAAATAGAGCAACTGATTTCAGTATTAATATGGGATACTGGGGTGATAAATGGATCAACTTTTATGCCTATGGAAGTGCAGTTCGCAATAACTCTACCACTTCTATTCGTCCAGATATCAGCACTAAGTTCTGGTCGTACAATGCATATGCCAATCTGCAGTTTAAGTTGAAAAAAATAAAGACCTATATCGACTTTGATATGAATGCCAATATTTACCAAAAGACAGCAGTATTTGCCGATCAAAGAGATGTATATATCGTAAATGCCTCAGCTAGAAAAGTAATTTCGAAAAATGACCAGTGGGAAATCAAAGCTTCGGTAAACGATTTATTTAACCAAAACTTGGGAATCAACAGAAATGCATCCAGCAACTTTATTACTGAAACAACTAACCAAACCATTCAGCGCTATTTCTTATTTTCTTTAATCTGGAATTTTAGCAAAAATGGTAAACCAACTCAAGGATTTTAATATGAAAAAGACCATATTCAGTTTTACAATTCTATTATTTAGCAGTTTTTTAAATGCACAAGTTCAATTCATACAATCCGGTAGAATAGAGTTTGAAAAAAGAGTCAATCAACATGCCCCCATTCTAGATGAAGGGGAAAATATGTGGAATGTTGAAATACTCAAGCAGATACCCAAATTCGTATCAGATGTATACGAACTCAAATTTACTACAGACAAATCTGTCTATAAATTAGCCAAAGAAAATCCCAATAATAAATATATGTGGGGCACCAAACCTATTGACACCGATGTAAGCATGCAGGATTTTAAAAAAGGTATTTCCATTAGCCAAAAAGAGGTATTTGAAAACACTTATTTAATCAAAGACAGTAGCCGCAGTTGGGAATGGAAAATTGCAGATGAAACCAGGGAAATTGCTGGCTTTGAATGTAGAAAAGCCGTTACCAAAATTTGTGATTCTGTTTATGTGGTAGCATTCTATACCGATCAAATTCCGGTAAGTGCTGGCCCAGAAAGTTTTGGCGGACTTCCAGGAATGATATTGGGATTAGCTGTTCCTAGATTGAATACTACTTGGTTTGCTACTAAACTCGAATTAGCTGCTCCCACTGTAAATGAGCTGAATGTGAAGCAAAAAGGCAAACAAGTTGGCCGCGCGCAATTAACAACAGAATTATCCAAAGCCTTAAAAGATTGGGGAAAGGAAGGAGCTAGAAAAATGTGGGTAGCTCAACTATAGTGTTTAATGTGTACAGTTGATTGCATCAGTACCTTGAATAGCCGAATTTAAATAAGGGCTAACAAAAGGGATATCTAAATTAAGTCCTCTTAATATTAAAAGACAACCAATAATAAAAGTAAAGACGGGAACCAATTTTCTAAATTGGTTCCTTATGTTTTTAGGTAAGTACTGAGCAGCAGCTACTAATAGTAACATCGCAGGTATGGTGCCCATACCAAAAAATCCCATGAACAACATAGACTCATAAACATTATGAGCTACTAAAGACGCAGCAACAGCGGTATACACCAATCCACAAGGCAGTAACCCATTTAATAACCCAAAAACAAACATCCAACCAGCAGATTGTTTCTGCATAATTTTTTGCATGGCGTTGATTTGCCATTGCTTGAACCCTTTTAATAAAGACAATTCTGTTTTAGGAAATAATCTTGGCAATAAAACAGAAAAAACAATGATAAAGCCTAAAACAATTGAAATGGTTTGGGTTAATCCAAACCAGTTCACTCCCCTACCCAATAAACCAGCAGCTAAACCAATTCCGATATAGGTAAAAACTCTTCCAATATTATAGAAGAAAACAGCCATCCATTTATAGAACCCATTAAAAACTTGAAAGGGCAAAGACAAAGCCAATGGACCACACATACCAATACAGTGTACACTCCCGGCAAAGCCAAGAACAAACCCAGATATTAATAATACTTCCATAATTAAGGAATAAAAATCACTTCTTCGGCATAATAATTTTTACCTGCACTGGTAAAACTTATTTTAGCTATATACTTCCCCTTTGTAAAAGAGGCTACTGGAAAATAATAAAGCCCATTGTTAGTCGCTTTTATAGCAATTTTCTTATCTGATTTTTCTGATGCAGGATTGTAAAAATGCACTTCTGCATTGGTAATAGCCGCAGCAGTTGTTGAATCTATTTTCACTAAAATTTGTTGTCCTTGTTGTTCAACAGTAATTTGATTGGTTAATGCTTTTGCGTTTGCGGTAGCTTGTATTTTTCCATTAAAAGCCATTTCTTTTTCATAGTAATTAGACTCTACCATTTCTATATCTACTTGCATGGTTTTCCATACCAGAAATAAAATAAAAGCTACGCCTAATCCAAATGCAAGTACAATTCTATATCCCCAATTCATTTTTTTATTTTAAAGGTCGCTGATAAAAATGGCTTTTTTAGTAGTAATTAATTTGTCGCCACTCAATAATTTAATTTCATACTCTTCTTTCCTATTCTTGATTTTATTGCTATCTACCTTTATGAAAAAAGTTTCCTCGGCCAACTGACGACCTCTCAATGTATCCAAAGTTTGTCCAATTCTTTCAATTTTTACATCTGGATCAGTTGCCAATAACCTATAAGGAAGGTCTCGATTGCTCTTATTGGTTACTTTAATTCTGAATAAATTACTGATAGTTCCATCTTTATTCTCTTGCATACCTTGTCCTGGTACCCTTAAAATGGTAGCATCAAATGTAGTTCTGGTCACAATCAAGATGCCCAATAAAACCATCAATACCACCAATACGCCAGAATAGGCTTTGATTCTATAAGTAAATTCAAATTTTTTACCAGAAGCAATTTGATTCTCGGAAGCAAAAGTGATTAGGTTTTCTGGTTTATTCACTTTCTTCATCATCATATTGCATGCATCAATACAAGCAGTGCAGTTCACACATTCCAACTGGGTACCATTTCTGATATCAATATTGGTAGGACATACATTCACACACATTCCACAATCAATACAATCGCCTGCTCCCTCAGCTGCTTTCTTTTTATTCCTAGGCTCTCCACGCAAATAGTCATAAGCTACTACAATGGAGTTCTTATCTAATAGGACCCCTTGTAATCTACCATAAGGACAAATAACGGTACATACAATTTCTCTAACAAAAGCATATACAGTATAAAAAACCAAGGTAAAAAAGATGATTGCAATAAAGCCCCCAATATGTTCAGACAAAGGATCAGTGATGATTTTAAACAGTTGATCTGTTCCAATAATATAGGCCAAAAAAGTGTTTGAAATAGCAAAACTGATGATTAAAAAAACAATATGCTTAATCGTTTTTCTTACATAAAGTTCCGTAGTCCATTTTTTTCCATTATTGATTTTTTGCTTGTTGCCATCCCCTTCTATAAAGTATTCAATCTTTCTAAAAATCATTTCCATGAATATGGTTTGAGGGCAAACCCATCCACAAAAGAAGCGACCGTATATCAAGGTGAAAATGACAATGAAAAGCATGAAAATAATCATGCCTAACCCAAACATGATAAAATCTTGCGGAGTAAACAATGAGCCGAAAAAAGTAAATTCTCCTTGAGGCAAATTAAACTGAAACAAGGGATTGCCGTCAATTCTAATAAATGGCATGGTAAAGAACAACAATACATACACATAACTTAAATAGGTTCTGTATTGGTATAATTTACCCTTGGGTTGTAGGGCATGCACCCAATTCCTTTTTCCCTTACTATCAACAGTTGAATGTAAACTCCTAAAATCTGCTTGCTTCGACTCACTCATAATTTTAATTTATATCACCTACTTCATCGCAGGCGCTGTAGTTGAATCTGTTGCTGCGGGTGCAGTGCCTGTTTCAACAAACAATTCTCCTTGCTTTTCTTTGGCTGGTTGTGGATTGGTTCCTTGTAAAGATTTTACATAACTAGCAATCTGCGCAATTTGAATAGGCGAATAATCCTCTTTCCAACTTTTCATCCCTTTTTCTGGCCAACCATATTTGATAGAATAAAAAATGGCTTTAATATCACCTTTATGCAACCAGTAATCATCAGTTAAGTTAGGTCCAATTCCAGGAGCACCATTTACAATAGCACTTCCGTTCTCTGCATGACAAGTTGCACAAGCACCAGGCTTAATGTACAATTCCTTGCCTTTTGCAATATCATCGGCACCCATCATTTTAACCGTATTCTCATCTACATTATTAGCCGATTTTTCTAAATAAGCCACTTGTTGAATGGCAGCTTGCTCCATATCCATGGCTAATTCAGCTTGCTGCAAAGGTTTAGTTCCTGCAACATGATAATTGTATAAATAAACCACACCAAAAATTAAACTAAGTGCAAAGCCCCATCTCCACCATACTGGTACTTCATTGTCTAATTCTTTAATTCCATCGTAATCATGACCTAAATCTAAACGCGCAATATCTTCATTGGTATTTCTATTGTACAAACGATCAAACCAAGCTATTTTTTCTTTTTTAACAACAGGAGCAGCTCCGGCTGCTACCGCAGTTTGTATGGCTTCTTTTTTCAAAAAGCTTCGTATACCATTGGCAAAATAAACAATGATAATCATTTCTAATACCACTACAAATGCCAGCATTTGTATGATGGTTTCAGATACCACTGTTTTGGTTCCTGCAGGTAAATTTGCAGATTGAGCAAACAATGATCCAGCAGAAAGAAGAAAAAACAAACCAGTTAACACGGCAGCTTTTGAAGCACCCTGTTGTTTTTCTTGATCTATTTTATTTTTAATAGCAAGGATAAATACATTCCCTAGCATAAAAATAACAACTGCTAATAACCCAATTACTGTAACCAATACATAGGCAACAGTTGAATCATAAAAAACTTCTTTAGCAACAGGAGCCGCTTCTTTAGCTGCATCCTGCGCCCAAATAATATTTGCAGCTAAGCTGGCCAATAAAAGCAAGAGCAATTTTTGCATAAATGCTTTTTGATTTTTGAAATAAGATATAGTAGTTAACATATATATTTTTTTATCAGTCATTGATCGGAATTTGGCTATTCTTTTCCATTTTTTCATTGTTGGCAGACAAAACATACCAAGTAACCACAGCAAAAAATACCGTGAATATTACCAAGGAAACCATTGGATAAATATTGACGTTTTCAATACTGGTTACATAATTTTTAAATTTCATACAGCTGAATTTTAGTGCAATGTTTTAATTTCTGCCTCAGGCGCTTTCTTTAAATCGGCACCCAATCTTTGCAAATACGCAATCAATGCAATGATTTCTTTTCCACTTTTTGCTTTGATTCTGTTTGCATTTAAATCTGCAGCAATTTCATCGGCCTGCATTTTCAAATCGTTGTTTGCTTTTTGATCATAGCCTTCAGGATAAGGAACGCCTAAAGTTTGCATTGCCCTTATTTTACCTGGAGTAGTGCTGATGTCTAAATCATTGTCTAATAACCAAGGATAAGGTGGCATAATGGAACCTTGAGATATTTCTTCAGGATCATTCATATGTCTGTAATGCCAACTGTTGGGATATTTATTTGCTTGACGAGCCAAATCTGGTCCGGTACGCTTGCTTCCCCATTGGAAAGGATGGTCGTAAACAGATTCTCCTGCTTTAGAATAATCGCCATACCGGGCAACTTCATCTCTAAATGGACGAACCATTTGTGAGTGACAAGTATAACAACCTTCTCTGATGTAAATATCTCTACCTTGTAATTCAAGTGGAGTATATGGTTTAACCGTACTAATGGTTGGCACGTTTTCTTTCACAATGAATGTGGGGATGATTTCTATAGCACCTCCAACAGATACAACTATCAAACTCATTACCAACATTTGTACTGGTCTTCTTTCAATAATTGAGTGCCAATATGCTTTCCCTTCTGGTAATGGTTGAGCTGCTAATGCAGGTGCTTCACCATGTTCTTCTGGAACAAAAGATCCAGCTTTTGCAGTTCTGATTAAATTCACTACCATGATAATTACTCCTACTAAGTAAATAGTACCACCCAATCCTCTTAAAATATACATAGGGATGATGCGAGTAACTGTTTCTAAAAACTGGAACTTTAACTGTCCTTCTGGAGTAAATTGTTTCCACATCAAAGCCTGTGAAATGGCTGCCCAATACATTGGTATTGCATATAATAAAATACCAACGGTTCCAATTAAGAAATGGGTATTGGCCATTTTAACAGAATGCAATTTGGTATTATATATTCTTGGAACTAACCAATACAACATACCAAAAATCAAGAATCCATTCCATCCTAGTGCACCTACGTGTACGTGTGCAACAATCCAGTCGGTATAGTGCGCAAAACCATTTACGTTCTTCAACGAAAGCATCGGTCCTTCAAAAGTGCTCATACCATAACAGGTTAATGCTACAATGAACATTTTCAAAATGGGATCTTCTTTTACTTTATCCCAAGCACCACGTAAAGTGAAAATACCATTTAACATACCACCCCAACTTGGTAATATCAGCATAATACTAAATACTACGCCTAATGATTGTGCCCAATCAGGTAGAGCAGTATACAACAAATGGTGAGGACCTGCCCATATGTAAATAAAGATCAACGCCCAGAAGTGAATAATGCTCCACTTATATGAATAGACTGGTCTACCAGCCGCTTTAGGAACAAAATAATACATGATACCCAACATAGGTGTAGTCAAGAAAAATGCAACCGCATTATGACCATACCACCATTGTACCAATGCGTCTTGAACCCCTGCATACCAGCTATAACTATGTGTCATAGAAGTAGGCAATGAGAAAGAGTTTACAATATGCAATAATGCAACAGTAACCCAGGTACCAATAATAAACCAAATGGCAACATATAAATGTCTTTCCCTTCTGGTAAGAATGGTTGCAAACATATTGATACCAAACACCACCCATATAAGGGTAATGGCTATATCAATAGGCCAAATTAACTCAGCATATTCTTTTCCTTGTGTTAAACCCAAAGGAAGCGTTACCGCTGCTGAAACAATGATTAACTGCCAACCCCAGAAATGGACCAACCCTAGGGCTTTACTCCACATACTGGTTTTAAGTAACCGGGGCATCATATAATACACGCCGGTGTAAATTCCGTTGCCCACAAATGCAAAGATGACTGCATTGGTATGCAATGGCCTTAATCGTCCAAAACTGGTATAAGATATACCTAAATTGAGTGCGGGATAAGCAAGCTGAAAAGCAATAATTACCCCAACCAGCATCCCAACTATTGCCCACAACACGGTGGCAAAAGCAAATTTTCGGACGATGGAATTGTCGAAACTGAATTTTTCTAACTGCATGGTGTTTTATTTATTCTCTGTTGGTTGATTGGTTTGATCAAATAAAATTTTATTCGCCGGTGTAAAATGATCATCAAACTGTCCTGTTTTTGACCCCCAGATGAATGCAATCAGGAACCCTGTTGCAACCAAAAGACTGATGATGAGTAAAAAAACAATTACAATCATTGATGTATATTTTTAAGATCAGCAATATGTTTAAAACAAAATTTTTCAATAAGTGCAGCGCCCAACATAGTCGAAATCACAATAGTGAAAGTGCTGGATGGCATTAAGATAGCCGCAACTAAAGGAGACATTTGAGCGGTTACAGAAAAATACAATCCTACTACATTGTATAAAGTAGAAATAACAAAAGTAGTTTTAATTAAATTCTTAGACCACTTAGCTGCTTTCATGTATTGGTCTAACAATGGTAATTGGCCAGATAACATAATGGCATCACTAGCAGGAGAAAACTGAATGGTATTATCTACCACTGCAATGCCTACATTACTTTTACTTAATGCCCCTGCATCATTTAACCCATCTCCTACCATCATGACTTCTTTACCACTTAACTGCAATGATTCTATATAAGCCAATTTAGCTTGAGGGGACTGATTAAAGTGATATGCAATAGGACGCTGTAATTGTTGCTTTAAATAATTTTCGGCGTTATTATTGTCTCCACTTAATACAGCTACCGGATAAGGCAATTCATGTATTAGGCGATCTACATGGGCCCTTAATATATTTTGAATAATAAACTTGCCGTATATTTTATTATCAATAGACACCCAAACTTCAGAAGCCATTGGTTCTACTGATTCATTTCCTACAAAAAGGGCTGATCCTAATTTAAAATGCGTTTCATTTTCCCAAGCTTCAATACCTGCACCAGCCACTTCTTTAATATGCTCCAACAAACGTGGTGCAGAACTGATTTTATTGGCAATGGCTTTACTTAAAGGATGCAATGATTGTGCAGCCATTGCAGCAATAATTTGTTGATAGTCATCTGCAATTGCATCACCTATATATTCAACTGATGAAGCATGCGGATAAGTGAGTGTTCCTGTTTTATCAAAAACCACCTGATCTACCGTAGCAATGGTTTGCAATACTTGCGCATTTTTAAGAAATAAACCATGCTTGCTAAAAATATTCAACACAAAACCCTCTGTAAAAGTAGCTGTAATTAATAATGCACAAGGACAAGCTACTATTAATACTGCTGTCATTGCTTGCCAAGCATTGGCCATATTTGTTGGATACCAATAGGCAAAACTGCTGAAAGCAACGGTTAAAACCGCTAAAGAAAAATAATTACTAATGACTGTGGTAAATGAATAAACGTTTTTATCTGTTTTTTTAAAAGCCTCATTGTTCCATAATCTAGTAAAATTGCTTTGAGAAAAAGGTTTTACTACCAATAAATCAATCGATCCATTTAACTGTTTTCCACCTGCATACACCAGGTCTCCAATAGCTACAGAAGTAGGTTCATTTTCACCAGTTACAAAACTATAATCAATTTCTGCCTTGCCCAATAAATGCATTCCATCTACTGGAATCACTTCATTGCTTCTGATGCGAATGGTATCATCTACTTGTACTTCTTGAACAGGTATATAAGATTCTACTCCATTTTTATCTAGCAAGCAAACTGCAACAGGAAAATAAGATTTATAATCTCTATTAAAAGAAAGGTCTGCAAAAGTTTTTGTTTGAAAGGATCTTCCTAATAACATAAAGAATATAATACCAGACATGCTGTCTAAGTATCCCCCCCCAGTTCCAGATATAATTTCATACACACTTCTACTAAAAGTTACGGCCAATGCCAATGCAATGGGTGCATCTATATTGAGCCTTCTTTGTTTAACGCTAAACCAAGAATTGATGAAAAACTCTGACCCGCTGTAAAGTAATACAGGCAATGCTAATAATAAATTAACGTACCTGAATAAATTTGCGGTTAAGCCATCTACTGATATAGTTTCTAATCCCAAATACTCAGGGAAGCTTAGCATCATGATATTGGCAAAACAAAAACCAGCAATGCCAATTTTAACCATGGCAGTACGAGATACCATTTTTTCTTGCCTTTTAGACTGTTGACCATCGTCTAAAGTAATATAGGGTTCGTATCCAATAGAAGCCAATAACTCAGCAATGGCTCTTATAGTAATGGCCGCAGGATTAAAATAAATAGTTGCTTCTTTTGTTGGGAAATGAACAGAAGAAAAATAAATGCCATCATTCACTTTTTGTAAATTCTCTAATAACCAAATACAAGAACTACAATGAATTTGAGGCAAGTAAAATTTTATAGCCAATTGATTGGGCTTAGAAAAAACAATATATGAAGCTGCAATTTTTTCATTGTCTAGAAACCCAAACTTTTGTTGGTCTGGTGATTCGGGAAGCTTTACACCTGAAGCATCATGAATAAGGTAATATTCGCAAAGATTGCTTTTATTCAAAATCTGGTAAACAGAACTACAACCCTTACAACAAAATGCTTTCTCATCAAATACCACTGGTTGCCCCGCGCAATTATCTCCGCAGTGAAAGCATTTAGTAGTTTCGATGGTTTTATTCAGCATAGTCTTAAATAGTTGTTAAAAGTTAGTTCAATTTGAACAAATTTCAAAAAAAGCTAAATATGTTTTTCTTGTCTAGCAGATTTTGGATCCAATCCTAATCCTTTATAAAGATTTGACCTGAAACAACTGCAGGAATTCAATCGATCTTCAATCATTTTATTCCATCTATATTTCTCATTTACAAAATTGGTGATGAATGAGTGGGCTAAATCGTGCTGTTTAATAGCACCGTTCTTAAATGTATTGGTTTCTAATACGCTTACTAAATTATGCACATGGGTCATTATTTTATGCTCTTTACTTCTTGTGAGCTGCATTAAATCGAATAAATTAGGAATTTGAACTTCTTTAGCAGCTTTTGCATTAAATACTTTCATTACCGATGGGAATACCAGCTTCTGTTCGCAAGTAACCAAAGAAGTAAATTCGTTTTGAAGGTGGTGCATCAATTCTACTAAATAGCTTGTTTGCTCCTCTTCGTATTCCTTTAAATAAACGCAATGGATGGAATTCTGCAGCTTTAACTCTAGGCAGGGATATACATTCTCTAAAAGGTGATGAATGAATTCTTCTGTTTGATCTGCGTGTTTACACATTTGTAGCTTTTTACCTTACAAAGATGTATTTAGATCAACCGAGAATGAATGAGTTTTGCTGTGGCATTATATGATATAAATCATATAATATTTCTAATCCTCAATATTGGCTGTTTGAATCAGTTTCTGTAGATTAAGGATGCTGATTTTTTTCCCTTTTAAAGATATCAATTTATCGTTATTGAACTCAGACAATAAACGGATGCAGCTTTCTGTAGAAGTTCCTACATAATCTGCTATTTCTTCTCTGCTTAGACTAACATTAATGGTTTGGTTATCTTCTTCAAAACCATAAGTTGCTTTTAAAAACAATAAAGCTTCTGCCATTCTTTCCCGCACATTCTTTTGAGAGAGAGAAACAATATGGTCTTCCGCCACTTTTAAATCTTGGCTCATTTTCTTCACAACTTCAAACATGAGTTTTGGTGAAGACTCAATTGCATCAAAAAAATATTTTTTATCGATGATGCAAATAGAAGCGTCTTCTAAAGTAACTGCAGAACAATGGTATCGCTCATTAGATAAAAGTGCCCTATATCCAACTATATCACCCGATTTAACGAGCCTTAATATTTGTTCTTTCCCATCGTAACCTGTAGTAGTTAATTTAATTTTTCCACTATTGATGCAAAATAAACCAGCAGGTAAGCCATTTTCTGTAAACACATATTGCCCTTTCTTGTACACCGCACATGACTTGTGAATGCACAAATCTTTTACCTGGCCTTCATCCAATACATTGAAAACAGAGTTTAGCCTCACATTACAATGCATACAACTTGTTTCAATAGGACCATTATTCTTCATTACTTCTCACGTCTTTCAACAAAGTTAAACATATTAAACTTATTTGGTTAATAAAACTACCCTAGACTCCATTGCAGAAAGTTGCATTGTAACACCCCCTTTTTGACCTGTAATTACATCAGTATATGCGTTAAATCCCTTTGTTCTTTCTCCATAATTAGACAATGAGAGGGTTTTTTCTTTATTAGCTGTATTCAAGACCACCATCACTGTTGAACCTTGATCGTACCTAAAGTAAACATAAAGACCATCATTGGGTAGCCACTGCATCATTTTACCTGTTTGCAATGCCGTATTATTCTTTCTAAAATTAGCCAAGGTTTTTACATAATTAAAAGCGGTGTTTTCAGTTTGATTACGGCCGCTGGCTAACCGCTTGTCTTTTTCATCATTTGGAAAGCCGCCAGGAAAATCTAAACGGACCATCCCGTCATTAGGGTCTTTAAAATTTTTCATCCACAATTCTGTTCCATAATACAATTGCGGAATTCCCCGAAGGGTTAACAATAAATTCATTCCCATTTTATACTTATTCATATCTGATCCAATCATTGATACAAATCTTTCCATATCATGATTGTCTAAGAAGATGCAATTCTTTTCAGGGGCTTTATATAGTAAATCTTGAGAGAGTGTCATATACAATTTATTGACCCCCTCCGTCCACCCAAATGGTTTATTAATGGCATCCATCATAGCGTAACTCAATGGGAAGTCAGTAGTGCCTTGGGCATTGTGCTTGAATGCCACTTGCATATTATTTCTGGTAAAGTACGCGCTTCCGGCAACGGTATTGGCCACCGCTTCTCCAAAAATACTGATGGTAGGAAAGTCTTTTTCTAAAGCTGCATTTACGTTATTCAAAAATAGCTCATCGCAATATTTATAAGTATCTACTCTCCAACCATCAATGCCAAATTCTTCTACTGTCCATAATGCATGTTGAATTAAAAAGTTAGCAACATAAGGGTTGCGCTGATTAATGTCAGGCAAATGCGGAACAAACCAACCATCTAACATCACTTTTTTATCTGCAGCATTTCCCATTGCATCAAAAATGGCTTCATCTCTATGATTCGTATTGGTATAAGTTGGCCAATGATTAATCCAATCTTTAGCAGGTGCATCTTTATACATCCAATGTTCATTGCCTACGTGATTGTACACAGCATCTTGAATAATTTTAATGCCTTTAGCATGAGCAGCATCAATCAATTTTTTATAGGCGTTCTCGCCGCCTAATCTTTTGTCAATTGCATAGTGATTGGTAAACCAATACCCATGATAGCCAGCCATCATTCCAGCTTGCTCACTTTGCAAGGGCATATCATTTTCTAATACTGGTGTCATCCAAATAGCGGTAACACCTAGATTATTTAAATAGTCTAAATTATTCGTGACACCCTGTAAATCGCCCCCATGTCTTTTGATGGGATCTTTGCGATTGACCACTTTATCGGTATACGCCACTAGTTGATCATTTGAAGTGTCACCATTACTAAATCGATCGGGCATTAATAAATAAATAAAATCTTTTGCACTTACCCCCTGTGCATAGGTTTTGCCCATTCCTATTCTTCGTGGTTTTAATTCCCAAGCAATTGAAGCTACACTATCTGAATCAGCTATTTGAATCTTGACTTTACCTGGTTTAGCGGTAGGACTAATCAATAAATCAAGCGCAACATATTTTTTATTTTCAAATGAATGTACTTTGATTAATTGAACACCAGCATAATTTACACTTAGTTTTGCATTGGAGAAATCAGTTGTTGTATTGCGAACAATCAACTGCACTTTATTCCATTTCATTCCCACGAACCAATTGGTGGGATACAATTCAATATTACTTTGAGCTTGTAAGCTATAGGCCAACAATAAGCACCCAATCATTTTTACTAAGCGATTCATATCAATAGTTTGTATTTATTCATTTTCTTTTACTACAATGGCACATACTACTGCAGCAGCAATTAATAATCCACCCCCTACTTGCACCGCTAATAAGCGATCATTGTGTAATACTGTTTCCATTACATTTCCAAAAAACAGGGAAGCAATAATTTCTGGAAGTACTATAAAGAAATTAAAAATGCCCATATAAATACCCATTTTATGTGGGGGAATACAACCCGCTAACATAGAATAAGGCATGGATAAAATAGAAGCCCAAGCAATACCAACCAAGCCCATTGATAAATATAAATAGGAAGGTTCAGTAACATAGTTCACCGAAATCAATCCAGCACCACCCAATAACAAACAAATGGTATGGGTATATTTTTTCCCTAATTTATTTACCCAAAAAGGAAGGGTAAAAGAGAAACCAAATGTGACTAAATTTAAAATGGCTGAAGTGGTATTGGCGTATTCTAATCCTTGTGTATATAAATCACTGGAAGTAGTGGTATTACCGCCAAATATGTCTGAAGCAACGCCAGTGCTGTAATAAAACCACATCAAAAATAATCCTGGCCAAGTTAAAAAATTCACCAATGCCAAACGCTTCATTTGATCGGGCATATTGGCAACTGAACTAAAAATTTCTTTTACACCACCCATAAAGCCTTTGCCTTCGGCATCTAATTTATTTTTCCAATCTGGATCAACAGGTGGATACTCTTTACTCTTAATTACGGTGTACAAAACAGCCAATAAAAACACTGCACCCCCAATGTAAAAAGAGTACATGATATTTTCTGGAATACCACCAGCTGTTTTTTCCCTAGACACCCCAAACCACTGTACCAATTTTTGTGGCAAGTAACCCGCCACAAAAGAAGCCAAGCCAATAAACATACTCTGCATGGCAAAGCCCATGGGTTGTTGCTTCTTATCTAAGTTGTCGGCTACAAAAGCACGGAATGGTTCCATACTAATATTGATAGAAGAATCTAAAATCCAAAGAACCCCTGCAGCCATCCAAATAGCAGAAGAGTTCGGCATAATAAACAAAGCCAAAGAACTTAAAATGGCTCCTACTAAAAAGTAAGGTCTTCTTCTTCCCAACTTTGGATGCCAAGTTCTATCACTCATGTATCCTATAATGGGTTGAACAATCAAACCCGTCATTGGCGCTGCTAACCAAAGACCTGGAATTTGTTCGGGAGTTGCACCTAAGTACTCATAAATGGCACTCATATTGCCCATTTGCAAACTCCATCCAAACTGAATTCCAAAGAATCCGAAACACATATTCCAGATTTGCCAGAAACTCAGTTTAGGCAACACCGCTTTAGGGGTAGTAGACATAGCAATCGTTTTATCGTATTAGATTGTGTATTGAATACACATCTCAATATACAATAAAAAACATCCTCATATGGAGGATGTTATAGAAATATTTATTGACTATAAAATGTTTAAATCACAAACCCATCAGGCAGTATCGCTGTTTTTTTAACCACTACAATACCATCTTTAACAGTATAGAGTGGATGATCGGTATTGGCCAAATGACTGCCGCCATTAATTCTTACATCGTTGCCTATTCTACAGTTTTTATCGATGATGGCATCTTTAATATAACAGCGCTCTCCTATTCCAATTTTAGGAAGTCCTTTGCTGGTATTTGATTCCATTTCTTCAAGGGTTTCATAATAGTCGTTACCCATGATATAAGTGCTAACTACGGTGGTACCATGACCAATTCTAGAACGAATACCTACTACACTTTGCTCTATTCTACTTGCATGAATAATAGAGCCTTCTGCAATAATGGTTTTCTCTAAAGTAGTGCCGCTAATTTTAGCGGGGGGCAACATTCTTGCTCTACTGTAAACGGTTTTATTATTATCAAATAAATTAAAAAGAGGTACTTCTTGTGTTAATGCAAGGTTGGCTTCATAGAAAGAATAGATATTACCAATATCGGTCCAATAACCGTCGTACTGGAAGCTAGATACTTTGTAGTTCTCTATAGAATCTGGAAGAATTTCTTTACCAAAGTCGGTTGCATTTGGATGGGCTTCATTCAATAATTTATCTAGGATTTTTTTATTGAAAATATAAATACCCATGGAAGCCAAATAATTTCTACCCTGCCCTTGCATTTCTGCTCCAGTATCACTTACCCATTCTGGTAAAACATCTTTTTTAGGCTTTTCTATAAATGAAGTAATCACGTTCTCTTCATTTGTTTTTAAAATACCAAACTCAGGTGCATCTCTATCATCCACAGGAATAGTTGCTATAGAAATATCGGTATTACTCTTGATATGATTCTTGAGCATGTCACCAAAGTCCATTTGGTACAATTGGTCGCCACTTAAAATTAAAATATAATCATATTCTAAATTGGAAATATGCCTAAGTGATTGTCTTACCGCATCTGCTGTTCCTTGAAACCATCCTGGGTTATCGGGTGTTTGCTCTGCCGCCAAAATATCTACAAAGCCAGTACTGAACGCACTAAAGTGGTAGGTGTTTTTTATATGCTTATTTAAAGAAGCAGAATTAAACTGTGTTAAAACAAACATGCGGTTGATACCACTGTTGATACAGTTACTAATGGGAATATCTACCAAACGGTATTTACCAGCAATAGGTACAGCTGGCTTTGATCTGCTTGCGGTTAGTGGAAAAAGTCGCGTACCTGCTCCACCTCCTAATATTACTGCCAAAACGGATTGCGAAAATGTTTTCATATTGCTGATTGCTTATGTTGATATTGATTTGAAATTAACTTATTTATTTTAAACTTTGATAAACTTGTCTATACTCAAACACGGTACTCTCCCAACTATGGTCTATCTGCATCATATGCTTACGCATCCACTCCATATGTTTTTTGTCTTGGTAAACAGCAACTCCCCTACCAATAGAATAAGCCAAATCGTCAATGGTGGCGTTGTTAAATCGAATACCAAACCCATCTGTATCGCCCATATCAGTAACCGTATCTTTTAAACCGCCGGTACTCCTAACAACTGGCACTGTGCCATATCGCATGGCATACATTTGATTTAGACCACAGGGTTCTACCCTACTCGGCATCAACAAAAAATCGGCCCCTGCATAAATTAAATGGCTCAATTGTTCGTTGTAGCCAATATAGGCATTGTAAATGCCTTTGTACTCATTGGTCATTTGTTGCAGTTCCCATTCAATACTGGTTTCACCGCTGCCTAAAATTAAAAAACAAGCATCCCCTTGAGTTTGATGAATGGCAGTTCTAATGGCACCGGGTAAAATATCTGCGGCTTTTTCGCCCACCAATCTTCCAATAAAAACAAATAAGGGTTTGGTAATATCTAACCCAAATTGATTGCAGAGTATTTGTTTGTTTTGCTCTTTGCCCTTGGTAACTGTTTTTACGGTGAATCGATTCTCAATATAAGTATCGGTAGATGGGTTCCATACCTCATTGTCTATGCCATTTAAAATACCTACAGATTTCCCCTTCTCAAATTCAAACAATGCTTCTAAGCCGTTGGCATTTTCTCTCAACTCATCCATATAACTCCAACTAACCGTGGTTACTTTGTCGGCGCATTTTACACCAGATGCAAGCGGATTAATGCTGCCCGCCCAGTCGAGCATTCCGCGCTTCCACAGATCCCACCTTGGTATATAGAGACTCTTATCCCAACCCATCCAACCCTGGTATTGTCCGTTGTGGATGGTCACTACGGTTGACACAGTAGACAAGTGTTGAAAATCATAACAATACTTCATCATAAATGGAATCAATGCAGTATGGTGATCGTGGCAATGCACTACATCTGGTTGATGCTCCCAACTACTGATCCAACTAACTACTGCAATTTGAAATGCAGTAAAGCGCTCCGCATCATCGTCGTACCCATAAATTTTTTGGCGATCTAATAAGCCATTAATATCAATTAAGAAAAGGTCGAAACCTAATTTATTAGTTGGTTCCTTAATAACAGTAAAATCAAAATACCAATTGCCTAAGTTGGCACTCCCTTTAAAATCTACTGTCCAATCATTTTCGTACAAAAACTTGGTTCTATACATGGGCATGATTACTTTGGCAATATCCCCCGACTTGCATTGGTACTTGGGTAATGCACCAACAACATCCCCCAATCCCCCTGCTTTGGCTACAGGATAACACTCAGCACTAACATGTATAATTTCCATAAAAAAGAATTAAATCTTCAATTTTCAAGATAACCAATAAAGCGATTCCATCAAATTACCATTTAAAATTTTTCCTTCAACCAATTATTCCTATTTTCCATACCTATAAAAACGAACGATTGATATGACTCAGACCAAACAGCCCACCAATACTGGTGCATTAGCCACCCTTGTCATTGTATTTTTCTTTTGGGGATTTATTGCTGCTTCTAACAGTATATTCATCCCATTTGCTAAAAACCATTTTCAGCTTAATCAATTTGAATCTCAATTAATAGGTTCTGCATTTTATGGCGCTTATTTTATTGGGTCTTTAATCTTATTTATATTATCCAATTTATTTGGATACGATATCTTGAATAAAATAGGCTATAAAAAAGGAATCATATATGGTTTGGGTATTTCAGTAGTAGGCGCTTTATTAATTATACCCTCTGCCAATGCCAATTCTTTTCCTGCTATTCTTGGTTCATTTTTTATTGTAGCATTAGGATTTTCTTTACAGCAAACATCTGCACAACCTTTTGCTATTACCTTAGGAGATCCTTCCACAGGATCACATCGTTTAAATTTAGCTGGCGGTATCAATTCGCTGGGAACCACGCTGGGGCCCATTATCGTGAGTTTCTTTTTATTTGGCTCAGTAGGTAATGCCAACACAGAAGTAACTGTAACCAATATCAATACTTTGTATTTAATAGTTGCAGGAGTATTTGCGGCAGTGGCTTTATTCTTTGCATTTTCAAAATTACCCGAAGGTAAAAACGATGAAAAATTTGAGAAAGCAAACAAAGCAGCTTCTTCATTATTAATGATGACTTTTTTAATTGGCATCATTATTATTGTAGGACAATTTACAGAAGTACCTAAACTAACGTTGCTTTTACTTTCTTTAATATCAGTGGTAGGAATTTTGTTTTATTCTAATAACCAAGCAGTTAAAAATCCAACGGGTTGGGGCGCTATGAAATACCAACAATTGATTTATGGTATGATTGGTATTTTTGTTTATGTAGGGGTAGAAGTTACCATCGACAACAATTTTGGGGCTTTATTAAGAATTCCAGGATACTTAACCGAAGCTGGTTTAGAAGAAAGCCAGATCTCCAAATACGTTTCATTGTATTGGGGTAGTTTAATGATTGGTAGATGGACCGGTGCCATCAGCGTATTTAATTTAAAGGGCATGAGTAAAACCATTGCAACCATTGTTGTTCCATTTTTTGCTTTTGGTGTAGTGCTTTATGTAAATAATTTATATGGCAGCGATGTGTCTGATTTATTTGGTTATGCTGTATACATTGCATTGGCCATAGCAGCCTTCTTTTATGGCCAAGAAAAACCAGTTAAAACCTTGATTGCAGTTTCTGCATTGGCTACTGCTGCTATGTTAATTGGGGTGTTTACCAATGGATTAATTTCAGTTTATTCTTTTATGGCTGGTGGTCTTTGTTGCTCGGTAATGTGGCCATGTATATTTTCTTTGGGTGTGGGTGGATTAGGAAAGTATACTAGCCAGGGCTCTGCATTTTTAATTATGATGATTTTAGGCGGCGCCATTATTCCACCATTGCAAGGTGCTATTGGAGACAACTCTGCAATTGGCATGCACCAATCCTATTTATTAGCAGCTGCTTGTTTTGCGTTTTTAATATACCTCGCCATCAAAATGAAAAATGTGTTAAAAGCACAGGGATTAGATTTTGATGCACAAGTAGGCGGTGGACATTAATTATTTGAAAGTACAGTTTATGAATAGTAAAAAAGACAACAGAGCCGGTTCAACTGCAATGGAGCAATTGGCAGTAGGCATTGATATTGGTGGTACTGGAACCAAATATGGAATTGTAGATAGAGTAGGGAATTTATTGTTCTCTGGCGAAATGAGTACCAGAAACCATCTTGAAGTAATGCCCTATATAGAAGACCTCTACCAAAATATTGCTCCTTTAATTGAACAAGCAGGTGGAGTAGGTAGAATAAAAGGAATTGGCATTGGTGCACCCAATGGCAATTATTATAAAAATACCATTGAGTATGCTGCCAACTTACCTTGGAAAGGCATTATTCCATTTGGTAAAATGGTAGAAGATCAATTTAAATTACCCGTTGTTTTAACCAACGATGCCAATGCTGCTGCTTTAGGAGAAATGATGTATGGAGCTGCTCAAGACATGCATGACTTTATCATGATTACCCTTGGAACAGGCGTGGGCAGTGGTATTGTGGCCAATGGAAAATTAATTTATGGGCACGATGGATTTGCAGGAGAATTAGGACATACCATTATTATTCCAGACGGAAGACTACACGAGGGAACAGGCAAAAGAGGTTCTTTAGAAAGTTATGCTTCTGCTACGGGTGTTAGATTAAATGCGCTTGAGTTCTTAGAAAAAAGCAGCAAACCCAGTTTATTAAGAGTAATTCCAATTGAGCAAATAGATTCTAAAAAAGTGCATGAAGCCGCTTTAGAAGGCGATGAATTGGCTAAGGAAATATTTGATTATACAGGTAAAATCTTAGGAATGGCACTAGCTAATTTTGTAATGTTCTCTAGCCCTGAAGCCATTATCTTGTTTGGAGGATTAACCAAAGCGGGAGACTTTATATTAAAGCCTACACGCGAACATATGGAAGCCAATCTTATACAAGTATTCCAAAACAAAGTGAAAATATTGGTGAGCCATTTAAAAGAATCTGATGCCGCTATTTTAGGAGCGTCTGCACTTGTTTGGGAGATGAAATAATAAACACAGCTGGAACCGGGCGTTGCCCGGTTTTATCGCTGGGTTTAATGGTTTCTTTTCCATTTACCAACATGGTACTACTTCCTCCCCCATCTAAATTTAATGCTTCTACGCAACCAGCAGACAGCATTAATTGCGCCAATTGAGTAAGGTTTGCGCCCTCCGCAATTCCTGGATTTCTTCCCTCCACTACCATTACCACTAAACCTCCATCAGCGGTATAGCCCATTGCAGTTCTTGGATGCTTGTCGTTTATTTGTTTACCCGCAAATCTTTGCTCCTCGTTATTGGTGATTTTAATTTGATTAGCTTGAATTAACACTGGCCCTCCTGCAACAGCGGTTTGCATTTTCCATTTTTTAAAGGAACCAGGCAACTGTGTTTTTTGAAGCACTGCATTGCTGTCTTTAAAATGGGGGACGGGTATTTGACTTGCTAATGGATATTTTGCAGCACTGTCTGTAAACAACCAAGCAATATCTGCTTTTCGTTTTTTAGAAACGCCAATAGCCCCTGCAAAACTGTGACGATAAGTAAAAGTGTCTTTTCCTTTTAGAACAGTGTTATGGATATTATAAGCCAAGAGTTGACCATTGCTCACTACCGCATTTAAATTTCTGTTTTGAACAAACTCAAAAAAAGTGGTGTTCACTACTAACAATGGGGCATTATTTTGCTGATGATATTCCGAAGGTGTATACCGCTTTCCGTTACCCACCGAAACCGAAAAATCCAGCGTCTTCTCTTTTAAAGGTGCTATTAAATAAAAAGCTTTATTGGGCTTGCCATCTAAAGAATCATTTGAATAGAATATGTGTACTTTATTGGGCAATGGACCAAATACACTGTCTACATTTATCCACTTGGTTTGCCCAAGACCAAATATTGGAGCAAAAAATAATAAACCTAAAAATTTATGCATGTAATTGTTTTTCCATCTTCCATTTGTTTACTCCATAACCAGGAATCACATGCTTTTCGCTATGATAAGAAGATCTAACTAAAGGACCACTTTCTACATAATCAAATCCAATGCTGTAGCCTATTTCTCTTAGTTCTGCAAACTCATCTGGATGTACAAATCGCTGAACGGGTAAATGCTTTTTAGTAGGTTGTAAATACTGGCCCAAAGTAAGTACATCGGTGCCTACGGCAACCAAGTCTTTCATTGACTGAATAATTTCTTCCTTGGTTTCACCCAAGCCAAGCATCATACCCGTTTTAGTTCTCATGCCCCCTTTTTTCAAGGTTTCTAACACTTCTAAACTACGCCTGTATTTTGCTTGAATTCTTACTTGCTTGGTAATGCGTTCTACTGTTTCCATATTATGACTCACTACTTCAGGAGCAGCTTCAATAATACGTTGTATTTGGTCTTTAAATCCCCTGAAATCGGGAATCAACGTTTCTAATGTAGTGGTAGGATTTAATGTTTTTACTGCTTTGATGGTATTGTACCAAATAATAGAACCCCCATCTTTCAATTCGTCTCGGTCTACACTAGTAATGACTGCATGTTTTACTTTCATTAAGTGAATGGCTTCTGCTACTCTTTGTGGCTCATCAAAATCAACTGCCAAAGGTCTACCCGTTGCCACCGCACAAAACCCACAGCTTCGCGTACAAATATTTCCGAGAATCATAAATGTAGCCGTTCCTTCTCCCCAGCACTCGCCCATATTAGGGCAATTGCCACTTTCACAAATAGTATGTAACTTATGGGTATCTACTAACCCTCTTACGTGCTTGTAACTTTCTCCAATGGGAAGTTTTACACGCAACCAATTGGGCTTTTTCAAAGGCGCGTCAGCTGTAACGATGGTATCGATAGGCATTTTAGGTACTACAGGTAATTCTTGCATGCTCTAGAAATATAATTGGGCACAAAATTAACTACTTTCTTCTACCGAAAGTGAATGCGGCGTAAGCATTAAAGAAGAAGTTTTTTTCCTTATTTAGTAAAATAATGGGCATTTTCTGTGAATAAAAGGAAGCATTTACACCCACTTCAATAGCGGATAACAATTCATTGTATCTGCCATAATCAAATCGCAATGCCAGCTTAGCATGAGCCCCAGGTACAACTTTCATTTCACCAAATCCTTTAAATAGCCCCCCTTTGCCTAAAATAGCACTTGGGTCTAAAAAAAGCGCTTCATTGGTACCATCGTATTTAATTTCCTCTCTCAAGCCAGTTTGTTGGTTCTGAACTTCTAAATAATAGGGCTTTAATAATCCCGCAGTAATACCGCCGCCATAAATAGCTGAAACAGCAATACCATTTTTATTACCCTTGCCTCCAATTAATTTTTGCTGCCCAAAACCGAGGTTGAGGTAATAAAAATTATTCTGCTTTCCATAGATATAATTGGATATTAAAATAAAGCCACCTGAAGAAGACAATGTGGGAATGCGCTCTTCTTTGGGATGTTTTCTTTCGCCAAATTCTAGCCACATCAAATTAGTACTGGTAATGGTTTTATACTTTCCTTTTTCAAATTTCACCCCCCATCCATCGGTGTTTAAATTAATGCTGAATGCATTTTGCTTATTAAAAATTAGCGCACCTTCTTCTTCTTGTTTAATGAGTTGATTTATTTTTTCTCTGCGCTCTTCTTTCTTTTGCGCACGCTGCATAGCAGATTCAGAAGGTTGTTTTTTCTGAGCCATTAATCCTGTTCCTGACATTAGGAAAACCACAAAAAATAGTTTCTTCACTTCCATTTGGTTTGTTATAGGTAAATTTAAAGCAAAATTGATGCAATGACTTCACAAATTATTTATACCAGCGACCTTAGAACCACAGCTACACATTTACAAAGCGGATCTGCTATTGAAACCGACGCACCTACCGATAACAAGGGAAAGGGCGAAAGGTTTTCTCCAACCGACTTAGTAGCAACCGCATTGGCCTCTTGTATGATCACCACAATGGGCATTAAAGCCCAATCCATGGATAATATTGTACTAGATGGCACTAAGGCCGACGTTACTAAAGTCATGTACAGTGACCCTAGAAGAATCGGTAAAATCGTTGTTCATATTCAATTTCCTGAATCACTTAAACATTTAAGCGACAAAGAAAAAGCCATACTCGAAAATACTGCAAGAACTTGCCCGGTAGAAAGAACATTACATCCAGACGTAGAGCTAGACCTGCAGTTTATTTGGTAAAAGATACTGGTAAAACCCTATTTGCTGCCCAATATCAGTCAGTTGAATGGCGTAACTAATTTGCTACTAGATCCAGGGTGGTTAATTCTTTTACCACCCTACTCACTGGAAGTCCCATTACATTGTAAAAGTCGCCCGTAATGGAGGCAATTCCAATTACGCCTATCCATTCCTGTATGGCATATGCCCCTGCTTTGTCGTAGGGTTTATATTGGTCTACATAATATTCAATCTGCTGCAAGGTTAATGGATGAAATTGTACATGGGTAGTTTCTGAAAAAGCCACTTCTATTTCATTTAATAAAATGACTACTCCTGTTATAACCCGATGATTTTTACCCGACAATTTTTGTAGCATAGCAATGGCTTCTTCTCTATTTGCAGGCTTATTAATAATCTCTTTCTCTAAAACCACAACCGTATCGGCTGCTAAAAAAATAATATTGTTCACTTTTTCTTCAGCAGCAACCAATTTGTTTTTTACTGCAATTGCTTTAGCTTTTGCAATATGGATGGGAATTTTTTCTGCTTCCATATTGGCATCAAAACTTTCATCGGTAGATTCTACAACCACCCTAAAAGTTACTTCGGCCCATTCTAATAAAGTTTTTCTTCTAGGGCTTTGAGAGGCAAGTATAACGGGTGTTTTTATCATATTGATGCTGAATAAAATCTAAAGAAAAGCATTGAAAGTATTCCGGTAAACATGACCAATTTAATCCAAGCACTTACCGTATGATAGTCTTTGGAACTATTGGCATGATATAACTTTTTCAATATGACCAACAAAGGCAAAACAATTAATAAAACACAGTACAATGCGCTATGCCACCACCCTAGCCCTAAAACATAAATTTGTAAAATGATTAATGCAGCAATTAACACAACCATCCACACTGCAACAAAAACTTTACTGGCTCTAATTCCCCACAATATGGGCATGGTTTTACAACCATACTTTTGATCACCTTCTATATCTTCCATGTCTTTTACCACTTCTCTTACCAGTGAAATAATAAATGCGAAAGAAGCATATAAAATAGACAGCCTGAAAAATCTGACTTTGTTATGGTCTACCACCAAAAGCTCATTAATTAACAAAGGAAATTTGGCAAAAAATAAAATTAAAATAACCCATGCTGTAAGTAACGAGATGATGATATTACCAATCAATAGTTGTTTTTTAAAATTGGTAGAATAAAACCACAGCAATAAAATGGCCAATAAATTACCCAGTACCAAATGCCAATACAATTGAACTGGCAAGGCCAGCATGGTAAAGAACAATCCAGCTAAACTCAATACCATATGCCAAAATATAACCCATCTTCTATTGATAATGGTATTCACTACCATTTTATCGGGTTTATTAATCTGGTCTATATTTTGGTCAAAATAATCATTAATGATATACCCTGCAGCGGCAATGAATACCGATGCAAGCAGAATTAGTAAAAACTGAGAATGGTTGGATTCATTAAATTCAAATGGATAAACCCTAGCATAAATACACCATTCAAATAAATATTGGGTAACAATGATAAACACCAAATTGGGCCATCTTACCAAGCGAAAAAATGCAGCTGTTAATTTCAAATGGTTGAATTGAAAAGGTATTAAATATTGTCTTAGTAAAATAAACCCTACTGTGCCCTTAGGGTAAAATCCTCATTCCAATCACCCCTCAATTTCATCACTTTTTCAATTACATCTCTTGCACAGCCCATACCTCCAGATATTGCAGAAATATACAATGAAATTTCTTTTATTTCTGAAACTGCATCCGCCGGGCAAACAGGAAGACCCACCCATTTCATGCATTCCAAATCGGGTATATCGTCGCCCATAAATAGACAAGTATTTTGCGCAACGCTCAATTCATTCAAAATTGATTTGAGCAAACCCAATTTATCGGTTACTTGCATATGTACCGCATGAACCCCCAGCTTATTCAGTCTATCTTTTACTTCGGGTGAATTACCTCCTGAAATAACAATCACCTGATACCCTTTTTTTATCGCTAGCTGCAATGCATACCCATCTTTAATATTCATTCTACGGGCCATTAAACCATTCGGCATTACTAGTAATGAGCCGTCTGTTAAAACCCCATCAACGTCAAAAATGAATGTATTGATATAGTTGAATTGCTCCAGCATAATTACTTTTGATTGTCTCTCCATTCGTATACCCAAGCACTTTGAATCATTTCTAAATGACCTTCCGTACTCTGTTCTCTTGTTCCTTCAAATCTAGGAATTTCTAAAACCCACTCTAATAAATCAGTAAAACGAATACGGTATATTTTGGCTTCGGTAAAATCGTCTCCAAAACGCTCGTATAATTTCATCGCAATATCTTCGTGGTCGTTCCAATTAATGGGTGGCTCAAAATGGCTCATGGTAATTTGTTAAAAGTTAAATCAATTCATTATTCTCCCAAAAACTGGGTTTGATCTGGTAATGTAATGCTAACCTCTCCAGATCCTGCTTGTAATACACATTGACAGCCTAATCTAGAGTTGATTCTAGGATTTACAGCCCTATCTATAAAATCTTCTTCTCTGTCTCCAAGCTCTTCTAAATGCGCTGCACCGCTATTCACATATAAATGGCAAGTACTACAAGCACAAACAGCTCCACAATTGTGGTGCAACTCTATCCCGTTGTCTAAACAAACTTCTAATAAACTTTGGTCGGGCGCAATATTGGTCAAGACTACGTTTTCTAGTCCTTTCTGTTCAAAATCAATTTTAATTGTATACATAATCACTATTTGGGTGGCAAAAGTATTTTAAAAGTCTTATTAACCGATTTATTACTAAAAAGTTTAGATATATTATTTAAATACCTTTGCAGGATGAAGATGAAATTGAGTCAGCGCCTTCTGCTGAGATACTATAAGGCTAAAATTAGAACCATCGGTATGGTATCGCCTGAAAAAGCCGCTGCCGAGGCTTTTGACTTGTTTAGTACCCCTTTTAAATCGAAGAAAAACCCTAAAATACCCGCCATTTTTCACCAATCCCTGCCCGTATCGGTAGAAGTAAGAGGAATAACAGTTAGGGGCTTTCAGTGGAAGTCGGAATTAACGCAAGCCAGAAAAATATTAATTGTACATGGGTTCAGCAGCTACTCTTATAAGTTTGAGCAATACATTGTATCCCTAAAGAAAGAGGGATTTGAAGTATTGGCCTTTGATGCTCCTGGGCATGGCATTAGTGATGGGAAAAGAATTAATGCACTTATATATAGAGACACCATTTTAGCTATAGAAGCCCAATTTGGACCCTTATATGGCATTATTGCCCACTCTATGGGTGGCTTGGCTGCTTCTTTAGCTATGGAATCAATGACCAATACGAAAGAAAGAAAATTGGTATTAATTGCCCCTGCAACTGAAACCAAAAGGGCCATTGAAAATCTATTCACACAAATTCCTGTTAAACCTGCTGTTAAGCAAGCTTTTGACCAATATGTAACCAATTTGGCGGGTAAGCCCATCAGTTATTTTTCTGTAGCAAGGGTGGTCAGAAACTTGGATGCAAGGGTTTTATGGATTCACGATGAAACGGATGCCATCTGTACTTTTGAAGACGTAGCACCCCTATTATCCGAAACCATATCCTCTACAGAATTCTTTATTACCAAGGGTTTAGGCCATAATCAAGTGTATAAAGAAGCCAGTACAAGAGACCGAATACTCGCCTTTATTCAATCCCCCTCAAAGGGAGATTTTTTGTGATTTAACGGTTTCCCCTAATATTGCAATGCATTTGATCTTAATAATTGAAGTAAAACCGTAGACCGGATTTCGTACATGGCTAAAAATTTATTGATCGTTGAGTCGCCCGCAAAAGCAAAAACCATTGAAAAAATTCTGGGTAAGGATTTTGATGTGAGAAGCTGTTATGGTCATATTAGAGACCTTGAAAAGGACGATATGGGCATTGATGTGAACAATCACTATTTACCAAGGTACAAAGTACCCGACGACAAGGAAAGAGTGGTAAAGGAACTGAAGCAAATGGCCAAAAAAGCAGACGAAGTATGGCTTGCATCGGATGAGGACCGCGAAGGAGAAAGCATTAGTTGGCATTTAGCCGAAGTATTGGGTCTAGATCCTACAGTGACCAAGCGAATTGTATTTCATGAGATTACTGCACCAGCCATTAAAAAAGCAGTAGAGAATCCAAGAATCATCAATATGAACTTGGTAAATGCGCAACAAGCAAGAAGGGTTTTAGATCGTTTGGTAGGATTTGAACTGAGCCCTGTTTTATGGCGCAAGATTGGCATGCAAAGAAGCCTAAGTGCAGGAAGGGTTCAAAGCGTTGCAGTTAGATTAATTGTAGAAAGAGAGCGCGAAATCAATCAATTTATTACCGAAAGTTCTTATAAAATTGAAGCCATTTTTAGTGCAACAGATATCAATGGCAAACCAGTACAGTTTAAAGCAGAAGGACCTGGAAGATTGCACACTACTGAAGAAGCAGAAGCATTTCTAGAAAGTTGCAAAAATGCAGGTTACACTGTAAAAGATATTCAAGTTAAACCGGCCAAAAGAACCCCGGCTGCACCTTTTACTACTTCTACCCTTCAACAGGAAGCATCTCGTAAAATGGGATATAGTGTAAGCAAAACCATGTTGATTGCACAGAAGCTGTACGAAAGTGGTAAGATTACTTATATGCGTACGGATAGTATTGCTTTAAGTGAAACTGCTTTAGCAGATATTAGTAAAGAAATCAATCATAGCTACGGTGCCAAATACCACCAACCACGCAAATTCAAAAACAAGAATGAAAATGCGCAAGAAGCTCACGAAGCCATCCGTCCAACTTATATGAGCAATCATACCGTAGACGACGAAGAGTGTAAGCGATTGTATGAACTAATTTGGAAAAGAACCATTGCTTCACAAATGAGTGATGCAGCATTTGAAAAAACAACAGCAAAAATTGAAATAAGCACCAATAAAGAAACACTTACTGCCAGTGGAGAAGTGATGCAGTTTGATGGATTTTTAAAAGTGTACATGGAGGGTAAAGACGAGGAAGACGAGGAAAACACGGAGGGTATGCTCCCCCCCATTAAAGTAAATGAGCAATTGAATTTTGTATACATGAATGCCAGTGAAAAATTCACTAAGCCAGCAGCAAGGTATACAGAAGCTTCACTAGTAAAGAAATTGGAAGAACTGGGTATTGGTCGTCCTTCTACCTACGCTCCCACTATTTCCACCATTATGAAACGCAACTATGTAGAAAAGCGTGATAAAGAAGGTATAAAAAGGGCTGCAGCCATTTTAACACTTACTCCCAACAATCAAATTGAAAAAGAAATTATTCAAGAAAATACGGGAGCCGAAAAAAGCAAATTATTCCCTACCGATTTAGGTATGGTAGTAACAGACTTTTTAAAACAACACTTTAATAAAGTAATGGACTTTGGATTCACTGCAAAAATTGAAGCCGAGTTTGATGAAATTGCGGGAGGCAATTTAAAGTGGAGCAATATGATTGATGGTTTTTATAAACCATTTCATGAAACCATTGAACATACCCTAGAAAATGCAGAGCGCGCCAAAGGCGAAAGAGAATTGGGTATTGATGCTGTATCAGGAAAAAGAGTCATCGCTAGAATGGGGCGCTATGGCCCAATGGTTCAAATTGGCGATACCAGTGATGAAAACGACAAAGCCCGATTTGCCAAACTAAAACAATCTCAAAGCATCGAAACCATCACCATGGACGAGGCAATGGAGCTGTTTTCTTTGCCGAAAACATTGGGAGAATACGAAGGAGCTGAACTTTCAGTAAATATTGGAAGATTTGGACCTTATATTAAATTAGGCGAACAATTCATTTCGATTCCTAAAGGAGAAGACCTACACGAAATGGATTTGAATCGTGCTATTGAATTACTAAAAGAAAAGCAAGCTGCAGATGCACCCGTTGCTTTTTACAATGAACTCCCCGTTACAAAAGGAAAGGGAAGATTTGGTCCTTTCATTAAATGGAACGACCTATTTATCAATATTCCAAGGGCTTACAATTTTGATTCATTAAGTCAACAAGACATTAATGAATTGATTGAGAAGAAAATGGAAAAAGAAGCCAACCGTTTTATTAAACAATGGCCTGCAGAAAAAATAGCGATAGAAAATGGAAGATGGGGCCCGTTTATTCGTTTTCAGAAGAAGATGTTGAAACTAGGAAAGCAAGCAGATGGAAACAAATATACTCCTGAAACTATTGCTAATATTGAATTAGACGAAGTTAAACGTTTGATAGAAGAGCAAGTTCCCGGAGCATTTACCAAAAAAACTGCCGCTAAGAAAGCTGCCCCTAAAAAAGCCGCAACCAAGAAAGCAGTTGCTAAAAAGGCAGCGCCTAAGAAAGTAGCAAAAAAAGCAGCTAAGAAATAAATAAACCTCAAAGAATAGGGACATAAAAAAACTCCGATCACTGATCGGAGTTTTTTATTATCGTTATAAGTAAAATACCAATTTAATAGGTGCTTACTAGTCTAAATTATGCCCTGCCCATTTCCCTTAAGAAACGAACGTGCGCAACAACTGCTCTTCGCATGGTGGGGTACTCAATATATTGTAATTGATATTCCTTACAAACCGACTTCACAATCTCGCTAATTGCAGGATAATGAACGTGCGAGATTTTCGGGAACAAATGGTGTTCAATTTGGAAATTCAATCCACCTACTAACCAACTAATCAATTTATTATTGGTAGCAAAATTAGCAGTAGTCTTAATTTGGTGAGCTGCAAATTCATCAGGTAGTTTATGGGTTTCAATATCTGCAACAGGAAACTCAGTATGTTCTACGGTATGTGCTAGTTGAAATACGATACTCAATACAAAGCCTGCAAAGAAAGTCATAATAACAAAACCAATTACCCAGTTAACCCAGCCTACAATTGCTACTGGTATTACAATAAATACCGCAGCATGGTATACTTTAACTGCCCAGAATTCAATATGATCAGCAGTACTCATTTTTTTCAATGGAACATTGCCAATTTTTTGGGTAAAATATTTTTTATAGTCTGTAAAGAAAATCCAGAATACGTACAACAACATATACAATATCCAGAAATATAAATGTTGAAATTTATGTGCACCAATTCTTTTTTGTGTGGGTGCCATGCGCATTAAAATGCCCACTTCAATATCATCGTCTACTCCATCAATATTGGTAAAGCTGTGATGAATCATATTGTGTTTCATATTCCACATAAAATGATTCGCACCTAACAAACTGATAGAAGAAGCAGCAATTTTATTAACCCAACGATTGGTGCTAAAACTTCCATGGCTACCATCGTGCATTACGTTAAAACCAATTCCAGCAACCAATCCTCCTAATAAGATACATTCAGCTACAGCAAAATACCAAGCTGGTGTAAAAAATACTAAGTGGGTGTAAACAATCACAAAAGCAATTACCATGATGATTGCCTTTGTAAATAATTTAGGGGTTCCGGTTGCGTCAATGCCTCTTTCATCAAAATAGGCTTGTACTCTTTTTTTTAACTCTAAGTGAAGGGATTGCTTTACAGCAGGAAATTTGGGGATAGTAAATGTACTCATTCAAAAAAATTAATAGTGTCAAAGGTAAACCTTAACAATCAGTTATGGTGTTAATATTACTAATTTAAGGCAGAAATGACAATTGAACGACTATCTGTTCAAATTATTATGCGTAAAATGAAACATATATCCACAAGGGGGGAATAACTTATGCTTGACTATTCAGTAAAAATTAATTTAGTTTGATAAGAATTTAAGCTCAATATGCAGGAGACCAAAGAATTAAATGCCCTGTTCACGCTCATAGATGATCCAGATGAAGTTGTTTATACAACTGTTACAGAAAAACTGGTAGGCTATGGTAAACCGGTTATCCCCAACCTGGAACATTTATGGGAAACCACCCCGAATGAAGAAATTCAGGAAAGAATTGAGATGATTATTCATCGCTTGCATTTTACCGACCTACAAAACGATTTTATAGAATGGGTGAATAGCCCCTGTCCCGATTTATTATTTGGTGCATTATTGGTTGCCAAATTTCAATACCCCGATTTACAAACTACGCCCGTATTACAAGACATAGAAAAAATTAGGAGAAATGTGTGGCTAGAGTTAAATAGCTTTCTTACCCCTCTTGAACAGGCCAATGTGTTAAGTAGTATTATTTATAATTACTACCATTTAAAGGGCATTGAGTTGAAGTATGAAAACCCCGACGATTTTTTTCTGCACAAAGTTTTAGAAGCAAAAAAAGGAAATGCCATAGCCAATAGCATTATCTATCAAATCATTTGTGAAAAATTAGAGGTCAACGCAAGAATCATAAATATTCCTAAACAGTCTATCATTGCTTTTTTCAATTCAGAATTTGAATTTGATGAACCCAATACTTCGTTCAGAGACCAAATTCATTTTTTTGTGGATGCTACCAATGGGCAGGCTTACTCACATACTGATATTGAAACTTATTTAACAAGAATTGGAGCAGCTGTAGAACCAGCTTATTTTATTCCCAAAACTCATCCTCAAATTATTAAGCATTTAATTGGTGAAGTAGCTAAATGTTTCTGTAAAGAAGAACAAGAATACAAACAACAAGAGTTGATGCAATTGGTTGCACTTATACAAGAAATGATATAATGATTAGCTGGCAAGATTTTGAAAAAATAGATATCAGAACTGGAACCATTCTTGAAGCCAACCCATTTCCAGAAGCTATTAAACCAGCTTATCAACTAACCATAGATTTTGGTGAATTAGGGATTAAACAATCCTCTGCTCAAATAACCGTGCATTATACTACAGCTGAATTAATTGGCAAACAGATTATTGCAGTAGTGAATTTTCCGCCCAAAAAAATTGCCCATTTTTTTAGTGAATGTTTGGTATTGGGTGTGTACGATGAAAATAAGCAAGTAATCTTACTCCAGCCCAATAAGACAACAAGTAATGGATTTAAAATTGGATAATAAACCATTTAGTTCTGTATATTTATTCACGATATAAGGAATGGTTAAATGGGCGAATTGCATTATACTTATTACGAAAGTCCTATAGGGCTCTTACAAATTGGGGGCACCAACCATTATATTGGTGAATTAAGCTTTGTAGACAACAAAGACCAATTTACCCATGGAGAACCAGGCATTACCGAAATCATGCACCAATGCACTGAACAGCTAATTGAATATTTTCATGGAAAAAGAAAACAATTTGATTTACCTGTTCACCAAGATGGTACCGATTTTCAGGTTCGAGTATGGAATAAACTAATGGATATTGAATATGGTAAAACCATTAGTTATTTAGACTTGGCCAAAAGATTAGGAGACCCAAAAGTAATTAGAGCAGCAGCTACTACCAATGGGAAAAATAAAATTGCCATCATTGTTCCTTGTCATAGAGTTATTGGAAGTGACCGTTCCTTAACAGGATATTCGGGCGGTATGTGGCGAAAAAAATGGCTATTACAACATGAATTCAAAATTGCCCATGGCGTACAAACCTTGTTTTAATTGGATAAAATTGGGTGCAATTGTTGTTTGGGTAGTTGCTGCTTATTCGGCAAGTGCTGAACCCTCCCCTAATAGAGTCATCATTTTGGGCACCAAACACAACGGAAACAAACTGGTAACAGTGGGTAGTATGTTGCAAATAATCAAGCGGATTAATCCAGATATTATATTATTAGAATTTGATTCATCTGTAATTAAGAATTGTACCATTAATAAAGTTTGGGGTGCAAAAACAGCCGAATTTTTAGGGGTTTGGAATAACCCAATTGAATACAGGGCAACAAGAAAATTTAAAGAAATAAAAGATTCTGTATGTATTGCCCCATTTGACATCTATATCCCTAATAGAAAAAGCTATATTTCTTACACACAATTAATGGAAAAATCGCACCAAGAAACATTGTTAAGGGTTTACAATGAAGGGCTTTTAAATGCAGGGGATGCCGATGATTTCAATAACTATACCAATATCAATAATGCATTCTTGCGTTTATTAGATAGCTCCTTATTAAGAATGAACAGCCCTAATTTAACAGATACCATTGAAACAATTATTTATAAAGAAAAACACGCCATCAGAAGAATTACCATGAATTATCCGGCATTGCAACCATTTAGTAATTGGTATAATGCGCAGGTAGATTTTTGGGACGAAAGAAGTGAAGCCATCAATAAAAAGATATTGAAAGAATTAAACGCCAATAGCAATAAAACCATATTAATTATAACTGGGCTATTACACAAAAGTGATATTGAAAACTTTTTAAAAAGAAAGGAATTAGCCAGCTTATGCACCCTGATTCCTTTACAAGATGCACTAACTAATCCACCCATTGCTGATTTCTAATTCCAGTTTTAAAATAATTCAATTCTTCAGTTAATTGAATATGCGGGAACTGTTCCATTAAATGCGCGGTTTCATTGGCATACTTTTTTAAGAATTGCTGGTGCTGACCCGTTGCTGGATTAAATGGTTTGTGCTGATAAGCCAATTTGATTTCCCTAATCAACTTGAATTGCTTGCTGGCTTCGCTATCTATACAAGCATCAACAAATTTTTCCCAAACATATTGGGTAGCTTGATAATTGGGGTGAACCATGTCTTCTGCATAAAAACGATAATCGCGTAAATCGTCAATAACCAATTCATAAGCTGGGAAATAATAAATAGCATTATTGCTATTGGCCAAATCATGAACTGCTTGAATTAATACCGCTTTACTTCTATTATTATCTATTACCCCTTCACGCAAATGTCTTACAGGACTGATAGTAAAAATGATTTGTAGGTATGGATTGTATTGAAGCAGCTGATCCACCATTTGTTGAAGCATTTGTTGTGTTGTAGCTGCTGTTAACAATTCTCTTTCAAACCATGCTGCGGGTGCTTTATGGTTATTGGCAGCAACAGACCCTGCTATACCGTCTGCCGCTTCTGTTAACCGATATACCCAAGCAGAACCCAGCGTAATCATGAGATGATTGGCTGTTTTTAAAAACTGGGCGGCGGCTGTTGTAGATGCATTTATTTTCGATACTGCATCTGCTTGAGTAGTACCTGAAAAACGACTATGGTGTTTCCAACTATGCCAAGTTTCATTCAATAAAAACAAATCGGATGCAACAATTTGCTTTTGATGAATATAACTATCTACCGCCTCTACTACACTAATCGGATTAAATAATATTCCATTGGGGTTTTCTAATACTGTAAAACAATGGCTCTTTAATAATTGACCAATGTTCTCGGTAAAGCAAGAACCCATCATCACCATTTTATGGTAATGCATGAACGGGGTAGGTATTTTCTTAATGGGAAATTCGTAATGAAACTTCATAGAAGTGTTATTGAAAAACGGTCGAGACCATATTACTGCAATGCTGCAATTGAACTGTGTTAATTTGATTCAGTAACTGGTGCTGTATTAAATACTGAATAATATTTTCGGTATCCATATTACCCACTAAATCATCTTGTGCCATTGGGCAGCCACCAATGCCTTTTAAAGCCCCATCTATCCTATTACAGCCGGCTTGTAATGCGGCAGCCAACTTGGGTTCCCAATTAGCTGCACTTGCATGTAAATGCACCCCAAATTGAATTGCTGGGTATTGGGGTATCAAAATATTTAAAGCATCGGTTATTTGATTGGGGCTAGCCAACCCAACAGTGTCTGCTAAAGAAATCGTTTTAATTCCTAATGCAGCCATTTCGCCTGCCCATTTCATTAAAATAGCTTGGTTGTACAAATCTCCATAAGGATTTCCAAAACCCATACTCAAATAGATTACCAATTCTTTATGGTGGGCAACACACAATGCTTGAATAGCTTTAACCCTTTCAAAACTTTCTTCTAAGCTGCTATTGGTATTTCTCATTTGAAAGCTAGGAGAAATAGAAAAAGGAAATCCCAAATAACTAATTGAATTAAACGCTACCGCTTCTTCTGCCCCTCGTTGATTGGCTACAATCACCAATAATTTGGTTAAGCTATTGCTCAAATCTAAAGCCTTTATTACTTCAGCTGTATCGGCCATTTGTGGGATAGCCTTAGGAGAAACAAAACTGCCGCAATCGAGTACATCAAAACCTACTTTAAGTAATGCATTGAGGTAGTCAATTTTTTTTTCGGTTGGTATATAATTTTTCCATCCCTGCATTGCGTCTCGAGGGCATTCTACCAAAATAGTTTTATTCGTATTGCTCAATTGCATGGTCATGAATTGGATACAGATTTAATACCCATTCGCTGTTTCATTCCTTCGTACAAAATCATTCCTGTTGCAACAGACACATTGAGTGAATCAAATTTTGCTGCCATGGGTATTTTAAAAAATGCATCTGCCGATTTAGCTAAATAAGGCTGCACCCCCCTACCTTCATCGCCCATAATTACACAACAAGGAATGGTATAGTCTAAATCGTAAACATTTTGATCGGCTCTCATTTCACTGGTATAAACTGCAATTCCATTTAAATGTAAATCGTCTACCGCTTTCAACAAACTACCTACTCTACAAATATGTATTTTCTCTAAAGCACCTGCACTGCTTTTCATGGCTTCTTCATTTAATGCCCCTACCCCTTTATCTGGAATAATGATTGCTTGTGCTCCACAGCAAACAGCCGTTCTGGCAATGGCACCAATATTCCTTACATCGGTAACACCATCTAGCATTAAAAACATTGGCACTGTTCCTTCAGATACTACATGATCTATTACTTGTTGTAAATCTAAATATTGAACCAATGCAACTATTGCAATCACCCCTTGGTGATTGGCTTTGCTTAATCCATTCAATTTTTCTACTGGAACCAGTTGAATGGGAATATTGTGCTCGCGTGATAAAGTTCGAATTTGGTGTACTACTTCTCCACTTGCATTTTTCTGCAGTAAAATTTTGTCTATGGCTTTGCCCGATTGCAAAGCTTCTACCAACGGCTGACGGCCAATAATTAAGGAAGTTTTTTTCAATGCCATCTGCAAATGTATTAATTCAATTTTCCCTGCAACAATAAGAGTTGAACTTTATATACAGCAGCTACCGTCATGGAGTCGGTAATGGCGCCATTCTCTACCATGTTGACCATTTCAGTAAAAGGGAGTTTTTTAACCACTAATTGCTCTGTTTCCTCCGGTTCTGCCTCACCTTGGTGTAGTTTTCGGGCTAAATAAATGATGGCTAATTCATCGCTTACCGAGTTAGACAAATGCATCTGAAATAATTCGGTCCATTCTTCGGCAATAAGACCTGTTTCCTCTAACAGTTCACGCTTTGCGCTATCCAGAGGCTCCAATCCCACCAAACAACCGCCCTCGGGCATTTCCCAACTATATGCATTTAATGTAAATCGGTACTGCCCTACCAAATAAGTATCCAAGTTTTCGTCTAATACTAAAACACCAACGGCAATATTTTTAAAATGTACTTTACCGTAAATCCCTTTACCTCCATTAGGATTAATTACATCGTATTCGGTAAGCGCAATCCAAGGATTATGATAAATCAATTTCTCGCCATTAATTTTCCAAGGATTGGATTCCATCATTTGTTTTTATAAAAAAAGATAAAGGGTATACTAATTACAATATACAGTATAACCACCAAGAGCAGTAAAAATTTTGCACCGGCACACCAATTGGTTAGCATTAATGTGAAGTCTGAAAAGCTACCTGCCAAGCTATCCAACATAATTTTATTCTCAATTAAGTCTAATACCCCTACAACATAAACCGCTTTAGACAAAGAAGTTCCCGCATGCTTCATTGAACTATTGGTCCACGCAGCAGAACAAGCAAGGGCAGCAGTATAAAAAAACAACACATAAAAAGGAATAAACACAAAGTCTATATAGATATTGGCTTTTACGTCTGCATTAGACCAGCCAAACAGAACGGCATTCAGCCTCTCGCCTGTATCGGCAAATTCTAAATCAATTATACCTAATGGAGTGGCATCGGTTTTTAGGTTCGCACCTTGAATTTGTAGGATAAAGAAAAACAAGGCTGCCAGCGAACCAAATACGATTAGTCTGGTTTTCATTCTTTGAATATAAAAAAAAAGGCTGTATCTACATACAGCCTTTGGCGATTTTTTTATTTAAAGCTTCAGTAATTCTTATTTCAACCCAAACGCCTTCTTCACTTTAGCTACATAATCTAGCTTCTCCCAGGTAAACAATTCTACTTTTACTTTCTTCTCTTTACCGTCTGGAGTTTTGAAGGTTTTGGTTACTGTTTCAGACTTGCGACCCATATGACCATACGCTGCAGTTTCACTGTAGATAGGGTTTCTGAGCTTTAAGCGCTGCTCTATAAAGTAAGGACGCATATCGAATAAGCCTTCCACCATCTTTGCAATCTGGCCATCGGTCAAGTTTACTTTAGCAGTACCGTATGTGTTTACGTTGATAGAAGTAGGTTGTGCTACACCAATGGCGTAAGACACTTGTACCAATATTTCGTCTGCCACACCAGCAGCTACCAAGTTCTTCGCAATATGACGCGTTGCATACGCTGCAGAACGGTCTACCTTGCTTGGATCTTTACCACTGAATGCACCACCACCATGTGCACCCTTACCACCATAGGTATCTACGATGATTTTACGACCAGTTAAACCAGTGTCTCCGTGCGGACCACCAATCACAAACTTGCCAGTTGGGTTAATATGGTATTTAATGTCTTTGTTAAACAGCTTCGCGTATTTCTTGTACTTCGCTTTAACTCTTGGAATTAAGATATCAATAATGTCGTTCTTAATCTTGGCCAACATCTTGCCTTCTGTATCAAAATCATCGTGCTGGGTAGATACTACAATCGCATCTATTCTTACGGGTTGATTGTTGTCGTTGTATTCCAACGTCACCTGGCTCTTGGCATCAGGTCTTAGGTATTTGATGGCTTTGTTCTCTCTTCTTAACGCAGCTAGTTCAATCAAGATCTTGTGCGCTAAGTCTAAAGCCAATGGCATATAGTCTTCAGTTTCATTGCTGGCATAACCAAACATCATTCCTTGGTCGCCTGCTCCCTGCTCTTCTTTCTTCTTCTTGTCTACCCCTTGGTTAATATCGGCACTCTGCTCATGAATAGCAGATAAAATACCACAGCTATTTGCTTCAAAC
>NZ_JAUYTR010000006.1 GCF_030695065.1 Sediminibacterium sp. | reverse complement strand
TCTTTTCCCGAACGGGCGGCGAAGATACAAACCTTTTTTAAACTAGCAAACTTTTTTCAAAATTTTATTCGCCTTTTTTTCTTCATCCCCTCTCCTAAAACCTTTAAAGAACATCCCCTTTTTGTTAAGCGGGATGCAAATGTAGGGAGTTTATCTTAATTGACAAATCAAAATGTTGATTATTTCTAAATTAAATTAGAAATATGCACAGACTGTGTATTAACAAAGGTCTGAATTAAAAATAGTTGAAGTAATTTATTCAAATACCAACCCTAATCGAATGGTATTGGCCAAAATATTTCGATTACTATTTGCTGTTGGTACCAAATAAGACAAATGCAATCCTGTCTTATTATAATATACACTAAGCCCTGCAGAAAAGAATTTTCTATTGCCACGGTTTTTGTCTTCGGTATAATAGCCTATTCTCGCAGCAAATAAATGATTGTAATTAAATTCAGCCCCAATAGAATAACTTAAAGAATTGAAAAAACCACCACCATCACTGAACGATTTAAACCAACTATTCACCACTGTCCCTTTTCGGTACTCAATCATATTTAATGAGTCTGTGGTACTATTACCGCTTGCTTGGGGGAAAATTGGCACTAACAATTTATTTACGTCTATTGCTAAACTAAACTTGCTCTTTTCATTTAATACCCAATTGTAATTGCCGCCCAAAGCTAAATTGGCAGGAAGATAATCCTTATCGGTAGAAGCCGTATTCTTGTAAGACATTTTAGCCCCGAGGTTACTAATATTTAAACCCCAATTGAGACCTGCACCTTTTTCATTCTCTCCTTTATAGAATAATGAAATGTCTCCGGCCACAGTATTTGTGCTCTTGGCATAAAAGCCAGAACTGCCATTACCCCCTGCAGATAGATTGCTGTTTATATATCTAAGTGTAACGCCAATACCTAATTTAGCATTTACTTTTCTGTTATAACCAAAACTAAGATCCCAATCTCTTGGACGATAAACAGACAGTATGTCTCCACTTGGGCTGGTCACTTTAATAGTTCCCTGGCTAAAATACCGAATGCCCCCTGTAATGCTAGATTGATCATTAATTTTTTTATACCCACTAGTAGACATTAAATAAATATCATTCGCACCCACTTCTCTGAACCAGGAAGTGTAGTTTAACCCAATATGTAAGGGCTTGCTTGCAAATAAAGATTTAGCACTATTCCAAAAAATACTAGCAGCATCAGCACTAGTAGCAACCCCAACATCTCCCATCCCTCCTGCCCTAGCGTCTGCACCAATTCTCATGTAAGGAACCCCTGTTGTTATGATATTATTTTGGGCAGTAACACCAGTGGCAAATGAACTGATTAAAATAATTATGATGAGTTGTTTTTTCATGTGCTTGTTTTTAATGAGTGCTTACTATTAATTAGACTTACTCTTTAATTAATTGCTGGTAAGTCAATTTGGTTCCTTTAATCACTAACATATAGACACCTTTAGCGAGTCTAGTAGTATTGATGCGTATTGGGTTTTGACCATTGTTTAATGTAACAGGTATCTCTTCTAATACTTTACCCGTTACATCGGTAAGTTGCAACACAACTGATTGAAATTTATCGCTCACGATTGATGCAATGGTATACGTGTTTGCAGGATTTGGATAAAGTGTACCGATGCTGCTGGTTGTGTATACAAACTCATCGCTCCACTCGCCAATACAACCGTTGTTAACGCCTTGTACTTTATATCTTCCATCGGTGGTTGGATTGTATGAACTGGTACTTGTATTAATATTTAAGTTATTAGATACATTAAACCATCGGTTGGTTCCATTATAGCTGCTAACCAAATTACTACTAAAGTCTCTTGTAATAGTTGGCTTAGCAGGTGTTGTGGTAAGTATTACCTGTTTGGTAGCACTACTAATACAACCTGCAGCAGTTGTAACTGTGTATGTAATATTAACAACACCTCCATTGATTGCACTGAACACTCCGCCACCAGTAATAGTTGCGAGGGCTAAGTTATTCGAAGTCCATACTCCCCCTGCAACAGCATTTGTAAATACATCAGTAACACCAGTACACACTGCGTTAGGACCACCAATACTCGGAACAGCTACCGTTTGGTTAACAATAAGATCTCTTGAAACATTTGTTATACAACCGCTTGTGTTTGTAACGGTATAGCTAATGGTTGCTGTTCCTCCGCTCACGCCAGTAATAATACCAGCAGCATTAACTGTTGCTACATTTGTATTATTACTACTCCATACACCTCCTGTTGTGGTTGATGCGAAAACTGTAGTTAAGCCAATACATACTTGTTGCGTTCCAGTTAATGTAACTTCGGGGAAAGCATTTACTGTCCATACGCTAGAGATACTTGTTACAGATCCACAAGTACTAGAAACAACTACTGTATAGTTACCAGCATCGGATGCCACTAAATTATTGTCACTGTAACTACTTGTGGTTGCACCATTAATTACCGTTCCATTTTTAAACCATTGATAGGTTAAATTATTTCCTGTTGCAACAACGCTAATAGATGCGTTTGTTCCAACACACTGAGAAATACTTGCAGTTGGTTGAGTTGTAATAGATACCCCAGCTGTTACTGTAACAGTTCTAGTAACAGTTGTAGCACAACTATTGGATGTTACAGTATAACTAATAGTTGCAGTACCTGCACTTACTCCACGAACTAATCCAAACTGATCAACAGTTGCAACTGCCGTGTTGCTACTACTCCATAAACCACCAGTTGTTGGATTAGTAAAATTGACATTGGTATTGACGCAAATATTTTGTTCACCAACAATGTCCCCTACAATAGGTATAGCATTGATTGTTACAGTAGTTGATCCGATGGTATTGAAACAACCATTGGCATCTGTAATACCCACACTATACGTTCCAGAAGCATTGGCTATATAATTATTATTGGTTGCATTTGCAATTCCATTACCCGTATTAAACCATTGGTAAGTGCTAGCATTGCCAGGCGTTGCAGTTAAAGTAATTGGAGTGCCTACACATACTGGTGTAATAGTGGATGCAATAATACTGCCTGTAGGCAATGGATTTACTGTGATGGCAATTGGACATGATGTTGAAGTAATGGCGTTATCTGTAACTGCAACAGTATATGTTCCTGAAACTGCAGGATTAAAGTTGGCACTTGTAGCACCGCTAACATCAACACCCGCATTTTTCCATTGGAAAGTAGGTGAACTATATCCAAATTGATCAACACTTAATGATACTGGTGTTCCTTCACATACAATTGTGCTGCCAGTTACTGATGCTGTTGGCAATGCAGCAACTTTAGTAATACCTGAAGTTGAAATACAACCATTAGCATCGGTTATTCTTACACTATAATTTCCTGCTTCAGTAACAGCATATTGTTGATTGGTTGCATTAAGAATATTACCCATTGCATTGAGCCACTGATATGTGGCACCTACAAAAGAATTGGCAGTTATATTTACAAATGAGGAAGCGCAATCAGTGAAGGCTAATTCTGCACCTTGCATAATTGTTGCAGTTGGTAATGGATTTACAGTTACTTGAATACCATCACTTAATACTTGATCTATCCCGGCAGCTAAAGTATATACACCCGTTTGTGTTGCTGTGTAAGTTAACCCATTAGCACCACCAATAACTACCCCATCTTTATACCATTGATTAAATGTTGATGCACTAGAAGTAAGTATTACTGAAGAGCCAGCACAAAAACTAGTACTAGTGTTGGTACTAATAGTTGGTTTTGAACTAAGTGAATTCACTAAAATAGTAGTGCTAACAAAACTACTACAACCATTGGCGTTTTGAACAGTGTATAGTACTTTAACAGAACCAGCACTTATGGCATTCAATAATCCTGTACTTGTATTGATAGTAGCGATAGCGCTATTATTAGAAGACCAAACACCTCCACTTGTGGTATTAAATAATGTAATGTTTGAACCTATATTTACTTGATTGGCTCCGCTAATAGCAGCAATGATTGGCAGTGAATTTACTGCTACAGTTGAAGCATCACTTGTACTTACACATCCATTGGCATCGGTTACTTTTACAGTATAAGTGCCGCTTTCTGTAATAGCTAAACTTAAACCAGTTGCAGCAGCAATGGCTGATGTTCCATTAAACCATTGATAACTAGTTGCAGTTGCGCTTGTTGCATTTAAAGCAGCAGATGTGCCTACACAAACACTATTACTTGGAGCTGCAGCAATAGTTACTAATGGTAATGGATTTACAGTTATACTTACTGGGCATGAAGTAGATACTAGTGTTCCACTTGTAATACGAACAGAATAACTACCCGTTTGTGTTGCACCAAAACTAGCAGCAGTGGCATTGTTGATGACTGCACCATCTTTTAACCATTGATAAGTTGGATTGGCAAATCCTGTTGCATTGGCAGTTAAAGAAACTGTACTTCCAGCACATACATTAGTGGCTCCTGTTACAGTGGCAGAAGGTACTGTAACTACATTGGTTACAGTAGACTCTATTGAACAATTACTTGAGTTACTAACTCTTACTGTATAATTACCCGCCTGTTTTACTGCATAAGTTGATGCATTTGCACCAACAATATCTACTTCATTTAAACGCCACTGATAAGTTAAACCAGTGCCAGTATTGGCATTAAGATTAACACTAGTAGTTTCACAATTATTAAATGCTAGTTGAGAACCTTGTGTAATAGTTGCTTCTGGAACAGCATTCACTACAACAACAGCTGCAATACTAGGATTACTTGCACAACCATTACTAGAAGTTTCAACAGTAGTATAGGAACCAGCTATTGATGCATTATAAGTTGTAATTGTATTATTTATGGAAACACCATTTCTAAACCATGCAAGTGCATTGCCTGTTGTTCCCAAAGTAGATGTTAATGCAACCGAGTTACCTGCACACACAGATAAAGAACTAGCTGCTGAAATACTAGGTGCCACTGGGCTTGTTGAAATAGTTGCCACCATTGGTATATTTACAGTTGTACCTCCTGTAGTGGTGCATGATATATTACCTGCAGTTGTAGTACTAACAGCACTAGTACTTAAACGAATAAATAAGGATGTACTTGGCACATTGTCAGCAGTTCTTGTTAAAGTTATGCTATTAGAATATGAGCCTGTACTAGCTATAACAGCACCACCAGTTCCTAGTACAGCTTGGGAAATTTCAAAACCGGTTGGTGCTGTTATCACCAAATCAGCAGTTAAGAATTGCCCCCTTACAGTAAACAATTGTTCTGTAGAAACAATGCCTGCACAAGTTGTAAAAGAAGTAAAATTATTGGTGCTAGTAATAAGTGGAACTGCAGTTACTGTGCTACTGATGGTAGCAATATTAACACTAGCAGCACCTAAGCTACTTAATACAATATTACCACTATAAGTTCCTGCTGCAGTTGTTGCTGCTAATCGAACATAAACAGTAGTAGTTGCAATAGCTCCTGCTGCTCCAACAGTTAAAGTAGAAGTAAACGGACCATTAGCGCTGGTACTTAACTCAAACCCTGATGGCGGAGTTATTAAAATACCCGCCGCCATATCTGCTCCGCTGATTGTAAAGCTTGTATTAGCAGAGGCTGTTCCTGCATTTGTATTTATAGCAGTTAATGTACCTGATGAAGTAATTGTAGCAATTTTGCTTACTGTAATTGCATTACCAGTTAAATCTGCATTACCCGCAGAAGCTGTCAACCAATTTGCAGCTGCAGCTAAATTATATGTAGTGGCACTCTGAGACGAAGTGCCATTTTTATTTAAAATTGAAACCAATGCAGCTCTGTCTGTTGCATTTAACGTTACACTAAAGCTAGTAGCATTAGTGATTTCTACATTAGCCGTTGTTAAAGTATAAGTGGAGCCCCCTTGACCTGTTAAGGTAATTTTGGAAACATCTATGTCGTTGTTAGCACCCGTAAATGCAGTTAAACTAACTCCTGTTACTACCAATACACCTGTAGACGCATCAAAAGTTGCGGATGTAATTGATGGAGGAGGGATTTCGGTATTGCGAATTACTGATACAAAAGAAACAGAGAAATAACCAGCCACCAAATCTGGCTTGCCATCTCCGTCCAAATCTCCTATTGTAACAAAATAAGGGTTGGCTAATGATGTGAAATCTACTTTATCTGCAAAACTTCCACTACCAATACTACCAATAGTAGATATGTTTCTAAATACTGACAACGAAGATTGAGTATAATTAGTTACAGCCAAATCGGGCTTGCCATCTCCATCTAAATCTCCTATAGCTAATGAAATAGGAGTATTTCCAGTAGTAAGATCGTATTTTGTAGCAAAATTAACTGTACCACTGGTAGAGATGTTACGTAACACTGACACCGAAGCTGTACCTTGGTTTGACACCGCTAAATCGGGCTTTCCATCTCCATCCAAATCTCCTATAGCTATTGTTCGAGGCTGGGCTCCTGTTGGAAAATCTACTTTAGTAGCAAAACTAACCGTGCCACTGGTAGATATGTTACGAAATACCGACACCGAAGTTGAACTAAAATTCGTCACCGCTAAATCGGGCTTGCCATCTCCGTCTAAATCTCCTATGACTACTGAAAAAGCACCAGTTCCAGTATTAAAATCTTGTTTGGCAGCAAAACTAACTGTGCCGATGGTAGAAGTATTACGCAATACGGATCCGCCAGCTACTACCAAATCTAGCTTACCATCTCCATCTAAATCATTTATAGCTACATGATTTGGAGCATTTGCACCCGTTGCGAAATCTACTTTTGCAGCAAAACTACCAGAACCTATGCTGCCACTAGTAGAGGTATTACGTAATACAGAAACCGATTTGGATGTTTGATTTGCCACGGCCAAGTCGGGCTTGCCATCTCCATCCAAATCTCCTATAGCTATTGATCGAGGATCAGTTCCCGTAGTGAAATCTACTTTATCAGCAAAACTACCGCTAACAATGCTGCCACTAGTAGAAGTGCTGCGATAGACTGATACCAAATTTGAAATTCGATTAAGCACCACCATGTCGGGCTTGCCATCTCCATCCAAATCCCCTATTGCTACTGCAGCAGGGCTAGTTCCAGCTGCAAAATCCACTCTAGGTGAAAAATCAGTTGTAGTAATTTCGGTTTTTGCTGGGCTGTAAATTGGGTTGAAATTACTTAAGCTATATGCCGCCAAACTAGAACCTGTATTTAATTCTGTAATAGGGCCATAAGTTGCCCCTGCTGGTACAGTAACTGTTAACTGAGTTGCAGTTGATGCTGTTACAGTTGCACGTGTTGCACCAAAGAACACAATATTATTTGCAGGAGTTGTATTGAAATTGGTTCCAGTTATTGTTACTACATCACCAGGTTTGGCACTTAATGGTGTGAAGGATGTGATGATGGGTGGAGGAGTTGAAGGTATAACAGTATTCCGAAAAACGGATATAAAACTATTAGCTCCACTTGCAGCAGCCAAATCAGGCATGCCATCACCATCTAAGTCTCCTATTGCTACTGATCTTGTTGAACCAGCACTTGCAAAATCTACTTTTGAAGCAAAACTAATAATGTTATTCCCGCTACTAGTATTTTGAAATACTGAAACAAAACTTGACCCATTATTAGATACTGCTATATCTTGTTTTCCGTCACCATTTAAATCACCTATTGCAGCCAAATAAGGACTGTTACCTGCCGTAAAATCTACTTTTGCAGCAAAGCTATTGGTGTTAATAACTCCACTTGAAGCTGTGTTACGAAAAACAGAGACTGTATTTGAATTCATGTTGGGAACTACTATATCCGATTTACCATCACCATCAAAATCACCAACAGCTAAATAACGAGGATTTGATGCTGTTGGAAAGTCAACTTTGGATTCAAAGCTGTTGGTAGTAATACTTCCACTACTAGCATTATTGCGAAAAATAGAAACAGAATTAGATGTTTGATTGGTAACAGCCAAATCTAGTTTTCCATCACCATCTACATCTAATAAAGCCACAGCTGACGGAAGTGTACCAGTTGAAAATGTTACTCTCGAACTAAAACTACCAACATCAATATTTCCAGTACTTAAATTTCGAAGAATTGAAATTGTGTTGGAGTTAGAGATATTGTTTACTATAGCCAAGTCTGGTTTGCCATCACCGTCTAAATCACCCACTGCAATAGAGGAAGGTGCAGTTCCAACACTAATATCTACTTTACTGGCAAAACTATTCGCATCTATCACCCCAGATGTGGAGGTGTTTTTAAAGATTGAAATAGTACTTGCATTAATATTTGCAATAATGATGTCTGGCTTACCATCTCCATTTAAATCATTAATAGTTAAAAACCATGGGCCGTTACCAGTTGTGAAATCAACTTTGGGTGCAAAACTATTTGTTGTTAAACTACCAGATGTTGAAGTATTCCTGTAAAGAGAAATGGAGTTTGAATTGTAGTTTGAAGCAACTATATCCGATTTTCCATCTCCATCTATATCAGCAATTGCTAAAGTGAAAGAAGCAGATGCTGTTGCAAAATCTTGCTTTGGCGAAAAATCAAGCGAACTTATATTGGTTTTAGCAGGGCTGAAAATGGGTGTGAAACTATTTAAACTTAAAGCCGATAAATTACTACCTGTATTCAAAACACTAATTGGTGCGTAGGTTGCACCAATTGGTACAGTCACCGTTAAACTAGTAGCAGTAGCTGCTGTTACTGTTGCACGTGTTGCACCAAAGAATACAATATTGTTAGTAGTAGTGGAATTAAAATTGGTGCCAATTATTGTTACTGCATCACCCGGTTTTGCAGTTGAAGGAGTGAAAGATGTGATGGTGGGTGGAGATGCAGCAGCACTTACCGTAACAGTAAACGGGTTGTTTACACTCATACAACTAGTGGTACTGTTCTTTACAGTTAAGTTAAAATTGTACGTGTTTGCTGGGCTCGCAGGTATAGTAACATTTATTGGGCTGGTAACTAAACTACTATTATTTACAGTTGTAAATCCATTCATTGGTGTTGGCGCTGAAGTTGTTATGGAATACTGGTTAGCCCCAGCTGTAGTTGCAGAATAAGGTAAATTAAAACTGGTGGCCGATGTAGCAACATTTGCTACACTTCCTAATGTAATTGTTGGAATCACATTACCTGGATCTGGGTATAAAGCCAACATAGCTGCACCATGAGTTGAATTAAATGAACTTAAATTGTTAGACCCGCTTGTTGGGTCAAAATCAGCATTGGGGTAGGTTGTACTGGTTCTTAAATCGCCGCCAATTGCATATTTATTAATAGTTTTATTATAAGCTAACCTATAAGTACTTACAGAAGCTGCAGTTACTATAAATCCCCACAAAAAATTTCCTGCTTCAGAGAATTTTGCAACTGCAGCACCCCAAGAAGAAGTTGCGGTGAAAGAACCTCCTGCACCACTAGGATTAAAATTAATAGTTCCGGTAAATGCGCCTCCTAAAACAACATTGTTGCATGCATCGGTTCCTAGTCCTAAAGGTCTTGAATTATGTGATGCAGAGCCAGACATTGCAATCGCCCATTTATAACTGCCATCATTGCCATACTTAGCTACAAATACTTCTACCGCAGTAACAGAATTTGTTATAGTATTAACCTGCGATGGAGAAGGATTCACATCAAAACTTGTTCCTGCTGCCCCACTCAGATTTCCAGCAATAATTACATCATTATTACCATCAATAGCTATGGTTTCAACTTTATCGGCCCCAGTGCCACCTAAGTTGAATAAGAACTGAGCTGTTAAATCATTATTAGTTTTTAGTAAATATGCATCGTAGTTACCGTTTGAAGTTATTGATAAACTGTTGACGCTTACAGTACCCGCGAACGAACCAGCAAGAAAAACATTGTTGTTTCCATCAATAGCTAAATCATAAGCATCATCATTGCTAGCACCACCATAGCTAACTGCTTGTTGAAAAACCCCATTTAAAGTATATTTTAATATAAAAACATCATTAGCCCCATTAGTAGTTGTATTAGTTAGAGTAATTGGCGAACCAGTACCAGTAGTATTTGCTTGCATACTAGTAGAACCAAATTTTCCGGCAACAAAAACATTCCCATTTCCGTCAAGTTTAACCCTTACACCAATATCATTACTAGTACCGCCAACTCTATATGCCCACTGGTATTGTCCATTACTATTATATTTTGCAATAAAGATATCGCCAGCTCCAGCAGAAGTTAAATTATTGGTTGTTAATGAGGGATCAAAATCTACAGTACCATAAAAGAAACCAGTTACATATACATTACCACTAACGTCTGTAGTTACCCCTGATACATAATTACTATTATTAGTGCTAGCTCCTCCGGTATTTTGAGTTGTAATGGGAATCACCCATTGTGCTATACCACTGCTATTATATTTTGCAACATAACCATCTGCATACAAACTGAACGCAGTTAGATTGATTGCTGTACCAGACGGATTAAAATTGGATGTTCCATTAAAATTCCCACCTGCATAAGTATTACCCGCATTATCAACATGCACATCCCAAACTCCTTGACTATAATTTGGTGAATTGGTACCGAATCTTATTGCAAAATCGGGGCTTTGGGGAGCTGTTTGTGCGGCAGTTTTTGAGTAGATACTAAAAAAAATAAATAGTAGTAAAATAGATGTAATCGTATTTCTCATAATTAAAGAAATTATTCAGTATCATTAAATTGAATCAACTGGATAATTTTATCATTAATTACAGCAGTTGATAAGATGAATATATTTAGTAAGGAATTCCCTTTTTTTGCGCTGGGACTGAAACAGCCTATTCTTGAAGCCGAAACCACCCTTTCTTGGTGACGAAAAAATATACCCCATCAGAATGATTCGTACTTTGCAGCTATAATTATCTTCCAATGGAACAAGTTGAAGAACAGCCAATTCAAATACTAATAATTGAAGACGACCCTATTAGTGCTGAAAGCATGGTATTTACATTAGAGGAATTTGGTTTCAATATTAAAGGGGTAGCGCACTCCGTTGAAACTGCCCTTGTTTTATTGAACCGAGAAAATTTTGATATTGCCTTAGTAGATATTGACCTTAATGGAAGCAGAAGTGGTATTGAAATTGGAACTATGCTGCATAATATGTACCGTATTCCTTATATTTTTATAACAGGAATTTCAGATAAACTTATTGTTGCTGAAGCGGTAAAAGCCAAGCCTGCTGCTTATTTACAAAAACCTGCCAGTCCAGCTACCTTATTTGCCTGCATTCAATCTGCAATACAAAACTATACGGCAAAACAAGAACCTGCCTTTAAGTCTCAACCTGAAGCAGACTTCTTCTTTATCAAGAATCGTAATAAATTAAAACGGATTGACTGGAAAGATGTATTGGTACTTACATCTTCCGATAACTATACTATTCTCACTTTAATAGATAAAACTGAATATTATATTCGCAGCTCCTTAGCCATGACCTTAAAATTTCAAGTACCCATTTCATTGCAACATAATTTTTTACAGGTAAATCGTTCTGAAGTGGTGCAGTTGTCTTTTATAACAGAAATTATTGAAGAAGAAATTATTACCCCGCTTAAAAAAATTACTATTACTTCTTCTTTTATGAAAGAGGTAAAACATCGATTAAAAATATTAGGTTAAGGATAACTCTATTGTAAATAAAGTTCCTTTTCCTTCATCGCTTTCCACTTTAAGTATCCCCTTATGTATCTCCACTATTTGCTTACAAATAGATAACCCAAATCCGTTGGATGGTTCATTATTGGTCCCTTTTCTTTTAATAGCAATGGCATTATCAAATAGATGTTCCATAATATTTGCTGGAATACCCATTCCATTATCTTTAATTAAAATAAGAATGTGACTGTCATACTTATACAAGTTCACTTCAATTTTGGTATTTAAATAACTGAACTTAATAGCATTGTCTAACAAGTTCACCAAAACTCGTTTTATTTTTTCTCCATCAATATTAATGATGACCTGTGGAATAGCTGTTTCAAAAACAATAGTTTGATTTTTTGCAACTGTTTTATATTGAACTTCCCCTATTGCTTGTTGTACCAATTGCACTGCATCAATAGGCGAACTATACAATTCTAAATCGCCAGACTGCATCTGATTAACTTCTAACAAGTCGTTAATTAAATGTAAAGATCTTACGGCTGCTTGTTGACTATTATTTAAAATTTTTGTTTCATCAGCAGAATGTTCATATTTAACTTGTACAATGTCCAAAAAATTTGCAATGGCTCCAATAGGGTTTCTTAAATCGTGAGCTACAACATTCATTACCCGATCTTTATCGGCATTTGCTTTTTCTAATGCTGTTTTTTGTTGATTGATTGCTGCATTTAATTTTGATAGGACGCTATTAATAGCTTTTGACTTTTTATAGTTAATAAAAACCAAAGCTATGATTATTACTGCCATTGTAATTATACCAATGGTTACCAATAAATACAATTTATTTAGTTGATTGCCTTTTTTAAGTAATGATAGATCGGCTTCTTGATTTTTAATTCTTAAATCTTTTATTATATTATTTTCAGCATCTTTAATTTGATAGTTTTTTATGGAGTCGCTTATTCTATTGTATTCTTTAAAATGATAGTAAGCATTTTCTAATTTTCCATCTGCTTCTAGAACTGCAGCATTTTGTCTGTACCAGTTCATTCTTGCATTTTCATCGGGTAAACTTTCTAGAGTATGTTGTACTTGGTTAAGTAATTCCTTTGCTGCTTGCCAATTTTTCTTTTTAATATATACATCTATTAATCTAACAGCAACCATTTGTGCATCGCGTTGCTCACCATGTTTAGTATTGTTTAGAAGAATACTTTGTTTACTCAAGATAATAGCAGAGTCTAGCTTTCCAATTTCGGTGTATACTTTTGCCATATTACCTAAAACAACCCCCTTAGAAGTCTTATAGGCCTTATAGCTTTCGGCTGAATCTTTAATATAATGTGTTATTTTATAGGCGTTATTATCAAGAAGATGAAGCGCTTTTACGTATTCAGCTATGGCAGAATCGTATAACTTCATATTATAAAAACAGAGGCCAATATTGCTAATTATTTCAGCTTTTCTATAAAAATTGTTCGACTCAATTTGATTTTGGAAAATCAATAATTGTTGAAAATTCTGAAGCGACTCCTTGAAATTATGCTGCCGGTATGCTACGTATGCTAGTTTATCAACAATGACAAATTGGTTCGATTGATTATTATATTTTTCATTAAACAGCTTTGCTTTATAAAAAAGGTCATTGGCTTCTTCGGGTTGATGTAATTTAAATAAGCTTGCAGATTTGGCTAATAAATACCCAGCATATTGTGATGGCATTATTTTTTCTAAGCCTAATTTTTCTATAACAGTTATACAAGAATCCTGGTACATAATTGCAGAATCGAATCGGTCCATTCTTTCGAACGTATAATAAACATAAGAATACCCCATTAATTTCATAACAGGTGTTAGAGCCGGGTTTTTACTTATTTGGGAGAAGCAAGTAGAAACTTGATTAAGTTCTCCTTTTGTAAATAACTCTTTAACTGGCCTAATATATACCTCGCCAGCGAGTATTTCTTTTTCAATATCTGCTTTTGCTTTATCTATTGTATTAGTGCAACCAGTGAATAACAGGGAAAGGAGTAGAATGGGGAGGATACACTTTACAGAGATAATTGTCATGACAATTTAAAAATACAACAAATGCCTTTACATCTCAAAATGACCAAAGACCATTGACGTATAAAAACAAAAATGCCTCTCTTAAATTAATAAGAAAGGCATTCAATAAATATGGCAGCTACCTACTCTCCCAGCTAGATGCGAGTACCATCGGCCATGGGGGACTTAACTTCTCTGTTCGGAATGGGAAGAGGTGAACACCCCCGGCAAAACCACCATAAAGAGTTTAGTTGATTTTATTC
>NZ_JAUYTR010000009.1 GCF_030695065.1 Sediminibacterium sp. | reverse complement strand
TCTTCTTGCCTATTCTTCTTGTTTAGGAGTGATGAATAATATTTGAATTGATTTTTAGTGATCATGACTATTTTTATTTCTGATTCAAATATAGAGTATTTTTATTCCCCTTTAAATTAAGATAATTATTCGGCTGGAATTGTTGCGCTGAATGCAGTTTTTGTATTAGATTTGCCCCACGAAAAAATGCTGGCTTAGCTCAGTTGGTAGAGCAGCTGATTTGTAATCAGCAGGTCGCGGGTTCGAGTCCCATCTTCGGCTCAAAATTTGATGAGGATTCAGCCTAACTGAATACGGCAAATTTATATTACGGGCAGATGGCCGAGTGGTTAAAGGCGACAGACTGTAAATCTGTTCACTCACGTGTACGTAGGTTCGAACCCTACTCTGCCCACAAACAATCGAAAGGTTGTAGTTCTTTTTTTATGGTTAAGCGGAAGTAGCTCAATTGGTAGAGCGATAGCCTTCCAAGCTATAGGTCGCGAGTTCGACCCTCGTCTTCCGCTCCATTTTTTTTGAGTCTGCCGTTGTAGCTCAGTGGTAGAGCACTTCCTTGGTAGGGAAGAGGTCGTGAGTTCGATTCTCACTAACGGCTCAGTGCTCAGCTTACTAGCTCAGTGGTAGAGCATCCCGACTTGTCGGGAAGGTCGTGAGTTCGATTCTCACTAACGGCTCTGCACTCGAAAAATGGCTCAATTAAAATTCCCTGGTGATATCCCGTTCAACTGGATAAGTCAGGTAACAACGGGATAAGTGAGAAAGGTGATAATAATATTGTCTTTAGGGAAAGGCAAAAATATAAATTTTTAAAAACACAACTAAAAACCGATACAAATGGCAAAAGAGACCTTTAAGAGGGAAAAACCTCACGTAAACGTAGGTACCATTGGTCACGTTGACCATGGTAAAACTACTTTAACCGCAGCTATTACTATTACCTTGTCTAAAAAAGGTATGGGTAACGTTGCAAAGAAATATGATGAAATTGACGGTGCTCCTGAAGAAAGAGAGCGTGGTATTACCATCAATACTGCTCACGTAGAGTATCAGACTGAAAATCGTCACTATGCACACGTTGACTGTCCTGGTCACGCTGACTATGTGAAGAACATGATTACTGGTGCTGCTCAAATGGACGGTGCTATTTTAGTTGTGGCTGCTACAGATGGTCCTATGCCTCAAACCAAAGAGCATATCTTGTTGGCTCGTCAGGTAGGTGTACCTCGTATTGTAGTATTCATGAACAAGGTTGACCTTGTTGATGATCCTGAATTACTTGAATTAGTAGAAATGGAAATCCGTGAGTTATTAACTTCTTATGGATTTGACGGAGATAATACCCCAATCATCCAAGGTTCTGCAACTGGTGCACTAGCTGAAGATCCAAAGTGGGTTGGTAAAATTGATGAATTAATGGAAGCTGTAGATACCTACATTCCATTGCCTCCTCGCCCAATTGATATGCCTTTCTTGATGTCTGTAGAAGACGTTTTCTCAATTACAGGTCGTGGTACTGTTGCTACTGGTCGTATTGAGCGTGGTATTATCAAAGTAGGTGAAGCTGTTGAAATCGTAGGTTTAATGGAATCTCCATTATCTTCTACTGTAACTGGTGTTGAAATGTTCAAGAAATTATTGGACGAAGGTCAAGCTGGTGACAACGCAGGTTTATTATTACGTGGTATTGAAAAGAAAGATATCCGTCGTGGTATGGTTATCTGTAAGCCAGGTTCTATTACTCCTCACACAGATTTCAAAGGTGAAGTTTACGTACTAAGCAAAGAAGAAGGTGGTCGTCATACTCCATTCTTTAATAAGTACCGTCCTCAGTTCTATTTCAGAACTACAGACGTAACTGGTGAGTGTACTTTACCTGAAGGAACTGAAATGGTTATGCCTGGTGATAATATCGGTTTAACTGTTAAGTTGATTCAACCAATCGCAATGGAAAAAGGTTTGAAATTTGCGATTCGTGAAGGTGGCCGTACAGTAGGTGCTGGTCAGGTTACTGAAATCATCAAATAAATTGCGATACGTCTCTAGGGGCGTAAGGCAAAAAACTATATCTTTACAGAACAAAGTACTTAGCATCCGCTAGGTACTTTGTTTGTAAAAAGAAGTCTAAAAACGGGCATGGTGCAACGGTAGCATACGGGTCTCCAAAACCTTTGATCTGGGTTCGAATCCTAGTGCCCGTGCAAAAATCGTTCACTGAACAAACGATCAATCACGGAAATGAACAAAATAGCGTTATACTTTAAAGAAAGCTACCAAGAGTTACTGGAAAAAGTAACCTGGCCTACCTGGATGCAATTACAGCAAAGTACTGTAATCGTTTTGGTAGCAACCGTAATTATCACTGCAATGGTTTGGGTGATGGATTTCTCCAGCAACCAGTTATTAAAGTTAGTTTACTCATTATTCAAGTAACAGCAACATGGAAGCAGTAGAAACAGTTCAAGCCAACGAAGTACCTCAACAAGAAACCAAATGGTATGTGTTGAGAGTAGTGAGTGGTAAGGAGAGAAAGGTAAAGGAATACCTTGATAAGGATATCATCAGAAATGGTTGGCAAGATATTATCAAGCAGATTTTCCTTCCAATGGAAAAAGTCTACAAAGTGCAGAATGGTAAAAAAGTAATGCGCGAAAAAAACTATTTTCCTGGTTATGTGATGATGGAGGTATTAGATGGTAAACTGAATGACGATATGGTTCAGCATATCAGTAATATCAGCAATGTAATGCATTTCTTAACCGATGGTAAGGGCTCTAAAGGTATCATCATTTCTCTACGCAAATCTGAAGTAAACAAGATGTTGGGTAAAGTGGATGAAATGAACGATATGGGTGTTACTATGAGCGAACCTTTCATAGTTGGTGAAACTATCAAAATTATTGAAGGGCCATTCAACGACTTTAATGGAGTTATTGAAGAAGTTAACGACGAGAAGAAAAAGTTGAAAGTAACAGTAAAGATTTTTGGAAGATCAACTCCAGTAGAGTTAAGCTATATGCAAGTTGAAAAACTATCATAAACTCTTTAAATATTTATTTTAAAAAGCCACTTCAATCGAAGTGGCTTTTTAATTTATATTTAATATATTTGGCTTCTATTGAATATGAGAGTTGCACATTTAATTATCACTTATACAAATCCTGCTCAAACAGCACGAATGATTAAAAGGATGCAACATCCTGATTTCGATTTTTATATTCATGTTGATGCCAAATTTCCAATAGAATCACACGCCGAAGTTGCCAAAATACCTAATGTATATTTAATTCAGAACCGTGTGGATGTTCAATGGGCTGCATTTAGTACTATTCAAGCTGAATTTAATGGGCTTCAAGAAATTTTAGATTCAGCTCGTACTTATGATTTTATTAGTTTAATGAGTGGTCAAGACTATCCCATTAAAACGGTGGAAGAAATGCAAAACTTTTTTGAAGCAAGAAAGGGAAAGCTATTACTCAAGTACCGTGCATTTACTGGAGAATGGGAAGAGGGGATGATAAGAGTGAACAGGTACCATTTAACTGATTTCAAGTTTAAAGGACAGCATTTTCTAGAACGCATTATCAATAAATTAGTAAAAAGGACCAATCAACCCAAAGGGATGAAATTTTATGGTAGTTCAATGTTTTGGGTCATAAGTCCAGCAGCAGCTGAATATGTTTTGGCTACAGTTGATAGAGACTCAAAAATGAAACGATTTTTCAAATTCTCTTGGGCTCCTGATGAATTTTTGTTTCAAACCATTTTATTAAATTCTCCTTTTGCCCAATCTGTAATAAATGAAAATTGCCATTATTACAAACATCCACCCCATACACCAAGTCCAAAAACTTTTTTATTAGAAGATTTTGACGATATATTGAGCTCAGATAGATTATATGCACGTAAATTTGATATGAATAAAGAGCCTTTGCTTTTAGATAAAATTGATGAATTTCTAGAAAGTCAATCAAAAAAATAAATTTTAGAATATAACCTATTATGGCCTATTTATTAAACTTGGTCAACTTTAAAGATACTAGAGGAGAACTAACAGTATTAGACAATGCAGAAAGGTTGCTTCCATTCAAAATAAAGCGTGTTTTCTATATTTATAATGTAGACGAAACGGCTAGAGGAGGTCATCGGCATCATGAAACCATTCAGGCTGCTATTTGCATTCATGGTTCTTGTAAGGTATGGAATAATGATGGAGAAACCATTCATGAATACCATTTAGATAATCCATCAAAATGCTTAATCCTTGAAACCAAGGATTGGCATAAAATGTATGATTTTACGCCTGATGCAGTTTTGTTGGTTTTCGCCTCAACCACTTTTGATTCATCCGATTATATCTACGAGCCATATCCCGAAAAAGCATGATACCATACGACTGTCTATCTAAAGTAAATGAACCATATACCCTCTTGTTCGAAAAAAGGTTTCGCGAATTTTTGGATAAGGGTTGGTATATTTTAGGTGATCAAGTAAAAAAGTTTCAAGAAGATTTTGCCACCTATAATCAAATGAATTATTGTGTAGGCGTGGCCAATGGACTTGATGCATTGATATTGGCTATTTGGGCTTTGCATTTGCCCAAGGGCTCAGAAATCATTGTTCCTTCTAATACTTATATTGCTTCTATTATTTCCATCATTCATGCAGGTCATAAACCTGTGTTAGTAGAACCAGATATTGCTACCTACAATATTGATCCAACTAAAATTGAAGCGGCTATAACGGCTAAAACAAAAGCCATCATGGTGGTACACTTGTATGGCAAGTGTTGTGAAATGGATCCCATTCTTGAAATTGCAGATAAATATGGGTTGCAAATTATTGAAGATTGTGCCCAATCACATGGTGCAAAGTACAAAGGAAGAATGGCTGGAACATTTGGTATCATGAGTGGCTTTAGTTTTTATCCCAGCAAAAACTTAGGCGCATTAGGAGATGGGGGAGCGGTGCTGACCAATAGTCCTGAACTCTGTGAAGACCTTAAAATGATCCGCAATTATGGTTCACACGGTAAATATTACAATGAAGTAGTAGGTTACAATTCTAGGTTAGATGAAATTCAAGCAATGTTCCTTGAAATTAAATTGCCTTATCTGGACAATGTGAATAATCATAAGCGTAAGTTGGCTTCTATGTATTTGGAGCAATTAAAAGAAGATTTTATACTTCCTGTTGTGCATCCTGATTACCATGATGTATATCATATATTTAATATTCGCCATCCTAAAAGAGCTGAACTGAAAGAATACTTGCAAAAATTAGGTATTGGAACCGAAATACATTACCCTGTTCCCCCTAATAAGCAAAAAGCAATGGCCCAATTATTAGGTCATTTGCATTTCCCTATTGCAGAAACCATTCATGAGACTACTTTAAGTTTGCCTTGCTCTGCATGCCACACAAATTTGGCGATACAGCAGGTAATTGATGCATTAAATGCATTTTAGTTTGGTAGAATAGTTTTATTTACTACCTTTGCCGCCCCAAAAGTTCTTTTTTAAAGAGCGATTGAATTTGGGAGTCCCGAGTAAATTCAGGACGCTATAACCAATAAATCAAATAAAATGGCAAAAGAAATCTCTGGCTTTGTGAAGCTGCAGGTGAAAGGTGGTCAAGCCAATCCTGCGCCTCCAGTAGGCCCCGCACTCGGTTCTAAGGGTGTGAACATTATGGAGTTCTGTAAGCAATTTAATGCTAGAACTCAAGATAAAATGGGAAAAGTTGTTCCTGTTTTAATTACTGTTTATTCAGACAAATCTTTCGACTTTGTAATCAAAACTGCTCCAGCTGCTGTACAGCTAATGGAAGCTGCTAAGATTCAGAAAGGTTCTAAGGAAAGCAATCGTCAAAAAGTAGGTAAAGTAACTTGGGAACAAGTTGAAGTTATTGCTAAAGACAAAATGACTGACCTTAATGCATTCACATTGAATAGCGCTATGAGCATGGTTGCTGGTACTGCACGCAGTATGGGTATCACTGTTGATGGTAAAGCTCCATGGGAAAACTAATTTATTCACCTACTTAACTAATTCAAATGTCAATTACTAAAAAAAGAAAAGTAGCGAACACGAAGGTGGATAAATCAAAAGTTTATTCCCTAAAAGATGCTGCTTCACTCGTAAAAGAAATTAACTGTACTAAGTTTGACAGTTCTGTTGATTTACATATCCGCTTAGGCGTAGATCCTAAGAAAGCAGACCAACAAGTGCGTGGTACTGTTTCATTACCTCATGGTACAGGTAAAACCAAGAAAGTATTGGTTTTATGTACTCCTGACAAAGAAGCTGCTGCTAACGAAGCAGGTGCTGATTATGTTGGTTTAGATGAGTTCATTGCTAAAATTGAAAGCGGCTGGGTAGATATTGATGTAATCATTGCTACTCCTGCGGTTATGCCTAAAATTGGTAAACTAGGTAAAGTACTTGGACCACGTAACTTAATGCCTAACCCTAAAACTGGTACTGTAACCAATGATGTTGCTGCTGCAGTAAATGAAGTGAAAGGTGGTAAAATTGCATTTAAGGTAGACAAAACTGGTATAGTTCACGCATCTATTGGCCGTATCTCTTTCTCTCCTGAGAAATTGACTGAAAATAGTACTGAGCTTATCAATGCAATCATTAAATTGAAGCCTTCTTCTGCTAAAGGTACCTATCTAAAAGCAGCAAGTATGGCTAGTACCATGAGTCCTGGTATTGCTTTAGACACCAAATCATTAATGAACTAATCCTGGCGATCCTGCATTGTGGGAAATGACCCGGGTTTTTAAAAAAATTAGTTATGAACAAAACGCAAAAAAACGAAGTAATTGAAGTACTGAAGGAAAAATTTTCTCAGTACAACAACTTCTATATTACCGATACAGAATCATTGACTGTTGAACAAGTTTCTAATTTACGTAGAACTTGTTTTGACAAGAATGTTGAAATGAAAGTTGCTAAAAACACCCTTATACGTAAAGCATTGGAATCATTAGATGCGGAAAAGTATGCAGGGGTTTTTGATTCTTTGCATAATGTAACTGCTTTGATGTTTTCTGAGAATCCAAAGGAGCCAGCACTTATTATCAGCTCTTTCCGTAAAAAAGGAAACGTTGAAAAGCCAGTTTTAAAAGCTGCTTTCATTAACGGTGATATTTATAGCGGAGATAACAACCTTAAAGCACTTACTCAGATTAAAACTAAGAATGAGCTTATTGGTGAAGTTATTGGCTTATTACAATCTCCTGCTAAGCGTGTATTGGCTGGATTGTTACACCACCATGAGAAGCAAGCTGAAGCTGCTGCTCAATAATCAATGTTTAATCCCAATGCCACTGAGGTTAAAATGTGGCAATTTTTATAACCATCCGCTGGAGCAATTGCTTTGAAAGCGGTTTAAAAAGTAAAAAAATGGCAGACGTAAAAGCATTAGCCGAACAATTAGTAGGCTTAACAGTAAAAGAAGTTCAAGAATTAGCTGATGTATTAAAAGCTGATTACGGTATTGAGCCTGCTGCTGCTGCAGTAGTGGTTTCAGCTGGTGACGGCGGTGGCGCAGCTGCTGTTGAAGAAAAAACAGCATTTGATGTTATCTTAGTTTCTGGCGGTGCTAGCAAATTAGGTGTAGTTAAAATCGTTAAAGAATTAACTGGTTTAGGCTTGAAAGAAGCAAAAGACCTAGTTGATGGCGCTCCTAAGCCTATCAAAGAAGGTGTTTCTAAAGCTGAAGCAGATGATTTAGCTGCTAAGTTGAAAGAAGCAGGTGCTGAAGTAGAAATTAAGTAATCAACTTCTACCATACTATTGACCTTCCCCTCGGTAAAACGGGTGGGAAGGTTTTTATTTTTAGTTAATTTATCCCCAAATGGTAGTTTGGCGCAAAATTTGTTTTTGCGTTTCTGTTACATTCCTTAACTTTGCCAACCTTAATTTTGGGCAATTTAGCGGGTGGACATTTTTATCATTGAGTTTTAATGATGAATGAGCCGATTGTACGTTAAGAGGATGTTACAGTTCTCCCCAATAATTTTATCGTATCAAAACCGGTTTTACATATATATGTCTACAACTACATTGAACAACAGGGTCGGCTTCGGTAAAACTAAACATTTGGCTGATGCCCCTGACCTGCTCGACATCCAGTTAGAATCTTTTAAAGAGTTTTTTCAGTTAGAGACAACCCCTGACAAACGTAATGTTGAAGGGCTGTTCCGTGTGTTTAAGGAAAACTTTCCTATCACAGACACGCGTAACATCTTTGTGCTGGAATTCCTGGATTATTTTATTGATCCACCCCGTTACACTATTGAAGAGTGTATGGAGCGTGGGTTAACTTATGCCGTACCCTTAAAGGCTAAATTGCGTTTAAGTTGTAACGATGAGGAGCACGTGGATTTCCAAACCATTGTACAGGATGTATTCTTAGGAAATATCCCCTACATGACACCACGTGGTACTTTTGTAATTAACGGTGCAGAACGCGTGGTTGTATCTCAGCTACATCGTTCTCCAGGCGTGTTCTTTGGACAGTCTGTTCACCCTAACGGTACAAAAATTTACTCTGCTCGTGTAATTCCTTTCAAGGGAGCATGGATGGAGTTTGCTACCGATATCAACAACGTAATGTATGCGTACATTGACCGTAAGAAGAAATTCCCGGTTACTACCTTATTGCGTTCTATTGGCTTTGAAACCGATAAAGACATTCTAGAATTATTTGGAATGGCAGATGAAGTGAAAGCCGATAAAAAATCATTAGCTAACCAAGTAGGCCGAAAATTAGCTGCACGTGTTTTAAGAACATGGGTAGAAGATTTTGTGGATGAAGATACTGGTGAAGTAGTGAGCATTGAACGTAACGAAATCGTTATGGAACGTGATACTGTTTTGGATGAAGAAGCTATTGCTACCATTATTGAAATGGAAGTAAAGAGTGTATTTATTCAGAAAGAAGACGTGGGTGGCGATTACGCAATTATCTACAACACTTTAAATAAAGATACTTCTAACAGTGAATTAGAAGCGGTTCAGCATATCTACCGCCAATTGCGTGGTGCTGATGCTCCTGATAATGAAACTGCTCGTGGTATTATTGATAAATTATTCTTTAGCGATAAGCGTTATGATTTAGGAGAAGTTGGTCGTTATAAAATCAACCGTAAACTAGGTCTTGAATATCCTTTAACTAAAAAGGTATTGACCAAGCAAGATATCATTGAGATCATCAAGTACTTGGTACGTTTAACCAATGCTAAAGCAGAGATTGACGATATTGATCACTTGAGCAATCGTCGTGTTCGTACAGTAGGTGAGCAGTTGTATGCTCAATTTGGAGTTGGTTTAGCTAGAATGGCTCGTACCATCCGTGAGCGTATGAACGTTCGTGACAATGAGGTATTTACTCCAGTAGATTTGATTAACGCTAGAACCTTGAGTTCTGTGATTAACTCTTTCTTTGGTACTTCTCAATTGTCTCAATTCTTAGATCAAACCAATCCTTTAAGTGAGATTACGCACAAGCGTCGTATCTCCGCTCTAGGACCAGGAGGTTTAAGTAGAGAGCGTGCTGGTTTTGAGGTTCGTGACGTACACTATTCTCACTACGGTCGCTTATGTACTATTGAAACACCTGAAGGTCCAAACATTGGATTGATTTCTACTCTTTGCGTTCACGCTGCTATTAACGATATGGGCTTCATTGAAACCCCTTACCGTAAAGTAGAGAGTGGTAAAGTAAACATGAAAGAATTGACTTTCTTGAGTGCAGAAGAAGAAGATTCAGCTAAGATTGCGCAAAGTAACTCTCCTTTAAATGAGAAGGGTGAATTTGCTGAAGACAAAGTTGTTTCACGTCAAACTGGTGATTTCCCGATTCTTGATAAAGAAGAAGTTGAATACATGGACGTTGCGCCTAACCAAATTGTTGGTTTGAGTGCGTCACTTATTCCTTTCTTAGAGCATGATGATGCCAACCGTGCGTTGATGGGATCGAATATGCAACGTCAAGCCGTTCCTTTGATTGTACCTGAAGTGCCAATTGTTGGTACTGGTTTAGAAGGAAAAGCTGCACGTGATGCACGTATTCAAATTCACGCAGAAGGTAATGGTATTGTTGAGTTTGTTGATGCAAACGAAATTCATGTTCGTTACGATAGAAATGATTTAGATCGTTTGGTAAGCTTCAATGATGATTTACAAGTTTATAGATTAACGAAGTTTATCAAAACCAACCAAGCTACTTGTATTAATCTTAACCCTGCTGTAAAGAAGGGCCAAAAAGTGAAGAAAGGTGATTTCTTAACTGAAGGTTATGCAACTAAAGATGGCGAATTGGCTTTGGGTCGTAACCTACAAGTGGCATTCATGCCATGGAAGGGCTACAACTTTGAAGATGCGATAGTTATCAGCGAAAAAGTAGTTAGAGAAGATTTATTTACTTCTGTACATATTGATGAATACGAATTAGAAGTTCGTGATACCAAATTAGGTGAAGAAGAATTGACTCCTGATATTCCAAACGTTTCTGAAGAAGCAACTAAAGATTTGGATGAGAATGGTATCATTCGTATTGGTGCAACTATTAAAGAGGGTGATATACTAATTGGAAAAATCACGCCAAAAGGCGAGTCTGATCCAACCCCTGAAGAAAAATTATTGCGTGCCATTTTTGGAGACAAAGCAGGTGATGCAAAAGATGCTTCTTTAAAAGCACCAAACGGAACCGAAGGTGTAGTTATAGATAAGAAACTTTTCCAACGTGCTAAGAAAGATAAGAACGGTAAGATTCGTGAAAAAGCATTGTTAGAAAAAGTAGAAAAAGTACATCAGCAAAATGTTGAAGCCATTAAAGAATTGTTATTAGATAAGTTACAAACTTTATTGAAAGACAAAGCTTCTACTGGTGTAAGCAACAACTTTGGTGAAATGTTAATTGGTAAGGGCGCTAAGTTCAATCAAAAGAATTTGAGCACCATTGATTACCAAAACGTGAATCCATTGGGTTGGACTGGTGATGCTAAAACAGATGACCAAATCAATACTTTATTACACAACTATAGCATTAAGTTTAACGAAGAACTAGGAAGATACAAACGTGAGAAATTCAATATCTCTATTGGAGATGAATTACCTGCTGGTGTATTAAAACTAGCTAAAGTTTACCTAGCTGTTAAGCGTAAGTTGAAAGTAGGTGATAAGATGGCTGGACGTCACGGTAACAAAGGTATTGTGGCTAAAATTGTACGTGCAGAAGATATGCCATTCATGGAAGATGGAACACCGGTTGATATTGTGTTGAATCCATTGGGGGTACCTTCTCGTATGAACCTTGGTCAGATTTATGAAACCATTTTAGGATGGACCGGTAAGCGTTTGGGTGTGCGTTTTGCAACTCCAATTTTTGACGGTGCTTCTACAGATCAAATTGAACAATATTGTAAAGATGCAGGCATTCCAAGAAACGGTCATACTTACTTGTATGACGGTGAAACAGGAGAGCGCTTCCACCAGAAAGCAACTGTAGGTGTAATCTACATGATTAAACTACACCATATGGTGGATGATAAAATGCACGCACGTTCAATTGGACCATATAGCTTAATTACTCAACAACCGTTGGGTGGTAAGGCACAGTTTGGTGGTCAGCGTTTTGGTGAGATGGAGGTTTGGGCATTGGAAGCATATGGTGCTGCAAATATTCTGCAAGAATTATTGACTCTTAAGTCTGATGATATCATCGGACGTGCGAAGACCTATGAGGCCATCGTTAAAGGAGAAAATATACCTAGAGCAGGTGTTCCTGAATCATTCAACGTATTGGTGCATGAACTGAGAGGTCTTGGTTTAGATCTTAAGTTCGATTAACAAAAACAATTCAAATTCTCAACCGCGATATGGCAATCAAAAGAGAAAACAAACAGCGTCCAACTTTTTCACAGATCACCATTAGTTTGGCATCACCAGACAGTATTCTGGAAAGAAGCTTTGGCGAAGTACTAAAACCTGAAACCATTAACTACCGTACGTATAAGCCTGAACGTGATGGCTTGTTCTGCGAGAGAATATTCGGACCTGTTAAAGATTACGAGTGTGCTTGTGGAAAGTATAAGCGTATTCGTTACAAGGGTATCGTATGTGATCGTTGTGGTGTGGAAGTAACAGAAAAGAAAGTGCGTCGTGAACGCATGGGTCATATTAAACTAGTAGTTCCTGTAGTTCATATTTGGTATTTCAAGAGTTTGCCTAATAAAATTGGCTATCTACTTGGAATGAGTTCTAAGAAATTAGAAACCATTATTTATTACGAGCGTTATGTAGTTATACAAGGTGGTATTAAAGAAAATCTAAACATGGGTGATCTTCTTACTGAAGAAGAATACCTTGATTTGATTGATGGTTTACCAAAAGATAACCAATACTTACCAGATGAAGATCCACAAAAATTCATTGCTAAAATGGGCGCTGAAGCAGTTCATGCCCTTTTAGAAAGAATTGATTTGGATGAATTGAGTTTCTCATTGCGTAATGCAGCAGCAACTGAAACATCTCAGCAACGTAAAGCAGATGCCCTTAAGCGTTTGAGCGTAGTAGAGTCTTTCCGTGATGCAAGCACTCGTATTACTAACCGCCCTGAGTGGATGGTAATGCAATATATTCCAGTTATTCCTCCAGAATTACGCCCGTTGGTTCCATTAGATGGTGGCCGATTTGCTTCTTCTGATTTGAATGATTTGTATCGTCGTGTAATTATTCGTAACAACCGTTTAAAGCGTTTGTTAGAGATTAAAGCGCCTGAAGTAATCTTACGTAACGAGAAGAGAATGTTGCAAGAAGCAATTGACTCTTTGTTCGATAACTCTCGTAAGTCTAATGCGGTTAAAGCAGAAGGTGGACGTGCATTGAAATCATTATCAGATGTATTAAAAGGTAAGCAAGGACGTTTCCGTCAGAACTTATTAGGAAAGCGTGTTGACTATTCTGGTCGTTCTGTAATTGTGGTAGGGCCTGAACTTAAAATACATGAGTGTGGTTTGCCAAAAGACATGGCTGCTGAATTGTTTAAGCCATTTGTTATTAGAAAATTAATTGAAAGAGGAATTGTGAAAACCGTTAAGTCTGCTAAGAAATTAGTAGATCGTAAAGAAGCGGTTATTTGGGATATCCTCGAGAATATATTGAAGGGTCACCCGGTTATGTTAAACCGTGCCCCAACACTTCACCGTCTATCTATTCAGGCTTTCCAACCTAAATTAGTAGAGGGTAAAGCTATTCAACTTCACCCATTGGTTACCTCTTCATTCAACGCCGACTTTGATGGTGACCAAATGGCTGTGCACGTTCCTTTAAGCAATGCTGCTATATTGGAAGCACAATTGTTGATGCTTTCTTCTCACAACATTTTGAACCCACAGAATGGTACTCCTATTACCCTTCCTTCTCAGGACATGGTACTTGGATTGTATTATATTACCAAGGGTAGAAAGTCTACTGAAACGGAGACCATCAAAGGTCAAGGAATGGCTTTCTATAGCATGGATGAAGTAATCATTGCTTACAATGAGAACCGTGTAGATTTACATGCAAATATTAAGGTTAAAACAAACGTACGTGAGAAAGGCGTATTGGTTAAGAAATTAATTGATACTACTGTAGGTCGTGTATTATTTAACCAGCATGTTCCTCATGAAGTTGGATTTGTAAATGCATTGCTAACTAAGAAAAGCTTAAGAGAAATTATTGGTGATATTATTAAGATCACTGATGTACCTAAGACGGCTAAATTCCTAGATGATATTAAAACACTTGGTTTCCGTATGGCATTCCGAGGTGGATTAAGCTTTAGCGTAAACGACTTGATTGTTCCTGAAATCAGAAACCAATTATTAGATAGTGCTAAGGTAGAAGTAGAAGAAGTTTGGGAAAGCTACAATATGGGTTTAATTACCAATAATGAGCGTTATAACCAAGTTATTGATATTTGGGGTAGAGTGGATATGAAAATCACCGAGTCTTTGATTCGTGAAATGACCATCGATAACCAAGGTTTCAACTCTGTATTCATGATGTTGGATTCTGGTGCTCGTGGTAGTAAAACACAGGTTAAGCAGTTGGTGGGTATTCGTGGTCTAATGGCTAAGCCTCGTAAGAGTGGTAGCTCAGGTTCTGAAGTAATTGAGAATCCAATTCTTTCTAACTTTAAAGGTGGATTGAACGTATTAGATTACTTTATCTCTACACACGGTGCTCGTAAAGGTTTGGCGGATACTGCACTTAAAACGGCGGATGCGGGTTACTTAACTCGTCGTTTAGTTGACGTATCTCAAGACGTAGTTATTTCTGAAGAAGATTGTGGAACACTTCGTGGTATTGCAACCAGTGCGTTGAAGGACAACGAAGATGTTATTGAGCCACTAGCAGATAGAATTGAAGGTCGTACATCATTACATAATGTATACCATCCAATTACCGAAGAACTAATCATTTTAGCTGGAGAAGAAATTTCATCTGATGTAGCTAAATTAATTGAAGAAGTAGGTATTGAAACCGTTGAAATTCGTTCTGTACTTACCTGCGAAAGCAAGCGTGGTGTATGTGTGAAGTGTTATGGTAAAAACTTGGCAACAGGTTACCTTGCACAGCGCGGTGATGCAGTTGGTATTATTGCTGCACAATCAATTGGAGAGCCTGGTACTCAGCTTACCTTACGTACTTTCCACGTGGGTGGTGTTGCCGGATCTGCTTCAATTGAATCTACCTTACAAGCTAAGTTTGATGGTACAATTCAGTTTGATGGTTTAAGAACTGTTGATACGGTAAACAATGATGGAACTAAATCTAAGATTGTAATTGGTCGTACGGGTGAAGTAAGAATCATGGACGTGAAAAACGACCGTTTGATGATTACCAATAACGTACCTTATGGTGCAACCTTAAATGTAAAAGATGGCGCTCAAGTTAAAAAAGGAGATGTAATCTGTACATGGGATCCGTTTAACAACGTAATAGTTGCGGAAACTTTAGGTAATATCAAGTTTGAAAATATCTTAGATGGTATCACTTACCGTGATGAGTCTGATGAGCAAACTGGTCACCGTGAGAAAGTGGTTATTGAAACCAAAGACAAAACAAAAATCCCAACTATTATTGTTGAAGGAAAAGATATTAAGCAATACAACTTACCAGTTGGTTCGCATATTGGAGTAGAAGAAGGAGATGAAGTTAAAGCAGGTCAAGTATTGGTGAAGATTCCACGTATCTTAGGTAAACTAAGAGATATCACTGGAGGTCTTCCTCGTGTAACTGAATTGTTTGAAGCTCGTAATCCAGGAAACCCTGCAATCGTTTGTGAAATTGACGGTGTTGTATCATTCGGTAATGTGAAGCGCGGTAATCGTGAGATTATTGTTGAGTCTCGTGATGGAATGGTTAAGAAATACCTGGTTCCATTGACACGCCAAATTTTGGTACAAGATGGTGACTTTGTAAAAGCTGGTACACCAATGTCTGACGGTCAAACAGCTCCTGCTGATATCTTGGCTATTAAAGGACCTTTTGCAGTTCAAGAGTATGTAGTAAATGAAATTCAGGAAGTTTACCGTTTACAGGGTGTAAAAATCAACGACAAGCACGTAGAAGTGATTGTACGTCAAATGATGAAGAAAGTAGAAATTGTAGACGCTGGAGATACTAAATTCTTAGAGGAGGACTTAGAAGATCGCTTCGACTTTATTGAAGAGAACGATAGAATCTATGATAAGAAAGTAGTAACCAATGCTGGTGAAAGCGCTAAAATGAAAGCTGGTCAAATTATCACTTTACGCGAACTAAGAGAGGAGAACTCCATCTTACGTCGTTCTGATAGACAACTAGTAGAAGTTAGAGATGCAAAACCTGCAACAGCAAGACCAGTATTATTAGGTATAACTAAAGCTTCTTTAGGCGTACAAAGCTGGATCTCTGCTGCTTCATTCCAGGAAACAACCAAAGTATTGAGTCAGGCTGCTATTCAAGGTAAAACTGATGCAATGTTAGGGCTAAAAGAAAACGTTATCACTGGTCATTTAATTCCTGCAGGTTCCGGACAAAAAGAGTTCGAGAATATGATTGTAGGAAGTAAAGAGGAATATGAAGTTCTAGCAACAACTAGAGAAGCGATGAGCTTTGATGAAGAAGAATAATCATTGATTGATTAAATATAAAAAAGTAGGAAGCGCAAGCTTCCTACTTTTTTACTGAATACCCCTTTCTATTTAAAACCGACTTTTTAAAGTAAAACTTATTCAAATGAAAAATTTTATAACTGGACTAAGCATTGCAACTGCTATTGGTGTAGCTGTTTTATTTTATTTACATTTTTCTGGAAGCAAATCTCCTGCCGCTTCAACAAGTAGCACTGTAACTGCTGGTGCTGGTGGATTTAGAATTGCCTATTTTGAGTCTGATTCTATCCAAAACAATTTCGAATATTTTAAAGAAGTACGTTCTGCACTTCAAGTTAAAGATCAGGCAAATGCCAAACAATTGAATGAGCTAAAGAATGTATTTACCAATAAATACCAAGAGTTACAACGAGTAGGTCAAAATCTTTCTCAGGCCGAGTTAGCAAGCAAACAACAAGAATTAGTTCAAATGGAACGTACTTATCAGGGTAAAGAGCAAATGATGGCCCAAGAAATGCAAGATGAGAGTTTCAAAAAATTACAAGATGTAAAGAAAAAGATAGAAGACTATTTGAAAGAATACAATAAAGACAAAGGGTTTGCTTATATTTTCTCTAGTGCACCTGAGTTTATGTATTTAAAAGACAGTGCTTTTAATATTACTGATGATTTAGTGAAAGGATTAAATAAGTTGTATCCTAAGAAGCCATAATGGTTCAATCATATTTATTATCTTCATTCCCGCCTCCTCAAAAAAGTGGCGGGATTTTTTATGGCAGAATCAACAACTTCTTTTAAACCCACGTTGGGATTGCTTGATGCAACAATGTTAGTTGCAGGCAGTATGATTGGGTCTGGTATATTTATCGTAAGTGCAGATATTACCCGAAATGTGGGTAGTGCTGGCTGGCTAATTGCAGTTTGGTTGTTAACAGGTTTTATGACCTTAACAGCAGCATTAAGTTATGGGGAATTAAGTGCCATGTTCCCCAAAGCTGGAGGGCAGTATGTTTATTTAAAGGAATCTTATAATAAGCTTACAGGTTTTTTATATGGATGGAGTTTTTTCTCGGTAATCCAAACTGGAACAATTGCAGCTGTTGGAGTTGCCTTTTGTAAGTTTGCTGCTTATTTTTTCCCTGTATTAGAAATGAATGAATCGGATGTATTGTTTTTATTAGGGCCGTTCAAAATTTATCCTGCACAATTTGTTTCTATATTCATCATTGTATTGCTTACTTATATAAACACCAAAGGTGTACAGGGAGGCAAAATGATTCAAACTGTTTTTACAGTAACTAAATTGCTTTCTTTATTTGGATTGATTGTATTTGGTTTTATACTTGGTGCAAATGCCGAAGTGTGGAATACTAATTGGACCGATGCATGGACCATGAAATCTATGACAAAAGGAACAGGGGAATTGTCCACCGCCATTATTATGCCTGTTTTAGGAGCTGGTGCATTAGGAGCAATTGCCGCTTCTATGGTTGGTTCTATCTTTAGTAGTGATGCATGGAATAATGTAACTTTTATAGCAGGCGAAATCAAGAATCCTCAAAAGAATATTGGACTAAGTTTATTCCTAGGAACATTAATAGTTACACTAATTTATGTTTCTGCAAACTTAATGTACCTAAGCGTACTTCCTTTAGATAAAATTGCTTTTGCTGAGTCAGATAGGGTAGCGGTTACTGCATCTAATATCATATTTGGGGGCATTGGTACTTATATTATTGCCGCCATGATTATGGTTTCAACTTTTGGTTGCAACAATGGATTAATTCTAGCAGGCGCAAGGGTGTATTATACAATGGCTCAAGATGGTTTGTTTTTTAAAAAAGCGGGGGAACTTAATAAGAATGCAGTTCCTGAATGGGCTTTATGGGCACAATGTATAGTTGCCTCTTTGTTGTGTTTAAGTGGTAGGTATGGAGATTTATTAGATATGGTTTCATTTATTGTTGTGATATTTTATGTGTTAACCATTGCAGGGATTTTTATCCTAAGAAAAACCCGACCAGAAATTCCACGTCCTTATAAAGCAATCGGTTATCCGATCTTACCAGCTATTTATATGATAATGGGGATTAGTTTTTGTGTGTTATTAATTATTTATAAGCCTCAATTTACTTGGCCTGGATTAATAATTACTTTACTAGGTATACCTTTGTATTATATTGCTGTTCGTAATGCCAAAAAATAGCAGATGAATTTTGATCAGTTATTTGCAAGTTTCAAAAACACCCAAGTATTAATTGTTGGTGATGTTATGTTAGATACATACTGGTGGGGTAATGTAGATCGAATTTCTCCTGAAGCTCCTGTTCCTGTGGTAGCATTAAATAGGAAAGAATATAGGGTTGGAGGTGCTGCCAATGTTGCATTAAATACGGCCTCATTAGGGGCTAACACCGCTATAATTTCAATTGTGGGCCAAGATTCAGACGGAGATCAATTGTTGCAATTAATGGAACAGAATGGAATTAATACAGAAAATATTATTCGTTCTGCCGATCGCATCACAACCAATAAAATGCGAATAATGGGAAGGAATCAGCAGATGATGAGATTGGATGCTGAAATGGTGAGTGATATAAATGAGGAATTAGAAATTCAATTATTAAAAACCGTTGAAAATTTTATTAAGAAATATAAGCCTGCCATTCTAATATTTGAAGATTACAATAAAGGTGTGCTTACCCAAAATCTAATTACAGCTATTACAAAAACCTGTAATGAACAGCAAATTTTTACAGCAGTAGATCCAAAGAAGAAAAATTTTCTTTCTTATAAAGATGTAACATTATTTAAACCCAATTTAAAAGAAGTAAAAGAGGGGCTAAATATTAATGTTGATCAAACAAATCTAGAACGAATGCAGCATATACATCATGTGCTTAAAGAAGTACTAGGGCATTCCATTTCATTAATAACATTATCTGAGAAAGGAGTTTTTTATCAACAGGAAAATAACTCGTTAATTATACCTACGCATATTAGAAATATAGCCGATGTAAGTGGAGCTGGTGATACTGTTATTGCGGTAGCTTCGTTGGTATATGCTTCAACCCAAAATATTCATTTAGCTGCCGAAATGGCTAATATTGCTGGAGGTTTGGTTTGTGAAGAAGTGGGTACAGTTGCTATTAATCAACACCAATTATTAGAAGAATGTAAAGCACTGCTTGCAACAAAAAATTAATCAAAGTTGGCAATGCATATTCGAGTTTAAATGACAATTAGTGATTTCTCAGCAAATGCGAACGAATCTTTAATTCTATCTAATGTCTGTTGATTTAATTTAGAATCTTTTTGCCTCCTTAATTTCTACTTTCGTACCTAAAATTAATTAGAATGTCGAATTTTACTATAGTAGTTCATGGCGGCGCAGGCACCATATTAAAGGAAGATATGACTTCTTCTTTAGAACTGGCTTATTCTGAAGTGTTGCAAGAAGCACTAGACAAAAGTTACATCATTTTAGAAAAAGGGGGAACAGCTGTTGATGCAGTTAAAGCTGCGCTAATTGTACTAGAAGACAATGTTTTATTTAATGCAGGTCGGGGCTCGGTTTTTACAAAAAAGGGAGTTCAAGAAATGGATGCTGCCATAATGGATGGATCCAATTTAGCAGCAGGGGCTGTATGTGGTGTTCGGAATGTGCGTAATCCTATTGAGTTGGCATCTGAAGTAATGCTTCATAGTAACCATGTTTTTTTAAGTGGTAAAGGAGCAAATGATTTTGCCATTAAGCAAGGGGTTAAATTAGAACCCGATGAATATTTTTTCTCTCAATTCCGCTACGATCAATGGAAAGCAATTCGCGATTCAGATAATTACTCATTAGATCATACTAACCATCAATTAGAGGAATTGATGAGGGATAAAAAATTTGGAACTATTGGTGCTGTAGCACTTGACGGGATGGGTAATATTGCAGCTGCAACTTCTACAGGTGGAATGACCAATAAAAAGTACGGTAGAATTGGGGATAGCCCTTTAATAGGGGCAGGTACTTATGCTAATAATAAAACTTGTGCAATTAGTTGTACAGGGCATGGAGAAATGTTTATTAGATCGGTAGCTTCATATGATGTAAGCTGTTTAATGGAATACAAAGGATGTAGTTTAGAAGAGGCAATGAATATTGTGGTTCACGATAAATTAATGGCAATACATGGTGAAGGAGGTATGATTGGGGTTGATGCCAAAGGGAATACTGCAATGGTTTTTAATAGTGCCGGTATGTATCGCGGAGTAAAAACTAGTAAAGGAGTAAATATGGTAGCAATTTATAAATAACTTGCAATCGTGCAAAAAATAGCGATTATAACTGCAGGTGGCTCAGGTGCAAGAATGGGAAGTCCAATTCCTAAGCAGTTTTTATTACTGAATGAAAAGCCTTTGTTGTGGTATACCATTCGTGCTTTTTTAGAAGCTTATCATGATATTTCCATTTTATTGGTATTGCCTAAAGATTATTTATCTGCTGGGCAAGAATTAGTAAATGAAATGGGTATTGCCAATCAAACAACCCTTGTAGTGGGTGGTTCAACACGTTTTCATTCCGTTCAAAATGGTGTTCAACTTATAAAAAATAATGCAGTGGTTTTTGTGCATGATGGGGTGAGATGTTTAATAACGCCTCATTTAATCATTCGATGTTTTGAGCAAACAATTGAAAAAGGTTCTGCTATTCCTGCTGTCACATGCACAGATAGCGTTAGAATAATTAATAATCAGTCTCATTCTGCTATTAATCGAGATCAGGTTAAAATAATACAGACACCACAAACATTTTTGTCTTCTATTTTAATACCTGCTTTCAATCAACCCTATCAGTCAGATTTTACCGACGAAGCTACCGTTGTTGAGGCTTCAGGAGAATCAGTCCATTTGATTGATGGCGAGTACAGTAATATAAAAATAACTAGACCTGCAGACCTATTAGTTGCAAATGCAATCTTAGCAGAGAGAATAAAATAATATTAAGGTATTAGAGATAACGGGAAGGGTAATTTATTGTAATGCCAGAGATAATAAATTTCTTCGTAGCATCCGAATCCTTCATAAAAATGTTTAATTCCAGGAATTGAAGAGCCCTCAAAATCAAGTGTCAATTTTTTTTCAGAAAACTCTTGAATTACATGATGAAATAATAAGTGATTCGCTTTTTCATTTCTTCCCATTTCACTAGTTGCATTCATTATGTTGTAAATGCGTTTCCCATCTTTTAAAAATAGTGCAGACGATAGTAAGTTTCCTTGATCATTTATTACTGCTCTTGTAAAGCAATTTTGGTTGAATTTTAAAATGGAATTGCAATAGTCATTTAGTCTTTGATAATTTGATGCCGCTATATGTGGTGTTTTAGCCCCATTAATTAATTGGTAAAAAGAAATAGCTTTTTCTATTGGTATGATTTCAGAATAAATCAACCCATTGTTAATTGCTTTTTGTGCATTTTGTGTATGGTCTTTTCTAAACATCAATTTAATTTCATTAAATGGACGTTCTAAATTTAATAGTAAGTTTGGTTTGGGGTAGGCTTGAACTATTTTTGCAGTTATACTATTGCCAGCATTTAACAAAATACTCCCATATCTATAGGTAGAATATATCCTTTTAACCACTCTTTCTGTATGCTCCTCTAATGGAGCACCAATAAAACCTAGCTGTTGTGTAAATGCAGGTGTGTATGCATATTTTATACCCGCTTTGGTTCTCCAAGTAATGGGCATTATGGTTTCGTAATTATTAATGATTAAGGCATCCCAATGATCTGCAACAAAGTCTAAATAATTGTATTGTGCATAGATTAACCCATTCGATGATGCTGAAACCAGATGATTCCACTTTTCTTTATTAATTTGATTTGATGGTAATATTTCAATTTTATATTTCAAGTATGCTTATTTTCCTTTTCCCGAGAGTATAATTCTAAGCGTATGCATTAATATTTTAAAGTCTAGTAATATTGAAGCATTTTCAACATAGATTAAATCGTATTGCATTCGATCTAACATTTCATCTAAGGTAGATGCATATCCAAATTGTACCATTCCCCAAGAAGTAAGACCAGGTTTTGCTTTTAGTAAATACCTGTAATAAGGTGATTTTTTTAATAACAAATCAATATAGGTTTTTCTTTCTGGTCTTGGCCCCACTAAGCTCATGTCTCCTCTTAGTATATTCCATAGTTGTGGTAATTCATCTAGTCTCCATTTTCTCATGAATTTTCCCCATGGGGTTATTCTTGGATCATGGTCGCTTGATAGTGCAGGGCCATCTTGCTCAGCATTTTCATACATGCTTCTAAACTTATAAATGATAAATGGTTCACCCCTAAAACCAATACGTTCCTGCTTGTATATAGCTCCGCCCTTAGTGCTAAAGGCAGTCCTTAAAGCTAAATATAACATTAATGGGCTTAATAGAATTAGGCCAAATATTGCTACAATTAAATCCATTAAGCGCTTAATATGTTGCTCTTCTGGCGACATAGCTGCAGTTTGAATATCCATTAACATAGCGCCTAAAACATTACTGGTTTTGACTGAGCCAGCTAATATGTCAATTGTATCAGGTACCATTTTAATATCAATCTCTTTTTCAGTTAAAGCACTTACTAATTCCTCAATTATTTGTTTGTCTTTTTTTTCAATCGAAATAATAACTCTTTCAATTTGATGTTCTTCAACAATTTTCTTAATCAATTGAACTGGCCCTAGGTGTGGTATCCATTTAGATAATCCATTTTTTGAATCCTCTCCATAAACTGAAACAAATCCAACTGTTTTAAAGCCTAAGTATTTAAAGTTTCGATTAAGCGCTTCGAATACTTTTATTGCATTGCTATTATTTCCAGCGATTAACGTTTTAAAATATACTTCCCCTCTTTTAAGTGTTTTTTTAGTTTGAAACAATAAGAGTGTTCTAGCACTTGCAACTAGTAAAAATTGTAAAATAAAATAAACAAAAAACTGATTGGCAAATACAATATGACTATAACTTGGAAAGAAGTACAATAATAGTGTCCCTAACATTGAATGCAATAAGGTTGCAGTTAGTTCGCTCAGTCTAGATTTATCGTATAGAGACCTATTGTAACTTCCAGTGATAAAGTAAAAGCAAATCCAAAATATTGGGATAAGGATTAAACTTAGGATAGTATCGACCCCAACAATTTTAATCTCTAAAAAAGATAAGGAACTATGGTTTTTTTCAGGGTAAATTAGAAAATACACTATCAGTACAACCAAGGATAAAACGAAATCGCTAAGTATGTATAAACTAATATTTCTTCTTCTGGTTTGCATACTTTCTTAATAATAATTAAACCAGTATGCTGGTATTGTTTATTTTTTCTAAAATTTGATGAGCTACTTCCATAGCAAGATATCCATCAATTTCATTTACCTGAGTTGGCTTGTTATTTAATATTGCATCTACAAATGAAGTTAACTCTAACTTTATTGCATTTAATGGCTCAATAGAAGGTGTTGCAATCGCAATGGTTTTTTTCCCATTTGGGGTATCAATATCAAATGAAAATACATTCTCATCTTCAGGTTGCTTAAGCTTAATAATTTCAGTCTTCTTTTCTAAAAAGTCGATTCCTATATAAGCGTCTTTTTGAAAAAGACGCATCTTTCTCATTTTTTTCATGCTAATTCTACTACTAGTTAAATTAGCTACACAACCATTATTGAATTCAATTCTTACATTAGCAATATCCGGTGTTTCTGTCATTACCGCAACTCCACTTGCTGCTATACTTTTAACATCACTTTTTACCAAACTCAAAATAATGTCTATATCATGAATCATTAAATCTAAAATCACGCTTACTTCAGTTCCTCTAGGATTAAATTGCGCCAATCTATGAACTTCAATAAACATTGGGTTTAAATTGAGGTCCTTTACCGCTAAATAGGCAGGATTAAATCTTTCAACGTGGCCTACTTGTAATTTTACATTAGCCTCTCTAACCATATTTACAAGGTTTTTACCTTCTTGTAAAGTATGGGTGATTGGTTTTTCTACAAAAACATGTTTACCTTTTCTAACTGCTTTCATGCATATATCGTAGTGTTGATTGGTAGGAGTAATCACATCAATGATATCACAAGCATCCATTAGCTTGTCTTCATCCATATATCGCTTAAGGCCATATTTTTCAGTTACCTCTTTAGCATTGTCATTGTTCGGGTCAAAAAATCCGACCAACTTAATCCCTTCAATTTCTTTCCAATTGTTTAGGTGGAATTTACCTAAGTGACCTACTCCAAAAACGCCTACTTTCAACATAAATTATTGTATCAAATGATTGGTAAATATAAATAAATCAACACCCATATTGCAAAATATCAATGGAATGCCTCAAAATTGCTAATGAAAGTTAATTCAGATTCTTCAAGTAACGTGGAAGCACATGCTGCTGCATGTGGCATTTCATACTTAAAGAAAAATTGACAAGTATGAATTTTTCCTTCATAAAAGGCGCTATTATTAGCGGGGATAGTACCAGATTTCAATAATTCCGCAGCTTTTGATGCCATTTTAAGCCATTGCCAGCCAATTACACTATAGCTCATCATCTCTAAAAATACAGTAGCATCAGCAAGGTATTTTTCAATTTTGCCTTCTACTAAATATTTATTCAAGTGTTTAATGATCCAATTAATTCTAGATAGTTCATTATTCAATGAGTCAGCGTTCTTTTTTAACGTATCGAACTGACTGGCATTTTTTATAGATAGTTGAATTTCATCTAATAAAAGTTGTAAGGCTTTCCCTTTTTCCATTAATACTTTCCTGCCTAATAAATCGATTGATTGAATACCAGTGGTTCCTTCATACAAAGACATGATTTTTAAATCTCTATAATGTTGTTGTACAGGAAAATCAGTTGTAAAACCATAACCTCCTAATGTTTGAATTGCTAAAGCTGCAGATCTACTGCCTTGTTCTGATGGATAGCTTTTTACAATAGGAGTTAAAATTTCTAATAAAAATAGGTACTTATTTTTTTCTGCCTCATCATTGCTTGAATGATATAAGTCGTAGAGTTTATTACATTCAATTCCTAATGATATAGATCCCTCGGAAATGGCTTTTTGAGTAAACAACATTCTTTGAATATCGGCATGCTGAATAATATTTACAGGAGGTTTGTTTGGGTCTTTTTCACTTGGTAATCTGCCTTGTGGGCGTTCGGTGCAATATTGAAGGGAAGCTTGATAGGCTGCCATAGCTACCGATGCTGCGCAAAGGCCAACACTTATTCTTGCGCCATTCATCATTTGAAACATATAACTCAATCCTTTATGTGGTTCTCCCACTAAATACCCAATACAGTTATTATTGTCACCAAATGAAAGGTGAGTGGTGGCATATCCTCTTTGCCCCATTTTTTGAAAATCACCTGCGCAATAAACATCGTTATATACTAAGCTGCCATCTTTATTTGGCCTGAATTTTGGAACAATAAAGAGAGAGATGCCTTTTACTCCAGCTGGTGCACCCTCTATTCTTGCAAGTGTGAGATGAATAAAATTTTCGCATGCTTCATGTTGTCCGCCAGAAATAAATATTTTTTGTCCTTTTATTAAGTAACTGTTTTCAGATAATGGTTTTGCAGAAGTGGTAATATCCGTTAAAGAACTTCCCGCTTGTGGTTCTGTAAGTGCCATTGTTCCTTGCCATTCGCCTGAATATATTTTTGGAACGTATTGTTCCAATTGTTCAATATTTCCAAAGCTGGTTATTAGTCCGGCTGCTCCTGCAGATAATCCTAAATAACCTTGTACTCCGTTATTGGCAGCTTGAAATAAATGATGGGCTGTACCAAAAATCATTTCGGGTAATTGCATACCGCCGTGTTCAAACATTGCGCTACCTCCAATCCAACCTTGTTCTGCTGCCTTGTTGATCATTTTCTTTAGGGCTGGATGAGTCACAACATTTCCTTTGCCATCATAAGTAGCTGGGGTTGTATCCATTTCTTTAAAAAATGGGGCAAATTCTTGGTCGGCCAATTGCTTTGCTGATTCAATCATCATCCATGCTTGTTCTTCATTTAAATGAGCAAAACGTTCACGTGTAAATAATTCATTAATGGGGTGAACTTTAAATAATAGGAATTTCAAGAATTCCATATTTGTATACTTAGCCATTGCTAAAAATTTAATTGATGATACTGATTATTTCTGCAACATAAGCAGGCTTTTCAATTCCTTCTATTTCTATGATGCAGCTTAAAAATAATTTTATTGAGCCATTAGATTGAGATTCCACATTCTCTAAAATAGCTTTTAATCTTATATTATCATTTACCTTAACAGGATTAATGAAACGAGCTTTATTTAATCCGTAATTGTAAAACGAATTCACTTCATTTAATTCTATCAATTCAAAAAGTAAATGTGAAACCATTGACATAGTAAGGTATCCATGCGCAACTGTTTTTCCTTCAGGTAAATATTTAGCTGCTTTTACTTCATCTATATGTACCCACTGGTTGTCTTGTGTTGTAGAAGCAAAATCATTAATCATTTTTTGTGTTATAGTTATCCATTTCCCAGGTCCAATGTTACTTCCAATAAATTGATGAATCGCATCCTTACCATTAATGATTAGTTTATGGCCATCATTGCTTGATTTATTTGTCTTTTTGGTTAGTTCACTCGAATTAATACCATTATTTATAGTAGGAGAGCTGAATTGTTCTGCTTTAATTTGAATAACCGCTTTCCCGTTAATTTTCCTTTGAATCATATCATCTATCGCTTTCGGTGCCTCTTCAAGAGAATAGATTTGATGAATATGTTGCTTTAATTTTCCTTGTAAAATCCACTGTATAATTTGAATAAAATTTGTGTTGTTTGAATTGGACTCTTTTTCGGCAAATGAACCCCAAAAAATTCCATGCACTGAGCATCCTTTAAGTAAAGCAAGGTTAAATGGGATTTGTGGTATAATTCCAGAGGCAAAACCTACTATCAAATAATGACCATTCCACGATACACTTTTTAATGCTTCTTCTGCTAAAGGTCCTCCAATGGTATCAACAACAACTTCAACTCCTCTATTGCTGGTAATTTCTTTAATCTTGTCTCTAAGATTTTCAGTACTATAATCTATGGTTTCATCCGCAGCCAACATTTTACAATAGGCTAATTTTTCTTTGTTTGATGCAGCAGCAATTACACTTGCTCCCATTAACTTGGCTATCATGATGGCTGCGGATCCAACACCACCACCAGCTCCCAATACCAATACAGTTTGACCTGCTTTTAATTGTGCTTTATTTTTTAAAGCATAAAATGCTGTTCCAAAAGTATACATACAGATGGAGGCATTTAACATGTCTAAGCTTGAAGGAATAGGAAATACATGGGTAGCTTTTACACATACCTGTTCTGCCATTCCGCCCCAACCACAAAGTGCAACCACTCTGTCACCCACTTTGAAATTATTCACCCTTCGGCCAATATGGCTAACAATTCCAGCTATTTCGCCTCCCGGAGAAAAGGGTAGTGGCGGTTTAAATTGGTATTTGTTTTGAATTATGAGGGTGTCGGGGAAATTAACCCCACAATAATGGACATCAATTAAAACTTGATCTTCTCCAATTTCAGGGATTTTTGTTTCAATTAATTTTAATAATTCAGGGCCTCCATATTGGGAGCAAATAATCGCTTTCATAAGTGCAGTTAATGTACAACCATTCCTGCAATTTATAGCCCAATCATTCTTTTAAGTCTTTTGATTGTTCCTTTTAAAAGTCCCCCATCAATTTGGATTCTTCTATCGGTTGTCCAAACCAAGGCTTTAATATTGGTAACATAAAAGAGTTTCCCGTATCCTTTTTCTCTTAATTTCAGGGCTAACCATCCGTCTTCATTAGTGCCCGGTGGGTGATTAAATCCATCAACAGTAAGGCCTTGTTCTCTCCTAAAACCAGAGTTAAAGCCGTAGGCATTCATTGCTTCATCCCTAAATATTTTATTGATCCATCTCATTAAATCAGCAAAATATTCATAAAAAAAGTAGGTAAATCTACCAGTGTTCCCAATCGGAATAAATGAGAATCTTCCATAAACAGAACAAATATTATTGTCATTGGCCAAAGGTTTTACCATTTCCTCAATCCAATCTTTTGGGTATATAGTATCTGCATCAGCGTTAAGTATATATATGCCTTTAGCTACAGCCAAACCAGCATTCCTAGCATTGGTTATGCCTTGTTGAGTTTCTCTAATACAAGGAATACCAGCAGAAAGGACCATTTCCTCTGTTTTATCTTTTGAATTATTGTTCACAACAATTATTTCTACAGGCCATTGGGTTTCATTATTACTTAATGATAATAGGGTTTGTAAAATATTGGCTTCCTCATTATAAGCAGGCATAACAATGGATACAACTGGCTCACCCTTTGATAAAATATGGTATCTTTCTTTAATCAAAGCGCTTGTACTAGCATCTGTGGGATTAGTGTTGAATAATTGATTAATATACTGGGGGATTGAAATGGGTCTCATGAATTTTAAAAATTAAGCATCAGAATGAATAAAAACTATATAAATTCGCTTATTACATATTTAAATATATTTAGATTTCTTACATTAGCAAAATTTTAAAATATGGCATTCACCGATTCTGATACTTTAAAAATTGTTGTGGTTGAAGATGAGATGACCATGCAATTGATTTTAAAAAAATATTTAAGTACCCATTATCAAGTAGAAATATTTAAAGATGGGGTTGATGCAATGGCTTTTTTACAACAGGGTAATGTGCCAGATTTAATAATCTCCGATTTAAATACTCCAGTTATGGGGGGGCTTGCATTAACTAAGCAACTTCGTGCTAGTGATTTTTTTAATGCTATTCCAATTATTATTCTGTCTGGTGAAGAAAGCTCAGAAATGATTATTCAATGTTTGGAAGCAGGAGCAGATGATTACCTAGTAAAACCCTTCAATCCAAAAGAACTCGAAGCAAGACTTAGAGTGGTTTTACGTAGGATTAGAAAATAATTTCACCAAATTGCTACAATGAACACCCAACTACCTCCCCAAGATCAAGTTATTGTACTTCTCAATTGTGATGACATTATATTTAGTATTTTTTCACAAGCAAATTTGGGAGGAAGAGAACTCAAAAGATTTGCTAACCCTCTTCTTTTTTTTGCTGATTGGGAAAAAAATAAATTCAATCTTGTAGCCATTGTTTCGCAAAGCGAAGTCTTAGGTACTGGGGGCATCTCATTATTGGAAACCTTAGTAAGTAAGAAGAATATAGCAGTTCCCTTTTTTTTAATTAGTCAGCAATTAAGTGAAAGCACCGTCAAAATGACTTTAAAAGCGGGTGTTGCAGATGTTTTTAAGCTACCCATTAAAAAAGAAAATATTGAAATAAGAATCCCTTTTTTGATTGATAAATGGAGTCAATTAAAACATACCAATAATGTATTAGATTTTCATAAATATAAAACCCCATTTATAAAAAGGGTTTTTGATATTTTCTTTGCTGGCTTAGCATTGTTAATGCTTTCTCCACTTCTACTCATTATTTGTATTTTGCTGAGGTTAGAGTCGAAAGGTCCTATTTTTTATTATGCATTAAGGGTAGGTTCTGGTTATAGAACGTTTAAGTTTTATAAGTTTAGGTCTATGTATGTGAATGCCGACAAGCGTTTGAAGGATTTGAAGCATTTAAATCAATATGCACCTAGCGCTGATGATACAATTGCTAAAGCCGAAGAAGAGGAGTATTTATGCGATGAGTGTAAAGCAGCTGGAACAGGATGTAGGTTCCCTATTTATTCTGATACGATTCAATGGTGCGAAAAACAATACAGTGAAAATAGAAAGGCAAAAGCAGGGTCAGCCTTTTTTAAATTAAAAGACGACCCTCGAATTACCAAAGTAGGTAAGTTCATTCGAAATAGCAGTATTGATGAATTACCTCAGTTATGGAATGTGATTATTGGTGATATGAGCATAGTCGGAAATAGGCCTTTGCCTTTGTATGAAGCTGAAAAATTGACTACCGATAAATATGCTATGCGTTTTATGGCACCAGCTGGGATTACTGGATTATGGCAAGTTGAGAAAAGAGGAAAGGGAGAAATGTCTGAAGAAGAAAGATTAATGTTAGATAACAAATACGCAGAAAATCATAGTTTTTGGTACGATATTAAATTGATTCTAAGAACGATACCCGCGTTATTACAAAAAGAATCTGTGTAAGCTTTTGCTGATTTCTTTTAACTTCTTGTTTTTTTATTCATTTATTGAATAAAGTGGGGATATCTAAGGCCTTGGTTTTAACTATATTATTTATCTTTAATCTTTATGAAAATCATTGGTTTAGATATAAATAATGCCTTTTCACCGTATTCTAAATTCGGTTATTTGTTTCATGCCTCTAAAAAGGGTTGCCTTAGTTTACTATTTGCTTGTTTGTTGTTACTCAATACAAAGGAATCTTCTGCTCAAGAGTCTATGATTCCAGAATTGTCTTACCCCTTTTTAGAGAAACTTATTTATTCCGCAAAACAAAATTATCCTTTGATGGCGGCAAATTTGCGGAAGGTCAATTTTGCCAATTATAATCTTAAAAAAGCCAAACTTTCCTGGTTTGATTTTTTTACATTATCCGCTTTTTATAGCCCTAGCACTTCTGTTACATTAACCAATGCTACATTAACTGGGGTTCAAATTGGTCTGTTCATCAATTTTAGCAATATTATCCAGAAACCCACCCTTATCAAGCAATCACGAGAAGAATTGGCAATAGCCCAATTAACTGCTGACCAATATGTAATAACCTTAGAAACAGACGTGAAAAATAGGTATTTTAGGTATATGCAAGCTTTAAGTGTATTAAGGGTGCAAAATCAGAACGCCATTGATATTGAAGCATTGTTTAAACAGATAAAATTTAAATACGAAAGGGGGGAGGAAACATTGGAGAATTATACAAAACTAATGATTCAAAATGCCGATCAGAAGCAAAAAATAATTGATGCGGAAAGCACAGTTTTAATTGCTAAGACCACATTAGAAGAATTAGTTGGGAAAAAATTGGAAGAGATAAAGTAAATGGAATTACAGAAGTTTTTATTACTGCTATACAAAAGGAAATATATACTGGTCATTGTTCCAATGATAGCAGTCTTTATAACCTATTTTCTAGTACGTAAGCTTCCGGATACTTTTAAGTCTCGATCTAGAATATCCACCGGTTTGGTAGATCAGTCTCAACAATTTCTAGAAAAAAATAGTGGACAGGATGAAAACAAAGCTTCGCAACAGTTCAGTAACCTAATTGAAATGAATAGGCTGAAAAGAAATTTTGATCAAGTTTCATTTCAATTAATGGTTCATGATTTAACTAGTAACAAGCCTTTTCGACCGTTAAGTAAGTTAGTAACAGAAATTGGACCTGAAGCACGGGCGCATGCTTTGGAAGTGTTTAAAGCGCATATTGCTTCAAAGCAACCCCTTTCTTTGTTTGATAAAGATCAGTTTGGGATTAATCAGTTACTCATTTCGATGGGATATGATGAAGCCACATTACAAAAAAAAGTATTTATTTATAGAGTTAATAACAGTGACTTTATAGACTTTGAGTATGAGTCGGAGAATCCATTTTTATCTGCTTTTGTTATTAATACCCTTATTAGTGAATTTATTGACTTTTACTCTAGCTATATAAAAGGGAATCAAGAAAAAGCAGTGAACTTCTTAGACATGTTGATGAAAAAGAAGTTTGATTCCTTATCGGCTAAAACTCGTTTATTGCGTGATTATAAAATCAGAAATAGGGTTTTAAATTTAAATGAACAAGCCAAGAGCTTGTATATGCAGATTGCCGATTTTGAATCAAGACTTCAAGTGGCAAAAAAAGATGTTGAGTCATATGAAGGAGCAATAAAAGGAATTGACCAAAAGTTTAGCCCCCAAGATCGGCGGTATTTGGAAAGTGTAGTGGTAGATATTAATCAATCAGTTTTAGCCACAAGAGAACGACTCCGTGTAGTTACCAATGATTTAGTGAAAAGTAATTTTGATCCAAAAATCAAACAAAAGCAAGACTCATTAAAAGCATTATTAGAACAGCAAGTTTTACAATCTACCGATCGGCTATTAGTAAGTCCTTTAGCCAATAAGCAATTATTGGTACAGCAAAGATTTAATTTAGAAATTGCATTAGACCAATCTAAGAGCAGTATAGCTCCACTCTCTGATGAGTTAAGAAGGCTTAACGAAAAGTTTGACATGCTTGTTCCCCATGAAGCACTTATTCAGAACTACGAAGGCTTGGTAGATGTTGCTGGTAAAGAATACCTTGATATTCAAAATAGGTTTAATCAAACTTCATTGGAGTCGAGTATGACCGTTCAATTGAGGCAAATTGAAATGGCAATGCCTGGACCTGCTCAACCGTCAAAAAAATTAATACTTGTTGCATTAGCTGGTATAATCAGTTTCATATTTTGCTTAGCTGCCTTGTTTGTTATTTTCTACCTAGATGATAGTATTCAAAACGCAACAGATTTAGCCAATAAGACTAATTTGTCGGTATTAGCCTACCTTCCTTATATCAACACTTCAATGTTAGATTTGACTAATCTATGGAAGAATGGAGAGGGAAATAAAGTCACCATTGCTTTTAAAAATTTGTTACGATCACTTCGTTTTGAAATTGAAAGAGAAATGGGGCACAAAAAGCAACTAGTGATTACTAGCTTGTCGGATGGCGAAGGTAAAACCTTGATTTCATTAGGCCTTGCTTATGCATATTCAATGGTAAATAAGCGCGTATTAGTCATAGATGGAAACTTTGATCAACCCACTATTACAGCAACAACTGGTACCAATTGTTATTTAGAGGACTATTTAAAAAATAGAATTACTCTTTCTGAAATTATCAAGGAAGGCAGGGTTAGTGTATTGGGAAATAGGGGTGGAGATACTTCTATTTTTGAATTTTGTGATGAGTCTATTGTAAAGCCTAAGTTAGCATTCTTGAGAGATGTATTTGATATTATCATTATTGAAGCCCCAGCTATGGATAAGTTGAATAAGTCTAGAGAATGGATTGTACTTGCAGATAAAGTAGTTGCAATATTTGCGGCAGGATCTACTATAAAAAATGGCAAGAAACAAAGTGTACAATACTTATACGATTTGGGCGATACATTTGCTGGATGGGCTTTGAATAAATTAATTATCAATCGCTTGAATAAGATTCCTAAATAATTAAATGCCCTGCTATGAATTTTCAAGATATCATCAATTTGATTTGGTATGTTTTTCAAATAGCAATTGGGTATAACTTAATATTGCCGTTTTTTCTATTGTTGCTTTATGCAATTGTCAAATTGAATAAAGAGAAGGAGTTAATTTCTACCAATGAAGCAGATTATGCAATAATTGTAACTGCGTATGAACAAACTACTTTAATTCCTTCTGTTGTTGCTTCTTTATTAAAGCTTAATTATAGTAATTATCTAATTTATATTGTTGCTGATAAGTGTGATATTACCAATTTGAAGTTTGATGATAATCGTGTAATTGTTCTCAGGCCAGAACAGACATTGTCTAGTAATACCCGTTCTCACTTTTATGCAATTAATCGATTTAAAAGGGAACACGAAAGGTTAACTATTATTGATAGTGATAATTTGGTTGATCCTAATTACTTGATTGAATTAAATAAATTATTTGACCAAGGTTTTAGTGCAGTTCAAGGAGTAAGGGACGCAAAAAATTTAGATACACTTTATGCTGCTTTAGATGGCGCTAGAGATATTTATTATCATTTTTATGATGGGAAAGTGTTATTTAATGTTGGTTCATCAGCTACACTAGCTGGTTCAGGAATGGCTTTTACTACTCAATTGTACAAAGACTGTTTAGCACATCTAGATATAACTGGAGCTGGTTTTGATAAAATATTGCAGAAAGAAATTGTATCAAGAGGCTATCGCATTGCTTTTGCTACAAATGCAATTGTGTATGATGAAAAAACTTCTAAAAGTGATCAGTTGGTTAATCAAAGAGCTAGATGGATTAATACATGGTTTAAATACTTTTCATTTGGGTTTGGATTAATTGGAAAAGGAATACTCAAATTAGACTGGAATATGTTTTTATTCGGCCTAATACTTTTAAGACCGCCGCTTTTTATCTTTTTATTGATCGGTTTATTTTGTATGCTTTTGAATTTGATCTTCAATCCTTTTATTGCAATGATTTGGTTATTGGGGTTTGTGATATTTGTACTTGGATTTATTTTGGCACTTGCAATTAATAATACGGACGCACGCATATACAAGTCACTTTGGGGGATACCAAAGTTTATTTTTTATCAGGTATTATCATTGCTAAAAGTTCGAAACGCCAATAAACATTCAGTAGCAACCAAACATTTTCATACTGATAAGAATACTAAATAAAGCATATTCAGATGGTACAAAAACTCAAAAGTTTTCTTCAACTAATTATTCAAAAAATTTTGGGTTACCAGACATATTTGTTTGTTTTTAGTATTTATAGAACATTAAAATATCGTCTCTTAAGAGATGATGCCGATTTCAATATTTTCATTGAATTAGTTAAATCAAATCAACCCTCCACCATTATAGACGCAGGAGCGAATGTTGGATATACCACGGTTATTTTTGCCAAAGAGTTCCCGAACTATTCCATTATTGCCTATGAGCCAGTTTCACTTTTGTCATCAATAATTACAAAAGTTGTTCGGTTTTTTAAGGTTCAAAATGTGTTGGTAAAACAATTAGCACTTGGCAATACCAATGACATGGTTACTATTAAAACACCAATCATTAGTGGGGTGAAAAAACAAGGGTTGAGTTTTATTGATGTTGCGGTAGAAAGAGAAGATGCTAATTTGTTGACTAATTTTTTAGAAGAACAAGTTCAAATGGTTTCTTTAGATGCTGATTTAATTGGAAAGATTGAATATCCGGTAACTGGTATAAAAGTAGATGTAGAAAATTTCGAGTTCTTTGTATTGCAGGGCACTATTGGATTAATAAAATTATATAAGCCTATCGTGATGGCAGAATTATGGGATAATGCCCGTAAAAAAGCTTGTATTGAATTAATGCAGAATTTAGGTTACTCTGTTAAAATAATCAGCAATAAGAAATTAATAGATTACACAGGTCAGCAATCTTTGAATTACTTTTTTATACCTAAATAGGAATAACTTTATTATTCTTTGAATAAATTAGAATGAAGACAAAGCCAGCTACTAAAAGACTTACAAAAGAGGAGCAAGAAGTATATGACCAACAACGGTTAGACTATTTAACTAGGTTGGCTGCCCTTGCTCTTGCTGGTGTAAGTGTGTACTATTTCTTTGTTAAATTATTGTTTCTATAATGGAAGAACCTTTTCAAATACCGATAGGACAAAATAAAAAGAAGAGGGGATTGCTTGCCGTACTTCATGATTTTTTTCTTGTCAATAAAATGGGCGGCCCCTTTGGGTTGTTGATTTTTATTGGGGCGGCAATATTTTTTTCAATAGTTGTTGCAAAATTAGGGATGGTGCCTGGTGTTTTATTGGTACTCTTAATGATTGGTATTCCATTTGTTGCCGGGATTATATTTTATCCTGAATTTGGGGTACTAACTTTTATTGTAGCAGCATATTTTATCATGTTTATTGGTAGGATGAATATAATTGACTTCCCTTTAGGTACTTTGATGGATGGGATGGAAGTTTTATTAATTCTAGGTATATTTATTCAACAGAAAAAGCAGTCAAATTGGGCGCTATTTAAGGGCCCAATTAGTGTTATTATTATCATATGGATTTTGTACAACTTCATTGAAGTAATTAATCCAACAGCAGAATCTAAATTGGCTTGGGTTTATACTGTACGTTCAGTTGCAGTAATCATGCTTACTTTTTTTGTTTTCTTATACAATATTAGAACTATTCAGTTTTTAAAATTAGTACTAAAGGTATGGCTTGGACTATCAGTAATTGCCGCATTATATGCATATAAGCAACAGTTTATTGGTTTCACTTCCTTCGAAGAAGCTTGGTTGTATTCTGATCCTGAAATTGCTGGATTGCTTTTTATTGGAGGGCAATGGAGAAAGTTCTCCATTTTTACTGATCCAGTTGCTTTCTCTTATAATATGGTGGTAAGTGGATTAATGTGTATAGGGTTATTATCTGGTCCGTTTTCGAAACGGACAAAAATATTATTGGGTATAACGCTTTTTCTCTGTTTTACTTCCATGTTATTTTCTGGTACTAGAGGTGCATATGTTCTCCCGCCAGTTGCTTTGGCCCTGTATTCAATTTTAAAGTTTAACAAGCAAGTAATGATTGGGGCTTTAGTAGGGGCAATTGGTTTTGCAGCTTTAATATTTGTGCCCACCAGTAACCCAACAATTTATCGATTTCAAACTGCATTTAAACCATCCGATGACGCCTCTTTTAATGTGCGAAAAATCAATCAGAAACGTATTCAACCATTTATTCAGAGTCATCCATTAGGTGGTGGACTTGGTTCAACAGGTATGTGGGGTAAGCGTTTTTCTCCTAATTCATTTTTAGCAAATTTCCCTCCCGATAGTGGTTATGTTAGGGTTGCAGTAGAAGCAGGATGGCTGGGATTATTGGTTTTTTGTACCTTAATGTTTATTATTTTAAAAGAGGGTATTAATAATTATTATACGATTAAAGATCCAACATTAAAATCCATTTGTTTGGCAATGATTCTAGTTGCATTTGCTTATCATGTTGGAAATTATCCACAAGAAGCTATAGTACAGTTTCCTTCTAATACGCTGTTTTATTTAGTAGCTGCAATTATTGTTATTACAAAGCGATTAGATAATGAACAGCAACAACTCATTACTCAAAAATAAAATTTCACTATGCTAACAGGAAGGGATATTATCATTGTTGGTCAGCAACCTTGGGATGTGGAAATTGGAAGTAATTGTAAAAACATTGCATTAGAATTCAGTAAGCATAACAGAGTACTTTATGTGAATTCAGCATTGGATAGAGTGAGTTTAATTAAAGGGTCAACTGACCCGAAAATTGTGAAAAGAAATAATATAATCAAGCATAAAGAGTCGGGGCTTGTTCAAATAAATCCCTCTATGTGGAATCTTTATCCTGACACTATTATAGAGTCGATTAATTGGATTAAAATTCATACTGTTTTTAAGTATTTAAATAGAATTAATAATGAAAGATTTGCAAAATCTATTTTAAACGCAATTCAAACACTAGGCTTTTCTGATTATATTTTGTTTAATGACAATGATATGTTTAGGAGCTTTCATTTAAAAGAACTGTTAAAGCCAAAACTAACGGTTTATTACTCTCGTGATTATATGTTGGCGGTGGATTATTGGAAAAGACATGGTGAAAAGTTAGAACCTAAATTGATAGCTGATTCGGATATCTGTGTTGCAAATTCTACCTATTTAGCCGATTACTGTAGGGAATACAATCCGCATTCTTATTATGTAGGGCAGGGATGTGAGTTAGATTTATTTATGAAATACACTTCCACTGAATTGCCTATTGATGTTCAGCAAATTAAAGGGCTTAAAATTGGATATGTAGGGGCATTAAGTGGCTTGCGATTAGATATTGAACTTTTAGTTGAAATTGCAAAAGCTAAACCTAATTGGAGTATCTTATTGGTCGGCCCTGAAGATGAAATGTTTTTGAAAAGTCAACTTCATGAATTAAGTAATGTTTATTTTTTAGGTTCAAAGAGTCCTTCACTATTGCCAGAATATATTCATTCTTTTGATATTTGTTTAAATCCTCAAGTGGTGAGTCAAGTCACCATTGGGAACTATCCTAGAAAAATTGATGAATATTTAGCTATGGGTAAACCAGTAGTAGCTACAAGCACCCCCTTTATGGAAGCGGTGTTTAGTGGTCATACTTATTTGGCTAAAACGGCTAGAGAATACATTGATTTAATTGCAAAAGCCCATAAAGAAAATACTAATGATTTAGAAAATGCTCGAAAGGATTTTGCCTCAACACATACTTGGGAAAATAGTGTTGCTGAAATATATAAAGCAATTCAAAAGCATTTATAGGCTTATATTTAATTAATTTTAGCTATTTACTTGAATTTATATGCTGAATAAACTGATTCATAAGCTCAATAATAAACACTTTTTATCTCTTGCAGGTAATGGGGCTATGTCGGTTTTAGCAATGATTACTGTTGCAGTATTATATAGGGCATTAACAGTAGAAGAGATTGGGTATTGGGTTTTCTTTCAAACTGTAGCGGTTTTATTAGATACTTTCAGGACTGGATTTTTACAAATTGCATTAGTGAAATTTTATACAGGCACTTCAAAAGATAGAGCTAATGAAGTGTTAGGTTCTGTATGGTATTTAGCGATTTTAATTACGCTGGTAATGGGATTAATTAACTTGGCCTTTATTCCATTTATCAATTCTTTTCAGGACCCTGCTGTATTAGTAATTATACAATGGTTTGGACTAAGCTTTGTAGCTACTTTACCTTCTGGAATTGCTTCTTGGATTTTACAAGCAGATCAAAAATTCGATAAGTTGTTGATTCTTCGTGTAATTACTCAAGGCAGTTTTATTTTGTCCATTGTTGCGCTAATTGTGTTTGATCAATTGAACTTGCAATCTGTTTTTATTGTAAATCTTGCTTCTGCGTCTTTAGCAAGTATCATTGCAATTTTAACCGGTTGGTCTGGTATATCTTCCCTATTTGCAAAAACAAAAAATTGTGTCAAAGAGATTTATCATTTTGGAAAATTTAGTGTTGGAACCACTATAAGTGCCAATATGTTAAGAAGTGCAGATACTTTTATTGTGGCTTATATGTTAGGCCCTGCTGCTGTAGCTATTTATAATTTGCCAGGTAGGTTAATGGAAATCATTGAAATTCCATTGCGTAGTACCTTGGCTACAGCAATGTCTTCTTTGGCTAAAGCATTTAATAATGGGAATAAAAGGGAAGTTGCTTATATTCTACAAAAGTATGCTGGAACTTTAACCTTGGCCTTTGTTCCCCTTGCTTTAGGCGCAATCTTATTTGCTGATATAGCAACAGGGTTATTAGGAGGAGGGAAATATGTAGATTCTGAAGCAGCTAACTTACTTAGAATTATGATGGTTTTAGCTATATTTTACCCAATTGATCGTTTCATTGCAGTTTCGTTAGATATTATTCATCAGCCAAAAGCCAATTTCATCAAGGTATTATTAATGTTATTAGTAAATGTAATTGGCGATTTTGTGGGTATTTATCTAACTGGAAATTTATACGGTGCTGCATTTGCCACTAGTTTACCCCTAATTGTTGGAATATTTTATGGGTATTATTGTTTTAATAAACATATACCCTTTAAATTGTCTTTGGTATTTACTTCAGGATATATTAATATTAGAAAAATGGTACGCAAAAATTTTTTAAAAAAGTAGTAAATGATGGTAGCCCATTTTATATTAGTTCATGCTAATCCAGACCAATTGTGTCGTTTGGTAAATAGGCTGTCTTATCAAAACACGGTTTTTTTTATTCATGCAGATTTAAAATCGAATATTCAAGATTTTGAATTGGCTTTAGCGAGTAACCAAAATGTCCATTTTATTCAAAACCGAGTTGATATTCAATGGGCAACCTATAGTATGGTTGAAGCAACCATTAATGGGTTTAAAGAAATTGTTTCATCAGGACTCAACATAGACTATGTTAATTTGCTCAGTGCACAAGATTATCCCATTAAATCTGCTAAAGACTTTCATGCTTTTTTGAATGAAAATCCTGGTAAAGCTTTTATGCATTGTTTGGATGTAGAAACTGAATGGAAAGAAGCTATTTCTAGGGTAAAAGAATATCATTTTAATCATTGGCATTTTCCTGGTAAGTTTAAGATTCAAAATCTAGTAAATTTTATTCTACCAAATAGAAAAATGCCAGATGGCCTAATTCCTGTTGGTAGATCACAGTGGTTTACAATAACACTCAAGCATATTGTTTTTCTTATTAAGCGATTAGATTCTTCACCGAAAATTGTAAAATTTTTCCGCTACACTTGGGCACCTGATGAGCTTATTTTTCAAACTCTTTTATATAATTCTTCCTTTAGAGAAGATATTATTGGGAATAACCTTAGATATATAGATTGGTCGGAAGGGAATAAAAATCCTAAGATATTAACTAAAGAAGATTTCGATTCGTTTATGCATTCGGGAAAATTCTTCGCTAGAAAATTTGCTGCAAATGATGATGTTCTTGAAATGATTGATAAAGCAATTCAGTAATTATCACTCTTTTTTATCTTGAGCAACAAATGCTTTAATAAAAAAGAATATCCCAATAAAGATTACTACTAGAGCAAAAGCATCTAAAACGGTGAATCCATCGTATTCGTTGAAGTAAAATAAAGTTGCTATTTCAAATTCTGCAGATGTTGGGGTTACAATCATTAAAAACCCAATGGTAATGAATAATAAGCCTACACCAGAATAGGCTAATCCAGCGGCCCAATTGATGGCTTTATCGGGTAAGTTTTTGACACTAAATGAACGATGCTGTCTTAATAACTTATCCATATCTAATACCATTTCTTCATTCCCTTTAGCGTCATCATCATGGTAAGAGCTCAGACTACTTACCTTATAAGTTTTTTCCATTGTATGCAAGAAAAGGTGTTGCATTTCCATAGCTTTTTGTTTGCTCACGGGTTGCTTTTCTAACTCTTCTAAAAGTTCAGCAAATACTCTTTCTACTTTTAAAACCTGACTGTTGTCTGTAGCCATTTTACCTAATATTTCACATTCTCCGCTAATTTAGATAATTTACGTTACTAATACTAGGTTTAGATAAATGAAAAGAGTTTCTATAATAACAGTCAACTTTAATCATAGCTATGTAACTGATGAATTGCTCAATTCAATACGAGATAAAAACAGCTATACCAATATTGAAATAATAGTAGTAGACAATGGGAGTAAAGAAGATCCTGTACCCCAATGGAAAGTTAAGTATCCAGAAGTAATTTTCATACGTTCAGCAACCAATCTTGGCTTTGCTGGAGGTAATAACCTTGGGTTGTCTGTTGCTACTGGTGATTATTTATTCTTTGTAAACAACGATACTGAGTTTACAGAAGGACTTATTGAAACTTTGGTAAACACATTAAATAGTTATCCTTCAATTGGAGTAATATCTCCTAAATTGTTGTATTATGATCAGCCTACTATGCTTCAATACGCGGGGTACACTCCAATGAATTACATTACTGCAAGAAATAGTTGTATTGGTCAATTTGAAACAGACAAAGGTCAATATGATCAATTAGTTGGACCTACGGGATTTGCTCATGGGGCAGCAATGATGGTAACAAAAGCTGCAATAGAAAAAGCTGGTCCTATGGCCGAGAACTTCTTTTTATATTATGAGGAATTGGATTGGGCAGATAGAATAAGAAACAACGGCTTTGAAGTTTGGGTAAATATGAAGGCAACTATATTTCATAAAGAATCTGTTTCGGTTGGCAAAAAAAGTGCACTAAAAGAATATTATATGAATCGGAATCGAATCCTATTCATAAGAAGGAATGCCCCTTTATTCAAAGCCATTTGCTTCTATATTTATTTTTTATTGATAGTTACTCCAAGGAATATTATCAGCTATTTAAAAGAAAAAAATCATGGTTTCATCAAACAACTTCTAAGGGCTATTTGGTGGAATTTAACTAATGGAATTAACAGCAATCATTTAGGATATAAGCCTTAACTTATTTTATGGAACTATTTTTTTGGATTTCAATTACCATCATCTTGTACACCTATTTGGGGTATGGATTACTCTTATTTTTGCTTTTAAAAATTAAAGCTTTACTATTCGGGAAAAAAGTCATTCCTGATTTAGGATATACCCCTACTGTTACTGTAGTAGTTGCCGCATACAATGAAGCTTATTGTATTGAAGAAAAAATTGTAAATACACTGGCTTTAAATTATCCAAAAGACAAAATTCGATTTGTTTTTATTTCAGATGGTTCAACGGATGAAACACCTGCGATTATTGCCAAATACCCTCAAATATTGGGGATGCATGAGCCAGGAAGAAGCGGTAAAATAGCAGCTGTTCACCGTGCAATGGGTAAGGTAGAAACGGAGGTTGTTGTTTTTACAGATGCAAATACAATGTTGAATAAGGATGCCATTCTATTGATGTGTAGGCATTATCAAGATGAAAAAGTAGGAGCAATTGCTGGGGAAAAAAGAGTACAGATTGATGATAATGCTGATGCAACAGCTGGAGAAGGTTTTTATTGGAAATATGAGTCTAAATTAAAAAAATGGGATTCGGAGTTGTATTCAGTGGTTGGTGCTGCAGGTGAATTGTTTAGTATAAGAACAAATTTGTATGAGCCAGTTGCTCCAGACACTATTTTAGACGATTTTATGATATCGATGAATATTGCATTAAAGGGGTATAAAATTGTGTATGAACCAGATGCTTTCGCCTCTGAACTTGCATCAGCCAATACAGGGGAGGAGTTAAAACGTAAAATTAGAATAGCTGCCGGCGGGGTACAATCTACCATTCGATTAAAGGCTTTGCTTTTGCCATTCAAGCAGCCTATTTTAAGTTTTGAATATATTAGTCATCGAATCTTACGATGGGTAGTTACTCCTTATTTAATGATTTCTGCTTTTTTTATCAATATTGCATTAGTAATAAACCAGGGCTATTCAACTATCTACGGGTTAATGTTACTAGGACAGCTGGTTTTTTATGTAGCAGCTTTACTAGGGTGGGTAATGGAGCAAAGGCAACTTAAAATAAAAGTATTCTTTATACCCTATTATTTTTGTTTAATGAATTATGCAGTTATTGCTGGATTTGCTAGATATTTCTTTGGAGAACAATCTGTTTTATGGGAAAAAGCTAAACGAAAATAGTTTGTGTTTATTTTTTTTTAATGTACCTTCAATAGTAACAATTAGTACACCATTTGTAAAAGCAGAACTTTAGCTAGATGATTAATAAAATCCTTTGTGTAGATGATGATAGTATTTCGCTAACTATTTCAAAACTACTTTTGAAAAGGACAGGGTTTACTAACGATGTAGTAACTGCTGTTGATGGTAGTGATGCGCTTGATTATTTCAAGGATCTTTTTGCAACTAGTACACAGCCAGTGGATGAAGCTCCTTCTTTGATTTTATTAGATATCAACATGCCTGTAATGAATGGTTGGGAGTTTTTAGAAGCCTACATACCATTATTTGCCGATAAGTTGCCCAATACCAAAGTAATCATTCTTTCTTCAACAATTGACCCTGAAGATTTTTCAAGGGCCAAAAAATTTCCTGTAGTGGCTCAATTTGTGAGTAAACCACTCAGTGTGGAAAATTTGGCAGAATTGAAAGAGAATGAGTTTGTTCAAAAATTTTTCTAATTACTCGCAGGTAAGTTTGCTAAGAAAAAATCACGAATATTTCCACCTAATATAAGTTCAATTTCTGTTCTAGTAAAATGCTCTTTTTGTAATGCATTTACTATAAGCGGTAATCCGGTAACGTCAAAATGGGTGCCAATTGCTCCATCAAAATCTGAGCCTAGTGCTACTTTGGTCACTCCAATTTTGTCTGCAACATATCTAATACTTTTTGCTGTTGCCTCAGCATTGGTACCGCAAACAGCGGTCTCCCATAACCCAATACCTACTAGTCCATTTCTTTTGCCAATTGCTTCTAAGTGTTTGTCTGAAAGGTTTCTTCTATTGTTGCATACACCTTGAACGCCTGTATGAGAAATGATGACAGGCTGTTTGGATATTTTTAAAATATCATCAATTGCTTCAGGTGAAACATGCGCAAGATCGATAGTAATTTTTAGTTCATTCATTTTTTTGATCAAGGAAATTCCTTTTGTTGTTAAACCTGCTTTTTTTACGCCATGGGCAGATCCGGCCCATTCGTTGTCAAAAAAATGAGTTATACCAATATATCTAACCCCTGCTTCGTACAATTTATCTAAGTTGTTTAGGTCATTATTTAAAGCATGTGCGCCTTCAATTCCCAACATGCCCGCAGTAATTAACTTGTCTTTAGTTCTATCTACAATAAATTGATTGAGAGCTGCTTTATTGGTTATCAATCTTAATTTTCCATTAGATGCCTTTGCGGCATTATGAAGTTCATTGCATTGATTTAATGCTCTTTCCGTTAAATTGAACCATGTCTTAAATGGTCTTAATTGTGCAATGCCCAGCAAAGTAATATTGTCTGTTTCTGCCGTATTATTTTCAATATTAATACCTCTAGGAGTTTTAGTGACAATGCTAAATACTTGTAAAGCCATATTGGCTTTTTGCATTCTAGGTACATCTACATGCCCATATTGATGCTCCTTTAATACATCTCGATCCCATAATAATTGATCGCAATGTAAATCGGCAATAAAAGGAATTGAATCATACCATTCAACTTTCGGGGGATTTTTGATCCTCAGTTGAACCTTGTTCATAGACTTATCTATATAGCCCGGTACATAAATAAAAAAAATAAGTACGGCTATAATAACGAGGATAGATGCAATTTTAAGCGCCAATTTATACATAACATTGAATTGAATAACCCAATGTACTTAAATAGGTTCAATTGCATTAATCTTGCTGCTTAATCCAATGTTTAATTTGATTAAAAATCCCTTCGCTCAATGGAACATTGGGCATTCGAAGTTGGTTGTTTATTAATCCCTGAATGGCCATAAATGCTTTTACACCAGCTGGGTTGTTTTCAACAAACATTAAATCATAAGGGGTCATTAAATGGTTATTAATTGATCTGGCTTTAACATAGTCGTTATTCAAGCAAGCTCTAACCATATCACCAAATTCGAGCGGGAAGGCATTAGCTGCAACGCTAATTACCCCTTCCATGCCACATGCCAATTGAGGTAAAGCCAATGCATCATCTCCGCTTAATACTAAGAAGTCATTGGGGCGGTCTTTTAAAATTTGCATGCATTGTTGCATATCTCCACTAGCTTCTTTAATTCCAATAATATTGGGTATTTCATTGGCTATTCTAAGCGTAGTTGCCGCGCTCATATTGCGGCCTGTTCTTCCTGGTACATTATATAAGATGATAGGAAGAGGAGAGGCTGCTGCTACCATTTTGTAGTGTTGAAAAATACCTTCTTGAGAAGGTTTATTATAATACGGTGAAGCACTTAATACGGCCGCAGCTTTTTCTAGAGGGAAGTTGGCTAAATCATGAATTAAATCTGCTGTATCATTGCCCCCAATTCCTACAACAATTGGCACACGTTTATTCACCAAATCATATGAATATTCTAATATGGCTATTTTTTCTGGGTTAGACAAAACTGGCGTTTCGCCTGTAGTGCCCAATAGTACAAGGTATTCTACTTTATTAATAATTAAGTGCTCAATCACCTTGCCTAGTGCAGTAAAATCTATTTTATTATCACTGGTGAAAGGTGTTATAACGGCAACACCTGTACCCCTTAGCTGCTCTTGAATTTTCATAGTTCTATTAGATAGTAGATTCTTCCCAGAATCCCATTTTACAATATTTGTCTATACGTTCGTTAACTCTTTCAGCTGGTTCTTTAGTCTTAAATTCAGCTAAGGCTTTTTGAATACAGCCCTTTAATATATTGGCCGCTTCCTGATAATCCCAATGTGCACCTCCCAATGGTTCTGGTACAATTTCATCTACCAAACCAAATCCTTTCATATCGTTGGCCGTTAGTTTTAGCTGTTCTGCAGCTACTTCTTTTTTATCCCAACTTCTCCATAAAATAGAGCTACAACTCTCCGGAGAAATCACCGTATACCAAGTGTTCTCCATCATTAAGGTTTTATCTCCTACACCTATTCCTAAAGCCCCACCGCTAGCTCCTTCACCAATAATGACAATAACAATTGGAACTTTCAGGCGCATCATTTCATAAATATTTCTTGCTATGGCTTCTCCTTGTCCTCTTTCTTCTGCTTCTAGGCCTGGGAAAGCACCAGGAGTATCAATCAATGCAATAACAGGCTTGTTAAATTTTTCTGCCAATTTCATTAGTCGAAGGGCTTTGCGATAACCTTCTGGATTGGCCATACCAAAATTTCTCATTTGACGCATTTTGGTATTCACCCCTTTTTGTTGGCCCATTATCATCACCGTTTCTCCGTCTAATTGAGCAAACCCACCCACCATTGCTTTGTCGTCCTTCACATTTCTGTCTCCGTGCAGCTCAACAAAATTGGTACACATTTTTTCAATGTATTTCAAGGTATAAGGCCGATCTGGGTGACGGCTAAGTTGAACCCTTTGCCAAGGAGTTAAATTACTCGTGATTTCCTTTCTTTTTTCTAAAATGGAATCTTCTAATTGTTGAATTGTATTGGTATAATCTATTTTGGGATTTTTCTCGGCTAACTTTTTAGTCGCATCAATTTGTTCATATAACTCTTTGATGGGGGTTTCAAAATCAAGAAATTGTCTATTGGGGTATTGAGGCATATTATATGATTTGACGGTAAAAATAGGCATTGCTTTTTTTTTTGAAAAGATTTGTTTCAAAAAGTGTTTTCCCCTTATCTTTGCAATCCCAAAAACGACATAACCTGTCGGAAATAGGAACGGATCGGTAGTTCAGTTGGTTAGAATGCCGCCCTGTCACGGCGGAGGTCGCGGGTTCGAGTCCCGTCCGGTCCGCAAATGCCACTTCAATGTGGCATTTTGCATTTTAGGGCTTTCTAGTTTGTTTTGATAAAAGGAAAGGTTTGCTTTTGTTGGTTATTCCTGATTTCAACATAATAAATGCCGGCAGCTAACGAACCCGTATTTACCTGATAAGTATTACTTGCCGTTGTTCCTCTTGTGATGGTTTTCCCCAAAGAATTAAAGATCGTTACTTGCTGATTGATTCCACTATGTAATCCCTGAATGGTCAGGGTATTTTTAACTGGATTAGGGAAAACCTTTATTCCTGTTGATGCATTTGGAAGTTGGCTTATAAAACCAACTCCTTTTACAAACAAAGGAGTTTCAGTTGCAGTAACAATCACTTTACCATTCGTTGTTTTTAATTTACTCAATTGCATATTCTCCATTCCAGCAATGGGGCTATATAAGTAAGCCGAATCCGCATTTCCTAGGTCTAGAGTAAATAGTTCGGTTCTGCCTTTTTCATCAGGTACATACATCACATATATGTAGCTCGTGTCGTTTAGTACATATTGATCTACAATAGGATCTGTATTTAAAGTTTGATTATAATAATAAGATCCAAATAAATGGTTTGTTTGCCTAATAAAATCAGCAGCTGGTCTAGGTTTTAATTGATCTCCATATAGGCCACTCGTAGCATATAGTTGTTCAGAGTCTGGAGTATCATCTTCCAATTGGTAAAAAAATTGTTTCATGATACCATTTCTGGAATATAAAAGTGCGGTTCTTAAAATCCAATCAGCTTGGGTTTGTAAAACTGTTTTATTGCCAATAGCAATGGCTTTGTTGGGGCTTTTGGGATTGATATCAAAACCTGTTTCAGTTACCCAAACCGGCATATTATTCAAATAAATTGCAGCTGATTGTATAAATGCTTTTGCAATGGAGTCAGCATTGGTATTACTAGACTTTAATTCGGGTGCTATAGCTCTATTTAAGTTACTGCTATTGGTGTACAAATGATAATTGATGATATCCCAACAAATATTAACGCTTCCATCGGGTTTATATCCCCTAAATTCCTTGCACCAATCTATCATTCCCCTGAAATAATCGGTTGTGGCTAAGGCAACGCCTGCCATCACTACTTTCATACTGCTATCAGCGTTTTTAACACCCACACCAATACCCAAGGTGTTTTTATGACCATCATAAAATGCAGATAAATTGGCTGCATATTCTCTTCCAGTTTGATATGCTTTTCTTCCCTTCCACCATTTATCTCTTTCGTTTTCGCATTCTATATATTCAATTAGTCCAAGACCTACTTTTACTTGGTTTATTTCATCCCCTGTCCAGCGGGCAGTATCATACACATTCAATAATTGTTGATCTACTGTTTTATTTTTTCCATACCTAGCGGCAAACTGAAATGCTAATTTGGCTTGATCAATATAAGATGCAGGATCATTTAAATTTTTACCATAAAAAACAGGATTATTTTCTAAGTCTTTCAAACTGTCTGGATAAGAATTAAGCATCCAATCTGGAAGGGTTTTTAAACAGGCCAAAACGGTGATGCCTTCTTTTAAACAAGTTTCGTAAATAGCATCATAGTTCCAGCTACCACTTCTAGTAGGGCTATATGTATAGCTTCCTTGCTTGTATTCTAATTTTTGCCAATCTAAATAATGTCTAAATCCACTGAATGATTTTACTGCATTTAATCTTTTTGGGTCAATAATAAATGGGTCTGTAAGTGGATCAGAAAAATTCCATTCGTATCCGTTAACTCCTAACAAGTTTGATAGTGGGATTTTTCTTTTTAAAACAGGGGTAGTTGCTGCTGGCGGAGTATAATAACCAAAGCATTCAATTTCAGAAGGGAAATCATTTTCAGCAATAATCATTAAGTACATAATATTTCTTGCAGCAACATCTAATTTAATAATATCAGGACGCTCTGGGTAAGGGCCAACCCAACGATCATATTTTGACCCGTCAAAAGAAGCAATTGCTTTTCTATTCCAATTACTATCTATTATGTAAAGTGTAAATGGCTTGGTACTGATTCCATTCCAATCATAAAAACGAATACTATCAATAACCATTGATTCACCCTTTAAAAGGGGGTAATAAGATTCGTGTAAAGGAATTATTTTATCAAATTGGGCATCTACAGCCGTAAAAAGGTCTCCATCAAATAATTGTTGTAATCCCCTTTCAACATTCGTTAATTGGTACCATCTATTACCATCAATGGGTATTTTTTGTCTATTCTGTCCAAATGTTTCCGCAATTCCCACCAAAAAAAATAAAACAGTAGCCAAAAGTTTTAATATGATTTTTGTATTCCAATTACCAAAGTGGTACATCATTAAGTATAAGTTATTGGGTTCGTGTGCAAATTAACCATGTTTACAGATAGTAGAGCCATTTTGTTGATTGGTTGTTGCATATAAACGAGACCTTTTGAAATAAAAAAACCGGTCAAGTTAAATTGACCGGTTAGATATGATTGATTGAGTAGAAGCTAAAACAAAAATTTGAACCCAAATGACAAAGGAGTAGTTAGGGTAGGATTGCTACCACCTAATGCCCCATTGTATACATTTTCTACATTCGCAACATGTGCAAGTGAAAAGTCGGTAACTGTTGTTTTATTGCCAGTTTTAGGAGTTAAAGTGGTTACAGAAAAGTTGGCTAAATTGTAGGAAAACTCTACACTAAAATGTTTCCCTAAAATCATGTCTAAGCCGCCAGAAGCAGCCAAGCCAAACTGACTAACTTTTAATTCACTTTGTTTTTCTTTTCCGCTAATAAAAGGTGCGGCTAATTGTCCAAAAAAGTACATACTTCCTGCTACGTTCCAATATTTTCTAACCAAAGGTTGAAAAACGAATAATCCTGTATTAGCAGTGGTGGTTGCTCCATTCACCGATTTAATATTTAAAGTTCCAATACCCGCGCCAATTGCAACCGATGGAGACACAAAAGTTCCAATAATAGGTAATAGGGTAAAATTAGTGCTTTTAGTGGTGCCCGTTTTAGTTTGGGTATAACCAAATTGTGATGTGGCAAATGTGATGCCTTGTAATCCTTTTTTCTGTGCATTAGCCGAAAAACTTAATGCTGCAAACAAGGTAACTGCAATAATCTTTTTCATATTTCTTTAAATTTTGAACAAAGTTATTTTTCAGCTATTTTATCAAATATGAGTAGATATATTTCCCAATATGATACTCATCATGTTTTTTTTAAATGGTAAAACCCACAAAGCCAACTATAGCTATCTTCGTTAAAACGATAAATGCTTGAATATGCTAATTAAGACTGCAATGCGTTCATTAATTGTTCTCTTTTTTGTTGGGATTTCAATAATTGCTCCAATTAAATTAACGGCACAAAATCCAGAATTGAATGGAAGTGCTGCCATTTTTCAACAACTACAAAAATTGCAAGTGTTAGGAAGTGTACTTTATATTGCAGCTCATCCAGACGACGAAAACAATAGTTTGCTTCCTTATTTAGCAAGAGAGAAAAAATATAGAACAGCTTATTTAAGTTTAACAAGAGGAGATGGCGGCCAAAATTTAATTGGACCTGAGCAAGGAGTTGAATTAGGGTTAATTAGAACACAAGAATTATTGGCAGCTCGTCAAATAGATGGCGCTGAACAATATTTCACCAGTGCCTATGAATTTGGGTTCAGCAAAACAGCCAATGAAACACTTCAATATTGGGATAGAAGAAAAGTATTAGCAGATATGGTTTGGGTTATTCGAAAATTTCAGCCAGATATTATTATCAACCGATTCCCACCAGACGCAAGAGCTGGTCATGGACACCACGCTTCTTCTGCTGTTTTATCTATAGAGGCTTTTACTGCAGCTGCTGACCCCAATCAATTTCCTGAACAGTTAACTCAAGGAGTAAGTGTTTGGCAAGCCAAAAGATTGCTTTGGAATACATTTAATTTTGGAGGTGCAAATACTACCAATGAAAATCAACTGAAAATTGATGCAGGTGTTTTTAATCCATTCCTTGGCCAAAGTTATGGCGAAGTAGGAGGAGAAGCAAGAAGTATGCATAAGAGTCAGGGCGAAGGAAGACCAAGAAGAAAAGGACCAGTATTTGAATACTTTACTACAATTGCAGGAGATACCGCAAAAAATAGTTTAATGGAAGGAGTTGCAACTGATTGGAGTCGTATTCCAAATGCTGGTAAAGCCATTGAACAATCAATTCAGCAAATTATTCAACAATTTAATTTTGTACAACCAGCACAATCAATTACTGAATTAGTAAAATTACATCAACAAATTAAAGCCCTTTCGTATAATGGAATTTGGAAAGAGCAAAAGCTTAAAGAAATTGAATCACTCATAATAGCCTGTTCTGGAATAGTCGTTGAAGCTACAACTGAATCAGAGTATGCAGTACCTGGAGAAAAATTGGGCATACAATTTCTAGTAAATAAACGAAGTGATGCATCTATACAATTAAGTAGAATAAAACTCCTTTCTAATAATAGTGTTGGGTACGATACTAGCATCAATAAGACATTGCAAAACAATACTAATTATTCAATTAATTATGCTTATTCTATTTCTGAAGATCAGCCTGTTTCTCAGCCATATTGGTTGGCAGCGCCAATGAAAGATATGGGTACTTTTGATGTGTCTAATTATCAGTTTATTGGAAGGGCTAATTCACTTCCGCCTTTTACTGCACAGTTTATATTTTCTTTAAATGGAATTGAGTTTGTTGTAGATAAGCCTATTCAATTCAAGTTAGTAGATTTGGTGAGAGGAGAAATTTTTCAGCCACTAAATGTAATTCCGCGTGTTGTTGTAGAATTAGATAAAAATGTGTTGCTTACCAATGTACAAACGCCTAACAAAAAAAATCTTTCTACTCCAGCTTTATTGTTACAATTTAAAACCAATTTCACTTTGTCTAATATTCCAGTTACTATTAGCTTGAAAGAAGGAGAGAAATTTCTTTATTCTAAAGATTCTACAATGAATTTTATAGCTGGGAATATTTATCCATTTGCAGTTAATTTAAATACAGCTTTAGTAAAGCAAAAACCGGAAAATATTAATGCAGAAATAAAATTTACTATTAACGGGAAAAATTATGCTTACGACCAATTACTTAAAACCATTAAATACGACCATATTCCTTCTATCAATTACTTATATAAAGATCAAGCAAGAGTGATACACGAACCAATTCAATCTATCCCTAAGCGTGTTGGATATATTGTTGGTGCCGGAGATAAAGTGCCAGAAGCGCTATTGCAATTAGGACATACAGTTGAGTTTTTATCTGAATCAGATATTGTTGAAACTAAATTAGCTGCATATGATGTTATTGTAGTAGGTATAAGGGCATATAATATTCATGAATGGTTGACCAATAAGAATGAAGTAATCAATCGGTATATTCAGCAAGGGGGGCATTTGATTGTTCAGTATTTAAAAAGTAACTTGGTTGGCAACAAAAGAGTAAAAGTTGGACCTTATGATTTTACCATGTCTAATATACGGGTTACCGAAGAAAAGGCACCTGTTCAAATGCTACAATTAAATCATCCGATATTAAATTTCCCCAATAAAATTGTAGATAAAGACTTTGATAATTGGGTGCAAGAAAGAAGTACCTATCAGATGGAGCCTGTTAAAGCACCTTATGAATCAATATTGCAAATGAATGATACGAATGACAAACCCACAAACGGTAGTTTAGTAACTACAAAATATGGGAAAGGCAATTTTACTTATGTGAGTTTAGTATTGTTCAGGCAATTGCCTGCGGGAGTAGCTGGCAGCTATAAATTATTAGCTAATTTGGTATCAATGGCTCCCAATAAATAAGTTATGCAACCAAGAAAAAAAATAAGTTTTTTTATGTTAGTGATTATAGGAGTGGTCATTGGCTTATTTTTAAAAAACGTAAAAGCAGGATTGTTAATTGGATTAGCTTTAGGATTACTAGGGGGTGGTTTACTTAGTTCTAAATCAAAAAGATGAAAGAGAAAATACCAATATTTAAGTCATGGAAAAGCTGGTACATTTTTGTGTTACTGGTTTTATTGGCCCAAATACTTTTTTTTGATTGGTTTACAAACTTATTTAAATGAGAACAGCTGATTGGGTCATTTTAATTCTCACGCTTACGGGCATCATTGCTTATGGGGTTTACAAGAGCAGAACCAGCAAAGACATGGAAGGTTATTTTTTAAGTAACCGAAATATGCCTTGGTATATTGTATTGTTGAGTATTATGGGCACCCAAGCTAGTGCGATTACTTTTTTATCGGCACCGGGACAAGCATTTACAGATGGAATGCGATTTGTTCAATATTACTTTGGAATTCCAATAGCCATGGTGGTTTTGTGTATCACTTTTGTTCCATTATTTAGCAAGTTAAAAGTAATTACTGCTTACGAATTTTTAGAGCAACGGTTCGATTTAAAAACAAGGGTGTTTACTTCCTCATTGTTTCTATTATCTAGAGGCCTTTCAACAGGTATTAGCATCTATGCGCCCTCTATCATTTTATCATCATTAATGGGGTGGGACATTTTTTATACCAATATTGTGATGGGAGGAATGTTAATTGTTTATACTGTTTCGGGTGGAGCAAAAGCGGTTGCCTATACCCAACAGTTGCAATTGATTATCATTTTCATAGGGATGTTTATTGCAGGTTATTTAATTGTATCTAATTTACCTGAGAATGTTGGATTTAGTGAAGCGCTTGCAGTAAGTGGTGCAGCAGGAAAAATGAATGTAATTACGACAGGATTTACAGAAAATGGGTTTGATTGGAAGGATCGTTATAATTTAATCAGCGGTATTATTGGTGGATTCTTTTTAGCATTGTCTTATTTTGGAACTGACCAGTCTCAAGTTGGAAGGTATTTAACTGCTAAATCTGAACAAGAAAGTAAAATTGGCTTATTGATGAATGGGTTGGTTAAAGTGCCTATGCAATTTTTAATACTTCTATTAGGAGCTTTGTTATTCACCTTTTATCAGTTCAATCCTTCTCCAGTATTCTTTAATAAGGCTGCGGAAGACAAAGCTATGCTAACGCCCTACAAAGATTCATTAGAACAAATAAAGTATCGTTTTAATGATCAACAAGCTACACAGCAAGCCCATAGTAAATTGTATGTTTTGCAACCAACAACTGCAATTAAAGACAGTGTTGCTAAAGGCGCAGCTAAATTAACGGTCATTAAAAATGAGTATAAAGCTGTTATTAAAAAAGCCGTACCAGGTTCTGATACCAATGATACCAACTATATATTCTTGCGATTTGTGGTAGACTTTTTGCCCAGTGGCTTAGTAGGATTATTAATTGCTATTATTTTCTTAGCTGCTTGGGGTTCAATTGCTGCAGCATTAAACTCATTGGCTTCTTGTACGATGGTTGATTTTCATCAGCGGTTTACTAAAAAAGAGAAATTGAGTGACTCGGTTGCTCAAGACTTAAGAGAATATAGATTGTCTAAATGGTACACATTCTATTGGGGTATCTTTTGCATTATTACTGCACAGTTTGCAACCGGAATGGGAAGTCTAATTGAAGCAGTAAATGTGTTGGGTTCCTTATTTTATGGAGTAATACTGGGAATATTTTTGGTTGCTTTTTATATGAAGAAGATTGGGGGTACTGCCGTATTTAGGGCTGCCGTAATAGGTGAGTTATTGGTTATTTTATTATTCCTTTTAGATAAATATAATATCATAGGACTTGGATTTTTATGGCTCAATGTAGCAGGTGCTTTAATTGTTGTATTGTTAAGTGCTTGTTTTTCTTTTTTCAAAAGATAAACACTTACCTTCCTATTTAGATAATTAAAAAATGAAGTCTTCTTTTCATGTTGTGCCATGGGCACACACTGCCACGATGTACGAAGTGAATATTCGTCAATATACACCGGAAGGAACTTTTAATGCGTTTGCAGAACATTTACCACGCCTAAAAGACATGGGCGTTAATTTATTATGGCTGATGCCCATAACGCCAATCAGTAAGCTCAAGATGCAAGGAAGTTTAGGAAGCTATTATGCATGCAGTAGTTATACAGATATTAACCCTGAGTTCGGAACAAAGGCCGATTTTAAACAATTAATTCAACGCGCTCATGACCTAGGCTTTAAAGTCATCATTGATTGGGTGGCTAACCATACCGGATGGGATCATCATTGGACTATTGATCATCCTGATTGGATGATGAAAGATGCGGATGGAAATTTTACCGAGAAAAATGGATGGCATGATGTGATCGATTTAAATTTTGAAGTGCCTGAAATGAGGCATGAATTAATTAAAGCCATGCGTTATTGGGTCAATGATTTTGATATTGATGGATTCAGGTGCGATATGGCCCATTTAGTTCCACTTGATTTTTGGCAACAGGCCAGATTAAGTTGTGAATTGACTAAGCCATTATTCTGGCTCGCAGAATGTGAAGTACAAGATTATCACCAGGTATTTGATGCTACTTATTCTTGGTGGTGGATGCATGAAACAGGTAGGTATGCAAAAGCGCTATCTACATTGCATGAAGTAAGAAATGTATTGCATGCATATTCGCAATATCCTAGGGGGGCTATTAAATTATTTTTCACCGCAAATCATGATGAGAATAGTTGGAATGGAACTGAATATGAAAAATATGGAGTAGCTGCATTAGCCTGGGCTGTATTTGCCTTTACATGGCATGGGATGCCGATGATATATAGTGGTCAAGAAAGTCCTAACAAAAAACGGTTGAAATTTTTTGACAAAGATTTAATCGAATGGAACAAACCCAACCGGCTCCATGATTTTTATAGCATATTATCTAAATTGCGTGCCAATAATCCTGCCATATTTAAAGGGGAATCGTTTATTCTACCTTCAGATAAAGACAATGAATTAATGGCATTTTTTAGAAGAAGCGGCAATCATATTGTATTGGTTTTACTGAATGTTTCTGCTCATAACAGACTAACGATACATGTTCACCACGATTGGCTAAAAGGTGAATTCAGAAATATCTTTTCTGGTTTAGCTTTTCATTTTAATTTAAAAGAGACTTTTGAATTACAAGCGGGGGAGTACTTGGTTTATGAAAAAATATAATAATGGCATTATAAAAATCAGCACAAAAAAACCTTGCAACATTTAGTTGCAAGGTTTTTTATTTTGAATCAATTCGTATATGACTAATCTTCTGTAACCTGAAGTGGATAAGTATATCTTCCTTCAAATCCTGGATAGAATCCATCAATTCGGATGGTGCCAGATTTAATATTAGCCAAAGCAATTTTCAATTCATCTATATTGATGATTTCTTTACCGTTGATTCCGGTAATTACAAAACCATCTTCCATTCTACTCTTGCTTAATAATCCAGTTCCCACTTTTTTAACTACTACGCCACCGGGTACATCATTTGCAGCTGCAATTTTTTTATCTAGGTTCACTAATTCACCTCCTAGTTTTTCTATGATGCTGCTGTTTCTAACGATATCGGTGTTGCCCGCTTTATTTTTTAAAGTAATAGTAACGGTGTTTTCTTTTCCAGCACGCTTGTATTGTACCGTTACTTTATCACCTGGTTTGTAACGGGCAACTTGCTCTTGTAATTCTGGTCCGGTAGCAATAGCTACTCCCTGAATTTTGGTAATAATATCTCCTTTTTTTAAGCCTGCGCTTGCAGCCGCACCACCTGCCGGTGTATCAGTAATCAAAACACCTTCTCCTTCTTTATAAGCAGTGCCTAATTCTTTTTCTAATTCACGTTTGGCTTCGTCGGTTAAATTTTCTTTTGGATAACTGATGCCAATAAATGCACGTTGTACTGTACCAAATTTTACGATATCGGTTACAATTTTCTTAACCATATTCACCGGTATAGCATAGGAGTAACCTGCATAAGAACCAGTAGGAGATGCAATAGCAGAATTGATGCCCACTAATTCTCCGTTGGTATTAATTAAAGCACCACCACTATTTCCAGGATTTACTGCGGCATCAGTTTGTATAAAAGATTCCACAGGATTTGCACCCTGCCTTCCGTTGATATCAATAGATCTTGCTTTTGCACTAATGATACCTGCAGTTACTGTTACATCTAAACTAAATGGATAACCAATGGCCAATACCCATTGGCCTAATTTAGCTTCATCACTATTGCCATAAACAATATAAGGGAATGCTTTTCCTTCAATTTTAATGACCGCCAAATCACTGTTGGGATCTTGTCCTACTAAAGTGGCTTTGTAAGACTTTTTATTGGCTAGAGTCACATTAATTTCGTCGGCACCATCAATCACATGGTTGTTGGTTACAATATAGCCATCTTCAGTAATGATAACCCCACTGCCACTAGCACGTTGCTCTGGTTGTATCCTTGGACCACCGCCAAAGAAATCGCCAAAGTCATCTCCAAACATATCTGCAAAGGGATTTCTTTGTTGACGTTGGTTGCTGCTAATTTGTTTGGCTTTTGTTCTAGTTTTAATATGCACTACTGCAGGTGTTCCTGTAGTAGCTGCAGCAGTAAAATCAATTGAACCAACGGCAGCATTATTAGGATTTCCAAAAAATCCTGCATAGTTAACAGGAAGTTTTCCTTGTTCTTGAACGCCTTCTTGCTGGTTCTCTACGAATTTACCGTAGCCCCACACACTGGCGAGGGCGGTAGTGGCGCTGATGCCCACAATCACTAAACCATTTTTCCAATTCATATGCTCAATTGTTTTTTAAAGATTACTCAATTTACATGCCTTTTCATTAGCAAATAAACAAAGCTGTTTAATTGACAGTTCTCCAACGATACCATTTAACAAATGTTTTGGTAAAAATGTCATTTTGTAAGTCCTTTCAAAAATGCCATGGTATCAACGCCATCTGCATAATCGGTTAACTGCGGTTGTTGAGCCGCTCCAAAAGGTACCAGCCCTGATCCAACAATACATTGAATAGACTCATCCTTTTGTAATAGGTTTAAAATTTGTGCACGATCAGTGTAAAAACAATAATGCAACTGACTAACAGGTGAAAACGGGGAAGGATTTTCGGTTAGAATTACAGTGTCGTTATTCATATAATATTTGCCTCCCATAATTAACAAAGCCAAATGATAATCAAAATTGTGCTTGTATTTATGGTAATCTATAAAGTCTGGATATTTTTTTAAGGCATTCAATAATGGTACAAAATCATAGTTCTGGGGTATATATACCTGGGTAACATTTCTGCAACCCAACCCAAAATACTGCAATACATCGTCTGCCAGTAAACTCAATGTTTCTGCACTTTCAGAACCATCAAGTATTGCTACAGAAGTTCTATTTCTACGAATAATATTCGGGTATTTGCCAAAATAGTATTCAAAATACCTGCTAGAATTATTACTTCCTGTAGCTATATATGCATCCAATCCGTTTAGCCTATCAGCAAAAGAAATCCAGTTTTGTACCCTTACATCCCAGTCATACATTTTTTTGACCAAATGTTTCATCAATACTTCGTCTTTCGAAGAAGTTTTTACAACCGCATAGTGACCCGAAACAAAAACACATAATAGGTCGTGAAAGCCTACTAAGGGTATATTCCCTGCCATTACAATGCCTATTTGTAAAGGGTTGATTGGCGCCTCCGGTACATCGTAATTAGCTGCCCAATCTTTTAATGGCTGTTCTTTTAGAAATTGTTGAGCAATATTCTGAGTTGCCGACTCAATAAACTCCGGCACAAACCATTGATTTTGGTTGTAAGCCCTTTCTTTTGTGGCCATCCATTCACTATCATTGTTGTTGATATATTGGCCTAAACGGCATAATAATTCAATTCGTTCTTGTAAAATCATTTGTCAACCGTATTTTTGGTACTGCAAATGTAATTTCACTAACTCAACAAACCCATTTTGTATGGCAATCAAAATAACAGAAGAATGTATTAATTGTGGCGCATGTGAGCCAGAATGTCCTAATAACGCAATTTATGAAGGTGGAGTAGAATGGTCTATTGCCGACGGAACCACTATCAAAGGCAGTTTTCAACTAATGGATGGTAGTACTGTAGACGCAGATAAGCGTTTTGAGCCTATCAGCTTAGATACCTATTATATCACCCCTAATAAATGTACAGAGTGCCAAGGTTTTCATGAAGAACCACAATGTGCGGCTGTTTGTCCGGTAGATTGTTGTGTTCCAGACGAATTGTACCAAGAAACAGTAGAAGAATTGATGTCGAAGAAAGCAAAAATGCATATTTAACAAGCATAAATTGATTCATGAAGCGCAAAGTTGCATTGGTTACGGGCGGACTTAGTGGGGAAGCCCAAATAAGTTACAAGAGTGCTATTACCGTTGGGAATAATGTGGATACATCCAAGTATGAGTTGTATAAAATTGATATCAATTCAACCGGTTGGTGGTACGAAAATGCAGCAGGGGAGCGGTCTTTAGTAAATAGAGATGACTTTTCAATTGTTGACAATGGCAATACCATACATTTTGATGTAGCATTAATGTGTATTCATGGTACCCCAGGAGAAGACGGAAAATTACAAGGGTATTTTGATATGTTGGGCATTCCTTATACAAGTTGTGATGCGGCAACATCTGCCTTAACCATGAATAAGCGATACACAGTTGCTGTTGCAGCATTTGGAGGAATTAATGTTGCTAAGTCAATGCACTTATTTAGTCATACACCAGTGGGTGTTGATATGATTTTAGCGCAGCTTCAATTGCCTCTATTTGTTAAGCCAAATAACGGTGGTAGCAGTATAGGGATGAGTAAAGTAAATACTGCTGAAGAATTAGCCCCAGCTTTGTCTAAAGCCTTTAAAGAAGATCATCAAATTTTAGTGGAAGAATTCATAAGTGGAAGAGAATTTACCATTGGTGTATTTAAGCAAGGCAATACGATTTCGGTTCTGCCTATAACTGAAATAAGTACGCAAAATGAATTCTTTGATTTTGAGGCAAAGTATCAAGGCAAAAGTATTGAAACAACCCCAGCAATCATTGATGATACAATGAAGCAACATCTTTCTGATGCTGCTAAAAAAGTATATGAAATTTTTAATTGTAGAGGGGTGGTTAGAATTGATTTCATTTACGATACCCTTCAACAAAAACCGTTTATGTTAGAAGTAAATACAGTGCCTGGGCAAAGTGAAGCTTCTGTAATACCTCAACAGGTAAGAGCGATGGGAATGCGGTTGACTGATTTTTATTCTGCAGTAATTGAACAAGCATTTCATTAATTTTAATATCCAATTAAGGTCCTTCATTTTCATTAAATTATTATCGTGTTTAAATTCATAACAGAAAAGCCACTTTGGGTAAATATAGTAACTGGCATAGGATTGATTCTTATGCTCATTTTACTATTCTTTGGCTCACTTGATTGGATTACAGGGTATGGTAAATTTGAAAAAGTGCCCAATGTAGCTGGGCAGCATATTTTAGCCGCTCAAAAAATATTAGAAGACAAAGGATTTGAAGTGGTGATTTTAGATTCTGTATACATAGACACCATCGCTAAACAAGCTGTTATTAAACAAGCTCCTGAAGCGGATGCAGTTGTAAAAACAGGAAGAACTGTTTATCTTACTTTGAATAGGACTATTCCTCCACAAGTTGAAATGCCCAATTTGACTGGCTTCTCCATCAGAAGTGCTGAAATGTATTTACAGAGTTTGGGGCTGAAATTGGGATTTGTTACCTACAAACCTGATATTGCCCGCAATGCTGTATTGGAGCAATTATTGAACGGCACACCAGTTAAGCCAGGTGAAAAAATTGCGATTGGTAGTGTAATTAATTTGGTACTTGGAAGTGGTGTTGGAGGGGATGAAACAGACGTGCCTGATTTGGTTGGCTTAACTTTGGATCAAGCTAGGTCTACGTTATCTTCTTTAAATATTAATATAGGTTCAATTGTGGCTTCCGGAATGATTAAAGATTCTGCGGCTGCATTTGTTATCAAGCAAAATCCTCCTTTAGTGAGTGATGTACCAGGAGCGGATGGCTTGCCGGTTAAAAATAAAATTAGACAAGGACAAATTATGGACTTGTATATTAGTGAACAAGCTCCAATAAAAGATACAACCAGTAATAACTTTTAAAACTGAATGATTATGCAAACAATAACGGTGGAAGAATTGAAAGCCAAATTAACAGCGGGCGAAAACATCCATTTAGTAGATGTGAGAGAATCACACGAGAGAGCAGATTTTAATATCGGTGGACTACATTTACCTTTAGGAAATATTCAAACAATGCAAATTGATGAATTAGAAGAATGGAAAAATGAACCAATCTACATTTATTGCAGAAGTGGAAATAGGAGTGGACAAGCTTGTTTAATTTTAGAAACTGCTGGTTTCAGTAATTTAATCAATGTAACTGGTGGAATGCTTGCTTGGCAAGATCGAATTAAAGATTAAAATAATTTAACATCAATTTACAATGCCCCAACTTGGATTACCAAGTATTGGGGCTTTTTTTGTATTCAAATTTATTGCTATGTTTAAAAAAGGCCTATTACTGTTAATAGTAATGAGTGTGAAGTTGACTGTTTTTTCTGCAGTAATATCAGGCGTTATACAATCAGCAGTTAAAGGTTCTCCACTTGCTTTTTCCTCTGTTTTAGTGAAGGGGACTACAAAAGGGGCTTCTGCTAATAATATTGGCTTTTATAGTATTACGCTAGAGCCAGGAGAATATATATTGGTATTTCAATACATAGGTTATCAAACGGTAGAAAAAAAGATAAGCCTGGGAAAAGTTAATCAGACTATTGATGTTCAAATGACTCCGCAAGATTATCAATTGAGTGAAGTGGTTGTTAAAACAGGTGGGGAAGATCCTGCTTACAGTATTATTAGAAAAGCCATTGCTGCCCGATTGGATCATCTTAAAGAAATAAAGCAATTTACCACAGAAGTATATATTAAAGGGCAAATGCAATTGCGCGATTACCCCAAAAAGTTCATGGGACAAAAAGTGGATTTTGAAGACGGGGATTCCAGTAAGCGGAAAATGTTGCTCTTGTCTGAAACCATAGCTAAATATTCAGTAAATGAACCTAACCAAAGAAAGATTGAAGTAGTATCAACTAAAGTGAGCGGACGCAGTAATGGATTTGGTTTTAGTAGTCCGCAAATTATTTCCTTTTATGAAAACATTATTTCATTAGGTAGCGGATTAAATCCTAGAGGATTTATTTCTCCTATTTCTGATAACGCGTTAAATTTTTACAAATATAAATTCGAAGGAACTTTTTTTGAATTTGGTAAAGAAATTAGCAGAATTAAAGTGATGCCCAAAAGAAAGTATGAACCTTTATTTACAGGGTATATTCATATTACAGAAAATGATTGGCATATACAAAGTATAGACCTAAAGCTGCTGCGTGATCAACAAATGCAATTACTAGATTCCTTGGTTTTACAACAACAGTATATTCCAACAGGTCCTTATTGGGTGATTAAGCAGCAAGTAATTTATCCTTATGGGAAGTTTTTTGGATTTGATTTTTTTGGAAGTTTTTTGCAGGTGTATGATAAATTTGATCTAACTCCTAATTTCAAACCTAAATACTTTAACAATACCGTTCTTAAATTCTACGACAGCTCTAATAAAAAGTCTATGGCTTATTGGGATAGTATCAGGCCTTTGCCTTTGTTGTTAGAAGAAGTAAAAGATTATCAAAAGAAAGATAGTTTAGAAAAAGTAAGAGAATCTCCTGCGTATTTAGACTCTTTAGATAATATTCGCAACAAATTTAGTTTTACCAATTTGTTGCTTACCGGTAAAAATTTTAGTAAGCGAAAAGCCAAGACCAGTTTAAATATAGAACCATTAATCAATACCATCAATTTTAATACAGTTGAAGGAGGTGTAATTAATTTATCTCCGCAGTGGCGTAAACAAATGGAAGGGAGAAAATCATTGACAATTATTCCTGAATTAAGGTATGGTTTTGCAAACAAACATTTTAATCCATCTATATCAGTTAACTATACTTTTGGTAAAAAATATATTCAATCTTTCAATATTTCTGGTGGCAAGAAAGTCTTCCAATTTAATAATGCTGCTCCTATTTCTGAGTTTATTAATAGCTATTATACATTAATGCGGGAGCAAAATTTTATGAAGATTTATGAAGCTGATTTTTTAAGAATGAATTATAATGCAGGTATTGGTAATGGGCTCAACTTTTCTGGATCAGTGCAATTTCAAAATAGAAAGTCGCTGGAAAATTTAGGAGATATTGCATTTTGGAAAGATTTTCCCAATCGCAGTTTCAGCCCTAATCAGCCAGCCGAATTTGGTAACACTCCCATGCAAAACCATCAAGCTTTATTAGTAAGTGCTGGATTATCTTGGTTGCCCGGAGCAAAATACGTTGAGTATCCTGATCGTAAAGTGAATATTGGATCGGGGTATCCTACATTTACCCTCACTGTTACAAAAGCATTTGCTGGTATTTTAGGAGCAGATGCAAACTACACAAAATGGAGAATCAATATTTCTGACGACTTAGCGTTAAAATTGGCTGGAGAATTGAAGTACTCTTTTTCTGCAGGTGGTTTCCTACAAAAAGACAAAGTATTTGAACCTGACCAAATTCATTTTTTAGGCAACCAAGTTTTATTTGCAGGGCCATTCACCAAAGCTTTTCAATTAGCACCTTATTATCGATTTAGTAATACCGCTTCTTTATATGGTACAGGGCATATTGAATATCATTTAAATGGATTGCTAACAAACAAAATTCCAGGCTTCAAAAAGCTGAATTGGTTTTTAGTTACTGGGGCCAATTCTTTATTACAAGAGCAAGGCAATTATTATGTTGAATATTTTGTTGGGTTAGAGAATATATTCAAAGTCATCAGAGTAGATTATATCCGTTCTATAGAAAAAGGAGGGGCATCGAATAGTGGTATAAGGCTTGCCTTGCCATTTGTGAGATAATTCGTAATTTTGCTATGAATTTTGGCTGCCCTGCAAGCAGCTCCATTATTAATCGGAACATAGCAACTGCTATGTCTAAAATTTATTTTATGGCAGTATTACACAATCGTGTCTCCAATCAGGAGCTGAAAGAACGTTTAATGAAAGAGACGTTCAAGCGAACCACCATCAGTTTTTATCGGTATTTCCCCGTACAAAATCCACAGGAGTTTAGGGATACTTTGTATAAACAGTTAAATGCCATACAAGTATTTGGAAGAATATATATTGCTAAGGAGGGAATAAACGCGCAAATAAGTGTTCCAGCACATTTCATGGATGATTTTAAACAAATCATGGAGTCAATTTCAGGGTTAGAAAATTTACGATTAAATATTGCAGTAGAAGATCCGATGGGTTTAAATGATCCTTTGCTACAAGGGAAAAGTTTTTGGGTGCTTAAAATTAAAGTTAGAGAGAAAATTGTCGCAGACGGAATTGAGGATCCTGAATTTTCAATGGAAAAAAAAGGTAAGTATTTGAATGCGGCTCAAATGAATGAAATGTTGAATGATCCTAATACCATAGTAATAGATATGCGGAATCATTATGAATACGAAGTGGGGCATTTTGCCAATGCTTTAGAAATTCCTTCAGATACTTTTAGAGAGCAATTGCCTATGGCAGTAGACATGTTGCAAGGTAAAGAAGACAAGAATGTTGTAATGTACTGTACTGGTGGTATACGTTGCGAAAAAGCCAGCGCTTATATGTTGCACAAAGGATTTGAAAATGTTTATCATTTAGAAGGTGGGATAATTCATTATGCCAATGAAATTAAAAAACAAGAACTACCCCCTAAATTTATAGGGAAAAATTTTGTTTTTGATGATCGTTTAGGAGAACGTATTACACCTGATATCATTGCACATTGCCACCAATGTGGCGCAGTTTGTGATACACATACCAATTGTAAAAATGATGGTTGTCATTTATTGTTTATACAATGTTCTTCATGTGCTTCAACATATGAAGGATGTTGTAGTACTGAATGCAAAGACACCATTCATATGCCTGCAGAACGTCAAGCTCAAATTAGAAAAGGTATTGATAAAGGTCAAAATATTTTCAACAAAAGCAGTGCAAGAATTAGACCTCGACTCGACGAAATTATTCAAGCTAAAAAATAGCGGGGACTCCAATTTAGTCCCGCTATTTTTTTATTTTATCCAGTGATTGATTAATAGCTTCTACCGTTTCAGCCTCGGTTAAATCTATGGGAATAAATTGTTCTCCAATTACTTTTTCGTAAAGTTCAATATACCTTTTACTGATGGTATTAATCCATTCATCGGACATAGTAGGAACTGTTTGCCCCTCTTTGCCCATAAAATTATTGGCAATCAGCCATTCTCTTACAAACTCTTTGCTTAACTGTTTTTGTCTTTCACCTGTTGCTTGGCGTTGTTCAAAATTGTCTGCATAAAAATACCTAGATGAATCTGGAGTATGTATTTCGTCCATTAAATAGATGGTATTCCCGAGCTTCCCAAATTCATATTTAGTGTCTGCTAAAATAAGTCCTCTTTTTGCTGCAATTGATTTGCCCCTTTCAAATAAGGCCAATGCATATTTTTCTAGGATGGCCCATTCTTCGGAAGTTGCTAATCCACCCTTAATAATTTCTTCTTTAGAAATATCTTCATCATGCCCTTCGGCTGCTTTGGTAGACGGAGTAATTAATGGGGTTGGGAAAAAATCATTTTCCTTTAAGCCGTCTGGCATTTCTACACCGCAAAGTGTTCTTTTGCCAGATTGATAAGTTCTCCAAGCATGGCCCACCAAATTTCCTCTAACGACCATTTCAATTTTGAAAGGCTCGCATTTTTGACCAATCGACACGTTAGGAGCTGGGCAGTTGATTAGCCAATTAGGGCAGATATCTGCTGTTTGCGCTAACATGTAAGCAGCAATTTGATTTAAAACTTGGCCTTTGTAGGGTATTGTACGAGGTAAAATCACATCAAAAGCCGAAATGCGATCACTAGCAATCATTACCAATAAATTGCTTCCTATGGAATAAACGTCTCTTACTTTTCCTTTGTAGAATCCAGTCTGTTGTGGGAACTTATATGGTGCCATTTATCAAAATTAAATACACCCATGTCTAAAACCTCCTATCGAACTTAATTTTTGTCCACAAATAGCTGAAATCTTGTATAAATTAAATTTTTACGAGAACTTAACATGTCCTATTTTGCTTAACAATTCAAACTAAAATTGCCAATATGAGAAGACTATTAACCCATTTCGGTCTGTCTGTCATTGCGCTTTTATTGAGTTTATCAGTAATAGCTCAACAAACAACAACCGTTTCAGGCAGTGTAAAGAACGGAAAAACAAAGGAATTGCTTTCTGCAGTCTCCATTTCTGTTAAAGGGGGTACCGCTGGTACTTACACAGATGACAAAGGAAATTTCAAGTTCTCCACTGTTCAAAAACTTCCTTTTACCCTTGTGATTTCATCGGTTGGATATGCTGCTAAAGAAGTAGCTATTAAAGAAAATAACCAAGATGTTGTGGTTGAATTAGAGACTGCATTTACATTGGGTGACGAAATAGTAGTTTCTGCATCAAGGGTTCCTGAAAGAATTTTAGAATCGCCGGTTTCTATCGAAAGAATTAGTACTACAGCAATTCGTAATTCACCTTCAGCCAATTACTATGACATGATTGCAAACCTTAAAGGGGTTGACGTAGTGTCTGCAAGTTTAACTTTTGCCAGCGTTGGTACTCGTGGTTTTAACAGCAGCGGTAACTCTCGTTTAAATCAGCTTGTGGATGGTATGGATAACCAATCGCCTGGTTTAAATTTTTCTGTGGGTAACGTAATTGGGATAACTGAATTGGATGTAGACAATATTGAGTTACTACAGGGTGCTTCATCCGCATTGTATGGTCCAGGTGGTACCAATGGTACTTTGCTAATCAGCAGTAAGAGTCCGTTTAAATACCAAGGATTGAGTTTTCAAATAAAAACTGGTATTAACCACGTAGACGAAAAGCAGCGTCCAAGATCTCCTTATTATGATTGGAGTGTTCGCTACGCTAACAAGATTAATGAAAAATGGGCTTATAAAATGAATATTCAGTTTGTGCAAGCTCAAGATTGGTTGGCTAATAACGATGGCAACTATTTGAGATCTCCGCTTTCTGCAAGTCCTAACGGGAACGTAGTTCCTGGAAATCGCTTAACAGATCCTAATTACGACGGTATAAATATTTATGGTGATGAAACCAATGCAGATTTACGTGGTGCATTCGCTGGTGTTATTGCTGGTAATCCTTTCTTAGCATTGTTACCTGCTGGAACTTTCCCTGGAATTACAACTCCTACTCCAATACCTTCCTCTGCAGTATTAGGGACTTTTGCCAATTCTCCGTTGTATGTTTCTAGAACTGGTTACAATGAGATTCAAATAGTTGATCCTACTACTTTTAATGTAAAATTAAGTGGAGCATTGCATTATAAAATCACTAATAAAATTGAAGCAATTGCTGCTGCTTATTGGGGAACGGGTAATACCGTTTACACAGGTAGCGATCGTTATGCTTTAAAAGACCTCAAAATGGGTCAGTATAAATTAGAATTAAAAGCAAACAACTGGTACGTAAGAGCTTACACTACTCGTGAAAATTCTGGCAATACTTTTAACTCTACTATTGCTACTCGTTTATTCAATGAAGCATGGAGACCAAGCGCAACTGCTTGGTACCCTCAATTTGTAGGTGCTACAGTTGGTAACGCATCAAGTGGTGCAGTAGGTACTTATATTGGCGCACTTGCAGCTGGATATGCAGCTGGTTTAGGTGCTGGGTTAACGCCTACTGCTGCTTTAACTGCTGCTCAGGCTGCTGCTCCAGGAGTAGTTGCTGCAAACAGAATCAATATTTTAAATGGAGCCAGATCAGTGGCTGATGCTGGCCGCCCTACCGGATTCATTGGTAATAATCCATTGTTTCAGCAAATTGCAGGTATACCTATTTCACAGGGTGGTGGTTTGTTTGTTGACAGAACAACCCTTAAGAGTATAGAAGCACAATACAATCTTTCTGATGATTTAGGTTTATCTGAAAAAGGAACTGACTTAATGATTGGAGGAAATTTTCGTCAATTTGGGCTGAACTCTCAGGGTACATTGTTTGCTGATACTGCGGGAAACATTAATATCAATGAAACTGGTGCTTATTTACAAATTTCACAGAAAATGTTTGGGGATCGTTTGAAAGTTACTGCTTCTGGTCGTTACGATAAAAACACCAACTTTAAAGGTCGTTTTACACCAAGAGTTTCTGCTGTAATTAAACTGGCATCTGACCATAATTTACGTTTCTCTTATCAAACTGCTTATCGTTTCCCAACCACTCAAAACCAGTGGATTAACTTGTTAGTTGGTGGGGGTACTCGTTTAATGGGTGGTTTGCCACAGTTAAGAGATTTCTACAACTTCAAAGGCAATCCTGCTTATACTTTAGCAAGCGTACAAGCATTTGGCGCTAGTGCTTTAGCTGGTGCTCCAAACCCTGGCTTATTACAACAACAGCAATTTGGAGAATTTAAGCCAGAGTCTACTACTTCTTTTGAAGTAGGTTACAAGGGTTTGATTGGAAAGCGTTTGTTGATTGACGTTTATGCCTATACTTCCCGTTACAGAGACTTCTTGAGTAGTGTAACCGTAATTCAGGCAAGAGCTGGTTTGCCTCCAAGTCCATTGAATGTGTTAAATGCAAACACAAGAATTGCTTATGGCATTTCTACCAATGCGCCAGAATCAGTTGATGTGAAAGGATGGGGTGCTTCTTTAGAGTACATAATGCCGAAAAACTTCTCAGTTAATACCAATCTATATTCAGATGTTATTGGGGATTTACCTGTAGGATTTGTTTCTTATTTTAATACTCCAAAATATCGTTTCAATGCTGGTTTTGCAAACAGCGGATTTGGCAAGAAAAATAAATGGGGCTTCAATGTCACTTACAGATGGGCAGACAGTTTTAATTACGAGGGCTCATTTGCAGTAGGTCAAGTTCCTTCTTATAGCACTGTTGACGCTATGATTAGCCATAAGTTGCCAAGTATTAAATCTTTAATTAAAATTGGTGGTACCAATATCTTCAACAAATACTACTACAATGGATTTGGAAACATTCAAATCGGTGGTTTGTATTATGTGAGCTTTGCTTGGAATGTATTTTAAACTAATAGATCAATATTTTATAAAAAACCCTCTCGTTTAAAACTCGAGAGGGTTTTTTGGTTTTATATAGGTTTATCTTCTATTTTTGTGCTCATTTTAAAATAACTGATTATGCGATCAATAGCGTTTAGAGAAGCCCTTCGTGAAGCCATGAGTGAAGAAATGAGAAGAGATGAAAAGGTGTTCTTGATGGGGGAGGAAGTAGCCCAATACAATGGAGCTTACAAAGTAAGTCAGGGAATGCTTGCTGAATTTGGCGAAAAGCGAGTTATTGATACACCCATTGCAGAACTTGGATTTACTGCAGTTGCGGTTGGTGCTGCACAGAATGGGTTAAGACCGGTAGTAGAATTCATGACTTGGAACTTTGCAGTATTGGCAATGGATCAAATTTTGAATACTGCTTCAAAAATGCTTGCTATGAGTGGTGGCCAAATTGGCTGTCCAATTGTTTTTAGAGGACCTAATGGGAGTGCTGGTCAATTAGGTGCGCAACATTCAACTGCATTTGAAAGTTATTATGCCAATATTCCTGGGTTAAAAGTGGTTTCACCTTCTAATGGATACGACGCAAAGGGGCTTTTAAAGCAAGCAATCCGTTTTGAAGAAGATCCAGTTATTTTCATGGAAAGTGAAGTAATGTACGGTGATAAATCTGAAGTGCCAGATGAGGAATATTATATTCCTTTGGGTAAAGCAGATGTTAAAAGACAAGGAACAGATATTACTATTGTTTCTTTTAATAAAATGATGAAAGTGGCTTTAGGGGCTGCTGAAGAATTGGCTAAAGAAGGAGTAAGTGCAGAAGTAATTGATTTAAGAACCATTAGACCCTTAGATTGGATGACTATATTAGAAAGCGTAAAAAAGACCAACCGATTAGTAATAATTGAAGAACAGTGGCCATTTGCTTCTATTTCATCTGAAATTAGTTATAGAATTCAAAAAGAAGGTTTTGATTATTTAGATGCGCCTATAAGAAGAATCACTAGTGCTGATGCGCCAATGCACTATGCACCAAATTTAACTGCATTAGCAATACCAGATGTTACTAGAACAGTTAACTTGGTAAAAGAAGTGATGTATATGAAAAAATAAATTTGAATATATTTTAGCAAAGCCCGAAGTAATTCGGGCTTTGGTGTTTAATATCCTTATGCATTCCCATTTATTTAAAATTATAGTTTGTTTAATAATCTTGCTTTCAAGTAATAAAATGGAGGCACAGGATACTTTACTTAATAAAGAGTTGCCCTTGCAAGACGTGATTGTGACTGCATTTAATGCTAGAATTAAATGGAAGGAAATGCCAGCAGCTGTGTCTTTATTAAATAAAAAAGCATTGATGCAATTTTCGCCAGCCTCTATTTTACCCGCAATGAATTTGGTGGCTGGGGTAAGGATGGAAGAGCGTTCACCAGGTAGTTACCGACTTTCAGTAAGAGGCAGCTTATTGCGATCCCCTTTTGGTATCAGAAATGTGAAATTGTATTGGAATGATATACCATTCTCGGATGCTACAGGTAATACCTATTTAAATCTAATTGACCCATCATTAATTGATCAGGTGGAGATTGCTAAGGGGCCTTCATCGAGTATGTATGGAGCTGGAACTGGAGGGGTATTTTTATTGAATCAGGATTTACCTTTTTCTGAAAAACCAAAGCAATATGCTTCTATTGTACTAACAGGTGGATCTTTTGGGTATAATCAACAACAATTTCAATGGGCGAATAGCAATGCTCAATTTACTTCTAGTTTGCAATTACATCGTTTGCAATCTGATGGATATAGAGAGCAATCCAACTTAAATAGAACAGGTATTTCATGGAGCGCTGGATTGAAAAGGGCTAAACACTTAATAAGAACAGGTATTTTTTATACCCAATTAAATTATCAAACACCGGGTGGAATAACAGCAGCTCAAATGTTGATTAATCCACGTTTGTCTAGGCAAGCAACTGCCACTTTACCAAGTGCAATTGTTCAAAAAGCAGGCATTCAAAATAATACCCTATGGGTAGGCGTACATGATAGTTATCAGATTAATCAACAACAAGTAATTAAAAGTTTTGTATCAATTAATCAAACTGGTTTTTCTAATCCGTTTATTACCAATTTTGAGAAGAGAAATGAATTGAATTTATCAGCAGGTATACAATGGGTAATTCAACCAAAATCAGTGTTAAATAAATGGAAATGGATAATAGGAACAGAATACTTAATCAATGAATCTGCCATACAAAATTATACCAATAACAAGGGGGTTGCAGGATTGATTCAAGCGGATGATATTGTTTATACTCGACAAGGGTTCTTATTTACTCAATGGAGTTTTAAACCTGCTCAAAAGTTACTGGTGAATGCAGGAATTAGTTTGAATCAACAGTTGTATGAATTTAAGTCATTGCTGATAATGAATCAGCCGCTCATGAATAGGAAAATACAATCACCCATTAGTCCAAGGCTTACGATGAATTATAAGTTGAATGCGAACTTGAATATATACGGAATTATTGCAAGAGGATTTTCCGCTCCAAGTTTGGCAGAAATTAGACCATCAGATGGTAATTTTTATCCGCAATTAAATGCAGAACAAGGGTGGAATGCAGAGATTGGTATTAAAGGTGGGTTACTTAATGATCAAATACAAGTAGACTTGTCTTATTATTCTTTTCAACTAAAGAATGCGATTGTAAGAAGAAACGATTTAAATGGGAATGAATATTTTATAAATGCAGGTGCAACAAAGCAAAATGGACTTGAAGCAATGATAAAATATTTACTGGTACGGCCCTCTAAAGAGAAAAAATACAGCATTGATATTACCAATTCATTTAGTTTTCAACCGTATCAATTTACCAATTATCAACAGGGGAATACCGTATTTAGTGGTAATCCAATAACAGGGGTGCCGAAATATATTTTGGTATCAACAGTAAACTTTGCTCATAAAAACGGTTGGACATTTAACATTACCGCCAACTTAACCAGTAAAATATCATTGAATGATGCTGCAACAGTTTATGCAGAAGGGTATGAATTATTACAAACGAAATTAGCTAAGCAAATTAAATGGAAGCAGTATCAGTTTCAGTTATTTGCAGGGGCAGATAATTTATTAAACCAAACATTTAGCTTGGGTAATGATATTAATGCAGTTGGGAGTAGGTACTTTAATCCAGCCCCGCTGCGTAATGGTTATATGGGCATCAGAATCAATTTGCAATGATTAACTTCGTAAATAAACCAAAATATGGCTTCCATACTAATTATTGATGATGAAAGAGCTATTCGGAATGTTTTAAAAGACATTTTGAATAATGAAGGTTATACAACAGATGAAGCAACAGATGGAGAAGAGGGGTTGAAAAAATTTAAATCTAGTAGTTTTGATTTAGTGCTCTGCGATATTAAAATGCCTAAGATTGATGGTATAGAATTTTTGCAAAAAGCAAAAGAGATAAATGCCGATGTGCCTATTATTATTATTAGTGGGCATGGCAATATAGAAACAGCTGTAGACGCGGTTAAGAAAGGTGCATTTGATTATATAGCCAAGCCGCCTGATTTAAATAGGCTGTTGATTACGATTAGAAATGCCATGGATAAAAATAGTTTGGTGAAGGAAACCAAAGTGTTAAAGAAAAGAGTGGCAGGTATTCAAGAAATCATTGGACAATCAGCTCCAATTATCAAAATTAAAGAAACCATTGAAAAAGTAGCAGCAACAGATGCTCGAGTTTTAGTAACAGGGGAGAATGGCAGTGGTAAGGAACTAGTAGCAAGATGGTTGCATGAAAAAAGTAATAGAGCTGCTGGAACATTGATTGAAGTTAATTGTGCTGCTATTCCTGCAGAATTAATAGAGAGTGAATTATTTGGGCATGAAAAGGGATCATTTACTTCTGCCATAAAACAAAGGATTGGAAAATTTGAACAGGCCAATGGGGGTACACTGTTTTTAGATGAAATTGGAGATATGAGTTTGAGTGCTCAGGCCAAAGTGCTAAGGGCTTTGCAAGAGGGTAAAATAACTAGGGTAGGGGGAGATAAAGAAATAGCAGTAGACGTTCGGGTGGTAGCTGCAACCAATAAAGATTTGTTGAAGGAAGTAGAAGAGAAGAATTTTCGATTAGACTTATACCATCGCTTAGGGGTAATTTTAATTCATGTTCCTTCTTTAAATGATAGAAGAGAAGACATACCGTTGCTGGTCAATCACTTTTTAGCCGATATAGCAAAAGATTATGGGCAGGCTCCAAAAACTATAGCTAATAATGCATTAGAGCTGTTGAAAAAACACAATTGGACGGGTAATATTAGAGAGTTGAGAAATGTGGTAGAGCGGTTGATTATACTGTCTGGAAAGGAGATTTTGGCGGAAGACGTAAAAAATTATATTTAGCAAAACATTATATTTAATTATTGAGCATTGTATTTGAAATAGATACATTTGTTTAAACTAAAACCGTTTTATGGGCTTAGCGTTGTTTATTATAGGAATATTAGGTTGGCATATTGGAATGTATGGCATGTTTAAGAAAGCTGGTATTGATGCTTGGAAGGCCTTTATCCCCTTTTATAATACATGGGAAATTGTGCAGAAAGCAGAAATTAAGCGTTTTTGGTTTTGGCTACAGCTTATACCTATAGCAGGTCAGTTTATTACAATTTGGATTACTATCATTTTTGTAATGAATTTTAAAAAAGTCTCGGTTCCTGCACATGCTGCAGTAGTTTTTTTCCCTTTTATTTATTTCCCTTATTTGGGTTTTTCTGAAAAAGAAAAATGGCATGGTCCTCAAACTTTAAATCATTACCACAAACCTGCTTCTCGAGAGTGGATTGATGCAGGAGTATTTGCAGTTGTAGCGGCTACTATCATTAGAACATTTGTGTTTGAAGCCTATGTAATACCAACAGAAAGTATGGAGAAGAGTTTATTGGTGAACGACTTTTTATTTGTTAGTAAAATGAGTTATGGTCCAAGAGTTCCTCAAACGCCTGTTTCTTTTCCTTTTGTGCACAATATCATGCCTTTCAGCTTAACCACTCCGTCATATATTAAGGAGGTTCAGTTGCCATATAAAAGATTACCTGCTTTAACAACAGTGAAAAGAAATGATGCAGTTGTTTTTAATTTTCCAGCTGGTGATACCATCATTAACTTACCTGAATTTGGGAGCAAAATAACGTATTACGAAGTTTTGCGAAGTAGCCAGTTTAAGGGGAATAGAGATGCCTTATTAGCAGAGTATCCCATATTGGTACACCCAATGGACAAAACAGATAATTATATCAAACGCTGTGTTGCAGTGCCTGGCGATGTGCTGGAGATTAAAAATGCAGATTTATTTATCAATGGAAATCCTGCTGATTTACCAGGTGGTGCTCAAACGGATTATATTGCAACAACTAGTGGATCGGGTTTTTCTGATGAGTTTTTACAAGACGAGTTAGGTATTGATTTAGAAAACAATAACGGTAATTTTTCTCCAGGTCCAGATAGTAAAACCTATATTTTCAATATTACTGCAGAGGCTGCTGAAAAAGTAAAAAAATATCCTGGTGTTCTTTCTTTAACTAAGTATGTAGATACCAATGTGGGAATGTTTTTTCCGAACGATGAAGCTAATTTTCCTTGGACATTAGATAATTATGGACCAATAACCATTCCTCAAAAAGGAAAAGCTATTGGGTTGAATCAGAACAATATTTCCTTGTACCGCAGGTTAATCACGGTTTATGAGCACAATGTTTTAGAAGAAAAACAGGGTCAATTCATTATTAATGGCAAAGTGGTAAATAGTTATACACCTCAATACAATTATTATTGGATGATGGGAGACAACCGACATAGAAGTCAAGACAGTCGTTTCTGGGGCTTTGTTCCTGAAACACATATAGTTGGTAAAGCCTCTTTAATTTGGTTTAGCTGGAATAAAGGACCAAGATGGGATAGATTATTTAAAGTGATTCAATAACTGGGATGAAAGAAATCGTATTCCAATATCAAATGCTAGAAAACGCTTCTTCTCTTTCTACAGAAGATGCCCATTTATTATTAATGGCAAGAGAAGCTACTTCAAAAGCATATGCGCCTTATTCTCAATTTCAAGTTGGGGCAGTAGCAATGCTGAACAATGGAGAAACAATTGAAGGCACCAATCAGGAAAATGCCAGTTACCCTGTAGGCATTTGTGCTGAAAGGGTATTATTGTCTGCGGTATCTTCTTTATATAGCGGTGTGGCAATTAAAACCATTGCTATTAGTTGCCACAATTTAAAAGGAGAAAGTAAAAATCCGGTGAGCCCATGTGGCTTATGTCGCCAAAGCTTATTAGAACAAACTTTGAGACAGGCTCAACCCATCAAATTAATTTTAAGTGGAATGGAAGGGGCAATTTATGTGTTAGAAGATGCAGCTTCATTGTTGCCGCTTAGTTTTACCGCTAACGATATGAAATAGCCCCTTATTTAATTGCTATTTCATACCGGTTATTCTCCTTTTTAAAATAAAAAGTCAGCGCTAAAGATATTAATAAATATATGCCAACTATATAAGGCATAATGGGTGCAATGGTACCTAGTCCGAACCATCCATTGGTATTAATTAAAAAATAAATACCCATCCCGAATTTGATAAATTCCCAGGCCCATGCATTTGGATTGCCATCCATTAATTCTGTAAATGCATAAACAAATACAAAAATGAAAAGCCCATAATAGAACATTCCCGGGCTTCCTATTGCTGCAATATTTCCAAATAAGTAGCTAATAAAAAGCAGCAACAAACCTAGTTGTACCCAAACCCATACTGTAAAAAAAGATCCTGCTTTGGTTTCATATTTTTCAAAATGATAAGGGTCCTCAATTTTAAATACTGGATATTTTTCAGCAACATCAGCAGGCCTCCATCCAGTAGGCATAAACCATATACGTAACTTATCTTTTAAACTATTTGCTCGCCATGCATCTTGAATGAGTAACCATAAATGCATAAAATTAATTTTGATTGGATTCCAAGTTCTTACTGGTCTTGTAATACCGTAAACAGGTTTAACATGGGATAATTCTTCCTGATAAGTACCAAACCACTTATCCCAAAAAATAAAAATCTGGCCGTAGTTTTTATCTAGGTACTCCTGATTAATGGCATGATGTACTCTATGGTGTGAGGGGGTTACAATGATTTTCTCTAACCATCCCATTCTATCAATATGTTGGGTATGATACCAAAATTGTGCAAATAAATGCAAAGGCGCAACCACCGCAATTACTTGTGTTGGAACCCCTAATATTGCCGCTGGTAAAAGAAAAATAGTAAATAAGCGAACAAAAGTAGATATGCTTTGGCGCAAAGCACAAGCAAGATTGAAGTCTTCGCTGCTGTGATGAATAATATGCGCGTTCCAGAAAAAATTAAATTCATGGTCAATCCTATGCACTAAATAACCAGTGAGGTCTAAAGCAACAAAAGCAATAATATAAAGCAAAACAGAAGCTTCAACTTGAAAGATAGCCCAATGGGTTACCATCCAATCATAACTTAAAACAGCAATACTTAACCCTAAAACATCTTTTGTTGAATTGGTTATTCCAGATGTTAAACTAGATACCATATCCATGGTTCTAATGGTGTCATTTCCTTTTCGAATTCCCCACCATTTTTCCAGTAAAATCAATACTAAAAAAGCAGGCATCGCAATGAGTAGAATTTTTCCGTAAGTTTCCATAATTATTAGCTTAAAGATAATAAGCTATCTTCAAAATAACCCTATAATTAAATGAAAATAACCATCATAGGTGGAGGAATCATTGGCCTTAGTAGTGCTTGGTTTTTAAATAGTGCTGGGCATGAAGTAACGGTGATAGATAAAACAGATATGCAAAACAATTGCTCTTACGGTAATGCAGGTTATGTATGTCCAAGCCATTTTGTTCCTTTGGCTACCCCAGGAATTGTTACACAAGGATTAAAGTGGATGTGGAATTCGAAGAGCCCTTTTTATGTTCAACCCCGTTTAGACATTAACTTAATAAAATGGGGATGGAAATTCATGCAAGTAGCAACGGAGCAACATGTTGAAAAAGCGGCTGTTCCGTTAAGAGATATTGCTATGTTGAGTCAATATTGGTACGAACAATGGGATCAATCTACCCTATTTGATTTTTCGTATGAACACAAAGGGTTGTTGGAGATTTTTAAAACTGATAAAGGGGGAGACAAGTGTAAAGCTTTATGTGAAAGAGCGCACCAATTGGGATTATTAGATACAACAATGCTTTCCCAAGATCAATTGCAAGGCTTAGAGCCACATACAGCAATAGATGCGTTAGGGGCATTGTTTTTTAAGTGTGATGCTCATTTGTACCCCAATAAATTAATGCAGCAGTTGTTGGAAGTACTGGTTCAAAAAGGAGTAAAATTGGTTAAAGAAGAAGAGGTAGTAGGCTTTGAAAAAAAAGGGAAAAAAATCATTGCTGTAAAAACCATTACTGCCAGCTACCCAACAGATGAAGTAGTGCTGTCTTCTGGCTCATGGAGCAGGGAATTGGCAGCGAAATTAAATATGGATTTATTATTAATGCCCGGAAGAGGATATTCTATTACACTAGAAAATTCACCCTATCACATTAATTATCCAAGCGTTTTAGTAGAGGGGAGAGTTGCATTAACGCCAATGGATGGGAATAAAATCAGGTTTGGAGGTACTATGGAAATCACCTCTACTAAAACCCCTCCTAGAATGAATAGGGTTCAAGGAATAGTTGATGCAGTTAAAACCGTGTATACCCAATTTGATATTGCATTGCCTCCCAACGAAAAGATTTGGTACGGTTATAGACCCTGCTCGGCCGATGGACTTCCTTATATTGGAAGAGCCAAGCAATGGGATAATTTGGTTATGGCCACTGGGCATGCAATGGTTGGGTTAAGCTTAGGTGCTGGTACCGGAAAACTGGTTGCTGAAATTGTTGAAGGAGGGGCATTAAGCATGGATATATCTCCATTTAATCCCAATAGATTTGATTAATCTAAACCTCAATAATATAAGACTTAGATAAATCAATGATGTTGTATTTTTACATTCTATATGGATTGTAGCACCCAGTATTTGCCATACGAAAAAACCGGATTTTTTTCTAAGATTGTTCAGGATTACCTGCAACAACACGAAAATTTAAAGCCATTTTATTTGCATAACACCAGTTTAGAAGGTGTTCAATCTGCAATGAGTGCTAGAGATTTACATCCAGTAAACAGAAAAGTTCTGGTAGAAGAATTGACTTTGCAATATCATGGAATTGCTATCAGTTCCAAAGTGCAACAGCATATTCAAGATTTACAATTGCCCAATACATATACTATTACTACAGCGCATCAACCCAATATTTTTACAGGGCCTCTGTACTTTATTTACAAAATCGTTCATACCATCAAATTGGCAGAAGAACTTTCTGTTGCGTTTCCACAGAAAAAGTTTATTCCTGTTTATTATATGGGAAGCGAAGATGCCGATTTAGATGAATTGGGATTTGTAAATATTGGCGGAGAGAAATTAGTTTGGAATACCGCACAAACAGGGGCGGTGGGTAGAATGAAAGTAGACAAATTATTTGTTTCACTCATCCATTTAATTTCAGGACAAATTGGTATATTACCTTTTGGAAACGAATTGACGCAATTATTTTCAACTTGTTATACCATTGGAAAAACCATTCAACAAGCAACTTTAGAATTGGTTAATTCACTTTTTGGTTCCTATGGATTGATTGTTTTGGTTCCAGACAATGCACGATTAAAAGCTTTATTTGCTCCTGTAATTGAAAAAGAATTAACACTGCAATTTTCAGAAAAAATTGTTGCGACGACCATTGTAAAATTGCAAGAAAATTACAAAGTACAAGCTGCAGGAAGGCCAATCAATTTATTTTATTTAATTGGTGATAAAAGAGAAAGAATTGAATTCAATAATGGTATTTATGAAGTGGCTGCTTTGAATATTCAATTTACCCAAGAAGCCATTTTACAAGAACTACAAGACCATCCTGAAAGGTTTAGTCCAAACGTGATTTTAAGAGGCGCATTTCAAGAGTCTATTCTGCCGAATATTGTTTTTATTGGGGGAGGAGGAGAACTGGCTTATTGGCTAGAACTCAAAAATGTATTTGAAGCTGCAGGGGTGGCTTTCCCGGTTTTACTGCTGCGGAATTCTTTTGCAATCTTATCTCCAAAAATGGGGACCAAACAAAAAGCTCTAGAACTGAGCAACCAGGCATTATTTTCACCTGAACATCAGTTGATAAAAGAATATGTTGCAAGTCATTCTAACAATGAATTAAGCCTTGCTACAGAATTAGAAGACTTAACAGCATTTTATTTAAAGCTAAAGAACAAAGCGGGTTTAGTGGATGCCTCTTTAAATGAACATATACTTGCGCTTGAAGCCAATGCGCTTAAAAGAATAAAAGCGTTAGAAAATAAAATTAGAAGAGCCGAAAAAAGAAAATTTGCAACAGCAACACAACAAATACAAGTATTGAAGCAAAACTTATTTCCAAGCAATAGTTTGCAAGAACGTCATGAAAATATCGCTTTATTTTATAGCCAATATGGCTCAGCCCTTATTGAATGCATTTATCAATCTTCAAAGGGATTAAGTTCGGCGTTTGGTTTAATCAAATTGAATCAATAATTATTTATTTCCACCTGGCTTTTTAACAGGAGGAGGAAGTACTGCTTTGGGTTTGTCTGCAGGTTTGTTGGTATTGCTTCCAGGAGTTGCAGGTGGGGTTGCAGGTTTTTTATTCTCGATAATGATATCAGATTCTGCTCCTAATTCTTCTGGTTTAATATTTTTTGGAATCTCATAATCTTCTGAAGTACCTGTTCCCATGTCTTCTCCTTCACCTCCTAAAATTGGATTGGTGCCATTAATGTAATCAATGATAATATCGTTACTCATCACTTCCGGTTTAATGAAGCTTAGCTTAGTGTCTATGCCACAATTAGGATCAGCTATAGCTTTATTAAAGAAGTAAGCCCAAATTGGCATTGCTGCTCTACCGCCTTCACCATTCTTGCTATTAAAGCGAATAAAACGGTCGTCGCATCCAACCCAACCACCAGCAAGGTATTGCGGCGTATATCCCATAAACCAAGCGTCACTGTTATTATTGGTAGTTCCTGTTTTACCTGCTACTTGCAAGCCAGATGGAATTCCATGTCCCCAGATACCGGCACCGGTTCCATTGGTTAATACCCCTTGCATCATTTTAATGACTGAATAGGCAGTAACATCATTAATCACTTCTTTTCTTTGAGGAGTAAAAGTGGCCAGCACATTACCATTTCTATCTTCAATTCTGGTAATATACATGGGCTTTGCATTAAAGCCTCTTCCAGGAAACATGCTGTAAGCTTGCATCATTTCAAATAAAGAAATTTCGCAAGCACCTAATGCTATAGAAGGGTAAGGTTCAATCTTAGTTTTTAATTCGCATTTCTCTAAAAACTCAACGAATCTTTTTGCCCCGTTATTAGCAGTATTATCCAACTGCTTCATAATATATGCAGAAGCGCAGTTTCTAGATTTAGCCAATGCAATGGCCATTGGAATGGTAGCGCCAGTACATGTTTTAGAAGTAGCAGGTACCAGCCCATATTGTCCAAAATTTTGTTGAATATCCTGAACTGGTGAGTTGGGGTTTAGGCCAGCTTCTTCAATTGCCAAGCTGTATAAAAGGGGCTTAATAGTACTTCCTACTTGTCTTTTTGTATTGATATTGGCGTGATCGTATTTAAATGTTTTAAAATCAATGCCACCTACCCAAGCTTTTATTTGACCATTTAGTGGGTCCATTACCATAAAGCCTGCTTGCAACATTTGTTTGTGGTATTTAATGGAATCAAATGGAGTCATAGTAGTATCAATACCTCTATTATTATTCCAAGCAAATACACGCATGGGTACTTTCTGGTAAAAAGTTCGCAAGTTTTCTTCGTCGGTTAAACCTTCTCTTTTTAAATTTTTCCAACGGTCTGTTTGTTTTATTGCTTGATCTAGATTTGTTTCAAACCCTTTCCAAATACTACCTGTTCTAATATTTTCTTGGGTATTAAAGAGCTTCTGCATATAGCTCATATGCTTTGCTACAGCTTCTTCTGCATACAATTGCATTCTAGGGTTGATAGTAGTATAAATTTTTAAACCATCTCTATATAAGTCATATTGATCTCCATTATTTTTTGTGTTTTCTTTGCACCATTTTTTCATTTCTTCTCCAAGAATCATTCTGAAATATGGCCCTAAACCTGTGGTTTCATCTAGCTTTTTGTAGTTAAGCTCAATAGGTTGACGTTTTAATATTTCGGCTTGTTGTGCATCCAAATAGTTGTTTCTAACCATTTGGCTCAGTACCGTATTTCTTCTATCTAATGATAATTTTGGGTTTCTTCTTGGATTATAAAGCGTTGCGCCTTTTAGCATTCCAATTAGAACTGCGGCTTCTTCTACATTCACTCTATCGGGCTCCTTTTGAAAAAATGTTTTAGAAGCATTTCTGATTCCAAATACATTGTCGCTGTAAGCAACTGTATTTAAATACAAAGTGATGATTTCTTCCTTTGTGAAATTTCTTTCAAGCTTAACTGCAATAATCCCTTCCTTGATTTTTTGGAGGGCCCTTAATATAAAATTCTTAGTGCTCCAATTTTCTGTGAAAAGGTTCTTTGCTGTTTGCATGGTTATTGTACTCGCCCCTCCCTCACTTCCTAAATAAAATATAGCCCTTCCTAAAGACCTAGCGTCAATACCGCTGTGCGCATAAAAACGCTCGTCTTCTGTTGCAATTAAAGCTTCAATTATATGCTTGCTTATATCTTTATAATGAACATTAATTCGATCTTCAATATAATATTTACCCATCAATGTGCCATCTTCGGCATAAACTTGGGAAGCCAAAGAAGCTGATGGATTTTCAATATCGTCTAAATCGGGCATGCTTCCAATCCAACCAAAATTGAGCATAGCCAATAGAATAATCACAAAGGCAAAGCCTCCAAAAAATATACGCCAAAAAATACGAACCGGTTTAGTCATTGTCAATGCGCTGTTTTGTATGGGTAAAATTAATACTTATCGGGAAACAGATTTCTCACTAGTTGCCAATAAGTAGTTGTTTCCCCTTTTTTTCTTAAAAGCGTTAAGTTTTTAGGACTAATAATGCTAAAGCTGTACTTGTCAGTTGTTAGCCATGGCATAATTCTGGATGCAGCCAAAGACTTATTCTTGTCTGTATAAGTGCTTGCTTCGGCAGCATTTATAAATGGACCAATTAACAATATTTGTTCTGTATCATTCACTCTTATAACGTTAATAGGGAGTTTCTGCCCATAATACCTTTCTTGGTTAAACCTATTAAAAGCATTTCTTGCTTCGCTTACAAAAATGGGGTCAACTTTATATAAAGCAATGGCCACATATTGAGAATCCGTTGCATTAAAATCATAAGATTCTGGAAGAGTTGGTTTTTCAACCGGCGCAGCGGTTATAGGTAAGCTAGGTATTACCTTCTCAGGAACTTTTACAACTGTGGGCGCTTTTGAAACAATAGGTAAATCTTGTGCGTTGGTTGTATTTAAATCTATTTTTCTTTCCACTACTTCAACAGGTCTTTCTATTGTTAAATTGGTCAAGTATGCTTCAATTTCCGCCCTTTTGCTTAGCACTTCAAGCATTGTCTTTGCTTTCTCAGCAATTGGACTTGCTGGAAAGAGGCGGCTAATTTCGTTCAATCTGTTTTTAGCAGTACTATCCTGCTTTTGTTTGATATAGTAAACTGATTCTATATAGAGCAATTGAGGTGTCCAATAAGAACTGCCTAATTGTATATCCGCTTTCTTTTTATTGGCAATGGCTTCTTCAAATTTACCTTCTATAAATTGGTTATAAATATGGGCATAAAGCTGATTGGTTTCTGCTTCTTTTAAATTGACTCCCGACTGAAGCAGTTGATTATTTTTTCCTTTTGGGTAAAATGCATTTAGTAATTGCTTTACTGAGTCTGCCTTTTTAAACTGATTTTGTTTACTATAAGAATTATGTAATTGAAACCAAACTTCTTCTAATGCGCTACTCTCAGCAAAACGTTTTGCAATTTCTTCATAGGTTTCAGTGGCCGCTAAAACATCTCTAAGCTGGTATTGAAAAATGCCAGCACTCAAAATGAGCGAGTTCAAGATGGTATCATTAGAAATAGCTAGCTTTTCTATAGTAAGTGGAATGCTATCTTTTAAAGTTTCAAGGCTCAAGACAGTATTTTGTGCAGATTTAGTGTTGTTGGGCTTTTGATCGTTATCAATTGCCATTGCACCAACGTTCCTATCTATTGCAGACTGTCTTCTCCAATTATCAATATTGGGCCTATTACCCCACTTAGCTTTAAAATCGGCCAGCCCCTTGGTTTTTAAGGAATTATTGGTAAAGTAAAATCCAGTGTTGCCAGTTGGAGGTGCAAATAAGTCTGTTGGTGCTGCTATAGAGCCACTTAATCCAAAACTGGTTTCTGTATCTGATTCTTTTATGCCTTTTTCTTTTCTTAATTTTTTTAATAAAGCTTTCAATAAGGCATCCCTTTCTGTTTCAGGGAGTAATGCAATTTTTTGTAGACTATCTTCTCTGTTAACAGATTTTAATGCAAGGGCTATTCTATTTAACGGTGCTTTTTTTTGGTTTACTGTATTTGATTCAGCTGTATTTAGTAAACTAATAGATAGGCTGTCGTAAGCAGCAGATGCAGAAATGTATTTTTTGTTTTTGTATAAGGTTTCTGCTAAGAGAAAATAGGATTTTGATTTTTGCGAATTATTCTCTTCGCTGTAGTTAATACTTTTGTTTAACCAGTTTTCTGCATTATTTAAATTATTTTGTCTAATTTCTATTTCGGCCGCTGCATAATAAATAAGGTCTCTGTAGCCTTGGTATTTTTCTTTTTTGGCCATTGCCAAAAGCTGCAATAAATGAAAATTAACGGCATTTGCTTTTTTCTCGGAGGATAGAGATACAATATTTAGCCTAGCATAAACATCCATTAAAGGATCAGGTGTATGGGTAATTGCTTTTTCATACCAAACAACCGATAAAGAGTCTTGGTTAGATAACGAATACATTTGAGCAATTAAATATTCCCATCTAGCTGTTTCTAACTTTGAATGCGCATTAGGTAAAGCTTTCGAAAGATAAAAAGCGGCACTATCGTATTGCTTTTCTTTGTAGAGTAAATAGGCAGTGTATTCGTTCCAGGTTGTTTTTAATCTTTCTGGGAAAAATTTATCTGCTGCTAAAATTTGTAATAGTGCTTCTGCTTCAGCAAGCTTTTCTTGTTCAATAAAATTTCGAGACTGAAATAAAAAGCTTTCATTTCTAGCTGGCTTAGGAGAACTTATTTTTCTCCAAAAATTTCTTTTTTCGTCTGTACTAATAGAAAATGCACCGCCTTTACTACTTAAATTACTTCCTATTGGTAAGTCATATCCTTCGTCTTTTGCTGCAAATGCATAGTTGATATAATTGAATACCAAGGCAGCAGAATCAAAATCTTTTCGATGCATGTACGCATTCCCCATTAATAAATACAACTGATCTACCCAGTCGCTCCTTAAGTCGTGTAATAATATACCAGCAGTGCATTTATATATCACACTGTCTATTTGCCCTTTAGCAGTTTCATCTAAGGAATAGTTGTAAAAGGGTAGCAATTCTGTATAATCTTCTTTATATTGGTTTTTAGCCGCTAAAATGATATCATTAAGCTTAACGGAAGCATTGTAGTAGTAGTTGTAATGGCTTACTGTATTATTGTAAATTCTTTTTGGAATAGTGAACTTCTTATTTCCAGATTTTTCTGCAGGGAGTAAACGGCTTTGGTATTTTTCTGGTTTAGTTAATTCAATAGTAGTGTTGGGCTGTGCACTTAAATAGGAACAACTTAATATGAAAATGCCTAAAAGGCCCTGTTTTGAATATTTTAGAAATTGGCGCATAAAATCCATTAAAAATACAGTTATTTCTGCACCATACAGATATAAAACCGAACCAATCCTTACCTTTAACCAGTTTTTATAATATGAATAAAATAAATACCGGAAATACATTTAAGCGATTAAGGAATACTTATCGCTTGGTAATTATGAATGACGACACTTATGAAGAGATGGTGGCATTTAGATTATCTAGATTAAGTGTATATATTGGTTTGAGTACAGTATTTGTTTTGCTGGTTGGTTTTACCATTGCATTGATTGCTTTCTCTCCTTTAAAATATTATATACCTGGGTACGGTACCAAGGAGAGTAGAACTGCTTTACAGTTATTGAAAATTAGGACTGATTCTTTAGAAAATGAAATAAGGTATAAAGAACAATACTTAGAAGGTATAAAAAAGGTATTGGCTGGCGATAAGCCAGCTACTTTAGACACTGTTCCATTGGCGCTACCTAAAGTGGAAGCATCTAACGATTAAATTGCATTCATGAAAACTAAGTTTCAACAATTTTATATTCCCCTAATTGTATTATTTGGAGTAGTAAATGGGATCTGTTTGCTATTTAGTGATGCATTAAAACTGAAGCAAATTGACCCAGTCATGGTAGCAGGTGCGAATACATTATTGTTCGTTATTTGTACTGTTAGTATACGTTCGCAAATAAAGTCGGTAAACAATACCAACCCCCATGCCATGGTAAGAAGTGTAATGGGGTCTGTAGTATTGAAGCTTTTTGTGTTGGGAACTGCAGCATTTATTTACCTATATAATGTGGGCGAAGCCCAAAGTATAAATGGAATATTTTTAAGTATGGGATTGTATATACTTTATACTTGGTTAGAAGTAAAAATGGCCATGCAAATAAAACCGACTAAAAAAAATGGCAGCAATTGAGCATCCATTGCATGAATTAGCCCGTTTTTTACCTGCGGGTAGTTTTGATTATGTTGTAAAATACCTTTATCAATATAAAGTACATTTAACTGTTGCTAAAAGTCGCAAATCGGTCCTAGGCGATTATAGACATGCACATCAGGGTAACAATCATAGAATTAGTGTAAATGGGAATTTAAACGTTTATGAGTTTTTAATTACCCTATTGCATGAGTTGGCCCACTTGCTCACTTTTGAGCAATATCAAAATAGGGTAGAGCCTCATGGGAAAGAATGGAAGGCTATTTACAGCAAATTATTGATTGATTTTGTAGCATTTGGTGTATTCCCAACTGAAATTGTAGCTGCTTTACAAAAATCAATAATCTCCCCTGCTGCAACAGCAAATGGAGAAACAGAATTGTTGATGGTATTAAGAAAGTATAATTCAAGTAAGAAAGAGGGAGTCTGTTTTATTGCTGATTTACCTATGGGTGCCCTTTTTAGGTTGTCTAATGGAAAGGTATTTAGAAAAGGGGAACTCCGTAGGAAGCGATATACCTGTATTGAAATAAAAACAGGATTAACATATACAGTTAGTGCAATAACAGAAGTTAAACAACTTGAAGTGATTAATCAATAAAAAAAGCCATTAGAAATTGATGTACTTTTCTAATGGCTTTAAAATAAGGCATTTATAAATTACGCAACCGCTTGTTTTACTAAAGCTGCAGCCTCGCTTAACTGAATAGCAGATTGAACTTTTAATCCACTTTCGTCAATTAATTTCTTGGCTTCAACGGCGTTGGTACCTTGTAATCTTACAATAATTGGGATATTAATATTGCCTAGTTTATTGTAAGCTTCAATTACTCCTGCTGCTACACGGTCACATCTTACAATACCACCAAAAATATTAATCAAAATGGCTTTTACATTTGGATCTTTCATAATGATACGAAAACCTGCTTCAACGGTTTGTGCATTTGCTGTACCGCCTACGTCTAAGAAATTGGCTGGTTCACCACCGCTCAATTTAATCATATCCATGGTAGCCATAGCTAATCCTGCACCATTTACCATACAACCTACGTTGCCATCTAATTTAACAAAGTTCAAATTGTATTGACCTGCTTCTACTTCAGTAGGATCTTCTTCTGTTACATCTCTTAAAGCGGCAACATCTGCATGACGCATTAAAGCATTGTCATCAATATTCATTTTGCAATCAACTGCAATTATCTTTTCATCACTCGTTTTAAATAGTGGATTAATCTCAAGCATCCCACAATCTAAACCTACATAGGCATTGTATAAATTCGTTACAAATTTCACACAGTTTTTGAAAGCTTCTCCGCTTAATCCTAAGTTAAACGCTATTTTTCTTGCCTGAAATCCTTGTAATCCACCTCCTGGGTGAACCCACTCTTTAAATATTTTTTCTGGGGTATTATGTGCTACTTCTTCAATATCCATTCCACCCTCTGTGCTATACATAACCACATTCATGCCCTTTGATCTATCTAACAAGATAGATAAGTAGAATTCTTTAACTGGGTTGGGACCAGAATAGTACACATCTTGTGCAACTAAAATTTTGCTCACTTTCTTTCCTGCTTCGCCTGTTTGAATAGTTACCAAAGTGCCTCCTAAAATATTCTTAGCAATACTGGTAACGTCTTCAGCACTTTTGGCAACAGCTACCCCTCTTTGCTCTGTACCTACAATTTTTCCTTTCCCGCGTCCGCCAGCGTGTATCTGTGCTTTCACTACGGCAAAATTGTTGCCAGTTTGGGTTTTTATTTGACGATAAGCCTCTTCGGCCGCCATTACAGTGTCAACTGCTATACCTTCCTGTACAGGAACATGGTATTTTTTGAGTAATTCTTTAGCCTGGTACTCATGAAGATTCATATGGAACAATTTTTGCGAAGATAAGATAATCGTAGATGCAGATTTAAACCTTTTGTTAAAATTGTTGTTGTAACATTAATTTTTGTATTTTTGAAACTCTAAATAAAAATCAACATGAAAAAAATGGCATTAGCGCTGTTAAGTACAGCTTTTTTAGCAGGCATTTATTCTTTTACTGGTGCAACTAGTACCAAAGAAGTAATCACTTATAAAGTAGAAGCCGGAAAAAGTCGCGTTGACTGGGTAGGTTCTAAGAAGAATGATTTTCATACTGGTTTTTTCACTGTTAAAAGTGGATCAGTTCAAGTTAATGCTGGTAAAGTAACTGGTGGCGAATTTGTTATTGACTTAGCAAATATCAAAGTAACAGACGCAGCAGGTGCTAAGTTAGAAGGTCACTTGAAGTCTGGAGACTTTTTTGATGTTGCAAAATTTGGGGAAGCAACTTACAAAATCACTAGTGTTGTTTATAACGACGATACCAATGCAACCATTACAGGAGATTTAAACTTGAAGGGTGCTAGCCTTCCTGTAAGCTTTAAAGCTGCTATTCGTAGTGCAGATGAAAAAGGTTTGTTTGCTGAAGCTTTCTTTGCAATGGATAGAACCATGTTTGGTATTAATTACGGAGTTGGAAATATTGCCAAAGATGTACAGGTTGCTGTTCACCTTTATGCTACCAAGTAATTATTGGTTAACAATTTCATTATAAAAAAAGTCCCGGTTACTAGTAGTAGTCGGGACTTTTTTATTCTATTATAGATAGCGTTCTTCAATTATTTTCTTGTGGTGTAATAAATGACCAAATAAAATATATGCAATAGCATTGGCAGTTACTTTTTTATCACTTGCTATTCCACTATTCAATAATTGAGTTTCTGTTAAGGAGCTAATTAACAAATCGGTAGATTTTCTGAGCGCTTTAAATTCCTCTTTTAACGCAATAAAAGTTCTAGTATTAGCTTGTGCGTTTTGTGCATAAAGGTTTTCATCAAAACCTGGGAGAGGGGTTGAATCGTTTCTAGCAACTCTCAATAATCTGTATTGCATTATTCTCTCGGTGTCAATAATATGTTGAATAAGATCTTTTAACGTCCATTTCCCTTCTGCATATGCATAGTCCCCTTTTTCATCAGGAAGGTTCAAAAAAAAGTAGGTGAGTGGGTGAGACAATTGTTTTACCGCTTCTTGTATATCGGTTACTTCAACTTGCTTAATATATCCTTCAAAATAGGTTGGATATTCTCCTGACTGTGGCTTTGGCATAATTATTTTTTGGGGTTAATATTGGGTTTAATTGCACTGGATAATTTGTATTCATTGGCTATTTTAACCGCTTCATAAGCATTTACGATACCACCTGTTTTTGATAATGTTTTAAAAGGAACAACTTGTTGTTCTTGGCCAGGCTTTAAACATTTGACATCATCCGATGGTTTATAAACCGATTGTTCTATAATTTTCTTGATTTCAATTGCAGACAAATGCGGATAATAGGATTTTAAAATGGCTGCCAAACCAGAAACAATTGGAGTAGCCATGCTGGTTCCTTTTAAATTACCATAATTGTTCCCACCGGGAATAGTTGAATAGATTTTTACACCTGGTGCAAATACATCAACCTGTTGTTGGCCGTAACTACTGAAGTCGGCTGCAATGCTCGGCCCCAAATTAGGGTCACTACTAGCTCCTACAGTTATATAATTTTTTGCATAAGATTTCCATGGATTTAGCCATGGATTGGGGAAGTTGTCTACTGAATCTAGGTTTTCTGCATCATTGCCTGCGGCATGAATTAATAATACATCTTTTTGTTCTGCATATTTAACTGCACTGTCTACCCAAGCTTTCTGTGGAGAAAAAGATTTACCAAAACTCATATTGATAATTTTGGCTCCGTGATCTACTGCATATCGAATTGCCAATGCAATGTCTTTATCATACTCATCTCCGTCTGGAACAATTCTTAGTGTCATTATTTTTACTTGATCCGCAACCCCATCAATTCCTACTCCGTTGTTTCTTGTTGCACCAATAATCCCCGACACATGTGTTCCATGTGTGGGTCCTGGCCCCATTACATCGTTGTTTCCATAAAACCTATCCAATAAATTTTCATAATCATCTCCAATTATTTCGGCTCTGTAATTAGGAGGAGCATTGTCTTTTGATTCAAATGCTGATTTCTTCCCGTCTATGTATTCCTCTAGTTCTTTTAACGCATTCGAGTTTTTTTCCTCGGGATCAATTTGTAGCATTTTCATAACGGTCAAAAAACCCAATTTTGCATCTCTTGCAGTTTTGGTAATTGGCTCAAATTTTTCTAGTTTTTCGCAATTATATTCCTCTACCCCCATTTCTTGGCGTAGAATTTTATCGTGTCTTTTTAATGCTTTTGCTGTTACTTCTATGAACATTAAGTCCATCATTTCGTCTTGACTAAAATTTAGTTCTTTTGCCGCTTTTGACCACATTTGAAATTGTGACTTTTCTGCACTTGAAAGCAAGTTCGTATCTATAAATGCAGACTGGTATCTATTCTTCCATTTATGAAATACCCTTGCTCTTTCATCCCCAGCTTTTTTAAGACTCTTGCCGTCTTTCCCCCCTAAAAAATTCCACCCAAAAACGTCGTCGATAAATCCGTTTTTGTCGTCGTCTATTCCATTGCCTGGAATTTCTTTAGGATTTCTCCATAATACTTTTATTAAATCTTCATGCGTAGTGTCTACACCGGAGTCTAATACTGCAACTATAACTGGTTGGGGCTTTTTGTTTTTTGCAGCTAAAAAATCGTATGCCTTATTTAGGCTTATTCCATATACATGGTTGTTCTCTAAATCTAGTAAATGCCAACCCTTGGGTATTTCCGATTGTGCAAATGAAGACAAACCAATTCCGCATCCAAAAAAGACGGCAAGCGCTGTTCCACGAATCATGTAGTGTAAATTTTCTATCTGTACAAATTTGCACAATACTGTTGATATATGGTAATGCCCATTTTTTATTTATCAAATCATTAAGCTTAGTATCCAATGTGATATCCTAACAAAATGTTAAACCTTGCTGTATTGTCTCCATTTTTCAATTGCAGTTTCCATATCTGCTGGTAAGGGCGATTCAAAAAAGATTTCTTTGCCAGTATGTGGATGAATAAAGCCAAGCGTTTTTGCATGTAGCGCACACCTTGGACATGCTTCAAAACAATTGTCTACAAATTGCTTATACCTTGAATAAATAGTGCCCTTTAAAATTTTGTCACCACCATATTCTGCGTCGTTAAATAAAGTGTGCCCAATATGTTTCATATGCACGCGTATTTGGTGTGTACGACCTGTTTCTAGCCTGCATTCAACTAAGGTTACATAATTAAATCTTTCCAACACTTTATAATGGGTAATTGCGTGTTTTCCTGTTTCACCTTCAGGATAAGCGTCAAACATTTTTCTATGTTGTTTGTGTCGTGCAATATGTGCGTTGATGGTGCCTTCCTCTTCTTGTATATTGCCCCAAACCAATGCTGTATATCTTCGATTAACCGTGTGATTAAAAAACTGTTTGGCTAAATGTGCTGCTGCTTCACCTGTTTTAGCCAACACAATTAATCCGGTTGTGTTTTTATCAATTCTATGAACCAAACCAAACCGGGGTAAACTTTCTTCGTTCAATTGCGGATTTTGTTGTCTTAAATAATACGCCACTCCATTTAATAAAGTACCGCTAAAATTTCCTACACCAGGATGAACCACCATATTGGGCGGTTTATTTATTACCATTAGAAAGTTGTCTTCGTAAACAATATTCAAAGGAATTGGTTCCTCTTTTAGAATGGTATGTTCAGGATTAATCAAACTCATTAAAATGATTTCATCCCCTGGCTTTATCTTATAATTGCTTTTAACTGTTTTACCATTAACTGTTAGAAAACCCGCTTCAATACCTTGTTGAACTTTATTTCTGGTAGCTCCTTCCATATGCATCTGTACCCATTTGTCTATTCGGAAGGGCTCTTGGCCTTTGTCTACAGTAAAAATCTTGCGTTCGTACAAGGCATCTGACTGCTCTTCTGAAATTAATTCGGTATCTATCTGCATGCGGCAAAATTAACTTTATTTTTGTGGTATGGAGCAGGAAGTCATTTTCAAGGATTTAGGTAAAAGCAGCTACAAAGAAGTGTGGGATCAGCAAGAAGCTTTATTGAAAGCAAATGCAGATATTAAAATGGCGTTTAAATTTGGGAATCAGCAATTAAATGCCCCAGAAACCATACCTACTTTGCATCATTTATTATTTGTTGAACACCCGCCTGTATATACCTTGGGTAAAAATGGAAAAGAAGAACACGTATTGATTAGTGAATCAGATAGGCTAAAAAAAGGAATTGAATATTTTCATATAAATAGGGGGGGAGATATCACTTTCCATGGTCCAGGGCAATTGGTAGGGTATCCCATTTTGGATTTAGAAAGGTTTAAAACAGATTTAGGTTGGTACTTAAGATCTTTAGAAGAAGTAATTATTAAAACCATGGCAGATTATGGTTTAAAAGGCGAAAGGAGTGCAGGAGAAACAGGGGTTTGGTTAGATGCCCATATAAAAGGCAAGGAAAGAAAAATATGTGCCATGGGCATTAAGTGCAGCAGATGGATTACCATGCATGGATTTGCTTTTAATGTAAATACAGACCTCACATATTTCGATCATATAGTTCCTTGTGGTATTCAAAATAAAAAAGTTACTTCTTTAGCACAAGAACTAGGACGAATAGTCGATTTTGAAGAAGTAAAGTATAGAGTAAAGAAACATTTTGAAGCCATTTTTCCTTGTAAGCTAATGGGTGATTCTGATTAGTGAAGAAGGAACTTATTTCTCTCTAACAATTCTCCATTGCAATACAATTCAAAATTATACCATCCACTGTGGTAGAAATTACTTTTTTCAATCACCCAATAATCTTCTTGCAAATTGGTAATATTATGTAGCAATATTTTACCATCGTAAATAAATAGGCTGTACCTTTTTGTGTTGGTATTAGGCAATTGAATGGTTAGGTTACCTTTTGCATTAGTGAATACATACATGGATGGAATCCAATTGTCTTGAACTTGAACGTTGGTTGGTGCAATTGGTGCCGGTGAAAATTGCAAGGTTCTTTTGCCAATTCTTGTTAGGGTGTCTTTGGTATTGGCAAAGATGGAATCTTTAAACTTTTTATATTCACTAGCTGAAAGCTCTTTGTATAATTTATTTTTGATGAAAATCCTTTGACTAATTTCAGCTTTGTTTGTTTTGTTAGATTTTGATTTTTGCCCAAGGGCTAAATTAAACAAGCCGAGTAAACAAATTAGGATAAAGCTGAATTGTTTCATAGTCAATGCAAATATATTTTTTTTAAGGCTAAAAAACTAAGCTCCTTGGAGCTAAACTTCTGTTGCCTTGTAATCCTCCACTATGTATGATTAGAATATTTGAATTGGGGTTAAAATATTGCTGCTTAATTAATTGTTCTGTAGCATAAAAAAGTTTTGAAGTGTACACAATATCAGTAGGTACTTGTTCTCTTTTGAATAATTGGTTCATATAATCAATTAATTCAGCAGGATGTTTAGCATAGCCTCCAAAATGATAATCGTGTATTGTTGTAAAAGATTTATTTTTTTGTAGTGGGAGTAAAGCTGTTACCATATCATTTAGCCCAATATTATTTTTTAGCACACTAATTCCTGTTACCAATTGGTTTTCATTCGATCCAATTACAAGGCCAGCTAACATAGTTCCTGTACCACAAGCACAAATTATATGTGAAAATGAAGAACAGTCTTTATCAGTTAATATAGTAGCTGCTCCAAGGGCCCCATTAATGCCATAGCCTCCTTCATTGATCCAAAACCATTCGTTATGGGCAAATTCTTGCATCACCACTTCTTTGTATTTATATGCATCTCTTGAAATAAAATGCAATTGCATACCCAATGCTTTTGCTTCTTGTAAACTGGGTGAATTGTTCATTTCTCCCCTAATAAAGCCAACAGATTTAAACCCGTTTATTTTGCAAGCTGCAGCAAGGGCTACTATATGGTTGGAGTATGCTCCGCCAAAACTAGCGATGGTATTGCATTTGAGCCGCTTTGCTTCCTCCAGATAAAACCTTAATTTAAACCATTTATTCCCACTTACAATAGGATGAATTAAGTCTGTTCTAAGTGTAGAAACCTTAATATTTTCAGTTCCTAAACTAGAGAGCTGTTGGATGGTTATTTTATTTATATCGAATAACATTTTATTACCAATTGTTGCAATGTTAAATGATTTAACTTTGTATTGTAAAATTAAGTTATGAAACCTACCCTTGTAATTTTAGCAGCTGGAATGGCCAGCCGTTATGGAAGCATGAAACAAATACAGTCTTTTGGCCCAGATGGAGAAACCATCATGGACTATTCCATTTATGATGCCATTGAAGCTGGTTTTGGTAAAGTTGTATTTATTATACGCGAAGAGTTTGCTGATCAGTTCAAAGGAATTTTTGAACCTAAGTTGGCAGGAAAAATTGCTACCGATTATGTTTATCAATATTTAGAAGCCTTCACCAATGGTTATGCAATACCAGCTGATAGAGCAAAACCCTGGGGTACTGCTCATGCTGTATTGTGTTGCAAAGGAAAAGTAAATGAGCCATTTGCTGTTATTAATGCAGATGACTATTATGGCCGGGATGCTTTTCATAAGGCATTTAATTTCTTAACAACGGCTTGTAACGATACTACATTTGCATTATTGGGGTATGAGTTGCAAAAAACCTTGAGTGAGAATGGAAGTGTAAGTAGAGGAGTTTGTACTGCTGATACCAATAATAATTTGACCGAAATTAACGAGCGAACTAAAATATATCGTGAAAATGGTGAGATAGTGTTTGAAGACGAAAATGGTAAAACGCCACTGCCTGGAACCAGCTTAGTGAGTATGAACTATTTTTGTTTTTCACCCGCTTTTATTGATATATGTGAAAATATGTTCATTGAGTTTTTAGCCGCTAAAGGTCAAGAGTTAAAGTCGGAGTTTTTTATCCCATATGCAGCCAACGAGTTTATTCAATCTGGTAAAGGGGTATTAAAAGTATTGCCTACATCGGCCCAATGGTTTGGCGTAACTTATAAGGAAGATGCACCAGGGGTGCAAGCAGCTATCAGTCAATTGGTGGCAGATAAGGTATATCCTGCCTCTTTGTGGAAATAGAAATAATCAATCAAGTAAATTCAAATAAAAAGGTCTCAGTTACATTTAGCAGCTGAGACCTTTTTATTTTATTAAATGTTATTATTTTCCGTAAGCTTTTACAAAATATACGCAGTCTTCTAATTTGTTGATTTGAACTTTTCTTTCAACCCCTTTTAAAGTAGATTTATTAGGAAGTTTGACTCTTTGAAATGCAGTGTCACTTTTCTTTAAATCTTCAATAATTGAATGAATATTTTTTGACTTCACTGCAAACGTTACACCATCTGCTTGCGCTTGCTTTGTACTTAAAACTCCAATTACTTCGCCATTCTTGTTGAATACTGGGCCGCCTGAGTTACCAGGATTGGCGCTAATTTGAATTTGATAAGAAAGTGAATCTCCATTGAAACCTGATTTTGCACTTAAATAGCCCATTCCATAAACAATTTCGTTTCTTGGATAACCTAAAGTGAAAATTTCTTCTCCTAAATCGGAATTGTTTTTTTGAATGGTGTAAGGAATAGACTTGATGGATTCATATTCTTCATCATTAATTTTCAATATGGCCAAATCTTTAACATGGTCTATTAAAACAATAGAAGACTTGAATTCCTTCCCTTTACTGTTTACCACAATGGCACCAGTTCCTTTAAGAATATGGGCATTAGTAACAATGTATCCTTTTACATCTACTAAAAATCCTGATCCACCACTTAGTAATCTTGCATTAATTGGAATTTTAGAAGTGACTTCATTAATAATATCCCCTTGATATTGTTGGTTTTTCTTTACAACTTCTAAATCTTTACCTAGTTGCTCTAATTTAGGATCGTTCACTGCAGTGGAGAAATACATTGCTAATCCACTGATGAATAGAGCAATTACCCCGCCAACAGATGCGGCAATAGCGGTGACTCTTTTATATTTATTAAAGAATTGAATTACTTTTCCTTTAGGGCTTAAAGCACCTCCTTCATTTAAGTCACCTCTCTCTAAAAGGTTTTGGTGAACCTCGTGTAAAGTTTGCTTGATTTGAATATTCGCAGAATAGTCGGCAATTTGATGCAAGAACATATTGTGCTCTACTACCATCTGATCAATTTCAGGGGTAGTATTGCGTAGATTCTCAAAATAAGCACGCTCTTCAGGGCTCATTTCTCCGCTGAGATATCTTTCAATTGCGTCTAATAATAAAATGTCATCCATATACTTACTCTCCAATATTATATTGCGAAAAGAATAATTTCTTTAGTCGCATTAAACACTTGTACTTCTGGTTTTTTGCATTGTCTGCATTGGTGTATCCAAATTCAGCCGCTAATGCATTCATGTCCATTTTTTTTAGGTAATAACCTTGAAGTAAACTTTTGCAAGGTTCACCCAAACTATTCAAAGCCCTATCCATTATAACAAACTCCGCATTCCTTTTCTCATGGGTTTCCAAATCTTCTTCAACTGCTACAGTTTCCTCAAACCCATCAACCGATCCTGTAAACCTTCCCATTTGTTGAAGTCTTTTTAGCCAAAGCCTTCGGCAAACAGAATACAGATATGTTTTAATTTGACAAGTCAGCACAAATGAGTCCGTTTGAGACTTTTCATATAAAGCTATCATCGCTTCCTGAAAAATGTCTCTGGCTTCGTCATAGCTCCCATTGTTATTCAATATAAAAGCTTGAATCATATTAAAATTATCTTTATATATGATTTCTACAGCTTTTGAATCATTGTGAGCCAGCCCCTTCAATAATGCTTGTTCGTTCGTATCTCCTTTCACTATCTGTTCCTTTAATACAGTTATAGGCTTAAAAGTAACCCAAAATAGCCCTAAATATTTTTATAAAAAAAATTGAAACAACGGGTTACCTTTTTCTCGTTGGCGTATTAAACAGTAATCATTCAAACTAAAAAAGAAAAAAAATGAAAAAATTATTATTCGTTTTAGCATTAGGCGTATTCGCATCTTGCGCTGGAGAAAACAAAGAAGCTGCTGCTGACACTACTGCAACAACTGTTGACACTGCTGCTGCAACTGTTGACACAACTGCTGCAATGGTTGACACAACTGCTGCTGCTGTTGATACCACTAAGAAGTAATTCAAACCATCTGTTGGTGAAGAGAACCGGTGAAGTCTAGCTTGCGGAAAGTACAACAGATTCAAAAATTTCATATGGCAAGCAATCGTTAGAAGCCGCTCCGTTTCCACGGAGGGGCTTATTTTTTTAATAGAAGGGAATAAAAACTAACTAACCTTAGTTTAATATTTGTCAAATTAATTTTTTGCTTCCCAATCAATTCTTATATTTGAAATATCATGCAAACGGCAATTAACAACTGGTTTTATTCTTTTTATTATTTCTTCTTTATGAAAAGGAGCCGGGTATTGTTTGCAAAAGCTTAAAAGTTTTAAATCGCATATAAATCCCGGCAAGTTGCCGGGATTTTTTTTATCCATTAATGAATGAAAAAAATAACAACCAATAAACACCAAATAAAACAACTGCCAATATTGGCAGAGGGTATTTGTATTCAAGGCTATGAAGGAAGTTTTCATCAAGTTGCAGCTAGACATTTTTTTGGCAAACAGGTTAAAGTAATACCCTGTGCTTCATTTAGGCAGTTGATAAAGCAAACTTTGGATTCTACTGTTTCCGCAGGCGCAGTAATGGCTATTGAAAACTCAATTGCTGGGAGCATTTTGCCTAACTATAATTTATTGCAGAAAGCAAATTTGAAAGTAGTGGGTGAAGTGTATTTATCCATCAGTCAAAATTTATTAGTGAATAGAGGTGTGAGCTTGTCGGATATTAAAGAAGTGCACAGCCATCCAATGGCCATTTTACAATGTCTAGATTTTTTAGAATCGCATCCATTTAAATTAATAGAAACAGAAGATACAGCTTTAAGTGCTAAATACGTTCACCAGCACAAGAGTAAGCATATTGCCGCAATAGCAAGTAAACTGGCGGCTGAATTATTTGATTTAGAGATTTTAGCACCCGATATTCAAACGCAAAAAAATAATATTACTCGCTTTTTAATATTACAAAGAACCAAAGAAGCTATGCCAATTGTAGGAGCAAATAAAGCTTCTATTTATTTTCAAACGAATCATTCTAAAGGAATTTTAGCAAAAGTGTTAACAGAAGTGGCTAAAACAGGCATTAATCTAAGTAAGCTTCAAAGTATGCCTATTCCGGGTAGTCATTTTAAGTATGGGTTTTATGCAGATATGGAGTTTGATCAATTAAAACAGTTTGATAGCATGATGAATAAAATTGAATCGCTAACGAATAATGTAAAACTGTTTGGAATTTATAAAAAAGGGAAACTGGTAAAAGGATAATTATGGAAATAGCTAAATCAAAAAGATTAGAAGGGATTGGGGAATACTATTTTTCCCAAAAGCTCAGAGAGATTGAACAGCTGAATAAAGCAGGGAAAGACATCATCAATTTAGGAATTGGTAGTCCTGATCTTCCTCCACATCCTTCTGTTATTAAAGTATTGCAAGAGCATTCTGGTTTGGAAAATTCGCATGCCTATCAATCCTATAAAGGAGTTCCAGCTTTAAGAAATGCCATAGCTAATTGGTATCAAACCCAATACCATGTTGGCTTAAACCCTGATACTGAAATTTTGCCTTTATTAGGAAGTAAAGAGGGCATTATGCATATCTGCATGACTTATTTAAATGAGGGTGATCAAGTGTTGATTCCTAATCCTGGATATCCAACTTATACCAGCGCAGTAAAATTGGCCGGTGGTACACCTATCTATTTTGAGTTAACAGAAGAAAGTAATTGGGAGCCCAATTTTGCGGCATTGGAGGCAAGTGATTTAAGTAAAGTCAAATTGATGTGGGTGAATTACCCGCAAATGCCCACTGGTAAAAAACCAAGTCTTGAACTATTTGAAAAGTTGATTGCTTTTGGTAAGCAATATCAAATTTTAATATGTCATGATAATCCGTATAGCTTTATTTTAAATGATGCACCTATGAGTTTGTTAAGTGTAGCAGGTGCAATGGATACTGCTATAGAATTAAATTCATTAAGCAAGAGCCATAATATGGCAGGGTGGAGAATAGGGATGTTATGCGGTGCAGAAGAAAGGATTAATGAAGTACTTACTTTCAAAAGCAATATGGATAGTGGAATGTTTTTGCCTGTTCAGCATGCGGCTGCAGCTGCTTTGAATTTGGGAAATGAGTGGTATAATTCGGTGAATGAAGTGTATGCGAAGCGTAGAGAAAAAGTTTTTGAATTACTTGATACACTTCATTGCAAGTACAGCACCAATCAAGTAGGAATGTTTGTATGGGCTAAAATTCCTGAGGGCTTAAAAGACGGATATGAATTAAGCGACCAAGTTTTATACAATAGCAATGTATTTATTACTCCTGGTGGAATTTTTGGTTCGGCTGGTAACCAATTTATACGAGTAAGTTTATGTGGAAGCATCACCAAATTTGAGAAAGCAATACAAAGAATACAAGCACAAAAGGCGAATTAAAAAAACGAGTATGGTTATTACAGTAGTAGGAATAGGTTTAATAGGGGGGTCACTTTCTATAGCATTACAAGAAAAGGGAATAGCAACCCATGTAATTGGGGTAGAAAATGATTCTGCGCATGCCTCCAAGGCAATTGAATTGGGATTGGTGCAAGAATGTTTGCCATTAGAAGATGCAATCCAAAAATCTTCTTTAATCATTATTGCAACTCCTATTAACGCGGCTGAACAATTATTGCCATTAATCTTAGATAAAGTTAGCAATCAGGTGGTATTTGACGTTGGTTCTACCAAATCAAAAATTGTGGAAGCGGTACAAAATCATCCTAAACGAGGAAGATTTGTTGCAACCCACCCTATGTGGGGAACTGAGAATAGTGGCCCTTCTGCGGCTGTTAAAGGAGCATTCAGCAAAAAAGCCACCGTTATATGCGATAAAACGGATTCTGATGCAGATGCTTTAGTACTGGTTGAAAAATTATATGCAATTCTCGAAATGCATATAATTTATATGGAATCAACTGCGCATGACATGCATGTGGCTTATATTAGTCATATATCACATATCACATCTTTTGCATTGGCCAATACCGTTTTAGAGAAAGAGCGGGAAGAAGATGCCATTTTTGAACTAGCAAGTGGTGGTTTTGAAAGCACAGTAAGACTTGCTAAGAGTAATGCTGCTATGTGGGTTCCCATTTTTATGCAAAACAGAGAAAATATCTTAGATGTATTAAATGAACATATAAGTCAATTAAGAAAATTTAAGTCCTGTTTAGAAAAAGAGAACTACGAATATTTGCAAGAATTGATTGAAAATGCCAATGGAATAAGGAGAATACTTAAGTAAAACACCGCAAAGAAGGCTATATAGAGTACCTTTGCACAAATTTTAGAATACATGATTACATTTGAAGGGTTGGGAATTGACGAACGTTTAATTCAAGCAACCACAGAGTTGGGGTATGTGAACCCAACAGCAATTCAGGAACAGGCGATACCGGTCTTATTGAGCGGAACGACTGATTTTATCGGTTTGGCGCAAACCGGCACGGGAAAAACAGCAGCATTTGGATTACCCTTGTTACACATTATAGACGCAGCAGCAAAATATCCACAGGCATTGGTGGTTTGTCCTACACGCGAATTGTGTTTGCAGATTGTTAAAGAGATAGAGCTGTTTAAGAAATATATGACCGGCATTTCGGTTGTTGCAGTTTATGGAGGAGCTTCCATCGGATTACAGATCCGTGATCTGAAAAGAGGAGTACAAATTGTTGTGGCTACACCGGGTAGACTAATTGATTTGATTGAGCGTAAAGCAATCAACTTAGAACAAATCAGTTATGTTGTATTAGATGAAGCAGATGAAATGTTGAACATGGGTTTTCAAGATGATATTGAGTTCATCTTAAAAAATACCCCTCAGAGAAATAGTACTTGGTTATTTAGTGCAACCATGCCACCTGAAATTAGAAAAGTGAGCAAGCGTTACATGAAAGATCCCAAGGAAGTAACAGTTGGAAAGGTGAATACTTCAAACAAAAGTATTGATCACCAATATTATGTTACCACTGCGCATCATCGTTATGAAACATTAAAGCGAATTATCGATTTTAACCCGGGTATTTATGGAATTATTTTTACCAGGACTAAATTGGATGCACAAGAAATATCAGAGCGTTTAACTAGGGAAGGGTATGATATTGATGCATTACATGGAGATCTTACACAAGGTCAACGTGATAAAGTAATGGGTCAGTTTAGAGATAAAAGCCTCCAATTATTAATTGCAACTGATGTGGCTGCAAGAGGTATTGATGTACAGGGTATTACCCATGTAATCAATTTTGAACTACCAGATGATGTAGAAATCTACACACATAGAAGTGGACGTACAGGTAGAGCTGGGAATCAGGGAATTTGTATATCAATTGTACATGCCAAAGAAACCTATAAGCTTAAGCAAATTGAAAGAATCAATAATTGTCATTTTAGCAAACTAGATATCCCTTCAGGAAAAGATGTTTGTAGAAAGCAATTTTTCTCTTTTATGGACAAGCTTTTGTCGGCAGATATTAGTCATGGCGATTACGAAACCTACGTTCCAATGTTGGCAGAAAAATTTGCCGATGTAAGTAAAGAAGACGTATTGAAGCGTGTTGCTGCAATGGAATTTGATCGATTCTTGAAGTACTATGAAAACTCTGAAGATTTAAATATTAGAGAGCGTGATAGAAGTGCGAAGAGAGATCCTAATGACCGTGGAGACAATAGATCAAGCCGAAGAGAAAGCGGAAGAGACGCTGGAAGAGATGCTGGTCGTGGTGATAGTCGCAAAGAATATAAATCAGGTGGTGGTTACAGTAGGTTATTTGTAAACTTAGGAACCAAAGACGGATTTTATAAAGCTAGCTTTTTACAGTTTGTATTAGATATGAGCGATTTAAAGAAAGAAGTGCTAGGACGTATTGATATGAAAGACATGAATAGCTGGATTGAAATTGAGAAAACAGCAGCACAGCAAATGATTCGTTCTTTGGATGGTAAGAAATACAAGGGAAGAAGCATTCGTATGAACGATGCAGACAGTGGAGGAGGACGCCGATAATTTTAGTAACAAGCAATCAATCGAATATGGAACAGACCTTACAGCAAGCAGCTAGTATTAACAAGGTGCTTGCAAAAAGACCACTTATTATTTCCGGACCTTGCAGTGCGGAAACAGAAGAGCAAATTTTAGCAACTGCTAGCCAGCTTGCCGCAACAGGAAAAGTAGATATTTTGCGAGCAGGTATTTGGAAACCCAGAACCAGACCTGGAAGTTTTGAAGGGGTTGGAACAAAGGGCTTGCCTTGGTTGCAAAAAGCGAAAGAGTTAACTGGGTTACCCGTAGCAGTAGAAGTAGCAACTGGTAAGCAGGTTGAAGATGCTTTACATTTTGGTGTAGACGTTTTGTGGATTGGCGCCAGAACAACGGTGAATCCATTTAGCGTTCAGGATGTTGCAGATGCTTTAAAGGGAGTGGATGTTCCAGTTTTGATTAAGAACCCAATAAATCCAGATTTAGAACTATGGATTGGGGCTGCTGAGCGTGTTGCAAAAGCAGGAATTAAAAATATTGGTTTAATTCATAGAGGGTTTAGTTCATATGGCAATACCGAATACCGTAATGCTCCAATGTGGCACTTAGCTATAGAAATGAAGCGCAGGTTTCCTGAAATGATTATGATAAATGATCCTTCCCATATTTGTGGTAGAAGAGACATTCTACAGGAAGTTGCACAAAAAGCCATTGACTTAGATTTTGATGGATTAATTATAGAAAGTCATATTGATCCAGATAATGCATGGAGTGATGCCAAACAGCAAATTACACCTGAAGTTTTAGGGTCAATGATGGATACCATGATTTGGCGTAAAGAAGACATCATTTCCGAGGAGTTACATATTCAGATGGATAAAATGCGTGCGCAAATTAACCAGTTAGACGATGAGCTTTTGCAATTATTAGGACAGCGAATGAAAGTGGCCGATAAAATTGGACAGTATAAAAAGGACAACAATATTACCATTTTGCAAACCAATCGTTGGAATGCTATTTTAGAGCGTGCTTTTGTAAAAGGAGGGCAGCTTGGTCTTAGCCAAGAATTTATCACTAAGTATTTTGATGCGGTACATATGGAAAGTATCAACCATCAAAATAAGATTATGAATTCATAGTATGCAGAAGAAGCGTTTTTTATTCTCTGGAAAAGAGACCCTTTTTTATTTTGATGCCGCATTTGGTTTGTTAGAAAAAATTGTTTCAAAAGAGAAAGCGATTATTGTAACAGATGAAAATTTGTTTCAAGCACACAAAAGAAAATTAAAGGGATTTAATACTATTGTGTTAAAGCCAGGAGAGCAATTTAAGGTTCAACAAACAGTTGATGTAATTATTGACCAGCTGATTTTATTGGGTGCCGATAGGCAAACCACCTTAATTGGTTTTGGAGGCGGTGTCATTACAGATATAACAGGATATGTTGCAGGAATTTATATGCGAGGGGTAGAAGTAGGATATATTCCTACTTCTTTGCTTGCAATGGTAGATGCCGCTATAGGTGGCAAAAACGGAATTGATGTAGGGGTGTATAAAAATATGGTTGGATTAATTAGGCAGCCCTCTTTTCTAATATATGATTACAGTTTACTAAAAACACTGCCTTTAGAAGAATGGAAAAATGGATTTGCAGAAATCATTAAACATGCTTGCATTAAGGATCAAAAAATGTTTGAAGAATTAGAGCAAAATAGTATTCCCAAGTATAAAAAAAATCCTGTATTACTTGCAAAGTTGATCATGCGCAATGCTTTAATAAAAATAAAAGTTGTGCAAAAGGACGAATTTGAAAAGGGGGATCGAAAGCTGTTGAATTTTGGTCATACGCTGGGTCATGCAATTGAAAATATGTATCAATTAAGTCATGGCGAAGCCATAAGCATTGGAATGACTTATGCGTCATTGATGTCTCAGCAACTAAAATTTTATAAAGAAGCGGATAGGGTTATACAGTTATTGCATAGTTATGGGTTACCCACTGTTGCTGATTTTGATGCAAAGAAGGCTTTTGGAGTTTTATTAAAAGACAAAAAACGTCAAGACGATTCAATCAATTATATTCTGTTGCAAAAAACTGGTAAAGGGGTTATACAACCTTTGTTACTTGTGCAATTACAAGAAATTTTTAAACAATTTTAATATTCCAATTTGTACTGATGATTGCAATCATTCATCCTACTAATATACAAGGTACTTTACTTGCTAATGCAAGTAAGAGCTCTATGCAGAGAGCTTGTGCTGCGGCATTGCTGCATCATGGGAGAAGCCATATTTTAAATGCAGGAGATAGTTTTGATGATTTGGCAGCAATAGAAATGATTAAAAAACTGGGTGCAAATGTAATCAGCAATGAAGATGGAAGTTTAACCATTCATTCTAATGGCGTTGTGCCTATTGATCATCAACTAAATTGTGGTGAAAGTGGATTGGGTATTAGAATGTTTACGCCAATTGCTGCCTTAAGCAATACAAGCTTACAAATTAATGGTACAGGAAGTTTATTAAAACGCCCCATGCATTTTTTTGATGAAGTACTCCCGCAGTTGAGTGTTCAAGTTAACTCAAACAATGGTTATTTACCAATCACTATACAAGGTCCACTTAAGCCAAATAATATTATTATTGATGGCTCTTTGAGTTCACAATTTTTAACTGGATTGTTAATGGCATTTGGAGCTGCTGAAGCAGACGGAATTACCATTGAAGTAAATGATTTAAAAAGTAGGCCCTATATAGATCTTACTTTAAAAGTTATGGAGGCATTTGGAACAGTTGTTCGAAATGATGACTACAAAACTTTTGGGTTTTATAAAGCAGATCAAATAGTTAAAAAGGAAATGATAGCGTACCAGGTAGAAGGGGATTGGAGTGGGGCTGCTTTTTTATTAGTAGCAGGCGCGGTTGCAGGAAGTATTACTGTTAAAGGATTGGATGTATTTTCTACACAGGCAGATAAAGCAATATTACAAGCATTAGCTGATGCAGGAGCTGGCCTCTCTGTTCAAGAACACCAAATAGACGTGAGGGCGTTGCCTATGAAAGCTTTTCATTTCGATGCAACTGATTGTCCAGATTTGTTTCCCCCATTGGTAGCATTGGCCGCATTTTGTGAGGGGACCACTGTAATAGAAGGGGTTCATAGGCTTGCCCATAAAGAAAGCAATCGTGGGATTACTTTGCAAAAAGAATTTGGTAAATTGGGTGTTGAAATAAAGTTGCAAGACAATTTAATGCTCATAACAGGATTAAGAAATGGAATGCAGGTTAATGCTATTCAGTCAAATACTGTTCATTCTCATCACGATCATAGAATTGCCATGGCAGCAGCTGTAGCAGCATTGAATGCAAGTGGGCCAGTTACTATAAAAGATGCGGAAGCAATTAATAAGTCTTATCCTGCATTTTACGGTCATTTGCAACAATTGGGTGTTCGTGTAATAACTGAATTATAAAAACGTTTAAATACAAAACAGCAAGGTGAACGCATTTGGAAAGTTATTTAGTGTGCAAATTTTTGGTGAATCTCATGGGGAATCCGTAGGATTAATCATTGATGGATGTCCTGCTGGTCTTCCCTTATGTGTTGAAGATTTCATTGTTGATACCGAAAGAAGAAAAGGTGGTGTTCAAAAAGGAACAACACCTAGAAAAGAAGACGACTTACCTATTTTTAAAAGTGGTTTATTCAATGGAAAAACAACAGGTGCGCCGTTGACTATTTTATTTGAAAATAATAACACTAGAAGTCAGGATTACGAAAAACATCGTTCCATACCAAGACCAGGACATGCAGATTTTACTGCGCATATTAAATATGGAGGATTCGAAGATTTTAGAGGGGGTGGCCATTTTAGCGGTCGTTTAACGGTATGCTTGGTTGCAGCGGGAGTAATTGCAAAAAAGCTATTAGTGCAACACCATATTCAGGTTCATTCATCTATCAGTGAAATTGCTGGAGAATTAGACTTAGAAAAAGGGTTGCAAAAAGCGATTGATGCAAAAGACAGTGTGGGGGGTATAGTAGCTTGCACCGCATCAGGCCTGCCAATAGGGTTGGGGGAACATTTTTTTGATTCAGTTGAATCGCTTATTAGCCATGTAGTTTTTGCTATTCCTGCAGTTAAGGGGATTGAATTTGGGGCAGGATTTGCTGCTGCAAAAATGTATGGGTCTGAACACAATGATGCCATTGAAAGTGTTTCAGGTAAAACTAGAACCAATCACGCAGGTGGGGTAGTTGGCGGAATCACTAATGGGAATGAATTGCTTTTTAGGGTTGCCATCAAGCCTACGTCTTCTACACCCAAAGAGCAAGTATCTTTAAACTGGGATAATAACCAACAAGAAAGTTTTTCAATAAAAGGAAGGCATGATTTGTGCATTGCTTTAAGGGTTCCTGTAATTTTAGAAGCAGTAACAGCAATAGTAATTACCGATCTAATGCTACAAGAACAGAAATTAAAAAGATTAATTTAAAATGAACGGAGAATTTATATATCATATTACAACCCAAGAAAAATGGGATTTGGCCTTGAAACAAGGATTTTATGAGGCCGATACATTGGTAAAAGAAGGTTTCATGCATTGTAGTACAGCTGATCAAGTAGCAGGTGTACTAGAAAGGTATTATAAAGGATTAACGGGTTTGGTTCAATTAACCATTCAAAAAGAAAAAGTAGAACGTCCCCTTGTTTTTGAATTAGCTGGCAGTATTAATGAGGTATTCCCTCATATTCATGGCACCCTTAATTTGGATGCGGTAGTTGCAGTTACTCCTATTTAATTTGTCATAAGTTATTGAAAATCAGCCTGTATATAGTATACATGGTTGATTTTTTTTATTTGAATCAATCTTCGGCATATAATTTGGCTATTGTGGCATAAAGTGCTAAGTCTATTCGGTGATTTTTTGTACCTTATAAATTGGCGCTATTGTTAACTTAAAGAAATTGAATGCATATTCGAATCCTTTTTATACTGATGTTGTTTATTGTTGGCAAAGTACAAGGGCAAACTCAAACAGATTCAGTAATGTTTAATCCTGGTATGCCAGATAGTTTATTGTGGTCGTTAGATAGTGCTTTAAAAGCAGATGCAAATTTGGTTTTTACGGGAAAAGTGGTGTTAGGAACTGCTAGTTATTACAGTGGACGTTTTGAAGGTATTAAAACGGCTTCCGGAGAAAGATTTAGTAACAAAGCGTTTACTGGAGCGAGTAATAACCTTAAGTTGGGAACATGGGTGAAAGTGACCAATGTAAATAATGGGAAATGGGTTGTTGTCAAGATAAACGATAAAATGCATCCTCGTATGAAGAAAAAGGGCAGGGTGATTGATTTAACCAGGGCTGCTGCTCAAAAATTGCAATTTTTGAATAAAGGATTAGCCAAGGTAAAACTAGAAGTTATAGAAACTCCGGAGGGGAAAAATAATTAAAAGATAAAGTTATCATAATTTTAGAAAACCAATTTCTACATGTATTTTTGCCATAAATTAACAAAAACCTGTTTATGAAGAAATTTCTGTTTTCTTTGATCGTTGTTGGTTTGGCAACGGCTTCTTTTGCGCAAGCACCTACCAGCTACAAGAAAAGAGCCAGCTTAGGGGTTGCCTTTTTCTTAAATGATATGTACACTGCTGATAAAATCAGCAGAACTTCACTTTCTCGTGTACTTCAAAGTGGTGGATTTACCCCAATGAAGGAAATGAGTCCTGGCTTAAGTTTGCAATATTTTGAAGGCCTTTCTGAACATGTAGACTTCATGGCTACATTATCTGGAACTTATACCAAATACCCTTTTTATAGCAAATCTGGTATAGCTCCTTCTGTTAGAAGTCTTTTCTTATTAGAAGCAGACGCTAATGTGAATGTAAAATTACTTTCAGATAAGTATACTGTAGTTCCTTATTTAACACTTGGAGTTGGTGCTTCAATGTATACTGGAACTTATTTTGCTGCTCAGGGTAATACTGGTTTGGGATTACAATTTAATCTTGGTGGAGAAACTTTCATCAATACCCAAATGTTGTATCGTCCAGCAATTTCTGGATTAGCAGTTAATCATACAGCTTATTCAGTAGGTATTGCTTCACCAATTAAAGATAAGCCAGCACCAGTTTTAGTTACCCCACCACCACCACCAGTTGTTGCTCCAGCACCAGTTGATACTGATAAAGATGGTATTAACGATAAGGATGACAAATGTCCTACTGTTCCTGGTGTAGCTAAGTACAATGGTTGTCCTGTTCCTGATACTGATAAAGATGGTATCAACGACGAAAACGATAAGTGTCCTACCATTGCTGGAGTTGCCAAATACAATGGTTGTCCTATTCCTGATACCGATAAAGATGGTGTTAATGATGAAGAAGATAAGTGTCCTTCTGTTCCAGGATTAGCTCGTTACCAAGGTTGTCCTATTCCTGATACCGACGGTGATGGTGTTAATGATGAAGAAGACAAGTGTCCTAGCATTAAAGGAACTCGTGAAAATAATGGTTGTCCAGAATTGAAAGCAACTTACAATTTCGATAATAAGAAAGTACAGTTTGTTTCTGGTTCTGCAGTATTAACCAAAGTTTCTAAAGTAGAGTTAAACAAAGTAGTTAAAGCGTTGAATGAGAATCCAACATTGAAACTTTTTGTAGAAGGTCATACTGATGCTTCTGGAAATGATAAAATAAATAATCCATTGTCTTTGAAGCGTGCAAATGCAGTTAAAGAATACTTAGTAGCTCAAAAAATTGATGCTGCAAGACTTACAACTGAAGGCTTTGGAAGTAGCCAGCCAATTTCAGATAATAAAACTGCGAAAGGTAAAGCACTAAATAGAAGAGTAGACTTTAAAGTTCAAGAGTAATTTTTGAATAAATAGTATTAAAAAAGCCCCGATTAATCGGGGCTTTTTTATTGCCTTGTTATCATAAAAAGTGCATCATGAAAATGCTATTAGTTAATTTTTATTTTAATGAATCCGATCGCCCCTTATTTCAATTTGTTTCATGATTTCTATTTCGTGGGTAAGCCATTCTTTCCATCTTGCTCTTACTTTTGTTTTGGGTATATACAATTCGGCAAGGGTAATAAATAAAGTGTAATGACCTGCTTCACTCTCCATAAATTTTCTATAGAACTTTCTTAAATAAGCATCTTCTAAACCTTCACTTAAGCGTTTAAATCGCTCACAACTTCTTGCCTCAATTAATGCCATAGTGAGTAATTGATCTAATAGCCTGTCTTCTATATGTCCTCCTTTGTGTTGAAAAATCAGTAATTGATTTACGTATTCATCTTTTCTTTGTTTACCCAAAGCAAGTTCTCTTTTATTCAATTCTGCCAATACGGCTCTAAAATGGCCCCATTCTTCGGTTACAATTGGAGATAGCGCTTCTACTAATTCTTTTCTATCTGAATATCTTTGTATGTAAGAAATACAAGTTAAAGCAGCTTTTTGCTCACAGTATGCATGGTCTGTTAAAATTGCTTCTATGGAAATGCTTGCTAAATCAACCCATCTTGGATCGGTTGGTAATTGTAATCCAAGGATATTCTTTGTATGTATTGATAAGTTTTCGGTCATATTATTTAGGGTCATTGTTCAAAATAAGCAAGGCTTCCTCCAACCCAGTCTTTGTCTTGGTTGTATCTAACCCCAATCATTTTACCTTTACTTAGTCGGGCTAAGTTGTTGGTTGCAACAGGCCTTTCATCTCCCTCTTTCCAAAAATAAAAAATTCTAATCTCTGCTTTGGCGGGTTCATTAGGGGTATTAATTACTGCTGCATATTGAACCTTTTTTTGGAGGATCCAATTTTCTGGGTCTTTAACTAACTCTATATCTTTTGCTGTTACATCTATTACTACACCTTGACCTGCAAAAGAGAACAATGGTTTTAAAACGTAATTTTCCAAGTCTTGTGGAACTTCTTTCAGATCATTTAAAAACCAAGTAGTAGGAACATATGGGTGATGAATAAATGGTAAAGTATATTTGCTAATTCTGTAGAACCAATTTGGGTGGGGAACCCATTCAACATTTAATTCTTCGAAAAGTATTTTACCTATCTCTTGAATGTCTTTTTTCTGTTGTTGTAAATCATCAAAAATAATCCTGTTATAAATACGTTTAATTTGAATTTTCTTATTGGCTTTAATATAGAAAAGGTCCTTTCCCTCTTTGATTAATTCAGTTAAACAAACTACTGAAATGCCTGAATATTCAGCTGTAAAATAAAAGTCAATTTTTGTTTTTTGTTCATGTGGAAATAATTCTAATAGTACTACTTCATCCGGGGAATATTTTCCAATAATTATTTCATTGAGTAATGAAGTGTATGATTCTGCTGTAAAACCATTTAAGTAACAGCTGTAGTTTGTTGGTATTTGATATTGTTTTCTGCAAATTTGATCTTGCCATATTTGATATGCAAATAAAGTTGGGAATCCTTGCATTTCAATTAGTTGCGGTTCCAATTCGCCATGTTCATTTTCACATATGCCAAAGTCAAAAGCAATAAAATGAGTATGTTCATTTTGATTGGGAACCAATACATTAGATTGGATTGAATTATTAGTTAATTCAATGAAGTTGGGTTGTATAATTAAGTCAACAATAGACTCGCAAGCTGAAAGTATTTTTTCTTTAAAAATTTTATCAATAAACACAGGTGTTTCTGCAACCCTAAATTCTATAGCGTCATTAAATTTTTCATTTAGTAATGCAAGGTATTGTTGATACCCAGCATCAGTATATGTTTCATTGAACTGTTTTCTGATAGCAGGAACCATAAAATTTTATTTTGAACTAAAGTGTAACCAATTCTTTAGTGGCTTCATGTAGGAAGTTAGGAAGAATATGATTGTAGGTCCACATGATTTTTCCAGGATCCATTAATTGTTCTACCATGCTTTCCCACTTTGCCAACCCATGTGCTTCAATTACAACATTCTTTTTATCTTCCCTTTGTAAATACATGGCCATACCAATTGCATCTGCTTCTGGATGAAACTGTGTGCCCATGAAATATTCATTAAAACGAAGTGCCATTATGGCCCTCTCAAAAGGGACGTGCGGCCTGTTCTTTTCAATGGCTAAAATGGCTCCGCCTAATTTCCTGATTTTTTCGTGATTGGGTTCAATTACTTGGTAGTCTCTGCTGTCAACGCAATAGAATGGGTCATGTAGTCCATTAAATACCAATTCATGGTGGCCATCTTCCATCATATGTACCGGGAAAACACCAAAGGAGGTAGATTTTCGTTTACACACATTGCCGATTTCATAATGCCTACACAGTAATTGAAAGCTATGGCAAATAAAGAAAGCATTTTTCTTTGGGAAACAATCTGCACTATTATTCCATAGTTCAAGCTGTTTTAACCAATTAAAATAAGCAGCCTCCCATTCAGTATCAACTGTATCCAACGGAGAGCCAGGCCCACCACTGGATATATATATATCATAGTCTAAATTTGGTACAGCTAAATGTTGACGAACATTAAATTCATCTAAATGAATCTGAATATTATTTTTAGAACTCCATTCGGCAATTATTGCTCTTATACAACGCATTCCTTCGTTAGCCTGACCTTCATAAAGGTCAAGTATGGCTACCTTGTAAGTTGTTTTACTGGGTGTTACCATGCTTATAAATAGCTAAGATTTGTCTTAGGTGTTAATGTTAATAAGGTTTCATACATTAATTTGATGGTGTCTTCAATATCTTTTTTATGCAGCATTTCAACTGTGGTATGCATATATCTTAAAGGGATAGAAATTAAAACCGATGGACAGCCATCGTTTGCATAAGCAAAACTGTCTGTGTCTGTTCCTGTACTTCTGCTTAGGGTTCGCATTTGAACTGGAATTTTGTTCTTTTCCGCAACTGTTTCTACAACAGCAAGTAATTTATTGTGTATTGCAGGAGCAAATGCAAGTGAAGGCCCCTTACCGCATTGGATATCGCCTTCAATAATCTTACTAATCATTGGGGTGCTTGTATCGTGTGTTACATCGGTAATAATAGCAATATTGGGTTTAATTCTACGTGCAATCATTTCAGCACCTCTTAACCCAATTTCTTCTTGAACTGCGTTTACCACATAAAGTCCAAATGGTAATTGCTTTTTGTTTTCTTTGAGCAACCTGGCTACTTCTGCAATCATAAATCCCCCAACTCTATTGTCAAATGCGCGTCCAATGATAAAGTCGTAAGCTAATTCGTCGTAACCCTCTTCGTAAGTAACAACAGCGCCAATTCGAATCCCTAATGCTTCTACTTCCTTTTTATTTCTGGCGCCACAATCCAAACAAAGGTTTTCAATTTTAGGAGATGGCTCTTTTTGTTCTGGATTGCTTAAACGCGTATGAATAGCAGGCCATCCAAATACGGCTTTTACAGGACCTTTTTTGCCATGAATCAATACTCGCTTTGCCGGAGCAATTTGGTGATCTACTCCTCCGTTCCTTTTCAAATAAATGAGCCCTTGATCGTTAATGTAATTGACAAACCAGCTGATTTCATCACAATGAGCTTCAATCACTACTTTAAATGGAGCAGTAGGATTTACAACACCTACAGCAGTGCCATAGGGATCTGTAAACATTGTATCTACAAAGGGTTTTATATAGTCCATCCATAATTTTTGTCCACCGCTTTCAAATCCTACGGGGGATGGAGTATTGATATACGTTTTTAAAAAATTCATTGACTTTTCGGTCACTACCGACTTAGTCTTGGTTGTTTTTGCTTTGGCCATTGTTAAAAGTTTAATTTCCCAACATTCCGGTTATGCCACAAACTGCTTTTACCAGCATCAATCCGTCAATGATTGCAAGATAATAGAGAATGCTTTTACGTTGGTGCATAAAGGTGCAAACAGTTATCAACAATACATAGGGAATACTGTTGAATAGTATGCTAAAAAGCGAAAATTCTTGCCTAATTGCAAAAATCCAGTAAGCCAGAATGCTTAAAATGGTCATCGGGTAAATAACCCAATACAATGTTTTTTTAAGTCCAAATTGAACCACCCAAGTTTTTAATTGTTGGTTGGCATCATTTGCGTAATCTTTTATATCAAAGAGGATGCAAAGGATACTAATAAACAACCAGTTTTTAATGAATAAAAGCCATGTTAATGGTTCTAGGCTTTTATCTAGGCCAGGATAGCTCAAGTCGTAAAAAAAAACAGGAGAAAATGAGACTGTTCCAGCCCAAACCAAACCAATAATTAATGGCTTAAGAAGGCCGTTGTTTCTTAATCCCCAATTCCCCCAAAATGGATGCAATTGTTTATAATAAGCCATCCCTATTAGTAAAGTAGCAAATAATATAATCCAACTTTTAAAGTTTACTTTAGAAAAATGGGGTTGGAGTCCATTCACTAATAAAATAGAAATGACTGCTATCAAAAAAGTTAGCAATAATTGAGACCCTTCTATTTTTTTTTTATTTCTTAAATACCAGGCAGTTCTATCATTTAAATTTATTGGATTTCGCTTGATTTCAATGTAATAGGCATGGGTATAATAAAGTACAGTTGCAAAGCCTATTAATAAATAATAAAAGATATTGTTAAGTGGTAGTCCTAATTGTAAGGAGCATTCAATTGAAAGAGACACGGCACAAATTGCATAGAAATAGTTGCCGTAAAAAATACTTTTTATAAACCCTATTGCTTTCATTACCTGATTAGGATAATGTCAGGGGAGTTAATGGTATCACTTCTATTATTGGCTTTGTCTTTTAACCAAAATCTAAAATAAGATGTGTCATTTCTGTTGTTACATCCAACTATTGAAGGGGTTCCAGGTACATTTGCATTGTATACAAAAGTGATTTCTAATTTACCCTTTAAATTAGGTGTTCCTGTAAAATCGGGCACTTTGTTAGGGCTGATAAACTGAACACCTGGGGTGGTTGGACAGGTTTTAGAAATTTTTTGCACCCAAAGTGTATCTTGAATATCACCTTCTTTATCTGTAAAGTTTAAACTGAAAATGAGCAAATTGCCTTGTCTGAGTTCTCTGGAATTTACTTCACCAAACTCAAGGGTAGGCTTTGTATTAAATTCATCTTTTTTACATCCGTAAAAAAAGACCGTAATTGTCAGCAGGATTAATAATTTTGTACTCATCAGGTTACTTTCTATTCAAATTTAGTTAAAACAATACAAATAAGGTTGGTACTACCCTTTGATATTAACAATATTTTTTCTGTGAATGAATCCAGTTTTGATGATTTATGCAATACTGTTTTTCAATTTCAGTACCAATACAACCCAATTTACCACAAATGGGTCGACCTCATTGATTCATTGCCAACTAAACGAAAGATACCACAAAACATACCGGCGTTGCCTATTTCATTTTTCAAAGAGCAGCGGGTGACAACAGGAAATTGGCAAGAGCAGAAAGTTTTTGAAAGCAGTGGAACAACAGGAATGGTAACCAGCAGGCATTATTTGGCCGATTTAGCCATCTACGAGCAGGCCTTTATTCAAGGATTTGAGCGTCAATATGGTTCAATTCAAAACTGGTGTGTATTGGCATTGTTGCCTGCCTATTTAGAAAGAGAAAATTCTTCCTTGGTATATATGGCCAATAAAATGATTGCAATGAGTAATCATGCAGAAAGTGGTTTTTATTTGTACAATTACGCTGAATTGGCGTCTAAGTTAACTGAATTGGAATTACTAGGTCAGCCCACTTTATTGTTGGGGGTCACATTTGCATTACTTGATTTTTCAGCGCAGTTTCCTTTACAATTAAAACATACAGTGGTTATGGAAACAGGTGGAATGAAAGGGAGAGGGAGGGAACTGACCCGTCTAGAATTACACAAAACACTTATTGGTAGGTTAGGACTCAAAAATATTCATGCCGAATACGGAATGACCGAATTACTTAGCCAAGCTTATTCTAAAGGTATGGGGAGGTACTATTGTCCACCGTGGATGAAAGTATTTGTTCGAAAAGAAGATGACCCATTTGAGTTATTAACTGAGGGAACAGGGCTTATACAAATTGTTGACCTGGCAAATATTTTCAGCTGCTCTTTTATTGCAACCCAAGATATAGGGAAACTATATGAAGATGGGAGTTTTGAAGTGCTTGGCAGAATGGATCATGCAGACATTCGTGGATGTAGTTTGCTGGTATTATAGATTCAAAAGCTCGGTTATACAATTGTTTGATATACTGCTATTTGTTCTCTGGCAATTTTGTTCCAGGCACAATAATCAATGACCATTTGTCTGGCGTTCATTTTTTTTCTATTCCATTGAACTGAATCAATATCGTTCATGCTTTCTATAAAAGTTTGAGTAAGTGCTTCTACAGAATTTTCTTTTAAGGTATAGCCAGCATTGGCATTTTTGATTAGTTCTGCAAAATAAGTTTCATTAGAAACAATGGAAGGGATAGACATAGAAGCGCTTTCTAACACTACAAAAGGGGAGTAGTCTAGTCTGGAAGGCCTTACCATGATATCAATTTTACTGAGCTGTTCAAATTTCAGTGCACCATAAACCATTGGCTTTACAAATACATATTTATGTAGCCCTAATTTTTTGATTGATTTCAAAATGGTGTTTCTGTCTTTGCCATTTCCCATAATCCAGAGGACAGCGTTATTACTATTTGTTTTTTTAAATATGGAAAATGCGTTTAGTAAAATATCAATACCCATATTAATCATATTTAGCTCTCCATAGAAGCAATAAATAATTTCATCATGTTTCATGATTTTAGGGGCAATATTAATATTGTTGTCAATTAATCCATTCGGTATTATATATGACTTTTGTAAGTCGAATGGGCAACAAGCTAAAAGCTCTTTTCTTTCGAACTCACTAACAAAATGAATAGCACTAGCCCAATTAATAATATTTGTGTCAAAATTTTCGAAATGTTTGCGTTTTAAAAAGCTTGCAGATTTTAATGTATTGGTATTATATCTACCGTGAGGTGACAATATGAATGGACAATTGTTTTTATGAAGATGAAATATGATTGGGTAAAAAATTGGAATAATTCCTCCATGAACATGAATGATTGTGCCAGGCTTAATTAAACTGATGGCTTTCTTCATATTGTCTATGGTATTCCACATAAATAAGCTTGTGCTAAAGCATATGACTTTATACGGCTTTTGTTGTAATTGATCTAAAGTGCCCGAACCAATTCCCCAAACCTGAACAGTATGCCCCAATTTTATTTGCTCTGTTGCTAATTGGTTAGCAATGTCTACCAACTGGTTTATTTTTTCTTTTGCTTTTCGTGCAAAAACCATATGTATTATTTCCATAAGAAATTCTGCATTTATTTATTCCAGAATGAAAATACAGTATATTTAAATTATACAACGAATTACCTATGAAGTGGCGTGAACTAACTTCCAGTTCTATATTTTTCGCTTATTTTTTACTACTGATAGGCCAATTTTTATATTGGCTAGGTAGAATTTTTTCCATCCACAATATCAAGTGGTTCATATTGAAAGTCATTATTTACGCTTACTTGATACTATGGCTTTATAATTATATTAAAACCTGGTTAGGTACTTTAAAACAATTTGGCTAATTTATAGTACGAGTATTTTGAGTTATACTAATAAATTAAAGAAGTAAGATGCGTTATCCTTATAGTGTTGAAAGAAGATTGTTAGACCAAATTTCTTCTAACGACCATTTTGTTTTCACAACAGATCTAGAGGCAAATATTACATTTTGTAATGACGCTTTTCAAAGGATTTATCAAATAGTTGGTGAATCAGTAGTTGGAGTGAATATTGACTCATTAATTAACTCAGTTGATGCCGGGCTAATTAAAGATGCTATACATCAGGCTTTGCTAACAAAGTCTACTGGTTCAATAAATTTAAAATTAAAACACCCTGGAGTAAATACTACAGAATCTTGCATACAGTATGAATTTACTGTAGTAAATGATCGTAGGTCTTACCCTGTTGCTTTTTTACTAGTTGGTAAATCTGCTGCTGCTTCTACTGTTCAGTTTAATACTTCCTCGGCAATAAGTGCAGGTGGAACTGGAATCTCAGGTCAAAATAGAGAATGGTTTCGTGAAATAGCAGACTATATGAAGGAGATGATGTGGATGAGCGATCACCAACATCAAATCAATTTTGTTAACAAAGCCTGGCTAAAGTTTAGAGGAGTTTCTTTAGAAAATGAATCTGGCAAAGGGTGGATGGATGGTATTTATTCGGAGGATAAATACAAAGTAACAGAGGAGCAAAATACAGCATATCATACAAAATCAGATTATACAATCCAGTTTAGGTATAGAAAATTTGATGCAACGTATAGATGGGTAGAAATGCAAGGCAGTCCTATGTATTCTCATTTAGGAGATTTTGTTGGTTATGCTGGTACGCTGCAAGATGTAACCAATATGAAAGAGTTACAATTGCAATTGAATAGGCAAAAAGAGATGTTGGATGTATCTAAAGTTGAATTTGCAAAGTTCACTAAAATTGCTCAAAGGATTAATGTGGTAATTATTTTATGTGATCCTGGATATAGGATTACTTGGGTAAATGACAGCTTTGTGAAATTAACAGGCTTCCCCTTACGAGAGGTTAATGGTAAAGAGCCAATTGCTATTTTGTCGGGTTCTGACACCGCTGCTGATTCATTGGATAAATTAAAAAAAGCGATTGAGCAGGGGAAAAGCTTAAGAACTGAAATTGTGTTCTATGCTAAAAACGGGAACAAGATTTGGTTGGATTTAAAAATGGAAACTTTGTTTGATAAGCAAGGAAATATTATTGGCTATTTGACTATCCAAAATGATATTACTAAAAAGAAAATGACTGAAAAAGATGTTGAAGAGCAAATGGCTCACCTTAAGCAAATTTCAGACATTGCATCTTTTGAGTTAAGGCATGAATTTTCTAAAATCTTACAAATTTTGCAAACTGCCAAGTTTCAACAAAACACGCTGCAGGGGTTTCAACAGATTTTATTGGATATAGAATCCTCAGCAAACACAATGAATCAGGCAATTCTGAAAATTTCCGATGAAGTTAGTTTTGCATCTAATAGTAATATAGCATTAAATAAATTCTTATTAAATCAGGCAATAGAAGAAATAATATTGGTAGATGATGACCATATGATTAATAAACTAAATTCAGTTATTATTAGGAATGTAATTCCAAATATGACTGTAACTGTGTTTGATAATATAGATGATGCCATTGCCTATTTAAAAGGAAATCCAACTTTGAAAAGGAAAATATTTTTAGACTTAAATTTCATGGGAAGAAACGGATGGGACTTTTTAGAAGAATATGAAAAGATGAACCAACCATGGCCAGTTATCATATTGACTTCTTCCATTGATCACAATGATTACGAGAAGTCTAAAAAATATTCTAATGTAACCCATTTTATTACTAAGCCCCTAACAGTACCTCAATTTGAAGAACTTAGCGCATTAGACGAAGCTTCTCCAGTTGGGAACTAATAGATTGTTTCATTAAAACGCCATTATTGGCCGCTTTGGTAGGGTGAAGTGAGTGAAGTATTTCAATAAGTTCAGTTGAATGTTTAAAAAGCATGGCGTTATCTTGGGTGATTGCTTTATTGTAATCTGAAGCATAGGCAACAATGGGCAGTTGCATATACATAGCTTCTATTAGTGATGCAGAATTGTCTTCTTGGTGATGAGAATCTATATATATAAAGCAATTTGTTCTGAGCATATTCAATGTTCTTAATTGAATTTGCGGATCTATCAGTTTAATTAAATAGCTTTTTTGATAACGTTCAAAAAGTGCTTGGCCATATGCGTTTGCTTTCCAATTTCCCACTGCAATAATTGGATATTGATTAAACTTTTCAAAACCATCAAATACAATATGAATGTCATTTTCCGGATCCGGTTCAGTAATCATCAATGCATATTTGCCATATAAGAAAGGAAATAAAGTATGATCCTTTGTTTGAATGATTTCATGATTACAATGATCGCTTAATAATTTATGCGATATTTCCGATAGCTGTTCTTTTATATACACATTTACATTCATCACATTGAATTTAGGTATTCAATTGTATTCTTCCAATTCAGTGCCAATTCAATTTTGAATGTTTTATATTGATTATCAATTATTTAGAATATTTCTATTTGTAAATCAATTCCCATAATTGGAATAAAAATTTATTTTGGGACAAAAGTGTTAGGGTAATCATCCTTTAATTGAGTTAATACTTGTTTTAAAGTTTCATTTACTTCTCTTATATATGTATGAATAGATTGGTCAAATTGATCGGCCATTGCCATTTCTTCTATAAGTTTCACTTTACTTGCTATTGCTTTAATGCCCATACCTCTTAAAGCAGATTTCATTCGATGCGCAGTTTTTTCTACAGTCTTCCACTCATTTTTGGAGGCAGACTTTACTAATAATTCCATATCAGTTGGCATAGTTTTTAAAAATAAGCCCACCATTTTTTGAATAAATTCTTGCTTCCCCTTTCCCATTCCCATAATTAAATCTTCATTATAAAGTTTGTGGTTGAGTGTAACAGCGTTTTCAATTTGGTCATCGTGTATTACGAATGGCATATTGTCTAGAACTTCTAGTATAGCAGTTAATAATTGTTCTTCATGAAATGGTTTACTTAAATAACCATTCATTCCATTGGCTCTGTATTTGATTTCATCTTTTTTAAATGCATTGGCTGTCATTGCTATAATAGGAATATTTTTCTTTGTTAAATCACTCATGCTTCTAATGATAGATGTTGCTTGTATTCCATCTATATATGGCATAGAAATATCCATTAATATTAAATCGTACTGATAATTTGTTACTTTTTCAACTGCTTCTTTTCCATTCATAGCAACACTTACATAAACACCTTTTTCTTCTAAAAGCGACCTTGTGATAAACTGATTCATTTCTACGTCTTCTGCTAAGAGTATTCTACAACCTTTTAATTTTTCATAATTAGGTTTAATAACTGCTGGAGTAAAAACTTTAATATTCTTCTTAATTGGTAGGATGCAACTAAATGTTGAGCCTTTTTGGGGTGTGCTTTCTACGGCAATTCTACCACCCATATTTTCTATTAATTTTTTACAAATTCCTAAGCCTAATCCTGTGCCTCCATACCTTCTTGTAATAGAGCTGTCTGCTTGTTTAAAAGGCTCGAATATTTGATCTATTTGATTTGCTTCTATCCCAATTCCAGCGTCTTTTACTGCAAGTTTGCACCAAATTAAATTTTCCGTTTCCGATATACAGCTAAGTTTAATTGCGACACAACCTTTTTCAGAAAACTTGATGGCATTGCTAATTAGATTATTTAATATTTGTGATATTCTATAAGGGTCTCCCAATACCAATTGATTTTTTTCTATTTCATTTTCAAATTTTAATAATAATTTTTTTTCTTCTGCTTTATATTGAAAGCTTTCTACAATTGTTTGAATTTGATTTTCTAATGAAAATGGAATTTCTTCAAATGCAATTTCACCAGAAGAAATCTTTTCTAAATTCAGAATATCGTTTACTATAACTAATAAATTATTGGCGGCTTCATTAATCATTAAAGCCATTTTTCTTTGTTGTTGGGTTAATTCTGTTTTGTTAATTAAATTTACTACGCCTAAGATTCCATTTAAGGGTGTTCTAATTTCATGGCTAATATTTGCAAGAAATAATTCTTTAGCTTTTGCAATTTCTTCTGTTAATAATTTAGCTTTTTTTAATTTTTCTTCTGTTTTTACTCGTTCAGTAATGTCTGTATTTGACCCAATTATCATATTGAGTTTACCAGTTTCATCTAATATTGGTTTTATATTTCTTAAATAAACTCTCGTTTCACCAATTTCATTTACTTGCTTTTCTTCTATTGTGCCTTCCGCTTTATTTGCTACTACTTGTGTAAATAAATCTTGATAATTATTGATAGTTTTATTAGAAATAATCGAATTACCTTGAACTGGATTATTTTGATTAATCATCCATTCTAAAATGTATTTTCTTAGTTCAGTGTCTTTTACTGCAATTGGATTAAGAAATAAATCTGAGTATTCTGGATCAAGTACAGCAATGTCATTGGGTAGATGATTGAAAAGCTCACTGTACGCTTTTTTTATTTTTTCAAGTTTCTTTTCAACTAATATTTTTTCTGTTGCATTTTTATAATACCAAATATGACCCTGGTATATATTCCCATCTAAAATGGGCATATAATCTCTTTCTAAATAATTTCCATTTTTTAATTCTATGGCATCATTATTTATTTGTACTCTATCACTTAGTATTTCATTTGTTCTTTGTATAAAATAGTATTGATTTTCTAATACTGTTAAATCAATACTGCTATTCAATAGCAAGTCTGTTCCAATTAATTTTTCAATTGGGGTATCAATATTAAAAATGTTACAAAACTCCTTATTAACCGATACAACTAATCCAGATTCATCTTCTATTAAAATGCCTAGATTTATATGATTGGTTATAGTATCAATTAAATTTCCCCCTAAATAGGGGTTAGTTAATTTGTTTTTATCATATGAAGGGCTATTACTTAACATATTTTTTACTTAGAAATTTCACCCTTTTGCATCATTCTGTATAGGGTAGATTTTCCAATATTTAATTTTTTTGAAACCATTATAACATCTTGGTTATACTTGTTTAAAAAAAACTGAATGATTTGTCTTTCATATTCTTTTAGACTTGTTTCCTTATTTAATAGATTGCCAATATGTTCACTGTTATCAATATTAATGTCAGCTGCTAGAATTACTTCTTTTTCTGCCATTACAATCGCTAATTCTATAATTGATTTTAGTTCTCTAATATTACCGGGAAAATCATATTGTTTTAATTTCGAAATAGCTTCTGCACTCAATGTTTTTATTGGCAATCTATTATCGCTACAGAAGCTTTGCATAAAGTGCTTAGCTAAAATAAGATAATCGTTTCCTCTTTCTCTTAATGGGGGTAATTCAATTGTGAGACCTAAAAGCCTATAATACAAGTCTTCTCTAAAAGTTTTATTTTGAACTTCCTTTAATAAATTTTTGTGTGTAGCAACAATGATTCTAACATCTAGTGTTACAGTGGTATTGCCACCAATTCTGGTAATTTCTCTTTCTTGTAATACCCGTAAAATCTTTGCTTGTAAATGCAAATCCATTTCGGCTATTTCATCTAAAAATATTGTTCCTTTATTTGCTTCTTCAAATTTTCCTATCCGTTTACCATTTGCCCCTGTAAATGCTCCTTTCTCGTAGCCAAATAGTTCACTCTCTAACAAATCTGGCGGTATAGCAGCAACATTTAATGCAACAAATGGATATTTATGTTTACTCGAATTGTAGTGTATGGCTTTGGCTACCATTTCTTTGCCAGTTCCTGTTTCACCAGTAATTGAAACAGTGATATTTGTTTTTGCGGCTTTTTCTATTAGTTTAAATACGGAATTAATTGCTTCACTTTGTCCTATGATGACTTTAGAAAAATCGAAATTTTTTTTGAGTGCATCTTTCAATGTTTCTACCTCTTTTTTGAGACCTTTTATTTCTTGTAAGTGAAGCAAGACATTCCAAAGTCGATCTTTTGTATCTTCATCTTTTACCAAATAATCAAATGCACCTGATTTCAATAATTCTACTGCAGTACTTATTTGATCTTGACCAGAAATAATGATGACTTCAATATCGGCATTGAATTCTTTTATTTTTTTTAATACTTTACTACCATCTGCATCTCCCTCTGCTAATGTATAGTCAAGTGTAACTACATCTGGTTGTTCATGTATTTTTTGGAAAAATGACTTTTCAGTTTCAAACCTTTGAACTTGATAGTCTGGGTTTAAAGACAGATAGTGCTCAAGCATGGTACCATACCAGAGATCGTCTTCTAAAATGAAGATTTTTAGCGGTTTTGAAGGCTTCATTGGATTTTTTTAAAGCATTACAATTTAATGATATTTTCTGCCGAATAATTGATTTTAATCCCAAAAGGGGAATATTCGTCCCAAAAATGGCCTATTCTGGGATGGTCTATTTATGCAAGTCGTTGATTTTTAGTTTGTTAAATAGATGGCATTGTTTTTACATTAGTCTTATAAATAATTGGTGATGGAAGCTCAAGTATCAACATTTACTGTTTTACCTTCTTTTGTTAGTTTGTCTGCTTTATTGGAAGCCATTTACAATAAGCTGCCAGACATGATTTTTATTTTCAATGTTAAAGAAAGGAGATTTGTTTTGAGAAACCCCGCTTTAGATGATATGTTGGGTTTTGAGCACCTAAAAGATCAAGAAATCAATTGTATTTCACTTAGGTCACTCATTCATTCCGAAGATTGGAAACCCTTACAAAATGCTATGCAACAGTTGGAGAGTCTAGAAAAGCAAAATGTAGAAATAGAATGTAGGTGTTTAGATAAGTTTCAACAATACCAGTATTTTAATGCCAGGTTATCGGTATTTGAGAAGTTGGGTAATGAAGTTGTTCATTTAATTGGAATTGCTCAAAATATTTCTGAGAGAAAGAAAATTGAGCAACAAAGTCAGTTATTCAAAAATCGTTTGCAAGAACTTTCGTTTATTACCTCTCATGAAATGCGCCATGAATATGCCAAAATACAGTCAATTGTTAATTTGATGGACAATAAGTTTATTTCGGATACTGAAAGAGTTGAATTGATAGGGGAAGCCAAAAAGTCTATTCAATTAATCAATTCTTCCATTTTTAAATTAAATCATAAACTTTCTTTTAATCAACAAGATGAATTTTTTAACATGAATAAAGAAGCAGAAAAATTCAGCAAAATATTAATGATAGACGACGATGTGCTAACGAATGTGTTGAATAGGAAAATTGTTCAAGCTTTAATGCCCGAAATGCCTGTAGAGGTTTACATAGACATAGATGATGCTTTAGCTGATATCAGAAATATGGGTAAAATGCATCAAACCCTCATTTTTTTAGACATTAATTTCCCTGGAAGGGGTGGCTGGGAGTTTTTAGATGATTATGCAACCATTTCTGAGGCATCTAATGTAATTGTACTTTCCTCTTCCATAGATAATCGGGATAGAGAGAAAGCAAGAAGCTATACTTCAGTAATAGATTATGTTACTAAACCGCTTTCCTTTGATTTTGTCAAGTCCTTTTTTGCGGATTTGGAATCGGCAAAGCTTGATAATCAGTTATAGTTCATATTAATCTGTTTCCTTATCTTTAATATTATAATTGGTGTGCAAAGCTGTAAGTAATAAAATATGCGAATACTCATTGCTGATGATCATGGTTTAATTAGAGAAGGATTAAAGAAGATTCTGCTTGAGTCACTTCCTGAAGCCGAAGTACATGATGTGTCTGATTCTGCGGAATTATTTAAAAAATCAATCAAGGAAAAATGGGATATTATTATTTCAGATATTAGTATGCCTGGATTTTCTGGTATTGAAATTCTTAAACAAATTAAGACGCATGTACCAAATACTCCTGTTTTAATGTTGAGTATGCATTCGCCAGAACAATACGCAGTTAGGGCTATAAAAGCGGGAGCTTCTGGTTATTTAACCAAAGAGAGCGCTCCTTATGAGTTAGTTACCGCTGTTCAGCAAATCCTAAGCGGAAGAAAGTATATTACTAATAGGGTAGCCGAAGTGCTAGCCAGTTCTTTAGAAACAGATACCACAAAATTACCCCATGAAAACTTGTCGGATAGGGAGTTTGAAGTGTTAAAAAAGTTGGTTGAAGGAAAATCCGTATCAGAAATAAGTGAAATGCTATCGTTGAACATTAATACTATCAGTACTTACCGCGCTCGAATTTTAGATAAAATGGGATTAAAGAGCAATGCCGATCTAATTCGATACGCCATTGAACATAAGATTTCTGAATTGTAGTGATATCACTACAGACTGTCGTGTAATCACCCCTTTTTTTGTTAAATGCAACTACAAGTGAAGTTATTCAGTTGAATTAGTTTTGTTATTTGAAACACTTCTGTGTTGATTTTAAAATTCAAATTCCTGAAAAACCAATTGTAGTGTCCGCACTACAAAAGCTTTGTAGGCTTGCCCTACAAAGCTTTCTTTTTTTGATGATTAAATTTGGATAAGTATACATGATATGACTTCAGCAAGTTTAAACATATTAATTATAGAAGATGCAGATATTATAGTTCATCAACTTCGGATTCTCTTATCTGATAAAAATTCATCGTATAATATTAGATCAGCGAATTCAGCAGAACTTGGGTTGGAACTAGTTGATAAGTCTTTTCCTGATGTGTTTATTTTAGATATTAAGTTACCAGGTATTAGTGGAATAGATTTATTGAATAAAATTAAACAGGACTATCCGTTAGCAAGTCCTTTGATAATTATTTTGACCAATATGCCCCATGCAATTTATAAACACGCATGTTTAAGCAAAGGGGCAAATTTTTTTTTAGATAAATCAAGAGATTTTTTGGTATTACCAGAAATTCTTGATTCCTATTTTTTTAAGTTTAACCCCCCAAACTCTAGTTTATGCAATTCCCCTTTATAATTGATAAAGATTTGAAAAGTGCCAACGCATTTTCAGATGATTTTTTATTAGCAACAGATTTGGATGGTAATATTACATTCTGCCATGAATTGTTTGTTAAATCATATCAATTAAAGGGGACGAAGGTGAAGGGGCTGTCTATTGATTCAATTTTAAATAGTGCAGAAGCTGGCTTATTCAAAAATGCATTACTGAAATGTGCAAAGAATAAACTCCATACCGAGAAGTTGAAATTTAAGAAACCAGGTAGTGAATTTGATTTGTACGAATGTTTTATGAATGGCGTTTGTAATAGTAAAGGTGTTGTAATAGGAGTAGTTTTAAAAGATCATTTGATTAAACAAACATCAAATCATTTGACCAATACGGAGATTAATATTACGAGCGTATGTTTTTCTGAGTTAGCCAATCATATAGCCGATTTAATGTGGGTAACAGATAAACACCATCAGTTAATTTTTGCGAATACTGCTTGGTTGAATTTTAGAGGTGTTTTGTTAGAGGAAGAAATGGATAATGGTTGGTTGCAGCATGTACATCCTGAAGATAAAGAGCAGGTATTACAGGAGAGAAGGCAGGCATTTGTAATTCAACAACCCTATTCAATCACTTTTCGATTTAAAAAACATGATGGCTCTTATAGGTGGATGAATATGAAAGGGAATCCAATTTATACCGATGCCGGAATTTTTAAAGGGTATGCTGGAACTGCTTTAGATATTACGCCAGTTAAAGAAGCTCAAATTCAAATTAGAAGGCAACAAGAGTTGATGGAAAGTACTAAAATTGAATTTGGGAAGTTCACTAAGATTGCACAAAAAATTGGTAGTATTATTATCATGTGCAATAGCGATAACAGAATAACTTGGGTAAACGATGCATTTGTAAAAACAACTGGATATACTTTAAAAGAAGTCTGCGGTAAAACGCCGGGTAGCTTTCTAAAAGGGGCAGAAACAAGTAAAGAAACGCTAGATAGAATTAGAAAAGTGATAGAGTTGGGAAAAGGTATTAGAACAGAGATATTGTATTACACCAAATCAGGTGCTAGAATATGGCTCGATTTAATGATTGAAACACTATTTGATAAAGAAGGAGCTGTTACAGGGTATATTACCATTCAAAAAGACATCACGCTCAAAAAAATTTCAGAAAAAGAAGTTTTAGAACAAATGAGTCATCTTAAAAAAATCTCTTTTATAACTTCTCACGAATTGCGACATGAGTTTTCTAAAATTTTACAATTACTACAAACAGCTAAATTTCAGGACCATAATGTAGCCACTTATTCCCAAATATTTACTGATATTGAGCACTCTGCTAATTTGATGAACGATGCAATTTTCAAGCTAAACGATCAAATTAATTTTGCTTCATCAAATAGTATTTCATTAAATAAATATTTGCTAAATCAAGCAATTGAGGAAATATGTTTAGTAGACGACGATCATTTAGTAAATAAATTAAATGAGCTTATTATTAGAAACGTAATGCCTAGTATGCCAGTGCATACATTTGATCATGTAGATACTGCATTGGAGTATGTAAAAGAGAATCCAAACACAAAGAGAAAAATTTTCTTGGATCTTAATTTTTCGGGAAGGTCGGGATGGGATTTTTTGCACGAGTATGAAAAATTAGGACAACCATGGCCAGTAGTAGTATTAACTTCTTCAATAGACCATGTAGATTACGAACGATCAAAGAAATTTTTAAACGTTACGCATTTCATTACTAAGCCACTAACGATTGAGCAATTTGAAAGATTAAGTGAAATGGAAAATGTATTGGTACATTAATTGATTGGTCTGGTTGTTTGCCATCCAATTAGTACTACGCCTATAATGACCAAGAATGTGCCTACTATTTGTTCCATTAAAATGGGCTCATTTAAAAAAATGGCTGCTTGAATAATAGTTGATACCGGACCTATACTAGTTATAATTGAAGCGTTATTGCTGCCTATCTTTTTCATGCCACTGCTCATTAGAAAAGAAGGGATAACCGTTGCAATGATTGCCAAAGCAATACTATACCACCAAAGTTGGCTAGACATATTTACTTTTTCCCATTGTGCTTGTGTTATGAAATGGATAAATACTCCAGCAGTTGCAGCAAGCATAGCATAAGCAGTATACCTAGTAGCACCCACTTTCACAACCATTTTTCCTGTTCCAACCAAATAAAATGAATAAGTTACAGCACATAAAAAAACCATGAATGATCCAAAATAGAAATGTTCATTGTGTTGAATTGTACCTAATTCTGCGTAATAAGCAATGCCAATTCCTGTATAAGTAATTGCGAGTGCAAAAAGTTGAATTTTTGAAATAGTGCTTTTAAAAACCCACGTATTCAACAATACAGCAAATGTGGGGTACAAAAATAAAATTAAGCGTTCTAATCCAGCAGAAATATATTGTAAGCCTATGAAATCGAATAAGCTACTTATGTAGTAACCCAACACCCCTAAAGTAATAATCCAAAACCAATCTTTTTTACTAAGTGGAATGGCAGATTCTTTTTTACCTGAAAACCACGCGACTACTAAATAAAATGGGAGTGCCAATAGCATTCGTAAACTTAGCAGCGTTAATGCATCTACACCTGTATTACGAAAAGCCAATTTTACCCAAATGGCTTTGGTTGAAAATAAAATAGCTCCGCCAATGCTTAGTAAAAAGCCACTTAAAAACAAGGATGAGCGTTTGGACCCATTCATTGTTAAACACTTACATTAAAGTCTCTGAGCGCGTCGTTTAAACTGGTTTTTAAATCGGTGCTTGGCTTGCGTTGTCCAATGATTAAGGCGCAACTAACCTGGTATTCTCCGGCATTAAACTTTTTGGTATAGCTGCCTGGTATTACTACACTACGAGCAGGAACTCGACCTTTCATTTCAATAGGCTCTGATCCGCTCACATCTATGATTTTGGTAGATTGTGTTAATACTACGTTTGCTCCTAATACGGCTTCTTTTTCTACAATTACTCCTTCCACAACAATACAACGGCTACCAATAAAACAACCATCTTCAATAATTACCGGGCTAGCTTGTAAAGGCTCTAGTACGCCACCAATTCCAACACCTCCGCTTAAATGAACGTTTTTACCTATTTGAGCGCAGCTTCCAACAGTAGCCCAAGTGTCTACCATGGTACCCTCGTCTACATAAGCACCAATATTTACATAACTAGGCATCAAAACAACATTTTTGGCAATATAAGCCCCGTACCTAGCTGTGGCAGGTGGAACTGCTCTAACACCCAATTCTTTATAATTGGTTTTTAAAAGCATCTTATCGTAAAACTCAAACGGGGGCATTTCCCAGGTTTGCATTTGTTGTATTCCAAAATATAGTAGGATTGCTTTTTTAACCCATTCATTCACTACCCATCCGTTTGCTTCAGGGCTTGCTACCCTTAGTTGACCCTTATCAACAGCTTCAATTACCTGTTTTACTGCATCAATATACTTTGCTTCCTTTAAAAGATCTCTATTATTCCATGCTTCTAACACTAATTCTTGCGACATATTTTAAATTTTAGCAAAAGTACAATATTTACCTTTTTTAATTGAATGAGAATGATTTAATGCATATCCTTAGTTTTGTTGAATGCAAAGGATGCTGATAATTCAAACGGCTTTTATAGGGGATGTGGTTTTAGCAAGCGCAATGTTAGAATCCTTGCATCAAGCCTATCCAACTGTTGAATTAGATATTTTAGTTCGTAAGGGAAACGAATCTTTATTTATTGGGCATCCCTATTTGCATAACACCTTGGTTTGGAATAAGCAAAAAGATAAATACAGGCATCTCTGGCAATTGCTGACTCAAATTAGAAAGAACCAATATGATGCGGTTATTAATTTGCAACGATATGCTGCAACCGGTTTTTTAACAGCTTTTTCAGGTGCAAAAGAAAAAATCGGGTTTGATAAAAATCCACTCAGTTCATTATTTACAAAAGTGATACATCACCAGATGGCTAGCAGTACTGGATTGCATGAAATTGAGCGAAATCAGTTGTTATTACATTGGCCAGAGACCAAACTTTCTTTGCCAAAATTGTATCCAGCGGAAAGCGATATCCATTTTGTTGAACAATTTAAAACTGGGAAATATATTTGTTTTGCACCTTCTTCTGTTTGGATGACCAAGCAGTTTCCTCCTGAAAAATGGATTGCTTTTTTGCAACAGTTACCTCCTAATATTCAAGTTTATGCATTGGGTGGCCCAAGCGATTATGCTTTATGTCAAGATATAATTGACCAAAGCGGTCATAAGCAATCTGTTAATTTAGCTGGCAAATGCAATTTTTTGCAATCAGCTGCATTAATGAAAGATGCATTAATGAATTATGTGAATGATTCAGCACCTATGCATTTTTGTTCTTCGGTTAATGCGCCTGTTACTGCTATTTACTGCTCTACTATTCCTGGGTTTGGATATGGTCCGTTGAGTACAAAAAGTTTTATCGTTCAAATTAATCGGGACCTTGCTTGTAGACCCTGTGGCTTACATGGAAAAAATCAATGTCCTGAGGGGCATTTTGATTGTGGATATAAAATTGAAATTGCGCAATTAATGCGTTGCTTGCCCGCTTCATAATAAACAATCTTACATTTGTAGCAATGACCATTCAGTTTAGCGATAAGGAAGAGGCAATATTTAAACAAATAGGGGCAGTAGCCGATAAAATGAATATGCCCTGCTATTTAATTGGCGGTTTTGTAAGAGATAAAATCATAGGACGAAATACCAAAGACGCAGATATTGTTTGTTTAGGAGATGGCATTGAGCTTGCTCATGCCTATGCCAATGAATTAAGTCCAAAACCCATTGTAGCGTATTTTAAAAATTTTGGAACAGCTCAAATAAAATTGGATGAATTCGAAATTGAATTTGTAGGAGCTAGAAAAGAGAGTTACCAGCAAGAAAGCAGAAAACCCCAGGTTGAACAGGGTACATTAGCCGATGATCAAAACAGAAGAGATTTTACCATCAATGCTTTAGCAGTTGGTTTAAATAAAGCACAATTTGGCCAACTATTGGATCCATTTAACGGTATTCAAGCAATTGAAGATAAAAGAATTCAAACGCCATTAGAACCAGTGCAAACTTTTAGTGACGACCCCTTGCGTATGTTGAGAGCTATCCGATTTGCAGCTCAATTAAATTTTGTAATTGAGGAAAATACGTTTAAGGCAATAGGGGAGAACGTACATCGAATGAAAATAGTAAGTCAGGAAAGAATAACCGATGAGTTAAATAAAATCATGCTATGTTCAAAGCCATCTATTGGGTGGGATTTGCTGTATAAATCTGGTTTGCTGAAGTTGATTTTTCCTCAAATGGTAGACTTGCATGGGGCCGTATATATTGACGGGAAGGGGCATAAAGATAATTTTTACCATACCCTTCAAGTATTAGATAATATTGTGCCAAATACCCAAAACCTTTGGCTTAGGTGGGCTGCATTGTTACATGATATTGGCAAGCCGGCTACAAAAAAATTTGAAGAAGGGCATGGCTGGACTTTTCATGGACATGAAGTGGTGGGTGCTAGGATGGTGCCCAAAATATTCTCGAAGTTGAAATTACCATTGCATGAGCCTATGAAATATGTTCAAAAACTGGTTCTATTGCATTTACGTCCTATTAGCTTAACCAAAGAAAATATAACTGATAGTGCAGTAAGAAGGCTGCTGTTTGATGCTGGGGAAGATATTGACGATTTAATGACTTTATGTGCTGCTGATATTACGAGTAAGAATAAACAAAAAGTGAATCGGTATTTGCAGAATTTTGAAATGGTTAAAGAGCGAATGCAAGCCGTTGAAACCCAAGACCAATTGAGGAATTGGCAGCCACCTATTAGTGGAGAATTAATTATGGAAGTATTTGGTCTTACCCCAGGAAGAAATGTTGGGATAATTAAAGATGCTATACGAGAAGCCATATTGGATGGAATTATTCCGAACCAATATGAATTGGCATATCAATATATGTTAGAAAAAGGGGTAGAATTGAATCTAAAACCCGTTAAATAATCGCTATTTTGCATCTCAATCATTAAATCTTGGAGGGATGGCTGTTTTAAAGTTCAGAATATATTTAGAAGAGGACGACGCGGTTTATCGCGATATTGTTATTAAGCATAACCAATTCTTTTTAGACTTGCATTTTGCTATTTTGAAGTCGTTTGAATTTGATTCTAAGCATCAAGCCACTTTTTTCAGAAGCAATGATAACTGGTTGCGTGGAAGGGAAATTAGTTGTGAAAAATACGATAAGCCTTATAAGGTAGATCCATTGTTAATGGCTGAAACTACTATTGGCTCAGAAATACAAGACGTAAATCAAAAATTCATTTACGAATACGATTTTGCAAAAGGATGGGTCTTTTTAGTAGCACTAATCAGCGTAAATAAGGAGGCCAACCCTAAATTAACTTATCCAGCTGTTTCAAGAGTGGAAGGTATTGGCCCTCAGCAATATGGTACAAAAAGTTTACTGGGCGATAAGTTTGCCGACATTGAAGAGAAATACGATTTAAATGAAGCGTCAGATGGATTTGGTGAGGAAGGGGAAGAAGCTCCAAGTGAAGCAGACGGGGACGATGATGGCATAGGTGGTGAAGAACAAAGAGACGATTTTGAAGATTAATCCTACTATTTATATTCTTGCAGGCCCCACCGCAGTGGGCAAAACTGCTGTGTCCATAGCATTAGCTAAAGCACTCAATACCGAAATTATTTCTGCGGATTCAAGACAATGTTTTACCGAATTATCAATAGGTGTTGCAAGGCCAAGTGAAGCTGAATTAGCTGCTGTAGAACATTATTTTATTGCAGATCATTCTGTTGAAACAGATATTAATGCAGGTTATTTTGAAAAATTTGCATTAGACAAAACAGAACAGGTTTTTACTCAAAAAAATCAGTTGGTTATGGTAGGTGGAACTGGTTTGTATATTCGCGCTTTTTGTGATGGGATTGATCCTATGCCAGAAATACCCGCGTGGATCAGAGAATTTGTTGTATCTAACTATCAGTTAAAGGGATTAATTTGGTTACAATCTGAATTGAAACATAAAGATCCTGCATTTTGGAAAATTGCCGAACAGTCTAATCCGCAAAGATTGATGCGTGCTTTAGAAGTGTTTTATGCTACTCGTCATTCTATTCTCCATTTTAGAACTGCTCAAAAAAAACAAAGGCCTTTTAGTATTATTAAAATTGGATTAGAAATGCCAATGGATCAATTGACTAATCGAATTAATTTGCGAGTAGACCAGATGATTCAAGATGGATTAATTGAAGAAGTACAATCAGTGCTTCAATATAGAAATAAGCCTGCTTTGCAAACTGTTGGATATAAAGAAGTATTTGATTATTTAGATGGAAATATTTCGAAAGAACAAGCTATACTACAAATTAAACACCATACACGCCAATATGCCAAACGCCAAATGACTTGGTTTAAAAAAGACCCTGAATTCAAATGGATCAATATGGCCGAACACTCTATAGAAGAAGCGATACAGAAAATTTTAGGATAAAAATATTGAGTTAATAAATGTTTACCTCTCTTTCTAATAGAATGCCAAAATGAGCTTGCACTTTTTTAATGATTTGTGCACTTAAATCAAAAATTTCAGCACCCGTTGCATTTCCATAATTAACCAAAACCAATGGTTGTAAAGGATAACATCCTGCATCACCAACTCTAAAACCTTTCCAGCCAGTTTGTTCAATAAGCCAGGCTGCAGGAACTTTGGTGTAGTCTCCATTATTAACAGCAAAACCAGGGATGTTCTTGTTTTCTTTTTTTAGCTCTTCATACAATGCAGTAAGAATAATTGGGTTCTTAAAAAAGCTACCTGCATTTCCAATTTTGGAAGGATCGGGCAATTTTCTTTGCCTAATACGAATTACCGCTTCGGCAATAGATTGGATATTGGGCTGCTGTTCTTTCATATTGATCAATTCCTGCTCAATATTGCCATAACTGGTATTGTATACGGGTGTTTTTCGTAATTTGAACACCACAGATAGAATAATAAATTGATTGCGTAATAGGCGTTTGAATATACTTTCTCTATAGCCGAATTCACAAGCTGAATTGTTAAAAGTTACCACAGCGCCATCACTAATTTGTATTGCCTCTAAAGATTCAAAGACATCTTTTATTTCTACTCCATAAGCGCCTATATTTTGCATAGGAGATGCGCCTACATTGCCAGGAATTAAACTCATATTTTCAATTCCCTGGTATTGCATTTGAACACAATAACATACAAATTGATGCCAGTTTTCACCAGCCATTGCTTTTACATAATAATTTTCATGGTCTTCTCTTATTAGCTCAATGCCCTTTAGTGCATTCTGTAAAACCAGCCCATTATAATCTTTGGTAAAAAGTAAGTTGCTGCCTCCTCCTAAAATGAGTAATGGATTATTTTGTATTTTATTCCATTCTAATAATTCTTGCATTTCAATAATAGAAGAAACACTGCAAAACGATTTGGCTAATGCATGAATGCCAAAGCTATTATAAGGTTTAAGGGAAATATTTTCTTGTATTTGAATCATTAATATATGGGATCTGCATTAGGAATAATATGTACCGATCTATATCTCTTATTCGTTTGTATAATGACCATTTGTTGGTGGATGGCTATTTTACAGTTATTTACGATATGGCTGTCTTTTGGCAGCTTCAATAAAATTTCCCATATAAATTGATTCCTAATTCTGTCTACAATGGGCTGTGAAGGACCGTTTAAATAAGCCCCAAACTGTTTGGATAACCCTTGCTGCATAATATTGGCTGCTTCTTCGGCAACATGCTTGTCTTTGTGTTTAAAAATGACCTGTATTAATCTAGTGAATGGGGGGTAATGAAATTGTTGTCTATTCTCTATTTCAAACTGATACAATGCTTGGTAATTGTGTTGTTGCACAAACTGCAATACAGGGTGCTTTAAATTACTCACTTGAACCATTACTTTTCCTAATCCGTCTTTTCTTCCGGCTCTGCCACTTACCTGTTCCATTAATTGGTAAGCGCGCTCGTTTACCCTGAAGTCGGTAAAGTTTAGGATGCCATCGGCGTCTATAATCCCCACTAAACTTACCTTCTCAAAATCTAAACCTTTCACTACCATTTGCGTACCCACTAAAATATCAATACGATGTTGTTCAAATATTTTGATTAGGTTGTCGTGGTCGTGCTTGCCTTTCACGCTATCGTAATCCATTCGGGCAATTACGGCTTGTGGAAATGCTTCTGATACCAATTCTTCTATTTTTTCGGTGCCAAAATTTTTCTGAACAAAATGATGGTTACCGCAAGCCATACAGGTTTGTAAAATAGGGTAAGTGGTACCACAATAGTGACAAGACAATTTCTGTTTCCCTTTATGAAAAGTGAGGGTTACATCACAATGATTACAATGTGGAATCCATCCACAAGTATCACAAATCATGTAAGGGGCATAACCTCTTCTATTTTGGAATAGAATGATTTGTTTTTTGGCATCTAAAGTTTCTTGAATCCCTTTTAAGAGGGCAGGCGACAAAGGGGTTTCACTTCTTTGTTTGGCAGGTATTTGTTTTAAGTCTATTAACTCAATTGCTGGCATAGCAACATCCCCATATCTTTCTAATAGTTCTACTAACCCATATTTATTTTGTTGAACATTAAAGTAAGTTTCTATTGATGGGGTTGCTGAGCCTAATAAAACTTTTGTCTTAAATAATGATGCATAATAAATGGCTGCATCTCTACTATGATAACGGGGTGCAGGTTCTTGTTGTTTGTATGAAGCATCGTGTTCTTCATCGCAAATAATTAAACCCAGGTTATTGAATGGTAAAAACAAAGCAGATCTAGCGCCTAAAACTACTTTGGTTTCGCCAGAATTTATTTTATTCCAAATTTCTACTCGTTCATTAGGGTTGAACTTTGAATGATAAATAGCAATATGACCGCCCAGGCTTTTTTGCAACCTCCGAATCATTTGTGCAGTAAGGGCAATTTCAGGTAGCAGGTATAATACTTGTTTCCCTAATTGAATTTGCTCTTCAATTAATTTCATGTACACTTGGGTTTTACCACTAGCGGTTATACCATGCAATAAGCATACTGTTTTAGATTCAAATATTTGTTTAATGGAAGCCAAGGCGCTAAGCTGCGCTGCAGAAAGTGTAAAATCTAAACTGAGTAATTTGGGTAAACTAGGTAGTCGATCGGTATTTCTTCTTTCTGCAATTAAGATGCCTTTTTCTATTAAACCTTTTAGTTGAGCAGCACTTGCATTGGCTTTTTTTAATAAGTCGGGTTGGGTTACAACGCCAATGGTGTTTTTTAAGTGTAAATATGCCAAGAGCAATTCCATTTGCTTTGGTGCCCTGCTCCAATTATTTAATAATTGTTCTAATTCGTTTTCTTGAGCATACTTCGGATGAAGTAGAATATAATTCTCTGTTTTTTGCTTGTATTTTTCTTTCAATTCCTCCCAAACAAAACAGACGCCCTTTTCAACCAGTTTTTTTATAACAGGGTAAGTGTTGTTGATGTCTAGTAATTGCTGTACTTCACTAATTTTAAGTTCTCCTTTAATCTCTAATGCTTCTGCTATAATAAATTCTGAATCGCTTAAATCACTAAAGTCTAAAGTTCGCTCTTCGTTCCACTGCAAAACACTTTCGCTAGACAATTTTAAATTCGCAGGAATGGCTGCTTGCATAACTTCCCCCTCGGTGCACATATAATATTGTGCAATCCATTCCCATAATTTTAATTGGATTTCATTTACGACAGGAGTACTATCTAAAATATTTAAAATAGGAGATGGGGTAAATTGTGCTGGAATTTCTTTTACGATTCTCTTTACAATGCCAGCATACTTTTTGTTTTTTCTTAAAGCAACTTCCACTCTAATTCCAGGAGCAATTGCCAACTGCATCTGCTCCGGAACTTGCCAGGTATAATTTTTAGGCAATGCCAATGGTATAATTACTTCAACAAACAAATTGAGATTTTAAACAAAAATACGTTTAAGGAGTGGGATAAGAAATATAACGTTTCAATCCTTCCTCCATGATTTTATTCACTTTTTCTTTTAATAAGGGTATGTCTTTTGGGGTAAGTCCACTTACTGGCACTTCATCTAAGTAAACAACTCTGTTCTCGCCAGGATTTAATTCAAAAAGTGATCGATAATGCATCCTTTTTAGTGTATCTACTAAAAGCAATGGTTTAATAGGGGTTTGTGTTTCAATGGCAATTCTAAAAGCGCCATCAAAAAAGTTTTTTAACGGCTGCCTTGTTTCATTAAAAGTGCCTTCTGGAAAAATAATAATGGAGATATGGTTTTTGATTGCTGCTTTGAGCGCACGAACACTCTTTGCTCTGGTTTCAGCATTCTTTCTATCAACCAAAATTACTGCTGCTCTATAGATCCATCCAAAAATAGGCACTTTAACCATTTCATATTTTCCTAGCGCACGTATGGGTTGGTGGATGGCTAATACAATAGGCGGAATATCCATATAAGAAATATGATTGGCAACAAAAATATATTGCTTGCTAGCATCGTGTGGGTACTCGTATATTTCTTTATGTGTAACGCCAATAGTATAATACCAAAGCTGTGCCCAAATTCTACAACAACGATATACTAAATTTCCTCCTCTTACTTTTCCGGCGGTAATGGCCAACATAGCAAACGGGAATACCAGTAACATAGCCATCACAAAAGTGATAAGGGCATAAATAGTAAATAAGAATAAGCCAATCTTTTTAAAAAGCGCCATAGCGCTCAAAAGATATTAAACAGTTGGGCTATCACCAAAAAAATGAATTAGCTAATCAATAAATCGTCATAGGTAGGCACTCATTACAGTGTTTATGTCTTTTGATTCTAATAAAGAACTGCCCATTAAATATTCATCTACTTTTCTAGCGCATTCTCTGCCTTCACTAATGGCCCAAACTACTAAGCTTTGTCCTCTGCGCATATCGCCTGCAGCAAATACTTTTTGTATATTGGTTTGGTACTGCTTTTCATTTGCTTTTACATTACCTTTTTCATCTAGTTCAATTTCTAATTTATTTAATAGCCCTTCTTTTTGGGGGCTCACAAATCCCATTGCCAATAAGGCCAATTCACAAGGAATTTCTTTTTCGGTTCCGGCTATTTCTACAAATCCAGCAGTTTTTCCGTCTTGGGTAATTTCCCATTCCAATTGCACTGTCACCAACGATTTCAAATTGCCATTTGCATCTCCAATGAATTTTTTAGTTGCAATTGCCCATTCTCTTTGTGCACCCTCTTCATGCGAAGAAGTGGTTTTTAATATAAATGGATATTGTGGCCAAGGCATATGGCTGTTTCTTGAAACTGGGGGTTGGGGCATTAGTTCAAATTGCGTTATACTGGCGGCTTTTTGTCTATTGGCAGTACCAATGCAATCACTTCCAGTATCTCCACCACCAATCACCACCACATTTTTATTGGTAGCTAGTAATGGACTTTCGTCAAAATGAATAGATGCAACTCTTTTGTTTTGTTGTTTTAAGTAATCCATTGCAAAATGGACCCCATTCAGTAGACGGCCTTCTATATTTAAGTCTCTAGGAATAGTAGACCCTCCGGCCAATACAATTGCACTGTATTCGCGCAATAAATCGTTGATGCTAATGGTTACGCCCACATTTGCATTGCATTTGAAAATAACGCCTTCTTCTTCCATTAATTGAATTCTTCTATCAATTACCCATTTCTCTAATTTAAAGTCTGGGATGCCATATCTTAGTAAGCCCCCTGGTGCTTCATCTCTTTCAAATACTGTTACCAGATGGCCTGCATAATTCAATTGGGCTGCTGCAGCAAGACCTGCCGGTCCAGATCCTATAACAGCAATGGTTTTACCTGTTCTTGTTATTGGCTTATTAGGTAAGACTAATCCTTTTTCAAAGGCAATTTCAATAATATGCTTTTCTATTTCTTCAATGGTGACAGGAGGTTGATTAATACCCAACACACATGCAGACTCGCATGGGGCAGGGCAAATTCTTCCAGTAAATTCAGGGAAGTTGTTGGTAGAAGAAAGAATTTCATAAGCTTCTGCCCAGTTTTTTTTGTATACTGCATCGTTAAATTCTGGAATGATATTTCCTAAAGGGCAACCATTGTGGCAGAATGGAACACCACAATTCATGCACCTTGCACTTTGTTGGTTTAATGCTTGCTCTGTTAATGGGGCAACAAATTCTTTATAATGAGTAATTCTTTCCTTGGTAGACTGCTTTGATGGAATCAGTCGGTCAAATTCTAAAAATCCAGTTGGTTTACCCATGGTAATTATTTTAAAACAGTGGTGTGTTGATTTTTTTTAGCCAATACTTTTTTATAGTCTGTAGGGAACACTTTTATAAAATGGGCTAATTGGTTTTCAAAATCTTTTAAAATGAATGCTGCAACACTACTGTTTGTGTAATTGAAGTGTTGTTGAATTAATGCTTTTAGTTGAATGGAGTCTGTTTCATCTAGTGGATCTAGCTCAACCATTTCAAGATTGCAATTGGCTGCAAATTCATTGGCGGTATCATATATGTATGCAATACCACCACTCATTCCAGCAGCAAAATTTCTTCCTGTTTTACCTAGAATAACTGCAATGCCTCCAGTCATGTATTCGCAGCCATGATCTCCAATTCCTTCTACTACAACTTTGGCGCCTGAATTTCTAACTGCAAATCGTTCACCAGCTTTTCCTCTTATATAAGCCTCACCGCTTGTTGCTCCGTATAGTGCAACATTTCCAATAATGCTATTTTGTTCTGCAATAAATTGTGCGGAAGCAGCTGGATAAACAATCAATTTAGCTCCGCTAAGTCCTTTGCCAAAGTAATCATTGGCGTCTCCTTCTAATTCTAATTTTAGTCCACAAGTATTGAAAGCACCAAAGCTTTGTCCAGCGGTTCCTTTGAATTTAAAATGAATGCTGTCTTCGGGCAAGCCTTTGCTTTTGTAAAGCTTAGTAATTTCATTGGATACAATGGTACCCACTGTTCTATCTGTATTAATTAACGGGAACGCTCCATATGCTTTTTCACCTTTTTCAATAGCTGATTTTGCAGTAGCCAATAATTTCCAATCAAGTACTTCTGTTAAACCATGGTCTTGTAATTCCTGGGCATATAAACCCGTATTTGCATCTGCAGGTTCCTTATACAATATTTTTGATAAATCTAAATGGGTGTATTTCCAATGATGAATAGCTGGTCTTTGTTGTAAATAGTCTGTTTGACCAATCATTTCATTAACGGTTCTAAAACCTAATTCAGCCATTATTTCGCGCAATTCCTGTGTAATAAATTTGAAAAAATTCACCACATGATTGGGGTCTCCTGTAAAACGTTTACGCAAAGTTTCGTCTTGTGTTGCAACACCTACTGGGCAGGTATTTAAGTGGCATTTTCGCATCATAATACAGCCTTCTACAATTAATGCTGCAGTTGCAACACCCCATTCTTCTGCACCCAATAATGCAGCCATAGCTATATCTCTGCCTGTTTTCATTTGACCATCTGCCTGTACAATTACTCTTGAGCGTAATTTATTTTTTACCAAGGTTTGATGGGTTTCTGCTAAGCCTAATTCCCAAGGTAGTCCGGCATGTTTAACCGAACTAACAGGTGAAGCACCAGTACCACCGTCGTGACCTGCAATTAAAACAACATCCGCTTTTCCTTTTACCACCCCCGCCGCAATGGTACCAACCCCAGCTTTAGAAACCAATTTCACATTAATACGTGCAGTGCGATTGGCATTTTTTAAATCAAATATTAATTGGGCTAAATCTTCAATGGAGTAAATATCATGATGGGGTGGAGGTGAAATTAATCCAACACCTGGGGTGGCGTGTCTTGTTCTTCCAATCCAATCATCTACTTTATGACCTGGCAATTGCCCGCCCTCTCCAGGCTTGGCGCCCTGCGCCATTTTAATTTGAATTTCATCTGCCTCGGTTAAGTAAAGTGCAGTAACACCAAATCTTGCAGAAGCTACTTGTTTAATTGCAGAACGCATAGAATCTCCATTCGGTAGTGGGGTATACCTTATTTCATCTTCACCCCCTTCACCGGTGTTGCTTTTGCCACCTAGTCTATTCATGGCAATAGCTAGTGTAGTATGTGCTTCCCAAGAAACAGATCCAAACGACATAGCGCCGGTTGCAAATCGTTTATAAATATTTTCTGCTGGCTCTACTTCATCTATTGAAATAGAAGGTCGATTGCTTTTAAAATCAAGTTGACTTCTAAGTGTACATGCTTGTTCGCTTTGGTTATTAATTAATGACGAATATTTTTTGAAAGTTGAATAGTCGTTTCTCTTAGTTGCATTTTGCAACAAGTGAATGGTTTGTGGATTGAATAAATGAAATTCCCCTTTTCTTTTCCATTGGTATACCCCTCCAACGGGTAATCTATCAATGGTTTTATTTTTCTTACTGAAAGCAAAAAAATGTTTAGCCAATGTTTCTCTGGCAATTTCATCTAATCCCATTCCTTCTATTCTTGATGTGGCCCCTGTAAAGTATTGATCAACAACATTACTATTGATTCCAATGATTTCAAATATTTGTGCACCCTGGTAACTTTGCAAAGTGGAAATGCCCATTTTCGAAAACACTTTTAACAAGCCATCATTCACCGCTTTTATATAATTTTTCTTGAGCTGTTCAACATCTAATGGGCTGTCTATTTTATTAGAAATTTTCATGTCTCTAATAGAAGATAAAGCCAAATATGGATTAATAGCGGTAGCGCCAAATCCTACTAAGCAAGCAAAATGATGGGTTTCCCAAACATCTCCAGCTTCAATAATTAAACCCACCTGACCTCTGTACCCTTTCTTAATTAAGTGATGATGAACCGCAGCAGTTGCTAATAAAGAGGGGATAGGGGCGTGGTCCGAATCGATGGCTCGGTCTGTTAATATAATCACTTCAAATCCATCTTGAACTGCATCAACCGCATATCTACATAGTCTATCTATGCCTGCTTTTAAAGAGCCCGTTTTGCCATCTGCTCTAAAATAAGTTTGTAAAGTTTTTGCTTGAAAAACACCTGTATCAATACTTCTTATTTTTTCTAACTCATGGTTGTTTAAAATAGGATGTTGCAATGCTACACTATGACATGCAGTGGGTTCTTCTACCAATAAATTTCCATTGCTGCCTGCAAATGTGGCCAACGACATGACCATTTTTTCACGAATGGGATCAATTGGCGGATTGGTTACTTGAGCAAAAAGCTGTTTAAAATAAGCGCTTAAATGTTGAGGTTGGTTACTTAAAATGGCCAATGGTGCGTCATTGCCCATTGATCCAATTGGTTCTTTGCCGTCAATGGCCATTGGGGCAATAATAGTGTCTAAATCTTCTGTTGTATAACCAAAAGCTTTTTGGTATTTAAATACTTGATCGTGTTCTAAATGCGTAAACATCACCCGGGGCTCAGGCAATTCTTCTAATCGAATTTTGTATTTGTTCAACCATTCCGCATAAGGCTTTTGCGAACAAATTTTTTCTTTTAATTCATCATCAGAAACAATTCTGCCCTCACTCATGTCTACCACAAACATTTTGCCTGGCTGTAATCGGCCTTTTTCTTTTACGTTAGCAGGGTCTATAGGAAGCACACCTGTTTCGGAAGCCATGATTACTCTGTTATCGTGTGTAATGGTATATCTAGAAGGCCTTAACCCATTTCTATCTAGTGTTGCGCCTATCATTTGTCCATTAGTAAAGGAAATGGAAGCCGGACCATCCCATGGTTCCATTAAACAGGCATGGTACTCGTAAAAAGCTTTTTTAATAGGGTCCATGCTGCTGTTGCCATCCCAAGCTTCAGGAATCAACATCATCATTACATGCGGCAATGAGCGCCCAGTTAATGTGAGTAATTCAATCATATTATCTAAACATGCTGAATCCGATTGCCCATTGGTAACAATAGGAAGAATCATGTCTAATTCTTCTTTGGTAAATGCTGGAGTAGTGAATCCTTTTTCGCTTGATCTTAACCAGTTTAAATTTCCTTGAAGGGTATTGATTTCTCCGTTATGTGCAATATACCTAAAGGGCTGTGCCAATTTCCAGGAAGGGAAAGTATTGGTAGCAAACCTTGAATGAACTAATCCAAATGCCGATACCATTCTCTTGTTAGACAAATCGGTAAAATAGTTGCGAACCTGATGACTGGTTAGTTGCCCTTTATAAATAATGGTTCTAGATGAAAGCGAAACAATATAAAACCCAATTTCATCTTTTCGGATGGTATTATTAATAGTATGTGAAGCATAATTGCGTAGGATAAACAATTTTCGTTCAAAAGCTTCTTGGTCTTGAATATGGTCGGGACAAGCAATGAAAACTTGTTCCATACAAGGTTCTACCGACAAAGCAGTTGGGCCTATATCCAATTTGTTTACTGGTACCTTTCTGTATGCAATTATTTCTAATCCTAATTTTTCTGCTGCGCGATTAAAAATATCTCTACATTCTTCACGCAGACCAACCGATTTTGGAAAAAAAATCATTCCCACACCATACTTTCCTGCATCGGGTAAATGTTTCCCTAATTGAATACATTCATCGAAGAAGAATTCATGTGGAATTTGAATTAGAATACCAGCGCCATCTCCTGTATTTACTTCGCATCCACATGCGCCTCGGTGTTCCATATTTTCTAATACGGTTAAAGCATCCGATATATATTGGTGGTTCTTGTGTCCATTGATATTGGCAACAAATCCAATACCGCAGGCATCGTGCTCAAATTGGGGATTATAGAGGCCTCCATTGTTTTGGTTACTAAACATTTAGTCCAGTTTAAACTTGGGTTAATAATGGCGGCAATCTGAACTAAATTAATAAAAAAAGCGAGTAATTGAAAATAATATTTAAACTAATGGTTGTAAGTTTAAATATTATCTAATAAAATAAATATAATTTTAGATAAATATTAAGCTGTGATAAAGACGCTACCATTAAATGCCGAATGAATATTGTTGGAGGGTCTTGTTTTAAATATTCCAAATACAGTAGAGCCGCTTCCACTCATGGCGGCATAGCTTGCTCCTTGCTGATATAGCAGCGTTTTAATATGTTCAATTTCAGGATAAGCTTTACTTATTGGGGCTTCAAAATCATTGAACAAATGATTGGGCCATTCTTCAATGGGCTGTTCAAGTATGGAGACTAGATTTTTTCTAGATGGGGTTGGCGTTATTTGTTCAAAAGCCCACTTTGTATTTACATGAATCCCTGGGTTTACTAACACAAAATGATAGTTAGATAAATCAAGTTGAATTGGGTTCAATTTTTCGCCTCTACCAGTTGCATAACAAGCGGTATTCATGATGAAAAAAGGACAGTCACTTCCCAGCTTTGCAGCATATTCAATCAATTGTTGGTTAGTAATATTTAATTTATATTTTTCGTTTAGTAAACGCAAAGCAAATGCACCATCAGCACTTCCTCCTCCTAATCCTGCACCCATAGGAATCAATTTGTGCAAGTGCATGTGAACGCTGGGTAAGTCTGGAAAATCTTGCTTTAATAAGTGGTAGGCTTTTAAACAAAGATTGGTTTCAGTATTACCTGGAATGTCTAATCCGGTAGATTGAAAATGCTGTGTAGTGGAAGTCACTACTTCTAATATGTCCTTTAATTGAACAGGGTAAAATACGGTTTCTAATTCATGAAAACCATCCGGTCTTTTTCCGGTGATATGCAGTCCTAAATTAATTTTACAGTTGGGAAAAATGACCATGGGCTTTTGTGCAAAGCACTATTTTCTTTTTTTCAACTCGTCACGAATGGCAATAGCTCTGATATAATCTTCTTGGTCTAATACTTCATTTAATAAATTATTCAGCTCTTCAATATTGAGTGAACTTAGGTCTGAACGCTCGCTACTACCTGCAGGCTCTTCTGAGCCTACTGCTTCCATTTTGGGTTTTGCAGTACCTCCTTCTTCCATGGCAATGCCTGCACTTTCTAAAATATTATCATAGGTATAAATAGGGCAACCAAATCTTACTGCTAATGCCAATGCATCGCTGGTTCTACTATCTATTTCAACAGTGTCGTTATCGGTATAGCAAACTAATTTTGAATAGAAAATTCCTTCTTGTAAATCGTTGATAATGATTTCTTGCAATTCAACGCCAAAAGCATTCATGAAGTTTTTCATGAGGTCGTGGGTGAGTGGTCGACTGGGGTGCATATTCTCTAATGCTACCGCAATGGCTTGCGCTTCAAACCCTCCAATTACAATGGGAAGTCTTCGTAATCCATTTATTTCACCCAATACAACAGCGTAAGAGTGGGTTTGTGTAATGCTGTGAGAAAGCGCTACAATTTCCAATTCAATCTTCTTCATATTGTGTGCTAAATTAACTTAAAAATACGAATGAATCATGCTTGGCCATGTTTCTTCAGCCATTTGTCGAAAAGGAAAGTTCCAAATGGGAAAAAGGCTGCTAAAAAAGCATTAATCAAATATTTAAAAGGCCAGTTTTCTTGCTCTTTTACCCATAAAGCCAAAGATAAATACGCAACAAATAAAAGTCCATGTGCCCAACCCGTATATTTTACTGCCAATGGGTAACCCGCTAGATATTTCAGTGGCATGGCTATTCCTAATAAAATCAATAAAGAAATTCCCTCGGCATATCCAATTGTTCTAAAAAAAGAAAGGGCATTAGAAGACGATTTTTGCATAGATGCAAAACTACCAAATTTTATGTGCAAATTGTGTGGCTAAAACAGCTACTATGCCTTTGTTTAATATTCATGAAATTCCTTCCTGCAATTTAATAGCAGGATATGATGCGCAGTTTATTCATACTGCCAATGCAACCTATTCTCATGTAAAAGCGAAAGCAGATGCAGTACTACCAACACATTCGCATCCGCAGGAACAAGTGTCTTATATTTTAGATGGTACTTTTGAATTAACTGTTGAGGGAGTAAAACATGTATTAGAACCGGGGCAGGTTTTTGTTATCCCTTCTAATACCATGCATAGTGGACTTGCTATAACCGACTGTTTTATACTCGACGTCTTCACGCCATTGCGTGAAGACTATCGAGAAAAAGGTGGAATTAATTTAGGTTAAGCACCTGCTTTCATTTTTTGAATAGCAGCAGTTAACTGAGGCACTACTTCAAATGCATCTCCTACAATACCGTAGTCGGCTGCTTTAAAGAACGGAGCTTCAGGATCTTTATTGATGACAACAATCACTTTAGATCTATTTACACCAGCTAAGTGTTGAATAGCACCAGATATACCAATGGCTATGTACAAGTTAGGCGCAACTTGTACCCCTGTTTGTCCAACGTGTTCGTGGTGTGGTCTCCAATGCGCATCACCAACTGGTCTACTACATGCAGTAGCAGCTCCCAATTCTTTGGCAAGGTCTAATAAAATACCCCAGTGTTCTGGGCCTTTTAATCCACGACCTCCGCTTACTACTATATCTGCTTCAGTTAATGGGACCTCTCCAGTGATTTTATTCACTGCAGTTACTTTTACTTTTGGTTCACTTACTGTTACAGCCAATGCTTCAACAACAGCAGTACCTTCTGTTGCAACAGTTTTATATGAATTCGGGTTTAACGAAATCACTTTTGTTGCAGATAGTATATTCACATGAGCAAATGCTTTACCAGAGAATACCGTTTTCTTAACAGAAAAACCATTACTGGTATCTGGCAATGCACAAGCACCTGCAACCAATCCTGCTTTTAGTTTTGCAGCCACTCTAGCAGCTACTGCTTTACCCGTTTGGTTATGAGAAAATACCAATACAGTTGCTCCAGCAATAGTAGCTGCTTCGCTTAATACACTTGCATAAACTTGTGCATCTACATTATTAAGTGAAGCGTTATTAACTTGATGAATTTTACTTACTCCGTATTTACCTAAAGCAGCTAAGTCATCGCTAACTGTTCCTAGCACAATTCCTTCGGCACTTGTACCCAATTGTTTTGCTAAATCTGCACCATAAGTAAGTGCTTCTAAAGAAGATTTTTTTACAACACCTTCTGATTGATCAATAAATATTAAAACAGACATTTTTAAAAATTTGAGTAGTTAATAAAACGTTGCAAAACGCTTTGAAAAATTAGATGGCTTTTGCTTCTTCGTGCAGTAATCTTACCAACTCGGCAACATTATCCGGAGCTACTAATTTAACACCGGCTTTTGCAGGTGGTAATTCAAAGCTATGTATGCTAGTAAGGGCATCTATTGCAATGGGGTCAACCACTTTTAGTGGCTTTGTTCTTGCAGCCATAATACCACGCATATTTGGAATACGTTGCTCAGCCATTCCTTTTTGGCAACTTACCACTACCGGTAAAGCTACTTCAGCAGTTTCTTCGCCACCATCAATTTCACGAACAACTGTTGCAGTGGTTCCATTTAAATCGAATTTGGTAGCCAATGAAATATAAGGGGCATCAACTAATTCGGCAACCATGCCACCAATAGAAGATCCATTGTAATCAATGGTTTCCTTTCCGGTAAAGATGAGATCATACCCGCCTTGTTTAGCTACTTCCGCAATTTGTGCTGCAATAAAATAAGCATCACTATTGTCGGTATTTACTCTAATTGCTTCATCTCCACCTAATGCCAACGCTTTTCTTATAATTGGTTCTGCGTCTGCATTACCCACCGTTACTAAATGAATTGTTGCTGCAGGGTTAGCTTCTTTTAATTCAATGGCTCTCACCAATGAATACCATTCATCGTAGGGATTGATGATCCATTGTACACCTGCTTCATCAAATTTGGTATTGCCATCGGTAAAGGCAATTTTAGAAGTAGTGTCTGGTGTTTTACTTACACAAACTAAAATCTTCATATGGTTATGGTTTATCTATTAAATAGTTGTTTATGCAACTATTGCAAATATACTGAGTGAAACTAATAACTGTTTGTATTTAACCAAAAAATAACCAAAAAGTTTCGGGGACTATTCATCTGCTATTGGCTGGTCGTTTCCCTTCTTCATTTCTTTTGCAAAAAAAGAAGCCAAAGCAGCTAATTCTGCGTTCGTTATATTGTTTTCCATTTTAGACAGGGCTTCGTTGGAGAGGGCATTGTCCAATTCCTTTTCCTCGTCTTTCATATTGTCTTTTTCCACACAGTAAAAGTAAGGAATTTCATACTTTAGCCCGATGAATAGAATTGCTCGAATTCAAGAAATGTTGCTATCAAATCCAAAAGATCCCTTTTTGCGCCACGCATTGGCATTAGAATGGATTAAGATTGGCAATGATGCAGATGCCAAGGAGTTATTTGAAGCCATTTTAACAGAAGATCCCACTTATATTGGTTCCTATTATCATTTAGCCAAATTATTAGAACGAGTAGGGGAAACAGCTTCAGCTATTCAATGGTACGAAAAGGGAATGGAAGCAGCCAAAGCTGCAAAAGACCAGCATTCCTATAATGAATTGCAATCTGCCTACGAAGACTTAGCTTACTAACGATATCATTAAAATTGCCGATTATGTCTTACGATTACCAAAAATACAAGACCCCAATAGGAACTCAATTAAATTGTAAAGGGTGGGTGCAAGAAGCAGCGTTAAGAATGTTGTTGAACAACCTTGATCCTGCGGTAGCAGAAAGACCTGAAGACCTAATTGTATATGGAGGTAGAGGTAAAGCTGCGCGAAATTTTGAAGCATTAGATAAAATTATTGAATCATTAAAATCATTAGAAGACAACGAAACCCTGTTGATTCAAAGTGGTAAGCCCGTTGGAATAATGCGAACCCATAAAGACGCTCCAAGGGTTTTGTTGAGCAATTCTCAGTTGGTGCCCAATTGGGCCAATTGGAAGCATTTTTCTGAGTTAGAGCAGAAGGGTTTAATGATGTATGGCCAAATGACTGCGGGTAGTTGGATCTATATAGGTTCGCAAGGAATTGTGCAAGGTACTTTTGAAACCTATGCCGCTTTAGCCGACAAACATTTTAATGGAAGTTTAAAAGGCATATTAAATGTTACAGCAGGTTTAGGCGGTATGGGTGGAGCACAGCCGCTGGCTATTACCATGAACGAAGGCGTTGCATTAATTGCCGAAGTAGAAGAATGGCGCATTGACAAAAGAATAGAAACCAAATACCTTGATGAAAAATTTGTTGACATTGATGCGGCCATTGACCAAGCATTAATTTACAAAGAAGCAGGTAAAGCCAAAAGTATTGGCGTGTTGTGCAATGCAATTGATTTATTGCAAGCCTTGCTAAATAGAAATATTATACCCGATACGCTAACCGATCAAACATCTGCACACGATCCATTGATTGGTTATATACCGCATCTGTTAAGTAATGCAGAAGCTACTGCAATGAGAGCGGCTGATCCAGAAAAATATATTGCTAAAAGTTATGAAAGCATGTATTTACATGTTCAATTGATGTTGCAATTAATGGATAAAGGGACCATTACGTTTGATTATGGAAACAATATTAGAGCAAGGGCAAAAGAATACGAAGAACAGCAACAAACAAATGGTAATGTATTAACCTATGCCCTCGGAAGGTCATTTGATTTTCCGGGCTTTGTGCCCGCCTATATACGCCCGTTGTTTTGTGAAGGTAAGGGGCCTTTTAGATGGGCTGCTTTAAGTGGAGATCCATCAGATATTGCTGTAACAGATGAAGTAATACAAAATCTTTTTCCTGAAAATAAAAGCATGCAACGTTGGATGAAAATGGCCAAGGAAAAAATTGCGTTTCAAGGATTGCCTGCGCGAATATGTTGGTTAGGGCAAGGTGAAAGAGAAAAAGCAGGATTGGCATTTAATGAATTGGTGAGAACCGGAAAAGTAAAAGCCCCAATAGTAATAGGAAGAGATCATTTAGATACAGGCTCTGTTGCATCTCCTAATAGAGAAACCGAAGCCATGCTAGATGGTTCAGATGCGGTAGCCGATTGGCCAGTATTAAATGCCTTAGTAAATACAGCAGGAGGCGCCAGTTGGGTTTCTCTTCATCATGGAGGTGGCGTTGGAATGGGGTATTCTATTCATGCTGGAATGGTAATTGTAGCAGACGGAACAGATGATGCTGCTGCAAGACTGGCAAGGGTTTTACGCAATGATCCAGGTATGGGTGTAATAAGACATGCCGATGCAGGATATGAAATTGCCAAAGCAACTGCAGCTCAATTTAATTTAGGAATATAAGTTTCACCCATCCATCATAATACAGCCGAATCATACCGAACTCTTACAGAAGTTTTGTATTATTACCTTATGAAAAATATGATGCAAAAATTAAACAAACCTTTCAGCCTACTAGTGGTGGGTCTGGGGTTAATAGCTTTGCCCGTTGTGGCTCAGGAGAAGTTAAACCCTACTGTAGAAGCCATTATTAAAGAAGCCAATACCAATTCTCAATTACAAAGATTGGGTCATGAGTTAATGGATGGAGTAGGACCGCGCTTAGTAGGTTCTTCTAAAATGGTTCAAGCAAGTGATTGGGCTATTGCACAATATAAAAATTGGGGCATTGAAGCAAAGAGGGAAAATTATGGAACTTGGAGAGGATGGGATAGAGGCGTAACCCATATTGATATGGTAGCTCCATGGACCAAATCTTTAGAAGGCACGCAATTGGCATTTAGCCCAGCTACTAAAAAGCCAGTAACTGCAGAAACCATTGTATTGGCTGATGTTGCAGACTCATTGGCATTTCAAGCATGGTTACCCAATGTTAAAGGAAAATTTGTATTGATATCAATGCCACAGCCAACCGGACGTCCAGATTATAACTGGGCCGACTTTGGTTCTAAAGCATCAATAGATAAAATGAAGAAAGAGCGCGCTGAAGCTACCGATGCTTGGCGCAAACGCATAAGCAAAACTGGTTTGAGTGCTGCTAAATTAGCACAAGCTTTAGAAAACGCAGGAGCCGTAGGAGTGGTAGGAAGCTTATGGAGCAATGGTTTTGGCGTAAACAAAATTTTTGCAGCCAATACCAAAAAAGTGCCCACTATTGACATTGCATTAGAAGATTATGCGTTGTTGTTTAGGTTAACCGAATCTGGTCAAGCACCAAAAATATCGGTGTTTGCACAATCTAAAGAATTAGGCGTAGTACCTACTTTCAATACATTGGCAGAAATAAAAGGAACAGAAAAACCCAATGAATATGTGATGTTATCTGCACACTTTGATTCATGGGATGGTGGTACCGGTGCTACGGATAATGGAACAGGTACTTTGGTAATGATGGAAGCAATGCGTATTTTAAAAGCAGTGTATCCCAATCCCAAAAGAACAATTTTAGTAGGCCATTGGGGTTCAGAAGAACAAGGGCTAAATGGTTCACGTGCATATGTAGAAGACCATCCTGAAGTGGTTAAAAATTTGCAAGCATTATTTAATCAAGACAATGGTACTGGTCGTGTGGTTAATTTAGGTGGTGCCGGATTTAAGTATGCAAAAGATTTTATTACTCGTTGGTTAGCAGCAGCACCTTCCTATATTAAGGATACGGTTAAGACTAGTTTCCCTGGTTCTCCAGCTGGTGGGGGCTCTGATAATGCATCATTTATTGCAGTTGGTGCACCTGCCTTTTCATTAGGCGCATTAAACTGGTCTTATTTTAATTATACTTGGCATACCAATAGAGACACTTACGATAAAATTGTTTTTGATGATGTTCGCAATAACGCCATTTTAACGGCCATTTTGGTATACATGGCTTGTGAAGATCCTGAGCGTATGCCAACCGATAAAGCGGAATTGCCTGCAGGTCCTCGTGGTCCACAAACATGGCCAACACAAACCAAAGCCAAGCGTGCTGGTGGTTATGATAATTAAGTTTTAAAGCCAATTTCCTAAATATGAAAAGAATAATATTACCTTTTTTATTGATTGGGTTGATTGCAACTGTTGCTATTGCAGGAACCCCAATTAAAGACAAACCCATTAAAACAGGGGCAGATCAAACAGATAAATATTTGTCTTATTTAAAAGGCAAGCGAGTAGCATTATTAGCTAATCCAACTACTATTGTTGGCGATAAGCATTTTGTAGACAGCATGTTAAAGAAGGGCATAAATATTGTTAAAGTATTTGGTCCAGAACATGGGTTCAGAGGCAATGCCAGTGCTGGTATAAAAGTAGCAGACGAAGTAGACCCTACCAGCGGGGTAAAAGTAGTGTCTTTGTATGGGCCTAAGAGAAAGCCTTCTAAAGAAGACATGGCCGATGTAGATCTTATGATATTCGATATTCAAGACGTAGGATGTAGGTTCTACACCTATATTAATGTGTTGAGTCATATTATGGAAGCCTGTGCAGAAAATGGTAAAGAACTATTGATTTTAGACAGGCCCAATCCCAACGGATACTTAGTGGATGGCCCAATATTAGACATGAAATTTAAGTCGGGCATTGGTATGTTTCCTATACCCATTGCACATGGTATGACCATTGCAGAGTTTGCTCAAATGATTAATGGCGAAGGATGGTTGCCCAATAAAATGCAGGCCAAATTGAAAATCATTAAAGTAGCCAATTATGCGCATGATATGGATTATACTTTGCCCGTTAAGCCTTCACCTAATTTGAATACACAGCAAAGTATACTATTGTATCCAACTACTTGTTTGTTTGAAGGAACGGTATTGAATCATGGCAGAGGTACTATGTTCCCTTTTACCATTTTTGGAAGTCCTTTGTACAAAGGCATTTATGATTTTTCATTTACCCCCATTAGCATCAAAGGCATGGCTGAAACGCCATTGCATATGAATAAGGAATGTTATGGTTTAGATCTTCGCAATGTAAATATCGCAGATTTGAAAAAGAAAAATCGCATTCAAATTCAATGGATGATTGACCTCTATAATAAGTTCCCTGCTAAGGATCAATTTTTTGATCGCTCTCAGAGTAACCAAATAGGAGACATCAATAAATTAATTGGCAACGATACATTTCGCAAACAAGTTGCAGAAGGAAAATCGGTAGAAGAAATTTACGCTTCTTGGGAACCTGGATTAGCTGAGTATAAAACTATGCGAAAAAAATATTTACTATACCCTTAGTAAGTATTGGTCATATCTATATCTACACAAATTATAAAGTCTGCTTTGCCTAAATTTTCGGCGAGCAGACTTTTTATATTGGCCTGACTTACGGTAGAAATGGTCCCTATTTTCAAACTTGGTTTTTGTTGCTTTAAATACCAATTGATTCCATCAAAATTATCAGAATGGTATGCACCATTGTAATGCAAGAAGAGTGATCCGTTGGTATGGTTGGTTAATATAAAGTGTGCCATGGTGGCGTCTTTACTTGCTTGTGCTTTGGGCATATTTTCGGTTGCATGAACGCCCATCATTTTAATCATATTTACATATCCAGGCAATGAGGCATCGTACGACATTGGTAGGGGAGCCATCCATTTTTTTTCTTCGCTGGTTAAACTATCTAATTTTCCAAAACCTCCTTTGTTTACCAATGCTGCATATTTTCTGGGGATATTGGTTGCAATAAAAGGGATGTTATTTGCTTTTGCATAATTTACTAATGGGGCATAATCGGTTGGATAATTTTTCCAGAGACGTGCATTAGAGTCCAATCCTTTTGCACTCAGTTTTCCAGCTAAATAATTATTTAATGCACTTTGATTGTCTGCTTCAAACATTTCTGCCCCCAAAACCATTTGCCTTTTGGCATGTAAGTCTTTCGTTACCGTTAATTGAAGCCAGTGTGCAATTGCATTATTGTGGTATTCACCAAATAGAACTATGTCTTTTTCTTTTAGTAGGCGAATCATTTTTGTATATGAAACTTTTCTGCCTTTCGCATCAAATAAGGTATAAGGGCTTTTTTGTTGTGCATTTAATGCTGTTGCAAATGCAAAGAACAAATAGACAATTAATAACTTTTTCATGGTGTAGGTATTTCATCAAATATACCCATTATCTAACCAAATAAAGTTCCTTGCGTGGCTTTCAAAAGGGGCTTGGGTTTTTGCAATAAATTCAATTCATATCTGTGAATTGGGGCAATCTCTATTAATGGGCTGGGTTCATATCTTGATGCTACAAGTATTTTTGTTTGGTTGGCATGCGGTAGAAAGTTTTGCAATGCCAATTCAGGACTATTGTTTTCTTTTGATAAATGGGCGAGTAACAAATGGCTCATGTTTTTTGGCCGATAATTTTTGAATAGTTCCAATGCTTGTCTATTAGAAATATGCCCCTTGCCATTACAGATTCTTTCTTTTAATGGTTGCGAATAACGCCCATTTTTAAGCAATACTTCGTCGTAATTAGATTCTAGAAAAGCGGCATGGCATTGTTGAAAATAATGGGTAACATTATTACATGCAATACCAATATCTGTGATTACTCCTACATGAATTCCTTGATAACTAATAATAAAACTATGTGGATCTGCTGCATCATGCTCTTTTAAAAAAGGGGTAACAATTAATGAAGCTTCAGCTGACTGGTTGGCTTCTTTACCAATACAAATTGGTTGGTTTGCCTCAAAAGTTTTTGACAATGGTCTTATTAGCCTTGGTCCACCCTTTGCCGTTTCAGGTGTTATATAAATAGGTATTTTGTATTTGTTTGCAAAAGTAGAAACCCCTTTTATATGGTCGGTATGTTCGTGCGAAATAAAAATAGCTCTGAGTTTATCTACCGATAAATTCAGCTGTTTCATCCTAATTTCAGTTTCCCTTAAGGAGAGGCCAATATCCACCAAAACCGCATCGTTGCTATTACCTACATAATAGCAATTGCCGTTAGAACCTGAATTTAAAGAAGCAATTTGTAAACTCATGAACCGCAAATAAATGTCAATTTTCTTATACCACCATATTGCTGGCATGTAATTTGTTTTATATAGCCTAAATGGATAGTTATGAAAAAGACTTTTAGCTTATTGGTCTTCCTCATTGCAGTTGCAGTACAATTGCAAGCGCAGTCTACACAACCTAAATCGTTGGGCTTGCCAGGTGATAATTTAAACTTATATGCCGCACTTAAAGTTTTTCAAGAATCAAAAACCTTAGAAGAATTTGAGAAAACCATTAACGATCCCGATCAAAAAATCAATAACCTCGACTTAGACGGCGATAATCAAATTGATTATATTACTGTGGTAGATAAAGTTAAAGATGATGTTCACAGTATTACTTTGCGAGTAGACATTAATAGCCGGGAGCAACAAGATATTGCCGTATTTGTTGTAACAAAAGAGGCCAATAATCGGGTGTATATTCAAGTAGTAGGAGATGAAGATTTATATGGTAAAGACTACATTATTGAGCCCAATTATGCTTCTGAAGGAACACCTAATCCTGGTTTTCAATCTGATTTTGACGACGAATATATTCCTGCAGAAAGAAGAACTGTTTCTTATGTAGAAGTAGCCACTTGGCCAATTGTACAATATATTTATGTTCCTACCTATCGTCCCTGGGTTTCTATTTGGGGCTGGAATAGGTATCCAGGTTGGTGGAGACCATGGAGACCTTATTCATGGCATTGGTATTCTGGATACCATTATAATTATTTCAATATCTATTTCGGATATTACTCAAGAGGTTCTTTTTATAGAAACAAGAATTGGTACAATTGGAATTATGGCAATAATGGTTGGAGGTCTAGGTCGGTGGTTTACATTAATCGATCTCAGCAAGGATTATATAGAACTACCTATTCAAGGCCACAATCTTTTCAAGAAGGATACCGAGTTTCAAGAGATCGGGTACCAATGAATATGCGACCAGTTTCAGTTTCCAATAATAGGCCAAGTTATAATAACCAACGTCCAAATTCAAGGCCATCCATTAATGACAGAACAAGGCCTTATACAAGACCAGAGGTAAATAACAGACCTTCTCGTCCTATTCAAGAAACTAGACCACAAACTAGGCCCACTCCTGAAGTTAGCCCTGCTGGTCGGGATAGAGTAGAGCGACCAAGTACTAGCCCTGCTGGTCGGGAACGTCAGCGTCCTGAAGTAAGACCTTCTCAGCCTAATCAACCAAATCGCCCTGTAGTGCGTCCTAATCCACCTCAGCGAACTGTACCAGAAGCTAGACCTGGAAATAGTGGTAGAGGAAACAGAAATGGAACTGGCACAACCAGGAACAATGATTAAATTGCGGCATGTCTGAAAACTTTATATCCAATGATCCACTCCATGGGAAAACCTTGGAGTGGATTCTTACTTATTTAGTAAAGCATTTTGGTTGGGAAGATCTTGCCAGAATGATTAATATCAATTGTTTCAAAAATAATCCGAGTATTAAATCGTCGCTAACCTTTTTGCGAAAAACTCCATGGGCTCGTAAAAAAGTGGAAGACCTTTATATTAGTACACTCTAATCTATTTCTATTAAGTTGGTTGTTTTGATTATGTTAGATACCGCATCGTAGAGTGTATCTAGATGCGCTTGTGTATTAAATGCCTGAATAGAATACCTTAAGAAAACGCTATCTCCATGCGGCATAACCGGTATTTCAATTTTGTATTGATCAAACAAACAATTCTTTAACTGGATAGGGTCGTTGGTCTTAATAGGGATGCTGAATAGTTGTAAAATAAAATCATCGGTTAGTGGAGCCAATGGTTGGCTATTTAACAACTCGCAAAATTTCATTGCGTTCAATTTAACCATGTCTCTACATTCCTTTGATACTTCAGTCCAATTGTATTTGTTCATGAATTGAATAGCTTCTGGAATACACAAAAAGGCCGAAAAGTCTCTGGTACCCTGTGTTTGGTGATAATCTAAAAAGGAAGAATGGGAAGGTGTAGTACTGTTGAATCCCCAACTAATTACCAAAGGGTCTAACAAGCGTTGATATGCTTTATTCACGTAAAGAAAAGTACTTCCTTTTGGTGTCATCATCCATTTATGACAAGCCCCTGTAAAGAAATCTGCGCCTAAACTATTTAAATTAATTGGAGCTTGTGCTGGTCCATGCGCGCCATCTATAAATGTGGGGATGCCCATCTGCTTTGCTTTTGCGCATATTTCTTCTATTGGGAATCTTAATCCTGTTGAGCTGGTGATATGACTAATGAAAATTAATCTTGTTCTATTATTTACTCCTTTAAAAAATTCTTCTACAAATATTTCTTTGGTTGTTAAAGGCAAGCTGATGGATTGCTTTTTATAATATGCGCCAGCCTGTGCGCAATAATATTCCCAAGTTCTATCGCATGCCCCATATTCTAGATTGGTGGTTAGCACTTCATCACCCGCTTTCAAAGGAAAGTTTTTTGCAACTAGGTTAACTGCATGTGATGGATTTATAAAGTAAACCAAATCGTCTGCTGAAGCATGTAAAAATTTACCCAATGCTTCTCTAGATTGTTGTAAATAATCTAAACCAGTTTTAACAATAAAAAGAACCGGCTCTTGTTCCAGTTCTAACTGATATTGTTGATACCTTTCAAATATAGGTTTAGGGCAAGCGCCAAAAGATCCAAAGTTTAAAAAGGTAAGGTCTTTTCTTACTAAAAATTCATTTCTTAATTGTTCGGTAATCATAAAATAGGAGTTTGATATTTTTCCATATTAATCCAACAAATAATATTGCTGCTGCAATAATTAGCGTTTTCAATGCGAATGTATTGTAGAATAAACCAGCAATTATACCGCCTATAAAAAAAGAGAAAATAATGGTGAATTTTAATTTTATTGAGTCGGTTAATTGTTTTTTTTGTTCGGATGAGTTGTAAAAAAACAATTGAGATAGCTCAATTCCTAAGTCGGTAAATAGCCCGGTCAAATGGGTTGTTCTAATAACCGAGGAAGAAATTTTAGTAACCAATGCATTTTGAAGTCCCATTGTAAACAACAGTATGAACGCAATGAAATCTGGATATGTATGAATAAATGGGTGCAAGAAAAGTCCTGCACAAACTAACAAGGTTATTTCTAATAATATGGGGATGCTAAAAGCGTATCTTTTCGCTTTTCTATACACAATTTCAATGATTGTATTAGAAACAAAAGCGCCCAATAAAAAGAATATTACATAGTAAATATAAATCAGGCCTTCCCAAAATTTAAGTTGGTCAAATGCTTCTATAAAAAAGGCAAAATGCCCCGTCACATTCGTAGTTAATTTTTGGATGGCTAAAAAACCAACCACATTTACCATACCTGCCACACAAGAAAGAAAAGAAGCAAGCGCAATACTTGTTTCTAAACTTCTCTTACCAATTCTGTGTCTAAACATTGGGGTATCTTAATTAGTAATTGAAGGTACAATTTTGTAAATTGTGTCATGGTTTTTGTGGATTTACAAGCTGTTTCAAAATATGAAAGGGGTAATACGGTGCTTCAGCCCTTGCATTTTTCTATGCAAGAAGGAGAGCGGGTTGCTATTGCTGGCGAAACGGGTTCTGGAAAATCTACCTTTTTAAAGCTGATTGCTGGGCTGCTGCAGCCTGATGAAGGCAATGTTTATTTTGAAGGACTACGTGTGTTAGGACCAGAAGAACAATTGTTGCCAGGCCATGCTAAAATTGCGTATTTGTCTCAACATTTTGAGTTGCGTAACAATTACAAAGTACATGAGCTTCTTGAAATGACGAATCAATTAGATGCAAGGTCTGCCCAACAAATTTTTGATGTATGTAGAATCAGTCATTTAATGATGCGCAAGTCGGATGAATTGTCTGGTGGAGAAAAGCAAAGAATTGCTTTAGCTAAACAATTGACTTCATTCCCCAAATTATTGTTGTTAGATGAGCCCTTTTCTAATTTAGATCGTGTTCATAAAGAATTGATTCGGTCTGTTATTGAAGACATTTGTACTACTTTAAAAGTGACTTGTTTGTTGGTTTCGCACGATGCAACAGATTTATTGTCTTGGGCCGATCGTATTATTATCATGCAAGATGGGCAAGTAGTGCAGCAAGGAACGCCCAAGCAATTGTATCATCATCCCGTGAATGAATATGTAGCAGCTTTAATGGGTGATTACAACTTGATTAATACCAAAACTCACGAAGTCTTTTTACAATTGTTAGGAGAAGGCGTTAGAGGAAAGCGAGCTTTAATTAGACCTGAGCAACTAGCTATCTCAGTTGTAAAACCTGCACAACCCCATTTTGTGGAAGGAGTTGTGCAGAAAGTATTGTTTTTTGGTGCCTATTATTCAATAGAAGTGTTGGTGGATGGATTTATCATAAAAGTAAGAACCACTGCCTTCCTATTTAATGCTGGCGACATTGTATTTGTTACAGTTGCTCCAACCACTACTTAACTCATTTATTTTAAGTATTTCGCAAAAAAGCGGAGCGTCCTTTCCCATGAAAGTTTTGCTGCAGCTTCATTGTATCTTGCGCCTGCTGTATCATTGTGAAATGCATGGTTCACCTTTTCGTAAACAAAAAGCTCATAATCGATTTTATTTTCTTTTAGTGCGGCTTCATAAGCTGGAATACCTTCATTCACTCGGGTGTCTAATTCACCATAGTGCAACATAACAGCCGATTTAATTTGGGCAACTTTGGCTGCTTCTGGTTGTCTACCATAATAAGCCACTGCTGCTTTTAAATTTGTCACATTCACTGCTAAGTTATTCGCCATTGCTCCACCCCAACAAAATCCTACACAACCCATTTGACCATTACAATCTTTTCTCGTACTCAAATAAGTAAAAGCGCGAATGAAATTTTGCAAACTCTCTTCTGCTTTGAGTGTTGCAAATTTTGCTCTTAGTTCGTCGTCGTTTTTAGGCAATTCGCCCAAGGGTGATAGTATATTGGGCGCTATGGCCAAGTAGCCCGCTTTTGCGGCCCTTCTAGCAACGTCTTCTATATGGGCATTCAATCCCCTGTTTTCATGAATCACTACTACTGCTGCTAATTTCTTTTTCCCTTTAGGTTTAGCCACATAAGCACTCATAGTACCATTGACTCCTTCGTAGGTAATGGTTTCTATTTCCAAGTCGTCTTCAGCGGTAATATTAGCTTTGGCAGCATTTACCTCAATCATTGGTAATATACTCAGTGCTGCTGCCATTCCGCCTGTTAACAGTGCCAAGCGACTCATGAATTCAGGTCTGCTTAAGGGTTTATGGGTGTACTCGTCGTAGAGGTCAATAATTTCTTGATTCATAAAGCAATTCGTTTATTTAATTCGTCGTCAATTTTTTTGAAAAGGTGATAAGGTTTGTATACCCTCCATTCTGGTAATTCCATCAGCTCTATATAATAATTCAGTTTCTTCCCTCTGAAATCTTGTTGGGTGGCTGCAGGCATATTTAATGCAACAATCCAACCATTTTCATCAGTTACTTCTTCAAACCATTCCTGATAATATTCTTTGTCGCTGCTATGGAAATTTAACACATTTTCGGCAATCAATATGAATTTATAAATACCTTCTTTCTCCAATAAATCAATGATTTCTCTTTTGAGTTCCATGATATCATTCTCTATGGCATCATTCCATTCTCCAATCAATTCTATGATGGCAAACTGTAATTCATAGTCTACATAAATGATTTTGAGGTATAAAGTTCTGCTCCCAAAATCGTCCCATTGTGGATGAATAAAATAATTGTATACCGTTTGAGAGAATTCAAACTCTGAATAAGTGCGTCCGTAGAAAGGAGAGCGTTTGTCTTCTTCCGCAATATAAATATGTCTCCAATTAAAAAATGGTTCTATCTCATGCATACTATTCGCTTCCTACCGATTCAACTGCTTTTTTAACGCTACCGTATTTTAATAAAAGGTTTTTTGCTTTTTCATAATCACTTAAGCCCAAATTATCCATTACCATTTTTACGCCCCTGTCTACTAATTTGATATTGCTCAATTGCATATTCACCATCTTATTGTCTTCTACACGACCCAATTGAATCATAATAGCCGTAGAAATCATGTTCAATACCAATTTTTGCGCTGTTCCACTTTTCATTCTTGTACTACCAGTAACGAATTCTGGGCCTACCACCACTTCCACAGGAAAATCAGCAGCATCGGAAATGGGTGAGTTGGGGTTGCAGCTGATACTGCCTGTAATAATCCCTCTTTTTCTGCATTCTTTTAAAGCACCTATAACGTAAGGAGTTGTTCCGCTTGCGGCAAGCCCTATCACTACGTCTTTATCGTTTATAAAATGTTTTTGCAAATCGCTCCAACCCTCATCTGCACTGTCTTCTGCAAATTCAACTGCTTGAGTAATGGCTTTTTCTCCACCTGCAATTAAGCCAATCACTAATCCATACGGAACCCCGTAAGTAGGCGGGCATTCGCTTGCATCGAGTATGCCCAATCTGCCACTAGTACCAGCACCCATATAAAAAAGTCTACCACCTTGCAGCATTTTGTCTGCTATTGCTGCAACCAGTTTTTCTATTTGCGGAATTGCTTTCTCTACTGCATCAGGAACCGTTTTATCTTCCTGGTTAATATTGGTTAATATTTCTTGAATACTCATTTTTTCTAGGTCATTATACCTAGAAGCTTGTTCTGTAACCTTAATAAAATTACCCATGGTACTTACTGTTTATGATATGCCAATAATCCAGACATAGGGGTCTTTAAAACTTTACCCAATTCTAACTCGTAACTGTTACAAAGTTCTTTTAAAACATCTCTAAAACCAAATCCAACACTACCCACAAAATGGATGGGTTGGGTCCAGCTCTCTTTGAATTTGTATAAATGTGTGAAAAAAAAGTCGTTTAGGCCGTCTTCAATGATATTTTCTATCATGAAATGGCCTCTGTTTTCAGCCAAAAACAATGCAAACTCAGCTAAATATCGGTTGGCCAAGGGTTTTTTATAAACGTTTTCTAAAATGCTGGCATGTGTTTCGCCAAATCGTTTTTGAAACCTAGACATTAGGTCTTCATCAAAGGTTTTATACAGGTAATACTGAATTACTTTTTTACCTAAATAAGCGCCTGAACCCTCATCGCCAAGAATATAACCTAGGCCTGGGCTGATGGAAACAATTTTTTTACCATTGTAATAGCAAGCGTTAGAGCCCGTTCCTAATATGCAAGCAACCCCTTTTTCGTTTCCACACGAAGCGCGTGCAATTCCCAATAAGTCTGTATTAATTTCTGTCTTTGTTTTTGGAAAAAGTTGTTTAAAAACTTTTTTCATAATGAGCACATTGGTTGGGTTGCCCAAACCTGTACCATAAAAATAGAGTTGGTCTATGGGTGTGTTTTTTATTTTAGGGATTAGCAGCTTATTTAAGGTCTGAATCATTTCTTCTCCAGAAACAAAATAAGGGCTCATAGCAGGTGTTAGTACGGTTTTTTTCTTGCCGTTTACCAGCAAACACCATTCGCATTTGGTAGAGCCGCTGTCGGCAATTAATATGGCAGGCATAGGAAAGGTTTAATTCGGCAATAAATATAGATATTTGCATGCTTACATGACATATAATTTAATGTGTATTTATGGGTTCTAAGAAACTGCAGGTTTGGTTACCGGTTTTATTTGCGATTGTGATGATTTCGGGAATGGTTATTGGCTTTCAGTTGAAGGAAAAGACCATGTCTCCAATGTTTTTTAGTCCTTCAAGCCGATCCTCATTACAAGAATTGACCGAATTAATTAAAAATAGGTACGTTGATAAGGTTTCGGCTGATAGCATTAACGGATTAGTGGCGAATGAATTATTGAAACATTTAGATCCACATTCGGTTTTTATTCCATCTTCTGACCTTTCTGCGGCCAATGAAGACATTATGGGCAATTTCCAAGGTATTGGAATTGAATTCCGTCAAATAAACGATACGGTAAATGTAATGAGCATCATGCCAGGGGGACCAGCTGAAAAAGTGGGATTGATAGTAGGCGACCAATTGATATTTGTAAATGATAGTGTATCAATTGCGGGTAAAAAATTAAATGGTACGGCTATTCGGAAATTATTTAGAGGCCCTGCCGATTCAAAAGTTAAAGTGAAATATTTGCGTGCAGGTAAAATGCAAGAAGTAACCATAACTCGTGGCAATATTCCTGTAAGCTCTGTAGACGCTGCATATATGATTGCGCCTAAAGTGGGATTTATCCGTTTGAATAAATTTGCTGAGAGAACCTATGAAGAGTTCATGACCGAGTTAGAAAAATTGCAGGCGCAAAAAATGGAGAGCCTGATTGTAGACTTAAGGGGAAATACTGGTGGGTTAATGAAAGAAGCCGTTGATATGGCAGATGAGTTTTTAGAAGACAACAAGTTGATTGTTTATACAGAGGGAGAAAATACACCAAGAACAGAATTCACTGCCAAACGTCCTGGGCTTTTCGAAAAAGGGAAGTTGGTCGTATTAATTGATGAGTCTTCTGCTTCTGCCAGTGAAATTTTAGCTGGGGCTTTGCAAGATTGGGACAGAGCAACCATCATGGGGCGTCGTTCCTTTGGAAAGGGATTGGTTCAACAACAATTTCAATTGAGTGATGGATCGGCAGTACGCCTAACTGTTGCAAGGTATTTTACTCCATTAGGTAGAAATATTCAAAAGTCTTATGCAGATGGAATAGATAAGTATAACGACGAATTACTGGGCCGTTTTCATCAAACAGATTCAAGTGCCAAAAAGGATTCTTTAGCACGTTCGTTAAAAAAATATAAAACACCTGCTGGTAAAATGGTTTTTGGCGGAGGAGGAATTACACCTGATACCACGGTATTATTTGACTCATCATTGTACACAAGAGCTGTGTTACAAGTGTTAATGACCAGTACATTGAATGATTTTGCTTATTATGATTTTGTTACCAATAGAGCTCAATACACGGCATATAATAATGCTTCTAATTTTAATTTAAATTTCAAGGTGTCCGACACACAATGGAAAAGCTTTATTCAATTTGCTGCAAAGGATGGTTTGAATTTCAATGCAATAGATGCACGTAGCAAAGATTTTATTTTGAATAGAATTAAAGCTTTAATAGCCAGACAAATCTGGAGAACCAATGGCTATTTTGTGGTAGCCAATGATGCAGATATTTTAGTGGGCAAAGCGGTTAAGTTGGTTCAGTAACAATAAGCTAACAATTCCTTCATGTTTTGTTAATCATCAAATTCGCTTAGAGCAATAACTCTTCAATAGGTTTGTTTAAACAATCTTAATGGAAAGACTTATTGCTTCAGAAATTGCAGAAGAAATTATTCAACTATTATTATCGAATGGCGGTTCAGAATATATTGGGGAACCTGTAACCAAGTTGGAACATATGGTTCAGAGTGCAGAAATTGCAGCTGAAAAAGGTCTTGGAGAAGAGTTGATAATTGCTGCACTATTGCATGATATTGGACATATTTGTGAGCCAACAACCTCGGAAAATAATATGGGAGGGCTTGGGTTACATGACCATGAACTATTGGGAGGAGCTTTTTTACAAGCAAGAGGTTTTGCAGATGTGGTAGTTCAATCTGTTGCACTTCATGTGCCTGCTAAAAGATACCTCTGTTATAAACACCCAGCATATTTAGCATTATTATCAGAAGCAAGTATGCAAACGCTTTCTTTTCAAGGTGGTCCAATGTCTGAAGAAGAAGCAAATCTTTTTGAGCAAAATCCTTTTTTAGAAAGCATTTTAGCTATTCGCAAAATTGACGAAGAAGCAAAAATTCCAAATAAACCATTGCCCCAAAATCTTGAGCCATATAAGCAAATGATTATTCGTCATTTGCAAAAAAGTCAAATAGAATAAGATGAAAAATAAATATGCATTAGTGGTATTTGATATGGCAGGCACCACAGTTAATGAAGATAATTTAGTTTATAAATTATTGCATCAAACACTAATAGATGATGGCTATGATTGTAGTCTTGATTTAGTGCTTTCAATTGCTGCTGGTAAAGAAAAGCGGTCGGCTTTTCGAGATGTTTTAATTGAGCTTGGTGTATTTGCGCCAGACAAATTAGCAGATCGACTTCATGAATTGTTTAAAGAAAAGTTACTAATTGCCTATGCAACTGCTCCCATTTTGCCAATGGAAGGAGCAGGTGAAGTTTTTGCCATGCTTAAAAATATGGGAATAAAAGTAGTATTAAATACAGGATACGACAGTACTACAGCCCATCACTTAATTCAAAGGCTTTATTGGAATATAGGGGAACAAATTGATGGATTAATTACTGCTTCCGATGTGGCTAATGGAAGGCCAGCGCCAGATATGATTCTTTTGGCAATGCAAAAAATGGAAATCTCAGATGCAAGAATGGTTATTAAAGTAGGCGATTCAATTATTGATATAGTAGAAGGTAAAAATGCACAATGTGGGCTAACTATTGGTATTACCACTGGTGCACAAAATGCCTCTTTGCTTCAATTATCTAATCCTGACTATATTATTGATAGCTTAAATGAAATAATCTCATTGATTGAATGATGCATTATTTTAAAATTCGGCATAATGATTTTCTAAATAACAGAATGCAAAATTCACCTGCATTTTTGTTGTTCGTTGTTTCATTTGCTGCATTTGTTGTTTATACAGGCATGTATGGTTTTAGGAAACCTTATACTGTTGGCTTATATACAAATTGGACTTTCTTGGGTATTTCATATAAAGTTTGCTTAGTTATTGCTCAGGTTTTAGGATATATGATTAGTAAATTTATTGGAATTAGAATCATTGCTTCAATAGATCCAAAGTTTCGAATACAAGGAATATTGATTTGTATTTTAACTGCTTGGGTGGCATTATTCCTATTTGCTATTATTCCGGCACCTTACAATATTTTTTGTATGTTTTTAAATGGGCTGCCATTAGGGATGGTTTTTGGTTTGGTATTTGGTTTTTTAGAAGGGAGAAAAACAACTGAAATAATGGGTGCTTTTTTGGTAAGTAGTTTCATTTTTGCATCTGGTTTAGCAAAGTCCGTAGGTAAATGGCTCTTAATTAATATTGATATTCATGATTTTTGGATGCCTTTTATTGCGGGGGGTGTATTTTTAATTCCTTTGTTGTTTGCATTGTGGCTTTTGAAACAAACGCCTATTCCAAGTTCATCCGATGTATTAGTTAGGTCAGAACGCATTCCAATGAACTTAAAGGAACAAAAAAAATTTGTTACTCAATTTGGGTGGTTGTTATTGCCTGTTGTTATTAGCTATATGCTTTTTACTATTGTTAGAGATTTTAGTGAAGATTTTGCCAATGAGTTATGGATGGAAACTGGGTATATTGCCGATGCCGGAATTTTTGTTAGGACTAGCACATGGATAACAATATTCGTGCTCATTATTATCGGGTCTTTTTTTACCATTAAATCTAATTTCAAAGCATTTGTTTATTCTCATATTTTAGTAATCCTAGGATTATTACTTTCTCTGATATCAACTCTATTGTTTTATCAACAATTGTTAAACCCAATCAATTGGATGATATTATCAACAGCAGGGCTATACTTAGCTTACTTGCCTTTCAATTGCTTATATTTTGAAAGAATGATTTCGAGTTATGAAATTAAAGGTAATGTAGGCTTTGTAATGTATATAGCAGACGCTTTTGGGTATTTAGGCACTGTAATAGTTTTGCTAGTAAAGGAATTCATTTCAATTCAATTTAGTTGGGTCTTTTTTTTCTCTTTATTATTTATTGTTGCAGCTATTGGGGGAATATGCTTAGTCCTTTTTACTCTTGTTGGACATCTTAAGTATTTTAAATTATCAAAACAGGTAATATGAAAAAATCTGCTATCGTAGTTGGTGCGGGTATAGTTGGTCTTGCTACTGCAAGGGCGCTAACTAATAATGGGTTTAATGTGACTGTATTAGATAAAACACAACGTGCAGTTGGTGCGTCTATTAGAAATTTCGGAATGGTATGGCCAATTGGTCAGCCCGACGGTGAATTGTATCAGCTAGCAAAGAAATCGTCTCAAATTTGGAGGGATATTTCCAATAGTGTTGGAATGTGGTACAATCAATCAGGAAGTTTACATGTTGCATATTCAAGTGAAGAGTGGATAATTTTAAATGAGCTATTTGCCCAGTTTGAAAAAGAAGGTAGACCAATAACACTGTTAACGCCAAGTCAGATATCAATAAAGTACCCACTTGTTAAGCAGAATAATTTATACGGTGGGTTGTTTTCGGCCGATGAAATGATTGTTGATCCTAGAATTGCCGTTGCAAATGTTAGTGATTTTCTAGAATCATTTTCTGGTGTTCAATTTTTGTGGAATCATACAGTACAAGAAGTTGGGACGGGATTTGTGAAGTCTGGAAATAAATTATTAAAAGCAGATAAAATTGTTATTTGCAGTGGTCAAGATATTGAAACACTTTTCCCTGAAACATTTATTTCATTGCCAATTGTAAAGTGCAAATTGCAAATGATTCGAATGAGTGCGCCAAACAATAAGTTAATTGGAACTTCTGTATGTGGCGGCCTTTCCTTACTACATTATACTAGTTTTAAAAGCGCTCCTTCTTTAGATCTTTTGCGCAATAAATTAATTTGCGAAATACCAGATTATATTAAATACGGAATTCACGTAATGGTATCACAACATGAGTTTGGAGACTTAACTGTTGGCGATTCGCATGAGTATGGGTATACTTTTGATCCCTTTGACCATCATAATGTAAATGAATTAATTCTAAATTATTTAAACAGTTTTATGAATGCGTCTAATTGGGAAATAAGTTCTACTTGGAATGGTGTTTATCCGAAGATGACAGATGGTTCATCATGGTATTTTAATGAGCCAATTGATGATGTTTATTTGTTGAATGGGTTAGGCGGAGCAGGTATGACTTTGAGTTTTGGTGTTGCTGAAAAACTCATTGATAAAATAATTTGAAATAACAAAACATAGAGTTAACATTAACAATACATTCAGTTAACATTGCAATGATAGGTTTGCTGCTCAAACAGGAAACTTATTATGAAAACAAAAAACTATTTCTTTAAAGCAATTTTATACAGTTTGTTATTATTGCTTTTTCATTTTTCTGCATATGCGCAGAACAGTATTAAAGGTAGAGTAGTGGACGCTACTACAGGCAATGGCATTGTAGGGGCAACAATTACTGTAATAAAAACCAAGCTTAATACTATATCTGATGAACAAGGTAATTTTAATTTAAATGCTAATGTTGGAGATCAAATTACCATAAGTTCTGTAGGCTATAGTAATAAAACACTCACCATTTCCAATGGCTTTTTACAAATTCAAATGAATACTAGTACTTCCGAGTTAGATGAAGTAGTAGTAACTGCTTTGGGTATTAAAAGAGAAAAGAAAAAATTGGGATATGCTTCTCAAGAGTTAAAAGGCGAAAGTTTAACTGTTGCGCGTGAAACAAACGTGGTAAGTCAACTTGCTGGTAAAATTGCAGGCGTTACTGTAGTAGGGGGTAATTCTGGTATTGGTGGTTCTGCTAGGGTAACTATAAGAGGTGAACGCTCAGTAGATATGAATAAAAATCAGCCACTGTATGTAATAGATGGAGTGCCTATTAGTAATTCTATTGTAGGTGCAAGTGGAAGAGGGAATATGGAAGTAGATTTTGGCAATGGGGCTGGTTTTATTAATCCAGATGATGTAGAGAGTATAAACGTTTTAAAAGGACCAGCAGCATCTGCATTATATGGTTCAAGGGCAGCAAATGGTGTAATTGTAATTAAAACTAAATCGGGTAAAAGCAGTAAGGGTATTGGTGTAGAAGTGAACAGTAACTTAACTTTTGAAAATGCATTAAAGCTTCCTGAATTTCAAAATGTATATGGACAAGGAAACGGGAATGGCGGTGCTTTTGCGTTTGTGAATGGAGGGGGTGCTGGTTTAACTGATGGAACTGATGAAGGTTGGGGGCCTGCTTTTAAGGGGCAACTGTATCCTCAATACAATTCTCCAAGAACCTTAAATGGACAAGTTATTCCATTTTTAGGTGGCGATTTAAATGCACCTGCTGGAAGTGTGATTACACCTACTCCTTGGTTACCAGATATTGACGGGGTAGCTAATTTCTTTGAAACTGGTAGAACTATAACCAATAACGTTGCGATTGTAGGAAGCAATAAGGAAGGTGATTTTAGGTTGTCTTATACCAATTTAGATCAAACTGGGATAGTGCCAAATACCGACTTGAAAAGAAATACCGTTTCATTTAGCGGAGGATACAATTTAACAGATAAATTTTCTGCTCGTGCATTTGTATCTTATATCAAAAGTAATAGTGGTAATAGACCTTCCATTAGTTATGGTACTGAAAGTATCATGTATTTATTTACGAGCTGGTTCCCTAGGTCTGTTAGAATTGCTGATATGAAAAGACTATGGCAGCCAGGTTTAGAAGGGGTTAAGCAATTTGGTTGGAATTATAACTACCATGATAATCCTTATTTAACAGTTTATGAGAACACAAATAGTCAACAAGTTGATCGTATTCTTGGGAACATCACTTTAAAATATGACTTAGCAAGTTGGTTAAGCTTACAGCTAAGAGCTGCTACCGATTATGCATCTGAATTGAGAGCTTACAAAAGAGGGTTTAGTACCCAGCGTTTTCCATTTGGACAATATAGAGAAGCTAGGGTTGTTACTGAAGAGAGAAACACCGATTTCCTTTTAAGTGCGAATAAAAAAATTAATACTGACTTTACTGTTTCGGGATCTTTAGGAGGTAATCAAACTAGACAGAAGAGTGATTTTAATGAAGTGAATGCAGGTCAATTAAACATTCCTGGAATTTATAAGCTTACAAATAATAGAGTTCCAGTAGATATTGCTCAAACACTAACTGAAAAAAGAGTCAATAGTTTATATGGTGCTGCACAAGTTTCTTATAAAAACTATTTGTTTTTAGAACTAACCGGTAGAAATGATTGGAGTAGTGCTCTTACATTGCCAGCAGAATTAAAAGCGCTAGGTTCTGAGAAAAATTCATTTTTCTATTCATCTGCAGCGTTAAGTGCTGTTGTAAGTGATATGGTTCAATTACCTTCTATAATTAATTTTGCTAAGGTTAGAGGAAGTGTGGCCCAAGTGGGTAATGATACGGATCCTTTCACTTTTACACAAGCGTATAATCCAAGTACTGCGTTTGGTACTGCACAAATTTATGGTGAAACAGATCGTTTGGCCAACCTTTCATTAAAGCCAGAAATTAGCACTGCATTTGAAATTGGGACAGAAATAAAAATGTTGAATAATCGAATTGGTTTAGACTTAACTTTTTATCAAAGTAATACCAAGAATCAGATTATTAATATCCCATTGTCTCAAACATCTGGTTATACTTCGAGATCTATTAATGCGGGGCTTATTAGAAACTATGGTTTTGAAGCAATGTTAAATTTGGTTCCGGTAGTTGGAAAAAAGAATGGATTACGTTGGACGGTAGATTTAAACTTTTCAACCAATAGAAGTAAGGTGGTTGAGTTGTCTGATGGGTTATCCAATTTAGTAATGGCTAGTAGAAGTGTGAGTATTGAAGCTAGAGTTGGCGAACGAATGGGTGATATGTATGGTATTGGTTTTGCTCGCGTACAAAATACCAACCCAAATGGAGCTTATTATGATGGTACTGGCAAGTTTGTTGGTCAAATGGTATTTAGTAATGGAAGGCCTGTAAGAACAACAGATCGAATTAAATTGGGTAATTATAATCCAGATTGGTTAGCTGGTATAAATAATACATTTACTTATGGAAATTTCAAATTGGGCTTCTTATTTGATATTAGAATGGGTGGTAATGTTTACTCACACACACAAACAGTTGGACGTGAAGGAGGTATTATTGCAGAAACCTTAGAGGGTCGTGCAGATGGATACGATTTAACTAAACCAGGAAATGGAGTAATTGGTCAAGGTGTTATGTTGGTGAATGGGCAATTTGTAGCAAATGATGTTAAACGTACCGCAAGAGAATGGCATACTGCTTGGACTGGAGGAAGAGCCATTGCTGAGGGTGTAATGTATGATGCTTCATTTGTAAAGCTAAGAGAACTTCAGATTGGATTTAATTTCCCAACAACTTTATTAAGTAAAACGCCTTTTAAAGCTGCTACTTTAAGTTTTGTTGGAAGAAATTTAGCATTATGGTCTAATGTGCCACATGTTGATCCTGAAGTGATGTCTTATACTGGAGGTACTGCATTGCCTGGTATTGAATACATGTCTATTCCTTCTTCAAGAAGCTATGGTGTTAACCTTAGTTTGAAATTCTAAAAATTTAAAAAGACAACAATGAAAAAATTATATTTAGTCTTATCTGCATTTTCGCTTTTATTGCTGAATGCATGCACCAAAGACTTTACAGAAGTAAATACCAATCCAAATATTCCTACCAAAGTAACACCTAATTTGTTGTTATCTGGGGTAATTAAGAGTGCAGTAAATGAGCAAGTTGGACAAGCTTGGGGAACTGGAAATTTATTAGTCCAATACACAGCAAAAATTCAATTTGTAAATGAAGACCGTTATTTATGGGGAGAGAAAAATGGTATTTGGTCTAATGTTTATGGCAATATGCGTAATGTTCAAAACATTATTGACCTAGCAAGTTCAAGCGCACCTGTTCAGCAAAACTATTTAGGTGTTGCACTAGTTTTAAAAAGTTGGTTGTTTTCTATGGCAACTGATGCCTATGGAGATATTCCTTATTCTGAGGCAGTAAAAGCAAAGACAAACGGTATTTATTTGCCAAAATACGATACACAAGAGCAAATTTATACAGGGTTATTGGCTGATCTTAAAAAAGCGAATGATATATTAGGTACAAGCAATGAAGCCATTTCAGGAGATATTTTATTTAATGGATCAGTGATAAAATGGAAGAAATTAGCTAACTCTTTAAGATTAAGATTGCTCATGCGCTTGTCTAAAAAGAAATCGGTGAATGCAGATATGCAAGCAATTGTTGCAAATGCCACTTTGAATCCATTAATGACTTCTAATGATGACAATGCCGAATTGAAGTATTTAGCAGATGTTCCTGCAAATCAATGGCCTTTATACGGGTCAAGAGTTGGATCAATAGATGAGATAAGGGTTAGTAAAACTTTGAGTGATCGCTTATCTGCAATAAATGATCCTAGATTAGCAGTGTTTGGTAGACCTTCTCAAAATTCTGTTGCGGCTGGTAATCCTAAAATTGAAGGAATTCCTAATGGATTGGGAGATGTTGCTGCTTTAAATTATAATGGTGGTCCTCAAGGTGTTTCAAGGATTGGCTATAGTTATGCATGTTTGGTTTGTAACGACAATGGTCAAGCTGCTCCACTTCCCAACGTTGCTAGAGGTATCATAATGAATTATGCAGAGTTGCAATTTATTTTGGCAGAAGCAGCTGAAAAGGGAATGATTAGTTCATCCACTACAGCAGAAACATATTACTTAAATGGAATACAAGCCAATTTTGCCTACTACGCTGCAATGGTTCCGGCAGCATATGGAATTAATGTAACCCCTGCTGCTTCTTACTACACACAACCAGCAGTTGCCTATATTGGATCAAATACTGAAAAGTTGGGCAAGATTGCACTTCAAAAATGGGTGTCATTGTTTTTTACCGGGTTAGAAGGCTGGTTTGATTGGAGAAGAACTGGCTTACCAGTAATTGTACCAGGACAAGATAATTTGAACAACAATAAAGTACCAGTGAGATTCATTTATCCATTAGCTGAGCAAGCATTAAATGCAACTAATAGAGCTGCAGCAGTTACAAGACAGGGTGCTGATGATATCAATACCTTAGTATGGATAGCTAAATAACTTTTTCTCAGTTTTAGTTTTTATTCAATGAGGTGGATGCTATAGCATTCACCTCATTTATTATTTTATCCTTTAACTTTATCTCATGCGAAATTGTGTTTTTTTATTATTTATATCATTTTGTACTGTTGTTAAAACAACTGCGCAACAGCCCAAGCTAATTCCTATTTTAGAAGTACCGGGTAAATTTGAATATGCACGAATTCAAGAAAAAGGTATTTCGGTTTTACCCAGTGGTAGATATATAAGTCCTGCAGGTGATTTGGTTCGCATAACGCATGATCCATTTGGGATGCGTGTTTCGCCAGATGGTAAAAAAGCAGTTACCCTACACAATGGTGTGTTTACTATTATTGACTTAGCAACCATGGACCATACTAGGGTGCCTTCTTATGATAAAAAAATTCCTTCTCCTTTTTCTAATGGATCTTTTTTAGGAGTTGATTTTGGAAAAGCTTCCAATATTGTTTATTTGAGTGGGGGAGACAATGGCGCAGTATTGGTATATGATATCAATACCATGAGGCGCTTGGATTCTATTTCTTTAAATGGAAAAGTGGGAGTGGATTTGTTTGAAGATAGTTTTACTGCTGATTTATTATTTAATGAAGAAAAAAATGAGTTGCTGGTTTTAGACAGGGCTAATTATAGGATGGTTCGGCTTAATCTTGCTACCAAACAAATTGAAGCATCTATTCCTTGTGGAAGGCTCCCCTTTGGTTTGTCTTTAAGCCCAAATAAACAGTTTGCGTTTGTAGCTAATGTGGGAATGTATGCGTACCCTTTAGTTGAAGGTATGACCGAAAAAAATTATGATTCATTAGTGATACCACATCACCCATATGGCGATAATACCAATGAGTCTATTAATGGAACAGTTATAGATGGGAAAAAAATCCCTGGTGTAGGTAGCCCCAATTCACCTGAAGCAATGAGTGTGTTTGTGATAGATTTGAATACCAATAAAGTGTTGAGCAAATTAAAAACTGGCCATCAAATAGGTGAATTAATTGAAGACATTGAAGTAGTGGGTGGCGCAAGTCCTAACTCTATTGCTGTTGGAAAAAAGTATGCATATATTTCTAATGCTACCAATGACAATATCAGTGTGATTGATTATGAAAGCCAAAAAATTGTACGCCATATACCCATTAAAGTAAGTGCAAGCATTGATCAATTCAGGGGTTTATTGCCTTTTGGATTAGCATTAAGTAAAGACGAGAAAAAATTATTTGTTGCCTTATTGGGGTTCAATGCAATAGCTGTTATAGATATTGAATCATCAAAAACAATTGGACTAATTCCAACTGGGTGGGGCCCTTCAAGAGTGTTATTAAGTAAAGACGAAATGGAGTTGTATGTTATTACTGCAAGGGGATTGGGTGCAGGCCCCAATGGAGGTGCAAACTATAAGAAACCCATACAAGGAACATTTATTAGTGATTTACAATTAGGTTCTTTTCATAAAGTGGCCATGCCCGATTCTATTCAGTTATCAAAATATACCGCTACCTCTTTGTCTAATACTTTCTTTAGGTCTACGGTTGCACTCAATCAAAATCCATTGCCTCCATTGCCTGGTATTTATCAAAGCCCTATAAAATACATTGTTTACATCACCAAAGAGAATAGGACTTATGATGAGGTATTTGGACAAATTAAAGAAGCGAAGGGTGATAGTACTTTAGCTAGATTTGGCGTAAACAATGCCTATACTTTATTGGCTAATCAACGAGAAAGATTCAATGGGCTAAGGGTAACCCCCAATCACCATAAAATTGCCAGACAGTTTGCCTTTAGTGATAATTTTTATTGTGACAGTGATGCGAGTATTCACGGACACCATTGGATGATGGGAGTGATCCCCAATGAATGGGTTGAAACCAATTCTAGTGTAAGTAAAACCGCTAAGCTTTTTTCATCTGCACCAGGTAGAAGATTTCCTGGATCAACGGGAAGTATGGATCCAGAAGACTTTGCAGAAGCAGGGGGTATTTGGGAGGCTTTTGAAAGAAAGAAGAAACTGTTCTACAATTTTGGTGAAGCCAATGAAACCGCGCACGTAAGAGAAGAATGGTATGATACGGCAACAGGCGCAGGGCATGGTGTAATGGTGCCTATGCAAAAAGCATTATTTCCCAGAACTAGCAGAAGCTATCCAGGATACAATACCAATATACCCGATCAGTACAGGGCCAATCAATTTGAAAAAGAATTTACTCGTATGTGGATTACTGGTAAAGAGGAAATGCCCAGTTTAATGACTATTCAATTGCCCAACGATCATATAGCCAAAGCAAGACCTGAAGATGGGTATACTAGTGCACACTCGTTTATGGCCGACAATGATTTGGCATTGGGAAGGATGTTGCATTTTTTATCTAGAACCAAGTATTGGAAAAATATGTTGGTAATTATTACAGAAGATGATCCACAAGGTGGAGTAGATCATATAGATGCACACCGCTCTATTTTAATGATGGCGGGCCCTTACGTAAAAAAAGGACATATCAGTAATACACATGCTAATTTTGGATCTGTATTAAAAACTATTTATAATATTTCTGGTGTTCCTTATGTTAATCAGTACGATGTAACTGCTACTTTATTGCAAGACTTTTTTACAGATAAGCCAGACTTTACGCCTTATACTTTAGAAATGCACGACACACGTATTTTTGATGTAAACAAAGCCATGAAAAAATACAAGACCACTATTGATTGGAATAAAATTATCAAAGGGCCTGAAATGGATAAATTAGAAGATATGCGCGCCGACCATTATCGTCAACAAAAACAAGCCATCATTATTAAATAAAACCATGATAAAGTTAGCTGCTGTTATGTTGGGGGTTATTATGTGTAATACCATTTATGCGCAAAATGATACTGCTATTTTATTGCAAGATGTAATGGTTACTGCAACTAGAAATAAGCAGACCAATTTATTGAGTCCTTATTCTGTAAGTAAATTATCTACTCAAGATATTCAACAATTTCAGACACGCACCAGTCCTGAAGCATTGGTTGGAACTGCGGGCGTATTTGTTCAAAAAACCAATCATGGTGGGGGCTCGCCATTTGTTCGTTCTTTAACAGGGAATCAAAATTTATTAATGATTGATGGAATACGTTTGAATAATGCTACTTACCGATATGGGCCTAATCAATATTTTAATACCATTGATTTGTTTTCTGTTGGTGCAATAGAAGTAGCCAGAGGTACGGGTTCTGTGCAATATGGTTCTGATGCCATGGGTGGTGTTATACAAGTATTTACGAAAGACCCCCAGTTTTCTGAAAAGCCAAAATGGTCGGGCAATATCATTGGTAGGGTCTTGAGCAATGATGCCGAATATTCTGGGAGGACAGAATTGGTTTATAGTACTGCTAAAACAGCATTGCAGGTAGGATATACATCAAGAAAATTTGGTGACTTGCCAGGTGGTGATACTACTGGAATTCAACACCCCAGCGGTTATAAAGAGAATGCGTTGGATATTAAATTTAAATGGCAATTAAATAGTCAATGGTTGCTCACTGCTGCACACCAGCAATTACAACAAAACAATGTACCCTTGTATCATAGGGTGGTTTTGGAAAACTTTGCTTACTACCAATTTGATCCACAAAAAAGAAGCTTGAGCTATTTAAGAATGGAAGGGAAAACGCAGCATCCGCTTTTGTTTAAACTAAGTTTCACTGCTTCATCACAAGTAAATAAAGAACGCAGAAATTATAGGAGAAATGGAAATGCGAATCGTTTCATTGAAGACGATTGGGTGAATACTGTTGGGCTTACTGCTGATGTTTTTTCAGTTATCAATTCTAATTGGACCGCTAACTCTGGTGTAGAGTTTTATGCAGATCAAGTAACCAGTTCAAAACAACAGATAGCTATTGCCAATGGGGCAACTGTTAATCAGAGAGGCTTATATCCCAATAATGCCCGTATGCAAAATTTCTCTTTATACAGTTTACATCATTTTGCTTTAGGTAAGTTTAATGCAGAAGTGGGGGTAAGATACAATGGACTTCAAATTGAAGTGGATACTGCAATAGTGAAACCGTCTTCTTTGGTGTTTAATGCCGCATTGTTGTATCAAATTAGTAAAACCCAATCGGTGTATGCTTCTTATAGTACTGGATATAGAGCACCCAATATTGACGATATGGGAACACTGGGCTTGGTTGATTTTAGGTACGAAGTGCCAGCCTATGGATTAAAGCCAGAGAAAACGTTTAATACAGAATTGGGCTATAAAATCCAAACAAAAAAAGTTCAATTATCAATGGCTTTCTATTATATGCATTTAACCAATATTATCAATCGAGTACAGTTGGTTGGGCAACAGGTAGGCGGGTACAATGTGTATATAAAAGAGAACAACCAAGAATCATTTATCAGAGGAATGGAGTATGATGTACAAATTGCTATAACTAAGCAATTATTGGTTAGCACTAATGGGGCATATTCGTTTGGACAAAATACGAGTAGGGCAGAACCCATGCGTAGAATACCCCCATTTAATGGAAGGACTTTTATACAATTAACGCAACCCAATATTCAATACAGTCTTGAATATATTTACGCTGCTGCACAAAATAGATTGGCACAAGGCGATAAAGACGACAACAGAATTCCTAAAGGGGGAACGCCAGGCTTTGGTTTACTCAATTTTCATTTGTCAACAAAAATAACAGGCGTTCAATTTAGAACCGGTGTAAACAATATTTTTAATACCGATTATCGAATGCATGGAAGTGGCATTAATGGTATGGGAAGGAATTTGTATATTTCTGCCCAATTCAGGTTTTAATGAAACAATTGTTTGAACAACTTTCTAATAGATTAACAGGGGAACTGTATTTTGATTCAAGTGCAGCACATCAAATGCAGTTGATGGCCTATTCAACAGATGCTTCTGTTTACCAAGAGAAGCCATTGGCAGTTGCCATACCCCAACATGCAGAAGATATATGCACTATTATTGAATTTGCGAATGAGCATTCTATTACACTTATTCCAAGAGCCGCAGGTACGTCCTTAGCGGGACAAGTGGTGGGTAATGGAATAGTAGTAGACATTTCTAAACACTTTAATCAAATGATTGAAGTGAATATAGAAGAACGTTGGTGTAGGGTGCAGCCCGGCGTTATAAGAGACGATTTAAACCATTACCTAAAGGGATTTGGGCTGATGTATGGACCTGAAACCTCAACAGCTAATAGAGCTATGATAGGTGGCATGGTGGGGAATAATTCCTGTGGATTGCATAGTATAGTTTGGGGGTCGGCAAGAGATCATTTAATGGAGGCGTCTGTTATTTTAAGTGATGGATCTACTGCCGTTTTTAAAAATATTGATTTACAAGATGCCGTTTATACCAATGGTTTAGAAGGAAGCATTTATCAAAACCTTTTAGAGCTCTTGCAACATAAGCACCATCAAGCACTTATTCAGCAAAATTTTCCTTCTAAAGAAGTAGTCAGAAGAAATACTGGTTATGCATTGGATGCTTTATTAGATATGCAACCGTTTGCAGAAAACGGAAGTAAGTTTAATTTATGTAAACTGCTTGCAGGTTCAGAAGGCACATTGGCATTTATTACCGAATTAAAATTGAATTTATTACCGCTACCTCCTAAGGAAGTGGGGGTGATTATTGTTCATTGCAATTCATTGAGTGAATCTTTGTGTGTAAATATAGAAGCTTTGAAGCAGGGCCCGATGGCAGTGGAGCTGGTTGATAAAATGATTTTAGATTTTACTATCGGACATCCTGAATACCAAAAGAATCGATTTTTTATTGAGGGCGATCCCGCAGCTTTATTGATGATAGAATTCATGGAAGAAACCAAGGAAGAATTAGCTATCAAAATCAAGTCTACTATTAATGCTTTGATTGATGCTTCTTTGGGATATGCTTTTCCGGTTTTATACAATGCCGATACTAAGTTTGCATGGGATGTTCGCAAATCGGGTTTGGGTTTGTTGCGAAATTTAAAAGGGGATGCCCAACCGGTTAACTTAATTGAAGATTGTGCAGTGTCTACCAATGATCTGCCGCTTTATATTGCCGACTTGCAACAATTGTTAAATCAACATGGTGTGCAAGCTTCATACTATGCGCACGCGGGCGCTGGTGAATTGCATGTAGAGCCACTTATTAATTTAAAGTCTCCAGAAGGCGTACAACAGTTTAGGTCTATATTAAAAGAGACTGCTGCTTTAGTAAAAAAGTACAATGGGTCATTATCTGGTGAACACGGGGATGGAAGATTAAGAGGAGAATTTATTGCTTCCATGGTGGGAGAAGAAGTGTATGGATTATTTAAACAGGTTAAAAGCATATTTGATCCAAAGGGGATTTTTAATGCAGGAAAAATTACGGATACACCTGCAATGGATAGTCATTTTAGAATGAGTCAAATAAAGCAACCAAGCTTGGGAAAAACTTTATTTGATTTTTCTGCAGATGAGGGCATTTTACGTTTGGCAGAAAAATGTTCTGGTTCTGGTGATTGTAGGAAATCGGAAATTAGTGGGGGATTGATGTGCCCTAGTTTTATGGCCACTAGAAGTGAAAAACATACCACACGTGCTAGGGCCAATGTGTTAAGACAATTTTTAAGTAATCCCAATGATCTTGCTCCTTTTAACCATGAAGAGATAAAGGAAGCGATGGATCTTTGTTTAAGTTGCAAGGGATGTAAAATAGAATGCCCATCTAGTGTTGATATCACAAAGATGAAAGCAGAATTCTTGCAACATTATTATGATGCCAATGGAACGCCGTTCCGCTCTAAGTTGGTAGGTAATTTTGCCGCACAAATGAAATTGGCTTCTCTGTTTAGACCTATTTATAATATTGTTTTTGGCACTGCTGTATTGCGAAAACTAGCCAATCGGTTAGTGGGTTTTCATCCGGAGCGTTCCATGCCTTTGTTGAGTAATCAAACTTTGCAACGTTGGCACAATCAAAGAGTTGCTTTGTTTAATCGTAAAGTTTATTTTTTCTGCGATGAGTTTACTAATTTTTTAGACAGTGCTATTGGGCAGAAAGCTATTTTACTTCTAGAGGGTTTGGGTTATCAAGTGATTATTCCTAAACATGTAGAAAGTGGGAGGTCTTATTTATCAAAAGGGTTGGTTAGGAAAGCCGCTGCAATTGCTAATCAAAATATTGAATTGTTATCGCCCTTGGTTTCTTTGGAAACGCCAATTGTAGGAATTGAACCATCTGCATTGCTTACGCTTAGAGATGAATACAAAGATTTAGCGAGCCCCGAAAATAAGGAAGCTGCAACTAATCTTGCCCAATATAGTTTTACTATTGAAGAATTTATTTCGAATGAAATAAAAGCAGGGAATATTCATGCAGATTCATTTACGGATAATGCAAAGCATATTGCCATACACGGACATTGTTACCAGAAAGTTTTGTCTTCGCAAGATTATAGTAAACAAATTTTGTCTTTACCCAAAAACTATACTGTTGAAATTATACCATCAGGTTGTTGTGGTATGGCGGGTTCTTTTGGTTATGAAAAAGAACATTATGAAGTGTCACAAAAAGTAGGAGAGCTGGTATTGTTTCCTGCGGTTCGCAACAAAGCCAACAATACCATTGTTGCTGCAGCTGGTACTTCATGTAGACATCAAATTAAAGATGGCACCAATGAAGTTGCATTGCATCCGGTGGAGATATTGTATGAAGCGTTGATTAAATAGTCATATTTAATACCTAAAATATTATAGTTGTTGTTTTTTTCAAACCAAATGGTAAGGGTATTGTTATCAGGTGGAATGAAAATTAGATAATTATGAATCGTATTGAGCAGTTAAAAAATGAATTGAATAGTACTCGAGAGCATTTGTTGGCACACCCTGTATATGCGAGTATTACAGATTTAAATGGGTTGAAGCATTTTACGCAGTTCCATGTTTTTGCCGTGTGGGATTTTATGAGTTTATTAAAGTCTTTGCAAATTAATTTAACCTGTGTTCAATTGCCTTGGATGCCAAAGGGTATTGCCAATACCCGATTTTTAATAAATGAAATTGTTACTGGAGAGGAATCTGATGTTGATGAATTGGGCAATAGAATCAGTCATTTTGAATTGTATTTGCGTGCCATGCATCAAATGGGTGCAAGCACTGCTGCAATAAATGAATTGATTGCCCAAATGCAAAATGGTCAATCTATTCATGAAGCTATTAATAATGCAACCATTCCAGTTGAGGTAAAAGATTTTTTACAATTCACATTTGACATTATTGAAAATCATCCGATACATATGCAGGCTGCTGTGTTTACTTTTGGCCGAGAAGATTTGATTCCAGATATGTTTATGAAAATATTGGATAAAATTTATGCTGATCATCCAGAGAAAGTGTCCATTTTTAAATATTACATTGAAAGACATATTGAAGTAGATGGAGGGCATCATGGTCAGTTGGCAACTGAAATGGTAGAAGTTTTATGTGGTGATGATGAACAAAAATGGGCTGAAGCAACTACTGCCTCCATTCAGTCTTTGGCTATTAGAGCGCGTTTGTGGGATGGGATAATGCGAAGTTTATAATGCGCGGTTAGTGAAACATTAATTTGAATTTCTAAATTCTAATGGGGAAACACCTACTTTTTGTTTGAACAGCCTCGTAAAATGTTGTGGGTATTTAAAGCCCAATTCCATTGATATTTCATTAATGTTTTTATTGGTTTCAAACATTCTTTTCTTGGCTGTTTCAATGGTTTTATTTTGTAAATAATCTTTGGCGGATTGCCCTGTTTCTTTTTTAATGAGGTCTCCAAAATAGTTGGCTGATAAATGAAGTGCTTGTGCAAAGTATGCAACGGATGGTATCCCAACCCGTTGAGGTTGATCCGAATTAAAATAGTCTTTTAACAATTGTTCAAATTGAGCTAAAATTCCTTTATTAATATTCTCTCTAGTAATAAATTGGCGATCATAAAAACGTTGGCAATAGTCTAAAAACAATTCAATATTTGCTGCTATTAATTTTTTACTGTGCTTATCTATCGGTTGATTTAGTTCAAACTGAATTTTTACAAAAGATGAAATAATCATTGCCCGTTCATCTTCCGATAAGTGAAGCGCTTCGTTGGTTTCATAATCAAAGAATTGGTAATCGTTAATTCGTTTGCCCAATGAAGTGCCCAACAAAAAATCCGCATGGAAAATAAGGCCATATCCCAAAGGTTGATATGGTTCTGATGGTTTTTGCATTTCCATCACTTGGCCTGGTGCAAAAAAAGCCAATGTCCCCGCTTGGTAATCGTATAGATGTCGACCATATTTCATATCTCCACACTTAACATCTTTTAAGTAGATGCAATACATTCCATATTGAAATTTGATACTGGTAACATTTCCCCAATCGCGTAAACTCGCTTTTGAGAAATCAATAACCGTTACCAACGGATGCAGGGTTTTGTGGTTATTATCTGCATTATATTGGCTGATATTGTTGATTGGGTATATATATTCCATGAGTGAAAATTCTTCAACTAAATTAGTCATTGCTTTCATGTTGTTACTATTTACCGCCATTATAAGTAAAAATGGTAGGTAAAACAGTAATTTTTATACTTGAATTGAAGCGTAATCAAAGAGATTTGTAATATGAAAACAAAAATTATTTTAATGGCATTTGCCATTTTATGCATTGGTACTGCATCCGCTCAATCAGACAATGAGATCATTCAACTTTCTGCCAAAAAATGGCAGTGGATGTCTGATAAAAACGTAGATTCACTCAATGTTCTATTCCATGACAAAAGTGATTTTGTTCATATGGGTGGAACTTGGGGAAAGGGCAGAGAAATTGATATTATAAAAGGCGGTTTTATCTGGTATAAAAAAGCGGAAGTATACAGTAACGCTGTTAAGTTTTTTGGTAATACCGCAGTATTATTAAGTGATATTGATTTAGTGGCAGTTGTAGGTGGGAATGATGCCATCAATGGGTTTATGGTTACTGAAGTTTATGTAAAAGAAAATGGTCATTGGTTATTATCTCAGCTTACTTTTTCTAAATTAGCAAGGCCGGTAAAATTGAAATAAAATTCATTAAAAAAGTTAGATTATGGCAAAGTTTCAACTGAAGGTAAATGGGAAACCCATGCAGGTAGATGTAGATCCTTCTACGCCTGTATTATGGGTTTTGCGTGATCACTTACAACTAGTAGGTACCAAATATGGTTGCGGAGTAGGGGCTTGTGGCGCATGTACGATTCATTTAAATGGTCGCGCCTTAAGATCTTGTCAATTACCAATATCTGCAGTTGGAACACAAGCTATTACTACCATTGAGGGAATTGTTTCTGCAGGTAAAGAAATGCATCCGGTTCAAAAAGCTTGGCTTGAATTAGATGTGGCTCAGTGTGGTTACTGTCAAACAGGTCAAATTATGTCTGCAGTGGCTTTGTTAAAAAGCAACCCTAATCCAACAGAAACAGAAATAGAATCTGCAATGACTGGAAATATTTGCAGGTGTGGAACTTATTTAAGAATCAAAGCAGCTATTCAACAAGCAGCTAAATCATCTAACAAATAATTTTTAGTAAATGAAAAACGCAAAGAATAATCAAAGCAGACGTTCATTCCTAAAAGTTACTTCTTTAACTGGAGGTGGAATGATGGTTGGTTTCAGTTGGTTTGCTAATTTAATTCCCAATGAAGCCATTGCTCATACGCAGGATAAAGAAAATTGGGTGGAATTAAATGGGTTCATAAAAATCACTCCAGATAATCAAGTAAAAATATTTAATCCGAATCCAGAATTTGGAACGAATGTAATGACTTCGCTTCCCATGATGGTGAATGAAGAATTAGAAGCAGATTGGAGTAAAGTAATTGTTGAAATGGGGGATTACGATACGCCTCGTTTTAAGAGTCAATTTACTGGTGGTAGTAGGGCCATGGCAATGGCTTGGAGGCCATTAAGAACCGCTGGTGCAACAGCGAGACTGATGTTAATGCAAGCTGCTGCAAATGAGTGGGGTGTTTCAGTGTCTGAGCTCACTGTTTCTAAAGGGGTAGTGATGCACAAAGCATCGAATAGATCTGCTAATTATGGTTCATTGGCAACTGCTGCAGCTAAACTACCGAAACCTGAAAAAGTAAATCTGAAAAAGCCATCTGAATTTACCTTATTAGGTACTGCGCAGAAAAATAAAGTGGGTAAGGAAATTGTAGACGGTCAATCTCTTTTTACCATTGATTATAAAATGGAAGGGATGTTGATTGCGATGGTGATTCATCCCCCTGCATTTGGTATGGAACTCAAATCTTTTGATGCAACTGAAGCCCTGAAGATGCCAGGTATTAAAGCGGTTTTTGATTTTCAAGTTTACAAGGACGGATATGCGAAAGCTGGTTTTGATACAAGGGCATTTAATAAATTGATTGCAGTAGTTGGAAATTCTACCTGGGAAGTAATGAATGCCAGAAAGAAAGTGGTTGCTCAATGGGAACCTATTCAAGATACGAAGGAGATGGTGATGGCAAGAGGAGGCAAAAGAGAAGAAATTATTCCTGCTGGTTTAGAAAGTACTGAATCGCATTTGCGTCAGATGCATGAAATGCAGAAGAAACCAACCCGTGTAGCAAGAAAAGATGGAGACCCTGAAACTGCATTTAAAAGTGCAAAGAAAGTTTTGGAACGCACTTATACAGCTCCATTTTTAGCACATAATCCAATGGAGCCAATTAGTTGTGTTGCACATATAACCGATGCGAAAGCATTTTTTGTAGCACCTATTCAGATTCCTGAAATGATAAAACAAAATATTGTTGCCAATTTGGATATTAAGCCTGAGCAAATTGAAATGAAACTGGCTAGAATGGGTGGTGGTTTCGGGCGCAGAGCATATGGACACTATATTGTGGAAGCAGGACATATTTCTAAGAAAGTAAAAGCGCCTGTTAAATTAATTTATACAAGAGAAGATGATTTAACGAATGGTATTTATAGACCTACTTATATCATGACTTATAAAGCAGCGATTGACGAAAATAATAATATAACTGCTTTGCATGTAATTGGTGGAGGTTTCCCAGAAAGTCCATTACATGAGAATCGTTTTCCTGCAGGTGTTTTTGCTAATTATTTAGCGGAGAGTTGGGAGTTGCCTTCTAATATTACTATTGGTGCATATAGGGCACCTCGTTCTAATTTTAATGCGAGTGCGGAACAATCTTTTTTAGATGAGTTAGCAGAAACAGTAGGTAAAGATCCTTTGGAATTTCGCATAGAGTTATTGAAAAAAGCAAAATCCAATCCAGTTGGTAAAAACAATGACTACGATGCAGACCGATATATTGGCGTGTTGGAATTATTGAAGGAAAAATCAAATTGGGGGGCTGCTGCTTCTAAAAATGCCAAGCGTGGGGTAGCTGCTTATTTCTGTCATGCATCTTATGCTGCACATGTGGTAGATGTAACTATGAAGAATGGTCAGCCTGTTGTAGAGAAAGTAGTATCTGCATTGGATTGTGGTTTTGTGGTGAATCCTGAAGGAGCTAAGAATATGGTGGAAGGATCAGTGGTTGATGGAATTGGTAATGCATTGTATGGCGAGTTGATTTTTGATAAAGGAACTTCACAGCAAAAGAATTTAAATCAATACAGAATTATTAGACATAGAGAAGCACCCAAGAAGATTGATGTGCATTTTGTTCAAAATAATATTGATCCAACTGGTTTGGGTGAGCCGCCATTTCCTCCAGTATTTGCTGCGTTGGCCAATGCCTTGTATAAAGCCACGGGGAAGCGTTTGTACAATCAGCCGTATTTAAAGGAGTTGGGTAAAATAAAAGTATAGTCAACTTTCAATAATATAATTTGTTGAAAGTTTATGATGGAGTCGAAAGAAACTGTAGTGATTAATCAAGTCAGCTTCAATTTAGATGAACTAGAAAAAGATTGCTGGAACCGACTGGTCAATGGCGCAATTAAAAGTAGAGATGCTTTTCATACTCCTTGTGTTGGAAGCATAAGCAAAGGAGAACTGAGTATGCGTACGGTAGTCTTGCGGAAAGCCTTGCCCTTAGAAAGGGAATTGCGTTTTCATACCGATATTAGAAGTAGAAAATGGGAAGAATTATCGTTAAATAATTCCATTAGTGCATTATTTTATGATGTTTCAGCCCGTATTCAACTTCGGGTTAAAGGAAAAGCAATACTGCATTTTAATGATGAAATTACTTTAGAAGCATGGCAAAAGACTTCGTTGTCTAGTAGAAGATGTTATTTGACCCTATATCCTCCTTCTAGTTTTTCTGATATCCCTACGAGTGGTTTGTCAGAAGACATTGAGCAAGAAAAATTTACTTTAGAAGAAAGTGAATGTGGGCAACAACACTTTGGTATTGTTGATATACAGGTTGAATCAATAGATTGGTTGTGGTTGAATCATGCAGGTCACAGAAGGGCATACTTTGATTATATGAGTGGAGTGTATAAGTGGATGGTGCCATAGAATTTTCTCCCCGCTGGGATTGTCGGCTCCACTGCGCTACGCCGACTTCCCACCGCATTGACCTTACCCAAATCTCTGTAAAATTTTCAGTGGCTTTTTTTAGTTTAATCTCTTGAGTGGAAGTACTCGCTTCGCTCGTTGTAATGCAATTCGTTCAAGCTCAATCAAGCAAGCTTGTCTCGCTTTCACTCTTGCATTACGATTTCTTCCGCTCACATGCATGCATAAAAAAAGCTCCGAATTTCTTCGGAGCTTTGTGATCCCGCTGGGACTCGAACCCAGGACCCATACATTAAAAGTGTATTGCTCTACCAACTGAGCTACAGAATCTTAAAGATTTCGTTGCCGTTATCTTTAATTTGGGTTGCAAAAATAAGATAAATAAAACTTCAGCCAAATTTTTATTGATATTTTTTAGATTTTTTATTCTGCTGTTAAGGTTTTCTTTAATGTAAATTTGATGTATATAAACAATTAAATCATGTTCGAGTTCAAGAATAAAGTGGTTGTAATCACCGGTGGGTCTGAAGGAATTGGAAAAGCATTGGTATCCTTATTTATAGAATCAGGCGCTAAAGTGGCTACCTGTGGTAGAAACTATGATAAGTTATACCAGCTACAATCTGCCTATTCTGGTAAACCATTAGTGATTCATACTGCTGATGTGAGCAAAGAACAAGATTGCATCAATTTTATTCAATTAGCAGTTAAGCAGTTTGGCACCATTGATATTTTAATTAACAATGCGGGTGTTTCTATGCGCTCAGAAGTGGAAGAAGTAGAATTTGATGCCATTAGAAAAGTAATGGATATCAATTTCTGGGGAACTGTTTACTGCACTAAACTGGCATTGCCATTTATTTTAAAGAACAAAGGATCCATAGTAGGAGTCTCTTCTATAGCAGGCTACAGAGGCCTTCCTGGTCGAAGTGGTTATTCTGCATCTAAATATGCCATGAATGGATGGTTAGAAAGTTTAAGAACCGAATTATTAGATTCTGGTACGAATGTTATGTGGGTTTGTCCTGGCTTTACTACTTCCAATATTCGTAATGCAGCTTTAGATAAAGCGGGTAAACCCAATGGTGAAACTAAAATGGCAGAAGATAAAATGATGCCTGCAGAAGAATGTGCCCAACATATTGCCAAAGCCATTGCAAAAAGAAAGCGCACATTGGTACTCACTTTTACAGGGAAGCGTACGGTTTTTATGAATAAATTTTTTCCTTCATTAACCGATAAATTGGTTAGAAAGTTTTTCTATAAAAACGGGGAGCTGGTAAAATAATCCAATAGGGTTTTTCGTTAGCATACTAGCATGCCTATACTGACCCTGAGTTCCGATATTGGCCAACGAGACTTTATTGTTGGTGCCATCAAGGGGCAGTTTTTGCAATCGATTCCAGACCTCAATATTGCAGATATTTCGCATTATTTATCTCAAACCAATCTTCCTTTAGCAGCTTATATCTGCGGTAACGCCTTCCAATTTTATCCCACGGGCACTTTTCATTTGGTATTGGTAAACGTTTTTGAGTCTGAAACCAATCATTTTTTGATAGCACATTGGAATGGTCAAAATATTATTTGTGCCGACAATGGATTAATCACGATGATTACAGGGGTTAAGCCGGCTCAAATTATTCGGGTGCCAGTTACACCGAATACAGGTTTGTTAACCATTACAGCCGATTTAGTGGCTGCTGTTAGCAATATATTTAAGCAGGGTAGGGTAACCGCTGCAGGAACAGTTACGCAAGAAATGGTAGAGAAATATCCTTTAAAACCCACTGTTGGTGAAAATTGGATTGAAGGCCAAATCTTGTTTATAGACAATTTTGAGAATGTAGTGATCAATATTACCCAAAAAGATTTTGAAGAACATGGCAAAGGCAGGCGCTTTAAAATCATGTTCAAGCGCAACGAAATGATTGAAAAAATTAGTGATAACTATGCTTCTGTTGCAGAACATGGAAAAATTGCCTGGTTTAATTCGGCTGGATACCTTGAAATTGCGCTAAGAAATGGCAATATGGCTGGGTTATTTGGCTTACAAGGGTACAATGAACATATGCAACAATCGGGTGTTTCTAATGGAAATAAATGGTTTTACCAGACCATTCGCATATTCTTTGAATAAACATAGTATTTTCGCATCCGCAAAACCATTATTTATCAATTTTAATTAATACTGTTACCATGGCGTATGATGTAATTGTTCTGGGAAGTGGTCCTGGTGGATACCCCGCAGCAATCCGTGCTTCTCAGCTAGGATTTAAAGTGGCCATCATTGAAAAAGAAAGTTTAGGTGGAGTTTGTTTGAACTGGGGTTGTATACCTACTAAAGCGCTTATTAAGAGTGCTCAAGTATACGACTATATGAAACATAGTGCCAACTACGGAATTAACGCTACAGGCGTTCAACACGATTTTGGTGCAGTAGTAAAAAGAAGTCGTGGCGTTGCCGACAAAATGAGCAAGGGTGTTCAATTTCTTATGAAAAAGAACAAGATTGATGTAATCATGGGCTATGGTAAAATAAAAGCCAAAGGCCAAATTGAAGTAACCGCAGCAGATGGAAGCAAACAAGTTGTAGAAGGCAAGCATATTGTTATTGCAACTGGTGGTAGAAGCCGCGCTTTACCTAATTTACCTCAAGATGGTAAAAAAGTAATTGGTTACCGCGAAGCAATGGTATTGCCTGAGCAACCAAAATCTATGATAGTAGTTGGTAGTGGTGCAATTGGTGTTGAGTTTGCTTATGTATACAATAGCATGGGCACGAAAGTTACCATAGTAGAATTCATGCCTAGAATTGTTCCTGTTGAAGATGAAGATATTTCTAAAGAATTAGAAAAGCAATACAAAAAGCAAGGCATTGAAATCATGACCAATGCATCTGTGGAATCTTTAGATACTGCTGGTGCAGGTGTTAAAGCAACCGTAAAGAAGCAAGATGGTTCAATTGTAGTATTAGAAGCAGATGTAGTTTTAAGTGCGGTTGGTGTAATTGCAAATATTGAGAATATTGGCTTAGAAGAAAACGGCATCAAAACCGAAAAAGGAAAAATTATTGTAGATAAGTTTCAGCAAACTTCTGTTCCCGGAATTTATGCCATTGGAGATTGTTCTCCAGGCCAAGCTTTGGCGCACGTTGCAGCTAAAGAAGGAATAAATGCGGCTGAGCATATTGGATATACCGAAAAGAAGTTCCATCATTTACCTGAAGCCATGGATTACAACAATATCCCTGGATGTACTTATTGTATTCCTGAAATAGCTAGTGTAGGTTACACAGAAAAAGCAGCTAAAGAAGCAGGATACGAAATAAAAGTTGGTAAGTTCCCATTCATGGCAAGCGGTAAAGCCAGTGCTGCTGGAGCAACTGAAGGTTTTGTAAAAGTTATTTACGATGCCAAATATGGTGAGTTCTTAGGTTGTCATATGATTGGTACCAATGTAACTGAAATGATTGCGGAAGCAGTTGTTGCTCGTAAGCTTGAAACCACTGCCCACGAAATCTTAAATGCGGTTCACCCTCACCCAACTATGAGTGAAGGATTAAAAGAAGCTACCGCAGCGGCTTACGGCGAAGCAATAGATATATAAGCCATTTAACCTAGCGGCTTTAATTAAATAATAAACAGTCCCAGCTAAGCATTTAGCTGGGATTTTTTATTGCATAGGGGCTTCTACCAACTGGTTGGTATTTATTGTTTTTTATATATTTTATGCAGAATACTTGGTATCTTGTACTTGTAATCCTGCTGACTAGTGACCCCTTAACTATAAATCAGCGCAACCGTACAAACCTATGAGTCTATTGAAAGTAGATCAATTGCTTCCAGAGCAATTATTGAATTCATTGATTTTTTCTGTAGTCGTTACCGACTTAACAGGAAGGTTCTTGTATGTGAACCCATTGTTCCAACACAAGTTTGCACATATTTCTACTACACTTACGAATAACCATTTTGCAGATACGGTATATGCCGAAGATGTAAAAGCTTGTAATGAAGCAGCTAAAGAATGTATACGTCATCCCGAAAAACCGGTGGCTATTACAGTTAGAAAAGCTTGCGAAGGAGATGAATTTTTTTGGACGCATTGGGAAATATCTGCTGTTAAAAATGATTTGGGATATGTTGTGGGGATTATGTCTGTTGGGCACGATATCACCACCACCGAAACCAATAACAGTAAAGCGGTTGAGTTGTCTCAAAGCAGGGCTTATTTAGATGAGCAGGCTATTGAATCTATTCAATCAAATGTTGAACATATTACTCCTAGTATACGGGAAGCTGAATTATCTGAAGAAGAAGTTACTCGCATGGCGCTGGTTGCACATAATACAACCAATGCTGTGGTAATAACAGATAAAGAAGAAAATATTATTTGGGTGAATGAAGGCTTTAATAGAATTATTGGATACACTGCAGATGAAGCAAAGGGTAAAAAAATATTTTTCTATTTAGATCAAGCTGGGGTAGAAGAAAAAATAAATAAACGCATTCGATATTCAATTGAGAATAAGCTGGCTTTTGTTGAAGAAGTTCAAGTAAGCAATAAGCGCAATAAAACCATTTGGTTAGAGATTGATTGCAAGCCATTGTTTGATGAAACAAATAGACATATTGGTTTTATGTCTATTGAGAATGATATTACTAAACGTAAGAACGCCGAGAAAGAACAACAGGAAACCTTGCAAAGGCTTTCGTTGGCTACTGACTCTGCGCAGATTGGTGTATGGGAAGTAGACTTATTAGATGGCACTACTTTTTGGGATGAGAAAATGTATGATCTATATGGTTTTGCTAAAGACACGCCATTTCCTCCGTACAAGATCTTTAAAAAAGCCATGCATCCAGAAGATAAGGAAATGATGAAGGGAATCTTATCTAGGTTGTCTGAAGGCAAGAAGTCTATTGATTCAACCGTGTATAGAATTACCATGCCAAATGGTAAAATCAGGTATATAGAGGCGCATGCCATTGTTCAAAAAAATGCCGAAGGAAAACCAATTCGTTTAATTGGCACCAACCGTAATATTACCGACGATGTTGCAGTGCAAGAAAAAATGAAAACCCAAAACAAAGTCTTAAGAGATATTGCGTTTATACAATCGCACGAAGTAAGACGTCCATTAGCAAATATTTTGGGTGTAATTGAAGTGCTCAATAGCAGCAACTCTGTTCACAACAAAGAAATTTTTGATCACCTAATTGAAAGTGCCAACGAGTTAGACATGCAAATCAGAAGCATTGTTAAAAAGACCAATAATTTAGACGGAATTTTCTCTAACGGTTAATTAGTTCCAAACACTTTTTTTAATAAATCGGTGGCCCTTGCAGCAGGGTTTTGTCTAATACTTTTTTCTTCAGAAGCAATTTGTGTATAAATTCCATCCAATGCTTTTTGTGTTACATAGTCACTTAAAGAGGGATTCAATTTTCTAAAACTAAATTTATTATAGGCCGAAACCAGTGTAGCCCAATGTTTGGTAGCATCTGTTTTTTGTAGGGATGCTTCTATAATTGGTTTAAATGCGCTGGTTAATGGGGTAGTGGTTGTGCCTTTTAGATAGCTCGTTGCTGCGGTATCATTTCCTTTTAAAATATTTACCGCATCTGTTACTGTTAAATCTTTAATGGCCGACACAAAAATGGGTGCAGCTGTTTTGCATGCATCTTCTGCAGCCCTATTGATACTTAAAATGGCTTCGTCTACTTGCTTGCCCATTCCAACAGACCTTAAAGTAGATTCAATTTTTTGGGCTTCTGGCGGCAACAATATTTTTAGTGCGGCATTTTTGAAAAAACCATCTGGTTTTGCTAATTCGGCGGCTCCTTTTTCTGCGCCAATGGTTAATGCTTGTTTAAGTGCATTGGCTATTTCATTGTTCGCTTGCGAAAACAACGGTAAGGTTCCTGTTGTAAACAACAAGATGAATAATATTTTTTTCATGTGCTTTCTAAAGTTTAACTACTGTTTCTCGCAACTTTACTAATTGCGCTAATAGACCAGGTAGCAAATTCAATGCCAGCATATTGGCTCCGTCGCTTTTAGCCACAGCCGGATTGGGATGGGTTTCAATAAATAATCCCATAGCACCTGTTGCTATTGCAGCTTTTGCAATAGTTCCAATCATTGCAGGGTTACCACCAGTAACGCCGCTGGTTTGATTGGGTTGTTGTAATGAGTGCGTACAATCCATTACCACAGGTGTTCCATGCGATTGCATGATGGGAATATTTCTGTAGTCTACTACTAAGTCTTGGTAGCCAAATGTATTGCCTCTTTCTGTTAAAAGTATTTGTTCATTTCCCGCTTTTTGAATTTTTTCTACTGCAAATTTCATTGAAGCACCACTTAAGAATTGTCCTTTTTTAACGTTTACAATTTTACCTGTAATGGCTGCTGCTTCTAATAAGTCGGTTTGTCTGCACAAAAATGCAGGTATTTGTAAAATATCAATGAAAGGGGCTGCCATAGCAGCTTCTTCGTGCGCGTGTATATCTGAAGTAGTAGGAAGGCCATATTTTTCCCCTACTTTTTTTATTAAAGACAATCCATTCTCATCTCCAATTCCAGTAAAAGAATTGGCGCTGGTTCTATTGGCTTTTCTATAGCTGGCTTTAAATACGTAAGGAATGCCCAATTGTTTACAAGTGGTACTTACCGTATCGGCAATCTCCATTACTATTTCTTCTGATTCAACTACACATGGTCCTGCAATTAAAAAAAAAGATTCGGGGTTGTATTGCTGATTTTTAAATAAGTCTTGCAAAAAAGTAGGCAACATATAATAAAATTTGTACTTGATTAGATAAAACAAAAGTAAACTATTAAGGCTATCCTAAATTAGATTGGCTCAACCTTTTGTCATTCATTTTTTCGTTTCTTTGCTGCCTAAACAAATTGCTATGCCTGCTAGGAAAGATAAAATTTTGGTAATAGGTGCGTCTGGTCAAATTGGGGTGGAGCTTACGCTTGCTTTACGAAAACAATACGGTAATAATAATGTAGTTGCATCCGATTTGCGAGAAGAGAATCCTTTGCTAAAAGGAACTGGCCCCTATGTGAGTATGGATGTGATGAATAAAGAAATGTTGCACGTACAAGTTATTAGACAAAATATAACCCAGATATATTTATTGGCTGCTATACTTTCTGCAACAGGAGAGAAGAACCCAAATTTAGCTTGGCATTTAAATATGCAGGGCTTGTTAAATGTATTGGATATTGCCCGCGAAGAAAAACTCCATAAAGTTTATTGGCCAAGTAGTATTGCCGTATTTGGCCCTACTTCTCCCAAGCAATTATGCCCTCAACAAACGGTTATAGAACCTACTACTGTTTACGGAATTAGTAAGTATGCAGGAGAGTTCTGGTGCAATTATTATTTTAATAGATACGGGGTAGATGTAAGAAGTATTCGTTACCCTGGATTAATCAGTTATAAATCTGCGCCTGGTGGTGGCACTACCGATTATGCGGTTGAAATTTATACGGAAGCTTTAGAACAAAAAAAATACAACTGCTTTTTGTCTGAGCATACTTACTTGCCCATGATGTATATGCCAGATGCCATTCGCGCAACATTAGAATTAATGAATGCACCTGCCAATCAAATTTCTGTGAGAACATCGTATAATGTTTCGGGCATGAGCTTTTCTCCTAAAGAAATTGGGGCGAGCATTCAGGAGCATATTCCAGATTTTACTATGTCGTATAAACCAGATTCAAGACAACAAATTGCCGACAGCTGGCCTCAAAGTATAGACGATACTGTCGCTAATAAAGATTGGGGCTGGAAGCCCCAATACGATTTGTCTTTAATGACGAAAGATATGTTAGAAAACCTGCGCAAATAGCGCAGGTTTTGTTTTTAGAATCTGATTCCTAAACCAAGATTCAATCCTCTAATTCCAGCCCAAGGTCCATCTGATACTATTTGTGCACCTGATGCGTTAACTGTAGAAGTGAATTTAAAAGGCTTTGCATCTATTTCATTTAAGTTTTTACGCAATTCTTGTTCTTCAAATGGATTTAAGGCAGAAGCAAAATTTAAGTCTCCTTTACTTGTTCCATAGTGACCACCAATGATTTGAAAGTCTAATACAATTTTGGTAGCAATTTGGAACTGGTATCCAATCATTAAACCAGCACTGGTACTTTTTATTTTACCATTGAATACTGCTTCTTTTTCAATTAATGGAGAGGTTGAAGCAGTATACTTAATAGGAGCACCTATATCAAATGTAGCAAATCGTACATAAGGCGCTAGGTAAAATCCTTTCATTCTACCCAAACTTAAATAAATACGCAATTCAGGCGTAATGGCAGTATTGCCAATTTGAAAATTATCTAAGTTAATATCATTGCTATTGATGGCTTCTTTAAATTGGTCTTTAAATGGAAGTGCTCCTTTGCTCATGGTTCTATAACTCAATGAGAAAGAAATATTCTTTGTTAAACTTCTTTCATAAGTAACATGAAAATTTCTAGCAGCCATGGAACCTACATTCCATTTGATAATATTTTTACCGCCAATTAATTTTTGCGCATCCGCATTTAAAAAGGGCAGTAACATTGTTAAAAAAAGTAATTTTTTCATTGGTGTAGTTTGATTGGTTAATTTATTGAGTTACTAAGTCTGCTATAGTTTGGTTTTCTAGAATACCTAAGGTTTTGTCTCTTACTTTAGCCATGATTTTGTTAAGACCACATTTTTTTTCGTTACAGTCTCCACACTTCTCATAAAAATTTAAACTCACACAAGGTAATAAGGCAATAGGGCCTTCAATCAAACGCATTATAGAAGCTAAACTTACACTAGCTGGGTCGGCATTAAAATAATAACCTCCCCCTTTGCCTTTTTTGCTATTTAATATTCCAGCTTTTTTTAATTCAAGTAATATCGATTCAAGAAACTTAAGGGGGATTTTCTTTTTTTCTGATATATCTGCAATCAAGAAAGGTCCAACCTGCTTTTGCTCTGCCATATAAGTCAGTGCTTTAAATGCATATTGAGTTTTCTTCGAAAGCATTTGCTAAGATATTACAAATTATGGTAATCCTAATACCTCTTTCATGGTATATATTCCTTTCTTACCTATAGCAAACTGTGCCGCAGTAACAGCACCTCCAGCAAATCCGGTTCTATTGTGTGCCGTGTGGATGATTTCTATATCATCAATAGCAGAAGTATATTTTACATGATGGGTGCCCGGTGCTGGGTCTATTCTTTCAGATTGAATCTCCAATAGATTGCTGTTGGGTGTAACAGCGTCATTGGTCCAACTCGTTTTTCTACTTAAGGCATGCAACACTTGTTCAGCCAAAGTAATGGCTGTTCCACTGGGTGCATCTTTTTTCTGCGTATGATGAATTTCTTTAAGCAAAACATCATAAGTAGGATACTGCTCCATTAACCCTGCCAAAAACTTATTTACTTCAAAAAATAAGTTAACTCCTATGCTGTAATTGCTAGAATAAATGAATGTGCCATTTATTTCAGCACAATAGTTGGCTACCTTTTCCCATTGATCTAACCATCCAGTTGAACCACTCACAACTGGAATACCATATGATAAACATTTCAGTATATTATCTACTGCACTATTCGGGCCAGTAAATTCTATGGCCACATCTGCCATAGCCATTTTTTCTGCAGTAAAATCAGCAGCATTGTTAATGTCTATTCTTAAAACAATCTCATGGTGTTGTTCCAATGCAATTGCTTCAATGGCTTTACCCATTTTGCCGTATCCAATTAATGCTATTTTCATACAGGTTATTTTATCTGGCAATGAGTAATGGCTTTTTGTTTTTCTCTTTTATACTAAAAGACAAAGTTAGTGCAGGTGTTCTAGTTTGTGGATTTAATTGTGGGTGAATTTGCATACTCAAGTTGTTGCTCACATCAAAATGGCGTAAATGCCCAAAAACAGTAGCGTCTACCACTTGCAGACCCCAGGCTAAAATAAACCAGAGAATAGAGTAATCTCTGTCTCTTCTAAACGAGTTTCGGTAATTCTGTAGAGAACCTATGCTTAACCCGGTTAGTTCTGGATCTATAGAAGCAACATCTGAACTGTCTCCATTTTGTTCTTTAAAACGAGCTTCGTAGGCAAATTTTGTTTTGTTATAAAAAGAAGTGTTGTAAAAATAAGTGATGGCTGGTATGGCCAATACCCCATATACCAATGGGATCTTCCAATATTCTCTATTATATGCCTGACCCCAGCCAGGAATCATTGCAGACCTTCTGGTAGCACGTTGTGGAATATGGTTGGACATCCAAGAAGAATCTTTTTCCTTCTTTTTTATTTTGGCTAATTCCTTTTCTGTTAAAGTAGGCAAAGGGTTTACTGCTGCACTATCTGTAGTTGATTGTGCGTGGGCCGAAGCCCCTAAAAAAAATACGACAACAAAAAACAATAATACTTTTTTGAACATGCCAGTTTAACCCACGGTTATATTCATTAAATCCAAAATCTTATTTAACTCATCTAATGAGTAATACTCTATAGAGATACTACCATAGCCCTTTTTGTTATGCGTCATATTAACTTTTGTGCCAAAATGTGATGCAAGGTTGTCTTGAATCTTTTGGTAAGCCGGAGGAAGGTCGTTTTTAATGGCAGTTGAACCCGCAACCGACTTCTCGCCTTTGTACAATTTTCTTACGAGCTCTTCAGTTTGTCTTACACTCAGTTGTTTTTGCTGTATTTCTTTAAATACATAGAGCTGCTTATCAATGGTGTCAATATTTACCAACGCCCTTGCATGCCCCATGCTGATGGAATTATTGCGAACTGCTGCTTGAATATCTGGTGGTAGTTTTAATAAACGGATATAGTTGGTAACCGTACTTCTTTCTTTACCCATTCTTTCTGCTACTTGTTCTTGGGTATAGTTCAGCTCTTCCATCATGCGTTTAAAACTAAGCGCCATTTCTATGGCATTCAGGTTTTCGCGTTGAATATTTTCTAATAAAGCCAGTTCTAGTAATTGTTGATCGTTGGCCTGTCTTATATAAGCAGGAACATCTTTTAAGCCAGCCAATTTAGATGCCCTAAATCTTCTTTCTCCTGCAATTAATTGGTATTTGCCATTGGGTAATTTACTTACCGTAAGTGGTTGAATAATATCGTGCAGTTTTATAGAAGTAGACAACTCCTGTAATGCCTGTTCATCAAAATCTCTTCTTGGGTTCTTCGGATTAATTTGAATATCGGCTAATGGAATTCTTGAACTGGTAGTTACTTGCTCAACTATTTCATTCTTTAAACTTCCACTGGTATTTTTAAGGTCTTGATCTATATTTTGCAATAAGGACCTTAATCCTTTACCTATAAGGTCTTTATTTTGTTTTGGCGTACTCATAAATTATTCAATAATTCTATCTTGATTAGAAATTTTTGTCATCCCGTTATTCTGCAGAATCTCTTTAGAAAGATTTAAGTAGTTTACTGCACCCTTGCTTTCCGCATCATATAAAATAACAGGTTTACCCACACTTGGGGCTTCGCTTAAACGGGTATTTCTATGGATAATGGTAGCAAAAACCATATCGTCAAAATGGCGCCTTACTTCGCTTACAACTTGATTGCATAAACGCAAGCGACCATCGTACATGGTCATTAAAATACCTTCAATTTGTAAAGCAGGGTTTAATCTGTTCTGCACAATTTTAATGGTATTCAATAATTTGCCCAATCCTTCTAATGCAAAAAATTCACATTGCACTGGAACAATTACACTATCTGATGCAACCAATGAATTTACAGTAATTAAACCCAAAGAAGGAGAGCAGTCTATGATAATGAAATCGTATCGATCTCTTACTGCGTCTAATATCCCTTTCATTACATTTTCTCTATTGGGATAATTGATCATTTCAATTTCAGCACCTACTAAATCTATATGAGAAGGAATCAAATCTAAATTAGGTACATCACTTTTTAAAATGACTTCGTTGGCAGTAACATTGTTTACCATACAGTCGTATAGACTATTGGTAATATTGTGTAAGTCAAAACCTACGCCTGTAGTACTGTTTGCTTGGGGGTCTGCATCAACCAACAAGGTTTTGTATTCTAATACAGCCAAACTAGCTGCTACGTTAATTGCAGTGGTGGTTTTACCTACTCCGCCTTTCTGATTGGCTACGCCAATAATTCTTGCCATAATTGCTATTCCTTTTCTCGGTTGCCAAAAATACGGCTTCGGTAACAGCTCTCAAACAATATTATGCAATAGCTGTTAAGGTAGGGGAGTTATCTTTACATTTTATATCAATATATGCGCAGTACCGGAACTTTGTTTTTTATAGCAGCCATCATGGTTTTGCTCGATTTTTATGTTTACCAGGCCATTAAAACAGTTACCCAGCCCTTGTCTGAGCGGGTTAGAATGTATATTCATGTGGGGTTTTGGCTCATTTCGGTACTAACCATTTTTTCCTTATTGGCATTCCCATTTGTGCCGGCATTGCAGCAGTCTAAGCTATTCCGAAATTATGTTTTTGCTATTTTGGCCGGATTATTCATTGCCAAGTTAATTGCAGCTACCATTTTTTTGGTAGACGATATTAGGCGCACCGGATGGTGGGCCATCAGTAAAGTGTATAGGAGTACCGGGGGGCAAATGTTGGGCGATGGGCAAATGGTGTCGAGGTCGGTATTTTTAAGCTGGATTGGATTGGGATTGGGGTCTACTTTATTTGGGACCATGCTTTTTGGTTTTAGAAATAAATATAATTACCAGGTTAAGAAAATTCAGTTGCAATTTGCCAATTTGCCCAAGGCTTTTGATGGATTAAAGCTGGTTCAAATTAGTGATGTCCACAGCGGAAGCTTACAGGACCTTAGTGCAGTAAACAAAGGGATTGATTTAATTTTAAAGCAAAACCCCGATATCATTTTTTTTACTGGAGACTTAGTGAATGATCGGGCTACTGAAATGGAGCCTCTCAAAGCATCTTTTGCACGTTTAAAAGCACCATTAGGGGTTTATAGTACTTTGGGTAACCATGACTATGGAGATTATGTACAGTGGCCCAATACAGCGGCCAAGAAGGATAACTTAGCGGCTTTAATCAACCTACACAAAGAAATGGGCTGGGATATATTGATGAATGAAAATCGGATTATTGAAAAAGCCGGTGAGCAAATTGCAGTACTTGGTATAGAAAATTGGGGTGCAAAAGGAAGGTTTCCCAAATATGGGAAAATGGAACAGGCAGTAATAGGTACTGAGCAGGTTCCTTTTAAAATGTTGTTAAGCCATGATCCCAGTCATTGGGATGCGCAAGTAAAAACAACTTATAAAGACATCGATATTATGTTTGCAGGCCATACCCATGGTATGCAATTTGGATTAGAGAACCCTTATTTTAAATGGAGCCCCGTTAAGTGGATGTATAAGCAATGGGCTGGTTTATACGAAGATGGAAACCAAAAATTGTATGTGAATCGCGGGTTTGGATTTATAGGTTATCCTGGTAGGGTAGGCATCATGCCAGAGATTACAGTGATTGAGTTTACCAAGGCTTAACGCTTTGCTATTTTATTCATAGAAATGGATCGTTGCATAGAGCATTTAAAACGATTGATTCCTTTTTCGCGCAGGTTCTGGTGCTTAGTAGTTCTTCCATTCATGCGTTTGCGCCACATTTTAAAGCTGGATGCTTTGCTGTTGAGTCGCATGAATTCAATCACTTCTTTTTCGGATAAACCAAACTGAAATTGGATGGCTTCAAAGGGAGTTCGGTCTTCCCAGGCCATTTCAATGATGCGGTCTCTGTCTTTTTCTTCTAGCGTTGTCATGTTCTTTTAACATTTCATGTGTAACATTAGTTCAATTAAAATCGTCTATGGCATAAGTATTGAATAGATTAACTAAACCAAGTGTTATGCGTACGATTTTTTTATTTGCAGCTTTATTAATAGCTGGAACAACAGTGAATGCCCAAAAGGGTTTTAGATTAGGTGTAAAAGCGGGAGCAAACCTAAATAAGATTGATGGACAATCTTTCGACCAAGGATTTGATTTTTCTTACCATGCTGGTGCTTTTGTAGAATACGATTTCAGCAAACGCTGGGGTATACAGCCCGAAGTAATTTGGAGCCAAACTTCTACTAAGCGCGGTACTACTATTGATGCCATTTATTCTACTTTGCCTACCAATGTAAAATTGGATTACTTAATGGTGCCTGTATTATTGCGCTATAGCCCAATAGGACTATTGAGTTTTGTGGCTGGTCCTCAATTTGGCGTGTTGATTAACAAAAACGAAAACTTGTTGCAAAACGGCCAGCAAGCATTTAAATCTGGTGACTTCTCAATGGTATTGGGTGCTCAGGTAAATTTAAAAGTACTAAGAGTATATGGTCGTTATAATATTGGTTTGCAGAATATCAATGATTTCTCAGACCAACAAAAATGGACCAATCAACAAGTTCAGTTGGGAGTTGGATTAAAATTCTAAACCCCCAATTGCTTTTTTAAGGAACTGATTTCTTTTTTGAAAGATTTCAGTTCCATTATTTGTTCTTTAATGAAACTGTTGTCTTCTAACTTGCCTACTACTTCATTCATTTCGGCAAAGCTTTCATAAACCATTTTTCTAAAAGGATTGCTGTAATCTTTGGCTCTAGAATCGTGAATGCCTTTGGTGATCCATTCCATAGTAGCAACCGCACTGTTGAGCAAATAACTCAACTGGTGTTCGTCTAATTTATTAAGTGGTAGGTTGGTGATTTCTTTTAAAGTTGACAAGCCATGCATACATTTTTGCGAAGCATATAATTTTCCCTTAACTGCATATTGTGCATGCAAATCATCCCAGCCTTTTATTTTGCCAGCATTAATTTTTTTGCGGAGTTCAGTTAAATCTGCTTCAGGCATTAATTGGCCACCTAGGTTAATCCACTTGTCTCTAGAAAGCTTGCTGGGCAATTGTTTGCGCAGTTCAGCTAAATTGCTAGGCCCATTGGTTTTAATAAAGCCAATCAATTCTTTCACCCCATAAAATAATAAGACGTCTTCAAAAACTTTATAAGCTTGTCTTACTTTAACTAGTACAGTTTTCCTTTTACTGTTTTCAATATCTTCGGCAGTGATTGATAAACTATCAACTAATTTATTGTTGCTCTTTAATAAAAGTTTACCAACAGAGATAGCTTCTTCAACGTCTGTATCTGCCTTTTTTTCGGAACGTAAATAAGCTTTACCAGTATATAATTCTAATTTCTCTAAAGCAGTAAAAATTTCATTGATGCTATCGGGTGCTAAATAATTGTATTCGAGTTCTTGTGTTTTATCAAAACGTTTGTCTCTGTGCGCATATTTCCATGCATTTCGGGCTAATGCATACATATTATACAAAAACCAATAAGCCGGCATTATAGTTAGCTGGTCGTTCTTTGTATCGTTGCTGATTAAACAGAAGGGGATGGTGATATTTAATTCTGCAGGGTAGTCTCCTTTGTTAATCATGGTAAAAGAAGCAAAGACGGAATTGTGTTTTAAACTAACACATAGACCCGGCCAAAATCCACGCCCCATAATGATTTCACCATCTGCACTTCTGCTATTATGGTTAGATCCTATTGTTGCACCTGCAGCAATATTGCTTTGACCCATCACCAAGGCAGCACATAAAAAAGAATTATTGTGGTGTTGTTCGTGGGCAGGAAAAATTAAAGAGTTCAAAACTTCACAACAAGAAATGGTGGCGTTTTGACCTAAGTAAGAGTTGATTAATCGAGCACCATATTTTAATTGGGAATGATCGGCCATGATAAAGCGCACCGCTTTTACTCCGTAGAAAATTCTACAGCCGAGCCCAATGGTACCATTCACCATTTCGCAACCTTCACCAATTTGTGTTCTGCCTTCTGGGCCAGAATTAACAGTTAAGTTTTTTAATTTGTTAGCCCCTTTAAAATAAGCGTCGGAACCAACCCACACATCTTTAATGATATTACAATTCTTAATCACTGTTCTATCACCCACTTTGCCGTAATAACCTCTTTTATTGTTGAATTTTTTTTCAGTAAACTCCACTAGTTTAGATTGCAAAACCATGTCGTCTCTAAAGCGACTCCATAAAAAAGCGTCACCTGGCAGCATGCCATCAAAAGGCAATACTTTTCGTCCCGTATTTTCATTGCACAATTCTAACCAAATTCTGACTTCTTCTTTTTCATCGGCTTTAATAATACCGTTTCCAAACTTAGAATGATTGGTAGTTACCAATTCGTTTACGTTGGTAATAATGGCTTCGCTACCGATTATATAATGAGAAAGATAGTTTACATTGTTGATGACTACATTATCTCCAAAATCGCAACTGATAATGGTAGAGTTGTATAGGCCTACTGGTGTTTTTAAATCGCTAAACCCTAAACAAAGGGGTTCTAATTTTCCAATTCTAACCAAGCCATGAAACTTACAATTCTTTACTAGGTCAGGGTTAAAGGAATCTGAAACTAGAATATGATTCCAGTTGTCGGTTGTATTTCCATTGCGAACCAACTGTTCAATTTCATAAGCAGTGAGGGTTCGGTAATGTATACCGTTGCGCATCTGCATGTTGCGCAGATAATATTCATCCTTTCCCTTTGGAATATGGTGGTCTTTAATGAATCCGTAACCTAATGCTTCAAGGGGGGTCTTGGTAATATTATTTTGGGCCATATTTCATTATTCTAATACAACGAATGTTCGTTCGTTTACAGTTATTACCAAATATACAATTGCTGTGAAATATTTACTAAATACCATATACCGAATACGCTAAATACCAACAGATGGCATTCCCTTTTTGGGAATATTAGATTTGTTTGTAATACAAACAGGTTGGTATTTTTTGAATTCGTGACTAATTAGCCCAAAGCTCTAGATTGATAATTAAAAACAATTGGGCTTTGTAAATAATTGATAATGAATTACTTATCTTTTTTATAGGTTTTTGAAAAAACCGTTCTCCCTAATCTTAGGCATATATTACCCTTGTCCAGTCGAACAAATTTGTGCTCATTAAATCAGATGTATGAAATTATTAACGACTGTTCATGGCCGAATATTATTTAAGCTTCTAATTATTTGCTCGTTTTTTTTAGCAAGCTGTAGTAAGGATATTGAAGCTGATCCTATTGCAATAGCAAAAGCAACAATCGTAGGAGCAGCCAACAATCCGACTATCTGGAGACTAACTGAAGTAAAGGTTGATGGTTCTTTAGAGTCAAATCTTTCTTTTGTAAGCTCTATTGGTGCAAATACTTATATGATAACTTTTTATCAAGGGGGATCATTTAAGGACAGCGATGGTGTTGTAGGAAAATGGGATGTGCCTAATCCCCAAACTTTATCTACATCTTATATCAATCTTATTTCTGGAGTAGAAGTGATACAGAGCTATATCATAGAAGAAAGCAACGGTAGCATTTTAAAACTTAAATACACCTATCAAGGTAAAGTAATTCAGTTGACTTATGTTACTACGGGTAAATAAAATATTCATTTTCTTTTTCATCAGTACAATCTTATCTGTTGGTGCATCTGCACAGATAACAGGAAAGTTTGTGATTGGCGGCTTTGGAAATATGGGATCAACTGAAATGATCCATAGCGCCCCTGCCATCATTGAAAGTGAAAAGTGTCTGGAGGTTTCTAATGGGCTTAAAGTACTCTTTAATTCCAAGCCAGGTAATTTTACACTCACCTGTCCTGAAACACAGAAGCTTGATTTACAAGTGCTGGCTTATCCTATTCCAGTGACTGACTATTTAAATGTGAAAGTGCTTAATTCTCAAAATTTAGCCACTAACGAACAATACTTCCTTCACGTAACTGATTTTACAGGTAAGGTAGTTCAGATTGTTAAAACTGATTTTAGTTCATTAATTAGTGGGGCAAGAATTCCAGTTTCGAATCTGCTTCAAGGTAATTATATCGTTTCGCTACTTAGTTCAACCGCGAGACTTCAAAGTATCAAATTCATTAAAAATACCAAATAATGTTTAGTAGAATCATTGCCATCTTGAGCTTGTTAATTGCCTCTATTTTAATAGGGGCTCCTGCATTGAAGGCGCAGAAAGCAGGTGTTCCCAAGGGGATTTTATTTCAGGCAGTAGCATTAGATGCAGCAGGTGTTCCAGCATCCAAGCGAACGGTACATGTAAAGACCACCATATTACAAGGTTCTGCCAATGGAAATACGGTTTATGCGGAAACCTATGAAGTGAAAACTTCTGGTGATGGTTTGTTTACTATTGTTATTGGACAGGGTCAAAGAAATTCAGGTGTAAGTTCATATAGTTTAATTGATTGGGCCAATGGTCCCTTTTTCTTAAATATTAAGGCCGCTGTTGCTCCAACAAATCCAACAGCAGGTTGGGTGCCAGAACAGCAGTACATTAACATGGGAACATCTCAGTTCCTCTCTGTGCCATTTGCAAATTATGCTGGTAATGTAAGCGGGCTTGAATTAAAAATGAATTATACAGATACGGCTGCTATGTTGAAACCATACATGCTAAAATCTGATGCAGAAAGTTTAAATAAAAGAATTGATACTAAGTTAAATATCACCGATACCGCGGAAATGCTGAGATCTATTAGATCAAGTATAGTTCTAGCAAGTGGTAATCAGCTAGGTGGAGGTTCTTCATCAGGATCAGGAATATCAGGCGAGAAGGGAGACAAGGGTGAAAAAGGAGATAAAGGAGAAAAGGGAGATAAAGGTGATATAGGCGTTACAGGTGCGGAAGGAGCACAGGGTCCTAAGGGTGACAAGGGTGATGCAGGGGCGCAAGGTTTAAAAGGTGACAAGGGAGATAAGGGAGACAAAGGATTAGATGGTGCAAAAGGTGATAAGGGAGATAAAGGATTAGATGGTGCAAAAGGAGATAAGGGAGATAAAGGAGATCAAGGAGTTGCAGGTGCAAATGGTACCAATGGAGTTGACGGTGCTAAAGGAGATAAAGGAGAAAAGGGCGATAAAGGAGATCAAGGAGTTGCAGGTGCAAATGGTATCAATGGAGTTGATGGTGCTAGAGGAGAAAAAGGAGAAAAGGGAGACAAAGGATTAGATGGTGCAAAAGGAGAAAAAGGAGATAAGGGAGATCAAGGAGTTGCCGGAGTTAAAGGAGACAAAGGAGAAACTGGAGCACAAGGTGTGAAAGGTGATCAAGGTGCCGCAGGTACAAATGGAGTTGATGGTGCTAAAGGAGAAAAAGGAGAAAAGGGAGATAAAGGAGAACAAGGAGTTGCAGGTGCAAATGGTACCAATGGAGTTGACGGTGCTAAAGGAGATAAAGGAGATAAGGGGGATCAAGGTGTTGCTGGAGTTAAGGGTGATAAAGGAGATACTGGTGCACAAGGAATTCAAGGAGAGAAAGGATTAACGGGCGATAAAGGAGAAAAGGGAGATAAAGGATTAGATGGTGCAAAAGGAGATAAGGGTGGAAAATCCAGTCAAATTGATCCCCTAATACCAGCGTAAAGTGACCCCTGTTCGCCAGAGCAAACTGACCCCCTTTCGCCATTTTAAATTGACCCCCTAGATATCGGTATAAGAATTAGTTGTTTTCGTAGGAAAAAATCGGGAGGTTCTTGATTCATCAAGTCCTTTCCATTCATGTCTAACAAAACAATTGAGATGTTTACAATACGCCAGATTCTCCGTCTTTATGCTTCAGGGAAGGGAACAAAATCAATTAGTCAATCAACAGGGATTGCTCGTAATACTATTAAAAAGTATCTGTATCGCTATGTTTTATCGGAGAAAACAATAGAGCAGATAGAAGCGATGAGCGATGCTCAGATGTCTCGGTTGTTTTTAATTAAAGAGCCTATTGTGTTATTTAATAGGCGACAAGCGGATTTAGAACCACTTCTTCCATTACTCGCTAGTATGCTTAAGAAACGTGGTGTAACAAAGGGTAAGGTTTATGAGTTTTATTTAACCCAGTGTACTGATGGATATAAGAGTTCATCCTTTTTGGATAAGCTTAATAAGTATATGCAGCAAGGTAAGCCCTCTTTAAAAATGGTACATAAAGCAGGCGATAAAATGTTTGTGGATTTTACCGGACAAAAATTACACTTGGTGGATGCGCAAACGGGTGAGATAAGTGAACTGGAAGTTTTTGTAGCTATCCTAGGTTGCAGTCAACTCACTTTTGTAATGGCAGTACACTCCCAATGCAAAGAGGATTTTATTTTATGCTGTGAACGTGCCCTTCATTTTTATGGAGGTGTTCCCCAGGCTATTGTGCCAGATAATTTAAAGTCGGCAGTTACCAAAGCCAGTAAGTATGAGGCACAACTCAATGAAACCTTCGCTGCTTTTGCAGAACATTACCATACGTTTGGATATCCAACTCGTACTTATAAACCTAAAGACAAAGCGTTGGTAGAAGGTGCGGTTAAGATTAGTTACACAACTATTTTTTCTAAGATTGATCAAAAAGTTTACCACACATTAGATGACCTCAATAAAGACATTCTTGTTCATTTAGCTATACACAATAATGCTAAACTTACTGGTGAGAACTATAGCAGGATGCAACAGTTTATGGAGATAGAAAAGCAAACATTGCAACCGCTAAATCCATATTTATTTGAGCCGATGACTTCGCAGCTATCATCTGTAAACAAATATGGGCACGTGTTGCTTAGTGTTGATAAACGATATTACAGCGTACCCTACAAGTTAATAGGTAAGCGGTTGAAAATAAAGTACAGCACTACCAAGTTGTCGGTGTATGATGAAAACGAAGTGGTAGCCGTTCATGATAGATATATCGGCAAAGGACTCAAGTATATTACTATCCAAGATCATCTTGCCACCCAGCATAAGTATGCAGCTGATTGGAATCCCCAGAAATTTATGTCAACTGCTAGCGCCATCGGGGAAAGTGTAGCAGCATACATAGCCAAGATATTAGCGCGTGAAATTTATCCAGAACAAAGTTATAAATCTTGTTCTGGCGTGTTAAGCTTTGCCAAACGCGTAGGTAATACTAGACTCGTTAATGCGTGTAAACGAGCAGATAGTTATGGTATCTATAACTATGGTATTATTGACCAGATACTGCGAACAAAAGCAGATACAATCCCAATGGAAGATGAGATACTGAATACAGATATGCCATCACATGAAAATGTACGTGGAGCAGAATACTACGAATAAAGCTTTTATCACTAAATTTTAAAACCAACATTAATGAACAAAGACACATTAAAGAAAATGGGCGATATGCGCCTACTTGGAATGCAAACTGCTTTTAAAACTTTTGTAGAGCTCCCACCTCCGGTTAGCTTTACCAATGATGAAATGGCGCAGTACTTAGTACAAAACGAATGGGATGATCGCAAACATCGTTCCCTCCAGAGAAATATTAAAACAGCTAAGTTCCGCTATATGGCAGATGTAGACGGTATTGACTTTAGTAATAAACGAGAACTGGATAAAAATCAAATAGATCGCTTGCTTACTTGTGAGTTTATAAAAAAGGGACAAGATGTATTTATTACTGGTAGTACCGGAACAGGCAAGAGTTATCTGGCATCCGCCATTGGGCGCCAAGCCTGTTTGTTTGCGTTTAAAGTTTACTACACCAATACCGCCAAATTACTATCCATCTTAAAAATGGCCAAAGCCGATGGCTCACACCTCAGAGAGCTTACTCGTATAGAAAAACAAGACTTGTTAATACTTGATGATTTTGGTATCCAGGCTTTTGATGCTAGCGGTAGAGCATTACTAATGGATATAGTAGAAGACCGACATGGTAAACGAAGTACTATTATTGCATCACAGGTTCCAGTAAAAAACTGGTACGATGTGATTGGAGAACAAACTGTAGCCGATGCTATACTTGACAGACTGGTTCATCAATCAGTACGTGTAGAGTTAAAGGGGGAATCTTTACGCAAACTAAAAAAAGAAAGCAGCACTGCAGAAACCGAGAAAAATATTTAATCAAAATAGACAAAATAAATCCTACGTTTGAAAAACAATTACAACTAGTTCTTTACCATTTTTTAGGCCTCAATCAATCCATTATTGGAAAGTGTTTCTTAGGGGGTCACATTGCTTTGGCGAATGGGGATCAGATTGTCTGGTATTTACACTTTAAGCACCAGAAACAATTCAGAACTTTTACTAACAAATGGAAATAATTACACGTAAGACCTTTTTTCAATCAGACGAATTTGCTGACACATTTATATGTGATATGCAAAATTCTTACTCTGTTGATCTCGATGAATCAATCCGTTCTGACAAAAAGCAGTTGAAACAAAATTTCGACCACCGTCAACAGTTTAATCAGAATAATTCGCCAGTCACAGGGAATTGCGTAATTGTCTATCCTGCAATAAACAGAAAAGATTATTGCCTCAAATTACCTGAGAGTATTACCCTTTTTTTAAAAACACTAGGTTCTCAAAAAGTGACCCTTCTTGATTTCGTTAACACGGATTTTTCTGATTTTCCATTTGAGACATTTCAAAAAAGAAATATATTTAAACGTATAAGCCGTGGTATAAAACGCTCCTATGTCATACAGTTCAGTGTAGATATAATAGTGGATATATTTCCCCTCTTCTTTTTTTCACGCAGGTACGATATTCCTGTTATTCTGATGATCAGTGATGGCGAAGTTCCTGTATCGTTACGACTTTGTGATGATGGTAACTTGCATCTTAATTTTCGAGAAAAACATCATGAACAAGTGATTGCGGCAGCAACCGTCGCAGGGTTTGTAATTGGTGATATTGAATTATGCAGGGGATATAGCGTGAGTTTTTTATAATTTCTTGCACCACTATTAAGAAAGTTCCTTTTAAAGGAATTTTGCAAAGGGGTTACTTTTTTCCATGATCAGCGTTCGTTCTTAAATAGCCAAACCAGAATAGATGGCATATACAATTCCAAAAACGTGCTATTTTTCTTCAGTATAAAGGCCTCAAATAATTATTGGGTTTCAAAATCAAATACAAATAAGCCTTCTCTTACTTTATTAAGAGTTTGTTTTAGTACAGAATTTGCATTTTTTTAAATATATATAAATTGTAACCCTAAAACCGTTCATTAATTCTGCCGCCATACACCCCTTATCGAATGCCCCGTCCCTTTTGCCCTAAACTCACTAAATAGTTCGTTGCCGTCATCAATGGAAAAGAAATAAGCAAAGTCTGCGTCATGTGAATCCCGAAGCCAGAAAGCTGTATATTCTTTGATGCTTTCAAATCCACCGGTTTCTGCTCTTACGCCTGCAGGCAATGCTGTAAACCCAGTAGAATTATCAGCTTTGTAAATAGTAGGATTCCATTCTTTTGGTGGCCTTAGTAATCCCCCCTCCATGGGCCCCTTTGGATTGACCATTAATAAACGGGACACTTCACTTTTTAAATTAAAGATATTTTCGGTTTCTGGTATAATCCATCCATCGGGCAACAATTTTCTTTTATCAATAGTAGCATAATAATTATAAAGCCTTCCATATTTTTTCCCGTTGGCAGGATCGTTTTCATAGTAGCACCATGCTGGTGTTTTACTTTTTTCTGCGGCAATCCACTCTTCATTTGTGCGGGCCTCAAGTATTTTATCTCCATTGCGGAATGTGTCTACGTTTAGGTTATTTTTCATCCATACGTCATACCCAACCTGTACCCATTCCACAATGTTATCAGCAGGTTTTTTTATTATCACAGGCTTTGGGAGGTTATCACCTTTTACACAACGAACAGGGCCCATGGAAAAAAAAGCAGCCCCTTCGTCTTTGAAACACATCAAAATAAAGGTTTTCAACCCATAAAACGAAGAGCGACTAGATGTAAACCAGAATGTGCTGTACACTACACCTTTCTTCTCGGAAAAATAATCCTCTGACTCAATTGCATTGAATCCATATTTGTCGGTTCCGTTAGGTACACAAGATTCTGGATCAAACATGCCTTTTTTCCAGCCCATCTTACTTTTCAATTCATGAATACCTTTCACAGAATTTCTAAGTTCCTTCCAGTCATTAAGAGATGCAATTCGCCAACCATTAGGCGCGAGGCCACGGGGATCCATGATTGCGGCCATGTTATAGATTGCGCCAAATTTACCTCGGTTTGAAGGATCAAAATTGATATAAGCATATGCAGGGATGTTGTTGTAAACCGCTTTATCATAATCTTGCTTATTGGCGCAATACATCAGCTTATCGCCATTACGAAAGGCATCCACATCAAGATTAGATGTAGCCCATTCTAATGCCCCAATTTTTGTGCTATTAGGTTGTGCTGATAAAACAAAAGAAACTAAAACAGATAGGGCGCAGAATATTCCCGTTCGCTTTATTTGTCTTAAAATCATATATTAAAATTTAGAGTAAGATAGAATTTCTTTTTATATCAACCCGTATTCTACGTTGAAAACCTGCATGTTTGGAATGAACCAATTTTAAAGCAGTCTCAGGATCAAAAATTAGTACATATGAAGGTAAGAGTTTAAGCCAAATGGAAGCCAAAAATGATACTTATGGCAAAATCCCAATCAATAGCTATATATGCAATGATTGTGACCACAACCTAGTTAATAAAAAAATATTACAAGCGTTTAACCATATGCGCAAGCTATGCGGTGCACCAGATCCAATAAGCTTTGATGAATAATTAACATTTGAATTTTAAATAAAATTGATTTTTAATCTTTTATAAGTAAAATAAATATCAGTTATTGGGTTGCCTTCTAACTATTTTTACACTTTCTATAAAAAACTGGTATTTAATTATTTAGTATTTTGATGTGCAGAATAATTAGACTATAATGGCGTTTAACCAACTTCCAGTAATTGATGCTTCTTCAAAAAACAGTGAAACATCCACCCGAAGGATGAATGAACAGATCAATCTCAAAACCGGGTTTAACTGCAGGCCACAAGTTCCTGATACCGGGATAGATTATGAAGTTGAATTAGTGATCAATAAAACACAGGCATCTGCATGGCAGTTTCCAATCCAGCTAAAAAGTATCGCCGGCCAATTTGAAAGAGTTAAAAATGATGCATTCATTTCATACTCATTTGAAACCTCCCGATTGGGTTACCTTATGCGCAGATTACCTGCTAGGGGGTTGATCGTGTTATATAGTGATTCGGAAAATATATTATTGTTCGATTATGTTGATCGGATCTATGAAAGATTAATGGAAGAGCGTATTTCAGATGAATGGAAAAATAATAATAAAGTCAGTATTAATATTCCAGCCTCAAATATACTTGACCCAAAAGCAGTACATCAGATTCATCAGGTCTTTGTACAGTTATTTGAGCAAAATGAAAGAATGCACCGGGATCATGGATCTAAATACAAGCTGCCGCTCGGCGATCTTACTGCTTCTCAAACTGATCTCTATAGCATCGAGGATATTAAAGCGATCCTGCTTAAACATGGGATGTCATTTCTGAACAGTTATGATATTCGGATCGTTTACCGACTTCTTTCAAAGCTAACGCATCAGCAGATCCTAGAGGATGATAAGTTGCTGGTAATGGCGGTAGTGGTTTATGCTGAATTCGGTCAATATGCTGAATCGCTTATGTATTTTAACAAACTAAATAAGCGTAATCCTCAACTTGTAGAAAGTGAAATAACTCTACAATTCAGTAAACTCAAATCAGATTTATCACTCGCCAATATTACCCAGGATGAATTTGACATCCGACTGAAAAAACTTGGTGAAAATGCGAGCGGCGGTATTGATAAAATCACTATTGATATCAATTCGATATTCTACGAATTGCTTGCTGTAAAATCCTTTCATCCGATGCCGGAAGACTTGTCTAGCAAGATCGAGAAATTGTTTAACGATATCGAAGCATCTCGGCAACCCGAGGATATCAAGTGTATGCTTGAACTTTGGAATACCGAGAACCTTATGATTCTGTTTAATGGCATCAGGCATAGAGCGTTTAGTGAAGTGAGGATAATGGAAACTTTAGGCAGATCATTTACCATGCAGGAGCGGCTAGAAAAAGTTACGTTACTTATTGAACAAGAGAAAGAATACACTAACCGACTTGATGGCCTGAATAAATATGCAAAAGCAAACGACAAAAAGCTTCTGCTCGCTCACGTTTGGGCGTTAAACAATCGTGGAACATACTCAAAGCAGTTGGATTATTATACTTTTCAACCAGTAAGGGAAACTATAAAAATCAGCAAGGAACTAATATTTAATAATATTATCCTCGGACTGCAAGCCTATAACCTTTTTATGGAACTTGATCATCTCATGGAAGCTTACCATTCTCTCTGTACTTCCATAGAATTGATTGATGTCTCCCGGAAATTTCTTGACTATACTGATCCGATTGATAGGGAAGATTTATTAGGCAAAAAACAATTACTCGAGCAACAATTTGACGGTGTTCCGTACGAACTGTCAGCCGAGAAACTCGCTGAGAAAATTAAAGTGCATGAGCCTATTAACTATCATCCCGATTCAATGGATTTCCTGAAGGATTTCGACGACCTTCAAATGGAGACCTTGGCAAGGATTACAATGAATGCGACTCACTTACAGGAATCTAGTCTCTCCTTTATTATAGATGAGATGAAAGGGTATAGGACATTTTTCAATTCAAACGCAACAGGTAAACTACTCATTCTGCAATCTCCCTCCAATGTCGGACCAAATGGTGAACGATACCAATCTCCCATCCGGTTTATCTTGAAAAGCAGGGAGACAGGTCTCGAAAGCAGTGAAGCTACTGATGTCGCCAAACTTCTCTCTGATTGGGGATATCAGACTAGTGTTGTTAATAAAGAATGAAAGCAAAAAATTGTTGAATAATTAATCAAAAAAAATTTAAGTGGTAGCGGCTTATCTGAAAGTAATAGCAGATAACAAATGTTCAGTAGAGAATATTACTGGGCTGCTGCTAACAAAACTTTCAATACAGTACATTCATTGTCGAGAAAAATAATATGTTATGTATTTTCTATGAGGGAAGTAGTATTCATTAATTCTTTACTTACACTCCATCAGATGTGATATTAACGTATAGAAGATGTTTTATACTGTGAACTGGTAAGCGTAATTTCCAGCTTTTTTATGTTCGAGAATAGTTTTGAACATTACAGAACGTACAGGTACTTTCCTGAATGTTACAGAACGTTCCAGAACAGAATAAATCGTTCCGGAACACTAAGTTCCTAACGTATTCTCTGTAAAAATTAGGAATTACTATGTATGGCTACTTTTAGTAGCCTTATGTAATTCTGCTAACAAGGACTTTCTTTCATTCCTTAATGACCCAATAATTAATTCATTCTGTTGTAGGTCATATTCAAGCATAGCAGTTTTTGAGGTTAAATTATGTATGGATTCGAGGTTTTTCAATGTATTTGCCTTTAACTCTAGAATTTCCTTTGACATTGTAATTGACGATTTTATTGCAATATAGGCGACACCTATTATGCCTAAGCCGATTAATATGAAAGTGGTTTTGATTTTTACGTTTTGTGCTGGTTTATGATAACGTTCTATCATCCACATTACTTCTTGGTTTATCATGTTTTTGAATTTTTATTGATTGTTTAAATGGGTTAATAATTATGTTGTAGCCTAAAAATTCTAGATAACTTTCTTGATATCCATGGCTGATTGTTATGTAGTTGTTTAATGCAATTCCATATGCCTCTAATATTTGTAGGTTTACAAATTCGCCATGAGTGGCAACTGTTTCTTCAATTTTTGTTTTTGTTTGCCTCTGCACCGCTGCCCAATCCAAAAGTCGATCTTCATGTATTTGGTGTTTCTTCTGGTACTTTCTTCTACGGCAATTGTGGTGAATTCCGTTTTCATCTACATACTCACTACAATGTCTTTTTGTCTTGCGTTCTTGGTCAGCAATAGGTTCCCCGCAGTCCTCGCATGCACGTCCTAAAAGGTAGGTTAAGGATGGTTTACTGGAAATTTCTTTCTTTTTCGAGTTCATATTATTCTTAATTAAACATTAAAGATCGTAAGATTTTTTGTATATGTTATAAAAAATCTTACTTTAGATTAAAATTTAGATAAAAATACGCATTAATTTAAAACATGAAAAATGATTACTTGAGTTTGTTGGATTTGGAGATGAGCTACTTTCAGCCAATTTTACCATTAAAAGACTTTGCTGGAAAAGATGGGCAATCGCTTTACAAAAGCCTTCCTTTTTGGAGACGTAATAACTTATTGCCATTTATTAAAGAAGGTGGTTGGGGATTGGAGGTAAGTTTGTCTCAACTAATTTGGCTAAGAATATTGGACAATCTTCGGGCTTTAGGCTATCCAGTTAAGGATACTGAAAAAGTAACCGACTATTTTTTTAAAGATGCATACTTTGATGATCTGCCAACAAAAAATTTATTACAACAAAAAGAAACCCTTATAAAAAAACAATCAAAAATTAAGCTTGATGAGTTTGAGCAGCAAATGTTAGTAGATATTGAATACATATTAGGAGACAAACTATTATTATATGGGTTGAAATTTGATATTAGTTACTTATCCGATTTGGTTGTTTGGTGTGTAAAGATGGGAAAGGAAGCAGGTGTTTTAATTTACCCAAATGGATTAGTAGTAGAAAAAAGAGGTGAAGAGTTTACAAACCACAGCAAAGCACCATTTGATGTTGAAGCACCGCACATATATATATCAATCAAAGGCTTGCTAAAAGAATTTGTTGATAATAAAGAGCTTTCAAATATTGTTATACCTTATTTGCTTGAAGATGAAGAGCGCTTAGTGCTTAAGGAGTTGAGAAAGAAAAATATCAAAGAAATAAGAATATTAATTCAATCAGAAAAAATAATGAGGGTTGATACTCAAGTTCAACAAACTTTTACAGATGAGCAGGCAGAACAAGTAAAAAAAATACTTCATTTAAAAAACTATGAAGAAGTAACAATTAGTACCAGAGATAATAGAACAATTACATTTAATAGAACAACGAAGAATATGACTTCCGGTAAAACCGGCTCGAAGAATTAACAGCATACTAATCGCATCCCATTAAAGGGCCGAGTGGTGAAATGTTAAATCATCATGGATCAAAAATTTCAATCCAATGAAAATGAACTAAAAACAATTCAAATTTTATCAGAGATTATCGCTAATCAAATTATCAAAAAATTACTTCAAGATGAACAACTTGGAATTACAGCTTCAGCAGATGACAACCAAATTTGCCAAAAAAGCGAAACCGCCTAAATGGAGGGAGGGGAATAGTATTGTAAATTATACAAGGGTGTCCGATGTCTCTCAATTTGACAATACATCCCTTGAAACTCAACGAAAAGATGCTATCGTATTTGCAGCCAAAAGGTCATTTGAGATTAAAGCCTTTTTTGGTGGCGAGGCGGAGTCGGCCAAAACGGATGAGCGGAAGGAGTTTAAATTAATGCTTAATTATGTCAGGAAAAACAAGGATGTAGTAGCCATATTGGTTTACTCATTTGAGCGTTTCTCAAGAAGTGATCATGCACAAGAACTTATTATTGATTTAAGTAAAATGGGTGTTAAGGTAATTAGTGTGCTACAAGATATTGATGTTACTTCACCTGCTGGAGAGTTGCAGCAACAAATATTCTTTGCTTTTGGTAAGTATGATAACGATTTACGAAGAACCAAAACCATGCGTGGTACTTCTGAATTAATTGAACAGGGGTATTATATTGGTCACTGCCCATATGGTTATACAAACCTGAGAAGAAAGGAGAAAGCCAAGTATCACGAATATGTAATCAATGACCAGGGCAAGTTTATGAAAATGGGCTTTAAATGGAAAGCAGAAGGTAAATGGAGCAACAAAGAAATCGTAGACCAATTGCGCCAATTAGGGTCAACAATCGAATATAAAAGCTTTTATCGCCAAATTACCAATCCATTTTATTGCGGATATTTTGTGAATGCATATTTCCCTGGTAAATTAATTAAAGGGCACCATCCTGCGCTAGTTTCTATGGAGTTATTTATGAAAGCAAATGAGGTTGCAATTACTAATCCACATAAGGGAATTGCAAAGAAATTCAAAGACCCCGACATGCCATTAAAGTCGTTTTTAAAAAGTGAGCTCACGAACTCTCCGTTTACTGGCTATAAACAAAAAGGGTATATCTATTATAAAACCAGAGGACATGCCGAACCTGTTAATGAAAAGGCTACAATTATAAATAAGCTTTTTATGGAGGAGTTGGAAAAATATAAGATTAAACCAGCTCATATAGAAGAAATAGAAACACAAGTAAAGGAAATTGTATCGCATAAGTTTAATGACAAACTACAGGAGGATGTATCTAGAAAAAGAAAGATTACAGAATTGACTGATAAAGTGGAAGCACTGGAAGAAAGGTTTATTAATCAGGAATTCACCAAAGAACTTTACGATAAATACAGAAACAAATACATAGATGAAAAGAAGCAATTAGAAGAGGAAATTGTCAAAAGTGATTTTAAGAGTTCGAACTTAGAAAAGGCGATTAAAAATGGTTTGGATATTTTGCTAGACCCACTGCAGTTATGGGTTTCATGCGACTATGACGATAAGCAACGTCTTCAATATTTGCTATTCCCGGAGGGAATGAGGTATGATAAGCAAAATAGGCGAGTTCGAACTCCAAGAGTAAATAGTGTAGTTTCTCTAATATCAAGTGTAGCAAGGGTTTCGGAGGAAAATGAGAAAGGCTACCTCGTTGGAAGTAGCCTTGATTCTCGTTTCGTAGCCGGTACGGGAATCGAACCCGTCTTTGCCCCGTGAAAGGGGGCTGTCCTAACCGATAGACGAACCGGCCATGGTTTTATCTTTCGGGTTGCAAAAATAAGAGGCAAATTGTTTTCTGCCAAACTTTTTTATCAAATTACGCAAATTGATTTTAGAAACTGTAAATTTGCCATCCTAACGCTAATTAATCAAATTAAAACAGCTATCAATGAGTACAGTAAAAGTTGCTATTAACGGTTTTGGAAGAATCGGTCGCTTGGTATTTCGTCAGATTTACAATATGAAAGGTATAGATGTGGTTGCAATCAACGATTTAACCAGTCCAGCGGTATTGGCACATTTATTAAAATACGACAGTGCACAAGGACGTTTTGATGCTACTGTAACTTCAACAGATGATTCAATTGTTGTAAATGGTGAAACTGTAAAAATATATGCACAACGTGATCCAGCTCAAATTCCTTGGGGTGAGCATGGTGTTGATGTTGTGATTGAGTCTACCGGATTCTTTACAGATAAAGACAAGGCAGAAGCGCATATTAAAGCAGGTGCTAAAAGAGTAGTTATTTCTGCTCCTGCTACTGGAGATTTAAAAACTGTTGTATTTAATGTGAATCATGGCATTTTAGATGGTTCTGAAACCATTATATCTTGTGCTTCTTGTACTACCAACTGTTTGGCTCCAATGGCTAAAGTGTTGAATGATCAATACGGAATTTTAACAGGTATCATGAGCACCATTCATGCTTATACCAACGATCAAAACACATTGGATGCACCTCATCCTAAGGGTGATTTAAGAAGAGCAAGAGCAGCTGCTGCTAATATTGTTCCAAATAGCACTGGTGCAGCTAAAGCAATAGGATTAGTATTACCTGAGTTAAAAGGTAAACTAGATGGAAGTGCACAACGTGTACCTACTATTACTGGTTCATTAACAGAGTTAACTACTATTTTAAGTAAAAAAGTAACTGCCGAAGAAATCAATGCTGCAATGAAAGCTGCTGCAAACGAAAGTTTTGGTTACAACGAAGATGAAATTGTAAGTTCAGATATTATTGGAACCCATTTTGGTTCTTTATTTGATGCTACTCAAACAAAAGTAATGACCGTTGGTGATACTCAAATGGTTAAGACAGTAAGCTGGTACGATAACGAAATGAGTTATGTAAGTCAGTTGGTTAGAACTGTTCATTATTTTGCAGGATTAATCAGCAAATAATCATTTAATAATAGCATTAAAAGCCGTTTCGATTTTTCGGGACGGCTTTTGTTTTTTGGTTAAATTGCCTTTAAATATTTTTTTATGACGAGTCCTTTTGTAGCTTTTAATTTTTCCGGGAAGAAAGCCTTAATTAGAGTAGATTTTAATGTGCCTTTAGATAAGCAAACCTACGCCATTGGCGACGACAATCGTATGCGTGCTGCAGTTCCTACAATTGTGAAAATTTTGCAAGAGGGTGGTGCAGTTATTTTAATGAGTCATTTGGGTAGACCTAAAGAAGGACCAGAAACAAAAAGTTCATTAATACATATCATAGGTCACTTGCAAACTTTACTTACTAATGCAATGAGTAAAGAAGTATTGGTGCAATTTGCCAATGATTGCATAGGCCAAGAAGCATATGATAAATCTGATAATTTAAAAGCGGGCGAAGTTTTATTATTAGAAAATTTACGATTCTATAAAGAAGAAGAAAAAGGAGATCCTGCTTTTGCAGAAAAACTAAGCAAGTTGGGAGATGTATATGTAAACGATGCATTTGGAACTGCGCATCGAGCGCATGCATCCACTGCAGTAATTGCGCAGTATTTTAATGCCGATAACAAGATGTTCGGTTTATTAATGGAAGGTGAAGTAAGGGCAGCTGAGTTGGTTTTACATAAAGCTGCAAAACCATTTACCGCAATTATAGGTGGAGCCAAAGTGAGCGATAAGATTTTAATTATAGAGAACTTATTAGAACGTGCAACAGATATCATAATAGGTGGCGGAATGGCTTATACTTTTATGAAAGCACAAGGGGGTCAAATAGGAAAAAGCCTTTGTGAAGAAGATCGATTAAATACGGCTTTGGATATATTAAATAAAGCTGCAGCTAAAGGAGTAAATATTCATTTGCCAGTAGACAGTATTGTTGCAGATAATTTTGCTGCTGACGCCAATACCAATATTGCACAGAGTAATCAGGTGCCCGATGGTTGGATGGGATTAGATATTGGGCCCAAAGCTGCTGAGTCTTTTGCTACTACTATTAAAAGCGCTAAAACCATTTTATGGAATGGTCCAATGGGTGTTTTTGAAATGGAAAAATTTCAGCATGGAACCAAAGCTATTGCTATTGCTGTAGCTGAAGCCACTGCTAATGGAGCATTTAGTTTAGTAGGCGGTGGCGATAGTGTTGCTGCTGTAAACCAATTTGGTTTTGCAGATCAAGTGAGTTATGTAAGTACAGGGGGTGGTGCAATGCTAGAATACTTTGAAGGAAAAGTATTACCAGGAATTGCTGCTATTGCTGTTAAATAAATTTAAGCTACATCTTCACCAGTTGCAGCTTTCATCATTAAGAACCAGTCTTCTTGGGTTAGTTTGATGGAAGCTGCAATTTTTGCTTGCGCCAATCTTTCTGATTTAGTAGTTCCAATTACTGGGATTATTTTTGATGGATGGGTGTTCAGCCATGCAATCAATATTTCATTTAATCCAGCTACATATTTTTCTGCTAACAATGATGCAGCATGTGTTATGCTTCTGTAATGCGGATGCAAATCATCTGTAAGCAAGCCACCGCCTAAAGGCGCCCATGCCATAGGGATGATTTCATTTTCTATGCAATTGTCTAAAATTCCGTTATAAAATGGGGAAGTGCAAATAATAGATACTTCAACTTGATTGTATTGTATGGGAACCCATTTACGCAACATATTTACTTGATGGGGTAAAAAATTGGATACGCCAAATGAATGAACCTTTCCTTGTTTTTGTAAAGTCTGAATTGCTTCAGCCACTTCTTCAGGGTTAAGTAATGGATCGGGACGATGAATTAACAGCACGTCTAAATAATCTGTTCCAAAGTTTTTTAAAGATTGTTCTGCAGAACGAATAATATGTTTTTTACCAGTATTATACGATTTGATATTATGGTTGGGCCTGTTCTCCGTAACCATTTGAATACCACACTTTGTAATTAATTTTATTTGTGAGCGTAATGTTTTGTCTTCTTTTAATGCATCTCCAAACTCTTCTTCTGTGGTATAATCTCCATAAATATCTGCATGGTCAAAACTATTCACGCCAATAGCTAAACAGGCTTCAATCATTGACCTATATGCTGCGGTAGAAAAATTAGCGCCCCATTTACCCCAACGCATGCAACCTGCAATTGGGCTACTTAACTGTTCTTGCTGTTTCATATTTTAAATATAGGGATAAAAAAATCTCGTTCTGTAAACAGAACGAGATTTATAAATCGGTAGGTTAAATAGATTAATATCTGTTGTATCCACCACCGCCGCCGCCGTTTCCACGATCGCGATTACCGCCACCGTATCCACCGCCACCGCGATTTCCACCACCGCCGCCACCGTAGCCGCCACGACTTCCGCCGCCGCCACCACCATAGGGCTTCTTTTTAAAGCCGCCTCTTTCGCCTTCAGGACGAGGGGTAGATTCGTTTACAACAATTTTGCGATCCATAACATCAGTGTCATGTAAAGCAGCGATAGCAGCGCGAGCTGCATCATCATCAGCCATTTCAACGAAACCAAAGCCTTTGCTACGGTCGTTGTTAAATTTGTCGGTAACGATTTTGGCACTGCTTACTTCACCATAGGGAGCAAACAGATTTTGCAGGTCTTCACTAGACATATTCCAGTTCAGATTTCCAACGTAAATGTTCATTTTTAAGAAATTAAGTGATCAAAAAACCAAAGCTAAAATAGTAACCAAAAACCCTGAACCATTTACGTAAAAACGTTCTGAGACCTGGAACTTCTGCATTTGGACAGTTAAAGATAGGGTTTTTAATGATTTGGCAGTTTTTTTCCAAAAAAATGACAAATCTTTCTAAATAGCCCAAAATACCGCTTATGCGGTATTGTTCTAATTAAACACTGCAGCTATTTTTATTAAAAAATAAGTATATGCGTTCTTTATTGCTTTTTGTATTATTTGGAATGTTTTTTTCATCAATTGTTGCCCAAAGTATAACGGTTGTTAAAGAAAGCTTTGATGACAACCGATTTGGAATTAGTTCTAATACTCAACTCACTAAAAAGGATTCTGTTCTTTATTTTATAGACAAAGGAAGTTTTCAAATGAATAATAAATTCTATTTAGGAAGTAGTACTAGATGGGTAACGCATACTTATGGAATGAGTGCAAAAGCAAATACTAGGTATCAGGCTGATTTTTTTCAAATTTCAGGTTCACAATCATACGGGTATGGTATAGTAACACATGCAGTGGATGGAAAAAATTTTGTGCTTTTTGTAGTTGCTGCCAATGGATATTATTTAATTAATGTAGCATCCAATGGCAAGCTAAATAATGTTTCCAATGGTTGGGTAAAATCTACATTGGTTAAAACAGGATATAATACTATCAATCAGTTAGCAGTTGAAATGGATGGAGACAATTTTAATTTCATTTTAAATGATGTGTCGGTAAAGCAAACTCGTTTACCTGGTCAATCGAATGGTTATAATATGGGATTGGTTTCTCATGGTGGAATGCATGTAGCTATGGATAATCTTCAGATTCAACAATGGTTACCCAATAAAATGATTCCAGGAAAAATTGAGCCAGGTTATACTCCAATGACCAAATATCCTCTAGCTTTAAAACCTATTCCTACTAAATCAAAACAGCCAGAACTTTTTGGAATAACCGAAGGTCAATATGGGTTTAAATATGGATTGGTAGATAAAGATGGATTTCGATTCGTTGATCCTTTATTTCGTTACGCAGATATTATTGAAAACCGCATTGTTGTAAATGAAGAAAATTCTGCTTTTAGTGGCGTGTATGATTTACTGGGTAATACCATTGTTCCGCCTATTATGAAAACCATCGGTTTCAAAAAAGATAAAGAAGTGATCTATTTTTCCTGTAAATCTGAAAACGGTTATTGGGGTTTAATTGACCAATCAGGTAAAACAATTTTACCCTTTGTTTATAATTATTTAGATAAAGTATCCGAAGGATTGATTTATGCAAAAAATGGTAAGGGGTGGGGAGTTATTGATTTAAATGGATCAGCTGTTGTTCCATTTGGTACTATTGATGATGAAGATGAAGTTAAAAAAAGAAAGAACCGTTATCCTGTTCTTTATAAAAAAGGACGAATCATTGTAAAAGCTAAGTTGAGTGATGGTGACCAAATTGGAGTAATGGATAATTATGGCAAGTGGGTAATACCTCCTAGGTTTCATTCTATTTCTTTGATAGATACCAATCAAGCTTACAAAGTAGCAATCATAGATCCTGTTGATAAGACTAAGATTAAATATGGTATTATAGATTACTATGGTAAAGAAATAATTCCTTTTAAGTATTCAAGTATTTCGCTTGAAGGTAAAAACTATACCGTTGCAGAAGGAGATGATCCCGATGGCTTTGATTTAGTTGATTTATCTGATGATGAATTGTGGGAAGCTTTGGGTGCGGAAGAACAAACTGATTCTAGAAAATGGGGGATGCTTAATAATACAGGGGCAATTATCATACCAATTAAGCATTCATATATTTCATCAACAGGAGATAAGCAAATGGTTTTGGTTGAAGATGAAATAAAAGATAGCAATTCAAAACAAACCAAAATAATTAAAACATTATACGATCTGATGGGTAAATCTTGGTTATCCTTGTCTTCTTACGACTCATACAAATACGATTCATTATTATTTAAAGGAAAGCCCAAAGGAGATTATAGAACCGCTTATCCTTATTATTCACATGGATTGATTAATGTAGCAAAAGCGGGGAAATGGGGGTTTGTAGATAAAACAGGGAAAGTAGTCATGCCATTTCAATTTGATCATGCAAGTGCATTTTATAATGGTGCTGCTTTAGTAAAAAAAGGAAATGAGTGGTGGTATATCAATAAACAGGGTAAGAAAATTTCAGAAGCTGAAGCGAATCCCAAAAAGGGTATTAATTATAGCAATAAAGAATTACCACCATTGCGAGCCATAAAATAACTATAAAAAGCTTGCATTTATCAGGGGGATAAAGGCAAAAAAAATGCCCCGAGTAATCGGGGCATTTACTATTTTGTCAGTTAAAGATTAACCTTCTATTACTTCAAATTCAATCTCTGTATTGTTTCCGTTGCCAAAGTCGATAGTTGCTTTATAAGTTCCTAACTCTTTAACGTCGTCTACAATAGTGATGCGCTTACGATCAATCTCATAACCTTTTTGGTCACGGATGGCACGAGTAATTTGTAAAGAAGTAACTGCACCAAAGATTTTACCGCTGGTACCAGTTTTTGCACCAACCTTTACAGGAGATGATTTCAATACATCTATTACTTTGTTGATTTCAGCCAACATAGCAGCTTCCTTCTTTGCTTTAACTTTCAGTTTTTCTTCTAATTGTTTCATATTAGAAGGACTAGCTTCAACAGCAAATTTTTGAGGAATCAAATAGTTACGAGCATATCCGTTTTTAACGGTTACTAGTTCGTTTTTACCGCCTAAATTGTCTACGTCTTGAATTAATATTACTTGCATGTTTTGTTTTTTAGTCCCAGCGCCCAATCATTTGATTTTGATTTGACTGTCTCACGCTTTGCGTGATTAGGGATGGTTAACTAATTGGTCTATTTCAATAAATCGGTTACGTAAGGCAACAATGACATTTGACGTGCTTTTTTAACAGCATCAGTTACTTTACGTTGGTATTTCAAAGAGTTACCAGACAAACGACGAGGTAATAACTTACCTTGTTCGTTAATGAACTTCTTCAAAAATTCTACGTCTTTATAGTCTACGTATTTAATACCGTATTTCTTAAAACGACAGAATTTCTTCTTTGGCTTCTCTTGCTTAATAGCGGTCAGGTACTTTATTTCGTTCTTTGCCATGATTATGCTTCCGCTTTTTCAATTTTAGGAAATCCGCCATTTCTCTTAGTGTAGTTGTACTCGACGGCGTATTTGTCGAGACGAGTAATCATGTGACGCATCACTTGCTCATCACGTAGTAATTGGATCTTCAACTTCTCAATTCCTTCAGCAGGAAGAGTGAATTCTAAAACCCAGTAGATACCAGTGGTTTTCTTTTGAATAGGGTAAGCGAGTGATTTCAATCCCCATGGATTGTTGTGAACGGTTGTACCGCCCAGTTCAGTGATCAGGTCTTGGAACTTCTTTTGAGAAGATTTGAAATCTTCTTCAGAAAGAACCGGTGTAAAGATCACCATCAATTCGTAATTGTTCATTACTTGAATTTTTTTGGTTAAAAATTGGTTTTGCCCAGTGGATTCTTGCAAGCAAGAAAATCTGCCAAATACAGATTTGGGGCTGCAAAAGTAAGTATAATAGGGTTCTCAACCAAATTAGTAAGCCTTAATTTGCTGAATTGTGAATTTAAAAGCGATTAAATTATAAATATTTATTATACCTAAGCTAGAACTATCTTTTCAACACCACATAAGTAGGATAATGGTCACTAAATCCCCCTCGATAGTGATTCCCATCCCAGGTTCGCATAGGATAGCCCTTATACCTTCCGGTATTTTCTGTCATAAAGGGCTGGTGGTAAATTCCTGCTTTTAAATAATGCCAATTCTTTGAAGTACTATCAAAAAATGAGTGAGACAAAAGAATCTGATCAAATAATCCCCAGACATCTCTATTGGCGAGCGTTCCAATCCCCCTATTATAATATGGTACCCATGGATTTAAAAATATTCCATTGTGTAAATTTTTTAGTTCTCCCGTTGCTCCCAAGACTTCTATGATGCTCTTGTCTGTAGGATTGTCGTTCAGGTCTCCCATCACAATAATTTTTGCGGCAGTATTTTCTCGTCTAATGGAGTCTGCGTGTTTTCTGCAAAGTTGGGCAGCAGCAGCTCTTGCAGGGGCACTTCTTTCTTCACCGCCTCTTCTACTTGGCCAATGGTTTACATAAATATGTATTTCTTCACCACTCAGTTTCCCTTTTACATATAAAATATCTCTGGTAAAATATGCTTCTTTGCTTTTTCCTGGAAGTGTTACTTCTAGTGCTTGAGCAAAATATGGATGAAAATAATCGGATTGATACAATAATCCAACATCTATGCCTCGCGCATCTCTTGAATCAAAATGGATAACCTGGTATTTTTTTGACCTAATTAAAAAATGCTTTACTAAGTCATTTAATACCGTATCATTTTCAATTTCTGCAACCCCAATAATTGCAGCACCTCTCGGGTGCATTTGAACGCCAAAATCTTTTAGTACATAGGCCAACTTAAATAATTTGTTGGTATAAATTTTACCAGTATAATGTTTGCCTCCATTGGGTGTAAATTCATCATCATTTACTAATGGGTTATCAGTGGTGTCATATAAATTTTCTAGGTTGTAAAAACCAATTACTGCAATTTCAATTGGTTTTTTTTCTTGCCATCCCAATGCAAGGCATGCTATGATTAAATATGACCATTTCATTTGAGCAAAATAACTTTTACAATATGGTCATTCATGCAGTATTTAAAGCAAATGTTTCCGTTTTTTGACTGGGTTTAATTAGGTGTTTTACTCATTTTTTATTGCTGGCTTCTTTAAATCAATACTTGTTAATACTTTTAAATTGTTTGTAATTCCGCAAGTCTATTTTATGCGGAGATTGTTTTTCTTTTTTGGGTTGATTCAAGCTGTAGCTTTTGCCCAACCTCCTTCTAAGCCAATTTTGCTCAAAAGCAAGAACCAATGGGTAGACAGTAGCTTAGACAAGGATGGGTGGAAATATTTTCAAGACCAGTATACCGATGAGTCTGCTTTGTCTGAAGGAATTGACGAAATGCCTTTTGTTCCATCTTTATTGCAATCTGGGAAAGACTTGTTTAGTTCATTAACAGGGTTCAGTTTTAGTATCAGAAGGTTCAGAATGAAGGGCTTGAGTAACCGCTACTTTTCTCAATCCATTCATGAAATTTCTATGAATCAATTGTCGGATGGAAATATTCCTTGGTCCAATTGGGGTGGATTGAATGAAGTGACTTCAAACAATCAATACGCAGCAGGTTTAAAAGACAATGAATACCAATTTGGTGCATTGGGGAATTCGGTGTTTATGCAATTGAATGCTAGTAAATTATTTCCACAAACTACATTTACTTTGAATTTGTCTAATCGAAACTATCACCAACGATTTGCTTTTACTAAAGTATGGAGTGAGAGCAAAAAAGGTTGGTCAGTTGCAACAAGTATTGCATTTAAACAAGGTATTGGAGGTCAATTAATAGCCAATGAATTTAAAGGGTTGTCTTATTTTTTATCCATTGATAAAAGGGTTAAAAATCATTTGATTTCTTTGGTATTGCTGGGCAATAGGCAAATGAATACCAGAACTGCTGCAATAACACAAGAATTGGTAGATATAACTGGAACAAAGCTTTATCAACCCAGTTGGGGCTTTCAATCAAATAAAATTAGAAATGCCAATTGGCAGTTTAATCACCATCCAATGCTCTTGCTTTCACATGAATACAATTTGCATGAGAAAATTAAACAAGTAAGTAGTTTATTGATCAGTATGGGCGAAAAATATTCTACTGCTTTAGATTGGTTTAATGCGGCAGACCCTAGGCCTGATTATTATCGCTATTTACCTTCTTTTTTTAAGGACAGTTTACTTTCACAAGATGTTTTTACTCAAATACAAATGAATCCTTCCCAATTACAAATTAATTGGGATCAATTGTATTGGATTAATCAAAATAGCACCACTGATAAAAGGGCGCGCTATTTATTAGAAGACAGGGTAGAACAATCCAAAAAAGTGGCTCTAAATACCCGTTATCGTATCCAGTTGAATAATCGCTTATTAGTCAGTTTTCAAGGACAATATAGACTTGAAGTTTATCACTATTTTAAAAGAATCAATGATTTATTGGGTGCGGCCTATTCAATTAATTGGAATCAATTTGCCGATGACAATTTACCTGGTAGTACAGCCATTCAAAATGATTTAAATAAACCTAATCAAATAATAAAAGTAGGGGATCATTTTGGGTATAATTATATTATGCATTTGCAACAATGGTTATTTCACTCTCAATTGCTATATACTTTATCAAAATTTGATTTTAACGCCGCAGTTGAATATACTACTACGCAATATCAGCGCGAAGGAATTTATAGAAATGGGGTATTCCCTCAAAATTCTTATGGCCATTCAGAACCAGATTATTTTAGCAATGGTCAAATAAAAATGGGAGTTACCTATAAATTAAATGGTCGCAATTACTATTATTTTAGAACTGCTTTTTCATCTAAACCTCCATTGGTTAATGACTTGTATATTTCTCCAAGAAATAGTTCGCATAAGCAAACCGATATATCCAATGAACAAGTAAATATGGCCGAAGCGGGATATATTTTACAGTCTCCCGGCTTAAAATTAACTGCAAATGCTTATTGGATCAGCATCCAACATGCTATGGATGTAATGAGTTTTTATCATGATGGATACCGCAACTTGGTTAATTATGCCTTATCAAATATTGACACACGTATGTTGGGACTTGAAGTTAGTATGGCTTATACTTTGAGTGCAGGTTTAACATTGAGCGCTGCTATTAATGCAGGTAAATATGAATACATCCAAAGACCCAATTATAGTGTAATGGCCGATAACGAACAGTACATTTCTGAAAAGGGTGTTTTATACATTGACCAATTCCCAATTACAGGATTACCTCAGCTAGCTATTTATAGTGGGTTGGCTTATCGTACTAATGGGAATTTATTTTTAAACCTGAGCAGTTCTTATATGGGTAATCAATGGCTTTCTTTTAATCCTATCAGAAGAACTTATGATGCTGCACTAAACTTGCCAAGCAATTTGGATCATAATTTAATGAGTAATCCCAGTGCAATACCCAATGCATTCATAGTTGATTTTTCTGCAGGTTATAGCTGTCGAATTAAAAAGCTTAGGGATGGTCGTGCATATTATTTGCAGTTTTTTTTAGGGGTTAACAATTTGTTGAATCAATCAATTATTACAGGTGGATATGAACAGTTGCGATTTGATACAGCTGGGGGTAATCTCAATAAATTTCCCAATAAGTATTATTTCAGTACCGGTACACTTTATTCTCTCAGTATAAAATGGAAACTATGAAATGGATAGTAATTAATAAAGTTTTTTTAATCTCGTTCATATTGGGTGTTCTTTTAAATGCTTGTGTAAGAAAATATGATTCGCCTCCAATTTATATGGGTACTGGGTTACAAGCAAATACATCCATCAAGTCTTTGTATGATTCGCATATTGCGGGGAACAACGAGCAATTTGTTGACAATGAAATCATCACAGGTATTGTTACCGCAAATGACGCAAATGATAATTTTTACAAGACCATTGTTTTGCAGGATAGTACGGCTGCTATTAGTATTCGTATGGATGGATTTGGCCTCTCTGCCAATTATCCATTGGGTATGCGATTAATAGTGAAATTAAACGGTATGTGGATGGGTGAATATGGTGGTATGTTGCAATTGGGTGGGGGAGTAGATAGGTCGGATCCGCTTTTTACAGAATTAGTTCCTATGCCTACTGCATTATTTTCAAAACATTTTGTTGTTGTAGGTATGAATAGTATGCCCCCGCCTTTGGAGGTTACTTATAATCAATTGCATGACAGCTTGCATAGCAGATTGGTAAAACTAAATAATATTGAATTTGCCGCAACTGATACAGCAAAATTCTATGGCGATGCCATTAATAAAATAACCACTAGTCATTCATTGAAGTTTTGTGGTGGTGGAACCGTTTATTTGCGTACCAGTGGTTTTGCCAGCTTTGCTTCTATAAGAACCCCCCATGGCAGTGGTTCTATAACTGGAATTTATTCTGAATTTGGTTCGCAAAAACAATTAATGATAAGAGATACCAGTGATGTAGATTTCAATCAAAGTAGATGCGTGAGTAGTGGCCCCTCGGTATTATTTTTTGAAGATTTTGAGCAGTATTCTCCAAATCAATCATTAACTATTCCGCAATGGTCAAATTATGCTGAATCGGGTAAGCAGTTTTATCAAATTCAGTTGATGCAGCAAAATCGTTTTGCTTCTATAACTGCATTAGGTAGCAATGAAACTAGTGTTGTAAGTTGGCTAGTTCTGCCGCCTATTCAATTGAATAATACCACTGGCGAACAACTTAGTTTTTTAACGCGTGATGCTTTTGATAATGGTGCCGTTTTGCAACTGCTGATTTCTAGTAATTATGATGGAAAAGGGCAACCGTGGAAAGCTAAATGGGCTGTATTAAATGCGAATATTGCAAAAGGTGCTATTGGAGGTATTGGGCTTGGATTTACAAAATCTGGTAATATCAATTTGTCTAATTATGCTGGTCAAATTTATTTAGCTTTTAAATATTCAGGGAATGATTCAGGGCCATCTGGTTCAAGAAAAAATACCAACTATCAGGTAGATGATGTTAAAATTACTGCTCAATAGTCCATTTTGAAGGCATTTCAGTGGTTTTAGCACTCAAATTAGCTTAACTTAGTAATATGTTAACCGCAACCGATTTAACGGGAGAGGAAACGCACGAAAAGAAAAATCCAAGATTCCTCCTACTTGTATTGGCTTTGTTTATCATGGCCGGTATTGGGTATGCTGCATTTTGGTGGATAGCTAAACAAGAGACCATTGTGCCGGTTGTTGAAGAAAAAGAAACCGTGGATGCCAGCGCTCAGGCTTGGTATGACGAGCAGAGAAAAATCATGGAAGCCAATTTGAACCTTCAACCAGATTCTGCTGAAGCTGCCGTTCTAATTGATTCTTCGGCCATTAATAGTACAACCATAGATTCAGCCGCTGAAATGCCTACTGTAGCGCCCCCTGAACCAAAGCCAAAACCCGTTGAAGAAATTAAAACGGAATTACCTAAACCTGCTCAGGTTAAACGTGTAAAATCAACTCCCCGCCCCATTGATGAAGCCGAAACTGAATATATAGAGCCAGTATATAAGCCTGTTCGTTCAAAAAAAGTGATTTCGGACAATATAAAACCTACCGATCCAACCCAATATTTTCAACAAGAAAATAGCCTGCCGCAATACAGTGGCAGCGTTCCCCCCACAAATAATAAAAGACCTATCGAGCCTGTTTATATACCTGTTCAGAAAACACAAAAGGAAGCAGAAAAAAATGCCCCCTCCTTTTATACTGCTATGATAACGCGAGAGGAATTAGAAGAATTCATGCGCCAATTCCCTTACAAAAAAACGACCATTCAATTTGTGTGCTATGTAAAGCCCAATGAAGATATGGAAGCAATGAAAGGGCAAATCATCCAATTCCTTCGCCAGAACGGGTATACCGATATGGAAACAAACTGGAATATTTGGTCCGATCATACCCCTATTAAAGAAGTGCATTATGGAAAATCGGGGGCAACTGGCGCTAATTTTTACATTCCTAGCTTCCGATAATTCCTTCCAGTTCTGTCAAAATTTAATTCCTTGGGGTTAATTTTCTTATTTCCTTGTCATCCTGTCAGCAAATAATCAATTGGTACTTTCTTTGACAAGTCTTGGAAAAAGTATTGATATGCAAAAAGGACAGATACGCGTTCAGACGGAGAATATTTTTCCCATCATTAAAAAATTCCTCTACAGCGACCATGAAATTTTCTTGAGAGAGCTGGTTAGTAATGCTACCGATGCAACCCAAAAAATTAAAACCCTTTCATCCATTGGTGAAGCAAAAGGTGAATTAGGTGAATTACGCATAGATGTTAGGCTCGATGCCAAAGAAAAAACCATTACCATAGAAGACCGTGGGGTAGGTATGACTAAAGAAGAAGTAGATAAATACCTTAACCAAGTTGCATTTAGTGGAGCAGAAGAATTTTTGACTAAATACAAAGATGCAAGTATTATTGGTCATTTTGGATTGGGATTTTATAGTGCATTTATGGTGGCTTCTAAAGTAGAAGTATTAACCCAAAGCTATCAAGAGGATGCTGCTACTGTGTATTGGAGTTGCGATGGTAGCCCTGAATTTGAATTATACGAAGTAGAAAAAAAGCAGCGTGGAACTAAAATTATTTTGCACGTAAACGAAGAAAGTGCAGAGTTTTTAGATGCGTTCAAGTTGAAAGGAATTTTAGAAAAATTCTGTAAGTTTTTACCTATCCCAATCTTCTTTACCGATGTTAATGCGGAAGTAAAAAAAGACGAAGAGAAAGAAGAAGAAAAATCAATTAACAATACCAATCCTATTTGGGTAAAAAAGCCTAGCGAACTAACCAAAGAAGATTACGAAAAATTCTATCGTGAGTTATATCCATTTGGTGAAACACCTTTGTTTTGGATTCATTTGAATGTAGACTATCCGTTTAATTTAACAGGTGTATTATACTTCCCTAAAATTAAACAGAGTTACGAAATTCAGAAAGACAAGATTCAATTGTATTGTAACCAAGTTTTTGTGACCGATGAAGTAAAAGACATTGTTCCAGAATTTTTAATGCTTTTACATGGTGTTATTGACAGCCCAGACATTCCTTTAAATGTAAGCAGAAGCTACTTGCAAGGTGATCCAAACGTAAGAAAAATCAATGCCCATATTACCAAGAAAGTAGCCGACAAGTTGGAAGAGATTTTTAAAAATGATCGTTCTGAGTTTGAGCAAAAATGGGAAAGCCTTGGCTTATTTGTAAAGTACGGAATGATGACCGACGACAAGTTCCTAGATAAAGCCAATAAGTTTTTGGTGATGGAAAATGTAGATGGTAAGTTCTTTACTTTAGATGAATATAAAACCGCTACTGAAGCTTCACAAAAGAATAAAGAAGGCAAGCATATCGTTTTATACACTACCAATCCTATTCAGCAAGATGCTTACATTCAAGCATGTAAAACAAAAGGATACGAAGTTGTAAAAATGGAAACCTTGGTTGATGCGGCATTCTTGAATACCATGGAGATGAAATGGGAGAATACCAGTTTTGTTAGAGTAGATGCGGATATTGTAGACAATCTAATTGATAAGCAAGAAAGCACAGAATCTGTTTTAAGTAAAGATGAAACAGAGCAGCTAAAAACCCTTTTCACTTTGCAAATACCAGAACTTCATGTAACCACAGAAGTAAAAGGATTAAGCACCGATTCTGCTCCTGTTATTGCTACTCGTCCTGAGTTTATGCGTAGAATGAAAGATATGGGTGCTGCGGGTGGAGGGATGACTGCTTTTTATGCACAAATGCCCGATGAAGTAACACTTACAGTAAACGGGAATCATCCTGTATTTCAAACTATATTGAAGGAGAATAACGAAGACACCAAAACCAAACAAGTTCGAAATTTAGCTGATTTGGCATTATTGTCACAGGGATTATTGAAAGGATCAGAACTCACTAATTTTATTAATCGTTCTGTGCAGATGATGCAGGGAGTAAATCAATAATTTTTAGTTGCAAGCTGGTATTTCCTTGCCATTCGTTTTCATCAATGGCAAAAACAATATCAATTGGTTTGCCATTTTCCAATAAACAAAATTTATTGGCCATATTAAAACCAATACCCGAGAAAATAATATCGTCTTGTTTTAATACTACTCTAAGATGCAGGTCTTTTACCACTTTGGAAAAACCTGCATCTTTTACGTTTCTGGCAATAAATACAGGACGCATATTATCTGGCCCAAATGGCTCCATTTGTTTAATTATATTATACAATGAAGTATTGATTTCCTTAAAGCTAATCTCGGTATTAATCACTATTTCCGGAACCAATTGTTCTGGCTGTATGGTTCTTGCTACTTCTTCTTCGAATGCTTGACTAAAAGCCTCAACTTGATCTATTGAAAGAGTCATGCCAGCTGCTGCAAAGTGACCTCCATAGCCCAGTAAATATTTACGGCAGGCATGAATTGCTTCATATAAATTAAATCCTGAAACGCTTCTTGCACTTCCTGCAGCATAGTCTCCGCTCTTGGTTAAAATGATGGTGGGTCTATAAAAGGTTTCAATTAATCTACTTGCTACAATACCCACTACACCTTTATGCCAATTTTGATTGTATAATACAGTTGATTTTCTGTTTTTATTATTCGGGTCTGCGGCTATCATTTCCATAGCTTCAATAGTGATATTACTATCTGCTTCCCTGCGATCAGTATTGTCGCTGTGCAATATATTGGCGAACGAAATGGCTTCAGTAGGATCTTTCTCAATAAACAATTGCACTGCTTTTTTAGCATCATCCATTCGGCCGGCTGCATTTATTCTGGGTGCAATTACAAAAACCAAACTGGTTAAACTCATTGGTGCTTTTGCTTTAGACAAATTCAACAATGCTTCAATTCCTACCGATGGTTTTGTGTTAACTTTCTGAATACCAAAAAAGGCCAATGTTCTGTTTTCTCCAGTTACTGGAACAATGTCTGCTGCTATTGCTATTGCTACTAAATCTATATATTGTAAATATGCTTCATTATTGAGGTGCAGCCTTTCTGTTAAAGCAGTCATCAGTTTAAAACCAACACCGCATCCGCACAATTCTTTATATGGGTAATTACAATCTTTTTGTTTGGGGTTTAATATGGCAGCTGCAGAAGGAATTATTTCATCGGGTAAATGATGGTCGCAAACAATGAAATCTATTCCAATACTTTTTGCATATGCAATTAGTTCTGCTGATTTTATTCCACAATCGAGCGATACAATTAACGTGAAACCATTTTCTTTTGCATAATCAATTCCAATTTTTGAAATGCCATAACCTTCTTTATATCTATGCGGAATATAAAAATCGACGGGTTTATGTAAAGACTTTAAAAACTGAAACATGCTTGCAACAGAAGTAGTTCCATCTACATCATAGTCTCCATATACTAAAATTTGCTCTTGTTTATCGAAAGCTTGCAAAATGCGATCTACTGCGTTCTGCATATCTTTCATTAACCACGGACTATGCAAGTGTTCAAGACTTGGTCTGAAATACTCTTTGGCTTTATCATAATTATTAATGCCCCTTTGTGCCAATATGGTGCACAGTGTTGCATTGATTTTTAAAGAAGCTTGTAGGGATGCTACTTCAGCAAGGTTAGCCGATAATATGTTCCATCTTTTTTGCATTAATATTCTCTATCGGTAGTATACCTTACCAGTTCTTCTAATGCATCTCTTATTGGGGATGATGGAAAACGATACAACAATTCAAGTGCTTCGTCTCTGTAGCTAAACATTTTTTTAGTTGCATACTCTATGCCACCCAATACTTCAACTTGTTCAATTACAAAAGCAACTTTATCTTTCTGTGTGTTTTGGTTTTTGACAATGTAAATGATTTGTTTTTTTAACGATGGACTGCAATTATTCAAAACATAAATTAACGGCAAGGTTAATTTTTTCTCTTTAATATCATTGCCGGTAGGTTTGCCAATATCCTTACTACTATAATCGAATAAATCATCTTTTATTTGAAATGCCATACCTACTTTCTCCCCAAATAATCGCATAGTTTCTATGTCTGCTGAATCTGAAAAAGTAGTAGAAGCACCTGCCGCACAAGCAGAAGCTAATAATGATGCTGTTTTGCCATTAATTATTTCGAAATATACCGTTTCACTTAAGTTGAGGTTTCTAGATTTCTCAATTTGTAATAGTTCTCCTTCGCTCATTAACCGAACTGCTTCAGAGAGAATGCGTAAAACCTCATGGTCTTTGTTATTTAAAGACAGCAATAATCCCTTCGAAAGCAAATAATCGCCCACTAAAACAGCAATTTTATTTTTCCAAAGTGCATTTATAGAGAAAAAACCCCTTCTTTCCATTGATTCGTCTACCACATCGTCGTGAACTAGGGTTGCGGTATGTAATAATTCTACTAAGGATGCTGCTCGGTAAGTACTTTCATTGATGGTGCCCCCCAAACGAGCGCTTAATAGCACAAACATTGGTCTAAGCTGCTTCCCTTTGCGCTTAACAATGTATTGCATAATTCGGTCTAATAACGCCACCCTGCTCTTTACAGCCTCCCTAAAATGAACTTCAAATTGCTCCAGTTCACTCGAAATAACCTTTTTTGCTAAATTCATGTTATAATTATGCTGCAATATACCCATGAATCTGACAAAATAAACTGTTAAAAGCAGCGTTTATAGTATATTCGCAGTCCTATAGCTATCGTTAACCCCCCAGGATAGTAATTTTTAGTATTTATATAAAAAATAAGTACTTTTACGGCGATTATAATTAATTATTAAATCAAATATCGATTATGGCAAGCAAGAAGCTCCTTTTACTAGTTGTATTATTTGTGTCCGCACAATTTGCAGCTAATGCACAAACAGATTGGGGTTGGGATTGGAAAGATACTTCCAAGATAGCAGTAAAAGATCTGCCCCAGCACAATGAGTTCATGAACAACCAATACCCTTACCCTGCTAAGCCAAGAAGCCAGTGGGAATTAGGTTTTAACTTAGGACCAACTTGGTTAGTAGGTGATATTAAAGCTAAAACAGGTTTAGGTTATGGCGTTTCTTTAAGAAAAGCCCTTGGTCATATATTCTCTTTTAGAGGTTCTTTAACTGGAGCTAGTACTTCTGGTACACCAAACGCTTATGGTGTTGGTGTTGGTCAAACTGCTTATAAGAATACTATGTATGCTTTAGGTTTTGACTTCATTGCATCTTTAAACACTCCTAGCTACTACAGAGGAAACCCTAAGACTAATATTTATGTTTTAGCGGGTTACAGTTTGTTGGGTTCTAAAGCACAATACCAAGGTGCTCCTGGTAACCAAGCTGGTGGATACAATATTTTCTACGGTCAGCGTGCTGGCCAAGCTTACACACAAGATGGTTTAATTACCACTATGTTTGGCGCAAGCATAAACAATAGAAAATCTTGGGCACTAATGCATGCTTGGAACTTAGGTCTAGGTGCTGCTTTTAAAGTAAGTGATAAAGTGAATATTGGTCTAGAGCAGAAATTCATTTTCACTGCTGGTGGATATGATTATCTAGATACTTGGAAAGATGCTAGAAACGAGAACAACGATTACTTTAGCATGACTACTGCTAGAGTGAACATCAATATTGGCGATAACAGTAAGAAAGTTCAACCTTTATACTGGATCAATCCAAACAACTTTATCTACAGCGAGTTAAACTCACCTAAGCATATGAAAATGCCTAAAGTGGTTTTACCTGATGCCGATAAGGATGGTGTAACTGATCAGTTTGATATGGAACCAAATACTCCAGCTGGTGCTCCAGTTGATTCTCATGGTGTATCTAAAGATACTGATGGTGATGGTGTTCCTGATTACAGAGATAAAGAGTTGTTAACTTCTCAAAAATGTTTCCCTGTTAACAACGACGGTATTGGTACTTGTCCTGAGAATCCTTGCTGCAAGGAAATTAAGGAAATGGTAACAAATATGCAAGCTAATCAAAAGCCTAGCTGTACTATCAGCGCTTTACCTAGCGTACAGTTTAAAGGAACTACAACTAAGTTAAGCAAAGATGCAATGGTAGTATTAAGTGCAGCAGCTGCTCAGTTGAAAGCTAATCCTACTTGTAACGTAAAAGTAATTGGATACGGTGCAACAAGCAAAGCTGCTCAGCAACAAAGCTGGGAGCGTGTGAATGCAGTTATTAAGTACTTAGTTGAAAAGCAAGGTATTGCTGAAAGCAGATTGTTATTTGTTTATGCTCAGGACGGTAAAGCTGGTACTGTAGATTTACAAGGTACAACTGAAGAAGGTCCTAATAGCGTACCTGCTCCACATCCAAATTTGAAAAGTAAGAACTAGTAATTAGTTATTATTATAATCTTAAATGCCCCGAAATTTCGGGGCATTTTTTTGTGTTCTATTGAAACATTCTGAATTCGATAATGATGCTAACTATTTAATCGGTCAAAATGCAGCTCGCCGAAATTTTGTAGAGAGCTTAGTTTAAGGTCTGCTGCGCCCCAGCGCTCATCTTTATTTAAGGAATGGTGTGGTATAATTACACATTTCATTCTAGCTGCTTTAGCTGAAATAAGCCCATTGAAAGAATCTTCAAAACAAATGCATTCCGTTGGTTTGCTATGCATTGCTTCAGCACAATTTAAATATACTTGGGGATGAGGTTTTCCGAAGGGTAAAAATTCTGCTGATGCTGTTGCAGATAAATAGGCATCAATGCCTGTCATTCTCACCACCAAATCAATTAATTCAGGCGGTGAAGAAGTTGCTAAACCAATTTTAAATTGTTTATTAGCAAAAAATTCAAATATATGTGGTACTCCAGGCATGATATTGGCTTTTTCTTCAATTCTTTTTAAAACGCCTGATACTATATTTTTTTCTGCTTCAACAGCGTGAACCATATCAATCCCAAAATATCCAAACCACCATTGTACAAATTCTTTGGTTCTTAGGCCAGTAGTACTTGCGTACATGGCATCAGTCAATTTTACTCCATATTGATTAAAAACTGCCGTAGCAGCTTCATGCCATAGTGGTTCACTATCTATTAATAAGCCATCAATATCAAAAATTACGGTTGTTAATGCCATTGGTTATTTTTTCTGGTGCAAATGTATAATACATTCCTTATTTTGCACTGCTGGCCAATTATTATCGACATGAATTTAGTGGAGAGAATAAAGAATATACGCGTTGTACGATCGTTCGTTTATGGAATAGTAGGAATGGCAACATATCCTGGTCTTGCTTTAATTAATTCCATTAAAATTGAAGGGACAGAGCATTTGCGTAAACTTCCAAAAAACAATGTGCTCTTTGTGAGTAATCACCAAACGTATTTTGCAGACGTAATCACTTTCATCCATATTTTCTGCGCAGTTAAATGGCGGAAACAAAATAAATTAGGTTTGCCATATTACTTGTTGAATCCATTTACCAATATCTATTTTGTTGCTGCGGAAGAAACGATGAATGGTAGTATGATTAGTAGGTTATTTAAGTTAGCAGGTGCACTAACGGTAAAAAGAACATGGAGAGCTGAAGGTCAAGATATTAATAGAAATAGGGATGAGTCTGATACACAAAAAATTGATCAGGCGCTCAATAAAAGTTGGGTAATCACTTTCCCTCAAGGAACTACTAAACCTTTTGCACCTGGTAGAAGAGGTACAGCACATATCATAAAGAATAATCAACCCGTGGTTGTTCCCGTAGTGATTAATGGATTCTGGAGGGCTTTCACTAAAAAAGGATTAAGCTTCAAAAAGAAAGGGTCTCTTTTGTCTGTTCGATTTAAGGAACCTTTGGTTATTGATTATACACATTCGGTAGATCAAATACTTGACCAAGTAATGGAAGCTATAGAGCAAAGCAAAAACTTTATGCTCAAAGGCAAACATCACTTAATGAGTAAATTAGATAAATAGGCAATTAAGCTTCTTTAAAAAACAGTGCTTTTAATTCGTTTGCGTCGTCTGGTTTCATTTTGCCAGCCAAAATAAGCCTCAATTGTCTTCTTCTTAAAGCGCCATCAAATAATCTTTTTTCATCCTCTGTTTCAGGAATTAATGCTGGCACCGTTCTTGGCTTACCATTCGGGTCAAGCGCTACAAAAGTGAAGAATGCTTCATTGCTTTCGTATCTGTATTGGTGCAATAAATCTTCGCCCCAAACCTTTAAATGAATTTCCATTGATGTATTAAATGCCCTACAAACTTTAGCTTGTATATGAACTACATTGCCCAATTTGATGGGATTTTTAAAACTCAAATTATCAACAGACGCAGTCATGCTCGGTGTATTAGAGTGTTTGCCTGCAGCAATGCCTGCCGCAATATCCATCCAATACATTAACCTACCACCCATTAAATTACCGAATGTATTGGTATCGTTGGGTAATACCAATTCGTTCATGATGGTAAAACTTTCACTAGACTTTTTTGCTTCCATAATTGTTCATTGAGTTGCAAATATAGGTTAGCTATTCTTGCCTTATTAGTTAAATAGTAATGCTTTCAAGTGTCTGTAAAAAAGAAGGGTCTACACTTGCGCCAATTCCAGCATCTTCATTTACCGTTAATTCCATACTATTGTATTGGGCTCCACCAATTACCGGATCAATTTTATGACCCAATAAACAGGTATCTAAATCATAATAAATAATATTTTGTTTTGCCATGGCAAAATGTACTTTCGCGGTTAGGGCTAATCTGCTTTCTAACATACCTCCCATCATACATGGGATATTATTTTTTTCTGCTACTTCATTTATTTTAATTGCTTCTGCAATGCCTCCGCTTTTAGCAAATTTGATATTGATGGAAGCACAAGCTTTGTTGCGAATGATTCTTTCAGCATCGTGGTGAGTATAAACAGATTCATCTGCCATTAAAGGAATTGGAGAAAGTTTACACAGTTCTGGAAGTAATTCATCGTTATAGGTGCGCATTGGTTGTTCGCAAAATTCAATACCATATTTTCCTAATTCGGTTAAAGCAATAATTGCGTCTTCATAAGACCAACCTTGATTGGCATCAATTCTGATGGTAGTAGCATTTCCAATTGCTGAACGGATGGCTTTAATGCGTTCTATATCGGTATTTGGATCTTTCCCAAGTTTAACTTTTATAGTTGCTACATTTTGTTGAACAAATTCTACCGCTTGAGCAGCCATATTAGTTGGACTATCAATTCCTATGGTTAAATCGCTTACAATCTTTTTTACTGACCCGCCTAAATATGCATACAGCGGTTGATTGGCTGCTTTTGCAGCAATATCGTGCAAGGCAATATCAAATGCACTTTTTGCAGTATAATTTCTTGCAGTAAAACCTTCTAATTCTTGCATGCGAGCAGGAATATCTAAAGGGTCTTTGTGCTTAAAGATAGCTGCAAATGCTTTGCCCATTTCGTAGCAGGTTGCTTGCGTTTCACCAACTATCATTGGGAAAGCTGAACATTCTCCATACCCGGTAATTCCTTCATTGGTATGAATCACTACCAATAAATTTTGTGCAAAATCCATTGTGCCTGTTGCTATGGTAAAAGGCACCATTGGTATAGAATAACGATAAACTTGTATTGAAGTAATTTGCATGAGCAAATTTCTCTATTTATTGGTAATAGCGTTCACATTTTTTCCAATAACTAAAAAAACTGCCATAGTATTGATTTACTTGGTCAAATAACCATGTCCTAGGTTCTATTTTACCAATATAGTGATTGTTTAAAGGATGTTCCTTATATATAATGGTTGCATTGGGAGCCAATTTTCTTAAAGAATCAAATGATGCAGTACAAACCTGAAGGTTAGGGATATTGTCTTGAGCCAATGCAAGAATAAAATCCATTACTTTTTTACTAATTGGGTATTTATTAAAATGATCAGGTTCTAATAATAAAATTCGGTTGGCTAATTTGTCTTTGTGCCAATTGGGGTCAAGATTATAACTGTTGTAAACTAAAATGGGTAATGAATGGTCAATTATTGGAGTTTCAACAGCAGGTAACTGAGTTGATAAGTTTAATTCCTTAGTTGCTTTTAGTACTGTTGGAATTTCCAAATTAGGTAATTCTTCATAACTAAAATCTACTATAGTATGCGTTTGTTTGATGCCTGTATATTTATTGATGTTCTCTTGATTGGCATAATATTTTTTACTACTAAAACTACCTGCAACCCATTGCCAACTTAACATATTACTTGCTAAGTCTCCATCTAATAAGTGGTAATACATCCATCTTGCAGGATTTAGCCAATGTGCCTGCGCAATATTACAAGTTAGCATAGCGGTATACATTCTTGCATGGTTGTGCATATAACCAGTTGCATACAATGACTTAATTGCGGAATCAATTGCTTCAATTCCAGTTTGTGCTTCTTCAATCATTACAGGCATTAAATGATGTGCAATTGCTGATTGGTCCTGCTTTAGGTCTGTAAATATTTGCTCTTGTTTGTGTTGCCATACTCTTTGAAAAAATTCTCTCCATGCCAATTCTTGAACTAATTTTTCTGATACATATCGGCCATATTTCGCAACCACAATTTCTTTTATTTGAGGTAGTTGAATCACCCCTCTGGCAATATAGGGAGATAAATAAGTTACTGCACCATTAATGAAATTTCTGGTTCGCTCATATTGTTTAGCATCTATTTGTTCAATTCTATTGATGATTGCACCATAATGGGTGGGGAATTGTAAAGGTTCATTCATACATATTATTGCTTGTCTAAGTTTTGTAAATACTTTTCTGCATTGCTTAAGTGAATGGCTTTTTTTGTTTCAGGCATTTTGTCAAAAGTTTTAACTAGCATTCCCAAGCGTGGGTTTTGTAAAAAAAATGAACGGTGAACATGCATAAATCTCCAGAAGAGCCCATCCCAAATTTCCTGCCATTCTCCTTTGGAATAATTACTCATTTTTAGAATATAATTACTCCCACTTATATAGGGTTTTGTAGTCATTAAGCCTCCATCTGCAAATTGGGTCATTCCGTAAACATTGGGAACCATGACCCAGTCGTATGCGTCTACGTACATTTCCATAAACCATTGATATACTTGGTCAGGATCAAACTCGCAGAGCAGCATAAAATTGCCTAATATCATTAATCTTTCTATATGATGGTTGTACCCGGTCTGATTCAGTTTTTGTATTGCATCGTCTAATGGAACAATACCTGTGTCCCCTTTATAAAATGAGGCCGGAATTTTTCTTTTAAAGCCCCAATAGTTTCGGGTCCTTTGTTTGCCCCCTGCTCTTGCATAAACTTGGTAAATAAATTCTCTCCATCCTACTATTTGTCTTATAAATCCTTCTAATGAATTGATTGGAATTGCCGAGTTTGCAGCATGGCTTAAAGTTTCATTGAGTACTTGTTGAGGAGTTAATAATCCAATATTAATTAACGGGCTCAAAACACTATGATGTAAAATAGATTCACCTGCAACCATTGCATCTTCGTAAATACCAAATTCGCTGAATCGGTTGTTTAAAAACTGCTTCAACCATAATTGTGCTGATTCAAAATCAATTGGGTAGTATCCTTTTTTACCCTGGTGTTTAAATGGCGCATCTTTAATGCCTGGGTTATTGGGAAAATGTTGAGTAATGTATTGTGTAGCGGCTTTAATCAACTCATTTTCTTCTATGAATTCACAAATTGGTACTTGTTTGTTTTTTGGAAATTTATCTCTGTTGTCTGCATCAAAAGCCCATTTGCCTCCAACAGGTTGTAATGCATCATTCACTAAAATTTTCCTTGTCTTTCTTTGCCAAGTGTAAAAGTCTGTTTGAAAGAATTTATTTCTTTTTTCAAAGAATGCATCTGTACTGGAAAGGGTATTTAAAAATCCTGGCGAATTAAAAAAAGATAGTGCAATATGGTTTTTCTTGCAAGATTGCTTGAGCCTATTGGTAAGCCAATTATCTGTGGGGTCTACCACTTGAATATGTGTAATTTCTTGTTTTGCTAAAAAAGGAACCAATTCAAGCACATTCGAAATGTTTTCATTCGTTTCTATATAATGAACAGTATACCCCCTGCTGCATAAATATTTTTTGTATTGCTGCATACTAGCCCTATGCAACAAAAGCTTTTGAAAATGAAAGGGGTACTGTTTAAAAAATAGCCATTCTTCTACCAGATATACCGGTATGGAAGGGTCTATTGCGGGATGTTCTTTAAACAGTTGGTGCGGGAAAACAATGCTGGCTATTTTCATATGGAGCATTTACAACAAAATGCATTACTCATTGTTGTACTTAAAACGAATTAATGGAATCTTTAAAAGGAAAAGTTGTACTTATTGCCGGAGCAACAGGCGGTGTTGGATCTCAAGTGGCCAAACAAGTGAGCGCCAGTGGTGCAATTGTATTTTTAACTGGGCAAAATGCAGACAAATTAGAAGAAGTTGGCTTGCAAGCAGGTATTCCACAGGATCGATGTTTTCAGATGGATATAACCAATGAAGCATCGGTAAATCAAACAGTTCAACAAATATTGTTGCAAACTCCTGTTATCAATATTTTGATTAATGCTGCTGGTATTGGGATTATTAAAACAATGGATTCCCTAACCAGTGCCGACTTTGAACGTACTCTTCAAGTTAATTTGATGGGGGCATTCTATTTGGTTAAAGCGGTTTTACCCAATATGAAAGAGCAAAAAAAAGGCCTAATCATTAATATTCCAGGCGTTCTTGGAAAAGTCCCCATGGCTGGTGCTGCCGCATATAGTGCAAGTAAGTATGGACTAGTTGGAATGATGCAAAGTATTCGTGAAGAACTCAAAAGAACGGAGATTCGAATTACAAATATATTTCTAGGTGGTATTGATTCTGCTTTTTGGGACAACATCGATTTAAGGGTTCAGCGTGATAAAATGATTGTTGCCGAAGAAGCTGCCAAAGCCATTTGGTTCTTATGTCAACAACCTGCAAGTGGGGTAGTTAGTGAAATGGTTTTGCAACCTTTTAATCACCAAGCCATTTAAAAAAATTATATGGTTTTTTAGCTAAATACTGCATACTTAAGCATGGAGTACCGATATTTGCTCAACGAACATCTGTTAGTATGAATATTTCTTTCGACAATACCCAGAATGCATTTGCTTACAAGACTGATAAAGAGTTAAAAGGGGCTAAATTTTTATTTAAAACCATGGAATTTCCATGGTTTGTAAAATTGGGAACCACCCTTACTCCCTATATAATGAAAACGGGTATTCCATTGGTTAATGGGTTAATAAGAAAGACCATCTTTAAACAATTTGTAGGTGGTGAAACCTTGGAAGAAACAGCTGCTGTTGGGAGTGTATTGGGAAATTATGGTATTCAAGTAATTCTTGATTATGGAGTAGAAGGTAAAGAATCGGAGGAAAGTTTTGATCATGCTACCGAAGAGTTTATTAGGGTAATTAATTATGCAGCAACTCAGACCAATATTCCTTTTATTAGTATTAAAGTAACTGGCTTAGCCCGTTTTGCATTATTGCAGACCTTGAATGAAGCACCTAGATTAAGAAGTGGCATTCATGATCATGAAGAAGAAGTAGCTGAATGGGATCGCGTACGCGAAAGAATGTATACCATCTGTGAAATTGCAGCAGAAAAAAATATTGGCGTTTTAATTGATGCAGAAGAAAGTTGGATTCAAGATCCAATTGATCGATTGTGCATGGAAATGATGGAAGTGTTTAATAAAGACAAAGTAATTGTATATAATACCATACAATTGTATAGACACGATCGACTTCATTTTTTGCAATTGAGTTATAAAATTGCCAAACAACAACAATTTAAATTAGGCATCAAATTGGTTAGGGGCGCATATATGGAAAAAGAGCGTGAAAGAGCGAATGATATGGGTTATGGCTCTCCAATTCAACCAACAAAGGAAGCTACAGATTCCGATTTTAATGCTGCTGTAAAGTTTTGCTTTGAGCACCTTGAAGATATTTCAGTCATTATTGCTTCACATAATGAAAAAAGTAATTTACTCGCTGCTGAAATAATGCACGAACAAAAGTTACAACATAATCATCCTCATGTACACTTCTCTCAGTTGTATGGAATGAGCGATAATATTACATTCAATTTAGCGAAGGAAGGATTTAAAGTAAGCAAGTATTTGCCCTTTGGTCCTATCAAAGATGTGATACCTTATTTAATGCGCAGAGCCAAAGAGAATTCAAGTGTTGCCGGGCAAACAGGTCGTGAATTGTCTTTAATAAAAAAGGAATTAGACCGACGAAAGGGATAATTTTTACATAAACGGTGCAACAGTTCGTTGCTTTATAGACTCTTATTTAAAAAATTGTTTATGAAGAAAGGACGGATGCTTTTATTATCATTGGTTTTTGTACAATTGATTTACGCTCAATCCGAGAAATTACATTACCAACATTTTAATAAAGGCAAGTCATTTTGGGGAATTGGTCTTTCCCCAGTTTACTCCGATATGATGGGTTCTTACACCGATATTTCTATTACAAAAGGGAATACCAATCTGGGTATTTTATTAGCTCCTATGTATGGTAAATTTGTTCAGCAAAACTGGATGATTGGGGTGATGGGTATTGCAGGGGTTCATACTGAACGCAGAAGTTATTTAACATATCCAATTACAATAGGTCCTGGGCCAAGTTTTCCTAGTGTTGATACTAAAAATATAGACAATAGTATAGATATTGGTATTGCCCCAATAACCCGTTATTACTTGCCATTTAATAAACGTAATTCAGCTGCTTTTTTTGTACAAGCTGCTTTACCAGCAGTGTATAGTAAGTCCAATTATATTCTTAGGTACAAATATGCTTCTGGTGCTGTAGATGAATTTAAAACTATGAATGATCAATTCTCCTTAAGAGGCAGTATTGGTTTTGGCGTAAGTATGCAGGGTAAATTTGGCAGCTTTGATACGCATGTAAGTAACATGGGTTGGTTTTTGAGCTTTAATAAGTTGATTCAAAAAAAATAGGGGAATAATCACAATTTCTGCACAGCAGTGTTTAGGGCCGCAAAATGCGGCCTTTTCGTTGTTAATTTGTATATGCAACAGTATCACGATTTATTAAAACATATTTTAGCAAACGGGACAGCAAAAACAGACCGAACGGGAACTGGCACCATCAGTTGCTTCGGATATCAAATGCGATTTGATTTAGCTAAAGGATTTCCTTTGGTAACAACTAAAAAATTGCATTTAAAAAGTATTATTTACGAGTTGCTTTGGTTTTTAAAGGGCGAAACCAATACCAAATACTTAACAGATCATGGAGTGAGTATTTGGAATGAATGGGCCAATGAAAATGGTGACCTTGGTCCTGTTTATGGCAAGCAATGGAGAAGTTGGGAAGGTGCAGATGGGAAAGCGATTGATCAAATTACTGAGGTATTGCATCAACTCAAGCATAATCCAGATAGTAGAAGAATGATTGTGAGTGCATGGAATGTAGGGGAGCTTTCTCAAATGGCTTTAATGCCTTGTCATAGTTTATTTCAATTTTATGTGGCGGATGGAAAATTAAGCTGTCAATTGTATCAACGCAGTGCAGATGTTTTTTTAGGTGTACCATTTAATATTGCATCTTATGCACTGCTAACGATGATGATGGCCCAAGTAACTGGTTTGCAATATGGAGATTTTGTTCACAGTTTCGGAGATGTTCATATTTATAATAATCATTTAGATCAAGTACAATTGCAATTGAACAGAGATCCTTATCCATTACCTACAATGAAATTGAATCCTGCTGTTACCAGTATTTTTGATTTTGATTTTAGTGATTTTACATTAGAAAATTACCAATGTCATCCCCCTATTAAAGCCCCTGTTGCAGTATAATATGATTATTTCAATAATAGTAGCCGCTTCTAATAACAATGCCATTGGTTTAAATAATCAATTGCTTTGGCATTTGCCCAATGATATGAAATTCTTTAAGCAAACCACTTGGGCAATGCCGGTAATTATGGGAAGAAAAACCTTTGAATCATTGTCGGGAAAACCATTAAATGGGCGACTAAATATTGTGGTGACTCGGCAACTGGACTGGCATGCAGATGGTGTACGCAAAGCTTCTTCTTTAGAAGATGCTTTGCGGATTGCTTCGGAGAACGATTACAAAGAATCTTATATTATTGGTGGGGGAGAATTGTACGCAACCGCATTGCCCTATGCGCACAAAGTGTATTTAACCAGGGTTGATACAATTATTGAAGGCGATACTTTTTTTCCAGCATTAGATACCGATGTTTGGAAACTAACGATGGATGAACCTAAAGATGCGGATGCTAAACATGCTTTTGCATATCGTTTTCAGTGTTGGCAAAAGCATTCATAATTATGCAAATTATTCCCTTTCTCTATCTTTTACTTATTCCTTTTCTAGTTGTTACTTCTGTTGTATTTGCCAATAATTTAAAATCGGTATTCAGTAAAAGCATATTGCAGGTAATGAATATTCTATTGCTGATTCATGCTTTTTATCAAATAAGATTGTTAATTGGAATCATCCAATTTTTGAGAACAATTAGTACTGGACAACCAATTAGTGAATTTTGGTTAAATTATATAGATCAGTCTGTGGTGAGAACCCTTATTTCTATAGCACTGCCTTTGTTTTTTGTTATACCATTTTTCAGAAAGAGCTTATGGTTTAGCTTAGGTGTAATGGTTTATTATTTAGATTTCACTGCATTGCCTGACCTAGATTTAATGGATTGGTTAATAAAATCTGCTCATTTTTTAAGTTGGTTTTCACTGGTATATGCCCTATTTTGGCTTAAGAAATGGCTTCCTATTAACCAAATTCAATCATAATGTATTCAGCTTTTCAACTTGGGTTACGTTATATACATTATTGGATAAAGTCGTCCAATGCAAAAGGACACGGAGTTCACTCGCCTTTTGTATATGAGTTAATTGTTAAAGTATTTAATGATGACAGAAACTTTTATGTTTTCCCTCTAATTGAAACTGCAAGGGCCGAACTTTTATTCAATGACACTTCAATTGTGGTGACCGATTTTGGTGCAGGGTCTAGATTAAATACTACTAATACAAGAACGATTTCTTCTATTGCAAAGACCGCATTAAAGCCCAAAAAATTCGGGCAATTATTATTTAGATTGGTTAATCATTTTGGTTCATCAACCATATTAGAATTAGGCACATCTTTGGGGATTACCACGAGCTATTTAGCTGCAGCTAATCAAAACGGTTTAGTCATAACTATGGAAGGGGCTCCTGAAATTGCAAAGCAAGCTCAACGTCATTTTCAACATATAGGATTACATAATATTGAACAAGTAATTGGAAATTTTGACGATAATTTATCTACAGTTCTTGCAAAGAACAAAAAGTTTGATTTCGTGTTTATTGATGGAAATCATCGATTTGACCCCACTATGCGATATTTTAATATGATGAAGCCCAATTTGCATGAATATTCTGTTGTGGTGTTTGATGATATTCATTGGAGCAAGGAAATGGAGCAGGCTTGGGCTGCAATTAAAGTAGATGAAAGTGTAACCTTAACGATTGATTTATTTTTTATAGGCTTGGTTTTTTTTAGGAAAGAGCAAAAAGAAAAGCAGCATTTTACAGTTCAATTTTAATGAATTAACTTACACACATGATAATTGGTATCCTTAAAGAACCCGCAGGAGAAAATAGAGTAGCTATGTTGCCAGAACAATTGGCTGCATTAGTTAAACAGGGTATTCAAGTGATGGTTGAAGATGATGCAGGTGCCAAGGCATTTGCAAATAACGAGTCTTATATTGCCGCAGGTGCAACTATTACTAATCGTGATGCGCTATTAACGGCAGCTAACATTTTATTAAGTTATTGGAGTATTTCTCAAGAAGAACTGGCAAAAACCCAGAAGGGTACAATATTAGTAGGGGTGTTTCAGCCTTTATTCAATTTTCAATTAATGAAAGAATGGGCTAAAAACGGGTTTACTGTTTTTAGTTTAGATATGATACCTAGAACAACTCGTGCACAATCCATGGATGTGTTGAGCAGTCAAGCAAATATTGCTGGGTATAAAGCTGTTTTAAAAGCAGCCAATTTGTTGCCTCGTTATTTTCCCATGTTCATGACAGCTGCAGGAAGTATTCCTCCAGCAAAATTGATGGTATTGGGTGCTGGAGTTGCAGGACTTCAAGCTGTAGCAACAGCTAAGCGTTTAGGGGCAGTAGTAGAAGTATCTGATACCAGGGCAGCAGTTAAAGAAGAAGTGATGAGTTTGGGTGCTAAGTTTATTGAAGTGGAGGGTGCGGCTGATGCTTCAGCGGCCGGAGGATATGCGGTAGAGCAAACTGATGAATTTAAACAAAAACAAAAGGAACGATTGGCTATATCAGTTGCTAAATCTGATGTAATTATTGCAACTGCACAATTACAAGGAAAACCTGCGCCATTATTGATTGATGAGAACATGCTAAAATTAATGAAACCAGGTGCTGTAGTAATTGATTTAGCTGCATCTACCGGGGGCAATGTGTTTGGTGTTCAAAACAATGCCATTATTCAATTACATGGCGTTACATTAGTTGGCAATAGTCAATTGGCATCTGACATGCCAGCTGATGCCAGTAAAGTATATGGTAAAAATATGTTTAATTTTTTACAATTGATTTTGACCAAAGAAGGACAGATTAATTTAAATTTTGAAGACGATATAGTAAAAGGTTGTTGCATGGCTCACAATGGTGAAGTTGTTAACGATCGCATTCAATCTTTACTAGCATCTTAAATTATTATTATGAATACTTTTTTAGCTTATTTACAAGAGCATATCCAGATTATTTATATTGTAATCTTGTCTATTTTTTTGGGAATAGAAGTAATAGGTCGTGTTCCGAGTGTGTTGCATACTCCTTTAATGAGCGGGGCCAATGCTATTCACGGGGTAGTGATCATTGGTGCTATCATTGTAATGGGGCAGGTTTCCTCTGATGATATACCAGCACTAATTATTGGATTTTTGGCCGTAGTGTTGGGTACGCTTAATGTGGTTGGAGGTTTTGTGGTTACTGATAGAATGTTGGAAATGTTTAAGAAGAAAAAATAACATGGAAATAAATTTGCTTACACTCTGTTACTTATTGGGCTCTGTTAGTTTTATAGTAGGCCTTAAAATGTTGTCTCATCCTGATACTGCTCGAAAGGGGAATTGGGTTGCAGCTGCAGGCATGGCAATTGCCATATTGGGTACCATATTTTTATATAGTAAAGATGGGGTCAAGCTAGAAAATTATGGCTGGATTTTTGGCGGCTTGGCCGTAGGTACCATTGCGGGAACCTTAGCGGCAAAAAAAGTGAAAATGACTTCAATGCCCGAAATGGTCAGTTTGTTTAATGGTATGGGAGGTGCTTGTGCTGCTTTAATTTCAATTATTGAGTTTCAACATTTAACTCATCCAATGTTGGTGCAAAACAATATGTATGCTGCAGCAGGAAGTTTAAATGGGGCTACCTTGTTGATTATTTTTGCAGGGTTAATTATTGGTACTATTTCATTTGCAGGCAGTATGATTGCTTGGGGGAAATTAAATGGTTCAGTTAAAGATTTGGCTTTCAATGGTCAGCAGATAGCAAACAATATTTTGTTGTTAGCTATCATTGGGGTTGCTGCATACTTAACTTACAATATTTCAATTACTAATTATTATTGGTTTTATTTTATAACTGGTGCTGCCGTTTTATATGGCGTATTATTTGTTTTACCTATTGGGGGAGCAGATATGCCAGTTGTTATTTCGCTCTTGAATTCTTTCACAGGAGTTGCCGCAGCTTGTGGTGGATTTTTATACGATAACCAAGTAATGCTAACAGGGGGAATCTTGGTTGGTGCTGCTGGAACATTGTTAACCATCTTGATGTGCAAAGCAATGAACAGGAGTTTAATGAATGTATTGTTGGGCTCTTTTGGCATTACTGCAAAAGGGGAACAGCAAGCCATTACTGGAAGTTTTAAAGAAATCTCTATTAGTGATGCCGCAGTATGTATGAGCTACGCCACTAAAGTAATGATTGTTCCTGGTTATGGATTAGCAGTTGCACAAGCACAACATATATGTCATGAATTGGAGCAATTATTAGAAGAAAAAGGAGTTGAAGTAAAATATGCTATTCATCCAGTGGCAGGAAGAATGCCTGGTCACATGAATGTATTGTTGGCTGAGGCCGATGTAAATTATGATTCATTGTTAGAAATGGAAGATGCGAACAATGAGTTTAAATCAACAGATGTGGTCCTTATTTTAGGAGCAAATGATGTAGTAAATCCTGCTGCTAAAACGGACCCAGCTTCACCAATTTACGGTATGCCAATTTTAGAAGTAGAACAGGCTAAAACAGTTATTGTAAATAAACGCAGCATGAAGCCAGGCTATGCTGGTATTGAAAACGCATTGTTTTTTCAGCCTAAAACATCTATGTTATTTGGTGATGCAAAAGCTGCTTTGCAAAAATTAGTTGCAGAAATAAAAGCAATCTAGCAGTGGATTTACCAAAGCAATTGATTGATTCTTTAGCAAATGTAAAAGGCTTTGACAAAGCAGCATTTGAGAAAGTGCATATATCTGGGGAGCAGGTAACCAGCATTCGGTTAAATCCCTTTAAACCCAGTAATGTTTTAACTGATTTTATAGATGCTAAAGTGCCTTGGTGTAGTGATGGATTTTATTTAAAAGAACGACCTTCTTTTACAATGGACCCACTATTTCATGCGGGGGCTTATTATGTGCAAGAAGCTAGTTCAATGTTTTTGCACCATGCTATTCACGAATTAATTCCTGGATCTAAGCAAGGATTAAAAGTATTAGATTTATGTGCAGCACCGGGTGGAAAATCTACCTTATTGGCATCCATTTTTTCAGAAGGGTTGGTAGTGAGCAATGAAGTAATCAAATCTCGTGCTGCTATATTGGTAGAGAATACAACCAAATGGGGGTTGCCTAATATGGTTGTTACCAATAATGATCCAGATCATTTTAAAGACTTTGTTGGCTATTTTGACGTAATTGTTGTAGATGCACCTTGTAGTGGAAGTGGATTGTTCAGGAAAGATTCAGCAGCCATTGGTGAATGGAGTGAACAAAATGTGGTACACTGTAGTCAAAGACAAGAGCGAATATTGGCAACAATTTTACCTTGTTTAAAACAAGATGGAATTCTCTTGTATTCTACTTGCTCTTATTCCGAGGCAGAAGATGAGTCAATTGCAGATTGGCTAGTAAGCCACATGAATATGGAGTCCTGCCCAATTAAAACAGCACCCTCTTGGAATATCGTAACCACTCAATCTCCTCAACAACAAGCTTGGGGGTATCGGTTTTATCCTTATTTAGTAAAAGGAGAGGGCTTTTATTTGGCAGCATTTAAACAGCAGCAATCGGTTTTTGGTGGTCGGTTAAAAGAAGCTGCCTTAACTAAATTGACCAAGTTTGAAATAGCCAGTTTGGCCATGTATGTAGCAAATGACTTGAATGCTGCATATTTTAAACAGAACAACGCCATAAGAAGAGTGCCTGATGCTTTTTTGAGCAATATTCAAGAATTAGCGGGTAGATTGTATATAAAAAAGGCGGGGATAGAAATTGGCGAATTTAAAGGAAATGCATTGGTTCCATCTCATGAGTGGGCCGTTTCGGTTTTGCCCAAAAACGGGTTTAGTATTTTACCAGTAAACAAAGAGCAGGCCCTACTTTTTTTGAAAAGGGGAAACTTTATCCCTGATAATGCTTCTATTGGCTGGAATTGGGTGCAGTTTGACGCCGTTGTGCTGGGATTGGTTAAAGTTTTGCCCAATCGAATCAATAATTATTATCCTGCTGAATGGAGAATATTAAAAGATTAACTTTACACCCTATTTATAATCTCATGTACCTGAAGAAATATTTATTTTTTGCACTACTTTTTTGTGCCAATGCAGTTATTGCCCAAGATAAATTAATTGCGGCAGGACCTACTGGTGACCTTTATATTAATCATACTGTTAAAGGAAAAGAAAACCTATCTATTTTAAGTAGAATTTATGGTGCAACACCCAGGCAAATTGCTGCTTATAATAATTTAAATGCCAATGCTGTTTTACCCTTGGGGGCTAAATTGAGAATTCCATTATCTGAAGACAATTTGGTACAACAGCAGGAGTTCGCAACCAGTGAGCCTGTTTATCATATAGCAGGTAAAGGCGAAAATTTATTTAGACTTAGTCAGCGCTATTATAAAGTTTCATTGGCCAATTTGCGTGAATGGAACGATTTAAAAACGGATGCTTTAAAAAATGGTCAAGCCATTGTAATTGGTTTTATTGGCGGATCAAAGCTGGCTGCAATGAAAGCCGATGCTCCGGCAGCCAACACCCAAGTTTTTATTAAACCACCAGTAATTGGTGCTCCGGTTGAAAACGCTCCTTTAAAGGATCCCAATGTAATGGATGCTGCAGTAGACGGTAGCAGAGAAATGAAAAAAGGAGAGATGAAGCCCTTAACAGAGACGGATAAGTTTTTTGCAAAAGCTGCTGCTGATAGAGCAAAAAAAGATGCAGAAGCAGCTGCTAATATTGTTCCAGCTCCTGTTCCGGTAGATCAGTTTAAAGAAGCCAATAAAGTTGCTCCAACCGAATATAGAATTAGTGAAGAAGATTTACGTTATGTTCCTAAACCCAATGACGAAGGTTATTTTGGGTTAATATATACCATGGACGAATCAACTAAAAACAAAATTAATAAAGCAGGAGATGTTGGAACTTTTAAATCTGTAAGTGGATTTTCTGATAGAAAATTTTATGCTTTATTGAATGATGTTTTGCCTGGTACAATTGTAAGAATTACTACTGCCGATAATAAAACTGTTTGTGCAAGGGTATTGGGGCCTGTTCCTGAAATTAAGGGTGCTCCTGCATTAATGATGCGCGTTAGCAATGCAACCGCTGCTGCCTTAGGAAAAACGGATCTTCCTTTTTCTGTTACTATAACTTATTTACAATAATTATGAAACTACCTCTTTTTAGTATTGCCTTATTCTTTCTTGTTCTAGCTTGTGATTCTGCACCTAGTGAAAGTTCTGTTTCATCAATGGAAGGCGAAGCAATTGCACAAACAGGCGGATCCATTTCTGTTGCTGCTTTTGAACAAAAAATGAAAACACCTGGAATTCAAATTTTAGATGTTAGAACTGCAGGTGAATACCAAGGGGGGCATTTTAATAATGCATTACAAGCCAATTGGCTTGATGAAAAAGAGTTTGTAGAAAGAGTGCAACATATTGATAAAACCAAACCTGTACTAGTGTATTGTGCTTCCGGTTTAAGAAGTGAAGAAGCAATGAATTGGATGAAACAAAATGGTTTTGCAGACGTGAGCAATTTACGCGGAGGTGTTTCTGCTTGGCGTATAGAGGGCAAACCCCTTGCTTCTAAAGCGTCGAGAGAAGAAATGAGTATGGCAGCATTTACTGCAAGTACAAAAACAGGAACGGTGTTAGTAGATATAGGTGCAGAATGGTGCCCGCCTTGTGTAAAAATGGAACCTATTCTACAACAATTACAAAAGGAAAAGGGCACACAGTTTAGTTTGTTAAGAGTAGATGGAGGAATTGATATTGAAGTAATGAAACAGTTGCGTTCTGAAGGGTTGCCTACTTTTATAGTATACAAAAATGGAAAAGAAACCTGGAGAAAACAAGGTATAGTAGATTATGCAACGTTAGCTTCGGCCATTCAATAATACATTAAAGTGCAGTTGGTTTATATCCCCTTAAAAAATCGGAAATAGGCATTCTTTTCTTTCCTTCTAATTGTAAGTCTAATACATGTAGGTATCCATTACCGCAACTAAACTTCAAAAAAGTTTTATTGTCTGTAAATACTTTGCCTATTACTTCTTGGTGTGCTATAATTTCTTTTTGACTTTTGTAAATCTTCAAGATTTTGCCATCTAATTGAGTAATAGCACCCGGAAACTGTGCTAAACCTCTAACCAAATTATGCAACTGCTCAACGCTTTGATTCCAGTTAATAGTACAATCTTTAGTAAAAATTTTGGGTGCATGCTTGGTTTCGGCAGTAAGTATTTGAGGAATTTCATGAATGCTCCCTGCAATTAAATGCTGCAAAGTTTTTACCAATAAATTAGCCCCAATTATTTTCATTCGATCATGCACTTCAGTAGCAGTTTCGTCATCGCCAATTGGCATGGATTCTTGTAATAAAATATCGCCGGTATCAATTTCATGCTTTAATTTAAAAGTAGTAACACCGGTTTGTTTTTCTCCATTAATTACAGCCCAGTTTATAGGAGCAGCACCACGATACTGAGGCAATAATGAACCATGCACATTTAAGGTTCCCATTTTGGGCATATTCCAAACTATTTCGGGCAACATTCTAAAAGCAACCACAATTTGAATATCTGCTTGTAAAGCGCTTAAATCTGCTATAAATGCTGGGTCTTTTAATTTTATGGGTTGAATTACTGGAATTCCTTTTGCAATCGCGTATTGTTTTACTGCGCTTTCTGTTAATTTTAGCCCTCTTCCAGCAGGTTTATCAGGTGCCGTAATCACTGAAACTACGTTGAATCCATTGGAAACCAATGCGTCTAAAGAAGCCACTGCAAAATCAGGGGTACCCATAAAAACAATACGCATAGCCAAAATATTTGGCTGCAAAGGTAATATTAAGCGCGAAGGATAGTACTTTTGCCCCTTAATAATAATTTATGCAACAAGCTAAAAAGGGTGATAAGGTAAAAGTGCATTATCACGGAAAGTTAACCAATGGCAATACTTTTGATTCTTCAGAAGGCAGAGAGCCGTTGGAGTTTGAAATTGGAAGCGGTATGGTAATTGCCGGTTTTGACGACGGTGTTACAGGTATGGTTATTGGCGAAAAAAGAACGGTCAATATCCCAGCTGACCAGGCTTATGGTCCAAAGCAAGAAGAAATGATCATGGAGTTTCCCAAAGATAGATTCCCTGCTGATATGGTACCTGAAGTTGGTATGCAATTGAATATGAGCAACGGTTCTGGGCAAAACTTTCCTGTTGTGATAGTAGAAATTAAAGAAGCGGTTGTAGTATTAGACGCCAATCATCCCTTAGCTGGTGAAGAATTGGTTTTTGATTTAGAATTGGTTTCAATTGATGGACCAAAGTCTATCATCATTACACCTTAATAATTGGCTGTATACTAATTAAGGCTTATTGTTTTAATAGGAATTTATGATAAAAATAGACCGGCTTGCCGGTCTATTTTTATTAGTTTATTTTAATGTGTAAATCTCATTATTTTGGGCTTCTGTTCATCCACCAACCTAGCCAAAGTCCAACTAAGCCCCAGCTTACAATAGCATCAATTAAATAAGCTCTGATATCGAACATTGGATACCAAATATGACCCGTATAGCTGCTATTTAAATAAACAATTAGTCCAACAAAAAAAGTAGCTGTAAAAGTGGTTGTGAAATTATTGCTAGCCAATTTTGCGAGAATCCAACACAATAACCAAATAATAAAAATATTAGCAATAAGTCCTCTAACCATATTCAATTCCATATTGTATTCCAGCGCTGAATGGTATTGAATACTGGCCCAAGGCTTTCCAACATTTGCAGCAGCCATTTTTTCCATGTCTTCAAAAGAAGTGCCTGCTGGTGCTGAAGGCATGTAATAACCACCTTCTTTATCTAGATTGGTTTTCAGCACCTGCATGATGCTGTCTTGTTTAGGTGTGTATTGTTGCGAAGCGCTGTGTAAATTTAATGCAGTCCACGATACGAACTGCCACATAAATAATACAATTCCTCCAACAATAGCTGCAATCAGTGTTTTTTTCATTTTAGGGGGTGTTTGGTTACTACAATATAAATATTGCATTTTATAAATGCAATAGAAGCAGCAACAAATATTAACTTGCGGTAAAAAAGATGATGAATGGTTTTTCTGGATACAGTGTTGCTGAAAGATTAATGCGTTATGTGCAGATAGATACACAGAGTGATCCACTAAGTAGTAGTTTCCCATCCACCATAAAACAAAAGAATCTAAGCCAATTATTAGTACAAGAATTGCACGCCTTACAAGTTGCCGATGCTCATACCGATGAGTATGGGTACGTATATGCTACCATTCCTGCAAATACGAATAAGCCAATTCCAGTCATCTGTTTTTGTGCACATATTGATACTGCCCCAGATTGTAGTGGAACCAATATAAAACCCTTACTTCACAAATCATATAGTGGCCATCCAATTGTATTACCAGATGATTCAACTATTATCCTTGATCCCAATGAAGATGCTTATTTAAAGCAACATATTGGTAAAGACATCATTACCGCTAGTGGGTTAACTTTATTGGGGGCAGATGACAAAGCTGGAGTTGCTATTATTATGAATTTGGTGGAATATTTAATGCAAAACCCTAGCATTCCACACGGCACCATTAAAATTCTATTTACACCCGATGAAGAAGTAGGAAGGGGAACCAATCAATTGAACTTACAAAAATTGGGTGCTGATTTTGCTTATACATTAGATGGTGGAGAGCTGGGTACATTTGAAGATGAAACGTTTAGTGCCAATGGCTTTACCATTCATATTGAGGGCGTAATTGCGCATCCTGGCTATGCAAAGGATAAAATGGTTAATGCTTTAAAAGTAGCAGCGGCTATTGTAAATCAATTACCAAAAACAATTTTAGCACCTGAAGTAACCGAAAAAAAACAAGGATTTGTTCACCCTGTAAGAATAGAAGGGTTGGCTGAAAAAGCCACTATTGAATTCATCATTCGCGATTTTGAAACAGCCAAGTTAGCTGAGCACCAAGAATGTATTAAACAAATTGCCCTTACCGTTTTAGATCAATTTCCAGGTGCAAAAATTTCTTTTGCTGAAGTGGAACAATATCGAAATATGAAAGCAATTATTGAACAATATCCTTTTATTGGCTCATTTGCAGAAGAAGCGTATAACAAGTGTGGGCTTACTTTTATTAAAGAACCCATAAGAGGAGGAACCGATGGAAGTAGGCTCAGTTTCTTGGGACTACCATGCCCCAATATTTTCACTGGTATGCAAGCCATTCACAGCAAGAAGGAATGGGTAGGTGTTGCTGATATGGAGCGGGCTGTAGATGTATTGGTTCAATTGGTTCAAGTGTGGGAAGAAAAGGGTGTTAATCTGACTAAATAGATATTATCTTTATTAAAATTAATTTTTATGCAATTTCTACTGACTTATTGGTGGCTTATTGTTGCCTTAATTATTGTTTTTACTGGATTAGTAACAGTAAACCAAGGCACAATTGCGGTCATTACCATGTTTGGTAAATATAGAAGAATCTTAATGCCAGGGTTGAATTTTAAAATTCCAATTCTAGAGCAAGTGTATAAAACTGTGAGTATTCAAAATCGCTCTGTTGAGTTAGAATTTCAGGCAGTAACGGTAGATCAAGCAAATGTGTACTTTAAAAGTATGTTACTGTACTCTGTTATTAATCAAGATGAACAATCTATTAAGAATGTTGCATTCAAATTTATTTCAGAAAAAGATTTGATGCAGGCTTTAATTAGAACAGTTGAAGGTTCTATTCGTGCATTCGTTGCTACTAAAAAGCAAGCAGAAATTTTATTGTTGCGCAGAGAAATAGTGGAAGATGTAAAACAGCAGATTGATAAATCATTAGAAGACTGGGGATATCACTTGCAAGATTTGCAAATTAATGATATCACATTTGATCAGGTGATTATGGAAAGTATGAGTAGGGTAGTGGCTAGTAATAACTTAAAAGCAGCAGCTGAAAACGAAGGGCAGGCATTATTGATTACGAAAACCAAGGGAGCTGAAGCTGAGGGTAATGCCATTAAAATTGCAGCAGAGGCAGAAAGAGAAGCAGCACGTTTACGTGGTATGGGGGTGGCATTATTTAGACAAGAAGTAGCAAAAGGGATGAGCCAGGCTGCAGAAGAGATGAAACAGGCCAATTTAGACACCAATGTGATATTATTCAGTATGTGGACTGAAGCAATCAAGAATTTTGCTGAAATTGGTAAGGGCAATGTTATTTTCTTAGACGGTAGCCCAGAAGGTATGCAAGATAATATGCGTCAAATCATGGCGATGATGAAGATGAAGGAAATGGATAGACCTAGCAAATAATCATCATGTGTAAAAGCTTTCTTAATTAACGAAGTGTATGATTTTTTATGCACGATTAATTGTTCTTTTGTAGAACCTACTACATTAGCAAACTAAATTTAATTCATGTTTTATTTATTACAGTCGGATACATTACAAAAAGCGGCTACTGCAGCAGTAGCTACTGCTGAAAAAGTGTCGTTGTGGACTTTGCTAGAAAAGGGCGGATGGATTATGTATCCGCTTTATGCTTTGTTGATAGCAGCTATTTATGTATTTACAGAGCGATTACTCGCTATTAGAAAGGCAGGCCAAATAGATGTAAATTTTATGGTAGTGATTCGTGACCATATTTTATCAGGAAATGTACAAGCTGCAAAAAGTTATGCCAAGAACAATAACAGTCCTGTAGCTAAAATGATTGATAAAGGATTACAGCGAATAGGAAAGCCTATTGATGCTATTGAAAAAAGTATGGAGAATGTGGGCAAGTTAGAAATGTACAATATGGAAAAGAACCTGAACATATTGTCGTTGATTGCAGGTATTGCACCCATGTTTGGTTTCTTGGGAACAATTATCGGAATGGTTCAATTGTTCTATGGAATTGCTTCAACTGGCGAATATACATTGAATACCATTGCTGGAGGTATTTATACTAAAATGATTACTTCTGCGACAGGCTTGATTATTGGACTGATTGCATATGTAGGGCATAATTTTTTAAGTACACAAATAGATAAAACGGCTAATAAAATGGAAGCTGCAAGTGCAGATTTCATGGATATCTTACAGGAGCCAACTAGATAATATGAATATCCGAAAGAGATTTAGAACTCATCCTGAAATGCATACAGGGGCGCTGAATGATATTTTATTCATTCTATTGTTGTTTTTTTTGATTGTATCTACATTGGCTAATCCCAATGTTATCAAGGTCTCTAACCCTAAGGCCAAGGCAGATACTAAGGCCAAGCAAACGGTAGTAATTAGCGTAAATAAAGACCAGCAATTGTTTATTGGTGCAGAGCCTATTGCCATTGAAAATTTGGAAAGCAAATTGCAAGAGTATTTGTCAAAGGAAACAGAAAAGCCAACAGTTGTGATTAATGGAGATAGTACTTCACATTTAGGAACATCTATAAAAATTATGCAAGTCATAAAAAAATTAGGTGCAACACCTGTGATGGCAGTTGATCAAAATTGATAAGCCATAATCATCCGCTCTTTGTTTTGCATGTCTTTTTTTATTTCAACGCTGTAGTTGGTATTAAATAATGCTGCAGTTTCATTGCCTAAGCCTTCGTTGATTTCTAAAAATATAGCCCCCTTTTTGTTCAGCTGATTTTCGCAAAAAGCATGAATAGCTTTATAAAAAATCAAAGGGTCATTGTCTTCTACAAATAGTGCAGTATGTGGTTCAAAAGCCAGCACATTTGTATGCATTGAGGCAGCTTCAGCTTTTCTAATATATGGTGGGTTGCTGATGATGATGTCAAATAATCCCAGTCTCTCCCATTCTCGGGAGTCTAAAAAATTCAATTGTTTCCAATTGATATCCACTCCTATGTCTTGAGCATTTTTACTTGCAACAGTTAAAGCATTAGCACAAAAGTCTACACTAGTAATAGTTGCCTCAGGGTAATATTTTGCAATTGCAATAGGGATGCATCCAGAACCAGCCCCTATTTCTAAAATTTGAACTTTTTTGTTCCCATTGGCTTTCAAATATTTAATTAAGGCATCAACCAGCTCTTCTGTTTCGGGCCGAGGAATTAATGTATTCGCATTTACCGTTAGCTCTAATTCCATAAACCAGGCTTTGCCAATTATATATTGAATGGGTTCTCCTTTACTTAATCGCTCAATACAATCATTCAACTTGCTGGCTATTTCTGCTGATAAAATGGATTGTTTTTGTAAAAATTGATTCATCTTACTAAAGCCAGTTAGATTCTCAAGCAGTAATGTAGCAATATTTACTGCCTCTCTATTGTCATAAATAGGCTCAATAGCCTGTATAATAGCTTGCTTAGCATCTCTGATGGTCATGCTGCAATGTAGCCATCATTTGTTTATTTTTGTAAGCTTATGCCCACCAATCACGAATTCTATATGCAAAGATGTTTGCAGCTGGCTCAAAAAGGAGCTGGATGGGTTGCCCCCAATCCAATGGTTGGTGCAGTGTTGGTATACCAAGACCAAATTATAGGGGAGGGGTATCATGAATGTTATGGACAGCCTCATGCTGAAGTAAATTGCATTAATAATGTTGCGGAAACCAATATTGAAAATATAAAATTGGCTACCTTATATGTAAGCCTTGAACCTTGCGTACATTTTGGTAAAACCCCACCTTGTACCAGTCTAATTATAGCCAATCAAATACAGAGAGTAGTGATTGGGTGCATGGATCCTTTTGAGGCAGTAAATGGAAAAGGAGCAGAAAAGTTGAAACAAGCAGGCATAGATGTAATTGGGCCTGTGTTAGAAAAAGAAGCAATTGAAATAAATCAACGATTCTTTCATTTTCATTTGAAGCAACGCCCCTATATTATTTTAAAGTGGGCCGAAAGCGCTGATGGATTGATTGGGTTGCGAGGTCAAGAAATTAAAATCAGCAATGCAGCTACGCAAAGATTGGTGCATAGCTGGCGTTCAGAAGAAGCAGCCATTTTAGTGGGCACCCAAACAGCCTTAACAGATAATCCAAAATTGAATAACCGTTTTGGTAAAGGGCCAAATCCTTTGAGAATGGTCATTGATAGGACGCTACAACTGAACCCGTTGCTCAATTTACTAAAAGACCAAGAGCCAACCTGGGTATTTAATACTATTAAAGATGAAACCCAAGGTTCGGTTAATTATATCCAATTAAGGGAACAGCCAAGCTTATTAGAGCCATTATTGGAATACGCATATAAACATCAAGTGCAAAGTATTTTAGTTGAAGGAGGCGCAAAACTGTTACAAAGTTTTATTGATCAAGAATTATGGGATGAAGCAAGAGTGATTAGAGCAAAACACTCAATAGGAACCAATAATGAAAATGGAATTCAAGCTCCTCAACTATTGAATGCACAAACAATCAAAAAAGAAAATCTGGGAACAGATATTATTTATTACTACCGAAGAACCCAATCATGATATATTTAATAGGCAGTATTGTTTTAACCAGCTATTTATTACTCTCTTTTAAGGTATGTGGTAAATTAAATATACCCGTATTCCCAGCCATTGTATTCAATTATATTACTTGTGTAATTACAGGCTCTATTGTAAACGGATCATTCCCTATAAAAGCGGAATCATTTGCTACACCTTGGTTTAGATGGGCAATGATTATGGGATTACTATTTATTACCAGTTTTAATTTAATTGGAATGACGGCCCAGAAACTGGGTGTTGCAGTAGCTTCTGTTGCAAATAAACTCTCCTTAATTATTCCAGTAATATTAACCATAGTCTTGTATAATGAACAAGTGGTAGGTTGGGAAATAGTAGGCATTGCTTTAGCCTTAATTGCAGTAATATTTACTTGTTACCCACAAAAAAATGAAGGAGGTAATTCACAGCCTATACCTTTTTTACAAAAAATAATATTACCCTTATTGGTGTTTGTAGGAAGTGGATTTTTGGATGCATTAATTAATCATGTACAACAAATATATGTGACTAAAGAGACCAATAATGCTTTTTTAATTTCAGGATTTTTTTCTGCTGCATCTATTGGAACGGCAGTCCTAATTTATCAATATTGGAAAAAACAACTGGTTTTTAAATTCAATCAAGTGCTTGCTGGCATTTGTATTGGAATTCCCAATTATTTTTCTATATGGTGTTTGGTACATTTTCTTCAAGACAGCCCATGGGAAACCAGTGCCAGCTTGCCTGTAAATAATATGGGTATTGTATTATTTAGTACACTGGTAGCAGCCATTCTTTTTAAAGAAAAGCTATCTATAATCAATTGGACAGGCATAGCATTATCTGCTATTGCCATCTATTTGATTGCATTTGGAAATACCTTGTAGATTTGAATTACTTCTTAAAATTTGGGCTAACAACTAATTCTTTTGAACCAGGAGTATATACATAAAATCCTTCTCCTGATTTAACCCCTAATTTTCGAGCTGTTACCATGTTAACCAATAATGGACAAGGTGCATACTTGGGATTACCATAGCCAGTATACAATACATTCATGATACTTAAGCAAACGTCTAATCCAATAAAATCTGCTAATTGTAAAGGACCCATTGGATGCGCCATTCCAAGTTTCATGATGGTATCAATGGATTCTACATCTGCAATTCCTTCGTATAAAGAGTAAATGGCTTCATTAATCATTGGCATCAATACTTTATTGGCAATAAATCCAGGATAATCATTCACTACAGAGGGAATTTTACCTAATTGCTTACTCAACTCAACTATTGAATCAGTAACAGCAGCATCAGTTGCATAACCATTGATGATTTCAACCAATTTCATTACTGGAACTGGATTCATAAAATGCATGCCAATCACTTTGTTGGGGCGTTTAGTAGCTGCGGCAATTTTAGTGATTGAAATGGAAGAAGTGTTGCTGGCTAATATGGCATTTACTGGCGCAGCGGCATCCATCTCTCCAAATATTTTTAATTTCAATTCAACATTTTCTGTTGCTGCCTCCACTACTAAATCGGCAATTGCAACACCTTCACTTACTGAAGTATTGGTACGAATATTGGCAAGGGTTTCGTCTTTTTCTTCTGCTGCAATGGTGCCTTTGGCAACCATCCTATCTAAATTTTTTCCAATAGTAGCAATTGCTTTTTCTAATTGTGCTTGTTGCACATCTACCAATACTACCTTAAATCCTTTTTGTGCAAAAACATGTGCAATACCATTACCCATGGTACCAGCACCAATTACTGTAACATTGAAAATAGACATAGTCAATTATTTTTTTCGTTTGAAATCACCTCGTTTCCAAGCAGTAATAAAATCTGCCCAAGCAGCAGGGTTCATGATATTCATTGGCGGTACCTGACCCGCATAATAATATTTGTTGGTTTGTTGTCTTAGTTGAAAATTAACTGCTTCTCTGCCATCAGCTGGTAAGCTGTTTAATAAAATTCTACGAGTAGCTTCATCGGTATTTTTACGAGCAATTTCATAGGCATCGTCTGGGAAGCGATTATTTAAAAAGTCTCTTTCAAATTGTTCTTTGGTAGGTCTTGGCTTTAGAATAGTGGCAGGCAAATAAGCAGTATCACTAATTAATAATTGAATGACACTGTATTGATTACTTTCTAAATTAAATGGAATTTGAATACTGTTGTTTTTGAATCCGATACTGCTAAAAGTAATTCTATCTCCTTTCATGACTGCAATAGAAAATACACCATCGTAACTAGTGATGGTTCCTCTCCCTTTTCCTTCAACTATTACAGAAGCGGATGGAATTCCCCTTAAACTATCTGCAGTCATTATTACACCGTATAGTTGCACGATGGAATCTCTATAGGGGTTGTTTTGCTGTGCACTTACCTTTTGCACCAATCCTAACCCAACCAACAATATCAAAAAAGGTATAATCAATCTATTCATAAAGGCAGTTGCGGTTTAAAGGAGGGCAAAGGTACTAATTTGCTTTGTTCTCCGTATTTCATAACAAAGTAAAGTCCTAGGTTGTTAACTTTGCAATTCAACGGTTATTTTAACAAAAACTTGAGCAACAATGACAAAGGAAGCAATCTTACAAGCATTGAGTAATGTGCAGGAGCCAGATTTAGGAAAGGATTTGGTAACCCTTAACATGGTAAAAGATATTGTGATTGATGGGGATGCGGTAAGCTTTACCATTGTTTTGACTACTCCAGCTTGTCCAATGAAAGATTTAATGAGCAGGGCCAGCGAAAATGCCATCAAATTATTGGTAAATAAGAGTGCCAAAGTAACTGTCAACTTTACTGCTAATACCACTTCTACAAGAAAGGATGATCAGAAAGTGTTGGGCGGGGTTAAAAATATTATTGCAGTGGTAAGCGGAAAAGGAGGAGTAGGAAAAAGCACTGTCTCCGCAAATTTGGCTCTGGCATTGGCCGAAGGGGGGGCATCGGTAGGATTAATGGACGCAGATATTTATGGGCCCAGTGTGCCAATTATGTTTGGCGTAAGAGGAGCAAGGCCCATGATGAAAGAAGTAGCCGGTAAAGGAATGATTGTTCCATTAGAAAAATTTGGCATAAAACTCATGAGTATTGGGTTGTTGGTAGACGAAAAAAATGCAGTGGTTTGGAGAGGACCAATGGCTAGTTCGGCAATACGACAATTTGTTACAGAAGTAGATTGGGGTGAGCTGGATTATTTGGTTATTGATATGCCTCCAGGAACTGGGGATATTCATTTAACATTAATGCAAACAGTACCAGTAACCGGTGCGGTAATTGTAACGACCCCACAAAATGTGGCTTTGGCAGATGCTAAAAAAGGAATTGCCATGTTTAGCCAAGCACAAATTAATGTTCCCATCATAGGCTTAATTGAGAATATGGCTTATTTTACCCCTGCAGAATTACCGAACAATAAATATTATTTATTTGGTAAAGAGGGGGGAAGGAAACTGGCTGAAGAATATGATCTCTCTTTCTTAGGTCAGATTCCCTTAGTTCAAACCATTCGCGAAGGGGGTGATGAAGGGGTGCCAGCAATGGTAGGAAACGATGATTTAACTAAAGAAGCATTCAGATATTTTACTGCACAAACAGTTCGAAACATTGCTATGCGCAATGCTAATTTGCCGCAGACTTCATTAATAGAAGTGGTATAAATGAAATGCTTATTCACTATCATTGTTTGGTGCATCTGTTTAACACTTATTGCCCAACCTAGTGACTCAGCTTTCAACCAAAAAAAAGCTGCTATTCAGTTAAGTGGCTATGCAGAAGTTTATTATCAGCATAATTCCAATGGTCCTACAACCAATAATGACGCATCTTTCGCATACAGTCATGATGAAAACAAAGCGCTTAGCATCAATTTGGCTTTTGTAAAAGCTGCTTATGATAAAAATCGTCTAAGGGCTAATTTGGCTATAGGATTTGGCTCTTATATGCGCTCCAATTATGCAGGTGAAGAGGGGATTTACAAGCAAATCCTAGAAGCTAATATTGGTTGGAAGCTTAATAAGAAAGCTAATTGGTGGCTTGATGCTGGCGTATTCACTTCACATATTGGATTCGAAAGTGCTATAGGTAAAGATTGCTGGACATTAAGTAGAAGCATAGCTGCAGATAATTCCCCCTATTTTGAAACAGGTGCAAAAATATCTTATACTTCTCCCAATGAAAAATGGTTTTTGAGTGCATTGGTTTTAACTGGTTGGCAGCGTATCCAAATGCCCAAAGGCAATACCAGCCCATCTTTTGGACACCAGATTCAATATAAACCGAATAGTAAATGGACCATTAATAGTAGTTCTTTTATTGGTGTTCCAATTGCCGGCTTTTACCCAGTAACGCGCTATTTTCATAATTTATATGCTTTACATCAATGGACTAATAGGTTAGGGGTAATAGCTGGATTTGATATAGGCTTACAGAAAGCAAAAGGCATTAATCAAAGCCAGGTTTGGTATACACCTATCTTAATGGCACAATTTGCAGTGAGAGATAATATGAAGTTTACGTTAAGAACAGAGTCTTACCAAGATCCAAATGGGGCTATTATTTATACAGGCACTGCAAATGGTTTCAGGGTGAATGGCATTTCCTTGAATGCAGATTGGGCTAGCAATAAGTATTTTTTATGGAGAGTTGAATTAAAACATTTGCAAAGCGGGGATTTAATATTTACAAAGCAATATAATTTACCTACTCAAAATATGTTTACAGCAACCACTGCATTGGCCGTTAGCTTTTAAGTTTTCAAAATAATCCTACCTTGCAAGTAGCATGTACTTAACTAATCATTTTTCAACAGCAGAACAAGCGGATGTTTTGGCATTTATGCAATCCAATTCATTTGCTACTATATGTGGTGTAGGTATTGAGGGATTCCCAGTAGCTACTCATGTGCCTGTCATGATAAATTTGCGTAACAACCAACTGTTCTTACAAGCACATATTATGCGTAAACAGGCACATACTATTGCATTTGAGCATAACGATAAAGTGTTGGCAATATTTACTGGTCCGCATGCATATATTAGTGCGCAACATTATGAGCCACAAAATACTGCTAGTACTTATAATTATTCTGCTGTTCATGCAACAGGTATTATACATTTTTTAGGAGATGCTGAATTACATGAAATGTTGAAAAACTTAACTGCTAAATATGAGCAGAATCCTTCTTCTCCATCGCAAATGGAGCATATGAGTGAAGAATATATTCAATTGAACATGAAAGCAATTATTGCATTTGAAATTGAAGTAACTCAATTAAAGCACGTTTTTAAATGGAGTCAAAATAAGCCAAGCCATATTCAAGCAAATATTATTCAAACATTAGCAGAGGGTAATCTTGAAGAAAAATTAGCCGCAGTAGAAATGAAAAAAAGATTGAATATACAATAATCATTCATGAAAAATATTTTTATCATCTGCTGTATAATTTGCTTGTACAGCTGCAGTAGCACTAAAATGAGTCAACAAAATAAAACGCAAGTATTTGATTGGCAAGGCCATAGAGGTGCCCGTGGGTTGGTTCCAGAAAACACTGTATCGGCTATGTATAAAGCCATTGATTTAGGTGCAGTTACTTTAGAAATGGATGCAGTAATTACCGCCGACAAACAAGTTTTAGTTAGTCATGAGCCTTTTTTTAACCATGAAATAACTACTAAACCCGATGGTACACTTGTAAGTAAAGCCGAAGAAAAAAAATTGAATATTTACAAAATGAGTTATGCAGCTACTCAGCGTTATGATGTAGGTTTAAGAGGAAACCCAAGATTTCCTCAGCAACAAAAAATGGCTGCTACCAAACCTTTGTTGCTAGATGTAATTGAAGCTTCAGACCAATATGCTGCAGATAATAATAAGCCGCTTCCGTTTTATAATATTGAAACTAAATCACAAGCAATAACAGATAATGAGTACCATCCTGCTCCAAAAGAATTTGTGGATTTATTAGTTGCTATAATACATCATAAAAAATTAGTTGACAGAGTAACCATTCAATCATTTGATATTAGAACCTTGCAATACCTGCATCAACAGTACCCCGCTATTGCAACTGTTTTATTAATAGAAGACTATAATAAGAAAACTTTAGCTGAGCAATTACAAGAATTGGGATTCACCCCCAGGGTGTATAGCCCTCATCATAGTTTGGTGAACGAAGCTTTAGTAAAGGATTGTAAGGCAAAGGGAATGAAATTAGTTCCATGGACTGTGAACGATTTAGATACCATGAAAAAATTACGTTCATTGGGTGTTGATGGAATCATTTCAGACTATCCCAATCTTTTTTATTTTCCTTAATTAACTTTGCAGCAAGAAGCTTTTATGAAAAAAATTATTATTACCCTTGATGGATATTCTTCCTGTGGAAAAAGCACCCTGGCTAAACAAATGGCCAAGGCGTTGAATTATGTTTTTATTGACAGCGGGGCCATGTATAGGGCTATCACATTATTTTTTATAGAACATGCTATTGATTATACTAATGATACAGCAGTTCAGGAGGCGTTAAAGCAGATCAATCTTGCATTTGATTACAATGAATCAACAGGAAGCAGTGATATATTATTGAATGGTAGAAATGTAGAAAATGAGATACGCGAAATGCGGGTGAGCAATCTGGTAAGTGATGTGGCAGCCAACCAATATGTAAGAGAATTTGGAGTGGCACAGCAACAAAAAATGGGATTACAAAAGGGCATTGTAATGGATGGTAGAGATATTGGTACAACTGTTTTCCCGAATGCTGAATTGAAAATATTTGTAACTGCAGATCCTTCAATTAGAGTTGCTAGAAGGTATTTAGAATTATCTGCAAAGAATCCTGGAATCACAAAAGAAGAAGTGCAAGCGAATTTAGCTATGCGCGATGAAATTGATAGTACCAGAGAATTTAGTCCTTTAAGAAAAGCGGATGATGCGGTGGTTTTAGACAATAGTCATTTAACCAGAGAAGAGCAGTTGAAAACCGCTCTCCAATGGGTAAACGAAAAAATTAATTCATTAGCTGTTCTGTAATTTTACCAGTTGTCTTATGCTTTAAGATGAGTTTTTTAGCGCCATAATGCGTCATCTCTTCTTTTACTAAGTAGTGATCTTGATCATAAGAAACCAAATGAGATTCCTTGGTAAGTCCTGTTTGTCCTCTCCAAATATCTAATTGAACTGGTTCCCATATTTTAGACTTGGCACTTTTGTAAGCGGCATCGAGTATGGCATTAACTACATAGCCATCGTAAAATGTTTCTTTGGGTGCAATTCCTTTTTCTAAGGCGTTGAACATATCCATAAACATATGGTTGTAGCCCAACTCATTTAACTCGTCACCTACAGGGAATAACCAACCACTATTACTTTCTGCTTTCTCAGCAATATAATCACCGCCTTTTCCTGTAGTGAACATATCAAAACCTGTTCGTAAAAAGGAGTTAATCCAAATAGTGCCCTCTGTTCCCATTACTTCATCACGCAAATCTAACCCCCCTCTAAAAGTCCAGCTTACTTCGAACTGTCCAATAGCACCGTTTTCATATTTAACTAATCCAATAGCATGGTCTTCTGCATCAATTGGTTTTACTTGGGTATCGGCCCAACACATTACTTCAATCGGCTTTATGTCTTTGCCAATATAACTGCGGGTAATTTCTACACAATGACAACCTAAGTCTAGAATGCAGCCCCCACCAGCTTGTTCAATATCCCAGAACCATTCACTGTGTGGGCCAGGGTGAGTTTCGCGACTTTTTGCCCATAAAATTCTACCCAATGCACCCTCATGAACACTTTGACTAGCTTTGATAAATTTAGGTGTATATACCAAGTCTTCTAAATAACCATTGAAAATGCCTGCTGCTTCTACCGCTTCTAACATTCGCTTTGCTTCAGCAGCATTTCTGCCCAAGGGTTTGGTTGTCATTACTGCTTTCTTGTGTTTGCAACAAAGCATTACTGCTGCTTCATGTAAATTATTGGGAAGTGCAATACAAACAATGTCTACATCTTCTCTCGCAATTGCTTCTTCCATTACTGTGGTGTAATGGTGACATTGGTAGTCTTCCGCAAATTTACGGGCGCTTTCCTCTCTTCTAGAATAAATACTCACAATGCTATCTCTGCTTCTATAACCTTGCAAAGAGTCTGCATAAAAACGGCCAATAAAGCCGGAACCTAACATGGCAATACGTTGCATGAAATTGATTTTTTATAATTATGTTGTTGCTATTGATTTTTTTTCTTTAAAGAAAAGGATAAAAAACACTAAAACGGCTGCTGCAATATAGGCGGGTACCATCCAGATACTCATCCAATTATGGCCAGTAGCGGTTTTAGCGCCATCTACAACATAACCAGAATAGCCAGTACCTATAACCATTCCTAATCCATAAGTAGCAAAAGTGAATAAGCCCTGTGCCGCATTCTTGATTTTTTCCCCCGCTTTTTTCTCGGTATACATATAGCCTGTTACAAAGAAGAAATCGTAACAAATACCATGCAGTACAATACCTGCATACAACATCCAATTGGCGTCTCCAGTATTTCCGTAAGCAAAGAATACATAGCGCAACACCCAAGCCAACATACCAAAAATCAGCATATTCTTAACACCAATTCTATTGAAGAGCAGTGGGATGGCTAAAATGAATACAGCTTCAGAAACTTGGCCCAATGTCATTTTAGATGCTGCATTGGGGAAGCCAATTTCGTTTAGGAACGGATTTGCAAAGCCATAATAAAATGATAGTGGAACACAAATTAGAATAGCTGCTATAAAAAACACTAAATAGGACTTGTCTTTAAATAATACAAATGCTTCTGTACCTAAAGCAGAGGAAGCGTCTGTTGTTTGCGCCTTTGGTGGTGTGTTGGGTAATATAAAGCTGAACAGCCCTAATCCCCCAGAAACAGCCGCAGCAATATAAAATGTATCTGCTGATTTTTCAATACCCATTTGACCTATCATCACTCCTGCAACAATCCAGCCAATGGTGCCGAATACTCGAATCCAAGGAAACTGTTTACCTGGGTCGGTCATTTGTGAGAAAGCCACGCTATTACTTAAAGCAATGGTTGGCATGTATAGCAATGAATAACATAGAATGGTCCAATAAAAAATATTACTATCTGTAATTTTGGTAGCCATCAATAATAGACCGGCTCCCAAAATATGTAAAATCCCCATAATTTTTTGTGCTGCAAAAAAACGGTCGGCAATTAAACCCACAAAAAAAGGCGATATCATGGTGGCAATTGCTAGTGCACCGTAAGTAGCCCCAATTTGAATGCCAGAAGCACCCAGTGGGGGTTCGCTCATATAAGTTCCAAGTGTTACGTACCAAGCACTCCATATAAAGTACTGTAGAAACATCATTAACGATAATTTAATACCGGTATTTATATTCATATAGCAAGTTTTGAATGGACAATATAATTATAATTTGTGATTTTGTTGAAGGAGTTATTGTGTGATTAAAGAAATAAATAGACTGGCTTGAGGAATGGTCTAAAAGTAGCCCGAGAATTATTTATATTACTTGCTTAAAAGTACATTTAGTCCTTTTTCTTTTTTATTAAATGTTTTAATTCAGTCTAAATGAAAGGTCTTTCCTGTTTCATTTTTTTAATTGTTACAAAGCTGTCTTTTGGGCAAAACTGTAAATGTGATAGTTTGTTTTTACAAACTCAATCAATTGTAACTGACAATTACGCAGGTTGGTTTGATAAAGTAACAGATGATAACAAGGCTGTTTATCTCGATTGGACTAGTAATAAGTATGCTCAATCAAAAAGCATTTCTACAGATAGCAGTTGTGCAAAACTATTACAAGAATGGATATCTTTTTTTAAAGACAAACATCTACGAATAAAATACACTAAGCCAAAAGTAATAGTACAAAATAGTTCAGTGGTTAAAGCGATTCAGATACTTTATTCCAAATTAACCGAAAATCAAATAATAGCTTACTTGGATCAATCAAAAAAACTTGATCCGATTGAAGGAATCTATGAAAGTGCAAGTTATAAACTTGGGGTGACTAAAATAAATGACAGACAATTTCATGCAGTCATACTTTCTACTACCAATCAGAACTGGAAAATAGGTGAAGTAAAACTAGTAATTCAAAAAGTAGGGAGTAAATACCAAGGCACTTTTTATGAAGGCGATAAGTCTGATCAATCCGAGCATGAAGTTCAAATAGTTGACAATATTCTTGATTTTGATATAGTATTTTATGAGAAAATATACCCGGCTGTAAAAGTCAAAAAAGATATAGTAGAATATGAAATGTCAAAAGATCGATATGCCCCTAGTTTGATTTTTCAAAAAGATGTTGCTATTTGGAAATTCCCTTCATTTGAAAATAATGCCAATGAGCAAACGGAATATCTTTTAAAAAAGTATAAAGAAAAGTTGGATACAATTCCATTTTGGGTTTTAGACTTTCGTAATAATAGCGGGGGCGATTACAGTATTGGACTTCAGTTATTAGAATATATTTATACAAGGCCTATCGTAATGTATAATACTGAAATGCGAATGACGAAAAGTAATTATGATATCTGGTACAAAACGTTTATCTCAAATTATTATCAAAGTTTGGACAGCGTTGATAAGCTTAAAATGGATGTGCGTTTAAATAAGATGAAAGCAAATTATGATAAAATGTATAACGGAGATGAAAAGCTCACTGATACCTTGTTGATTAATAACGCCAATCTATTTCCTAAAAAAATTGCACTTTTAATTAACGAGCAAACAGTAAGTAGCGGAGAGCTATTTACAATATTAGCTGCTCAAAGTGATAAAGTAAATGTAATGGGTTCCAATTCAGGAGGAATGATTGATTATGGCAATGTGGTAAACTATTCTACCAATATTGCTGCAATTAGAATTCAATTGCCAACCAATCGTTATTTATGGTTAAATGAAGGAAAGTCTATTGATAAGGAGGGGATTAAACCGGCTATTTATTTAACTGATAGTGATTGGGTAGAAGCTGCTATTAAACTGATAAAAAGTAAATAATTAATTGAGTAAAAATTTGCATGATGATTTGTTTGAATAAAGTTGAAATTGCTGAAAGGATGGCTTTTTTAGATCAATCATGGGAACTAAAATCAGATTCAATTGAAAGGGAATTTGTTTTTAAAGATTTTGTTCAGGCTTTTGCTTTTATGACTTCAGTTGCAGCCAATGCTGAAACACTAAACCACCATCCCTACTGGACTAATGTGTACAATAAAGTAACTATTGAACTTACAACTCATGATGCAGGAGGGTTAACTGTATTAGATTTTGAGTTAGCTTCTATAATTGATAAGATTAACGTAACAATTAATTAGTTTAACCAACATTTCTATTTGGGCTTATTGCTTCAACATAAATGAATTGATGATTTCTATTTCATAGATTGAACTATTAATTTTAGTATGAATGTTCTCTGATAAATTTAAATATCGACTTGAGCAGTTTACAACCTATTTTGGTATTGGAGCATTCATACTACATTTTACAACAATAATGGCAATTCAACTTGGGTTACTCCAAGCAAAATATTTTCCAGAAAATTTATTTGGACATCCTTTTTCAGCATTATTTTCTCCATTTAGTATTCTTTTAGTTTATGAAGTTTATTTACTCGTATTTTATTTGCGAAAAAGTTATACTAAATCAGTTGCAAAACAAATGGAGATTATGGCGCTGATTTTATTAAGGAATAGTTTTAAAGATATCGGGAAATTACTACAAGGGGATACCCCGCTTTTGCAAAGTGACTTATTAAAGGATTTAATTGGGTTTGTTTCTATTTTACTACTACTTTGGATTTTTTCAAAAATTGATTCAGAGCGAACTGATAGTAAGTATGAATTAACTCCTCATTTTATAAAGTTAAAGGAAAGGTTATCTATTGTTTTGATGTTTGTGTTCTTTGGTTTGTCAGTTTTTTCATTTACTATTTGGATTTTTGAATTAGTTCAATATTCTGATAATCATGCATCATTACAAGATCCTTCACATATATTTTATAAAGAGTTTTTTACACTATTAACTTTTGTTGACGTTTTGCTTTTATTGAGTAGTGCAAAGAATTTGCAAAATACCATTCTTGTTATCCGGAATTCAGGTTATGTATTAGCAACTCTATTGATGCGTATTTCATTTGGTTTAGAGGGATGGGAGAAAGTATTTACCATTGTTATAGGGGCATCAGTTGCAGTATTCATGCTTTGGATTAGCCGAAGAAAAGTATTCTTAGTTTAATAACTAGCGATTCATTGCTGAATATTTTTTACTCTGCTTTTTATAATGTATATTACGATAATGATTTTATCGGCTTCCATTGCCGGACTGACAATTATCAAACTCCTGTGTAACATAATTACAAATGTTACTCGAGACCCATTGGTCTATTTTTGGCCTGAACTTTAGTTGAAGATGCAATTATCAAACAGTTTTGTTTTGATATCGGCGCAAATTTGCACTTAAAAAGTGTCGCAGGTTCATGCATTACACAAAATTTATCTATGAAAATATATGTAAAAAACATGGCTTGTGTTAGTTGTAAAGTAGTTGTTACTGATGTATTAGTTGAAATGAAAATTCCATTTTATAAAGTAGACTTAGGTGAAATAGACACGCACCAAGATGTTTCTGAAGAAGAAAAAATGGTACTAAATTCGAAATTGCGTAAAGCAGGTCTAGAGTTGCTTGAAAAAAAGCAAGGAATATTAATTGAAAGAATTAGACAAATAATGATAGATTATGTTTACAATTCTGATGGAAAGCCAGATTTAAAATTTTCTGTCTTGCTTCGTAAAGAATTGAATTTAAGCTATACCTATCTGGCAAATTTTTATTCTGAAGTTGAATCTACCACCATAGAGCAATTTATGATTGCCTTAAAAATTGAGCGGGTTAAAGAGTTACTTATTTTTGGGGAAGATACAATAGCTGAAATTGCTTATAAATTGAATTACAGTAGTGCTGCTCATTTATCTACCCAGTTTAAAAAGGTAACTGGGTTAACTCCTTCTCATTTTAGAAATTTAAAGGAAAGAAGGCGGATTGCTATACAAAATATCTAATTTTTCCACGTTGCCTGAATTAAATAAACTTCATTTCAATTAGATTAATGATGTTTATTTAACTTTCAGATAAAATGATTAATGGATAATATTATATTTCATATTCTTGGCTTTTTAGTTTGTGCTGCAATTATCATCTTTAGTGGGACAAAACTCTCTTACTATGGTGATAAAATTGCAGAGCTAACTGGTTTGGGAAAAGCGTGGATTGGTTTAATTTTAATGGCATCAGTTACATCTCTTCCAGAGTTAGTTACAGGGATTAGTTCGGTTGCAATCATCAAATCTCCAGATTTAGCAGCTGGTGATATTTTTGGTAGTTGTATGTTTAATCTGTTAATATTATCTGTATTAGACGCCAGGATAAAAAGACCACTTTTTTCTATGGTTAAATCGAGCCATATATTAACTGTAATTTTTGGGATTATGTTATTGACTGTTGCTGGAATAGCAATTTACCTTACTAATCAAATTCCTAGTATACTTTGGATGAGTAGTTTTACTTTCATCATTATTGCTATTTATTTGGTTTCTGTTTGGGGGATATTTAAATATGAACAAGCCGATTTAATTAGGACAGGGGAAGTAAATAACACCTATACAACTTTTGATAAAGCCGCTCTTAAAAGTGTGATTGGAAATTATGCGCTTCATGCATTAATTGTGATTTGTGCAGCAATTTTTCTTCCTTATTTTGGGGAACATATTGCGAGTGTTTCTGGATTGGGAAATTCTTTTTTTGCTACTTTATTTATTGCTGGGGCTACATCATTACCTGAGTTGGTTGTTTCAATTGCTGCATTGAGAATGGGGTCATTAGATATGGCTGTGGGTAATTTATTAGGAAGCAATGTATTCAACATATTTATTTTAGCCATTGATGATGTTTTTTATAGAGAAGGCTCTTTATTTTCTGCTATATCTCCATCTCACTTAACATCCGTGTTAATCATTATTATGATGTCTGCAGTAGTTGCACTTGGGTTGTTGTTTAAGCCAGAGAAAAAGCATTTTTGGGTTTTTAGTTTAGATACATTTATCATTATTGTTCTTTATATATTAGTAATGATGTACCTCTTCTTTAGCTAAAATGATCAATAATTTACTTTATTGTTGTGAAATTAATTTAAAAATTATTAAATAGCTATAAATAATTATTGTTTATCAATAAATATTTATTAATATTGCTCCATAATCATCAAAAACGAATCATTATGGAGATTTCAATCAGTTCCCAAAATGTGCTTAGAGTAATTAATATTATTGCCTGGGTCATTTTCGTTGGCCTTTGCATAGAGGCCGGCGGTATCTTATTCAATTCCATTTATGCAATTTTTATTAATCCTATAGCTTCCAAAAGCTTTTGGATGAAAGCTGACCTATCTGCATTATACAATTATGATAAAGGATTTTTTATGGTTGTTGTAAGTTTGATGAGTATTGTTGCTGTATTAAAGGCAATAATGTTTTATTTAATTATTACTTTATTCCATCATCGCACATTTCAGTTTACCCAGCCATTCAATACAATTTTAGAAAAATTTATTTCCAATCTAGCGTATCTATCTTTTGGCGTAGGGCTGTTTTCTATTTGGGGTAATCGTTATTGCGATTGGTTAAATTTTAATGGAGTGGAATTGCCCCCTATGCAAAGTTTAAGAATGGCTGGCGGCGATGTTTGGCTATTCATGTGTGCAATCTTGTTTGTTATAGCATACATAGTTAAGCGCGGTATAGAAATTCAAACTGAAAACGATTTAACTGTATAAGTATGCCAATTATAGTAAACTTAGATGTAATGATGGCAAAGCGTAAGATGTCTCTAAACGAACTTTCAGAAAAAGTAGGTTTAACTTTGTCTAATCTCTCCATTTTAAAAACAGGGAAAGCAAAGGCAATTAGATTTAGTACGCTAGAAGTTATTTGCGAAGTTTTAGATTGTCAGCCAGGGGATATACTTGAATTTACCAATGAATAAATGATAAGTTAGGGTTGATTTTTTAAAATAAATTTCGTAATTTATGATTTAACCAAATTATCCAATTTATGCCAAAGTATGTAATCGAAAGAAATATTCCTGATGCAGGTAATATTCCAGCTGACCAACTTAAAGCCATTTCACAAACCTCTTGTGGAGTATTAAATAAAATGGGACCTGAAATACAATGGTTGCAGAGTTATGTAACAAATGATAAAATTTATTGTGTGTACATTGCTCCAAATGAAGAGATGATTCGAGAACATGCTAGTCAAGGAGGCTTCCCAGCTAATTCAATTAGTGAAGTGAAGACCATGATTGATCCTACCACAGCAGAATAATTAAATATTATTAGTCATGAAACAACCATTGAGATTGATATATACTGCAGTCACTTTGATTGCGGTATATTTTTTCTCTAATATTTTCATATTAAATATTTTACCATTTCCTGATTCAATTATTTTTTTGAAGCCATTCATTTCATTTGCAATAGCAATACTAATTGCCAAAATGATTTGGAATAAAACTGATCAACTAAGAGATTCTTTTGCTACTTATTGTTTGATGGGTGGGTTAAGTGTTGGGGGAGTAGGACTGTTAGGAGGTTTTTTGGGTCCTATGATTTTTATGCCTGAGTCTAATCTTGGGCCTTTACTTGGAATATTTATTACAGGTCCAATCGGTTTTTTAATAGGGTTCTTGGGTGGTTGGATTTATTGGGAAATCAAGAAAAAGAAAAGCTGAAAGTTAATTTTACAATTGGCTGACTCATTCAACTAACAATTAGTTCAATTTCGTGTTTTAATTGAGCTATGAAAAATCTTGTTGAATACATCCCCATTTTTACTACTTTATTTTCTATTTATTTTTTTAAGGAAATATATAAGCACTATCAGTTAAAGAGAAAGAACTATTTACTTTGGTGGGCATTGGGGGTATTAACTTTTGGTTTAGGCACTTTGTCTGAAAGTATCAATATTTTATTGGGTTGGAGTGAGACTAATTTAAAATATTGGTATATCGTAGGGGCTTTATTAGGCGGGTATCCATTGGCCCAGGGCAGTGTGTATTTGTTAATGAATAAGCAGTTTGCACATATTACATCAGCGTTTTTTATACTTTTAATTCTAGTTGCTTCTTATTTTGTTATTTTAACTCCGGTTGAACTGCCTGATTCGTTCAACAATAAATTAACTGGGAGTGTTTTTGCATGGAAATGGGTTCGTTACTTTTCTCCACTCATTAATATTTACGCCTTTCTATTTTTGGTAGGAGGAGCTATATATTCTGCGTATAAATATTATAAACAAGGAATTAAAGAAGCCCCATTCAAGGGTAATATTTTTATTGCAATAGGAGGATTACTACCTGGAATTGGTGGCTCTTTTACAAGGGCAGGATATGTTGAAGTATTGTATGTGACTGAGTTTATTGGACTTGTTTGTATTTATTATGGATATAAAATTATTAAAGAGAATAAAGTATTCTTCATAGTAGCAACTACTAACACCTAAAAAGGGGGTATTTGGCCCAAATAAATATTAAGTACTCTGTGATACGTTAATATTCGGCATCTTACATTATGCTCTCAAAGTCAATGAAGAATTCATTATCTCTTTTATTTGTTTTATTTATTTCTATATCATCAATGTATGCACAAAATGCTGAACTGAGAGGTATCATTATTGATAGTAAATCTAGAAGCCCTGTTGAGTTTGCAAGTGTATCTATTTTAAAGGCTTCTGATTCATCTATTGTAGAAGGGTTTTTGACTCAAAAAAATGGTGCTTTTATTTTTTCTAAAATTAACACTGGTAATTTTTTATTGAAAGTAGTTTCTTTGGGTGCCCGAAACTTTTTCTTACCATTTTCTATTCAAAAGAAAAATCAACAGTTACTGCTTGATAGTATTCCATTATCTATATCCAATGAATCGTTAGGTGAAGTAGTTGTGACAGGTAAAATTAATAATTCCCTTTCCAATAAATTAGATAAGCAAACCTATAAAGCAAATCAGTTTGAAGCAGCAAAAGGCGGAACGGCCACAGATGTTTTGAAGAATTTGCCTTCTGTTGCGGTAAATAGTTCAGGAGAAATAAGTGTAAGGGGCTCTACAGGATTTTTGGTATTAATTAATGGTAAACCTGTATTAACCGATGCGCAAACCATCTTAAGCCAATTGCCAGCAAACACAATTGAAGGAATTGAATTAATTACTGCTCCATCAGCAAAATATGATGCGGACGGAAGAGCTGGTATTATTAATATAACAACAAAAAAGGGAATTACAGATGGATTTGAAGTGCAAGCCAATTTACTTGGCGGGTTGCCTAGTACTACTGATTATAATAATTTAGAAAAACCAGGACGTTTTGGGGGTGATATTACCTTGAGTTATAAAAAAAATAAGTGGAATTTTTCTGTAAGTGCTAACTATAATAGAAATGATGCCAACGGTAGTAGGGAAGGAGATGTGTATACAATCAATGAGGTAAATAATACTATTACTCGGTTTCCTTCAATAGGCGAAAGAAGTTTTGACAGATATAATTATGGAATTAGAACAGCTGTTAACTATGCAGCTGACAAGCAAAACCTATTTAGCGCAGGATTTTTTATTAGTAAAAAATACCAACAGCGAAGGGCAGATATTAACTATAATAATTCTGTTGAAAACTTAACCAATGGAGCTATATTAAAACAGTTTCCATATTTCAATTCCAATGTTCAAAATAAGGAGGGTGAATTTTTGGTGAGCAGTCTAGATTATGTTCATACTTTTAAAAATAATTCGAAACTTTCTAGTTCGGCTATTTATGAGAATGCAAATCTTTACGGGAATACTTTTAATCAAAACTTAGATTTGGCCTCCAAAACAATCCCTTTTCAACTAGTAACCAACCCTTACACGAATCCAATCAATGGTTATAGGTTTAAACTAGATTACAGTACTTCAATTGGAGCTGGAAAATTTGAAGCGGGCTATCAATTTAGACGAGATCAACAAGATGGTAAGTTTGATTATACAGTTACACCTTTTTCAAATCAACCAGATATTGCAAAGTTCAGGGGAACGGCTAAATCGGTGAATCAGGTAAATGGGTTATATGCACAGTATAGTGGAAAAGCGTCAAGTCTTCAATATACAACTGGGTTGCGGTATGAAAATGCGAATAGGGAAGTGATTTTGTCTTCAGACATCAATCCGCATTTATTAAAGATGCGTAATTTATTTCCCTCTTTTAATTTACTGTACACGTTTAACAATAACTGGAATGCAAAAGCAGGTTATAGTAAGCGCATACAGCGAAATAATAATTTTTAAATTAAATCCAATACCAGAAAGAGAGCACTCTGAAACTTTAGAACAGGGTGATCCAGATTTGCTCCCGCAAATGATTGATTTGGTTGAGTTGGGAGTGAATCATAGTTTTTCTAAAGGAACTTTTTTTGCAACTCTTTATTTTCAAAATATTCAAAATCCAATACAAAGAGTAAATAGTATATATGCAGACACTATTTTGAATAGGGTCTTTACTAATGTTGATAGAGCAAGACTTTTTGGGATTGAAATGGGTACAAATTTTAAGTTGACTTTGTGGTACAATTTATATTTTGGCGCCAATATATATAATTACAAAATAAATGGAGGGTTGAATGTATTGGGGGTCACTTCAACTGTAAATAATTCAAATTGGGTTTACTCCATTAACATGAATAATACTTTTAACCTAGGTCGAAGCTGGAATTTACAAGCCAATATGAATTATTTATCTGCGCGACCTACTGCGCAGGGAGAAGACTCAAGATTTTTATCTGTCAACTCTTCAATCAAAAAAACAATTTTGAACGGAAAATTCTCCATAGGATTACAATGGCAAAATATGAACCTAGGATTCATGAATACTAATCAACAACGCATTACTACTTTTGGTAAAAATTTTTACACAACTACCAATTATATTTATGAGACAGATGTGTTGCTACTTAATTTTAGCTTCAATCTAAATAAACTGACTAATAGACCAAAGCTTCCAACAAGTGAAATTGGTGAAAAAGAATTTTAATACTGCTCGTACCAGCTAAATTTTTCTTTGATAATCGTAGCTTTCTCCTTTTTCAAATGGTTTAGAAAAGCCAATGATACGGGAGAATGTTTTTTTCCTTTTAGCCAAATTAAACTCCAAGTAGTTTTAATGGGTAATCCTTTTGTATTAATGATTTGTAATTCTTTATTCTGTAGTTCATTCTTAATTCCAATAAGTGGCATAATCGAATACCCTAGTCCGGCCATCAATGCTTGTTTAACTGCTTCATTAGAAGTTAGCTCCATTTTTTTCTGAATGCTTAATTGATTTTTTTCGAAATACTTCTCCATTGTTTGTCTAGTTCCAGAACCTTGCTCTCGAAATATGATGGGAATGTCTTTAATAGAAAGCTTGGGTTTATTATTGCCTACTAGGTATAATTTGTTCTGCAATAAATCTAGTTTTTCAATATTTAATGAACTAGGTAAAATGGAAACTAAGGCAAAGTCAATTTCGTTTTTTTCTAAACTCTCAATTACTTTAGACTTATTTGTTACATCCATATTTAATTCTATACCATTATTGAGTTTGATGAATTCTGTTAGAAAATAAGGCATAATATACTTTCCTGTTGAAACTACAGATAACTTTAGCCGACCTGCAAGTTGACCTTTATATGCCAAGGTTTTATTGTTAATGGCATTCGCTTGATTAATTATTTCTGCTGCTGCTAGTGCAATTTCTTTCCCAAAATCAGTAATATATATTTTTCTTCCAACTACTTCTGTTAAGGGTATTTCAAATTGGTCTTGAAGATTTTTTAATTGTATGGAAACAGCTGGTTGACTTAAATGTAACTCTTCTGAGGCTTTAGTAACACTCTGTGTTTCTACCACTTTTAAAAAAATTTGTAATTGATTTAAAGTATAATTCATAAAAATAATTTATGGTTTATATATTAAAGATAAATGAAAATTTATGTAAAATACTGCCAAATTTGCACCCATCGGTTAATGATCCAAATAAACTGACTCATGAGTAACATACTATTTATTGTTTGCCCTTTTTCATGTGTAGAGAATAAATTGAAGCAAAAATATGGATCTAATGCTTTCTTTATTTCTAGCCCTGGAGCAATAATCCCTTACAATGACCACCTTTTTATTGAGGTTCTAATGGGCGAAATTGTTAGGAATAATATAAATGCAATTTACTTTGTTAATGATGCGTCTTCTAGAATTATTAATTCGGTAATCTTGAATAAGGATTTGTTTGGTTTGGATGCTGAACATTGGGTAGAAAGTATTTATAAACAGGCTTTCGCCACTAGTTTAAAAGGAAGATCAAATCAATATCAACTATTCCGACTAGCCGAATTAATAGCTCATAATCAAAAAAATGAATTTTTGACTAATGGTGTTTTTACTGACTTAATTATTGAAGAGAAAATAGTGGTTAAGACCTTGGTGATATCTTCTTCAATGCAATTTGTAAAAGAGTCTAGAATTGCAGCTCCTATTAAAGCTACCTATGAATTATAATCTTTTATTAGACAATTTAACCAATCCAGCTTTACTGTTTTTCGTTTTAGGAATTTTAGCGGTTTATTTGAAAAGCGATTTAGAAATACCTCCGAATTCTTCTAAGTTTATTTCGCTTTATTTATTGTTTGCAATTGGTTTCAAGGGTGGTCAAGAGCTTTCTCATGAAAAGTTTTCTTCAGAAATTGCATGGTCAATGCTGTTAGGCGTAACAATCTCTGTTATCATACCAGTTTATACATTTTTTCTTCTTAAAAAGCGATTGAACATATATAATGCTGGTGCAATTGCTGCAGCTTATGGTTCTGTAAGTGCTGTTACTTTTGTTACTGCTGTTACTTATTTGGAGTCTCAGCAGTTAGGTGTTCATGGCTATATGGTAGCCATAATGGCATTAATGGAGTCCCCTGCAATTATAGTTGGTTTATTATTGATTAGTCTTTTTAATCGCGAAGATGTTACCGATATTAAAAAACGAGATGTAATTAAGCATTCCTTTACCAATGGTAGTGTATTACTTATTTTGGGAAGTCTATTAATTGGATTAGTTGCTAATGCAAAACAAGCTGAAGGAATCAAACCATTTACCAATGATTTATTTAAAGGGTTTCTAGCTATTTTTTTATTGGATATGGGTATATCTAGTGGTAAAAAATTAAAAGCATTTTTCTCCTTTGGCTTATTTCCTTTCTTATTTGCTTTTTTTATTCCTTTACTTAATGGGTCTTTTTTTGCATGGGCCAGTATGTTTGTTACAGATGATATTACCAATCGATTTATGTTTGCTATTTTAGCTGCAAGTGCATCTTATATTGCTGTTCCCGCTGCAATGAAAATATCTGTTCCAAAAGCAAATCCAGGACTATTTTTGCCGATGGCGTTAGCTGTTACCTTTCCAGTAAATATAACTATTGGGATGCCTCTATACTTTTTTATAGCTCAAACTACTTGATAAACTGATTTATCTTTTTTATATTTAGTGTAAATCAAGTGTATGAAACAAAAAGTTTTAACCGTAGTAACTGTTTTATTCGCCCTTATGTTTATCAACGGAGGCTTAAATAAGTTTTTCAATTACATACCTGTACCCCCTGATTTACCTGCCGAAATGGTTAAAGTAAACACTGCTTTAATGGAAATTGTTTGGTTAATGCCTCTGATTGCTGTTGTTGAGCTTTTTGGTGGGATTTTATTGTTGATTCCTAAGTTAAGGGCGCTTGGTGCTATGATGATTTTCCCAATCATGGTTGGAATTGTACATATTCACGCTACAGTTGCTTTAAGTGGGTTGCCTTTAGCTATTATACTCTCCGCTATTTTATTATGGATCATGTGGGAAAATAGAGCAAAGTATATCCAATTAATTAAGTAGGAATTTTTATTTTATTTGTCATTTATTAGATGAAATTTTATTGGGAAATTTATTAACCATTTTACCCGATCTTGTTGGCACATTTGCATTTGCTATTAGTGGAATTAAATTAGCTTCTGGCAAACAGGTGGACTGGTTAGGTGCCTATATCATTGGGTTAGCAACCGCTATTGGCGGCGGTACCATACGTGATTTGCTTTTAGGTGTTACTCCATTTTGGATGTTGGATAGTAGGTATTTTATAACAACTGGTGCGGCTTTATTGGCCACGTTGGTTTTTAAAGAAAAACTTTTTAGATGGAGCAATACGCTTTTTTTATTTGACACCATTGGTTTAGGCCTTGTAACTATTGTTGGAATTACCAAGAGTTTAGATGCTGGCTTTCCATTCTGGGTTTGTATTGTTATGGGTGCAATTACAGGCTCAATTGGTGGCGTTATTAGAGATATTTTATTGAACGAAGTACCATTGCTGTTGCAAAAAGATATTTATGCCTTGGCTTGTATTATAGGAGGGGTAGTGTATTTTGTTTGTCTTTATTTTGGTTTATCAACAGGATTAACAGAAATTATTGCAGCATCTGTAGTGATATTGGTTCGAGTTTTAGCTGTTCAATTTCATATCCATTTACCAATATTACGTGCTTTACAATCTAACGTTAAGGAAAACATCAAAAAATAATTTCACCCAAACGGTTAGGTAATCAACTATTGATTCTACTATTTTTTCGAATCTGTAAATAATGTATCATTTGCTTACAGTTCTGTAATAAACTACAATACTTTGTTTTTGACCTTTAGTCTTTCAAAATAACATTTAAAAAGACTACATGAAAAACACTACAGAGTTACTCGGTAATTGGAAAGAGCTTAAAGGTAAATTGAAGCAGAAGTATGCAATGCTTACTGATGATGATATGTTGTTGGTTGAAGGAAAGCATGATGAACTTATGGGACGTCTTCAAATAAAATTAGGCAAGTCTAAGGAAGAACTCCAAAAGATTCTCACATCTTTATAATTTTTACCATTTAAAAGTACAATATGAAAAAAATAAGTTTGATTTTTTCTGCCCTATTATTATTGGCAGGAACTGAAATGATTAGCTGTAACTCTTCTGCAGAGAAAGTTGAAAAGGCAGAGGATGAAGTAAAGGTAGCCAATGAAAATTTAGATGAGGCCAATGCCGAATATTTGGCCGATGTAGAAAAGTTCAGGTTAGAAACAAATGAAAAGATTGATGAAAATGCAAAAAGTATTGCCGATTTCAATGCTAGAATTGCCACAGATAAAAAAGCAGCCAAGGCAGAGTATAAAGCAAAGATTGCTGCATTAGAGTTGAAAAATACCGATATGAAGAAAAAAATTGCCGATTATAAAGCGGATGGTAAAGATGGTTGGGCTAAATTTAAAGAAGAATTCAACCGCGATATGGATGAATTAGGAAAAGCCCTAAAAGATTTTACAGTTAAGAATGAATAAGCAATATTTTAATTTAAGCGAGGATGATGTGTTTAACGCATTCAAATCGTCTAGAAAAGGATTATCCCCAATAGAAGCGTCTAATCGTTTAACCAAATATGGATTAAATGAATTAGTTACCAAGAAAAATAAACCCGCATGGGTTTATTTTTTTGACCAGTTTAAAGACTTCATGATTATCATTTTATTGGTAGCTGCAGTTCTCTCAGGTATAATGGGAGATATGGTGGATACAATTGTTATTTTAATCATTGTACTATTGAATGCCTTATTAGGTTTTAGTCAAGAGTATAAAGCAGAAAAATCAATGGCTGCTTTAAAAAAGATGAGTCTTACTACGGCTCGAGTTAACCGAGACGAAATGCCGGCAATTATTCCGTCTCAAGAATTAGTGCCTGGTGATATTGTTTACTTAGAAGCAGGGAATATTGTACCTGCAGATATACGACTAATTGAAGTACATACGCTTAGCATAGACGAATCCTCCTTAACTGGAGAATCGACTGCTGCTCATAAAAAAGCAGACACCATTAATGAAGTAGAAATTTCATTAGGCGATCGGCACAATATGGCATTTAAAGGCACTTTGGTAACTGCAGGTAGGGCAACTGGTTTAGTGGTGGTAACCGGAATGTCTACAGAATTAGGTCAAATTGCAGGATTGCTACAAGAAGATAAAGCAACCACTCCATTGCAAAAACGAATGGAATATTTTGGTAAAAAATTATCTTATATAATTTTATTCATTTGTTTTGTTTTGTTTATTAGCGGGTTAATCCGAGGTGAAGATCCTTTTACTTTATTGTTGCTCTCCATCAGTTTAGCGGTGGCTGCTATACCAGAAGCATTGCCAGCTTTAATTACTATTGCATTATCTAAAGGTGCGGCAAGGCTGGCCAAGAAAAAGGCATTAATCAGAAAGCTCCCTGCTGTAGAAACTTTGGGGTCAGTTAGTTTTATTTGTTCTGATAAAACAGGTACACTAACTCAGAATAAAATGGAAGTGATTGAGACTTTTGAAAATACGGTTTTGTCTCCATCATTTTCTAATACGCCATTATTGCTCTCAATGGCCTTAAACCATGATATTCAATTTAATCAGTCAGGGGAACCATTTGGTGAATCAACAGAACTTGCCATTGTAAATCAATGCATAGACCAGCTAACTATTGCTGAATTTCATACATTATATAGTCAATACCCAAGAGTCTCTGAAATTCCGTTTGATTCTGATCGAAAATGTATGACAACCATTCATTCCTTTGGCGACCAATTTTTGGTGATCACCAAGGGGGCAACAGAAACCATTCAAGCTTCTTTAACGGACGCAGAGTCTAAGCACCAATTGCTTGCCTTGTCTAATAAATGGGCAATAAAAGGAATGAGGGTTATTGCTTACGGATTTAAATTAATCAATACACTCCCTCAGGAAATAACCAGTGAAACTGTAGAGAAGGATTTAGTATGGATTGGCCAGGTAGGATTAATGGATCCTCCCAGAGTAAACGTGGTAAATGTTATTCAAGAATGTATAGAAGCTGGAATAAAGCCTGTCATGATTACGGGTGACCACCCTGAAACAGCTAAAGCAATTGCTATGCAAATCGGTATAATGCAAGCAGGAGATAAGGTTATGATTGGTACAGCTTTGGCTCAGCTAAATGATGAGCAATTTAAAATGGAAGTATTGAACATTGCAGTATATGCTAGGGTTTCGCCCAATCAAAAATTACGTATTATTAAAGCATTGCAAAGTAACGGACATTTTGTTGCGATGACAGGTGATGGGGTAAATGATGCACCTTCTTTAAAGGCAGCCAATATTGGTGTTGCAATGGGTATCACAGGTACAGATGTAAGTAAGGAAGCGGCTGATTTAATTTTATTGGATGATAGTTTTGGCACTATTGTAAATGCTATTAAAGAAGGAAGAAGAATTGTAGATAATATTCGGAAGTTCATCAAGTATATTATGACCTGCAACGGTGCAGAAATTTGGACTATTTTTTTAGCTCCTATTTTAGGGATGCCCATTCCGTTATTACCCATACATATCTTATGGATTAATTTGGTAACTGATGGATTACCAGCTTTAGCATTGGCCAATGAAAAAGGGGAATTAGATATTATGAAAAGACCTCCTCGGAATGCTTCAGAAAGTTTTTTTGCAGATGGAGTAGGGTTGCATATTATATGGGTAGGACTATTGATGGCAGGTGTTACATTGACAACCCAAGCCTATGCATTGCATAATGCTTCTGCTCATTGGCAAACTATGGTATTTACAGTATTGTCTTTTGCTCAATTAGGCCATGTATTGGCGGTCAGAAGTGATAAAACATATTTATTTCAACAAGGATTTTTTTCTAACACACTATTACTATTATCTGTACTATTTACCTTTTGTTTACAGTTGGGTGTCATCTATATCCCTTTCTTAAATGAAATATTTAAAACACAACCACTAAGTTTACAAGAATTAGGTTTTTGTATATTAATGTCGATGATTGTTTTTCATGCAGTAGAATTAGAAAAGCTAATCAAGCGCTTGAAGAATGTCCGCTAGTATATCTTCCTTGTGCTCAAGTCCTACGCTAATTCTAATGAGGCCTGGAGTAATATTGACCGCTTGTCTTTCGGCTTCTGTTAGTTTGGCGTGTGTAGTACTTGCAGGGTGAGATGCAATACTTCTGGTGTCTCCTAAATTAGCTGTGAGCGAAAGCATCTTGAGGTTATCTAAAAATGTTCGGCCAGCTTCAATCCCCCCCTTCAACTCAAAACACACTATTCCACCACCATTTTGCATTTGTTTAGTGGCAATTGAATAATGAGGATGAGATTGTAAAAATGGATATCTTAGGTTAGCTATGCTTGAATGATTTTCTAAAGCTTGTGCTATAAATAATGCATTGGAAGCATGACGTTCCATCCTTACATCAAGTGTTTCTAAACTTTTGCTGAGTACCCAAGCATTGAAAGGGGATAGTGCTGGCCCTGTGCTTCGGCAGAATAAATAGATTTCTTTAATTAAGTCTTTTCTGCCTACTACAGCACCACCCAAAACACGTCCTTGACCATCTAACCATTTAGTTGCTGAATGCACTACTAGGTCTGCTCCAAATGCAATGGGTTGTTGGTTAACTGGTGTGGCAAAGCAATTGTCTACATTGAATATAATCTGGTGTTTTTTTGCTAGTTTTCCAATCATTGCTAAATCTAATACTTCAAGTCCTGGATTGGTAGGGGTTTCTAGGTAAATCATTTTAGTGTTAGGGGTAATGGCTGCTTCCCATTCTTCTTCGGTTGCATTGGCGCCTATATAACCGTATTCAATTCCATATTTGGGCAAATATTTTGCAATAACGGTATGGGTACTTCCAAATATAGAATTACAAGACAATAAGCGATCTCCCTGTTTTAGTAATGCCATGAATGAACCGAATACAGCACTCATTCCTGAAGCAGTTGCATAGCCAGCTTCAGCGCCTTCTAAAGCCACCAATTTATCTACAAATTCTTGTACGCTCGGATTACTAAAACGGGAATAAATATTATCGTCCGATTCATCCGCAAAAGCAGCACGCATTTCTTCTGCATTATCAAAACAAAAACTGCTGGTTAAGAAAAGGGGGGATGAATGTTCCATTTCTTGAGTGCGTTCTGTTTGAATTCGGATGGCCTGTGTTTGCTTTTTCATAGTCCTAGCGCTGCTTTTAAAATTTTCACAAAGGTACGCTTCACATGTCTTTATTTTGTGGTAGAATTTTGAATAATGGCCATACAGCAATTTACCTGCGAATCTCCTTTGTTATTGGAATGCGGGGAGACTTTACACGGATTAGAAATAGTTTACCATACTTATGGTAATATGAATAAAGATGGTACCAATATTATTTGGGTATGCCATGCTTTAACCGCTAATTCCGATGCAGCTGACTGGTGGAAAGGATTGGTAGGAGAGGGATGCTTAATTAATCCAGCTGATTATTTTATTGTTTGTGCAAATATTATTGGTTCTAGTTATGGCTCAACAGGGCCTTTGAGTTTAAACTCAGCTAGCCATCAACCATATTATTCTCATTTTCCTTTAGTAACCATACGAGATATGGTGGCGGCACATATTTTATTACGAAAGCATTTAGGCATTCAATCTATTCAGTTATTGATGGGTGGAAGTATGGGTGGATACCAAGTGTTGGAGTGGGCGGTGATGGAGCCATCGGTTATTAAGAAGCTATTTTTAATTGCAACCTCTCCTTCAGAATCTGCTTGGGGTGTTGCGGTACATACCGCACAAAGGCTGGCCATAGAAGCAGATGCTACTTGGAGACATCATACTACAGAAGCTGGTGCTGCTGGATTAAAAGCAGCTCGTGCTATTGGTATGCTCACTTATCGCAATTACGCTACTTTTCAAGAGAAGCAGACAGATCCTGACCCGGAAAAAATAGACGACTTTAAAGCATCTTCCTATATTAATTACCAAGGTCAAAAATTAGTGAATCGCTTTAATGCTTATAGTTATTGGTTACTTACTAAAGCAATGGATAGTCATCACTTAGCAAGAGGCAGAGGAGGGAATTTAATTGCTGTACTACAAAGTGTACAACAACCTACTTTAATCATAGGAATAAGTTCTGATATACTTTGTCCTGTAGACGAGCAACAATTCATGGCTACTTACATGCCTAATGCTTCATTAGAAATAATTCATTCCACTTATGGACATGATGGATTCATTATTGAAACACAACAAATTACCAATTTGCTAAAACCCTTTATTCAGTAAGGTTAAAGAGGATTATATTTTTTCACCGCTTCTTGATAAACAGTTGCTTTATCTAAAGTCATTTTTTTGGTTTGTTGCTTCACATACATGTCCATTTGATCGGTGTAATGCGGAGAATCCTTTCTAGCAGAAGCTCCATATACATTCAAGCTTTCAATGATAGGGCCGTTTTTAGTAAAGCGAACCATTTCAATGTATGCGTCACCTTGATTTCCCTTATACATCCCATCTTTATATGGTATAGAATACATGGGGGCTAATACATCCGGTAAGCCAGGTAAAGGTAAAACTACATTTCCTCTAACCAGTTTTTGAATATCTCCCAATTGCAAATTGGTTCTGTTGAAACTCGCCAACATTTTTGTTTTAGCAGCTCTCATAATTTCTACTGCCTGATCTTGGGTTATTGTTTTTTGCTTCAGGTAAATTGCTCTATTGTCATAAACAGTATGAGTAATCATAAAAAAGGTACCAGCTCCAATGCTTTCTGCATCGGCAATTTTATCCCAAGTTTTTAGTTGTGTAATTAAGTCGGCTATATCAGTATACTTTAATTCATCCAACATAAATAGGGTATCAATATTATAAGGAAAGTAAAAGTTGGATGGAAACTGTCTACTGAATTTGATTCGCTTAAAGTCTTCGTAACTCACTTTGTTCAGGGGTTTGAGCATTTCTTCAAAACGCTTGCTGCGATTGTTTTCTAGGGTCTCATATCCCATAGTAATATCAGTTACAATCGGATTCTCAGGGCCTTCCGTTGAATGAAAAGGCGAGTGGTTGGTATTGTATACAAATCCAGATTTTGGTTGTAATACTTGTGGTAAGGCCTCTATTGGATGTAACTGATTCCACAATGTAGCACTGGTATTACCGGGTAAAGTGGTTTTCCAATTATAGTTTTTATCTCTGATTGGAATACGTCCATTACTGATATAATAGATGGTATCGTATTTATCAGCATAAACAATATTATAACCGGGAATGGCTTTCATGTTTACTGCCGCTTTAAACTCAGTAAAATTTTTGGCTTTATTAAAACGATACCATTGTTCTAGTCCTCTGATATCCATTTGAGCGGGCATTCTGATGGAGAAAGTGCCTCTGTCTGTAATAATGGTTGGGCCATATTTACTCCAATACGCTTTCTTTTTTACATTGATTTTTAAACCCGCAATTTTTACTTTTAATTGGGCCACTCTTTCTTCCAATATTTCCCATTTGCCGTCTAGTTTATATTGCGTTTTGTTTTCAGGATTTATTTCTAATTGGTATACATCTAATTTATCAGGCTCGTTTACCGTATGGGCCCAACCTAAATGCTCATTTACTCCATGCAATATAGATGGAGCACCCGGGAAGTTTGCCCCCAATATATTCCATCCTTCTTCACTGCTTAAATGGGCTTCGTAAAATGCTACAGGACCTTCTAAGGGTTGATGGGCATTGATATTTAAATAGACTTGTCCGTCGTTTGTTTTGTTGCTGTTAAAAGCAAATGCGTTGCTTCCCTGCGTTTTATAATTTTCTAATAAAGGGATGGTGCCACCAAAAATTGCAGCCAATGCTTTATCAGCCCCTGAAAGCACACAAAGTTGTAAAACAGAGTACTGCACCATGTCTTTGGGGGTAACGGGGAATATTTTTTTGAGCAATATTTCTTTGGGGTGTTTGGCTGCGTATGCATTCAGGCCAGCGCTATATCCTTCCAATAGTTTTTTAAAGTCGGGTGCTAAATCCGATTCATAGCGTTCTTCAACTAGTTCAGGAATACGCAACAAGTGAACAATATAATCGATGGATGCGCCCTTTTTCCCTTGGTATTGAGCCAGCATGGCTTTGCCCGCTAATAAGGATTGTTGTATGGTAGTAAAATCGTCTTCCGCATGCGCCCAAGCCAGGCCATAAGCCACTTCAGGATCTGTTTTTCCGAAAATATGGGGAACGCCGTATTTGTCGCGGATAATATCAATTTTGGCAGGATCTATTTGAGCCTGGGTTTTCAAACCAATGGCCAAGCAAACTATTAAAAAGACTTTTGGAAGCATATATCGTTTTGTATTTTAACAAATCTAAGGGTATAAGGTTGATTGAACTAAAATCGGCTCAGCATGTTATCTTTGTAAAAATGACCAACCATGGGAATCTGGAACCAAATTCAACAATACCTATTTATAAAGAAAGCTGATCCTAATGCACCTAAATCTACTTGGATGAAATACATGCATGGTATGAATAGGATTTCACTAGTGATGTTCTTATTAGCTGTCATCTTTATTGTTGTAAAGCAGGTAGTGATACCAATGTTTCGCTAGTTTATTATTTCATAAAATCCATAATATGCAATGCTGCATTCTTGGAAGCATGACCACCTGCTGATAGCAGTTGATAAAGTTCTGCATATTCTTTCTTGAGCATTTCTTGTTGTTTACCATCCTTTATAAGGGTATTTAATTCTTGAACTAAATTGGAAGTGTTTAGTTGATCTTGAATTAACTCTTTCACAATTTCTTTGTTCATAATTAGATTCACTAAGGAAATGAATTTAATTTTAACCAAGCGCTTTGCAATTTGATAGCTGATATTGCTTCCTTTATAACATACAATTTCTGGTACCCCAAATAAGGCAGTTTCTAAAGTGGCAGTTCCGCTGGTAACCAATGCTGCACTGGATTGCATCAATAACGAATAAGTACTGTCTTTCACTACCCTTACATTATTTTGGCCTAGTAAGAATGGTTCATAAAAAGCATCATCTTGCCCTGGTGCTTTAGCCACCACAAATTCATAATCAGGAAAATGTGGAGCTACACTTAACATAATCGGAAGTTTTTTCGCAATTTCTTGTTTACGACTCCCAGGTAATAAAGCCACAATTGGTTTGGTTTCCAATTGATGGGTTGCTTTAAATTGTTCAATTACTTCAATTAAGGGATGGCCTACGTATTCTACTTCCCAGTTCCATTCTGCTTTAAAATAGTTTTTTTCAAAAGGAAGAATACATAACATTAAATCGATGCATTGCTTCATTTTTTTTACTCGATTGGCTTTCCAAGCCCATACTTGAGGTGCAATATAGTAGACCACTTTAAATCCTTGTTGTTTGGCCCATTCAGCAATTCTTAAATTAAAGCCTGGATAATCAATTAGAATGAGTACATCAGGCTGAAAGCTTAAAATGTCTTTTTTGCAAAAGCTCAAATTGCCTAAAATAGTGGGTAAGTTTTTTATCACTTCCGAAAAACCCATGAACGCTAAATCTCTGTAATGCTTTACCAGAATGGCTCCTGCGGTTTCCATTAAATCTCCACCCCAACACTTTATTTGTGCTGAAGCATCTTTTATTTGCAATTGTTTAATCAGGTTGCTGCCATGTAAATCTCCGCTGGCTTCTCCCGCTATTATGTAGTATTTCATGTTGAATAACTAAATAAATAGTTAAATAACTAAAAATATAGTTGTTAAACTAAAAATTTAGTTATAAGTTTACTCTTGTAAATGTACATCATGAAACCATTAACCAAAGCAGAAGAGCAAATAATGCAATCTATCTGGAAGCTAGAGACCGCTTTCTTAAAAGACATAATAGATGCACAACCCGATCCCAAACCCCATAGCAATACCATTGCTACGATTGTAAAAATTTTAGTAGATAAAGGATTTGTAGGAGTGAACCAAATAGGACGTGTGCATCAGTATTATCCAATTGTTACAAAAGAGGAATACTCTTCTAGCACCATTCGAAATTTAGTAGAAGGTTATTTTGAAGGGTCTTTTTCCGATGCAGTTTCCTTTATGGTAAAGCAAAAAGACATCAGTGTAAAAGAGCTGGAGTTGTTATTGCAAGAAATGAAAAAAACTAAAAAATAATTGTATGCAAACCACCATTTATTATTTTCTTCAGGTAGTTTTTTGTTCTGCTATTATGATAGGATATTACTCGCTTGTGCTGCGTAATAATAAATTTCATCAATACAATCGCTTTTATTTGTTGGCGATAGCAGCACTTTCTTGGATTGTTCCTCTAATAAAGATTCACTGGAATGAGACCAGTTTTTCAGAAGATACTAATATTTATTATTTACTTTCTGCAGTTGCTGAGAACAATACCCAACTTGAATCTAGTTTCAAGTTGAGTTGGTATAATATTAGTTGGCAGAATGGATTAAAGCTGTTGTATATAGGTGGCGCGCTGCTATTATTGGGCAGTTTAATGGTGTCGATGTTTCGTATTTATCAATTGTACAAATCGAATAAAACCAGTTCACTTGGGCAAATTGATTTAGTCATCACGAATGCTAAAGGAACCCCATATTCCTTCTTCAAGTATATTTTTTGGAATGAAGCAATTGACATTACCAGCACAACTGGTCAACAAATTTTGCAACATGAAATTACCCATGTAAAAGAGAAGCACTCTTACGATAAACTATTTGTACAACTCATTTTGATTGCAGGCTGGTTTAATCCATTTTTCTGGCTAATCAAAAAGGAGCTACATATGATTCATGAATTTATTGCAGATAAAAAATGTGTAGACAGTGGTGATACTGCATCATTGGCGCAAATGCTACTTACCGCTGCATATCCCCAACACCAATTTAGTTTAACCAATTCCTTCTTTTTTTCACCCATCAAAAGACGTATAGCCATGTTAAGTAAACAGCCCACCACCAAATTCAGTTATTTAAGAAGACTGATTGTGCTACCATTATTAGCCATAATTGTAGTGCTGGTAGCTTTTAGAAATAAAGAGACTACACAACCCATATCTGTAGAATCGATTATCAATAACATTTACAAAGATATTGCTGGTAAATCTACTCCCTCCGTTGAACCCCTCGATATCGATTTGGAAAAAGACTATACCATTGTAATCAATGCAGGGCACGGGGGTGCAGATAAAGGCGGGTTGGGTATTGATCGAAAATCGACAGAATCTATTTTAACACTAGAATTGGCCAATACTATCAAGTCCTTAAATCAAAATTCACGCTTAAATCTAGTATTCACTCGAAATGAAGATGAAACACAATCAGTTGCTGAAGTTGCAGCTATTGCTAATAAAGCCAAGCCTGATTTGTTTGTGTCTTTACATTATAATAATGCCAATAAAAATGCTCAACTCTCTGGAACTGAAATCTATATTGCTAGCCCTGCTAAAACCAATCGCTACAATAGTCATTTACAATTTGCCAATGAACTTGCGAATCAATTGGATGATTTAAATATGCCATTTAATGGCATTAAAAGTAGAAAGGAAGGGGTTTATGTTTTGCAAAACATCAATTGTCCAAGCATTCTAATTGAAGCTGGGTATTTGTCTAATCAAAAAGATTTAAGTAAAATTACTTCAACCAATTTTAGAGAATCATTGGCCGTAGCTATTTTGAATGGTATTCAAAAATATTTAGCGGATAAGGAGAACAATGTAATGTTAAATGATACTACATTTCCTAAGACTGATTCTGTTAAACTGGCTGTAAAGAAAATTGAATCTGTGCCAGGTAAACAATTATTTGATTCTGCACAATCAATTTCGTTCAGTAAAGGCTCTGATACTTGGGGTACTGGCTTAAAATTACTTGCGAAAAATGGACAAAAGCCGCTGGTTATTTTAAACGGGAAAAAAATAGAATTTGAAAGATTAAATGAGATTAGTCCGAACGAAATTGAATCCATTAATGTGCTTAAGAATGAAGCGGCAAAACTAAAATATGGGACAGAAGGAGGTAACGGTGTTTTAGAAGTATTTACAAAAGGGGCTAATCTTAAAAGTGTTAACCCATCTCATGAAAAAGATGGTAATGACAGATCTGGGATAAAGTCATTCATGCTTCGCAACAAAGCGGTTTCAAATGTTTCATGGAATCATCAATACAAAACCATGGAAATCAAGTTAAAAGATGGCACTGAAGAAAAATATATGCTCAATAATCAGTCTAGTATGAAAAGAGCTGAAGCGAAGTATGGTAAACTTCCAATTCCTGCGCCTCCACCACCAACTTCTCCTTCAGGTCGTCCTGTTCATGTTAAAGAAGAGAGCTATGATAAAGTATTTACCAAATCGGAAGTTCCTGCTTCTTTTCCTGGCGGTAAAGAAGCTTGGCAAAAATATTTAGAAAGAAATTTAAATAGAGATTTGCCAGTAATCAATGGGGCGCCTCCAGGAACATACACCGTTATTGTTTCATTTATTGTTGCAAACGACGGTGGTATCAGTAGTGTAAAAGCAGATAATGATCCCGGATATCAAACTGCAGCAGAAGCCGTTAGGCTAATCGTTAAAGGGCCTAAATGGGTTCCAGCTAAACAAAATGGAAAAACAGTAACTTCAAAAGTAAAGCAATCGATTACTTATATGGTTAGTGAAGATTAACTAAACAAACCATTTAAAGCCAAGGGAGATTAACGCATACACACAAGTTGCAATAAATACTCCCTTGGCTGTTTTGTCTTTTTGCTTATTGATGTAAACGGTAAATACAATGGCATTGGCAATTAATGCAATGCTAATGATACCACTCAGCAAAGATTTTTGGAGCATCAATACCTGAAAGAATTCATTCAAAGTAAATAAGCTAAACTTCCAGTAGTAATAGCCGAATAAGCCAAATATGGGAGCAATGAATCCCAATAGCAAACCAAAACCAAATTGATCTTTATTCAACAGCATTAGAATTTCCAGTTTTTTTCCAACTGCTTTTTTAATTCGTAGTTGGTTAAGTCAAATTGAACAGGTACTACACTTACATAATTATTTTTTAGCGCCCAAACATCGCTTTCCTTGCTCTTGTCGAAATTCACAAACTCTCCAGTTAGCCAAAAATACTTACGACCATGGGGATCTTTTCGTTCGTCAAATTTCTCTTGGTATTTGGCATAAGCCTGAGAGCATATTTTGATTCCGTTGATTAGTTCCGCTTTAACTTTAGGAATATTTACGTTTAAGCAAATATGCTTATCTAATTTTTTGCTAGCCAATAATTGTTCTACTATGATTCTGGCATACTTTTTTGCACCTTCAAAGTCGGCTTCAATACTAAAGTCTAATAAACTAAAGCCAATACTTGGAATACTTTCAATAGAAGCTTCCAATGCAGCACTCATAGTACCTGAATAAATCACATTAATGGAATGATTGGCGCCATGGTTGATTCCACTTATACAAATATCTGGTTTGCGGTGTAATACTTTGTCTACAGCTAATTTAACGCAGTCTACTGGGGTGCCGCTGCAGCTATAAGCTTCTACATCTCCAAAATGGTGCACTTTATGCAAGCGCAATGGCTCTCCAATTGTAATAGCATGTCCCATACCGCTTTGAGGTTTGTCTGGAGCAACTACTACAATCTTCCCTAAACCTTTTACTGATTCTACCAACGCATGAATGCCTGGTGCGGTAAAACCATCGTCGTTGGTTACCAATATAATGGGCTCTTCTTTCTTCTTGCTTGTTTTTACTTTAACTTTGGCCATACTGCAAGGTACGATAAGCTAACGCCTATCTTTTCTTTTTCGTTGTTGTAATTGTGCTAAAAAATTTAAACACAGGGTATGCTACTGGTTGGGTGCTAATTCCTTTGGTGTTTAGATAATGGTCAAAGAAATTCCAAGTTAATAGACCATCATCTGATTGGGGTTCTAATGCATAAAAGATGAGGTTGGCCAATGGTTGAGCTAGGTCTACCAAATAATCTCCTTTTTCAGCTGTAAAATTTTTTGCAACAAATTTTCCTTCCGCAGAAGCCATTTGATGCCCTTCGAATTTTCTTGTTGCTTTGGTGAATTTTTCAATCATGAACTCTTCTCCTTTGAACTCGGTTTTTTTCTCCATCTTTTCTACTATTGCGCCCATCATTTTCAACTGTTCAACTATACTGTCCATTGATGCTGGAATAATATATCCTCTTGGTAAAGTAGCATTTACGGTGTCTTTAAAATCGGCATAATAGTTCACTTTGTCTATATGGGTAATTCGGCCTGTTTTAACGATGCTGGTATTACCATCTTCTTTTTTGAAAGGGATGTAATCATAAGTTCTAAAGTTACGTATGCCCTCTAGTGTAGGAACCATTTTAAATCTTACCCCCTTAGAAACCAACCCTGCATTGTTGCGTACGTTTTCAATAGCGTTTTTTTCTGCTTGTTGGTTTATTTGAATAATTTCCGCCGCATTGTTATTGCAAAACAATAAGATCTCTTTTACAAATTGGTAAGTACTATTGATGCGTTGATAAAAACGCTCATGTGCAAAAGATTCACTTAAAATAGACATTCTATTTCTTAATCCAATTTGATTGATAATATATCTTGGATGATGATTGTAAGTGTAAAAGTTTTTTACTGGCCATCCTTCTCTGGTTGAAAAATCACCAAAGGGTCCAAATAATAAATCATTTTTTTTCTTTACTTGGTCTGTAATAAATGGTAGAATGGTGCTATTGGTATAATGATAAGGTCCTGGTTCTCCTGCAGATAAATATCCTGGAGCCCATGTTAAATCATAGCCATGCCAGGTTCCATTGGTGGTATGTAAGTCTACTACCATTTGTGGGTCCCATGCATTCAAAATATTGGCTACCATGGCTCTTGTTTCAGGGGTTTCCATCTTCATGCCATCTCTATTTAAGTCGAGCCCTTGTCCGTTTTCTCTGATACCTGTTTCTAGGGGGCTATTTTCTTGAGACGGCCTTAATCCCTTCGCAAATTGGTCGTTCCCATCTGTATTATAGATAGGAACAAATACGATGATTTGTTTGCTGAGTAATTCAGATAAATTTCCCAATAAGATATCACGCATTAACATCATACTCACTTCTTTTCCTTCCACTTCACCACCATGTATATTTCCTTGTATGTACACAACTGGCTTACCTGATTGCTTGGCTTGTTCAGGATTGCTAATGGCCGGATTGGCTAAAACTGCAAAGGGAATGTCTTTTCCCAATTTGCTTTTTCCTATTGAACCCACATGAATAAGCGGGCTTATGTTTTTGATGGTATTTAAGAACTGCATTACATCGGCATGAGAAGAAGTTTTCTCAAAATTGGATTTTTCCGGCGTAATCATTAACGTTGCTGGAAATGATGCAGGTTGTTGTGCTATTGCATTAAGTGAAACGCAAATAGAAAGTATAAAAGCTATTTTTTTCATGATTGTATATTACACATGAAAAGTACTGCAAACATTTTTTAGAATCGACTGGAAAAAATAAAAATGAAAATAAATTTGGAAAAACTAAAAACTTTAGTAAATTGCACTAAAAGTATTAGTTATGTCAAACGCTGGAAAAAATTTACGGTATCTGCGCAAACTGCGGGGCTGGACCCAGGAAGAGTTTGCCAACAAGCTAAAAATTAAGCGCTCCTTAGTAGGTGCTTATGAAGAAGAAAGAGCTGAGCCAAAATTAGAAGTAATGGAACAGGTCTGCAGTATTTTTAAGCTTACGCTTGAAGACTTTTTATTTAAGGACCTTGCTGAAACTACTGGGGGGTCTTATTTAGATAGAAGACGCCAATTAAAAATGGTTGCTGAGTCCAATGAAATTCGTTTTGTTCCCGTTAAAGCAGCAGCGGGTTATATGACTGGTTATGCAGACCCTGAGTTTGTTGATGAATTGAATACTTTTACTTTGCCTATGTTGGCTCCTGGTCAGTATAGGGCTTTTGAAATAATGGGTGATTCTATGTTGCCTACGCCAAGCGGAAGTGTTATTGTGGGTGAAAAGGTAGAAGACCTAGATGATTTAAAGAACAGCAATACTTACGTGGTTTTATCTAGAAATGAAGGAGTTGCTTACAAGCGTGTAATGAAGAACAATCGCTTGAAAAATAAAATAACTTTAATAAGTGATAATCCGCAGTACGAACCTTACAACGTAAGCGCAGAAGATGTGTTGGAGATTTGGAAAGCGGTATATATTTTACAAAAAGCCAATGCAGCACCTGTTTGGGATGTAAATCAATTGGCGGGAATGGTGAATAATTTGCAAGAACAAGTAAGTACGCTTAAGAAGAAGCTTAACTAGAATGAGTAAAGACCATCAATATAAAGTAGCTGTTAAGTGGACCGGTAATTTAGGTACTGGAACAAGTAATTATAGAAGCTATTCTAGAAATCATTTAATTCAGGTGGAAGGGAAACCTCCCATTGAATCTAGTTCAGACCCTGCATTTAGGGGTGATCCCAATCGGTATAATCCAGAAGAAATGCTGGTAGCTGCTTTGTCTTCTTGCCATATGCTTTGGTACCTGCATTTTTGTGCGGAAGCTGGAATTATTGTCACTTCTTATATTGACCATGCAGAAGGTACTATGGTAGAAGACCTCTCGGGAAGTGGAAGGTTTACAGAAGTAATATTAAAGCCTTCCATTTCATTGGCTAATATGCAAATGATGGATCAAGCAAATGCGTTACACGCTAAAGCCAATCAATATTGCTTTATTGCTAATAGTTGTAACTTTCCCATAAAACACCAAGCAGTTTATAGTATTGGTTAGTCGTAGAAGTTGGCAGCCAATCTAAATGTATTACAATGAGCTTCAACAATGGTTCTAAGGTCGGGTGAATATCCACCTCCTAACGCCACCGTAACGGGTATTTGGTGTTTTTTTAATTGCTCAAATACCATTTCATCTCTCTGTTTGCATTCGTCAAGGCTAACTTGAAGTTTGCCAAATTTATCTGTGTTTAAAATGTCTACTCCTGATAAATAAAATGCAAAATCTGGTTTTACTTTATTGATTAGTTGGGGAAGTGTTTCTTGTAAAATGGCTAAATATTCCTGACCGGTAGTGCCATCTTTTAATCCTATATCTAAATCGGAATTTTCTTTGTGAAAGGGGTAGTTGTGCGCGCCATGCATGCTGAATGTGAATACTCTTTCTTCCTTTTCCATCAATTTAGCAGTTCCATTTCCTTGGTGCACATCTAAATCGATGATCAAAATTTTTTTGCTGATTTTTTGCTTCAATAAATAATTAGCTGCTACAGCCATATCGTTCAATAAACAAAATCCTTCACCTCTATCAGCAAAAGCATGGTGGGTTCCTCCTGCAACATTCAGTGCAATACCTGATTCTAATGCATAAGAACAAGCGTCTATTGTTCCCTGTGTAATGATTAATTCTCTCTGAGTTAGTTCTGGTGATTGAGGAAAACCAATTTTTCTTTGTTCCGAAGGGCTTAATTGTTGATGCAATAGTTTATTTAAATAGGCTTTATCGTGAGTGTATAAAATAATTTCTTCTGCGCAAACACTAGGAGCAAAAAAATGATTGGCGGTATAGGTTCCTTCGTACATCAATTGTTCGGGTATCAATTGATATTTTAACATCGGGAATCGATGGTTCTCGGGTAATGGATGGGCATAGATGGGGTCAAATGCTATTTTGATCATGCTAGTTTAATAATAGTATCGTTTGCAATAGCATATACCTGGTCATGTTTGTTGGGCTTCACAATTGCCAAACCACTGAACTTACTAAAAGCAGGTAGTATGCATTGATTTTTTGTAAAATAAAAACAAGGGAAACGAAGCGATTGTTTGCCAATACCTTTCATGTTTATTCCTGGATGAAGATGTCCTGAAAAGACAAATGAATGCTCATTTAGTTGGTTATGGTTTTCTGCAGGATCGTGTTGGAAACTAAATTTACCTATTTTATAAAAATGCTCAATTAATTGGATGCCTGCATTTTCGTACCAATTATTTCCAAGAATATCGTGATTCCCTTTGATTAATGTGATTTGTAATGATTCAAAATCATTTTTCCATTTTAAAAATAAGTTGTGCTCCTCGTTGTTGGTACTATGAAAAAAGTCACCTACTACTAGTATTCGTTCGGGTTTTAATTCAGATGCAAGACTAAAAAATCGTTGTAAATCTTCTTTATAAACTTGTTGTGGCACTGCTATTCCACTTTTTCTAAAATGACCGGTTTTCCCAAAATGGGTATCTGAAACAATTAATGTTTTTTCCTCTTCCCAGTAAATACTTCTTTGAGGTGAAAGCCAAAAATGTTGGCCAAGAACTATATGAAGTAATGGAATACTCATTGGCCACTAAGATAATTGTTGTTGCATTTTTTTAATTCGGTCTTCTAGTTTTTCCGAAGAAAGATTATTTCTATTTAAGCCATCTACCACAATGGGGAAGGAGAGGGGAGTTAGTTTTTTAGGAAAACGCAATACAATGGTACTCTCTTCAATTCTTTTTAAAGCTAATCTTAGCCTTACTTCATCCATTTGTTGATCTAATACTTCATTGTATGCTTGCCTCAATAGAATATTGTTTGGATCAAATTCTTCAAACACTTTAAATAATAATGCGGCAGAGGATTGTAAATGCCTTGCTTTGGTTTTTTCTCCTGGCATACCCTGAAAAATTAGTCCTCCAATTACGGCGATATCCCTGAATTTTCGTTTGGCCATTTCTGTATTATTAATACTCTGCTGAATATGTTGTAATAAATGGTTGGCACTAAATAATTCGTGAACATTACTGTCATCAACAGGAATAGGGGAATCACTTAATAATTCAAATCCATAGTCGTTCATTGAAATGGAAAAACTCATTGGTTGAATTTGAGCAATTCGATATGCTAAAATTGCACTCAATGCTTCATGAACTTGCCTCCCTTCAAATGGATAAACCAATAAATGATATCCATCCTTATCTTCAATTTGTTCAATCAATATTTCATTGTGTTGTGGAATATGTGATAATTGTTTTTGAAGCAAAAATAGTTGCGTTAAACTTTTAAGTTCTACTCCTGCACTGGGTGTTAGGGCTTCAGAAAAAGTTCTTCTTAATACAGCCCCTAAATTTGCAGTCAAACTCATTCTTCCACCCATCCAAGCAGGTATCAATGATTTTTTAGCAGATGATTTTTTAACTAAAACAGTCATCTCTTTTATCATTACTAATTCTACGTTTCTACCAGCTAATGTAAATACATCTCCTGGACTTAGTTTACTAATGAAATATTCTTCTATAACACCAATATATCCCCCACTTAAAAACTTTACTTTTAGCATTGCATCGCTTACAATGGTGCCAATATGCATTCGATGTCGCATAGCAATTCTTCTATTGGTAATTTTATATACGCCTTCAATAGTTTCTACTTTTTTATAATCATCATACGCCTGTAATGCATTCCCTCCAGTTGTAATATGCTGCAATAATTCTTGCCATTCCTGTTCTTGAATATCTGCAAAGCAGTGTGTTGATTTTACTTCTTCAAATATCTTTTTTGCAATAAATCCTTCTCCTGTTGCCAATGTGCATAGGTATTGTAATAATACATCAAAACAAAGAAGTAGGGGAGTCTTACTTTCTACATTGCCTTCTTTAAGTGCCGATTTTAGTGCGGCAGCTTCTACTAATTCTAAACTATGCGTTGGTAGAAAATAGATTTTACTGATTTCACCTGGTCTATGTCCACTTCTTCCAGCTCTTTGTAAAAAGCGGGCAATGCCTTTGGGTGATCCAACTTGAATAACTGTATCGACAGGTCTAAAATCTACCCCTAAATCTAAACTAGCCGTACACACTACTGCTTTCAGCTTCTCAGTATGTAAAGCATCTTCAACCCAAAGCCTTAATTCTTGTTCTATGCTGCCATGGTGTAATGCAATGGCTCCAGCTAATTCTGGTGCAACTGTTAGTAGTGTTTGGTACCAGGTTTCACTCATCCCTCTGGTATTGATGAATATGAGCGTGGTTTTGCTTGCTGCAATTATTGGAATGAGGGTATGCGCAAGTTTGATACCTAAATGGCCTGCCCAGGGGTATTGGTCAATTTCTTCGGGTATAATTGTATGAACTTCAATTGGTTTGTCAATTTTCGCTTTGATGATGATGCCTTCTTTTTTTAAGGGAGCAAGCAAAACATTTTTTGCTTCTGCTAAATTTCCAATGGTAGCACTAATGCCCCATACTTGTAATTCATTAGTACAATGTGCAATTCTGCTTATGGCTAATTCTGTTTGTACACCTCTTTTACTTCCCATTAATTCATGCCATTCGTCTACTGCAAGTATTTTTAAACTACTAAAATAATTTGGATAATTTTTTTGTGTTAAGAGTAAATGCAAACTCTCAGGAGTAATGATCAATACTTCAGGCATTTGCTTTTTTTGCTTTGCTCTATCGGCAGTGGATGTATCCCCATTTCTTATTGCCACTTTCCATTGTACCCCTAATTGTTCAATTACTTCTTCCATAGCCCTCCCAATATCTTTGGCTAAAGCTCTTAGTGGGGTAATCCAAAGTATTTGTAGCCCATTATTGTTTTTCTTTTCCCAATTGATTGGATTTGATTGAATAAACTGTATTAATGCACCTAAGAAAACAGAATAGGTTTTTCCACAACCAGTGGGTGCATTTATTAGCCCGCTTTGGCCATTTAGTATGGCTTTCCAAGCTTGTTCCTGAAATTCGAAAGGAGTAAGTTGATGTTGTTTAAGCCACTGATGTATAATATCATTTCCCTTGTTGGCCTGCATTTCCTTTATTTGAATTTCTGCATCTATCACTACAATATTTTACTTCAGCCCAGCTCTTCTCCCATTTTTTTCTCCAAGTAAATGGCTTGCCACAAGTAGCACAGTTCTTTTGGGGTAAGTATGATTTATTTCCTTTATTTCCTGCCATACTTAATGTAACAGTTTCAACACTAAACAGTTTACTGAATTGATTTAATTACCCCATCTGTTTTTTTGATAAAATATATTCGTTTGTTTTCTAAATAGGCAGGAAGATTTTCGCCGTTGTTTTTTACAGGAACAAAATCGAATTCATTGAATAGCTTAAAACTATTGTCTGATAATTGGGTGGCAATACTATTTTGGTGTTTTATAAGCAACTTTCCAAAATGATACATTGCTTCAAACCCTTTAAATACCATATCAGAGGGTCTTCCAGCTACTTTGTTTCTATAGTTTTGATTAATATACTGTGCCAACTTATCTGTCCTATTGTAGTTATAGGGGGTAGAATAAATAATTTCTGTACCCTTCCCCAAATCTTTAATAGCATCCCAGGTAGGCATACCAACCAGAATTGATTTATAAGTTTTGTTTGCTGCAGCAGATTTAACCAAGTTAATGCCAAAATTTTCATTTAAGCTACCACAAAAAATAATATTTGTTTTAGTGCTATCCATGATTGTGTTAAAAGCAGCAATATTGGTACTGTCGGTTACACTAATAGTTCTGATTTTCAATGGCAATGCTGGAGTTTTTTTATTTAGCTCTAAGAATAAACCCTCAATCATATCTTCTAAGCCTCCAGACTTTTTTACATAAATGATTGGTTCAGTTGGATAGTTTTTTTGTAAGAATTTAAATACCCCTTCTACGTGAGTTGTAAGTGTTGGATTAACCAAAGCAAAGTAAGGATTGTCCTTAACACCGCCATCATTGGGGTAAGTCATTGAAATCAATGGAATCTGTTTATTTAATGCAAAATCTGCTATGGTTTTAACGTCATTCCTATTATTGAAGGAAGCAATAATCATTGAAATATCCTGTAAAGCTTCAGTTGCTAAAATTTGTTTTATAGATTGTGAATTGCTTTTGCTGTCAAAAAATAGAACAGTTAAAGACTGCCCTTCTGCATTCAATGAGTCAATAGCCAATTGTACGCCGTTGTAAAAATCTAAGCCAGGTAAAATAGTCCTTGGTAAATTGTTGTTACCTAAAATATAGTTACTTCCATTGAATACCGTATCTAAATATATAGGCGCAAATACGGCAATTTTCATTGGAGCGGATTGTTGTGCTATTAAGCTATTGCTAGCTACTAGAATCAATAAGCTTACTAAGTATCTTTTTAACCGCATTACTGTTTTAATTATGTTAGACTATTCCCACTCAATAGTTGCAGGTGGTTTACTACTAATATCGTAAACGACTCTATTTATACCTCTTACGTTATTAATAATTTCGTTTGAAATATCAGCTAAGAATTCATATGGTAAATGTGCCCAATCTGCAGTCATTCCATCTACTGAAGTCACAGCTCTTAATGCAACAGTAAATTCATAGGTTCTTTCATCGCCCATTACACCCACACTCTTCACTGGTAAAAGTATAGTACCTGCTTGCCAAACTTGTGTGTATAAACCCGCTTTCTTTAAACCATTTATGAAAATGGCATCAGCTCTTTGTAATAAATCTACTCGCTCTGCATTTACCTCACCTAAAATTCGAATGGCTAAGCCTGGTCCTGGAAAAGGGTGTCGGTTAATCATATCTGATGGTATGCCAAGCTCTAGTCCAACCTTTCTAACTTCATCTTTAAATAAGTACCTCAATGGTTCAACTAAAGAAAGGTGCATCGTGTCGGGCAAACCTCCAACATTGTGATGACTTTTAATGGTTTGTGATGGTCCATGAACACTTACACTTTCAATCACATCTGGATAAATGGTTCCCTGACCTAAAAATGAAATATTGGGTAATTGAAGTGATTCAGATTGAAATACATCAATAAATAATTTCCCTATTGCTTTTCGTTTTGCTTCTGGATCGGTTTGGTCTTTTAACGCCGCATAAAAAAGATCTTTAGCGTCTACCCCTTTTACATTTAATCCTATTGCATTATAGGTTTCTAATACTTGTTCAAATTCGTCTTTTCTTAATACGCCATTGTCTACAAATATTCCATGTAATCTTGGCCCAATTGCTTTTGCAATTAATGTTGCGGCTACAGTACTATCTACTCCACCACTTAAAGCCATGATAACTTGCTTGTTGCCAATTTCTTCTTTTAATTTGGCTACCGTTTCTTCTACAAATGAGGCAGGTGTCCAGTTTTGGCTACATCCACAAATATCTACCAAGAAGTTTTTAATCATTTTTTTGCCCTCTGTTGAATGATAAACTTCTGGGTGAAATTGAAAACCATATAGCGGATGAGTATCGGTGCCATCTTTCTTAAAAGCGGCTACTGGTATGCTTTCTGTTGTTGCTAAAATGGAGAATCCCTCTGGTAAACTTTTAATGGAATCGCTATGGCTCATCCAAACTTGAGACTTTAAGCTAATGCCATTGAATAGTTGGTCTTGCTGTTGAATATCCAATTGCGCTCTACCGTACTCTCTTTTATTTGACTTGTCAACTTTCCCTCCAAATACTTTAGCTGTTAATTGTGCACCATAACAAACGCCCAATACAGGTAGTTGAGTTATAAATGAAGCAATTTCAACCGAAGGTGCATTTTCTTCATTCACACTGAACGGAGAACCGCTTAAAATGATCCCTTTTAAAGAGGGGTCAATGGTAAAAGCTTTGTGAAAAGGGATTATTTCGCAATAAATATTCGCCTCACGTACAGCACGGGCAATTAACTGGGTATATTGACTACCAAAATCGAGAATCAGTATTTTTTCTGTCATGGGGTCAAAGTTAATTCAATTTTACTTGTTCCCATATTTATGCGCTTTTTTGCTACCTTTCGGGTACCATAATTTATTTAATATGAAAAGCAACGTTTTTGCTGCTGTTTTACTATCCATGGTGTTCATTTCCTGTAACTGGATGGGGAAATCTATACATGGCAATGGAAATATTGTAACAGCCGATAGAAAGGTTACGAAAGCTGAAAAAATTGTATTAAAAGGAAATTTCGATATTATTTTAGTGCCGGGTAAAACCACGTCTGTTTCAATTGAAACAGACGTGAATTTACAGAAATATGTGATTCTATCAGAAAGCAACGATGAATTGGTGTTTAAAACCAAGTCTAAATTCAATTTAAAGTCGGATCATGGTATAAAAATTACTATCACTACGCCCATTTTAACCGGGATATTTTTGGCAGGATCTGGTAATGTAAAAGGAACTGACAAGTTTACTGGAAGCGATGAATTAAAAATTGATATAGCAGGGCAAGGTGATGTAGACTTATCTGTAAATACCCCTAAGTTAGAAGTGGGAATAAAGGGATCTGGAAATGTGAATTTGCAAGGAGAAACTAAAACTGCATCTTTTGATATTGCGGGTACTGGAGATTGTAATGCAGAACTACTTAAATCGGAAAATGCTTCCATTAAAATTGCAGGAAATGGAAATGTGAAAGTTTATGCTGATGTTTCACTTAATATTAAAATCATGGGATCTGGAGATGTTTTTTATAAAGGGAATGCAGTAGTAAGTCAAAAAATTGTTGGTGCCGGTAATGTTAAAAAAATTGATTAATGGAAAAAAAATATAAAATATTATTGGCTGAAGACGAAGCTAAATTGGCTAAAGCCATACAAGATGAATTGATAAGGGTTGGTTATGAAGTAGACGTTGCTGAAAATGGACTTCAAGCCGATAAAATGTTTATGGAAAACGATTATTCCATGGCTTTACTCGACATTAATTTGCCTGGTAAAAATGGAATGGCACTTTGTAGTGATATTAGAAAAAGAAGTGCCAATATTCCCATTGTTATGTTAACTGCAGTTGGTGAAATACATGATAAAGTGGCTGCTTTTAATATGGGTGCCGATGATTATTTAGTAAAGCCATTTCATTTTGATGAATTATTTGCCCGGCTTAAAGTATTGTTTAAAAGAACCGATTCTGTTGAGAATCATGAAAAAATAGTTTACGGTGATTTAGAAATTGATTTCAAACTTAAATCGGTAATTCGAAGTGGCGTTATCATTAATCTAACTTCTAAAGAGTTTACCCTATTAACATTATTAGTAAGAACACCTGAGAGAGTTATTTCAAAGCAGGAAATTTTAGAGAAAGTTTGGGATTTGAGTTTTGATACAGGAACCAATACCATTGAAGTGTATATCAGTTTTTTAAGAAATAAAATTGATAAGCCTTTTAATACCAAGCTCATTCATACTAAGCCAGGTTTTGGTTACTTTATAAAGTAATTACATGAATTTAAAACTTCGGTTTGCACTGCTTTTTACAAGCTTTGTTGCTGCCATTTTACTTATTGCCTGTACCAGTATTTATTTTTTGTATTCTTCCTATCGCGAAGATGACTATTACAATCGGGTAGAATCTGAGGGTGACGAGTTATATGACATTTATAGTAATTTAAAACAAAAATCGCCTGTTGTAATTCAAGAAGATATTTTGCGAGTTCATAGGATTGCGTTGGTTAACGAACGATTATATATATTAGATTCAACTGGTTCGCTAATCTTTAGTTTAGGTAATAAAAAAAACATCAATTTCCCAATACTTGATTTTAAAAAAGTAAAAAAACAAGGAGTAACTCGATTTACCGATATAGATAATCACCAGATTATAGTGGCCTATAAGCCAATTCATCAACAATATTTAATTACTACTGCTTTTGATAGAGTTGGTTTAAGGAAACTTAATACCATGAAATTAATTCTTGCAAGCGTTTTTGGAGGATCGTTGTTGCTAACCGCTGTTATGTCTTTTCTATTTGTTCGTCAAGCTATAAAGCCCATAGTTGAATTAAGTAATCAAATGCAAAGAACTAATGAGCTGAATTTGTCTGAACGAATTTTTGTAAAGCCAGCAAAAGATGAAATAAATGCGATTGCACAAAATTTTAACTCAATGCTTGAGCGTATTAAAACTGCTTTTGAATTCAGAAAAAGTTACGTGCATCATACCTCACATGAATTAAGAACACCTCTTGCAGTAATGTTATCTCAAACAGAAGCGGCCTTAAATAGTAACTATGATGTTGAAGGATATAAAAAAGTATTGATGTCTTTAAAAGAAGACCAGCAGAATTTGATTGAATTAACTAATTCTTTGTTATTAATTTCTCAAAATGAGCAAATTGAATTCATGGAAGAATGGCCTTATCTGCGAATTGATGAATTGTTATTTGATACTGTTGCTTATTTTAATAAAAGTTTTCCTGATGCTAAAACTGCTTTTTCTTTTGATAATTTACCCTCTGATGATGAGCAATTGATGGTAAAAGGCAATGAGGCTTTATTGAGAGCTGCGTTTATAAACCTAATGAAAAATGCTTATTTGTATTCAGACGACAAATCGGTGAGTATTCGATTAATAACCGACAATAAAACAGTAAAAATTAAATTTCAAAATAAAGGAGATCAATTAAGTATAGAAGATGCAGAAAAGATGTTGATTCCTTTCTTTAGAGGAAGCAATGTAGGAAAGAAAAAAGGTTTTGGGCTCGGTTTAGCTATAATTAATCGCATCATTATTATTCACAAAGGAAGCTTAACCTATAAAGCCATATCAGAGAAGCTGAATAGTTTTGTGGTAATCTTACCGGTAAAAAAGTAGTTGTCCCTTTTTTAGGGGTTTCAAAATAAAAAAAGCCAATCAATTGATTGGCTTTAACTATTTAATGTAAATGAGCAGTTATGCTAATGCAGTTGCTTTCTTCACTAATTTGCTCTTAAGGTTGGCTGCTTTGTTCTTATGGATGATTCCACGTTTTGCCAACTTATCGATCATAGAAATAACATCAGGGAGTTTTTCTTCGTATCCTTTCTTTTCTGCGCTTGTTTTTAGGTCGCGGATTGCGTTACGGGTAGTTTTACCATAGTAACGGTTACGGTCACGGCGCTTAGCGGCTTGTCTGACGTCTTTCTTTGTAGCTGAGTGATTTGCCATTTTCTATTTTTTTCAGGACGGCAAAGGTAGGGGCTTTCTAACAAATTTCAAATTTAAATTACAAAAAACTAGAAAATTACTGATTTTAAGTAAAATGACTCCTGTGTATAAAATAGTGGGTTTTAGCTTATTTTTTGGTTTATTTTCTGCCCCCAATGACCGATATTTGCGAACAATTTAGATTGAAAAGCTGCATAAATAAGCCAAATGAAGGATTTTTCGTACATCACCAATTCACATCCGGCGTTCATAGAGGGTCTATACCAAGACTTTTTAACCAATCCCGAGAGCGTTGACCCCGATTTGAGGAAGTTTTTTGAAGGTTTTGACTTTGCTGTTGCGGGTAATTATACCGCGGGTCAAGCTTCTGTTGAGGGGGGCGCAACCGCTTCTGCTGATTGGTTGAAAGAAATTAAAGTATATAGGCTTATTCTGGGCTACAGAAACAAAGGACATTTAATTGCTAAAACCAATCCTATCAGAACCAGAAAAGATAGAGGAGCAAATTTAGACTTGTCATTTTTTGGGTTATCTGAGGCAGATTTAAACACAGTTTACCAAGCCGGCAACTTAATTGGCTTAGGAGCTGCAACACTAAAAAACATTTTATCTCATTTGCAAAACACTTATGCCAACCATGTTGGTATAGAGTTTAAATACATAAGTGATCAAAAAAGAGTTGATTTTTTGACAGCCGAAATGGAGCAAAATTTTGCAAAGCCTTTGCCATTAAATAAAAAACAGCGGATCCTTGAAAAATTGAATCAGGGAGTGATGTTCGAAAAGTTTTTACATACTAAATACATTGGACAAAAAAGGTTTTCATTAGAAGGAGGAGAAACAACCATTGCTGCACTAGATGCAATCATAAATACAGCGGCCAACCACGACATTCAAGAAGTAGTTATTGGGATGGCGCATAGAGGAAGATTAAATGTGTTGGCTAATATCATGGGGAAAACCTATGAGCAAATTTTTAGTGAGTTTGAAGGTACAGCTACCATTGATCAAACCATGGGTAGCGGTGATGTGAAATACCATATGGGGTATGGTAGTGAAATAAAAACAATGGATGATAAAACCATTCATTTAAAATTGATGCCCAATCCTTCGCATCTTGAAGCGGTAGATCCAGTTGTTGTTGGTTTTGCTAGAGCAAAAGCAGATCTTATATCTGAAAGTCATTTTGAAAATATCTTACCCATTTTAATTCATGGGGATTCTTCTGTAGCAGGCCAAGGTATTGTATATGAAGTATTGCAAATGAGTAAGCTTCGTGGATATTATACTGGTGGAACCATTCACTTTGTAATTAATAACCAGATTGGTTTTACAACCGACTTTGACGATGCTAGAAGTGCAGACTATTCTACCTCTGTTGCAGCTATGGTTCAAGCTCCTGTTTTGCATGTAAATGGAGACGATGCAGAAGCAGTTGTTAAATGCGCAGAAATTGCTACTAGATATAGAAGAGAATTTAATTCAGATATATTTATTGATATGGTATGCTATAGAAAGCATGGCCATAACGAAGGTGATGACCCGAAATATACTCAACCTCAATTGTATGCACTCATAGATAAGCATCAGAATCCTAGAGAAATATATACTCATTATCTTATTGAAAACGGCACGCCTGATGCTCAAGAATTGGCCAAGGGCATGGAGAAAAAATTCTGGTCCGATTTGCAAGAAAGATTAGATGAAGTAAAACAAAATCCACTCCCATATAAATATCAACAACCAGAATTAATTTGGAAGTCTTTTGTAAAAGCAACTCCTTCAGATTTCGAATACTCCCCTTCAACGGCCATTGATGAAGATCAGTTTGGTTTATTATTTAATGGGTTAATGAAATGGCCAGCCGATTTAAAGCCATTGAAGAAAATTGAGAAATTAATTCAAGATAAAATTAAGTTATTCGAAACCGAAGGAAAAATAGATTGGGCAACTGCAGAATTAATGGCTTACGGTTCTATTTTAACAGATGGGAATATTGTAAGAATGAGTGGTCAAGACGTAAAGCGAGGAACTTTTAGTCATAGACATGCAGTAATTAGGGATGAGGAAACGAACCGCGAATACAATCGATTAAATCACTTTAAAGAAGGCCAGCAACAGTTTAGAATTTATAATTCTTTATTAAGTGAATATGGGGTATTAGGATTTGAATATGGATATGCAATGGCCAATCCTAATGCATTGGTTATTTGGGAAGCTCAATTTGGAGATTTTTGTAATGGAGCTCAAACCATGATTGATCAGTTCATAGCAGCTGGTGAGCAAAAGTGGCAACGCCAAAATGGTTTAGTTATGTTATTGCCTCATGGATATGAAGGTCAAGGCCCTGAGCACAGTAGTGCAAGAATGGAGCGTTTTCTTCAAATGTGTGCAGAGCTGAATATGGTAATTACCAATATCACCAGTGCTGCTAATTTATTCCATGCTTTTAGAAGACAAGTGAGTTGGAATTTTAGAAAGCCTTTAATTAATTTTTCTCCTAAAGCTAATTTGAGAAATCCAGGCACTTATAGTGCAAAAGAAGATTTTACTTCAGGAGGTTTTAAAGAGCTAATTGATGATGCATTTGTTGCAGATGCTTCTGCTGTAAAAAAGGTTTTATTCTGTTCTGGTAAATTATATTTTGAGTTAGCAGATAAGCAGCTGAAAGAAAATAGAACAGATATTGCAATAGTTCGTTTAGAACAAATTTATCCATTGCCTTATCAACAACTTGACTTATTGTATAAAAAATACCATAAAGCAACCTGGTTCTGGGTGCAAGAAGAGCCTTTGAATATGGGTGCAGCCGGATTTTTGCAAACCAATTTAAAAACCATCAATTTTGGTGTAATCAGTAGAAATGCTAGTGCTGCAACTGCAACTGGTTATGCAAAAGTGCATGCACAAGAGCAAGCAGAAATTATTGATACTGCATTTAATATTTAAAGCATTTAATAACTAGAACTATCTATAATACCATATTAATACATCGTTATGATCGAAATAAAAGTACCAACAGTTGGAGAGTCAATAAATGAAGTAACCCTTTTGAAGTGGACTAAAAAAGATGGAGAATGGGTAGAACGTGACGAAGTGATTGCTGAACTAGAAAGTGAAAAAGCCACTTTTGAAGTGAATGCAGAGAAAGCTGGAATTCTTACAACTATTGGTAAAGAAGGGGACACCCTTAATATTGGTGATGTATTAGCTAATATTGATGAAACTGCAGTAAAGCCTGAAGGAATGGCTGCTCCTGTTGTAGCCCCTACAACGGCATCAACTCCTGCTGCCACAGTTAATCAAGCTGCAGTTACTGCAGTTCCAAATGATATCAAAGCAAGCCCTGTGGCTTCTGCTATCATTGCCGATAAGAAGGTAGATACTAAATCAATTACTCCTTCTGGAACTGGTGGAAAAATAATGAAGCAGGATGTATTAGACGCATTAAATAACCCAGGCAAAAAGTCTTTTGCTCCAGATGGGGCATTGTTCAGTAGAAATGTGCGTCAAGAAAAAATGAGTGCATTGCGAAGAACCATTAGCAGAAGATTAGTTGAATCTAAAAATACTACAGCCATGCTCACCACTTTTAACGAAGTGGATATGACACAAATAATGGAAATAAGAAAACAGTATAAGGATAAATTTAAAGAAGGACATGGAGTTAATTTAGGCTTTATGAGTTTCTTTGCTAAAGCATGTGCAATTGCTTTGGGAGAGTGGCCTTCTGTAAATGCTTATATTGATGGAGACCAAATTATTTATCATGATTATGCCGATATAAGCATTGCTGTGAGCACACCAAGAGGTTTAACAGTGCCTGTTATGCGCAATGTAGAGAGCCTTAGCATGGCTGATATTGAAAGAAAGGTTGTAGAATTAGCTGGAAAGGCAAGAGACAGTAAGTTAACAGCAGAAGAATTACAAGGTGGTACATTTACCATCACCAATGGAGGTGTATTTGGAAGTTTAATGAGCACACCTATTATTAATATTCCTCAAAGTGCCATTTTAGGAATGCACAAAATTCAGGAACGCCCAATGGCAATAAATGGTCAAGTAGTTGTTAGACCAATGATGTACTTAGCTTTAAGCTATGATCACCGCATTATTGATGGTAGAGAAAGTGTTAGTTTCTTGGTTCGCGTAAAGGATCTTTTAGAAAACCCTGCTTTATTATTAATGGGCAAAGATCCTGTAAAGGCATTATTAGAATTATAGTGAAGTACGCCGAAAATTATTTACGTTCTGCCGCTGCAATTATTACTGCTTATAACGGAGATACGCCCTTTGCTGGGTATTTAAAAACACATTTCGCAGCAAATAAAAAATTTGGCTCAAAAGATCGGAGGTACATTTCTCAAATATGTTATTCCTATTTTAGAACTGGAAATTCCATGGTAGGAATTGATATGGAGTTGGCTTTAAAAGCTGCTCTGTATCTGTGTAATAATGAACCTGGGGTATGGGCTGATTTATTTGATCAAAATTGGTTAAAAGATTGGTCTTCATTGGTAACTAAGCGGATTGAATTTGTAAAAAATCATCTAGCTTATTTTAATCCAACTCAAATTTTCCCTTTTGTTTCTTACTTGAGCAAATCCATAGACGTTGAGCGTTTTAGTGCGTCACATTTAATTCAGCCCGACTTATTTATTAGAGTCAGGCCAGGTAGAATAGCCAATGTTGTAAATGCATTAACAAGTGCTGATATTGAATATAAAATAGTTACTGAATCTTGTTTTGCATTGCCTAACGGTACAAAGTTAGAAGGTATAGCAGAATTAGACAAAGACTATGTAGTTCAAGATTACAGTTCTCAACAAACGGCTAGCATTATGGAAGCGGGGAAGCAAATGCGAAAAGGAAAAGATGCTTCTGTTGATGTGTGGGATTGTTGCGCTGCAAGTGGTGGCAAATCAATTTTAGCAAGAGACGTTTTAGGAAATATGGAGCTAACTGTATCTGATATTCGTAAAAGTATTATACAGAATTTAGCACAAAGATTTGACAGGGCGGGTATAAGAAAATACCAATCTTTAATTGCCGACTTAAGTAAGCCTATTACAGCTCCTGAATTAGCGGGAATGCAATTTGATTTAATTATTTGTGATGCACCTTGTAGTGGTAGTGGTACCTGGGGTAGAACGCCTGAACAGTTGACACAGTTTGGAAATCAAGAAATAAATGATTTTCAGCAATTGCAGCAACAGATTGTTCGTAATGCTTTGCCTAAACTTCGTAGCAATGGATATTTTTTATATATAACCTGCTCCGTTTTTGAAGCTGAGAATGAAGCAATCATTCCATTTATTGAAATCAGTTTCCCTTTTATGAAACTGATAGAACAATCAGCAATTAAAGGATATGATGTAAAGGCCGACACCATGTTTGCAGCCCTCTTTAAGAAAATTGATTAGCTGTTCAAAATCAGTTCACCTCGCTGAATGATGCCTCCGCCAATTACATCATTGCCTTCGTAAAAAACGGCACTTTGCCCAGGGGCTATGCTCTTTACATTTTCGTAGAATCGTGCACGTATAATACCATTGGGTTCATTGTATAAATTACTAAGTGCACCCTTGTCTTTATAACGAATTCTTGTATTTGCTTCCATTCCATCGGAAACGCCATCGTATTTAATCCAATTTAATTTCCCAACCATCATATCATTTTGCTCCAAATCAGATTCGTCGCCTAATACAACAGTATTGGTATCAGGGTTAATTGAAGTTACATAAACCGGATGCCCCATGGCTATGTCTAATCCTTTGCGTTGTCCAATTGTATAAAAAGGATAACCTTTATGCTGTCCCAGTTTTTTCCCAGATTTGTCTACAAACCATCCCCCTGCAACTTGTTCTTCTAATCCGTCTACTCTTCTTTTTAAAAATCCTCTATAATCGTTGTCTGGAACAAAGCAGATTTCATAGCTCTCACTTTTCTTTGCTAATTCTGGGTATCCCATATCCATAGCCATTTGTCTAATAGCCGATTTGTGGTAACCCCCTAAAGGCATCATGGTTCTACTAAGTAGTTCTTGGTCCAATCCCCAAAGAACATAACTCTGGTCTTTAGTGTCGTCTAATCCTTTACTAATAACATAACGTCCATTGGTATGCTGTCTAATTTCGGCATAGTGTCCGGTTGCAATAAAATCACAACCTAATGCATTGGCCCTTTTTAGTAGTGCCCTCCATTTAATATGCGTATTGCACATTACACATGGGTTAGGGGTTCGTCCAGCTAAATATTCTTCAACAAAGTTTTCAATTACAAAATCACCAAATTCTTCGCGTATATCTAAAATAAAATGAGGGAATCCATGATGAACTGCCGCTTGTCTAGCATCATTAAATGAATCAATATTGCAACATCCTGTTTCTTTGGTACTGCTACCGCTGCTGGCATAATCCCAGGTTTTCATAGTAATGCCAATTACTTCATACCCCTCATGGTGCAGCATTAAAGCCGTAACGGTACTGTCTATACCCCCGCTCATTGCCACCAGTACTTTTCCTTTACGGCTCATTTTAATAATTATTTCTGCAAAAGTAGAACATCAAACCCAAAATAGGGCAGTAGAATGCCCTATAAACAGTTAAAAACAAAAAGGATTTACGGTTAATACGCATTTTACTTAATTTCAATTATTAGACATTGATAAAAAAACAGCTATGATTAAATTAACCGCAATCGGTAATCTGGGAAAAGATGCCATTTTAAATAATGTAAATGGCAAAAATGTGATCAATTTCACCGTTGCACATACCGAACGTTATAAAGATGCTCAAGGGAACCAAAAGGATAAAACCACATGGGTAGACTGTGCTTATTGGACAGAAAGAACAGGCATTGCTCCTTATTTAAAGAAAGGTACTCAGGTATATGTAGAGGGCCAGCCTGATGTTAGAACATATACAACTAAGGAGGGTACCAATGGAGCTACTTTATCATTAAGAGTTAGTAGTGTTCAATTATTAGGAAGTAAAAGTAATGATGCTGCCCCTTCAGCAGGTGGTTATAGTTCAGGCGGATACCAACCTGCACCTGCAGTGAATACAACATCAGCTCCGGCCTCAAACGATATTACAGAGCCGTTTGATGATTTGCCGTTTTAATAAGCATTAAATTGCTTCGTACATTGCAGTTATGGAAAAGGTATTCCAATACGAGCAACTATATTCTTTCACCCATGCTGTATTCATCGGCATGGGTTGTTCTTTAGAGCATGCTACCATTGCAACTAAAGTTTTACTATCAGCAGACTTGCGGGGAATAGATAGCCATGGTGTTGCGAGGTTAAGTGGCTATGTTCGGTTATGGCAAGCAGGAAGAATTAATGCACAGCCCAATATTCGAGTGATTCATGAAACACCTTCTACTGCTGTTGTAGATGGGGATCAAGGCTTAGGCTTAGTGGTAGCCCCCTTTGCTATGACCATTGCTATGCAAAAAGCAACAGCCGTTGGAACTGGTTGGGTAGCCGTACAAAACTCTAATCACTTTGGTATTGCTGGTTATCATGCTATGATGGCATTAGAAAATGATATGATTGGGATGGCCATGACCAATGCAAGTGCGTTGGTTGCTCCTACTTTTTCAGTTGAAAAAATGTTGGGTACTAACCCAATTGCTGTTGCAATTCCTGCTGAACATCAACCTCCATTTGTGGCAGACTTTGCCACAACTACCGCAGCCAATGGTAAGTTGGAAATTTTACAACGAAAAGGCTTAGATACGCCAGTAGGATGGTCGCAAGACCATCAAGGACATATTAGTACCGATGCCAATATTTTAAAGAAAGATGGTGCATTATTGCCATTGGGCTCAGATAGGGAACATGGTAGTCATAAGGGGTACGCATTAGGGAGTATTGTTGATATTCTTTCTGCTGTATTAAGTGGCGCATCTTATGGTCCATGGGCACCACCATTTCCTGCTTATATTCCAATGCCAGCCAATATGCCTGGTAAAGGATTAGGTCATTTTTTGGGTGCCATGCGAGTAGATGCTTTTAGACCAGCAGCGGATTTTAAAAACCATATGGACAATTGGATTAGTCGATTTAGAAATGCAACTCCAATTGAAGGGCAAACAAAAGTATTGATTCCAGGTGATCCAGAACGCGAAATGGTAACAAAAAGAATGGCCGAAGGCATTCCTTTGTTACCTGTGATAGTGGAAGATCTTGATAAAATAGGTGCGCTGTTTGAAGTTACATTAACTAAATAACTCCTTATGAAATCAACACAATATTTATTGTTTCTAGTTTTTGGGTTATTATTAATTCAAGCATGTGTTACTAATAAAAAAGAGGATAATGATTCATTTCCACTTTTGTCTGAAACAGAATGGAATCAGTTGTTCCCGCATATGAATGGTGGTGATAGCTTGGGTAAACTTTTTTATAGTTATACCGCTTTTGTAAAAGCCACTAAAAGATTTCCGCAATTTTTAAATGAAGGTTCTACCCAATTAAAGAAAAGAGAACTAGCTGCATTTTTAGCAACTATTTCACACGAAACTGGAGGGGGTAATGAAAACGATATGGTCCATTTTTATGATTTTGGTTTGTACTATAAAGAAGAGTTAGCGTGTTTAAATGGTTGTGCAAGTTACTCGGATACCACTAGTTTAAATTATCCACCTGCGAAAGGTAAATCTTATCATGGGAGAGGCCCTATTCAATTGAGCTGGAATTATAATTATGGTTTATTTAGTGAAACGGTTCTTGGAAATAAAGACAGTTTATTAAACAATCCTGATTTGTTAACCATAGATCCAGAATTAAGTTTTACTTCCGCTATTTGGTTTTGGGTAACAGCCCAAGAACCCAAACCTTCTTGTCATGATGTAATGTCTGGAAAATGGGTGCCTAATGAAACGGATAGCTTAGCTGGACGCAAACCTGGCTTCGGTGCAGTCATGAATATTGTTAACGGAGGTCTTGAGTGCGGGGGTATTGAGTCTGTTAAAAATAAATTTAGGCTTGAATACTATTTAGCTTTTTGTAAAAAAATGAAAGTTGATCCAGGCCCAAATATTAGCTGTAATTCTCAACAGCCATACGGCCAATAATTCCTTTGATAGCGTTACATTTGCAGCAAATCAGTTGCAATGATGAAAGTTATGAAGTTTGGTGGCACTAGTGTTGGTAAGCCAGAACGTATGCATGAAGTGGCCAAATTAATCACAAGGAATTCTGATAGTAAAATTGTGGTTTTAAGTGCCTTAAGTGGAACAACCAATTCATTAGTAGAAATCAGTAATTTTTTAGCTCATGGAAATAGAGAGGGTGCAAAAAATACTATTGAGAAATTACACCAACATTATAAACAGTTTATTGAAGAGCTGATTCAAAAAGAAGATAGCAGGAAATATGCCAATCAGATTATTGATGAGCATTTTGACTTTCTAAATATCATTTTACGCATTTCATTTAGTGAAGCGCTAAATAAAGACATTTTGGCTCAGGGTGAATTAATGAGTACCAAATTATTCTCTGTTTACTTAACTGAAATAGGCGTAGACCATGAATTACTACCCGCATTAGAGTTCATGAGTATTGACGTGAATGAAGAACCACAGTTAGGTGCTATTCGTATTAAATTGAATGATTTACTTAAAAAGCATTCCAATAAAAAGATATTAGTTACTCAAGGTTATATCTGTAGAAATGTAAGAGGTGAAGTAGATAATTTAAAAAGAGGGGGGAGTGATTATACCGCTTCATTAGTAGCCGCTGCATGTAATGCTTCTGTTTGTGAAATTTGGACAGATATTGATGGGATGCACAATAACGATCCAAGAATTGTAAATAAGACTGTTGCTATTGAACAATTGAGTTTTGACGAAGCTGCGGAGTTGGCTTATTTTGGGGCTAAAATTTTACACCCTACTTGTATTTGGCCCGCTCAGCAAGAAAATGTTCCAGTAAAATTGTTGAATACCATGCAACCAGATGCGCCTGGAACAGTCATAACTAAAGAGGCTGGAAGTGTTGGAGTAAAAGCGGTAGCTGCAAAAGATGGTATCATTGCAATTAAAATCAAAAGTAGTCGAATGCTTTTGGCTTATGGATTCTTAAGAAAAGTTTTTGAAGTGTTTGAGAAATACAAGACTTCTATTGATATGATTACTACATCAGAAGTAGCTGTTTCAGTAACCATTGATTCAGATTTATTTTTAGATGATATTGTTAGAGAGCTAGAGCCTTTTGGAACAGTGGATGTAGATAAAGGCCAAACCATTGTATCAATTGTAGGAAATGAAATTGCGCAGACTGATCATGTATTGCAAAAATTATTTGATGCATTAAATGAAGTGCCTGTTACAATGGTTAGTTATGGTGGTAGTGCACACAATATTTCTTTATTAGTGCCTCAAGACTATAAAACAAAAACTTTGCAGCTATTAAATGCTGGATTGTTTGGGTTATAATTTGCTGAATAAGATTATTTATATCATGGGGGTGTCTGGTTGTGGTAAAACAACCATTGGAACTTTATTGTCAAAACAGACCGGTTATCCTTTTTATGATGGGGATCAATTTCATTCCTTGAGTAATATAGACAAAATGGCTATGGGTATTCCATTAAACGACAATGATCGTATTCCCTGGCTAAACAGTATTAAAGAATTTGCTGAGAAAAAAGTGGTAGACAGTTCTATTATTATTGCCTGTTCTGCGTTAAAACAGCCTTATCGAGATATTCTTTCTAATATTCCTTTCGCCAACTGTCAATTTGTTTTATTACAAGGAGCAGAGGCTTTGTTGCTTGAGCGATTGCAAAAAAGAGTAGGGCATTTTATGCAAGCCAATCTGTTGACTTCTCAACTGAATATTTTAGAAATTCCTTCCAACGCTTTGGTAATTGATATAGACCAAGCACCATCAAAAATTGTTGAGCAAATTATTGAAGAACTACCAATAACTTTAAGTATGCAAGAATTCGGTTTGATTGGGTTAGGTGTTATGGGGAAGAGTCTGAGTAGAAACTTCGCCAACAATGGATTTAAGCTTTCTTTATACAATCGTTATGTAAAAGGCAAGGAAGAAAAAGTTGCTGAACTATTTGTTGCAGAATTCCCAGAACTTGAAAATGCCAAGGCTTTTGAAGATCTCACAGAATTTATTCAATCGTTGTCATTGCCTAGAAAAATCATGTTAATGGTTCATGCAGGCGAAGCTACTGATGATATAATTGAACAACTTATACCGCTTTTGGATAAGGGTGATGTTTTGATTGATGGGGGAAATACACATTATTTAGATACAGAGAAAAGATTGGCTCGGCTTAGCAACTTAGGTATTCACTTTATTGGAGCAGGAGTGTCTGGTGGAGAGGAGGGTGCATTAAGAGGGCCTTCGATTATGCCTGGTGGTTCTTTGGAAGGGTATCTACTGATTCAACCATTCTTTGAAAAAATTGCAGCAATTAATAATAATGGAATCAATTGTTGTAAATATATTGGTGAAGCTGGTGCAGGTCATTTTGTAAAAATGGTACACAACGGAATTGAATATGCTGAAATGCAATTATTAGCAGAGCTTATTCAATTCTTAAAAGTATCTGGAGGGTTTACCAATGATTTAATTGCCTTGCTTTTACAACCATTCCTTCAAACTAATAAAAGCAGTTATTTGTTAGAAATAACAATTCAGATTCTACAAAAAAAACGGGAGGGTCAATATTTAGTTGACCAGATTCTAGATAATGCTGGTAACAAAGGAACGGGTAGTTGGACTACTATTGAAGCAGCTAAATGGGGCGTTCCAATTCCTACACTTACGGCTGCTTTAAATGCACGTTTTATATCTTCTATGTGGGAAGAACGTAGGCAAGCAGCAGCAACCATGTTAACCACTACGCAAAAACAGCCTATAGATATAAATGAGGTAATGGAAGCATATCAACTATGTAGAATCATTAACCACCACCAAGGATTTCAGTTAATTGAATTCGTTTCAAAACAACAAGGCTGGAATATTAATTTGCCTTCATTAGCAGAGGTTTGGACAGCGGGTTGTATTATTCGATCAAAGTTAATGGAAGAGTTAAAAGTGCTGCTTTCGGATTCAAGTAATTTACTATTGCATCCATCTATTGTACAACAGTGTAATGGTGCAGTGGATTCTTTAAAGCAAATGCTTGCTATTGCTTTAGCCACTGATTTACCAATGGATTGTTTTAGTGCCTCAGCCCAATATTTATTTGCTTATAAACAAGCAGAATCTGGGGCGTCGTTAATTCAAGCACAACGAGATTTTTTTGGTGCACATACTTACCAATTAAAAGAAGATCCTAAAGGCCCATTTTATCATACTAATTGGCAGGAAACATGAATTATATATTAATGCTAAGTGTATTTGCTGGAATAGCCTGTTTGCTTATATTGGTATTGTATTTTAAGTTCCCAGCATTCATAGCTTTGTTAATGGCTTCCATTGTTACTGGAATATTAGCCGGATTGTCTGCACAAAAAATGATTGCGACAATTCAAGAAGGGATGGGGTCTACTTTGGGTTTTGTAGCAACGATAGTGGGTTTGGGTGCAATGTTTGGGGCTATTTTAGAGAAGTCAGGTGGAGCAGATGCCATTGCTCGATATTTAATAAATAAGGCTGGGCAAAATAAATCACCACTTGCACTAGGCTTTACTGGGCTGATCATTTCCATACCCGTTTTTTTTGATGTGGCTTTTATTTTACTAATTCCCATTATTTATGCCATACAAAAAAACACCCAAAAATCTTTATTGTTGTATGCAATGCCTTTATTGGCTGGGTTAGCATTTGGACATGCATTTATTCCACCAACGCCTGGTCCAATAGCCGTTGCTGAAATTATTGGGGCAGAAATGGGCTGGGTAATATTGACCTCTATTTTAATTGGCATTCCGACTGTTATTCTATGTGGAGTATTATTCGGAAAATTCATTGCAAAGCGAATTCATATAAAAGCCCCTGAACAAGATTTAACAGTAAGGAATGCGGACAGCATTGATCATACTCATCTACCTTCATTTAGATTAACAATTGGTATTGTTTTTATGCCAATTATTTTAATATTATTAAATACCTGTTTTAATGCAGGCTTGTTTATTATTAACAATACATTCGTCAAGCAACTGATTGCATTATTAGGGCATCCTTTTTCTGCTTTAATTATCGCCAATATTGCTGCGTGGATTTTATTGGGCATTAAAAATGGGTACAGTGCAAGTGAGTTGAGTAAGATTTCTATTCAGTCAATGGCTCCTGCAGGTGCCATTATTTTAGTGACTGGTGCTGGTGGTGTATTTAAGCAAGTTTTGGTGAACACGGGTTCTGGGAAATTATTAGCAGAATTACTTTTGAATGCTGGATTTTCTATTGTCCTATTCGCGTATTTGGCTGCAGCTATTATTCGTCTATTGCAAGGTTCTGCAACGGTAGCAATGATTACTGCTTCAAGTTTATTAGCACCATTATTGGTTGCTGGAATGTATTCTCCCATACAAATGGCCTCGTTGGTTGCTGCAATTGCAGCTGGTGCTTCTATTTTTTCTCATGTAAATGATAGTGGTTTTTGGCTGGTAAAGCAGTATTTAGGATTGACTGAAAAACAAACTTTTCAATCATGGTCATTAATGACTTTACTCCTTTCTATTATAGCGGGAATATTAGCAAGTTTAATTTTTTATATTGGCTCATAATAAAAGTTATTCTATTCCATGATGCGATTTATTTTTATTTGGATAATCAGTTTATCGTCTATTGTTATTCATGCTCAAAAAAGGTTGACTGGGAAAATTGTTGTTGAAGAATCTCAGGTACCAATTGCTTCTGCAAGTATTTTTTTAAGTAATACTTCTGTTGGAACGATTTCAAAAGTTGACGGCAGTTTTATTATTGATCCTTTGCCTGCTGGTCGGTATAATTTGGTTGTTGCTATGTTAGGGTATGAAACCTATATTAAAGAAATCAACTCAAATCAAATTCCTGATTTTTTGTTAATCGCCCTTACTCCAAAAGCTACTGAATTGCAAGAGGTTATTGTTGGTAATTATGAAAAAAATGGTTGGGAGAAATGGGGAGACCTTTTTATGGACATGTTGATAGGAAAAACACCTAATTCATATGACTGCAAGTTGTTAAATAAAAATGCAGTAAAATTCAGGTACAATAAAAAAGAAAACATACTCAGTGCATATGCAGATGAGCCATTGATTCTAGTGAATAGTGCCTTGGGTTACGAGTTGAGTTATGAATTAATAAATTTTGAATACAATTACAAATCCCGCATTTTCTTTTATCAGGGACACCCTTTGTTTAAAGAGAAAAAATCTAAAAATAATCGACAGCAAATTAGATGGGCTTCTAATCGCGCTCAAACATACGAGGGTTCATTAATGCATTTTATGCGGTCTCTTTTCAGAAATAACTTGCAAAACGATGGGTTTGAGTTGCGTAAAATCATAAAAAATAGAACTCCTAATACCAGTATTACCTTAAACGGGCAACACCCCATGAAAGAAGTTGATGTATTAATTGATATTCCATTAACTGGTGATAGTATTGCTTTCGCAATTGATAGCACCACGGCCGGCCTTCAGTTTAAAGACTATTTGCAAGTGGTATATAAGCAGAAAGATATGCCGTCTGCCTATATAAGAGCAAATAGGAATGTGCAAATTGGAGCTCCTATTACTGCCAGATTATTTATGCCCGACTCAAATAAAGTAGTAGCAGTTTTAGCCAATGGAAGTTATTTCTTTGGTAAGGATATACTTACAATGGATTATTGGGCTTGGTCTGAGAAACTTTCTAATTTGTTGCCACTTGATTATCGAAAATGAGGAGTAGCAAAAGTTTTATTTAGTATATTAGGTATTTATTATTGTACCTGATTATGATTAAACACCCCAATACTTTAGCTGGTATTATTGCTTTATTAGTCTTTTGCGGAATTTTTTTGCAATTGGTATTAATGATTCAAGCACCAACAAGTGATTCCATATTTGAAGTTATCATTCGATTCTTTAGTTACTTTACCATTTTGAGTAATTTGATAGTCTTTGCTTATTTTATTTCTAAAGCACTTTCGGCAGAATTAGGCGAAAATGGATTTTGGACAAAACCTGAAACCAGCACAGCAGTAACAGTTTATATAACTGTTGTTGGATTGGTTTATCATATTGTACTTAGTAAGATTCATAACCCTCAAGGTTTAGCTAAAATTGCAGACCATGGATTGCATAGTTTTACACCACTTGTAACACTACTTTACTGGTTTGTTTTTGTTTCTTCTAAAAAAGTAAATTATAATTCAATTCCATATTGGCTATTATATCCAGCATTTTACTTTGTTTATACCATCATACATGGTGCATTAACCCAGTTTTACCCTTATCCATTTTTGGATGTTAATAAGATAGGATTATTGCAATCTTTTTTAAATTGTTTAGTAGTCTTGGTCTTGTTTACATTCTTAAGTCTTTTATTTAGTTTTATTTCTAATTGGCGGTTTAAAAAATCGAGTAAATCATCATGACCAGCGATGCAAAAACAGTAACAGACTATTTAAGTCAAATTCCAACTGAGCAAAAAACGTCCATTGAGCAGTTAAGAAAAACAATTAAAAAGAATTTGCCCGAGGGGTTTAAAGAAGTAATGAATTATGGAATGATTGGCTATGTAGTTCCGCACAGTATTTATAGGGATGGATACCATTGTAATCCAAAATTGCCATTGCCTTTCATGGCCCTTGCTGCGCAAAAAAACTTTATTGCTTTTTATCATATGGGAATTTATGCAGACCCTCAATTATTAAAATGGTTTACCGATTCCTATGTCAAATTAGTTCCCAACAAATTAGATATGGGAAAAAGTTGCTTGAGATTTAAAAAAAATTCAGTTATTCCTTATGAACTTATTGGAGAGCTGGTTCAAAAAATGACTACAGAAGACTGGATCAATTTGTATGAAAAAAACTATAAAAAAGCATCCAAAAAATAATAGACATAAAAAAACTCCCTTCGAATAAAGGGAGTTTTTTTATGTAATATCATTTATTTAAACAATCAATAAGGCATCTCCATAGCTGAAGAAACGGTATTTGTCTTTAATTGCTTTCTTGTAAGCTTCAATGGCTAAATCATAACCAGCAAAAGCACATGTCATAATTAACAAGCTGGTTTTAGGTAAATGAAAATTGGTTACCAAACTGTCCGCCACATTAAATGTGTAAGGTGGATGAATAAAATGGTTGGTCCATCCTTCGCTTGGCTTCAATAATTTTTGTGCAGTAAAACTACTTTCCATAGCACGCATAGTAGTAGTTCCTATTGAACATATACGCTTACCACTTTCTTTTGCTTTGTTTACAATTGCACATGCTTGTTCGTCAATTTGATAATACTCGGCATCCATCTTGTGTTTGCTCAAATCTTCAACTTCAATTGGACGAAAAGTGCCTAATCCTGTATGAAGTGTTACTTCTGCAAAACGGATTCCCTGTATTTCACAACGCTTTATTAGTTCTTTGCTAAAATGTAAACCCGCTGTTGGTGCTGCAACTGCTCCTTCGTGTTTGGCATATACAGTTTGGTAGCGTTCCTTATCTTCTTCATCAGGTTTGCGCTTGATGTATTTTGGCAAAGGCGTTTCCCCTAAGAACTCTAACATTTTTTTAAAACTTGCATCATCATCATCCCATAAAAAACGGATGGTTCTGCCACGGCTGGTGGTATTGTCAATTACTTCTGCTACCAATTCTTCGTTGTCTCCAAAATACAATTTATTTCCAACTCTAATTTTTCTTGCGGGATCAACAATTACGTCCCATAAGCGATTGGGTTTATTCAATTCGCGTAAAAGAAATACTTCAATTTTTGCACCTGTCTTTTCTTTTCTACCATACATTCTGGCAGGGAAAACTTTGGTGTTGTTTACTACAAATACGTCTTTGTCGTCGTAATAATCTAAAATGTCTTTGAAGTTGCGGTTTTCCATGTGGCCGCTTTTGCGATCAACTACCATTAGGCGGCTGTCTTCTCTTCTTTTGGTTGGGTTTTGTGCAATCAGGTTTAACGGGAGGTCAAACTTGAACTGGGATAATTTCATGTAACTAATCTTTTTAGATGATAGCCACAGCAAGTTGTTCAATCCACCGAAGCGGAATAGGATAACTTCATGTTACGGCATGAATTTTGAAAGTTGGCAAAAGTACAAAAAAATAGGCTATAATCCAATTTTAAAAGATTACAAAGGTTGGGTAATTTTTACACATTGCTAAGGTTTATTGGGCTTCTTTCACCTAATTTTGCAACACCAAATAATAGTGCTTTAGTGCATAGGACCGGTAAACAAAAATCAATGATTCGGAAGTATTGGTGGAAAATATTGTCATTTGTGTTGTTGGTATATACCTGCACATATGGTTTTTATGTAAAAGTGCCCCGTTTGGACGATAGAATGAAGGAATCTATAAGAAATTTCTTCTTTCATGTTCCTATGTGGTTTACCATGATGATTCTATTATTGGTTTCAATGATTTATTCCATCCGCTATTTGCGTAATCCTTCTCAAAAGAATGATGCATATGCGGTAGCTTTTGCCTCAACTGGTGTTATTTATGGTATTTTAGGATTGGTAACTGGCGCTATTTGGGCCAACTACCAATGGGGTAGCCCTTGGAGTGGTGATCCTAAGCAAAATGGGGCAGCCATTGCCATGTTAATTTACCTCGCTTATTTTGTTCTGCGCGGAAGTTTAAATGAAGATGATAAAAAAGGCAGAATTAGTGCAGTCTATAATATTTTTGCCTTTTTCATGCTTTTCCCAACACTTTGGATTTTACCTAGATTAACTGAGTCTTTGCACCCAGGAGGCGAGGGGGCAGATGGGAATCCGGGTATTAATGGCAAGGACATGGATGTTCAAATGCGAACCGTTTTTTATCCTGCTGTAATTGGTTGGACACTTTTAGGTGTTTGGATCAGTACTTTAAAAATTCGCTATTCATTATTAGCTGAAAAAAAATACAACAATGATTAAAATGCGCTTATTTATTACCGCAATACTATCAGTAATGATTTCAATAGTTGCGTTTGCACAAGAGAATACTTCAGATATTGGTTTAATGAGAAGTAATGGAAAAATCTTTGTTGTAATGGCTGTTGTATTAACCATTTTGATTGGCTTATTTGCATACTTAATCAGCATAGATAAGAAGATAACCCGATTAGAAAAAGAAGGATCGAATCAATAATTTTTCACCATAGATAATAACCTATAAAACGATTGCCAATGTCGAATCATCAACCGTACAGCTTTTTTCACAGTGTAGAAAGAAGTTTTGATAAAGCTGCCAGTTTTACCAAATGGGAAAAGGGCTTACTAGAACAAATTAAAGCTTGTAACAGTATATACAGTATGCGCTTCCCAGTAAAAATGGACGATGGCCGTATTGAAGTTATTGAAGCGTATCGTGTACAACATTCTCAACATAAGTCTCCATGTAAAGGGGGTATTAGATTCAGTGATGAAGTTAATCAGGATGAAGTGATGGCACTAGCCTCATTAATGACCTATAAATGTGCTATTGTAAATGTTCCATTTGGTGGAGGTAAAGGAGGAATTAAAATTAATCCCAAGAAATATTCTGTTTACGAGTTAGAAAAAATTACTCGTAGATACACCAGTGAATTAGTAAAGAAGAACTTTATTGGACCTGGTATTGATGTTCCAGCTCCTGATTATGGAACTGGTGAGCGTGAAATGTCATGGATTGTTGATACTTATGCTTCTTTAAAGCCAGGTGAAATTGATGCTGCTGGTTGTGTAACAGGTAAGCCAATTACTCAAGGAGGTGTTAGAGGTAGAAAAGAAGCTACAGGGTTAGGTGTTTTCTTTGGTATACGTGAAGTATGTAATATGCCTGATGTAATGGCAAAATTAGGATTAACAACCGGAGTTGTTGGTAAGACAGTGATTGTACAAGGATTAGGTAATGTGGGGTATCATTCTGCTAAGTTTTTCCGTGAGCATGGTTCTAAAGTCATTGCAATAGCTGAATATGAAGGAGCTATATTCAATTCCAATGGTTTAAACGAAGAAGAAGTATTCCAGCATAGAAAAGCAACAGGTTCTATTTTAAATTTCCCTGGTGCTACGAATATTGCTAAAAGTACGGATGCATTAGAAATTGAATGTGATATTTTAATTCCTGCTGCCTTAGAAAACGTAATCAATGGAGATAACGCTGAAAGAGTAAAAGCTAAAATTATTGGTGAAGCTGCTAACGGTCCTTTAACTCCTGAAGCAGACGAAATATTTGCGAAAAAAGGTGTTTTAGTTGTACCAGATATGTATTTGAATGCGGGTGGTGTAACCGTATCGTATTTTGAGTGGTTAAAGAACTTGAGCCACGTACGTTACGGTAGAATGGAAAAACGTTTTACGGAGAACCTGAATACCCATATTCTTACGCAGATGGAAGAATTAACTGGTAAGAAAGTAAGTGATGTAGAACGTAATTTTATTTTGCACGGACCTGAAGAAGTAGATTTAGTACACAGTGGTTTAGAAGAGTCTATGATTGCTGCAACAAGAGAAATCATGGCTATCTGGAAAGAAAATCCTACTATCCCTGATATGAGAACTGCAGCTTATGTTTGTGCTATTAACAAAGTAGGAACTTCTTATACTGAATTAGGAATATTCCCTTAATTCTATTAATTTTTTAAAATGGATTCCGAATTATATAAAAATTCGGGGTCCTTTTAAAAAGTAAATTGTGCCTTCATTAAAATTTGAGTTGGCCTTAAAATAAAAAAATTATTTGTTATAGTATTTGCTGAGAAGGATACTGTTTCAAATTCTTTTACATTAAATATATTTTGCAAGGATAATTCAAGGTCCATTTTTCTCAAAACAGCCTTTTTCCTAATTGCTATATCCCCGAAAAGAAAATTTCGATTTGCTTGTGTTTGCTGATTTAAATGGGAATGTTCAAAAATTAATTTCACAGGCATATTTGTTAAAAAGTTTAAGTGTATTACTGCTGTTTGATTGAATATTTGGGTTTTATTAAATAAGTTATTCTTCAATCCCGAGTACAGAATCTGATATTGTGATGTATACTCAATTGAATGGCTTTTTATATTCGTTAAAATTTTCGAATTAATCCCTACTGTTTTTACATTAAACTCATCTTGTTTATTTGAAATCATTTGAATGCTTGATTTCTTTTGTAAAATTAGTCCTAATGCGAAAGACCCATTTATTGAATGGATATACTTGCTAATATTAGTTGAAAATGCGATGCTCTTGTTAGGATTTAAATTATAAAATGCATTTCTTATTACCAAACTACCAGCAAAATTTTGATTGAATAGTATGTTATCTACATTGTTCTCAATAGCTATGCTGCTATTTATAAATAACATTTTTCGTACTTCCTTGTAATTGGCGCTAAGTGTGATTTTTCTTTGTTTTAAATTTGAAATAATACTATTACGATTCTGTAGAGTTCTATAGTCGGTTAAAATATATCGTTCTGTTGATAAGTATACAGGTAAATACATATCATTAGAATTAAACCTTAACGTAATGGAAAAGTTACTATTCATAATATGTTGCATAGTCATGTCATAATTAAAGAATAATCTATTTATTGATTGACCTTTTTGAGAATTATTATGTTGAACTAAATAGTTTGCAGGAATGCTTAAGCTTATTTTTAGTTTTTTTTCATTAAAATTTATTTTGAAATAATTATAAATGTTTATCTCTTTTCCAGTTAAATTGTTATTTAAACTATCATGAATAATCGTTAAATTATTTAATTCTTCTTTTAATAATTCTGTTTGATAAGATTGTGTTGTAAAAGAAATGCCAAAATTATTTTCAATAGAAAATACACTAATTTTTTTTGCATTGGTGATTGTGAAATTTGAAAACAAAGTTTTTAAAGCAACTTTTTGATTTAAACTGTTATAAGGAATATTGTTATTAAAAAGATTATTGTATTTGCCAGGTTTTATTTCTAATTGTTGTGGCATCCGAGAATAACTTATGAAATATGAAATTCCTTTTAGATTATTTGAATTTGTTTTTAAAAACATGCCTTCATTTGAAACGCTGAAATGTTTTGAAAAAAAAGTTTGATCTGTTTTATCTTTTAGAATAATAGATGCTTCATCCTTATCTATATTGGCTTGAAAATTCAATCGATTAAAATAATATCTCTTTTTTGTATTAGATATATAATTTAAACTTCCTCGGATTAAGAATTCATTTTTTGTTGTTAATTGATTTTCATTAATTCTAATTGTATCAGATGGGAAAAAATTGATAATATTTGTCCCACTATTTTGGTATTTCAAGTTTTTAATAAAATCTAAATTGAATTTCAATTCGGAATCAGCATTAATTTTTCTCAAATTGTTGATTGACAAAGTATGTAGGTTATTAAATAAAAATCGCTGATTACTTGTTAAAGGTATATTTGGAGATGGTATTGAAAGAATTGGATTTTTAAAAATATTCCCCTTTATAAAATTACTTACATTATTGCTATTTAGTAAATCAAGTTCTTTCTCATTATTTAAACCTGTATTGTTATTCTTATAAGAGACAATAGTTTGATGATTTGAACCAAATTGCATTGGAACTAACTCGTTCTCATACATAAATGGGAATCCCCCAATTCCTATTTTTCCTCTCCCAATAATTTTGTTTTTTGCATTATTGTTTAATTTAATGTTTATTCCTGCTTGGTTTGAAATTGTAAAACTGTCAAGCGCTTTTATTGGTTGATGATTTTCTAGAATTTGTATCTGATCTACAGAAATTGCAGGGATATTATTATTTGCTAAAGCATATTTGTCATCCAGAAGATTCATTCCTTCGATGTAATACTTATTTATTTGCTTCCCTTGATATTTTATAACCCCGCCTTCTGTTATTTCAATCCCTGGGAGTCTCTTGATAATATCGGCAATTACTTGATCTTGATTTTTTACAAATGATTTTACACTATAGTTTATTGTGTCTCCTTTTTTAAATATTGGATTATTTTTAACCTTAATTTCCGGTAGTGTCTCTTCTCCTATTTCGAGTGTAGTGAACTGGAAATCATTTAATTCAATTTTTGATTTTTTGAAAATTTTTGATTTATAACCCCATAGAGAATATTTTATAGTTACACTATCTAAGTATTTTTGATTCAATTCAATCATGAATAGTCCTTTTGAATTACTAATTCCATAGGATAGTATTTTTTTGTTTTCAAGATTTGATATTAAAATATTTACGTTAGACAGGCTTTTTCTCTCATTACTACTAACTGAACCCTTTATTATTATTTGTGTATATAGCTTATTTGTAAAAACAATAAGAAATAGTAATATGAATATAATCTTTTCGCTCATTTTGATTTATTCATTTAATTCTATTGGATTATTTATCTGATTTTTTTTATTTTGAGTGTTAGATCCGCTTTTATTCAATTGCATAGCAGTACTTCCATTTTGAGTATTTGATCCATTTAAAGCTGCATTGATGAATCCACTCGGATTTTGTTTTATTGAATTAATTAATTGGTCAAACTCTTTTTTTGTCACTTTTTTAAAAGCTTTTGGCAACTCAATTAGCTGTTCATTTTTTTCTAATGACTCTAATGAAAATTGTATACTATTTGATAAGTCATAGGCTTCTATAATTAATCCAGGTAAACCATTAAGTTTCCAAGGCCCAGCATTTACGGATATTGCAGGACAAAACCATGCTTTATAAATTCTTCCTTTGAATTTTGCTTCTGCTAGTGCACAATTTAATCCTTTAACTTCTTTTGTACTATCTAGTATTTTCCAATCGATTTTATCTATTCTATTTTCGATTACAACTTTATCACCAATCCATGGATGGACAAAATAATATTCATTCTTATCAAAAAAATAGAACAACTCTTCAATTGTCCGTCTTGTATATTTAGTTTGAGTTGAATTTTTAGAATAATCTAATACATTTGACGTTCTTGATTTTGAAATTGAGTCATCAACATAACTTATGTAACTTGAATATTTGTAAGAAAAATTATTAAACATCAATAACATTTTTTCAGTATAAATACTATTTGGTAAGCTTGTATCTCTTAGATGTTTAAAGGTATATATTGCTTTGCCACTAATCGGTGGTTTAGTATTTTGTCCATTCAATGACACAATAATGATTAGTAGGAATATAGTTATTAGATATTTCATTTAATTTATTTTAATAAGCGTTAGGAAACTTATTCTTAACGCTTACTTCGTTAATTAACAAGGATCAATTTCTTCAAGAACTTCAATTACCCAAGCTAACCGTCTTGCTTCATCTTGTGCATTCATGGTTGCCAACATAGCTGCAACTGGGGCTTCGCAATCGCAACACACTGTTGAAGTTGCGGTAAGCATCCAGCAAATACCTTCTATGGTACTTGAACGTGTTGCACAATTTTCAAACTTCAGTTGTGATAGTTTTTTGTTTGTAACTGGAAACTGAGACGATTTGGATGTTGCAACTTTTTTGGAATTGTTTTCTTCGTTGTTAACTAATGGGCTTGAAGAGGCAAAACTTGTTGAGACAGCGCTAATTACAAGAATTGCGCTGAAGACAATTTTTTTCATTTTTAATACTTTAAAAAACTCTGTCTATCGCCTTGAGTTATTATTCGGCGTTCAATTTAGTAGTGTTTTGAAATCACTATCACATTTTTTAAAATTTTACAACCGTTTGTTACTGAAAGAAAAAGAAATCTTTTAAAATTGTGACAATTAAAATTATTTTTTATTAATTATAGTATAAAAAAAATGTATATAAAAAATTCCATATTTTTTTAAATATTTTACTCAACTATTGTATTAACGGTAATGATGATAATCTATAAATTCTGCCTTCTTTAATTAACACTCCAATTGTATTTTTACCATTACTAATAATCATGAAAGGCGCTTTTAATCTTATATTATATATCATTACTTGCTTGACAGTATCTTCATTAATTGAAGTATTCATTTCCTTGCATTCTATTATCATCCAAGGTAAAAAATTTGAAAATACAACTATATCAAAACGTTTTTTGAGTTCACCTAAATGAATTTCTTTTTCAACAGCAATTAATGAAGCAGGGTATTTCATCACTTCAATCAAATAATTCAACCAACTCTGCCTTACCCATTCCTCTTTAGTAAACATCACCCATTTCTTTCTGACTATGCACCAAACCTGTGTTTTTAGGTCGGTTGTTTTTAATTTAGGATGATAGTCAGGAAATGTAATAAACATGGTTAAGCGGTGCTTTGCTGTAAAAATGAGTACTATTTTGTATATTTACAAGTTAAACTGTTGAATATGAAATCAAGAGAAGAAATTGTGAACAATTGGTTGCCTCGCTATACAGGTGAAACTTTAGAAAATTTTGGTAAATATATTTTGCTAACCAATTTTAGTAATTATGTAAAAATGTTTGCAGAATGGAACAATGTTCCAGTGGTGGGATTGGACCGTCCGATGCAATGTGCCACTGCAGATGGAATTACCATCATCAATTTTGGAATGGGAAGCCCCGGTGCTGCAACCATCATGGACTTACTAACTGCCATAGAACCAGAAGCGGTATTATTCTTGGGCAAATGCGGCGGATTAAAGCGTAGAAATAAATTAGGGGATCTTATCTTACCCATTGCAGCTATAAGAGGAGAAGGTACTTCGAATGACTATTTCCCGCCTGAAGTTCCAGCAATGCCAGCGTTTGCTTTGCAGAAAGCAATTTCTACCACCATTCGCGATTACGAAGTAGATTATTGGACTGGTACGGTATATACCACCAACAGAAGGGTTTGGGAGCACGACGAAGAGTTTAAAGAATACTTACAAAAAGTGAGGGCATATGCCATTGATATGGAAACAGCTACCATTTTTACAGTAGGGTTCTATAATAAAATTCCAACCGGAGCTTTACTTTTAGTAAGTGATCAACCAATGATACCAGAGGGCGTAAAAACGGAAGCCAGTGATTCTAAAGTAACTGCTCAATTTGTAGACAAGCACTTAAAGATTGGGATTGATTCTTTAAAGCAATTAATTAATAATGGGCTTACCGTAAGACACTTGCGGTTTTAACTTCTACAGATTAGTCTTTCCAAAGAAAAGGGAATAAAATAATGGCGAGTGCAATAACCATTATATCAAGGGCCCCTAGTAAACCAACCATTTGCCACCACCCGTTTTGAATGGCCGAAGTAAATGCTGCAGCAGAAACTTTGGTTAATAACAATAGTTGAGGAATAATAATGGGGAAGCCCATGATAGCCATCATGGCAGCTTGTTGCTGAGCCTTAGCTGCAATTGCTGCAAGAAAAGTGAATACTAAGCTTAGACTTATACCTCCTAATATACTAATGAGTATGAATTCTCCCATTCGAATAATTGGATTGCCTAATAATAATGTGAAAATGCCAAGGCTCAGTATATTCATGAATAGCATCAATATTGCATTGAACAATAGTTTTGACAACACAAAATGGGTAGGAGAAGCAATAGAGTAGTAGTACAACATTCTGCCCTTGTTTTCTTGTAGAAAACTTTTAGCTACTGCATTGATGCATACAAATAATTGCAGTACCCAAAAAAGGCCATTCCATACTTTTTCTTCTGGTTGACCCATGGTAAGGTACACTACGAAAGTAGTAGAAGCGATATATAATAACACACCATAAAAGCTGTACTGTTGTCTTGCTTCTAACAGTAAATCTTTTTTTACTAGGGCTAATATTAATTTGCTGCTACTCATGAAAACAATTTCTGCAACGGGGTTCGTAGGTTTCTTTTTCTCCCAACAAAACCTGACTTTCCTCGTTGGTTTTTCTATAAGATATATTGGCAATATTGCCACATTTCATACAGATAGCGTGGAGCTTTGTAATGTAGTCTGCGGTTGCCAATAAGTTGGGCATTTGACCAAACGGTTTACCCATATAATCCATATCTAAACCAGCCACGATAACCCTTACCCCTTTTAATGCTAGCTTTTCACAAACCGACACAATTTCCGCGTCAAAAAACTGTGCTTCATCTATGCCCACCACATCAACGTCTTGGGCCATTAACAGTATCGTTTGTGAATTCTCAATTGGGGTAGAAGTAATTACATTGGCATCATGGCTAACTACATCGTTTTCGTCGTATCGCTTGTCTACAGCGGGCTTGAATATCTCCACTTTTAAGTTAGCAATTTTTGCACGTTTGAGTCTTCTGATTAATTCCTCTGTTTTGCCACTAAACATGCTTCCACAAATGACTTCAATCCAACCCCTTCGTTCTCCTGATAAATTTGGTTCTATAAACATGTAACAATAAAATAGCTTAAAATTCGTTTTAGACCATTAGACGGCTCCTTTGGTCACCCCCAAAAGTATTGCTTCCTATGGAAAGAGTAGGCACTTTAATAAATAAATTACAAGAACAGTATAATCAGCAAGCGGATGCGGATAAATTAGCTATTACTGCTCAATTGTTATTGGCCGAATTACAAATGCTGAAACCCATAATTACTAATAAAGCAAAAGTGGCTGTAGTAATGCCCCAAGTGGCAGTTTCTTCTCCAAATGAAATGCCTCAATTTATACATAGTACTCCAAAGCAATCGAACAAAAAAGAGGAAGCATCTGGGTTTTTATTTGGCGAATATGCAGATATTCCTACTTTAATTCATCAGCCGGTTAAAGCAGAAGTAGCAGTTGAACCAGTTAAAGAAATTAATGAGTTATTGGCATTGGATATTCCAGAAATGAATGAGCATTTAAATGAGTATGCTGTGGAGGTTTCAACCATGTTAGACGAAACTCCAGTTCGTGATTTAAAAAAAGCCATCAGTATTAATGATCGCTATTTATTTATTAATCATTTGTTTAGGGGAGATGAGAATATGTATGAGCGAAGCATTAAAACCATCAACAGTTTTAATATTTTTCCAGAAGCCCAATATTGGATTCAACGAGAATTAAAAGTGAAGCTAAGCTGGTTAGAAGACAATCCTACTGTGCAACTTTTTGATCAATTGATCAAGAGAAGATTTGCCTGAATATAATCAAGAATTTTATTGGACGCTCCTGCATTAGTAGAAACATAAAAGGCTCCAGCCTGGCCGGCTTTTGTTATCGCGTCACTATTATTAAGTAATTCATCTAACAAAACTTCCATTTCAAGCGCCGTTTCTGCACTAAAAGCTGCGCCAATTTCAACCATTTCTACTGCTTCTAAATACTTATCATAAACTGGTCCAAATACAACAGGCTTGCCAAAAACTGCAGCTTCAAGGGTGTTGTGAATTCCTTCATTAGTAAATCCCCCTCCAATAAATGCAATGGTTGCATAATAATACAATGAACTTAACATGCCAACATTGTCAATTATAAGGGTTTGAAAATTGTTTAGTTGATTGCTAGATAAAGATTCAAATTCAGAAAGTAGAATAGGCGAAGGATAACGCTGCATGCATTCGGCTAATCTTTCCCGGCTAATTTGATGAGGTGCTATAATGAATTTTGCATTGCGATGGACCTTGGTAAAATGTTGCAATACTTTATCGTCTTCACTCCAAGTACTTCCGGCAATTATAATTGGATGATTGGCACAAAATTGCTCAATGATGGGGAACTGCTTTCTTGCGGTAGCAATGGTAAGTACCCTGTCGAATCTGGTATCACCAGAAATAGTGATACTATTGGGTTGTACAAGGTCTTTAATCAAATCAGCAGAACCTTTATCTTGAACAAAAAAATGGGTAAATTTCAAAAGCATTTTTCGATAAAATCCTCCATACCATTTAAAAAATAACTGCTCTCGTCTAAATATTCCTGATACTAACAGAGTAGGAATTTGATGCTTCTTCAATTCGGATAAATAAAAATACCAGAATTCATATTTGATGAACAAAGCAATAGAAGGCTTTACTGCATTAATAAACTCAACAGCATTGATTGGGCTATCCATGGGCAAGTAAAATACCCAGTCGGCTAATGGATGATTTTTTCTTACTTCATAGCCAGATGGCGAAAAAAAAGTAACCAATAAACGGTGTTGGGGATATTGTTTTTTTATAGATTCTATTACAGGCAAGCCTTGTTCAAATTCTCCGAGGGAGGCAGCATGCATCCAAATTATGGGTTGGTCATTTAATTGCATGGCTGTTTTTATACATGGCATCAACCCTTTTCGCCCCTTTACCCATAATGCCGCTTTGGAATTAAAGGGAGCTAAAAGCTTTGCCATTAAAGGATAAAGCCGAATGAAAAAAAAGTATGCCCATTTCATGCAAGAACAAATGTACACTCAAATCTTTGTTGTTGATTTTGTAGTAATTTTGCATATAAATTTATACTATGCGGCCCATTCAAATGGTAGATACCCATTCACAATACCTTGCCATTAAACCTGAAGTGGATGCTGCCATTCACGAAGTGTTAGATACAGCAGCTTATATTAACGGAAAAGCTGTTCAACAGTTTACCCAATCATTAGGAGCATATTTAGATGTAAAGCATACTATTCCTTGTGCAAACGGAACCGATGCCTTACAAATAGCTATGATGGCGTTGGGATTGCAGCCTGGGGATGAGGTAATCACTCCGTCTTTCACCTATATTGCTACCACAGAAGTAGTAGCATTGTTGAAATTGACCCCGGTTTTTGTAGAGGTAGATCCAAAAACTTTTTGCATAGACCCTGCATCAGTTCGGAAGGCTATTACTCCAAAAACAAAAGCCATTGTACCTGTTCATTTATACGGGCATGCGGCACCAATGGAAGAAATTATGGCCATTGCCAAAGAGTTTGGATTATTTGTGATTGAAGACAATGCACAAGCCATTGGTTGTGAATATACTTTTTCGGATGGTACCAAAAAGAAAACTGGAACCATTGGAACCATTGGGGCAACTAGTTTTTATCCCTCTAAAAACTTGGGGGCTTATGGGGATGGGGGAGCCATTTTTACCAATGATGATGCCTTGGCTCATCAAATGAAAATGATTGCCAATCATGGTCAACAGAAAAGATACTATCATGAAGTAGTGGGTTGTAATTCAAGGTTAGATTCTATACAAGCAGCAGTGTTGAATATTAAGCTCAAAAAATTAGATCAGTACAATGCTGCAAGGCAAGCCGTGGCTGATTTTTACAATAAAGCATTTGCTAATCATCCGTCAATTGTAACACCATTTGTGGCTGATTTTAGTACCCATGTTTATCATCAATATACTTTACAATTAAATGGGGTAGACCGAGAGGGTTTGGTGGCTTATTTGGCGGAGCATAAAATCCCCTCAATGATTTATTACCCTGTGCCTGGGCACAAGCAAGATATGTTTGCCTCCTTTGGCTTAAAAGAAATTTTACTTCCAGTAACAGATGTATTAACAAATTCCGTAATTTCTCTTCCTGTTCATACTGAAATGTCAGCAGAACAATTAAATTACATAAGCACACATGTTTTAAACTTTATTAATAAATAATCAATTATGAAAATTGCAGTAGTAGGAACAGGATATGTTGGATTAGTAACAGGTACTTGTTTCTCAGAAACCGGGAATAAAGTTACCTGTATTGATATTGACCAGAAAAAAGTAGAAAAGCTGTCTAAAGGAGAAATAACCATTTACGAGCCTGGCTTAGAAAAAATATTTTTACGAAATTTAAGAGAAGGCCGTTTAACATTTACCACTAATTTAGCTGAAGGTGTTAAAGATGCGGAAATTGTGTTTTTAGCTTTACCAACTCCTCCCGGAGAAGGCGGCGCTGCAGATTTGCGCTATGTTTTAGGGGTTGCAAAAGACCTTGGTAAAATCATGACCGATTATAAAGTTTTGGTTGATAAAAGTACTGTACCTGTGGGAACTGCAGCGAAGGTACATGCAGCAGTTGCAGAAAACTATAAAGGTGAATTTGATGTAGTGAGTAACCCAGAGTTTTTAAGAGAAGGGGTAGCGGTAGACGATTTTATGAAGCCAGATCGTGTGGTAGTTGGTACCCAATCTGAAAGAGCTAAAAAATTAATGTCTGATTTGTATGCTCCATTTGTTCGTCAGGGTAATCCAGTGATTTTTATGGATGAGAAATCTGCAGAGTTAACCAAATATGCGGCCAACTCTTTCTTAGCTACCAAAATTTCGTTCATGAATGAAATTGCACAACTCTGTGAAAAAGTGGGTGCAGACGTAGACATGGTTAGAAGAGGAATTGGATCGGATGATCGCATTGGTAAACGATTCTTATTTCCAGGTATTGGATATGGTGGAAGTTGTTTCCCTAAAGATGTGCAGGCTTTAATTATGTCTTCTGAAGAAGTGAAGTATGACTTCAAGATTTTAAAAGCTGTTGAAGAAGTAAACGAAGCGCAGAAATTGCACTTGATTCCTAAAATTGAGAAATACTTTAAGGGTGATTTAAAAGGGAAGCATTTTGCTTTATGGGGATTGGCCTTTAAACCTAACACAGATGATATTAGAGAAGCCCCAGCTTTGTACTTGATTGATGCATTGGTAGCAGCAGGTGCAACAGTTACTGCCTATGATCCAGAAGCTATGCCGAATGTGAAAAATACCATTGGTGATAAAATTAAATATGCCGATAGCCAATACGGGGCCTTAAAAAATGCAGATGCCTTGGTTATTGCAACGGAGTGGAGTGAGTTCAGAACGCCTGATTTTGAAGTGATTGATAGCTTGTTAAAGGGCAAAGTCATATTTGATGGAAGAAACTTATTTGAAGTAAAATATATTACCGACATGGGCTATCATTACGAAAGCATTGGACGCCACTAAAAAAACAATTATGTCTCAAAAACGTGTTTTAATTACCGGTGCTGCCGGATTTTTAGGTTCACATTTATGTGATCGCTTTATTAAAGAAGGGTTCAAAGTAGTGGGAATGGACAACCTAATTACAGGGGACCTCCGCAATATTGATCACCTTTTTAAGTTGGAAGATTTTGAATTTTATCACCACGATGTTTCCAAGTTCATTCATGTTCCAGGACCTATTGATTATATCTTGCATTTTGCATCTCCAGCTAGCCCAATTGACTATTTAAAGATTCCTATTCAAACCTTAAAAGTAGGTGCATTAGGAACACATAATTGTTTAGGATTAGCCAAGGCAAAGGGTGCAAGAATGTTGGTTGCATCAACCAGTGAAGTTTACGGAGATCCAATGGTGCATCCACAAACAGAAGAATATTGGGGTAATGTAAATCCGGTAGGACCAAGAGGAGTGTACGACGAAGCCAAGCGTTTCATGGAATCTATCACTAGAGCTTATTATACTTTTCATGGAGTTGAAACACGCATTGTGCGCATTTTCAATACCTATGGTCCTAGAATGAGGCTGAACGATGGTAGAGCACTACCAGCTTTTATTGGTCAAGCATTGCGTGGAGAAGACTTAACCGTTTTTGGTGATGGTAGTCAAACCCGTTCTTTCTGTTATGTTGATGACTTAATTGAAGGGATCTATCGTTTGTTAATGAGTGATTATACTATGCCAGTGAATATTGGTAATCCACATGAAATTACTTTAAAGGATTTTGCAGAAGAAGTATTAAAACTAACTGGATCTTCTGTTAAAATAATTTACAAAGAATTACCGGTAGATGATCCTAAACAAAGAAAACCAGATATTTCCAAGGCAAAATCTATTTTAGGTTGGGAGCCAAAAGTAGAGCGGGCAGAAGGTTTGGCGAAGACTTATGAGTATTTTAAATCTTTACCAAAAGAAGAATGGTCTAAGCAACCCAAAGAATTTTATACAGGTAAATAATTTTAGAAGTTTTATATGAAGCCAATTATTGTAGTTACTGGAAAGAATGGACAACTAGGATGGGAACTGCAACAATTGGCTTCTGCTTTTGAAAATCGGTACCAGTTTATTTTTACGGATAGAACTCAATTAAATTTATCTAATCCTTCTACGATTCATCCTTTTTTTACTGAAACCAAACCGCAGTATTTTATCAACTGTGCTGCATACACAGCCGTGGATAAAGCCGAGACTGATCAAGAAGCTGCAATGACTATTAATGCAACAGTGGTGGGTGAAATTGCTGCTTGTTGCGAGGAATTTAATTGTAAGTTAATTACGATTTCTACTGATTATGTTTTCAATGGAAATGGAACTGCACCGTATAAAGTGGATACTCCTACAGATCCAGTAAATTATTATGGGGCAACTAAAGCCATTGGAGAACAATTGGCCCTTACCAATAATGCCTCTGCTATTATTATTCGAACATCTTGGGTGTATAGTGCGCATGGAAATAATTTTGTAAAAACCATGTTGCGTTTAATGAAGGAACGCCCTGAAATTAAAGTAGTAAACGACCAAGAAGGCTGTCCTACTTATGCTGCTGATTTAGCAGCAGCTATCATGCAAATCATCGAGTCTCTTGCAAAGGGTAATCATGCATCAGGCATTTATCATTACAGTAATACTGGGGCTATTACATGGTTTGATTTTGCTAGGGCAATTAGTGAAGAAGCTGGGTTAACATGTAGTGTTTTGCCTATTCCTTCATTGGCCTTTCCTACCCCTGCCAAACGTCCTGCCTATTCAGTAATGGATGTTCAAGATATTGCTACTGATTTTGGGGTAGTGTTGAAACCTTGGAGAGAGAGCTTGAAAGTTTGTATAGAGAAAATTTAAGTTGATGCATTTTTTGAATTCATCTATTTATAGATTAAAAATTTCCCCCTGCTTTGCTATATTAAACCCTGCTTTAAATATCATTTTTGTTTCTGTACTTTTTTCGTCTAGTAGTGGGTTTGTGTGATTAAAATGGATGAAATGAATTTTTTTCCGCTCTGATTCCTTTAATGAGTTGAACCTTTGCATACTCTCTGTTACCAATGGATGGGGTATTTCACTTATTGGTCTATTATTTATTTCTGTTGCATCAAAAAAAGTGGCGTCAATTAAGGCATAATCAACTTTACCAATCAAAGCATTAATATCTTGATTCCATTTATCCCATTTATCTATATCAGGGATAAAGAGTAATTTTTTTCTTGGACCGCTAATTAGGTATCCCACTGTTTCTGAATATTCATCTCTATGTGGAACTATAATTGGCGTAACCGATAGCGAATCGCTTAAAAATATGGGCTTGTTATTAGTTTGCTCCTTTAGTAAAATATTTTGTTGACTAACCAATTGACTCCATGGCCCATTTTGTTCAAGAAAACTTTTCATTTTAGGCATTGCATACACGGGTAGGTTTTTGGCATTGAGTGCCTCTTTACCAAGAAACATGAGTCCTGTGTAATGCCCTATATGTGCATGTGTTAGAAAAATGCCATTGGGCAAATCGGTTAATGATTTGCTGTTGTTTTTTAATTGACGTAATTGAGCGCTTATATTAGGCGTAGCTTCAAACAAATAACTGGTTTTGGTATCAGCATCAAATAATCCCAACGAAACAACCTGCCTTGAATGATCTGGTTTGATAAATAGGTTTTTGCAACAGTCTTTGGTGCATCCAATTTGTGGGGAGCCCGCATCTTGAATGGTTCCTAAAACGATAATGCTTGGTTGAGCTTGTGTAAAATACGTTGAAAAAATAATGGGTAGGAGCAAACATATTCTCATAGGATAAAGGTATGAGAATAGGGTGGTTGTCTTACGTAGGAATTTAATCGGAAACTATTGGTATTACTAATATAATATTGGATTAGCTAATATTTTAAATCAAAGCCCAATAGAATTCACTATTCGACTTTGATTATTAATTGTTAACCCTTTCGTAAGGCTTTTATTGATTTGGATACCCAGACAATTGATATTACTATAAGAAAATATGCATTATTGTTTTTATGTATAATTATATCCAAAAAAAGGATGATAAATGATAAAATTGAAAGTATCAACTCTATTAAAATGAATCTATTTTTATAATAAATATTTAAAAAACCTACAATAATAAATAGAGTTAATGGTAAGACTAACGTGTATATTTTCATTTTTTAATCAATTAAAAGTACAATACGTGTCAACACATAAGGCTGCACAAATCCAATAAATTACGGGGCCTGTTGTAGTGCAAACTAACAAACATGCTGTATAAGCTACCCAGCGACAGTCAGCTCCAATTTCTTCTGGATTAGTACTAAGCGCAGTTGCTGAGTTGTAATTAATAATTTCATTTCCATCAATTACAGAAGTTGGAATATTATTAACATATGCAATTTGCTTTGAGGTTTCACAACTTTCACAACTTTTACTTGCATTTCTTAAATAATAGTCAACCTCTGGATACTTTGAAGTTAAAAGTAATTTTATTTCTTCCATTTTATTTATTAGTAAATCGAACTCTTCATTGGAAATACCAGACTCTGTTTTTAATTCTGCAATATTCCCATTTTCTAAAGAATTTATTATTGTCTTTTTCTTTATTCCATTTTGTAAAATTCTTTTTGCAATTTGATTTCTTGTTTCTATCAATATTTTCAAATCAGATTTTAAATCTTTTGGTGAGTTTGATAGAATTTTGGTGTAGTTATCTAGTTTGCTAAATAGATCATCCTTTTTTTGATCATCTTTTTTGCACGATGCGATAAATAATACCGATAGCAAAAGGAGGTTTCTTAGATAAATCATATTAATGTTTTGATATTTGAACTTACCTTCAGATTTTGTGCTGTGTCAGAATTTCCACTTTTGGAATTATTCTATTTGTGTTGTCATTTACCTAAAATATTCGCTCTCTTGGCTTGGTAATGTTTCAATAAAATATATCCGGTAAAAGACAAACCTAAAATTCCTTTTCCTTAGAAATCAAGGAACTTCACCAATTGGACATTTTTTTTGTGAGTCTATTCATTTTTTTTATGAAGCAATAATTAACTAAATAGAATGATACTTTTTTGCTATAATTAAATAAGAAAATGATGCTGTTTTTTTAATATTATTCACGATTGCCCGAAGCTAGGACATAAAATTTGCTTTGCTGATCCGCCCCGCTTTGCATTACCCAAGAAACTTCGCACCGCGTGAACGGATTGCCTTCGGCAATGCACTTGGATTAGCTTCTCTGGAGTGGCTTAGCCAAAGGCAAGTAACCTGAACGAGCGTTTAGCTACAATTAATGGTACTCTGTGCTATAGGTTGTGATGTGGTTAATGCAGAAAAAAAACTCCTAATTTTTTAAATTTTAGGAATTATTATGAATATTCAATTGGATAATCTCCAATTAACTCCTAATTTAGTAGAAATTAGGAGTTTTTATGAAAAAGCCAGAAAAAGTGCCTATTGTGTCCAAGAATTTCGATTATGCTGGATTTCTTGAGAGTTTGAGTGGAGATCAGTTCAGGCTTTTATTTGAACTCAATGATACAAAATACTATTACTATGATAAATGGAAGTATTTGGCAGCAGATTGGGGTATAAGCCCTCAGAAGCTTTGGTCTGGTGTTAAAACAGCGCGAATTGGGCAGAAATCATTAAATATATCACCAGCCTTAGGCTTTAATTTCAAAATAAATATCCCTGCAGTTGTACAAGCGCATTTGCACTCATTTGATTTGAACTTAGGAGGCAATCTCCAAAGTGATACTGTGATTCCTTCAGAAGACAAAGATCGCTATTTGATTAGTTCACTGATGGAAGAAGCAATTGCTTCTAGCCAGTTAGAAGGCGCTGCAACTACCCGAAAAGTAGCTAAAGAAATGTTGGAGAACAACCGAAAGCCTCGTAACCAATCTGAACAAATGATTTTGAATAATTACGAGGTGATGAAGTGGATTGTAGCAAATAAAGAGGAGCCTTTTACGATTGAAAGAATTAAAACACTTCAAGCGATTATTACAAAAGATACTATTCATGAAGATGAACCTGGGGCATTTAGAACCACTGATGATATCAATGTTATAGATGTTCAAACAGGAACAATATTATATACACCTCCTGTAGCAAAGCAATTAGATGATCTTATGCATGCCCTATGCCAATTTACAAATGATGAATTGAAATTTTCTTTTTTTCTTCATCCGATTGCCAGAGGTATCATTTGTCATTTCTTGATGGGGTATATTCACCCATTCCCAGACGGAAATGGAAGAACAGCTAGGGCCCTTTTTTATTGGTACTTGTTAAAAAATGGGTATTGGTTAATAGAGTACATGTCTGTTTCGCGAATCATTTTGAATTCCAAAGCTCAATATGCCAAGGCATATTTACATACGGAACAAGATGACAATGATTTAACTTATTTTATTATCTACAATCTTAAATGTATTGACAAAGCCTTGGTTGAACTACGGCATTACATTAAGAGAAAAACAGCAGAAAAACAAAATGCAATAACCCTGCTCAGGCACACAAGTTTTAATGAACGTCAGGTTATTATTTTGCAGGAACTTATGGTAGACTCAACATTGATTTTCACAGTACAGCAAGTACAAAATAAGTTTGGTGTTAGTAATCAAACAGCAAGAAATGATTTAAATGATCTTGCGGAACAAGGCATATTTGAAGAACGGAGATCAGGACACAGGATACAATTTTTGCCGAAACCAGACTTTATGAAAAAGATTATGAAGAAATAGGCGAGAAGGTAAATTGTAGGTTCTTTTCTAAGTTGGATTGCCTTCGGCCATCCGCCAGGCGTGAACGGATTGCCTGCGGCCATCCGCCAGGCGTGAACGGATTGCCTTCGGCCATCCTTCCCGCTTTGCTTTACCCAAACGCCTCTCGTTGCCTGCGGCAACTAGGCTGTTTTATTTTAGTCTCTTAGGCGAATGAATTCGCCACGTTCCTAAAACAAAACAGCCACTCGCTTCGCGAGTGGCGTTTGTTGCCCGACCTGGATTCGAACCAAGACATACTGAACCAAAATCAGTTGTACTACCCTTATACTATCAGGCAATCCGACCCATTCTTTTGGAATGGGCTGCAAAAATAAGACTAGGAGTCAATTGTTCCAAATTTTTTAATTCAAAAAAGCCGTTTTTCTTTCAAAAATCAATTGTTTTTTACACACCTGACTCCCTGTCTTTCAATTCTTTAATCTTATCTAAAGCCCCTGCTACTACATCGCACATGATGGTATAAAGTGCCCCTGGTTTGTAATTGGCGTAAATATGTTCCAATGCCAAATTTTCATTCGCTATAACAGTTTGAGGGATATTTGGGTTCACTGAATTCACCCCTTCCTGTAATAAAGCAATGATTTCTTCTGCGGTTCTACCTCTTAAATTTTTGTCGCAACGAATAATAATTTCGTCAAAATAAGCGGCGGATATGCTCCCTAATTCACGAATATCCTCATCCCTTCTATCGCCTGTTCCACTGATGACTCCTACTTTATAGGGGTAGTCTAATTGCTCCACAAACTGGCAAAGTAATTTTAATCCATGTGGGTTATGCGCAAAATCTGCCAAGAAAGTGAAATGCTTAAAATGGAAAAAATTCAATCGACCTGGTGTAGTAATGCTGCTAGAAATAAAAGTTTGTAATCCTGTTCTGATGTCTTCAATGGTAATGCTCTTAAATAAATAAGTTGCCATTACACTGGGCAGGCAGTTGGCAATATTGTGCACCGCTTTTCCCTCAAAAGTTACTGGGATGTCTTTTACATGGCATACCCTTATTTTCCAAGTTCCTTTTAAAATGCTGATGTATCCATTCTCGTATACTGTTGCTAATCCACCTTTTTTACAATGTTCTTGTATGCGTGGATTGTTCTCGTCCATACTAAACAATGCCACATTGCATTTAAGGTCTTTCTTCATGGCATAAACCAAATCGTCTTCCGCATTCAACACCGCATAACCATGTGGATATACCGTTTCTGGTACCACTGCTTTAACACGGGCCATTTGTTCTACGCTGTTGATGCCACCCAAACCAATATGATCACTGGCTACATTGGTTACGATGCCTACATCACAATGTTCAAATGCCAATCCGTTTTTTAGTATACCGCCTCGGGCACATTCCAACACGGCAAAATCTACAGTGGGATCTTTTAAAACAAACTGTGCCGAAATGGGGCCGGTACAATCCCCCTTCATTAATAACTGATTTTGTATGTAAACCCCATCACTAGTAGTATAGCCTACTTTTTTACCTGCTGTTTTAGAAATATGCGCAGTTAATCGAGTAGTAGTGGTTTTACCATTGGTACCCGTAATGGCAATAATGGGAATTCTGCCATTGCTTCTATCGGGGAACAGCATATCTATTACTGGCTCAGCTACATTTCGGCCCAAACCTTCCGTAGGGTCTATATGCATTCTAAAGCCAGGCGCTGCGTTCACTTCTAAAATGGCGCCTCCATTAGATGAAACAGGTGTTTTTAAATCTTGCGCCATAATATCAATGCCACAAATATCTAATCCAATGATTTTTGCAATGCGTTCGCACATGACAATATTCTCTGGATGTACTTCATCAGTAACATCAGTGGAAGTACCTCCAGTAGATAAATTGGCAGTTGTTTTTAGTAATACCAATTCACCTGTAGGCGGAATTGTTTCAAGGGTATATCCTTTTTCATCCAGCATTTTCATGGTGCTGTCGTCTACGGTAATTTGAGTCAATACTTTCTCATGTCCATAGCCTCTGCGAGGATCTTTATTGGTTTCATCTATTAACCACTGAATAGTATGAATGCCATCTCCAACAACAGATGCCGGTGTTCTTAGTGCTGCACAAATGAATTTATAATTGATCACTAAAATTCTAAAGTCGAATCCGGTAATAAATTTTTCTACAATCACCGAGCGGCCATATAGCTTGGCACTTTCAAATGCTTTCTCAGCTTGATCCCAAGTAGTAATATTGGTAGTATTACCTTTGCCATGATTGCCATCAATTGGTTTAATTACCAATGGGTATCCAAATTTTTCAACAGCTTCTTCTAAACCTGCAATGGTTCTAACAACAGTTCCTCTTGGAACAGGAATTTCAGCAGCCCCTAATAGATTTTTGGTTTCTTCTTTGTCACAAGCAATATCAACTGCAATATTTCCAGTAGTAGAAGCAATCGTTGCACGAATTCTTTTTTGATTTACACCATAACCTAATTGTACTAAACTATGTTTATTTAATCTTAGATGTGGTATGCCTCTTTTGGCCGCTTCTTCTACAATACAACCTGTTGAAGGTCCTAAGCGAGTATCTTCTCTGATTTCTCTTAATTGTTGTATGTCTTCTGTTAAATCATAAGGGGTTCCATCCGTTAATGCTTCAGCAATTTTAACAGCAGCTTTGGCAGCATATACTCCCGCATCTTCTTCTAAATAACTAATGACAACAAAATATTTGCCCGGCTCTCCTGTACCTCTGGTTCTTCCAAAACCTGTATTCATGCCTGCCAATGTTTGCAATTCTAGTGCTATATGCTCAATTACATGGCCCATCCAAGTTCCTTCCGCTACACGTTTAAAGAATCCTCCTGGCTCGCCTACGCTGCAGCGATGCGCATACATGCTTGGGAATAAAGCAGCTAATCGATCTCCAAACCCTTCAATAGTATTGGTGGGTCTTTGTTCCATTTCTTGCAAATCCAATTTCATTTGAATCAGCTTAGTTCTGCGAATGCTCCAATAATTGGGCCCTCTTAGTATTTTTAATTCCTCTATTTTCATATACCATTATTTGGGGAACATTGAATATATTGAATTTTTGTATATGCTGGGGGAAATCAAAACGCTTATTTTTGTTGAACGATAATAGTAAAGCATGCAAATTCCAAAAGGTAAATTAATCGCCATCGGTGGCGCAGAAGATAAAGGGTCAGATTTAGAGAAAGGGGCAATTTTCAGAAACAATCTTAATTTTTTTGAATTAGGCATATTAAGAAGAATTGTAGCAGAAGCTGGGGGATCAGACGCCAATATAGAGGTAGTCACTACGGCTTCTACCATTCCTTACGAAGTCGGCGAAAATTACTTGGATGCTTTTGGTAAAATTGGATGTACCAATGTGCATATCATTCACATTAGAAATAGGGAAGATGCTCAAAAGCCAGAATACATAGAACGCATTCAACAATGCAATTGTGTGATGTTTAGTGGGGGCAATCAATTGAGATTAACGACCATTTTTGGCGGGACTCGGTTTTTAGACATTATTCAGGAAAGATATTTGAAAGAAAATTTTGTAATAGCAGGTACTTCCGCGGGTGCTATGGCTATGAGTAGTACCATGATTTATGAAGGTAATGCCACTCGTGCGCATTTAAAAGGGGAAGTGAAAATCACGACCGGATTGGGTTTTATGGATGGGGTAATTTTTGATTCACATTTTGAAAAAAGAGGTCGATTTGCAAGATTGGCTCAAGCAGTGTCTGCTAATCCTTCCTGTATCGGTATTGGATTGGGTGAAGACACAGGGATGCTAATTACCCAAGGAAACAATATGGAAGCGATTGGAAGTGGTCCAGTGATTATAGTGGATGGCCATGATGTTAAACACAGCAACTTAGCCGATATTCCTGAGGGTAATCCGTTGAGTATAGAAAATTTACATGTTCATTTTTGTGCAAAAGGGAATGGGTTTAAAGTAAAAGAAAGAACTTTTGTAGAATTGATGGGAGAACATACCACTCCTGTAATGACTGATATTTATTAGTAGGTTCCGCACAGTTCAATTAAATTGTACAAAATTATCACCATGAAAAAATGGATTACTTTATCGCTGTTTATTACTTCAATTATATTAATGGGATTCACATTGAATAAAAAGAAGAAAGTCATTTTTTTTGGAGATTCCATAACTCAAATGGGAGCAGGTAACGGCGGGTATATTCGTTTAATGGAAGACTTAATTAAAGCAGAAAATAAATCCGAAGAATTTGAATTGGTGGGTGCTGGAATCAGCGGTAATAAAGTGACAGATTTATACCTTCGTTTAGAAAAAGATGTATTGAGTAAGCATCCAGATATTGTAGTGATTTATGTTGGGATTAACGATATTTGGCATAAGCGCTTAGCAGGTACAGGAACGGATTATGTAAAATTTGGCGAGTTCTATAATGTGATTGTAAAAAAACTTCAAGCTGCAAATATTAAAGTAATGATATGTACTCCATCTGTAATAGGGGAAAGAAAGGATAATTCAAATGAGCAAGATGGGGAATTAAATATGTACAGTAATTGGTTGCGCTACTATGCTAAAACGAATGAATTGCCTTGTGTAGATTTAAGAACCGATTTTCAAAACTATCTAATAGCAAACAACCCTTCCAATGAAGAGAAAGGGTTGTTGACTTCAGACCGTGTGCATTTAAATGCTAAGGGCAATCAGTTTGTTGCAGCGTCTATGTGGAAAATACTAAAAGACCTTAAATAACTTTTAATAAGAAATAGTTTTTCTTTCCTTTTTGCACTAAAATATATTTGTCTTGTAATAAGTCTTGGGCAGTTACCTTTGTTTTGTCTGCAGTCAATTTTTCTTTATTAATGGCTACACCTCCAGCTGCTAACAATTTTTTTGCTTCACCTTTGCTCGGAGTTATTCCTGCGTCTGCCAATAAATTAATCAAATCGTAACCTTCGTTTATTTGAGCACGGGATATTTCTGCAGTAGGAACCCCTTCCATTACTTGCAATAATTGTTTTTCATTCAATGAAGTCAATAATTCAGTAGAAGCATTTCCAAATAAAATGTCTGACGCTTTTACTGCAAATTCATAATCTTCTTTGCTATGCACAAAACAAGTAATTTCTTCTGCTAGTTTTTTCTGTAATGCTCTTGCATGCGGTGCAGTTGTATGCTCTGCAATTAATTGGTCTATTTGTTCTTTAGGCAATAGCGTAAAAATTTTAATCCATTTGGTGGCGTCTTCATCACTGGCATTTAACCAGAATTGATAAAACTGATAAGGCGATGTTTTCTCTGGATCCAACCAAACATTTCCTCTTTCTGTTTTCCCGAACTTGCCACCATCAGCTTTTGTAAGCAATGGACAGGTAAAGGCAAATGCTTCTCCGCCTGCCTTTCTTCTGATAATTTCTGTGCCGGTTACAATATTTCCCCATTGGTCACTTCCACCCATTTGCAACTTGCAATTTTTGTTTTGGTACAGCCAGTAGAAATCATAACCCTGAATTAATTGGTAGGTAAACTCCGTAAAACTCATTCCGGTATTCCCATCCAATCTTTTTCTCACACTGTCTTTACTCATCATGTAGTTCACTGTAATATGCTTGCCTACATCTCTAATAAAGTGTAAAAAACTAAAATCTTTAAACCAGTCATAGTTGTTAACCATTTCGGCCTTATTAGGAGCTTCTCCGGTAAAGTCTAAGAATTTACTCAATTGTTTTTTGATGCCCGCTAAATTGTGTTGTAAAGTTTCTTCACTCAATAAGTTTCGCTCTTCACTTTTAAAGCTAGGGTCTCCAATCATGCCTGTTGCTCCACCTACTAATGCGTATGGCTTGTGCCCTGCTTTTTGTAAATGAACCAATAATAAAATGGGAACCAGGCTTCCAATATGTAAACTGTCTGATGTGGGGTCGAAGCCAATATAGCCAGACACCATTTCTTTATTTAATAATTCCTCTGTGCCTGGCATGATATCTTGGAGCATTCCCCTCCAACGTAATTCCTCAACTAAATTCATTGCATTCAAATTTGAGTCGCAAATGTACAAAAGATACCCGCATGGAATCAATGCCTTAAATTTGTTGGGTAAAATGGTATTTATGTTAAAAGTTGGCGACGGTACACGTGCATTGAATTTTTTTATTGACACTATTTTGTTGACCATTTTAGCAATGCTATTATTCAGGTGGTATAATTTTTATGTTGTTTATTGGCGCTATACCCCTTTACATTTTGGATGGTTCTTTTTTCCAACTATGTTTGGGTATTACAGTTTTTTTGAATTGATTTTTGCAAAAACACCTGGGAAATGGTTCACTCATTCTAGGGTAGTTGCAAAAAATGGAAAGAGAGCTGCTTGGTTTATGATTTTACTAAGAAGTATGATAAGGCTTACCATTGTTGACCTTTTTTTTGGTCCCTTTTTAGGGGGTCCCTTGCACGATTTTGCCAGTTCAACAACCGTTGTTCAAGATCCAACTCATTAATTGATTTCGCAAATCGCAACAACTACGCTGGCCATTTGTAGTATTTTTGTATTTCATTTTTGAAAGGAACATTATGGCTAAAATTGGCATTAATATAGCAACAGGTAGTTTACAACAGGCAGAAGTTATAGTGGGAATAGATTTAGGCACTACCAATAGTTTAGTGGCAATCATCCACCCAGAAAGTAAGCAGCCTGTGGCTTTGAGAGAATTTAATAGTAGTAGCTTGGTTCCTAGTGTGGTGCATTTTGATGCTTTGGGTAATGCTGAAGTAGGTGAACAAGCTAAATTGTATTTAGAGTCTGATCCATCCAATACCATTTTCAGCGCCAAACGATTGATGGGCAAAAGTTATAAAGATGTAAAGGAGAATGCAGGATTTTTCACTTACAAAGTAATTGACGACGATACCGATAGTTTAGTGAAAGTGCAGATAGGAGATCGGTTTTATTCACCTATCGAACTCAGTTCTTTTATATTGAAAGAATTAAAATCAAGGGCCGAACATATTTTGAAAACACCTGTGACAAAAGCGGTGATAACTGTTCCAGCCTATTTTAATGATGCGCAAAGGCAAGCAACCAGAGATGCTGGTAAGTTGGCAGGATTGGATGTGCTCCGAATTGTAAACGAGCCTACTGCTGCCAGTTTAGCATATGGTTTGGGGTTAAACAAAGACGAAGAAAAAACCATTGCTGTATACGATTTAGGTGGAGGCACATTTGATGTATCTATTTTAAAAATTACTAATGGAATTTTTGAAGTTCTTAGTACAAATGGAGACACTTATTTAGGTGGTGACGATTTTGATAGAGCCATTATGGAGTTTTGGTTGAATCAAATTGGGGTTCCTTTTAATGCAGTGCAAAATGATAAGGCTGTTTTGCAATCGCTCCGTTTATTAGCGGAAGAAGCTAAAAAAACCTTGAGTAATGCAGATGAATTTAAATCAGATTGGAGTGGATACACTGTTGCAATAACTAAAGCAGAACTAGAACAATGCTTGCTTCCTTTAGTTATAAAAACCATTGATTGTTGTCGTAAAGCCTTAGCTGATGCAGGTTTGCAGGTTACGGATATTGACGCTGTAATTATGGTTGGGGGTAGCACACGTGTTCCCTTAGTAAAAGAAAAAGTGAGTATTTATTTTAATAGACCCGTGAATGATTCTGTAAATCCTGATGAAGTAGTGGCTATTGGAGCTGCAGTTCAGGCGGATATTTTAGCGGGGAATAATAAAGACTTTTTATTATTAGATATTACACCGCTTAGTTTAGGTATTGAGACCATGGGAGGATTGATGGACGTATTGATTCCAAGGAATGCTAAAATTCCTAACAGAGCGGCCAGACAATATACTACACAAGTAGATGGCCAAGGATCGATGCGTATTTCGGTTTTTCAGGGGGAGCGAGATTTGGTTCAACACAATCGGAAATTGGCGGAACTTAATTTTAAAGGGATTCCTGGCATGCCTGCGGGTATGCCCAAGGTTGAAGTGAGCTTTTTAATTAATGCAGACGGAATTTTGTCGGTTACAGCAAAAGAGTTGAGAAGTGGGGTAGAGCAAAGCATTGAAGTGAAGCCTCAGTATGGATTAACAGATGCCGAAGTAGAGCAAATGCTGATGGATAGTATTACCCATGCCAAAGACGATATGCTTACGCGTGCATTGGTTGAAGCCAGAACAGAAGCGGAACAAATTTTATCGGTAACTGAAAAGTTTATTGCAAAGAATGCTTTATTGCTGACCAAAGAAGAAATGATAACTACAGCGGCTGCGATGCAGAATTTACAGATGGCGTTAACTATGAACGATAAAAATTTGATTCAGACCAAAATAGAAGAATTGAACGAAATCAGCAGACCATTTGCAGAGAGAGCCATGGATCAGGCAGTTAGTGGGGCATTAAAAGGAAAACAGATTTAAAAATAGCTTATTTAAGTAATCATATGTTTACTGGAATTATAGAACAATTGGGGGTATTAGAGTCTGTTACACAAAATGGCTCCAATATTACTTATACTATTAGTGCACCAATGGCTCCCGAATTAAAAGTAGACCAGAGTTTGGCTCATGATGGGGTTTGCTTAACAGTGGAACAAATCAATGGCAATCAATACCAGGTTACTGCTATTGAAGAAACCATTCGCAAGACCAACTTGTCTGAATGGGGCATTGGTAAAAAAATCAATCTGGAAAGATGTATGCAAATGAATGGCCGTTTAGATGGTCATATTGTTCAAGGACATGTAGACTGCACTGCCGTTTGTATTGCAGCTGTAATTTTAGCGGGTAGTTGGGAATACCGATTCGAATTTGATCCTGCATTTGCTGCTTTAATCATAGAAAAAGGTTCTGTAGCAGTAAATGGAACTAGCCTAACTTGTTTTAATGTGAGTGAGTCTGCTTTCACGGTGGCAATAATCCCCTATACCTATGCAAATACTGGTATTCACCAGGTTAAAATAGGGCATAGGGTTAATATTGAGTTTGATATATTGGGTAAATATGTGCAAAGAACAATTGCACTAAAAAATGCATAATTATTTTGTCAATTAATTTAGGCTGCTTATCTTCGCCGCCTAAAAATAACCTGAGGAGGTATATAAGCTATGTTAATTATCGATTCTAAAGACTGCGAAAACATCGACAAGGCACTTAAAAAGTACAAGAAGAAATTCGAGAAAAGTAAGACTTTGTTACAGTTGAGAGAGCGTCAAGCATTTACCAAACCGTCTGTTGTACGTCGTGGTCAAGTGTTGAAAGCTATCTACAAGCAGCAGATCGCCAGCGGAAAGATTGAGGGATAATTTTTTCCCATTCATCATACGATTAAGTAGTCTAGATTCGTTGTAGTCTTGACTACTTTTTTTATGCCCATATACCAATACCCTCCATTGCAAGAATTTTTAAACCATCTTAGGTTTGAAAGAAGGTATTCTGAGCATACCATCATAGCCTATCAAAACGATCTTGAGCAGTTTGCGCAATTTTTAATTAGCCAGTTTGATGCCCCATCTTTAAGTGCAGTAACGGCAACTTTTATTCGATCTTGGTTAGCTGAACTTAAAGAAGACAAGATTAGTTCTAGGACGATTAATAGAAAAATATCTTCTCTTAAATCTTTTTTTAAATACTGTCTAAAAACGGATGCCATCAAGCAAAGCCCGATGGGGTCGATTGTTTCGCCTAGAACCAGCAAGCGTTTGCCGGTGTATGTAGAAAAAAAAGACATGGAACAATTATTTGCCTATTTGCCTTTTTCGGATGATTGGAAGGGTAAAACTGAGCGTTTGGTGCTTTTACTCTTTTACAGTACCGGTATGCGTTTGAGTGAATTGATTCATTTGAAACAATCTCAAATTGATCCTGCTAATGGTCAGTTAAAAGTGCTGGGTAAGGGAAATAAAGAACGAATTCTGCCTATTGCTTCTCCATTAATGGAACAATTAGTTGCCTATAAAAATGAACGGCCTGTTGAATGGGTGTCTGTACCACAATTTTTTATTACTGAAAAAGGGATGCCTTTACAGCCAAGATCTGTCTATGGTTTTGTGAATGCTCGATTAAAGGAAATCACTACCATTGAAAAGAAAAGTCCACATGTATTGCGCCATAGTTTTGCCACTCATTTAATGAATAATGGGGCAGATATTAACGCTGTTAAAGAATTATTAGGTCATAGTAGTTTGGCCGCCACGCAGGTTTATACGCATAATTCTATTGAACAATTAAAGGCAGTGTATAAAAAAGCCCATCCTAAAGCATAGACTGTTAAATCGGGGCAAAAAAAGCAGTTAATTGTTGTTTTTTCTCCTAAATATTATTAACTTAATGGTCTTGTTGAAGTAGTTGATATTTCTTTAACAAGTAGTTCTTTTTAATTAATTGTTTCACCGATTAAATGTTTAACACCATGAACGTTAACATTCAAACAGTCCACTTTGATGCAGATGAAAAACTAGTTGAGTTCGTAAACAAAAAATTGGCCAAGTTGCCTACGTTTCACGACAAGATTCTTAAAGTGGATGTTTTCTTGAAACTGGATAATGTGGTTCACAACATCAAAGACAAAGTAGCGGAAATTAAAGTGCATGTTCCCAAACATGAATTCTTTACAAAAGCTTCTTCTAAGTCCTTTGAAGAGTCCTTTGAAAGTGCCCTAGAAGCACTGATTAATCAAATTAAACGCAAAAAAGAAAAATTAGCCGCCTAATCAAAGGCTCCCAATGGGAGCCTTTTTTATTTGGAACCCTTGTAAACGCTGTATTTTAGGCGTTTTTTTTTATTGTTGATAAATTCTCATCAATTTCATTGAAAAAAATCATTTCAAAATTTTGCCAAATAAAGAATTCCATTACCTTTGCCATCCCAAAAAATAGGGAAGTTCTTTGTTTGCCGAAGTAGCTCAGTTGGTAGAGCAGCTGATTTGTAATCAGAAGGTCCCGAGTTCGATTCTTGGTGCCGGCACCAGAGATTTCGGGATGCCGCGGCGGAAGTCAATTCGATTCGCGGCAAATATGTTTGACAGGAAAGCGCAACACCGGCATAATTAGCGGTTACGTTCGGAGGGGTTCCCGAGCGGTCAAAGGGATCAGACTGTAAATCTGACGGCTCTGCCTTCGAAGGTTCGAATCCTTCCCCCTCCACCAGATTTTAGTGGTAGTAGATTATTGAAGACGGGTTGGACGCTCGTCTTGGTGCTCTTGGCATTATGTCCATTGTTTCGGAACGCGGGTGTAGCTCAATGGTAGAGCAGAAGTTTTCCAAACTTACGACGAGGGTTCGATTCCCTTCACCCGCTCCAGTAAGTGTTAGTGGCACAGGTTTGACGCCCATGTAGCTCAGGGGTAGAGCACACCCTTGGTAAGGGTGAGGTCATCGGTTCAATTCCGATCATGGGCTCCATAAATTTTGTTCTGGATTAGTTGCTTAAAGGAAGTCATCATGGCAAAAAGCAAATTTGAGCGGACCAAGCCGCACGTAAACGTGGGTACGATTGGTCACGTGGATCACGGCAAGACGACGCTGACGGCGGCGATCACCACGATCCTGTCGAAGAAGTTTGGCGGCGAAGCCAAAGGCTACGACCAGATCGACAGCGCACCGGAAGAAAAGGCGCGCGGCATCACCATCAACACCGCGCACGTCGAATACGAAACAGCGAATCGTCACTACGCCCACGTTGACTGCCCGGGCCATGCCGACTACGTCAAGAACATGATTACCGGAGCCGCCCAGATGGACGGCGCCATCCTCGTCGTGTCCGCCGCCGACGGCCCGATGCCGCAGACCCGCGAGCACATCCTGCTGGCCCGTCAGGTAGGCGTACCGTACATCATCGTCTACATGAACAAAGCCGACATGGTGGACGACCCCGAACTGCTCGAACTGGTCGAAATGGAAGTGCGCGAACTGCTTTCCAAATACGACTTCCCCGGCGACGACACCCCGATCATCATCGGCTCCGCCCTCAAAGCGCTGGAAGGCGACCAGAGCGACATCGGCGAGCCCTCCATCCTCAAGCTGGCCGACGCCCTCGACAGCTACATTCCCCAGCCCGAGCGCGCCATTGACGGCGCCTTCCTGATGCCGGTGGAAGACGTATTCTCCATCTCCGGACGCGGCACCGTCGTCACCGGACGTATCGAGCGCGGCATCGTCAAGGTCGGCGAAGAAGTCGAAATCATCGGCATCAAGCCCACCATCAAGACCACCTGCACCGGCGTAGAAATGTTCCGCAAACTGCTGGATCAAGGCCAGGCCGGAGACAACGTCGGCGTACTGCTGCGCGGCACCAAGCGTGAAGACGTCGAGCGCGGCCAAGTGCTGGCCAAGCCCGGCTCCATCACCCCGCACACCAAATTCACCGCCGAGATCTACGTCCTGAGCAAAGACGAAGGGGGTCGTCACACCCCGTTCTTCCAGGGCTACCGTCCGCAGTTCTACTTCCGCACCACCGACGT
>NZ_JAUYTR010000004.1 GCF_030695065.1 Sediminibacterium sp. | reverse complement strand
GTGAAGAGCGTCCTGGGTGTGTTCGATTCGCACGCGCCTCCGCCAAGCGAATCCTTGAGTGCGAAAAGGACGGGATGACTTCTGTCGTCTCGTCCTTTTCACGTCTTCCGGCGCGCTACGGTTGGCTCTTGGAGTGAAGCTTGTGCACTCGTGCGCCCTGCTGGTCTATGATGTGTGTGCGGGGGCCGAAAGGGTACTTAAGTATCGAGTATTCCGGTGATAGAGCGGGGGAGGCCCTGGTGACAGATATTCTTGACAATTCAGGTGGATCATCAGATTCGGCGCCCCCAAAGTGGCGCCGCTTCTCGTCTGGCGCCGCTTCTCCTGATCAGAAGAGCCGAATCCGTCGTTGGCTGATCTGGGGTGGCGTCGCTCTGGTCGGTCTTGCCGTGATGACAGGATCGCTCGTCTACACAGAGCGTTCCGACTTCTGTAAGTCGTGTCATGAGATGACGCCGTACTACTCCGCATGGCAGGCGAGCGGTCACGTGTCGAAGGCAGAGTGCGTCGATTGCCATGTGAACCCGGGCGTCATCGCGCACCTCGCGCACAAGCCGATCGCCCTCAAGGAGCTCTATAACCACTTCACGAAGGACAACCGATTCCCAAACTACGGGGTCGAGGTTCCCGACAGCCGATGCGTCGGCTGTCACCCTAAGGTCGACAAGAAGATCGGGACTCGCTTCTCGCATGTCTTGCATCAGAAGAACGCGCGATGCCAGGAGTGTCATGCGACGGCCGGTCACGAGGTTTCGCTCGCTTCACTGAGCGCCGCGGGAATCCTTAAGACCGGTGCGGGTATGCCGCCGGTGCCGACCGGCGTAACACCATCTGTTGCACCCGGCCACAAGACTGTCGTCTGTCAGAAGTGTCACGACCAGGCGAAGATGAAGTGCTCGTTGTGTCACCAGGCACCGCACGATAAGAAGGGTGAGTGCTCGGACTGCCATACGACGAGTGGGGCCGCGTCCCGCGGAGTGGTGTAACTTCCGCGCGATTCCCCGTGCCGCAGTCTACCTGATCGGCGCGAGCAGCGCCTCGTAGGCCTCCTTCCCGTCCTGGGGCGCTCCGATCCTGGACATCGACTCGATCCCGATGTAGCGCCGCCCCACCGCCCACTCGTCGTGCTGCTCGAGGAGAACGGCTCCGGTCAGCCTGAGCGCGGAAGCGCGGTTCGGGAAGATCCCCACGACATCGGTCCTGCGCTTGATCTCCTTGTTGACCCGCTCGAGCGGGTTGGTCGAGGCGATCTTGGACCAGTGATCCCGCGGGAACGCCATATGGGCGATGAGGTCGTCCTCGGCGTCGAAGAGAAGCGCGGCGAGCTTCGGATAGCGGCATTGAAGCCCGTCCGCGATGAGGCGCAGCTGGGCTCTCGCGTCTTCGATCGTCCCGGCGGCAAAGACGGTGCGGATGGCCGAGGCGGCCATGTTGCGGGCTTCCTTGGGGACATGGACGAGCGCGTTGCGCATGAAGTGCACGCGGCACCTCTGCCAGCTCGATCCGGCGAATACGCTGAATACCGCCTCCTTGAGGCCGAGATGCGCGTCAGAGATGACGAGATCGACACCGGAGAGTCCGCGTGAAACGAGGCTTCTTAGGAACTCCGTCCAGAACGCCCCGTCCTCGCTCGGGCCGATGTCGAGGCCAAGGACCTCGCGCTCTCCCTTCTCCGTGACACCGGTCGCGACCACGGTCGCCACTGAGACAACACGCGAGTTCTCCCGGCACTTGAGATACGTGGCGTCCAGCCAGACATAGGGATAGCGGGCGAGAAGCGGGCGCGAGAGGAAGTCTGCGACCGTCTCGTCGATCTCCGCGCAGATGCGGCTCACGCTCGACTTCGAGACGCCGGTCATGCCAAGCGCGGTCACAATGTCGTCCACTTTCCGGGTGGAAACGCCGTGGACATAGGCTTCCTGGATGACGGAGAGCATCGCGCGGTCGATCCGGCGCCTCGGCTCGATAAGCGAGGGCATGTAGCTGCCCTCACGCAGCTTCGGGATCTTGAGCTCGATCGCTCCGGCTTGCGTGTCCCACATTCGCTCACGGTAGCCGTTGCGCTGGGTGACGCGCCCGTCCGTGCGTTCGTGCTTCTCCGCGCCGATCTGCTGCGAGACCTCGAGTTCCATAAGCGCCTGGGCGAGCATGCGGACCCCATCGCGCAAGAAGTCCACATCTCCTCCCCGGGCGGCCTTGCTCAAGAAGTCGTGCAGTTCCATGCTGGTGCTGGCCATCGTGTGTCCTTTCTCCGAATGCTTGGTCGCTTCGAAGAATCACACGGTGGCCGCCTGTTTCTCAAGCAGGCGGCCTATTTACACCACATGGCGGGACGTGACC
>NZ_JAUYTR010000023.1 GCF_030695065.1 Sediminibacterium sp. | reverse complement strand
TTGAATAATCCGAATTAAATTAGTACTGTCTGTAAGGTCTCCATAATGCAATACCATATGACGATCTGGTATATGCGGATCCTCATAAAAATGGTCAATTCTTTGTGTATTAAACAAAGAACTTCTGCGTTTTATTCCATGCACTTCATAGCCTTTCTTCAGCAGTAATTCTGCTAAATATGCACCGTCTTGTCCGGTTATTCCTGTGATTAATGCTTTTTTCATGACACTCTATTGATGCAAATATGCAACCTTAAATGCATATCTATATAAATTGGCTTGCTAAAGCATTTGAATTATCTTAGCCTGAACTGTTTAAATATGGGTAATAGATACTATTCCTTAGACGTTTTTAGAGGGGCTACTGTAGCACTCATGATTCTGGTAAACAACCCAGGGAGTTGGAGCCATATTTTTGGACCATTAAAACATGCGCCTTGGCATGGTGTAACGCCAACAGATTTAGTGTTCCCTTTCTTTTTATTTGCTGTAGGAAATGCCATGGCTTTTGTGATGCCTCGATTTGAAGCTGCCGGCGCTGGGGAGTTTTGGAAAAAAGTTATCAAACGCACTTTACTCATTTTTGGAATTGGGGTTTTATTACACTGGAGCCCGTTTGTAAAATGGGATGGAGCCGAATTAGTTGGGAAATCATGGGAAAATGTGCGGATTTTAGGGGTTTTACAAAGAATTGCACTTTGCTATTTTTTTGCATCTGTAATAGTTTTTTATGGTAAAACAAAGGGAGCTTATATTATTGGAATGTCTATTTTATTACTCTATTGGTTTGCCTCTTATGCCTTAGGCGCCGATGGTGACCCTTATAGCTTGCAGGGCTGGTTTGGCAACCCCATAGATATTGATATTTTGGGGGTTAATCATATTTATAAAGGAGAAGGTGTTCCTTTTGACCCTGAGGGCTTTATGAGTACTCCTGCGGCCATTGTACAGGTGATTTTTGGGTTCTTAGTAGGCCAATACATTCAATTGAAAGGAAAAAATACAGATATGTTGAGTGGCTTATTGGTTGCTGGCATTGTGTTAACAGTAACAGGCTATTGCTGGGACTTGGTTTTCCCTATCAATAAAAAAATATGGACCAGCAGCTATACCATTTATACAACAGGCTTGGCTATTTTAACTATTGGAGTAATGATTTATGCCATAGAGTTTAAAGAAGCCAAAGGTGCTTGGAGCAGGTTCTTTGATGTATTTGGAAAAAACCCCTTATTCATTTTTGTATTGAGTGGTTTCTTACCAAGAATAGCTGGTTTATTTCGTTGGGTTGATAAAATTAATGAGGATGGCACCAACCATTATACTTCATTCTTACCTTGGTTTTACAATACATTATGCAAACCTATTGCCGACGACCCTAGGGTGGGCTCTTTGGTGTACGCCCTAATTATGATTGCATTTTATTGGCTGATTGTTTATGTTTTAGACAAGAAAAAAATCTATATCAAGGTTTAATTTAAGAAAGCGGAATCCAATTTTATCTAATTTTTCTAGCTGGGTTTCCTGCATACACACCTGACTCAGTAATGTCTTTGGTTACTACCGCTCCTGCACCAATGACCACATGGTCGCAAATACGAACAGGAAGTATAGTGGCATTGCTGCCAATGGAAACATGGTTCCCAATATGGGTAGGTTGCCATTTAGCTTGGTCTCTAGCAGGCTTTAACTCATCAAATAAATCGTTAATGAACATTACGCCGTGTCCAATAAAACAATCATTGCCAATAGTAACTAAACTACAGATAAAACTATGTGATTGTATTTTGCATCGCTCACCAATGGTTACGTCTTTTTGAATTTCTGTAAAAGGACCAACAAAACTGTCGTGCCCAATATGGCATCCGTAAATATTAGCAGGTCCAACAACCGTTACATTTTTTCCAAATTGAACGTCTCGTACTGAAGACTCAATTAAATTAAAAGTAGGTAACATAGTGCTTGAGTTTTATACAAGTTAATTCAACTTTCGTGCCTGATATATGAGATTAATCAGGTCAATCGTATTTTTTGCTTCTTCTATTGTTGTGTAATAAGGAATTTGGTACATCAAACTGTTTTGTAAACTATCGTATACCAAATGATGGTTGCGCATGCTTCCTTTGTAATGGCCATAGTTGTTCGGTGTATATTGCTCTTTATTGATTGCATTGAGTTGTTTTTTCAATTCAGCCGCAAGCGCTGCATCGTCAACATCAAATTCCAACGTATTTAAGTATGCTCCCCCTGCCTTAATCATTCCTTTTGAAGAAAAAATAGTAAGCGACCCTTCTCTATTTGCAATAGGTTCGTTTACTGAATAATCCATTGTAGCACTTATGCCAGATCTAAATTTTATATCCACTTTTCCTTCGTCTTCAAATTCAATGAGACCCTGATGATTGGTATTTTTAAATTGCGCATCTATGGTTTCAACTTCGCCAAATAACCAACAAAGCAAATCTACAAAATGACTAAACTGGGTGAACAAAGTACCTCCATCCAATTCCATGGTTCCGTGCCAACTATTAATATAATAAGCTGCAGGCCTATGCCAAAAACAATTTACTTGAACATGCTTTATAATACCCAATGCTTGTTGTTGTAACAGCTGATGAATCAATTTTACAGGCGGATTAAATCGATTTTGCATGACCGAAAAAACCTGTTTGTTGGTTTGTTTGGATATTGCCTGCATTTGATGAATGTCTGTTACACTTAGTGCAATAGGCTTCTCTACCAATACATGATAACCAGCTTGCATGGCTTCTATAGCATGTGCCATATGCAATCCATTGGGCGTTGCAATTACAACCACATCTAATTTTTGAACAGTAGTATATAATGCAGTAGCAGTTTCAAAAAAAGGAACCCCATATAAATCTCCCAATACTTTTGCTTTTGCAAGATCAATATCTACAACTGCAACCAATTTGCCAACACGGCTAATTTGTGTTGCATGTTCTGCAGCAATATTGCCACAACCAATGAGTGCAAAATGAATTGGATTATGCATTAAAAAAATAAGCTGGCTGCTTTGTTTAAACTCTCTGGTTTGCCTACATCTAATAACAATGCACCTGTATGATCAAAGCAATAAATATTTTCTGTTGCACACAAGTCTAAGTAAACATCTACCATCGAGAATTTTCCCTCTTGTTTAATTTTTGCAAATAGCGATTGTTGAACAACATGTATTCCACTAAACGCTCTACTGTGTAATCCATTGGTATCAAGGCCTACAGGCTTTACCTCTCCGGTTCCTTCGTGCCTCCAGCCTTTTAATTTACTATCATCGCCAAATAGAAAATACCGAGAAGTAGTTCTTTGTGATACTGCTAGTGTAGCCAATGCATTTGTTTGCTTATGCTGCTGTATCATTTGATCTAGCTGCATATTGGTTAGAATATCTGCATTCATGATTACCAGTTGCTCTTCTCCTTTAAAAAAATGCGCTGCTTTTTTTAAACCTCCTCCTGTTTCTAATACTTCATCTGTTTCATCCGAAATAGTAATCGTAGAACCCCATCCATTATTGGTTTCAATTGCTTGAATAATTTGATTGGCAAAATGGTGTACGTTCACCACAACTTCTTTGATACCATATTGTTGCAAGTACAATATATTTCGCTCTAATAAGGACTTCCCATTTACTGGAGCCAATGCCTTTGGATGATGATCTGTCCAGGGCTTCAGCCTGCTACCTAATCCCGCTGCAAAAATCATTGCTTTCATACGATACTTTATTTAACCCAGTTTGCGCTATTGGTATGTGTTAAATTCACTTTCAGTTTGTATTTGTTTCTTAAGTGTCTAGCTGTTTGCTCTGCTGCATAAACGCTTCTGTGTTGTCCACCTGTGCAACCAAAATTAATCATCAAATTGGCGAAGCCTCTACTCAAATATTCTTCCACAGTAATGTCTATCAAATCCCAAACACTGTTTAGGTACTTATCCATTTTGGTTCGCTGTTCTAAAAAATCTTGCACAGGCTTGTCTTTGCCTGTTAATTTTTTATACTCATCAAATCTGCCCGGATTTAAAATACCGCGCATATCAAACATAAATCCTCCCCCGTTCTCTGTGTCGTCTACGGGTATGCCTCGCTTGTAACTAAAACTATTTACTTCAATTGTTAATGGAGTGTTTTCGTTGGCTTGTGGAGCAACAAACTTGTTGATCATATGTTGATCTACCACCAGTTTTAATACTCTGTCAAATTCAGGTGTAACAATCCCTACTCGCTTGTGCTCAATAAAGAATTTAAGGTTCTGCAAAGCCAGTGGTATGCTCGCTAAGAAATGTGCTTTCCGCTCAAATAAGCCCCTAAATCCATAAGCACCCAATACTTGCAACAACCGAATCAATACATATCCATTGTATTGACTTACGAAAGTAATTCGGTCTACTGGCTCTTCTAATAATGGATCTACCTGATCCATATAATATTCCAATAAATTATCTTTCCATTCTTCACTTAATTCTGCTTTTGCCTGCCACAATAAAGAAGCCACATCATATTGCAATGCACCTTGCATACCGCCTTGGTAATCTATAAAGTGTACTTCATCGTTTTGCACAATTATATTCCTGCTCTGGAAATCGCGGAACATGAAAAACTTATTCTGCGTTCTGGTTAAATAAGTACTGAGTGCATCAAAATCGTCTAGCATCGCCTGCTTATCGTAAGGCAATTGAAGGGTATCTAAAAAATAATATTTAAAATACAAGAGGTCGCTCATGATGGCCTGCTTGCCAAATTCTTTTGCAGTTAAACACCAACTATAATCTAACCCTTTATGGCCCAACACTTGCACCTTGGCCAATTGCGCCAAACTTTGCTGAAACAATTGATAGGAATATTCGCCGTGCCCGTGGGCTTCTAATTTATTCAGTAAAGAATCGGTTCCTAAGTCTTCTTGTATATAAATCGTATTGGTTTCATTCACGCCTAAAATGGCTGGAACGGGTAAATGCGCTTGCTTAAAATGCTTGCTGAAGTATACAAATGTGGCGGTCTCCTTTGTATTGATATTGTAAGTGGCTATAAATGTTTGCTCACCTGCATATACCCTAAAATAAATTCGGTCGCTTCCACTTTGAGGTAGTTTTTCTATTCGGTCGGGGGTTAGCTTTAATACTTGACTACAAAGTGCTTCAATTGCTGCTATAACTGATTCCATTAAACGTTGCTAGTTTTAACGAAAATAAAGCTAAGTCTTCAAAGCACCTGCATCAATCAGGGTTTAAGCCCAAATACATTTACTTGGCGATAATCGTCTTGCTCATACCGCTTGCGCATCAGCACCAATTCGGTAATGGTAAACAAAGCCGCAAAACAAGGTTGGTTACTGCGCAAATAAGGCCTTACACTAAAATAAATTTCCTTGCACTGGTAACTGCTAATGTATTGACTCACCACATTTAATTGGGTTGCCAGTTGTTGAAAGGGCGTGGTATCTGCAATACGCACTTGCAATCTGCCTGTGGCATCGTCTATCTGCTGCGCTATTTGAATGGTAAATTGTTCTTTATTACTAATGATGCGATGCATCCAACGGATAATGGTTTCTTCCATTTGTTCAGTGGCTTCAAATACCGCTATTTCAATAGGGAGCTTATCCTGTTGATTCTCGGCAAAATGTGGATAAGCCATTAGCAAATATTGCTCCCTTTCACTGGTAATATGGGGCTGTTGAGCGCTGTTCAAAACATATCCTGCCTGCATAAACAAAAATTTAATTGATAACTATTTTAGTATAAATTTACTAAATAATTTAGCAAGTAAAAATTTATTTTATGGATGGGGAAATCGGGTACGGGGCCGCCTACAAGGGCTCTAAGCAATACACACAGTGGGAAGTGCCCACTGCCAATGCCACTGGATTTGGGGCTGCTGCCGACGACTATATGGAGCGAGGCATCGACTTAAATGAACAGTTGGTACACAATAAACCAGCCACGTTCTTCTTTAGGATGAACAGCGATGCCATGACGGGTGCAGGTATTTTTAGTGGAGATACCTTAGTGGTAGACCGAAGCATCAAACCCCTTAGTGGCAAAATCATCATCGCTATTTTAGACGGCGAATTACTGGTGAGAAGGTTGCACAAAAATTTTAACCAACTAACGTTGGTGGCTGAGAACAAAAAATTTTCGGATATCCAACTCAACGGTTTTGATGAACGTGCCCAAGTATGGGGGGTGGTTACTTATTCTATTCATGCAGTATAATTATTCAAGAGCGTCGCTATTATTCAAACAAATATGATTGGAATAATTGATTGCAATAGTTTTTACTGTTCTTGTGAGCGGCTTTTTTTGCCTGCCTTGCAAGACGCTCCCGTAGTGGTACTCAGCAACAACGATGGCTGTATTGTATCGCGCAGCGACGAAGCCAAGCAAGCAGGCGTAGCCATGGGCGTGCCTTATTTTCAGGCCAAGCAGTTGATTGAACAAAAAGGCATTCATACTTTTTCTTCCAACTACAATTTGTATGGGGATCTTAGCTGGCGTGTAATGGAAACCCTGCGACTACTCTTGCCCGCTGGTTCGGTAGAAGTGTATTCGGTGGATGAATGCTTTATTACGCTCGATCATATTGCGCAGGAACAGTTGGCGGCGTTTTCGCTCCACCTAAAAGATACCGTAGAACAATGGACTGGCATTAAAGTATCGATTGGTGTGGCGCCCACCAAAGTATTGAGTAAAGTGGCCAACAGATTAGCTAAAAAAAATAAAGCGGCTACCAATTGTATCATGGTACTTGATTCACCAGAAACAATAGCAGATGCATTGCAACGAACTGCTGTTGAAGACATCTGGGGCGTAGGCAGGCAGTATGCAGAAAAATTGCGCAAATACAATATCAATAGCGCTTTTGACTTGCGCGGTATGCCCGCTACCTGGGTACAAAAAAATATGGGAGGTATTGTAGGAGAACGATTGCTGAGAGAATTAAACGGCATCAAGAGCATTGAAATGAAAGACCCACTGCTGAATAAAAAAATGATTGCGACTACGCGTATGTTTGGCAAGAATGTAACCAGCAAAGAACATATTAAAGAAGCCATTGCTACTTATATTACTAGGGCTGCAGAAAAACTACGAAGACAACAATCTGCTGCTTCTGTCATTTATGTTTTTGTGGTACCCAAACAAGAAAACAATGGGGGAAAATTCAGACACGGCAATAGTGTAGGTGGTTACATTCATTTACCACTTGCAACGGCTGCTACCAATGAATTGATTAAACCTGCTGTGGAACTGGTAGACCAACTCTTTGAAGAAGGATGCATCTATAAAAAAGCAGGCGTTATTTTAAGCAGCATTGTTCCAGATGAATCGGTGCAAGGAAATTTGTTTGCACAAAAAGCGCCTCAACAAAATAGACTACTCATGAGCACCATCGATAATATCAATTTTGCTATGCGCAACGACATGATTCAATTTGCTACTGCAGGCACTCAACGCAATTGGAAAATGCGTCAAGAACTGCGCAGCCCTCGCTACACTTCGCGTTGGGAGGAATTATGCAAAGTTATATAAGCTTGCTAAAAAATATTTTTTTGCTGTAACCTATATAGTTACATTTACTTATGATTGTGAGTATTCGCCACAAGGGTCTTAAACTTCTTTGGACAAAAAACGATGGAAAAAAACTTCCACCAGCACAGGTTCCTAGAATAGGACTTGTGCTTGAAATACTTGATGCTACTGAATTGATTGATGATATTAATTATCCAGGGTCATCGCTGCATGCATTGAAAGGAGAGCTAAAGGGCTTCTGGTCAGTAACAATTACGGGTAATTATAGAATCATTTTCAGATTTGAAAACCAGAAAGCGTATCTGGTAGATTATGTTGATTACCATTAAAATGAAAACTTTATGAAAGAACGGTTAAAAAGAGGATTGCCTCCGTCGCATCCAGGATTCATCTTAAAGGAAATGTATCTAACTCCAATGGAAATTACACTAACTGAGTTGGCCAGCAAATTTAAGGTGGCTAGAAAAACCATATCAGAGCTAGTTAATGGAAAGGTTGCTGTAAGTGCAGAAATGTCTCTAAGATTAGCTAAAGCTTTTAATACAACACCCGAATTTTGGCTGAACCTGCAGCGTAATTATGATCTTTTTGCTGCTTCAAATAAAATTAGCCTAACCGATATTAGACCATTCAGCAAAGGATTAGCAGTAAAAACGAGTACAAAAAAAAGAAAAAAAATAGTACTTTAACCAGTTATAAGATTTACTGAACCGGAAACTGTTTGTATAAAAGATTAATTCCTTTTTGTGCAAATGCTGCCACTTTGGTACTGTCATCGGGCAATGATCCCCGAAGGGTAGCAGTCCAAAGCATATGATTCTTAGCAGCATCCACTATATGTAGCGTAATGGCTCCTCTTCTATATCTGCCTACTTCAATTTCTTTAGACTCCCATTTGTAATTCCGTTGCCCCATATATTTCATCATACCATCTGTTCTCCAATCAGTTTCGCGCGTTTGAACTTCTAGTTTAATAGCAATCCCAATATTGATCAAGAGGTCTGCATTGTTATTCACTTGTTTAAATTGACGTTGCCCCATTTCAGCAGTAATGGCTTTTTTTAAATACCCAATACGCTCATTAAACCCTTCGGTAATGGTATCTCCCAATGCAGTGACTTCATAAAACGCAAAGGTTTTGTACTTACTAAAATCGGCTTCCGGCGCAGTGGATACATCTAATACGCGCGGGGCTGAACAGGCAAATAAAAAGCTAGCAATAAGGATAATACAAATTGGTTTCATATGAATATTTTAAAGATTTAATCAATCAGCCCTGCATGTATTTCAAAGTTAACTAATGTATGGATGAAAAAAATAACAGCCAAAATTGTTCAGACCCCTTAATTTTGCAGAATTCTTGTAAAAAATGAACCCTACACTGAACTCCAACGAATCAATCCCTTCTAAGAAGAAAAAAATAATTGTTTTAGGTAGCGGCCCCAACCGCATTGGACAGGGAATTGAATTTGATTACTGTTGCGTACATGGCCTCTTGGCTATTAAAGAATGTGGTTACGAATCCATTATGGTGAATTGTAATCCTGAAACAGTTTCCACTGATTTTGATATGGCAGATAAGCTTTATTTTGAACCGGTATTTTGGGAGCATTTATGGGAAATCATTGAGCTAGAGCAGCCAGACGGAATCATTGTTCAGTTGGGTGGTCAAACTGCTTTAAAGCTGGCCAAGCGTTTACACGAGAAAGGCATTCCAATAGTGGGTACTTCTTTTGAGAACATGGATATTGCCGAAGACAGGGGTCGTTTTAGCGATTTGCTTAAAGAACTAAATATTCCTTATCCTGAATACGGTACTGCATACAATGCCGAGGAAGCTATTGAAGTAGCCAATAAAGTAGGCTACCCTGTGTTAGTTAGACCTAGCTATGTTATTGGTGGTCAGCGCATGAGAATTGTAATTAACGACGAGGAAGTAGAGAAAGCGGTCATTAGTTTGTTAAAACATATTCCAGGAAATAAAATTTTGATTGATCATTTCTTAGACAGGTGCCAGGAAGCTGAAGTAGACGCCATTTTTGATGGCGAAGAATTTCATATCATGGGAGTGATGGAACATATTGAACCAGCTGGTATTCATAGTGGAGATAGTAATGCAGTTTTGCCAGCATTTAATTTAACGCCATTGGTAATTGAAACCATGGAATTTTATGCAGAAAAAATTGCACGCGCTTTAAATATCAAGGGGCTTATCAATATCCAATTTGCCATTAAAAATGGCAAAGTATATGTTATTGAGGCAAACCCTCGTGCATCTAGAACCACTCCTTTTATTGCGAAAGCTTATCAAATTCCCTATCTGAATATTGCTACCAAAGTAATGTTGGGTGCTGCTAAGTTGTCTGAGTTTACCATGGAGAAAAAACTAGAAGGGTATGCCATTAAAGAACCCGTATTTAGTTTCGATAAATTCCCTGGCGTAAACAAAGAGCTAGGACCAGAAATGAAGAGCACAGGTGAAGCCATTCGCTTTATTAAAGACCTAAGAGACCCTTATTTCAGAACGCTTTACAAAGAGCGTAGTATGAACCTGAGTAGATAAGGTATTAATACCTGATTTTGAGGCTGCAGCAAAAAACTGCAGCCTTTTTATTTAGGTTTATTCAATGGCAACTATTTTTAAAGAAAGGAGTTGGTGGCAATTTCCCCTAACACGTATTACGATTGCGTTGGTATTGGGTATTCTATTGGGTAAATATATACCCATCCCTCAATGGTTGCTGTTATTGAGTTTGAGCGCATCTACTGCTGTATGGATAGTAACCAATCAATTTTCAACGCTGGCTTATTTCAAAAAAAAATGGATTGCTGGACTGTCTATTTTGGTAGCTTTTACTGGAGTAGGAATTGGAGTTTATCAACTTGCCACAAAAACAATTATTCAAATTAAAGCAAGGGTAATATTGCAAGAAAGTCCAATTAAAAAACCCAATAGCTACCAAGCTACAGCTGCAATGGGTGAAACTTTACTGTTAATATATTTTCATCCAACTACCAATATTTATTCATTGAATGCAGGTACCACAATTCAGTTACATAAAAAACCATTACCCATTGCCAATACCAGCAACCCCGGTGGATTTAATTTTAAGGAATACGCAGCCGGCCAAAAAATTCATCACCAGATTTATTTAACTCCCGCTGATTTTACCATTATTAATAAATTAAATTCATCTGCTTCATTATTAAGTAAAACCAAACTATTTGTATTAAGTGTATTAGAAAAATATATTCCCATTCCTAAAGAGAGAAGTGTGGCAGAAGCATTATTAATTGGGTATAAAAAAAACCTAGATAAAGAATTAATGAACGCTTACAGCAACACTGGTGTAATACATATTATTGCTATCAGTGGTTTGCATTTAGGAATGATTTATGCGCTCTTACTATGGTTATTTAAACCCATGAACCGTTTCAAAAAACTACATTGGTTAAAAAGAGCCCTTATTCTATTGATAATATGGGGCTTTACAATGCTCACAGGTGCAGGCGCATCAGTATTAAGAGCTGCTGTAATGTTTAGTTTTTTATTATTGAGTGAGCAACAAAATAGGCCCAATTACATCATTAATACCCTTGCAGCATCTGCATTCTGCCTACTTTTATATCGACCCTTGTTCTTATGGGATATTGGATTTCAATTGTCCTATGCAGCAGTTATTGGCATAGTACTATTTGCAAAACCCATTGAAAAGTGGCTCTATATAAAAAACAAAATACTTCGGCATTGTTGGCAATTATGCAGTGTAACTTTTGCAGCACAATTGCTAACACTTCCATTGCTACTTTACTATTTCAATAGCTTTCCCAATCTATTTTTATTCACCAATTTTATAGCAGTTCCTATTTCAGGTTTTATTCTTTACTTATTGATTGGTTTATTGGTTATTGCACCAATTAGTTTTATAGCAAAACCAGTAGGCGCAATAACAGAATGGTTGATTGTACAACTAAATGATTTTATCCAAAATAGTGCAAGCCTACCATTCGCGCTAACAGAATATATACAAGTGTCTTTGGCACAAACCATCTGCTTATATGTATGTATTGTTGGTTGTGCAGTTTGGATAGCACAAAAAAATAATAGGGCTTTTTGGTTGAGCTGCAGTGGAATCATTTTGTTTGTTGCTATTCGCTCTATGAGTTTGATTCAACTACAGCAGCAGCAGAAATTAATTGTATACCATGCACCCAAATATACTTCCATAGATATTTTGGAGGGATTGGGGCATCGGTATATTGGAGACCACCAATTAGAACAAAATACTTTATTAAAAAACAACTATCTCTCACCAACCCGAACAATCTACAGAGCAGGTAATCCATTGTTACAAACTAGGGTTTATTTACGTGCTCCTTTTATGATAGGTCCCAACAAAAAAGTGCTGTTGGTTCATCCTAGGTTGTCCTTTCCTATTTTAAATGTGGTGCCCGAAATTGATTTAATTATACTAGCCGGGGGAGTACAAATTCCATTTGCAGAAATAGCAAAACGATACCCCCAAGCCAAATTGATTTTCGACAGTAGCAACCCCTTGTGGAAAATACAGCTATGGAAAAAAGAAGCAGACCGCTTACATTTGCGCCATCATTCTGTACCCGAACAAGGTGCGTTTGAATACAATCTCTAACTTTTGCCCCATTTAACTGCCTGCGGGCTGAAAGCAAAACATATGCAAAAAAAAATTAATTCTGCGCTGATTTCTGTTTTTTACAAAGATGGTTTAGAGCCTATTGCCCGCCAATTACAAGAATTGGGCATCACCATTTATTCTACTGGCGGCACCCAAACTTTTCTAGAAAATCTAGGAATCAACTGTGTACCAGTGGAAAGTTTAACTACTTATCCATCTATTTTAGGAGGCAGAGTTAAAACATTGCATCCTGTTGTATTTGGCGGTATTTTAGGCAGGAGATATGAACCGCAAGATTTGCAAGAGATGCAAGAATACAAGATTCCAGAAATTGACTTGGTTATTGTAGACTTATATCCATTTGAAGAAACCCTTAAGAGTACCAACGAAGAAAAACTCATCATTGAAAAAATTGATATTGGTGGGCCTTCTATGATTCGTGCAGCTGCAAAAAATTTTAAAGATGTAACCGTTATTGCTGCAAAAGACAGTTATGCCGAATTAGAAGCCTTATTGATTAGTCAAAAAGGGGAAACAACCATTGAACAAAGAAAAGCATTTGCTGCAAAAGCTTTTGAAGTGGTTATGCATTACGATATTGCCATCAGCAATTATTTTAATCCAGGAGCAGAACAGGTTTTACGCTATGGAGAAAACCCTCACCAAAAAGCCAGCTTTAAGGGAGACCTAACAAAAGTATTTAGTCAATTAAACGGAAAAGAACTTTCGTATAATAATCTAGTAGATGTAGATGCTGCAATTCAATTGATTACCGATTTCAGTAATTACAATGAAGCAGTTTTTGCTATTATTAAGCATACCAATGTTTGTGGAGTTGCCGCTAGATCTTCTGTTAAACAAGCATGGGATGCAGCATTAGCTGGTGATCCAGAAAGTGCTTTTGGTGGCGTTTTGGTTTGTAATAATACCATTGATGCAGCAACAGCAGAAGCTATTAATGAAATATTTTTTGAAGTATTGGTTGCACCAGCATTTGATGAAGCTGCTTTAACTGTTTTAAAAAGTAAAAAGAATAGAATTTTATTACAGCTGAATCAAAAGGATTTTAAAACTGCTACAATGCAGAAATCTATTTTGAATGGTACGCTTATTCAAGATACCGATCAAGGCAACTTTGAAAAATGGGAGGAAGTTGGTGGAAGAGTTTGTACTCCATCAGAAAAGGACAACCTTGTATTTGCCAATATTATTTGCAAGCATTTAAAAAGCAATGCCATTGCATTGGTTAAAGATTTGCAATTGGTTGGTAAAGGTTGTGGCCAAACAAGCAGAATTGACTCATTGCGTCAGTCTATAGAAAAAGCAAAGCAATTTAATTTCGATTTAAAAGGCGCGGTATTGGCATCAGATGCATTTTTCCCTTTTAACGATTGTGTACAAATTGCACACGCAGCGGGTATGGAAGCTTTTATTCAACCAGGTGGATCTGTAAGAGATAAAGACAGTGTAGCATATTGCTTGAGCAACCAATTAGCCATGGTAATGACGGGTACCAGACACTTTAAACACTAATACTATTGACAACCAAACAAAAAGCATATTTAGCACTCTCCGTTACTAGTATTGTATGGGGTACCAGTTGGGTGGCCAGTAGATATGCTGTGCAAAATGCACCTGCGTTACAAGTGTCTGCAACCAGGCAATTGATTGCAGGTTCATTATTTGCAGGCTTCTTTTTATTGAAAGGAGAGAAACTTCCCAATCTCAAACAAATGGTTTGGTTAGCAGGTATGTCGGTACTCTTGTTTGTATTTGCAAATGGCTTAGCAACAGTAGGAGTTAAATATATTTCTAGTGGCTTGGCTGCGCTTATTGCTGCACTTTACCCTTTAAGTGTGGTAATTATTGAAAAAATCTTTTTTAAAAACACCCGCATTGGATTATTCACTTTCATAGGAATTCTTTTAGGCATTAGCGGCATTGCCATTGTATTCTATGACAATGCATTTCATAACCAAAGTCCCAACTATTGGATAGGCATTTTAGTTTCTGTAATTGCTATGCTTAGCTGGAGTGTGGGCACCATTATTATTGCTAGGAAGCAAATTAATATCAACCCCTATTATGCTATTGGATGGGAAATGCTTTTCTCCTCACTTATTCTATTTATGGCTGCAGGTGTTACCAATAATCTGGTGCCATTTGCTCAATTTCCAGCACAAACTTGGTATGCAATTATTTATTTGGTTATTATGGGTTCATTAATTGCAGTAGTTGCATTTTTATATACGATGAAGCATCTTGAAGCTTCGGTGGCTGCATTGTATGCTTATGTAAACCCCATTGTAGCAATTGTAATTGGTTCCTATTTAGTGCACGAGCCCTTAACCAAAGAAATTGTTATTGGATCTATCATTACCATCATTGGTGTGTATATGGTTAACCAAAGTTTGAAAAAACAAAAAGCACAGCAAGCTAGTGTAGAGAATAAAAGTTAGCTTCTTTGCTTTTTATTTTGTGCAATGCTTCAATAAAAAATCAGCATACATATTTCTCCACTCAATAAAATCTGGCTGCAGGGTCAAAAAGTTATTGTGAAATATGGGAATAAAATCACCTCCATATTGTTTGTAAAAAGAATACATTTCTGCTAATACTTGAGCTGCTTCCCCAACCGTTTTTTTTTCATTAAAAATAACAGTGGCGTCCATATAACAAAATGGGAAAATGACTAATGAAGTAGATTGATTGGTTGCTAAATTAAACCAGTTAAAGCGTTTTGTGTATGAAGCCCTAAACCCATTTATTTGCGAATATCCCATGGAATGGTCTGCTTCAATTCCAGCATTTGCAAGGGTTTCATAGGTGTCAGGGAAATTCAAATAAATATAGTGTTGTCTAGAATGCTTAACTGGCTGTTGAATGATTTGTTCAAGATTTTTCTTCTCTTTTATCAATGTATTTTTTTGAGCTACAGAAGGATGTAATCCTACTGTGTACTTTTTTCCGTGAGCAATCATCAACGCTTGCATAGCTGCAGATTCTGGTGAAACATTTTTATGCAATGCATCTCTCTTAGCAGATATTAAGAAAAAATACAAGGGTTTTAACTGTAAACTATCGTGTAATAAATGCAACCAATCATAAATATCATAAGGGTCTTTTTGAACTCCCGCCAATACTTGTAAACGCTCTACTACCCGATTAAATTTTAACTGAATAAGGTGCTTAAAATAACCTAAGGTATTTCTGATACTATTATGATGCAGATAACTGTATGCTATATCAATATCATAACTGGGCTTGAATGAAAAATGGTAGGGCATTCTGATATTCAACGCTGTGGTCAATTGTGCTAACCAATAATTAACCAAGGGGAATTGCAAGAATCCATTTTGATAAGCCAATGATTGTTCTGGTTGGTATCTTCCAAGCTCATCCTTTTGATGTGGTAGCCATTCTTCGTATCGTGTTATTAAATAAAAAGCTGCTGAAAATAAATCGAAGGAAATACTGCCAGCAGTTTCAAAAAAAGCAGGATAACCCTTCCATTGAATGATATTGATTTCTTGCTCGGTAATATTATTTTCCTGCAATAAACCGTGCGGATAAATATGACAAGTAATACCTTCAATAGTATTGCTAGAATAATTGATTCTTGCTCCACTATATCTTTTGAATTCCTCAAGTTGATTGGTAATACTGGCTTCTCCTTGAAATAAAGTAGATACAATATATTCTAAACGTGGTGTTTGCTTGTCTGCATAAATTAAGAGGATATTTGATGCTGACATGTTTATTATGAATTATTGGCTTCTTTCCATAACTCATTAAATGTTTTAGCACTAAAATCTAATTCTGATCTATGTGCAGTCCAGCCCTGAAATACTTTATTCACTACCCAATTTTTCATCTTGCCGTTTCCTGCATTCATCAATACCCTATTCATGCTAGCTGTTTTCCAAACCTTCCACGCTATTCGTTCGGCTAAACTACTATTTCCTTGTACCACGGCCTCGTGTCTATTATCTAATAACAACTCATGCAAATTGATTCTTACCGGACAAACTTCTGTACAATTACCGCAAAGCGAAGATGCATAACTTAAATGTTTATACTCATCCAATCCTTTTAAATAAGGCGTAATAACTTTTCCTATAGGGCCACTATAAGTAGTATCATAAGCATGGCCTCCAATATTTTTATATACAGGACAAGCGTTTAAACATGCTCCACATCTTATACAATACAATGCTTCCCTGGCGGTTTTATTGGCCAACAAATTGGTTCTGCCATTATCTAACAAAATCACAATCATTTCTTCAGGACCATCTGTTTCATTGGCTTGTTTAGGTCCTGAAATAATGGTATTGTAAACGGTTACCCTTTGACCTGTTCCATAAGTAGAAAGTAATGGCCAAAACAAAGCCAAGTCGTGCACCGAAGGAATTACTTTTTCAATACCCACAATTACAATATGGGTTTTAGGCCAAGCACAACTCAACCTTCCATTTCCTTCATTTTCTGTAATGGCAATTGCGCCTATATCTGGCAAAATAAAATTGGCTCCAGTAACACCAATTTCTGCTTGAACATATTTTTCTCTCAATTTTTGCCTGGCAACCATGGTTAGTTCCTCTGGACTTAGCCCTCCAGGTACCCCTAATTTGTCTGCAAATAGACGTGCCACATCCTCTTTGCTTTTATGCATAGCAGGAGTTACAATATGGTAAGGCGCTTCCCCATCTAACTGCTGTATATATTCACCTAAATCAGTCTCAACACTTTCGATTCCATTTTGCTCTAAATAACTATTTAGATGAATTTCTTCGGTAACCATGCTCTTGCTCTTCACTAGCGTTTTGCATTGTTTTTCCTTGCAAATAGTTCCTATATGAGACAACGCCTCTTCGGCAGTTTCTGCCCACAAAACCTTCGTTCCCCTTGCTGTAATTTTTTCTTCGAACGCTAATAAATATTTATCTAAATGCTCTATGGCTTCCCATTTTTTATTCTTTGCCACTTCCCTCGCCGGCATCATATTAGTAAACTGCTTTTTGCCTATTGGAACTACAGCATTGTACTTTCCAATATTGAAGTTGATTTTTCTTCTATGTTCTAGATCAGCAGCTTTAATAGTGCTTTTAGCTATAAAGTTTGCAGCAGTATTACTCATTGTTGTTCTTTTTCATTTCTGCTGCAGTTGCAGCTAATGTTTCATAAAAAGTTTCGCCATATTTTCTAATCAATGCATCTTTCAGAAAAACATAAACAGGCACTTTTAATTTATTCCCCAACTTGCATCCTGGTTTGCATAAATCTTCTCTTGGATGATAATTTACATACTCAACATCTGGATCTCTTTTACTTTTTCTAATTAGTATTGGAAATAAATGACAACTGAGGGGTTTCTTCCAATCCAATTTTCCATCGTTATATGCTTGCTCTATTCCACATATAATGGTGCCTGTTGCATCTTTTTTTCCGTAAGCGCAAATGCCCCCGTTAATAGTGGGTGTTACCCAACCAAATTCTTGATCGTAGGTATATTTACCCACCCTTTCAACTTCCGCTTTCCCCTCTTCGGTCATGTATGGCAAAATTTCATTAAAGTATTGATCTAATTTTTCCAATTCCCATTTTTCCATGGGAGCGCCAGCATCTCCATCTTCACAGCATCCTCCTTTACATTTAGTAAGATCACAAACAAAATGTTCTTCTACTACTTCATCGCTTATTAATATCTGGTCTATTGCTATCATGTATTTAACTTATTGGTTAAAGATAACCCTTTAATTTATGGCTGTTTACGCCAAGTAAAACTATTAATTAAGTGTTTAACATCTTCCATTAAAAACTGGTTTACTATATTCAACGAATCTTCATTGGGTGTTGCATCAAAATACAAAGCCCCTCTTAAAAAATGTCTGCTTGAATCTGTAAGAAAAAATTGATTGGCGGTGGCTACATTCCCCCCAACCTTAAAAAAAACACCTTCTACATTGTATGGGTTAACCAATAATGAGTCGTCTATAGAATAGGCTTTAGAAGTATGTTTTCCAGTTAAAGTAAATGCATCTCTAATTAATGAATCAAAATTATTTTTGGATCCAATTTGCTTATAACTTATATAAATTCTTCCACTAAACTGTGGAAAATCAATATTAATCCACCAAGGATTTTCAGTGGTTTCACCAAAGAAAGTGCTGTCTTTGGTAACACGTGCATATACAGGATATTCAAAACTATAAGGGTAACCTGACTCTTGAAAAAGTTGGTATTTTTTTATTGGGAAATCAATTTTAAAATAACCTGTTGGCTTGGGTGTAAAGGAACTATTGCAGGCATAAAAAAAACTTATTGCAATAAAAAAAAAACAAGCTGCTATCTTACTCATCCCTTCCTTCTTTAATGGTCAACTTAACTTTTAATATTCTATTCTTAGCAACTTCTAAAACAGTAAAATCAAACTCATCGGTAGTTACTATTTGATTTAGTTGCGGAATTTCCCCGGCAATTTCTAATACCAATCCTGCCATTGAATCACTCTCGCCTCTTTGAGCATCAAATGTATTGAGGTCAATATTCATGATTTTACACACATCATTAATCATCATTTTACCCTCAAAAATATAATTATGTTCATCTAATTTTTTATAGCCAGCATCTTCCTCATCAAACTCATCTTTGATTTCTCCAATTACTTCTTCTAAAATATCTTCTAATGTTATAATACCACTTGTGCCCCCAAACTCGTCTACCACAATGGCAAAATGTATTCGCTTCATTTGAAACTCTTGCAACAAATCTTCAATCATTTTTTGCTCATGAACAAAAAATGGTGGCCTTAATAAACTCTTCCAATTAAAATTGGATGGTTCGTCTAAATAAGGTAACAGGTCTTTGGTATGAATCATACCTGTAATATGGTCTAAGCCTTCTTTATACACAGGCAATCGACTATAATTCAAGTCTCTTACAATATCTAATAATTCTGCAAAATTAATTTCTTCATCTACCCCATGAACATCTACCCTTGTTTTCATTACCTGCTTAACCGAAATATTTCCAAACTTCACAATTCCTTTCAGAATATTTTTTTCGTTTTCAGATGCTGTATTATCTGTGGTAATATCTATTGCATGATCTAATTCTTCTAAACTATAGGCATTACTATTTTTATTATTCAATACCCTTTCTAATTTATCTGAATATTTAACCAACTTTTTTCCTAAGCCCGTACACAAATAAGTCATTGCTTGAACAATTCCACCAAAGTCTTTGGCAAATCGAATATTATTTTGAGTAGCCAGCACTTTTGGCATTACTTCTCCAAATAAAACCAACATGAATGACACAGCTATTACTTTAATAATAAATTCTACCCAAGCAGCGCCGTATTGTTCAAAATTGAATAAATTATCGATGAGTAAATTTGAAACAATAATAATGGTGATATTAACAAAACTGTTGGCAATTAATAGTGATGCTAAAAATGTTTTAGGTTCTTCTAATAAGTCAACTATTCTTTGGTAGGTTGGAATTTGTTTAGACCTCAATAAATTGATGTCTTTATGTGTTAAAGAAAAGAATGCAACTTCTGCACCCGATAACACAAAAGATAAAAAAAACAAGAACAGCAATACCATTACTAAAATAGTTGTGCCTTGTGCCTGCAATGCTGCCAGTATGTGAATTGAAGAAAGTAAATCGGTTACAGGATAATAATCCAAAGCCACTGAATTTGGTTAGAAAGCAAAAATATCGTTTCTGAAACAATTAAAATGGAAGAGATTCATAATCGGGCTCTCCAGAACCTGGTCCGGCTGTTCCGTCGGCTCTCTTGTCTAACATAATCAAGTTATCTGCTACTACTTCAGTTGCAAATTTTTTATTCCCGTCTTTATCTTCCCAACTTCTGGTTCGTAATCTTCCCTCTATGTATATTAAACTTCCCTTATGTAAATATTTTTCAGCCAAATCAGCCAAACCGCGCCACAAAACCACGGTATGCCATTCTGTTTGAGAAACCAGCTTTCCCGTTCTGTCCTTATATGTTTCGGTTGTGGCCAAAGGAAATTTAGCAACGCCAATATTCCCTTCTAATTGCTGGATATCTGGATCTTTGCCCAGATTACCAATAAGCATAACTTTATTTACTCCGCGCATATGCATTTGTTTTAGAAAAACCGCTTCTTAAAAATACCCATTTTTTTATTAACCTACCATCCTCCCAACTATTTAACTGTTAAATGTTTCCATATAAGCTGTTATTAATCTTGGAAAAGCAAATTGTTTGAGCTCGTTTTCATTTATCCAAATTAGGCCCTGTAGAGACTTTGGAGACTGGCTTAGTTCAATATGAATAAACTGACTAGTTATTTGTTGGTGGGTTAATTGCTGGGTTTTTACAGCGGAAATTTTCAAAATGCTTGACTTTTTAATTCCCACCTGATTTTGTAGCCATTCATTTACCGAATCGTTATTCCAGGTTAAACCGGCTGAAGCTTCAATAGCATAAAACTCATATAAACTCTGCCAGATATCTTTTTGCATTCTTTGCTTTATACCGATACTGCCTCTGTAATGAAAAACCATATAATATATCCATCGCTTTTTTCGATTGATGGTTTTCGTTTTAATGGGCAATTGATTAACCTGACTATTTATTTTAGCTGCACAATTAGTTGCCATTACACAATTGTTACACAAAGGCAATGCCGGCTTGCAAATGGTAGCCCCAAAATCCATAATGGCCTGATTATATTTGCCTGGTTGAGACTTGTCTAATAGTTGTGTTGCAAGCGCTGCAAAATATTTTTTGCCTTCATTGGTGTCAGTTGGCTTTTCAATTCCAAAATACCTAGCAATTACTCTAAATACATTTCCATCTACCACAGCATAAGGTTGATCAAATGCAAATGAAGCAATGGCAGCTGCAGTATAGGGCCCTACCCCCTTTAGATTTAAAATGGCCTCATAGTTGTCGGGAAATTGACCGCCTAATTCAAAAGCAATATACCTTGCCGTAAACAACAAATTTCTGCACCTACTATAATACCCTAAACCTTCCCATAATTTAAAAACAGATTCATCTTTAGCATTAGCGAGCAACCCAATGGTAGGAAACGCCTCAATGAACTTATTGTAGTAGTCTAATCCCTGTTCTACCCTAGTTTGTTGCAACATGACTTCACTTAGCCATATTTTATAAGGATCTTTTTCTCCTTTCCAAGGCATTTTTCTATTATTCTCCTGTTTATTCCATAGCATGAGTTTTTGCGTAAAAAAGGCATCTAAGTTGATTTTTAAGCTATTTTTAAGGGGCATATGGGGTTATTTGGCCGTTCATTTTATTAATATATAATCAAATTTACAACTGTAACTAATTGAATTATTTGATAATGTCACAAAATAGAGCGCTTATTTTTTGGGTAATTCACCTTTTTTTTGTTACTTTAAACCAACAACTTATTATAAAAACAATTAATAATGAGAAAATCAGATCTCATCAATAACATTTCGGAAAAAACAGGCATCCCAAAAGTAGATGTTTTGGTAACGCTTGAGACGATGTTTAAAGAAGTAAAAGAAAATTTGTCTCAAGGTCAAAACATTTATATACGAGGGTTTGGTAGCTTTATTACAAAAAAAAGGGCTGCTAAAATTGGTAGAAATATCAAGAAGAATGTTGCTGTTGAAATTCCTGAACATTTTATTCCAGCATTTAAACCTGCTAAAGAATTTGTTAGTGAAGTAAAAAGCAAGCGTAAGTAGTTACCTTTGCCGAAACTGAACTAAAAGTGAAAAAACAACAATACGTTCTTTCTGCAATTGCATTGATCCTTTGTATTGCGCTTTATATAGGCGGCAAAACTGTTCCAGATAAAACAGCAGCTACCACTCATTCTGAAGGTGATGGACATGATCATTCTGCTGAATCCCCCCAAAAAATTGATTTTACAAGTATTTTAGCCTCAGCTAAAGCTACCATAACGCCCAATCAAGCTCAAAGGCTTACTGCGTTGGAGAATTCTGTTACCCGAGGAGATGTAAAAGAGCAGCAAATTCATGCTTTTCATGAAATGGCTAGGTTCTGGTTAGACTCTGCCAGAAAGTTTGAATTATACGCATATTATACTTCTGAAGCTGCGAAGTTGGAAAATTCTGAAAAAAGCCTCACCTTTGCCGCCCGCTTGTTTTTAGACCGCCTGATGATGTCGGGTGATCCAGCCATGCAAACATGGTTAGCAAACAATGCGAAAGTTCTTTTAGAGAATGCCCTTAAAATCAATCCTGCAAATGATTCAAGCAGAATTGGACTAGGTTCTTGTTTCCTATTTGGCAATATTAGTTCTAACCCTATGGAGGGCATTAATATGATACGTCAAGTGGTAGAAAAGGACCCCGGAAATATTTATGGGCAGATGATGCTTGCGCTCGGAGGTAAAAAAAGTGGTCAATATGATAAAGCCATTGAACGTTTTTTACTAATTGTGCAAAAGGAACCAGACAATATTGAAGCTGTATTTCATATAGCTGAATGTTATGACCTTAAAGGAGACAAACCAAATGCGATTCTTTATTACGAAAAAGCAAAACAATTGGTGAAAATTCCGCAAGCTAAAGAAGAGCTGAACAACAGAATCATGGAATTGAAAAAATAAATTATTTTTTAACTATTTAAATCTCTTTGTATGCCTTGTGGTAAGAAAAGAAAGCGTCATAAAATTGCGACGCACAAAAGAAAAAAACGTCTAAGAAAGAATCGTCATAAGAAGAAGAATAAATAATTCTCCTTTTGCACATATTTAAAAGCATTGCACCCAGCGTGCAATGCTTTTAATACTTATCTACCTTTTGCTGTTGCCTCTTAATTTTCTGCAACTTTACTCCTCCTCCTTCTTCAGCAGCATAGTTTAGGTTAAGTAGATGATAGGTCCTGCAATTAGGTACCTATTACTGTATTTTAAAGTTGCGAACCTGTGAATAAAGAATTAATTATCAATGCCGGAACAACCGGTGTAGAAATAGCCTTACTAGAAGAAAAAAAACTGGTTGAGCTTCATAGCGAAAGCACAGATATGAACTTTGCTGTGGGTGATCTTTATTTAGGCAAAGTGAAGAAGCTCATTCCTGGATTAAACGCCGCATTTGTAGACGTTGGATATGAAAAGGATGCATTCCTTCATTATACCGATTTAAGCCCATACGCAAGATCAATCATTAAATATACCCAATTGGCCATGCACGATAAAGAGCCAAATGGATTTGATTTTTCAAAATTTCAAACTGAACCTGAAATATTAAAAACAGGAAAAATTAATGAGGTTTTAAATGGCAAACCCAATGTGCTTGTGCAAATATTAAAAGAGCCCATTGCAGCCAAAGGTCCACGATTAAGCTGTGAAATTTCTTTGCCAGGTCGTTTTGTGGTGGTTACCCCATTCAATGAAATAGTAGCTGTTTCAAAAAAAATACATTCAGGCGACGAGCGAAAGCGTTTACATAAAATTGTAGAAGCAATTCGTCCTAAGAATTTTGGAATTATTGTAAGAACCGCTGCAGAAGGTAAAAGTACTGCCGAGTTACACCAAGATTTATTAAGTATCATCGACAATTGGAATGGGATTCAGAAAAAACTAAAAGGCGCTGTAGCACCTGTTAGAATTTTAAGTGAAGAAACGAAAACAACCAGCATACTTAGAGATTTGCTTAGTGCCGATTTTAATAAAGTGGTGGTAAATGACTCTACCATTTTTAACGATATCCAAGCCTATATTCAAAGAATTGCCCCAGATAAAAAAGACATTGTAAGTTTATTTCAAGGAAATGGTCTTCCCATTTTTGATCACTATGGTATTACCAAACAAGTTAAAAGCTCTTTTGGTAAAACAGTTAATTTGCCTAGTGGCGCATATTTAATTATAGAGCATACCGAAGCTTTGCATGTTGTTGATGTAAACAGTGGATACAAAAGTGTAAGCAATAATCAAGAAGAGAACGCTTTACAAACAAATCTTGAAGCTGCTGAAGAAATGGCAAGGCAGCTAAGATTAAGAGATATAGGTGGCATTATTGTGGTTGATTTCATTGATATGAAATTGCCCGATAACAAAAGAAAATTACAGGAAGCTATGGAAGGTTTTATGAAAACCGACCGAGCTAAACATTCTGTTCTTCCAATTTCTAAGTTCGGGTTAATGCAAATTACCCGTCAACGCATGCGCCCTGAAGTAAATATCAATACAGCTGAAGTTTGCCCAGTATGTAAGGGATCTGGAAAAATCACATCAACATTGTTATTAGAAGATGAGATTGAAAAGCGATTGTATTATTTAACTTCTCATGCACATAAAAATCTCACATTGGTGGTGAACCCAATTGTTTATTCTCACTTAACTAAAGGCCTTTTCTTTAGCTCTATCATTAGGAAATGGAATAAAAAATTCAAAACAAAAATTACCATTAAGGCCAACACCAATTATCATATTGTAGAGTTCCGCTTCTTTAATGAGCACGACGAAGAGATCAAACTGTAGTTATTCATCAATCAATTCAAATGACTAATAGTTAACTTAATATAAAAAATTAAAGGTTAATCCAAATTAAAAACCCCGGTTCATTAAAAATGACCGGGGTTTTATTTATGTATAAAAGTCTATCTAAGTAAACTACTAGTATCCTGCATTCTGAACAAGATTCTTGTTTACGTCGGTTTCTCTTCTTGGAATTGGTAAAATTAACTTAGCATCATTCCAAGCTAAGGTACCAACTGTGGTTTGTAAACGCTTAGCTTCAATTAATGTATGCCCTTCAAAAGCCAATTCAAATGATCTTTCTTTGGTAATATCAGCTAAAGAAACGGTTAGTAATGAAGTCAAACCAACTCTGTTACGGATTCTGTTGATATCAGCCAAAGGAGTAGCACCAATGATGGTACCTAAACGTTGATTACACTCTGCACGAGTTAGGAACATTTCAGCCAAACGAATAATAGCAACGTCACCAAAACGATCTAAATGCTTATTGGTATAATAGTTACCTCCACTTAAAGTGAAATATCCTTTTCTGAAATCACCTGTTTCATATGCATTAATATGAGTCAGTCTGATTTTGCAATCACTTCTTCCGGCAGTTCCAGCAATACCCACATTTCTTCCGAAGTATGTATTCTGAGAGTTTGTACCATCTTGAGCTGTAACTTTCAAAGAGAACAAGTATTCTCCAGGAGTTCCACCTGCATTATTGATGAATGTAAACCAGTTGCTGCCAAAATTAGCTGCCAAAGATTTGCCACTACCAGTAATAACACGGTTAGCTGCATCTCTTGCATTAGCATAATCTTTAACCATCAAATACACTCTGCTCAATTGTGCTGCAGCAGCCCATTTGCTAACATAGTTGCCGTTTGAGTTAGGCAATAATGTTTCTGCTTTAACAAGGTCTGCAATCACTTGATCATACACCGCTTTCACTGTAGCTCTAGCAGGATAGTTTGCGTCTGTTACGTTACCTGTTGGGGTTAAAACCAAAGGAACACCTGGGTTGGTTGCATAATCGCCATCTCCTACAAACTTTGCATATAATCTTACCAATTCAAAATACATAGATGCTCTTAGCATTAAAGCTTCACCCTCTACTGAATTTTTCTTAGCTGTAGAAGAAGTTACTTTAGCCACCGCAGTTAATACATTATTACAACGATTAATGGTATTGTAACAAGCAGCCCAAGTATCACGGGCAAAACCGTTATCAGAAACCATTTGGGTTTGATATGCATCAGATAAGCCTGCGAATGTACCAGTAAAGTTGATATTGGTTGAATTACCAATTAGGTCATTCAATACCATGATATCTCCACCATATGCAGCTGCACTTTGAGCACCATCATAAGCACCAATTAAAGTTACCAATACATCACCTTCGGTGTTTAATGCAAGGTTATCAGCAATACTTGCTGTAGGAGCAATATCCAGTCTCTTTTCGCAACTTACCAGTGTAATAGTACCCAAAAGCAAAGCTGCTTTAAAGTAATTACTCATGTTGTTGATTAATATTTTCATAATAGTTAGTATTAATTAATTAAAAACCTACGTTCACACCAAATAAAATAGTTCTTGGTTGTGGTGATGTATAGAAATCGTTTCCTTTAGCAATGTTTGAATCGAAAGAGTCAGCATTAACTTCAGGATCCCAATAAGTGTAATTGGTAAAGGTTAACAAGTTCTGAGCCGATACATACAATCTTAAACGCTCGATTTTAAATTTAGACAATTGCTTTGCATTGAAAGTATAACCCAAAGAAACTGTTCTTAAACGGATATACGATCCATCAACTATATAACGGCTGCTTGCCTGAGAGCCATTCACTCTGTACAAACGTACTTGAGGAACATCGGTGATATCACCAGGCTTCTGCCATCTTCTTAACTGATCTGCAGTGTTGTTGTCTTCGTATAACATACTTGCAGAAGAGTATCTACCCATACCATAAATATTGTTCTCGTTACCCAATACACCATTAAAGAAAATTGATGCATCAAATCCTTTGTAAGAGAAAGTATTGGTAATACCTAAGATATAATCTGGGTTTGGATCTCCCGCTACTATACGCTGTGCTTGAGAATAAATACTTGTTGTTCCTTTATTTAAAGAACCATCCGCATTCTTGGTATTTAAATAGAATAAAGCGTTTCCGTTTGCAGGATCAACTCCAGCGTATTGCGGTGTGTAGAATACGCCTACTGCATAGCCTTCTTCCACACGGTTCATACTACTGATACCGCCCTCAATAATTTGACCTTGAATATCGGTTACTTTACCAATGTTACGAGCGATATTAAAGCTGGTACCCCATTTGAAAGCACCAATTAAGTTTTGGGTATTTAATACAAATTCAAAACCCTTGTTCTCTAACTTACCTACGTTTCTAACTTGGCTATTGAAACCAGTTGTTGCAGGAATATTAACGTTCAACAATAAACCATCGGTTTTCTTAACATAGTAGTCAATTTCACCGGTAATACGGTTATTCAAAATACCGAAGTCGATACCTATGTCGAACTGTTTAGTAGTTTCCCACTTTAAGTTATCGTTTCTAAGTTGAGAAGGACGCTGACCCGCAGCACCTGCATAACCAGCATCTCCAGAGAATAGACCCAATTGAGGGAAGTTTCCAATTTCCGCATTACCTACGATACCATAGCTAGCACGTAATTTTAAGAAACTAAAGATTTTGCTGTCTTGTAAAAACTTCTCATTACTCATGATCCATCCTGCAGAAACTGCCGGGAAGAATCCAGATCTTGAGTTTTTACCAAATCTAGAAGACTGGTCAATACGCGCACTAGCTGCAACAATGTACTTTTCGTCGAAAGTATAGTTACCTCTTAAGAAATAAGATAAGAACCTGAAATCTGTTTGAGAAGAACTACCACTTGAAATGGTAGCAGCACTTGCAATCTTCTGATATGAGTTAGATGGGAATGCAGTACCTTCTGTAAAGTTATACTTAGCTTGAGACTGTTGGTACTGGGTACCTAAAGTAGCACTAATATTGTGCTTCTTAATTACAGTGCTATAATTAAAGTATGATTGTGTATTATAGTTGGTAACAAATGCACCTCTATTAGAACCTAAACCTGCAGAAGCTCTGGTTTGGTTTCTAACGGTTTGATTTTGGAAATAACCTTCCTCGTTTTGGCTTAAATAATCCATTCCAAATTCAGTTTGGAATGTTAAACCTTTTGCCAAATAAGCTTTAATATAAGCGTTACCAAATGTTCTGTAAACATCTTGCGTATACTTAGCATAGTTTACAGTCAAAATTGGATTATAGTACAATGGAATATTTACATCTCCAGGAGGGGTGCCAGAAGGCAAGCCTGTATTAGGATCGGTAAAAGGATTCATTGGCATCAATGCAATTGCTTGCAAAGGATTTGAGAATGCGTTATCATCTGGTAAACGTCTGTTATAGGTTCTTGAAAGGCTTAAAGAAACCCCCATATCTAACCAGTCGTTTACTTTTTGGTCAATATTTAAACGGCCTGTTGTTCTTTGCAATTCATTACCTACCATGGTACCGGTTTGCTCTAAATGTTGGAATGAAGAGAAAAACTTGGTTTTATCAGTACCACCTCTGATTTGCAAATCAGCTTGTCTATAAGGGGCTTTTTGAAAAACTGCGTCTTGCCAGTCATACGTTTTCTTTGGATCTTTAGACCAATTGCCATAGCTGTAATAATCCATAACACCGTCCTTAACATAAGCGGTCCAGCTATTAGGATCAGTAATTGGTGTACCATCTAAATCATCACGGTATTTAGCCCCTTCTAAAATAAGGGTTGCATATTCTTCAGAATTCAACATAGCCAAACGCTTGGTTGCTTCAGCAGCACCTGTTTGGTAGTTGAAAGTTACCTGAGTTTTACCTGCACGACCTTTTTTAGTGGTGATTAATACTACCCCATTTGCAGCACGAGAACCGAAGATGGCTCCAGCAGATGCATCTTTTAATACTTCAATAGACTCAATATCGTTCGGGTTAAGGTCTACCAATGGATTGGTTGCACCACCGTAAGAACTTTGGCTATTCGAAGTCATTGGAATACCATCCAATACATATAAAGGCTGGCTATTGGCACTAATTGAAGAGTTACCTCTTACACGTACAGTTACAGCCTGACCTAATTTACCAGATTGGCTATTTACAAATACACCAGCAGCTTTTCCTTGAAGAGCTGCATCCACACTTGGGGTTGGCATGTATTCTATGTCTTTACCTTTTACACGAGCAATGTTACCGGTAACTTCTCTTTTAATTTGAGCGCCACCAAAACCTGTAACAATTACTTCACTAAGGTTAGAAACAGCTGAATTTAAAGCAACATCTACCGTTGTTCCTCTAACAGGAGCTTCTACATCACTGTATCCAACATAAGAGAATACCAATGTTTTTACACTTGAAGTGATTTTAATACTGTAAGCACCATCGGCACCAGTAACCGATGTAACAGCTGTACCTTTTGCTTTTACGGTTACGCCACCCAAAGGAGCCCCGTTTGCTGCGTCGGTAACTTTACCAGACACAGTTGTTTGTGCATGAGCCACCACAACACAGAAGAGGGCAAAAAGCCCTACTAGCAGTTTTTTTCTCATAATTAGTTTTTTAGTTCACCATTGGCTAACAAACCAATGAAGCCCTAAAATAACACAAATTTCATTTGTAAAGAAATTGTTAATGGTTTTTTTTACAGTTTGTTAAAGAATTAGTTGATTCATTTAAAGAAGATCTTAGGTTTTAAAATCAATAGCCCATCAATTTCTAAAAAGTTACGTGCAAAAGATTTATGAATAGAATTTTTTTATATATTTTTATTGCCTTACTTGTATTTAATTGATATTCAATTATCTTAAAGATTCAACAGCGCAGAAAATAGATCGTGTGAACAAAAATTAATTTTGCAGTTTGGCCTATTTTGGTAATTTAGTGGTAGAATTTAATGGGTTAGTAAGTAAAAGGGTCAACATCATTGTTGGCCCTTTTGCGTTTTAAATATCTCCCTGAAAAGTCCCTTATATTTTCAATTATGAGCAAGATTAAAACCGCTTTTTTTTGTAGCAATTGTGGATATGAAAGCACCAAGTGGATTGGAAAATGTCCATCGTGTAATCAATGGAATACTTTTTCGGAAGAAATAATTCAGAGTGGTGATGCAAAAGAAAAAACTACTTGGGAAGACTATCCTGAAAAAAAACGGACCAACAAAACAATTGCGCTAAGCGATATCGATTTTAAAGAGGAAAAAAGAATTGTTACAAGTGATGCAGAATTAAATAGAGTGTTAGGTGGAGGAATTGTTCCTGGCAGTTTGGTATTAGTTGCTGGTGAACCAGGAATTGGAAAGAGTACTTTGTTTTTACAAAACGGACTCTTAATAAAACAATTAAAAGTTTTATACATCAGTGGAGAGGAAAGTGAGCAACAAATAAAAATGCGCGCAGATAGACTAAAAATTAGTAACGACAATTTTTATTTGCTAACTGAAACAGATACCAATATAATTTTTAAAGAAATTAAAAAATTAAAACCAGAATTAGTAATTGTAGATTCAATTCAAACCATTCAATCTAATTTAATTGATTCCTCTGCAGGTACTGTTACTCAAATTAGAGAATGCGCAGCATCATTTCAACGCTTTGCAAAAGAAACTAATACACCAGTTTTTTTAATTGGTCATATTACCAAAGATGGAGCTATTGCAGGGCCAAAAATATTAGAGCATATGGTTGATACTGTATTACAGTTTGAAGGTGATAGACATTATGCTTATAGAATACTAAGAACGCTTAAAAACCGCTTTGGCTCTACATCTGAGCTAGGTATATATGAAATGAGTGGGGCTGGAATGAGAGTGGTTACTAATCCATCAGAAATATTAATTGCACAAAGAGAAGAAGTATTAAGTGGTAGTGCAATTGCTGCTGCATTAGAAGGAATGCGCCCCTTATTAATTGAAGTACAAGCATTAGTTACTCCAAGTGTTTATGGAACGCCACAAAGAACAGTTACTGGTTTTGATTTAAGAAGACTACAATTATTATTAGCTGTATTAGAAAAAAGAGGTGGATTTCAATTTGGTTTAAAAGATGTGTTTGTAAATATTGCTGGTGGAATAAAAATAGAAGACCCTTCTATAGATCTTGCAGTAATATGTGCATTATTATCATCGTATGAAGACAACCCACTTCCAAAAAATATTTGCTTTGCGGGTGAAGTTGGATTGAATGGAGAAATTAGAGCAGTAAATAGAATTGAACAAAGAATTGCAGAAGCTCAAAAATTAGGATTCGAAAAAATTATTGTTTCTAAATTCAATAAAAAAAGTTTTGACCCTAAAGCATTCTCTATTCAAGTGATTGCATTGAGTAGAGTAGATGAAGTATATCAACAGCTTTTTTAATACCCTCCGTTAAAAAACTTTTTCCTTTTCGGGTTTCACTTCCATTTTTATTTATTGGTTTGTCTAGTTTAACATCATGGCAATATCAATTAATACATATATCAGCGCGTTTCAACAGTTATTCTTCCCTCATATTTGTAGTGGCTGTGGTGCCGACTATATTCATACTAATGCATTCCTATGTGCTGCATGTAATAATGCACTTCCAATAACTCATTTTTTTGACCATTCAAACAACCCCGTTGAGCAGGTTTTTGCAGGTAGAATTCCGCTGATTGCAGGAGGATCGAGCTTCTATTTTTATAAATCTGGGCTGGTTCAACACTTAATTGCCCAATTAAAATACAAGAACAACCTTTCTGCAGGACGTTTTTTAGGTCGGTTCATGGGAAGAGAATTGCGGCAATCTGAACGTTTTAACCATATTGATTTATTAATTCCACTACCATTGCACCCAAAAAAGGAGTTTCAACGGGGCTATAACCAAGCAAGCATTATTTGTGAGGGGATTACAGAGGTCTGGCCAAAAAAACGCTGCACTCAAGCCGTTAGCAGGGTTATATATACCAGTAGTCAAACCCAGGGCAATCGATTGAACCGATGGAAAAACATGGAAGAGGCTTTTTGGGCATCGGAACCAAATATGATAAAAAATAAAAATATCTTACTAATTGATGATGTAATTACTACTGGGGCCAGTTTAGAAGCTTGTGCAAGAGCTATACTTCAAGTTGAAGGTACTACTGTAAGTGTGGCCACTGCTGCATACACCGTTTAACATTTAGCTAAACAAATTCCACTTACATTCGTTGTATAAATAAAAAGTCATGAAATATATCCTTTCCATTGCTGCTTTCATTATGCTTAGTGCATTCAGTTTCCCAGGTGTAAATAGTATTCATAGTTTTAAAGTAAAGTCTATTGAAGGCAAAACAATTGATTTCTCTTCCTTTAAGGGCAAGAAAATTTTGGTGGTGAATACTGCATCTAAATGTGGTTATACCCCTCAATATGAAGCTTTACAAAAAGTGTACGATCAGTATAAAGACAAATTGGTAATCGTAGGATTCCCTGCAAATAACTTTGGTGGTCAAGAGCCAGGTAGCGACACTGAAATTCAAGATTTTTGTAAGGCACGTTTTGGGGTTAGTTTTCCTTTAGCCAGTAAAGTAAGTGTAAAGGGGAGCGATATGGCCCCTATTTACAAATGGCTTACTTCCAAAGCAGAAAATGGTGTATTAGACGCTGAAATTGGATGGAACTTCGGTAAGTTTTTACTAGATGAAAATGGCAAGTTATTACAATACTTCCCAAGCAAAGTAAAGCCTGATAGCGATGAAATATTAAAATTTGTAAAGTAGTTTATTCAACTATTTTTGTAAAAAGAGAATGTTAGCACATTCTCTTTTTTATTTGTGTACTACTTTATTTTAATCAATGCTTTTTTCAGATGTAATAGGTCATGATGCCATTAAACAACATTTAGTTGAAATGGTAGAGCACAATAGGCTTAGCCATGCCCTATTGTTTCTTGCTAAGGAAGGTGCTGGTGGACTTCCGTTGGCAATGGCTTTTGCGCAATATATTGTAAGTCTTCCTGCGGAAGCCCCTGTGGTGGAAGATCTGTTTGGTGGAATGACCGCTTTGGCACCTGCCCCAGCTTTTATTGACCCAAATCAAATAGCCAATGAACCTGCTTATTTACGAGCAGACAAACTGGTGCACCCCGATTTGCATTTTACTTATCCCGTGATTCCTCGTAAATCGGGCGATAAACCTATTAGTTCAGATTATATTGAAGAATGGAGAAGTTTTGTACAAACAATGCCTTACGGAAATGTGTACGATTGGTTACAAAGTATTGGTGCAGACAATAAGCAAGGAAATATTACTGCCGAAGAGTGTAATCAAATTATAAGAGAGCTTAGCTTAAAGAGTTTTGAAAGTAAATACAAAGTATTATTGGTGTGGATGCCTGAATACTTAGGCAAGGAAGGAAATAAATTATTGAAACTGATTGAAGAACCTCCACCCAATACCATTTTTTTATTAGTAGCCGAGAACGAAGAACAAATGCTGGCAACTATTTTAAGCAGATGCCAGTTGGTTCGAATTCCTGCTCTTGATGACAAAGACATTGAACAAGCCTTAATTGAGCGAGCTAAAGCCAACGAAGAAACTGCCCGGCAGATTACCGGTATATGTGAAGGCAACTATAGAGAAGCTTTACAATTATTACAGCATGGCGATGAAGACTGGCAGTCATTGCTTAGAGAATGGTTAAATGCAATGCTTAAAACTGGTCCTGCTGCTCAGCTTAAATTTATAGACGAAATCAGTAGACTGGGGAGAGAGAAACAAAAACAGTTCTTACGCTATTTTAATCATTTATTAGAACAGAGTATTCGTATTAGGGTAATTGGAGAAGATTTGGTTAAACTAGGTGAACCTGAAAAAGACTTTGCCAAAAGACTCAATAAAATTGCCTCTGTTAGTCAACAAGAATGCATTATAGAAGAGCTAGACAAAGCCGCTTACTATATAGAACGCAATGCTCACGCTAAAATGCTGTTTCAGGCACTCACTATTAAACTATACCATATCATTCAGAACAAAACCCTAATTTTGAGTAAATAGGTACCTATTAAAGAACTTCTTATTATTATATATATATGGGATGTGGATCTTGTGGAACGGGGAAGCCAAATGGTTGTAAAAGTAACGGAGGCTGCAGCACGGGTGGATGTAATCGTTTAAACGTGCACGATTGGTTAATGAATTTGCCTTTTAGCGATCCTGAAAGTAACTGCAGAATTGTTGAAGTAAGCTTTAAACAAGGAAGCAGAAAAGAATTTTTTAGAAATACCACCTTACAATATTTAGAGAAAGGAGAATACGTAACCGTTGAAGGGGTTAGTGGTTTTGATGTGGGCGAAGTAAGTCTTACTGGCGAATTGGTTCGTATGCAGCTGAAGAAAAAACAGGTAGACGAGTTTAGCCCAGAAATCAAAAAGATTCTACGTAAGAGTACAGACAGAGATATTGAAAGCTTTGAAATAAGTAAAAGCAGAGAGAAAGAAATATTGGCCAGAAGCCGCACTATTGCTCGTAGTTTGAATTTACAAATGAAATTGAGTGAAGTAGAAATTCAGGCGGATGGTAAAAAAGGTACTTTCTTTTATACCGCAGATGATAGAGTTGACTTTCGTGAAATGATTAAAATTTTTGCCGGCGACTTTAAGATTAAAGTAGAAATGAGGCAAATAGGCATTCGTCAGGAAGCTGCCAAATTAGGCGGAATTGGTTCTTGCGGTAGAGAATTATGCTGTAGTACTTGGCTAAACGACTTCAAAAGTGTTAATACCACTGCTGCACGTTATCAAAATCTTTCAATCAATCAAACTAAATTGAGTGGTCAATGTGGAAGATTGAAATGCTGCTTAAATTATGAGTTAGATACTTATTTAGATGCATTACAACAATTCCCTGATTACGCAGATACACTAGACACTGCAATGGGTACTGCGCATTTAATTAAGAAAGATATTTTCAAAAATTTAATGTGGTATATTCTTCCAAATAATACCAAGCATTATCCATTAACCATAGATAGAGTTAAAGAAATTAAACGATTGAATAAACAAGGACAGCGTGTAGATGAATTACAAGCTGTTGAAATTGTAAACAGCAAACAAAAAGAAGCTGAACCTGCATTTGTTGAATTGGTTGGCCAAATCAGTTTGAAATCGTTGGAGAAAAACGATAGAAGAAGAAGGGATCAACAAAGAAGTAATCAAGGCGGACCTCAACAAAATAGACCACAGGGGAACGGTCCTCAGCGTGGTCCTAATCAAGGCCCACGTAGACCGCAGCAAAATAATCCGCAACAATCACGTGGACCAAGAGGCCCTCAACAAAATAGACCACCTAGACCGGCTCAAGGCAATAATCCACCAGCTGGGCCTAAGCCCGAATAAACCAATTTTACTTAAGTTGATCCATTTCGGTCTTTACAAATTCCATTAAAGTTTTAATATAAGCTGGTGTTAGATTAAATTCTAACCCAGCTGCTTTATATAATTCAGGTAAAGTTTTAGTACCGCCCAAACTCAAGGCATTCATATAATTTTCTAATGCCTTATTGGGGTTTTGTTTGTATTGCATCCACAACCCAATTGCCCCTAATTGAGCAATTCCGTATTCAATATAATAGAACGGTACTTCAAATAAATGCAATTGTCTTTGCCATCCTATTTTTCTAAATTCATCCAAGCCTGTATAATCAATGCTATTGGTAGAAAAATCATTTAAAATACGCATCCACTCATTCGTTCTTTCTTCTACAGTATGCTGCGGGTGTTCATATACCCAATGTTGAAATTGATCAATGATAGCAATCCATGGAAAAATAGTGATGGTTCTTTCTAATTGGTGCTCTTTGGCTCTCTTTAAATCGGCTTCATTGTCAAAAAATGCCTGCCAATGATCCATGCTAAATAATTCCATTGCCATACTAGCTACTTCAGCAATTTCCATTGGGTACTCTTTAAAGGCAGACAATTTTAAGGGATGTGCCAGAAAAGAATGAACTGCATGACCACCTTCGTGCACCATGGTAGTAACGTCGCTCATTTGCCCAGCTGCATTCATAAAAATAAATGGCGCACCACTTTCTGCTAATGGGCAATTGTATCCCCCTGGGGCTTTGCCTTTTCTACTTTCTAAATCAAAATGATTCATCTCTTTCATCTTGCGCAAGCAGTCTGCAAAAAAAGGATTGAGTTGATCAAAACATTTTACGGTTTTTTCATACAATTCTTCGCCCGTGGTAAATGGTTTTAAAGGTGCTGTGCCAGCGGGTTCTGCTTCAGTGTCCCATGGTTTTAGCGAATCTAACTGTAGCTTTTCCTTTTTCCGATTATATATTTCATTCACCAATGGGAGTACATATTGCTTAACTGCATCATGAAACTGAAAGCAGTCTTCTTTGGTATAATCAAATCGGCCCAGCTCTTTAAATTTATAATCTCGATAATTTTCAAAGCCTGCGTTAATAGCTATTTGGTGACGCTTAGCAATTAATGAACTGTACAATTCGTGCATGGGCTGCTCGTCTTGCTTTCTTCTTTCCTGAATTTTATAATAAACAGCCTCTCTAACTTTTCGGTCACTGCTTTCCAAAAACTTAGCAGCTTGTTGCAAAGTATACTCCTTACCTTCTACTTCAACAGTCATTTTACCAGCAATGGCTCCGTATTGTTGTTGTAGAACACTTAATTCCGCTAAAATGGGAATATTTTCTTCCCTAAATAATTCAATGCTCTTTTTAACCGAACGCAAATAAGTATGATATGCAGCCTGATCTAACTCTGCAGTGAAAGGACAGTTCACTAGTTTTTTATTGAGCGTATCGGCATAATGTTGCAATTTGGGTTGAATTTCCATACAGAAATAAGTAAATGCCTCTTCTAAACTTTTATTGGTAGTGTCGCAAGTCATTTTAATTTGTCTCCAGCAGGCATCTTCGCTTACTACTGCTTCTAATTCACTTAAATTGGCCAACCAATCCTCTAATTCGGCCTTACTAGTTATAGCTCTTTCACTTAGTTCTTTAAAAAAGGGCTCCAAGCCGTTCCAATCTGTTACGGTATAATCTGCGGATAATAATGTTCGTGGAATCTTCTGTATAGCGGCTTTTGGATGCATATTCAATTAATTTGAGTGCAAATTTACTTAACTCTTCCTTGCAGATGGAGTAGGAATCTTATTTTTACAAACTTTTATTCATTTGTACAATATAGTAGAACGACTTTTATAGTGAGCAATATCATTCATTTATTACCCGATCATATAGCCAACCAAATTGCGGCAGGTGAAGTTATTCAAAGACCTGCCAGTGCGGTGAAAGAACTATTAGAAAATGCAGTAGATGCCGGAGCCACCAAAATCAAATTATTGGTGAATGATGCAGGTAAAGCATTGATTCAGGTAATTGATAATGGAAAAGGAATGAGTGCCGAAGATGCGAAGATGGCATTTGAAAGACATGCAACAAGTAAAATTAGCCATATTGATGATTTATTTAAAATCAAAACAATGGGTTTTAGAGGAGAAGCATTGGCCTCTATTGCAGCAGTAGCTCAAGTAGAATTAAAAACAAAAAGAGCAGACGACGAATTAGGTACCCTTGTTGAAGTAGAGAATAGTAAAATTATTCGGCAAGAAGCATGTGTTGCCCCAGAAGGTACCAGCATCAGCATGAAGAATTTATTTTTTAATGTTCCTGCGAGGAGAAATTTTTTAAAAAGTAATGCAGCAGAAATGCGGCATATCATGGATGAATTTATTCGGGTTGCAATGGCTTATCCTGAAATATTTTTCTCCTTAAATAGCAATGGTCAAGAAGTTTACCATTTAGAATCGGGTAATCATAAACAAAGAATTGTTCAAATTTTAGGAAATAGCTATAATGCAAAGCTGGTAAATGTTTTAGAAGAAACCGACTACATGAATATTGCTGGATTTATAGGTAAGCCTGAAACTGCCAGAAAAACCAGGGGCGATCAATACTTTTTTGTAAATAATCGATTTATCAAAAGCGCTTACTTAAATCATGCAGTAAATACAGCATTTGAAGGAATGATTGCTAAAGACAGTTTTCCGAGTTATGTATTGTACATTGATTTAGATCCTACTCAAATAGATATCAATGTTCATCCTACTAAACAAGAAATAAAATTTGAGGATGAAAAAATAATTTATGCTTTTGTTCAGGCCGCAGTAAAACATGCATTGGCACAATTTAGTATTGCGCCTTCTTTAGATTTCTCTTTGAATGCAGATATACAGGGACTGGATGCAGTGAGTAAACCATTCACAAGAAATGATCAGGAAGCTGCAGTTTCATCTAGTTTATACAAAACATTTTCTCAAAAACACCAAGCGCATTTTATTGAGCCTAGCAATAAATCTGAACTGAAAAGTTGGAAAGATTTTTTTAAGCCCAGTGAACAAACAGATTCATCGGGAACGATTGGCGGATTTTCAAGTGAACCCGTATTAGAAGAGGAGTATACTGGTGGAAAATTATTGAATATTCCACAAATACAACACTATTTACAATTACAACAAACCTATATTATTGCTACCACTCAAACAGGATTTTTATTGGTTCACCAACAACTAGCCCATGAAAGAGTATTGTATGAACTATATAGTCAGGCAGTCCATTCTAAACAAGCCCCTACACAAAAAAGTTTATTCCCCATCCCTTTAGATTTGGCAGCTTCGGATAGTGTTTTACTTCAAGAGTTATTGCCCGATCTTCAATTAATTGGATATCAAATTGAAAAAGATGAACAGCATCAATTTGTAATTCAAGGAACCCCTGCCGATATTGTTGTAGGCAATGAAAAGCACGCCATTGAAATGTTAATAGAACAGTTTAAGCATTTTAATAGCGAAATCAATTTTAGCAAAAAAGAAAAACTAGTTCGTTGTATGGCAAAACAGCAATCAATCAAAACAGGATTAACACTAGATCAAAAAGAAATGGCTGGCTTGGTAAATGCTTTATTTGAATGCAATACACCCAATATTACCCCTACAGGGAAGCCTACCTACATTGAATACAAGGGAAATTATTTAGAGCAATTATTTGAGCGTTAATTAGTTTTCGTTAATTACTGTTGTTAAAAACTGCTCCACATATTTTCTAATAGTACCTGCTGCAGATTGGTGTGCATTTACCATGATAGAAAAAATCAATTCTTTCCCCTGATTGGTAATAATAAATCCACTTAAAGCTACATGTCCGGTTAGTGTGCCTGTTTTTGCAAATATTTTATTTTCATACCCTTTGTATAGACCACCCAAAGTGCCGGTATTACCAGTTGGGAAAATTGTTTTAATTCTTTCCCATGGTTGCTCTTGTTTCATTTTATTTAATACCCAAATAAAATCTTGAGGAGTCATCATATTGTACCTGCTTAAACCACTTCCATCTACCCATCTTGGCTTATGTGGCATGCCCAACATGTCTGATTTTAATAAAGTATCAATAATTTTAGAATCATCCATCATGCCAATCTTTTCATTTCCCACCATCAGTAATGTTTGTTCTGCAAAAAAATTATCACTGCGATGCATCATGATTTTTAGCAGACTGTCAGTTGGCTGAGAGTAGAATTTTTTCCAATTAGGTTGATCAATAGCCACCGCATTGGCGTAATTCAGTACCCTATTCAACGTATCTTCTAACAATGGTATCATTAATTGATCCATCTCTTTTTTAACTACAAAGGGTATAACAGCTCCATTAAATACTCGATTGCTTTTTACTACGGTAAAGCTATTCTGGTCTTTATCTCTGTCTATAGCATAACGCCCATCTTCTGTACTTGAAAAAATAACCAAGGAATCTTTGAATGCCTTAGGTGTTACTGTAATACGATTTCCCTTTTTTCCAAAATAAACCAAATTGCCATAGATGGGCATAGGAGAACGTTCTGGAGAATAGTCGGCATCGTAATCGTTCCACGCCCACCCATTACCAAACGCAGTAGCATTATACCTTGGTGCAACTACAGTAATTTTGGGCGCATTGGCTTTTAAAAAATCAAAAGCTAACTGATCTTCAAAATCAGGATGTAAAAAACTAGGATCTCCTGTGAATCTAAGTGCAATATTTTCATCGTCGGGCAAATATTCAAATGCAACAATACTATCACCAAGGTTTTTCATTGCTGCATAACAAGTAAATATCTTGGTATTGCTTGCTGGAATAAAATATTTCTCCGATTGATAATTATATAGATACTTTCCGCTAGCAGGATTAAACAAACTGATTCCTACATGCGCAGGTAACAATTCTGGTTTGTCTAAAATAATAGATTTAGCCTGTTGCTCAATTGAGCTAGCTTGTTGAATAGTTTGAACAGACTTTTGTACTTTACAAGAGCTGGCAAAAAATAATACTGAAGCGAAATAGAAAAATTTTTGCATAGGGTATTTATTAGCTTCGTTCAACTGCTCGTAACCAACGCTCTGGAATATCGTTGTTACAAGCAATCATATAATCTTTATAGCTGCAAGCTACATATTTGCCATCATGTAATTGCATCCACCACCTACCAGTTCTTTTGCTTTGCAAAAAGGAAGTCTCTACTTCAGCAAATGCCATGGTAAATTCATTAAATTCTGTTTTATTTTCAAGATCGGCCTCCTGCTTTCCCCTATGTATTCCATCAATAATATACCAAATCATATGTGCCTGTTGTATGGCAGTCATTTCGTGGGAATCATTGACAACATTGTATCCATATATTCCAATTGAGTTACAAATACTACTCATGCCTGCATATTGCATAAGTGTACATGCTTCTTCTCCATTTAATCCATTTGGAGTAACTCTATTTGATGGGGCATGTGCATATTGAATGGCTTCAATATCAAAACTTACTAGCTCACTATTCCTGATAGCAGGTTCCATTTCTTCAATTGCTTCTTTTACCCTGCCTACTCTATAACAATCGAAGCCTAACTTATTAATAGTTTCCAGCATATTTGGATGCATGAAATAGCTTTGGAAAGCCATATGCGTATAGTGCCTTAAGTGATTAGGAATGCCTGTAAACATGTCTACTAAAAACATATCAGCGGGTTCTAGGCTATCCATGTCTAAGTTTATTCTAGCATCCACTGTTACTGCATCAATAATTTTATTCAGTGAGCCGTATGCTGCATATTGCGGGGTGGTGATATCGTGTGAACCTCCTAGAATCAATACTTTTTTGCCCATCTGCAACAATTCACTTACTACCATCCTAACTGCAGCGTAACTATCTGGTAAGCTTGCGCCAATTTTGATATTACCTAAATCGGCTACGGTAACTTCAGTATGCCAATAATACAATTTGTAAAACTGCGCTCTCACTTTATTGGGAGCATCAGTATTGGTGTATTGCATACCCATACCCCTCATTTCACCACATCCTACTATTACTAAATCGGCATCGGATATATCTGGCAACTCTTCCTCATGTACCAAAATATGTTTACCAATTTGGGTGTCTTTAAAACCCTCATCATTAGAAATTTCAGCAAGGTTAATGGGTTCAAGAAAGTCAAGTAAAGATGCTAGAGACATGGGCACGATTTTGTACCCCTCATAACGAATAAGTAACTAGGATTATTGCAATTAAGCCTTAGTCTGTGTATTTATACCCAACACCTCTTACAGAATGAAAGTATACCGGATTACGACTATCTTCTTCAAAGTATTTTCGGAAGCTTAAAATGAAATTATCAATAGTACGAGTAGTTGGATAAACATTGTACCCCCAAACTACTTGTAGAATTTTTTCTCTGGTTACTACTTCTCCTCTATTTTCTATTAAAAGCTTCAGCAACATGGCTTCCTTCTTACTCAAATCAACCCTTAATCCGTTCCATGTGATGGCGTCCTGTGCTTTAAAGTCTATTAGGTTTTTTCCAAATTGATAGTGGTCACCAATTGACTCCTTTACTTGTAGTCGTTTATTTTTCTCAATTAGTTTAGCTACCCTTATTAATAATTCATCTAGATTAAAGGGCTTGGTTAAATAATCATCAGCTCCTTTTTTTAAGCCTAGTACTTTATCTGCAGGTGCATTTTTTGCACTCAACATTAAAATGGGAACTTCATTGTTATGAACACGAATACTTTCTGTAACACTAATGCCATCTAACTCTGGAAGCATCACATCCATAATAATTAAATCAAAGTAAGCATTTTCTACTTTCTTAAGGGCTTCATTTCCATCGAAAGCAGAGGTAACTTCATAGCCTTCCATTTCCAAATTCAACTTAAGTGCTTCGTGCAAATTAAGTTCATCTTCTACCACAAGTATATTGGCTTTTTCGGCTGTCATTATTGTTATTTGAATAGTACAGTAAAAATACTCCCGTTTGGCTGATTATCTGTCACAGAAATGTAGCCATTGTGGGTTTCCGCTATTTTTTTACACAAATAAAGTCCTAAACCAGTTCCCTGTGCTTTTCGGGTATTCTCGCTACCACTTCTATAGAACTTATCAAATACTTTTTTCTTTTCTTGATCTGCAATCCCTTGACCTAAATCTGCAATGGACAACACTGTTTTATTTGCCAAAAAAGTAAGCGATACATGAATAGGCATATTCTTTGGAGAATATTTCAAGGCGTTTTCTAAAAGATTGTTCACCAACATTTGTAACAAAAATGGGTCTCCTTGCATTAACCTGTTTTCTTCAATTGCTTCTGTAATAACTCTTTCTGGAAATCGGCTTTTGCAATCGTCAACACATGTTTCTACAACATCTGTAAGGTTAAGTTCTTGAAAGTTTACAGAATAGCCGCCAGCATCTAGTTGAGAAGTAAAAAGTATATTATTACAAAGTGTATTAAGTCTATTTGCTTCTTGCAATGTATTAGCAATCAATTTCTGTTGTTTGTCTTCTTCTAGTTTTCTTTTTTGTAAAGTTTCTAAATTTAGCTGTGCAACAGCAATTGGCGTTTTCAATTCGTGGGTAATGGCCATCATGAAATTTTGCTGCTGTGCGGAAAACTTCAACTGTCTTCTGGTAGCTCTGTAAACATAAACTGCTCCAACCAATATTAATGCTAAAAAAGTAATACCCTCGCCAATATATTGAGCCGTTTTTCGATTGCTCATATCTTGAATAGTAGTTAGCTTTTCAAGATAAAGAGGATCGTCTTTTAAGAGTTCCGATACCCGAATGGCAGTCATTACACCATTTTGTTTTTCAAGTGCAATAAACCACCATGCCAATGCGGCAATCATATATAAAAGCAGAAACCAATAAACAAAAGTTACTACAGCTAATTTGGGTGGTTTAAGCGTTCTCATTTTGCAATTTTTTCTACCCTGATTCCTGCATTTAAAATATGTGGCAGCGGGTCTTCACGCATGGCTTGTTGAATACCAAAGCTATAATTGCCTGCCCTTAGCTTTAAAGGAGCTTGAGTTATTCTAATTCTATGATCAAAAATATCATCCATCCCTACACCTTGCCAACCTTTTTTATTATCAGCTAATCTTAAATTAAGTAATTGAGACTTAACAGTATCCCCAGGAGATTGGGTGGTAAATTTTACCCATAAATTATTGTATCTATATGCATCTTCATGACGAACCACAGCATAAATATGGTATAAGGAAACAGTATCGGTAATTGTAAACTTGAAAAAAGGTTTTGTAGAAGACTCCCAACTATGGGTTGGGAAAAAATGAGTCTTTTCAAAAACACCATTCGATTCACAACTAGTTAAAAGCAGTAAACTCAGGAAAATACCAATATAAATTCTCACATGAATTATTTTAGTAAAGATACATAAGCAGTCATTATTATAGAACATTCAAAATCTGCTCTTTGGCTTTCTCTAATTCATCCTTCATTAAAATAACTGCTTTTTGCATATTGGCATCATATGCTTTGGAACCAGTTGTATTTATTTCGCGTCCAAATTCTTGTAAGATAAAAGAGAGTTTCTTCCCTTTTGAAATGCCCTCTTCCGCCAAAATGGTTCTAAAATAGGCACAATGGTTGTTTAACCGAACCTGCTCTTCACTGATATCAATTTTTTCAATGTAATAAATTAACTCTTGTTCAAGCCTATTAGGATCGTAGTTTTCTTTACCCACATTCTCTTCTAATACCTTCAATAACCCCTCTCTTATTTTTGTTCTTCTAAGCGGTTCTAATGTGGAGATTAATGCTTGCTGAGATTCAATATTATTTAGCCTTACCAACAAATCTGCTTCAATAGATTTACCCTCTTCTTTTCTATGATTATTCAATTGAGCAATTGCCTCTTTTAATAATTTCTCAAAACTAATCCACTCCGCCTCTGTAAGCATTTCTGTTGAAGGCGTAATTACATCGGGTAATTTTAAAATAGTACTTAAGATATCGCCTGTTTCTAAGCCCAACTCGTTCGCTAGTTGCGCAACTGGCTGAAAATAAGCTTTTGCTAAATCAGTATTAATGGTAACAGGTTTACTTGCACCATTCATTTTTATGGAAATATTGCACTCTACACTACCGCGTTGCAAACCCTCGTTTAAATTATTTCGTACTTCAAATTCATACGGCTTTAACAAAGAAGGGATATTCAATCTTAAATCAAATTGCTTACCATTCAATGATTTGATTTCAATCAAAAAGTTTTTATCAGCAATGGATTGTTCTGCTCTGCCGTAACCAGTCATTGAATATAGCATACTATAGTGTTTGAGTAAAAGTAAAGGAACATTGGCAGAAATACTAAAAATCGATTCCTATCCACTTACGCTTCTTTTTTTCGTACTTATCAAAATTAAACTGATACAGTTTTCCAGGCCTATGAGATACGTCTTGTTCCATTTCGTTGGTATCAATTAATAAGTCCATAGAAGCAAACTTTTTTCTAAAGTTTCTTCTGTCCATAGAAACACCTAAAATGGCTTCGTATAAATTTTGCAGCTCTCTTAACGAAAATTTATCTGGCAATAAGTTAAACCCTAATGGATGTTCCTGAATCCTTTTTTGCAACCAGCTATGGCATTCTTCTACTATTTCTAAATGGTCAAATGCCATTTCTTTTAATGTATCATAGTCGTACCAGTCTAATTCATTTTCATGAATATTAAGTGCGTGGTGTTGAATATTCAATAAGGAACAATAAGCTATTGTGATTACCCGACCACCCGGATGTCGGTCTGGTTTACCAAAAACTTTTACTTGGTCTAAAAAGACATTATTCATGCCTGTGCGCTCCTTTAGAATCCGATAAGCGGCATCGTCTAGGTCTTCATTATTTTTAACAAAGTCTCCCAATAATGATAGTTTTCCTTGAAAAAAAGCCAAATCGCTCTTAATCAACAATACTTTTAGCTTACTTTCCTCGAAGCCAAAAATGACACAGTCTACAGTTAGCGGTACTTTGGGATATGTATCCACTAAGTGATGTACCGCTTTAGCGGAATTTTTCTTCATATGGTCTTACATTTGGAGTATACTCCGGCAATTGCGTCGTTAATACACGAAGTTAAGGGTTGTGTGGTAATTTCTATCTTTACAGCTCAAGAACCATTTATGTATACTGTAGAAAAGATTGATGAATTAAAGGACCTCTTAAAATATCACGAACATCGTTATTATGTATTAAACAACCCACTTATTTCAGATTATGAGTACGACCAACTTTACCAGCAATTAATTAAGATTGAACAAGCCCATCCTGAACTAATTACCCCAGATTCCCCTTCTCAACGGGTTGGGAATAGCTTAAATCAAGGATTTGAAACAACGCCACACTTGGTTCCAATGCTTAGTCTAGACAATAGCTACAATGCAGAAGACCTTATAGATTTTGATAGAAAGGCGAGAGAATTAACAAAAGAAAATGAAATTGAATATTGTGTTGAGCCAAAATTTGATGGCGCTAGTATTTCCTTAATTTATGAAAACGACTTATTAATTAAAGCTATTACCCGAGGAGACGGGGTTGCTGGTGAAAACATTACTCCAAATATTCGTCAGATAAAATCAATACCCTTATCTGCCCCATTCTCAAGTAAAGGCATACATCAAATAGAAATAAGAGGGGAAGTGATTTTAAGTAAAGCTGCTTTTGAAAAATACAATCAAAAATTAATGGAACAAGGGTTACCTGGTTTGGCCAACCCTAGAAATGCAGCTTCAGGAAGCCTTCGAATGAAAGATCCCAAAGAAGTAGCAGAAAGAAATTTAGATGCATTTTTATACCATGTTAGTTATGTTACCTATAAAACAGCTATACATTCCCCAGAACTAAATAACCATGCAGGCAGTTTAGACTTATTATGGGATATGGGTTTCAGGTCTCCCAAAGAAGAAAAGAAAGTAGTTAAAGGCATCCAAGGTGTTATTGATTATTGTTTAGCCTACGAAGCCAAAAGAGACGAGCTCCCTTATGAAATTGATGGCATGGTCATTAAAGTAAACAACATTCAACAACAAGAAAAAATGGGAATGACTTCCCATCATCCCAGATGGGCCATCGCGTTTAAGTTTAAAGCAAGACAAGCAACTACCACCTTATTAGACGTAGAATTTCAGGTAGGAAGAACTGGGGCAGTTACCCCTGTAGCAAAACTAAAACCAGTATTTTTAGGAGGAGTTACAGTATCCAGTATTTCTATACACAACGAAGATTATATACAACAAAAGGATTTAAAAAAAGGAGATCAGGTTTTAATTGAAAGAGCAGGAGATGTAATACCTCAGATTGTAAAAAGTTTACCAGATATTAGAACTGGCAATGAAATTACCATTGTATTTCCAACAAATTGTCCTGTATGTAATAGTGAATTATTTAAAGAAGAAGGAGAAGCTGTTTGGAGGTGCATCAATATAGAATGCACTGCACAAGTAGTAGAAAAAATGGTCCACTTTGTAAGTAAGGATGCCATGGATATCAAAAGTTTCGGAGAAGCCAATATTCGAAAGTTTTATGAAATGGGTTTGCTAAAGGATATTCCAAGCATTTACCGATTAAACTTTAATGCACTCACACAATTGGAAGGTTTTGGGAAAAAATCGATTGAGAACTTGCAAATAGCCATTGAAGCAAGTAAACAACAACCACTCTACAGATTAATTTATGCACTTGGTATTCGATTCGTGGGTGAAACAACAGCTAAAACCTTAGCCAATGCTGTATCTCACTTATTAGAATTCAGCAACAAATCCGAAGAGGAGCTGTTACAATTAGAGGACGTAGGAATTAAGGTTGCTAAGAGTATTCAAGGATTTTTTGGAAATCCTCAGAATATTGCAATGCTGCAGGAATTAGCTGAACTAGGTCTTCAATTAGAAAACAGTAAAAAAGAAATTAATACAAGTGGAAATTTAATAGGCCAAAGTTTTTTATTTACTGGAACATTAGAACAACTAAAAAGATCACAAGCAGAGGCAATGGTAGAAGAAGCAGGTGGAAGCATATTAGGTGGGGTAAGCAGCAAATTAAACTATCTAGTAGTGGGTGCAGATGCTGGAAGCAAACTAGAAAAGGCTAAAAAAATAAATACCATTAAAATCATTACAGAACAAGAATTCATCAACCTGATTAATCCATAAAAATGTTAGATCCAAAAACCCTTCAATTCTTAGCCAAATTAAAAAAGAATAATTCCAGAGAATGGTTTAACCAACATCGAGATAATTATGAAGCAGCAAAAGAAAACTTCATCGAATTAGTCAATCAAATTTTAGCAAATACCAGTCAATTCGACCAAGACTTAAGCTTGCTCACCTATAAGGATTGTATTTTCAGAATCAATAGAGATGTACGATTCAGTAAAAACAAAGACCCATATAAAAATAATATGGCAGCTTATTTTGTAAAAGGTGGAAAAAAGTCTTGGCTAGCAGGCTATTATTTTCATTGCGAACCAGGGGGCAAAAGCTTTATTGGAGGCGGGTTGTATGGCGGCGAACCAAATCAAATAAAAAAAGTAAGGCAAGAAATTGACTACAATTGGTCAGCGTTTAAAGGCATTTTAGAAAATAAATCATTTAAGAAAACCTTTGGAGACCTTTCAAGAGAAGAGGGTATGTCTTTAATAAGAGAACCTAAGGGATATGAAAAAGACAATCCTGCAATTGACTACATTAAATTAAAAAATTTTATTGTTTCCGTACCAGTAACGGATGAAGAACTCACCGATAAAAAATTAATCAAAAAGATCATCACTTGCTTTACCGCAATGCAACCCTTATTACAATTTTTAAACACAGCAATGGAAGATTAATCTATTACAAAGGGTTATTGCCATTTATTTAATCACTGTTTTATATTTGACAACCGCATAACTATTGATTTTCTTAAACTTCAGTTGTTCGTTTTTAACGCTCACCTGAATATATTCTTTAAACAAACCCTTGGTATCATTGAAGCCAATAATACAGTCTAGAGAAGACTTTCCTGGTTTTATAGAAACGACTGGATCAATACCAAAATTGGGAATCGTTATCATTTCAGTTGCCCTGATTTCTTTGTATTGTATTTGAACCTTATATTCAAAGGTCTTGGCAGTTTCATAAATATTCACTGCAAATTTCCAATTATTTACATTACCTATTCCATCATCAATAGGCAAAGCGTAAGCTGCAATTGGTTTTTTAGATGGAAGTTCCCTATTCTCAGAAACAGTTGGCACTTTAATTACCACGCTATCCACTTTTGTTTCATTTTGCTTGTTTTCAATACCAGTACAACTGATGCCCAAAATCAATAAAATAAAATATACAATTGCTCTCATTAAAAAAATATTGTACTCAATTTATTAAATAATTCAATATCGAATAACGTCTCCAACTGATTCATCTGTTAAGAGTTTTTTGAGGATAGGGTGTTCCATTACTTTTGCATATTCCATCCATTTCCCGTTTACTTTTATTTTCCTTGCCACCAAACGAATGCCATGACTATAATCTACATACCAGTTAATATGCCCAGTATATAAGGGTTGTATGGGTTGTCCATTAAGCATATGCCATCCATAAATGGCCACTCTATTTGTTTTAGAAGACCTTGTAATGAGATCACTAATTACCACATCTTTTTTAATGCCTGCAATCAATCCCTTTTGTTGCTTGCGCTGCCCTTCAATAATTAAATGATGCTGCCACATAGTTATAGTACTGTCGCGATGAATATACATGGGCATTGGAGTAAGTTTTACTACTGCATTTTCATAGATATCATTCACCATTTTACGTGTAGGCAAAAAACATTTCAAACTATCTGCAATCAACTGAGCCGCAATAGGAGTAAGTGGAATTCGGGCCCAATTGTTACTGTTGCCTACACTAAGGTAATCGGGCATAACATAATAAGTTGCCCGATTTACCTTTCCCGTAGCAGAGTCTATTGCTGATACATTGATGGGAATTAATTTCAAAAGAAATGTTGGAACATTTCCTGCAAGTATTTCTTTCACAGCAAATGAATCACGTTGCTTCCATTGCATACGAAGCGCATCTATATAAAACTGTTCGCCTGTTTTTTTTGATATTGCTGATTTATTTAATGGCAAGTACAACTGACGTTTGCATCCAATGCATCCAACCATGAACAGCAATAATATCAATTGAATTATTCTCATCAAATAAATTGTGTATTACAATAACCCATTTGCCAACATATACTCTGCAATTTGCACTGCGTTAGTTGCGGCTCCCTTTCTTAGGTTATCACTTACAATCCACATATTCAAAGTTTTGTCTTGAGATTCATCTCTTCTGATTCTACCAACAAAAACTTCATCTTTTTCATGCGCCCACAGTGGCATTGGATAAATTTGATTAGGCAAGTCGTCTTGAACCACTACTCCTGGTGCAGCAGCCAATAAACTTTTTACTTCATTTACCGTAAAGTCATTTTCAAATTCAATATTCACGCTTTCACTATGACCGCCCACTACTGGAATACGAACCGTTGTTGCAGTAACACGTATTGAATTGTCTTGCATAATTTTATTGGTTTCCAATACCATTTTCATTTCTTCCTTGGTGTATCCATTATCTAAGAACACATCAATTTGAGGAATTACATTCAAATCAATGGGATATTTGTACGCCATTTCTCCTTCTACTGCTTTGCGCTCATTAAACAGTTGGTCTACTGCTTTTTTACCTGTACCCGTAACACTTTGATAAGTGCTAACCACCACGCGTTTAATTTTATACTTTAAATGTAATGGCTGTAATGCAACCACCATCTGAATGGTAGAGCAATTGGGATTAGCAATAATATAATCTTCATTGGTAAGAACAGAAGCATTCACTTCAGGTACCACTAATTTTTTAGTAGGGTCCATTCTCCATGCAGATGAATTATCAATCACCCTAATTCCGGCTGCCGCATATTGTGGAGCCCACTCAAGAGAAGTACCACCTCCGGCAGAAAATATAGCTACAGCAGGTTTTGCAGCAATTCCATCCGCCATACTAACTACTTTATATGCTTTACCTTTAAAGCTCACTTCCTTACCTACTGATCTTTCTGAAGCCACCGGGACTATTTCAGTAACCGGAAAATTTCTTTCTGCTAATACCTGCAACATTTTGGTTCCAACTAATCCTGTTGCGCCTACTACTGCTACTTTCATTTTGTTCCCCCCTGTCTCCTTTTTGGAGTTTTAGTGTTAAATAAAAAGGCCTCCCAAATTTGGAAGGCCCGTTAATATGAATCAGTTAAAAACATACAAACACCTTCCGCCTAGCGTGGTTTTTTGTTACGTTTTATATTTTTAATCATTGTCATCTAGAAACGAATATACTAGCTTTCAATTAATTTCCCAACTGAATATCAAAATTGACCAACTGTACAAATTCGTCTAATCTTGAATCAATATCTGCTTTATTAATTTCTCTTAAACGTTGTGTACCAAATTTCTCTACGCAAAAAGAAGCCATTGCACTACCTACAATAATAGCGGTCTTCATATTTTCAAATGAAATGTCTTTGGTTTTTGCAATATGACCAATAAAGCCACCAGCAAATGTATCTCCCGCACCAGTTGGATCAAATACTTCTTCTAAAGGCAATGCGGGCGCAAAGAATACTTTATTGCCATGAAATAATAATGCACCATGCTCCCCTTTCTTAATAATTAAATATTTAGGGCCCATCTGCATAATTTTCGCAGCTGCTTTTACTAAAGAATATTCACCACTTAACTCACGTGCTTCACTATCATTCACCATCAATAAGTCTACCATTGCTAAAGTTTGCTTTAGATCGTCCATAGCAATTTCCATCCAGAAATTCATGGTATCCATCACAATCAACTTTGGTCTGGTTTTTAATTGCTCAATAACACTTCTTTGTACGGAGGGAGCAAGGTTGCCGAGCATTAAGAACTCGCAGTCTTGGTAACTATCTGGAACCACGGGCTCAAAACTTCCTAATACATTTAACTGTGTGTCTAATGTATCACGGGTATTCATGTCCATATGGTAACGACCACTCCAAAAAAAGGTCTTCTCGTCTTTTTTAATTTGTACTCCTTCTAAGTCTACTCCACGCTCTGTAAGGATGTCTAGCTCTGCCTGAGGAAAATCTCCCCCTACAACAGAAATTTGCTTAACCGGGGTATAATTAGAAGCGCACCAGGCAATATAAGTTCCTGCACCACCAATAATTTTATCGCTTTTCCCAAAGGGAGTTTCAATGGCATCAAACGCCATAGATCCAACAACTACTAAAGACATATATTGATTTTATGATAAGGCAGCGAAATTAATGGTTTATCGGATAACCCAAGCCAAATGGGGCAAAAGCATTAAAAAACTAACAAAACTAGATTAATTGACTATTTTCTTTGCTAACATATGTTAGTATATTATCTTCGTACCATGGCCAGAATAAAAATAGAAAAGAATAGTAGCAGGAAAGATGTTATTGTTAGCAAAGCAGCTTCTTTATTTAGAGAAAAGGGATTTAAAGCAGCCAGCATGCGCGACCTAGCAGAAGCGGTGGGTGTAGAAGCAGCAAGCTTGTATAACCATATTAAATCAAAAACAGAGTTATTACACGAATTGTGTTTTGGAGTTGCCAACCGATTCATGCAGCATATGGATGAAGTAGAATCTAAAAAAACAAACTCTATAACAAAAGTGGAAGAGCTGGTTCGCTTTCATATTAACGAAATGGTGAAACATTATGAAGAAGTGTATGTAAGTGATAGAGAATGGAAGCATCTATCGGACCCTTACCTTTCTAATTTTCAGAATCAACGAAGAATGTATCGAAAAAGATTCGCAGCAATTATAGAAACGGGTATTAGAAACAAGGAAATAAAATTGATTGATGCTCCCACAGCAGTGTTGATTATACTTCATGCCATCAGTGGTATTGAAAGTTGGCATAGATCTACCCAAAAAATTAACGCAGAAGAATTAACCAATAATATGATTACCATTTTAGTGGGAGGATTAAAGAATGTCTAAGTTTGAAACTGTAACTGTTAAAGAAGTAAGAAAAGAAACTGCAGACTGCGTTTCAATTGCGTTTGATATACCTATTGCGCTACAAACTGCATTTGCCTTTAAACAAGGCCAATACATCACCATTAAGACTCCAATTAATGGAGAAGAAATAAGAAGATCTTATTCAATTTGCAGCAGCCCTTTAGATAATGAATTAAGGGTAGCGGTAAAAAAAGTTCCTGGAGGAATTTTTTCTACTTGGGCCAACGAAGAATTGAAAGCAGGCATTCAATTAGAATTGATGCCGCCGTTGGGTAAATTCTATACAGAATTAAATGCCGATAACAAAAAACAATACGTTGCATTTGCATCAGGGAGTGGCATTACTCCCATTTTATCGATTATCAAAACAACCCTATTAACCGAGCCACTCAGCCACTTCACCTTAGTTTACGGAAACAGGAATAGGCATAGCATTATTTTTAAAGAAGCATTGGAATCGCTCAAGAATAAATTCATGGGCCAATTCAGCATTGTATATATTTTATCTAGAGAAAAAACAGATGCACCCATTCATTTTGGTAGAATAGACCATGAAAAGTTTCAACAACTTTGTAATACCATTCTACAACCTGCTAGCATTGATGAATACTTTTTGTGTGGCCCCGAAGAAATGATTTTTGGTGTTAAAAAAGCGTTAGAAGAAAGCGGAGTAGAAAACAAAAAAATTCATTTTGAATTATTTACTACGGGTGCTAAAATAAAAAAAGCAACTAGCCAAATTTCAAGCACTAAAAAAGAAGTAAAAAGCCATATCACTGTAAAACAAGATGGCATAACTTTTGAATTTGATTTAGGGTTTGAAGGAGAAAGTATCTTAGATGCAGCACTAAAACACGGAGCCGATTTACCCTTTGCTTGTAAAGGAGGTGTATGTTGTACCTGCAAGGCTAAATTGGTAGAAGGCGAAGTAGATATGGATGTGAATTATGGATTAGAGCAGGAAGAAATTGAACATGGTTTTATATTAACCTGTCAGTCTCATCCACGCACAGAAAAAGTATTAATTGATTTTGATGTTAAATAACCAATAATTATGGAACAAGCATTTGAACAAATCTTTCAAGACAAGATTGATCGTGAAGTAAGAATTGAGCCAAAAGACTGGATGCCAGAAAAATACAGGCAAACATTAATTAGACAGATTAGTCAACATGCGCATAGTGAAATCATTGGTATGTTGCCCGAGGGTAATTGGATTACCAGGGCCCCATCATTGCGCAGAAAAGCCATTTTAATTGCTAAAGTTCAAGACGAAGCAGGACATGGTTTGTACTTATACAGTGCTGCTGAAACATTGGGCATTAGCAGAGACCAGATGTATGATCAATTGCATACTGGAAAAGCAAAATACTCATCCATCTTTAATTACCCCACCCTTAGTTGGGCAGATATGGGTGTAGTAGGTTGGTTGGTAGATGGTGCAGCCATCATGAACCAAGTGCCTTTGTGCAGAAGCAGTTTTGGACCTTATGCAAGAGCCATGGTACGCGTTTGTAAAGAAGAAAGTTTTCATCAACGCCAAGGATTTGAAATACTATATGTATTAAGTAAGGGTACCGAAGCACAACGGAAAATGGCTCAAGATGCTATCAATAGATGGTGGTGGCCTAGCTTAATGATGTTTGGTCCTAAAGACGACGAAAGCCCCAACAGCATTCAAAGTATGAAATGGAAAATCAAACGTTTTAGCAACGACGAACTCAGACAAAAATTTGTAGACGTTTGTGCAGAGCAAGTAAAAGTATTGGGCTTTACACTACCAGATAAAGATTTAAAATGGAATGAAGAAAGAGGCCATTACGATTTCGGGCCAATTAACTGGGATGAGTTTTGGCAAGTAGTGCAAGGCAATGGACCATGTAATAAAGAACGATTAGATGCGCGCAAAAAAGCATGGGAGGAAGGTGCTTGGGTTAGAGATGCTGCATTAGCTTATGCCAATAAAAAAGCCAAACAAAAACAAGTTGCTGCTTAACCTTAAAACGAATCAATATGAGCTTTCAAATAAATAAACTTTATTACGGCGACTACGGTGAAAGTAAAAACGGAGCAGCCGATATTTCAACCACACAACAAAACATTGCTGAATGGCCTTTATGGGAAGTATTCATCAGAAGCAAACAAGGCTTAGATCATAAGCATGCAGGAAGCTTGCACGCTGCAGATGCAGCAATGGCCATTGAAAATGCCAGAGATGTTTATACAAGAAGAATGGAGGGAGTTAGTCTTTGGGTAGTAGAGAGTAAATACATACATGCAAGCAATCCAGACGAAGCCGGATCCTTATATGATCCAGCCAATGATAAAGCATATAGACATCCCACTTTTTATGATTTACCAGAGGAAGTAAAATACATGTAATGGCGACTATGAAAAACGAGATTGATTTTTTACTTCACTTAGCAGACAATGCATTAATTATTGGGCATCGCAATAGTGAATGGTGTGGACATGGTCCTATATTAGAACAAGATATTGCCATCACCAATATTGCTTTAGACTATATTGGCCAGGCTAGAAATTTTTATCAGCACGCAGCCCAACTCATTAATCAGCACCCTACAGATATAACTATAAATCAAACTGGAAACAATATGGTGTTGCCTGCAACAGAAGACAGTTTGGCTTATTTAAGAGATGTGCGTGAGTTCAAGAATTTATTGATTACAGAAATACCCAATGGAGATTGGGCATATACCACCCTACGATTATATTTATTAAGTGAATTTGAATTGCAATTGTTTACACAATTATTGCAACACACCGATGCGCAAGTGGCAGCTATTGCAGAGAAATCAATAAAAGAAGTCAGCTACCATGTAAAATGGAGTCAAGATTGGGTACTAAGATTGGGTGATGGAACTGAAGAAAGTAAACAAAGAATGCAAGTGGCTATTGAAGCTATTTGGGCTTACACAGGTGAGCTTTTTATACAACCAGACTATGCTACAGCGGCCTGTTTAAATTATGCAGCTATTCAAGCTGCATGGAACAAAAAAGTTTCAGCTGTTTTTGAAGAAGCAGGACTAAACATTCCTTCGAAAACATTTGTACAAAAAGGAGGCCCAGATGGAATGCATACAGAACACCTTGGATATATTTTAGCAGAAATGCAATACTTACAAAGAGCATACCCCAATAGCGAATGGTAAACAATACAATTGCCACCAATGCCATCTGGAAAATTCTGGAAACTGTTAAAGATCCAGAAGTGCCTGTATTGTCTGTAGTAGATTTAGGGGTGATTAGGGCTGTTGAATTAGAAGAACAGCAAGTAAGGGTTACCATCACACCTACTTACACTGGTTGCCCAGCAATGGACATGATATCGATGCATATTAAAATGGCATTGAATGCTGCAGGCTACCAAACGACAATTCAAACTATTTTATCTCCTGCATGGACTACCGATTGGATGACCGAAAATGGGAAACAGCAATTAAAAGCATACGGCATTGCTCCTCCTATTGGAAAAAGTTTTGACCAAACCTATTTAGACAATTTAATAGTGCCTTGTCCGCAGTGCAATTCTACTCATACTGTATTAGTATCACAATTTGGAAGTACTGCTTGCAAGGCTTTGTATAAATGCGAAGAGTGCAAAGAGCCCTTCGACTATTTTAAATGTCATTAATTCATTTTTATGGACTCAATATTATTTACCATTGAATCAGGTGTTGCTTTTATTACCATGAACAGACCCGATAAATTGAATTCTTTTAACAGAGCAATGGCTTTGCAATTGCAAACCATTTTAGACCAATGCGCCATTGATGAAAACATCAGAGCCATTTATTTAACTGGCGCAGGAAAAGGATTTTGTGCAGGACAAGATTTGGCAGAAGTGGTAGATCCAGAAGGACCAGGAATGCAGCGGATTCTAAGTGAGCATTACAATCCTATAGTACAAAGACTTAGAGATATAGCAAAGCCGGTAGTAGCAGCAGTAAATGGCGTTGCCGCAGGTGCAGGCGCTAATATTGCTTTTGCTTGTGATGTAGTAGTCAGTAAATCTTCTGCTTCTTTTATTCAAGCATTTTCTAAAATTGGATTGATTCCAGATAGTGGTGGAACGTATACCTTACCTAGACTGATTGGTTTTCAAAGAGCCAGTGCACTCATGTTACTGGGTGATAAAGTAACTGCAGCAGATGCTTTGCAAATGGGCATGTTATACAAAGTTTTTGAAGACGAATCTTTTGAAACAGAGAGTAAAAAATTGGCCCTGCAGTTGGCACAAATGCCTACCAAAGCATTGGGGTATATTAAAGAAGCACTCAATGCTTCTGCTACCAATGATATCACTGCACAACTAGCATTAGAAGATGGCTTACAACAAAAAGCAGCAGCCACTGCAGATTTTAAAGAAGGCGTAGATGCATTCTTAGCTAAAAGAGCGCCTCAATACAAAGGACAATAACCTTAAAATTTTTACCATGACACCACAATATATTGTTGATGAAATAATGAAAGCAGATTTGTTTTCGCAGTGGTTAGGAATAGAAGTGTTAGAAATAAAAGAAGGATATAGCAAAATAAAAATGCAAGTAAGACCCGAAATGTTGAATGGCTTAGGCATAGTGCATGGCGGCATTGCTTTTGCATTTTCGGATAGTGCATTTGCTTTTGCTTGCAATAACAGAAATAATTTATCGGTTGCATTAGATACGTCTATCAATTTTTTAAAACCTGTTCATGTAGGCGACACGTTGATTGCAGAAGCAAAAGAATTACACAATGGTAGATCAACAGGGTTGTATCAAATAACCATTTTGAATCAACACGAACAATTGGTGTCTATTTTTAAAGGCAACTGTTTTAGAACGGGCAAACCAGTTGTAAAAGCAACTATATGATATATTCATTTAAGGGATTTATACCGGTAGTACACGAAAGCTCGTTTGTTCATCCTCAAGCTGCTGTAACAGGCAATGTGATTATTGGAAAAAATGTTTACATAGGACCAGGTGCAGCTATCAGAGGTGATTGGGGTGCCATTATTATTGAAGACGGTTGTAATGTGCAAGAGAATTGTACCCTACATATGTTTCCAGGTACTACAGTATTACTTAAAGAAAATGCACATATTGGACATGGTGCAGTGATTCACGGAGCTATCATTGGTCGCAATTGTTTGGTTGGCATGAACTCCGTTATCATGGACAATGTAGTGCTCGAAGATGAATGTATTGTTGGTGCCATGAGTTTTATAAAGGCAGATGAACAATACCCTACTCGTTCGTTGATTGCAGGAAACCCGGCAAAAATAATTAAGCAAGTATCCGATGAAATGATTGCTTGGAAAACTAAGGGTACCCAATTATACCAGCAACTTCCCAAAGACATGCAAACATTTTCAGCAGAATGTGAACCTTTACAAAGTGTACCCGCAGATAGGCCCGAACAAGAAACGCTTTATGCAACCTGGAATACCTTGAAAAAGTAGCACAATTTGCAATGTTGTATCTTTGCAGCTAAATCATTCAAGTGTCGGAAAGGAATAACTTCATAGACTATATCAGAATTTTTGCCCGCAGTGGTCTCGGTGGCGCAGGTGTTAGGCATTTTATGCGCAATAAATTAACTGCAATGGGTGGACCTGATGGAGGCGATGGAGGCCGCGGTGGTCATATTATCTTAAGAGGGAATAGTAATCTTTGGACTTTATTACACTTGAGGTATTTCAAAAACGTGTTAGCCGAAAATGGAGAAAACGGTAGTAAAGACAATTGTACCGGACGAGATGGAAAAGATATTATCATTGATGTTCCATTAGGCACTGTTGCAAGAGATGAAGAGACCGGAAAAATTGAAGCCGAAATTTTAGAAGAAGGGCAAGAATATATTTGGATGCGTGGTGGTAGAGGTGGGTTGGGTAATGGCAATTTTGCTACCCCAACTAACCAAGCACCCGACCATGCACAACCAGGAGAACCTGGCATAGAAGGTTGGAAAAATATTGAGCTGAAAGTATTGGCAGACGTGGGTTTGGTAGGATTTCCAAATGCAGGAAAATCTACTTTACTGTCGTCAATAACCGCCGCTAAACCAAAAATTGCCAACTACGCATTTACTACGTTGATTCCACAATTAGGTATGGTAGAATACCGCGATTCAAAATCATTTTGCATTGCCGATTTACCGGGAATTATTGAAGGCGCTGCAGAAGGAAAAGGATTGGGACACCGTTTTTTAAGACATATTGAACGCAACTCTGTTTTATTATTTTTAATTCCAGCAGACAGCAATGACCATGGTAAAGAATTTGAGATTCTACGTCAAGAATTGAAGAATTACAATGAGGAAATGTTGCAGAAAGATTTCATCATCGCTATTAGTAAAAGCGATATGTTAGACGATGAATTAAAAGAAGCCATCAGTAAAGAATTACCATCTAATATTCCACATGTATTCATTTCTTCAGTCACCAATAAAGGCTTGACCGAGTTGAAAGACCTACTTTGGGAGACTTTGAACAAGCCAGTTAAATAAATTTAACTTATTCATTTTCAACTACTTAAGCTAAAAATTAATTTTTGTGGGTTACTTTTTAGCCCTTTCTGTATTAATGTGTATAGTGTACACTAAGCTTTTTCGTTTGCTGTTGCCATTTGAGAAGAATCTATTACTCACAGTAAAATTTGAAAAGTATGAAAAAGCAAACAATCGTTACCAGTGTTAAGAGAATCGTTTTTGGATCTGTGGTGTCTTCATTGATGTTTTTATCGGCCAACGCGTCTGTATCTCCTGTAAGAGCTTATGATATATCTACTAAGAGCAAAGCAGAAGTAAAGTACAATGGTATTGATAAAAATCAATTACACACGATTCAGGTAAAATTCAGCAACCCAACGGGTGCATCATTTAACCTAATTATTACAGATGCCAACAATGAAATGATTTTCAAAGGCAATTATGCTGACAAAGATTTCAGCAAGACTTTTAAATTTCCAAAAGACGAATCAAGTAAATTATCTTTTGTAATTGAAGAAGTAAAATCAAAAAAATCTGAGCAGTACAATGTAAGCTTTGAAACCATCAGCTTCGAAAACGCTGTAATTAGCAAAAATTAATTTAACTAATTTATCAAACAAAAAAGAGGCACTCATATGAGTGCCTCTTTTTATTTATTGTAACAATAAGTAATTATCCTACTGCTTCAGATTTCATACTCTTAGAAACTTTAGAACGTTCGTTCTCATCTAAAATAGATTTACGCATACGAATATTCTTAGGAGTTACTTCAATACACTCATCTTGTTGAATATATTCCATACACTCTTCTAAAGTAAATTGCAACTTGGGAACAATTCTAACTGCATCATCACTTCCGCTTGCACGGTGGTTAGTGAGTTTTTTCATTTCCACTGCATTCACATTTAAATCTCCTGGCTTAATATGTTCTGCAATAATTTGTCCTACATATACTTCATCTCCTGGATCAACAAAGAAAGATCCGCGATCTTGTAATTTATCAATTGAATAGGCAGTAGTTACTCCTTGGAACTTCGCAATTAATACACCATTGCTTCTTCCTGGAATTGGCCCTTTCCAAGGTTTGTAATCAATAAAACGATGTGCCATAACCGCTTCTCCAGCAGTACCAGTAAGCATTTGAGAACGTAAACCAATCAACCCTCTTGAAGGTATTTCAAATTCAAGGTGTTGCATTTCGCCCTTCGACTCCATGATTTGCATTTCACCTTTACGCTGGGTTACTAAGTCAATTACTTTACCGCTGTATTCTGAAGGCACATCTACTACTAGGTTCTCATAAGGCTCATGTTTTTTACCATCAATGGTTTTAACCAACACCTGTGGATTACCTACCGTTAATTCATATCCTTCTCTACGCATGGTTTCAACCAATACGCCTAAGTGCAAAATACCTCTACCAAATACTAAGAAACTATCTGCACTGTCGGTATCTTCTACTCTTAATGCCAAGTTCTTTTCGGTCTCTTTCATTAAACGATCACGTAAGTGACGTGAAGTAACAAACTTACCATCTCTACCAAAGAATGGTGAGTTATTAATGCTGAATGTCATACTCATGGTAGGCTCATCTACACTAATGATGGGCAAACCTTCTGGGTTTTCGATATCTGCAATGGTATCTCCAATATTGAACTCTTCTAATCCTACTACTGCACAAAGGTCTCCAGATAAAACTTCTGTTACCTTACGCTTGCCCATTCCTTCAAACACATACAATTCTTTTACTTTCATTTTCTTGAAAGTACCATCTGCTTGAACCAATGCAATTTGTTGTCCTTCTTTAATTGAACCTCTGGTTACTTTACCAATGGCTATTCTACCTAAGAAAGAAGAATAGTCTAATGAGGTAATTTGTAATTGAAGGGTTCCCTCATTTACTTTAGGAGCTGGTACATATTTAATGATACCATCCATTAAAGGGAATATGTCTTCTGTTTGTGTTAAGCTATCATTGAACCAACCGTTCTTTCCACTACCATAAAAAGTAGGGAAATTTAATTGCTCTTCTGTTGCGTCTAAGTTGAAGAATAATTCAAAAACCGCATCGTGTACCTCGTCTGGTCTACAGTTGGGCTTATCTACTTTATTAATTACCACTATAGGATGCAAGTTCAATTGCAATGCTTTCTGTAATACAAAACGAGTTTGAGGCATTGGTCCTTCAAAAGCATCCACCAATAAAATAACCCCATCGGCCATTTTCAATACGCGCTCTACTTCACCACCGAAATCACTGTGACCTGGAGTATCAATAACATTGATTTTATAGTCTTTATAGGTTACTGCAGCGTTTTTACTAAAGATGGTGATTCCACGCTCTCTTTCTAAATCATTGCTGTCCATAATTAACTCACCAGCATCCTGGTTGTCTCTAAATACTTTAGTGGCTCCTAAAATTCGGTCTACTAAAGTTGTTTTGCCATGGTCAACGTGTGCGATGATGGCAATGTTTCTTATTTCCATTATTGTGTATTTGACTCAGTATCAATCAATTAGATGATTCATACTGTTTATTTGAGCGGCAAAGGTACGGCTTTAACGTGGGGCAGCAAGTAAATAAGGGTCATTATTCTGTTAACTATACTATGGAGGATGCACAATAAACCCTAATTTTATTTTAACGCTATGCCAATGAAAGGGTTATTATTAATCATAATGGTTGCATTTTACTTGTTTGCAGGATTCTATCATTTTAAGAATCCTGGCTTTTATACGACCTTTTTTCCACCGTATTTGCATAAATGGGCTGCTACTTTAAATATACTGGCTGGCATTGCCGAAATAGTGTTGGCTATTGGATTATGCTTTTCCGCTACCAGAAATTGGGCTATTTATGGGATTATTGCTATGCTAATTGCTTTTATACCCGCTCATATTTATATGATTCAATTGGGACACTTTAAAATAGGAAGTTTTCAAATGACCCCAATGATTGGATGGGTAAGACTCCTGATTTTACAGCCCCTTTTAATGGCTTGGGCTTGGTATCTTAAAAATGTTTAATTCTAGTTTATGCGCATATTAAAATGGTTATTAGGTATTGTATTGGTATTGGGTCTTGTATATTTTGTTGGTCCTACTCCATCTACCCCAGTTTATACTTCAACCCTTCCGACTATTCCTAGCAACCCGGCTGAGTTAGTGGATTATATTTACACCAACGAAAAAAAGCACAATACCCGACCAAACAATGAAGCAAGAATTGTTTGGGCCAACGATAGTTCAAAACAGAAAACTCCTTACGCCATTGTTTACTTACATGGTTTCAGTGCCAGCCAAGAAGAGGGCAATCCAGTGCACCAGAATATTGCAAAAGAATTTGGATGCAATTTGTATTTGGCACGTTTGTCTGAACATGGTATTGATACCACAGATGCGTTGATTAATATGACTGCTGAAAGTTTATTTGAGTCTGCAAAAGAAGCGTATGCCATTGGCAAACAATTGGGTGAAAAAGTAATTTTAATGGGCACTTCTACAGGTGGTACACTTGCTTTACAATTGGCTGCGATGTATCCTGAGATTGCAGGCTTGGTTTTATATTCTCCTAATATTGCTATTAAAGATCCCAATGCATGGTTATTAAATAATCCATGGGGATTACAAATTGCGAGATTAGTAAAAGGCTCAAACTATATGGGCGTAAAAAAGGACCACCCTTTATACGAACAATATTGGAATACCAAGTATAGATTAGAAGCTACTGTACAATTGGAAGAACTATTAGAGACCGCCATGACCAAAGAGCATTTTACTAAAGTGAAACAACCACTTTTGGTATTGTATTATTATAAAAATGAAAAAGAGCAAGACCCTGTAGTAAGTGTAGCTGCAATGAAAGCAATGTTTTTACAAGTGAATACTGCATCAGAAAAGAAAAAAATGGTTTCTATTCCTAATTCAGGAAATCATGTAATGGCATCTCCTATTCAATCTAAAGATATTATTACGGTACAAAAAGAAACAGCGCAATTTCTAAATGGCGTGCTTCAGTTAAAACCAATCAACAGCATTAACTGATCCTTCACAGACCTACCGTAAAGATTCATTAACTTTAACCTTCAAATTTGCTTGCATATGCCATTGAGTAAAATTGCCGGAATCGGCATGTATGTACCTTCTAATGTTGTTACGAATAACGATCTCACTAAATACATGGAAACCAACGATGAGTGGATTCAAGAAAGAACGGGTATTAAAGAACGCAGGTACGCACATAGAACCGAAGAAACCACTACTACCATGGGAGTGGAAGCGGCTAAAATAGCGATTGAGAGAGCAGGGATTACAGCACAAGACATAGACTTCATCATTTTTGCAACACTTTCTCCAGATTATTATTTTCCAGGTTGCGGCGTATTAGTGCAACGAGCTATGAAAATGAAAGAGATTGGTGCATTAGATGTTAGAAATCAATGTAGTGGTTTTGTTTACGCATTAAGTGTGGCCGATCAATTTATTAAAACCGGAATGTATAAGAACATATTAGTGATAGGTAGCGAAAAGCATTCTTTTGGTTTAGACTTTTCTACCCGCGGCAGAAACTTATCGGTGATTTTTGGAGATGGCGCAGGGGCGGTAGTATTACAACCCGCCGAAAAGGAAGGACAAGGAATTTTGAGTACCCATTTGCATAGTGATGGTGAATCTGCAGAAATTTTAGCCATGTACAATCCTGGTTCACATGCCAATCATTGGGGTACTAAAGACTATGCAAGTTTTGATGACGCAGAAATTTCTCAAATGTTTATGAGTCATCAAATGATTGACAACGCACAAAATTTCCCTTACATGGATGGTCCTGCTGTATTTAAAAAAGCAGTAGTGAAGTTTCCAGAAGTAATAATGGAATCATTGGCAAAAAATGGATACCAGTCTACTGATATTAGTATGCTGATTCCACATCAAGCCAATTTACGCATTAGTCAATTTGTACAACAGAAATTAAAATTACAAGACCACCAGGTTTATAATAATATCATGAACTATGGTAATACAACAGCTGCGTCCATTCCGATAGCGCTTTGTGAAGCTTGGGAAAAAGGAATGATAAAAGAAGGAGACTTAGTTTGCTTAGCTGCTTTTGGTAGCGGGTTTACTTGGGCTAGTGCATTAATGAAATGGTAGCAATACCGAGGAACGAATTCCATGACAAGAAAAATTATTTATTTAATCAACCCAATATCTGGTACATCAAAAAAAGATAAAATCAGAGAGCTGGTTGAAAAAGTGACTGCTGCAAAAGGTATTGAATACCGCGTATTTCATACCAATGCTGGTGGTGACTATGAATTCTTAAGAGAGCATATAGTAAAAGAACATTTTACCGATGTTGTAATATTAGGGGGTGATGGTACAGTGAATCAGGTAACTGGAGCATTAAGAGACACAGGAGTACATTTTGGAATCATACCTGTAGGATCTGGGAATGGCCTTGCCCGTGCAGCGGGTATTCCTACTAGCATGAAAGCTGCCATAGAATTAATTTTTAAAGGACATGCAGAAGCAGTAGATGCATTTACTGTGAATGGCGCGTATGCATGTATGCTGAGTGGAATGGGATTTGATGCACAAGTTGCGCATGACTTTGCGCAAAAATCTTCAAGGGGATTATTCACTTATACACAACAAAGCATTATTCAATTTTTTAAAGCAAATCCGTATCAATTTGAAATTGTATTGGATAACTTTTCTTTTTTCACAGATGCCTTTTTTATCAGTATCGCCAATAGCAATCAATTTGGAAACAACGCCATCATAGCACCTCAAGCCAGCTTATCGGATGGATTATTAGATATTGTAATTGTTCAGAAAATGAACAAGGCCAAATTGCCTTTTGCCATTTTAAGACAGATGCGCGGAAATAATAAAGTACAACAACTGGTTGAAGACATGAGCACTAAAAATATTCTTTATTTTCAAACCCCTTCGTTGCATATCAAGAATCCTAAATTAGCACCATTACATATTGATGGAGAGCCAAGAGATGCGGTTGAAGAATTGCAAGTAGAAATTATACCAAAAGCATTTTTGCTAATTAAGACTAAAGGGAAATAATACCCATTTTTATCCTATTTTATAACTTGTTGCAATCGTTCAAACTCTTGTTGATTCAAGGGATTGTTGACCGCTTGTGCAATATCACGTTTTTCAGCTGCGGTTAAGTGAAAGCTTAAACTAGCTGGAGCTTCTTTTTTTGATGGTATATATTGAAAGGAGAATCGATAAAAATTATTTCCATATGCTTTATGCAAATAATCCAATTGGTCATGCTGATAATAGTCTTGAATCTTGAACCAATTATTTTGTAATATTAAAAAAGGCTTGGTTAAAAAACCAATCAATGAATTACTTTCCAATGGTTTATCCCAATCACTTAAACTTCTATCACGTATCTGAATTAAAATTACTTTAGCTGTATTTGCTTGTAGCCAATCTTTAAATACAGAAATAAATCTTAGTGCAGATTCTTGGCCATAATTGTCTCTTAAACCAGCGTCCATTACATCAATAACCGGATTGGTTGGCAACCATACATTGGGCAAAACATAAGGAAATGTTGCATTCATTCTAAGCGCTGATAATAAATTAATATCGTTGCTTTTTTGATTATATAAAAAGCTATTGAAATCGATTGCATCAGGATCAAAAGACATGATATTGGTGGTATCTGATACTGGTCGCATTAAAAAACGAACTGGCCTAGAAGCAATAATCATTTTTCGGCCATCACGAGTTATCACCGAATTAAAGAAAACGGAGGGAATGGTGGCTGTTGCTTCCGCCTGCTCATAATCACGAACTCTTTTATGCATAATTCCACCAGTATTCTCTTTTAGTTTCTCTTCAAATGCATACCCCCTATCTTTTACATACTCAAACCCATTTGTGGTGAATTTTTGTGCAGGACCCAACATATCTCTTGTTAAGAAAGAGGAAAATAATGGGCTTAATAAATCTTTAGAAATATTGTTTACATACTGCTTGTCCTGCAAATTAATAGGGTTGCCTTTAATCTTTTCATGGTACAATTCCCTAAAATATACTGCCCCCAACATACCACCCGAAGCCCCATTAATCAACAAGGTCTTTTTCATGAGTTTCCCCTGCATTATACTATCCAAATATTGCAGGGTATTCATTGTAAAAGTAGCACTTCTGGTTCCGCCACCACTGGTATTAATGATGTACATAATGGGCTTTTCTTGACCCTGTTGAGCCTTCCAATTATTGAGTATTTCTAAAAAAGCAGCTTTGTCTTTTTCTACAGAATCTATAGATGCTAAATGTTGTATTGATTCTCTGGTATATTCGGGCCTTCCCGAGCCCTTGGCATAATCTAATCCGTATGCTTTGTTTCTAGGATCAATGATTTCATATTGGTATAAAATATTGGCTAATAAATATGCCGCAATAACAGTAACAAATGTATAAGAGCGTAAAAATAATGTGAGTGCCCCCGATGCAGCAATTAAAATAGCTAGCAACAACGTAATACTTGATGCTGCTGGTAGTTGAAACAATTTAGTATCAGAACTAAATCCTACTAAGATTAAAAAAACAAATGCAATCATGATGGCAATAATGGCTGCAAAATGATGTCGGTTAAAAACAGCTTCTAAAAAATCAGGATTGTAATGTTTTACATTTCTTGGTTTACGTAATTTAAATGCAGCACTAAAAAACCAATCAACTCTTAAATCTTGTTTTAAATCGGGCTCTTTGTGTTTGTCAGGAATTAAATCGTAACGCTTATTGGCGTCTGTTATAGTTGCAGAAATAGTGCTGTAAATTTTTTTATCAGCACCAAAAAAATATAGAAAAGCAAAAGCAATTGATAGTATAAATCCTCCTGTATAACCCAATGCAAGCTTAATAAAATCGGATAGTAAAAACAATTCCTGATTGATGGTATACTGGTACGCTTCAACCAAATAAAATATTAAAAAGGAAAATGGAATAATAGCATTGTTGATACAGTATTTTAAAAACGGTTGTGCAGTGGTAGCCAAAAATTGAATTCGACCACTATTCAAAATAAATGTGGTAATATTCCAACTCATCATAAAAACACCCGATGTAACACCAACTATGGCGGTACTTAAAGGGCTAATATTACCAAAATATTCTGGCGCTAGAAATAATGAATATGCTCCAAAGGTTTTCATGAAACTACCACCAACCGTTGCAAATAAAATATACCAAAAGAATAAAAATATCTGGTACCTACGAAAATGCAACAACAACAGTTGTATTGGGAATGAATACCAAAAACCTATCAGATATCGCTTCATTAAATGGACAAGCAGCACAATAATGGTTTTTGTGTTGCTATTTAAATTTAGCAAATTTTAGGCCGAACAAGAAATAAAATGGTTACTAATGATAGTAATAATAACATTCCTGTGAGTTGATGCAGTTGTGCCATCCACTCAAAACTTCCCCAAATACCAGGCACAATAGTGCTACTTGTTAAAACAGAAGCAATACCTAATATTACTTGAAGAAATGTGAATAATAAAGGAAACTTAGCAGCAGTTAGCAAAGTAGGCGTTTTCGCTACTTTAAATAATTTAATAGACCATAAGATCATTAACACTAAAATCAAATAAGCTAACCCTCTGTGTATAAAATGTATTAATGTGGTATTATCAATAAAATTTAATAATAATGGTTGATGACTAAATAAATTATCTGGAACCCATGCACCATTAATAGTAGGCCATGTTGCTGCAACATTGGCTGCTTTATGCCCTGCCATTAAAGCCCCATATATTAATTGAAGTATTAATAACCCAATCAACAGTACATTTTGTTTTCGCAACAATTTACTTACCACTAAATGATTAGTAGGAACCAATAATTTTAATGCAAACCAATAAGTATAACTCAATAAACCCAAGGCCAAAATAAAATGCAGTGCTAACCGAGTGGGCTTTACATAAACCGCATCACCTGTTAATCCACTCGCAACCATGATCCAACCCACTAATCCTTGTAGAGCACCTAAGAGAAACAAGACCAATAAAGATCCCACCATTTCTTTTTTAAATGCTTTCTTAAAGATGAACCATGCAAATCCAAATGCAAAAACCAATCCAATTAACCTAGCCCATAAGCGATGGAACCACTCCCAGAAAAAAATGAATTTGAAATCGTCTAACTGAAATTCAAAATTTAATAACTGAAACTGTGGAGTCTGTTTGTATTTAGCAAATTCAGCTAACCATGCTGCTTCGTTTAATGGAGGCAATGTACCCGTAATCACTTCCCATTGCGTAATAGATAATCCACTTCCTGTTAATCTGGTTATTCCTCCCAATGCAATTTGAATGATGGTCATTCCCACACCAATCAATAACCAAATGGCTACCTGCTTATTAGAACGATCTACTACTATCATATTTCTGTTTGTTTCCGCGTTTGTACAAAGGTATAACACACAAACTTCGGAATTGATTGATGTTTAAGTAGTTTTACCAAATGTTACCCGCTTTTTACCAAGAAAATCAAATTGAAGCAGGCTGTGATGAAGCAGGAAGAGGTTGTTATGCTGGCCCTGTGTTTGCCGCTGCAGTTATTTTACCTATCAACTTTAAACATCCTTTGTTAAATGATAGTAAACAGGTAGGCCCTAAACATCGCAAGATTTTAAGAGAAGTGATTGAATCTAATGCCATTGCATGGTCGGTAGCAAGTGTAGAAGCAGAAGAAATTGATAGAATCAATATCTTGAAAGCCAGTTTTAAAGCCATGCATATGGCGATTGATCAACTAAAAACAAAACCTGAATTTTTATTGATTGATGGGAATCGATTTCCAGCCTATAAAAAAATTCCCCATTTATGTATTGTAAAAGGTGATGGCAAGTATGCATCTATAGCTGCAGCCAGTATTCTTGCTAAAACCTATAGAGATGCATATATGGAAAAAATTCATGCTCAGTTTCCGCAATACGGTTGGAACAGTAATAAAGGTTATGGTACATTAGAACATCGGTTGGCAATTGAAGCCAATGGGCTTTGCCAACACCATAGAAGAAGTTTTAATATTAGTCCTACTCAAATGGAAATGCCGTTTTAACCAACTTCATCCCAGGAGCCTGCGCCTAATCGCACCAGCTCATATGGATCTTTGGTGCAATCAATAATGGTAGAGGGTATCATTCCCCCATTACCCCCATGAATTACAATGTCAACGAGTTTTTCAAAATTTTCGTACATAATATCTGGATCTGTATATTCTTCTACCATTTCGCCTGGAAGCGACGCAGACAACAATGGATGACCCAATTCTGAAACTATTGTTCTAGCAATATTATTATCTGGAATTCTAAGACCAATGGTACTTTTTTTATTCTGCAGAATTTTGGGCACTTCTTTGCTGGCTGGCAAAATAAATGTGTAAGGTCCTGGTAAATGACTTTTTAGCAAACGATACAATGGGGTATCGGTGGTTTTACAATACTTACTCAAATCGCTTAAATCGTTACAAATGAAGCTGAGTTGGGCTTTGGCCGGATCAACCTGTTTAATTCTTGCAATTCTTTCTACTGCTTTTGGTTGAAATATATCACAACCCAATCCATAAATGGTATCGGTTGGATAAATAATCACCCCTCCAGATAACAAACAGTCTACCACTGTTTTAATATGACGGGGATTGGGATTATCTGGATGAATGTGAAGCAGCATACATAAAGTTACTTAAAAAAGGAAGGCGGTTTTAGCCGCCCTCTGTTTGTTTGTAACCCCTGGTTAAAAAATACATCTCTACAAAGTAGTCACCCTTTATGAAGATGGAGGATAAAAATAACGTAGGGAATAATAACTATTTAGGGCAGTTCTAGCCAAAAAAAACCGTGATTTAACGGTGTAAAAATCGTATAATTAATAATTTCTATTCAATATTATTTAGTTACTTCATACTGCTGTTTAGTAATACCCCCGATTTTACTAAATCAACTGTATGAAGAAAATCGTTTTGGTAGACGACCACGTCCTTTTAAGGAATGGGCTCGCTGGAATTATTGCTGGTTTTGGAAATTTTACTGTTTTATTCGAAGCCAACAATGGGAGTCATTTTATTGAACAACTAGATGCAAACAACTTACCCGATATTGTTTTGCTAGATGTTACTATGCCTGTAATGAACGGCTTTGAAACAGCAGAATGGATATACTGCAATCATCCCAACATTAAAGTAATGGTTTTAAGTATGCTAAACGATGAGCGTACTGTAATTAAGATGTTGAAGTTTGGAGCAATGGGTTATATGACCAAAGACACCGATCCAAAAGAGTTGAATAGAGCTTTGAATGAACTCTACAATAAAGGCATATATTTTAATCAATTACTCTGTTACAATTTGGTTCATTCAATTAGAAATGGAGTAGAAGAACCCAATGACGAATACCAAACTTTCTTGAACCTTCCAGAGAGAGAAAAAGATTTCTTAAAACTATTAGCCACCGACTTAACATTAAAAGAAATTGCAGCGAAAATGAATTTGAGCCCTAGAACTATTGATGGTTATAGAGATAATTTATTTGAAAAAGTTAAAGTAAGCAACAGAGTTGGATTAGTATTATTTGCACTCAGAAACAATCTTATCCAATTATAGTACTAATCTTTAATTTCCCAAACTTCTCTACCACGCAGTAATTGATCTAGGTTTCCTTTTCCTTTAGTAGCAATGGTTTCTTCAATTTGCAGGGCCAACATGTCTTCGTAACAAGGACGTTCTGTTTCATAAAATACGCCGAATGGTCTAGGGAATTGAAAATTAGATTGATGTGGATCGTCAAACATTCTAATTAATGTTTGTGCTTTGTAAAAATCTTTTTCATCGTGAATCCAACAATCGTCTGCACTAAAGTTTTCACCTAGTTCAACCACTTCGGGTTGCAAACCATTTAAGCGAATACCCTTGTTTTGATTGGCACCAAATACCAATGGCTTTCCTTGCTCTAAGAACAAATCATGATCGGCTTTAGAAGATTTTTCAGTAAAAATTTCAAAAGCACCGTCATTAAAAATATTACAGTTCTGATAAATCTCTAAGAAGGAAGCACCCTTATGTTGATGAGAACGCGTTAATAAAGTTTGCAAATGCTTGGGATCACGATCCATTGAACGAGCAATAAAAGTAGCATCTGCACCCATGGCCAAAGCCAATGGATTAAATGGATGATCAATACTACCAAATGGCGTACTCTTGGTAACTTTATTGGTTTCAGAAGTGGGTGAATATTGTCCTTTTGTTAAACCATAAATTTGGTTATTGAACAACATGATATTGACATCAAAATTTCTTCTGAGTAAATGAATGGTATGATTACCTCCAATGCTTAAGCCATCTCCATCTCCTGTAACAATCCACACACTTAATTCTGGTCTGGTTGCTTTCAATCCACTAGCAATAGCAGTAGCTCTTCCATGAATACTGTGCATACCAAATGTATTCATATAATAAGGAAAACGGCTACTACAACCAATTCCACTAATGATTACAATATTTTCTTTAGGCACTCCAATACCTGGCATAATTTTTTGAACCTGTGCTAATATTGAATAGTCTCCACAACCTGGGCACCAACGTACTTCCTGATCTGTTGCAAAATCTTTTGCGGTTAAAGTAGGTGCTGCTATTGTTTCTGTAGCCATGTTTATAGTTTAATAAGTTCTTCCCAATATTCTGCCGCTCTTCTGGTATGAGGAATTACAATGGTTCCCCCAACAATGTTGGCTACTGCAAAAATTTCATATATTTCTTCTGTGGTTACGCCTAGTTCAAAACTCTTGCCTAAATGGTATTTAATACAATCATCACAACGCAATACCATACTAGCTACCAAGCCCAACATTTCTTTGGTTTTTTTATCCAATGCACCGGCATCGTAGGTATTGGTATCTAAGTTCCAAAGGCGCTTCATCACTAAATTATTCTTGCTCAGAATCACTTCATTCATTCGCTCTCTATAGCTATTGAATTCATTCACCATTTCGCTCATATATCGGTAATTGTTCTGCAAAAATACAGCAGCAATGCATAGCCAAACCAATTTCTTTGTATTTTAACCTTCAAATACTGTCGAATGAAGAAAATTTTACTGTTCATTTTCCTAATGCCATTATGGGTATTGGCACAGCAATCTGCTGATTTGGTTAAAATAACCGATATGTACAAAATGAAACAAATGAGCGCCATTAGTTTAAGCCCAGATGGTAAACAGGCCTTGTTTGTGTTAAACAGTATTGAACCCGAAGGCAATAGTAAATGGGAATATAAATACACCAATCAACTGTATTTAGTAGCTGCAGATGGTTCTTCAGCCCCAAGAGCATTAACGCATAAAGAAAATGCGAGCCAGCCTACATGGAGCCCTGATGGTAAAAAAATAGCATTTGTTAGAGCAGTAGACGGCAAGCCGCAAATCTTTTTTCTTTCTTTAGAGGGAGGTGAGCCTGTTCAAATTACCAAATTTAGATACGGTGCCAGCAGCCCTCAGTTTAGCCCAGATGGAAGTCAACTATTGTTCAGTGCTTCTGTTTCTTTGGCAGATCTATTAAAAGACAAAGAACTCAACCCAACTGCAGCTGTTCCAAAGTGGCCAGCAGAGAAACCTGGGTTTGAACAGAATCAATTCCTCCAACCCAATAAAGCCTTACCCAACCCAGATGGAACAACAGAAGAAATTAGGGCATATTTAGAATTGAATGTTGCAGAGAGAAAAGCAAAAGTCATTCATAAATTAAATTTTCAGGAAGAATCTACTACATCGGGTGATCAATCTTTTTCGCATTTATTTATTGTTGCTGCTGAAGCAGGATCAACACCTAAAGCCCTTACGCAAGGCTTTCATCGTTTTGGGGGCGCGAGCTTTACACCCGATGGCAAACAAATTGTATTTACAGGCAATACCGACAGTACACAACACCCCGATCGTGCATTAGAAAGCCAAGTATTTATGGTGAATGCAGACGGATCTGGTATGAAACAATTACTAGGTGCAGTAGGTAAATCTTATTCAAATCCTTCTGTTTCCCCATCTGGAAAATGGCTAGCAGTTCAAGTAGGTACCGTTTCTTTTGTGAATGTACCTGAATTAGCAGTGATGCCATTGAATGGAACATCAGCAGATTTAGTTGCACTTCCGTTTGATAGAAACAAGGGTGGACTTACTTGGAGCAAAGATGAACAGTATATTTATTTTACTGCACAGAGCAATGGTGGTGCACCTATTTATCGCATCAATTTAAAAACAAAAAAATCAGAACAACTAACTTCTGTAGATGAAGGCATCTCAAGTTTTTCTATGAAGGCCGATAAACTGGTTTTTGTAAAAACTGCAGTGGCCAATCCTTTTGAATTATACACCACTGATATCAATGGTAAAAACGAAAAGCGTATCAGCAGTTTCAACTACGATTGGGTAAGTAAAAAACAATTGAGTTTACCAGAGAAAAGAACTTTCAAAAACGAGAAAGGATTAACCGTTGAATACTGGATTATGAAACCTGCTAATTATGTAGCGGGCAAAAAATATCCAACTATTTTAAATATACATGGAGGCCCTTCTGCAATGTGGGGACCTGGTGAAAGCTCTATGTGGCATGAGTTTCAGTACTATGCAGCTAAGGGTTATGCAATTGTTTATGGCAACCCCAGAGGATCTGGAGGATACGGCGAGGAATTCCTAAGAGCCAACGTAAATGATTGGGGTGCAGGACCTACTTCAGATGTATTAACTTCTGTAGACTTAGCAGCAAAAGAAGGATTCATTGATACAGCTAGATTAGCTGTAACTGGTGGATCTTATGCAGGTTATTTAGTTGCATGGATTATCAGCCACGACCACCGCTTTAAAGCGGCATGCGCCCAAAGAGGCGTGTACGATTTAGGTACTTTCTTTGGAGAAGGCAATGCATGGAGATTGGTGCCTAATTATTTTGGCGGCTATCCTTGGGAAGAAAAAACCAGACCCACTTTATTTCGTGAATCGCCCATTAATTATGTAGATAAAATACATACCCCCTTTATCATTTTCCATGGCGAGAACGATTTAAGAACCGGCGTTATTCAAAGTGAAATGCTCTACAAAAGTTTAAAGGTCTTGGGCCGAACCGTAGAGTACGTAAGGCATCCAGGTGGTACACATGAATTAACCAGAACAGGGAATAACCGTCAGCGGGTAGATCAAATGCTTAGAACCATTGAGTTTTTTGATCGATTTATTAAGCATTAAATCTTTTCAGCCCCAAAATAAGACTGTAAAGCCGCAGGAATATGGATGCCTTCTGGTGTTTGGTTATTCTCTAACAAACAAGCAACTATGCGTGGCAATGCCAATGAACTACCGTTGAGGGTATGCACCAATTGGGTTTTACCATCTACCCCTTTGAATCTGCATTTCATTCTATTGGCTTGGTAGCTTTCGAAATTGCTGACACTGCTCACTTCTAACCAACGCTCTTGTGCTGCACTGTACACTTCAAAATCATAGGTAATGGCACTGGTAAAGCCCATGTCTCCACCACATAAGCGTAAAATGCGATAAGGCAGTTCTAAAGCTTGTAATAATTTTTCTACGTGCAACACCATATCTTCCAGTGTTTCATAACTCTTATCTGGATGAACAATTTGAATGATTTCTACTTTTTCAAATTGGTGTAAACGATTTAATCCACGAACGTCTTTGCCATAACTGCCCGCTTCTCTTCTAAAGCAGGGAGAATAAGCCGTCATTTTTACAGGGAAATCGCTTTCTTTTAAAATGGTATCTCTGTACACATTGGTAACAGGTACTTCTGCAGTTGGAATCAAATAAAAATCGTCTTCTGTTGCATGGTACATTTGCCCTTCTTTATCGGGCAACTGCCCTGTAGCATAAGCAGAGTCTGCATTTACCATAAAGGGTGGCAAGTATTCGGTATACCCCGCTGCTGTATTGAAATCTAGAAAATACTGAATCAAAGACCGTTGTAATTTGGCGCCCTTCCCTATATATACTGGGAATCCACTACCGGTGATTTTATTTCCCAATTCAAAATTGATCAGATTGTATTTTGTAGTGAGGTCCCAATGGGGAACGGAGCCCTCGGCTAGTGTTGGCATTGATCCCCCCGTTCTAACTACTTCATTTTCTTCTGGTGTTTTGCCTTCGGGAACCATATCGGCTGGCAGGTTCGGCAGCTGAACCAATTGGTCGGCCAGTTCTTTTTCTAACTGCGCCATTTTCTCTTTTAGCGGTTCAAGTGTTTGCTTCCAATTGGCTACATTTTGCTTAATGGCTTCTGCTCCTTCTTTATCTCCCTTGGCCATTAATTGTCCAATTTCTTTAGATGCCGCATTCACTTTGGCTTGTGTATCGTCAAATGCTGCTTGTATTTTTTTGCGCTCATCATCTGTTTGTATAATGGCATCCACCAGTTCTGGCTGTTTAAAATGCTTCTTGGCTAACAACTGCTTCACTCTTTCTGGGGTCGCTTTTAATACACTTACCTGTAACATATGCTCAAATTTGCTGCAAATATACCTTATCAGGGTTGATGATGGCATGCCTTGATGGTTTACCTTTGCAGTATGTTTATTACAGATGACTTGATGCAACGTTGGTGGGCTTTGGAAGCCAAATTATTGGAGCGTTTTGGCAAAAAGCCCGATTTAGAGGCCGTTTTGTTCTTAATTGGTCTTCAGGAAACAGGGTTTATGGCCGAAAAAATATCGAAAGAGCAAAAACAAGATTTGATGCATGTGGCAGTTTGTTCCGTGCTGGCTCAAAGCGGCTATTATTTAGTAGAAGGAAAGGATGAAGAGGGTTGGCCGCATTTTGCTCAATTGAAACAATTGCCCGAAATGAGCCTGCCTGAACAAGAGAATTTTATTAAGGACCATGTATTGCTTTATTTTGAGCAAGCAGGGTTTTAAATACCTTTATGACCGATAATTAATTTTATCACTCCAATTTTTATTCAATATTTGCAATATAAAAATACCGCTTTATGAATTTTCCAGCAGAACTACGTTACACCAAAGACCACGAATGGATTAGTATTGAAGGCAATATTGCCACTATTGGCATTACCGATTTTGCTCAACACGAATTGGGTGATATCGTTTATGTAGACATCAATACCGTTGGTAAGGTATTGGCTGCAGAAGAAGTTTTTGGTACTGTTGAAGCGGTAAAAACCGTTAGTGATTTGTTTTTGCCATTAGCAGGAACCGTTACTGAAGTAAATACTTTACTAGAAAAACAACCAGAATTGGTAAATACCGATCCTTATGGTGATGGTTGGATGATTAAGATGACGGTTACTGATCCTTCTAGTTTTGAGGGTTTAATGACCAAAGATGCTTATGAAGCATTGGTTGGCTAAAATGCCCTGATTCAATTTATCCTATTTGTTATATTTGGAACAAGCACAACATTACAGCGAGTCCGAACTTATTTTGCTGCTTACCCAGCAAAGTGAAACTGCATTCAGTTACTTGTACGACCATTATTCAGGTGCACTATACGCTAGTATACTTAGTATTGTAAACAACCAAGAAGCCGCTGCTGATACTTTGCAGGAAGTTTTTATCAAAATTTTTCGGCAAATTCACTCATACGATAGTAGTAAAGGTCGTTTGTACACCTGGATGCTGAATATTGCCCGTAATGCTGCAATTGATACTACAAGGAGCAAGGGCTTTCAAAAAACCCAAAAAAACCAAGCGCTTTCTGAAAACGTATATGATTTAGCAGGTAGTGCAGAAATTAAAACTGACTTTATCGGGTTAAGAAAACTGGTGCATGGTTTAAAGCCTGAATGGAGGGTTTTAGTTGAATTGTCTTATTTTGAAGGGTATACCCAAGATGAGATTGCAAAAATGCTGGATATCCCCTTAGGTACGGTAAAAACAAGGCTGCGGGCTGCTTTAAAAGAATTGCATAAATTAATTAAAGAGTGAATACACAGGAATACATACAAAGTGGAATAATTGAAAGCTATGTATTAGGCATGGCTAGCTCAGCTGAAGTAGCTGAGTTGGAACAATTATGTCTACAGTATCCTGAAATTAAAAAAGCGTTAAATGATTTTGAGCTGGCATTAGAAGCCAATGCTTTGTCTAAAGCAGTAACTCCGCCCCCTCAGGTAAAAAAACAAATTTTTGCTGCTTTACAATCCAATTTTGTTGAAAATGAAAATAAAGCTGCAGAAAATACAAAAGCATTGGCGAGTCCGTTGAATGAAATGATGGTAGTAAAAATGAATCAGCCTAGTCGATTCCTTGCTGCAGCTTCAATTATACTTTTAGTGATTAGCGGAGGAATGAATATCTACTTTTATAGCAAGTTCAAAGAAACTACCCAACAATACCAGGCCCTTGTTTTGGAGAAAAATACTTTGCAAGCGAATAACCAAATTATGCAAACGAAAAGTTTGGATATGTTTAATAGCATGCAAATGATGACAGACCCCAATATGCAGAAAGTGTCTATGCCAGGAATAACTGGCAAGGAAGCTAATTATGCTACAGTATTCTGGAATTTGAAATCAAAAGATGTTTACATTTTACCTAATAAATTACCTCAGCCTGCCAATGGCAAACAATACCAACTCTGGGCAATAGTAGACGGGAAACCCGTTGATGCAGGAGTCATTAGTGATTGTGCCGGCCTTTGCAAAATGAAAAATATTCCTTCTGCTTCTATGTTTGCCATTACATTAGAAAAATTGGGAGGTAGCGAAACACCTACACTTTCAGAAATGTATGTAGCGGGTAAAGTTGGGTAGTTTAGTCGTATAGTAACTAAATACGGTTATCTTTAAGCCGTATAATTCATATGAACGTAGATCAAATTAAAAAATTACTTGGGTTAAAAAAAGCGATTATTTCGCTTGAAAATAAAATATTTAACCTAGTCTCCTTCTTGGTATTTATTGCCATGATCATCAGCCTTGCTAGTAATATTTTATTAGAAAGAGACACACTATTGTTAAGCATGATTCTTGGCTTAGCAATGATATCATTTTATGTGTTCTATATTTCTAGATATCAAGAGAAATTCGTTCCTATTGGGGTTATATACATTGTATTTAGCTTACTGTTTTTTATACCAATATGGTTTAGCAATGGAGGGATTGAAGGATCTACAAAAACAGCTTACTTGCTGAGCGTTGTAGCCGCCATGATGATACTTCCTAAGCGATTTCATTTACCCTTTATCATCATCACTATTCTATTGATTCTAGGATTGTATGTTTTAGAATTAAAACATCCTGAATGGCTCACTCCATACCCATCCAATACCATCAAACAAATTGATATACTCATTAGTACCATTCTGTATCTTTTAATTATTGCCGTAAGCGTTAGCTTATATAAACGCACTTATGATATTGATCGTAATAATTTAATTAAGAAATCAAACGATTTAGAAGAGTCAAAAGAATACTTATCGGAAACAAAGCAGCAAGCAGAGGAAGCAACAAAAGCAAAATCACGCTTTTTGGCTAATATGAGCCATGAAATTAGAACCCCATTAAATGGAATAATTGGCACAATAGATTTACTACAACACACTCCGCTGAATGCAGAGCAAGAAGAATTAATGCTTTCGTTAAAATCGAGTAGCACCCATCTTTTAGAAATCGTTAATGATGTTTTAGATATTTCAAAAATTGAAGCAGATAAATTAGAGTTATTTGAGGGGCCTTGTAATTTGCAAAACATTATTCAACAAGTAACCGCAATAAGTAGCCCACGCTTAATTGCGCTCAAAAAAAATATTGTACTTAGCTCAAATATTCATCCTTCTGTAGAAAATGAAATTATAGCCGATGAAAGTAGAATTAAGCAAGTGCTTATTAATTTGTTAGGCAATGCCATAAAGTTCACAGAAACTGGTAGTATTAAGCTTGATGTAACAGCTAATCTTATTGACGAATCTTTACAAGAACTCCATTTTGCTGTATCCGATACTGGTATGGGAATAAGTGAAGAACATATTCAAACTTTATTTATTCCCTTTACACAAATAGATTCAACTGCCACTAGAAAACATAGTGGAACAGGTTTAGGCTTATCCATTTGTAGAAAAATTATTGAAGAAATGGGAGGCAGAATTTGGGTAGAAAGCCAAGTTGGTAAAGGGTCTACTTTCAAATTTATTATTCCTGTTCAAGTAAATTTAGTAAGAAAAAATCAGCAACAACCACAACGAAATACCGCGGGCACTATTAGTGGCACCGAAATAAAGCCTTTGAAAATGTTGGTTGCCGAAGACAATAATATGAACCAATTATTGGCAACTAAAATGTTTAAAAAAATTGGATATATCATTGAAATAGCCAATAATGGAAAAGAAGCAGTTGAAATGACTGCTAAATACGATTACGACTTGGTTTTCATGGATATTCATATGCCCGAAATGGATGGAATAGAGGCAACAGAAAAAATTTTAAACAGCGGGAAAGAGAAAATTCCTATTATCATTGCAATGACCGCCAATGCTGTTAAAGAAGCAGAAGCTGAATATCTTCAGTTAGGTATGAAAGACATTGTAACCAAACCATTCACTATTGAACAACTCAGAAAGGTTCTGGAGAAGTGGGCTCATTAAGCCAACTTTATTTAGCCTATTTTTTATTACTAGTTTAATACTTTTTACTCTGCCTGCGAGTAAAGTGCCTCGTGTTTATTGGCTCCAAATACCCCATTTTGATAAAATTATCCATGCAGGTATTTTTACTGTTCTATGCGCTACCGCTTATTTATGGCTGAATCATTATTATTCACATGCCGAAAAAATGATTGCTTTTTTAATTGTGTTGCTAATGACTGGATATGGTATTGGAATAGAATTTATTCAAGCCGAGTTAATAGAGGGTAGGTCTTTTGAAATATTGGATATTCTAGCTGATTTTACAGGCTGTATCTTGTTTTTAATAAGTAGACCTTTCTTGAAACGACTTTAAAAAAGTCGGCCCCTGTAGAAACAGGGGCCTCAACCAAAACTAACTGCTTATGAGAAAAATTTAAATCAATTTGTATTTCTTATATAAATTCAAACCTCGTGCCAATCTGAGTAATCATCTGTTAATGATTCTCTAATGATTTGTTCTATGTATAAGACTCATTTGTATTCAATCTGTTTAATAAAGAACTGTTAAAAAGCTTGAATACTTATGCAGCATTAAGTTACGGATGATAATTCATAAATCCATCATCAATTAAGTTAAAATTTTTTAACATCCTTTTATTTTAACCTAAGCAAAAGCCTAATTTTGGTTCATGCCTTATTTTAACCTAAGCGACAGCATTAACCTATTATCTAAACTAACTTTTAAACGATTTTGGAATGGAGTAAAGGTTTACGCTAGTTTTAGGATTTCTAGATTACTTAGGAAACCAGTACAATGGGGAATGCCCATTTCCATTTCATTTGAACCAACCACTTCCTGTAATTTAAGGTGCCCAGAATGTCCTAGCGGTCTAAGAGAATTTACACGGCCTACAGGAATGCTTCAGAAAGATTTTTTCACAGAAACGATTGACGAAATAGCTCCTGAATTACTTTATCTAATCTTTTATTTTCAAGGGGAGCCTTATTTGAACCCCCAATTTTTAGAGATGGTTCAGTATGCCAATAAAAAAGGTATTTATACTGCTACTTCCACCAATGCACATTACTTAACCGACGAAAACGCCAGAAAAACAGTAGAAAGTGGACTAGACCGATTAATTATATCAATTGATGGAACTAGTCAAGATGTTTATCAGCAGTATAGGGTGGGCGGAAAATTAGAAAAAGTGATAGAGGGAGCCAGCAATATTGTAAAGTGGAAAAAACAATTAAAATCAAAAACCCCTTTTGTATTTTTCCAGTTTCTAGTAGTTAAGCCCAACGAACACCAAATTTCCGATATCAAAAAATTGGGCAAAGAGATTGGGGTAGATCAAGTAAGATTTAAAACAGCACAGATTTACAATTATGAAGAAGACCCTAATAATCTAATTCCAACCAATAAAAAATACAGTAGATATAAAACAGGGGCTAATGGTAAAATGAAAGTAAAAAGTGGTCTAAAAAATCATTGTTGGAAGCTTTGGCATGCCAATGTTATTACCTGGGATGGATTGGTTGTTCCCTGTTGCTTTGATAAGGATGCCATGCACCAGTTGGGAAATTTGAAAACACAAAGCTTTAAGGAAACCTGGAAAAACAATAATTATCATCAATTTAGAACAGAATTACTAAATAGTAGAAAAAATATTGATATCTGTTCAAATTGCAGCGAAGGCCTAAGTGTATGGGAAGATTAGGGGGAATGTTTGTACATTCGTTTACACGATGCATTATATGGGAATAGAAAAAGATATCCAACAAGAAAATTTCAGAAGTATTTACCAAAAACTTTCCATTAATCTAATTTTTTCGAATAACTGGATTACAGAAAAAATTAAATCTGTTTTACAAGAAGAAGATATCACCCATCAACAATACAATATTCTCAGAATTTTAAGAGGTAGCAAAAAACCATTGAGTACCCTTCAAATAAGGGAACGCATGCTCGATAAAATGAGCGATACCAGTAGAATTGTTGAAAGATTGGTAAAAAAAGACCTGGTTGAAAAAAAAGTATGCGATACCGATAAACGCTTAGTAGATGTGCGGATTTCACAAAACGGCTTAGATGTTTTAAATAGGTTAGATGAAAAAAATGGGGAGTTGGATGCTATACTAGAAAATCTATCACCAAAAGAAGCGGCTCAATTAAGTGATTTATTAGATAAAATGAGAGAGCGCATTTAAACAGATGACTTATCTTCATTGTATGAAAAACCAGACGCACTTTATCCTTGCGATCTTATTTATACTAATTGCAAATACCTTAATTGCACAGCCTTCACCCAATTATGAGTTCAGGGGAGTTTGGATTGCAACTGTTGAAAATATTGACTGGCCAGCTAAAAAAAATCTTTCGGTTGCAGAACAAAAAGCCAGTTTTACTCGATTATTAGATTTACACCAATCAAATGGTATGAACGCCATTGTAATGCAAATTAGACCAACAGGTGATGCATTATATCCTTCTCAATATGAGCCATGGAGTGAGTATTTAACAGGCAAACAAGGATTGCCCCCTACTCCTTATTACGACCCACTTGAATTCATGATTACTGAAACACATAAAAGGGGGATGGAGTTTCATGCTTGGTTAAATCCTTACAGAGCCGTATTTAATGTATTCAAATCATCTATTGCCCCATCGCATATTACCAAAATACATCCTGATTGGTTTGTTGTTTATGGCGATAAAAAATATTTTAACCCTGGTTTACCTGAAGTAAGACAGCATACCGTAAGAGTAGTGAAAGACTTATTAACTAGATATGATTTAGACGCCATTCATATGGACGACTATTTTTATCCATATCGAATAGCGGGTAAGGAATTCCCTGATCAAAAAACATTTGAAAAGTTGGGCGGCGGTCTTACAAAAGACAATTGGAGAAGAAGTAATTGCGATAGCATTATTGTAGACATCCACACTGCAATAAAAAATACCAACCCAAGAGTAAAATTTGGAATCAGTCCTTTTGGGGTTTGGAGAAACAAGAGCCAAGACCCAATGGGGAGCGATACTAAAGCTGGAGTAACCAATTACGATGATTTATATGCAGACATTTTACTTTGGTTAAGTAAAGGTTGGATAGATTACGTTACACCTCAACTCTATTGGGAACGTGGGCATAAATTGGCAGATTACGATGTGCTGTTAAAATGGTGGAACGAGAATGGATACGGTAAGCATATTTATATAGGACATGGAATTTATAGAGGCGGAAGCAACGATGCTTGGAAAAATAAAAATCAGATTCCAGAACAAATACAAGCACTCAGAAAATATGCAACTACACAAGGCAGCGTCTATTTTAGTAGTAAGACATTTGAGAAAAATTTGAATGGTTGGAACGATAGTTTAAGGAACAACTATTATCGTCATCCTGCATTAGTGCCACCAATGCCTTGGATTAATAACGATGCCCCAGATCAACCCAATATCATTCAAAAATCAAATACTGCGCTAATTACATACAACGGTCATTTAAAAATTAAAGGCTTTGGCATTTTTGCTGTGCCTTTGGGTAAAGAAGTCAAATTTATCAATAGTCAATTGCTTCAAATAATCGTAACAAACAAAGAAGCAAATATCAATTTGAACAATGTACCCGACGTAAATGGGAACAAACTCTATATAGCTACTATAGACCTAAATAATAATGTAAGTGCCTTAAAAGAGTTGAAATAATTACCCAAAAACAACTTTGTTTTCTGCACCTGGCCACACCCCAAATCGGTCCTCTACTGCTTTATAGCGATGATTAAAAATTCCACTTAATTGGCTTTTAACCATAATAACTTGGGCAATATCTCCTAAAAACCAGAGAGGTAGTTTGTAATGTACAATATCTGTCATTTCTACGCCACCTTCAATAGCTTTAAAATGGTGCTGGTGATGCCATAATGAATAAGGTCCAAAGCGTTGCTCATCCACAAAAAATTGTTTATCTGTTACGTGTGTTATTTCGGTCATCCAATAGAGCGGAATCCCTAAAACTGGCTTAACAGTGTATTCAATAATTTGACCGCTGTACATGCTAGGCCCATGGTGCTTACTTATAATATTAAAGCCCAAATTAGCAGGTGTAATTTCTTTTAAATTATCTGGCTTACTAAAAAAATCCCAAGCTAGATCTAAGCTTATGGGCATTTTTTGAACAGTTTTTATACTATAGACTTTTGACATAATATCATAATAACAGCATTACAGTAATAAGGTTCATGGTATCTTTATACAATGACAAATAAGGAAGAACAACATGCTTACTTTGATGGGGTTTATCAATCCTTAAACTTGGCACAAAAAGCTGCAGTTGATGCAATGGAAGGCCCGGTTATGGTTATTGCCGGTCCAGGTACTGGTAAAACACAGATTCTAAGTGCAAGAATTGGTAAAATCTTATTGGAAACAGATGCCAATCCAGAAAATATTTTATGCTTAACGTATACAGATGCTGGAGCAGTTGCAATGCGCAAAAGACTATTGCGTTTTATAGGTCCAGATGCATATAAAGTGAATATTCATACATTCCACTCATTTTGCAATGATGTAATTCAAGACAATCTTTCTTTGTTTGAAAAAACAAAGCTAGATCCTATTTCAGAATTAGAGAGTATTGAAATATATAAACAGTTAATTGATGGCTTCCCTAAAAATCATCCACTAAAAAGGTATCGTGGAGATGTTTATTTTGAAATAAACAATTTAAAGAATTTGTTCAGCAATATGAAAAAGGAGGGTTGGACAGCTGAATACATAAACAAAGCAATAGATACTTTTTTAAAAGAAATTCCAACCAGAGATGAATTTATTTATCAAAGGGCATACAAGCAATTCAAAAAAGGAGATCTAAAACAAACACAAATTGATTTGGTTACAGAGCGAATGGAAAAGCTAAGCGCTGCTGTAAATGAGTTCAATCGTTTTAAAGAGCTCATGAAAAAAAGAAATCGATACGATTTTGATGACATGATTATTTGGGTATTAGAGGCCTTCAAAGAAAATAAATTATTGTTATCGAAATACCAGGAACAGTTTCAATATATTTTAGTAGATGAGTATCAAGATACAAGTGGAACACAAAACCATTTAGTAGAAATGCTAATTAGCTATTGGGACCATCCGAATATTTTTGTAGTAGGTGATGATGACCAAAGTATTTATCGGTTCCAAGGAGCTAATATTGAAAACATGGAAAAGTTTGCTGATGCTTACAGCAAAGACATTCAAACGGTCATCTTAACTGAAAATTATCGTTCTACTCAGCCTATATTAGATGTTGCTAAAAGCTTGATTGATCGGAATAATGAAAGGCTGGTCAAAAAAATTCCAGGGTTAAGTAAAGATTTAATTGCTTCAAATAAAAAAATAAACGCATTAACTAATCCTCCTACTCTTACTGCTTTTGAATCGGAGCAACAAGAAATGATTGGTATTACCATTGCTGTTGAAAAACTACTACTACAAGGTATTGAGCCTGGTAAGATTGGTATCATTTATAAAGAAAATAAATATGGTGAAGCACTTAGCAATTATTTTAAACTGAAACAGATACCTGTTTACAGTAAAAGAAGTTTAAACATTTTAGACTTGCCTCTGGCTAAAAAAATTACGCTGATTTTAAAATATTTAGCAGCTGAACACGACACCCCTTTTGGTGGCGATGAAATGTTGTTTGAAATTTTACATTTTAACTGGTTTGGCATACCCCCAATTGAAATTGCTAAACTTACAGCTACAGTTGCAGATAAAAGATTTGGCAATGACAAAACCAATCTTAGAAAATATATTGTAGAAATAGCCAATCAACCGGCTAAAGATTTATTTAGCGTTCCAATTATTGGATTACAAAAAGCAATTAATAGTTTAGAAAAATTGATTGGAGATGTTCCGAATGTAACATTACCTACGCTATTCGAAAATATCATTCGCGAAACAGGCGTATTGAGTTACATCATGCAACACCACGAAAAGCATTGGTTACTTCAAGAGTTAACAGGACTATTCAATTTTTTAAAAGAAGAAACCAGCAGAAATCCTTCTCTGGATTTAGCAGAATTGATTACTGCTATTGAACTCATGGAAAAAGAAGGAATTATACTTCCGCTTATTCAAGTAAGTGGAAGTGATAAAGGAGTAAACTTACTTACTACACATGGATCAAAAGGACTGGAGTTTGAATATGTTTTCTTAGCGGGATGTAATGCAGCTTATTGGGAAAAGAAGAGAAAACCAGGCGGTGGCTATTCAATGCCAGACACTATGTTTACTTCTCAACCAGTCTTTAGTGAAGAAGAAGAGCTCAGAAGATTATTTTATGTAGCACTTACAAGAGCGGAGAAATTTTTACATATTTCATACAGTAATTTCAAAACAGATGGTAAACCGTTAGAACCTTCGATGTTTATAGCAGAAATACAAGAAGCTTATGCGTTAACACTTAACAAAGAAGTGCTAAGCAAAGATTCCATCAGTGAATTTGCTGTTTTACAATACCAAGAAACCATTGTTCCACAAATTGAAAAAATTGAAGCCAATTTTATTGAAAGGGTGCTAGAGAAATTTGTGATGAATGTTACTGCTTTAAATAATTACCTGAAATGTCCATTGCAATTTTATTTCAATAATTTAGTTAGGGTTCCTTCAGGAAAATCGGAATCAACCGAATTTGGGTCTGCAGTTCACCACGCATTACAAAGATTTTTCCAACTGATGCAAGAAAACAACCAATTTCCTAATAAACAACAATTGATTGAAGATTTTGAATGGTACATGAAACGTCATAGAGAAAATTTTACAAAAGAGCAATTCAATAGAAGAATGGAATATGGTGGAGAGGTATTGAGTAACTATTACAATACCTATCTAAACGAATGGAATAAAGTAGTTGTGATTGAGCGGACAATCAAAAATGTTATTGTGAATGGAGTTCCATTGAAAGGAAAACTAGATAAACTTGAGTTTAATGGAAAAATGGTAAATGTAGTAGATTATAAAACGGGAGATGTAGATAAAGCAAAAGAAAAACTTTTAGGTCCCAACGAAAAACAGCCAGATGGAGGTGATTATTGGAGACAAGCAGTATTTTATAAAATATTAGTAGACAATTACGATCAAAAAGCCTGGCAGGTTATAAGCAGTGAGTTCGATTTTGTTGAGCCAGATAATAAGAAAAACTACAGGAAAGAAAAAATTCTAATTACAGATGCAGATATTGCAACTGTAAAAAATCAAATTAGTACTGTTTGGCAAAAAATACAAAACCACGAATTTTATACTGGCTGTGGTAAAGAAGAATGTCATTGGTGTAAGTTTGTAAAGAACAATGACTTAAATGTGTCTATTTCAGAAATATTGCCAGATGATGAAGAAAATAACACAGAAGAATTTTAATTGATTTTATGAAAAGAAATATAGAAAGAACTGGATTGATTATAGTGTGCTTATTGATGAATATCTTTTTATTCTCTTCCTGTGCAAATATAATTCCCCCGAGTGGAGGTGATAGAGATAGTTTACCCCCAGTTTTGGTTGGTGCATTACCTAAAGACTCAGCAGTAAATGTTTTTCCAAAACTAATCACTTTAACTTTTGATGAATTTGTAACGCTACAGGATATCAACACCAATTTGATAGTTTCACCAACAATTAAAAACATTCCAAGCGTAGACAATAAATTAAGAAACGTAACCATTAAATTCAAGGACAGTTTAGAAGCGAATACTACTTATTCCCTCAATTTTGGAAATTCTATTAAAGATGTTAATGAGGGCAATATTTTAAAAGATTTTAGATACGTATTCTCAACCGGAAATTCAATTGACGATTTTACTTATACTGGCAAAGTATTACTTGCTGAGAAAGGAAGTGTAGACTCTACGCTAATTGTAATTCTGCACAATAATACCAGCGATACTGCTATTTTTAAGAATAGACCCCGTTACTACACTAAAATAAATGGGAAGGGCAATTTTGAGTTTAAGAACTTATCGGGCGGGTATTATTCCGTTTATGTTTTACCCAATGATTTTTCTAAAAAATACGATGATAGCACCAAATTGTTCGCTTTTAAATCGGCACCCTTATTAGTAAATGGTACTAATATGAATGATACCCTTTATGCCTTTGAAGCATATAAAAGAAAGGCGGTTGGCTCATCGGTATCCGCCGCTAATACTTCAAGTAGCAAAACAGAAAATCGTTTACGATATACCAATAGTTTAGACAATGGATCACAAGATTTATTATCGCCATTGGAATTGCGTTTTTTAAAGCCTTTGAAATCATTTGATAGTAGTCAAATTCTATTTGCCGATTCTAATTACATTGCTTTAAAAGGAGTTAGCATTTCTTTGGATACAAGTAATACCATTTTATCTTTCAACTATCCTTGGAAAGAGCAGACCCAATTCAGAATTATCCTTCCTAAAGATGCTTTTAAAGATACCAGTGGTATAGGTTTAGCAAAATCAGATACTTTACGATTTGCAACAAAAAAAGAAACAGAATACGGAAGCATCAGACTAAGATTCAGCAATTTAAATTTGGGTAAAAACCCTGTTTTACAATTTGTGCAATCAGACAAAATAGTTGAATCAATTCCACTTAAATCTTTGGAATTGGTTAGAAAACTATATAGGGCAGGCAGTTATGATTTACGCATTTTATACGATACCAACCAAAATGGCATTTGGGATACTGGCATTTTCGGAAAACTGAAGAAACAGCCAGAAACCGTTCAATTAATTTCTAAACCATTAGTAATTAGGGGCAATTGGGATAATGAGGTAAATATTACTTGGTAATTACTATTTTTCGTATTGGTAAAAACCAATTTTAGTTTTTACTCCTAATAAACCTTGATCAATTTTATCTTTCTGAATTGATGCTGGCTTTAATCTAAGTGGTTTTCCTAGATCTTCCCATACAATAGTGCTTACACTATAATTAATATCTAGTCCAATTAAATCCATTAGTTTAAACGGTCCCATTTTAAAACCTATTGATGCTAAAATAGCATCAACTTGTTCTATTGTTGCCTTACCAGTTTGAACCAAGTGCATCGCTTCTAAATAATAAGGTCTTGCTACCCTATTAACAATGAATCCAGGTGAATCTTTACAAATTACCGGTGCTTTTTGCATGAGTATTGACAAATCAGCAATTTGTTGAACAATGGCAGGACTGGTATATTTTCCTTTAATAACTTCTACCAACTTCATTATTGGAGCCGGATTAAAAAAATGCATCCCTACCAGCTGAACTGGATATGCAATTGATTCAGCAATCAAATCAATGGAAATGGAAGAGGTATTAGACGCTACAATTAGCTGAGGTCCATTTATGGTAAATAGTTGATTAAATAATCCAACTTTAGCCTCTTTATTTTCAATGATGGCTTCAATAACTAATTCACCTTTGCATTCATTTATATCACTAGTATAATGAATATTTGAAATAGCAACTTTAAAAGCTTCAGTACCTATTTTTCCTTTTTCTAGAAATTTTTGGAGACTTTTCTCTATTGACTCAGCAGCTCTAACCAACATGGATTCATTTAAATCAAATTGTATCACTTTAAATCCAGCAGTTGCAGCAACCTGAGCAATCCCACTTCCCATAGTACCTGCACCACAAACAATAATAGTATTAATGGTATTATTTGCCATAGTTATGCAAGATACTTACATCTTATCCACTAGCGCTTAAGAAGCAACAATTTTAGTAGATTTTGGTGGTAATTTTAACCCATGGGAAATCCATTACAACAATTGGACCTTTTTGGAATGCCAGTAGGCATTACCCCAAAACCTAAGAAACAGGCTGTAAAAAAACCAGTAGAATCGGCCCAACCGAATCTACCGACTGCTTTAGAACCAATTGCAAATAAAGAACCAATTACTAATATTGAACCCATTGCAATTAGTGAAACTGTAACAGAGGAGCCGGTAGTTTATGCAAGCAACCAAATTGTTGTTAAGGTAAAAAGCGAAAAGGTAAACAAAACACCCGCTGCTGTTTCATTGGAACCAGCTGTTACTACAAAAGTTAAACTATCAGATAAAATAAAGGAAGTAGGAAAAAGAGGAAGAAAATCTTTTAAAGAAATGGATGCAGTAGCAGACCTAATTGAAATTCCTACAGAAGATGTTTTAAAGCAGAAGTTATATTACTCAATTAGCGAAGTTGCATCTTGGTTTAAAGTAAACACTTCATTATTGCGTTACTGGGAAAATGAATTTGATATTTTACAACCGAGAAAAACAAGAAAAGGAGATCGCCTATTTAGAGTAGAAGATATTAAAAACCTTCAGCTCATTTATTTACTCTTAAGACAAAGAAAATTTTCTATTGAAGGTGCTAAGAGTTATTTAAAAAATAACAAGAATAAAATTGATACAGAAACACAGTTGGTTCAGTCACTAACCAAATTCAAGCAATTCTTATTAGAATTAAAGTCTTCCTTATCCAATTGATTTGTTTGTTACTACTACATCTGTAGCTGCAGCTGCCATTTGAATTTTCAAGTCATCCATTAATGAAATGATCTTGAAAATGATATCCTGGCGTTGTTGAAGAAATACGTCCATTGGTTGAGTAACCAAACTCAAGTATTCAATATTGATGATATGTGCACTCTTTCCCGTGTCTATTAAATAAACTGCAATCCCTGTAACGCCATTTAACAAAAGTGTTGATCTTATTGACTCAATAAGCTGAGACAACTGAATGGTTGTGGCATCTAAACCAGCTTCGATTCTTATTTCTGCTTTCCTATGAGAGCGCAATGAGATATTATCAACAATTGTGTCTACCATTTGCTTATTGGGCACAGAGATATATGTTTTTTCAAGGGTTCTTATGCGAGTACTTCTCAGTCCTATTTTTTCAATAGTTCCTGAAAACCCGTTTACTTTAACTAAGTCGCCAGTTATAAATGGTTTATCGAAGAAAATGATAAATGAGGCAATTAAATTTTCTAAACTTTCACGGGTGGCTAATGCTAGCGCCGCGCCTACAATACTAAGTCCTGTTAATAAATTACTGATGTCTTGATTAAAAGAAAAACGAAGAATTAGTAAAAGCCCAATTATGACCAAAATTGCTTTGAAAAAGTCTTTGAAAAAAATTATTAACTGATTGTCGGTCATATCAGCTGTTAAATTGGCTTTCTGTTCTAATACCAATGCAATAAATTCAATGACCCTTAATACTAACCAAATAAATACACTTATTAATACTCCATTGGCTAATGCATCTAGAAACTCTTTCAATGAAATTCTATAAACCATCACATTTAATACTTCTGGAAAAGTCAATTGATCAATAGAAATAATTCCAATTAGGAGTAATAAAAAATAATCTAAAGGCTGAACTACTAAATTCAAAAAAGACTCTCTTGCAACATGTTTACCAGCCTTGCCAACTAATCTAAACATCAATTTGGCTAAATACTTTGATACAATCCTCTTTAAAATTAGAATAGCCAATATAACTAGTAAAACAGTTAAGTAACTTCTTACTGTATTGTTTAAAATTTCCTTTTCTAAAAATTGTTCCATAAATCAAATTATGATTCAAATTTTTTCAACTGCATATTAGCCCCATCAAATTCTGCGTAGGTAAAATTTTTAATCCAATCACCTAAATTAATATACCTACTTGTGCCAGTAAGTGGGAAATCAATGGGATAGTGGCGATGACCAAAAATAAAAAAATCAAAATGTTCTTTTTCAAGAACCTCTTTGCTATAAACAATCAGCCACTCATGTTCAGCTCCTAAAAAATGATCATCAGATAAACCTGTTTTTTCTTTGCTCTTTCTACTAAAATAATTGGCCAACCCAATACCCCAATCAGGATGGAGTATGCTGAAGAGCCATTTGCAAACAGGGTTTGTAAAAATTTTTTTTAGAAACTTATACCCTTGATCTCCCGGACCTAATCCATCACCATGACCAACCAATACTTTTTTATTATTCCAAACAAAAGTATGGGGTTCATGATAAACAGTAATATTCAATTCAGACTCAAAATATCCACTCATCCACATGTCATGGTTACCAGTAAAAACGATAATTGGTATTCCCGCATCACTTAACTCTGCTAACTTCCCAAGTAAACGTGTATAGCCTTTGGGAACAGATTTTTTATACTCAAACCAAAAATCAAAAATGTCTCCAACTATAAATATGCCAGCGGCACTTTTTTTAATTGAATCTAAAAATAAGACCAGTTTTTTCTCTCTAATTAAACTTGCAGCAGCATTAGGGGCTCCTAAATGGAAATCGGATAGAAAATAAATTTTATTGTCAGCACAGATATTATTAATCATAGCTTTCCTTTTTGTTTCAGATAAGCTAGTAAATCACCTCCTTCAATTAATACTCCGCCTTCTACAGATCCATTGTACCAATAAATCCAAGCTTGTTCTTGAACGTCATTTATTTGTACTGTTGTTAGAACTCTTTTATATAAGGGAATTTCATCTTCTTCTGCTTGCACACCTTCGTAATCGTCTAATTGAGCAATGGCCCAAGAACATTCAGCAGGTACTTTAATAGCATACAATTCCCCTTTAATTAAATGGTTGTCATTGGTAGGAACCCCAGCAGGAAATTCAGGTAATTGATACAATTTACCTTTTACGTAAGCAGTCCCTAATAGAGTAAAGTACTTACTTATATAAGTATATGCAGGGTTGTTGAAGCCGCTTCTAAGCGAACCATACACAAATAAATTACGGCAAGCTAATTCCATGAAATTAATATTAATCAATCATCAGTTAAAAAGCAAAAAACTTCTTTAGGCCCATGAACTCCTACCACCAATGTTTTTTCTATATCTGCTGTTCTACTAGGCCCAGTAGCTAAACTTATCATTGATGGTATATTTGTTCCATACTTTTCGGTCATGCCCCATAAAGCCTGATCAATACTATAAACCAATTGATTTGTTTTAGCTAAACAAATATGTATAGGCGCATATACACTGGTTGTTCTTCCACTTACTGAAGCACTACTTAAAATCATACTACCTGTTCTTGCAACTAAGTATTCGCACCCTGTAATAGATACATCACAACTGGCAATATCATTAGAAAAAGTTTTATCAAATCCGTTTGCAACCAGCATTTCACAAAAAGCTGCTTCTTTACAAAAAACTTGCTCCCATTTACGAACCAATATCAATTGCAACAATTGTGAAGCCAACTCCTGTTCATTGGCACAAAAAGAGAATTTACCTTGTAAGCCTGTAAAATGCTCAGCAAACTCTATCTCCAGTTCTTTTAATGATGGTTGAAATAATTCAGCATTAGAGGCATTGGTCAAAAAGGGAACAGGCACTTTGGTAACAAGTGCCTGTTTGATATTTTTTAAAATTTTCTCTCTAGAAGTTGCCATTATGCATTGGTATCAGGATGTTGATCAGCAGCCAATTTTTCTGCTGCAGCAATATTTTCCGCTTCTATTTCTAGTAACTTTTTTTCCTCAAAAGGACGCTTCCCAATCAAGGTTTCTACATCACTCTTATGAAGTACTTCTTTCTCTAGCAGTTCCTTCGCCAATTTCTCCACTTCACCTCTTTTCTCGGTCAAAAGATTCAGGGTTCTTTGGTATGCTTCGTCTATAATCCCCCTAACTTCTTCGTCTATAATTTTTCCGGTTTCTTCACTATAAGGTTTAGTGAATGTATTTTCTTGAGTTGGATCATAGAAACTAACATTACCCACTTTCTTATTCATACCGTAGGCTGTAACCATACTATATGCAATTCTAGTAATTTGCTGTAAATCGTTGGCCGCACCAGTTGAAATTTTACCAAAGAAAATTTCTTCTGCAGCTCTTCCACCCAATGTCATACAAATTTGATCCATTAACTGATCGGTATTGTATAAGTATTGTTCTGTTGGCGTATACTGCGCATAACCCAACGCAGCTGTTCCTCTTGGAACTATGGTAACTTTTAATAAAGGATAAGCGTGTTCTAAGAACCATCCGCAAACAGCATGTCCTGCTTCGTGATAGGCAATAATAGATTTTTCATGTGGAGCAATAATCTTATTCTTTTTCTCCAAACCCCCAATTACTCTATCAATTGCATCTTGGAAATCACTCATATCAACCGCTTCTTTCCCCTTACGCGCAGCTATTAATGCAGCTTCATTACACACGTTGGCAATATCCGCACCAGCAAAACCTGGTGTTTGCTCGGCAAGTTTATGTAGGTCTAATGTTTCAGATACTTTAATAGGACCTAAGTGTACTTTTAAAATTGCTTCACGACCCTTAACATCTGGCTTATCAATAGAAATTTGACGATCAAAACGACCTGGACGCAATAAGGCACTATCCAATACATCTGGTCTATTGGTAGCAGCTAAAATAATAATTCCAGTATCGCCTCCAAATCCATCCATTTCAACTAATAACTGATTCAATGTGTTTTCTCTCTCATCATTACTCATGATGGCATTTCTACCTCTGGCTCTACCTATGGCATCAATTTCATCAATGAAAATTATACAAGGAGCTTTTTCTCTAGCTTGTTTAAATAAATCTCTTACCCTACTTGCTCCAACCCCCACAAACATTTCAACAAAATCGGATCCGCTCAAACTAAAGAAAGGCACTTGTGCTTCTCCAGCCATTGCTTTAGCTAATAAGGTTTTACCTGTACCCGGAGGACCTACTAATAACGCCCCTTTAGGTATTTTACCACCCAAAGAAGTATATTTTTTGGGCTGTTTTAGGAAATCTACAATTTCCATTACTTCCACTTTGGCTTCATCTAAACCTGCAACATCTGCAAATGTGATATTAACTTTAGCTCCTTTATCAAAAAGGGTTGCTTTTGATTTTCCAATATTGAAAATGCCGCCAGGACCACCGCCACCAGGACCTCCACCACCCATCTTACGCATTAATAACACCCATGCGCCAATAATAAATAGTAAAGACAAAATGGTATTGAATATTGGGCCAGTCCATTCTGCATCGGTTACTGCTTTTTCAGGAACACGTGCTAATTCAGGATGCGCAGCATAAATTTCTTTAAGATCGTCTTTGAAATTTTTAACATCCCCTGTTAACTCAAATTCAAACAAAGGAACATTCTGTACTTTTCCTTTCTCTTTACTTAAGTCTTTCTTGAATTTAGTTACATAAAAGTCCTTATACAAGCGATCTGGTTTAATATAAACCCTAACCCTTTCTTTGTTTTTAACTATGTCAATTTTTTGAACATCGCCCGGAATCAACATTTGATCAAAGTATTCCTGCTGACTGGTTGGTGCCAAATCAGGTGACATTCTTAAGAATTGCATGGATAAAAGAACAATTGCAATAATTGCGTAAATCCAATAAATGGTAAACTTTGGTCCTTTCTTCTGACCATCTCCTTTCTCAGAGTTTATTTTCGGTAACGGGTTGTTCTGTGACATAGCTTCTTACGTGATATATAATAATGTTTGAGTCCCTTAAAAGTTTTGTTAAGTTCAAGACTCATGCATTTGCGAAACGGCATCGCTCCACATTTCTTCTAATTTATAAAAATTTCGTGCTTCAGGGTGCATAACGTGAACTACCACATTAATGTAATCTATTAGTACCCATTGGGCGGCTTGTTTTCCTTCGTGTCTATAAGGCGTTTCACCACAAATTTTCTTAAGCTGATCTTCAACGTAATCGGCTATAGCTTTTATTTGGGTAGTACTGGTTGCTTCACAAACAATAAAAAAATCTGCAGATGCTTCCGGTATTTTTCTGAGGTCTAGACTAATGATATTCTCGCCTTTTCTATCTAGTATGGCTTGAATAATTGTCTTAAATATCTTGGAGTTTTTATTCAGTCTTGTGACTGTAGTCTTCTCGCGGGTTTTCAATAGTGAAAGTGGTTCCAAAAATGATAGGTGTTTTAATGAATAATTTTCATGTTAACTTCGTCAAAAATAGTAATTCTTTGGCAGGTTCAGCTGTTAAAACTGTGATTGGAACACCGTTCACCCACCTTAATAGGGTAAACAGTACCAACATTTATGCCATGGAGCAGTTACAAGCTAAATTGGCTGAGCATGGTGCCGCTTTTTTTGCCGATTTACAAACTGCTGGTAAGGGGCAAATGGGTAAAAAATGGGAGTCTGAATCAGGTCAAAATCTGCTTTTATCTGTCATACTAAATGTTTCCTCACTCAATATAGGACATCAATTTGCACTGAGCGCTGCAATTGCATTAGCTAGTTGGGACCTTTTATCTCTATATATTCCCTCAGAACTAACCATAAAATGGCCTAATGATATTTACTGGAATGACAGAAAGGCAGGAGGAATCCTAATAGAAACCCAGATTAGCGGGGGAATTTGGACCTATGCCATTGCAGGCATCGGCATTAATATTAATCAGACCTACTTTGAAGAGGTTAAACAAAAAGCCGTTTCACTAAAACAGATTACAGGTGAAACATACCATCCTAAGGAACTTGCAAAAGAACTTTGTAATCATCTCAATAAAAGATACCACCAATTATTACAACCACAAGGACCAGAAAAAATAATAACCCAATACAATGCTGTTTTATATAAAAAGGAACAATTAGTGAAACTTAAAACCGGCAATATCACTGCAACATATTGTATAAACGAAGTAAATAAAAATGGAAACTTACTAGCAACTGCTGGAATACAGCACCAATTTATACATGGCTCCGTTGAATGGATTATATAATCTTTGAAGTAAATCTTTCAATCAAAGCGTTCTTTTTATCTTGCGACAGGTGTACCTGAGACTCATTACTCATGATTAACACAAATTCTTTTTTATCAATCTTCTTGATATGGTTCAAGTTGACAATATAACTTCTATGTGTTCGAAAAAAAGGACCATCCGATTCTAAATATTCAAAGTCTAACAGTTTTTTAGTTAAGGTTAATACCCCATGTGTTACAGTAACAATTTTGGTATAACTTCCTTCTGCTTGAATAAAAATAATATCTTCTTGATTAACTACATAAATGGTTTCAGCGGTTTGTAACACCACTTTTTTATCTTGTTGTTGAGATAAATTGTCTCGTAAAACCTTGTATTGAATTTGATTGGAGGCTTGAAAATTAATTTTCTTAAGCGCTCTTTTCAAATGCTCTAACCTTACCGGCTTTAAGATATAATCTACCGCCGAACTTTCAAATGCTTTTAAAGAATACTCACTATATGCTGTAACAAAAATAATTTTAAACCCTATTTGCTGTTGATCAAAAAAGTCTAGCAATTCAAACCCACTATACCCTGGCATATCAATATCTAAAAAAACCAAATCTGGTTTATATTTATTAATCGTTTTAACTGCTTCGGGCACATCACTACAATCTGCAACAATTTCAACCTCCTCAAAATTTTCGGAAAGTAACCCACGCAATGCTTTTTTAGCATTAGGTTCATCATCTACTATAATTGCTTTTATTGTTTCCATCTTAATTGAAGTTAATCATGAAATGAATGTGCTGTAAGTTGTTTTCTAAAAATTAATTCGCTCCTCATCGTACTTAGGAATAAATAAATGAATTGCTGTGCCTAATGAATTTTTTAGTTCATCGTATTGATCAACTACGTCATGCGTAATTTTGAGCTTATACAACTTATTAAAAAGTTCAATTCTTTCTGCAATTGCCTTTGTGGCAAAAGGCTGTGGCTTATTCTTGTTTCTTTGATTAATTTGCGCAGATTGCTTTCTACCAATTCCGTTGTCTTCAATATATACATCTAGCCCATTATTCGATTGAATGAACTTTATTCTTAGCTCCTTTTTACCAGGCTTATGCATCAAACCGTGTTTAACTGCATTTTCAGCAAATGGTTGCAATAACATAGAAGGAATAATTAAATCAGAAGTATCATCCTGAAGATTAATTTCTATTGTGTATTCAAAATCTTTATCAAACCTGGCTTTCTCTAACTCAAGATAAAGAGTGAGGTTTTCGATTTCCTCGCGCAAAGACTGAAGCTGCTTATCACTTGCCTGAAGAGTCTTACGCATTAAATCACTAAAATTACCTAATAAATTACCTACTTCTGTTTTTCTATTATCATACAATAATCCCTGCACAGTATTTAAAACATTATATATAAAATGGGGATTCATTTGTGAACGAATAGCTACTAATTGACTTTTAAAAAGTCGTTCTTTTAAACCTTGTCTTACCATTAATCTTTTAGACCAAAATTTTAGAAAAAGATATGCAATGCCTATAGACAAACAAGTCATTATAAAAATAAACCACCATTGTTGCCAAAAAGGTTTAAGTACCTGAAATGGAAAAGACCTCAAATCACTTTCATAAATCCCATTTATATCATATGCTTGTATTCTAAAATCATATGAACCAGGAGATAATCTATAAAAATTGAGTGTTGCAATATTATAGCTCAATACCTTCCAAGAAGTATCTAGACCAACCAATTTATAGCGATAGTTTAAATTGGTTGGAGATTTATACTGAACTGCATCAAAATAAAAACTGATATTATTTTTATCAGCAGGTAGGCGCGAATTAGCTGTTAATTCAGAACCATTAGAATGGGCTTTAATAGAAGGAAAATAAATGATTTCATTTACAGGCTTACCTCTGTAATCATTTATAACCAAACCAGATGTTGTGGCTAATAACAGTTTATCTGGATGCAAAGAAAAATCATTAACCGTTAATCCTCCCAATCCATATTCATCTAATAAATTAGTGATAACGCCTGACTTTAAATCGATGATCTGCAAAGACTCATCTGTATTTACCCAGATTTTTCCATTACGTTCTTTTATCCCTTTAACATTATTGCTTTTTAATCCATTTCCGGTATGAAAGCGCTTAATTACTTTATCATTCTCTATTACGTACAAGCCTTCATTAGAAGTGCCAGCTAATAAATAGTTGTCAGACGTTTCATAAAGAGTTCTAGCTATTAATTTTTGATTATTATTTTTCCTGACTATAAAAGTGCTATCACTAAAACAATACCGATATAAATCATCATAATATGCAATCCAGAAATATTTTTTTGTTCTTGAAAGAAGAATATTAGTGCTTCTTGCGTTTCTAAAAACTGGTATTCTTAATCCTGACCTGAAAATATTATTTTTCATGTAGCGACTATATAGTGGAATACCTGTAGTGTCTGGGGTTTCCTTTGAACGAATACCAAGTGGATTATTTAAAACATATGTTCTATTATAAGAAGCAACAATTAGATTTTTTTGATGATCTCTTATAACACTTTTGCCATAATCGTCAACTTTAACTGGATTGGCAGATTTTAGATTTATTATACCTCTATTGGTAAAAACACTTTTATCGGTAGAATCATACGTAATAAACTGTATTTCTGTTGCTATTGGTAGCTTATAATGTAATCGACTTTCCGTTTTGATATTAAATGTGGTTAACATTCCCTTGGTGCTACCTACAACTACAGTATCCTTATTAATTGTTGTTACTTTAGATATATTATCAAAGCCAGACCCAGGATTTATTGAATACAATTTATTATTAAGAGAAGGACAAACAAAAAGACCATTGTCTAAAGTACTTACCCAATAATTTCCTTGATAATCTTTAACAATATCAGTGATGCTTTGATTAGGAAAAATTAGCCTGGTATTTCCGTTTTCAATATTCCATAAATAAGCGCCAGTTTGTGTACAAATCCATTGTTCAGTTTCAGAGGTGGAGGCAAAATGAAATACTAACACATCTTCAGGTATATTAAAAGGCTTAGTCAATTTCAGTATTCCATTTTGAACTACAAATGCGGGCAACCGCATTTTACCAATTTGAGAACCATAAATATATTTACCCGAAGACATCATTCTAGTGTCATTATATTTGAAAGGCGTTTTAATCCATTCTTCTTTTTTAGCAGGATATTTAAACATCCACCCTTTTGCACCATAAGCAACAATTTCCTCCCCATTTTTTACTATGGATGAAATTCCTAGGTATTCGGGAGAGTATACCTTTTTAATTGTAGTTCCAGTGGCTTTATCAATTTGATATAAGTTTTCTAAAGATGCCAACCAGATATGCTTCTTGGTTGCAACATAGTTCACTATGATTGATTCATCATAAACTCTTTTGTCTCTAAAATTATAATTGCGAAGGGTATCATTTTTAATAGAAAACAACTCTTTGTAAAAATTCATACACCAAATATTTCCCTCGGGATCTTGTTGCAAATAACTTACAGATTGCATGCGGGTATTATCGAAAGGAATTTTTACAAAAGTCCGGCCATTAAATCTAAATAAGCCCTTATCGGTTGCCAACCATATATATCCTTTATTATCCGATAACATATCATAAATAACCTGTGTGGGTAACTGAGCAGGATAAGTAAACTTTTGGGTATAGGGATATTGGGCAAAAAGCTGACCAATTAGCAAACTCAATAAAAACGAAAAAAACAATCGCTTCATCCAAATCATTAATTAAAGAACAATTTAATATAAAAGAATCATTTAAACCTAAAAGAGGGCTTAACAAAAGAAATGGGGGGTTTCGTGAAAGAAATGGGGCATTTGATGTAATTTTTTCAGCTGGCATGTAAAATAAAATCAACTTTACAGTATTACAAACGTAACAATTGGGGGTAAGAAAGCTGCAAGTTCAAAGTGCAGCTTTCTTCATTTTTACCCTTTTCTATTTTTTTGGAGTTAATTTTGGCCAAATTTGATGAATGTCAGAAGTACAATTAACCCAATTTTCGCATGGTGCTGGCTGTGGATGTAAAATTGCCCCTGCGGTTTTAGACAGCATTCTTCAATCTGCAATTGCCCCTAGTGTTTTTAAAGAATTATTGGTTGGTAATAGCAGTAAAGATGATGCAGCTGTATATGACTTGGGCAACGGCACTGCTTTAATTAGTACTACAGACTTTTTTATGCCAATTGTAGACGACCCCTATCAATTTGGAAGAATTGCAGCAGCAAACGCAATTAGCGATGTATATGCAATGGGGGGTAAACCAATTATGGCATTGGCTATTTTAGGCTGGCCAGTTGATAAATTATCGCCGGAAATTGCTCGAAGGGTTGTAGAGGGTGGAAGAAGTATTTGCGAAGAAGCTGGAATTCCTTTGGCTGGTGGGCATAGCGTTGATACTACAGAACCTATTTTTGGTTTGTCGGTAAACGGTATTGTGCCTATTAATCATTTAAAGAAGAATAATACAGCACAAATAGGTGATTTGCTTTTCTTAACAAAACCACTTGGTGTAGGTATTCTTTCCACTGCACAAAAAAAAGGGCAATTAGAAGAATCCGATTTGCCGATACTTATTAATCAATTAAATCAATTAAATAAGATAGGTCAACTCTTAGGGGCCTTAGAAGGTGTTCATGCAATGACAGATGTAACAGGCTTTGGCTTAATAGGACACTTAATGGAAATGGCCGAGGGCAGTAATACAGGTGCCCTAATTAATTATAGTAAAGTGCCCGTAATTAATGCCGCTAAAAAATATCTTGCTAAAAGACTTGTACCTGATGCTACTTATAGGAATTGGAATGCATATAGTAAACAAGTGGGATTTGAAAAAGGGGTAGATGTGATGGAAGCCTTTTCCATCTTACCAGATCCTCAAACAAACGGGGGACTCTTAATTGCAGTTAATTGTTCAGCAGTTGAAGAAATTAGAAATATTTTAACCCAAAATGGACTAGGTAATCATATTGAAGAAATTGGAAAAGTTACTGAAGTACATGAAAAAAGAATTTTAGTTGCTCCTTAAAAGGGCTAAAACACCATATTCCCTTTGTTTTTAATTTGCTCATTGGTTAATTCTGCAACCAACTGTACACCACTTAAGTTTCGAACAGTTTGTTTAATCCAATTACATTTGTCGTCATCAACTAAATCGTATTTCATTAACCAAATAAAGTCCATATGCTTAAACTCTGGCAATAAATACTCACCATCAAATTGATTCTGATACAAGTAATGTGTAAGTGGTGAATTAACTTCTTTGTATTGATAAATAGAAAAATAATAGCTTCTTTCCTTTCTACGAAGATGTATTTCAATCTCAGGATTTAATCTGAAATCATAACCCAAATTCGTATTCAGCTGCATACAAAACTGATAATTTTTTAAAGTAGCGGTTATTCCCAATAACCGCGTTTCTTCAAAAAAATCGTCATTTAATTCATCAACATCTAGGCGAAGCTTCATATTAAAATTTAAAACTCCAGTTCTACAGTAATCTCTTCTGATCCGCGTTTATATATCAACTTGGTCTTATCCCCTTTTTTAAACTTAGAAAGAGATTGCATATAACTGTTAACGTCTACAAATTTATAGTCGCCCAATTGCAATAAAATATCCCCTGCTTTTAGCCCTATTTTTTCTGCTAATTTTCCAGCGCTAGCTCCATCTATTCTCATTCCAGTTCCAGTAAAACCATAATCGGGTATCACCCCCAAACTCACTGTAAAACGAGTACTTCTACCCATTTGTTGCTCACGAGTTTTAGTGAAGGCAATTTTACCCTTGTTATCGGTTGATGCAACAATATTGTAAACTAGATTTACGATCTCATTTATGCCTGCATAGTTAATTTTATCCCAATCATCTGTTGCTTTATGATAGTCTGGATGACTGCCAGTAAAAAAAAACAATACGGGAATATCCTTTCTATAAAAACTAGCATGATCACTAGGGCCTGTTCCTGCGCTATCAATTTTATAAGATATATTTTTAGCTAATGCTGGAATGCTATTGCCCCATTCTGGAGAAGTGCCATAACCCCCAATTGTTAATTTTCTGGCCGTATCATATTTACCCACCATATCCATATTTATCATATAATTTGAAGATATAGTAGTAGTAGGATTTTCGAGCCAATACTTGCTCCCCATTAACCCAAGCTCTTCACCTGAAAAATGTATCAAAAGATAATTATTAGAGGGCGGAGATTGGTTTTTTAATTTTCTTGCTAATTCAAGTAATGCAGCAGTTCCACTTGCATTATCATCTGCACCATTATGCACTTCATTTACTGCATCCAATGCGTTTTTATCTTCCCCATAACCTAGATGATCATAATGTGCTCCTAGTATTACCGTGTTTGGCGCATTATTATTTATAAAGGCAACTACATTTCTTGCTTTACGAACTTTATTACTCAATGCAACTGAAAGCTCCAACTGAATTGTTGCAGCAGCATCAGTAAAGTATTGTTGCATCCCCTTTTTTGAAATAAAAATTATGGGAATAGACAGTGTAGTGGATTTGTCATTTTTATTGAATTGAACATTATCTACTAAAGCAGAACTATTAAATAATAGCACAGCGGTAGCTTTTTTTGTTGCAGCTTCATTGGCTATTTTTTTAATACTCTCTTCAATATCAAAGTGAGGATTATTTTTATTTTCTTCTAAAATTTCTTTCAAATCTTTAAACCAAGGTTGATTGGCTTCTGATAGGGCTATGGCTGGTGACCCTTTAATTGAAGCATTAGCACTAAAAGCAACAGGAAAGAAATCCTCATTTATGACCAATGACTTCCCATTTACTTTTAAAAAAGAACTCGTTTCAATTTGAAGCCCTTCGTTTATTTCGAATTCTTGTACGTATCCATTTACACCTTTAGGCTCTATCCCTAATAATTGGTACTGTTGCACAAGGTATTCCATAGCCAATTTTTCACCTGCAGTACCTGTTCTTCTACCCTCTAATTTATCATCCGCTAAATATTGTACATGCTTCTGTAAGTTGTTTTGAGTGAGTGTCTGTTCTTTCTCTGCGGCAATTCTTTGTTTACGCTTACTTTGAGCATCCGCCATAATAGGCAATACAAGTAGAGCAACCATCCATTTTTTCATATTTAGCACTTTATATTGCAAAAGTAAGTAGCTGCAAGTAGATAATTGTAATAGTAGCGTAATCAATTCTAAATTCTGTTCCCAATCTCGTAACCAACTGCGGATTTGCGCACCTACTTTTGCAACCTTGGCAAATAAGACTCTTCATATAGCATTGGTTGGGAACCCCAACAGCGGTAAAAGCTCTTTATTTAACGCTTTTACGGGTCTAAATCAGCATGTTGGTAATTTTCCGGGTGTTACAGTAGACAAAAAAACGGGAATATTTTCTTTAGAAGACAACCAGCAAGCAGAATTAATTGATTTACCGGGTACTTATAGTTTATATCCAAGAAGAGCAGATGAATGGGTGGCATATAAAGTGCTAATGGGGGCAGATGCAGAAATTAAAGCAGACTTGATTGTTTTAGTAGCAGACGCAAGTAACCTTAAGAGAAATTTATTATTCTGTTCTCAAATCATCGATTTAAAAGTACCAGTTGTCATGGCTTTAACCATGAATGACTTAGCTGCAAAAAAAGATATTAAAATTGATATAAGTGGCTTAGAAGCCGATTTAGGCATTCCAGTGGTTGCTGTTAATCCTAGAAAAAATAAGGGTCTGAATGAATTGAAAAAAGTGATTTCAAAAATGCAGCCCGATGCTAGTACTAAACTTCGTGACTTTATGGACACAGCAAGTTTAGCACCCGAAGCCGTTGCTAAAGTAAGGAAATCGTTTCCAGAATGGAGTGATTATGCTTGCATACACCAATTAATTAATCACGACGAACTATTAAGCAACAGCCAAAGCCATACTGTATTAAACAGCATAGTAGTTGAATATAACTTTAATACTACTAAAACCCAGGCCGAAGAAATAATGCAGCGATACACGCGCATTCGCCAAATAATGCAAAAGAATGTTTTAGAAACAGGGCCACTTGAAAAGAAGTTGTTCACTGAAAAACTAGACAATGTATTAATGCATAAAACTTGGGGTTACTTGATATTGTTTTCTGTTTTGTTTCTTCTATTTCAAAGTATTTTTTGGTTGGCTACTTACCCAATGGACGGCATTGAGTGGGGCTTTGCGGCTTTAGCAGGTTGGTTGTCTACTAATTTACCCGAAGTTTGGTGGAGTAATTTATTAATTAATGGATTTGTTGCTGGCTTAAGTGGTATTCTAGTTTTTGTTCCGCAGATCATGATTTTATTTGGATTAATTACCATTCTAGAAGATACTGGTTACATGGCTCGGATTAGTTTTTTAAGCGACAAGCTAATGCGCAAAGTTGGATTAAATGGAAAAAGTGTAATGCCCATGATCAGTAGCTTTGCTTGTGCTGTACCTGCCATCATGGGGGCAAGAAATATTGAAAATAAAAAAGAAAGGCTACTCACTATTCTGATAACTCCTTTAATGAGTTGCAGTGCTCGATTACCAGTTTATACAATTTTAATTGCATTGGTAATTGAAGAAAAATATTACCTCGGGTTTTTAAGTTTACAAGGTTTAGTTATGATGGCTTTATATCTTCTTGGAACCATTATGGCTTTATTAGTGAGTTATGTAATGAAATTCTTTATTAATATTAAAGAAAAGAGCTTCTTTATTTTAGAATTGCCCATGTATAGGGCTCCGCGTTGGAAGAATGCAGGTATTACTATGATTGAAAAGGCTCGAATTTTTGTTACAGATGCAGGTAAAGTGATTATGGTCATTAGCTTATTACTTTGGTTTCTAAGTTCATTTGGACCAGGTAATAAAATAGAAAATACTGAAGCAAAATATGCTACTTTAATAGCATTAAACCCTACGGCAGCCGATTCATTACAAAAACAATTATCAACAGAAAAGTTAGCCAATTCATATGCAGGGTTACTAGGGAAAAGCATAGAGCCAGCAATTACTCCATTGGGTTATGATTGGAAAATTGGCATTGCGCTAATTACTTCCTTTGCAGCAAGAGAAGTATTTGTAGGTACCATGGCTACTTTGTATAGTGTAAATGAAGAAGACGATCAAAGTTTAAGAGAAAAACTACAAGCTGCTACTCATGCAAATGGCGAAAAGGTTTACACCCTTGCTACTGGATTATCTCTAATGGTTTTTTACGTGCTAGCAATGCAATGCATGAGCACTTTGGCAGTAGTAAAAAGAGAAACAAAATCTTGGAAATGGCCAACTGTACAATTGATTTATATGACCGTTTTGGCCTATAGCATGAGTTGGCTGGTCTATACTATATTTAGTTAATCAGTAAAATATAAGTACACAGAAGTCCCTTTGTCAATTGTACTTTCTACTTTAATGTTACCGCCCAACATATGTATAAAGTCTTTAGTAAGAATCAGACCTAGCCCAGAACCTTTTTCATCGCCCGTTCCTGTTGTACTTTGATAGTGCTCCCCATCAAATAATTTAGCTTTCACTTCTTCTGTCATACCAACGCCTGTATCGCTAACAGAAAGCATGATTTCTTTTTCTTCTTTATGAGCGTATACAGTTATAACACCTTCCTTTGTAAATTTATTGGCATTGCTAATGAGGTTTCGGAGGATAAATCGCATAGAATTAATTTCAGATTTGATAAACAAATCTTCATCTACCAAATTCACCATTATATTAGACTTTAGTGATGCCATAACTTCAAAGCTCTTGAACATATTGCTCACCAGAGTTCGCATATGTACTTTCTCTTTTTCAAAACCCTGACCACGCATTTGCATAGAACCCCAGTCTACTAAGTTGTTGAGCAACTCAACTGTTCCATCTATTTGTTTTCCCGCCATGTTCATTAGTTCAACTGAATCATGTTGACTAAGAATTTTTCGAGCGTTTAATTCTATAATTGATTTTACCGCACCTATCGGATTTCTAACGTCGTGAGCAATAATCGACAGAATTCTATTCTGCATTTCCATTTGTTGCTGTAACTTTTCTTGATGCTGCTCTAATTGCTTATTCAACAAATTTTGATCAAGCAATTTTACTACCTGTCTAGCTAAAGTTTGTAAAGTAAATATTTGCTCTTCGTTTAGCTCACCTGGCTTTGTATCCATTACAGAAATGGTTCCAACTTTAAAACCATTTGAATTAATCAATGGTACGCCTGTATAAAAGCGAATATAGGGCTCCCCAATTACTAAGGGGTTGTCTATAAATCTTTCATCTTGTGTTGCATCGCTAATTTCAAATATGGCTGTATTAGATGTAATGGTGTGACCACAAAAAGAAATATCTCTAGGAAATTCCTTCATGTCTAAACCATACCGTGCTTTAAACCATTGTCTACTTGCATCAATCAACGAAATTAATGCAATGGGGGTTTTACAAATAGTTGCTGCCAATTGTACCACGTCATTAAACTCATCCTCGTATGAAGTATCTAATACTTCATATCGGTAAAGTTCCTTCAAACGCCTATTGTCGTCTAATGGTATTTGCGGGGGTACCATAAACAAATGTATTTGCTTTAGTGGCTCTTTCTTTTTGGGCATTAAAAAGCATATTTTTCCATGCCTTTAACGCAGAAAAAGCGATTTTATTGGCTATATTAAAAATATTTCTATTAATTGCTTTCCCAAGCTGCCAAAACTTCTTCAGTATGATTCTTGGTATCTGGTTTAGCAATAATTTTACGAATCACTCCAGTTTCATCAATTAAAAAAGTTGTTCGGGTAGTACCCATATAGGTACGTCCCATGAATTTTTTCTCTCCCCATAAATTGTACTTATCTACAATTTTCTTTTCTTCATCAGAAATTAAAGGGAAAGGGAGTTCATATTTTTCTTCGAATTTTTTGTGGCTTTTAACACTATCAACACTTATACCCACCACTTGAAATCCCTTTTTAATTAAGGCACTATAATTGTCTTTTAAATTACATGCTTGTGAAGTACATCCTGGTGTATCGTCTTTTGGATAGAAATAAAGAATTAGTTTTTTCCCTTTAAAATCTGACAACGAAACCATATTCCCGTTTTGATCGGGCGCCTTAAATGCTGGAGCCTTACTTCCTTCTTTTAATACTGCCATTACTATTATTTAAATTTAAATTTGAATTCGCATTAATTTTTAGCCACTTTTAATGTAGCAGCCTTACATTTGCACAATTTATCTCTACAACTACTATGCCTAAAGATCAATCAATCAAATCGGTACTTATAATAGGTTCAGGGCCTATTATCATTGGACAAGCTTGTGAATTTGACTATTCGGGCTCTCAGGCAGCCAGAAGTCTCCGCGAGGAGGGCATAAAAGTAATACTTATTAACAGTAATCCGGCCACCATTATGACAGACCCCATGATGGCAGACCGAGTTTACCTACTTCCCTTGAATGTAGAAAGTATTGAACAAATATTACAAGAAAACAATATAGATGCTGTTTTACCAACTATGGGAGGCCAAACAGCACTTAATCTTTGCAAAGAGGCCGATGAATTAGGTATCTGGGAAAAATACAATTGCCGTTTAATAGGTGTAGACGTTGCAGCAATTGATACGGCTGAAGATAGGGAGCAGTTTCGCCAACTAATGGTTAAGATAGGAATGGCTGTTGCCCCTAGCCGGGTGGCCAACAGTTTTTTAGAAGGAAAAGAATTTGCCCAAGAAATTGGTTTCCCATTGGTAATTCGTCCTTCGTTTACATTGGGGGGAACTGGTGGAGGTTTTGTGCATGGTAAAGAAGATTTAGATGCGGCTTTAGAGAAAGGATTAAAAGCCTCACCCATTCATGAAGTTCTAGTTGAAAAAGCAGTATTGGGTTGGAAGGAATACGAATTAGAACTACTTAGAGACTGTAACGACAATGTCGTAATCATTTGTACTGTTGAGAATTTAGACCCAATGGGGGTACACACAGGAGATTCTATTACCGTTGCTCCAGCTATGACTTTGAGTGATACTGCATTCCAAGAAATGCGTAACAAAGCCATGCTAATGATGCGTTCTTTAGGAAATTTTGCTGGAGGTTGTAATGTACAGTTTGCCTTAAACCCCGCAACTGAAGAATTAATAGCGGTTGAAATTAACCCAAGAGTAAGCCGTTCTTCTGCCCTTGCATCAAAAGCAACGGGATATCCTATTGCCAAAATAGCAGCCAAATTAGCTATTGGCTATTCTTTAGATGAATTAAAGAATCAAATTACCCAAACAACTTCCGCATATTTTGAACCAGCTTTAGATTATGTAATAGTAAAAGTTCCTCGCTGGAATTTTGATAAATTCAAAGGAGCCAACGATACTTTAGGTTTGCAAATGAAAAGTGTGGGTGAGGTAATGGCCATTGGAAGAAGCTTTCCAGAAGCTTTGCAGAAAGCATGTCAAAGCTTAGAGAATGAAGCAGTTGGATTGGGTTACTATGGTAAGAGCTTAATGAAAAGTGAAGAAATTGTAGAATACATCAAGACCCCAAAATGGGATCGTATATTCCGCATAAAAGATGCGCTAATGCAGGGTTCTACTGTTAAATCGATTGCACAAGCAACAGGTATTGATAGATGGTTCTTATACCAAATACAAGAAATTTGTACGATAGAAAAAGAACTATTAAAGCATACATTAGAAAGCCTTCCTGAAAGCTTATTGAAAGAAGCGAAGAAAATGGGTTTTGGAGATGCCCAAATTGCTAAGATTCTTAACGGAAATTGCCATGAAGATGAAGTGTATGAAAAAAGAAAGCAATTAGGTATTACTAGGGTTTATAAGATGGTTGATACCTGCGCAGCTGAATTTGAAGCTAAAACTCCATATTTCTACAGCACATTTGAAGGCTAGTGATTGTCCTTCCCCTTGCTTAAAAATTTATACCACCTGGTTGGTAGTGTTGCTGCCGTTTAATGGCATTAACTTTGTATGTAATATAAATTTATAAGCAATCGATGGCCAAGGGATTCAAACAGGTGTTTCAAACAAGTAATCCTACCAGATGGCAGCGTTTTAAATGGACGTTCCGTTTGCTACTATTTCTGTTATTTATTACGATCATTGCTATTGTTATTGCTATTAGAACAGCTTATGTTCCAACAGTACCAATATTACAGAGCAGCGTTTTCAAAAGCATTTTAGTTTCAGAAGATAACCCCGATTCGCTAGCAAAAGAGTACCAAGGTTTCAGAAAATTTATAGATGATAAATGGTCAGCAGGTAACGGATGTGGTCAAAATGACAGCGCCATCAGGCTTTCCAATTCAAAACTATTTAGTGATTCATTGGGTATTAGAGCTGCTTTTTATGTAGACTGGGACCCACAAGCATTCTTTTCATTAAGAAGAAATATTAATAAACTCAATTTAATATTACCCGAATGGATGTTCTTTGATCCAACCGGTGATTCATTAATTATCCGAAAAGACAAACGAGGATACGACTTAATTAAACAGGCAAAAGGATTAAGGGTGATGCCCATGCTTACCAATAATATTAATGGTAAGTGGAATGGAGACGTGGTGAGCAGAATTTTAAACAACTCAAGCAAAAGTGAAAAATTAATAAACGATTTATATAAATGGATAAAGTCTGAAGGCTTTGCTGGAATTAATATAGACTTTGAAGAACTAGTTGAAAACGACAACAGAGTTCTAACTCAATTCTTAAAAAAATTATCCGATCGTTTTCATTCAGGAGGGTTATTAACTTCCATTGATGTAATGCCGTTTAATGAAGACTACGACTATCAAGCATTGGCAGCTCATACGGATTATATATTCTTAATGGCGTATGACCAATATACATCTAGCACTAAACCAGGACCAATTAGTGGTCAGAAATGGATTGAAGCCGCCGTTGATCAAATTGTACAAAAAGTTCCAATACCCAAATTAGTGCTATGTATTGCAGGATTTGGATATGACTGGCCTAAAGGAGGTGAAGGTTCAGATGTTACTTATCAGCAAGCATTGAGCATTGCAAAAGAAAACAACAGTAAAATTACTTACGATAACGATTCTTATAATTTATTCTTTAAGTACAAAGACAAAGCCGGTCACGAAAGAGAAGTCCATTTTACTGATGCAGCTACCAATTTTAATGCCATTCGTTTTTCTACTGAATATGGATTTGCAGGAACAGCATTATGGCGTATGGGAAGTGAAGACAGCAGACTTTGGGACTTTTATTATCTCCCAATGAATAAAGCTTCTGTTCAAAAATTCAATTTTGATGAATTTACAAAAGTTGAAACCAGCAATGATGTAGATTTTATGGGAGAGGGGGAAATTTTAGATGTGATTTCTACCCCTACACCAGGCCATATTAGAACAGAATTAGATACAGAATGGATGTTGATATCAGAAGAATTTTATGATACACTTCCATCGATGTTTGTGGTAAAACAATTTGGAAAGTCTACAGAGAAAAAAATGGTATTAACTTTTGATGATGGACCACATCCTGTTTATACAAGACAAATATTAGACATACTAGATAAATACAATGTGGTGGCCAATTTTTTTATTGTAGGAATTGAAGCAGAGAAAAATATTCCACTAGTAAAAAGAATTTATAAATCAGGACACGAAATAAGCAATCATACTTTTACCCATCCAAATATGGCAACAGTTAGTAAGCAAAGGGCTTACTTAGAAATGGATGCAACCAAATTATTGATTGAAGCAATTACAGGTAGAAGTACCATCATGTTTAGAGCTCCTTTTAATGCAGATAGTAGGCCTGAAACCATGGAAGAACTTGTACCTGTAGCATTAAGTAGAGAAAAAAATTATTTAACAATTGGCGAAAATATAGACCCATTAGACTGGCAAACTGATGAGGATAAAAATTTTAATGGGGATAGTATTTTTAATAGAGTGGTAAGAATGAAAGATCGGGGAAATATTATTCTATTGCATGATGCAGGTGGAGACCGAAGTGCTACAGTGGATGCCCTACCAAAAATTATTGAATACTTTCATAAAGAGGGATATAAATTTACTACTGTTGCCGATTTAATGGGAAAAACAAGAGATGATGTAATGCCTCCAGTTCCTAACTATCATGAAAACTATGTATTAAGGTTTAATTATTTTCTAGCAGAAGCAGGATATTATTTGGGCAAAATCTTTAATGCATTATTCCTGTTGTTTTTAACATTAGGAAGTATCCGTTTATTAATTATTTTGATATCGTCAATACTTGCTAGAAAAAAAGAGAAAAGACAAGCCTTAAGTCAATTAAAAGATACCCCACTTGTTTCAATAATTGTACCAGCCTATAATGAAGAAGTAAATGCAGTAAGTTCATTAAACAACTTGCTGCGTTGTGATTATCCAAACTTCAACATCATTTTCGTAAATGATGGAAGTACCGACAATACGTTGGAAGTGGTTAAAGCCGCGTATAGTGATAATGCCCAAGTAACAATTTTAGATAAACAAAATGGAGGTAAAGCAACTGCATTAAACTTTGGTATTGCAGCAACCAATGCCAATTATGTTGTTTGTATTGATGCAGACACCAAATTAAAGACAGATGCAGTGAGTAAGCTGATGATGCACTTTAATGATGCAACAATAGGAGCTGTAGCTGGTAATGTAAAAGTGGGAAATGAAGTAAATTTAATTACACGCTGGCAAAGTATTGAATATACTACTAGTCAAAATATTGATAGAAAGGCATTTGGATATTTTAATTCAATCACGGTAGTTCCAGGGGCAATTGGTGCATTTAGTAAGTTGGCAATTGAAGATGCTGGTGGATTTACTTCTGATACATTGGCTGAAGACTGTGATTTAAGTATCCGCATTTTACGATGCGGGTATACTATTGCTAATGAAAATAAAGCAATAGCATTAACAGAAGCCCCCGAAACACTTAAACAGTTTATGAGCCAACGATTCAGGTGGACTTTTGGTGTATTGCAAACTTTTTGGAAAAACAGAGACGCTTTATTTAATACCAATTATCCTAAACTGGGCTTTATTGCTTTACCAGATATTTTACTTTTCAAATACCTAATACCCTTGTTTGCTCCTTTTGCAGACTTTTTAATGTTGATTGGCTTAATTACCGGAAGTGCAAGTGAAATTGGGCTTTATTATGCTGTCTTTCTAGGAGTTGACCTATTGTTGGCCTTGTTTGCATTTGGTTTTGAAAAAGAACCCTATTGGAAGCTTATTTGGTTAATACCCCAACGAGTGATTTATCGATGGTTATTATTAATTGTGCTTTTCAGAACCCTTAGAAAAGCAGTTAAAGGAGAACTTCAACATTGGGGGGTTCTTAAAAGAACAGGAAATGTACAGGAAGCCATATAAAAAAGTGTTTACTTTGCAGCTTTCCAGCAAAATACTCAACTATGAAATTGAAAGATATTCAAGTACTTAATGAAAAAGAAACCCGCGGTGGATTTGGAGAAGGTATTCATGAGATTGGTAAAGAAAATCCGAATGTGGTAGTATTAACAGCTGATCTAGCTGGTTCTTTAAAATTAGGTCCATTTATTAAAGATTTTCCCGATCGTTTTGTACAGGTTGGTATTGCAGAAGCCAATATGATTGGCATTGCAGCAGGAATGACCATTGGAGGTAAAATACCCTATACCACCACTTTTGCCAATTTTAGCACAGGTAGGGTCTATGATCAAATTCGACAAAGTGTTGCATACAGCGAAAAGAATGTAAAAATTTGTGCTTCTCATGCCGGACTAACATTAGGAGAAGATGGTGCAACCCATCAAATATTAGAAGATATTGGTTTAATGAAAATGCTACCAGGCATGACGGTTATTGTTCCTTGCGACTTTAATCAAACCAAAGCGGCAACAAAAGCCATTGCTGCTTATGAAGGACCAGTTTATTTAAGATTTGGTAGACCCAAGTGGCCCAATTTTACTAAAGAAGACGGAAGTGATTTTGTAATTGGTAAAGCCCAACAATTAAGTGAAGGAACCGATGTTTCTATTTTTGCCTGTGGACATATGGTTTGGAAAGCAATTGAAGCTGGTAGAATTCTAGAAGAAAAGGGAATAAGTGTAGAACTAATCAATATTCACACTATTAAACCATTAGACACAGAAGCCATCATTAAATCTATTTCAAAAACCAAATGTGCTGTAACAGTTGAAGAACACAATATTATAGGTGGGTTAGGAGATGCAATAGCACAAGTAGCTGCAAAAAACTGCCCAATTCCAATTGAAATGATAGGTACGAACGATACTTTTGGAGAAAGCGGAAAGCCCACTGAACTGCTTACTAAATATGGACTTGATACACCCTATATAGTAGCTGCAGTAGAAAAAGTAATGGCAAGAAAATAGCATTTAGTTATATTTAAGAAAAGTCTGTAAAAATTAATTTTACAGACTTTTTTTATATAGGTTTTACATATAAAAAATATAAATAAATCGTAACTTGAAGAATATCTAGTAGCATTAATGGATTTAGTATTTAATCAGCAACAATCAGACGACTTATTTCCCTTTCACCTTAAAATCAATTTGGATGGTGAAATAGTGGATTGCGGAAAATCCATCCGAAAAATCTGTCCTTTTGTATTAAACGATTTATTCATTAATCAATTTGAAATTGAAAATTTCAGAAGTGGTCCTATAATTGACTATTTGCTTCAACACTTACATGAAAAAGTAGTCATTCAAACTAAAATAAATAAACTCATCCATCTTAATGGTCAATTTGTCGTTAATGAAAACCCAATGCTTATTGTTTTCATGGGCAGCCCTTCCTTTTCTTCTATAAAAGAAATTGAAGAAAATGCTTTTGGAAGAAATGACTTTGCTGTTCAGAATGCCCAAATAGATTTATTGCAAGCGCTTATACTCAAAAAAGAAATTGAGGAAGCTAAGAGTGATAATTACGAGAAAAAGTTATTGTTTGCTCTAGAGAAAATGGGGGATAATGTTTGGATGCACGACTACCAAAAAAATGTAACTAGTTTTTCACATCAAACAAGGGCATTTATTGAATTAGAAAATTCCAGCTTATCAATTGCCGAGCAATGGTGGAATGCAGTTCATCCTGATGATATTTCAATCTTACAAAAACAAGATCAGCAGTATAGAAAAAAAGAGATAGAACATCATCATACAGAATATAGAATTAAAGATAAGTTTGGTAATTATAAATGGATACTTGATAGAGGAATTGTTACCGACAAAGATGCAGACGGATACCCATTGAAAGTTTTGGGCACCCATATGGATATAACAAAAGTAAAAGAAACAGAATTTGAGTTTAATAAGCAAAGAAGTTTTTATGAAAGTATTTTAAATAGTATACCAACAGATATTGCTGTATTTGATTTTTCTCATAGATATTTATTTGTGAATCCAATTGGAATAAAAGATAATGAACTAAGAAAATGGATTATCGGCAAAACTGACGAGGAATATTGTACATACAGAAATAAAGATCCAAAAATAGCCAAAGGAAGAAGGGAAATCTTTAACCAAGTTATTGCTTCCAAGAAACAATTGTCGTGGGAAGAAAAGTTAACCTTATCAGACGGTAAAACAGAATATCATTTAAGGAATCTATTCCCAGTGTTAAATGATAAAAATGAAGTGACACTAGTTATCGGTTTTGGATTAAATATTTCAGAAAGAAAACAAATTGAGGACAAATTATTATTGAATGAGAAGCGATACAGAGATCTATTCAATTATAGTCAGGCACTAATTTGTACACACGATTTAGATGGTAAATTATTAAGTGTTAATCCTTCTATATGTTCAGCTGTTGGCTATAATAGCGAGGAATTGATTGGGAGAAATTTAAAAGAATTTGTACCAAAAGAAAAAGTGTCCATTTTTGATTCAATTTATCTGAAAGAAGTATTTGAGACTGGAAAAGCGGAAGGAGTTTTTTCTATTGTTTGTAAAAACGGGGATCATATCTACTTGCTTTTTCAAAACTATATGGTAGAAGAAACATCTAGTGCTCCTTATATCATTGGATTCTCTCAAGACATTACCAATAGAATAAAAGCAGAAAGAGAATTAATTAAAGCAAAAGAAGAAACAGAAAGGGCAAGCAGGGTTAAAGAAATATTTCTTGCCAATATCAGCCACGAAATTAGGACACCAATGAATGGCATCTTGGGTATTGGAGGGCTTTTATACAAAACAAATCTTAATCCAAAACAAGAAGAATACACTAAACTAATACTTGAGTCTGCAGATAATTTACTCCATATTGTAAATGACGTACTAGATTTTACTAAAATAGAATCAGGAAAAATAGAGTTAGAACATATTCCCTTTTTATTAGAGGAAAAAATTTCAAACACATTAAAGACTTTTATTTTCAAAATTGAAGAAAAAGGGCTTGAATTAATTTTTGACAACCAGGTTCCTTCTGAAACAGTATTAGTAGGTGATCCATTTAGGCTAGGCCAAGTACTGAACAACTTAATTAGTAATGCACTTAAGTTTACTGAATCTGGTAAAATTATTGTAAGTGCAGTTCAAATTAATGAACCTAATAAGGTCCCACTCATAGAGTTCAATGTAACAGATACAGGTATTGGAATTTCTCCTGAAAACTTAGCCAATATATTCGACGAATTTGTTCAAGCTTCTTCAGAAACAAGTAGAAAATATGGGGGTACAGGCTTAGGACTTACCATTACCAAAAACCTGATTGAAATCCAGGGCGGCACTATAAAAGCAGAAAGTGCCTTAAATAAAGGAACAAAATTTATTGTTCGTATACCCTACCAAATTGGTGAAAATTCTATGCTAACCAATAGGAAAGAAGAATTGACATTTACACCAATAGACAAAAAAAGAATATTAGTAGCAGAAGATGTTACCATCAACCAGATTATTGTTAAACAAATTTTGGAAGAATGGGGACACGAAGTGGTTCTAGTAGCCAATGGTCAAGAAGCATTTGAAGCACATAAGAAAAGGGATTTCGACTTAATCTTAATGGACATTCATATGCCAGAAGTAGATGGATATGAAGCTACGCAAATGATTAGGCATATGGGTGATACTATTAAAGCAGCGGTTCCAATAGTGGCACTTACGGCTAATGCATTTAAGAAAGAAACCGATCGATTTGCAGAAGCTGGATTTAACGACTATATCACTAAACCATTTACAGAAGCTGGATTATATGACTGTATCAAAAAACAATTACAATTAAATAGCCCAGTAGATTTTAGTAAAAAACTAAAAACGAAAATAGCAGAAGAAACGAGTGAAAAATTATATAATCTATCTGCATTACAAGGAATAGATCAAGATGATACCGCATTTTTAAAAGAAATAGTTCAAGTATTTATTAAGAATACAACTACCGATATCATTAATTTATTAAAAGCTATTGATAGTAATAATACTAACGAAATATTTCAATTAGCCCATAAGATGAAATCATCTATTTATAGCTTGGGAATAAAACAGGCATATAAAACAGTAGAGAGTATAGAATTCTATGCTAAAACAGGAGAACAACTAGATAAGATTCCTAGTTTAGGAATTCAGCTCAATCAAATATTAGATGAGGTATTCATTCAGCTAAGAAAAGACTTTACAATTCAGTAAAATTTGGCGTAAATTTTTAAGGGGCCAATCTTTCTCTAACCCAATTTCCAGCTTCATCATGTGTAAATCTTAAACGATCGTGCAGTCGGCTACTTCTGCCTTGCCAAAATTCAAAACTTTCAGGTTTTACAATATAACCACCCCAATGTGGAGGTCGAGGTACTTGATTTTCATCTGGATATTGAAGCAGCAATTGCTGATAATTATCTTCTAAAAATGAACGTCCTGGAATCACTTTACTTTGTGGTGAAACCCAAGCTCCTATTCTACTACCAGCTGGTCTTGAATGAAAATAAGCATCACTATCTGCTGCGGAAATTTTTTCTACGCTGCCTTCAATTCTAATTTGTCTTTCTAATTCCTTCCAAAAAAATAAAATAGCAGCATTTGGATTGGCCGCCAATTCTTGCCCTTTTGCACTTTCATAATTGGTGAAAAAAACAAAGCCATCATGGGTATACCCTTTTAGTAAAACAATTCTAGCAGAGGGCTTGCCATTCTTATCTACTGTTGCCAAAGTCATTGCATTCACTTCATCAATTTCAACACTAGTTGCTTCTTCCCACCAATCTTTAAACTGGTCAAAAGGATTATTGGCTGCATGAGATTCGTCAAAAGACTTCAACATATAATCGCGTCTAATATCAGCAATAGAATTGGGCATAATCTTTAAATTAATCTGTTATATCTACTTTTTTAACATCATGCTTTCCAGATATATAAGTATACACAGCAGGAATAACAAACAACGTGAGTAAAAGTGAAAACAAAATACCTCCAACAATCACAATTCCCAATGGCATACGACTGGTAGCTGCAGCTCCTATACTCAATGCAATTGGTAATGCACCTAATGCGGTAGCAAGGCTAGTCATCAAAATTGGACGCAATCGTTGAGCAGAAGCTTCTAAAACTGCTGCCTTTTTATTCAATCCAAACTCTCTTTTTTGATTGGCAAATTCCACAATTAAAATACCATTTTTAGTTACCAAACCAATTAACATAATCATACCAATTTGAGAGAAAATATTAATCGTTTGATCAAAAACCCATAAGCTCAGCAAAGCACCTGCTAAAGCCAGTGGTACAGTAATCATAATAGTTAATGGATCTTTAAAGCTTTCAAATTGAGCTGCTAGTACCAAATAGATTAATATCAATGCAAAACCAAAAGCAAAAGCCGTATTAGAAGAACTTTCTTCAAAATCACGGGAAGGACCATTTAAAGCAGTCTTAAAACTTTCATCTAATAATTGGTCTCCAATTCTTCGCATGGCTTTCACGCCATCCCCAATAGTCATTCCTTCGGCTAAAGAAGCAGAAATGGTTGCAGCTTTAAATCGATTGAAATGATACAATGTTGGCGGATTAGAATTCTCTTCTAACTTAACCACCGCTTTTAGCGGAATACTCTCTCCGCGATTATTTCTAACATACAGTTTTTCAATATCAGCTGGCTTTTGACGGTCTTTATAAGCAACCTGGGAAATCACTTCATATTGCTTACCATTCATAATAAAGTAAGCCAACCTTCTTCCACTAAATGCGCTAGAAACTACATCAGCTACGTCTATTATAGATAGGCCTAAGTCTTTTGCCTTTATACGATCAATGGTTAATTGTAATTCTGGCTTATTAAACTTAAGGTTCACATCTACGTTTTGGAAAGTCTTATCCTTTCTTGCTTCCTCTAAGAATTTGGGGATGACTGTCTTAATTTTTTCAAAATCTAAATTTTGAAGAATAAACTGAACAGGCAAAGAACCTCTAGAGCCAAGTCCTACCGAAATGGTTTGTTCTTCAACTGGAAAAATTCGGGCATTATTAATACTAGGAAGTTTCTTACCTATTTCCTTAGCAATATCCGATTGCGATTTTGTTCTTTTATCTGGGTCTACTAATTTAATTCTTAATGTACCACCGCTTCCACCAAATCCTGGAACTGCGGCAAATACAAAATCTTTTTCAGGAACAGAATCAGTTAGATAATTTAATAATTTATCTCCCGTTTCTACCATGTACCCATAACTGGCTCCTTCGGGGCCACTCATTTGGAAACGTATACTGCTTCTATCTTCTAAAGGTGCCAATTCACTTTGTAAACCTGTACCAATCCAATAAATGATACCCGCACAAATGGCAACAATAACCCAAGCCATCCAACGAACCCGAAGAAATGCTGCAAGTAAGCGTTTATAGCCGTTTTCCATCCCTCTGAAAAAAGGCTCAGTCATATCGTAAAACTTACCATGACCTGCATCTTTTTTATTGAGGTAAACATTTAGTACTGGAGTAATAGTTAAAGACACAAATGCAGAAATTAATACGGCAGCAGCAACTACAATACCAAATTCGCGGAATAAACTACCCACAAAACCTTGCAAGAAAATAACTGGTAAAAATACTACAGCTAAAGTGATAGAGGTAGAAACTACCGCAAAGAAAATTTCTTTGCTCCCTTCCAACGCAGCTTTACGTATGGGTAATCCACTTTCTAGTTTTCTAAAAATATTTTCTGTAACAACAATTCCATCATCAACCACAAGTCCAGTAGCCAACACAATTCCCAATAATGTCAAAACATTAATTGAGAAACCAGAAATATACATGATAAAGAAGGTAGCTACCAAGGAAATTGGAATATCTATTAAAGGTCTTATAGCAATTAACCAGTTTCGGAAGAAAAAGAAAATAACCAACACAACTAATGTAAAAGAGATTAATAAGGTTTCTTCTACTTCTTTAATTGATGCACGAACATTTTTTGTTTGATCAATTAAAGGAGTCATGATGAAATCTCCTTTTTCTGTTTTCTGAATCTCTGCTAAACGCTTATAAAATTCATCAGCAATTTTAATATAGTTGGCTCCAGGCTGAGGAATAATAGCCATGCCAACCGCATTAACACCATTCAACCTCCAGCTGTATTCATCGTTTTCAGGACCAACTTCAACATATGCTACGTCAGATAAACGAATAATGCCGGCTGCGGTTTGACGAATAATTAAATCACGAAAATCTTTCTCTGTAGTAAGCCTTCCCAATGCTTTAATGGTTAGTTCCGTTTTATCGCCATATATTTTACCAGAAGGAATTTCAACATTCTCTGTGTTAAGCGCAGTTCTAATATCACCAAATGTAACATTGAATGAATTGAGTTTATCTGGATCAATCCAAATGCGCATCGATGGCCTTTTTTGACCAAAAATATTAACAGCGCTAACTTCTGAAATAGTTTGAAATCGTTCTTGCAAAACATTTTCTGCGTATTCACTCAATTCTAGCAAACCTTTTGTTTGGCTTTGCACTGCCAACAAAATAATGAAGTCGCTATTGGCATCAGACTTACTTACAACAGGAGGCGCATCTACGTCTTGTGGTAAATTTCTTACCGCCTGGCTTACTTTATCTCTTACATCATTAGCTGATGCTTCTAAATCTTCAGAAACATTGAATTCAACAGTAATATTGCTATTTCCATTAGAGCTTGAAGAAGAAATACTTCTAATACCAGGAATACCATTAATGGCTTTCTCAAGGGGTTCTGTAATTTGACTCTCAATAATGTCAGAGTTAGCCCCAGAATAAGAAGTTCTAACATTTACTACAGGAGGGTCAATTGCAGGATATTCCCTTACTGCCAAAAAACTATATCCAACAATTCCAAACAATACGATGAGGATATTCATCACCGTTGCTAGAATGGGTCTTTTTAATGATAATTCAGAAATATTCATGGGATGATTGGCTGCTTCTATTTTATAATTTCACTCAACTGCTTAACAGAACGAACTTTAACAGGTTGCTTTGGTCGTACAAATAAAACCCCTGTAACCACAACACTGTCTCCAAGGTTGAGTCCTTTTGTAACTTCTACAAAACCTGTACCCCTTACCCCTGTTTCTATATCTACAAAAACACCTTCTCCACCTTTAACAACAATAATCTTTTTTGCTCTTGCGTCGGGTATAATAGCGTTGGTTGGTACAAGAATGCTATTCTTATTTTTACCTGCTTCTAAAAATACTTTTACAAAAGTTCCTGGCGCAACTGGGCTTCCATCTAAGATTGCGCGCACACGAAGATTTCTTGTAGTAGGATTAATTTGAGGATCGGTAGCAATAATTGTTGCCCTTCTTTTTTGAGGAGACTCATTGGTTTGCACCTGTACAGCAGATCCAACCTTAATCATATTGGTATAAAACTCTGGAACATTAAAATCAATCTTAACTTGGTCTACTTGTTGAAGTGTGGTCAAAGTAATTGCTGGAGTAACATAGGCACCTGGGCTAATTTGTCTTAAACCGAGCACTCCAGTAAATGGAGCTTTGATAATTGTTTTGTCTATTTGTGCTTGGGTTACTAGTAAGTCTGCTTTTAAGCTGTTTACCTGATTTAAAGCCAAGTCATATTCAGATTGATTAATTCCATTGATGGCCAATAATTTTCTTAGCCGCTCTTCTGTTTTTTGAGCCATGTCTAACAACACTTTTGTTTTAGACAAATTAGCTTGTAAATCGGCATCATTAATTCTTGCGAGGATAGCGCCTTGTGTTACCCTACCTCCGTCTGGCGCATTAAGCAACGTTAGTCTACCACTTACTTCTGGATTAATATTAACTGTTTCCATTGGTATGATAGCCCCATTCACTTCCACATTGTTGTCAATATTTCCTGCACCCGCAATTAATACATCTACAATGGTGGCCGATGGCGATTTTGCTTTTGGATCGGTATTTTCTTTTTTCTCTTCCTTGCATGAAAATAGCAGCAAGGGCAATGTTAGTAACAGACTTATTTTTTTCAAAGGAGTCAATTTTTGCAAGCCGTAAAGATAGAATTAAATAATGTCTTCTAAACCAGCATTTGCTGAATGGCGAATAGCTAAAATAATTCGGTGAAATGCCCATTAAGTCGCATCCTTTTTTTACATTCAAGCAATAAAGCTTGCACTATGTATGTACTCTCTCAAAAATACCCCCACAAAAGAGCATTTATTACAGGTGCCGCATCTGGCTTGGGAAAAGCATTTGCATTAGAACTTGCTGCAGAAGGATGGACCATTGGCTTGGCAGATAATAATCCAAAAACTTTGGAAGAAGTGGATAGATTGGTAGCTAAAGCAGGAGGAAAGCCACTCACTTATTTATTAGATGTTGCAGACAAAGACCAATATAAAGAAGTGGCAGAGCGTTTTTTATTTGATGCAGAAGGAATTGATTTATTATTCAATAATGCAGGGGTTGGAGATGGATCAGAATTTGAAACTTATTCTTTGGAAAATTACGAGTGGATGGTAGGAATTAATCAGATGGGGGTGTTATATGGTTGCTGGTATTTTATTCCTGCAATGAAGAAACAAGGATATGGTCATATACTCAACACCGCCAGTGCTGCTGCAATTAGCTGCGCTCCTACTATGGGTGGATACAATATGACTAAAGCCGCCGTTGTTGCCATTAGTGAAACATTGTACAGCGAATTATATGATTTTGGAATTAATGTTTCTTGTATACAGCCCACTTACTTTAAAACGAATATTGCACAGTCTGTAAGAGGAGGGGATGCTACAAAAAAAATCACTCAAACATTTATAGAGCGATCTGGCTTAGAAGCCAATGAAGTGGCCAAAGAAATATTAATTAGGGCAGGGAAAAAAGAACTCTACATAATATTACCCAAGGCTGCAAGAACCATGTGGAAGTTGAAAAGATTGGCTCCTACATGGTTTAGACTAAAAGTAAAAGACCAATTCATGAACGCTATGAACAAAGCATTATCTAGAAAAAGTTAATCGTATGAAAATGAATGAAGCATTTAGTTTAAAAGGAAAAGTGGCCTTAATTACAGGCGCGAGTAAAGGGATTGGAGAAGCCATTGCAAGATATTTTGCAGCTAGTGGAGCGGCGGTTGTGATTAACTCACGCAAACAAGAAGAACTAGATAAAGTAGCTGCTTCCGTTCAAGAAACAGGAGGAATATGTACCGGTATTGCAGGCAATGCGGGAGATATAGAAGCCTGCAAAATATTGGTTCAAAAAACGGTTGAATTATATGGAGGCATTGACATTTTAGTAAACAATGCAGCTAGTAATCCGGTTTATGGCCCCGTGGTAAGCTGCGAAGAATGGGCTTTTGATAAAATTATGAATGTAAATGTGAAAGCCCCTTTTGAGCTGGGTAAATTAGTATATCCAATTATGAAAGAAAGAGGGGGTGGTTCGGTTATCAATATTAGTTCTATTGCAGGAATTACACCAGATCCAGGGTTGGGCTTATACTCAGTTTCAAAAGCTGCGTTAAATATGCTTACCAAAGTAACTGCTAAGGAGTGGGGTGCCGATGGAATAAGAGTGAATGCAATTTGTCCTGGACTCATTAAAACCAAATTTTCAGAAGCACTTTGGCAAGATGAAAAATGGTTAAATCGATTTGTAAAAATGGCCCCCATATCAAGAATGGGATCAGTAGACGAAATAGCTGCGCTCGCACTATTTTTAGCTGCACCTGCATCAGGTTATTGCACGGGTACTTTATTCACTGCAGATGGTGGTGTAACTATTTAATTAATATTATGGAAGCCATTTTTATTACCAAGAGATTAGAAGTTTTAATACCTGCTATTCGAGATTTTGTAGAAACAGAATTAATCCCTTTAGAAAAAGAACACACTACTAGACCATTTAAAGAAACCGAAAAATTACTTACTCTAAAAAGGGAAATAGTAAAAGAAAAAGGGTGGTGGAATTTACATTTGCCCACTCATGAAGGGGGAATGGGATTAACCCTTTGCGAGTTTGGACAAGTGAGTGAAATACTATCCTTATCACCCTATTATGGACAGTATACGTTTAACGCACAGCCACCCGATATTGGAAATACAGAAATGATTTCTCGCTTTGCCTCTGATGAAATAAAAGAAAAATATTTACATCCATTATTAGCCGGAAAAATTCGCAGTTGTTTTTCAATGACCGAACCAGAGTTTGCTGGATCTAATCCTACCAGATTGGCAACCACTGCTGTTAAGGAAGGAAATGAATACATTATTAATGGGCACAAATGGTTTACTTCATCAGCTGATGGGGCTTCATTTGCAGTGGTAATGGCAGTAACCAACCCTAATGCAGCACCACACGAAAGAGCAAGCATGTTTATTGTGCCTACCGATACACCCGGCTTTGAATTCATTCGGAATATACCAGTATTTGGTGAAGCCGGAGAAGGCTGGGCCAGTCATGCCGAAATTCGTTATAACAATTGTAGAATTCCCAATAACAATATCATTGGAACTGAGGGATCAGGGTTTAAGCTTGCGCAGGAACGTCTTGGACCTGGCAGAATACACCACTGCATGCGATGGGTGGGTATTGCAGAAAAAGCATTTGACCTGATGTGCCAAAGAGCAGCTACTAGAGAAATTAAAGAAGGAGAAATGCTGGGGCATCAACAATTTATACAAGGATTTATTGCAGAAAGCAGGGTAGAAATAGATGCCGCTCGATTATTGGTCTTGAGAACTGCACACAATATTGATTTATATGGTGCTGCTGCTACCCGTGATCAAATTGCAGGCATTAAATTTTTTGTAGCCAATATGGTATTAAAAGTATTAGATAGAGCTATACAAGTACATGGAGCAATGGGATTATCCGATGAAACTATGTTGGCCAATTTATTTCAGCACGAAAGAGGAGCTAGAATTTGGGATGGCGCCGATGAGGTACATAAGCAAAGTTTGGCTTTAAGTATTTTAAAGAAATATGGAATGAGTAGAAAAAGTAAATAGTGTAATTATGGAAAAAACAGTTGCGCTTTCAGATAAAGAATCCTTTGATATCAATCAGCTAAATGATATACTGAAATCTGCTATGCCTAATGCTACTCCCATTATTGCTATCACTCGCTTTGCGGGAGGTTATTCTAATTTAACATATCAATTATCTACAACAGACCAAATTTTCGTAATGAGAATGGCGCCACCCGGAGCCAATATTAAGTCGGCGCATGATATGGAGCGAGAGTATAAAGTGTTGAGTTTATTAAAACCATTTTTTAATAAAATACCCCAACCAATTCTTTACTCTACCAATTTGGCTATTACGGGATTTCCATTTTACATTATGGAACAATTAGACGGTATTATATTAAGAGCATATAATGCTCCCAAACTGGCAATAACGCCAGCTCAATTTGAGCACTGTGCTAAACAACTGGTTGAAACATTAGCTCAACTTCATGCTATTGATATTGAAACAACGCATTTAATTCAATTAGGAAAACCAGAAGGATATGTAATTAGACAAGTGGAAGGTTGGATCAAAAGGTATTATGCTGCAGAAACCGATTCCATTGAATCGATGAATCAAGTTACAGAATGGTTAAAAAATAATCACCCAAAGGAACAATCTGCTACACTACTACACAATGATTTTAAATACGACAATATTGTTTTCAATAACGATTTAACAGAAGTGAATGGTGTATTAGATTGGGAAATGGCTACAGTAGGAGATCCACTGATGGATTTGGGTGCCATGTTGGCTTATTGGTTTGAACAAGATGAGGAACCAATTTTTAAACAGTACAATTGTACTTGGTTGTCTGGGAATTTATCAAGGGCAGATTTAATAGAATATTACACTTCAATCACGAAAAGAGATTTGACTGATATCAATTACTACTATGTGTTTGGCTTGTTTAAAAATGCGGTAATTGCACAACAAATTTATCATCGATACAAACAAGGGTTTAGCAATGATGAGAGATTTGGTGCTTTATTGCCTTTGATACAATTATTGGGGGGTAAAGCTTTGAAAGCTAGTTCGCAATAAATATTATTGATCTTCTCTTCTTCTATATAATCCTCCACGCCAGTTGTACCTGGTAGATTTATATTCTTCATATTGTTGACCAATATAATAACCCAACTCTAAGTCGTTTAGGAGTTTTACCATTCCATAACTAGGGCGATATCTTCGCATGAATGTGTCTAATTCCGGCGTTTGTAAACCAGTAATTTTTCTTACAAATAACTTACTAAATCTACTATTCACATACTTTTCTTCTTCCTCTTCTATTAATCTTTTTTGCAGAGTCAATATACTTCTATTGCGTTTAACTCGAAACATATTGATGATGCCTTCTAAGTCAAACCCTACAGTTGCCCCTGGATTATAATTAGGGCTAGACACTACACCCAAACTTGGCTTTTTAAAGTTGAATACTTTGGCATAATCTTGCCTATTCATAGCAGAATCATATCTGTAATAGTTGTTGCGGACTTTTACTTCCGGCAAATCAAAGGAGCGCACATGAATCATAACATTAAACCGTTCCAAGTTACTTATGGTATCTACAGGATATTTCATGGTAGATTTTCCAATCAAAGAAAACCAAATAGAATCTGTTTTAAGTACCGTTAAATTATAATATCCAGTTGAATCGGTAATGGTACCCCTTCCTGAGGTACTTTGAACTGCTACTGCCTCCAATGGTCTTTTGGCTGAAATATCGTACACATTACCACTTACCGTTGTATACTGGGCTTGAGCATCAGTAGTAAAAACAGTTAAAAGCAGTAGTATTACAATTCCAATTATTCCTGAAAGATGCCTCAATTGCCGTTGATTAATATGTAATATTAAATCAGCCAGCGCAGAGTACCATATATAGAAAGGGAATTAACGAGTCTTTTACAGTTTAGAATTTCTTGTCCAAAATATAGGGCAGCATAGAGCGCCAAGTTGGCCAATCATGGTGAATATCGGGACCCCAAACGTCCAAATCGTACCAAATTCCTTTGGTGTAGAGTATTCCAGCGAATTTTTTAGCAGCATCGGGGTCTTCAAAATTACCGCTCCCAGTGTAAATATGAATATGATGACTTGCTTTAATCTTATCTAAATACCAATTATCGTTTAAGCTAGGTATATAATGTACCGGACTATTATAAAACACCTGATCATCCCAAAACCCTTTGGTGTATTCGGTTAAATCATATACACCGCTCATACTAATAGCCCCATTAATGATATCGGGTCTTTTCATGAATAAATTCATTGCATGAAGTGCTCCAAATGAAGCCCCGCAAGTATAAATCATGGTTTCATCGCTAGTGCAATTACGAATAAAAGGAATTACTTCATTAAATACATAATCATTAAACTGGTTATGTCTTATGGCTTTATGTTCAGGAAGCATCTGATTATTCATCCAGCTTTCCTTGTTCATACTATCAATACTAAAAACCCTACACTTACCCGAATTAATAAATGGGGCAATTGCGTCTATCAACTGAAATCGCTCATATTCCAAATAGTCTGCAGCTGCAGTAGGAATCAATAAAATAGCAAATCCAAAATGTCCATAAGACGCTATGGGCATCTCTTTGTTTAAGGCCGGACTATACCACGAAGTAATTTCTCTATCCATATTAATTAATACAACGCTGTTTAATTTCTTTCCAAAGATCTTTATAACACTGTGCAGCATAACTGCTGGCAGCAAATGTTTCTAAAGGTGATTCGTGCACACCCATTTTTTCTACATCACTTAAATAGGGTATATAACTTTTAAAGAACAATTTGTCTTTATAAAATTCATTAATTACTTCGTGATGCAGATTCTTCCGATGGTCTACCATACTAAAGAAGCATTTTAATTTTGATATGTCTAAATCATTTTCTTTAAAATAATTCAACACCGATTCAAATGAGCGAATAGACAATGTTGTAGGAATATTTGGCATTAATATCCAATCAACCCCTGTAAAAACAGCATCGTGCAAAACAGAAATGCCTGGAGGACAATCTAAAAAAACGATATCATATTCGTTTTTAATGGTTGAAAGGATGGAAGCAATTTTTTTCTTGCTTTGTTTCATTTCATTCAATAAAATATCCGCATGCCTTGCAGACAAATCTGCGGGTATTATATCTAAATTTTCGTAGGCAGATGGCTGAATAGCACTTGCTAATTCTATATCACCACTCAATATTTTTTTGGCTTCGTTTTTAATGTTTGCTGTTGCACCCAAATAGAAAGAGGAAGATCCCTGCGGATCTAAATCCCATATTAGTGTTTTGTACCCTTGTTTAGCACTTAGGTATGCAAGGTTTATTGCAGCCGCAGTTTTTCCTACCCCTCCTTTTAAATTGTATAAAGCAATAGTTACCATGAAAAAGGTTTATGATGTAAAGGAAGATACTAAAATTAGGCAATTGCACCTAAAATTAAACAGCTAATTACTATGAATGGGGCGGGCAGTTTATTTAATCTAAGCACCAAAAATGTTGCTATTACAATGGCCAAATCCCATAGAATGGGCCAATTTTGAATCATTAAATCGGGTATAATATGGTCGTTTAATAAATAAACGACTGCTCCTGCCATAATACCTACCACCGAAGCCCTGATTCCTTCTAAAGACCTGAAAATCACTGCATATTTCTTTAGATTATGCCAAACCGGAAAAAAGAATAATACCAATAAAGCGCTGGGCAAAAAGATAGCAATTACACCAATGGCACAACCCATCAACTGCTTATTAAATCCCAGGTCTTTTAGTACCATCCCTCCTGTAAATGCGCCAATTGAAAAAACAGGCCCTGGTATAGCTCTTACAATTCCAGATCCAGTTAAAAAATCTTCTCGATTAATTTTTAGTACATCTCTTTTATTTTCTACAATTCTCTTAGACTGGGGTCTTGTTACATATTGTTCATACATCAACGGCATCAACACGTCTGCACCACCAAAAACCAAACTTCCAAAACGATAGTTGTTTTCAAAAAGATTATACACTTTTCTGTTTTCCCAATTTTGCTTCGTTGCCGTTTCAGATAAATAACCTGTAATACCAAAAAGAAATAGAAAAATCAATAAATTTCCCCATTTCACTTGCTTTGGAGGAACCCCTTTTTGTGGAATTCGTTTATCACTAAAATTGGTAGCAATGCCTGCGCAAATAATCAAAATTGGAAACACCCAAGGTGTCTTAAATGCAAAAAAAGTAGCAATTGTTGCAATAATTAAAATTACCCAAGTAATCGTATTATGAATGGCAACTTTAAATGTTCGTAAAGTAGAATACCCTATAAAACCAATGGCCATAGGTTGTATAAATCGAAAAATTGCTGCAGGATGCGCTATTTTATCGTAGTAGTCTAGTAAAAAAGATAGGCCCGACATTATTATAGATGCAGGAATAATCCATATTAGTAGGGTAAAAATTGCCAATGGAACACCGCCACGCTTGTAACCAATTAAAGTTAAAACCTGCGTAGAAGAAGCGCCTGGAAGCATTTGACAGAATCCATTATAATCTAAGAGCTCTTCTTCTGATACGTCTTTACGCTGCTGAACAAATGTTTTAATCATCATTCCCAAATGACCTTGCGGACCGCCAAAAGCAGTAATACTGTGCATGAACACAGCTTTCAAAAAGGGGATATGTCTTAACAAATTCAAGTAGCATTATTTCTTTAGCCCTATTTCTCTTAAGCGCTCATCTAGGTATTCGCCCGCTGTAGTATCTGAATATGCTTTTGGATTATTTTCATTGATACAACTTTCTAAACAAGCCAAACTCATTTCACTTCTTGGGTGCAAAAAGAAAGGCATAGAAAAACGGCTGGTATGCCATAATTCTCTTGCAGGATTAACCACTCTATGTGTGGTACTTCTTAATTTATTATTGGTTAAACGTTGCAACATATCACCAACGTTAACAACAATTTGTTCTGGCAAAGAGGTAACGTTTACCCATTCTCCTTGCTTAGTTAAAATTTGTAATCCATCGGCTGAAGCTCCTACTAATAATGTAATTAAATTAATGTCTTCATGCTGTTCTGCTCTAATTGCAGACTTTGGCTCATTGGTAATTGGGGGATAATGAATGCATCTTAAAATGGAATTTCCATTATGCACATATTGATCAAAATAATGTTCATCTAGCCCTAAATACAATGCAATTGCTTGCAGCAGAGCCTTACCGCTCTTTTCAAAATTTCTATATGCACTAAAAAGAGTGTCATTTAAGGTAGCAACCTCAGCAACCTGAACATTATCGGGATACGCTGATTTAATTGCATCATGGTCTTCAACTGTTTGACCATATTGAAAAAATTCTTTTAAATCTGGGGCATCACTCCCTTTGGCATGTTCTTTTCCAAAACTGGTATAACCACGTTGCCCTGCTAATCCTGGAATTTCATATTGTTTTTTCTTCTCTAAAGGCAGCGAAAAAAATTGTTGAACATATTCATATTGGTTGGCAATTAACTCATCTGGAACTCCATGATTTTTAACTGCAACAAATCCTACTTCTTCATAAGCTTTTCCAAGACTTTGAACAAATGAAGCTTTTTGTTCGGGTGTTCCATGAGTAAATTCGGCTAAATCAACAACTGGTATGGCCATAACAATAAATTTTCACGAAAATACAGCAAAATCAATAACTGTAGGTTATAGGCAACAAATCACAAAAAAGCTGGACCTTTAGTAAATGAAAAAATGGATATTTTTTTTGTTTACGTTAATGGTTTTAGCAATTGCTTGTGGGGTGCCTTACAAAGGCATGGAAAAAAATTATGAGCGCAGGGATAATGTAAATACCCCCGATTATAGCGACTTGCATTATTGGGCAGCACATCCTTTTAAGAAAGACCCTGCAGACAGTGTTCCTAAACCATTAAGATCAAATTATAAACAAGACAGTGCTGTAGACGTATTTTTTATTCATCCTACTACTTATACAGATGATCAGTTGCCTTATGGTTATAGTGCACCAATCAACAATATTGAGTTAAATACCAAAACAGACTACACTACCATACTGTTTCAAGCCAGTATATTTAATGAAGTGGGCCGAGTTTTTGCACCTAGGTATCGGCAAGCCAATTTACAAGCATACTTTCCCAAAAATGCAACAGACAGCGCTGCCGCAATTGCGGCATTTGAATTAGCATACACAGATATCAAAAAAGCATTTGAATACTATTTAAATAATCATCATGCAGATAAACCTATTGTAATAGCTGCACATAGCCAGGGTACTACACATGGAAAAAGATTACTCAAAGAATTCTTTGATAACAAGCCGCTCCAAAACAAAATGGTAGCAGCATATTTAATTGGGCTTCCTGTTGCCGAAAGCGAGTACACACAAATTAAAGCATGTACAACACCAGATCAAACTGGATGTATAGTAAGCTGGCGCACATATAGAGAAGGCTATACTCCCCCCTTAATTCTACAAGAAAAAAATAAAGCAATAGTAACCAACCCACTAACATGGAATGAAGCAACACCCACTTCAGATAGAAGCTTAAACAAAGGTGGGGTATTACTAAAGTTCAATAAAATTGCTCCTGCTGTTGCTGCTGCAAAAGTAGAAGGCAATGTATTATGGACCCCAAAGCCAAAATTTTTTGGTAATATTTTTTACACTACCAACAATTATCATGTGGCAGACTTAAATCTGTATTATCTAAATATTAGAGAAAATGTTGCCAATAGGGTAAAAATGTATTTTAAAAAATAACATTAGTTCCCATAAACACTTAGGAATTTAATACGCATAATTTTTAGCTGCTCCCAGTTAAAATCAAATTCTGACAATTCTTCTCTTGCAACATCCAAAGAAGAGGTTTCGCAGCTTTTGAAATATTCCAATATTTCTTCTTGCTCATCTTCACCTAACCATTCATCAATTGCATAATCTAAATTGAGCCTTGTTCCACTGGCAGCAATGGTTTCCATTTCTTCTAACAGTTGGTCTAGCTTAAGATCTTTGTTTTTTGCAATGGTTTCTAAAGGTATTTTTTTATCTACGTTTTGTATAATATAAATTTTGTTGCTAGCTGCATTAGCTACACTGCGCATCACAAAATCATCTGGCTTCTCTATATCGTTCTCTGTAACATAACTTGCAATTAAATCAACAAAGGGTTTACCATATTTAATGGCTTTGCCTTTACTTACCCCTTGACATTTGTTCATTTCGTCTAATGTAGTAGGATATAGGGTGGCCATATCTTGTAAAGAACTCTCTAAGAATATTACAAAAGGAGGAAGACTTTTTTTCTTAGCCTCTTTTTGCCTTAGCTCTTTTAACATCGCAAATAATTTTTCATCTGCTGCAGCACCAGTATTAGAAGCCCCTTCACCTTCTTCGTCGTCGGCGTTGGCATCTTCAAACAAATTATTCAATACCATTTTAAAAGAAGTGGGCTTCTTTAAAAATTTCTGTCCTTTATCGCTAGATTTAATTAAACCATATTCTTCAATATCCTTAATAAGCAAATTCTCTAGGAGCATTTGTCTAATTAAGCTGTTCCACAAATGGGGTTCTTTGTCATTGCCTATTCCAAATACTGATGAAGCATCATGACGGAACATGCTGATTTGAGGAGTTAATTTACCTAACAATACATTTACAACATAATCAGTTACAAATCTTCCATCTAAGGCATTCACCACTTTAAGTACTTTAACTACCTCCTCTTTTGCCTCAAATTTTTCTTTTGGATTTTTACAGTTATCACATAGACCACAATTTTCAGTTTCGGTATCTTCTCCAAAATAATGCAATAAAATTTTTCTTCTACATACTGCACTTTCAGAATAAGCAACCATCTCATCAATCAATTGTGCACCAACTTCTCGCTCACTCAAAGGCTTGTCGCGCATTAAATGCTCTAGTTTTGAAACGTCCTTATGAGAATAATACAATACACAAATCCCTTCTAAACCATCCCTTCCAGCTCTTCCAGTTTCTTGGTAATAATTCTCAATAGATTTAGGAATATTAAAATGAATAACAAAACGAATGTCTGGTTTATCAATCCCCATTCCAAAAGCAATGGTAGCAACAATTACTTGAACGTCTTCATTTAAAAACTGGTCTTGCCTGTCTGCCCTCAATTTTTGATCTAGGCCCGCATGATAAGCCACTGCTTTTATTTTATTAGCCACCAATAACTCAGCTAATTCTTCAGTTGTTTTTCTATTCAGGGTATAAATGATACCACTCTTACCCTTGTGTTGGCTAATAAATTTCACAATGCTTTTTACCGTTTGATCTTTTTGGATTTTAGGTAAAATTTCATAGAAAAGGTTGGTTCTATTAAAAGAAGAAATGAAAATATTTGCATCTCTCAATCCTAGGTTCTTTACAATATCACTTTGAACTTTAGGTGTAGCCGTTGCGGTTAAAGCTATTACAGGAATATCAGGGTTAATGATGTCCATCATTTCCCTTAATCTGCGATATTCGGGTCTGAAATCATGACCCCACTCAGAAATACAGTGCGCTTCGTCCACCGCAAAGAAGGAGATCTTAAGGTCACTAAAATATTCTAAGTTTTCTTGTTTGGTTAAGGTTTCTGGAGCAACATAAAGCAGTTTGGTCTTGCCGCTGTTTAAATCGTCCTTAACTGCTTTTATTTGCCCCTTATTTAAAGAAGAGTTTAAGAAATGCGCTACTTCATCATTTTCACTATAACCCCTTACCAAGTCTACTTGGTTTTTCATCAAAGCTATTAAAGGCGATACAATTATTGCACAACCCTCTAATATTAGGGCCGGTAATTGATAACATAAGCTTTTACCACCGCCCGTTGGCATAATTACAAAAGTATCTTTCCCGTCTAATAAGCTGTTAATGGCTGGTTCTTGGGTTCCTTTGAATTCTTTAAATCCAAAATATTGTTCTAAAGCCGAATGAATTGGATATTGGTGTTTTGCCTCAGATTGGGCTGCAACAGTCTTTTTGATTGCAGTTTTTTTAGTAACGGTTTTTGACGGAGCTTTCTTGGTACTGGTTGCCATTGGGGGAATACTATTTTCTATATCTAGAACAAATGATACTAGTAAAAGTTAAACAATTTTTGCCATTTTTTCCTTGATATTTCAACATTTTTGAAGAAATGAGGGCATTTTTGCAAAAGGGGAGCGAAGTTAATGAATACCTAATGCATTATCGCTGCTAAGCTGTTAAAGTTTACCTTTGTTAAGCATGAATAATAATATACAAGCACTAGCGCAACATACTATTGAAACGGAAGCAGCAGCCATATTAGGCTTGAAGGCATTTATTGATAATGACTTTGAAAAAATCATTCAATCAATTCATGAAGCAAAGGGTCGATTCATTGTTAGTGGTATTGGGAAAAGCGCTATTGTAGCTCAAAAAATTGTTGCAACACTAAATTCAACAGGCACACCCTCGTTATTTATGCATGCGGCCGATGCAATTCATGGAGATTTGGGTATGATTACTTCTGACGATATTGTGATGCTAATCAGCAAAAGTGGCGAAAGTCCTGAGATTAAAGTCTTGATTCCATTAATTAATAATTTCGGAAACTTATTAATTGGAATGGTTGGAAATACAGACAGCTTTTTAGCAAAACAAGCCAATTTGGTGCTTAATACAACTGTAGAAAAAGAAGCATGCCCTAATAATTTAGCACCCACTAGCAGCACTACCGCACAAATGGTTATGGGTGATGTATTAGCAGTTTGTTTAATGAAGTTGAATCAATTCAACAATAAAGATTTTGCAAAGTTTCATCCAGGTGGCAATCTGGGAAAAAGACTTTATTTACGCGTAGCCGATTTAGCTGCTGCCAATGAAAAACCCAAAGTACTCCTTAGTGCAACTTTAAAGCAAGTAATTGTTGAAATCACTAAAAACAGAATGGGTGTAACAGCCGTTGTAGACGAAAATCAACAATTAATTGGCATCATTACAGACGGAGACCTAAGAAGAATGCTAGAAAAAACAAGTGATATTGGTAGTGTTTGCGCTTCTGACATATTATCAATTCATCCAATTACTGTTTCCCCAGAGGCATTAGCTGTTGAAGCACTTGAATTATTAAAAAAACATGATATTAGTCAACTCATTGTTGCAGAAAATGGCATTTACAAAGGCATCATTCATATACACGATTTAATTAGGGAGGGAATTGTTTAAAATAAGCAATAAGTTTACCAGGACTTCGTTTTCTATGCTTGTAACAGTGTATTAATTTTCATCTAGATTTTAAAGTCATTCAAATGAATCAACACCATTATGTAGCCATTATGGCAGGGGGCATTGGAAGCCGTTTTTGGCCACAAAGCAGAACAGCTTATCCCAAACAGTTTTTAGATATATTAAATACGGGAAAGTCTTTAATAAGATGGACCTATGAGCGTTATGCGGCTTTTATTCCCAATGAAAATATTTTCATTGTAACATCCGATGAATATGTTTCAATAGTACAAGAACAACTTCCAGAATTAAATCCGGCAAATATTCTTGCAGAGCCAAGTAGAAAAAATACGGCACCATGTGTAGCTTATATTTCCTATAAATTATTGCAAAAAGATCCTGAAGCTTCTTTAATTGTAGCCCCAAGTGATCATATGATTTTGGATAATGAAAATTTCAGAAAAATCACTTTACAGGCATTAGAGTTTGTATCTCATATAAAGTCTTTGGTTACTTTAGGAATTAAACCTACTCATCCAAATACGGGCTATGGATATATTCAGCACGAGCCTATGCAAGTTGCAGACGGAATTTATAAAGTAAAAACATTTACGGAGAAGCCTAATCTAGAATTGGCAAAGACCTTTTTGGCCAGTGGAGACTTCTTATGGAACGCAGGTATTTTTGTGTGGCAAGTAAAAAATGTGATGAAGGCATTTGAACTATACCAACCTGAAATGTATGAATTGTTTGATGCAGAAAAAGCCAACTTCAATACCCCTGCAGAAAAAGAAGCAATTAATAGAATCTATCCGCTCTGTACCAATGTTTCAATAGACTTTGCCATAATGGAAAAAGCAGACAATGTATATGTTATTCCGTCTTCATTTGGATGGAGTGATTTAGGAACATGGAATAGTGCTTATGATAATCTAGAAAAAGATTACTTAGGCAATGCAGTAGCTTCAGAAAATGTTATCGTTATTGATGCTACTAAGTGCATGGTATCTGCACCAAAAGAAAAACTATTGCTATTACAAGGATTAGACGACTTTATTGTAGTAGACACTCCTGATGTATTGATGATTTGTAAAAAAGAAAAAGAACAAGCCATTAAAGAGTATGTTGCCGAAGTAAAACGCAATAAAGGCGATCAATACTTATAAACAGTTGTTAGCTTTAAAATTAAATGGGGATGGCTTGCCATCCCTTTTTTATTTATGATTACATTTGAGAAGAACATTTAAACACTGAACGATGGCAATACGAACAGTTATCACAGGAACAGGTAGCTATATTCCACCACATATTAAAACCAACAAAGATTTTGCAGCTCAAGACTTTTATGGAGAAGATCATGTTAAAATAGCTACAGCTTCTTCGGAAATTGTTGAGAAGTTTAAAGACATTACTGGCATAGAAGAACGAAGGTATGCAGGGAATGAGTTTACTGCATGTGATATGGGGGCAATTGCAGCTAAACATGCAATTGAAGATGCCGGAATAGATCATGAAACCATCGACCAAATTATTGTTGCACATAACTTTGGAAATGTTCTAAAAAATACTATCCAATCAGATGCAGTTCCTTCATTGGCATCACATATTAAGCATGCATTAGGAATAATTAACCCCAACTGTGTTGCATACGATGTATTGTTTGGTTGTCCTGGATGGATTTTAGGGGTTACGCAAGCAGATGCGTTTATTAAAGCTGGCTTAGCTAAAAGATGTTTAGTTATTGGAACAGAAACACTAAGCAGAGTAATTGACCATTATGATAGAGACAGCATGATTTTTAGTGATGGTGCTGGCGCTACTATAATTGAAGGAGTAGAAGGAGACGAAACAGATTCAGGTATCATTGCCTGCAGTATGCAAAGTCATTGTAATGATGAGTTAAAATATATTACAATGGGTAAGTCTTATTTACCCAATGCAGACCCAGCGGTTAGATATATAAAAATGAAAGGCAGAAAAGTGTACGAATATGCAATTAAAAATGTACCACTTGCAATGAAAGCCTGTTTAGAAAAAAGCGGAGTAGACGTAACAGTAGTAAAAAAGTTTTTCCTACACCAGGCCAATGAAAAAATGGATGAAGGTTTTATTAAAGCACTTTTTAAATTGTACGGAATTAAAGAAGTTCCAGTAAATATCATGCCAATGAGCATACATAAATTAGGGAATAGTTCTGTTGCAACCATCCCTACTTTATACGATTTAGTAAAAAGAGGAGAATTGAGCAATCATCAGTTAGCGTCTGGAGATATTGTAATGTTTGCCTCTGTTGGCGCTGGAATGAATATCAACGCCATCTGTTATAGGGTATAAAAAAGGCCACATCCCTTTCGGATTGTGACCTTAAAATTAACTACCCCCCGATAGCTAATTAATGCAAATTTAGCTCAATAGGGCACACACAACAACTGTGTAATTACTCAGTTTTTATTATATTGGGGTATGAACAAATTCAATAAGCCGTCTGAAATAGATTCAACTATTGTGACCGACTTGCCTGCTGATTCAGAAAGCAGTTTATATAAACAGTATAAAAGAAGTTTGCTCCGTTTTCCAGATGAATCCATTTATATTTATTCTTTCAAAGAAAAGAAACTGATATATGCAGACGGATGGGAAGAAACACTGGGTTTTAAAGACGATGAAATAACCCTTCAAACCATTATTAAACAGACCGATCCAAGCTATGCCTCTTTTTCAAATGAAATCAATGCTAAAACAATTGAATTCATTTTAAGTAGAAAAACAGGAATAAAAAATTACAGCTTTTCTGTTGAAATAAAAAAAATTCACAAAAATGGAACGATGGTTCCAATGGAAGTAAAAATTGGAATTTTATCAGTAGATGAAGAAGGGTTGGTTAATGAAGTAATTGGTCGATTCAGGGTAAATCAAAATCTACATTTTGGTTTAGTCATGCGCTATGATGTGCATGGGCCAGACAAAGAAGCCTTTGAAAAGGTAATTAATAAAGCTGTTCAAAAATTTTTGACCATTTCGGGTAAAGAAAAACAGGCTTTAGTATATGTTGCTAAAGGCTATTCCTTTAAAGAGATAGCAGATGAATTGGGCGTATCAGCATCTGCTATTGAAAAAAGAATACAGCCCTTGTACAAAAGATTCAATGTAAAAAATCTAACGCACTTAGTAAGTTTCGCATACGAGAATCATATACTTCCTTAATTAATAACCTCTCACGTTTTTACCACTCAAGTAGTTCAAGAATGCTTTATTAACCACTTTATTACCACCAGGTGTAGGATAATTGCCAGTGAAATACCAATCACCGGTATTAGTAGGGCAGCACTCGTGTAAGTCTTCAATGGTTTGATAAATTACTTCAACTGGTACTTTTACGCCTTCAGGAGTAATTAACTGTGCAATTTTATCTGAAATTTCTAGTGTAGTAAATGGCTTATATATTTGTCTAACTACATTCTCTTTGTGTAAATTACCAGACTTTTCAAGCGCAATAATTTGGTCGCGTACCTGATCTAGCACATCTTCCATATTACGCTCTTTTAGCAATGCAATAGCCGCTCTAAATGCAATGAAGTCTCCAAGCTTACTCATATCAATCCCATAACAGTCTGGGTATCTAATTTGAGGAGCAGAAGAAACAACAATTATTTTTTTTGGGTTTAATCTTGAAAGCATTCTGATAATGCTTTCTTTTAAAGTAGTTCCTCTTACAATACTATCATCAATTACTACTAAAGTATCTTCATTATTACGAACTGTGCCATAAGTGATATCGTACACGTGTTGTACCATTTCATTTCGGTTGGCATCTTCAGTAATGAAAGTTCTTAGCTTAACATCTTTAATCGCAATTTTTTCTTGGCGAATTTTCCTATTCACCATTTCTTCTAACTTGTCGGGTGTAAAATCATTACCCCAACTAAGTATACGTTCTACTTTTATTTTATTGAGGTATTCTTCCATCCCCTTCACCAAGCCATAAAACGCCACTTCGGCAGTGTTCGGTATATAAGAGAAGATGGTATTTTTTAAATCGTAAGAAATTCGTTCTAACACAGTTTCACTTAAATGATGACCCAATGCAATTCTTTCTCTATAAATTTTTTCATCGCTACCTCTAGAAAAATAAATACGTTCAAAAGAGCAGGCTCTTCTTTCTTTAGGTTCTAGAATTTTCTCTATTCTATAGTTCCCTAAATCATCTACAATTAATGCAGTACCAGGCATTAATTCTTGTACTTCATTTTCACCCACATTAAAAGTGGTTCTTATGGCTGCTCTTTCGCTGGCAGCAACAATTACTTCATCATTAATATAATAATAAGCAGGCCTAATACCATGTGCATCACGCATAACAAAACTGTGCCCATTCCCTAATAAACCTCCAATAGTATAACCACCATCAAAAATGGGTGTGGCGTTTTTTAAGACGCTAGCAATATTGGCATTATTTGGATTAGTCTCATCTTCTTTTACCAAATAGTGGTGAACCACTTCCATCATTGCAGCTAAATCACTTTGCTTTTGAAAGTCCCCAGGATTTACTCCTATCTGATCAAATAACTCATCGGTATTTACCAGGTTAAAATTTCCTGCTAAGGCAAGATTTTTACCTGGCATTAAATCTCTCTTAATAAAAGGATGACAAAATTCTACATTGTTTTTTCCTTGTGTTCCATAACGCAGATGTCCTAATAATAGCTCACCTAAGAAGGGAAGGTGGCCTTTCATTAAACCAGGATGCTGTTTAATATCTGGTTGGTATTTTTCTAACTCTTGAATTTCCTGACCAATCTTAAAAAACAAATCGGCAATGGGCTGGGGAGCATTACTGCGCATTCTATGCAAGTAAGGATTACCTGGTTCAATATTCAATTTTACCATTGCCAAACCTGCGCCATCCTGACCTCGGTTATGTTGCTTTTCCATTAAAAGGTACAGCTTATTTAAGCCGTAAGTTACCGTTCCATGTTTTTGGAGGTAATAAGAGAAGGGCTTGCGTAAACGAATGTAAGCCAGGCCACATTCGTGTTTTATTTCATCGCTCATGGTGCTATATAAAAAGGAATGGCGAAGTTACAACTCCGCCACCCTTTTAAAAATTAATTATATACAGTCCGTTTTTCGGCAACCGACTCTGGTTGAAGATTACCTGCCAACCAAAGCAATTCCTTGGTAAAATTGTCGATGGCAGGTTTAAAACCCAGATCCAACAATTGACCGTTTCCGTCAAATTTTTTATCAACCTGAGGAATAATAAGCATATTAGGCGAAGCAATACCAAAAAGCCCTGCAACTAGTAACAACATTTGTTGAGAGGCACGCATGCCACCCATTGCGCCAACAGAAGCAGTTACAATACCAAACGCTTTCCTAGCTTGTTTAGGGAAATGGTCTAAAAGGTTTTGTAGGGCGGGAGCATAGCTGCCGTTGTATTCTGGGGTTACCAAAATAAACGCATTTGCGGCAAACATTCTTTTTGTAAGTGGTTTATAGGCTTCTGGTGTTTGATCCACCGAAGAAAACACATTTTGCAATAAAGGCAGGTTCCACTCTCTTACATCAATTATTCCTACTATATGATCGGTGTGCTCGCGTAAAGCAGCCTGTAAATGCAACGCAACTCTGTACGTAACGCTATCTTTTCTAGGGCTTCCAGTAATAATTTCTATTTGCATATACTTATAACGATTAATTGGCGATTGGGTTCAATCAAGCCTATTTATGGTTGCTTTACCATTTGTACAGCCATATTTAATTTGATTTCATCGCTCACTACAACACCACCAGCTTCAGTTACTGCACTCCATGTTAAGCCAAACTCACTGCGATTAATCTTACCAGTAATTTCAAAACCAGCTTTATCCTGACCATAAAAATCGGTCATTCTTCCACCAAAATCTACGGCTAATTCTACTGGTTTGGTATTACCCTTAATGGTCAAATCTCCTTTAAGCGCGTACTCAGAACCAGATTTATGGGTAAATGAAGTAGATACAAAGCTTAGTTTAGGATGGGTAGCTGCAGCAAAAAAATCATCACTTTTTAGGTGGGTATCTCTTTGCTCATTGTTGGTTGAAATGCTGTCTATAGCAGCTTCAAAGCTAATTTTAGCATCGCTAAAATCTTCAGCATCTGCTTCTAAAGTAGCATCAAATTGTTGAAAGCTACCAGTTACGTTTGTAATCATTAAGTGCTTCACTTTAAAAGTGATTTCACTGTGCATTGGGTCAATTTTGTAAGTTGCCATTTTTGTGATTTTTTGATTTATGATATGATTGTTTAAGAAATTTTACTCTTCAATTAGAACACCCATCTTACCCATTTGATAATCTCTAAAAGCTTCCAGTAATTGGGTTTGATTATTCATTACGAAAGGACCATGAGATACAACTGGTTCATTCAAAGGCTCTCCCGTTCCCATTAATAAAATACTGTCTACTGCTGCAGTTATTTGAACCCCTTCTCCATCTTTATTAAAGGAAGCCATATAAAATGCAGGCAACTCTTCTTGTTCATTTATACTGATATTTCCTTCTAATGCATAAATAAACGCATTATGTGTTGCAGCAAAAGGAATAAAATAAGTACCCCCTTTTTTAATATGAATGGTGAACATATTAATAGGTGTTTGAGGAACAATGGCTCCTTTTACCCCATTTAGCTCTCCCGCAACTACCTGTATACTCGTTAATCCATCGGTAGAATGAATAACAGGCGTATCTTCTTTGGTTACTGGTATATAAGCAGGTGCATCCATTTTATTGGCAGCAGGCGTATTAATCCATAGTTGAATCAATTCTTGTGTACTACCCAATTCATGAATATTTTCAGGCGGTCTTTCACTATGAATAACACCCATACCAGCATTCATCCATTGTGTACCCCCTTCATAAACAATATGACTATTTCCTCTACTATCGCGATGGTGCACGCCCCCTTTAAAAATAAATGTAACAGGAGAAAATCCACGATGAGGATGCGGACCTACACCTGCATTTTTAACGTCTACATGCTGTGCTACTTTAATATTCGCGTGATGTAATAGTAAAAAAGGATCCAACATATCTGCTTTAGCCGAAGGCAATGCCTGACGAATTGGAAATCCACCCATGTCCATGGGTTGTCCGTAAGCGATTGTTTCAATGGTTCTTGTTTTCATACTAAGCTTCATTAATGTTCATAGGAACTTCAATTAATAATAATTCAGTCTGAGTATTTGCTTCGATACTAAGTGTTTCTGTTTCTGCAATACCTAATCCATCCCGCTCATTCAATGCTACTCCATTAATGGTTGCATCTCCTCCAATCACAAATACATAAACGCCATTTTTGTTGTTTCGAAGAATGTATTCGGCAGTTTTACCTTGATCAAAATTGGCCAACGAAAACCAAGCGTCTTGGTTAATCCAAACTGCATCTTTATTATCAGGTGCAACAACTGTCAAAATTTGATTGGTTCTATCAGCTGGTTTGAAAGACTTTTGCTCATATCTTGGAGTGATATTTAATTCTTTTGGCATAACCCATATTTGCAAAAACTTTACTTGCTGATCTTTATTTGCATTCATTTCACTATGCGCAATTCCACTACCCGCACTCATGATTTGTACATCATGTTGACGAATAATCTCGTTTCTACCAGTACTATCTTGGTGATGTAAATCTCCAGATAGGGGAATTGATACAATTTCCATGTTGTCGTGAGGGTGTTTACCAAAACCCATGCCTGCAGCAACCGTATCATCATTCAAAACCCTTAATGCACCAAAATGCATTCTTTCAGGATTATAGTAGTGGCCAAAACTAAAACTATGGAAGCTGTTCAACCAGCCAAAACTGTTATGACCTCTTGTGTTTCCTTTGTGTAATACTGTTTTCATGACTATTTATTTAAGTGTATATACATCTATTTATTTAAAAAAAACTATACTTCAGCTCCCCTTAAGCGTTCTAACAATACATTCAATTGCTCTGCTTCCCTATTTTCCATTCTTACCATTTCATCCATCAGCTGATTTACGCTTTCTGTTGATGCAGCTAAAACAGCTAAACCTGCCTGGGTTAATGTGATAACTGTTTCTCTTTTATCTGTAGGAGAATCTGCTCTTTTAACCAATTTTTTTATTACCAAACGATCAATAATTCTTGGAACATTAGAGCTTTTCTCAATCATCCTACAGCTAATATCTTTTACACATAGCTGTTCTGGATACTTTCCCTTCAATATTCGTAAAACATTGTATTGCTCGTGTGTTAACCCAAATTCTTTTAATACCTTACTCATTTGCGTCTTCAACCACCAAGCAGTATACAAAATATTCAAACTTGCTTTATGCATTTCGTTCTTGAATTTATTGCTTTGTATGGCTTGTTCTAATTTCACAATGCAAATATACATGTACATACATGTATATTCCAAATAAATTTTCCTCTTGGGCAAAAATTTGCATAAAAAAACCATTAAGCGCAGCTTTAACTGTCTTAATGGTTGATTTTCAATACTTTATTAAATTACTGCTTTCTTCCCTCAGCAGCGCTAACAGCGGCTTCTTTCCATTGTGCCAATTCCGGACACTTGGTGAACTCATTATCAATTAAGATGTAATAAGTAGGTATATGTTCTTTAAACCACTTTTCTAAAGTTGAGTTCTTTTTTTCTTCCAATGCACGTTGGGCTACTCTATTGTAATCGTCTTTTAAATTTTCGCGATGTGGATCTTTCTTAGTTTTATAGTAAATGAGTCGAGCAACTTTTCTGCCTCGCTCATCTTGATAAATTTGAGGCGAAGAAATATCACCAGGTTTCATATCACTGATGGGCTTAATCATGTCTTTATCTAACATGTCTAAAGAAATAAAAGTAGATCCATCTCTTCCTACCAAAGAACCTGCGCTGAACTTACTATTGTCGTCATCAGAATATTTGTTAACCGCTTCGGCAAAATTAATTTTACCTGTCTTAATTTGATTTCGAAGTGAATCTAGTTTGTCGGTAGTCTCTTTAATTTCATCTTCGGTGATTGGAGGTATTCTTAGTATATGTCTTACAATTGCTTCATCCCCAGAACGACTAATCATCATAATAATATGCAAGCCGAACTTAGACTTGATTACTGGAGATATTTGTCCTTCTTTCAACCTAAAAGCACCAGCTAAGAAAGCAGGATCCCAAAATTTATCGTTTCTATTTAGTGTGTATTGACCAGCGTTTTCTTTAACAGCAGGATCTTCAGAATAATTTTTTGCTAATTGCTCAAACTTCTTAGGGCCTTGGGTTTCAGCTTGTTTTTTATAATCATACAACTGCTTTGCCACATATTCCTCTACATCTTTATTAGCTTTCGGAATCATAACAATTTGACTCACTTCAATTTCACTTTCATAAAAAGGCAAACTGTCTTGAGGCGTTTTACTGTAATACAATTTTACTTCTGTTGGAGTAATTTTGATATTATCAACAATCTTACGTTGCATTTGATCTGCTAATTTTTGCTCACGAAATGCTTCTCTAAAATCGTCTTTTAATTGATAAACAGTTTTACCGGCAATCTCTTCTAAAATATCTTTTGATCCGTATTGTTGAATAGTTTGTCTAATTCGATTGTCCAATTCAGCTTCAATTTCATCGTCTTCTACATTTAGAGAATCTTTTTGTGCTTGTAACAACAATGCTTTACGAATTAATTGGCTTTCAAGTACCTGACACTCATTAGGCAAAATGACATTTTCTTGGCCTTGAGACTGACGCTTAGCATCAGCTATGGTATTAATGATTTCAGAACGAAGAATAATTTTATCGCCAACCTGACCAACAATTTTATCTGCGATCACTTTTTTAGATTGAGCTTCTACTGTATTATTAAATAAAGTAAACAGCACAGCGGCAAACACGAACAGTTTTTTCATCCCTTGCATAGTATCAAAAATAATCAAACCAAAGCGCTTTTTCACGCTCTGCAATGCTTTTAACAAAATATAAAAGCCCCAAACACAGGGTTTGAGGCTTTATTAAGGTCAATTTATTATAAAGTACGCTTTACTTCTTCCTCTTCAAAGGCTTCAACAATATCACCAACTTTAAGGTCATTGAAGTTTTTGATGGTTAATCCGCACTCCATATTGGTAGATACATCTTTTACATCATCTTTAAAGCGTTTCAAACTACCCAACTCGGCTGCTTGTCCTTCTCCTTTTGGATATTCCACAATACCATCACGGATAATTCTGATTTTACTGTTTCTGGCAATTTTTCCTTCTAATACAAAACATCCAGCAACAGTAGCTTTATCAAATTTGTATACTTCTCTAACTTCTACGTTAGCCGTAATCTTCTCTTGAATCTTCGGCTCCAACATACCTTCCATTGCGCTCTTGATTTCATCAATGGCTTGGTAAATGATAGAGTATAACTTAATTTGAACACCTTCTGTGTCGGCCAATTTATTGGCTTGCATTGAAGGACGAACGTTAAATCCAATGATGATAGCATCAGAGGCAGTTGCTAACAATACATCGCTCTCAGAAATTTGACCAACTCCTTTCAATACCACTCTCACCGCAATTTCTGCAGTACTTAGTTTTTGTAAAGAGTCACTTAAGGCTTCTACAGAACCATCCACGTCACCTTTAATGATGATATTTAATTCTTTAAAGTTACCTAGTGCCAAACGACGACCTATTTCATCTAATGTTATATGCTTACGAGCACGTAATCCTTGCTCTCTTGAAATTTGTGCACGCTTAGTTGCAACTTCTTTTGCTTCAGCTTCGTCTTCAAATACTTTGAATTTCTCACCAGCTTGAGGTGCGCCATTCAATCCTAAGATTACTACAGGTGTTGAAGGAGGTGCAATTTCAATTCGCTGATTACGTTCGTTGAACATTGCTTTCACTCTACCATAGTGCTGTCCAGATACAATCAAGTCACCTTGACGAAGGGTACCATTCTGCACCAAAATAGTGGCTACATATCCTCTACCTTTATCTAAGGATGCTTCAATAATAGTACCTGTTGCTTCTCTGTTAGGATTCGCTTTAAGGTCTAATAATTCTGCTTCTAATAAAACTTTTTCTAAAAGTAAATCAACATTCAACCCTTGTTTAGCAGATAGTTCTTGGTTTTGGAATTTACCACCCCAAGCTTCTACTAGAATATTCATTTGAGACAATTGCTCGTAAATTTTTTGAGGATTTGCGCCGTCTTTATCAATTTTATTCACCGCAAAAATCATAGGAACAGAAGCTGCTTGAGAGTGGCTGATTGCCTCTCTTGTTTGAGGCATTACCGCATCATCTGCTGCAACTACTATGATAGATATATCAGTTACTTTAGCACCACGAGCACGCATTGCAGTAAAGGCTTCGTGACCAGGAGTGTCTAAGAAAGTAATGGCTTTGCCATTCGGTAAAGTAACTTCATATGCACCTATATGCTGGGTAATACCTCCGGCTTCACCAGCAACTACGTTTGCATTTCTGATATAGTCTAGTAAAGATGTTTTACCGTGGTCAACGTGACCCATGATGGTTACAATTGGAGGTCGATCTGTTTTTTCTTCATCATCATCCTCCTCATCATCCATATCTAAATCATCGGCGTCTTCTAAACCAATAAACTCTACTTCAAAACCTAATTCGCTTGCTACTAGTTCTATAACCTCAGCATCTAAACGCTGGTTAATAGAAACCATAATACCCAAATTCATACACTTACCAATCACATCAGCAAAGCTTACATCCATTAAGTTAGCCAACTCACTTACTGTTACAAACTCTGTAACTTGTAATTTGTTGTCTTCCATCATGTCATCGCCCTGTGCATCAGCGGCTTCATCCCTTTTTGCTCTTCTATATTTAGCTTTCAGGCTCTTACCTCTACCGCCCGTTCCAGCAAGCTTGGCTTGGGTTTCACGGATTTTCTCCTGAATTGCTTTTTGATCAATTTCTTTGTCTTCAACTCTTGGTGCGTTGCGATCATTTCTGCCTCTATTTCCACCTTGACCACCGCGGTTAAAACCACCTTGGCCACCACCGCCTCTATTAAATCCACCACCTCCGCCGCTTCCAGCATTAGGGTTGTTGTTTCTTGCAGGAACAATTGGACGGTTTGGACCAGTTAATGGTCTTCCATCTGCATCTTTTGCAGGAGCAACATTGGGTTCTCCTTTTTTATCAACTGGAATACGTTTGCGTTTGCGCTTTTCATCTCTACCCATTGGCTTAGGACGAGTATCGCTATTAACAGGTAATTCAATTTTACCTAAAATCTTGGGGCCTTCTAATTTTTCTGCACGAATATTCTCAATAGTAGGTGGAGCATCAACCACTGGAGGTGGAGGGGGTGTTGTTGGAACAACAACCGCTGCGGGTACTACTGGAGCTGGTTTTGCAGCAACTGGATTGGGCGTATTCTTTGCAGCAGGCTTTGGTGCGTCTGCTTTCTTTTCTGGAGTTGGTTCTGCTTTTTTAGCCGTCTTTTTTGGACGGGTAGAAGAATCAATTGCAGAAAGGTCAATTTTATGAATCACTTTAGGTCCTTCAATAGGAGTCACTTCGGTTTTCATTACTTCAGGTGCTGCTGGTTGTTCAGGAGCAGCAACTACAACAGGAGGAACAGGCGTTGCGTCTACAATTGGCTCTTGAACTGGAGCAGCTGCTTTAACAGGGGCTTCAATTGGTTCAACAGTTGCAATTGGAGCAGCAGCTTTGGGAAGTTCCTCTTGGGGCGCAGATTCAACAGGTACAGGAGTTGGAACAACAGGTGCTTCTACTTCTACTACTGGTTTTTTGTCAGCAACAGGCTCAGCAGGTTTTTTCTCTTCTTTTCTAAAAGTGATTTCCTCTTCGTCTTTCTTCTTCTTCGCCTCACTCTGGCTACCTTTTGGTATTTCTACTTGATCAGCTTTGTTCTTAGCAACTTTGTCGCCTTGGAACTCTGCCTGAAGGGCACGGTAATGGTCTTCCTGAAGCTTTGCAGTTGGCTTCAGGTCATCTCTGTTAAATCCTTTCTTCACCAAGAATTCAATCAGGGTATCCTGACCAATGTTAAATTCTTTGGCGGCTGCTAACAGTCTCGGTAATTTCAGTTCTGACATTCTTTGTTTTTGGGTCCTAATATGCGTTACAGCTAAGCCACGCATACTTGACAAATATACGTGGTTATTGGCTGCTTATTCTTCTCTATCAAATTCTTCTTGTAGTACTTTTCTAACTTCTTCAATTGTTTCACGCTCTAAATCGGTTCTACGCTCTAATTCATCTACAGTTAGTTTTAAAATACTGCGACCAGTATCACAACCAATCTTTTTAAATTCGTCAATAATCCAGGTTTCAATTTCATCGCTAAACTCATCTAAATCAATATCAAATTCATCGGTAATTTCTTCGTCTTCACGATAAACATCAATTTCATAACCAGTTAGTTCACATGCTAACTTAATATTTACTCCTCTTCTACCAATGGCCAAAGACACTTGATCGGCTTTTAAGTAAACGTTGGCCTGTTTTTTATCGTTATCCAAGTCCATATAGCTAATTTTAGCAGGCGTTAATGAACGTTGTATTAACAATTGAATATTGGTGGTAAAGTTAATTACGTCTATGTTTTCGTTTTTCAATTCACGAACTATACCATGAATACGGCTACCTTTCATACCTACACAAGCACCTACTGGATCAATACGATCGTCGTAAGACTCAACGGCTACTTTAGCGCGATCTCCGGGTTCGCGAACAATCTTTTTAATAGCAATTAAACCATCAAAAATTTCAGGAACCTCAATCTCTAATAATTTGGCAAGGAACATTGGACTAGTCCTAGATAAAATAATAACAGGTGTATTATTTTTCATGTCAACACGAGCAACCACTGCGCGAATATTTTCCCCTTTTTTAAAGTAATCTTGAGGAATTTGTTCAGACTTAGGTAATATCAATTCATTGCCTTCTTCGTCTAATAACAATACTTCTTTTTTCCAAACTTGGTAAACCTCCGCACTAATTATATCACCTACACGATCACCATATTTCTTTACCAGCACATTCTTTTTCAAATCGCTGATACGGCTTGCTAGTGTTTGCTTAGCAGCTAAAATGGCCCTACGACCAAAGTCGAGTATATCTACTTCTTCGTACAGTTCTTCCCCTACTTCAAAGTCGGGTTCAATTTTGGCAGCTTCAGAATAAGCAATTTCTGCCAAGGGATCATTCACCTCACCATCTTCTACAATCATTCGGCGGCGGATGATTTCAAGGTCACCTTTTTCGGCGTTTACGATAACATCAAAATTATCGTCTGCACCAAACTTCTTGCGAAGCAAGGTTTTGAATACATCTTCTACCACTTTCATCATCGTGGGACGATCAATATTTTCTGCGTCTTTAAACTCCTGAAACGCCTCAATTAAGTTGATACTGGCCATAACGCTGTTTTTTTATTCTGCTAAAATTTAATTTGTACAGTTGTTGATTTAATATTTGAAAAAGGAATTAGTACTTGTTCAGTAACCGCTTTTTTGCCTTTACCACTGGTACATTGTATCATGATATCTGCTTCTGCTACTGTTTCTAGTACTCCTTCTTTAATAGAATCGTCGGTAAAAACCACTTGAATGGTTCTACCAATATTTTTTTGGTATTGTCTTATCAGTTTAAGTGGCTCATCAATGCCTGGTGAAGAAACTTCTAACGAAAATTCACCTTCAGGATAAATTCCGGCTTCCTCTATCATTTTGTAGAGTTTTCGGTTAAAATAGACACATTTCTCAATAGGTAAGCCACTATCCCCATCTAAAAACACTTTGATATTATTGGTGGGTTTAATTTTTACAGATACCAGAAAATACAATGGCTCTTCTGCCAAAATGGTCTGTAAAAACTGCTCAACTAGGTTAATATTATTGTCTGTTGCCATGGTAAAAAAGGAGAAGGGAACGATAGTCGTTCCCTTCTGTTGATTCTTAGCTTGTTGCAAATATACGTCAATTAGACCCTAAAATCCAAATTTTTGCCGCTCTTCCGATTTCAGCAGGTTTTAACAGCCCTATAATAGGTTAATTCCTAATTTTACGCTCTTATGTTTAAAGTATTACTTTGGGCCTTAGCCATTTACCTTCTGTATCGCTTCATTTTTGGATTGGTCATCCCTGTGAGTAAAACAGCCAGTCAGATCAAGCAAAAAATGTCTGAAATGCAGCAGCAACAAGCTTTTCAACAACAAGAATATGCCCGCCAACAGGAGCAGCCTCAGCAAAAACAAGCAGCTAGTTCTGCTGTAAAAAAAGACGATTACTTAGATTTTGAAGAAGTAAAATAAGAGGGGTATTAAAGTGCCAAATCCAATACCGTTAATGGGGCTTTTAAATGAATGGTTTGTAAGCCCAATTCTTGCGCCGCTTCAATATTTTTGATGGTATCATCTATAAATAAGGTTTCGCCAGCATGGAGACTTTGTTCTTTTAAGATAGCCTGAAAAGACGCTGGATAGGGCTTGCGAAGTCCTAAATTTTGCGAATAATATGCTTTTATAAATAGGCTATCAAAGTCTAGACCTGGATGCTGCATTTTAAATTTTTCTATAAAACAGTCGTAATGTATTTGATTGGTATTGGAAAACAAGAAGATTCGATATTTTTTCGAAATATTTTTAAGCCAATCAATACGTTCTTTAGGAAAGTCTAATAAAAGCGCATTCCAAGCTCCCTTAATTTGTTCATTGGTCAGGTTGGTTTTAGATTCTTTGCGGAAAGCAGTATAAAACTCCTCTTCACTTATTTTACCTGTTTCTAATAATTCGAACAAGGGGTTAGAAAAGTGTTGGGTAAACATTTCATTGAACTGCAACACACCTAAATCAATAAACGCTTGATTGGTTAATTGAAAATCAATATTCAAAAAAACCCCACCTAAATCAAAAATGATATGCTTAATTGGTGATTTCATAATTAATTAATCAATTTCATTCCAAAATGACCCAAAGCAGTAAATAAAGCACAACGCGTAACAACGCCTGCACAACACCAAATGATTAATTTTTGAATGGAAACATTCAAACCAGTTCCAACGCCAATACTAACAGGAGCCCCAACGGTAAGGGTTCCAAAAAAACCCAACCCAATCACACCGTATTTTTCCCAGATTTTAAAAATCAAAGCATTTTTTTCTACTTTTTTAACTTTAGGCTTCCTGAATTTGCTTAAATATTGTTGAATTTGTTTACCCAAGAAAGCGGCAATAAATACACCAGCTAAACCACCTACAACAGTAGTAGCAAAAATGGTCCATGCCGAAATTCCAAAAGCAAACCCCGCCGGAATAGCGGCATAAATTTCAAAAGTGGCAAGCCCAGCAACAGTTAATATTTTGTATAGCATAATAGAATTTCAAAGATACAGTCTTTCAATTGCCAACAATTTATTACAATAAATAGTCAGGCTCTTTTGAATAAGATTAACAAAATCATAGTAGAGATATATTTATTAACTTCAACTAATAGCAAGTAAATAGATTGAATATGGATGACAGGCACTTTATTAATGAAACATTAATTAATAAAATAAATATTGGCATCGTTTATTTTGATGCTTCAGGAATACCTATTTATGCCAATAAAGCTGCAGATAGAATTTTTGGACTTACAATTGATAAATTCAATCACATTGGATCACCAGAGCATGGTTTTGAAATAATTGACTACGATGGCAAGTTAATCCCTGTAGAAGAAAATCCAATTGAAATTGTAAAAAGGACCAAGAAGCCAGTTACAGATATTATTGCCGGTGTCCATAATAAAAAAACCCGTCATACAACATGGATTTTATTTGAAGCCGAACCTGAGTTTGCAGCAGATGGAGTAACCTTGGAAAGAATTTTAACTACAGTTACCAATATTAGTTCTCAAATTTCAATTGAAAAAAAATTGCGTTTTCAGAATAAGCTTCAAAGCTTAATGATGAAGACAGCTAAAACTTATTTAGGTGTTTTACAAGATGACCCAACTGCAGCCATTTTGGAATCATTAGAAGAAATTGGAAGGTTTACTGAGACTGATCGGGTGTATATTTTTAATTATGATTTTGAGCACCAATTACTGAGTAATACCTATGAATGGTGTAATGAGGGAATAACCGCACACAAAGATGATATGCAACTCATTCCATTTGAAATTGCAAAAGATTGGGTAGAAGAACATTCAAAGGGATTATCGGTTCATATACCTGATGTTAGTGCGCTACCAGCAAATACAACACTAAAAAATGGGCTTGAATTACAAGGTATCCAAAGTTGTATAACAGTACCCATTATGCAGGGCAGTAAATGTTTAGGATTTGTAGGATTAGACGCAGTTAAAAAGAAGCATTTCTTTACCAGTCAAGAACAAAATTTGTTGTTTGTATTTGCCGAAACGTTGGTGAATATGCAGGTAAGGCAAACCTATAATAAACAAATAAAAGAAAGCGAAAGAAAGTACAGAGAGATTACTGAAAATATTGCAGATTTAATTTGGACTGCGGATATTGATTTTAAAATGAATTATTGTAGCCCCTCTATTGAATCAATTTTTGGTTATGAATCTGAAGAGTATATTTCAGGTTCAATAAATGATCAATTTTCAGAAGAGACCGTAGAAAAATATCGAGAAATTGTTCGTGAGTTCAAGTCGAAATTGAAGGATGGATCAATTTCCACTCAAGATAGATGGAATTTAGAAGGCCAAGCGATTAAAAAAAACGGACAGGTATTTTGGTTTAAATCTTTAATAAAACCAAGTTGGAATTCAGAAAATAATATCACGGGCGTATTAGGTATCACCAGAGATATTACTATCGAGAAAAGAGCTTTAGTTGAATTACAAGAAAGTGAAGAACGATTACAAAGAATTGTAAACAGCCCTACTCATTATGTTTTAAGAACAGACTTAACTGGTATGCATACCTATTGGAATAAAACTTTTGAAAAAGAATTTGGATGGTTATATAAAAGTAAGGGATTAGAAAAAGGTGATTCTTTAACCTCTATTTGTAATTATCATCATAAGCGAACCCAAGAAGTAGTAATGGCCTGTATTAGGAGTCCGGGAACAGTTCATCAAATTGAACTAGACAAGCCAACAAGAGAGGGTGGAATAATGACAACGCTTTGGGAATTTGTATGTTTAACGGATGTCAATGGCAAACCAAGTGAAATGCAATGTATGGGTATTGACATTTCTGAGAAAAGAATTGCTGAAGAGCAAGTAAGGAAATTGTCAAGAGCGGTGGAACAGATCCCCCTAACTGTTGTAATTACTAACCTAGAAGGAAATATTGAATATGCCAATCCGTATACGTTTCAAACTACTGGATATACCCAGGAAGAATTATTAGGAAAAAATCCTAAAGTGTTAAAATCAGGTGAAACTAGTTTAGAAGAATACGAACATTTATGGGGTAATATTACTCATGGTAAAGAATGGAAAGGTTTTTTTCATAATAGAAAAAAAGACGGAAGCATGTACTGGGAACAAGCTACAATTGGCCCAATATTAAATGAAAATGGAGAAATCACGCATTATATAGCAATCAAAGAAGATATTACCGAACGTAAAAGAATTCAAGATGAATTAAAAGATTTGAATTTACATTTAGAAGAAAAAATTAAAGAGCGTACCATAGATATTGAAAACGCCAATATTTCGTTAATCAATGCCAATCAAGAAGCACAAAAAGCCAATCAAGCAAAAATTGATTTCTTGTCTAAAATGAGTCATGAATTAAGAACACCAATGAATTCAATTCTTGGATTTGGTCAGCTTTTACAAATGAGTGAGTTAACCCCTATACAAGAAAAAGGGGTGCATCATATATTAGACAGCGGAAAACATTTGTTAAACCTAATTAATGAAGTGTTAGATATCTCTAGAATTGAATCGGGCCGTATAAGTATCTCCGTTGAACCCATAGAAGTATACGATGTAATTAATGAAATAAAAGACAGTTTACAGTTTTCTGCTAATCAAAAGAACATCAGCATAAATTGTCAACTAAAAAACACTGTTCCAACCTATGTAAAAGCTGATAGACAAAGATTGAAACAAGTTTTAATTAATTTAACCAACAATGCTATAAAATACAATAATGAAGGGGGCGAAGTAAATATCGTTGTAGATACAAAGCCTACAACTGAGGAAGGGTATACGCCTATTAGAATATCAATAATTGATAATGGTTGGGGTATTGAAGAAAAAGACTTAGAAAGAATATTTATTCCGTTTGAACGAATTGGGGCAGAAAAAACCAATGTGGAGGGAACCGGTTTAGGATTAGCGGTGGTTAAGCAATTGATTGACATAATGGGTGGGAAAGTAGGTGTAAAAAGTAAGCCAGGGGAAGGAAGTACGTTTTGGATTGAATTACAGCAATGTCAAAATCAATTAGATATAATTCAAGAAGAAGCTACACTGAATCAACATGCTGTTATTCATGACCAAACAGGCACCGTGCTTTATATTGAAGACAATATGCCCAATATTGAATTAGTCAAAGAAATCATGGAAACCAAAAGAAAAGGTATCAGCTTGGTAATTCATATGCATGGCAATGGTGCGCTTGAAAAAGCGGTTGAAGTAAAACCTACTTTAATATTGTTAGACTTAAATTTACCCGACAAACATGGTAAAGATATATTGGTAGAATTAAAAGAAAATGATACAACGAAAAATATTCCAGTAATTGTTATTAGCGCCGATGCTATGCCAAATCAAATAAGTAATTTGAAAGCTTTAGGGGCAAAAAACTATTTAACTAAACCAATTGAAATAAAATCATTCTTAGCCGCTATTGATGATATAATAAAATAATTTATGAAAGAAGATTTAAAAGATGCAAGGATTCTGATTGTAGACGACACATTAGCCAATATTGAAGTACTAGAAAACTTGTTGATGATGAAGGGCTATACAAATGTGAAATCTATTAGCGATTCAACACAAGCTATAGCAACAATTTTTGAATTCAAGCCAGAATTAATCTTATTAGATTTAATGATGCCTCAGGTTTCTGGTTTTGATATTATGGAAATCTTAAAAAAAGAATCTGATGTATTTACTTTAATGCGCATTCTTGTTTTAACGGCAGATATTACTCCTGAATCTAAAAAGAAAGCATTGTCTGGTGGAGCAAGCGATTTTTTAACTAAGCCTTTCGATTTAACAGAAGTAGACTTGAGAATTAAGAACTTATTGTATACTGTTTATTTAATGTCTCAACTCACTAATCAAAATTTAATTCTTGAAGAAAAGGTAAAAGAAAGAACCCAAGAATTAGAAAAAAATCTTGAAGCAATTGAATTACAAAATAAAGCACTGCGTGAAATATCTTGGATTCAGTCGCATGTAGTAAGAGCGCCATTAGCAAGAATGATGGGGGCTATTTCTTTATTAGAAATTAAAGATGATGCCGGTGTTACTCAAGAAGAAATCATGGAAATTGTTATTACTTCAGCAAATGAAATAGATAAAACTGTTAGAGAAATATCTGCCAAAAGTGCTCAAGCAAACATATAAGTTGCCATTTTAACAGTTTAATTGCAAGATTCAAGACAGAACAAGCTAATTTTGCGACTCGGCATTTTATATGCTGATAGTAAGTTCAATAGTACCCCCAACTATGAAAAAAACATTTTTTTTATTGTTATTAACACTTGGTCTTTCTACCCAAGCATTCAACAAAAAGTCTAATAATCCTATTAGTAATTTAGTTCTCAAGATTGAACTCCTTGCAAATAAATTTAGTATCAGTAAAGAAGCTATTCAACATGCTTTTAATGCCTACGAAAAATTAAAATTAAGTGGTCAGTTACTTAACCAACAATATTTAACCATAGCAGATTTTAGCAAACCAAGCTCTGAAAAAAGGCTTTTCATTATTGACATTAACAAGATGGAATTAGTGCTTCAAACATTGGTTGCACATGGTCGTAATTCTGGAACATTATTCGCTAAAAATTTTTCGAATACAAACGAATCTTACCAAAGCAGTTTAGGATTTTATATTACAGGAAATATCTACAGAGGTAAACATGGAATGTCTTTACAGTTATCCGGAATTGAATCAGGAATTAATGATCATGCAAAGCAAAGAGCTATTGTAATACACGGAGCAGATTATGTAAGCAATAATCTAATAAAGAAACAAGGATATATTGGTCGCAGCTTGGGATGCCCTGCAGTACCCCAAAATGAAGTAAAAGAAATTATTCAGACTATTAAAGGCGCTTCACTATTGTATATTTATGCGCCTAGTAACTATTATTCAAAAAAGTCTAAACTAATTAATGAGCCTAGTTTAATTAGTTAAGCTGAAGTGTATTTATCTAGTACTTGTAAGAATAAAGATACATCAAATGGTTTTGTGAGGTATTGCTTTACACCTGCAGCCAATAAGTTACTGACTTGAGAAGGCATTGCATCTGCACTTACTACTACAACTGGGATGTCTTTTAATTGCTCTTCTTTCTTAAGCAACTCTACAACTTCAGCACCATGTATATCAGGTAAATTTAAGTCTAACAATATTAAATTAGGTTTATGCTGATGAGCCAAAATGATGGTTTCTTTACCATAAACTGAAGTAATCAATTTAACATTCGGACGCATGGTTAATAAAATTTGGGTTACCAAATCAATATTAGAACTATTGTCTTCTATATAAAGCACTATTGCTTGATCAGTCACAAGTTCTTTCAAATCCTCGTTAGGTAGGTTTTCATTTATTTTTACTAGTTCTATTACAGAATTGGTTTTGGGTAATTCAATCCAAAATAAACTCCCTTCATTTAGTTTACTTTCAACACCGCAGATTCCACCCATCAAGGTTGTATATTGCTTTACAACTGAAAGTCCTAAACCGGTGCCTTCTACAGCAGAGTTTTCGGCACCCAATCTTTCAAATGGGGTAAATAGTTTAGAAATCTTAGCTGGATCAATTCCAGGACCGTTATCGGCTATACAGACTCTGATAAATGCTTTATCACTATCATAAAACTCGGTTGCTGATAATTTAACCCAACCTTTTTTGCCATTGTATTTAATTCCATTATTGAGGAGATTTATTAATACCTGCTTAACTCTTTGCTTATCTGCCTTTATAAAGATATCTCCTTTGTTCTCTAGTTCATTCATCAAAACAACCCCATAAGCAGTTGCAGTTGGCGTTAATGTTTCAATTACATCTCTAAATACATTATTCAATTTAACCGATTCAACTGAAATAGATATTTTACCCGCTTCAATTCGGGAAATTTCTAGCACTTCATTTATTAGATCTAATAAGTGTTTTCCGCTATTTAAAATATGGTGTACTGCTTTTTCTTGTTTTGTATCTAACGCTCCCAATTCTAATAACTGCGCAAAACCCAAAATAGCATTCATTGGAGTTCTTAACTCATGACTCATTCTAGACAAGAATTCACTCTTGGCATGATTGGCTGTTTCTGCTTCAATTTTTGCTTTTGTTAATGCCTCATTGCTATTTTGCAGTTCAATTGTGCGTTCATCAATTTTCTTTTCAAGATTAACATTGAGCTGTTTTATTTCGTGTTCAATTTTAATTCTTTCGGTTATATCTTCTTTAATAGCAATGAAGCTTGTAATTGTACCAGCTTCGTTAATGATAGGCGTAATAGTAGTAGACTCCCAATATAAGGAACCATTTTTTCTTCTGTTATTCAACACGCCACGCCAAACTAAACCACCTGTGATGGTCTTCCACAATTCATCATACACTTTTGGATTGGTAAATCCAGACTTTAATAGTCGTGGGTTTTGACCAATTAATTCTTCATAAGAGTACCCAGTTACCGATAGGGTGAAAGGATTAACGTATTCAATATTACCATCTATATCAGTTATGAAAATACTAATTGGACTTTGTTCTACAGCGCTTGTTAATTTCTTAATTAGCAATTCTGCTTCTCGTTGAGCTGTTACATCTCTCCATGTGGTAAAGAGTAAATTTTCACCGTTTGCTACAACAACAGAAATTTTAATGTCTACTATTACAGGAGTACCATCCATTTTTAAATGTGTCCATTCAAATTGAGTATGACCATTTGATATAGCTTCAACAATAACCTCTTGAACCATCTCACTAGATAGTCTTCCATTGGGTTGATAGAGAGGTGAAATGTCTGTTGGCGTTTTATTAATAATATAATCACTTGTAGAACCAAGAATAGATTCACTTGCCTTATTACAATCAATAAAAATACCCTCTTTTACTATCAAAAACCCATCTGGAGACTCATTAAATAGTGTTCTATATTTTAACTCACTTAGTTTAACTCTTTCTTCTGCCAATTTTTGCTCAGTTATATTAGTGGCATTAACCAAAACCGCATACACATTTCCATTTGAATCTCTTACAGGTTGAATGCTACTTCTAAACCAAAATGATTCTCCATTAATTAATCTAGTACTTTCTTTAATCATTCCCTTTCTGCTAAAAAACACCTGTTCAATATCTGCCATATTTTGGCTAGCAATTTCAGGAGTGGCTAAGTCATGTATTGTAAAATCTTCCTCCAAGAATTCTGAGGGCTTTTTCTTAAAGGTTTTTGCTGCAATTTCATTTACATACAAAAACTTACCATTTACATCTAACATAATAATGGAAGCATCAGAGCTTTCTACTAAACTTCGATAAATTTCTTTGCTCTCTAACAGAGCGGCTTCTGCTTTTTTGTTTTCCGTGATGTCTAAATTAGTACCCCTAGTACCCAAGTATTTTCCTTTTTCGCTAAAAACAGGTTGACAAACATGTTCGATTATTCTAACTTCTCCTCTTTTATTGATGATTCTAAATAAGAGCTTTTCAGAATGCTTTTGTTCAATCACTTGACTACGATGTTGAACATATTTATTATAGTCGTCGGGATGTATTAATTTTTGTAAAATAATTTGATCGTTAATCAATTCCTCTGCCGAATAACCTGTAACTCTTTTGCAAGAAGGCGAGTGATAAATAAAATGCCCATCAGGTGCTTCCCAAAATTCCCAGTTATACGTATTATTGGCAATTATTCTGAACTTTTGCTCCGATGCAATAATTTCACGCTTCGTTAGTTTTACCTGCTTATATTTTTCTATGATACCAATAATGGTATTCATCATGACTATTTCTTCATTAAGAAACTTTAATTCTAATGGCAAGCATATTTTAACAAACCCAAGGTTTTTTGAAGCTACTTGAATATCAAATTTTTGATAATTTTCTGTAGCAAAAAAGTTTAAAGAATAGTAATCATCCCCTTCAAAATGAATATGTATATGAGTATTAAGGACATCTTGGAACCCTGGTGGAATAATGCTGCATATTGCATCAAAATATTCTGCTGGTGTCAATTCATCATTTTGACTTAAGGTTGAAATATCATAAACACATTTTTGCTCTTTTAATCTTTCGGCTAAATCAACTTTTGAACTTCTTAATTCATCATCTGCCTTTTTTCTTTTTGAATCATCTCTAGTTGTTGCAATATATCCCCTTAAAATTCCATCTTCAGAAAAATCTGGCTTTATTTCAGTGCTGAACCATGCATGAGTTCCATCTTTTTTATACGAATCACCTTCAATTTCCCATTTAGAACTGGCGGTAATTAAATTATTTAGTCTGGCTTGATTTACTTCAGCCAAGAGTAATTCAATTTTATTTAAGGTTTCAGGCGTATAAATTTTTTCATAATTTATTGCCGCATATTCTTCAGGAGTATAACCGAATAATTTTATTATTGAGGAACTACAAAATGTAATATTATAATTAATGTCTGTGGTCCAAACCATATCAGACATATTATCGGTTATTTCTCTGTACTTGGTTTCACTCTCTTTTAGTTTAGATTCATAATTGATTTTATTTTTTACATTTACCAATAGTTCAGCAAAAATGGCCAAGAGGTCTTGCTCTAAACTGGTAAAATAATGCGGCTTATCAACAGATTCAAGGCCTATCACACCAATGCATTCCTGGCCATTCATTAAAGGCAGGGCCAATAAACTCACAACATTTCCTGTATCTAACAAAGTCCTAATTGAACTATTGGGGTCTAATTGTTTTGAGTTAGGTACATTTATTGACTCTCCCTTTTTCAGAATCTCAATCCATGAAACAAAATGTTCAAGTGGAATAATTGAAAGTTCCTCTTTCTTTGATTCAATACCTTCAGCACACCATTCATAGTCGTAATGTGCAAATCCATTTGTAAAATCAAAATTAAAAATAGCTAATCGATCGGCTTTTGCAAATACACCCAATTCTTTAATTGCACTATTGATTTCTCCGGTTAAGTGTTCTAATGGAATATTTATAAATCGTTGAGATATAGTAGATATTAAATGAAATAATTTATTTCGTTGTCTAAGCTTAAATTCTAACTCAATTTGATCTGTTATATCAGTGAAAGAGATAAATACCCTGTAAGGTTTAGCTTGGCCGTCTTTAAATTCGGGAACAGCACTAACTAGAATCCAAAGATAGTTTTTTTTGACAGCGTGCTTAACACCCATCACAACATTAAAAACGGGTTTCCCTGTTTGTAATGCAATTAATCCAGGAAATTCCTCATTAGGAAAGTTAGTTTGATTGGGCTTGATGGCAACCCAACTTGCATCTAACAGATCTATCCCCTTAATTTGCTCTAAAGAAAAACCTAATAAGTTTTCTGCTGCTGGGTTGGCATCGGATATTTTACCATTTTGATCTAAATAAATAACGCCTTGAGCAACATTCTCAAAAAGCAATATAAAGTCTTGCTCTAGATCACTCTTATAATTGCTATTGCTCATCCTTCCTATTTGTTATAAAGTTAGGGCATTCTTAAGGCAATTTTATTATAATAAATCGTCATTTGAAAGATGGTTATTTATTCATTCGTTTTAAATACGATGGACTTTATTACAGCATCTAATTCTTCAGCAGAATTCTTTAAATGAACTATAAAATTTTCTTTATCATCATTTTGAATGAATTCATGTTTTAGGAGATTTATAATTCCTAAGATTCTTGCTAAAGGAGCCCTTACCAAATGCGATTGCTCCCAAGCAATTTGGGCTAGCCTTTTATTTTTATTTTCTAAAGTAGAAAGTGTTTCCCGTTGTTGGGTAATATCTTCCTCTACACCAATATAGTTGGTGATGATACCAGCAGCATTAACAACTGGACTTATATAAGCGTTAACCCAATAAAGTGCTCCATCTTTTCTTCTATTACAAAATTCACCAACCCAGGATTCTTTATTGGATATTTTTTGCCAAAGTGTAGCAAACTCTTTCTCCACCGTATACCCCGACTTTAAGATGCTTGATTTTATACCTTTTAATTCTTCTGCTGTATAACCAGATGTTTTACAAAACGCAGGATTCACATATTCAAAAACACCATTTACATCGGTAATCATGACAGACGATGTACTTTGCTCAATTGCTTGAGATAACTTAAGCAATTGATTTTGGGCAGTTTCATGTTTAACAGCAACCGAAAAATTATTCATTGCATAGTTAATATTCTCATTAACGCGTTTCATTAAATCCAATTCTTCATTGGTAAAAAAGTTAGGTTTATTCGCATAAATAGCAATTTGCGCAATAGTATAATTATCTACGCGAACTGGCATGGTAAGTGAAGATCTAAATCCTCTTTTTAATGCAGCATCACGCCATATAGCCATTGAAGGGTCATTGGCAATATCATTACAATAATATAGTTTACCATCTCTTATGGTTCTCCCAGAAGGTCCATTCCCTTCTGGAATGTTTTTAATAGAAATATGTTTTTTGAAATAATCAAGGTACCCTAATTCATTGCCAGCATATTTATAAGGTACAATTGTTTCATTAATGTCATCCCGGAGTCCTACAAAGGCAAATTCAAAACCACCAGCATTTACAGCAATTTCACAGAGTCCATTATACAAATCGAGCGGCTGTTTTGCATTTAATATTAAATCGTTTATTTCTGTTGAAAATTTAAATAGTCTTCTAGACTTCAATAACTCTTCTTGATGCCTCTTTTGATTCGTTATATTCTTACCAATCAAATAGATGTACTTTAAATCGGCATCCCATTTACCCGACCAGGAAAAATCAAGTACTTCGCCAGTAGCATTAATCAATCTATTTTCAAAATACTTAATAGTTCCTTTTACTTTTAACTCATCCAAGGCCAACTCTGTTCGCTTGGCATCTTCTTCAATTACAGAAGAAAATGCGGGTAAAGTATAAAGAGTTTCAAGCGGATGTCCTAAAATTTCTGCAACAGAATTACTCAAAAATAATTTTTCCCCGTTTTCATTGTAAACAATAATCATATCATAAGAAGAATCTAAGATTCCCTTAACCATACGATTCGTTTCTTTTAGCTGAATTTCTTTTCGTTTTAGTTCACTTACTTCACTAAAAGTGACAATTACGTGTTTGAGGCTCCCAAATTGATCCACATAGGGAATAGCAGTTGTTGAAATCCAAATTCGGTCTTTAGTTAATGGTCTGTAAACGCCCATTAAAATATTTCTAACTGGTTTATTACTTGAAAGAGCAATTGCAGCAGGATGCTCATTGCCTGGTATTTCCTTACCCAGTTCATTAATCACATGCCAAGAAGGATCGAATGGAGTTTTTCCAATTAATTGATCATTTGAAAGACCCAATAACTCTAAAGCTTTATTATTAGCTAAAACAATACTTGAATCGGGAAGATGCTTTACCACTCCAACCGAAAGGTGTTCTACTAATTCAATAAATTGTTCATTTTCAGAATCATTGAAATTTTCAGGTGTTGGGGTTTGTGTCATAAGAGGGGGTGCGTAAAAATAAATACTAATGTACGAATAATTTATACCATATATAAATTCATTGCTACTTGAGACATTCTCTAAAACCAAGAGGATAATGCTTTTCAAATTTATCCCAAAATCGATAAAACATGATGAATTATTACTATTGATTGGATGCAAACAAAGATATCTTTCGCAAATAAAACCAATCATTAATTCAATAGTAGAATGCAAGAGAAATTACTGAAATTATTGAAAACTTGTTCCAACTTAATCATCTTAATTTTATTAATATTATTGATATCAAGTATGTTACTGGGTACTGGTCATTTAATAGTATTATTTTATCAGGCAATTGCATCACCAGATCCCTATTATTTCTTAATCAATATTGAAGATTTACATATCGTATTTAGTATTCTGCTAATCATGTTAGTAGGACATGAATTATTTAAATCAATAATTCTTCTGCTTAATCATGAAAACATACCAGTTAAATCAATTTTAAAAATTGCTGCAATTGCAATGGCTAATAAAGTAATTACACTAGATATCAAACATATGAATGAATCAATGCTATTAGGGCTTAGTGCTATCTTATTATCTATTGGCATTGCTTTTTTCTTTTTTAATAAAGAAAAAGAAGCTTAAAATATTAAGGCAACTACACCATTCAAATGAGCCATTTAAAACAATCAACACTTTTATTCTTTTTTGTATTTGCATTACAATTTTGTTATGGTAATTCAGATACCCTTTTGCTACATAACGGAACCCTAATAAATGGCGAGGTAATTAATATTACTAGTTACACAGTATTATTTAGGTACAAAAACGAAAAAACAGAACAACAGATTAGTAAATATGCTATTGAGAAAATTCATTTTGAATCAGGAAGAAAACAGTGGATTTCAACAAAAATCATCATCAATGGAGAATCAGACTGGGAGAAAGTTTTAATTCTTGAAGACAAAAATCAAAATTCAGGTTTAATACAAGTATCAAGTATAAGAGCGCACACAAAGTTCATCAATTTACACACTGCAAATACAAGCGATATAAAGGTATCCGAGAAATTACAAAGGGAAGCAGCTAAATTAAATTGTCCTTTTATACTAATTAATTATGAAAGGGAAACTGTATACAATGGATTAATAAAAAGCTGGGGAGCAATTCAAGAAATTAAAAAAGCATTTTGCTACAAATATTAATTAAATAAAAATGAAAAGAAGTATTATTCACCTTTTAGTTGTGTTGGCATTTTCAAATTCAGTTAATGCGCAAAGTTCAAACAAATATATTGATGCGGGTGGCAATAGTGTACAATATCAATACATCACTACATTCGATTTAAATAAACTAAATAAGATACTTAATGCTGAGTTAAGTGAATTTTTGAATGGATCTTCTATGCCTTTTACTAATTTTAAAGGCACATTTACTCCTCCAAAATATCCAGTTAAATTATACAGGGTAAAATACAATTCCGTAGTACCTGAACTCAATAATTTACCTACTATTGCCTCAGGGTTGGTTGCGATACCTGAAACTGGAAAAGATTCAATGCCCATTGTTTCATATCAACATGGAACAGTATTTGGCAAAACACAGGTTCCATCTTTTCCAGATGAGTCTATGGAAACTAAAATGATGATTGCTGTTTTTGCTTCTCAAGGTTATATTGTTACTGGAGCAGACTACTTTGGCTTAGGTATTTCTACACTTCCGAATTCATATTTAGTTAAAGAGAGTAGTGAGCAAGCTTGTTTAGACATGTTACTAGCTGCAAAAAATGTACTAACGGCAAATAAAATAAAACATGGTCCCTTATTTGTTCACGGCTGGTCTCAGGGTGGTTGGACCAATATGACTTTCTTAAGAAGGCTAGAATCATTAAATATCCCAGTTGCCGCTGCTGCTTCAGCAAGTGCCCCACTAGACGGAGCAGTTATTGTAAACAGATGGATGAATAACTACCAACCAATTGATGCAGTATGGTTGCCAGCTTGTGCAACCAACTTTATTTTTGCAAAAGATCAATATAATTTTCCGGGAATTGCAGCCAGGGCCATAAAGCCGGAGTTTTATCAAACAGCTAAAGATTTCTATGAGTTTAAAATTGATTGGCCAACATATCATGCAAAAACCAAAGACAAAATTCAAGAAGTGTTTAATCCAGATTTTATGGCTACTGGTAATATTGCAAATGATCCATTTTGGAAATTACTAGAAAATATGCAAGCTTATAGATGGAGATGTCGTACACCATTAATTAATTATTACGGCGAAAGTGACGAAGTGGTTCCGGTATATATTGCTAGGCTGGCTGAAGGATTCCATCAGGTTTTAGGTGGTGGAAATACAAAAGCTATTTCTGCAGGGCTTAAAGCAGATCATAGAGCCACTTATATTTATTCAGTTATTCATGCTAAGCCATGGTTTGATTCATTCATGAAATAATCAAATATATATCTGAAGCACTTTATCAATTCTTAATTAATTATTTGAAAGAATCTAGCAATAGGATCTAATAGGTAACTCTTGTACTTGGTATCGCTAAATTTCAAATTGCCCAACCTTGCTATAGAGTAAATGTATTCTTTTAAAGACACTTGTTTAGCAGGTTGCATTGGGGGTATTGTAATTTCTTGACCCATTGATAACTTAATTAAAATCGATGGAAAATTAACCCCTGCTTTAACAAAAGAGGGAAGAACGGATGCCCAAAAACGTCCATTTATTTCCAATATGTAAACTTTGTTAGTTTCTGCATTTCTTCTCATATCTACACATGCAACACCATTCCACTTTAATTCTTTCATCATTCTGCCCACTAACTCGATTACTTCATCATCATCATGGTATTCAAGTGTATCGTTACTATAAAAGTTTGCACCAGTTTTTATTGGAGATTCTTGAATAGTATAACAAACAAGCTCTCCTTCTTTACATATAACATTACAAGTAACATCTGAGCCAATAATAAAAGGTTGCAGTAGAAAATTAGAAAGGTTATCACGATATTCTTCAATCAAATTGCTTAACGATTGACGATTAAGTACTTTCTGAATCATTCTTCCACTAGTCATTCTTACTGGTTTCAATAAAAGTGGGAAACCAACAGAATTAATTAATTGCTCTTGTTGTTCACTATTATCTAATGTGGCAAATGGCGGACATGGGATTCCTTTAGCGGTTAAAAATTTAGCTAAATTAAGTTTATGAATTCCAATATCAAAATTAATAGGATCCGTCCCTAAAACGCAAGGAGCATATTTGGATAACTCTTCCTTATGTAAGGTTACCTCTCTAATTTCTAGCTCATCATAAGGCATTATAAAATTAATTTCACATTGCTTTATAATTGTAATAATTTTTTCTTTTAATGAATCATTTTCCGCACTATAATAAAAGGTCTTCTTTACAAAACATGAGTATTTAGCAGCATTTTTAGTGTTATGAGTTAGCAGAAAGAAATCAAATCCTTCATTACGAAGACACGCAAGTACCCCTAATGCAATATTAGAATCATACCCTATAAGCAATATGTTTTTTTGAATTGAACTCATCAATCAAAATTAAATTAAAGAAATTATTTAAAAATTCCTAAAAATAGGGGCTATAGTTTAGTTTGCTCCATTAATAGATAATCATCAGATATTATAAACATATGAGTAGAATAAGGATTATACTTATTAAGCATATATATTAACGGCAATACTTTAAGTAATGCCTTCATTTGTAAAAGTTAAACCTTTGAAACCAAATTTAAAAAAATCAAATTTGTTCTGAACTAAGTTCTATAGGAATAAAGTTAACTAGCTGGATTCTGAAGGGGCTTATGATATTAAGTATCTTCAAGGAATATTGAAAAGAAACTATTGAATTGTAAGTAAATAATTTTATTTAACAAAGTTAATGCGCCAATAATGAAGAAAGTATTAATCGCAAGTCTAGATAATTGGGATAGTTGTGCAGAAATTCCCTATATATACAAAAAAGCAGGTTGTATAGTGCACGTATATTGCATAAAAGATGGTTGGCTTCAAACAAATAAATTTCATGATAAATGGATTGAAGCACCCTCAAATAAAGAATTATTTTTAAAAGTATTTATTGAAATAGTTAACTCAAATGATTATAATTTAATTTTATTAACCGATGAACCCTTATTAAAGATTCTGAATGAAAAAATTGACAATGAGGAGTTATTCATTAAAGTTATGCCACTTATAAAAATTGAGAATAGAAAAATGCTGAGTTCTAAAATTGGATTCTCAGACTTTTGTATTTCCAATGATATTCAAACACCTAAATATGCCGTTTATCAATCAGAAGGAGATATTGAAAATATTATTAAAAACTTACAATTCCCACTAATTAATAAAAATGAATTTAGTTGGGGAGGTACCAATATGTGTATTACCAATTCAAAGTTGGAACTATTAGATTTACTTAACAAATCAACAGTTAATCAACCAATTTTGTTTCAAGAATACATTGAGGGTGAGGAAATAAGAGTAGATGCTTATTACTTTAGGGGAGAATTAATAGTATATTTTTGTGCTAAAGTTTTAAACTACGCCGATAATAGGTTTACTTACAATACAAGAAGGGTATATTATAAAAATCCAGAAATTAAAACACATTTAATTGAACTAGGTAAAAAATCTGGAGCAAACGGATTTGCAAACATTAACTATATTCATGAACCAAAAACAGATAAATACTATTTAATTGAAATGGATTTGCGCACAAATTCATGGTTAGCCTACAGTCAGTATTTGTCGGAAAATAATTTTATCACCGGAATAAGAAATGTAATCAGTAACAAAGAAAAAGCAAATCCTACACCGGAATTATTTAAAAACAATATAGAAATAGCATTATTTTACAAGGATTTAAAAAGAATTTATTGGCATAAAGATCTTAAAGGATTATTTAGATGGATATTTAATATTAAAGGATACTGGAAATTTTTACCATTATATGATTTAAAATTATCAAAATTGATTTTTAAAAATTTGTTTTATGAATTTGTAACGCATAGAATTCAAACAGCTTTTTCTAAAAAAACGGTTAAACGATAATAATATAATCATTTAGTTTATAGATGATATAACATACTTTTAATGGGATTGAATAATTTTAATTTAAAGAATAAAAATTTTCTTGCGTTACTAGTAAATGTGATTATTTCTGGTTTTAGCGTAATCACAATGTCTTTATTATTCCGATCTTTTTCAAAAACTGATGCTGGAACATGGTTTTTTTTTCTAAGTATCCAAGGACTGGTTGAAGCAATAAGAACCGGATTCTTAAATACTGCAACCATTAAGTTTTATGCAGGGGCAGAAAAAGAGCGAGGCAAATCTGTATTAGGCTCAGTTTGGGTCATTGCTATTGGTATTACTTTGTTAGTAGTAGTTATAAGTGCTATTTTATACTTATTAATCCCGTTAATAAATAATTATCAGGTAACCATTGTTGCCAAATGGCTTGGCATTACTTTCATAAGTTCACTACCATTTACAGTTCCTATTTGGATTTTGATGGCCGAAGAAAACTATATCAAAATACTTTGGCTAAGATTAGTTAATAACTTTTCAATGTTAATAATAATTGCAGTATTAATATTCCTAAACAAGATGACATTAAACAATATGTTGATCTTAAATATTGCAACCAATTTATTGACAGGACTATTCTGTATTTTCTTTAAAACATTTCACATTAAAACAATAGCCAATAGTAGTAGAAAAATTTTACTTGAGTTGTATAATTTCGGAAAGTTTACAGTTTCAACTAGTACAAGTATTATGTTTTTTAGAATTAGTACTACATTCATCATTACCTTCTTTTTAGGACCAATAGCTCTTGCAGTTTATAATTTGCCAGGAAGATTGATGACAATTATTGAAATACCACTTGGCAGTTCACTAGGTACAGGAATGTCATCAATGGCAACAGCACTAAACAAAAATGATGAAAAACAGTTCCTTTATATTTTTAAAAAATATGCAGGTCTATTAACATTTGCAATTATTCCAATTGTACTGGGAGTAATTATTTTTGCTGACTTAGCTGTATACATTATAGGAGGTCAAAAATATGTTGGAAGTGAAGCTGCAAATATCCTCAGGATCATGATTTTCTTTTCGCTATTATTTCCCATTGACAGATTTAATGGTGTAGCATTAGATATGCTTCATTTACCTAAAGTTAATTTTCAGAAGGTATTACTAATGTTAGGAGTCCATATTGTTGGAAGCTTTATTGGGATTCTATTTTTCAAGAGTCTTTACGGAATTGCCTTTTTTGGTCCATTCACTGTAATATCAGGAGTATTATTTGGCTATTATGCGCTTAAAAAGCGGATAAATTATACTATCAAAGAAATTATCATAATAGGCTGGCAAGAGACCAAGGATATATTTTTTAAAGTATATGTGGAACTAAAAAAGCAATTTTAGTTATCTAAGAAGAGTGTCCAAATAATCTAATATTTTACTATCGGCATCCATACAAAACTTACGTGCGAAAAATTTATCTGAATCAATTAATTTAACCGCATCATTCAAATTTAATATTTTTGGATGGGGGCTTTTATTTTCAAAAACTATATATCGCAAATTATCATTTATAATAGTTTCTTTTAGGTGAGAGTTTAATAAAATTGTTTGAAAAATAATTTCATCTACTCCCCAGGTATACTTAAAGAAATGCGTAATTTTTGGATTCATTTTTAAATAGTCAAGAACATATTTTATACAATCAGGTGTTATTACAAACCAACTAGAACTACCATAAGGTTCTAGATCAGTAGGAAATTTTCTTTTGGGGAAAATCCAATTCGTAAGTTTTTGTATTGAATGCTTAGCCGGAATATTCCAATCACCTAAACAATATTTTGTAAGTCTTTCCTTAGAGTTATGCCATTCATTATAAATTGAAAGAGATTGAATGAATGATTTTCCTTTATTTTCGGATAAAAAAGATTCAAAATCTTCTATTTTTTTCAAAGGATAATCTTGACCGCTCAAAAGATTTATATGGCTGTACTCAATTTTACTATTGATAATTTCTTCAAAGCTACTTAGTATAGCTTTTACCATTGTATAATTACCCCAATTAATAGAAACTCTGTTCTGAATATAAAAAATATTAGGGTTGTTAGATAAAAAAACGAATTGATTAATATCTACTTTTTTATCTACATGAACATAGATATCAGCATTAATTGAAATTAACTTCATTAAAAGCCTTTCAAATTGCAAAGGACTTTTGTGAACAAAAATTAGATGAGCAATACGCAATTTATATTTCTTAATTTAAGTAGCAGTTAACTAGTAAAATTAATCAAATGTGTAAATACTTAATCCAAATATAACTATAACTAATAAGCGTTTTTTTTATAAAAAAACGTCATTCTTGTTTTAACTAAGTCTGTTTTTTACAGCCAAAGTAATGAAGCTTATTGAGGTATCTAAAAAATATAAAAACCAAAACACAATTCCACTCAACTTAAAACCATCTTCAATTATAAAATCAGAAGAATAAAATGTGTCCATGAAAATGGAGGCTGCTAGTAAAAATCCCGCAATAAATATCAAATTAAAATTAGTCTTGAAAACAAGTTTCCAGAATTTTAAAATGAAATATCCAAATGAGAGCATGTAAATTATGTAAACAACTTGCTCATTTACACCCCTATGTGCCGACTCATCATGCAGCATGAACACATCATCTACTCCCAAAACAAATGAGAAAAAGCAAAAGAACCTCAAGTATTGAATATTCATACCATCTCCTGCTAAACGTTTAAGTAACATAGAACCCAATAAGCATATACTTACTGCTCCAAACCAGAAAAAGATTCCTATTTGAGATACAAATCCAATATACTTTGGTTTTAACGAAATTGCATTAGGGTCTCTTGTTAGGTCTTCATAGGGTATTCCTCTATACTGATGTATAAATTCAGTAGCTGCTAGAACAAGGGCAATAATAGCTAAACCAATTATAATGTAATATTTACCCTTGCGAAAATTCTGATTAATAGAAAAAAAAAGGTTCATGTATTATAAGAGTTTGTTCTAGACAAAACGTACATCTATAACATTTATTTTATGACGCGTCCGTTTGAAAATAGCTTGTAGTTATAAATGGAACCTAAGTGCTACGCAGAAATACATTCAATAAAAAGGGTTTATGCATTTTATTGCATAAACCCTAAAATATAGTCTTTTCGACTGTGGGCCCACCAGGGCATGATCCTGGGACCCCCTGATTATGAGTGGTATAATCCCTATTCCATTGACTAACATTAGACTGCATCCATTTGTAATGGAATTCAATTCCGTGGAAAATCTTCCTTGCAGTAATACTGATTTGCACAAATCCTTGCGTAAAGCCTTGCATAATTAATAGAGTGCTGAATTGATCTCTAATGTTGATTCCAAGTCCATACTGGCCAAGTAATACATCGTTACAGTAGAATTACTATGGCCTAGCATCTCGCCAATGATGTCATTAGACTTGCCTGCCCGTTTTAGGGTAGTTTCATAGCAATCTCTAGCACTTTCAGTGGCACTGATAAGTTTAACCTGTTGGAAATCTCTGCCAGACTTTCGTTAATTTGCTGGCCCATTTTATGACTCTTATTGTTGAAAGTACTCTCGCTATATCCCTCAGATAGCTTACCGTATAGAGATAAATCCTATATTTAAATAAAGAAACTCTCTACAAAATATACCGTACACGTTACTTGAAGTCATACAAAAAAATGCGTATTTATTGTTTGTTCATATCTATTATATCCATGCAATTGTTAAAAGCACAATTGCCTGTTATACAATATGACTCAGGTAAAATAACAATCAATAGTATTGCTGTTTCAAAATCAACACCTAAATCTACATTAGAAGAATTATTAGGAAGTAAATCTTGGTCTGGTAATTTCGCGCATATAGGTGATCCTATTACAGGAGATCGTTCAAAACAGCCTTTTAGATATACCTATATTTTTAAGGATCTAGGTATTAGCTTAGGTTGGTATAATCGACCACCCCAAAATTTAGAATGCACATTTGTAATACAAAAAAGTAAAGTTGATCAAAAAAGAAGAAATGATAAAATAGTCGCTTTTCCTGGTAAAGTATTTATTGGTTCTTTATTATTTGATAAAAATTTACATTTAAAAAACTTTGAAACTGAATCGAATTTTAAAATCATTGCAATCAATAAGGGAACGCCAGCATCTCCTTTCACATTAATCAGCTATCAAAATACTTTACTCAAATGTTATTTTGATACCGATGGTTATTTACTTATGTTTGGAACATATTTATAATTTTATTCTTCGCTAATTTTTAAGGAGTCCATCTTACTATTATTTTTTTACTGCCTCACCTCCATTCCTTCTTTTCCTTCAAAAACACAAAACATGGCCAGAACTTGGCCGAAAAGAAAAAACCACCTATGAAACAAATCATAAGTGGTTGATCGTCAAGTGGGCCCACCAGGGCATGATCCTGGGACCCCCTGATTATGAGTCAGGTGCTCTAACCAACTGAGCTATAGGCCCGAAGAACATTACTGTTCTTTAAGGGGAGCAAAAATAATGATTTGAGGTTAATTTTGGGTAGGATTATTTTTCTTTTTAAATATTCAGCCAAATACGCTTTTATAAACGCCCGAAAACCCATTCTCCTTCCATAGATTTAAAAATTAGCCAGCTCCCATCAATTGCCATTATAGCCACATCTTCCTCTTCTGGTAAAATTGCTTCAAGATTTAGTATAAGTAAATCATACAAGTTTATTTTAATAACGGGGTTCATTCTAATATAAAATAAGAAAACAGCCTGATTATTCAGCAATAACCGAGCAATGATTTCTTTAAAAACTCCTATATAATCATTGGATTTAGAACAAAATTTTTCCAAATCAGGCAAATATCGCAATGGCAGCATACTCGGATACTTCAAATAAAGCATTTCATGAACCCAATATTTATCTCCAATTTGTATTACAGATCTAGAAAAAGAAAAGCTAGACCAAGGATCTTGATTCAGCTTTTCTATCCAAAATTCATATTGAGAGTCTGCTATTACATCTAGGTATTCTAGTTCCCAAACACAATTGCCATCCTTAAGTAATTGTGCAATTGCTAGCCACCAGGTAACTAAGAATGAACTTTGCTTATCAACAGCTATTTTATTGAAAAGTCGTTCCTTTTTCAATAAACTACTTTGCTTATCGTTGTCATTCATTCAAGTGAAATTTACCTGAATGTAAACAATTAATTCTTTAAGAAGCAGTAATACAACAACCTGCTTTGGGTTCTTTTCCAATACCGGCTCTATCTAATATACACTCAAGTGGACAAAACTTAGTAAATGAAGACTGTAATAAATTCAGCCCTACAAAAGCTGCCAGTAATAACCAATTGATATGTACAAAATAAGCGAGTGATATACTGGTTAAAACAAAAGTACCAGCTACTGCCCTTACTATTCTCTCTTTCATATTATTTTATTTAGTTGATTTTTCTACTGGTACAACAAATGCCCTAATGGGAAACTGGTTGTCTTCAGACTGAGCATTATATAATTCAATCAATTCAATTACTTTATCTGCTGCTGAAGTGGTACAAAAGCTAAAAATAAAAACTGAATCATATTTATTACCATCATCAGAACCAAACCAATCGTCTAACAAATAATCATCAGGACTATTCTTTACACCGATAGTATCGGTAACGCTAAAAACAGTGACTGCTGCGTCTTTCAAAATTTTTTCAACAGACTTACTGTATTCTTTTACTGCTGTTATAATAAGTAATTTCATAAGTTTTATTTTACTTTATTGCGCTTCATTTTATAATAAAGCAATGGCACAACTAATAAGGTTAAAAATGTAGAAGTGATGGTTCCTCCCATTAAAGAAATAGCTAAGCCTTGGAAAATTGGATCAAATAGAATGATAACTGCTCCTAATACTACCGCACCAGCGGTTAATAGAATAGGTGTTGTTCTTACTGCACCTGCTTCAATTATTGCTTGCTTTAATGGAATTCCTTCCTCTAATCTGATATTGATAAAGTCAATTAGTAGTATTGAGTTTCTGACCATTACACCAGCCAATGCAATAAAACCAATCATAGAAGTAGCAGTAAAATAGGCATCCATTAACCAGTGTCCTAAAATGATTCCAACCAAGCTTAATGGTATTGCTGCTAACATAACCAATGGAACAGTAAAGTTTTGAAACCAACCTACAATCAACATATAAATAATTAAGATAACAGCAGCAAATGCAATTCCTAAATCACGGAAAACTTCATAGGTAATTTGCCATTCTCCATCCCATTTCAATGAATAGTTATCTTGAGTTTCTGGTTGTTGTGTGTACTCTTCTTTTAACGTATATCCTGCGGGAATTTTTAATTGTGGAATACTATCAGACATTCTTGAAATGGCATAGAAAGGGCTTTCTAAACCACCAGCCATATCAGCCATTACATACACTACTTCTTTTTGATTTTTTCTGAAAATACTTTTCTCTTTAAGTTGTCTGTTTACATTTACAATATCTCTTAATGGTACAACATTCCCTTGCATTCCAGTAACAGTTAATGCCAATACTTCATTTACACCAGATTTATCTTCTTCTTTAAGCTGCAATTTGATGGGGACTTGATTATAGCTATTAGGTGAACTAATTACTCCCACTGGCATTCCTGAAATTCCTCCTGATACAATGGCATTTACTTGAGCTGTAGCAACACCATACCGCATCGCCTTCTCTTTATCTACAGTAAACTTATATTCGTATTGGTCATCTTCTACCATCCAATCTGCATCAACAACATCAGTGGTACTCCTAAATAGTTTTTCAATTTGGGCCGCAATTTTAAATTGCTCTTGATAATTAGGGCCATAAATTTCTGCAACCAAAGTTGAAAGTACTGGAGGTCCTGGAGGTACTTCTACTAATTTTACGTTAGCATGATATTTTGCAGCTATTTTCTGAATAGGTGCACGCATTTGCTTAGCAATATCATGGCTTTGAATAGATCTTTCTGTTTTATCTACTAAGTTCACTTGTATATCTGCTACATTATCGCCTCTTCTTAAATCATAATGCCTTACTAATCCATTAAAACTGATTGGTCCTGCTGTTCCAATATATCCCTGATAATTTTTTACCATGGGCTGCTTTGCAATATATGCAGCTATTTCTCCTGCAACAGTATTGGTCTTTTCTAAAGTAGTTCCCTCAGGCATATCAATCACCACTTGAAATTCATTTTTATTATCGAAAGGCAACATTTTAACTGCTACAGATTTTGTATAAAACAGTACCATACTGGCTAATAAAACCACAACAGTTCCTGAAATAAAGGCCCAACGTTTCCATCTAACTTCTAGCATGGGATGTATAAAAGATTTATAAATTTTATAAATTCCAGAAGCTTCCAAGCTAGTATGTGAATGATTGTCTTTAGTACCGTCTTTCTTTTCTTTTTCACGTAAAAAGATATATCCTAAGTAGGGGGTTAAGGTAAGCGCTACTATTAATGATAATAACATTGCTATAGAAGCTCCAATAGGCATAGGACTCATATATGGACCCATTAATCCTGAAACAAATGCCATCGGAAGCACAGCTGCTACTACCGTAAATGTGGCTAAAATGGTGGGATTACCTACCTCATTGATTGCATAAATAGCTGCTTGCAATGGTGGCAATTTTCGCATTTTAAAATGCCTATGCATGTTCTCTGCAATAATGATGGAATCATCTACAACTATTCCTGTAATAAATACTAGTGCAAACAGTGTAATTCTATTTAGTGTATAGTCCATTGCATAATAACTAAATAGTGTTAATGCAAAAGTTACTGGCACCGAAAGAAAAACGACTAATCCACCTCTCCATCCCATTGCGAGCATTACAAATAAAGTAACCACCACTATTGAAATAAATAAGTGAAACAATAATTCTGATACTTTATGTGAAGCAGATTCGCCATAATTTCTGGTAGCAGTTACTTGTAAGTCTGATGGTATTAGGTCTTTTTTTAGATGTTCAATTTTTGATAATACATTCTCAGACAATTTCATTGCATCTGCGCCTCTTTTCTTAGCAATTGCTAGGGTTACTGCAGGATATGCAGACTTGTATTTTTTTAACCCGAGGGTATCGGCATTGCCGTATCCATAAAACACATACTGATTGGCAGTTATAGGAGACTCTGTAACATTGGCAACTTGCTTTAAATAAACAGGTGAACCCCCATTCATCCCTATTACTAGTGAAGCAACATCTTCTGCAGAACTTAAAAAGTTTCCTGTTAATACTGAAAATGCTGAATCATTTTTATAAAATGAACCGCTTTCACTTTGTGTATTGGCCCCACCTATTGCTTTTGATATCGTTAAAAAATCAACCCGATTAGCAGCCATTAATGATTTACTGAGTTCAACCTTAATTTCTTTTGATCTACCGCCAATGATATTTATATCGGCAACGTCATTTGATTTTTTTAATTCGTTAGAAAGTTCTTGTGCTATTAGTTTTAAACGATGGTCGTCGTATTGCTCTCCCCATAAGGTTAACCCCAATACAGGAACATCATCAATTGCCCTTGTTTTTACTAATGGCATGCTAACACCCTGGGGCATTTTATCCATATTCTTCATGATCTCACTGTACAGCTTTACCAGCGATCTTTCTACATCTTCGCCTACTAAAAATTGTACAATCAACATGGATTGTCCACTCATTGAAGTAGAATAAACATATTCAACCCCCTTTATATTAGAAATCACTTTTTCTAATGGAGCAGAAACTTTGGTTTCTACTTCTTTGGGGCTAGCACCAGGATAGGCAATAAAGATATCTGCCATTGGTACTTGAATTTGAGGCTCTTCCTCTCTTGGCATCAGCATAGTGCTGTATCCACCAATCAATAAAAATGCAACCATTAATAAAATGGTAAGCTTAGATTGCAGAAAGGCTTTTGCTATATTACCTGATAATCCTTTTTCCATTGTATAGTATTTTTTTAGCCTTTTTTTATTTTACGAATTTGATAGGGGCACCATTGTATAATTTACCATCAGCGCTCAAAATAAATTGTTCACCAGCTGAAAGCCCTGAAAGCACTTCAACTTGACCAGCTTGTTTTTTACCTAATCTTACCCATCTTAGTAGAGCAGTATTTTCTGCTGTTGCAGTATATAATCCAGTTAGCTGGTCTTTGTATACAATACTATTTTCTGGAACAGTTACTGCATTATTTTCAACAGTATGAATAGATGATTCCTTTATAGGTATTTCTATATTTACATACATACCTGAATACAGTTTTTTCGTTTCAGCTGTAGGTAAACTTATCTTAACAACATATTGACCACCGGTAAATTGAGAAGAAGTATTAATTTGAACAATTTTACCAATTAGCTTTTTTTCAGCAGCATTAATAGTCATATCTACTACATTACCTACAGCAATAGAAGAAATCATATTCTCAGGTACTAATGCACTTACTTGAAGATTTCCTGTTTGTTCCAATGTTAAAACAGGCATACCTGGGCTAGCTATACTTCCTGTTTCAGCTAATTTTTGTGAAATGACTCCTGCAAATGGAGCAGTAACTGTAGTGTATGATAAATTTGCATTTACTTCATTTTTCATTTGCTTCATGACCTCCAAATTGGCTTGAGCCGATTTATATTGAAGCGTAATTTGTTCCAATTCTTTTGATGTTGCACTCTGCTGTTTATATAATGCAGTATACCGCTCATAATCTTTCTTTGCAGATTGCATTGCAGCATCTGCTTGAGCTATCATAGCTCCAGTTTGCGCTGTTTTGGCTTTAATATCTGCAGCATTAATGGTAAATAATACTTGCCCTGCTTTAACTTGATCGCCTGCTTTTACACGCATACTTGTAATGGTTCCCATTACTCTTGTTGAAATATTAGCAGACTGTATACCTTCCACTTGGCCTGTTACTTCAATTTTTCCATTTGCAGACTTTACTCCAGCACTTGAAACTTTCACTTCAATAGGCTTATCAATTACAGTGGCAGTTTTTTGTTCCTTTTGACTACAAGAACTTACTGTAATGGTTGCAATTAATGCAATAACAGATAGTGTTTTTAGTTTGAAATTCATTTTAATACTATTTAGAAATTATTGTACTGTAGTTAAAAAATCATAATAATTAATTGCAGAATATTCTGCCAACTTTGCTTCAGCTTGCATCAATTTTTGTTGCGCTAATTGAGTTTGTGCCAATAAAATATCATTGGTGCTTACCAACCCTTGTTGATACCTATTTTGTAGAATACGCAAGGCTTCTTCGGCTTGCTCAATAGATTTTTGCAATTGTCTATATTTATATTGAGCATCTTTAAGATTACGTAACGCACTTTGTAATGCTACTTGCTCTTGGTCTAGTCTTGAATTATACTGCTCTTTCAGTTTACTCTTTTCAATTATTTGAGTAGCTGCTTTATTTTTAGTTTGATTCCCTTTTAAAATATCCCAAGACAGTTGTACACCAGCAAAATAAGAACCAGCATTAAAACCCAAGGCTTTCTTATCATTCAACTGATAATTGGCAAAAGCATTCAACCTTGGTAACCAACTCATTTTGGTTCCTTTAATAGAAATATCATAAATGCCTAATCCGGTTTCCATTGCTTTAAAATCTGATCTGTCAGTAGGAATAGTTTTCACCATTGTAGTAGGTAATGCTAAAACTAATGTGCTTGTTACATAAACAATGCCTTTTGGCTGATTCATCAATAAACCAAGTTGATCTGATGCTGATGCAATTTTAGATTGAATATCATTCAACTGAGTTTCTACATTTTTAACTTGTACTTCCACATTCAACAAATCCGATTTTTGCATCAATCCCTGATCAAATCTGTTTTTTGTAAAGCTGTAAATAGATTGGACTGTTGCAAGTGCAGTTTTAGTTACCGCTTCTGCTGAATATAAAAATTGAAGATTCAAATACACTTGTGTAACCTGAAGTTTCACTGCTTCAGTAGTTCTTTTTGTTTGTAACGCTATAACTTCTGTTTGCTTTTCTGCTGCTTTTCTCATGTACAACATATCCATATTAATAATGGGTTGTTGAAGACTAAGCTGTGTTAAATAGTTAGGAGTTGCGCCAGGGTTATTCAGTAAAGCAGGATTAAAATCGGCTGCTGTTACATTGGCTTGTTGCAACTTAAAACCAAAAGCATTCAATGGATTATTGGTATTCATTGCAGTGTAAGAAAGATTTAATTGGGGCAACCAAATAGCTTCTGTTTGCTTAAGATTAGCTCCTGCAATCTGCTCATCAATTTTTGCCAATCGTATTTGTTGATTGGCTTTTTGCGCTAATTCTAGGGCTTCATTTAGTTGTATTGAAGTAGGAGATACTTGTGCTTGAGTTGAAAAAAATGATGCACTAAATAATAAAATAACCGCTAATACCTTCATATTTCTTATTTAAGAATACAAAAGTAGACCAGCAAAAACAGGCCATGAGTAACATATGTAACATTGATGTACTCTTCTTTTAGCAATAAAGCATTTATATTTATGCTCAAGAAGCTAGATTATGAAAAATAGAATGCTCCATACATTAATCCTATCAGTTTGTACGTTTTTTTCCTTTGCACAAAACAATCAACTAAACTATAAAGTATTGATTGGCACTTATACTAATGCAGGAAATAGTGAAGGAATTTATTATTATCAATTTAATGCAGATGGTTCATCAAAAGCAATAAGCAAGCAAAAAGCAGAAGAGCCCTCTTTTTTAGTTCCTTCTACAAATCATCAATTTATTTATTCAGTAAATGAATTAGGAAGAGGAAGCGGATCTGTTTCTGCATTTGCGTTCAATAAAACAACGGGAGAATTTAAATTACTAAACACTGTTTTGTCAGGTGGAGACCATCCTTGCCATATAAGTACCGATCGTACAAATCGCTTTGTTTTTGTTTCTAATTATTCTGGAGGAAATTTAAGTGCTATAGCTATTAATAAAGATGGAAGTTTAAGCAATGAAAAACAAACTATTCAACATGTTGGAAGCAGCACAAATAAATCAAGGCAAGAAAAAGCGCATGTACATTCAGCTGTTTTATCTCCAGATGAAAAATATTTAGTGGTTCAAGATTTAGGTACCGATGAAATTGCTGTTTATGCGGTTGATTTAAATAATCCAACCAAACCTTTATCAGAAAATCCTGTATCAGTGTTTAATTGTAATCCAGGAGATGGACCAAGACATATTAGTTTTCATCCCACTAAACCCTTAGTATATGCTGTTCAAGAGTTAACAGGATCAGTTACTGTATTGTCGTTTAAAAAGGGGAAACTAAAAAAAATGCAACAGATAAATATGTTTGATAAGGTGACCGATAAAAAATCTGGTGCTGCAGATATTCATTTATCGCCAGACGGAAAATTTTTATACGCTTCCAATAGAGTAGATTATAATGATTTAGCTATTTTTAAAGTTGCTTCAAATGGTTTGCTGGCTTGGGTTGGATCGCAGTCTACTCTTGGATTAGCACCACGAAATTTTGCCATTGACCCTACAGGAAATTTTTTATTGGCAGCCAATCAAAACAGCAACGAAATAGTTGTATTTAAGAGAAACAAGACTACAGGATTACTCAATGATACTGGAAATAGAATATCAGTTGGAAGACCGGTTTGCATTCAATTTGTGCACTAGGGGTTCGTTTGATTATTCGGACCTTGATTGTTTGGCTTTGAATTGTTTGGTCTTGGCCTATTTGGGCGAGGATTATTTCTATTTCCCCCACTTTGATTAGGTCTTCTATTACCCATTGATTTCTGATTGCGAGGTGCATATTCGGGTGCTGCACCAAATTGTTCTGGAACAACTAGCTTATCTACCTGCTTACCTAATAGTGTTTCAATTTGTGCAAATTTTCTTTGCTCTGCTTCGCTAATAAAAGTAATAGCAGTTCCAGATGTAGCAGCACGAGCGGTTCTGCCTATGCGGTGGATATAATCCTCCCCATCATTGGGCACATCATAGTTAATGACTAATTCAATTTCTTCTATATCTATGCCTCTACTTAATATATCTGTTGCAACTAAAATCTTCAATTTTCTATTTCTAAAATCTTGCATTACTTGCTCACGCTTGTCTTGCAATAGGTCAGAATGAATTTCTTCAACAGAAAATTTAGCCCGCTTTAACTCTGAGCTTAGCTGCTTAACATTTTGTTTCTTAGAACAAAAAATAATTACTCTAGTATAATCACTGTTGTTCAGCACATATTTTATCAGAGGTATTTTTTGTGGTTCATATACAACAAATGCCTGTTGTGTTATTTGCTCTGGCGGTTTTGAAACTGCAATATTAATTTCAGCAGGATTTTGTAAAAGCTTTCTTGCTAAATCACGCATTTTAGATGGCATAGTTGCAGAAAACAATAAATTCTGTCTTTGCTTTGGTAGAAAAGAAATGATCTTCATGATATCATCATTAAAGCCCATGTCTAACATTCTATCGGCTTCATCTAATACCAAATATTTCACTTCTTGCATTTTTACATAGCCCATATTTAAATGAGCAATCATTCTGCCTGGCGTACATACTACCATATCTACCCCACTGCTTAATGCTTTTTTTTCTGCGGTAAAAGAATTTCCATCACCACCACCGTAAACTGCAATGCAACTGATATCTGTGAAATAACTTAAGCCTTCCATTGTTTCAGCTATTTGTATAGCCAATTCTCTGGTAGGCACAATTATTAAAGCGTTAATATGATGCGAAGAATGTTGCTGTGTAAGCATCTTGTGAACAATCGGCAATAAGAATGCCGCTGTTTTACCTGTGCCCGTTTGCGCAGAAGCAATGATGTCTCTTCCTGCTAAAATGGGTTGAATCACTTGCGCTTGAACCGGAGTGGCCGTTTCATAGCCCATGGCATCAATCCCTTCTAATAATCTTTCCTCTAAACCTAGTTCTCTAAAATTCAAAATAATAATCTGTTAATGTAATGATCAGGAACTGAGTTTACGAACTTCTTCGTGCAATACATCTTTAGCTAGTTCAAAATATTTTTTGAATAACTGAAGCGATGGCTCTATCGTTTCCAACTTCTCCTGTTTTTTGGCATTTACCTCCATGGTATTCGCCAATGTATGCATATCGGGAACGCGAACCACCGACAATGATGATTTTGCATAGTGTGCAGATTTGTATAAATTATCCCAATCTTCTGCTGCTAAATCATCTTGCATTTTCTGTATGCTTTCTGGCATACTTTCTAAAAACATATTGATAATAGTAGTCTTATATTCGTTATCCCCCTCTGCCAATTCATTCAACATATCTAAATCTACCGCTACTGTTGAAACCGCTTCGGGCATTTTTACACCAAAATTGGCATTACTAGGCTTCGTTGGAGGTGGTGCATTAAAAATTTCATCCAGCGTTTTATAAAGAGACTCTAATCCAAAAGGCTTGGCCAAACAGGCATTCATTCCCATACGAGTGAATTTATCTCCCTCGGCTCTACTGCTCCAACCAGTCATTGCAATGATGGGAATGGTCTTATTGATTTCTGCTCTAATAATCTGCGTAGCTTCAAATCCATCCATTTCTGGCATATTGATATCCATCAGAATAAGGTCGTAAGGCTGTTGCTTTAGCATTTCAATTGCTTCTAAGCCATTGCCCGCTATATCAAAAGTGGCTCCTGTTACGTTTAATGAATGTGTAATCAGCTTTTGATTTACAAAATCATCTTCTGCTATTAAAATCCTCTTACCCTTTAAGAAATCCGTGTTCATCAAGTGCGTTTTTGCTTACTACGAGGCCTAAATATAAAATTTATATACCGTTCTACCTTGAATTTTGTAAAAATGAGGGCCTTATTCTTGTTTATTGACTAATTTTTAACCAATCAGTTGGATTCATTTTGACTATTTTTGCTCCCTTGCAAGGGGAATAATCTTGCAATCAACCAAAATGAAAAAGATATTTTTATTATTTACGGTGCTGGTTGGTCTGGGCGCCGCAGCTCAAACTACCGAAACAAAGAAAAAAGATTGGAGCAAAATTGACTTAAGTGGACGCCCCAAAGATCATTTTATGATCCAGTACGGTGCCGACAGTTGGACAGGAAGACCCGATAGTGTTAGAACAGGTAATGGGTTTAGTCGTCACTTCAATTTTTATGTGATGTTTGATAAGCCTTTCAAAAACAACAAAAGAATGAGTTTGGCTTATGGAGCAGGTATTGGATCTAGCAATATCTTTTTTGATAATGTAAATGTAGATATTAAGTCTACTGCTGCTAGATTGCCATTTACTATTGCAGATAGTTTAAACCATTTCAATAAGTCTAAATTGACCAATATTTTCTTGGATATACCTGTAGAATTAAGGTATTACAGCAATCCAGAAAATCCAGCCAAGTCTTGGAAATTTGCCATTGGTGCTAAAATTGGTACCTTACTTAGAACACATACCAAGGGTAAAAATCTAGTAGACAAAAACGGCCAAACTGTTTATGGAAACAGTTTTGTTCAAAAAGAAGTTGCAAAAAAATATTTCAATGGAACAGCCATTGCTATAACTGGTAGAGTAGGTTATGGTATCATAGGTTTACAAGGAAGTTACCAAATCACTTCTGTTTTAAAAGAAGGCGTTGGCCCTTCTATGAACAGGTTTACTTTGGGGATTTCTATTAGTGGACTATAAACAGATCATTTGATAGAGAAAAAACAACTCATCTCCATTGAGGAGAAAGCAGTACTGGTTGGCGTAATCCTAAAGGACCAGACCAATGAGCAGGCAGCCGAATACCTAGACGAATTAGCTTTTTTGTCTGAAACAGCTGGTGCAACTACAGTAAAACGTTTTACACAGAAGTTGGCACATCCTGATAGTAGAACTTTTGTAGGAAAGGGAAAGCTAGAAGAAATTAAACAATATCTAAACGGTAAAAATATTACCCTTGTCATATTTGATGATGAATTAACCGGCTCTCAAATTTCTAATATTGAGAAAGAGCTGAATGTAAAAACCATTGACCGAAGCGATTTAATCTTAGACATATTTGCTCGAAGAGCAAGAACAGCACAAGCTAAAGTACAGGTAGAGTTAGCACAATACCAATATTTATTGCCTCGCTTAAAAGGAATGTGGAAACACTTAGAAAGACAAGGAGGTGGTATTGGTACAAGGGGCCCTGGTGAAACAGAAATTGAAACAGATAGACGTATCGTAAAGGATAAAATTTCATTGCTTCGCAAACGATTAAGTGAAATAGATAAACAATCTTTTACTCAACGCAAAGAACGCGGAGAATTTATTAGAGTTGCCCTTGTTGGTTATACCAATGTGGGTAAGAGCACGCTTATGACTGTTTTGAGTAAGAGTGAGGTATTTGCAGAAAATAAGTTGTTTGCAACATTAGATACTACCACACGTAAAGTGGTTTTTGAAAATACGCCCTTCTTATTAAGCGATACGGTAGGCTTTATTAGAAAACTGCCACACCATTTAGTAGAGAGCTTTAAAAGCACGCTAGATGAAGTGAGGGAGGCAGATATATTGTTACATGTGGTAGACGTTTCACATCCACAATACGAGGAACAAATTGGGGTAGTGAATAAAACCTTACAAGAGTTAAAAGCTTTTGATAAACCCATGCTCACCATTTTTAATAAAATGGATTTGTATGTTCAAAAGAATTTTGACGAGTGGCTAGAAGATTCAGTTAAAGAAGAAATCTTAAGAGATTTAAAAGACAAATGGGATTTAGCTACTAACGGCAACTGTGTATTTGTTTCAGCTACTGAAAAACAAAATTTAGATGCCCTGAGAGATCTTATATTAGAGAAGGTTAGAGAAATGTACGCCATTCGTTATCCCTACAAAACAATGCTTTATTAATTGGAAGAAGCAGCATTCAGTTGGATTAAAGTTGCCGATTACGCAAGCGAGCTACAATGGCAAGACAACCAAATGTGCATAGTTGAAGCAGATGGGAAAAAGATTACCCTGGCGTTGAACAACAAAGAATTGTTTGCATTTGCGCATAAATGTCCACATGCAAGTGGAATTATGGCTAATGGATTTATAGATGGTTCCGGTAATGTGGTTTGCCCTTTACATCGATATCGTTTTTCCATTCAAAATGGCCGTAATACCAGTGGGGAAGGCTATTTTTTAAAAACCTACCCCGTGAGAGAAAACGAAAACGGGGTTTTTGTGGGTTTTAAAAAAAGCTTTTTTAGTAATTTCTAGGGTATTTTTTTTGAAAGTATAGAGAAACCCCTATTTTTGCAACCCCGAAAGGGGAAATTCCTCCTTAGCTCAGTTGGTTAGAGCATCTGACTGTTAATCAGAGGGTCTCAGGTTCAAGTCCTGAAGGGGGAGCAATTTCAAAGTAAAAGGGTTATACTTTAATAGTATGACCCTTTTTTATTATTTGCTTTGCAGCATTAGTATTTCCCCATTTAGCCATCTCGTAAAGTATTGGCATCAAAGAAGTTCCTGCTGCAGTAAGCTCATATTCAACACGAGGGGGTAACTCTTTATATTCTTTTCGTTTAATCAGTCCAAAAAATTCTAATTCTTTGAGTTCATTAGTCAATACCTTATTGGAGATAGCTGGTATTAACTGGTTGAGCTTTCCAAACCTAATTGATCGATCTCCTATAACATTGAGTATTATTGGCTTCCATTTTCCTCCAATGATACTCATGGCTCTTGTTACCGGACAACTAAGCGGGTTGGAGATAAATTTTGCTGAAGAATTTGTAGTTACCATTTGGTTACTTGTATTTACTATTTTAGTTACAAAAATACACTATCGATTGTAGTTTTGTCAAAACAAATAATATGAAACAGATATTTGCATTAGGAATATTATTATGTAGTATGCAATTTTCCATTGCACAAAAGCAGGTAGTACTTGGCAAACAGGTGTTTGAATTACATAATGTAACAGGTTCAGTTATTAAATTTCAAGGAGAAAATGTCCTTAAAATCGAGAGAGATTTGCAATCATTACCATTTGATGCTAATAGATTAGAAGCAACTGTGGATGAAAAGCATTATGCAAAATTGGTAGGACTAGATGATTTTGAAAATGGGACTATTGAGGTTAAGATGTATAGTCAAATCCAAGACCCATCACCTTTTCCTGCAGCTGCTGGTTTTATTGGCTTATATTATAGAATTGCTCCAAATGATTCAGCATTCGAATCCATTTATTTGCGACCAAAAGTTGGTAGAGCAACCAATCAAATGTTTAGAAACCATGCTGTTCAATATTTCTCATATCCTAATTTTAAATTTGAAACATTGAGAAAGAATTATCCACCTGGTTCTTATGAAGGTTCTGCACCGGTTGCATTGAAAGAATGGATAACAATGAAAATTGAAGTTAATGGTGAAACAGCAGAGATGTTTATAAACAATATGAAGTATTCTTCTTTTATCGTTGATAAAATGTTGGGTAAAGTTAAAAAAGGAGGAGTTGGTCTTTATGTTGATATTGCAACAATAGGATACTTTAAGGACTTGAAAGTAATAAAAAGACCCTTAAAGGCTCCATCAAAGAAAGAGGAAAAACAGGATGGGATTTAACCTCCTGCAATTTCACACGATGACCAACTCTTTAATTTTCAGATAATTACAACCTTAATCATCGGCTTATAACTGCATCTTTCGTCTTTAAGGGGAGCTACACAATATAAGAGGTCATTTTTGACCTCTTTTTCTTTTCTACCCTTTACTAAATTCTTACTGGCATTGATTAAGACCCTCACTGGTAAGTTGAAATTTATAGTTGCATCTAATAATAATATCCATAAAGAATCCAAACATTTAATTAAATTAGGATTCATGAATAGTGTAACAAATAGAAGCATACTCTCTTTTTTCATCAAAAACTTTGTGTTGTCAGGTATCTATATCTACGGAATGGTGGTCATATATTTTTCAAGTATAAATATTGAAGGTTTACTAATTGGATTTTACCAAATGGCATTTACAATCATTCATATTATTATATTGCTATTATTAATGATCATTAAAGCTCCAAAATCAAAAGAATATAATAAAGCATTGCTATATTATGTGGCAGGAATTTTAGCAGTAACTATTTGTGGCTGGTCTTATGTCAAAATAAGCATCCTATTAAACTGGCATTTCTAATTATTGTTCCCATAATATTAAATGAACTAACTAAATGTTTTATAATAAAATAATGTCCTTTAGATAAGAGAAAAGCTGCATCTTTCGTCTGTAAGGGGAGCTTAAGTGTGAAAGCCATCATTTCTGATGGCTTTTTCTTTGTCCGTCAGTGAGTTAGGTGTGCTGCATCTTTTTAAGAAGACATATAACCTAATTTTTCAAACCTGTCACGTATATGACGTGTAGAAGTCGTTTTTGCTGCCGTTTATTCCTTATAGATTTGTAAAATGAAAATAGGAGGACACATAAAAGAAATTAGAATTTCAAAGGGATTTACCCAAACAGAACTATCTGAAAAGAGTGGTATTGCTGTAAGAACCATTCAAAGGATTGAGAATAGTGAGGTAACTCCAAGTATTTATTCTTTAAATGCTATCGGAGCAGCATTAGATGTAAAATTGAATGAATTTCCAATTGATGCAAATGGTGGTAAATTTGAATTCAAAATTGTCATCTCCAACTTCAGTAATCTTTTTGTAGATATTAAATCTTTAATTATAAGAAATTGGAAAACACTATTGGTACTTATCATTTTAGTATTTGGTACTCTATTTTATAAAGATTTAAAATCATTGCTTGTTATATCAAATGACAATTCTATCATATCTATTTCTACTATCAACTGCGGTTCTAAAAACGAGTGTGATATAGAACTTCTTAAAAAAGACAATAAGGGTAAGGTATTATGGAAGTGTATCATAGGCGGGACAAGTTATGATAGGGCAAGCCAAGTGCTTAGAACTAAAGACGGCAGTTACTTTGTAATTGGGTCTACTAGCTCTTTTGGTAAAGGGAATTATGATGTATTAGTAGTAAAAGTTAGTTCTGAAGGAGAAATTCTTTGGCAAAAAACCTATGGGGAATTCTTGAACGATTATGGATTAAGAATTGCTGCAGTTGAGGATAATTTATACCAAATTGAGGGAACGAAACAAATCTGTAAAACGGTAAATGTATCCAATGACTGTTACGACCAAGAGTGGTTATTTAAAATTGACGAAAGTGGTCTTGTTAAATAATTTCCTGATAGTCACAAACTCAATCATCGCATTATAGCTGCATCTTTCATTGAAAAGGGGAGCGAAATTCTAAAAAAGGTTATACTTTCAAAGTGTAACCTTTTTTTATTTGTAAATTAATGGTATGAAAATTCATACAACAATGCCCGATAAATTAAAACCATTCTTTTTACAAGAATTGAAAATTGCGGACAACTATTTTGAAAATAAGGATTACAAAACAAGTTGGTTTCATTTAGAAAGGGCTCATATCATCGGTCAGCCTTATCCTTATCATCATACCTTGGTTCATTGGAAAATGTTATTATTCGGAATTAAGATAAAAGACTTAAGAGAAATTATCGGACAGATACCTCGCTTAATTGTAGGGGGAGTAAAGTCGTTTGTTGGGGAAATACCTGTAGGCAATACTGGGGGAGCTAATATACCTCCTCTTAAAAGTATGGAGATTCCAGCCGACTTAAAATTGATTATTGAGGAGAATAAATGAGGATTAATAAAAAAATTTATGATTGAAGTAAAAAGGGTATCAAGCCCAAGTGAAATAATTGGCATCAGGGATTTACAGGCATTGAATTTAAAGCAGAATATAACTGCCGAAGAAGCCATTGACCAGGGTTTCCTTACTGCAGCCTATACGATAGAATATTTGCAGGAGATGAATTTAGCTTCTCCTTCCATCATTGCAAAGGATGGCGACAAAGTGATTGGTTATGCGTTGGTTGCAACTAAAGATATTAGAAATGGGCACGATCTTGTTGAAGGTCTTTTTGACGCAATTGATCAATCTGAACACAATGGGAAATTACTGAGGGATGTTAACTATGTAGTTGTTGGACAATTATGTGTAGCAAAAGAATACCGCGGACAAGACCTGGTGCAAAAGCTTTACGGACATTTCAGGGATTGTCTTTCAAAAGAATTTACTTACCTCGTTACGGATATAGCTCAAGCAAATACTCGTTCTCTTAAAGCACATAAGAAAAGAGGATTTCAAGTCATCAATGAATTGATGTATGGTGGTTTTGCATGGGATATTGTTTTGTGGGATTGGAATTCAGTAGATCAGCATCTATATTAAGAATACATTCATTTCCTAATAGTTACATGCTCAATTATAGAATTATAACTGAATTTTTTGTCTATAAGGGGAGCGAAATTCTAGAAAAGGTTATACTTTCAAAGTGTAACCTTTTTTTATGAATGACCTTAAGGAAATAAAGAATTTCGGGCCTTATATGGTCAAAGTAATGAATTTAATCAGAATTTATTCAAGAGAAGAACTAATGGCTTCTGATTACAAAAAAATCAAAAAGGACTTGATTAAAGCTGGAGTTAATCCTCATCCGAATATATTTTACTCTATTGAAATGGGATTACAAAATAAGCGCTGGAATGAAATAACTTCTGTAGAAAAGAAGGAAATTAAAAAAATTTTAGCCGATATAAAATAACTTTAATCATTTGGTTGATATTTACTTTTATAGATAAGTTTTACAAGATTGAATGAATTTGAAAAGTATTACTATTATAAAATTCAAACTTTATACTAGAACTAAAAAAATTGGCCTAGTTTCAATTACCAATTTCTCTCATCCACCCGCAAATAAAGAATTTGCTGATCACCCCGTTGATATTGGTACAATTGGTTACTTCCGAGATTTAAAAGTAACGAAAAGACCATTGAAAACTAAGCCTGATAGTGTTGAAAAAGTAAATGGCATTTAATAGCTTTTTGACCTTTTACTAATTTACCATAAAACTGATAGACTGTTTTTGTCGGTAAGTGACATTTCGCCCATTTTGAACTGCTGGTTTCCATTTTGGACTTCTGGTCATTAATCTTATGGCTTCTTCTTTTGAACCATAGCCAGGATCCGTTTCTGCTTTTATATCACTTATAGTTCCATCTTTAGCTACAATAAATGTTAGCACAACTGTATATCGTCCTGAAGGTGCGCCATTTTTGTATGGCAAGTCTCGATTAATATTCCGTTCTAAATATTTAATCCATCCATTTATTCCGCCAGGAAATTCTGGTTTAATTTCAACTTCTGTATATATTTTTTCATTTCCTTCCTCTTTCTTAATAGTATCCTCAGGAAGTTTTACATTCGTTTTAATAGTATCACTCAACTTATTATCAAAACTATCGTTTTGAGAAAAAGTCAAATTACAAATTTGCACAAACAATAAAAAAAGAAATATTTTTTTCATATTAATTTAAGTAATTGTTATAAACATATTGAAAATATTACACAAATAAAAGCACCAAAGCAATTGCTACACCTGCTATGGTAAATAAAATTCCTTTTTTGAATATTTGGGTACCTGGTGCAAACATCCAGAAAGTAGAAAGTACAAAAAACATTAACGAACAGCCAAAAAAGATATTTAAATAAAAAAGTGGATGCGTTGTGTTGGCTTTGTGAAAATTATTCATTTTGCTCACTATATAGGGCAGTTCTTTTACCTTATAGTCTGCTATTCCTGTTTTTAAGTTGTAAGTGCCTTTTTCAAAAACTAGTAGGTCTCCTTGCTGCTTTATAATTTTTAAATTTTTAATCTTTATGGCTTTCCCAATCGCTTCTTCATCTAGATTAGTGGCAATTGCTTCAATTTTATGTATCTCTTTTTTTAGAAAATCAGTATTTCGGAAAATTAATATGATTCCACTAACAGAATAAATTGCCATAATACCTGCTAAAAAAAATCCTAAGTAACGATGATAAACTCTCATGTTTTTTGATACTGCACTCATAATTGCTTAATATAAATTTGGGCGAAACTATCTACTCACGTCTTCAGTAGCTATCCGAATCGGGAAAAAGTTTTACGATATCAGTAAGTAAATGCACCACCATGATTTTTTTAACTAGAATTTTATTTGTGTTTCGCAAGAATTACCTTTACTTTGTAATTCAAAGTACTTTTAAATAAATTATAATGAATAAACAACAGGATCAGTTAGATGCCATCCACGACATAAAAAGGTTGATGGAGAGGTCATCTAGATTTTCTGCTTTAAGCGGTCTTTCGGGTGTTGTAGTAGGCCTATTTGCCCTTTTATCAATTTTAGTAAGCTATAGTATCCTTGGAATTTCTCCACTTAATTCAGTTTCTTATTTAGCTATTCTTGCTCCAAATGGAGTAATCAATAATGAACTATTGAATTTAATAGCCATCAATTTGGGCTGCACTTTATTGATTTCCTTTTTAACAGCCATCTGGCTTTCTAATAAAAATGCAGTTAAACGAGGTGAGAAAACATGGGATCTTTCGGCAAAAAGAATGTTACTCAATTTTAGTATACCCCTGACTGCGGGTGCTATCTATTGCTCCATTTTATTCGTGCAAAATCATATTGAACTAATCATTCCAGCTACACTCCTTTTTTATGGACTAGCCTTATTAAATGCAAGTAAATATACCGTTGATGATATTAGGTATTTAGGTGTATTGCTAGTAATTCTTGGTTTACTAGCATCATTTTACTTTGACCAAGCTTTTCTCTTTTGGGGAATTGGATTTGGGTTATTGCATATTATTTACGGATCGTTCATGTACTTTAAATACGAAAAGTGAAAAATAGCATAGAGGCTTTAAATAAGGCATTTGAAAGCAGGGTTAGATTAGGTATTATGTCAATTCTAATGGTAGCAGAATCTGTAGATTTTGGTACGCTAAAAGCTGAATTAAAAATTACGGATGGTAATATAGCAAGCCATATATCTGCATTAGAAAAACTAGAATATATCAATGTAAAAAAGCAATTTATAGGCAAAAAGCCCAATACCACTTATATCATTACAGCTAAAGGCAGGAAGGCATTCACATTACATATTCATGCATTAGAAAAAATAATTAAACAAACACTTTAATACGTATACAAATGGAAGGAAATTGGGTAACTAAAGCAATCATTGACAATCTAGAAAATCCTAGTCAATTAGAGCAGCTTTATCAAAGTGATAAAAAAACATTTGTTCATTCATTTGAGGATGTATATAAACAATTCAACCATCACTTATCAGCACAAATTTGGAATGAACGATTAAACAAAAAATATGAAGTAAATGTTTTAGCATTTAAAAAAAAAGATTTATTATTTCTGCTGATAGGATCACTCATTGCAGGAATTATTGCAAAAATTCCTCACTATTTTAAATTAATTGAAGATGAATATTATGCAAAAAATATTTCGTTTATTATAGTTCCACTTTTGGTATTATTTTTTTCATGGAAAAAGAATTTAAATCCTAAAAAAATAGCACTATCGTTAATGATAATTATAGCATCTGTGTTGTATATCAATCTGTTGCCTCCAATAGGTTCAAATAATTCACTCATTTTAGCATGCATGCACTTACCCATATTCTTGTGGTCGGTAGTGGGTTACACTTTCATTGGAGCTAACTTAAAAAATAATGCTTTAAAAATTAACTACTTAAAATTTAATGGAGACTTATTAGTAATGAGCGCATTGCTAGTAATAGCTGGGGGACTATTTTCAGGAATCACATTGGGATTATTTAATCTAATTGAAGTAAAGATTGAGCAGTTTTATTTTAATTACGTAGTGGTTTGGGGATTGTCTTCTATTCCATTAATTGCAACTTATTTAGTGCAAACAAATCTAAGCCTCGTTAGTAAAATTTCCCCAATTATAGCTAGAATATTTACACCATTGGTTTTGTTAACGGTTTTGGCATTTTTAACAACCTTACTTTACACTGGTAAAAACATTTACAGTGATAGAAATTTTTTACTGACTTTTAATGCTTTACTAATTGGTGTAATGGCAATAATATTATTCTCTGTTACAGAAGCCACAAAAAATGAGTCAAATAAAATAACACTATTGGTATTATTAATACTTTCGATTTTAACAGTAGTAGTAAATGGAATAGCACTATCTGCCATTTTATTTAGATTGGCTGAATTTGGGATCACTCCCAATCGACTAGCAATATTAGGAGCAAATTTGTTAATTTTTGTTAACCTGATTTTGGTATCTCTACAATTATATCAGGTAGTATCAAAAAAAGTGCCAGTAGAAAAGGTTGGTTTAGTAATTGCAACTTTTATTCCTTATTATGCTATATGGGCATTCTTAGTAACCTTTCTATTCCCAATTTTATTTCAATACAAATAAACCAATTGTTGCCATTTCCTCATTATATGTAATATCTATTAAATCTCTTTTCGATATATACAATTCCAACTGTTCAATAAATGGGCTTGTGGTAATTCGCTCAGGGGTGGCTATAATAATGGTAGCCCCCTTTTTAATAAATTGCTGAATCAGCTTAAGTAAAGATTCAAATTCGGAAGGTGCATAATTGGTATCACTCAATAATACTATATCAGCATTGATTGAAGCAGGAAAGAAATTCCAATCAGCACAAATAGCTTTAATGGTTTGAATACCCCATTGCTCCGAATTTATCTTCATTAATTCAACAGCATCAATAGAATAATCTGTGATTACTATTTCAGCTACATCTTTAGCAATCGAAAATGAAGGCAAGCCAAGTCCTGCACCTATTTCTACAACGGCTTTGTGTTTAATCAAATCGAGGTTCTGTTGAAGAAATGTAGTCAACGCAACTGCAGATGGCCAAACTTTTGCCCAAAAAGGAAAGGGCGTTGCTTGATTTTCTAAAAGTAAGGCTTCGTATGTTGGTTTAATCAATAAAGGATCTGGTATGTATAGTTTTACATTATTGGGGAAATTTTTCAGTACAAGGGGATATTGCATATTACAAAACGGAAAAGCTGTTACTTTAATATGATGTTTTCGTATAAGCTATTTACAGTTTTCTTAATTATTGCATTGAATCCATCTATATATTTTTGTTCACTGCCATTGATAATTATTACAAAACCATATTTTTTATTTGGCTCAAAAAACATTGCGCTGTTTAATCCATAAGCCGATCCAGTATGTCCTGTTAATGTAATTCCATTAATTAACTTATTCGATTTGGAAAGAGCCAATCCATATTGTTCTTTTTCTGAAAGCATAGTTTGCATTTGCTTGGCACTTCTTCTAGAAATAATTCTCTTGCCATTGGCTTTACCCATCCTACTGTGCATGATCATGTATTTGGCTAAATCAGTTGCTGAGATTTTCATTCCTCCGGTTGGAGAAAAAATGGGTGTTGAATAACCCATTGTATAATTGGCAATTTCCTCGCTTCTTGGAGCATAGGCATTGGGGGACAAAATAAACTTTACAGAATCGCTATTGTACTCGTATATAGCGGCAAACTTTTGTTTATCTAATGAGTCTACGCAATAGCCCCCATATAATTGCAAAGGTTGCAAAATATGTTGCTGAATATAAGTATCAAATCGTTCCCCCGAAATTTTCTCAATAATGGTTCCTACCATATTGTAGTTCAAATTGCAATACATATATCCCGAATCTGGAGCATAGTTATTATAGCATTTAGCCCAGTTGGCATTCTTAGCAGGATTAATAGCATCTAAACTAAAGTAACCTTGACTATCATTGATAGAAGATCGATGAGACAATACCATTCTAAGGGTAATTGGTGTTTCAGGAAATTTGGGATTACGAATAATAAACCCTACCAGCTTACTCATATCATCATCTAACGATATCAATCTTTTTTCTACTAGCTGCATGATGGCAGTAGCTGAAAATGACTTTGAAATAGATGCAATTCTAAAAATGGCTGAATTGGTTAGTGGTGTTTGCATTTCTTGGTTCTTTAATCCAAAAGATTGCGCATACACAATTTCATTTTTCTTTACTACTGCTACAGACATCCCCATTACCTTATGGCTATTCATTATGACTTGAATAGCCGATTCGGCTTCTTTATTTTGTGCTATTAATTCGGCTTTATCGGAAATTAATAGAAGTACTACCAATAAAAAATAATAGGTCTTAGGCATGAAATACGATTTATATTATGTTTGATTGCTTAAATTTAAATGCTTAATGCCATTACCCAATCAATCCAATGAAAAAGACTATTCAAATATTTATTTTAGTAGTAATTGCTTTACCCGCTTTAGCGCAAAATACTTTGGATAATATTGGTTTAACTAGTAGTAATTATGCCGCATCTGCTTATAGCCTGAGAAAGTTAAGCAGTACGTATAGCGGAAGCGCCATTCAAGTTAGAAGAAGCAACGATAATACTACTCAAGACATTGGATTTACGGCTGGTGGAAATTTAGATACTGATGCCCTAACAAGTTTCGTTGGTTCAAATACCGGATATCTTACAATTTGGTATGATCAAAGTGGTAATGCAAGAAATTTAGCACAGGCAACTACAGATAAACAACCCGTAATCATTGAATCTGGAGTGATTTATACAAGAAATACAAAACCTACCGTTTTTTTTCAAGGAGAAGAAAATGGATTAGCTTCATCAACTTACGATGGCATGGCTTGTGTAACGGCCAACTATTTAACTTCAAACCCCATTAGTGTAAACTTGGTTGCTGGCAGCAAAGCGAACCAAAGTTCAACTCATTTAAGAAGAGCAATTCAAGGGAGCAACAACTGGTTGGTAGGGCCATATCAAGACAAACATTCTTGGTTCGCTGGTGGATTTAATCACAATATTAATGAAGCTTGGTCTACCACCGAAGTAGAAGTTTTTACAGTAATTCAAACAGGAAGCGGAAACAGCTCTTATAGAAAAAGTGTTGCACAAACTACTGCTAATAACAACGGAATTCCAAGAGTAATGAATATGGGCGGATCAGGTGCATACAATGAACCTTTAAATGGATATATTAGCGAGCTTATTACTTTTAATTCAAGCTTATCTAATACAGATAGACAAACTATAGAAAACAATCAATATGGATTTTATATTGCTTCCCCTAGCTTAAGCAGTTTTGCCAATCTTACTAGGTATCGATTTGATGAACCATTTATTTTAAATACGCCAAGTAGCAATAGCAATGGATTGTTTAGTTACAGCAGCAGCAATACTGCAGTTGCTACAATAAGTGGATCAACTGTTACTATTGTTGGGCCGGGAAGCACCACCATTACTGCAAACCAGGCAGCTGGTGGCAACTATTCAAGCGGTAGTATTACTGCCACACTTACCGTGAATGGAGTCAATAATATCATCACCAAAACAGGAAAAATTACCGACAATACCGCAGATTATGTAGATAAATTTGGTAAAATAGGTGGAGCAGAAGCGGTATCTAAATCAGGCGTTATTAATAGAACAAGAACCGCTTATGATGGCTTATCGGCAAGTAATGCATCCAGTAGTGCTTATCAAATTAAACAAGATTATCCCAGTTCTACAGATGGTTTGTATTGGATTAAAAACGCCAATATCAATGGCGGTACTCCTTTTCAAATTTATGCAGATATGACCACCGATGGAGGTGGTTGGACCTTACTTTTGACAAATGCTTCTAATAGTGGCTGGACTTTTGCCAATACGATTGAGCGTAATACTAGTAGCCCCAGTATTAGCACCAGCTACTCCATAGTTGGATGGGCCGATTATATTAAAAAAAGTGCCAGCGGATTTCAGTACATGATTGATGCGGTAACCAGAAGAAGCAATGGAGCTATTTGGACAGCCAATGGCAATTATAGTTTTATCAACAACAATAATTCCCAAACCAATATTACCCTGAATACTAAATTTGGTAGCTGGGTTTATAATAATGACGGCATTGAAGAAAGAATGCCTTGGTACAGTAATTGCGCTGGTTTTTTAACTACTAGCTCAAGCTGCAATGATTCTTGGTGGGGAACTTTAGTAACAAGTGCTACCAATTGGTCCCCCGCTCCATGGATTGCTGGTGGATGCGGGATAGAAGGTTGCGTAACAGACCCAGTCACCATCTGGTACTGGGTCAGGTAACGCTACTTATTTTAAGGGTTAGTAGACCAAATAGAACTGTCTTTTACAAATACCCTTCTGTTTAATTTTAATTGTGCAATAATCAATTCTGCAAAATCTTCTGGATGCATCAATCGATCTTCATTGTTGTTAATTAAATTAGCTGAATGAGCTAATTCAGTTACAACAGTGCTAGGAGCCATTGCTGTTACCCGGATATTGTATTTGCGAACCTCTTGCATTAATGACTCTGTTAATCCCATTACACCAAACTTAGATGCACTGTAAGCACTGGTTGTTGCTGCCCCTTTTAAACCCGCTGTAGAAGATATATTTACAATATCCCCTGTTAAACGCTTCATCATATTAGGCAACACTGCCCGAGTGGTATAATACACACCAAATAAATTGACTTTCACTTGCTGCTCCCAAACTTCAGGGGATAGATCTAAGAATTTACCAAATGTACCCGTGCCTGCATTATTAATTAAAATGTCAATAGGACCTAATGTATTTTCAATTTTCTCTACTGCCCAGTTTACTTCATTAATATTACTGATATCAGTAGGGGCAATAATTGATTTAACTCCTAGCGCATTAATTTCAGCAGCAGCTTCCTGAAGGTCTTTTTCAGTTCGAGCTACCAAACCAATATGCACACCTTCGTTTGCCAATGCAATGGCAATGGCTTTTCCAATTCCTTTTCCTGCTCCTGTTACTAGAGCTACTTTATTTTTCAATGATTCCATAATAATTTATTATTGTGCTGAATAAATAGGGTAATCGGTATATCCTTTTTCGCCTGGGGTATAAAAAGTTTGTTGATCTACATCATTTAATGGAGCATCTAATTGATACCTATTTACTAAATCTGGATTAGCAATAAATGGAACTCCAAATGCTACTAAATTTGCATCGCCTGCTTCTAAAACCTTTGTAGCTGTTTCCTTATTAAAGCCTCTGTTGATAATTAAAGTGCCTTTGTAAATAGGTCTATAATGCTTTGCTATTTCTTTTACTGCAAATGGTAAATGATCAACTGGAACAAATGGCTCTGTTAAATGCAGATAAGCCAATCCATACTTATTTAATTTATTTACGATATAATCGTGTGTAGCTATGGTAGTTTCATCCATCGTAATTCCAAATAAACCATTTAAGCTTGGGCTTAATCTTAATCCAACTTTACTATATTCAATAACCCCTTTAAATGCATCTAAAATATCAAATAAAATTCTAGTGCGATTTTCAATAGAACCACCATATTCATCTGTACGATTATTAGAAGTAGCATTAAAAAACTGTTGCAATAAATAACCATTAGCGCCATGTATTTCTACGCCATCAAAGCCTGCTTTGATAGCATTTGCTGCTGCATTTTTAAAATCTTCAATGGTTTGCTTGATATCTTCAATAGTCATTTCCTTAGGCGTTACTGTATCAGTAAACCCATTTTTGGTGTAAGATTTTTCATTGGGATTAATAGCTGATGGTGCAAGCGGTAATGCTCCATTGTGAAAATCAGGATGCGACATTCTTCCAACATGCCATAATTGTATAAAAATTTTGCCTCCATTTTCATGTACTGCTTTAGTTACTAACTTCCAGCCTTCTACTTGTTCTTCGGTATAAATACCGGGAACATTAATATAGCCAACACCCCAACTGCTTACTGGTGAGCCCTCAGTTACAATTAATCCTGCACTTGCTCTTTGTGCATAATAAGTTGCCATTAACAGATTGGGAACGCCTGCTGCATTGTCTGCCCTGCTTCTGGTCATTGGCGCCATCACCATTTTATTAGTCAACTCCAATCCTGCCAACTGATATGGCGTAAATAATACTGAACTATTCATATTGTTGTTTTATATATGTTCAATTCCTTTTTCGTCTTCATTATAAGAACGCAAAAGCCCTTTTTTTACAAATGCTAAATGCCTACATATATTTCCTTCCTGAAGCAAATACTGTTTCCTTCTAATTTTTTGGGCGAAAAAAATGTTTAACAAGCTTTTGCTCTGCTTCGGAAAGCAACACTTTATCTTTAACTTGAGAGAAGAATACTTCGAACATTACTGCAAAATTACATCAAATGGCTATCATTTAATTTTAAACGAACAATCGAATATGAAAAAGAAATTATGGAGCATTTTAGCAATTTTAGGCTTTTCAACAATAATGGCTCACGCGCAACAATGGACACCGGAAGAACAACTAGAACTATTTGGCTATTGCGAAAAAGGAATATTGATGAAAGAATTGAGTATTTCGGAAGAAACAGCCAATAAAATTGGACAAATAAATTATTGGGCTACTTTACAAAAACTAAAAATTGAAGCCAACACCAACGATACTTTTGCTACCGCAAATGAAGTAAACCAAGAAGTACTAAAAAAATACAAAGCCTTATCTATAACTGGAGATAGAGCAAAAGGATTGATCAGCAGAATGAATGCAACAGGTTGTGCCATTACCCAGCTTAGGTTTATTAAAAGCTACGATACACTTACTAAAGCTCAATTGGTTACCGGTTACAAGGCCAAGTTCAGGAAAAAATTAATGGATCAGCTGGGAGTAAATGGAAGACAAGCCGATATGATTATTGACGCAGAAGCCTGGAAACAAAAAGAATCTTTGGTTGTAGCACAAATTGCTGAGTCTGATTTTAATAGAATTAGAAAATCAGTTTTGTTAAATAAAGAATATGATAAAAAATTAGTTGTAATAGACCTGACAGATCAACAAAAAAGTCAAGCAGTTGAATATTTTATTCAAAATCAATTATGAATAAATATACTTTAAGTAAAATTAGTTCGGATGATGTAAATCAATTACAACAGATTAGTCGTATTACTTTTAGTGAAACATTTGCCGAGCATAATACTGAAGAAGACTTAAATAATTATTTAGAGGTAGAACTTTCTATTAAAAAGTTAACTGAAGAACTCAATAACCCGAACTCCACTTTTTATTTCGTTAGCGAAAACAAAAGGGTAGTTGGTTATTTAAAATTAAATTGGAGTACTGCGCAAACTGAATTAATTGATGAAAAAGCTTTTGAAATTGAAAGAATATATATTCTAAAAGAATATTTTGGAAAAGGACTTGGTCAATTTTTATTAGACAATGCAATTACTAAAGGGAAAGCCCATGAACCAACTTATATTTGGCTAGGTGTTTGGGAAAAGAATGCAAGAGCCATTCGTTTTTATGAAAAAAATGGATTTAAAGTATTTAGTAGTCATTTATTTACTTTAGGAAACGACGTTCAAACAGATTTATTAATGAAATTGGAAATCAACAACTAATTCTATTTTTATGAAAACCATTTACTTAATCGCCGCAATCTTTTTTAGCTTATCGGTTCAAGCACAACAAAATTTAAAAGGAGCTTATACATCTAAAGAAGATAAAGAAGTAGTTATCTGTTTAATGGATGGTTATTTTGTTGAGACCAAATTCAATGTAAATACCAAAGCTTTTAATTATACTTGGGGTGGACCATTTGTTAAAGAAGGAAACAAGCTACTCATAACTATTCACTTTGATTCTAGAGATAAAGCTGCAGTTGGAAAAACAAAAGAGATTTCATTTGGTGAGAAGCACCAAATATTAATTGATAAAGGTGAAAATGTATTAGCTGGAAATTGGCGTATGAGCGGAAGAAAAAATGGTGATCAATTTACTGATAACCCACTTAGAGCACGTCGTACCTACAAATTGTTAACAGGTACCCGCTTTCAATGGATGGCCATCAATATTGAAACTGGTGAGTTCGCTGGTACTGGTGGAGGTACTTACAGTTTTATCAATGGAAAGTATACTGAGAATATTGAATTCTTCAGTCGTGACTCTTCAAGAGTAGGAGCATCGCTCAATTTTACTGGTAAGATTGAAAATGGGCAATGGCACCATAGTGGCCTTAGTTCAAAAGGAGATCCTATCTACGAAATATGGTCAAAAAACTAGTTCTTCGCTTTAATTGGAACTAACTTAATAATCCCTATCCAATGAAAGATTTTAATGATTGGATAACAAGGATCTATTTCCCACCATTTAGCTGCAAAATTAGGTCTCGCCCCAGCATGATGATGATTGTTTTGAAATAACTCTCCCAACATTAAGAAATCAATGATTAATGTGTTTTTTGAATGGTCTTTTTCTTGTGGAAAATTTCTATATCCATATTTATGTCCTGCCCAATTAACCACCGCACCTTGAATTGGTCCAATTAAAAAATGAATAGGCAAGAATAAAAACATCCACCATTCTGTTGCAAAGAAATAGTAGAATGTAATATATACTAGCGCAAAAAATATTCTTGTAATCCAACTGTCTGCAATTTTATCGATGATTGGATAAACAGGAAAATTTTTATCAAATTTTGGTTCAACAGGCATTGTTCCTTTTAAAACTCCATGGTAAACTTTTTTGGTATGCCACATCATCGTAAATACTTCTTTAAAAAAATGTGGCGTATGTGGGTCCTTCTCGGTATCGCTGTATGCATGATGCATTCTATGTAATATGGCATAAGCTCTTGCATTTAAGTATGATGTTCCTTGTGTTACCCAGGTATAGATATACCAAAACTTTTCCCAGAATTTATTCATGGTAAACATTTTATGTGCTGAGTATCTATGTAAATAAAATGTTTGTCCAAAAAGAGAGAGATACCAATGAAGTACAAGGAAAATGATAATGGCAGCCATAGAATCGAATGGATTTCGTTAAAAGAGATGCAAAGATTAGGCATTCTTTTAAATAAAAATCTTTTGTTAATGACTCTCAATTAAAATACGGGCTGTAATTGCACAGTAGATTATCACACAATTAAAAAAGATATATGAATAGCTTAAGGTTTTTCCCAACTCTTTGTTAAGGGATTATATTGTTTTAAAACTTTTGCAGGATTTCCCCCTACTATGGTGTATGGTGGAACATTTTTAGTAACAACTGAACCTCCTGCTACAATTGAATGCTTTCCAATGGTTACGCCTGCAACTACTACAGAGTTGGCTCCAATCCAACAATCCTCTTCAACTACAATGGTTGCAGTTGTTTCCTTCTGATCTTTTATTGGAATATCAGGGTCCGAATACCCATGATTTAACCCAGATAAAACAATGTTTTGAGCCAAGATGGTATTGTTTCCAATACGAACTGGTCCTATAAGGGTATTACTTAAACCTAGATGAACATTGTCTCCAATAATTACATCACCTACCATATTGTTAACGCAACAAAAATCTTCTATTACCGCTTTTTTACCTATTGAAAACATATTCCAAGGTGCAAGATCTAGCCTTGCATAATTTCTGATAGTTGCTTTGCGGGAAATTTTATGAATAAAGGGATTAACAAATAAACGAACCCATAGCCTGCATCCTGGTGTAGTTGCAGGAACCATAAGCCAGTAAACCAATTTCTTTAACCTTGGGTTCAATTTAATCCTTTCCACTATACTCATAGTATAAAAATATAATCAGTAAGCCTACACACCAATTTTAATTTCTCAAACTCAAATTATCAGCTTTAACCGGAAAAATAGCCCGAAAACCCCCATCTATATAATGAAACATTAAAAAAACATTAAAAACGTATATTTGCCGCTTATTTAACTGAAAATAAGCCATGAATACTCCTATTTCAGCTCAGAATCGTCGTTTTCTACCCATTTTAGCTTTTACAATAATTGCCTTCATGGCCTGCAGAGACCAAGAAAAAACTGGTACAGCAGAATTGATTCCTTCATTACCTGTTGTAGAAGTAATTCAAAGAGATACCTTATTACAAACAGATTATGTTGCTGATATACAAGCAGTGAAAAATGTGGAAGTAAGGGCCAGGGTTCAGGGTTTTTTAGAAAAAATACTCGTAGACGAAGGAAATGAAGTTAAAAAGGGTCAACCCATGTTTCAAATAAATGACCTTGAATACAAAACAGAATTGGCTAAAGCTAAGGCTGCTGTTTCTAATGCCATGGCAGAAGCCAAAGCAGCCGAATTAGAATTAGGTAGAACAAAAATTTTAGTAGAGAAAAATGTAATTGCAAAAACAGAATATGAATTGGCTGTATCAAAAGTAAGTGCTGCTAAAGCAAGAATTGACGAAGCTTTATCTGCACAAACCAGTGCAGAAACTAAATTGTCTTATACTTTTATACGTGCTCCATTTGATGGTATCATTGATAGAATTCCGCTGAAAATGGGAAGTTTAATTGATCCTGGTGCATTATTAACAACCATTTCAGATGTGCACAATGTGTTCGCCTATTTTAATATTTCTGAAAATGAATATTTGCAATATAGAAAAGCTGTTTTGAAAGGATTAAAAGAAGATCGTCCTGTAACGTTAGTATTAGCTGATGGAACGCAATATGGATATACTGGAAAAATTGAAACAAGTGATGGGGAGTTTAATGAAAATACGGGTGCCATTGCATTTAGAGCTCGTTTCCCCAATCCAAATAAATTATTAAAACATGGGGCTTCTGGAAAAGCCAGACTAACTACTTCAGTGGAAAATGCAATCATTATTCCTCAAAAAGCCACTTTTGAAATTCAAGACAAAACATTTGTTTTTGTTGTAGACAAAGACAATATCATTCAAATGCGTGCATTTAAACCAGGTAGAAGAGTAGCTCAATATTATATAGTTGAAGCTGGTTTAAAACCAGGTGAGAATATTGTTTATGAAGGTGTTCAAAGTATTCGTCAGGGTGCTAAAATTAAACCCATGAAAATGAATTTAGACAGTCTTATGCAAACAGCATTAACCATCAACTAAAGCAATCATGCTAGAAACATTTATTAAACGGCCAGTACTTTCTTTGGTAATTTCTATAATCATTACTTTACTGGGAGTACTTTCTTTGTTCACTTTGCCTATTACTCAGTTTCCTGATATTGTTCCTCCTTCTGTAACTGTTACTGCAAAATACACAGGTGCAAATGCTGAAGTATGTGCCAAAGCGGTTGCCACTCCATTAGAAAGAGCCATCAACGGCGTACCTGGAATGACTTATATGTCATCGGTTTCTAGTAACAATGGAATTACGCTTATTACAGTTGCATTTAAAGTAGGAATTGATCCCGATGTTGCAGCAGTAAGTGTACAAAATCGTGTAAGTACAGTATTAGATGAGCTTCCGGAAGAAGTTATTAAAGCCGGTGTTACCACCGAAAAGGATGTAAATAGTATGCTGCTTTACTTGAATGTGATGAGTGAAGACACCGCTGCAGATGAACAGTTCATTTATAATTTTGCCGACATTAATATTCTACAAGAACTTAAGCGTATTGATGGCGTGGGATTTGCTGAAATCATGGGACAAAAAGAATATTCCATGAGGGTATGGTTAAAGCCCGATAGAATGTTGGCTTATAATATTTCTGCACAAGATGTAATTAATGCATTACGCAATCAAAACGTGGAAGCCGCCCCAGGAAAAACAGGTGAAAGTTCTGGTAAAACGCCGCAAAGCTTGCAATATATTCTTCGCTATACAGGTAAATTCTTTGAGCCCAATCAATATAAAAATGTAGTAGTAAAATCAGAAAACAACGGATCAATATTGTATTTAAAAGATATTGCCGATGTTGAATTTGGAGCAATGACTTATAGCATGATTTCTAAAACAGATGGTAAACCATCTGCATCCATTATGTTAAAACAACGCCCTGGCTCTAATGCAAAAGATGTAATTACCAAGGTAAAAGCAAGAATGGCAGAACTAAAAGAAACATCATTCCCTCCGGGCATGAAATACAATTTTGCTTATGATGTTTCGCGTTTCTTAGATGCTTCTATTAAAGAAGTGGTAAAAACTTTAATTGAGGCTTTTATATTAGTTTTCATTATTGTATTTATTTTCTTACAAGATTTTAGGTCTACATTAATTCCTGCGCTTGCTGTTCCTGTAGCATTAATTGGAACATTGGCATTTATGCAAGTAATGGGCTTCTCCATTAATCTATTAACCCTCTTTGCATTGGTATTGGCCATTGGAATTGTAGTAGATAATGCCATTGTGGTGGTTGAAGCTGTGCACGTTAAAATGGAAGAGCAACACTTATCGGCAATGGACGCAACACTTGCTGCTATTAAAGAAATCGCTAGTGCGGTTGTTGCCATAACATTGGTGATGTCTGCTGTATTTATTCCTGTTGCTTTTTTATCGGGACCAGCGGGTGTATTCTATAGACAGTTTTCACTAACGCTGGCAGTATCTATTGTGATCTCTGGTATTAATGCATTAACCCTAACACCTGCATTGTGTGCGCTACTGATAAAGAACACTCATGAGCAACCAAAAAGAAAAAATTTATTAGGGCGATTCTTTACATCATTTAACAAAGGTTATTCGGCTACTGAAAACAAATACATGAATTTGGTTAGTTGGATTAGTGCAAGAAAAATGGTTACTATTTCATTATTGGTTGTATTTTTTGTTGGGACGGCTGGTGTAAATAGTATTTTACCTGGCGGCTTTATTCCTACGGAAGATCAAGGAATTATTTATGTTAACGTGTCTGCACCTGCTGGCGCAACTGTGGAAAGAACAGAGAATGTTTTGGTTCAATTAGAAAAAGTAATAAAAGACATTCCTGCTGTTGAAAACGTAACCACACTAAGTGGTTATAGTTTAATTACTGAAGCTGCGGGTGCATCATACGGTATGATGATGATTAACTTAAAACCTTGGAAAGATCGAGAACAAACTGTAGCTCAATTGATTCCTATTTTAAGAGACAAAACCAGTAAAATAAAAGATGCCAATATAGAATTCATGCCTCCTCCAACGGTACCTGGATTTGGAAATACCAGTGGTTTTGAATTAAGGGTAATTGATAAAACAGGTTCAGGAGACTTGCAACAAACTGCTAATGTAACCAACCAATTAATTCAAGACATCAAAGCTGCTGGTGTAGTTGGTGCAGCGTATACCGGGTTTGATCCAAGCTTTCCGCAATACATGATTCATATTGACTATGATATGGCTGCCAAAAAAGGAGTTTCTGTAGACAATGCCATGACCGATTTGCAAACATTAATTGGTAGCTACTATGCAACCAATTTTATTCGATTTGGCCAAATGTATAAAGTAATGGTGCAAGCATATCCAAACTATAGAGCCAAGCCCAATGATTTAATGAATATGTATGTGAAGAATGATCGTGGTGAAATGGTTTCTTACGGCACATTTATTAAACTTGAAAGGGTTTATGGACCAGAACAATTAACTCGATACAATATGTACACATCTGCAATGGTAAATGGAGATGCAAGTGCTGGGTTTAGTAGTGGTGAAGCCATTGAATCGGTGGATAAAGTGGCCAAAGAAAAATTACCTAGAGGGTACAGTTATGAATGGTCTGGTATAACACGAGATCAGATTGAGTCTAGTGGACAAGCCGCATCCATTTTTTTAATTTGTTTATTATTTGTATACCTAATTCTTGCGGCGCAATATGAAAGCTTTTTAATGCCGTTTGCGGTAATACTTTCATTGCCTACTGGAATTTTTGGAGCATTTGTTGCTTTGAAATTATTGGGTTTAGAAAACAATATTTATGCCCAAGTGGCTTTGGTAATGTTAATTGGTTTATTAGGCAAGAATGCCATTTTAATTGTTGAGTTTGCTATGCTAAGAAGAAGTCAAGGCTTCTCCATTTTAGAAGCAGCTAAGGAAGGTGCTGTTTCAAGATTAAGACCCATATTAATGACTTCGTTTGCTTTTATTGCCGGATTAATTCCATTGGTAATTGCTACCGGAGCTGGTGCAATTGGTAACCGATCTATTGGAACTGCATCTGCTGGTGGTATGCTATTTGGAACCATATTCGGTGTTATTATTATTCCTGGTCTCTATGTAATTTTTGCTCAGTTATCTGAACAATTAACTAAAAAGAAAACAGCGAAAGTAGCCGTTTCAATTGTTGAACATCCTGAACAACTATCTGATAGATAGAACCCATTTATATGAAAAATATTCGCATCGCTTTTGGTTTTATTGTTAGTGTTTCTATTGCAGTTTCTTGCGCAATGCCCAAAACAGTAAGTATTAATAAGGCGGAAGTTTTGCCCCCTGCTTTTCAAAATTCAATAGACAGTAATAGTATTGCTACCCTACCAAAGAAACTATTTTTCCCTGATCCTGCATTACAAGCATTAATAGATACAGCCATTCTATTCAATGCAGATATTAGAATTGCGATTCAACGAATTGCCGCAGCAAGGGCAGGATTTGGAATGGCACAGGGTTTAACAAAACCAAGCTTAGATGCGGTTGTATCATCAGGGGTAGATAAGTTTGGAGACTATACCATGAATGGGTTGGGCAATTACGATATGAATCTGTCTCCCAATATTAGAAAGGATCAGCAAGTTCCATTGAATATGCCTGATTTATTTGTTGGATTCAGAAGCAGTTGGGAAGCAGATATCTGGGGTAAATTATCCAATCAAAAAAAAGCGGCATACAGTAAATATTTAGCCACCGAACAAGCTAGACAATGGGCAACAACACAAGTAGTTGCACAGGTTGCTGGCTTATACTATGAATTATTGGCATTAGATAAAGAATTGGAGATTTTACAAAACAATATCAAACTTCAAGAAAATGCTGTTGAAATAGTTAAAGTACAAAAAGCAGGTGGCAGAGCAACAGAATTGGCTGTACAACAATTTAGTGCGCAGTTGTTGGGCACCAAAAGTATGTTGAATGTAATGCAACAAAGAATTATAGCAACCCAAAATATGTTGGGTGCTATTTCTGGAAAATATGATTTTACAATAAAAAGAGGGAAGCCCATTATAGACTTAGTTGTTCCTGATGTTATACAAATTGGTATCCCTGCTCAACTTTTGATTAATAGACCAGATATTAGAGAAGCAGAACTATTATTAGAAGCTGCGGGTGCAGAATTAGAAGCAAGTAGAAAAGCATTTCTGCCTTCTTTAAATATTAGTGCATATACCGCACTCAATAGTTTTAGGTCTTCTGTTTTGTTTAGTCCTCAATCGCTTACATACGGTTTATTAGGTGGCTTAATAACACCTGTGCTCAGTAAAAATATGTTGAAGGGTAATTATCAATTGGCAACTGCTACACAACAACAAGCATTTGAAATTTATAGAAAGCATATTATTTATGCATATCATGAAGTTCAAACCGAATTAAGCGGTATAGAACAATACAAAAAAATATACCAACTAAAAGTTCAAGAGACCAAAGGATTACAAGCCGCAGTGTCTGCATCCAATGATTTGTATTTAGGAGGATTGGCCACCTATTTAGAAGTAGTTACTGCACAGAGAGGTGTTTTAGAAGCTGAACTAGAACAAATCAATAGTAAAAAAACAGTATTCCTTTACTTAATTGATTTATACCGATCATTGGGTGGCGGTTGGAACTAACTATATTATGTTCTTTGGTAAATACCGTTGGTTATTGCATAGGTAACAATGCCTGCACTACATTTTGCACCAACTTTTAACATGATTCTTGTTCTATGCCCCTCTACCGTCCTTTTGCTTAAATGCAATTCACTGGCTATTTCCTTACTGGTTCTTTCGTCACAAATTTTTTCAATAATTTGTAGTTCACGCTCTGTAAAATTAGCCGTGAGTTTATGGGGGAGTTGATAATTTTTAGCAACAATATTGCTTAAACACACAGAACTGATTTTACAGAAATAGGGTTTCTGTAAGTAGGAGCTTTGTATAGCTTCTACAATTTCATCTGGATCGGCATGTTTTGATACAAAACCCAATGCGCCTACATCTAACAAATGCAGAATCATTTCATTGGTAATGGCATAAGACAATAAAACAATTGCAGTATTGGGTGCTGTTTGCAAAACAGTTTTTGCTACAGTTGCCGAATCGGATTCTAAATCTATCAACACTACATCTGGTTGATATTTCCCAATATCGGCTACCCAATTTTCTTTATACTGATCTTCACCTACTAGTGTTAAAGTATCATAAGATTTTAAAATACTTTTTAAACCCAATTTGTACATTAATTGATTGTCGGCAATAAAAACTTTAATGGCGCTTTTCATACCTATGCATTTATTTGTGAAAGAATGAATACGTAAATTTCCTATTAAAAATCACAAACAATATCGTAGAAATACGAATTTTTTATGTTTTTTTCACGATATTCAAGTAATGAAACAATTGCTTTTAACCACCATTATCAGTGGCTTTGTTGCTAATGCCAGCTTTGCTCAGCAGAAACCCAATATTGACAGCTTAGTAAAAGAATCTAAAAAAACTGAAGTTTGGGAACCTATTCCTGCCATGGTTACGCCAGGAAAATTAGCCAGTGATGCTCCCTCCGATGCCGTTATTCTTTTTAATGGAAAAAACACCAACGCTTTTCAAAAAGAAGGGGGTGGTGCAATGGGATGGAAAATGGATGCGCAAGGAATTTTAAATGTAGTGAAGGGTTCTGGTAATATTGAAACCAAAGAAAAGTTTGGGAGTTGTCAATTACATATAGAATGGAAATCGCCAGCAACAATTGCTGGAGCTGGGCAAAGCAGAGGAAACAGTGGTATTTTTTTAATGGGCAAATATGAATTACAAGTATTAGATTCTTATAATAATCCTACTTACTCAAATGGTCAAGCTGGGAGTATTTATAAGCAATTTATTCCACTAGTGAACGCTTCTAAAAAACCAGGTGAATGGCAGAGTTATGATATTGTATTTAATGCCCCTCGCTTTTTTTCGGATGGTACATTGCAACAGCCTGCAACCATAACCGTTTTTCACAATGGAGTTTTGGTACAAAATAATGTGACTATTCAGGGTGGCACAGAGTGGATTGGAGCCGCCTCATACAAAAAGCATGCAGACAAGGAACCTTTGGTAATTCAAGACCACGGAATGGATGGCGGCAATCCGGTAAGCTTCAGAAATATTTGGATTAGACCTTTAAATAACTAATTGAATTGTCTGGCAAATTCAATGGCTCGGTTTTCTGCCCAAGTATGCATTTGACCTTTCACCATAAACCCACAATGACCTCCCCTTTTAGGCATTTCTAGAAATAAATGTGGGTGTTGTTCTGCGGTTTCAATAGGCATGCAATTCGATAATAAAAAAGGATCGTTTACTGCTTGCACAATCAAAGAAGGGATATTTATTTGATGTAATAAAGGGCCTACACTGGCTTTTTCATAAAAGTCTAAAGCATTCTCATATCCATGTAGTGGAGCAGTGTATTTATTATCAAATTCTATAAAGGTTTTAATTTGATCGTAATTGGTAGCATCAATTTGGCCAGGAAACAACTTTGCTTTTAATTTAATTTTCTCTCCTAGTTTGCGCAAAAATCGCTTTAAATAAATATTATTCTCTTTGGTAGATAGTGCATCTACACTTCCTTTTAAACTACATGGTACCGAAAATCCAATAGCGCTCTTTACTTGAGTGGGAACCTCTTCCGGAAACTCTGCAATTGCACGAAATGTTAAACTTCCCCCCATACTAAATCCTACCAATATTATTTCTTGGTAACCATATTGGTCAATTGCATGTTGAATTACCCTTCTTAAATCGTTGGCATCTCCGTGGTGATAAAATCGAACCAATCTATTCATTTCACCACTGCAGCTTCTACAATTCCATCCCAAAGCATCATATCCATTGGCTTGAAACATTTTAGCCATCCCTGTAACATAATGTCTGGTAGAATCGCCCTCTAATCCATGCGTAATAATGACCAATTTATTTGCCGATTTTTTAGCTACAGACCAATCTAAGTCTACAAAATCTCCATCGGGCAACTCTAGTCGTTCCCGTCTTGCATATGCAAATGGAACTTTTCTAAAAATACTCGGATAAATACTTTGCAAATGACCATTAAACTGAAGAAGTGGTGTTTTATATTGAGTAGAACTTAAAATAGGCATTGTCTAAATTGTATGCAAATGTATTAAATACCTCATTTTATTTAACTTCAATATATGACTGGCACCCAATACTTAAAATTCCTGAACCCTTTGGCTTTATTTAATACCAAGAGAACTAGGGATATTTTTAAAGTAAACCCTACACTTCCTCCCGAAAGAAAGGAAGCAGATAAAATAGTGGTGAAAGTATTTGATTACACGCCTTCTTCATTAAATGAATTCAATTATGATGCAATTGAAACCTGTAATCAATTCAATGACAATGGAAATATCAGCTGGATAAATATTGATGGTATCAGAAAAAAGGAAGTAGAATCATTGTGCAATCATTTTGGAATTCATTATTTAATTGCAGAAGATATATTAAGCGTAGGACAAAGACCAAAAATGGATGAAATTAATCCTGTGCTCTATTGCTTATTGAATATGCTTTATTTTAATGATCAAGCAGGTACGGTAGAAACTGAGCAAATTAGCATATTACTAGGAAAGGATTTTGTTATTAGTTACCAAGAAGACGCAAGTAGAGATGTTTTTGATTCGGTTAGAGAAAAACTAAGAATGACTGATTCAAAACTAAGACTAAGCGGTGCCGATTATTTGTGCTATGCCATGATAGATATGATTGTTGATAACTATTATGTGGTAATGGACAAAATAGGTGACCGAATTGAAATGCTAGAAGAACGGATTATACGTAGCAGCAATAAGCGTTCTTTGGCAGAAATAAACGCGCTTAGAAAAGAATTAATAGTATTAAAAAGAAATGTTGGACCGGTTAGAGATATTGTAAATGGATTTGTAAGAACAGATAGTGAGCTGCTAGAAGAAAAAACCAGAAAATACTTTAAAGATATTTATGATCATATAGTACAGGCCAACGACTTAGTAGAAAGCCATCGCGATATGATGATCAACTTACACGATTTATATGTAAGCAATGTCAATTTAAAACTGAATGAGGTAATGAAGGTAATGACCATTGTTACGTGCTTACTAGCGCCAGCAACAGTAATTGGGGGAATATTTGGAATGAATTTTGACGTAATTCCTTACGCGCATGAACGTAATGGATTTTTTATTGCCACTACATTAATGATTCTAGTTCCAATCATTATGGTTTTTATATTTAGAAAAAGAGGATGGTTTTAAATTTTAACTTTTTTCCACCTTCCTTTTTTAAACAAAATCATACTGGTGATGGCAATACAGGTTTCAGTAATTACTATAGCCCAAAATACACCACTCGTTCCCCATTTGGCGCTTCCCGATAAATAATAAGCAACAGGAATTTGAAATATCCAAAACCAAAAAAAGTTAATGATGGTAGGCGTTCTACTATCACCTGCACCATTGAATGCATTCATCATCACCATACCTACTCCATAAAATAAATAGCCGAAGCTGATGATTCTTAGTGCCCTTGCTCCTGTTTCAATTACCACTGGTTGATTACTCATCAATCCCACAAAAAATGGTGCAGCTGTTATAAACAATAAGGAAACTATTCCCATGAATATTCCATTGTATTTAGCCGTTTTCCAAACAGATTGTTCTGCTCGTTCAATTTGTTTTGCGCCTAAGTTTTGCCCAACTAAAGTTGCAGCTGCATTACTCAAACCCCAAGCAGGCATTAAAAAAAATATAATTAATCGGATGGCTATTGTATATCCTGCTATTGCGTCACTACCATAACCTGCAATAATTTTTGCCATAAAAATCCAACTGGCTGATGCAATTAAAAATTGCAATGTTCCAGTAGATGCAATATTCAATATCGATTTAATAACAGTAAATACAGGTTTAAAATGAGAGAGGCCTAATTGAATCAAACCCTTTCCTTTATATAAATGATACAACTGATACAGTACGCCAATTCCTCTTCCTGTAGTTGTTGCCATAGCTGCTCCTGTTAATCCATAAAAATGAATCAGGATAGGGCATAATACAATATTACACAGATTAGCCAACCATAAGCTTTTCATGGCAATAGCTGCATCACCTGCTCCTCTAAAAATTCCATTGATTAAGAAGAGCAACATGATTACAATATTTCCAGTAAGCATAATGGTTACATACGTAGAACCGATGTTAATAATTTCGTCGGAAGCGCCTACTAAACTCAAAATTTCAGGTGCATACAACAAACCAGCAATACTAATAAGTACGCTTATACAAAGGCAAATGATTAAAGCCTGTGCACCAGCTTCTGCAGCTGCTTTGGTATCTTTTTCACCCACCCTTCTTGCCACCATAGCGGTTGCTGCCATGCTTAATCCAATTGCTAAAGAATAAATAATGGTTAGAACAGACTCTGTTAAACCAACTGTTGCAGCTGCAGCTGAACCTAATTTGCTCACAAAAAAAATATCTACTACTGCAAATACAGATTCCATGCACATTTCAAGTATCATTGGAACCGCGAGTAAAAAGATGGCTTTTCGCAAGCTTCCTTTTGTAAAGTCTTTCCCCTCACTATTTAATGATTCTTTAAACAATAAAAATATAGCGCGCAAACGGCCACCTACAGATACATTAGACATCAATAGTGTATTAAGATTTGTTTATTGCTCTTTTATATTATTTGAAATGATGGTGTAAAGCGTATTAGGATTAAATGGTTTTGATAAACAACCATTCATTCCAATTTGAACTGCTTTGGCCTCAATATCTGTTGTTATTACTGATGCGGTGAGCGCAATAATGGGAATTTGCTTATTTAATTTTCTAATATTGCTGGTTGCAGTATACCCATCCATCACGGGCATCTGAATATCCATTAAAATTAAATCGTAATGATTCTGCTTTACTTTTTCTACAGCAATTGCGCCATTTTCCGCTAAGTCAACTTCTGCATTCCAATTTCGCAACATTCGTTGCGCAACCATTACATTAAATTCAACATCTTCAACGAGCAATATTATTTTACCTGTTAAGTCGGGTTTGTTTTCATTTCCACTTTGCTTAGATTCTTCTCTTATTTCACTTGTACTCTTTTTAAATTTAAGTGTAAAGTAAAATTTAGATCCTACACCTAGATCACTATCAATGTATATTTCACTTCCTTGAAGTTGTAATAGTCTTCGAATAATGGTTAAGCCTAAGCCAGAACCGCCAAACTCTCTAGTAATATTATTATTTGCTTGAGTAAACCTTTCGAATATTAAATGTTGTTTTTCTTTTGGTATACCTATACCAGTATCTTCTATAGAGAACAATAAATCTACATCTTGCTTATTGTTGGCTTTCAATTCAACCCGTATAGTAATGGTGCCGTCTTTCGTAAACTTTACAGCATTGGAAATAAGGTTATTTAAAATTTGTCCTAATCTTACATCATCACATACCAAAAACTCAGGTATATCGTCATCGTAGGTAATCTTAATTCTATTGCGTTTTTCTTCGGCCTTTACTTGATTGGCCATCTTAATATTCTTAAGAAAATGCAATACATTGACATTTCGTTCAGCAAAAATAATTTTGCCTTCTTCTAATTTACTAAAGTCTAGTACATCATTAATTAGGCTTAACAAATTCTCAGAAGAAATTTCCATTACATTCAAGAGCTCTCTTTGATCTGGCGCTAGGTCTTGGTATTGCAATAACATTATGGTTCCAATTATTGCATTCAACGGAGTTCTAATTTCATGACTCATCACAGACAAAAACTCACTTTTTGCTAATGCAGCTTTTTCTGCAACTTCCTTAGCGTTTATTAGGTCTTGTTCTAATTGTTTAGTCTTGAGAATTTGTTTCTCTAAAAACGAAATGATATCAATAAGGTCGTCGTTGTCATCTGCAAATTGCTGAGGAGCAGAAGGATCAAGCGCTCGTATAGCTTCTTTAAGTTTTGATATAGACTGTTTACGTATATCGTTTTGTTCTTGTAAATCTTTTGTAGCCCTTTGGTATTCTTGTTCACTTACATCAAATGCATGTTCGGTAATTTTTCTATCTCTTTCAAAAGAAGAATAGCTATTGTTAATAGCAGCCAAGAGTTTAGCAATAGCTGGGTTAATTTCTTCCGCAGGTGATAGAAATTGTGAAATTTGTTTTTGAAGTAAACTATGATAAGACATTAAGTGGCAATAATTATATTTCTGTAAAAGTAGTGATGGTCATGGTTTGATTGTGCAATTCACAATTGGAACCAGGATTAAAAGGGGATAATTCACCATAGGAATAAAAACCAGTAATGGCGGTATGATTGCCAAATACCTTTTGTGCAGCTTCTACTTCTTCGGAAGTTCGATCTTGCAAAATAAGTTTTCTACCCACACAGCTAATTAATATTGCCAAATCTGCATGGTGGTCTTTATGCATCAAAGAGGTATTAGTAGCAGCAATGGAAGAGCCGTTAATCACTTTTTCAAAATTCACTTTCATTAATCTTAACTTACTTCCCTCTGGCATATTACCAGCAAAAATCATAGAACCATCTTTTTCATTCACATTTAAAATGGTTCTAACTAAATTTTTATCAACATCATTGGTTCTTAATGAAATAGGAAATAACAATGCAGAGCCGGGCAGCTCATCTACATATGGACCTAAGTATTCTTTGTATAAATCCAATGCTTTTTTACCATCAATTTCATACAATACATTCTTAGTAGATTTGGTAATAACTCGCTCTTTCCCAAACTCATCCCAGCCTCCAAAAGAACTATGTCCAATGGTTAAATTGGTTCCGTAAAATCCTATTGCAACCACCGTCCCTTCTTTTGCCACTGTATTTAAACCAACTTGTGTTTTTGCAAAACGAGCAGCATCACCAGCTAATCCACCTGTAACAGGAATATTATTAGTATTTAATTCATTGAATCCGGCAACTAGGTCTGAACCATTCACAAAGGATCCCTCAGAAATAACCAATACCGATACCAAATCATCTTGGCTTAATAGGCTCATTAAAGACTTGCCCGTTTCAAAACTATTTACATTTTTATTGATCTCTACTGATACCGACTTAACGCTTGCTTTTTCAAAATAAACTGCAGTTACTACTGCAGAATCATCATACACTTCATTGTGTAATATTTCGCCAGCTGTTGAACAACTAACGATGTCTGCATGAGCAAATTTTGATCGGATTTCATCAAACAATGTTTGATTAGTTATCAATTCACCAGAACCAAAAACAAGCACTAACTGTGCTTTTTCTGCCGGAAAATTTGTTGGAATATCATCTACTATCCACTTACCTAAACTATATTGAATTTGGGCCGTTTTCATTAAACTTAATCTTTATACTTAAAGATAGCCCTTTTCAATTAATGTGCACAATCATCCTTATGGGCATGGTCATGCACCCTGCAAAGCTTAAAGTTAAGATAATGGGCAACAACAATAAGTCCAACAGAAGGGATTAAGAGTATCAATTCTAGTTGGTGAAAATTAACTTTGACTATAAGAAATAAAATACCAAGCGAGAATAAGCTGATTGGCCACCAACTATGGTGATGCTTTTTAAATCCATGGTACAATGCGTAAATACCCAATACAAAAGCCAGCACAATCATAAAGTATTCGAAACGAATATTCTCAATAATATTTACGCCAAATAAAGGCAAACTACTAAGAAAAAGGGGTAATAGGGCACAATGGATTGCACAGGCCACCGAAGTGGCAATTCCCAATGCGTCCCAATTCATCTTAAATTTCATTCAGCACAAAACTACAACAATGCAACTTTGTTGCAAAATATTTGTTGTAAATCTATCTTACCTTTACCAAATAATATAGACTATGAGCAAGAGAGTATTGGTGTATCTAGGATTCTTTTTGGTTTTATTGGGTGCTTTTTATTTTTTCCTGTTTAGGGGAACAGATAAGTGGAAAAGAAAGCTTTCTGTAATTAGTTACGTTAAGCCTTTTCAATTTACCACTCAAGAAGGGCTCCCATTTAACGACAGAGATTTATTGGGCAAAGTAACAGTTGTGGAATATTTCTTTACCAGCTGTAAAGGAATCTGTCCTAAAATGAACAACAATATGAAGGGGATTTACGAAACATTTAAATCTGAGCCCGACTTTATGATTTTGGCACATACTTGTGATCCAGAAACAGATTCTGTTCCAAGATTAAAACACTATTCGGATTCCTTAAAAATAGATAGCAGAAAATGGGTGATGGTAACAGGGCGCAAAGACAGTTTATACCAATTGGCCAGAAGCGCCTACTTATTAGATGACCCTAAAAATAGTGTAGAAAAAATTGAAGATCAGTTTATACATACCCAATTTTTTGCTTTGGTTGATAGAGATGGAAAAGTTCGTTCTCAAATTTATGACGGGCTTAAGAAAGATGAGATAGAGAAACTAAAGCAAGACATTCAAGAATTGCTTAAAGAAAGATCTGCCAATAGTAATTTTGTAAATGGAATTTTTAATAACAACCCATAGCATTATTAATGCAGGATAAAATAACAGCCATTTTAAGGAAACACCAGCTCAGTATAACTGAAGCTAGAAAAAAGATTCTTTCTCTTTTTTGGGAAACTGGTAATGCATTGGCGCACGGTGATATTGAACAAAAAAGCAGCGAAGATTTTGATCGGGTAACGATCTATAGAACGCTTCAAACATTTGTAGAAAAAGGAATTATTCATACCATTCCAACCTCGGATAATTCTGTTCGTTATGCGCTTTGCAAAGATGAATGCGCGGCCGGACATCACCACGATGACCATGTTCATTTTATTTGTGACGACTGTGGTACTACTTATTGCATTGACGAAGTAAGTGTTCCAAAAGTAAAGCTACCAAAGGGTTTCAGCGCAATACAAACAGACTTGGTTATTAGTGGAACCTGTAATAAATGCGAACAATGATATTAGTAACTGGTGCCTCAGGTTTAGTTGGTTCTCATTTATTGCAACAGCTTGTTCAAACAGGGCAATCAGTAAAAGCATTGTATAGAAACACTATTCCAACAATCAACAATACCGAAGGGGTAGAATGGATTAAGGGAGATATATTAGATGTGGTGTCTTTAGAAGAATCTATGGACCAAATAGACCAAGTGTACCATTGTGCAGCAGTAGTGTCTTTTAACCCTGCCAAAAAGGGCGCTATGCAGCATACCAATATTGAGGGTACCGCAAACGTGGTAAACGCATGTATTAATAAAGGAGTAAAAAGATTACTCTTTGTAAGTTCTGTTGCAGCATTGGGCAGAATAAGAGAAGACAAGCCTATAGACGAAACCATGAACTGGACGCCAGAAACCAGTAATAGCGAATATGGAAAAACCAAATACTTATCAGAAATGGAAGTTTGGAGAGGTATGAGCGAAGGGCTTTCGGTAGTGGTAGTGAATCCAGTAATTATTTTAGGAAACGGAGATTGGGAAGCTGGGTCGTCGGGCATTTTTAAATCTGCTTACAATGAATTCCCTTGGTATACAGAAGGCATGAGTGGTTTTGTAGATGTAAAAGACGTTGTGCGTGCAATGGTATTATTAATGAATAGTGCCATTAATGGAGAACGTTTTATTTTAAGCGGGCACAATGCATTTTATAAAGACCTATTTGGGTTGATTGCAGCCGCCTTTCAAAAAAAGCCACCGCATAAAAAAGTGACTCCTATACTTGCTGCAATTGTTTGGAGACTAGAAGCGATCAAAGCATTTTTCAGCGGAAAAGACCCTTTATTAACCAAAGAGACAGCTAAAACAGCTAGGGCTAAAGTGAGCTTCAATAATACCAAGCTCTTAAAACAGTTTCCTGCATTTACTTATACCCCATTATCTGAGTCTATTGGTCGAATCTGCGGGGAATTGAAGCAGAAATACCAATTATGATTCCATTACTTTCTTCCATAATTCAGGAATACGTTTGATCCAAACCAGTTCTCTTCTTTTAATTGAAGCGTCTTCAGCAGGATAGCCAAAATAAGTTTTTCCACCAGCAAGTGAAGAGGGTACTCCACTTTGTGCCAGCACTACGGCATTGGCACCAATGGTCAATGTTTTACTAACCCCCACTTGACCCCAAAGCGTAACTCCATCCTCTATAATAGTACCACCTGCAATGCCTACCTGAGCGGCAAACAAACAATTTTTTCCGACGGTAACATCATGACCAATATGAACCATATTGTCAATTTTAGTTCCCTGACCTATTCTTGTTTCAGCTGTTACTCCACGATCTATCATACAACCTGTTCCAATTTCTACGTCATCTTCAATTACCACATTACCACAACTCAACATTTTTTTATACCAAACCGGTCTATTCTTTTTAGTATTATAATAAAATGCATCCCCACCAATTACTGATCCAGATTGTATTACTACATTGTTTCCAATTTTAGTATTTGCATGAATGGTTACATTAGGGTGAATGATGGAATTATTTCCTATCACTACATTTTTTCCAATGAATACATTAGGCATGATAATGGAATTTTCTCCAAGTTGTAAACTAGAATCAATTGCTTCACTTGCTTTAACAAAAGGACTAAAATGTTGAACAATTTTTAAGTACGCTTCAAAAGGATCGGCAACAACAAAAATTGTTTTTCCATTTGGAATGGTTACTTCAGCAGTATTGATGATAATAAAATCAGCAGCACTATGTAAACAGGTATCATAATATTTTGGATGATCAACAAACACCAAATCACCTTGCTCTACTTTATGAATTTCATTGATGCCTAAAATGGAAGCACTGGTATTTCCTGCAACAGATGCATTAATAAAAGTAGACATCCAAGAAACGGATACTGGCGATGGAAACTTCATTTGGCTGGTTTTAATCAACAATAAAGGTAATATGCTGTGCTTTCCCGAAAATTTTTTTTTAGCAATTGGAGCAAAATCTTTGTTCAAAAAAATGAATTTTCTATCGTGTATTTTTAATTATATAATTAATGAACAAAAAAATTGCATATTCACAAAACGCTTTGTTCATCAATGTTTCAGCGAATTATAAAAATTGATTCGCCATTTTATATGCAAGCGTTTTTGTTCATAAACGTTCTTTTTTAATGCCGTAAAAAACTGCTGAATTCACATTTGGAACTAAAATGTTAATAAAATTGTTTAAAAAAATTTTTGAATAAGTTAAAAGTCTTTTTAATATTGTGTAGGGAAATGCGTTTCCCTGTACTTACTAACCCATCCATATACAAGGTCTCGCTTCTGCGAGACTTTTGTTTTATACCAATTACAACATTGAATTTATGAGCGAAGTACATTTTTCCGAACAGGAATTAATTAGAAGAGAGAAGCTTGCAAAATTGCAAGCAGCAGGTATTGATCCATTTCCCGCACCATTGTATCCGGTAAATAGTTTCTCTACAGACATTAAAAATAATTACACCGAAGAAACCAAAGAACAGTTTAGTAATCTTTGTGTAGCAGGTAGAATTATGAGCATCAATGATAAAGGAAAAGTTTTCTTTATCAAGATTCAAGACAGCAAGGGAATTATTCAATTGTATGTTAAGCGAGATGATATTTGCCCAGATGAAGACAAATCATTTTGGGACAATGTAGTTAAGCACGGTTTAGATTTAGGTGATATAATTGGGTGTACTGGTTATGCTTTCATCACTAAAACAGGTGAAACTTCTGTGCATGCACAAACAATTGCATTACTCACTAAATCATTAAAGCCACTACCGGTTGTTAAGCGCGATGAAGAAGGAAATATTTTTGATGCAGTAACCGATCCCGAATTTCGTTACCGTCAACGATATGCCGACTTAATCATCAACCCAGATGTAAAAGACACATTTGTAAAGAGGACTAAAATAATCAATACCATTCGTGAGTATTTAAATGCACAGGGTGCTATTGAAGTAGACACACCCGTATTACAAGCAATACCTGGCGGTGCAGCTGCAAGACCATTTATTACCCACCACAATGCATTGGATGTTCCTTTTTATTTAAGAATAGCGAATGAATTGTACTTAAAGCGATTGATCGTGGGTGGATTTGATTGGGTATACGAGTTTAGCCGCAACTTCAGAAATGAAGGGATGGATCGAACCCATAATCCTGAATTTACCGTTTTAGAGTGGTATACGGCCTACAAAGACTATATCTGGATGATGGAAATAACCGAGCAGTTGTTTGAAAAAATTGCTTTGACCATTCATGGTACAACCGATGTACAGTTGGGAGATAAAGTGATCAGTTTTAAAGCACCTTTTAAAAGAATCAGCATTCATGATGCTATTAAAGAGAATACTGGTATTGATGTAAGCGAAATGGACGAAGCGGGTTTAAGAGCTGTTTGTAAGCAATTAAAAATAGACGTGCCGCCTACCATTGGTAAAGGAAAATTGATTGATGAAATTTTTGGGGCTACCAGTGAGCATACTTATGTTCAACCAACTTTCATTATTGACTACCCGGTTGAAATGAGTCCGCTAACTAAGAAACACAGAAGCAAGCCAGGTTTGGTAGAGCGTTTTGAATTAATGGTGAACGGAAAAGAATTGGCCAATGCATACACTGAGTTAAACGATCCTATTGACCAGCGCGAACGTTTTGAAGAACAGGTTAAATTAATGGAAAGAGGAGACGATGAAGCCATGTTTATAGATTATGACTTTTTAAGGGCATTGGAATACGGTATGCCCCCTACATCGGGCATAGGCATTGGAATTGATCGCTTGTGTATGATGATGACCAACCAAGCATCTATTCAAGATGTGCTCTTGTTCCCTCAAATGAGACCCGAAAAATTTGAAGATTAGTCTACAAATAAATCAGGATACAATTGGCCACCTGGCACAACCGCATATTGATCTAAATTGGTAATACCTTCTTTGGCAAGCACTTCTTCGTCAATGAAGGTATTACCCGTATAGGCCAAACCTGTTTTAGACAAAATATAATAAACGCTATCGGCAATAATTTCAGGCGTTCTACTCATATTGGCCAATGCTTCACCGCCCAATAAATTTCTTACAGCAGCAGTATCAATTGTGGTTCTTGGCCACAAAGCATTTGAAGCAATGCCATCCGATTTAAATTCAGCAGCCCATCCCAACGCCAACATACTCATATTGTATTTGGTAAGGGTATAAGCAATATGGCCGCCCATCCATTTGGGTTTTAAGCTAATTGGTGGAGATAAAGTAATGATATGTGGATTGGTGCCTTTTTTTAAATAAGGCAAACAATGCTTTACTACTAAAAATGTACCTCTAACATTAATGCTTTGCATCAAATCGAACCGCTTTACTTCGGTTTTCTCGGTATTGGTTAAAGAAATAGCGGATGCGTTGTTAATGACAACATCAATCCCCCCAAAACGATCTACTGCTTTTTGCACAGCAGCAATAATTTGGGCTTCGTCTCTAATGTCTACTTGAACGGCCAATGCTTTACCTCCAGCTGCTTCTATTTCTTCTGCTGCAGAAAAAATAGTTCCACCTAAACGAGAATCTTCTTCTACGCTTTTGGCAGCAACAATAATATTAGCTCCTTCTTTAGCTAATTTTAAAGCAATGGCTTTTCCAATACCTCTGCTGGCACCTGAAATGAATACAGTTCTGCTCGTAAATGATGACATATACAAAAAGTTAGTTACTCAATTTAAGCTAAAGCCGTTTGCCAACCGAGGAATTCTTTGATGACTTCTTCGGTTTCTTTACAAGCTCGCTCTAAGTTGTCATTCAAAATATTTTTATGAAAATGATTCTTAAATGAAAGTTCATAACTGGCTTTATTCACTCGATTAGCAAGGCTTTCAGGGGTTTCTGTTCCCCTGCTCTCTAATCGATTTTTTAATTCTGCTACAGAAGGCGGCTCAATAAATATAGACAAGCAACGATTCGGAAACTGGTCTTGTAAGTGAATGGCCCCTTTTACATCAATATCTAAAATAGGGGTTTTGCCCAAGTTCCAAATGCGCTCTAATTCTGCTTTTAAGGTTCCGTAATAACTGCCTTCGTATACCATTTCCCATTCTACAAAAGCGTTCTCTTCAATTTTATGTTTGAAGTCTTCTTCAGAAATAAAATGATAATGCACCCCATCTTTTTCTTCCCCTCTTGGTTTTCTTGTTGCTGCAGATACCGATAAACACAAAGCAGGATATTTCTGCAATAAAAAACGAGTAATAGAAGTCTTGCCCGAACCGGAGGGCGCGGCTATGATTATGATTTTACGACTATCGGCTGTCATTCAACAATGTTTTCTGCAAATAAACATTTATTTGTTTATAACTACGATTATTTGCTTTAGCCAATATAATATCCGAAATTTACAATGGATAGTTAACCTGCTTTAAAGCATTCAAATTGTTCACCATGAATAGCGAGCCCGCCTATCAATTGCTTTTTGACCAAAACCCTAACGCAGTATTTTCATTAGACTTAGAAGGGAATATCACTTTAATGAATAAGCAGTTGCCTATTTTATTAGAGTGCCCTGAATCGAAATTAAAAGGTGAGAGCATTTTTCCATTTATGTTGCCCGAAGAAATGGAAGATATTTTTAGAAAGTTTAATTTGGCTAAAGCGGGTGCTACCGAAAAATTTAGGTGCAAAATTCAGACTGTTAAAAACAAGGAATTAACCTGGGTAGTCACTTATATTCCCATCAAAATTGAAGAAACCATTACTGGTATTTATGCTTTAGTGAATGATATAACCGATCAAGTAGAAAGTGAACTTCAATTAGAAAAATCTGTAAGAGATTTAAGAAAAATTTTAGACGCTTCATTAGATATTTTATGCGTACTCAACATAAAAGGAGAATTTGTTAGAATAAATCGTCAAGTGGAGACGCTGTGGGGTTATGAAGATTGGGAGTTAATTGGCAAAGACCATATTGACTTTGTATTTGAGGAGGACCGAAGAAAAACATTTGAAGCATTTGCTCAAATTAAACATGGAAAAGAATTAACCAACTTTGAAAATAGAATCGTTAAAAAAGACGGATCAACTATTATTATGCAGTGGTATGCTAACTGGGATAGTTTAACACATTCGGTTTATGCCAGTGCTCGTTATTTAAAATACTAGCACAAAACTTTATTTTCCCTTTTATTCATTTTTTTCTATCTTGATTTTCCCAATCGATTGCTATGCGTGTATGCTGGAACCTTTTTCTGCAACTGCAGGGATGGACTATTCGTGATGAATTTCCCTATCACCTGAAAAAATGTGTCATTGCTGTTGGCCCTCATACCAGTGCTTGGGATTTTGTTGTGGGCTTAGCTGTGAGAAGTAAACTTAGACTCTATCATTTAAAGTTTTTAGGTAAGGCAGAATTATTCAATGGACGTTTTGGATTCTTTTTTAGAAAAGTTGGTGGTTTTCCGGTTGATCGATTCAGCAACAATAATGTGGTTGACCAAGTAGTGGAAAAATTTAATGCTAGCGACTCTTTTGTATTGGCTTTATCACCCGAAGGCACACGAAAAAAAGTAGAGAAACTAAGAACTGGATTCTATCATATTGCCCATAAAGCGGGCGTACCCATTGTTTTGGCTGGTTTAGATTTTGGAAGAAAACAAATCACTTTCTCTAAACCCTTTATGCCAACTGGTAATATGGAAGCAGACTTTCAATACATCATTCATTATTTTGCTGATAAAGATGGCAAAATACCCGAATACGGTTTACAACATTTAGATCAAAAAGCCCCCAACTAATTATGATAAACGCTTATCCAACCATCATTGATCGTTTTTGCTTTTTCGAAGAAAGCCAACCCAATAAATTGTTTCTATCTGAACCCGTAAAAGGGGTTTACCAGGAATTTACTTGGTCTAAAGCAGGTAAAGAAATTAGATCAATGGCCGCTTGGTTGCAACAATCTGGTTTACAACAAGGCGATAAAGTAGCCGTATTGAGTAAAAACTGTGCACATTGGATCATGGCCGATTTAGCCATCAATATGGCTGGTATGGTTGCTGTTCCTTTGTATCCAAATATTACCAGCAATGCGGTAAATGAAATTTTATTGCACAGCGAAGCCAAGACCATATTTGTTGGAAAGCTAGATAACCCAGAATTAATTAGAATGGGCATACCAGAAGATATGACCCAAATCAGTTTTCCGTTTTATTTAAATGGAGGTTGTTTAAACTGGGATGATTTAGTACAATCTACTTCGCCATTAACCGAGCTTACCCCGCTTGATGCTAAAGCACTCTCATGCATCATTTATACTTCAGGAACCACAGGCGCACCTAAGGGGGTGATGCATAGTAACCATACCATGTCTTTTGCAGTGTATTCATTTTTAGAAAGTACGCCTCCATTAAAGGACGAAGTGTTTTTCTCTTATTTACCACTCTGCCATGTTGCAGAGAGAATGTTGGTTGAATGTGGAGCAATTTTTACAGGAGGTTGTATTCATTTTGTAGAGACCATGGATTCTTTTTCGAAGAACCTTCAATATACGCAACCCACTATTTTTTTAGCTGTTCCCCGAATCTGGGAAAAAATTAGAGAGGAAATATTGCGTAAAATGCCGCAACAAAAATTGACTAGGCTATTAAAAATTCCACTGATTTCTTCCATTATCAAAAAAATGATTCGGAAAAAATTGGGCTTAGGAAGGGTGAAGCATTTGTACACTGGTGCATCGCCTATTAATCCTATGGTTTTAGACTGGTTTTACCAAATAGGAATGGAAATTCAGGAAGCTTACGGAATGACCGAAAATTCTGCTTTGTCTCATTCCAATAGAAAGGGGGCTTGTAAGTTTGGTACCGTAGGTCAATCTTATCCTGGTGTAACAGTTAAACTAAGTGAACAAAATGAAGTGTTGGTGAAGAGCGAAGCCAATATGTTAGGGTATTATAAAGAACCAGTATTAACTGCTGAAATGTTTGAAGACGAGTATTTAAAAACAGGAGACGAAGGACATATTGATACAGAAGGCTACTTAAAAATCACCGGAAGAATTAAAGACCAGTTCAAAACCAGTAAGGGTAAGTATGTTGCACCAGCTCCAATTGAATCTAAAGTATTGTCTGATGCCATGATTGCCCAAGCTTGTGTAGTAGGATGGGGTATGCCAGCACCATTATTATTGTGCACTTTATCTGAACATGCCAGACAATTGGCAGAAACCAATTTGCAAGAACACTTGCACCAATTATTAGAAAAAATTAACCAAGAATTAGAACACCACGAGCAATTGGCTAAACTGATCATTATGGCTGAAGAGTGGACTATTCAAAATGGTATTTTAACCCCTACGCTCAAAATAAAACGTAAAGTTTTAGACGAAACCTTTAAAGACTATTATAACAATTGGTATAACGCAACAGTAAAAGTGGTTTTTGCATAACTTGCACCCTATTATAAATAATATGTAAGACCAATGAAAATGAAAATCTACACATTTGCCGCTTTGGCTTCCTTTACTTTATTTGCTTGTGTTAGCCCGAAACAATTAAGACAGGCCGAAGCCAGATATGGCGAATTAAATGGCGCTTATGCTGAATTGCAAGGAAAGTATAGAACATTAGAAGAAGAATTGAGTAAATCGAAGAACCAAATTAGTAATCTGCAAACACAGAAGCAATCTGCTGATGCCTTATTAAACACAACCAGTTCTCAGTTGGATTATGTAAAGCAAACCAACAATTTGGTATTGAATCAATTAAAAGACCTTTCTGTGGTAACAGGTGCTCAAGCCGAGAGCATTAGAAGATCACTGGAAAATATTGGTGCCAAAGACTTATACATTCAAGACCTACAAGGCTCTATTGCCAGAAAGGATTCTTTGAACATGGCATTGGTAATGAACCTAAAAGGGGTATTGGGTAATATTGACGACAAAGATGTAAATATTAAAGTAGACAAGGGTGTAGTATATGTTGATATTTCTGATAAATTGTTATTCAAGAGTGGTAGTTATGAAGTAACCGAAAGAGCAAAAGAAGTATTAGGAAAAGTTGCCAAAGTGTTGAATGCACAACCTGACATTGAATTTTTAGTGGAAGGTCATACAGATTCTATTCCGTTAATTAAAGGCGGCGGAATGATAGACAACTGGGATTTGAGTGTTAAAAGAGCAACCACTGTTGTAAGAATTTTACAAGAGTCTTATGGAATGAATCCTAAAAGAATGACTGCTGCAGGTAGAGGAGAGTTTGTTCCTTTAACAGATAACTCAACAGCTGAAGGAAGGGCTGCAAACAGAAGAACCAGAATCGTGATTATTCCTCAATTAGACCAATTCTTCAAATTATTGGAAAGAAAAAAATAACAACAATTTGTTAAATGCTGCTAATAGAACGTTAACCCAATTAAAAAGGGTTGGCGTTTTTTTTATATTAGATATATATCATAAATTGAATATCCAATAAGCCCTATGTTTCCAAACAGTACCAATATCCGAATCAGCTTGTTTTTGCTGATGCTTTTTATGGGGTTGGCGCAATTGGGTACTTCACAAACTAAAACCGTTAATACCCCCTTAGTAAAGAAAGGATTTATTGATTTAAGCAAGTCGAATCTTGATCAAACGCCTGTTTCCATTACTGGTGAATGGGGTATTTATTGGGAGAAATTGCTAACAGAATCTGATACCAATTCCATTCCAACTGCATATACTTATTTTCCAAATCATTGGAATAACACAATCATAAATGGAAAATCTCTGCCAGCAAAAGGATTTGCAAGCCATACAGTAAGGGTAATTGTAAATAGTAAACAGCAGCATCATTTAGCCATCAAATTACCCGACACTTACTGCTCTTTTCAATTACTGGTGAATGGAAAACCACTGGCCAATGCAGGAGTTCCAGGAACGAATAAAGAAAGTACAAGGGAGCAATGGTTAGAACAAGTAGTAGCGCTTCCTTCTGTTGACACTTTAGACTTAATACTACAAATAGCCAATTTTCGACATTCTAAAGGGGGCCCATATAAACCCATATTGATTGGTAACCATCAACTACTTCAATCTGATAAAGCTGCAGAAGATGGTTTTGATTTATTGTTGGCTGGTGCTTTATTGATGGGGGGCCTATTTTTTATTGGATTGTTTTATTTTGGCAAGCACGATAAAGTTATTTTATTCTTCTCCTTATTTTGTATTGCATATAGCTACAGAATCATTGGTTCTGATAATTATGTTTTACATAGCTTGTTCCCCCATTTTCCTTGGATAATTGGTGTGCATTTAGAATACCTCAGCCTTTTTATTAGTGTAATATTTTTCATGTTTTACACAAAGTATTTATTCCCAGACGAAACCAATAAATGGCTACTTTATGTTGAAGCAAGTTTAGCTACTCTTCTATGTTTAACTGTAATTATTTTCCCTCCTAGTATTTTTACTCAATTAATCAATCCTTTCTTAATTGTAATGTTCACTGTAATTGGACATGCATTCTATATTTATATTAAGGCTTATGTAAACAAAAAGCTAGGTGCCAAATATGCTTTGCTGAGTACGGGTATTTTGTTAATCATATTCCTTTTAATTAATCTTAAGTATTTTAATATAATTCAGCCTCCTCGATTTGTCCTATTTTTTGGCTATCTCTCTTTCTTCTTTTTCCAGTCGCTAATATTATCATTTAGATTCGCATACATTTTAAAGGAAGCTAAAAAAGAAGCTGAGCAAGGGCTCAAAGCAAAAAATGATTTTCTGAGCACTATGTCTCATGAAATTAGAACCCCGCTAAATTCCATTTTAGGTATGACCAATATCATGCTAATGGAAAAGCCTTCTGAAGATCAAAAAGAACAATTGAATGTGCTCTTGTTTTCGGCTAATAATCTATTATCAATCGTAAATGATATTTTAGACTATAATAAAATTGAAGCAGGAAAAATTGGCTTTGAATCCATAGAAATGGATCTCAATAATATTGCGAATAAACTAATTTCAGGTTTTAGAACCCTTGCAAAAGACAAAGGAATTGATTTGAGGATTTTGATTGATGATCAATTAAAATCCAAGCTTATTGGAGACCCTACAAGAACAAGTCAAATCATTGGTAACCTTATACACAATGCCATTAAGTTTACCAAAAAGGGTTATGTAGAATTAAGAATAAGTGTTAAAGCGCAGGATGCTACCAGTGTTCGCTTACTAATAGAAATAGAAGACACCGGAATTGGAATTGCACAAGAGAAACAACAATTAATTTTTGATCAGTTTACTCAAGCAGACAATAGTACTTCTAGAAATTTTGGCGGTACGGGTTTGGGGTTAGCTATAAGTAAAAAATTATTAGAATTACAAGGATCCAGTCTTCAACTTAAAAGTGAACCTGATAACGGTTCTGTGTTTTACTTTGAAATTAACTACCCAATTTTTGCTCCTGTTTCAAAGGAAAAAGAGATTGAGATAAGCTTAGCACCTACCGAAGATAGCAAGCCCCTAACTGGTATGTCTATTTTATTGGTAGAAGACAACGAGGTAAATATTTTAGTAGCAAAAACTTTTTTAGGTAAATGGGGTGCTACAGTTGATATTGCACAAAACGGACAAGAAGCGGTTGATCTATTTAACCCAACTATTCATCAGATTATTTTAATGGACATGCATATGCCTGTGATGGATGGGTATGAAGCCACCCGTATTTTAAGAGATCGTGGTGTAACAACACCCATTATTGCTTTAACAGCTAGCTTACCTAGAGAAATAGAAGATCGTATAAAAAGCACCGGGATAAATGATATAGTAGTAAAACCCTTTATACCTGCTGAACTGTTTAAACTAATTCTGCACTATACCGGAATTCACCGTTTATAAAAGCCAACCTTAGCCTATCTTGCGTTTGAATTTATTAGTATGCAGGATTATTTGAATGGACTTAATGAGTCTCAACGGGAAGCGGTTACACATATTAAAGGGCCATTGATGATTGTTGCCGGTGCAGGCAGTGGAAAAACCAAAGTATTAACTACCCGAATTGCACATTTAATGGCAAATGGAGTAGATGCATTTAATATACTAGCACTTACATTTACCAATAAGGCTGCAGCAGAGATGAAAGAAAGAATTGAAAAAATTCTTGGTAATGCGGAAGCTAGAAATTTATACGTTGGAACCTTCCACAGTGTATTTGCCAGAATACTTAGGGCGGAAGCTGGTAAATTAGGATACCCTAGTAATTTCACCATTTACGATACTGATGACAGCCGTTCTGTTTTAAAAACAGTCATCAATGAATTGCATTTAGACGACAAACATTATAAACCCAATATTGTTGGTAATAGAATTTCTTCAGCAAAAAACGCTTTAGTAGGTCCTGCAGAATATGCAACCGATTATGCCATTCAGCAAGAAGATGCAAGATCAAACAGGCCTGCTATTTCGCAAGTATATGCCGCATACGCAAAGCGTTGTTTCAAAAACGGCGCAATGGATTTTGATGACTTGTTATTGAAAATGTATGAGCTGCTGAATAATTTTCCTGAAGCATTACACAAGTACCAGCATAAGTTTAAATATTTACTTATAGACGAGTACCAAGATACCAATCCTGTTCAGTATCAAATTAGCAAGCTCTTAGCTGCAGCACATGAAAATATTTGTGTAGTAGGTGATGATGCGCAAAGTATTTATAGTTTTAGAGGAGCCACCATTGAAAATATTTTACAATTTCAGAAAGACTACGACGATGTAAAAGTGGTGAAACTGGAACAGAATTACAGAAGCAGTCAACAAATTTTAAAAGTAGCCAATCAAGTTATTAAAAATAACAAAGGACAAATACCCAAAAATCTTTGGACCGAAAACGAAGAAGGCGAAAAGATTAAGTTGGTGAGAACCATGACCGATAATGAAGAGGGAAAATTTGTTGCCGATACCATACAAGAACAAAAACTTCGCAATCATTATTTTAATAAGGATTTTGCCATTCTTTACCGAACAAATGCCCAGAGCCGATCTTTTGAAGAAAGCTTAAGAAAAATGGGGATTGCTTACCGAATTTATGGGGGCGTAAGCTTTTATCAAAGAAAAGAAATCAAAGATATTCTTGCGTATTTAAGGGTGATTGTAAATACGAATGATGAAGAAGCATTGAAAAGAATCATTAATTATCCTGTTAGGGGTATTGGCAAAACAACTATTGAAAAATTAGTCATCATTGCCAATGAACAAAATATTCCCATGTTTAATGTAGTGAGCAGGGCAGGGGAATTTGGATTTAAGTCGGGAACACTAGAGGCATTGCAAAACTTCACTACGATGATTCGCTATTTCCAAAGCATGTTAACAGATAAAAATGCTTTTGATGTAGCCACACAAGTGGGTAAGCATACCAGTTTGGTAAAGGAACTGTTCAACGATAAAACAACAGAGGGACTTGCCCGTTACGAAAACGTACAAGAATTATTCAACTCTATTAAAGAGTGGACCGAAAGCCCTAGTAACGAAGACGGAGAGTTAGGCGATAAAACGTTAGGATCCTATTTACAGCAAATTACTTTGTTAACCGATGCCGACGATGACAAAGAAAACAATGATGTAGTAAAATTGATGACCATACATGCTGCAAAAGGTCTAGAATTTGGCTGTGTATTTGTTGGTGGAATTGAAGAAACCCTTTTTCCAAATTCAATGAGTATTAATACTAGAGAAGAATTAGAAGAAGAAAGAAGATTGTTTTATGTTGCCGTTACCAGAGCCAAACAAAGACTATGGTTAACTTATGCCAATTCAAGGTATCGTTTTGGTCAGTTGGTTCAAAATGAACCCAGTCGATTTATAGACGAAATGCCTGAAGAATCTATTGACAAAACATATGCAGGTGGTGGTGCTAGAAATCATGCTGGATCCGAATGGGGCTCTGCATATGAACGAATGCAAAGAGGTTTTGGAAATGCGTCTCAACAAGCTGCAAATAAATATGGTCCGCCGCCATCAAAAAAACCAGCAAGTAGCAGACCTGAATACATGCCCATTCAACCATTGGCACCCAAAGTAGTAGCCCATATTCCATCTGCTGATTTTGCGCCTAGTGATACTTCTGGTTTAGAAGTAGGCCAAAAAGTAGAACACCAAAAATTTGGTTTTGGAATAGTGAAAGCCATGGAGGGTTCAGCACATAATCCGGTTGCTACCATTGACTTTGCGCAAAATGGAGAAAAGAAGATTATGTTGAATTACGCAAAACTGAGAATCGTTTCTTAAGGTTTTCTGTATTTAGCAACACGTACGGATTTTTCTCTTGTAGTAGTCGATTTTAAAAATGGTTTGTATAATCCACCATTGGGTTGTGGCAACAAAACCGTACCTGGTAAAAACAAAAAAGAAGACGGTGGTTCGGCTGGTGCTTCTGCTACCTTTTCTACTGTACCCGCGTTATTAGTATTGGAATCTGCTTGAACCAATGATTCTGTTTTTTCAATGGGTTTTTTATACGTCATTTCAGCACCGGCTAAAAAGGTTTGTAGTGTTTTTATTTGTGGGCGCTCTACACTTGCTAGCGGATAGGTACTCACTGGATTTCCACTCAATCTTTTTCCAGAAGAACTGTATTGTGCTGTTACATTTTCGGTTTTTAGGTATTGAAGAAACCTATCCATGATGGTTAACCAACGACCATCGGTATCAGGTACCCCAAATTGTCCAATGATTCCTTTCTTATTGTTTTGTTTTAGCCATTGCACAAATGGCATTGCCCGTTGTATTCCCGTTGAATCCCATGCTTGATTTTGGTCGTAAGAGAAAAGGTATTTTCCTGTAAAGTCATTATCAAAATAACAATGCGCATTAAAGACCAATTTATCTTGCGGATCATTTAAGTTTTTTAACTGATCGCTATAGTCTGCCCAACTTTCAGCGGCTGCGTAATTGTTACCCGACACAATAATGCGGCTTCTTCTATCGGCCATACGAATTGAACTAATGGCCCATTGTGCCGATGTTTGCCAATCAAATGCCTGCATATCATGTGGCTCAGACATTAAATTATATCCATAAATATTAGGGTATCCCGAAAATGCATTCGCAATTTTATTCCAACAATCAGCAAAATCTTGTCTACTAACAGAATAAGAACCCACTATATAATCCACCCCGTATTTTCTATACCTGCCCCCATTATACATAGACAATATTACTTGCATATCTCTTTGGGCAGCCCATGAAACAACTTTCCGAATTTCTCCAATTTCACCATAATCCAAATCTCCACCCAAGGTTTTTTGTACCCGCTCCCACCTGAAAGGAATCGTAATTAACCTAAATCCTTTCTGGTAATAATAATCCAGCTCTTCTTCAGATGGATATTGGTAATGTTCGTTTAAGTTACCTGGAAGTTGATTTTCATTGATTTCGCCCCCGCCTAGGGTCATTCCTAGCATAAAAGGGTCGTTTTGGGCATTTAATTGGCCCGAAACACATATAAAAAACATCAAAATGAAAATGATTCGCATATGCCTAATTATTAGCTGCTTATCTAAATCATGAGTAGCGCATGTAGAATAACGTAAAAAGAGGGCATTTATTGAGTGAACTTACGATATCCGAAAAATAAGGGTCAGGAATGGGTTAAACCCAAGGATTGAACTTTTGCTCCAAACGAATTGTTTTAAATTTGCAGTAGAATAACTTACGTAAAACAGCATACTATGATTAAGACTGGCAACCCTGTCATCAGCATTTATACAGAAATGACTCCCAATCCAGAGACCATGAAATTTGTGGCAAACAAATTATTGTACCCTGGTAAAAGCATTGACTTTGCAGATGAATCCTTAGCTACTCCTTCGCCATTGGCTAAAGAATTGTTCAGCTTTCCCTTTATCAAAAGTGTGTTTATTGCGAGCAATTTTATCACATTAACCAAAACAATTGATACCGAAGATTGGCAAGATATTATTCCTACCATCAAAGAGTTTTTGAAACAATACTTAGAGAACGGCGGTGTAGTGGTAAATGAAGAAGAGGTTGCAAAAGTAAAACAAGAAGCAAGCAATACCGTAAGTGCAGACGACGATGATATTGTTAAACGCGTAAAAGAGTTACTAGAGAACTACGTAAAACCTGCTGTTGAAATGGATGGCGGTGCTATACAGTTCAAAAGCTATAATGATGGTATTGTAAACCTTATGCTACAAGGTTCATGTTCAGGCTGCCCTTCTTCAATGATTACATTGAAAGCGGGAATTGAAGGAATGATGAAACGCATGATTCCTGAAGTAAAAGAAGTTGTTGCTGAGGCAGAATAAGCTAGAAATGCTTAATTTTCTGTCAATGTAACAACATGAAACTATTTCTTACCAAATTTTTTTATTCCTATTGGGATGCAACTATAGCGTCTGGATTGGCAACAGTTTGGTTATTACTATATACTAAACATGGTGGAATAGGGGTATGTCCTGATGGCCTTACTTATTTAAGTGTCGCAAAAAATTTTATTACAAATTTTTCTGTTTCCGATTTCAGGGGAATTCCAATGGTTGTATTTCCACTGGGATACCCATTATTCTTATCGCTGTTTCTATTGATGGGTGCTGACCCAATTACCATAATAGGTCCTATTCTGAACTGTTTACTCTTTACAGGTCTTTTGTTTATGAGTAGTTATATTTTTCAACAAGTAAAATTCTATAGTTCATTTGCAAGGTTGCTATTGCTCTTGTTTTTAACAACCAGTACAGCCCTACTAGAAGTATATTCAATGCTTTGGTCTGAGACCCTTTTTTTATTTTTACTATTATTATTTTTTATTCGGATTCATCAATATTCGTTAAAACAAAGCCTACGAAATCTATACGTTGTATCTATAATTACCGCATTACTCTTTTTTGTTCGATTTGCAGGAATTACTTGCATCTTAACAGGGGGATTAATCATTTTATTACAAAAAGGTCTTCCATTAAAGCAAAAATTGAAACACTTGGTTTGTTATGGATTAATCAGCCTATCATTAACCACAATAAATGTAGCGTACAATAAAATGCTAAGTGGTACGCTAACAGGCGTAAGACAAAAAGCCATCAAAACAGTTTGGGAAAATGTATACGATTTGTCTGAAGTATTTAAATTTTGGTTTCCATTTCCATCCGCAACATTAATTGGTTCAATAGCAGTTATTATCCTTTTACTATTTGTACTTGCACTTCCATTTGTAAGTACTTTTTTGCAACCGAAAAAAGTAACAAGAATCGAATTTATAATTGCTGCTTTTTTTAGTGTTTATATCATTTTCATGATTGCTATTTCTTCCATTTCAAGATTTGAAACGTTGAATAGCAGGCTCTTAATACCTGCGTTTATTTGTTTGCCAATTTTATTAGCGAATGGGGGTGTTTATTTGACTCGTAAAAAACATCTCGCTTTGCGTGTTCCCATATTCCTGATTTTGCTTTCTGGTTATGGATTTGCACAATACCATAATTACAAAAACAATCGTTTCACTTGGGAGGGCGTTTCCTATTCAGGAATACCTGGATATACAGATGACTATTGGAAGTATTCTCCAATGATTAATTTTATACAAAAAAATCCTACCGTTTTTAGTGAACAAAAGATCTTCTCCAATGCAATAGATGCATTGTATTTTTTATCAAATACTAAAGCATTTCCATTGCCACACAAAGATATTAAAAGCGAAATAGACCTTTTCATAACAAATAAATCATTTTATTTAGTTTGGTTTTTCAATACAGAAAGTTTTGATCTTATTCAAATAGATCAAATAAAAAAATATTACTCAATAAAAACAGCATGGCAATTTAAAGATGGAGTTATCATTGGTTTTTGATCAATTCGTTACCGGTATTCAACAAACCAGCTTGCTTGAATTTGTTGCTGTATGTGCAGGTATTGCTAGTGTTTGGTTTAGTAGAAAAGAAAATATTCTAGTTTACCCAATTGGACTAATTAATACCACTATTTATATTTACTTAAGTTTAAAGGGACAGCTATACGGTGAAGCCAGTGTTAATTTATACTATACCGTTGTAAGTATATATGGTTGGGTTTGGTGGAGTAAAATCAACCAAAATACCCAAGAAGCTCAATTAAAAATCACCCTAAGTAATTCAAGAGAACGAATTCAACAGTGGGGGTTTTTTGCCTCTTTTTATGTACTAATTTTTGTTGCACTCACTTGGTTAAAAGAATCTTTTGCACCCGAAGCAATTCCTTGGGCAGATGCATTTGCAAGTGCAACAGCATATACAGGAATGTGGTTAATGGCTAGAAAAAAAGTGGCTAGTTGGTATTGGTGGATAGCAACAAATATTGCTTCTATTCCGTTATACTTTGTAAAGGGCTATGTTTTTACTAGTGTGCAGTTTTTGGTACTATTGATTCTAGCCATTGCCGGCTTAATTAGTTGGCATAAAAAAGCACAGCATGAATGGCATTAAGAAATTTGTAATTCTAGGACCAGAAAGTACGGGTAAAAGCACATTGTGTAAATCGTTGGCCGAGCATTATCAATCGGCCTGGTGCGAAGAGTATGCAAGAGAATATTTACTAAAAAATGGTACCAGCTATACCCCTTCTGATTTATTGAAGATTGCAAAGGGACAATTAAAATTAGAAGAACTAACCATAAAGTCATTAGCAGATAGCAATAAAACGCCAATTCTATTTATTGATACCGATATGTATGTGATGAAAGTATGGAGTGAATATGTATTTGGTGAATGTGATTTTTTTATTTTAGACAGTATCGTTAAAAGAAAATACGACGGTTATTTATTGTGCAATATTGATTTGCCATGGACAAAAGATGAATTAAGAGAATACCCCGATGAAAAACCCAGACAAGAATTGTTTGCTATTTATAAAGACTTATTAATGAACCAAACAACCCCATGGGCTTTAATTAGTGGGAATGATGCAGAACGAACCCAAGCTGCAATAAAAGCAATTGATGGTTTTATGCTTTAACGTAACAAAGTTTTGATGTCTTCATCTCCTTCCAAATTATTCATCTGCTTTAGAATTTGGGGATAACGCCATGCAACCCTTCTGCTCATTGGTTTAACAGTAAATTTTTTAGGATTAGGTAAACATGAAATAATCATGGCAGCTTCTGCGCGTGTGAGTTTAGCGGCATCTTTTTTAAAATAGTGTTTTGCAGCTGCCTGAATCCCAAAAATACCTGGGCCCATTTCTATTACGTTTAAATACACTTCTAGTATGCGCTCTTTGCCCCAAACCCATTCAATTAATTTGGTAAAATAGAGTTCGGGCACTTTACGAATAAACTTGGTGATAAATCCTCCCTGCCATAAAAAAACATTCTTGGCTGTTTGCTGTGTAATGGTACTAGCGCCACCACCTAATGGAATTTTTGTTTTCTTTCCTTTTTTCTTGGGCTTTAAACTCTTCTCAATAGCATCCCAGTCAAATCCACTATGGTCTGGAAAAGCCTGGTCTTCGCTGGCAATAGCCGCAAGCTTCACTGAATAATTGATTTGATTCCACGAAACATAATCCCTTTTAAGCCCATACCCAAAAGTATTGGCTATTTGGGTAATAGTTATAGGAGGCATTAACCATCTACAAACAATGGTATATACAAGTGAAGTCAAAAACAAAATGAGTAGAATTCGTTTTGTTTTTTTCCAGATTTTTTTAATCACAAATTATTATTTCAACAGAAAGATACAATCTATTTTAGCTTGTCACCAAAATTGAGCACACCCCAAATCAATGCTATTCCAAAACCAATTAAAATCAGGCCCGATAATTTATTGATGCGATGTAAAATAGAGGGGGTTAAACGCTCTCGTAATTTACCAGCTAGGGCAACTTTGGCAATATCGGAAAGCAACACAAATACCAAACAAGTAATAAAAACAATCCACTTGTATTGATTGGGATTGGGGGTACTTGCAGCATCTCCCGTAATAGCGGCTGTCCAGGCAAACCAAAAAAGAAATACTGCTGGGTTAAGCATATTCATAAAATAGCCCGACAAAAAAATACCCGCTAAGTCTCTTTTACGAAATTTCTTGATTTCAATTTTATTGTCTTCATCTACAATCACTTTCTTAAAGAAAAAAGTATAGATACCTACGCCAATTAAAAAAATACTTCCGGCTATTGCAATGGTATTGCTATGAGAAAGTGCTGTAGTAAAAAAAGAAGTAAATACATTGCAAACCAGCACCAAACTAATATCACTGGCTGAAACACCTGCTACAAACGTATAACCCGCTTTATGGCCATTGGCCAAACTTTGTTTGATGATAGCAAAAATGACCGGACCCACTGAAATACTCAGAATCAATCCCAAAACAAGTCCCTTCATCAATGGTGCAATCATGCCAATAACCTTTGTTTAGTCCGTTTACAAAAATAACTGATTAGTGCAATTTTAACGGATAATTGTTGCGCTGATTATTTTATCTAAACCTGGGAAATGTTTTACCAAATATTGATTGCCATACAAGTAAATGGAATCTTGCAAAGGAAGAATGCGTTTTGCATATTGGTCGTTTAATTGAAAGAAGACGTGCATGCCACTAATTACTTTACCAAAAGGAGGATAACCGCGTACTCCTTCTCGTATGGTAGTATCTAATTTGGCATTGTTTTGCATGTCCACAAAGAGTTGAGTGGTGCGAGAGTTGATTCCACTTCTTGCAAATGAAACCATTCCCTTTTTATGCTTTTGAAGTACGGGTTCGTCTTTTAGTCTGGCTTTGTCCCAAAAACTGCTTTCTTTAGGGTTATCAGAAATTCCAAACTGCACTACATAGTCTTTCTCTACCCTAAAAATAAAGATATTGGTATAGAAGCCTTTCTTCACTAAAGTATAAAATCGGTCTGCTGCAAGTGGAGCCCAAGAGCGATAAGACTGAATAATAAAATTCCCTTTATTGGTTTTAAAAAGCACTTGAAGTGTTTCAGGTGATTTTAAGTCTTTATATACAGAACTGTTATTTTTATTAGCTATTTGCGCAAAAGCAGTAGAGCACAAAAAGAGTATTGTTACAATAAAGCAGGCAAGGAATGGCTTTAGCTTCATTTGTTTTTTTCTAAGAATTGATACCAGTCATTTAACATGGCCCCTTTTAACACCCTTGGAAATTTATGTTGACCACCTACTTTACCTTTACTCAACATAAAGTTCATAAAGTCGTCTTCTTTTAATACGGTCAATCTAATTTCTTTTAAAGCGCTTTTTCTTTCAACAGCATAATCATCGTTGAGTTCGTTTAAACACTGGTCTATAAAACTACACACTGCTTTTTCACTAACAACGTCGTTGCATGCAAGAAACCAATGGTGACCAAAGAAATTGTCTACAGGAATACCTGCCACTGTAAATTCGGGAATACTAATATTGAATTTTTGAGAAGCCATTTGAACCGCTTTGTTCATATTGTCTACGCTCAAATGTTCTCCAACTAAACTTAAAAAGTGTTTGGTTCTTCCGGTAATAATGATCTCCGATTTTTCTTTATCTACAAACCTTACTGTATCTCCAATTAAATAACGCCAGGTACCAGCAGTGGTGCTGATTAATAATGCGTAATCCTTTCCTTCTTCTACTTCATGCAACATCAATGCCTCAGGGTTTTCAATCATTTCTCCATCAGCAGTAAAATTGACATCATCAAAAGGAACGAATTCTAAAAATATATGTTCGTTGGTTACCAATCGCATGCCTTTTGCGTATTGCCTATCTTGATAGGCAATAAATCCTTCGCTGGCTAAATAGGTTTCTATATAAGTGATGGGTTTACCCAACATTTTTTCGAATCCTTTTTTGTACGGCTCAAAACTTACTCCGCCATGTACAAAAAATGCGAGGTTGGGCCATAGCTCATGAATATTATTTAACTTATAGCGTTCCACTATTTGCTCTACACACATTTGAATCCAAGCGGGTACGCCAATTAAAAAACCTATATCCCATTCAGGAGCTTTCTCTACTATTTCTGCAATTTTTTTATTCCAGTCTTTTTGTTTGGCTATTTTTTTACCTGGCTTATAAAATGGTTGAAACCAAAACGGCGCTTTCTTTGCAGTAATACCACTAAGATCACCGGCAAAATAGCCAGGCCCTTTTTGTAATTCAGTACTTCCTCCCAAGGTTAACCAACCTTTTCCAATAGAAGTAAAAGGAATATTTTCATACTTACCCAAACTGAGCAATTGCTTAATCATGACAATTTTATTGCCCCGCAATAAATCGTTGGTAATGGGTATGTATTTGCTTGCAGACTCACTTGTTCCGCTGCTTAACGCATAATATTTTATTTTACCTGGCCAACAAATATCACTTTGACCCTTGATGGTTTTATGCCACCACTCATTGTAAATTTTATTGTAATTGAAGGTTGGAACAATTTCCTGAAACTTTTTTCCTGGATGTTTGCTCAATAAGATTTCATCAAAACGATATTGCTGACCAAAAGATGTAAACCTTGCTTTTTTCAACAGTTTTTTTAGCACCCTCAACTGATCTCTGCGGAGATTGTTCTGTGGAAGCCTCAGTGCTTTCAAAATAGCATTCGGCAGTTTAAGATCAATTATAGACATGCGTTCGTTAACAGTTAAGCTACGAAGCTAAACTAAATGAATTATATATAATATTTTGTGAAAACGCTTATTGAATTTTTTTCTTGAAATAGGCCATCCAAGCAGTAAAGCGAATGCCCATTTTTAAACACCAAACCCCCATTAAGCCGCCATATAAATGGTGGTATTTTTCAACAAAAATAATCATGGATCCATAAAAATGGGCTAGGTATGCAGGGTCTTGTTTTGAACTTGCTCCTTTATAATGGGTAATTGTTAAGTTGCCTAAATAATGGTTCTCGAATCCTTGCTGAAGTATCCTTAAACTGAGGTCTATATCTTCCCCGTACATAAAAAAAGATTCATCAAAACCGCCTATTTTTTTAGCTAATGCTGTTGGCATCATCATAAAAGCCCCCGCTAAAACAGGTATTGTATGAATTTGATGTTGATCTAAATGGCCCAAGGCGTAACTATTAAAAAAAGCGGTATGTGGAAATAGCGCTGCCAATCCGGTCAATTTAAATATAGCGCCCAATAAACCAGGCTGGTCCCTTTTGCTTTCGGGTAAAAAACGACCTTTTCCATCAATCATTTGCACACCAATGGCGCCAACTTTTGAATTGGATGTTAAATACTGAATAGCCTCTTTGAGTACATTGGGCTGTATAGATGTATCTGGATTTAAAAACAAGACATACTTTCCACCTGCTTTTTTTAAGGCCAAATTATTGGCCCGCGCAAATCCAATATTTTGGTTTAAACAAATCCATTGAACCAGGGGAAAGCTTGTAGCCAAGATAGTTTGCTTGGCTTCATCTGTATCATTATCTACCACTATGATCTCTGCTTTTAACGTACTCAACGCTGTAGACACTGCTTGCAAACAAGTATCCAAATAGGGATAGACCCTATAATTAACAATGATTATGGAAAGTTCGGTAGTCACAATATTGTTCCAAAGATGCAGAATCTGGGTTACTTTTGCGCCATGCTTAAACAAACCTTATTAAAAGCCACCGAAGCAGGGGCTGTTCAACTTCGACATTTTTTTAATGGAACATTTGCCATCAGCAATAAAGAAGGCATTAATAACCTGGTAACCGAAGCAGATCATGCAGCAGAGAAAGCCATCATGGATACCATTCAAGCCGAATTTCCCGATCATTTTATTTTAAGTGAAGAATCAGGAGAGTTAAAACAAGATTCTACCTATAAATGGATTATAGACCCTATTGATGGAACAGTAAACTTTGCCAATGGCATTCCAATTTGCTGTGTGAGTATTGGTATTGAGAAAGCCGGTAAAATGATTATGGGTGCGGTATACAACCCTTTTATGAATGAATTTTATTTTGCTGAAAAAGGGGCTGGGGCTTTTTTAAATGATCAAAAAATTCAAGTAGGAAATAAAACTACATTAATCAAGAGCTGCTTAGTAACGGGTTTCCCGTATACTTATTTAGACGCACCCAACGGGCCTTTGCAGGTTTTTGAAAAATTAATCAGAAAGGGGGTTCCTGTAAGAAGATTGGGAAGTGCTGCAGTTGATTTGTGTTGGGTAGCAGCAGGAAGATTTGATGGATTTTATGAACACAAATTACAAGCCTGGGATAGTGCTGCAGGATTTTTAATGGTAGAAGAAGCTGGCGGAAAAGTAACCGACTTTAAAGGAGATTATTATTCTCCTTATCAACCACATATTATTGCAACCAATGGCCATATTCACGATGAATTAGTGGCTGTTGTAAACGGGGGACCTTTCTAAAAAGATTGTATGGAACAAAGAACAGAAATAGCCGACTTAGGCGAGTTTGGTTTAATTGAGCACTTAACCAAAAATGCAGAAATACAAAATGCTTCTACCATTTTAGGAGTGGGTGATGATGCTGCAGTAATTGACCATTTTGGTAAGCAGACGGTAGTTACAACCGACTTGTTATTAGAAGGCATTCATTTTGATTTAATGTATACCCCATTGAAACATTTGGGGTATAAAGCGGTAGTAGTTAACCTCAGCGATATTTATGCAATGAATGCCATACCCACTCAAATTACTATGAGCATTGGTATTAGTAATCGCTTTAGCGTTGAGGCTTTGAATGAATTTTATGAAGGTGTTTATTTTGCTTGCGAAAAATATGGCGTTGATTTAATAGGAGGTGACACTTCTTCTTCATTAAAGGGGTTTGTTATATCGGTTACTGCTATTGGCGAAGTAGCTCCCGATCAATTTGTTAAGCGCAGTACTGCCAGAAAAGGAGATTTAATTTGTGTGAGTGGAGATGTAGGAGGGGCTTATTTAGGGTTGACTTTGATGGAAAGAGAGAAAAAGATTTACCAAGAAAATCCAAATATTCAACCAGACTTAGAAGACGAGAGTTATATAGTAGGTAAATTATTAAAGCCTGAAGCTAGAAAAGACATCATTGAGTTTTTTGCCAGCAACCAAATAGTTCCAACTGCCATGATGGATGTAAGCGATGGAATAAGCAGCGAAGTTTTGCATATTTGCAAGCAGTCTAATTTAGGTGCGCGTGTGTACGAAGAAAAATTACCCATTGCTGATGCCAGTAGAAAAGCTGCATTTAAATTTGGATTAGACCCAACCGTTTGCGCATTAAATGGTGGAGAAGATTACGAATTGATTTTTACCATTGCTCAAGAAGACCACGATAAAATTGTACTGAACGAAGAAATCAGTGTGATAGGATACATCACCGACCTAGAAGAGGGCGTTAAGCTCTTAACCAAGGGTGGCAATCAATACGATTTGAAGGCACAGGGCTGGAATGCTTTTAATTCTTAAGCATGAAAAGCTTGCTGGTATTGATTTGTGGGGTTTTATGCCTGGGCGAATTGAACGCCCAGAAAGCATATAGTGCTTTACCCAAATATGCAGCAGCGCAAGTAAAAGAAGATGCATGGGTACTCAAAAAAGTGTTGGAAGCCAATCATCCCAGCTTGTATTGGTATACCCCCAAAGAACAATTAGACAGTGCGTTTGAACAACTGTGCAATAGCTTTACTGATTCTTTAAATGAAATTGAATACAGAAATAAAATTGCCCAATGGGTGGCGCTAATAAAATGTGGACATACCACTACATTGTATTCAAAACAGTTCATTAAACAATTGCCACAGTTCAGGTATCCACGATTTCCATTACAAATCAAATTTTGGGAAGACAGTGCAGTTGTGTTGAGTAATGGTTATTTTAAAGATTCTATTATTCAACGAGGAACCATTTTAAACAGTATTAACAATAAACCCATTTCGTTTTACAGAGATAGTTTATTCAAACAAATTGCTACTGATGGTTATGCTTATAATCACCAATACCAAACACTGAGCAGTAGTTTTCCGGATGGATTTAAACAAGTATTTGGAGTAGACAGTAGTTACCTTATTGGATACCAGAATCAAGTTGGAAAAGAAGACACTATTTCATTAGGCAATTTTGTTCCAGCTCCAAGGGATAGAAGTATTAATAGACCCAGACCAACACAGAGACCACCTTCATTAAGCAAAAGACAATTGCGCTTATTGGCCATTCGTTCGCTTAGTATTGATACCATTACGCATAGTGCATATATTCGGTTAACCAGTTTTAGTAAAGGAAATTTAAAAACTTTTTTTAGGCGCAGTTTTAAAATATTAAAGAAAGAAAATATTCAACACTTAATACTCGACTTAAGAGAAAACGGAGGAGGAAGAATCACCAATAGTATTGCACTTACTAAATACTTAAAACAAACTCCTTTTAAAATTGCCGACTCAGTTGCTGCCATCAGTAGAAAATTTAAATACGGCAAATACATTCAATCTAGTTGGTTGTATTGGTTGGCAATGAACTTAGGGGCAAGCAAAGCTGCCGATGGATCCATTCACTATAAAAGATTTGAACGGCATTATTATCAACCCAAAACCCGATTTGCTTTTAAGGGTAACACTTATTTAGTGCAAGGCGGATACACTTTTTCTGCAGCTACTATGGTTGTGGGCGCTTTAAAAGGACAAGAAAATATTCAAGTAATAGGAGAGGAATCAGGCGGAGGACAGTACGGTAATTCGGCCATGCATATACCCCATATTACCTTACCAAACACCAAGTTAAGAGTAAGGCTTCCTTTGTATAGAATGGTTATTAATCAAAACTTACAAAAAGGAAGAGGCATTGAACCAGACATAAAAATACCGCCATCTTCGTATGCAATCCGTGTAGGATTTGATCCAAAAATGGCGGCAATTCAAGCTTTGATTAAAAACAAAAACAATTAGTGTTTTTCTCCTGGCTTGCACTTTTCTTTTATTTCATGAAACACATCATGTGTAGCAGTAATTAAAGTAGTTAATTCTTTATCTGATTTTTTTGCTTTTACGGCAGCTTCTACTGCAGTACACTTTGCAACCAATTGTTTTAAGATGGGCTTAGCAACTTTGGCATCATAGGCTGCTGGTACTGCGCCAGATTCCCATGCTTTTGCTTTTGCAACTAAGTCTGCAATATTCGTTTTCAAAGGCTTTAAATTTCCTTCTTCTGCAGGATGAAAGGTTTTGCTCATCACTCCGTGAAAATCTTCCATTTGTTTCCAACTTGCTTCTTGTGCATTTGCGCTAAAACCAACAATTGCAGCAAAAGCCAATACCAATAATTTTTTCATGTTGTTTAATTTTTTAAGTATTCAAAGTTAATTCATTCAACAGATTGAATCAATGACAATTGTTCATTTAAACCAATCCAATCTGCTTTTTGGCCAGGCTTTAACATTCCAGTAATTCCTTGCTGTTGAATCACCTGTGCTGGATACAAGGAACACATTCTAATAGCTTCTCCCAATTCAATCTTACAAGATTGATGCAGTTTTTGCATGCCCGTTAACATGGTTAATGCAGATCCACTTAAAATGCCGTTGGATTCATATTTATCTCCATTTAACTGATGCGGATATGCGCCTGTAGCAGTATCGGTAACTGCATCGGTAATGGCAAACAACCGATTTCCCATTTGTTTTTTAGCAATTTGAATGGCTTCAAAATTCACGTGGTATCCATCTGGAACAATACTGCAATACACAGTAGGGTGATTAAAAATTGCTCCCACCATTCCGGGCTCTCGGTGATTTAATGCGCTCATAGCGTTGTACAAATGGGTAGCGGTGCTGATCCCTTCGTTAAAAGCATGCGTAGCAGTTGCATAATCTGCATTGCTATGACCTGCAGAAACTACTACACCATATGATTGTATTAAATCTACCATTTCGGAATCACAAACCTCAGGTGCAAGGGTAATCATGGTGATGATTCCTTTTCCGTACTCCAATAAATCCTTCACTTGTTGAGCAGTAGGCTGGTAAATAAATTCTGCTAAATGCGCACCCCTTTTGATGGGATTGATCCAAGGACCTTCAACATGTAAGCCAATGCAACGGTTATTGGGCAATTGTTTAAATGCCTTTACTGCATCAATGCATGCATGAATAACTTCATTACTATTGGTAGCAACTGTTGGCTGAAACCAAGCAGCACCGCCCTTTACACAGTAGTCTTTTAATAATTGCAACGCTTCTACTGTTGGATATACACTCAGCAATTGCCCGCCTGCCCCATAAATTTGTAAGTCTATTAAAGCTGGAATAAGTATTGGTAAATCATGCGTTACGGGCGCTTTAAGTGCTACAATAGGTTGAATAGATTCAATGATGCCATCGTTCACTATCAATGCATGATTGAGCAACCATTCTGTTCCAGTAAAAATTTTATTTGCTGCAATAATTTGTTTCATAAAAACTTAAGTATGATAGATATTAAATTGATCGGCGTCTTTCCAAAATGGAAAACGCTGGCGAATATCTAGTAAATGTTGAGGGTCTAAAATATGGGTACTAATGGCTTCTTCATGCGCACAGTGATAAACTACTTGGCCCAATGGATCTATCAACATAGTATCTCCACTATGATTGATTCCATTGGCGTCTTCACCTACTCTATTTACCCCAATTACATAACACTGATTTTCAATGGCCCTTGCAGTGAGCAAAGTTTTCCATGCATGGTTTCTGCGTTCTGGCCAATTGGCTACATACACCAATAAATCGTATTCGGGCGCATCTTGTATTTGCTGTCTTGCCCAAACTGGAAAACGCAAATCATAACAAATTTGTAGATTTATTTTCCATCCATTCACTGCAGCAATTAATCGCTTATTGCCCGAAGCATAAAACTGATTTTCTCCAGCAAATGCAAACAAATGTCTTTTGTTATAATGCGCCACAGTTCCATTGGGCAATACCCATAGTAATCGATTGTAAAATTGTTCTTCTTCTTCAATTATTACAGAGCCCGTGAGAATAATTTTTTGTTGTACAGCCATGGTCTTCATCCACTGAACCGTATTGCCCTCCATGGTTTCAGCCAATTGAGCCGGATTCATACTAAACCCAGTGCTAAACATTTCTGGAAGAATGACCAATTGACCTGGGGCGGTTTGTGACTGAATTTTTTGGGCAAATTGAGCCAGGTTAGCAGCTTTGTTTTCCCAAACTAAATTGCTTTGTATTAGGGTTACCGACAATGGATGCATATACCAATTTTAAACCAGCAAGTTAGTTGATTCGGTATTGCAATTGCAATCCTAAATAGCGGTGTTTATTTAATTGGATAGTGGTTTCTCTGCTTTGGTGAACCAACTCAATTTGTGCTGCCCATCTTCCTTCAGAATAAGCCAATCCAATAGTATTTTGAAATAGTAGGGTTTTAGGGTTGAGCGTAACCGCCGAATCAGTAGCCGTTTTACTTCCCCCTGAAATAGTAGCATTATATCCTTGCGCAGTAATTTTGGGATTCCAATAAATATAAAATTCCTTATTGGGCATTCCCGTTTTTTCAACGGCAGCATTCCATAATTGGCTGCTTTGGTTGCTATTAAAAAGACCATAGAGCATTTTAGTTCCAAGGGAGGCATTTATAAAAGCAGTACCTAATTGAGCAGCACCCCAACCCATCCATTTAAATTTATTGGTGGCCACTAGGGTATGCGCATAAAGTACTCCTGTATTCAATACGAGTTGGTTACTAATTTGATAGCGCCATCCTAAAAAAGGAGCATACTGCAACCAGCGATGGTAGGTATTCTGTAATCCCTCTCCGCCAGAAGCTGGACCAATAATACCAAGGGTTCCATTGATTTGGAAAACCGTTTTTTCCTTGTTAAACCAACTACGGGTATATTGAATATAGGTATAGCCTGCATAAGGGCGATCTATATCTGCTGGGGTTCTGGTGGTTCTTTTAAGTGGGGTAAATATTTGTTGACCTAATTCAAAACGATGGACTCTTTTTTGTTTTTTCTTAGATTCATCGGCATAGCCCAAGTGCAAAAAAATGCCGTTGGAATAATACGCGTCTTCTAGCTTTAATAAGTATGCATCGTTCTCTGTAGTAAATCCAACCTGCTGGGCAGTTGCTTGAAAGCTAAAAAAACAAATGCAAAAAAGGTATATAAAAAGGGGTTGATTTTTCATTTGTTGGCCCTAAATTTTTTCAAAATATTTTGAACCAAGCTAGGTTCAAAACCTCTTTGCTGTAAGAACGCGGTTGTTTTTACTGTTCGGTTAATATATTGTTCGTTTTTGAGGGTATTCCATTTAGTTGTTATCAATTTTTCGGCAACGGCAAGGTAGTCTTCTTCCGGAATTTCTTTCATTGCTTTTTTGATATTGTATTCGCTTACCCTTTTTTGTTTTAAGGCATAAGCAATTTTTACCTTACCCCATTGCTTTTGCCTGAAATGGCCACCAACAAAGGCTTTTGCATAACGTTCCTCATTTAAGTAGTCTTCTTCAATTAATCTAGAGAGCAACATTTCTACACTTGCTTTTCCCAATTTTAGACTGTACAATTTTTCTTTCACTTCTTGGTGACACCTATCTTGGTATCCACAATAGTGTTTAAGCTTCATGAATGCTTTTTCAATTGTTGAATCTGGTTCGGTTGAAAACAACTGTTAGTATTTTTAAGTAAAGTAATTATATTTGTTTCAGGACCCCAAATATCCCCTCGATAAAACGAAGTCCTGAACAAGAATGGCTGCAACTCAATACAATGTTTGTTTGATAGATGACGATAAAATCTATCAGTTTACTTCTCGCAAAATACTCGAGTCTACCGGACTTGCTAAGAATATTTTGTCCTTTTACAACGGAAGTGAAGCCATTGGGTTTTTTAGAGAAAAACTAACCCAGGGGCACCATGAGTTGCCCGATGTTATTTTTTTAGACATCAATATGCCCGTGATGAACGGCTGGCAATTTTTAGATGAATACCATAAAATAATAGAGCAGTTTAAAAAGCCTATCTATATTTATATGGTGAGTTCTTCTGTAGACGACTGCGATATTCAGCGTTCAAGGGAATACAGTGGGGTTACAGACTATATTGTAAAGCCCATCAACAAGATTAAATACCAGGAGCTGATAGACCGGCTCAACTTCTACAATGGCTAGATTTTGGGTGTAAATTGCTTGTGAAATATCATCCCTTTACAGTAAGTTTGTCCTGATTAAAATGATCATATGAAATTTATCGTTTCTTCCTCTTCGTTGTTAAAACATTTACAACAAATTAGTGGTGTAATTAATGCCAATACCGTATTGCCTATTCTTGAAGATTTTTTGTTTGAAATAGAAGATAAAAAGTTGAATGTAGTAGCTACCGACTTAGAAACAGTGATGCGTGTGCAAATGGAAGTAGAGAGCAAGGCCAATGGCCGTGTTTGTATTCCAGCAAAAATATTGATGGACTCTCTAAAGAATATTGCAGACCAACCACTCACTTTTACCATCGATAAAAGCTTTGCTGTAGAAATCACCAGCGACAACGGTAAGTACAAAGTGATGGGAGAGAATCCAGATAACTTTCCAAAAGAACCATCAGCAGACGATACTACCAGCTTTAATATGCACAGCAGTGCCTTATTAACTGCCATCAACAAAACCTTGTTTGCAGTAAGTGGAGACGATTTAAGACCAGCTATGACAGGGGTATTTTTTGAGTTGAGCAAAGACGGGGTACAATTTGTAGCCACCGATGCACATCGTTTGGTTCGTTACAAGCGCACCGATACCCATGCTACCAAAACTGATTCATTCATTGTGCCTAAGAAGCCATTGAATTTATTAAAGAATGCATTACCTGATAACGAAGACGATTTAACGATTAGCTATAACAGCAACCATTTGTTTGTAAAGCATGGTTCAACACATATGATTTGTCGTTTAATTGATGCCAGGTTCCCAGACTACAAAGTGGTAATACCTGCAGACAATCCTTATAAATTGATTGTAAATAAATCTGCTTTCCAAAATGCATTACGTAGAGTAAATGTATTCTCTAACAAAAGCACCAACCAAGTTGCTTTAAATATTACTGGCTCAGAATTGCAAATGGCTGCACAAGACGTAGACTTCAGTTTTGAAGGTAATGAGCGCATGAGCTGTCAATACGATGGAGAAGATTTACAAATTGCTTTCAACGCACGCTTCTTAATTGAAATGCTGAACGCAGCAGATACCGACGATGTAAAAATGGAATTGTCTACTCCTACCAAAGCTGGTTTAATTAAACCAACCGAGCAGGCAGAAGGCGAAGACTTATTGATGTTGGTAATGCCGTTGATGTTGAATAATTAAAAGCTTAATTGCATGATAGATTCCATCATCGACTATTTCAATACTATTCCTAGTTTACACAGAGCGCTGATTTTAGCGGGTGGAATTTTATTTTTCTGGATAGTGGAAGGCATAGTACCCTTGGCCAATTTTAAGTACAATAAATACCGTCATGCGGGCATCAACCTGTTTTTCACAGCAACTACCATTATCATCAATTTTGCTTTTGCATTAGTTATTGTAAAAGCCAGTGAATGGGCCATCGTTAACCAATTTGGTTTATTGCAATTGACCACTATGCCTGCTTGGCTAATGTTGATTGGGGGTTTGTTATTGCTGGATTTAGTGGGTGCTTATTTTATTCATTTTATTGAACACAAAATAAAATGGATGTGGAAGTTTCATATGGTGCACCATGCAGACACGCATGTAGATACCACTACCGCTAACAGACACCATCCAGGTGAAAGTGTTTTTAGGGCGGTGTTCACCACCGTTGGGGTGATTATTTGTGGCGCTCCTATGTGGCTGGTCATGTTGTACCAGAGTTTGAGTGCAGTATTGTCTCAGTTTAATCATGCCAATATGCGTTTGCCGCTTTGGTTAGACAATGCCATTAGTTGGGTGATCATATCCCCCAATATGCACAAAGTTCACCACCATTATCAACAGCCACAAACAGACAGCAACTACGGTAATATCTTTTCGATTTGGGACCGCATATTTGGTACTTATAATTACACTCCAGTAGAATCTCTGCGCTACGGATTGGATGTGCTGGACGACAGCACAGATGAGGCCCTCAATTATCAGTTGAAGATTCCCTTCGACAATAGCATTAAAACACATTACTAGGAAGTTTAGCATCATTTTTTTCTACTTCAGCCCGAGGTAGTGCATCTTTGTACAAAGTTTTATTTATGAAGATTGTTGCAATGATTCCTGCGCGTTATGCAGCTACTCGTTTTCCTGCTAAATTGATGCAGCAGCTCGGTAACAAATCGGTGATTCGTCATACCTATGATAATACGCTAGCCACCCGTTTATTCAGCGATGTAATTGTAGTAACCGATAGCGATATTATTTTCAATGAAATCACTAGCAACGGAGGCAAAGCCATCATGAGTAAAAAAAATCATGAGAGTGGAAGCGATCGTATTGCAGAAGCTGCTGCTGATTTAGATGTAGACATCATAGTAAACGTTCAAGGAGATGAACCCTTTGTACAAAAAGACCCTTTAGAAAAATTATTGACCACTTTTAATGAACCTAGTGTACAGGTTGCTTCATTAATGCAAGAACTAAAAGACCCTGCTTTAATTGAAGATCCGAATTATGTTAAAGTAGCAGTAGACCGAAATATGAATTCATTGTTTTTTTCACGCAGCGTTATTCCTTATCCTCGAGATAAAAGCATAGCTGTTCCTTATTATGAACATATTGGGGTGTATGCTTTTCGTAAACAAGCATTACTCAATTTTACCAATTGGCCAATGACTCCATTGGAAGCCGCAGAAAAAATTGAATGCTTACGCTACCTTGAATATAGTGTGCCATTAAAAATGGTGCTCACCCAGTACATGGGAGTGGAAATTGATACGCCGGAAGATTTAATAAAAGCCAGTAAGCTGTTATAGTCTATCGTACAATGCGCGTAGCTTTTCACGAGTCATGATGCTTTCCCAGTCTTTACCCAACGCATTTTCCCATAAAGGTTTCATTCCCAGGGATACATTCATCATGGTTTCAAATTGCTCATCGGTTAATCCTTTACAAATACCCTGTGGTATTTCAATTTGATTTTTCTCTACCATCAATTTGAATTCCTTTACACCTGCTGGATAATATTCTTCCAAATGATTCATGACAATGCAATTGCCAATGCCGTGCTTGGTACCTAGTAAATAACTCAAACCATAACTCACTGCATGAGCAACTCCAACTTGTGAATAAGCAATGCTCATTCCACCAGCATAAGAAGCCATCATCAATTGATCATCGCTTTCGTTGTCCCAATGATTTTTTTCAACAAATACTTTTTGACAAAGCTGTAAAGCTTTCTCTCCATAGCTTTTGCTGAACTCATTTAAATAAGTGCCTTCTAAACTTTCGATGCAATGGATATAACAATCCATTCCGGTATAAAATCGCTGATTTGCTGGAGCGTCTTTGGTTAATTCAGGATCTAATACAATTTGGTCAAAGGGCGTAAAGTCTGAATTCATTCCCAATTTTCTAGTTGGTCCCGTTAACACAGTGGTTCTACTTACTTCGGCTCCTGTTCCACTTAAGGTAGGAATGCCAACTTTGTATACACCCGCTTCCTGAACCAAGTCCCATCCCTGGTAATCGGCCGATGATCCAGGATTGGTCATCATCAAAGAAACCGCTTTCGCTAAATCCATGGTTGATCCACCTCCTATGCCAATTACGCCACTTATGGTTCCAAATTCTTCTTTTAATGAGCGAGCCAACTCATCTACCTGACTCGTTTTTGGTTCATAAGTAACATTGGCCAACACTACTTTGTCTTTGCCTCTTAATGGAATGCGATTCAGCAATGGTTTCCCCTCAAAATAATGGTCTACTAAGAATACCATGGGGGCATCGCCCTTTCTATGTGGGGTCAATATTTCATCTAGTTGATTAAAACTGCCGCGGCCAAAAACCACATAACTAACCATCTTAAAATTCCTGAAGCTCATAGTGTTGTTTTACTTGGTAAAGTTCGTATTTATTTCCAGATAGATCTCATGGGCCAGAACCATATATTCTCGAACACAGAAATATTTCCATCACTAAAAAATTCTATGCCAGTATCGTTTTCTTCTGGGAAAATTTGTGAAGTAAATACCAGTTCTCCATCATTGGCATACACTTCAACAATACTTTTATCAAAGAAGATATGCAGTTTTACTTTATCGTTTTGTTGTTTTAAGTACGCATTCTTCTTAGCAAAATAGGGATACTGTTTGCTAAATCCTGAAGGAGTATTGGTTCTATCAATAAAAAGTTGTTCAAGTGTTGCATCGTATCCAATTACAAAATTTCTATTTCCACCAACTGCAATTTTAATTCCACTCACACTTGTAATGGCAGGCTTCAACTCAACTTCCATTTCAAAACAATTGCTTCTAAATGGAAGAACATACCCATTCTTAACTGCTATAGGTCCCTCTAATACTTGTCCGGTAGAACGTATGGCTCGTAAGGCTTTAACGGGTTCTTGCACGAGCACCCACTCTGATCCCATTTTTTTCACGGCTAATTTTCTAGGCAATGACATAGCGCCTTTCCAAGGATTAGTAGGTATTTCATTGGCATAGTTCCAGTTGTTTACCCATCCAATAGAAATGGGAATTCGATCTGGTGTATTCTTATATGTAATAGCGGCATAATAGTCGCTACCATAATCGGGCCTTACTATTTTATTTTGTGGGTTTTCATTGTAAAATTTAGCGCCATCAAATTCTCCCACAAAATATTGCATGCTCGAGTTTTGTGATACCAATAAAACCCATTTCTTTTTATCGGGTTCTCCTACAACAGGTACTTGAATTAAATCAGGACATTCCCATACACCAGATGTATCGCCAATTGGTCCAAAATCACTTTGGAATGTCCACTGCTTCAAACTAAACGATGTATAAATGGAAATCATTTTTTCGTTTGGCATGGCCACCATCATCACCCATTGTCTGGTCTTATCGTGCCAAAATACATTGGGGTCTCTAAAATCACTCATATTTAAATCGAGTACAGGATTACCTGAATACTTACTCCATGATTTTCCATGATCAATACTATAGGCCAAATGTTGGGATTGATTAACACTGTCGTGTGCCGTAAACACTGCCACCAGGGGTGGGTTCTCTCTGTTATTACTTAATGCGCTAGTGTTTTTTGCATCGTATACCACCGATCCAGAGAAAGCCATTTTACCATCTTCTTCCCTTAGTGCCAATGGCATTGGCGTCCACTTCACTAGGTCTTTGCTCACTGCATGTCCCCAACTCATATGTCCCCAAATATTTCCAAAGGGATTGTGTTGATAAAACAAATGGTATTGACCATTATGGTATACTAATCCATTGGGGTCGTTGATCCAATTTTTTTGTGAAGAAAAATGGTACTGTGGCCTAAAGCGCTCCGCATAATAAGACGTTTGCGCATTTAGTATAAAAGGAAGTATGAATAAAATAAGACCGACCGTTTTTTTCATGAATCAAAATTATGCTTACTTAAATTTAATGAATTATACTGATGCTTCTTTATTTCATCTCTGTCAAGGTTTTTTGTAACCTAAACATTTCATCTCTTAATCTGGCAGCTTCTATAAAATCTAAATCTCTTGCGGCTTTCTCCATTTCTTTCTTCACTTTCTTAATAGCTGTTTCTACTTGCGGTATGGTTTTAAATTCTACTTGTTCTTCTGCAGCAATTGGCACCAAAGATTCTTCTTGTTGTAAAGCATATGGATTAGAAGGATCATAGCCTTTAATATCTAATACAGAAGTTTGTGCAAATACTTGCTCCTTACTTTTAGTTACTGTTGTTGGGGTAATACCATGTTCTAAGTTATAAGCAATTTGCTTGGCCCTTCTTCTAGTGGTTTCATCAATGGTACGTTGCATGCTCTCGGTCATTTTATCTGCATAAAAAATAACCAATCCATTTACATTTCTTGCAGCACGACCGGCTGTTTGTGTTAAAGAGCGTTCATTGCGCAGAAAGCCTTCTTTGTCAGCATCCAAAATAGCTACCAGCGACACTTCCGGCAGGTCCAATCCCTCCCTTAATAAATTCACCCCCACCAATACATCTATCACCCCCAAACGTAAGTCGCGCAAAATTTCTACGCGTTCCAATGTATCTACATCGGAGTGTATGTATTTAGATTTGATATTGATTCGGCCCAAGTATTTGTCCATTTCTTCGGCCATTCTTTTGGTTAAAGTAGTTACTAAAACTCGATCCCCTTTTTTAACCCGGTCGTCTATTGCATCTAATAGATCATCTATTTGATTGGTACTGGGTCTTATTTCTATTGGTGGATCTAATAAGCCAGTGGGTCTTACCACTTGCTCCACTACCACTCCTCCTGTTTTCTCTAATTCATAGTCTCCGGGTGTGGCGCTAACAAAAATGGTTTGCCCAGTTAAACTTTCAAACTCATGAAAATTAAGTGGACGGTTATCCATAGCACTGGGCAGTCTAAATCCATAATCTACTAATACCAATTTTCTACTTCTGTCTCCGCCATACATACCTGCCACTTGCGGAATGGTTTGGTGGCTCTCATCTATCACACATAAAAAATCTTTGGGAAAATAATCCAATAAACAGAAGGGTCGCGTACCTGGTTTTCTTCTATCAAAAAACCTTGAATAGTTTTCAATTCCATTGCAATAGCCCAATTCGCGAATCATTTCCAAATCGTATTCTACCCGCTCTTTTAAACGAGCCGCTTCTATAAACTTACCCACCGATTTAAAGTACTCCACCTGCAACATCATTTCGTCTTGTATCTCGTGCATCACTTCTACAATCATGTCTTTGGGAGCAAGGTATAAGTTGGCGGGGAATATAGCCGCCGTATCCATTAGGCCAATCCGCTTATTGGTAGCGGTTTCTATGCTTTCTATCTCTTCTATTTCGTCTCCAAAAAATGTAACTCGGTATCCAAAATCTACATATGGCAAGTTGATGTCTACTGTATCTCCTTTAACCCTAAAAGTACCGCGGGTAAAATCGCCCTGCGAACGATTGTACAACGAGTTAACCAATGCGTGCAAGAAACCTTGTCGCGACAATACTTGTCCTTTTTGTATGCGAATAATGCCATTCTCATATTCAGTAGGGTTTCCCATACCATAAATACAACTTACGCTTGCCACCACTATGATATCTCTGCGACCACTTAATAATTGGGAAGTAGCTTGTAGTCTTAGTTTATCTAATTCTTCATTAATACTCAGGTCTTTTTCAATATAAGTACCCGTCACTGGCATATATGCTTCTGGCTGATAGTAGTCGTAATAGCTTACAAAATAGCCCACTGCATTCTCAGGAAAAAACTGCTTGAACTCTCCATACAATTGCGCCACTAAGGTTTTATTGTGGGTCAAAACCAGGGTTGGCCTTTGTACCTGCTGTATCAAATTGGCTATGGTAAATGTTTTACCACTTCCGGTTACCCCCAATAAAGTTTGGTATTGTTCGCCTTCGTTTACCCCATCAACCAGTTCTTGTATGGCTTTAGGCTGATCCCCTGCTGGCTGATAATTCGTGTGTAACTGAAAGGGCATAACTAAAATATTGAGCAAATTTAGACCCTAATTGGCCAAATCGGGCATTTTACTGCTTTTTAACATCGCTTTTGAAAAACTTAATATTAATTAATTGTTACCTTTTTGTAACTTCAAGAAAATCGGATATCGTTGAAAACCGCCGTTTGGACCATATTAATCATCAGTTGCTTAGGCCTTCCATCCTTGAAGGCCCAGGGGTTGACTGTTCAGGGAATCCCCGAAAGCCAACAAACATATATTAATTTTTATGGAGATACGGTACATACCCCTGGAATAAATCGATTACAGGTTCATTTAAATGAGCCCATTTCTTACCCTTCAATCGAGTCGTTTTATACTAGTTTAAGTCAATTACCCATTGACCAATTACTAAATAATTTATTGTTTTATAAACAAGAAAAGCAATTAGACGATTGGTTGTTTTATCAGTTAATTAGAACTGCGGCGGAATCAATCAGCCCTAAAAAAGAAAACTACCATCGCTATACTTTATACAAATGGTTTTTGTTGAATCAAACGGGCTATGCTGCAGTTACCCGTTTAAGGAACGATACTTTATTGTTGTATGTTCAGTCTAGTGAAAATGTATACGATATTCCATCTATGTTTTATAATCAAGAACAGTATATCTGTTTAAATTTCCACGATTATGGAAGCAATATCAATTTCGAGCAAGGTCGTTTTCAAGACGTTCAAATAGTTAAACGCAGTATTGCTACTAAAGAATTTTCTTATAAAATTAATCGCATGCCCGATTTTAATCCGGACAGCTATGAAGTAAAACCGATTCAGTTTGCATATGGTCAACGCAATTATGAGTTCAAAGTAAAAGTGAATAAGTCTATTAATAAATTATTCAATAATTATCCTTCTGTTGAATATTCAATGCAGTTTACTGCTCCATTAAGCAGTGCCACTTATGAATCGTTGATTCCTGCTTTAAAGCAAACAGTGGCTAAAATGAATCAGAAAAAAGGAGTAGACTATTTAATGCATTTAACTCGTTCTTCTTTTGCATTTGAGAACGATGCTACTTTGTATGGTAAGGATAAAAGATTCTCTCCTGAGCAAACTTTATTTTCGGAATACAGCGATTGCGAAGACCGAGCTGCCTTCTTTTTTTATTTGGTAAAGGAGATTTATAATTTACCAATGATTGTACTTTCTTATCCGCAACATGTAACGGTTGCTATACAATTTGATTCGCCTCAAGGAAATCCAATTGTATACAAGGGCAATCAATACTGGGTATGTGAGCCCACCCCACAATTAAAAAACCTGAAGATTGGACAAGGTATTCCTTCGCTTAAAAAAGAGGCATTTGAAGTAGTGTACGAATACCAGCCTACTCATCGCTAGTATTTATTTTCTTCTAATGGTATGTATATAAACAGGGGGCTGTAAATATTGATTGGCTTCTTTTAAATCGTGTATTTTTCTAACGATGGGCATACCTCTAACTACTGAGCCAAATGCAGCAAAGCCCAATCCGTCTTCCATATTTTCGCCTCCATAATCAAATCCAGTTTCGTCTTCTACCATTATAAAAAATTCAGGACCACCTGAGCCCGGCTCGTTCCTTGCCATTGATATCGTTCCTTCTTTGTGCAATATGCCGGTTTGTTTTGTAGACTCGTGTGGTATGCCTTGTAAGCTTTGTGCTAATTTGTTATTCGATTTCCATATACCTCCTTGAACTAAAAAAGCTTTTGGGGCATTAGATGGTTGGTTATACATATTTAGCACCCTGTAAAAATTGCATTGATTGTAATACCCTGAATCTATATAATTCAGAAATGCATTAGCAGTTAACGGCGCTTTATTGGTATATAACTCTATTTCAATTTCTCCATACCCTGTTTCAATAATCACATGGGGTAATCCTTTTTGTTCTGGCTCTTTGCAGGATGCTATAAATAGAAAGAAACATATTGTGATAAACCATTTATTCATAGAATCATTGGTTGGATATAGTTGATTGCTTTGTTAACTCTAAGAGTGTTATTTGCGACTTTTGAATAGGGCTAAAATTATTATCGGATACCAATAATATGCTTCTATTTCCATTAGGCAAAATTGGACCAAAACTAATTCCCTCAATATTATCTGTATAAATACCCAACTGATCCAAATTCATCAACAATGTTTTTTTCATTGGTTGATATTGTGCAGGCGCTTTTAATGAAGCAAAATCTGTTACGTCGGTTGCATTGGTATAGTCTGCTAAAAATATTTTAATACTACATGGTATTCTTCCTGTAGAATAGGATCTTTCTAGTACAAGAAGCTGATTATTTCCAATCCATAAAAATTCTGGAACACTATTGATTTTAAATTCATTTACCGGATTGGGTATATGTGCAACTGGAGCTAATTCATAAGCAAATTGTTTTACACACTGCTTGCTTTTACTATCAAATGTATAGAATCGAATCATTGCTCCATTGGGCTCTAAGTCGGCTCTTGGACCATCTTCTTGCAATGGTTCTTCTACATTAACCATTAATTGTTGATAATTATTAATGTAGCTCATTCCTTCTAAAACACCATTCTGTCTAGGCCCTTTTTCTTGCAAACTCATATAAAGATTGGCAGGCATTTGCAAGCTATCTTTCCAAGATCCATTTCTATTTACATAAAAAACGGTAGGATTAATTAAAATACTGTCTTTGCCCCTAATAGTTCTTTCGCCTTCACTGCTCCAGACCAATAAATTATTGATTGGATTGTATCGCATGCTTTCGGGGTCCGGCGTTTTGAACGGGTTTTCTTTAGAACTCGGATAAGTTTTGCCCATTTCATCCTTTAAGTAAGAGCGCTTGGTGAATATAACTGTATCAATTTTATTTTGATTGATGGCAATTTTTGCTTTGTAAAATCTAGCAGGATTTAATGAAGAACGATCATCGCATACCATATAATATTGATTATTCTTTTCATCATAATCAATAGAAGACAGCCCTCCAACAATGGTTTCCTCAAAAGTATAATTATGGGGAATGGTATACGAGTGCAAATACTTTAAATGAGTATTTGTAGGGGTGTAGTTTAAAGTTAATTGTTGCGTACTTGAGCAAGAAACAATCAGTGTAAAAAATAAAACGGAAATGCCTAAATTAATCTTCATAAAAACTGTTCAGGCGGCAAATGTAATAAAAATGGGCTACCATCGGTTTACCCGTGCATATTGCACCATCATGGCGGTATTTTTTAAATTTAGTTTTCTAAGAATATTTCTTCGGTGAGTATTGATTGTTAATACACTTAAATTAATAGATTCTGCTATTTCTTGACTGGTTAAGCCTTTGCTGATTAATGAAACAATCTCTTTTTCTCTTTTGCTTAACCCACCATCTTCCTCCTTTAATTGTGTTTGCAGTTCTTCGCCCCACATAAATACATGATTTCCTGCAAGCACTTGTTCAACGGCTTCAATTAGCTCATCTGATGAAAGGTTTTTGATAATATATCCTTTTACACCCAATAGTCTGCATTGGTGCATAATATCGTTGTCGTTCTCCATGCTCAGAATAATAATAGAAGCCTGTGGATATTTGTGTAAAATTTTCTCTGCTACTTGGTAACCATTACCATCAGGAAAATGATAGTCTAATAAAAAAATGTCGGGGCGCCTATCCTCGTATAATTGAAAAGCATCTTTTGCGGTAAAAGCCTCTCCTACCCAGTTAATCCATTCTTGTTCTTTTAAAACCATTTGGATGCCTTCCGCAAATATTTTATGGTCATCGGCAATGGCTAATCTTGTTCTATTGGGCATGAAGAGAGTTTTGCGATCCGGATATTTCTATTACAATACTAGTGCCTTTTAGGTTTGAATCAATCAAAATTTTTCCACCTAAGTATTCAACCCTATATCGGATATTTTTAAGCCCGATACCTTCGGATTGATTGGATATGAAACCAGTTCCATTGTCTTCTACCAACAAGGTTATGGTTTGATTGCTTGTTTCTTCCCATAATGAAATGTACACTTCAGTGGCATGTGCGTGTTTTTTAACGTTATAAATAAGTTCTGACACAATTCTATACAAACCAGCTTCTACGGCTAATGGATACCTATTATTAATTGTACAGTTTAAATGGGTGGTAAATTCATTAGACAAATTCCACCTTGCAACTGTTTTCTCTAAAATAGCCACAAGCCCTTTTTCGGGTAGATTAACCGGCATTAAATCATGTGCTATATTTCTTAAATCTTCAATTGCTTCAGACAATTGTGCATCTAACCAAGATTGGTTGAGAGCGTCTTGTTTCAACTTATTAAATGCGCCAATTCTAATACTTCCCAGAAGCCCACCTAATCCATCGTGTAATTCTCTAGCCAATCTAGATCGCTCTTCTTCTTGTGCTTGAATTAACCTATCTGCTTGCATGCTTCTTTCAATTGTTAACTCTTGCTGAGCCTGTTCTCTTTCTTTTTTATAATAGTTATAACGCTGTGTTAAACCAAATGAAAGAATTGTACTATTCGCCAATATTCCAATTGCTGATCCATATTTGTTTATAAAGAAAACCCAATTCTCTTGTACGTTGTATTGAGAGAGAATAATCAAAAAAATAAAGATTGCTAAAGCCATAAAAGCAGCTAGAAAAAACAAGGAGATTGCCTTTGCTTTTTTATAACTCGTGATAATGAAAAATAAAACAGTAAGGGTAGAAACCAACCATAAAATGTTGGCAGCACTAAGTGTAAAATACCTTATCCCTTCATTAGCTAATGCTATATCACTAATTACAAAGGTTCCAAATAATAGCAATAATAATAATTGTAAAATGCGTGTAAAGCTATTGTACAATGGCTTTTTTTCGATGGAGGCAAAGTACCTTCTTGATAATTCTAGTATAAAAATGAAAGAGCTAGTACTAAATAATGGCCTGGCTTTACTAGCCATTTCTGGATAGTTTGGCCAAAAGTATTGAAATCCTAAGCCCCAGTTTGCTATAACCCAAAGCGCAGAGGAGCTAACAAATAGAATATAAAATAAATGAATATTGTCTCTTAAAGATGCCCATAAAAAAAAATTGAGTAATACCAGAAAAATCATCCAACCAATAAAAATTCCGTATGCCATTTTTTGATTGGATAGGTATTGAGTCATTTCTTTTTCGGCTACTACCCGAATGGGTAATTCTAAAGATTCTCCTTTTTTATCCACTTCAATTAATAGGCCTTTTGCTTGAGGGGGAATTTGAAACCAAAAGTCAGGATCATTAAGTGTTCGCTTCTTAAACTTAAAATAATCTCCTGATTCATACACTAAGATTGGCTCATTCGATTTTATAGAATAAATTCTGATTTTATTAATATGCGGATTGCCTACCTGCAAATAGCTTGCTGGCTGATTGGAAATTTTTACATAAACCCACCATTTATATTGAGAATAACCAGGATTAAAAAATCCATTAACAATACTGTCTTTTTGAGCTATTAAAGAATCAAAAGCATTAGCTGGTGTGAGTTTTTGCTTATCGGCAAATACAAAAATGACCGGCTCTTGATAATTGTTTTTGGTTTGGGTTATTGTGAAAATTGAATATACCAACCCGGCAAATAGCAATAAGCTAATAAATATGGCAACAAGCTTATTGTTTTTTCTCATCATTGGAAATTTAAAATGATTCGCTTTTTAAAACCGCTTATTTCAAAAATAGGGGTGGATAAGTGTTTTCCCAATCGGTTGCTTTTTGATAATTTTTTGCAGCCAACAATATTGCTGCTTCTTGGTATAAGTTGCCTATAAAACTTATACTAGTAGGTAATCCAGACCTTTTATCAAAACCTGTAGGTGTACAAACCACCGGCTGACCTGTTAAGTTGGTTATGGCTGATTGATTTCCGCTTCCCCTTGTTGGGCAAATAAGCACATCAACACTGCTTAATGCTGCGTGGATTTTTTGTTGCAGCTGGTAACGCATGCGATTGGCATTTACATATTCCACTGCTGGTACCAATCTAGAAACCCTAAAACTATTTGGCCAATCAAAAGGCCCTTGTCTTGTTAACTCGTCGTCTATATTTAATCTGGTTAAGCCATCAAATGCAGCCGCGGATTCTGCGCTAATAATTACATCCATAATATTGGCTTTATAAACTGCGGTATCTGGAAATTCAATTGGAATTAACTGTACCCCCATTTTCTTAAACGTTTCTAATACTTTCCATTCATTTCTTGATGTGTCTTTAATAAGGTCAAAATAGTTTTTTGCATACCCGATTCGCAATTTTTTAATGTCTCCCTCTGGTTGATAGTTAAATGGAATATTTACTGCAGACCTATCTAAACCATCGGTACCGTGTATATAGTTAAATACGATTGCTGCGTCTTCTGCAGACCTGCATATTGGACCAATCTTATCTAAACTCCAGCTTAATGCCATAGCACCTGTTCTACTAATTCTTCCAAACGTTGGCCTTAACCCAGTTGCTCCACAAGTAGATGATGGAGAAATAATTGAACCCCAGGTTTCTGTTCCAATTGCAAAAGGAACCAAACCAGCAACTGTTGCAGAAGCAGAACCAGCCGATGATCCCGAAGAACCTGTTTTTAAGTTCCAGGGGTTTTTTGTTCTTCCCCCATACCAATAATCTCCCATGGCTAAAGCACCCAAGGTAAACTTTGCCACTAATATTGCTCCAGCATCTTTTAATCGATTGTACACATATGCGTCTTCATCAATTACTTGATTTTTATACGGTTCGGCGCCCCAAGTTGTTTTTGTTCCTTTTACGGCAAACAAATCTTTTAATCCATATGGAATACCATGCAGTAGTCCGCGATATTTTCCCGATGCAATTTCATCATCTGCCGCTTTTGCTTGTTCAAGGGCAATTGATTCTGTTATAGATATTACACATTGAAGGCTGTCTGCAAATTGTTTTATTCTTTCAATAAAAAACTGGGTAAGTTCTACAGAACTAATTTGTTTTGTTTTAATTAAAATAGATAATTCTGCAACGCTAAAAAAGGCAAGCTCAAATTTGTTAATTGGGCTTTTTATATTTTTATTAAACTTCCATTTAATGGCATTTTGCTTTGTTTCAATTTGCATTCCAGGAACAATAGGACTTTGCCATAGGCTCATAGGTAGGCCATTGTTTAAGCTGGTTTGATGCATATCTCTATACACTTTTAGGTTGTCTTTAATACCTGCATACATGGTATCTACCTCTTTATTATTGTATTGTAAGTCAAATAGTTTTGCTGCCGATACAATATCTTGTTTAGCAATAGTGTCTTGTGCATAGGATTGCAACCCAATTAAAAGCGCAATTAGAATGGTGTATTTTTTCATAGATAAATTTTTTAGCGCACAGCTACAAATTACCAATATAGGATAGTTTGAACAATTATTTAGTAGGGTTTTTACAAGGAACAATTGTTCTTGCAGAAAGAATGAATAACACTAAAATGATAAAAGCAGGATAACCAAATAAGCAGTAAAGCAACCCTGTAACTAGAATGAGATAAAGTGGATATGCAATAAACAAACACCCAAACATGACTGAATCATAAAATACCGTCCCTTTTGTTTTAGTAAAAACTCGCTTATGAATAAACCTAAAAAGTGGTTGGTGCAATAATATCCCAAGATCAGCTATTGATTGAAGCGTTTTACTGTTTATTATTTGCGAGGGTGCTGGTTCTATGACTAATTGTTTAAGCTGCTGCTTTATTTCCGTGTTAAAATGGTTCATGTTTTTTGCTCTATCTTGAAAGGGTAAGAGTTCTTTTGCTAAAATAGGATTGCCTAATGCTAGCTGAACCGTTTTTCCCCATTTATTAAAAGCATCATATGCAATACCTATTGGAAGGATATTTAGTGAATTTTTTCCCTGATAATCCAACGCAATTCTAGCGGCTCCTTTTTTAAATGGTTGTAATTGATTGGTCAATAAACAAATTCCTTCAATAAAAATTAATACAATTCCATTGTTTTCAAGTATTCTTTTAGAAGCTGCAAATGCATAGTTATTAAGTACCAAATTCTCTTTTCCTTCGCTAAGTCTATAAATAGGAATCATATTTAAAAGACCCAATAAAAACCGATGGTATGGTTGGTTAAATGCGTCTCCTCTGGCTAAAAAATGAATAGGTTGTTTAAAAAATGCAGCAATTATAATTGCATCAAAAAAAGAGTTGGGATGATTAGCAGTAAGAAGTAGTGGGCCTTTTAACTTGAAAGCCTGTCTATTTTGTATATATATTTTTCTACAGAAAAAAAATAAAGCAACACGAATAAGCGGCTTAAGTATTGAGTAAATCAATGCCTTTTATTTTATGGTAATCTTACAGTAACAAAAATATTTGCACCTAATCCTAAACCAGCATTTTTACCCAACAATGTGTAATAGGCTTGTATAGTTGGAGTAATCATTCGGTTAATCTTTCTACCTACACTTAAATTAAATGTAGCGGCATTAAAGTTTTTATTCAATTGCAAGTTGGGATTAAATGCCGTGTTTACACTTTGAGAAACTTGATGAGATAGAGAGGCTGTTACCGAAGTATGCTTGTTATACATTTTACCCATTGTAATTACTGCTCTATATTGATTGGGACCATCTTGGGAGTCTAAAAATCTAGAATAAACAAACTCCACAATGGCGAATCCGTTTTTGTATGGTGTAAAAGAATAGTTGGCGCCCAACATGACCGCTTTAGATGCATATCCCAAATAAGGTGTTTGAATATTTTGATAAGCTGGAATTCCAACACTACCCCTTATTGTAAAATATCGTTTATAATCAAGAGAGGGAAAGTGTACAGATAAGCCAAGATTTACATCGGTAACTCCTGATTTTGTTTCTGAATTAGCTCCATTTACCAATGTTTGTACTGCAAAAGGAATGGTTACAGACAAATCAACCCTTCTGCCAAGTCCGTGTGAAATATTTAAACTATATGAACTTGCTTGAAAATAATCACCAGGATTATTGCTTATAAGTTTTCCTTGATCATTAAAATATTTGGAAGAATAAAAATAATTAAAGGTTCCTGTTATGGCTGTTCTTTTTTTACCAATTGGATAATCTGCAAAAGCCGAATTGACACTGCAAAGTATGCAGGCCATCAGTAAAATAATATGGTTATACTTCTTTTGCATCTACTTATCTTTTCTTTTTACTTACAGATTTTTCATTAAACCAAATACCAATAAATGAATTATGGTAAACCGGTATTTCGTGTCCTAAGTCTGGAAAAATAAATAGTTCACTTTTTGAAAGCGCATCATAAGGTAATTTGTTGTACGCAGCAATAGCGCTTCCTGGAGCAATAAATTCATCTTGTAAACCTACCGCATATAATACTGGACACTTTACTTTTGGCATAAAGTTTTGTAAGTCAAAATAATTGAAGGTTTCGAGCATTTGTTCTTCGGTAAAATCTGGATTTTCTCTTAGGTACCTTACAATAGCGTCTGAAGGGAAGGCCAGTTCTCGTTTGTTTTTACCAACAGCAAAACTATTTTTCCAATCTGCAAAAACGGGATTGCTGGCAATTACGGCATTAATTTTATCTGGCATTAATGCCGCAGTTACTAAACCCATAGTTGCGCCCTGACTTCCACCAAAAGCCAATACCCTATTAAGGTCCATCCCCATATGACCATGCGCATAAACAAATTCAACTGCTCTTATACAATCCAAGTAAATCCCCTTATAAACATATGCGTCTTTGTCTTCAACTTTTAGCATTATCTGCTCTATGTTATCGGGATTAAATTCTTTCTCATGTTTTTTATCAATCCCTCTTACGTTTACAGAAAAAGAAATATACTCATCAAAAAGTAGCGGCATTACTTCTTTCTTATACCCACCAAAACCAATAATAACCGGATATTTCCCTTTTAACTTTGGGATAGATAAGTAGCCATAAAAAGGAAACTCATCTATTCCCTTCATTTCTACTCTATATACATCATGGTATTTAGTGCTATGCTCTTCGTCTCTAGAAATTTTATATTGTGGGTCTACCTTTGCTAATTCACTCAATCCGTTTTGCCAATATTCATCAAAATCGGGTGGCAAATAATAGGGCGTTTTGATTTTACCAATATTGTAGCCAAATGCATATTGCGCGGTATCATCATAAGTGGAAGTATTTGTTGCTGCTCGCAAATTGTATACTCCTTCCTTTTTAGGTTTAGGAATTTCAATCTGGAAATTTTTTTGGCCTTTTTTAGCAATTTTAAGTTTAACCTGTGTTGAGCTAACGGTTTCTCCTAACTCTGTTTCTACAATAGCGGTAAAAGTTCCATCCTGTCTTACTTTATATTTATTGGCAATAGAAACAGAATACTTTATTTTTTCACCATCATAAAAAACCCCATCCTTTTTAAAGGGCTTTAACTTGATAATCATTTCCCCTTCTTCTTCGGGGTACTCTTCTGTAGCTGGAGCGTCTTTTACTTCTTCTGCATTTAGAGCTTGTCTACTTGCGTCGCCCGATAAATTGTCTTTAGACCAACTAAGTGGGGGCGTATTAACAATGGGTTCTTGATTAATTTCAGGTTTGCGATCTTTAGATTTTCTTGGTGGGCCAATATAAGCAAAGCTTCCATCGTAACTACTGTTGAAATTGGTAAGTTCAACTGTCATTTTGATGGTATAGTTTCCCTCTTTTACAATAGGTACCTCAAAATTAGACACCAGTGTTTTTTTGGCATTCACTTTTACATCTAAACTATTGATTAGTACCTCTTGATTGGAATTGTCTAATACGGTATATACCAAAGTACCCTCTTGAGGATCCTTTAAGTTGTTTACAAACTGAATTTTATATTTAACAGGAAACTTTTTATTGAATCTTGCTTTCTTATTATAGGGTAAAATGCTAACTGTAACAGGGTCTTTGGTTTTCCCTTTTTGTGCCTTCCCTTCAATGCACCATAAAACTATTCCTGCTATAAGTAGAAATGTAACTTTAATAAGGGTGCTATTTTTTGGATGGAAAATCATAATTAATTTTTCTTTTCTAAGAAGTTAGATTTCCGAATGTATAAGTTGATAGGCTCTTCTATAAACTTATACAAAATAATTGAGATAAGGGTTAATACGAGCAGGTGAGAAAACAATACCAATGCAGTATAATTCAAATGTTCAGATAGCCACCAATATTCGTTTTTATCTAACCAAGCATAAAAAACATCTGCTGTATTGTGCAACCAGTCTGAAGTTAATCTAGAAATAAAACCAAGGTGAATCAAATAAAGTATATAAGAGCTTTTTCCAACTAATTCTCCTGTTTTGCTTCCTAAAATAGATTTAACAACAGAGTTTTCTTTAATTAAACCATAAAAGAACGTTGCAATTGCAATTGGCAATAAAATATTATTCGTAAAAATACCAATTGGTTGGTATAGTGCAAATGGTACTTCTTTACTGATTGGTTGATTAATCATTATTAGGTTGGTACAAGCAATTCCAATGATTCCTAGCCAAGTGTATAAAGAAAAATTACTTACAGAATCGTCTGCCTTTCTTATGATCATTGCTAATACCATTCCCGCAAAAAACTCAAACGTTCTTCCAAGAAAAGTTGAAATAAATAAGAATTTAAATGAACTAAAAAATCCATAAAAATCTACGTTTCTAAATATCAATACCAATAGAACACCAAAGGCTGTAATTACCAATGGGGCAACCAAAAAATAAATTTTACTTCTTTTAATTAAAATAAAAAATATGGGAGCAGAGAAATAAAAACACTCTTCTACGGTTAAAGACCAGCCTTGTGCAATACCTGTAAACTTCATGTCATCAAAAAATCCTCTGAGGAAAGTGATGTTCATGATGAACAAAGTAAGTGGACTATTCTTTCCGTTGTAAATGCTGGTATCATTGGCTATCCAAGCAAATAAGAAAACAACAATGGTTAAAATAAGATAGATTGGATAAACGCGAGCGATTCTGTTTTTTAAATATTTACGCATCCATTTACTAGATAATTCAACATTATCATAATAACGCAAACAAATTAAAAATCCACTTAATACAAAGAACATTGATAGTGGAAAATGAAACTCATTTAATACCCTAAACAATAGAGGTGGAAAATCTTCTTGATTAAAGTGATGAAAAAAAATCAAAATAGATGCCAGGCCTCTAACACCAGTTAACGATGGTATATATTGTTTCGCTGTCATTAAAAATAAGTGCTTTTATAGTTCACCAACCAAGGATATGGATCCTCCGCCACCTTTACCTGTATTCCTTCCGTTCACGTCTGTAAAAACAGAGAGGAAAATTTGATATTTTTGGCTGATTTTTCTGCCATACCCAGCTGTTAATCTAAAATAATTAAACTGTCGGTTCAAGAACAAATTGTTTGGATTCAAGACTAACCCGGTTTGGGTACTGGATGATTTGGTGCTGGCCAATTGAAACGTCAATTTATTGTCTTCGTCTAATGGAATTCCCAATAGTGCATCACCAAAAATTTGGGTGGGTCCCTCTGGGCTAAAATATTGGCGAACACCTAAATTAATATCAAAATAAGTATTCGAATATCGTTCCCCATTAGATCCAGAATAGGTGAATTTTACTTCTCCTCCTACTTGTTGAAAACCGGTAAATGGTTGTTTACCTGCATCGTTGGTATATAATGGAACAATTAAAGAACCTGTTACGGTCAAAAATTTAGAATAATCAAAGGTGTTTAACAAATAAGAAAGTCCAAAGCTGGCATCTCCAAAACTAGAATTAGACTGAGCTAAATTCGTTTCTAGTTTTCTTTGCATGATATAAGAGATGTTTCCAACAAAATCCAATCGCTCTCCAATACCAATACCACCATAAATTCCAAAGTAATGGGAGGCAAATCTACCTCCATTAGAGAATGGAATATAGGTGCCCGCTGCGTCCCAGTATCCCTTAGTGGTATATAAATTATAGGAGGGTACCAACAAATATTTTCCCCTTCCAATTGGAAAACCCGCATAAGCTGAATTAGCTACAAATGCTATAATTATAAGGCTCAATAATTTTTTCATCAATATTTATTTACGTTGCTCAGAGAATTTTTTTCATCCAAAAACTTTCATAACTATAATACACATGATCCATTCCATTGTCATCTAAACTCATGTATATATTTCTATTATCAATTCTTATTTGATTGTATAATGCAATTGCAGCTTGAGGTGGACAAATCGTATTTTTTTGATTGTGCCCAAACAATACCCTGCAACGAATATTTGGTGCAAAATTTACTGGGTCAAAAAAGTCCCAGTTTTTAAATAAAGCATCCTGGTTTAATCGGTTTCTTGGATTTTTAATATATGCCTGAAAATTGGCCACTGGCCAAGGCATTACTTTTTGTGAACCTGCCATAAAAAACAAGGTTCGCATATCGGTATATACAGGTCTTTCAATAATGCAACCCTGCGGTCTGTTGTCTAAAGATGCTACTACAGCAGCCAAAACCGCGCCCTGACCCTCCCCTTTGACAATAACTTTTTTTAGATCTAATTTTAAGTAGTCGTGTCTATATAGAAAATCTAAACCGCGAAGTGCATCCATATAAACAGCTCGATAGATGTATTTATTGCGGTCATTTAAATTAATTATGTTGAAAGTATTAAAATCTGCATTGGTATTGTCTTTACTATTTCCGTGACCTCGAACATTTACCCTAAAAACCGCCATATCCGTTCTTAATGAATCTGGGCGCATATCTTGTAAATAACCAGGTAGCTCATAAATAACAGCAAATTTTCCTTTACGTTTAGGTACCGACAACCAACCTCGAATGGTTTGGTATTCGAGCGATTGAAACTCTACCAAAAAGACATCTACATCTCGGGTGCTTTGATCGCCCCTTCTTGTTACTCTAAATTTGGGATCAATATTGACCAATTCTCTTCTTGCATCGTCCCAAAACTGATCAAAATCTGCTGGTCTATTAACATTCGAGTAAACTTTTTCTGGATCAACCCCATACCCAAAATTCAGGGTATCTACGTAATTATTGGCCGAAACCATTAGTTGTAATTGATAGAAGCCCGGTTTGGTTTTATCATTTTCAAGGTATAGGTCTTTCATATACCCCTTTTTGGCGTCCATGGTAAAACCCATTTCTTGATTAAACACTTCTTCGCCTTTATAATTCACCACTTTGGCTTTGATGGTGCCTCGTATTTTTTCTTTGGTATTATTTCGAAAACGAAGATTATAGCCAATCTTATCGTCGTCTCTAAAAATGGCTTCTTTTCTGAATGGTTTTATATCGAACCCTATTCCTTTCTGAGCATGCGCAACACCACCGAATACACAAGCCATAAAAATTAGGCATTGCAGAATACGGCCGCTCAGGATAGAATAACTGGGTACCTTTGCGTTCATTTGCACGAATGAATTAAAAATTAGGGCATTAAAGAGCCACTAAGTGTTTGATAAACGCCTAGATAGGGGTGAATATTATCTAAACAGGGATTAATTTAATACAAAAGCCCCGGCCTTTGCAGACCAGGGCAATTTACTAACCCATCTAAAAAGCGATTTATTGTTCAGTTGCTTCAGCGGGAGTTTCCGCCACCACAATTAACTTAGCCCTAATTTTAGCTTCAATTTCATTGGATAATTCCGGATTATCGTGTAACAAGGTTTTAACCGATTCCCTTCCTTGACCTAGTTTATTGCTTTCATAGCTAAACCAAGATCCGCTTTTTTGAACTATACCCATTTCTACGCCCATATCAATAATTTCACCCACTTTGCTAATACCTTCACCAAAAACAAGGTCAAATTCAGCTGCACGGAATGGTGGCGCTACTTTATTTTTTACCACTTTTACTTTCACCCTATTTCCTATTGCAGTATCACCGTCTTTAATTTGTGTCATCCTTCTAATATCTAAACGCACTGAAGCGTAGAACTTTAGGGCATTACCACCCGTTGTGGTTTCTGGATTTCCAAACATTACCCCAATTTTTTCACGGAGCTGGTTAATGAAAATACAAATGGTATTGGTCTTGTTAATGGTTGCGGTTAATTTTCTCAAGGCCTGACTCATTAATCTAGCCTGCAATCCCATTTTGCTATCACCCATTTCGCCTTCCAATTCTCCTTTAGGTACCAACGCAGCAACAGAGTCAATAACAACTACGTCTAATGCACCTGATAAAATAAGTCGATCGGCAATTTCTAATGCTTGCTCTCCATAGTCGGGTTGAGAAATCAAGAGATTGTCTACATCTACACCTAATTTCTGTGCATAAGCGCTGTCAAAAGCATGTTCCGCATCAATAATAGCACACATGCCACCCTTTTTTTGTGCTTCAGCAATAACATGAATTGCTACCGTTGTTTTACCAGAAGATTCTGGTCCATATATTTCAACAATTCTACCCTTTGGAAGACCACCTACACCTAATGCAGCATCTAAGCCAAGCGAACCAGTAGAAACCACTTCCATTGGGGCTGTGCTTTTTTCATTCATCATCATTACACTTCCTTTGCCAAAATCTTTATCGATTTTATCAATAGTCAGCTTTAGCGCTTTTAATTTTTCTGCATTACTCATGTTGTTCTTTTTAGATGGTCAAAATTAATGAGGTGGTAAAACTAGTGGTTTTTAATTATACACACTAATTTTTTTAGTATTTTTTTACTAACGTGTTTAGTTTTCTGTTTATTGTACCAAAAATAATACGCCACCAAATAGTTTGGCAGCGTATTAATACATTTATTGCTGTTTTTTTAGCTATTTACCAGCCAATTCCATAATCTTCTCCGTTATTAGACGAGCCGCCCCATAAGCTATTGTGCTTTCTATCTATAAAAATGGCATTAATTGGACCGCTGGTTCGTTGCCCAAAACTGAGCTTGTACCCCATTTTTTTTAATGCCTCTCTGGTTGGCTCAGGTGTTCTAGCAGAAAGCAATAAATCTCCAGCTTTCGGTTTACGGTCTTTTATTTTAGTACCACCCAATGATAACCAAAGTTGGTTGGTATTAATGTTTTCAGCTTCTGATGCTTGTTGAACAGTCATTCCAAATTCAACCATATTTAAAAAGAACTGCATCAAATTTTGGTCTTGGGTATCTCCTCCTTGAACCGCAAATGAAAGATAAGGTTTGCCTTCTTTTAATGCCATTGAGGGGGTAAGTGTTACCCTTGGGCGCTTTCCTGGTGCAACAACATTAAATGGGTTGATGGCAGCATCCAATACAAAACTTTGCATCCGCTGACTCATACCAATACCCGTGTTTCCCGCTATGGTAGCAGGTAACCATCCACCGCTAGGTGTAATAGACACTACCCAACCTTCTTTGTCTGCAGCTTCAACACTGGTAGTTCCTCTCCAAAGACGGTCCATATAGGCTTCTAATTCCGCTTTAGCTGTAACACTGCTATCGTGTGCTGGAACAAAATTTCTCTTTCCAGTGCTGTCCATTTCCAAATTCCATTGTTTAATTTGTTCGTTGTATGGATTAACCCTTCCTTCAAAAGGATATGGATCTCCTGGAGCAATTAAGGCATTATTTTTTTCTGGGTTGATTAATGCTGCCCGCTGTTTAGCATACCCTTTACTTAGTAAACCACTCATGGGCTGAGGGGTTGGAGCAAACGCAGGATCACCATAATAAAAATCACGGTCCGCAAATGCAAGGCTCATGCTTTGATATACCGTGTTAATATATTGAGGCGAATTGTAGCCCATTTTTTTTAAGTCAAAATTTTCTACAATATTCAAAGCCTGCAACATAGAAGGGCCTTGTGTCCACTGAGTAAGTTTATACACATCAATGCCTTTATAATTAATCATCGATGGAACTTCTTCTTTTACTTTCCAATTAGCCAAATCTTCTTTGGTGATTAATCCGCCTTGCTCTTGTGCACCTCTAACAAATTCATCTGCAATATCTCCTTTATAAAAACGGTCATAAGCTGCTTGCAAAGCTTGTTTGCGCGTTTTTTTATTCTTTAATGCCGTTTGCTCTGCTTCTACTAGTTTTTTTAACGTGTTTAATAAGTCTTGTTGCACAAATATTTCACCTGCTTCTGGGGCTTCTCTTTTTTCACCTAAATGAGGCAGCAATACTTTTTTACTATAAGGCCATTGCTTTATCCTTTCTTTACCCCTTTCAATACTATTGGCGGTTTGCGCGTCAATTGGATAACCCGCGGCCAAATCCATTGCAGGTGCCAACACTTGCTTTAAGCTCATGGTACCATATTCAGATAACATATGAATAATACCGCCTACAGTGCCTGGGGTAATAGCAGCCAACGGACCGTATTCTGGCGGAAACTGGTACCCTTTTGATTTAAAAAACTCAGGAGTGGCACCGGTGGGGGCAACACCCAATGCATTAATACCAATTACTTTTCCTGTTTTTGGGTTGTAAATAATGGCTTGGGTTTCTCCTCCCCAACTCAACACATCCCACATAGTACAAGTAGCAGCTAACATTGCACATGCTGCATCCACCGCATTTCCGCCTTGTTGAAAAACCATTGATCCCGCAGTAGCTGCGAGTGGTTTACCCGTAATGGCCATCCAATTTTTTCCATGCAATGGCGGCTTTTGTGTAGCCTGCGCCACAATCATTGTTGTAATAAATAATAATGCTGAAGTCAAAAAGCTTTTTCTCATAAAAGATAGTTGATTGGGGTTTTATTTTGTTTCTTGGGCTTTCATTACTCTTAATAAATTTCCGCCCATTATTTTAGTTACGTCTTTTTTGCTGTATCCTTTTTCTAATAAAGCCTTTGTAATTAAAGGATAGCTAGTTACATCTGTTAATTCTCGTGGGCTAGCACTAATGCCATCAAAATCGGAGCCCATGCCCACATGATCTACCCCAATTCTATTCACTATATAATCTAAGTGATCTAATAGCATGCTCATTTGGGGCTGAATAGCCAACGATTCTTCTTTGTATTTTTCTACTACAATTGCTTGTGCATATTCTTTCTGCATTCCGTTTGCAATCAATTCTTTTATTTCGGCTTGTTTGTTTTGTAAAAAAACTTTTTCTCTGTTTTTGAATGAGCTGTCTATAAATGCGGAATAAAAATTTAATTGAATAACACCACCATTTTTTCCAACAGCATCAATTTGATCGTCTTTTAAATTCCTAAAAACCGGACAAAGAGTATAAGCATTGCTGTGAGAAACTAAAACGGGTTTTGTGGTTGTTTGTATAGCGTCCCAAAATGTTTTTTCGCCCACATGACTCAAATCTACCATCATTCCCAATTGGTTCATTCGTTGTACCACTTGTTTACCAAAATCATTCAATCCCAATTTTGCAGTAGGATCGTTTTTTAATTTTGTTTCATCCATTGCAGAACTTGCCCAGCTGGTAGAATTATTCCAGGTAAGTGTCATATAACGAACACCTCTATTATACAATAAGTCTATTTTATTTATATCATCTTCAATCATATGACCACCTTCTACTCCAAACATGGCAGCCAGTTTATTTTTACGCACTGCTTTTTTTAAAGCATCATACGTTTCTACAATTTCAATTTTTTTTGGATTTCGTTTTGCTACAGCATAGAGTGTATCTATTTCTCTATTAGCCCAAGAGTAAGGTTGAAGTTTATCGCCATCACACCAAACACTAAAAAGTTGAACATCAACACCGGCTTCTTTAAACCTATTTAAATCGGAATGTGTTTTTCCTTTTAGGTCTTGGTCTATTAATACATTTTTTTCAATAGAAGCGGTAAGCAAATCATTGTGTGAATCTGCCATGATTGCTTTTCGATGTACTTTTTTATACGACTGTGCTTGAGCAACAGAACAACAACATATTAGTGCAACAATAAAGTACTTCATTTGATAGCTTTGGCTAAAGCTAAAAAAATTGTGCTGTTAGCAACTAAATAATTTTTGAATGGATGAACAAGCAATTCATATTATAAAATAATACTTATTTAAAAGGATTGCTCCATTTTGTATTGGTTGCAATAGTAGGATCTGTCAATGTTTTCATAAATGCAACCAGTGCAGCTTTTTGTGCATTAGTTAAATTCAATCGGATAGGGGAACCATTGGGTTGTTTTAGTGCATTATCTAAGTTTGGATGTGCTTTTACCCCGCTATTATAATGTTCAACTACTTCTTCTAAAGTCTTAAACCTGCCATCGTGCATATAAGGTGCTGTAAGTTCAATATTGCGTAAAGTATGTGTTTTAAATTCTCCTCTACCTGCACCATTATCGGTGGTTGTATTAAGGTCTAATCCATTATTACGAGGTCCATTATTAGCAGAAACAAAAGCTTCTGTAGTATGACATCCAAAACAGCCTGCTCCTCCATTTTGAACAGGGGTGATAAATATTCTTTTCCCTTCATTTTCTTCTGCAGTAAAATTGGCAAAATTAGCAACAGGGTTATTGGCTTGAGCTCTTCCTGCATCGTATTTACTATTACTACTTACTATACTTCTAACAAACTGAGCAAGGGCCAATGCAATTCTATTACTACTTATAGCAGTATCTCCGAAAGCATTTTGCATTAAAGGGGCATAAAATGCTTGTTCTCTAACTCGTTGAAGTAAGGTTGGAATTGTCATACCCATTTCTGTTTGGTCTTGAAATGGCATTAATACTTGTTCTTCTAAAGTAGCAGCACGCTCATCCCAAAAGAACCTACCACGTTGATAAAACTTGGCATTAATTAAACTCATAGAATGCCTACCTGTTTTTCCTCCTGCAAAACCATTACTTAATACTGCAGTATCACTAAACCCAAAAGAAGAATTATGGCAACTTGCGCAAGAAATGGTTTTGTTTACACTTAAACTTTTATCATAAAACAAAACCCTTCCTAATGTAGCACCATTATTTGTTAGTGTATTTGAAGCTGGTGTATTATCAATACCATTTACAGATGTAGGTGCACCGCCTCCAGCATTTACAAAAAAGTACGCTGGTAAATTTAAGTTAACATAATCAAAGGGTACTGTTGGTAAATTTAGTGCGGCCGAAATAATAGGATTATCTGTTGAAGTAATTGTTGGAGTAACTACTGTTTCATCACTTTTATTACAGGCAATTATTGCAAGAGTTACCAGTAAACTTAAAAAAACATTCTTTATCATATTAGCCATTTTTGGCTTAGATACCTTTTTCGTTTAAAAGTTTATCCTTAAAATAGAAAGCTTTGTTAAAAGAAATAAATTGGCTTTTAACCGCCTATTAACCCGGCAGCTCTACTGATATCCATCATTCTTTCCATTGGTTTTAAAGCTTGTAGCCTTAATTCTTCATCCATTAATATTTCAGGTAATTCATACTTCATGCAGAGGTATATTTTCTCTAAAGTATTTAGTTTCATATAAGGACAATCATTACAAGCACAATTGTTTTCTGGAGGTGCAGGAATAAATGTTTTTGTTGGATTATTTAATTGCATTTGGTGTAAAATACCTGTTTCAGTTGCAACTATATATTCGGATGTATTGTCTGTTTGTGTGTATTTTAATAATTGGGTAGTACTGCCAATGTAATCAGCAATATTTAAAATAGCTTCTTCGCATTCCGGGTGTGCAATTAATTTTGCTTTTGGATGTCTAATTTTTAGTTTAACAATTTTCTCTAAACTAAAAATTTCATGAACCATACATGCACCATTCCAAAGTAACATTTCTCTACCAGTCTTTTTACTTAAGTATGCACCCAAATTTTTATCAGGAGCAAATAAAATTGGCTGATCTAGTGGAATGCTTTCAATAATTTTTTCTGCATTTCCACTGGTACAAATTATGTCACTTAAGGCCTTTATATCTGCGGTGCAATTGATATAAGAAACAACAATATGATTCGGATGTTTTTCTTTAAATGCTTTAAATAAAGCAGTAGGGGCACTGTCTGCTAAAGAACAACCTGCTTTTAGGTCTGGTAATAAAACTTTTTTGGATGGATTTAAAATTTTTGCGGTTTCCGCCATAAAGTGAACTCCTGCAAAAACAATGGTATCGGCTGTTGTTTGTTTAGCTTGTTGTGCAAGACCCAAACTATCCCCAATATAATCTGCCACATCTTGAATATCAGTTTCTTGGTAATAATGGGCAAGTAAAACGGCATTTTTTTCTTTTTTTAGTTTTTGTATCTCAGCAAAGAGATCTAATTCCGGATCAATTTCCAAATCTAAAAAACCGTTTTTTACTAATTCTGCTTTTGCTATGTTAATATCCAAAGTAATAATATTTAATAATTATTTATATAAAATCAACTACTACTATTATGCGTGTGTATATCGGGATAACTTAGTTACCCACATAGTGCAAAGTTAACCTTACTTAGTTTATCCACCATTATTCACTTTTTTTTAAACAGTGTTTTAATTGTTTTTAGTAGTATATCCTTGTTTATTAACAGAGCTGTATAATTGAATTCACAGTATGCTATTTTATCAATTCACTTTTCTTGCACTGTTAATTAACAAGCATAAGTTGATAGGATTTTTTATAATTAACCCCTTTTTTACATTTTTAGCTTGATTTATTCTTTTTGTTTCCACAAAAATTTAGGCCAAAACATGATTTTTCCCCTGAATATTAGGGTTACCAACAGAATAATGTGCATATTTTTCCACAACTTATTCTACCTGTTTTTCCCTTATTTTTGCCTCCCCGTATATGAAGCGGGATAAATTATATATTAATTATTAATTATGTCTGTAATTCAAACTATTCGAGACCGTGGCACCTGGATTATTTTTGTAATCATTGCTGTTGCATTGATTGCCTTTATTCTGCAGGATGGTGCTGGACGTGGTGGATCTGCTTTTTCTAACAGTTCTGTTATTGCAAAAGTTAATGGTACTTCTATTGAGCGTGGTGCTTTTGAAGAGCGTTTAAAATCTCAAGAAGCCATGTATGCGGGACAAGGTGCAACCCGCGATCAATTAATTGGTACTGTCTACAATATGGAAGTAGATAATATAGTATTGAACCAAGAATTTGACAAGTTGGGTCTTACTGTTTCTGCCAAAGAATTAAACGACATTTTATTTGGCGAAAATTCTCCTTTGCGTCAAGAATTCACCGATCCAAAAACCGGAGAATTTAAAGTGGATGATGCTAAAAGAGCATTTGCACAAATTAAAAAGAGTAAGAACGCAGAGCAAATTAAGATGATTAATTCTGGATACATTGAGCCAACTATTCAAAATAGTTTGCGCAATAAATATCAAAACCTATTAATACAGTCTGTTTATGTTCCAAAATGGATGGTAGAGAAACAACAAGCAGATAACAATGCGGTTGCATCTGCATCTTATGTTTATTATCCTTATGTTGCTTTACCAGATTCAAGCGTTAAAGTTTCAGAAGCAGATATTAATAAATATGTTAAGAAGCATAGTAATGAATTCAAAAAAGAAGAAGAAACACGCTCAATTGCATATGTAACTTTTAGTGCAGCACCTACTTCTGCTGATTCGGCTGCAACGCTAGCTCAAATTAATGATTTGAAAGCTGAATTTGCTGCTTCTTCAGACGCTGCTGCTTTTCTAGGAAAAGTTGGAACCGAATTGGCTTTTTATAATAGCTATTTTGGTGGTTCTAGAATTCAAGTAACGAACAAAGACTCTATTATTCGTTTACCCATTGGTGGTTTATTTGGACCTTATGTAGATGGTAATAATTATGTAATTGCCAAAATGGTTGGTATTAAACAATGGCCAGACAGTGTTACTGTAAGACATATTTTAATTGGCACTAATGATCCTCAAAGTGGTCAACAAGTTAGAGATGATTCTACTGGTAAAAAATTAGTAGATAGTATTCAAACTGCTATTAAAAATGGTGCAGACTTTAATGCAATGGTTTCAAAATATTCTGATGATGGTGGTAGTAAAGAGAAAGGGGGAGTGTATGATTATTTTCCACAAGGTCAAATGGTAATTCCATTTAATGATTTTGCTTTCGATAATCAAGTAGGGGCAAAGGGTGTTGTTAAAACAGATTTTGGTTACCACTATATTGAAATATTGGGTCAAAAAAACAGAGCTCCTGCATATAAAATAGCTTATCTGGCTAAACCAATCATTAGTAGTAATGAAACAATGAATGAAGCTAATACTGCTGCTGCTACTTTTGCATCAGGTGCTAAAGGAACTAAAGAGTTTAATGATAATGCTGCAAAATTGGCTAAACCAATTTTATCTGCAACTGAAATTAAGCAAAATGATTTTACTGTTGGTACTATGGCTAACACTCGTTCTTTAGTTAGATGGATTTATGAAAACAAAGAGGGTGCCGTATCTGATCCTACAGAAGTAGGCGATCAAATTATAGTTGCGATGGTTACCAATATTAATAAAGCAGGACTTATGGGTGCTGCTGAAGCAAGACCATTGGTAGAAGGGTTAATAAGAAATGATAAAAAAGCTAAAATTATCATTGATTCTAAAATGAAGGGAAGTAGTTTAGAGGAAATTGCTAAATCTTCTGGCTCTTCAATATTAAGAGCCGATAGTTTAAGTTTTGGTTCTGGATTCATTAATGGTGTTGGTAATGAACCAAAAATTGTTGGTGCTGCATTTAATAAAGTTATACAAGGAAAAGCCTCTTCTTTAATTGCTGGTAATTCAGGCGTTTTTGCAGTAAAGGGTGAAACTATAGCCGCCAAAGCCGCCGACGCTTTACCTGAAACAGTTAAGCAAGCATTAATACAAAATAGAAAAATGGCTATTTACAGAAGTATTGAAGCTTTAAGAAAAGCTGCAACTGTTAAAGATTACCGTTTTAGTTTTTATTAGTATTGTTAATAAATTCGAATTATAGCCCACTTTTAATAAAGTGGGCTTTTTTTTGCGTGTATCGTAAAATTTGATCTGTCCAATTAGCTAATTTTACATCTAATTATGGAACCTATTGTTAATAAAGTAGCCGAAAGTGGAATCATTAGCCTAGATTTAGAGGCTTTTTTTCCAAAGGAAAAAATAATGGTCTTTGATTTAAAAGATTATTTATTTATGGAATTAATTCTAAAAGAAAAAGATTTTAGAGCCGCTTTACTTACAACCGATTGGGAAAAATATAGGGATAGTTATGTTGCTTTAACGTGTAGCGCAGATGCTATTATACCAATGTGGGCGAATATGTTGGTTACTGTTTATTTAACACCACTTGTAAAAGGGGTATATTTTGGTACTGAAGCTTATGTAAAAGAACAGTTATTATTAAGCGCGCTAGACCTTATTCAAGGTGTTGATTATACCGATCAAAGAATAGTGGTAAAGGGATGTGGAGAAGACCCTGTTCCCGCTTCTGCATATGTTAAAATAACTAGTATATTAAAGCCTTTTGCAAAGAGTATAATGTATGGAGAACCATGTAGTACTGTACCTTTGTATAAAAAGAAATAAATAATTTAAAGAACGGCTTTCTTGGTAATTGTTCTATTTTTCACTTCTTCAAACTGTTGGTCATAATCTTTTCTTATTGTACCAAAAAGCCGATCCCAAATAAGGGTATATAATCCGTAGTTCCCCTTAAAGTATTGATGATGCTGATTGTGGTTTACTGATGTGTTAATCCATCTTCCAATTAAGGTTTTATTAAATCCTTTAGGATACAGCTCATAACCAAGATGACCATACACATTATAGATAATCGAGAATAAGAAAAAGAGTGCTAGGTGCGTAATATGTATAGGTATAGTAAAATAAAATATCACTACAATTCCCTGTTCAATTATTGCTTCTAATGGATGAAAAGCATATGCTGCCCAGGGGGAAGGATTGGTTGATTGGTGATGTACTAAGTGGACGTATTTAAATACAGATGGATGGTGCATAATACGATGCATAATGTAAAAATACAAATCATGCATAATAAACATAAGTGGAAATGCTGCATAATAATAACCCCAACCCATTCCATCCATTTCTTTGTATCTAGTTGTGTTTGGGCCTATACTTGGGCTGTTTAAGATTACAACGATTAAACTAAATATGAATATGGTGCTTAATGAATAAGAGAGCTCTCTTAAATAATCTTTTGTTTTAGGGAACCGTTGTTGAATTTTTTGATAAAGCCATTGCTTTCTAAATATGATGTAAAACAATAAAAAGGCAATAAGCGCAGTACCAATATAGCGGCTACCAATTTTTTCAAATGCTTTAAAAAATAATTCCCAATTCATTGTATCAATTTAATGTGCTTCTAACCAGTTTTTACCTCTACCCACTTCTGCTTCTACCGGTACTTCGTTGGGTAATGGAAGTGCGTTAACCATGCAATTAATGATCAATTCTTGTAAAGCATCTGCCTCTGCTTCAACTGCATCAAAAACCAATTCATCGTGCACCTGTAAAATCATTTTAGATTCCCAGTTTGTTTTTTTCATCTCAGCATGAATTTTGATCATAGCCATTTTAATCATATCTGCTGCAGTTCCTTGAATAGGAGAGTTAATGGCGTTTCTTTCAGCAAATCCCCTCACAGTAAAGTTGGCACTATGTATATCTTTTAGCCATCTTTTTCTACCCATTAATGTTTGTACATAGTCGTGCTCTTTTGCAAACTTGATTTGATAGTCCATATATTGTTGAATATATGGAAACTCTTTTTTATAGTTTTCTATTATTTCTTTTGCTTCTGCTCTACTTACACCAAGATTTTCTGCTAATCCAAAAGCACCTTGGCCATAAATGATTCCAAAATTTACACTTTTCGCTTTGTACCTCATTTCTTTTGTAACGGCAGTTTCTTCTACTCCATATACTTTGGCAGCGGTGGCAGTATGAATATCTTTTCTTTCTTTAAATGCCGCACACATATTTGGATCTCCACTAATAGCAGCCACAATTCTCAATTCAATTTGTGAATAGTCTGCACTCATTAATATTCTTCCTGGTACTCGCGGCACAAAAGCTTTTCTTATTTCTCTACCTCTTGCTGTTCTTATTGGTATATTTTGAAGATTTGGATTATTGCTACTCAATCTTCCCGTTACTGCTACTGCTTGTGCATAAGAGGTATGTACCCGCCCCGTTTTCTTGTTAATCATTTCGGGCAAAGCGTCTATATAAGTAGATTTTAATTTAGTCAATTCTCTAAATCCTAATATATCATCGACTATTTTGTGTTGATTAGCCAATTTTAGTAAAACATCTTCTCCTGTAGCATACTGACCCGTTTTGGTTTTTTTTGCTTTTGGATCTAATTGTAATTTATCAAATAGCACTTCACCTAATTGTTTGGGAGAAGCTAAGTTAAATCTTACCCCAGCTTGGGCGTAAACACTTTCTTCGCATTTTTTTGCCTCTATTTCTAATTCTCTGCTGTATTCAAACAAAAAAGCTTCATCTACTTTTATGCCCTCAAACTCCATATCTGTTAAAACCCTTACCAAAGGATTTTCTACTTCATAAAAAATCTTTTCTACCTCTTTTGCTTTCAGTAATGGAACAAAGCATTGTTTTAGTTGCAGCGTTATGTCTGCATCTTCAGCAGCATATTCTTTTATTTTATCAATTTCAACATCACGCATATTGCCTTGGTTCTTTCCCTTTTTACCAATAAGCGTTTCAATAGAAACGGGTTCATATCCTAAATATTGAGCACTGAGTAAATCCATACTACGTCTACCTTCTGGCTCAATTACATAATGAGCGAGCATGGTATCAAATAAATCACCCTTTGGTTCTATACCATACCATTTCAATACCAGTAAATCGTATTTAATATTTTGTCCTACCCAACATTTATTTGAATCCTCAAATAAGGGAAGAAATAGCCTTAATTTTTCTATTGTTTCTTTTTGATTACTACTAAATGGTATATAATAGGCTTTGTTATTTTCATACGAAAAACTCAGGCCGACTATTTCTACATTATTGGCATCTGTACCTGTTGTTTCTGTATCAAAACATATTTCTTTTTTAGTCAACAACTCTTTTACCAGATTTTGAATTGCTTCTACTGAGTCTATTAATTGGTATTCGTGTTGGGTGTTTTCTATGTTTTTATCTGCAACCAACCCATAAGTTGGTGTATTATTATCTTCTTCAATAGTAGTTTTGTTTGTCCCTGCTTTTTGTTCAACCGCATTTCCAAATAAGTCGGTTTGTACACCTTGTGGTGCAGATTGAAATGCATTAAAAGTTTCGCCAAGAATTCTTTTACCTAATGTTTTAAATTCTAATTCTGTAAACACCGTATTCAACTCTTCTCTATTCCATTCTTTCAGCCGATAATCTTCTTCATGAAATTCAACGGGAACATTGGTGATAATAGTGGCCAATTTTTTACTAATAATTGCCGACTCTTTCCCTGCTCGTACCTTTTCTCCTAGTGCCCCTTTAATTTTATCTGCATTTTCTAAAACTCCTTCTAGTGTATGGTATTCCTTCAATAGTTTAGCTGCTGTTTTTTCTCCTACTCCTGGAATTCCCGGTATATTGTCTACCGCATCACCCATTAATCCTAGCATATCTACCACTTGCTCTACTTTAGCAATATCCCATTTTGCACAAATTTTTTCAGCATCAACAATTTCCTCGGCATTACCGTATGCTGGTGGCTTATATATATATACATGTGGTTTTACCAATAACTGGCCATAGTCTTTATCTGGGGTAACCATAAATACTTCATACCCTGCATCAGCTGCTTGCCAAGCTACAGTACCAATAATATCATCCGCCTCATAACCATCTAATTCTACCACTGGAATATTAAAACCTCGTATGATTCTTTGAATGTCGGGAATGGAAGACAACAAATCTTCAGGTGCTTCTTGTCTATTTGCTTTGTAGTCTGTAAAATCTGTATGACGTTCGGTTGGCGCATGTGTATCAAAACACACTGCCAAATGAGTGGGTTTTTCTTTATTAATAAGATCAAAGAGGGTAGAAGTAAAACCAAACTGTGCATTGGTATTAATTCCTTTAGATGTGATTCTTGGATTCCGAATCAATGCATAATATGCTCGATATATTAAAGCCAACGCATCTAACAGAAATAGTTTCTTTTCCATATGGCTAAGGTAACAAATAGGCTTATACAAAAAGCCCGGTAACAAAATGTTCCGGGCTTCTCTTATTTAGTAAAGGAATTTATTGCTATTACTTGATTGAATATTTGTGTTTATATCGCTCATACAATTGTTTGTGTTTATCGTCTAATACAATCTTTCTTCCTTGTATAAAAGCGTGTTCAACAATGCTGGTATGCATATCTAGAATATCCCCAGTGCTAATAATAATATTTGCGTCTTTACCTTTTTCTATAGACCCTGTGGTTTGATCTGCACCCAAAATTTTTGCCGCATTTAATGTAATTGCGCTTAGTGCTTCTTCTTTAGTTAAACCATAGGCCGCAGCTGTTCCTGCATTAAAAGCTAGGTTTCTTCCTCTGTTTTGTGGATCATCATCGTTTATACAAAACAAAACGCCCGCTTTTTGTAAAACTGAAGGTGCTTTATAGGGCATATCTACATCATCATCGTCTAAGGTAGGCAGGTTATGCATTTGACTTAAAATAACACTAATATTATGTTTTTTTAATAAGCTAGCTATTTGCCAGCTTTCTGATCCACCCACAATTACTACATCAAACCCAAACTCTTTTACAAAATCAATGGCCAACAACATCTGTTTAACCTGATTTCCATGTAAAAACAATTTTTGTTTTTTCTGAAACAACCCTCGAGCAGCCTCCAATTTCAAATTGCTTTCTTTGGGTGTATTTTCAATATACACTTTTGCTTCCCTAAAATATTTTTTTACAATTTCTATTCTATCTAAAGCTGCTTTTAGTGGATCTGTTGGTGCTTGAGGCATAAACTGTGCAAATAATGCACCCAATCTACCGCCTGGACGACCCAATAAGCTGGGTAAATATATATGCATACCATTGTCCATTTTATATGCAGCATCTTCCCAATGCCAAGCATCTAATTGAACCACACTAGATTGACCCGCAAGCAAAGAGCCAACAGGAGCAGTGTGTGCCAATAAAATACCATTAGAACGCAATGTATTCGTAATTTTTGAATCTGCGTTGTAGGCTGCAATAGAACGAATACTTGGATTCATGTCTCCAATTTCATTGAAATCGGTTGTGGCCCTTACTCCACTTATTTCTTGTAAACCCAAATTAGATGCAGGTAGAATTAGTCCAGGATAAATATGTTTTCCGGTTACATCAAAAACCTGAACATCTCCTTGGGGTATGGTTATATTATTTCCAACTTCTTCAATTTTCCCATTATTCATTTTAATGGTGGCATTTTCTATAACCGTTCCATTTCCTATATGTACTGTTCCATTCTTTAGGAATATAATACCCTTTTGCGCTTTCGCTGGGTAAATGGTTTCCTGTGCTTTTGTAACTCCAACTAAAAGGAGTAAAGCGCTAAGTGATATGATAATTTTTTTCATGATAATGTTTTTAGTGGTTGCTATTGTGTTCAATACCTTCTTCTTCACCCGCTTCAATTTCTAGTAAGCCCAATTTATGTCCATGGTCTAAACAAGTATGTACGTATTTAAAGCTTGGTGTAAATGGAGCCATTGGAGCACCCGTTCTTTTTTCACCCACCATTTTGCTGATTAAGCGTGTACGTTCTGCCTTTACATCTTTTCTCATTGCTTCATCTTTAGCACGGTCAAAGAAAATAGTTCCATCTACAACTGTGTACAGTGATTTTGCATAAATACTCAATGGATGAGCAGACCATAAAACCAAGTCGGCATCTTTTCCTTCTTTAATGCTTCCTACTTTACTGTCTACATGTAACATTTTAGCCGGATTGATGGTAACCATGTTTAAGGCATCTATCTCACTCATTCCACCATATTTTACACTTTTTGCAGCTTCTTGATTTAAGCGACGTGCCATTTCAGCATCATCAGAATTAATAGCAACGTTTAAACCAACTTTGTGCATAATTGCTGCATTATAAGGAATGGCGTCTTGCACTTCATTTTTGTAAGCCCACCAATCAGAGAAGGTAGAAACTGCTGCACCATGTGCTTTCATTTTATCTGCCACTTTATAGCCTTCTAAAATATGGGTGAATGTATTTACCTTAAAACCATATTTTTCTGCAACACGCATAGCCACCACAATTTCACTTGCTACATAACTATGACAAGTAATAAAGCGTTTGCTGTTCATTATTTCTACTAAGGTTTCAAGCTCAAGGTCTTTTCTAAAAGTACTTGTTGTAGCACCTTTTTTCTTGCTATTTGCTTCGTGCTCTTTTTTAGCAGCTTCATAAATTTTAGCCCTATTAAAGGCATCGTTTAATACCTGCTCAACACCCATTCTAGAATCAGGAAAACGAGTATTTCCTTGAGTAGATGAAGAGCGCTTTACGTTTTCACCTAAAGCAAATTTTATAAATGGATCAGCGCCTTCAAACATTAATCCTTTATCGTCTTTACCCCAACGAAGTTTAATTAATTGAGTTTGTCCGCCAATTGTGTTGGCAGATCCATGAAGAATATGAGAGCTGGTAACACCACCACTTAATTGTCTATAAATATTGATATCATCTGGATCAAGGTTGTCTTGCATTCTTACTTCCGATGTAACAGATTGTCCGCCCTCATTAGTAGATGCTGATGCAATATGAGAGTGTTCGTCTATAATTCCTGCAGTCAAGTGTTTTCCGGTTGCGTCAATCACTTTAGCAGTAGCATCACTTAATCCCTTTCCAACTTTTGCAATTTTTCCGTTCTTAACCAATACATCTGTACCGTCTAGTTTGCCCGCTTTCTCACTAGTCCAAACAGTAGCATTTTTGAATAAGATGGTTTCTGCTTTTGGAATATTTTCTTCGTCGTTACCAAATGCAGTAAAAGGATAAAAAGATTTACTGGTTTTTGGAATAGATTTTGATTTTGATTCTTCTGCCTTTGCTGTAGTTAAACTTACTTCTTCTGCAGACCAAGTAATATGATTTCCTAAAGAATCTACACCAGTTCCATTCCAGCTATTACCATTGCTAAATCCACTTAATTTGGCTGCATTTGCTGGTAATGGTGCTACCGCATTTGCTCCAGCTCCCATTCCAACACGTCCAACTCCACCCATTCTTCTTTGCATTGGAGCAAAACTGATTTTTACCACTTTGCCATCATAGCTAAATCTAGTAGACAATGTATCTTTCCCAACTAAAGTGGCAGAATTATTTGATTTTACTTCTAATGAATAATTTTGTGTTCCGTTGTCTGAATTTACCATTAAAGTATAGTTACCATTAATACCTTTCCAAGCATCTTCTTTAATTGCATATTTGTTTCCGTTTACCCAGTTTTGAAGAATGATTGATTTTTCAGAAAATACCGGAGCGGTAGAAATAACGAAGTTGGCTATTTTGCCCTCTTCTAAACTACCTACCTTATCATATACACCTAACCAAGTTGCTGGATTTTTGGTTAATGCCTCCATTGCAGCTTTTTCAGACAAACCATATTCTATTGCTTTTCTAAGATTGCTTAAAAAAGATTTTGGATCTCTTAAATCAGAAGTGGTTAAACAAAAAGGTATACCCGCTTTTTCAATTGCCGCAGGATTGGTTGGTCCTAATTCCCAATTTTTCATATCGGCCAATGAAACCATTCTTGCATCATTAGGATCTTCCACATCTTGTGCTTGTGGAAAATTTAGAGTAACAATCATTGGAGCTTTTGTAGCAGCTACTTCTTTTATTCTTTGGTATTCTTTACCAGTAGATTTCAGAATATATTGAACGCCAAATTCATCACCTATTCTATCTGCTCTTAGTACATTCCATAAATCAACTCCTCGGTCTTGAACATCAAATATTTGTGGGAGGGTTTGATTGGAATTAAAATATTGTAGCGTAATATTAAATCCTTCTTTAGTTGCCGCTTCTGGATTGTTTTTGTACCAAGCTGCATCGTTATAGGTTTGTCTTAAAAGGGCTATAGAACCCATTAATGAAGAGGGATAACTTTGAGTTGAAGTGCCTTTGTTAAAAGAATAGTGCGCAGCAGCTTTTTCTTTTACTATTACAAAATTGTCCTTTTCTCCAGATAAAGTTACTACAGCACCAGTACCTCTTACAATTCCATCTTTTTGGTGTGTAAGAACTGTTCCAAATCCGGCTTCGCGCATTGGCTTAGCCTTAGCATCATCTACGCTGAAAATTTTATAAGCATTCACTTCAGATTTTAATGCTTGATTCCAACCATAAGCTCCTTTTTGATTATTTGTAAGTTGAGCTGGACCACCAAAACCCCCGCCTCCTGTAGGTCTTTGAACCTGAGGCATTCCATAGTCTGAATAAATGTCTATAAAAGATGGATAGATGAACTTGTCTTTACAATCTATAACTACTGCATCTTTTGGAACAGTCACATTTGTTCCAACCGCAATAATTTTACCATCTCTAATAACCATTATACCGTTTTGTATGGTACTCTGGGCATCTTTAACAATGGTGGCATTGGTGAATGCATAGCAGCCATCTCTTTTATCTGCTACACCGTTCACTGGAAATGTTTCTTGGGCATGCAACATGGTTGTCAATACCAAACAAGAAAACAACAACTTGATTTTTCTCATAAGTAAGGTTGTTTAAGTAGGATTCTAAAGCTACTAAAATTGTTAATCTAATAAATTTTTGCGCTTTATTATTATGATGAATGGGTGAGGGGCTTATTGTGCTATTTGTTCTTTTTTGTATCTAGCTCCATTGGGGTCTATTTTTAATTTAATATGTCCGGTTTCATCTGATATTGCGCTTAAAAAAATACTTGTTCCACCCTTTTCTTTATTGGAGACATTTAGCATCTTTTTGGATTGATCTCTCTTAGTAATATTATTTAATGGAATTTGAATATGTAAGTTTGTTTTTCCATTAAGACCATAATCTCCACCAACAAATAGATTTAGTGCGGATGTGGCTATTTCCATTCTAGGAATATGAATATTTCCATTTTGTATAGTTATTTCATTCTGAATGTTTGAAAACTGCAAAGAATCAAGTTTGCGTTTTTTAAATATATGTTCTTGTATTTTAATTAATGGTGGATAGTTCAATAACGCACCTTGATTTAATTGAAAATTCAAATGCGCTTTAATTTTATTTGGATTAAAGCCGCCTTGTTGGTTAATTGGCCCTATTAATTGACCCTTGATAAATAGTATACCACGAATATTTTTATAGGAAATACCCGGTAAGTTAAAATTACCCATTCCATATAATAGCTCATCGGCTTTAACGCCAATAATATTGTACTTGGCAAATAGTGTTTTTACACCCTTATCGTAAATTATTTTTGAGGATAACTGAATATTTCCTTTTCCCATATTCATACTTAAACTACTAAGTTCCCATATTCCCGTTTTTAAACTAATGGATGATTTTAGATTTGTGGTTGTTAGTTTTTGCCATTTTATTGACTTTGCTTCTAAATTGATATGAATAGTTTCGTTTTCAAGTAAATGGTCAATTTTACTAAAAGTTGTCTTAATAGGCTTTTTACCTTTTTTGAAATTATGTTGTAGTGTGGTGCTAAAATTATTTAAATCTAAATATGGACTCTTTATGTTTAGTACAATATTTGCTTTCCCGGGAGTATTAGGAATTGCTGAAAGTGAGTTTGTAGAAACGCCTGTTACATTTATATTACTACCATCTTTTGTTCTAGCCGTTAAATTTTTTATTTCAACCGTATTATTATTTAGATTAATCTCAGCTTGAGTATTAATGATGTCTTTTTGAATGGGTTTTATATATATTTCTCCATTAACAATTTGTAATCTGCCTGTAATTTTAGTATTACTCTCCAATATATTATTTAATGGGCCCTCATAGTTAATGTTAATTATACCTAAACCTTTTTTAATGATTATATTTTCTGTATTCAAGGGTAAATTTAATTTTGTTAAATCAAATTGACTGCTAAAGCCTCCTTTTAAATTTGGATTAGTAAGATTGTTTAATTGAATATTTGTGGTTTTAATAGGAATGCTATGCCAATCACCAGTTAGTTTAGTTAATAAGATTGTACTGTTTGAATCTGACGGTGTTTGTTCTTTTTTTACTTGGTTATTAAAACTCCCCTTTACATCTGCTTTGGTAAATTGAATTTGATTCGTACCAATTATTGTCTGTTTCGTTTCCCAGTTTGCAATTACATGTGGTTCACCTCCATTTAAAGGGCCTGTAATAGTTGCATCAATTGATAATGGTTTTGTAATTGTTATGAACTTCAATACTCGATTAATATTCTTTGTAAGAAATAATTGTGCAATATCAAATGGAATACTTTTCGTTGATATATTTAATTTGAACTGTCCATCTTTTTTTAAATCAAAAATGCCTTGTATATTAAACGGTATTGATCCAATTATTAAGGATATGTTGTTAACCGATAGTGTTTGAATTTTATTATTTAGTTGTAATGTATATTTCCCTTTTAGTATTTGATTTTTTAAGAAGCTTCCTTTTAAATGATTAAATGTTAACGACCGAACAGTCATTTCTTTTTTTATAGTTAGTTCAGTTATTTCACCTGTTTTATTGGTTAGTACTTGTAATTTTTTTATGTTGAATTGAAAGTTCTTTAATTTTTGATCGTCTTTGATGATGATATTAAATTCATTCAATTCAATATTTTCTGGCATTGGAAATGTAGATTTATTTTCTGCTTTTCTTTTTTGTTTTAATTCATCAAGGTTGTGTTTTCCTAGTGAGTCTGTATAAATAAAGAGTTGTCCATTATTAATTTTTGTTTTGCTAAATACAATACTTCCAATTAATAAAGGCAAGGGTTTTATTCTAAGGGATACTTTTTTAGCCGTAAATAGTTTTTGATGATGCGCGCCATACATTGGCCCTTTAACATCTATATGATCTAACTGTATAGATAAATTTGGAAATTGCTCTATTAAACTTAAGTGAATGTTTTTGATTTCGACAACGCTATGGTATTTTTTTTCTATAGACTTACGCGCTTCTACTAGTAGTTTATATTTGTTTTGTTCAATATAAATACTAGCAATAAAATACGCCAGTATAATGAATAGACTTATACTAGCGAAACCATAAGCCAACCATTTTAGGATTCGCTTCAAAAGATTTGTTTTCCTGAAGTTAACTTATCTACCCATGTAAACCATTAGAATTTGTATATCTGAAGGATTTACACCGCTGATTCTGCTAGCTTGTCCCAATGTGCTGGGTTGAATTTTTTTCATTTTTTGTAATGCTTCATTGGATAATGCACTGAGTTTGGTATAATCAAAGTTGGTCGGAATCACCATGTTCTCCAAATCACTCATTTTATCTACAAGTTGTTGCTCTTTCTCAATATAGCGTTCATACTTGATTTGTATTTCTGATTGAAGCAGGGAATCATCAGATATTTCATGCAATGTTTCTTTTAAGGTTGGAAGCGAGTCTTGCAAATTTGCTAGGGTTACATTCGGTCTTAAAATAATTTTTGATGCTTTTTGTTTTTCTGTAATTGTTGCAGATTGAATACTGGTTAAATATTCGTTTATTTCATTTGGTTCTACTGAATAGTTTTTAAGGGTATCTTTTACAAAGGAAACTTCTGTTTTTTTAATATCAACCGCTTTCATTCTACCTTCTGAAGCCAACCCAATTTTATAACTTTTTTCTGTTAATCTTATATCGGCATTGTCTTGTCTTAGGAGTGTTCTAAACTCTGCTCTACTGGTAAACATTCTATACGGTTCGTCGGTGCCTTTATTTATTAAGTCGTCTACCAAAACGCCAATATAAGCTTCTGATCTTTTTAGGATAAAGGGTTCCAAATTTTTTGCTTTTTGGTGTGCATTTATGCCAGCCATTAAACCTTGACAAGCTGCTTCTTCATATCCGGTTGTTCCGTTAATTTGACCTGCAAAAAATAAATGACTGATTTGTTTTGTTTCTAAAGCATGTGTTAATTGAGTCGGCATAAAATAGTCATACTCAATTGCATATCCTGGTCTAAATATTTTACATTTTTCAAATCCAGGAACTTGTCTTAGTGCAGCCATTTGAACTTCTTCGGGTAGAGAAGTTGAGAAGCCATTTACATAAATTTCAACTGTATCCCAACCTTCTGGTTCCACGAATAATTGATGCCTGTCCCTATCTGCAAATCGACTGATTTTATCTTCAATACTTGGACAGTATCTTGGACCTACACCTTCTATTCTTCCCTGATACATGGGTGATCTGTCAAAACCTGTTTTTAATAAATCGTGCACCGTTTGGTTGGTGTAGGTAATAAAACAACTCCTTTGGTTTTCCGCTTTTACTTTAGGAATATTTATATAAGAAAAACCAACTATATGTTCGTCTCCCTTTTGTTCTTCCATTTTTGAATAGTCCAAGCTTCTACCATCTACTCTTGGAGGTGTACCAGTTTTTAATCTATCACTTTCAAATCCTAAAGCAACCAATTGTTCTGTAATTCCAGTTGCTGCTTTTTCTGCAACACGACCACCTCCAAACTGTTTTTCTCCAATATGTATCACTCCATTTAAAAAAGTACCACTAGTAACTACTACAGACTCAGCCATAATCTCGTGACCAAGACCTGTAATTACCCCACATGCTTTGTTGTTCTTAATAATAATTTCTTTTACCATGTCTTGGTAAAAATCTACGTTAGGTGTTTTTTCTAGCCATTCTCTCCATTTTGCAGCAAAAAGCATTCGATCATTTTGTGCTCTTGGGCTCCACATTGCTGGTCCCTTACTTAAGTTTAGCATTCTGAATTGAATGGTACTTAGGTCGGTGATGATTCCACTGTATCCACCCATTGCATCTATCTCTCTAACAATTTGTCCTTTTGCAATTCCACCCATTGCAGGGTTGCAACTCATTTGGGCAATGGTTTGCATATTCATGGTAATCAACAAAACGGAGCTACCCAAGTTGGCAGCTGCCGCTGCTGCCTCACATCCTGCATGTCCAGCGCCCACTACTATTACATCGTATTTTGAAAACATGGTGCAAAGATATTATAGGATAAGCCCTAACCGAATTTTTTTAATATTTCTCTTTCAGTTAAGATTGATTTTGCAGAACCTGTTTCAAGGTACTGTTGGTATTCATCAGCTGAAAAGCTAGGTATAGCCTCCAGTTCGGTTTTATTTGCTTGTAGAAAACCAATAAGCTTTGCAGAAGGAATAGTGCTGTGCTCAATTAAAATAGCATCCAACTTTTTTAAATAATATAAACATCCCTCAAATCCAGCGTCTTTATAAAGCTTTTCAAAATAATTCTTGGCAAACATTAAATCAATAGAATGCCCTGAGCCCCCTTCTATTGGTGTAACTCGAATATTTAAGAATCCCCAACAGGCTTTCAACTCTTCTTCATCACTGGTATTAAACCAAGCAATTGGTATAATATGTTCAAATTGCCACGCTTTTCCAAAGTTCTCCCAGCTTAGACCATTTGAGAACTGTGCTTCAATCCACTTTCGAAGGTCAATTTTGCAAAGACCAAAGTAGGGTGCGTATTGTTCACTAGGGGCATTTTCAAGCACAAACCGCCTGAATGCCATTTGCCATTTTCTTTTTTCGTTCTGCATAGTTGCTTTATAGGGCCTAAAGTTCTATGTTCCACGAATCACATCCAAATAATGTTTCAGGGTGGAACGGTTGCCCGTGGAACCTCCAAGTTAACCTGGTTAAGGGAGTCTGGCAATCAATGATTAGTTTTTAGACAAATCCCCACAACCTAGTTCTTGTACGATAAGGAATTGATTATTGGGAAGTTGCTTCACGCTAACCCCAATTTTGGTGTAATTAGGATTGAATAGATTTTTCCTATGGCCCAGATCGGGTAGGTTAATGTCTAAATAAAGTAATAAAAGAGAGCTGAGTCCTTCATTGTCATTCCCCAAAGAGATGTTTTCTCCAGAACAGTTCTTATAGCCCACTTTTTTCATCCGATCACTAAAGCTTGAACCATCTGAAGATTGATGACTTACCCTTCCATTGTTTTGTGCAATATCTTCTGCATGTAATTGTGCAGCCTTTGTTAGCTTCAATTCTGGCTCAAGAAATGGAAGGGGCGTTATTTTGCCTAGATCTTTAATCAGGCTATTTGCATATTTCCCTTTTAAGCTGGGCTGTAGTTTAATAAACGGCAAGAGGGCCCCATCTCTAAAAGCCTTTGGATAAAGTCTGGCGAAGTTGGTCCAATAAATAAAGGAGCGGGCAGCCTTGCTAGCGGATTGGTATACATTGTTTTGTTCTAGTTTTTCAACTAGATCTGTGTTAATGGCAATATTGGGTTCAAAGGGAATGTCTTTAAGAACTACCTGACTGTATTGTTGGGCATTCAGATAACCAGAACAAAATAAAAAACATCCGATTACCAATACTTTTAGATTCATTGTTGGGCTTTGGCCATTAGTTGCAAATACTGGTCCTCTTTTTGCCTCATCACTACAATTTCACTTTTCTTTTTGTCTTTATAGCCACACAAATGGAGGGCACCATGAAAAAGGACTCTTTGCATTTCATTCTGGAAGGAAACCCCCTGCTGTGTGGCATTGTCTTTTACCCGATCTATGCTTACATATATTTCAGCATCAATGGGTTCACCTGGTTCGTTTAAGCCAAAAGTGATGATATCGGTGTAATAATTGTGTTGCAGAAAGTCTTGGTTAATCTTCAAAAGCATTTCATCGGAACAGAATATATAGTTGATGGCCCCCAGCAGTTTTTTCTCTTTTTTAAAAATAGATGCTATAAAAGATTTTAACCCTGCTTTGTTTTTAAATACAAATGGACGATCTCCGGTTCTAAAGTTGATTTTGGTCATAGTTGGTTATTACTCCAAAATTCGTAACAAAACCAATACGGGCTAGATTACCTTTACCATATAATCGGAAATATGAAAAGATTGTCTGAATTGACAGCGGGGCAAAAGGGTATCATCGATTCATTTGAGAAGGACGAGATTTTTATCAAACTCATGGAAATGGGATGTGTGCCAGGCGAGAAAGTAAAAGTGGAGCAAATTGCTCCTTTAGGAGATCCTATATCAATTTGTGTATCTGGTTACCGACTTAGCTTAAGATTAAGCGAGGCCAACAGTATTTTTGTAACCGAAGATTTGTCATAACAACCTGATAATCAATAAGTTATATGAAAATAGGCCTCTATTTTGGATCCTTTAACCCCATTCATACGGGCCACTTGATTATAGCCAGTCATGTTTTAAACGAAACCGATTTACAGCAAGTATGGTTTGTGGTGTCTCCCCAAAACCCTTTTAAACAAGAACATAGTTTATTGAACGAGTATCATCGCTTGCATTTAGTGCAGTTGGCGGTAGAAGAAGATACAAGACTTAGGGCATCAGATATTGAATTTAAGCTACCCAAGCCTTCTTACACCATCGATACCTTGATTTATTTAAAAGAAAAATATCCGCAACACGAATTCACCATCATTATGGGAAGCGATAGTTTCCAGAATTTACCCAAGTGGAAAAACGCTCCGCTATTAATTAGTGATTATGCATTCATTGTTTACAATCGTCCTGATTTTGTAGTCACCAATAAACACGAAGCACGAGTAACTATTTTAAATGCCCCCTTATTAACCATTTCTGCAACCCATGTTCGGGATAATATTAAAGCAGGAAAAAGTATTCGATACTTGGTTCCAGACAAAGTGCGCGAATATATAGAAGCTAACAAGTATTTTAAGTAAAGACTTCTTCATCCACTTAAATAATATTCAACAAGAGCCCGTGTTTTTCTAAGCTGAATACGATAGATTTATTCTCGTAAAACAACGCTATGAGAAAAATATTTCTGCTCGTCTTTATTACCAGCTCTTTACAAGTGTTTGCCCAATCATTAACGGTAGACCATATTATGCGAGATCCTAAGTGGATGGGAACATCGCCTTCAAATTTATTTTGGAGCAACGATAGTAAAACAGTTTTTTTCAATTGGAATCCACAAAAAAATATATCAGATTCATTGTATGCATTTTCAATTAATGCAACTGCTCCAGAAAAAGCCAATAATACTATTATTGAAAAAAACAGCGCATTAAATAATGCAGTCTATAATTTATCTGGAACACAAGTGGTGTATGCTTTTCGTGGAGACATTTATTGGATGGATATTAAAACCAATAAAACCATTCGAGTAACACAAACGGAAGAACAAGAAAATAATCCATCCTTTATCATGAATGATGAGTGGATTGTTTTTACCAAGTCTCCTAATTTATTTGCGTGGCATACCAAAACAGGTGTACTCATGCAATTGACCAATATTGGTACCGGTGGGAGCACAACTGTAGGAAACTTCAATCGCTCCGCGGCTACAATCAACTCACAAACCCAAGATGGATGGCTGCAACAGCAACAATTAGATTTATTTGAAGTGCTCAAAGATAGAAAAGACAAAAGAGAGCAGCGAGCCAATTATGTTAGAAACAATCGAATGGTGTATAATGACACCATCAAAAGAATTGCAACGGGCGATAGAATGATGCAAGGCCTACAAATTAGTCCAGATGCACGTTTTGTAACTTATCGATTGTATCAAGCGCCAAGTGGAAACAAGCAAACCATTGTTCCAGATTATGTAACAGAGTCTGGTTATACCAACAATTTAAATACCAGAACTAAAGTGGGTAATGCCTTGGGCAAATTTGATTTTTATGTTTGGGATCGTGTTCGGGATACGTTGATGCAAATAAAAACCGATGCCATACCTGGTATTCAAGACTTACCCGATTATGCAAAAGATTATCCAAAAAGATATGAAGGAAAAAAACCAATCAATCGTTCAGTAGCAATATATGGTCCTTATTGGAACAGCAGTGCAAGTTTTGCGATTGTAGATATTCGTTCTCAAGATAACAAAGACCGTTGGATCATGCAATTGGAAGCTGTAACTGGAAAATTGTTGCTTATCGATAGACAAAGAGACAATGCATGGATTGGTGGTCCTGGAATTGGTGGTGGAAACTTCGGAACAAAAGTTGGATGGGTAAACAATGACCAATTTTATTTTCAAAGCGAAACTTCGGGCTATTCGCACTTATATATGTACGATGTAAAAACACAAAATAAAAAAGCATTAACTGCTGGTAATTATGAAGTGCAAGATTTGAAGTTGAGTAAAACCAAACAGCATTTTTATTTATTGACCAATGAAACACATCCTGGAAAATTAAATTGGTACCGTATTAAAACAGATGGTACTTCAAAAGAAAGAATCACGGCATGGGAAGGAGGATATGAAGTGAGCATGAGCCCCGATGAAAAATGGATTGCCTATCGATACTCTTATATCAATAAGCCTTGGGAATTATTTGTACAAGAAAATGCGCCCGGCAAAAAACCCGTTCAGGTCACCAATCTTTCAATGAGCGATGAGTTTAAAAAATATGATTGGAAAGAAGCAAAAGTGACTACCATTCCTGCACGTGATGGTCAATCCATTTATGCAAGAATTTATGAACCAACTGCAGCAAAGAAAAATGGGGCAGCGGTATTTTTTGTTCATGGTGCGGGCTATTTACAAAACGTGCATTATTGGTGGAGCAGTTATTTTAGGGAATACATGTTCAATAATTTATTGGTAGACAAGGGCTATACGGTGATTGATATCGATTATAGAGCCAGCAGTGGTTATGGTAGAGATTGGCGCACGGGTATCTACAGACATATGGGAGGGAAAGACTTAACCGACCATGTAGATGCTGCAGATTTCTTAGTGAAAAATTATGGCATTGATCCAAAGCGAATTGGTTTGTATGGTGGATCTTATGGAGGCTTTATTACGTTGATGGGATTGTTTACTACACCTGATGTATTTAAGGCAGGAGCCGCATTAAGACCCGTAACCGATTGGGCTCATTACAACCATGGATATACAGCCAATATTTTAAATGAACCAGTGCAAGATTCTATTGCTTATGCAAAATCATCTCCCATCAATTTTGCAGGGGGCCTAAAAAATCATTTATTGATTTGTCATGGCATGGTAGATGTGAATGTGCATTTTCAAGATGTGGTGCGCTTGTCTCAAAAACTCATTGAACTCAAAAAAGAAAATTGGGAACTTGCGGTATATCCAATGGAAGACCATGGCTTTGTAGAGCCTAGTAGTTGGACCGATGAATATAAAAGAATTTTGAAATTGTTTGAAGAGAAATTGAAACCCTAAACCATTGGTATTACCAAATCATGAACACAAGGTTATCATAATGTAACCATATAATTATCAAATAGTTAAGAAGGGCCGCTGCTATAGCGGCTTTTTTTATTGCAGTATACTTTCGCGCTTGAATAAAACAAAACTGCATTATGAAAAACTTTTTACAAAAAACTGTTGGCTTGCTCGCACTTATTTTAGTGATGATGCAAACTCAGTTGGTTCATGCACAAACTACGGCAGACCTTATGGGTACTGTACTAAATGAGAAAGGAGACCCACTTCAAGGGGTAACAGTAGTACTTCAAATAAAAGGAGCAAGCAGCCAAACGGTTAGCACCAATGAAAAAGGAATTTATAGCATTAAGCAATTAACCGTAGGTGCTAAGTACAATTTAAAATTTTCGTACGTTGGATATGCTGAATTAGAACAGACTGTTTCCTTCACCAAGTCTGGTAATAATATTGTTACCAGAATGAGTTCAACGGCTGGAGAATTGAATGAAGTGGTAGTAACTGCATTGGGAATTAAGAAACAAGAAAAAGCTTTGGGCTATTCTGCACAAACTATGAAAGAGAGTGATGTGCTAGATGCTCGTTCAAATAACTGGGTTAGTTCTTTATCAGGAAAAGTAGCAGGATTAAATTTATATTCTGCTGGTTCTGGTCCTGGTGGATCGGTAAGGGTTTCTTTAAGAGGAGACGCTTCAATGAACCCAGACGGAAACAATGCATTGATTGTATTAGATGGAGTACCCATGAATGGTGGTGGTACCAGTTCTGGTGTAGGCAATGCTTATGGTGCAGGATCTGGATCGGATGTGCCGGTTGATTTTGGAAACGGTATTTCAGATATTAATCCCGATGATATTGAGAGCATAACAGTATTAAAAGGACCGGGTGCTACTGCATTATATGGAAGCAGGGCTGCAAACGGTGCTTTATTAATTACTACTAAATCTGGTGCCAGAAAAGACAAGGGTATTGGTGTTTCTTTCAATTCGAATGTGAGCATGAACACTGTGTTAAGATGGCCCGATTATCAATACGAGTACGGTCAGGGTACTGGCAGAGCGTTGAATGCTGCTGGAGAAAAATATTATAGCTATGGGGCTTCAGCTGATGGAGGAAGTACAAGCGGAACCAGTAGTGCATTTGGTCCAAGATTCAATGGACAATCTTATTTTCAATATGATCCAAATGTGGAAGGACAGTCTGCAACAAGATTGCCTTGGGTAGCACAGCCCAATAATATCAAAGGCTTCTGGAGAACAGGTTCTACCATCACCAATAATATTTCTTTGGAAAGCGGTAATGAAAACGGATCGGTTAGGGCTTCATTAACTCATTCAAAAAATGAATGGATTATGCCGAATACTGGTTTTGAAAGAATGACTGCTGCATTGAGTGTTAGTCAAAAAGTATCAGAGAAGTTGAAGTTTGTTGCTAAAGTGAATTACACCAATAAGTCTAGTGATAATTTACCTGCAACGGGTTATAATAACCAGTCGATTGCCTATTTCATGATTTTCCAAAATCCGAATGTAGACTTGAGTTGGTATAGACCTATTTGGAAAAAGGGACAAGAGCAAGTAGATCAAGTACACCCGTTCAGCAGCTTTATAGATAATCCGTATTTGATTGCATATGAAATGACCAATGGGGTAAAAAGCAATGCCTTCTTAGCAAATATGGCAGCTACTTATACCATCAATAAAAAATTTGATTTAATGCTTCGTTCTGGTATAGATTTATCTAGCGAAATAAGAAAGCAACAAAGACCCTATTCTTCTGCCAACTATTTAAGGGGTTTTTATAAAGAGCAAAATATTCAGGATTACGAAATCAATAGCGACTTCTTATTGTCTTATAAAGACAAAATAGGATCAGACATTAATGTAACGGCTTCTGTTGGAGGAAATGCCATGAGTACCAATTACAATAGAATGGATGCAAGTGTAATTGGATTAGTGATACCTGGCGTATACATGTTAAGCAATGGAGTAGGTACCCCAGAAGTAATCAATATTGCTAGAAATAAAAGAGTGAATTCATTATACGGAACAGCTTCGTTTTCTTATAAAAATAAATGGTTTGTAGACGTTACAGGAAGAAACGATTGGTCAAGTACTTTGCCTGTTCAAAACAATTCTTTCTTTTATCCTTCTATTAATACCAGCATCATCTTAAGTGATATATTAAGATTACCCGCAGCTGTATCTTTTGCAAAACTTCGTGTATCAGCAGCTCAAGTAGGTAATGATACCGATCCTTACAAAACCAGCAAATACTATGGTACCAGTCCTTTCCCTGGTTCAGGTTCTGTTCCTACCTTATTACATAATGTAAATTTTAAACCAGAAATTTCTACCAACTATGAAGCTGGTTTAGATATTAGATTATTCAAAAGCAGACTGAATTTAGATTTAACAGTATACAGCAATACTACCCGTAACCAAATTTTAGAAGTGCCAATGGATCCAACAACGGGATATGCTAGAGCTGTATTGAATGCAGGTGCTGTAAGAAACCAAGGGATTGAAGTGGTATTAACTGGAAGCATTATTAAAAAGAAAAACTTTAGTTGGAACACTATTTTAACCTGGGCTAAAAACCAAAACCGTGTGATGGAATTAGCTGAAGGCATGGAGGGAAAACAAGATATTGGTTATGGCGGTAATGCAACCATTCAAGCAAGAGTAGGTGGAACAACTGGAGATATTTATGGTTTTGGTTTCTTGCGTTCTCCTGATGGACAAATTGTTTACAATGCAACTGGTTTGCCAGCACGACCACAAGAAATTCAATACATCGGTTCTGCTTATGCCGATTGGAAAGGGGGTATCAGAAATGAATTTACTTATAACAATTTCAGGTTTAGTTTTTTAGTAGATGGACAATTGGGTGGAATGATTTATTCTCAAAGCCACCATAAAATGATGGAGCAGGGAAAGTTGAAATCTACATTAGCTGGTCGTGAAGAAAACTTTATTATTGGAGCAGGGGTGGTACAAAATCCTGACAAGTCTTATTCACCTAATACTAGAAAAGTATTACCAGTTGAATATTATGGAGATTATTATAGAAGAGCCAATGTTGAGTCAAATAGTTTTGATGCTTCTTATTTAAAACTACGTGAAGCCAGGTTAGAGTACAATTTTCCTAAGTCAATTTTAGGTAAATCATTCTTTAAACAATTAAGTGTAGCCCTTTATGGTAGAGACTTATTGATGATCACCAGCTTCCCCATTTTTGATCCAGAAACAGCTGCTTTAAACGGCTCTACTATTTTACCAGGAGTAGAAATGGGTCAATTGCCTTCGAGCAGAACCATTGGAGCCAATATCACCGTTAAATTTTAATTGACCTCCAATTGTATTCAGCCCTACACACACAAAAAAAAACTCATGAAAAATAAAATATCAATTGTCTTTTCCGCACTGATGCTATTATTTATGGCGTCTTGTACTAAAAATTTTGAAGAAGTTAACACCGATCCAAATAGGGTGAATAAAATAAGCCCAGGAACTTTATTGAATCCTATTTTGTATGAAGTCTCTTCTTTCAATATGCGTCAATCGGATAATTTTACCTTCAGCTTAATGCAAGATATGTTGCCTTTCCCTAGTACTTCAGGTGGAGTGCACAGATATGATATCACCGAAACAGCAGGTAATTCAACTTGGACCACTTATTACAGATGGTTAACCAATGTAAAAGAAATGTATACTGCTTCGGTAGAACAAAAAGATCCCAATTATCAGGCCATTGCTATGACTTTAAACGCAATGATTTATTCAAACTTAACGGATTGTTTTGGGGATATTCCTATGGAAGAAGCAACCAAAGGAGATGAGGGAATTTTTAGACCGAAGTTTACTACTCAGCAAAAAGTGTATGAAAAAATTATTGCAGATTTAGATTCTGCCAATAATTTATATGTAACAACCAGGCCAATGGTTTTTGGAACTGAAATGTTGTTTGCCAATAATGTAGCTAGTTGGAAAAGATTTACCAACTCATTACAAATGCGTTTGTTGTTGCGATTGTCTAAGCGAACCGAAATGGGAACCTTAGCTAAATTAAAAACCATCATTGATAATCCTGTTAAGTATCCCGTATTCACATCTAACGACCAAGGAGCATTGGTAAAGCTATCAGGCGTAACGCCTTTTGTTTCACCATGGGGAAGAGCTATTGACTTTACTACATTTAGAGCAGCTGGATTATTTTTTACAGACAACTTAAATGATTTGAATGATCCAAGAAGAGCTAGATGGTTAACTCAAGCAAGAAACAAAATTGGTAATGCTAATATTGGATATAAAGGAATCCCCAGCGGATATGCTGGAAGCGATAATCAGTTTGATTATATTCCTTCTAACAAAAATATTGCTTTGGTAACTGCTCCACTAAGTGTGATTTTAATGAGCTATGCTGAAGTAGAAATGATTAAAGCAGAAGTAGAGTTTAGAAATAATAATGCAGTAGCAGCAAAAGCAGCCTATGAAAAAGGCGTAAAAGCTTCCATAGAGCAGTGGGGTGCCGTAATGCCAGCAGATTATTTTACCAATACCAAAGCCGCCTATAATGCTACATTGGAGCGAATCATGTTGCAAAAATATTATGTCTTGTATTTTACCGATTTTCAACAATGGTTTGAGTATAGAAGAACTGGCTTTCCTGTTGTGCCAACAGCAGATGGTATGTTGAATAATAAAATTATGCCTGTACGCTATCGCTATCCGCCAGCCGTGCAAAGCACTAATACCGAAAACTATAATCAAGCAGTTCAAGCAATGGGCGGAGACAATATCAATATTAAAGTTTGGTGGCAGAAATAATTTACCTGTTTAAAATTTCATTATGAAAAGAAGAAACTTTTTAAAAAACTTAGGATTAACAGGTGGCGTGTTTGCTTTGCCCGCTGCATTAACCGAAACTAATGCAGCTGCATTTGAAAAAGAAAATGAATTAGTAGTAAAGGGTAAAGTGGTGAGTGAAGGAAAAGGTATTGCCAATGTAGTTATAACAGATGGTACCCAAGTTTTTAAAACCAACCAAAAAGGGGAGTACCAGTTTACGGTGAAAGAAAATGCTGATTTTGTTTATATCAGTTCACCAGCAGGCTATGCTTTTGACCATGATAATTATATTGCTAGCTTCTTTATTTCTGTAAAAGGAAAGCGAGGAACTTTGAATCATGATTTTGTATTAACCAAATTATCCACTAATGATGCGCAACATAATTTTGTAGTATGGGCCGACACACAAATGATATCTGCATCAGATTGTGAACAGTTAAAAGCAACTACTGTTCCCGATTTTAAAAAACTGATGCAACAATATCCAGCTAATACTTTGTTTCATGGTATTGGTTGTGGAGATTTAGTTTGGGATAAGTTTGAGTACTTTAAAGATTATAAAGAAGCCATTGCAATGACTGGTGTTCCATTTTATAACGTGATTGGTAATCACGATATGGATTTGAACTCAAGAACCGATGATTATTCTGCAGAAACATTTAAAGCACAGTTTGGACCAACTTATTATTCTTTTAATAGAGGTGCTATTCACTATGTAGTGCTGGATGATGTTTTCTTTATTGGTACAGCTAAAAAGTATATTGGTTATTTAACCGAGAATCAATTGGCTTGGCTTGAAAAAGATTTGCAAATGGTTGCACCTGGAACAACGGTGGTGGTGAGTTTACATATTCCCACATTTACGGGTGCACCCAAAAGAAATAAAAAAGAAGAAGACTTTGGTGGAACCGTTTCCAATAGAAAGAAACTCTACAGTTTACTAGCGCCATACAAAGTACATATTCTCTCAGGTCATACGCATTTTAATGAAAGTTGGGAAGAAGGAAATATCATGGAACACAACCATGGAACTGTTTGTGGCGCTTGGTGGACCGGTCCAATTTGCGGTGATGGAACGCCAAGAGGTTATGGGGTATATGAAGTAAACGGAAGTGATATTAAATGGTATTACAAAAGCACCGATAAAGAAAATAATCACCAGCTACGTATTTATCCTAAAGGATATGCCAAAGCATATCCAGAGGAACTAGCCGTGAATATTTGGAACTGGGATGCAAAGTGGTCCATTGAGTGGTTTGAAGATGGGATTTCTAAAGGCGCTCCCGAACAAAGGGTTGCCAAAGATCCTTGGGCCATTGAGTTATACGAGGGTCCATCGCTCCCACAAAAACATAAGTTCATTGAACCCACATTAACCGAGCACTTGTTTTTTATAAAACCTTCTGCTACTGCAAAATCAATTAAAGTAAAAGCGACCGATCGATTTGGAAAAATATTTGAAGAAGCGATAATGATCAGTTGATTTCTGGGGGCAGACATCAAAAAAAGGGCACCGTTATCTAGCGGTGCCCTTGTCAATTATATTCAGTCAAAAAAATTATCTATTCATACTTGCTAAGAACTCTTCGTTGCTTTTGGTTCCGCGCATGCGCTTGAGTAATTCGTTCATAGCTTCTTCTGGATTCATATCATTTAAGAATACACGCAGAATATTCATTCTTTGTAATACATCTTTATCTAATAATAAATCGTCTCTACGAGTAGAAGAACCTACTAAGTCAATGGCAGGGAAAATACGTTTGTTGGCTAATTTTCTTTCCAACTGTAATTCCATATTACCGGTACCCTTGAATTCTTCAAAAATCACTTCATCCATTTTACTACCGGTTTCAACCAAGGCAGTAGCTAAAATGGTTAATGATCCACCGTTCTCAATTTTACGGGCTGCCCCAAAAAACTGTTTGGGTTTTAGTAAAGCGTTGGCTTCAACTCCCCCACTTAAAACCTTACCACTTGAAGGTGCAACGGTATTATGGGCTCTAGCTAAACGAGTAATAGAGTCTAATAAAATAACCACATCGTGTCCGCATTCTACTAAGCGTTTTGCTTTTTGTAAAGCAATAGCAGAAACTTTCACGTGTTTTTCGGCGGGCTCATCAAAAGTGGAAGCAATAACTTCTGCGTTTACGCTGCGCTCCATATCGGTTACCTCCTCTGGACGTTCGTCTATCAATACCACCATCAAATAACACTCGGGGTGATTGGCTGCAATGGCATTGGCCACTTCTTTCAACAACATGGTTTTACCCACTTTTGGTTGAGCTACAATCAATCCGCGCTGACCCTTACCTATTGGGGTAAATAAATCAATAATACGGGTGCTATAATTGGTAGGTGAAGTAAATAAGTTCAGTTTCTGAAAAGGAAACAAAGGTGTTAAGTAATCAAATGGTACACGATCACGCACTTCGTCGGGGCGCTTACCATTAATGAAATCTACTTTTAATAAAGCAAAATATTTTTCGCCTTCCTTAGGTGGACGCACAGATCCTGTTACCGTATCACCTGTTTTTAAACCAAATAATTTGATTTGAGACGGAGATACGTACACATCATCCGGAGAAGATAAATAGTTGTAATCGGAAGAACGCAAGAAACCATATCCATCGGGCATCATTTCTAAAACACCCTCACCAGGAATTACCCCTTCAAACTCAATGTTGAAAACGGGCTCTTTTTTAATAGGTTGGTGTCTGGGACGTTCTTGTTGTAAAGTGGTTTCTGGTGCTTGAGCAGATTCACTATTGTTATCACTTGCTTCCAAAGTTTGAATAATGGCCGCTGCTATATTAGCTGTTGGGTCATTCTCTGGTTCATCATTGTTATTGGTTTCTGGTGCTTCGGCAGGCTTATCTGTTCTAGGTCTTGGGCCAGGTCCCTTTTTAGTAGGTGGCATGGCTTTTCTAATGGGTCTGGCTGCACCTGCATTTTCATTGTTCCTTTGATCAGGAGCAGCAGCTGAAGCTGGAGCGGCTTTTGCAATGGGAGCAGGTTTTGCAATGGGCGCAGCTGGCGCTTCTTGCATTACTTCTGCTTCTTCCGTAGCGCCAGTAGAAGTTTTAATATTCACGGCCTTCTTAGGACGACCCGCTTTTTTAGGTGCTCCATTCTCTTTAGCGGTACTTTCTTGTACAGCTTGCGAATCAAGGATCTTGTAAATTAAGCCCTGTTTGTCTTGTTTTTTTGCACCAGTGATTTTTAAACGTTCTGCTATATCCAGTAACTCTGGTAGTAGCATGTCATTTAACTGAAGAATGTCATACATAAATGGAAAAATTGTTTGGGGGGTATCAAATTCAGACTATAAAAAAGGTTAGGCCTGTCTAAGGAAAAAAAGCTCAGAAAGGTTTATTGGGTTGATTTGGAAAGAGAGTAACTGAAATTTTGGAGCTCAATAACGGGCTAATCAGCATTGTTTCCACTGCAATGTTACAAAATTTTTGATAAAACCTAAAAAAATGCTTTTTAAGTGCTTTTTATATAGATTGTTTGAGAGGGGAAAGCAAATTCAATTTTTTTCTCTTTAAAGCTGCTTGCAATAGACAAACAAATTTGTTGATGGGTATCCATATATTTAATAAAATCATCACTTAATACAAAATAGACCACTTCGTAATTGATGCTTGAGTCTGCAAAACCAGACAAGTGACATCGAATCAATTCTGTGTCTGCTGTTTTACTGATGATGTCTTTTATAATATTGGGTATTTCAGCAAGTACTATAGGGTCTGTACTATAAGTGACGCCAATCAAAAAAAGCTTTCTTCTTTTCTCTAATCTTTTAAAATTTTTAATGGTTGCTTTTACCAATTCTGAATTAGGCATAATTAGTTGCTCACCACTAATGCTTCTCACATGAACTGTTTTTACACCAATTTTTTCAATGGCTCCTTGTTCGTTGCCAACAACAACAAAGTCTCCTACTTCAAATGGTTTATCAAAAAAGATAACGAAATAACTGAATAGGTCGCCAAGTATATTTTGGGCAGCCAAGGCAATGGCAATTCCACCAACGCCTAGTCCTGCAATAATTGTAGTTATATCGTAGCCAATATTACTTGCCAATAAAAGAATCCCTAAAAACCAAATGATTACTTTAATTACAGTAAGAATACCGGTCAATTGTTTCATTCTTCCCGAAGGCTCAGCCTTCATTTCCATATAGGTCCTTACGCCATAATGAATGGCATAATTAATCATATTAACAATAAAAATCATTGTAATTAAACTAACAGCTACACTTAAAACTCTTTCCGCTTTTGTAGAAAGGGTTAAAATATGTATGAGCGAATAGTTCACCATTAAATAAACAATGGGGAGCGCAAAACGATCAACTGCATTAACAATTACATCGTCAAACTGATTGGCAGTCTTGGAAGCCCAACGGGTCAATTTTTTTACAGCTAAGTGTTTTATTAGTCGTAAAAAAACCCAAGCCAGTATCATTCCCCCCAAAACCAAAAAATATTTTTCTAGACTATTGCCCCAATAAATTGTATTCAAAATTTTTTCCATAATAAGCTGTTTTTATTCAACCTGATTCATCAAAAGAATAGAGCCGGCCCCTTGTTTGCTTATATTTGCAAAAACCTTGCCCAAATAAGCAATTCAATCGTAAAATCATGTTTAACACTAGAATCAAGATAAAAACCCTGTTGGCTGCTGGAAAGCCAGGCGATCAGGTAACTTTAATGGGATGGGTGCGTACATTTCGCAACAACCAGTTTATTGCATTAAATGATGGGAGCACCAATAATAATTTGCAAGTTGTAGTAGCGTTGGGATTATTAGACGACGAAACTTTGAAAAGAATTACAACAGGGGCATCACTGAAAGTAATAGGGGAAGTGGTGGAAAGTGTAGGTAAAGGACAGACCATTGAAGTAAAAGCGGTATCACTAGAAATATTAGGAGATTCAGATGCAGAGAAGTATCCGCTCCAACCGAAAAAACATAGTTTAGAATTCTTAAGAGAGAAAGCACATTTGCGTTTTCGTACCAATACATTTGGTGCAGTATTTCGCATTCGTCATTCGTTGGCGTTTGCAGTACACCAATTTTTTAATGATAAAGGATTTGTGTATTTACACACCCCAATCATTACTGCAAGTGATGCAGAGGGCGCAGGTGAAATGTTTAGAGTAACTACTTTACCCATGGATGGTTCTGCACCAAAAGATGCTGCTGGTAATATTGATTATACCGAAGATTTTTTTGGTAAGAGCACCAACCTAACGGTGAGTGGACAATTAGAGGGGGAACTAGGCGCCATGGCATTCTCGGAGATCTACACTTTTGGACCTACTTTCAGGGCAGAGAATTCGAATACAACCCGCCACCTAGCTGAGTTTTGGATGATTGAGCCTGAAATGGCTTTTCATGATATTGAAGACAATATGAATTTGGCTGAAGAATTTATTCAGTACCTGATTCGTTATGCAATGGAGCATAATAAAGAAGACCTTGAATTTTTAGATCAGCGCTTGGCGGAAGAAGAAAAACAGAAGCCACAAAATGAGCGTGCAGAAATGGGCTTGTTAGATAAGTTGAATTTTGTAATCAGTAACCAGTTTGAACGCATTACTTATACAGAAGCCATTCAAATTTTATTGGATAGCCCTGCATATAAAAAGAAGAAATTCAAATACGATGTTAGCTGGGGTATTGATATGCAGAGCGAGCACGAACGCTACCTGGTAGAGAAGCATTTTAAAAAGCCAGTGATTGTAACTGGTTATCCAGCAAAAATTAAAGCATTTTATATGCGATTGAATGATGGTTGCGAGCCAGGCAAGGAAACCGTAGCCGCAATGGACATTTTAGCACCAGGTATTGGAGAAATAGTAGGTGGATCTCAAAGAGAAGAGCGGTTAGAAAAGTTGGAAGCTAGAATGAAAGAAATGCATATTCCTGCCGAAGAAATGAGCTGGTATTTAGATACCCGCCGTTTCGGAACCGTGCCACACGCGGGTTTTGGCTTAGGCTTTGAAAGAATGGTGCAGTTTGTAACGGGCATGACCAATATCAGAGACGTGATTGCATTTGCTAGAACTCCAAAGAATTGCGAATTCTAAAGAAAAAAATAGTGGATAATGCGTGAATAACCATTCCACTCCTTATATTTGCAGCCCCGAAGGGGAAATATCTACGGAAGGTGCGGTAGCTCAGTCGGTAGAGCAAAGGACTGAAAATCCTTGTGTCGCCGGTTCGATCCCGGCCCACACCACAACAACCTCAACAGCAATGTTGGGGTTTTTTGTTGCCCATATCTTTACAGATTAAATCAAAACTTGAGCTAAATAAAAATTAAATTAGCTGACAAAGATTTAGTTACTCCTCGAATAAATATACAAATGTCAAAAAAGACAATCATAGTGATTCTTGTACTAATATTTGTTTTATATAAATTCTTTGATTCAAATTATTTAGTAGTTCAAAAACATGAAAAGTTTGCTAATGAAATAGCAGAACTACTCTCTCCCAAATATTTTTCTAATAAGCTGACTGGAAAGCTTTACTCTGTTCGTGAAATAATTCAACCTACCGACTCTATTTTTAAGGTTTTAAAACAAAAAGGAATCATCAACGATCAATCCTATTTTTCCTATTCAACCGAAGGATGTATCACTTTGGTTTCTAGAAAATCAAAAAAAATTCTTGGAGGATTCTCAGATATTATGATAACTAGAAACGAAAATGGAGAACAATTCATGTGCGGTGTTAATGCTATTTATTCACTGAATAACGACGAAAATGCAGAGTCCTTAAATATTCAATGCCACAATCTCGCCGGCCATATGACTCTAGCTTTTATTAGTACTCTTTTTTAGTATTAAGTGCTATGACACGCATTGATTTTCTTAAATAGAAAGATTGACTCCAATGCGGTGATTAATAACTTTATTCTCCGCAAAATTTAAGGCGAAAATTGCAAATGCGGTAATTATTTGGTATATTCACCGCAAATAATGCGGAAAATGTCGGTTTATATTCACCAATTACCTCAGTGGCCAAAGTTTAGCTGGAACCAAGAAAGCTTAACAACTTTGCTGACTTACATCAGAAATAGGCAAGGACGGTTGATGGGTAGAATGGAAGCGATGGGTTTTCAACTGAAAGCAGAGGCCAACCTTCAGACACTTACATTGGATGTTTTGAAGTCAAGTGAAATTGAAGGAGAACTTCTGGATGTAGAACAGGTTCGGTCTTCTATTGCCCGTAAACTGGGGATGGATATAGCTGGCTTGGTACCAACAGACCGTTATGTGGATGGTGTAGTAGAAATGTTGCTCGATGCCACCCAAAATTATCAGCATCCTTTGTCTGCCGATAGGTTGTATGGTTGGCACGCGGCTCTTTTTCCAACAGGCAGAAGTGGCATACACAAAATTACAGTTGCGGCCTGGCGAGATAATACAAAAGACGATCCAATGCAGGTAGTTTCTGGTGCATTAGGAAAAGAAAAAGTACATTTTGAAGCACCGAACGCAGACCGCCTTGAAGCAGAAATGAGGCAATTCATAGACTGGTTTAATGAGGACATAAATATGGACCCAGTTATAAAAGCGGCAGTGGCTCACTTATGGTTTATTACCATACATCCCTTTGATGATGGCAATGGCCGTATTGCTCGGGCTATAGCGGATATGCTGCTTTCACGTGCCGATGAATCTGCCCAAAGGTTTTACAGCATGAGTGCTCAGATAAGAAAAGAACGAAAGCATTATTACGAAATCCTAGAAAGCGCACAGAAAGGTTCAATGGATATTACTGAATGGCTCACCTGGTTTTTACATTGCCTTGATCACGCTCTTGAAGCGAACACTGAAACACTTTCAGGCGTATTAAAAAAAGCGCGTTTTTGGGAAAAACATGGGACAACTATTTTAAACATACGACAGCAAAACATGTTAAATATGTTACTAGATGGATTTGAAGGAAAACTGAATTCATCGAAGTGGGCAAAAATTACCAAAACTTCTTCGGATACTGCATTGAGAGATATTCAGGATTTAATGAACAAAAACATTCTAATGAAGGAAGTAGATGGAGGAAGGAGTACAAGTTATGTATTGATAGAATGACAAATCTAATATGATCTATTCAATTTATAAAATTGCATAAGCAACCCATCAATATCGTCTGGTTTAAAAGAGACCTTAGAACCCAAGATCATGCAGCATTGCAGGCGGCAGAGCAAGCCGGGTTGCCTTATTTAATTGTTTTTGTGTTTGAACCATCTATCATTCAATATCCAGATACCAGTGTAAGGCATTTACAATTCCAGTACCATTCAATTCTAGCATTAAATAAAAAGTTAGCCAACTACAATAGACAAGTCTATTTATTTTATGCAGAAGCGGCAGAAGCTTTTCAAGAGATAGCTGAACAATACAAACTTCAAACCATTTTTAGTTACCAGGAATCGGGCACACAAATAACTTACGACAGAGATAAAGCGATTGCTACATTTTGTTCAAGCAATCAAATTCTTTGGCAGCAGTTTCAAAGAGATGGAATTATTAGAGGAATCAGAAACAGAAAAGACTGGGATAAAAAATGGAATGTTACCATGCATAGCCCCATCATCAACAATGAGTTTAGCCAAAACAAACTTCCGCTTTTAAACCGCGTCAATGTTTGCCCATAGAATTTGTACAATCTCTTGAGGTTTATCCATCTGTATTTCAACCCGCTGGTGAAGACAATGCGTTCAAGTACCTCGAAAGCTTTATTGCAGAGCGAGGAATGAACTATAGTAAGCATATTAGTAAGCCAGCCGAAAGCAGAAAAAGCTGCACTCGTCTTTCTCCTTATATCAGTTGGGGTAATCTAAGTGTAAAGCAAGCTTATCAAGCATTGAACGAAGCGCAAAAAATCTCCAATTTTAAAGGACCTATTAAAAATGCCATCACAAGATTAAAATGGCATTGTCATTTTATTCAAAAATTTGAAGTGGAGGGAAACTATGAATTTAAGTGCATTAACAAAGGATATGAATTACTTGCGCATCCTAAAAATGAATTATTTATTAAAGCATGGGAAGAAGGAAAAACTGGTTTCCCCTTAGTGGATGCTTGTATGCGCTGTTTAATTACAACGGGTTGGATTAATTTCCGGATGCGCGCTATGCTGATTTCTTTTTTATGTCATCATCTTTACCAAGATTGGAGACAAGGCGTTCATCATGTGGCCAGACAATTTTTAGATTATGAACCAGGTATTCATTATCCGCAATTTCAAATGCAGGCTGGTACTACTGGAGTGAATACTATTCGAATTTATAATCCTGTTAAGCAATCCAGCGACCATGATCCCGAAGGAATCTTTATTAAACAATGGATACCTGAATTACAAAATATTCCAAATTCATTCATTCATGAACCGCATAAAATGAGTTTGATGGAGCAGCAACTTTGCAATATTATCATTGGGAAAGATTATCCTTTTCCAATTTTGGATGCAACTATTGCAGGCAAGGCTGCTAGAGATAAAATATGGGGTCATCGAAGAGAGATACTCGTAAAACAGGAGAGTGCTCGAATTTTATTCACCCATACTAGAAACTGATATATTTGTATTGATTGCTTTTTTGCACTATTTTCAAGCGAGCCAATATCATAATAAATATTTGAACCCAGTATTTCTAAAACAATGGTCAATAATAAAAGAGAAGAGATTCTATTGTTTCCAGATGCTGATTCTTCGCAATTAGGTCAATCCCCTGACGAAACGGTCTTTTTCATCAATGGGGTTAAATGTATAAGTGGTCTTTTTACTCCAAAGTTGGAAGTGTTTGTTCCAGCGCAAAAGGCAAATGAACTTTCCATTATTATCTGTCCTGGTGGCGGATATGAAAAACTAGCTATTGACCTTGAAGGAAATGAAGTTGCAGAAAAATTAAATGAGTGGGGAATAACTGTTTTTGTTTTGAAATATCGGCTGCCCCATGGGGAAATTGCTAATAGCAAAATTCCCCTACCCTTAATTGATATTAAAAAAGCATTTTCCGTAGTTCAAGAAAGAGCCAATGATTGGGGCTTAAATCCTTCATGCATCGGATTAATGGGATTTTCTGCTGGTGGACATTTGGCTTCTATTGCCTCTTCTATATTAAGTAGTGTAAATAATGGAATGAATGATTTGAAATTATTGCCACCTCTTTTCTCCATACTTATATATCCAGTTATCAGTTTCTCTAATGAAATAACTCATTTGGGCTCAAGGAATCGTTTTATTGGTCTTAATCCCAGCGTTGAACTAATTCAACAATATTCTGCTGAATGTTTAGTGCATCCATTGTCTCCACCTGTTTTTTTAGTGCATTGCTCCGATGACAAAGATGTATCTGTTGAAAATAGTATAGCATATCATAAAGCCTATATTAATAATGGGGTATCTGCTGAAATGCATATATATCATAGAGGAGGGCATGGTTTTGGGATGCTTAATACACTAGTAGATGAAAGTTGGATGGATCATCTTCAAAAATGGTTGTTACAATTTTCTTCGATTGCTACAAAATTTTAAAAGGTTTATTATTCATGCCCAAGAAATTACAGAACCAACTTTTATTTCTAATTATACTGGGATTTATTTCACTCAAAATTTCAGGGCAGAATAATATTCATTTTAATCGTTTTTCGGTTGAAGATGGATTGTCTTCGGAATCTGTGTTGTCTATTACTCAAGATAAAAAAGGGTTTTTGTGGATTGGAACTATGGATGGGCTAAATCGGTTTGATGGTAAAAGGGTTAAAGTGTTTAAGTCCTTTTATAATGAAAATCCTATTGGACCTAGTGTAAAAATTACCTGTTTATTATCTGATAGCTTAAATAGAATTTGGATTGGTACCAACAACGGTTTGTATATATATGACAATAGGTCTGATTCTTTTTCCTTTTTATTTCATTCACCCAATGATCCCTTCAGTATATCGAACAATTCGATAAACACTTTATATGAAGATCGAAAAGGTAATATTTGGGTAGGAACAGCTAAGGGATTAAATAAAGCTGTATTAAGAAATGATACTACTTTATTTATTCATATTCAATTGAATGAGTATCCTGAATTAGCGTTTGCAAATATTTCGTGTACTTATGATTCCGATAATGGTAAAATATTGATTGGTAGTACGAAGGGGCTTATTGAGCTGGCAATTGATAATAAGAAGGAAGAATACAAAATTGAAAAGACAATATTTAATAAGCTTGATGTGACTTCGGTTACGAGGGATAGCCTTACCAATTATTGGATTGGAACATCTAATAATGGTGTTTTTGTAGTCAATAAAGATTTTAAAATTACCCAACATTATCAGCACAATATTGGTACTCAAAAACTACTTAGTAATGTGGTGCGTAAAGTTTACACAGATCAATTAGGACAAATTTGGGTAGGCTCTTTAAAAGGATTGGATTTGTTTTCCCCAAAAGCAGGAAATCATTTTTCTTTTATTCATCATCCAGAAAATAAGTATTCGCTTACTTCAAATTCTGTTTATCAATTAATGGAGGATAGGCAAGGTAATCTCTGGGTAGGCACTTTTTTTGGAGGATTAAATTATATTGAAGCAAATAGCTCACCCTTTATTATTCATCAGCAGTCTATAAACAAAAATTCCATTAGTAGTAATATCATCAGTGGAATTGTGGAAGATCAAAAAAATAATCTTTGGATTGGAACAGAAGCTGAAGGGCTTAATTATTTTGATAGGAAAAAACGGCAATTCAAAAATATTATTTACGATGAAAGCGACAAACCTAAGCTTAGTTCTAACCTAGTTAAGTCATTGATAATTGATGATCAACAAAATTTATGGGTTGCCATGCATGGTGGAGGTGGTGTTAATGTGCTTGATAAAACTGGCCGAAAACTAATTGAGTTCGGCAGAAATAAAGGCAAAAACACTATTAGTTCAAATGCAGTAAATGCTCTCTTGTATGATGATAAGCAAAATATTTGGATAGGAACTGAGGAAAGTGGAATTGATATTTTTAGTCGCGCTAATAGAAAAATTGAAACTTTCAGTAATTTCTTCAAAGGGCAGGTATTATCTAATGAATCTATTACTTATTTATTTGAAGACTCCCAAAAAAGTATTTGGATTGGAACAAAAAAAGGGATTAATCTTTTGTCGAATATTGATGGCAAAACACGAATTTTTTTAAAAGGTAATAATGAAGACCAATTAAAATCGGACTATATTAATTGTATAGCGGAGGATAAGTCAAATCAAATTTGGGTGGGAACTTATGCTGGTTTATCTGTATTTAATAGAGAAACGAATCAGTTTAAAACGTACACAGTTAAAGATGGTTTAGCTGGAAATAGGGTTGTTGGAATAGTTGCTGATGACGAAAATAATTTATGGGTAAGTACTAATAACGGCCTTAGTTTTCTTGGTCCTGATAGAAGTAAGTTTTATACATTTAATACTTACGATGGGTTGCCCGGTAACGTTTTTAATTATCGCTCTTTTTTAAAGGATAAGCAAGGAAACCTTTTATTTGGAACGCACAATGGATTGGTTGAATTTGATCCAAAAAAAATTTCCTTGAACTTAAAAGCCCCTGAAATAATATTTACAGGTTTAATGATCAATGGTCAGCCGATTAACAGTTTTGATTCATCTGGTATTTTATCTAAAGATATTTCGCAAACCAATAATTTAATATTGAATTACAATGAGAATGTAATTTCAATTGAATACGCTGTAATAAACTTTATTAAATCATATAAGAACAAGTCGGCGTATCTGCTGGAAGGATACAATAAAGATTGGATTTACACCAACGATCAGAAAGCAGCGTTTACCAATGTTCCATCAGGAAATTATAATTTATACATCAAGGCTTCTAATAATGATGGTGTATGGACTGAATCTCCTTTAGTCATTCAAATAACCATTCTTCCGCCGCCATGGAAAACATGGTGGGCATATACTTTATATGTTCTAGTTATTTCGTTAATTTCTTTCTCCATTATATTTTTTATTTCATCTCGTATTGCTCTAAAACGAAAACTACGTTATGAACATTTAGTAAATGTTAAACAACAAGAATTGCATCAGATGAAAATGGACTTTTTTACCCATATTTCTCATGAAATAAGAACACCCCTAACTTTAATCATGGGTCCAGTTGAAATGCTATCTGGGTTATTGTCTCAAAATGGGCAAGTTCAAAAGTTATTATTGACCATTAAGGGAAATGCGGATCGACTTTTGAGGTTGACAAACCAATTGCTTGATTTTAGAAAAGCAGAATCAGGTCATACTCATCTAACTATTAGCTGCTCAAATATTGTAGCATTTGCAAAAGGACAATTTGAAAAATTCATCAACGAAGCTGATGCAAAAAAAATTGCGTATACTTTTAATTCTTCAAAAGAAAATATCCCCTTGTATTTTGATTCACATTACATGGAAATTGTGCTTTCAAATTTGTTATCTAATGCTTTAAAGTTTACCGCTGACGGGGGTATTGTTTCAGTTGATTTGTTGGAATCTACTCCTGAGTTTATAGAGATAAAAATCTCTGACAATGGCATTGGAATTCCACCAGAAGCACATAGTAAGATATTTAATAATTATTATCAGGCCGATACGGGTAGCTTGAAACATATTGGATCAGGCATTGGTTTGGCTTTTTCAAAAGCTTTGATAGAATTGCATAAAGGAAAACTTAGTTTTTATTCTAGCATAAATAAAGACACAGGATCTAATGAAACCTGTTTTATAATTAACTTACAAAAAGGATATAATCATTTTGATGGTAATTTCACAATAGTTGAGTAGTGCCCAATTTATTAATATGGGAAACAAAAAAATTTTGATTATTGAAGACAATGATGAACTAAGGGGTTTTATCAAAAACTGCCTAGAGCATCTTTATGAATTATATGAAGCGCCAGATGGCAAGAAAGGTTGGGAAATTGCGGTGAACGAGCTACCAGATTTGATTGTTACCGATGTGATGATGCCTGAAATGGACGGCAACGAGTTTTGTAAAAACTTGAAAAAGGACGAAAGAACTAGTCATATCCCTGTGATTATGCTTACCGCAAGAGCAGCCGAGGAACACCAAATTGAAGGACTTGAAAGCGGGGCAGACATTTATATTAGCAAGCCTTTTAGTGTACTTGTCTTGCAAAACTATATCACCAATATTTTAAAATCAAAGGAATCATTAAGGCAGCACTATAGTCAGAAAATATTTTTAGAACCGTTAGATGTAGAAGTTGGTACTGTTGATAAAAAATTTATGGAAAGACTAATGGCTATAGTTGACGAAAACTTAGAGGAGCCAAATTTTAGTGTGCCAGTTTTATCAAAGGAGTTAGGCATGAGTAAGGCTGTTCTCTATAAAAAGTTTAGTGCATTGGTAAAAATTCCTATTGGAGAGTTTATAAAATCTTTGCGCCTTAAAAGAGCAGCTAATTTACTTATAAAAGATAAGTTGAATATTTCTGAAATTGCTTGGAAAGTTGGATTTAATGATCGAAAGTATTTCAGTAAAGAGTTTAAAAGATTTTATGGAAAATCTCCATCTGAATACTTAACCGAATACGAAAAGGGGTCAGATTCTGCAATAAAATAAAAAACAACCCCTATTTCAAGATATTTCTACCCCTTTTGTTTTAAAGAGATTGTTAAGATTTGTGTATTGGTCATTTAACGAAAAAAGCTTGCCAATATGCAGTTAAAAAAGACGCTCTACAGAACGATTGTTCTGTTTGTTCTTATCACCTTTTCCTTTGCTTTTGTTTTTATTGAAAATACCGACAACAAAGCGAAGCCTATAAAAGAAGTGATGGAAGTTGCAAAACAGCAGTATAGTCAAATGCTTAAGCACTCCTCTGAACTTAAGAACTATCCTAGAACAACCGATAAAAATGGGAATACTAAATATGTGTCCATTGACGACTGGACTGGAGGATTCTGGCCTGGTAATCTTTGGTATTTATATGAGTATACCCAAGATGCTAATTTTAAAAAAGAGGCTTTAAGGTGGACGGAAAGCTTAGAGAGTAATCAGTTCAACAAAAGCCACCATGACCTAGGCTTCATGATGTATTGTAGTTACGGAAATGCTTATAGAATCACCCAAAACAAAAAATATAAAGACATATTAATTCAATCAGCTAAATCGTTGATTTCAAGGTTTAATCCAACGGTAGGCAGCATCAAATCTTGGGATTATCGTGCTTCATGGGATGGTAAAACTGTTTGGTATTATCCTGTTATTATGGATAACTTAATGAATCTTGAATTACTTTTCTTTGCTACAAAAGAAACTGGAGATCCAATCTACAGAAACGTTGCTATCAAGCATGCAGAAGCAACTTTAAAAAATCACGTTCGAAAAGATTATAGCTCTTATCATGTGGTTAATTATGATTCGGTTACTGGAAAAGTATTGAATAGGCAAACCTGTCAGGGATATGCTGATAATTCAACTTGGGCTCGTGGACAAGCTTGGGGAATTTATGGATTTACAATGATTTACAGAGAAACGCAAGACGTTCGCTTCTTGGAAGCTGCAAAAGGAATGGCTAATTTTTACATCAACCACCCAAATCTTCCATCAGATAAAATTCCTTATTGGGATTTTAATGTTAATCAAAAAGGGTTCACTCCAGACTGGAAATACAATCCTAATTTATTTAGCTATATTCCAAGAGATGTTTCTTCTGCTGCAATTGTTAGCTCTGCTTTGTTTGAGTTAAGTGAACAGTTAGGGATCAACGGAAAAGAGTATAAAGACTTTGCCTTATCTACCATCAATACCCTATCCTCTTCAGCCTATTTGGCAGATACTGGTACCAATGGGTATTTTATTCTTAAACATTCAGTTGGAAGTTTTCCGCACGGTAATGAAATTGATGTACCTCTTGTATATGCAGACTATTATTTTCTTGAAGCGTTATTGCGAAATAATCAACTCACCAAAATTAGTGCCCCATAAATCAACTTTTTTTAATTGCTAAACATTATATATGAAAAATTGCTTGCTTGCTTTAATTCTGCTTTTAATTGCAGATGGACTACTTGCTCAATCAGTGGTTATTAAAGGTGTCGTTACTGGCGCTGATGGAAAGCCCTTAGAAGGCGTTTCTGTAATTGCAAAAGGAACCAAAATAGCTACTGCATCCAACGGAACAGGTAGTTATAGTATTAGTGTACCACAAAAAAGTGTAACATTAGTTTTTTCATCTGTTGGATATAGCAACAGAGAAATTTTGGTTGAAAAATCTACCACGTTGAACATTTCGCTTAAAGAAACCATAACCGAAGATGAAGAAGTTGTTGTGATTGGTTATGCAACGCAAAGAAAGAAAGATGTAACAGGATCAGTTGCTAAAGTTAATGTTCAAGATTTAGACAAAGCACCTGTAAGGTCATTTGATGAAGCTTTAGCTGGAAGAGTAGCGGGTGTTCAAGTAAGTTCTGAAAGTGGTCAACCTGGATCAGGTATTAATATTGTTATTAGGGGAAACAACTCTATCACACAAGATAATTCACCATTGTATGTTGTAGATGGTTTCCCAATAGAAAACCAAGATAACAATATCATTAATCCTAAAGATATTGAATCCATAGAAGTTCTAAAAGATGCATCTGCTACAGCCATTTATGGAGCACGTGGCGCAAATGGTGTAATCATAATAACAACTAAAAAGGGAAAAGAAGGACCTGCTGTAATTAGTTTTGATGCTTCATACGGTGTTCAAAATAATTTGAGAAAAATTCCAATGATGAGTGCTTATGATTTTGTGAAATATCAAATTGAGTATGATCCAACGCCAGTTTCTCCAACTAATTTTCCTTCTCCTACTCAAGTTTATTTAGCTAATGGTAAAACATTGGATGATTACAAATCTGTAAAGGGAACTGATTGGCAAGATCTTGTTTTGAGACAAGCACCCATGGCGAATTATAATTTATCAATAAGGGGGGGGAATGCTCAAACAAAATACTCAATTTCTGGCTCTGTGTTAAATCAGGATGGAATTATGATTGGCTCAGGATATAAACGGTATCAGGGTAGAGTAGTGTTAGACCAAACAGTAAATAGCAAACTTAAAGTTGGTATTAATGCAAACTATAGCAGCCTGCAACAATCAGGTATAAGTCCTAGTCAATCCGTTTTTGCTTTTTCTCATAATATTATGGTTGCGGTTTGGGGAGCTAGACCTGTTACACCCAATGTTGATGATATTGAAAACGTTTTACAAGATCCTAGTATAGACCCTGCCAATGATTACAGGGTTAATCCAGTTATCAACCTGAATAATTTAGTTCGCGAAAACAAAACAAAAAGTTTAGGAGTAAACGCCTATGCGGAATATGCAATTATCCCTTCTCTTAAATTAAGGATGAGTTTAGGCTTTGTTGATAATATGCGTGAAAACGATGTTTTCAATAATTCAAGAACACAATATGGATTTCCAGGAAGTGCAAACGGAGTTAATGGCTCTATTACTTTCAATAAATTTAATTCTTGGTTAAGCGAGAATACACTCACTTGGGATAAAAAATTTAATAAGCATCAGATTAATTTGCTAGGCGGATTTACTGCACAAGGTGCAAAAACTGCAACCTACGGAATATCGGCAGATAAATTACCCAATGAAAACTTAGGCTTAAGCGGTTTGGATGAAGGCAACTTGCTACCAGTGACTGCTACAAGTTCTTTGTGGACCATGGCTTCCGTATTGAGTCGTTTAAACTATAGTTATGATTCAAAATATTTATTAACCGCATCCTTTAGAGCGGATGGTTCTTCTAAATTTTCATCTGCCAATCATTGGAGTTATTTTCCATCGGCTGCAGCGTCTTGGCGTTTCAGTAATGAAAAATTTGCCAACAATCTTAAATTTCTTTCTGATGGTAAATTAAGAGTCAGCTATGGAGTAACTGGAAACAATAGGGTTGGAGATTTCGCCTACCTAACTACCTATGGATTACCAATTGGAAACAGTTATGTTTTCAATAATAGTTATGCAAGTGGAATTGTTCCAACTGTTTTAGGAAATACAGATTTAAAATGGGAAACCACTAAGCAAACTGATATTGGACTAGATCTTGGATTTTTAAATCAGCGAATTTTGTTGACAGTTGATTATTATAAGAAAACGACTTCTAATTTATTGTTATTTGCAAGTTTACCTACATCAACAGGATTTGATAGGGCGTTTAAAAATGTTGGAAGTGTAGAAAATCAAGGATTTGAATTCACTTTAACAACACTAAACATAAAAAATAAGAATTTTAGCTGGAGCTCTAATTTTAATATAACGCTAACAGGTAGTGGAAGCAGGGTTTTAGGACTAGCAGAGAACCAAAACTTTTTATTGAGTTCTATTAATTGGGATAATGGTTGGAGAAATACGCCAGCATATATTGCTCGTGTAGGTCAACCCTTAGGTCAAATGTATGGGTATTTATCAGATGGGGTTTATCAGATTGCTGATTTTGATCAACCAACTCCAGGTAATTATGTTTTGAAAACTACAGTACCAACAAATGGTAACACTCGAGCTAATATTAGGCCCGGAGATATTAAGTATAAGGATCTAAATGGTGATTTAGTAGTAAACGCAAATGATTATACAGTAATTGGTAATGGTGTACCCAAGCATATCGGAGGTTTCTCAAACAATTTTACATACAAAGATTTTGATTTAAATATCTTTTTTCAATGGTCTTATGGAAATGATATATTGAATAATAATCGACTTTTATTTGAAGGTAATGGGGTGAATAGATTAAACTTTAATCAATTTGCCGGGTATGCAAACAGATGGTCTCCTGATAATCAGAATTCTACTATTCATAGAACCAGGGGTTACTTTGGTGGCGGCTATTCGTCTTCATTAGTAGAAGATGGCTCATTTTTAAGACTAAAAACCGTTTCATTGGGCTATAATTTAAATGGCTCAGTTTTAAAACGATTAAAGATCAGAGGTTTTAGGGTTTATGTTTCAGCCCAGAATTTGATTACATGGACAAAATATACTGGTATGGATCCCGAAGTTAGTGCCTATCATTCTGCATTAACACCAGGATTTGATTATTCAACTTACCCTAGAGCAAGAACGATAACTTTTGGTGCAAATATTTCTTTTTAAATTTCCAAAATTGATTGTATGAAAAAAATAACAGTAACAATAATAGCGGTTTCGGCAATAGTTGGTTTATCTGGTTGTAAAAAATTTCTGGAGACAAAACCAACAGACTCTTTAACTCCTGTAGAATATTATAACTCTGAAGCAAAATTAACCAGTGCTTTGGCTGGGGTATATGATGTGATTGGAACAGAGGCAATGTACGGGAACAATTTATGGTTAGAATGGAGTGGTGGTACCGACGATGGATATTATGCTAGATCAGGTCAAACTACTGGGATTATGGTACACAACTTTGATTTTGCTAATGATCGAGTAGCAGCATTATGGGCGAATTGTTATATTGGAATCAATAGAGCCAATCAATTAATTGCCAATATTAATATTCCTCAAATGGATGCTGTTCAAAGAGATGCCATTCTTGGAGAAGCGTTGTTTTTAAGAGGATACTATTATTTTTTATTGGTGTCAAAATTTGGTGATGTTCCTCTTCGTCTCACGCCAACAAGTTCACCCAATAATGCGGATATTGCTCGGACTCCTTCAGCTGATGTTTATAAGCAAATATTAAAAGACATGACTGATGCAGAGGGAAAAGTGAAAACTGCAACTACAATAGGATACGCGAGCAGGGTATCTAAAACTGTTGTACAGGGAATATTAGCAAGGGTTTGTTTGTATATGGCTGGTAACCCAGTAAACGATAAAACAAAATATGCTGAAGCTTTGTCTTGGGCTAAAAAAGTGCAGTCTTCAGGTGAACATGCGTTGAGAACAACTTTTAATGCTGCACTTACCAATAGTGCATATAGTCAGGTATTCATTAATCATTCACAAGATATTTATGATGTGAAAGAAAGTATGTGGGAGGCTGATTTCAAAGGAACCAGGGCTGACGGATATCTTGAAACAGGTAGAGTAGGAAATACAATGGGAATTACCATGACTGCTGTAAGATTTGAGGCAGACTCTGGTTATTGTTATGGTTTTATAAAAGGTACGGGAAGACTTTTCAAGTTGTATGCAAATGCAGATTTAAGGAGATCTTGGACACTCACTACTTATACTTATAATAACACAACTGGAGCAAGAGTACCTATTGCCCCTACCGTTAATATTTATGGTAGAGATGCAGCTAAATGGAGAAGATCATATGAATTGCTCTATCCTAAAAACAAAAATCATGGCCCTACTAATTTTCCTATTTTAAGGTATGCCGATGTATTGCTAATGTTAGCTGAAGCAGAGAATCAAGTTAATGGTCCTACCGCAACTGCTTATGATGCTATTAATCAAGTTAGAAGACGTGGGTATGGATTACCTATTGGAACGCCAAGTGTTTTAGCAGACCTAGCTCCAGGATTATCTAAAGATGCATTTCAACTAGCCATTGAAGATGAAAGGTCAAGGGAATTATGTTTTGAAGGTTTAAGAAAAGACGACTTAGTGCGTTGGGGAAAATTGGTAACTGCTATGAAGGCAGTGGCTGCTGATCAAAGGGCTAATGGGGGTGGATTTGCCTATGGCGCTTTGAGTGGTGAAAATGTTGGAGATAAACATAAGCTTTATCCAATACCAGCAGCTGAGATAACCGTTAATAAGTTGATGAATCAAAATCCAGGATGGTAATTTGAAATCAAAACTATTCAAATGCAGATGTATAAATCCAATATTCTTTTTGTAACACTTCAGTTGTTTTTCATCTTATCTATCTCAGCTCAAAAAAGAGCTGAGATACTAGATGAATATGCGAAAAATCCATCAACTTCTATACTCCCCAATTTTTCATACGTAGGATATCATCATGGAGAAAAAGCAATACCAGATGTAAAAGCCAAGGTTTTTGATATTACCCAATTTGGTGCAATTCCAAACGATGCAATTTCAGACAAAATAGCGATTGAAAAAACCATCGCAGAAGCCACTAAAAATGGAGGAGGGATTGTCTATTTTCCTAAAGGTCGTTTTTTAATCAATGAAGATGGAGATGATCATAAGCCAATAAAAATCAACTGCAGTAATATCGTTTTCAGAGGAAGTGGCTCAGGCAACAATGGTACTGAATTATTTATGAAGAATAAACTAGAACCAGTAGATCCTAATAAAATGTGGACGACTCCTTCTATGATTCAGTTTAATGCAGCCTCCAAAAATGTCAATATTGGACAAGTTGTTTCGGCTACAGATAAGGGTAGTTTTAATATTACTTTGAATAGTGTAAAAGGAATAAAAGCGGGTGAATGGATTTTATTAGAAATGAAAAGTACCGATCCCAATTTATTAAAGTATGAGATTGGTGACTTAAAAACAGATGATACATGGACCTATATACTGAATGAAGGAGTGCATGTAAAACTGGTGCATCAGGTTAAATCGGTTTCCAATAACACGATTACGTTGGTATCACCTATTATTTATCCAATTGATCCAAAACATCAATGGGAAATATATAAATATTCAAATAATACCGAAGTAGGTATAGAAGCAATTGCGTTTGTAGGCAATTGGAAAGATAAATTTATTCATCATGGTTCTGCTACCGATGATAGTGGCTGGTCTTTAATTCAGTTTTCTAAAACAACCAATTCTTGGATTAGGAATGCCCGATTTACCGACGTAAATGTGGCTGTTCAAATTGGTGGAGGAGCCAATGTAAGTGTATTGAATTGTGTAATAGATGGTACTCCTGGTCATGAAGCAATTTTTAATTTGGGAGGCACCAACGTACTGATGGCAAACCTAGTTGATAAAGCAGGAATGTGGCATTCTTACGGGGTGAATGGATTTTCTACCAATACAGTATTATACAAAGTAACTTATCCACCTACAACTTGTTTTGAATCTCATTCTTCACAACCAAGAAATACTTTGCTTGATAATGTAACTGGTGGTTTACTAAGTGGAAGAGCTGGTGGAGCATTATTCAATATGCCGAATCATTTATCTGGATTGGTTTTCTGGAATTATAAACAAACCAATGAAGCCTATACCAATTTTGATTTTTGGCCAACCGTAAAAGAGAATCAGTGGTGGAGAATGCCTTATCCTATTTTAGTAGGGTATCATGGTGCTAATACAAGTTTTGTTGAGAAGCATCTTAAATATGCGGAGTCAATGGGTCAGCCTGTTAGTCCTGCTTCATTGTATGAAGCCCAATTGTTATTGCGTTTGGGAAAGCTTCCTGAATGGCTTAACATATTAAAATCAAATTAGTCTATTACCCTTATTTAATCAGTGCTTCAATTGTAGTTATATGAACACATTAGCGTCTTTTAGTTTACACGGTAAAACAGCCTTAGTTACTGGCTGCGATACAGGCCTTGGTCAAGGCATGGCATTGGCATTGGCAGAAGCGGGTGCAGATATTGTAGGTGCATCTATTGTGGATGATTGCACTGCAACCCAGTCTGTAATTGAAGCAACGGGAAGAAGTTTTACTTATCACAAAGTGGATATCTCCGATAGAGAGCAACTTTATGCATTCATTAATAATGTAAAATCAACTAATAAGCAGATTGATATATTGGTAAATAATGCAGGGATTATTATGCGTAAACCCGCTGCAGAACATCCAGATGAATATTGGGATAAAGTGATCTCTATTAATTTGGATGCACAGTTTATTATTGCGCGAGAGTTTGGAAAACATATGATTGAAAATGGAGGCGGTAAAATTATTTTCACTTGCTCTTTACTCAGCTTTCAAGGAGGTATTAATGTGCCGGGATATACTGCCAGCAAATCTGCTGTGGCAGGCCTTGTAAGAGCATTTGGTAACGAGTGGGGAAGCAAAGGCATTTGTGTGAATGGAATTGCACCTGGATATATTGCAACCAATAATACACAAGCTTTAAGGGAGGATCCAGAGAGAAGTAAATCAATATTAGATAGAATACCTGCTGGTCGATGGGGAGTGCCAGCTGATTTTAAAGGGCCTGTTGTATTTCTTGCTTCAGCTGCTTCTAATTATGTAAACGGAACAGTATTATTTGTCGATGGTGGATGGATGGCTCGATAAAACTGATCTAAAATAAATGTAAAATGGAAACCCGATTTGCCAATAGCCCAAATGAAGTAAAACAGTTTGGAACAGAAGAACTAAGAGCCCAATTTCTTGTACAAAACTTATTTGAAAATGATTGTATCAAATTAGTTTATTCTCATTTTGATAGAATCATTATTGGTGGCGTTAAGCCAGTTGATACAACAATTGTTTTGTCTAATGAAGAAGAATTAAAAGCCGATTATTTTTTGCAAAGAAGAGAAATGGGCATTATTAATATTGGAGGTGCAGGTATTGTACATGCTGATGGGGAGAACTTTACGCTTAACAAACTGGACTGTATTTACCTTGGAAAGGAAACAAAAGAGGTGAACTTTAAAAGTTTAGATTCAAAGGATCCAGCTCTTTTTTATCTATTATCAACACCAGCTCATCATAAATATCCTTCAACAATCATGTTGAAAGAGAAATCAGCTCCATTGCAATTGGGGGATCAATCTACTTCTAATAAAAGAACCATTTATAAATACATTCATTTAGATGGAATCAAAAGTTGTCAGTTAGTGATGGGCTTAACTGTACTGGAAAATGGCAGTGTCTGGAACTCGGTGCCGCCTCATACACATACAAGACGAATGGAGGTTTATTGTTATTTTGACTTGTCTGTTGAGCACCGAGTTTTTCATTTTATGGGAGAACCACAAGAAACCAGGCATATTGTTATGGCAAACCATGAGGCAGTTATTTCTCCTCCTTGGTCTATGCACTATGGTTGTGGTACATCAAATTATGGATTTATCTGGGGGATGGCGGGTGAGAACATGGAGTTCACCGATATGGACCCACATCCCATCCCTACCTTAAAATAAAATACTGTTTCGTTATCAGTTATTTTTTGAACTCAATTCTTCTTTATGCTACATAAAATTTTTACAGCTGTTATAGGCTTGGTCATATGTTTTCAACAGACAGATTTGTTTGCTCAAGACAAAAAAGAATTTACCATTCGTGTAACACATAATGCTAAAAAGGCGCAACGAAAAAAAATTGTTTCAATTGAATGGCAGCAAATCCTAAAAAACTATCCCTCAATTGACACCACTAATTTTAAGATAATTGATTGGTCTTCTAAAAAAGAAGTAATGTATCAGTTAGCATACTTCGGAAATAAAGTTCCTCAGCAGTTGTTATTAGAGGTTGATTTAATTCCAGGACAAATAGGACAATATAATATTATTGCTGCACCACATACCCCATTTGTATCAAAAACATATGCTCGATATGTTCCTGAGCGCAAAGATGATTTTGCATGGGAGAACGATAAAATTGCTTTCCGTGTATATGGGAAAGCGTTGGAAGGCACCAATGAAAATGCCAACGGAATTGATGTATGGGTAAAGCGTACCGATCAATTAGTGATTAACAAAAGATATGGACTAAAGGATTACCATACGGATAATGGCGATGGACTAGACTATTACCATGTGGGTCTTACATTAGGTGCAGGAAATATTGCGCCATTTATAAACGATTCAATTTATTTTCCTAAAAATTATCAAAACTGGGAAGTACTAGATAATGGTCCACTTCGCACTACTTTTAAATTAACTTATGCGCCTTGGAATGTTGCAGGTGATCTGGTAAGCATGACGAAAACGATATCGATTGATGCTGGTTCCCAGTTGAGCAAAATAGCCATTCATTTATCAACTATATCGCGTGATTCATTACCGGTAGTTGTTGGAATTATCAAAAGACCCGGAGAAACAAATCATTATTTTAATCAAGCTAATGGAATTATGGCTTATTGGGAGCCTACTGATCCTAAGTTTGGAACAACTGGGGTGGGATGTATTTTCCCCAACACAGTAAAAGCAATGCTCAATACCAAAGAACATTTTCTTACAAAATTTACCATTAAAACAAATAGCAATTTTAGTTATTACACCGGGGCAGCTTGGGATAGGGCAAATGAAATTACTAATGCAAAAGATTGGTATGCATATTTAAATGATTATAAAAACAAGCTCAATACAAAAGTGAATGTGGTTATTGATCATCTAAATAAAACCAATAAATGATTTGCTCATTTGGTGAATTATTGCTGCGATTTTCTCCACCTTTAAATAGAAAGTGGATACTTGATGCAATGATCCCTACCTATATAGGTGGAGCAGAACTGAATGTTGCTGCAGCACTCGCGTGTTGGGGATTGCCAGTGAGGTATTGTACTCGATTACCCAATCATACATTGACACAAGAAATTATTGGTGAACTTCAGGATCAACAAATAAGCCTTGCCATTGAATTGGGCGGTGAGCGAATTGGTACTTATTATTTACCACAAGGTGCCGATTTAAAGCAAAGTGGGGTCATTTACGATCGTGCCCATTCCGCATTTTCTGAACTACAAGTGGGAATGATTGATTGGAAAAAATTATTCACTGATTGCACTCATTTTCATTTTAGTGCCATTAATCCCTCATTAAATCAACAGGTAGCAGATGTATGTATTGAAGCGATTGGCGAAGCTAAATTGAAATCCATACCGGTTTCTATAGATCTCAACTATAGAGCTAAACTTTGGCAATATGGTAAAGAACCTCAAGAAGTGATGCATCCTTTGATTGAGCAAGCAGATATTGTAATGGGTAATATTTGGGCTGCAGAACAGCTATTAAAAATTCCATCTACAATCAAAAATAGTCAAGGCAAAAGCAAAGATGAATTAATTCAAGCAGCATTGCAGAGTATGCAATTATTGCTGCAGAAGTACCAACAAGTAAAAACGATTGCTTATACTTTTCGATTGGATCAAATTTATTTTGCGGTATTGCATCGTCAGGGTCAAACTGTTGTGTCTCGAGAATTTTTACTACATCAGGTAGTGGATAAAGTTGGAAGTGGCGATTGCTTTATGGCAGGCCTATTGTTCGGAATTCAGCAACTGCAATCACCCCAGCAAATAATCGATTTTGCAGCTTCAGCAGCAGTGGGTAAAATGGGTGAAATAGGCGATCAAACAAAACAAACCGTCAACCATATTTTAAATAGGATAGGTGTATGAACAATCAGTCAACAAGCATACAGACAATATTAAAACAGCAGAAAATACTTCCGCTTTTTTACCATCCTGATCCCTCAGTAACTGTTTTATTAACGCAGGCATTGTATAATACTGGCATTAGAATGGTTGAGTTTACAAATAGGGGAATAGCTGCAAAAGATTGTTTTAAAGCGCTGGTAGAAGCACGAAATCTTTTGATGCCTGAACTCATTTTAGCTGTTGGAACAATCGCTAAAGCCGATGATGCAATTGATTTTATTGCAGCAGGTGCAGATGTATTGATTAGCCCTTTTTTTGATGAAGGGGTAGCCAGCGTAGCAAAGGAAAAAGCTGTTTGTTGGATACCTGGCTGTATGACACCAAAAGAAATACATATTGCTGTTAATGAGGGTTGTACTATAGTGAAATTATTTCCAGGTAATGTGTTAAAGCCTGAATTTGTTATTGCAGTAAAACCAATATTTAGTAATACCGATTTTATCATAACAGGAGGCGTAGAGCCAGAAGCCAGCAATGTGAAAACTTGGCTAGATGCAGGTGCATTAGCAACAGGGTTGGGCAGCAAGTTGATTACAACCAAAATTTTGGAAGAGAGATTATTTGAAGAGCTACAGCTACAAACAACCAAGCTCATGGAAGCATTATAATAATATTAATCATCATAAATAAAATAGTATGCAACGTATTGGAAAATATCGGTGGACTATTTGTGCGCTACTTTTTTTTGCTACTACTGTCAATTATTTAGATAGGCAGGTACTGAGTTTATTAAAGCCCACATTAGAAGATCAATTTGGATGGAGCAACACCGACTATGCCAATATAGCTTCTGTTTTCCAATTCACTTATGCGATTTCCATGTTATTTGCTGGACGGTTTATTGATTGGTTAGGTACTAAATGGGGTTTTGGTTGGGCGATAATTATTTGGTCTATTGGAGCCATGCTTCATGCAGCAGCAATACCAATTGGAGAGAGTGTTGGAGCTCTACTAAGTTGGGCTGGTTTTGGTGTTTTTTCTGTGAGTGTTTTAGGATTCATGTTTTCAAGAGCTGTATTAGGTTTTGGTGAGTCAGGAAATTTTCCGGCTGCTATAAAAGCAACAGCTGAATATTTTCCTAAAAAAGAGCGTGCTTTAGCAACGGGTATTTTTAACTCTGGAGCAAATGTTGGCGCAATACTTGCGCCCCTTACTGTGCCATGGATGGCAATAAATTGGGGTTGGGAAGCAGCTTTTATTGTGGTGGGTATATTGGGATTTATTTGGTTATTTATTTGGCTGTTTTATTATGAAAGACCTCATCAGCAAAAAAGACTTTCGAAGACTGAACTTGCCTATATCCTAAGCGATAAAGAGCAAGATGCCGTAGCAGAAAACAAGAATGAAAAAATACGTTGGATTCAGCTCTTAGCATACAAGCAAACCTGGGCATTTGCAGTTGGTAAGTTTTTTACTGATGGAGTATGGTGGTTTTTTCTTTTCTGGTTGCCTGCTTATTTAAAAGATCAGTACGGAATGACTGGTACAGATATCATGTTCCCTTTGGCAGTGCTGTATAGCATGACGATGATTGGAAGCATTGGGGGTGGATGGTTCCCTATGTATTTTATGAAAAAGGGCTATGAGCCTTACGATGGTAGGATGCGCGCGATGTTGTTAATTGCTATTATACCATTAGTTGTTTTAGCAGCACAGCCATTGGGAGGAATTAGTTTTTGGTTACCTGTTTTACTAATTGGTTTAGGGGCTTCAGCACATCAAGCTTGGAGTGCTAATTTGTTTACTACAGTGAGTGATATGTTTCCCAAGAAAGCGGTAGCTTCTGTAGTAGGTATTGGTGGTATGGCTGGGGGTATTGGTGGTGTTTTGGTTACAAAAGTAGGTGGCGCTCTTTTTGATAAATATAAAGCCATAGGGCATATTGAAACAGGTTATACCATTATGTTTGTTTTTTGTGGGGTTGCCTATTTGATTGCCTGGACTATTATGAAAACACTAGTGCCAAAGTATAAAGTTATAAACGACTTGTAACGGTTTCCTAAAACACCCCACACTTATACTTCAGTAAACTCTTGTCTTTGTTTAAGGTATAGTACAATGAAACTTCGTTAGAGTAACGCAATTGTCCTGCGGTAATGCGGTTGCTAAAACTCATATCGTTGGTATATCCCAGTCTCCAGTAATTCCATTCAATACCAATATAAGGGATGATACTTTGGTCTGTTCTATACCAAGCACCCAAGTATAATTCAACATAAGAGCGCAAAGCATCTTTAATATAATGACTGTAAGCGCCTCCAATTAACAACTGGTTAAAAGACTTTTGCTGTTGAAAATAAAAACTTGCATGAAAGGTACCCGCATAACCAACAGGAATCATCATACCTCCATGAATCGTTTTGCGTAAAGGCGCAATACTAGTGTTGCTACCAAATTCTTTTTGAGATTGAAGTAAATTAAAAAGAGAAGCTCCAATATAATAATGATGTTCACTGGTGGGCGCATATTGGAATACTATTCCAGTATTGATATCTATAGCCGATTTACTCAAGTTGTTGTTTAAAAGAATGTCTCCGCTTGGTAGCGTAAAACCGCCAGGCGTAAGCTGGTCTTCAAATTGTGCATTGGCAGAATTAAATCTACGATTGCTATAATTGCTTTGGAAACCTAACGTGATAGACCTTTTTTGTTCATCATCTAATCCCTTCATATACGACAATGAAATACCTAAATTATTTTGCGTAATAATTTTATTTCCAGTTTGATCAGATAGAAAAAGAATACCCATACTTAGCCGATCAATTGATTTTATTTTATTCGACATTAAATTAAAATCTACCGAAACGGTTTTAGTGTTATATGCATTGTTGTAGTCCGCATTTTGAGAACGAATATTACTTACCGCTCTCATGGTACCATTAAAGTTTCCCGTTAATGCTGGGTTCACCGTTAACGGTGAAGAAAAAAATTGAGAAAAACTAGGGTCTTGTGCATCCGCCATATTACTCAATGATGCCACTAACCCAATGGCCATCCATGCTCTAATTAAAAAGATTTTCATTGGCTGTTGCATCATCTGAGTAGCGTAATATTTCCTTTATAAGTTTCTGTTGTACCATCTGATAGCAACACCATTAATTGATAAATATAGGTTCCAGCTTCTGCTGGTTTTCCGTTATAGGTTCCATCCCATCCATCTTTATAACTATTGGGTAAAGTTCCTGACTTATTAAAAACAGTTGCCCCCCATCTATTCATTATTCTAAACAGTTTTACTTGTGTTACTTCTTTTCCTGCTATCACATAAAAATAATCGTTCTTGCCATCTCCATTGGGTGAGAACACATTGGGCAACGATAAGTGAGAAGTAAAATAAGCATTCACAGGAATGGAAGCCGTATCTATACATCCATATTGGCTACTCGCAATTGCTGAAATAATGGTGGAAGAATTTGTTTTAAGTATGGGCGTTAAACAATCGGTGCAATTGAATGCAAAGCTTGGGGTCCAAAGAATATTGGTAACAGGTTCTCCCAATTGTAAAATAGACAAAGGATATGGATCTCCTCTAGGAATAGCCAATTGAGTTATTGGTAAGCCAATAGCAAATACTTTATAAGGTGCAGATATATTATTATTATTGGTTTGCTCCTCGTAAATAGCCAAGTCTGGATTCATGTAAACATAAATATTGTTTGCCCCTTTTCTAGCAAATGAATGACTGATTGTAGCGCAGCCATTGCTAAAAGCAGTAGACGCTGGAATAATCACTTCGTACAATAGCCTAGCGCTTGGCTCAGTTTTTAGTGTATCAAAATATTGAACCTTAATTGATTTTGTTAATTGTTCATATCCGTTGAGTAAACAAAGCTTTGTGCTGGTAAAAACACTGTCATTGTTTTTATAACAAAATATGGCTTGATCACTCACTATTAAGTCGTTCGGAAAAATATTTATAGTAGCTGTAGCCGAATCTTCGCATCCATACTGCGTAACAGTTTTTACTTTCAAATAAGTGGTATCCAATATTTTCATAGACGGCGTTAAACAATTGGTACAACTAAAACTTCCTGTATTACTGGTCCAAAGTATTGAGCTTAGTGGATCAGGCGCATGATTTAGTCTAAAACTTTGTGTACTATTTACCAATACAGTAGTATCTTTTGGAGTAATGCTTCGGGTTGGCTGAAACAAAAATCTTCGTGTGCGGTTATTGGTTTTACTAATTTCCTGAATGGCATTTTCTTCATCTAATATTAAGTAAATAGAGTCTTGTCTGTTTCTATCTACTTTTACATAATGTACATAAGTGGCCGAACAATTACCCGAGATATCGGCTGGCAGTTTAAAAAGCGAGTCCAAGGCTTTTCTGCCAGGCAATAAAGTGTCTTTATCATAAAACCGAACGGTAGTGCCTGCGGGTATGGTATCTACACCAATATTTCTAACGCCAAAAAACAATCTGATTGAATCGTTATTGTAGCAGTTAACCGAATACAAATCAAGCACCGCATCACTGGTTGCTTCTGTAACATTTAAACTAAATATTTGTGAATTGGCAATACAGCTTCCTTTGGTTGCCCTTAATGAAATACTATAATTAGCAGATGATGGAAAAGAATATTTTAAATCAACCGCTGTACTTACCAATTGTTGAATACCCGTTGTATTGTTTCTGATATACCATTCAAAACTATCTGCGTTTTCTGAATAGTTTTTAAAAGTGACTGTGTCTTCGTAAATAGCGTTCTTAGATGCAACAATTCTTTTATCAGGCGAAAACCGAGCAACAGTTCCGCAGCTTACTATTATTTGTGTATAGTAGCTACTCGTACAAGTGCCCGAACTAGTGAAAGCCTTCAGTTTAACTGCATACGTACCGGCCGTAGAAAAAAGATAGGTAAGGTTGATGGTAGTTGCCGCTAAAGACTCGGCACCTGTTGCGGTGTTCTTAATCCACCATTCATAATTACTTGCACCAATAGAACGGTTAGTAAATTCTACTGAAGTACCTATCAAAGGAAAAGGATTGTTTGTTACTTCATACAATGCATTAATATTATCGGCACATACAGGTGTTGCGCCGTCACTCACCAACAAACTCCCACCATTAAATACGGCTAAGAATGCTCGCATACGCTCTCCTTGTCCGGGTGTAAAAACAGTTGGACAACTGGTACCATAATCCATAAAGTTGGAAATATTGTCGCGCATGTCTACTGTAAAGGGACCTGAAAGGGTATCTGTTCCACAAGAATTTTCTGGATTGTTACAGTCGGATCCTTGTGTGCTTCTGTCTGGAGGGGTATCACATACCCGATCACCGTCTGTGGTGCAGTCATTGTTTACACAATTGGTTCCTTGAAATGTATGCAACAAAGACAAGTAGTGCCCCAATTCGTGAGCAATAATAGAAGTCACTAAACCTGCTACTACCATTCCACCACCAGCAGATGCATAACCACCATAAGCCATTCGGGTCCATTGGCCACATTCAAAAACACTGGGTTGAATTTCACCATTGATTTTTTTTACCACCCAAATATTGGCATACTTAGCAGGGTCCCATTTAATCTGGTTTTTTAATGCAGCGTCTTCAAGGTCAACATCAACTGTATCATAAAATGATTTAATTCTATTAATGCCATTTGACTTTTCACCAGTAGGCGTTCTTTGAGCTAACTTAAATTGTATACGAGTGTCGGCTCCTAAAGTATCAACTCCATAAGCGCCTTGGTGTGCAAAAGCTTTATTTAAATCATCTACAGCTGCTTGCACCATTGCATCTGTTATAGAGAAAGGATTTTCATCTATGATATGAAATACAACGGGAATATAAACAGTAGCGGGTAAAGGAGACGTGCTGGTACTTTTAATTCCAGTTGACTTATTTTGAAGTTCGCCTTTTGAAAAAATGCTTGCCCTTGATTTTAAAATTTGCGCACGAATGGCAAAATTCATTTTTTGTTCTTCGGCCCTAAAAAAGTTTGCTTTAGCACTGTCTGCTCTTCCGAGATCATAACCACAGTATACCTGTGCTTGTATAGTAAAGCTGATTAACCATGCAACAAGAACCAGTAATATGTACCAAGATTTTTTCATCAGGATTGATTCTAAGGTAATTGTTTTAAAGATGCTAACGAAACCAAGTATGCAGCCTTGAAAATAATATTGACGACACAATATTCAAACGAACGAATTAAATTTAGTTTATGAAAAATACAGTTGTCATTACAGGGGCTGGCGTTTCTGTAGAATCGGGCATTCAACCTTTTAGAGGAAAGAATGGAATATGGAATGAAAACCCAACGGAAATGGCAACCTATCAAAATTTTAGAACCAACACTGGATCGTTTTTACAATGGTACTATCATCGCTTTGTAAGTTGTAAAGATGCATTGCCCAATAAGGCACATAAAATATTGGCCACGAAGAATATAAAAGTCATCACACAAAATATAGACAACCTTCATATTAAGGCTAAGCATCCATTAGAAAACCTAATTGAAATTCACGGAAACATTAATTATAAGAGAAGAATTCATGCGCAATATCGCGAAGAATTAGCGTTAGCCAACTGGGATACCGTAGACGAAAATAATTTAGAACAGGAATTATTTGAGTTATTTCATATCCACAGCAACGGAAGCATTGATGAAAATAAATCGGAGCGACCGCATATTTTATTGTTTGATGAATATTATACCGAATTATATCAATACGAAGAAGCGCATCAATGGATGGATGAAGCAGATACCATTATTTTTATGGGCACATCCAATTCCGTAGGCTTTACCTATGGGGCATTACAAATGGCCATCAATAATGGTAAAAAAACCATGGTGGTAGATCCCAACCCAGCGCCTTCTTTTAACCATCCTAGTGTAGAAATCATTAGAGAAACTGCCACTGATTTTTGTTCAAGCTTTTTTTAGACCTGCTGTATTTCTTTTTATCTTACAAGAATTATTTGATAGTCCTTTTTAAACCCCAACGCATGAAACAAAAAATGCTATTCTCCTTGCTGGCTCTTTCATTATTGAGTTCGCAAACAATTACAGCACAGAATGCTGGCACAACAACAGCCAAAAGAAAATTACAACCCGCCGACGTGTATCGTTTGCAAACCTTAGGTGATCCGCAAGTATCACCAGAAGGGAATTGGGTTGCTTATACCGTATCATCTGTTGATTCTGCTCAAAACAAACGCAATACCGATATATGGATGGTGAGTTGGGATGGAAAGCAAACGATACAATTGACGAATAGCCCCGATGCGGAATCACAACCAAGATGGAGCCCAGACGGCAAATACCTTTCTTTTGTTTCAGCACGAAATGGTGCAACCAATAGTCAAATTTGGTTAATGAATAGATTGGGTGGGGAGGGCAAACAACTGACCAATCTAAAATCTAACTTGATGGATTATTCCTGGAGTCCAGATGGGAAAAAAATATTGATGACCATCAAAACACCAGCAGACACATCAAAGCCAAAGACCCCCAAGCCCATTGTAATAGATCGTTATAAGTTTAAGCAAGACGTAGTGGGATATATTACGCAGCGTGATCCCATCCACCTATACCTATTTGATGTTGCAAGCAAGAAAATAGATACACTTACTAGTGGGGAGTTTGATCAACGTGGTGCGGTTTTTAGTCCTGATGGAAAACATATTGCTTTTGTGAGCAATACCACAGCAGATCCAGATAGAAATATCAATACCGATATTTTTGTAATGGAAGCAAAGCCCAAAGCAGTAGCTAAGCAATTAACTAAATGGCCAGGTTCAGATGATAGCCCGGTTTGGAGTTTGGATAGTAAAACCATTGCATATTTAAGTTCCGCTTCTGAAACTTACACAGCATACCAAGAACAATACCTAACCATTATTGATGCAGCAGGAACTACTCAGCCCAAACTACTTTCTAAGTCTTTGGATAGACCTGTGAGCAATATCAAATTTTCAAAAGATGGAAATAGTATTGCGGTATTAATTGCAGATGATAGAGAAAGATATATTGGTCAGTTTAATCTTGCAACGGGTGCGCTAACTAAAGTTGCTGGAGGCAAAAGAAGTTATGCCGCTTTACAAGCGCATAGCAATAACAACTGGGTGGCAAGTATGAGCGAACCTCAATTGCCAGCTGAATTATATGCAGTTGAAAATGGTGTTCCAAGAAGATTAACCAAACACCAAGATGAATTTGTTGCTTCGCTAGAACTCGCTTCTGTAGACGGTTACAGCTCTACTAGTTCAGATGGAACCAAAGTATCTAGTGTTATGCTTCGCCCTGCCAATATTCCTGCTACACAAAAATTACCTACTTTATTTTATATACATGGTGGGCCAGTGGCACAGGATGAATACGGTTTTGATTTAACAAGACAAATGCTTTCAGCTGCTGGTTATATGGTAGTAGGTGTAAACTATCGCGGTAGCAGTGGACGTGGTTGGGATTATTCTAAAACCATCAGTGCCGATTGGGGAAACAAAGAAGTAATCGATATTCAAGGTGCCGTAGATTATGCAGTTGAAAAAGGTTGGGCCGATAAAGACAAATTGGGAATTGTTGGTTGGAGTTATGGAGGCATATTAACCGATTATTTAATTGCTTCCGATAATCGTTTTAAAGCAGCTAGTAGTGGTGCGGGTGTAGCAATGGTTTCTTCGTTATATGGCGTTGATCAATATATTAACCAATACGACAACGAGTTGGGTGCTCCTTGGAAAAATATGGATCGTTATTTAAAATTGTCTTATCCATTTTTGAAAGCAGATAAAATAAAAACGCCTACACAGTTTATGGTAGGAGAAAAAGATTTTAATGTACCTGCAGTAGGGAGTGAGCAAATGTATCAAGCACTCCGTTCATTGGGAACCCCTACGGAGCTGATTATTTATCCAGGACAATTTCATGGTATCAGTACCCCTAGTTATGTAAAAGATCGTTTTGAAAGATATATTGGCTGGTTTAATAAATACCTTAAATAATTCTTGTGCAAAATAAATTTCGATTGCTGCTTTGTTTGTTATCCTGTTTATGTATTCAAACAATTCGTGCACAAAAAATTGTAAAAACAGATGTACTAGTGGTGGGAGCGAGTGCCAGCGGAATTGCTGCAGGCATTCAATCTGCCAGAATGGTCGTTAACACAATCATTGCAGAACCCAGCACTTGGTTGGGTGGAATGATTACCGCCGCGGGTGTTTGTGCATTTGATGGCAATCATAATTTGCCCTCTGGAATTTTTGGTGAGTTTAGAGCTGCTTTGTATAAAGTGTATGGTGGTCCTTCTAAAGTAGCAACTGGCTGGGTTAGCAATACTTTGTTTGAGCCACATATAGGCGACAGTATTTTTAAAACCATGGCGGCGTCTACTAAAAATCTTACTGTAAAATATCAACTGCATTTTCAAAAAACCATTGTAGAAAACGGAGTGATTAAAGGCGCCGAGTTTACGCAATCGCCTACAAGCGAAAAACTAATAATCTATGCAAAGCAAGTGATTGATGCCACCGAATTGGGAGATGTATTGGCTAGTGCTGGTGTTCCCTATGATTTGGGAATGGAATCGAATGAAATGACTCATGAGAATGTGCATAAGGGCCCAAGCAATAATATTGTACAAGACATTACTTATGTGGCTATCCTAAAAGATTATGGTGCTGGTAAAGACTGTACCATTCTAAGACCACCCAATTATGATCCCGCAGAATTTGATGGCGCCTGCACCGATTATTATTTTGATAAAGCAAAACAAAAGCCCAGTGTAGATGCACAAAAGATGTTGAATTATGGAAAGCTTCCGAATAATAAATACATGATTAATTGGCCTGGTTATGGAAATGATTTGTATTTGAATGTGGTTGAAATGAAAGAGGCTGACCGAAACAAGGAATTGATTAAAGCAAAAGAGCAGACCCAGCGCTTTATTTATTTTATTCAACACCAATTGGGTTTTAAGCAGTTGGGATTGGCCAATGATGAGTACCCTACTAAGGATCGTTTTCCATTGATACCGTATCACCGAGAAAGCAGACGAGTAAAGGGTTTGGTGAGAATGGATATTCATCATATTGCAAAGCCTTTTCAAATTGAAATGCCTTTGTATAGAACAGGTATTGCGGTGGGGGATTATCCAATTGATCACCATCACAAGAAAAACCCAGATGCGCCGCAGCATCTTGATTTTTACGGGGTGCCTTCTTTTAATATTCCATTGGGAGTTATGATTCCTGTAAATGCCAAAGGATTAATTATAGCAGAGAAAAGCATTAGTGTTAGTAACGTGGTGAATGGCACTACCCGACTACAGGCCATTGCTTTATTGATTGGTCAGGCTGCTGGAACATTGGCCGCTGCAGCAGCAAAAGAAAATATTTCTGCAGAAAAAGTAGCAGTAAGAAAAGTACAAGCTGCATTGTTGGCAAGCAATGCCTATATCATGCCTTATTTTGATGTACCGTTAACACATCCACATTTTGAAGCGGTTCAAAAAATAGGTGCTACTGGAATCTTAAAAGGACAAGGTGTTCCTACTGGTTGGGCCAATAGAACTTATTTTCATCCAGATTCATTGGTAAAAAGAAATGAGTTGGTAAAAGATATGGCACCCTACCATGCAGTAAAAACGAATGCCTCAAAAAACCTACATCTTTCAGAAGCCATTGATTTGATTATGCAAATGGCAAAAATTCATAAACCATTCAATCGTCAAAAAGCTCCCCCTTTTAATAATAGCACAAACTGGAATTACACCAATAAGCAACTCTTTACCGAGCAAATTAAAACCGCATGGGTAAAATGGAAGCTGGGTTATTTTAATGAACAAATGCCGTTGACCCGAATAGAGTTGGCGGTCCTTTTAAACGAAACCATTAACCCCTTTGCTTTAAAACAAATTGATCACCAAGGAAGAATTATTGAATAACCAGTTTCTTTAAATAATAACCTGCTGCATCCACCATTGGAACAGTATTGCTTTTTACTGATATTCCATCTTTACCCAACATCATTCGAGTAGCTCTGCCGTTTAGGGTAATTTCAAACGGCAAATCCATGAAATAATTCAGGGGTTTAATTTGGTATTGCTGATAGCCGGTTTCTTTAATAGATACTTCAATCACCTGAGTTGTTCTTAAATGAAAATCAAAAAATGGTTTCAACGAATAACCCGCCGCTTTACTAAATAATTGTTCAACATCGGTAGAAGTTACAGTATTGTCATAAGTATATGCTTCATCGGTTGCCAATTGCTTCAATGTTTTCAAAAACACTTCGTCGCCTAAAACATAGCGCAAGCTGTGCATGAAAAAAGAACCCTTTGTATAAATATCATTGCCCGCATAAGTTTCATCTTCCGATAATTCTTCGCCACCCACCAATGGTTTTTTATAACGGATGCCTCTTTTGTGTGCAGCAATGATTTTATTATATTCTTCTTGACCTCCTAATTCATACATGGCCAAAGCTTCTGCATAAGTGCCAATCCCTTCCTGAATCCACATATGTGCCCAGTCTTTATTGGTTACTTTATTGGCCCACCACTCGTGCGCGTATTCATGAAACAGGTTAGCTGAGTAATCTTGCCCGCCTACTTTCGTGAAAATAAATTTATTGTCAAAAGTAATCATGGTCTGGTGTTCCATACCAGAGTTAGGAACAGCGGCAATGCCAATTTTTTCTTTGTACCAAGGGTATTCACCAAAATATTTTTCTAAGATTTTCGAGTCTCTTTTTTTAGCTTCAATTACTCTTTTTGCCTGTGATGAATCTTCTTCCAAAATATAATATTCAATGGGAACAATATTGTTGTTTATGGTATTATAACTGTCTTTAAAAACCCGATACTTTCCAATATTAAATAGTATGCAATAATTGCTAATGGTATAATTGGTCTTCCATGAAAAAGTAGACTTGTTTTTTTTGGTAACAGTTTTTTGTAATAAGCCAGGACCAGCAACGGATAAGCCAGCAGGAACAGTGATATTCATTTCTACACCCTCATTGGGTTCATCACTGGGATGGTCTTTGCAAGGGAAGTACATTCTTCCCCCTTCTTTTTGAATATTAATAGACACCCAATCATTTCCAGAACGGTCTTTAGACCAAGTAAAACCGCCTAACCAAGGAGGTCTTACTGCTTCAGGCGGGTTGCCTCCATACGCAATAAATACACTATGATTGCCAGCAGAAAACGGACTGTTCGAAGCAGTTTTTATATAAATCTTCTCTTCTTTATGATCAAATAAAACGGTTTTGCCATCCACTTTGATTGATTCAATAGTATAGTGCTGAATAAAATCTAAAAGAATGGTATCGGCCCCATTTTTTAATTGCAGGTTTACCGTTGTATTTCCTTTAATGAATTTATTGGCAATGTCTACGTCTAAGTTGAGGATATACTTTCTAATATCCATATTGGCCTGAACAGGCTTTAGTTTCCCGCCCGAAGAAAGCTTACCAATATCGGTTTGCTGCCCAAGCGCGTTTGGTGAAGTGCAGAAAAGGGCAATACCCATCAAACCAGCTGCTGCAATCAATTGAATATTTTTAGCGTATAACATGGTAATAATTATTGAATGATTCTAATTTTTATATTTCTAAAAGATACACCTTTTGCCCAATCTTGTAAACCAATATGACCTATTGTTGCTTTGCTAAAATCAGGAAATACCGAAGCTTTGCTGTTGGCCACTAAACCCTTCCAACGATCAGAACCAATTTGTTCTTCGCTAGTCATTACGCCGTTCAGCCAAAAATTGATTTTTCCATTTACTTGCATAATTCTACTGATATTCCATTCTCCTGCGGGTTTAGGTTCTACAGGGTTTGCAAGGGGAGCTAAGCCGTAGAGGGCGCCAGCCCCCTTTTTTCCACCATCGAGGTAGCCAGGTTGCATGTTGGGATTGTCTAATAATTGGTACTCAGGACCAGTAGCCCATGTGGCTATATAACTGGTATCGTCTTGCACATTTATAAAAACGCCGCTATTCCCTTCGCGGGCAATTTTCCAATCAAAAACCAATTCATAGTTCTCATATACCCCATCGGTAACAATATCACCATGCGTACCCGAAGTATCATTGGTGCTGGTGGTTAGTTCCCCATTAATGGCTTTCCAGGCATGCTTCATAGTGGGCTTACTAAACATATGCCAGCCATTGGTGGTTTCACCATCAAATAATAAAACCCAACCAGCCGATTGTTCTTCAGCTGAAAGGGTATTCTGTTCGGGGACAGCTTCCCCCAAAAAATTCGTAATAATAAAGTAGATGAAAACAAAGAAAGCTACTACTAGCCCAACAATTTTGAATAGAGATGAACTTTTCATATTGATTGAGAATTAATAAATAGTAAGGTAAGACTGTTTAAAATAAAAACCCTATTCACCGATTAATAGCCCTAATTCTCCCTAGCTATCAAACAAAATATAAATTTTTATCATGTTTTATAGGATAAAAACGAAATATTGAGTAATTTTATAATCCCCTTTTAATTTTTAAATTTTATAATATGATAGATCAAAGTCAGGTTTTAATCACTTTACCAGACGGAGTTTTCATGGAGGGTCATTTTAAAACAAAGCATTCACTTAAAATTGAAAGCAGTATCAATGGCACGCTTTTGTCTAAGCAAAAAGTAATCCTAGAATCTAATTCAGTATTTAATGGTGATTTAATTTGCTCTGAATTGGTATTATCAGGAAAATTTAGTGGTAATATATTTTGTACAGGTAAAGTTCAAGTAAAGCAGGGCTGCCAAATTTCAGGAAGAGTATATACCTATCGTTTTGAGAACGACGAAATGACCAATTTAGATTGCATTATTAGTGTGCCAGATACCAATACCATCAACAGAATCAAAGAAATCATTGATGGCATAGATGTTGACCAAAAACTAAGCTCTGATCCTAATTTACCAAGCTTAATCAAAATTTACGAAGACAATTTAGCTGCCAAAGAAAAAGTGAAATTACCAGAACTGGTTAAAGAACAAGCAAAACCTATTCCTGTTCCAAACGGAATACCAACAGGCGCAACCAATGGTGTACATACCAATGGTGTTTCAAAATAATCATCAACTTAAGCATATGTAAAAGGCTGCCCCAACGGGCGGCCTTTTTTATTATTCATAATTCCGTAATAATTCCTTAACCCTGGGGTAATATAGTAGTGGGAGATTTGTAAAACACTACCCATGGAAAAACGCTCGGTGAACGTAGTAGTAATCAGCGATTTGCATTTAGGAACATATGGTTGTCATGCAACTGAAATAGTCAACTACTTAAAAAGCATAGCTCCTCAAATTTTAATATTAAACGGCGACATCATAGATGGTTGGCAGTTTAGTAAAAGGTATTTTCCTGCAAGTCACTTGCAAGTGATTAAAGAAATCATGAACCTCGTAAGCAATGGTACACGGGTTATTTATATTACAGGCAACCACGATGAAATGCTTCGCAGATACAGCGATGTAGAGATTGGCAATTTTAAATTAACCGATAAGGTAGTCATGGAAATTGATGGAAAAATGACTTGGATTTTTCATGGCGATGTATTTGACGCAACCACCAAAGGAAGTGCCAAGCTGCTAGCAAAACTAGGCGGACATGGATACGACTTACTCATTTTATTAAATCGATTCATTAATTACTTTCTAAAAATTGCGGGAAAAGAAAAAATGAGTTTGAGTAAGAAAGTAAAAGACAGTGTAAAACAGGCAGTTTCTTGGATAGGTAATTTTGAACAAACCGCTGCAGAATTAGCCATTTCTAAAAACTATGATTATGTAATATGTGGTCATATACATCAGCCACAAGTACGAACAGTAGAAACAGCAGAAGGCAAAGTGGTGTATATGAATAGCGGAGACTGGATTGAAAATTTAACCGCTTTAGAATATACTGATCATACTTGGTCCATTTACCAATATGACCCAAAGGCATTTACCAGCGAGGTTAATACAACAAAGCCAAGCAAGCCAAAACAGCCTGCAATCAATGTGATTACCGACGAAGTAACCCTGTTTCTAAACTCATTAATACTACAAGCATGAAAATATTTTATGCCGTACAAGCCACTGGTAATGGACATATTGCTCGTGCAAAAGAATTAATACCCTATTTGCAACGCTATGGGCAAGTAGATGTTTTTTTGAGCGGCAACAACAGCAATTTAAAAGTAGACTTACCAGTAAAATACCAGAGCAAGGGAGTTAGTTTGTTTTATGGCAATAGAGGTGGATTGGATTATTGGAAGATGGCAAAAGAGTTGTCGCTATTCAATATTATAAAAGAAGCAAGGGAGTTACCTGTTGATCAATATGATTTAGTTATTAATGATTTCGAAAGCATTACTTCTTTGGCTTGTAAAATAAAACAAGTTCCTTCTATAGGGTTTGGTCATCAAGCTAGTTTTAAAAGCAAGTTAACTCCAAGACCAGTTAGCAAAGATTGGATGGGAGAATTGGTTCTAAACAATTATGCAACTGCAACAAAATATATTGGATTACATTTTGAACAGTACGATGACTTTATTTATTCGCCTATCATAAAAGAGCAGGTATTATTGGCAAACCCCAAAAACCTAGGACATATTGCAGTTTATCTTTCACATTATAGTGATGAAGTGGTAGCCAGTTATTTAAATAAATTACCTGACCAGCTATTTCATTTGTTTAGTAAGAAAGAAAAAACAATTAATCAGCGAGGCAATATCATTTACATGCCAATAGATAATGCCATGTTTACTCAAAGCATGATAAACGCAACAGGCGTAATTACAGGTGCGGGTTTTGAAACACCGGCAGAAGCACTTTACATGAATAAAAAATTACTCTGTGTGCCTATTAAAGGACAGTATGAGCAATTGTGTAATGCAGCGGCACTCAACAACTTTGGCGTTCCTATATTAACTAGTTTAACTACCGATTTTACTTCGCAAGTAAATAATTGGTTGAGTGGAGCCCCCCAAACTAAACTTAATCTTAGTTTTGATACAACAACTATTGTAGAAAAACTAATGGAGCAAGCAGATTCATTGCAAGTACAAGAGCAGGAGTATAATCAATATGAACTCGATCATCTTTCCTTAAAATTTCGCTAATTGAGTAAGGAAGCCATTTTAAAAGCCAGTGATTTTGGGGATGATTTTTTATGGGGTGTTGTAATTGCTGCTGCACAAAATGAGGGCGCTTATAAAACAGACGGTAGAGGGCTTTCTATATGGGACCAGTTTGCCAATAAACAAGGAAAAATTAAAGGAAGTGCAACGCCATCTGTTGCTTGTGATTTTTATCATAGATACAAAGACGACTTGTTATTAGTAAAAGCCTTGGGTTTTAAGGTATTTCGTTTTTCTATTTCTTGGAGTAGAATTTTACCAATGGGAATTGGGAAAGTTAATCCGGAAGGGATTCAATTTTATCATCTTTTAATAGACGAGTGTATAAAGTTAGATTTGATTCCTTATGTAACCCTTTACCATTGGGACTTACCAGCAGCTTTAGAAAAAGAAGGCGGATGGACTTCCACTCATTTAATTAAATGGTTTAGTAGGTATGTACAAATATGCACCCAAGAGTATGGCAACAAAGTAAAAAATTGGATAGTGTTAAATGAGCCCATGGGCTTTACTTCTTTGGGATATATGATTGCAAAACATGCTCCAGGAAAAATGGGACTCAGTAATTTTTTACCAGCAGTTCACAACGCAGTGATGGCACAAGCAGAAGGAGGAAGAATTATTAGAGCCAATGTGCCCCATGCAAATATTGGAACCAGTTTTTCTTGCAGTGAAGTTATTCCAGCAACCCAAAATAAAAAAGACATTGATGCAGCAAAGCGAATTGATATATTATTGAATAGATTGTTTATAGAACCCAGTTTGGGAATGGGTTATCCCTCCGATGATTTTGCATTAATGGATAAATTGTATTTACACAATAAAGCCTGGAAGTTTACCGAAAGAATGCAGTTTGATTTTGATTTTATTGGCGTACAAAACTATTTTCCAGTTGTAGTAAAACACAATGCCGTAATACCCATTATTCAAGCATCGGATAGTAGTGCTAAATCTAGAAAAGTACCCATTACAGATATGGGCTGGGAAGTAAATCCAAATAGTTTCTACAATATCATTCAGCAGTTTGCTGCATATTCCAATGTTAAAAAAATCATCATTTCCGAAAACGGTGCGTTTTACAAAGACAAAATAATGAATGGCGTAATCAACGACACCAATCGCATCCAATATTTTCAACAATATTTAGAGGCTTTGCTAAAAGCAAAAAATAGCGGAATAAATATTGCCGGTTATTTTGCTTGGACGCTAATGGATAATTTTGAATGGTCAGAAGGCTATCATGCAAGATTTGGATTGGTGCATGTAGATTTTAAAACCCAGCTAAGAACAGTGAAACAATCAGGACATTGGTTCAGGCAATTTCTTGCACAATAATGTTGTAAATTGGTTGCATGAAAACCAATTTGAAAAACCGCTTGCTTGTTTCAGCAGCAGCAATGCTCTTGTTATTTTGTAGCAATATAGTCATCATTACCACTTGCAATGCCCAAGTATTCTCAAGCAATAATCTTGTTTATTATATTTCTGCTGGTAAAGTTTTTGATGGAGAAAATATGCAGCAAAATTGGGCGGTGATTGTTCAAGGAAATACCATTACTGCAGCAGGACCAAAAGATAAAATAGCTGTGCCTGCAAATGCAAAACTGATCAATTATCCCAATGCTACATTAACACCTGGCTTAATTGAAGGGCACTCTCATATATTATTATATCCTTACAATTTAACCGACTGGGATACACAGGTAGCTAAAGAGTCGGATGCTTATAGAACAGCAAGAGCTACAGTACATGTAAAGAAAACCTTGATGGCTGGTTTTACTACCGCTAGAGATTTAGGATCGGAAGGTGCTGGTTATGCAGATGTAGCCATAAAAAGAGCTATTGAGGATGGCATAATACCTGGACCTCGTTTAATGGTTGCCGGAAGGGCAATAGTAGCAACAGGTTCTTATGGTCCTAAAGGCTATGACCTAGATCAACAAATTATGATTGGAGCAGAAGAAGCAGATGGAAATAATTTAATTAAAGTGGTGAGAGATCAAATTGGTAAAGGAGCCGACCTTATTAAAGTATATGCCGATTATCGTTGGGGATTAAATGATGAAGCCATGCCTACTTTTACTTTAGATGAATTAAAACTTATGAATGAAGTAACCAGAAGTAGTGGAAGAGTAATGGTAGCACATGCTAAAACCAATGAAGCCATGCAAAGAGCCATATTAGGTGGAGCAGTAACTATAGAGCATGGAGACTTGTTAAATGCAGAAACTGCATTATTGATGAAACAAAAAGGAGTAGTTTATTATCCAACATTGGCTGCAACAGAATCGGTAACACAATACAAGGGTTGGAAAAAAGGAGTTGACACAGAGCCTGAAGCAGTAACCCAAAAACGGAAAGCATTTAAAATTGCAATGGACCATGGAGTAACTATTGGTATGGGTGGAGACGTGGGGGTATTTGCTCACGGAGAGAATGTATTAGAAATGGAGTTGATGGTTAATTATGGAATGAAACCTTTACATGTATTGCAAGCTGCTACAAGTATAAATGCAAAAGCCCTGCAATTACAAAACAAAATTGGATTTATTAAAGCAGGACATTTAGCAGACTTAGTTTTTTTTGAAGGCGATCCTTCTGTTTCAATTTCTGCATTACGTAAACCTTTGTGGGTAATGAAAGACGGAGTGATTTATATACCTTAGTCATATGTTGTACCAACGATATAAGAAAGAAATGGCCATGCTAATTGGTTTAGCTATTGCATTGCTGTTTTATTTTGTTAACCCTTTTTTGTTGTCGCCCAAATCGGTGACAGTGTTGTCTATTGCTTTTGCAATGATTACCTGGTGGGTATTAGAAGCAGCACCATTAGCGGTAGTAGCGCTCGTGCCAATTGTGGTCTTTCCATTATTGGGTATAGCATCCATTAAAGAGGTTACTAAGGCATACTCCGATTCAACTATATTTTTATTCATGGGTGGCTTTTTTATTGCATTAGCAATAGAAAAGTGGAACCTGCATAAACGCATAGCACTTGGCATCATTAATATTACAGGAACCAATGGAGATAGAATAATATTAGGCTTTATTTTGGCCACTTGTTTTTTAAGTCTTTGGTTGAGCAATACCGCTACCACTATGATGATGCTTCCCATTGCGGGCTCGGTTATTCATGTGATTACCAAGCATCACAATGAAGATGGAAATATCAAAAACTTCTCGTTGGTGTTGATGTTGTCAATTGCTTATGCATCCAATTTTGCACTCGGTACCATTATAGGAACGCCACCGAATGTTGCGTATGTAGCCCATATTAGTGAGCGTTTTAATTACACGATTGGTTTTACCGATTGGATGATGGTGTTTATGCCCTTAACTGTAGTAATGATTTTTGGACTCTATTGGGTCATGGTTAAATGGCTGTATCCAAATAAAATTAGTCATAGTGTTGAAGGCAAGGCGTTCATACAAGAAGAGTTGGCTAAGCTGGGTAGGGTTTCATTACCCGAAAAAAGAGTACTAATTATTTTTTCCGTCACGGTTTTTTTATGGATTACCAAAGATTTAATTAATGGTTTTCAAAAGATCATTCAGTTAGACGATGCTATTATTGCTATGGCGGGAGGATTAACACTGTTCATTGTTTCGGCAGGCTCTAAAGATGCTGAAACAGTTTCTGATGAAATAAAATATAATACAACAAAAGAAGGCGAAACGGAATTGAACGCTCGATTGTTAGCATGGGAAGACACTAGTAAAATGGCTTGGGGAATATTATTGATGTTTGGCGGTGGTATTGCGTTGGCCAAAGCTTTGGAAGACGCTAATTTATTACAACAACTAGGAACTTATATTGCTTCTTTTTCTTCGAGTAATTTGTTGTTGATGATTTTGGTGGTTACCACACTCTCTGTTTTTTTGAGTGAAGTAATGAGCAATGTTGCGCAAGTAATTGTGTTGGCTCCAGTTATTTCTTCTGTTGCTATTGCATTAAATATGGATCCGTTGTCATTAGGTATACCCATGACATTGGGTGCAAGTGTAGCCAGTATGTTGCCCATGGGTACACCACCCAATGCCATCGTATTTGCCAGTGGTCATGTTAAAATAAAAGACATGATTAAAACAGGGTTTGTTTTAAATATTATTTGCATTATCATTATTACTCTCTTCTGTTGGTTGCTTCAGCCTTATTTAATTCGATTACATTAATAGTAAAACAAACCAAACTATAAAGCCTATTTGTTTTTCTTTTTGTTGGGTTTCATACTATGTTGAAATAACCAACTCATAAAAGTTGGTTCTGCAAATGCATTGTCCCAGCTATTATGATTTACGCCTCGGTATTCAATATATTCTACTGGTACTTTTAGTTCATTTAAACGTGCCACCATTTTTCTAGATAAGTCTACACTCACAACAGCGTCTGCATCGCCATGAAATACACGGAAAGCAGTATTCTTAATGCTATTATTATATAATGAATCGTTACCGCCACCGCAAATTGGTGCGGCAGCAGCATAAAAATTAGGGTTGCGATAAACAGATTCAAAAGTACCCATACCGCCCATTGATAAACCAGTAATATAGATACGAGATTGGTCTACCGATTCTTCATTGGCCAATTGTTTAGCCAATGCGTTGGCAGCTGCCTGTGGCCAATTTGGAATACTATCGTAATTGAACCTGAATTGAACTGGGCTCTTTGAACGATCTATTGAAGATGTGGCCCAATATGAATTAGAAGGACATTGTGGAAATACAACAATAGCAGGGTATTGTGTTCTATTTTCTGGAGTCAAAAACATTTTTGCTCCATGCATTAATTGTTTTTCATTATCGTTCCCCCTTTCGCCTGCACCATGCAACACTAATATCAAAGGATATTTTTTATTGCGATCGTAATTTTCAGGGTATAAAATTCTATAGGGTAAATTTTTATCAGTTGCATATGCGAATGATTTTTTCTCATATGCTTTATATGCAGGATTATAATTGCTTTTAGACATCCAATTGTTCATTTCCAACCAATCAGTAAATCGCTCAATCCAAGTGTTGGTGGGTTTTTGTGCACTCATACCAAATCCATGTCCACCTTTTGCATACAAGTGTAGCTCGGCTTGCTGCTTATTTGCCAACCACTGACTATATAAATCTACACTATGACTTGTCAAATCTAAATTATCATCCGAAGCAGCTAAAATAAAGGCAGGAGGTGCTTTAGCATTTAGTTTTCCTTGCATTGCTTTAGGATAAAATGCATAAACAGGGGCTATAAAATTGGGCTTATTGGCTTCAGTGTAACCGTAAGCTGTTCCGGCAGTTACCGTTCCTCCAGCAGAAAAACCCATGATGCCAATACGATTTGGGTCTAGTTTAAATTCATCGGCATGTTCTCGAACATAAGCAATAGCGTTTCTTCCATCTTCAATAGCCAATGGAATCAGCTCCATATTTTGTTGGTTAAATTTCTCGGTACCCCAAATGGCATTCATTTCGGTAACTGGGTCGGTAGTATTGCTCTTTATTAAGCGGTATTTTAATACAAAACAGGTAATGCCTTTTTTAGCCAACCATTTGGCAACATCATATCCTTCGTTGTCTATAGACAAGGCACGGAAAGCACCACCTGGGGCTATTATTATAGAAGTACCATTCTCTTTGCCAACTTCAGGTTTAAAAACAGTTAGGCTTGGTTTAGCAACATTGTATACAATTCTTAGGCCCCAATCATTTTTGGTATTCTCTGCCTCTTCCCAATTCCAGTTTTCTGATCCCTTTATGGAACTTTTGTACAAAGGAATTACTTGATTTTGGCCAAAAATGGTACTATCTAGTCCAATTAAGATTGTTAAAAAAAGCAGGAATCTGGTCATTTTATTGAAGTTTTTAGATAAAAAAGGTAGGTTTTGTTTATCAATTGCGCTTTTTTGGGTGGTTTTTTAGTAAATTTCTATTAAATCAATAGGTTATTAATATTGTTTTACTATTAACTTATTGTAATTTAATATCTTTGCAAATGTTTCAGCCTGAATAAATAATAAAATTCAGCAGATTTTTTTGCTACCGAAACCTGCGTTTCAGTTCAAAATTGTCAAAATTGTATAAAGAATGATTCAAGAGAGTTTACTGGAAAAAATTAGAAGTTTTACTACCCCCGACGAATTAAAAAGCGCAGGTATTTACCCCTATTTCCGTGCAATTGAAAAGAACAATGACACTGAAGTAATGATTGGGGGTAATAAGGTATTGATGTTTGGTTCCAATAGTTATATGGGGCTAACCAACCATCCGGAAGTGTTAAAAGCGGCAAAAGATGCCATTGATCAGTATGGCAGCAGTTGTTCTGGTTCACGTTTTTTAAACGGTACTTCTAACTTGCACGTTGAATTAGAAGACGCTTTGGCCAAGCATATTGGCAAAGAAGCCGCCCTAACTTTTACCACCGGATTTCAAACAAACCTAGGCGCTGTTTCTGCTATTACTGGTAGAAATGGGGTGATTATATTGGATGAATTAGATCATGCATCTATTATTGAAGGAGCGCGTTTGTCGTTTTCTAAAGTGCTTAAATATGCACACAATAATATGCAAGACCTTGAGCAAAAGCTCAGCACTGTTCCATTAGATACCATCAAAATGATTGTGGTAGATGGTATTTTTAGCATGGAAGGTGATATTTGTAAACTTCCTGAAATTGTTGCACTCGCAAAGAAATACCAATCACTGGTAATGGTAGATGATGCCCATTCTTTAGGTGTGTTGGGTAAGTTGGGTAAAGGAACCGCAGATCATTTTGGATTAACCAATGAAGTTGATTTAATTGTTGGAACTTTTAGTAAATCATTGGCTTCTTTAGGAGGTTATGTTGCTGGAAGCAAAGAAATGATCAACTTTTTAAAGCATACTGCACGCCCAATGATTTTTAGTGCAAGCACACCTCCGTCTGCAACTGCATCTGCATTAGCAGCTTTGAGAATTATACAGCGTGAGCCAGAACGATTAGAAGCACTTTGGAAGAATACTGCTTATATGGTGAATGCTTTACAAGATTTGGGTTTTGAAATGGGTGCATCCGAAACTCCCATCATACCAATTTATATAAGAGATAATTTCCTCACTTTTAAATTTACACAACGCCTTTTTGAAGAAGGTATTTTTGTAAATCCAGTGGTTTCCCCTGCGGTTAAAAGTGATTCATCGCTTATTAGAATGTCTATCATGGCCACACATACGAAAGAGCAATTAGATTCTGCATTAGAAAAATTGCAGTTGGTTGCCAACGAGCTAAATATAGCTAGACACGTATCTGTAGCATAATACCGCTTCCATTATGGATATTACCATTCAAGAAGTAACTGGTAAAAAGCAAATGAATGCTTTTCTAGACTTTCCGTATGCGTTGTACAAAAACAACCCCTATAATATTCCTAAGCTACGCTTTGATGAGGCGGCTACGCTCAACCCAAAAAAAAATCCAGCTTTTGATTTTTGTGAAGCTCGCTACTGGTTGGCTTTTCAAAATGGAGTAGTGGTAGGAAGGGTTGCAGCCATTTACAATAAGAAATATGTAGAACGTTGGAATAATAATTATTTGCGTTTTGGATGGATTGATTTTATAGAAGACATTGATATTGCCCAAGCATTGATAAACCAAGTAGAAAATTGGGCAAAGGAATTGGGTTGTACTGCAGTGCATGGTCCATTGGGTTTTACCGATTTGGATTATGAAGGCATGCTGGTAGAAGGATTTGAAGAGCGTGGCACTATGGCTACTATTTATAACTACCCATACTACCCTCGGTTCATGGAACAATTGGGTTATGGTAAAGCGGTAGATTGGGTAGAGTATCGCATTAATGTTCCCAAAGAATTACCAGAAAATATTTTAAAAATTGCCAACCTAGTAGAGCGAAGGTTTAAGTTGCATGTGGTGCCCATGAAATCTACTAAAGATTTAAAGCCCTATGCAAAAGAAGTATTTCAATTGGTGAATGAAACCTATGCGGAGTTGTATGGTGTAGTAGAATTGACCCAACGCCAGATTGACTATTATGTAAAAATGTATTTTTCAATGATTAGGGTAGAGTTTATCACCCTAATTGCCAACGAGCAAAATAAATTGGTGGGCTTTGGAATTTCTATGCCTTCGCTTTCAAAAGCTTTACAAAAAGCTAATGGGTCATTGTTTCCTTTTGGGTTTATTCATTTGTTAACTGCCCTTAAGAAAAATGATGAAGTTGATTTATTATTAATTGGTATAGATAAAAGTTTGCAGGGCAAGGGTGTAAATGCCATTGTATTAAGAGAGTTTAATAAGAACTATGCAAAAGCAGGAATTGTTTTTGCAGAAAGCAATCCTGAATTAGAAGAGAATACCAAAGTGCAAAGTACCTGGCAGCATTTTGATGCCAAACAACATAAGCGCAGACGTTGTTTTATTAAACAACTATAACCAGCATTTCAATGAAAAACATACTGATAACAGGTGCCAGCGGATTCATTGGGAGCTTTTTAGTGGAAGAAGCGTTGAAAAGAGGTTATCGCACTTTTGCTGGTATAAGATCTTCGAGTAGCAAAGGATACTTAAATCATCCCGACCTGCATTTATTTGAAATGGATTTTTCTAACAAAGAAAAATTGCAAAACCAACTCCGTAAAAATGCTGAAATATTTGGTCCATTTGATGTGGTTGTTCATTCTGCAGGACTCACAAAAAGTAGGGTCTTAGACGAATATTATAAAGTTAATTTACACAATACTGAAAGATTGGTTGATGCACTGATTGAACTAGAAATGGTTCCAGCGCGTTTTGTTTTTTTAAGTAGTTTGGCTTCTTATGGGCCAGGTGTAGGTAAAACACCCGTTGCTGAAACCAATATGCAAGCGCCTATTACTGCATACGGAAAAAGCAAATTGGCCGCAGAGCAAATGTTGGCAACCAAAAATCAGTTCCCTTTTGTTATTGTTCATCCTACCACCGTTTATGGTCCTAGAGAAAAAGACTTACTGGTTTTAATACAATCTTTGAATCAACACCTAGAATTGTATATTGGTAATACAGCGCAACAACTCAGTTTTATTCATGTTGCAGATGTATGTAAGGCCGTTTTTTTAAGCATTGATAAACCCATTGTTGCCAGAAATATTCTTTTAAGTGATACGGCTAATTATACCGCAAAGGAATTTAACAATATGGTGAAAGCGGTATTGGGTAAAAAAACACTACCCATTGTTGTTCCCGTTCCAATTGCAAAAGCAGCGGCACAAGTAAGTGAGTGGGTAGGCAATTTAAGGGGAGTAACGCCGGTTCTGAACAAAGAGCGGTTGAAAGAATTTCAGGCACCCAACTGGGCGGTGGATGCAACTGTTTTAAAGCAATGGGGATTTTTGCCCGACTTTCCCCTGCAGAAGGGCTTAGAACATACCATTGATTGGTACAAGAAAAATGGTTGGATCAAAGGCTGATAAAATTTTCTTAATATTTTTTTCAAATACAACGTGTAGTTGTTTTACCTTAAATTTACGCTTACAACTTAGCGTTGTATTTATGCGTAAAGCCACACGAAGCCATATTATTTTTCAAAAACTGAATGCATTATTTTTTGTATTGGCTTTATTATGGTTAACGGTAAGTACTCCATTTATAATGGCTAATCAATTTAGTCAAGACCAATTGACCAGCATAGAATCTCCAATAGACAATGGGGGTGAAGAGGAAACCGCCAATCCATTAAATAGCAATTCTGAAGAAAAGCCGCATAATTGCAACAATTTATTAGAAGAATATATTCATCATTCTGCTTCTGTTATAGCTTTTAATTATATCGCCTTATCTCACGCTATTGGTTTAGACGGTGATAGCTATAAAGCATATCACGGCGAATTATTGGTGCCCCCTCCAAATAGGGCATAGTTTAATCCTGCACATTTGTTTTACACTTTTTGTTGAACAAGATGTTAATGCCCGTCTTGAGCATTAACCAGAATAATATAATTATGAGAAAACATTCTAAAGAATACTTAGAAAATTTAACTCCCGCCAAAGCATTTGAATTATTGGTAGAAGGGAATCATCGATTTGTAAATAACCTAAGTAAAGACCACGATCATTTAGAAATGATTAATGAAACCCGCGAAGGACAATTTCCATTTGGCGTTGTTTTGAGCTGTATGGATTCAAGAACTTCTGCTGAATTAATTTTTGACCAAGGTTTGGGAGATTTATTCAGCATTAGAGTAGCTGGAAATATTGTAAACGACAGCATTTTAGGCAGTTTGGAGTATGCAGTAAAATATGTAGGGTCAAAAGTATTGGTTGTGCTAGGACATACAGCATGTGGTGCCATTAAAAGTGCCCAAGCAGATGTTAAAGATGGTCATATCACCGGATTACTGAGTGCTATTAAACCAGCTATTAGCAAAGCCATGTTGAAAAGTAAAGACCAACATTGTTTTAAAGACAATGTGGCTTATGCCAATGTAGAGAATAGCATGGAAGAAATTTTGCATAAAAGCGAAATTATTAAAGACTTTTTTTCTAGAGGAGAAATTGGAATTGTAGGTGCTATGTATAATGTAGAAACCGGTGAAGTAGATTTTTTTAAAAACTTAACAACCCAGCCAGTACAAAAAAAACAATTAACAGAAGCTGTATAAGATTATGAAACTTTCTACTAAGTATTTTAAGGCAGATATGCTTGCAGGAATGGTAGTCTTTTTAGTAGCACTACCCCTTTGTTTAGGAATTGCAGTAGCCAGTGGTGCACCCCCATTCGCAGGGATTATTTCAGGTGTAATTGGCGGCATTGCTGTTGGTTATTTAAGTAATTCTAACGTAAGTGTATCGGGTCCTGCAGCAGGACTCATTGCCATTATTTTAGTAGCAGTAACAGAAATGGGGTATCAAACTTTTTTGTCTGCTGTAGTAATTGCTGGATTAATTCAATTGGTATTGGGCTTGGCTAAAGCGGGTGGAATTTCAAGTTATTTTCCTACCAGTGTAATTGAAGGAATGTTAGTTGCCATTGGTATTATCATTATCAAAAAAGAGATACCACATGCCATTGGTTACGATTTAGATCATCAAGGAGATTATTTTTACTATAATATTTTAGATGATAAAAATTATTTTTCTGATTTGATTCATTCATTCAATTTTGCACATGCAGGATCAATCATTATTGCAATTGTATCTATTGCCATTATAGTTGCATTTAATAAAATACCTGCACTTAAAAAATTAAAAGCGGTACCAGGAGCGTTGGTGGCTGTTGTTGCTGGCATTCTATTGAATGAATTATTTTCTGTAGCATGGCCCGATATCATTATTAAAGACGAACATTTAGTTTTACTACCAGTTGCTACTTCATTAAATGAATTCACTAGTCAGTTTACTGCACCAAGTTTACAAGGATTCATGAACATGAAGGCATGGATGGTAGGTATTACTATTGCCATTGTAGCTAGTATCGAAACGCTGTTATGCTTAGAGGCAGGAGATAAAATGGATCCTTTTAAAAGATTTTCTAGTGCCAATAAAGAATTGACTGCACAGGGAATTGGAAACATGTTGTCTGGACTTTTGGGAGGAATTCCAATGACATCGGTAATTGTAAGAACATCAGCTAATATAAACGCAGGTGCAAAAACAAAATTAGCCGCTATTGCGCATGGTGTTTTTTTATTGGTAGCTATCTTGGCAATCCCTGGTTTGCTAAATAAAATTCCGATGGCTAGTTTAGCGGCCATCTTAATCATGATTGGATTAAAGTTAGCTAGCATCAAGACCTTTAAACATATGTGGCACAATGGTCTACAGCAATTCATTCCATTCATTGTTACAGTTATAGCAGTAGTGTTTACCGATTTATTAAAAGGAGTTGGAATTGGTTTGGTAGTCAGTATTTATTTTATTTTAAAAGGCAATATGAAGCTGGCTTATTTCTTTAGGAAAGAACAGCACCATACTGGAGAAACTATTCATATTGAATTGGCGCAAGAAGTTTCCTTTTTAAATAAGGCAGCCATTAAGCAAACTTTGGCTCATTTACCAGAAAATTGCTCCGTTATAATTAACGCAGCCAATACGGTTTATATTGATTACGACGTGCTAGAAATGATTAAAGACTTTATGAATTTTGGCTCAAAAGATAAAAATATATCAGTGATATTGAAAGATTTTAAGGAAGAATATAAGATGCAAGATTATGTAAATAATCATGTAACCAACTAGATCCAATCAAAACCAAAGCCGGGTTGTTTATTAATCATAAGCAACCCGTTTTTTATTTCAAAACCTCCTTTTACCAAATCTTCTGCTAAATCAAAACTACCATCTAAATCTAAGTAATGGGTATGTGGGCAACTATAAGCAACATGCAAAGCAGCAGTAATACTGATAACGCTTTCGTCGTTGCATCCCCAAAATAATGCAATGCCAGCTGGTTTAGCAATACCTGCAATTTCTCTTGCCCCAATTATGCCCCCACACTTCATCAATTTAATATTATAAATGCCAAATGGGTGGTTAACGCTGGCCAGTTCTAAGGCAGCTTTTGCATGATGTAACGATTCGTCTGCTGCCAATTTTTTTCTTTTGACTTGATCTAGTAACAGTAAATCGGTTTCTTTACCAACTGGTAATGGCTGTTCAATTAATTCAAGACCAGTATGTTCTGTAGCATTAATAAAACGAGTGAGTTTGCTTAAAGTATAGCCTTGATTGGCGTCTACCCTTATTTTGATTTGCTTTCCATATTTTTCATTTAACAGTAATACCCTTTCAATATCTTCCTCAACATCTAAACCTGTTTTAATTTTAAAAATATCAAAACCCTGAGAAAAATATGCTTCAGCATCTGCCAATGTTTCTACCGAATTTTTAATTCCAATTGTTACCGAAGTTTTAAGTGGCCCAGCTTGTATTCCATAAAATTCTGCTATTGAAATATCTGCCCATTTTCCAAAAGCGTCATGTAATGCAATATCTAAAGCGGCTTGTGTACCTGGTAAATGGTGAAAATGTTTTTGTGCTTCAGCAATTATCTTTTGAAAACTTCTTATATCTCTGCCAATGAATTGTTGAACAAAATCGGATTCAAGATTAGCCAATGTTTTAATAGGACTTTCTCCTACCACATCTTCGGCAGGACTAGCCGAACCAATTCCAATGATTCCATTGGCTAATTGTATTTCTGTGAATACTATGGACACATCGGTATAAGTGTTGTATGCAATAGTATATGGCTTTTTTAAGTCCATATGTTTAATAAAAGAGCGGATAGCAACAATTTTCATAAGTACAATATTTATTGTAATAATGATTTTAAAACAGGAATCAACGGCGCAACCCCTTCTTGAATGGGCAATAATATGGGTATATGAAGGGTTGATTGCATGGATGCTTGAATGGCAATTGCTTCTTCGTAGGTACAGCCTTCGGTGTTCATTGCTAAGGCAATTACTTTAGAACCAAACTGTTCAATAATGGCTATCTCCGATTCAACACTGGGTATTTTCCCCCAATGTGCTTCGTTGTCAAAATAAACTCTTTTAGGAGCAAAAAGTAGTACCACATATTTTGCGTTTCCAGAAATCAACAGCTCTAATCCACAAGGCCCACTTGGATTTCTTAATGCCGACTGACCCTCTAAAAAAATAATATCAGGGCTAACTTCTTTATTGCAAGTAAGTATAGCGTTTTCTAATTCTCCTGACACAAAATCATTTAAGGTAGAATCGAATACAAATCCATATTTGCTTCCTTGTAACCAACCTGTTTGGCCGGTATAAATCATTTCTGCTTTAATATTTTCTTTAGCACAGGCCTGCATCAACATTCTGGCAGTTGTTCTTTTACCCATAGCGCAGTCCATTCCAATCACTGCAACTATTGGGGTTTTAATATTGAAAATGTCTCCAGTAAAAAAATGCAGGTCTTCTCTTTTCTTGGGTTTTCTAATATCTGTAAGGCTGATATTGTTTTGCTTAGCCAATGCTACTAAATCTGGATGATCATTTAAATAGTCGTGTAATCCATTTACAATGGAAAGACCATTGGCTATGGCAGACTTAATAATTACCAACATATCAGCGGGTAATTTACCCCCTACGGTTGCAACCCCAATGATGAGCGTAGTTGCATCGGGTACCCATTTAAGTGCCGTTGCTAAGTTGGCATAAATAGGAATATTTCTGTGTTTGCCATCTAACAATTCACCTGCATCTTTATTGGCCGTCTCTGCATGGTCAATAATTCCAGCAATTAAAAATTGTTCAGAACTTCTGACCAAACCATGTGCCGTTTTTGCATCGGAACTTTGGTACATCCCATTCGTTAAAACCAGTGCTTTTTTCATGAAGTTTACTTAGTTGCGTTTTATTAAAGTTCCCGATAATACACCAGTAGCTTTTTGTTGTTGATAAACCAATTTTCCATTTACCCAAACACTATTAATTCCAGAAGACAAAGCTTTACCATTTTCAATGGTTGCATGATCATTTACAGTAGTTGGATCAAACAGCACTAAATCTGCAAAATACCCAACAGCTATTTTTCCTCTTTGTTGTAAACCCAACTGTTGAGCGGTTAATCCAGTCATTTTATGTATTGCCTTACTTAATGTGAGTTGTTGTTGCTCTCGAACAAATTTTCCTAGTACTCTAGTAAAAGCACCATATCCTCTAGGATGCCCACCAGCGGCACCATCTGAACAAATATTTGCATAAGGCCATTTAATAAATTCGGCAACATCGGCATCGTTCATAGACTTGCCAGCTAATGCTTCAATACCACCTGCATTGGGATTGGCTTGTTTATACTCGGCTGCTATTTGAATTAAATTCATAAGGGTCACCGCTTCAGATTCATTCCTTTCTTTTGCAATAGCACCAATTGTTTTGCCAGCATAGGATGGATGAGGTGCAAACCTTACCAATACCGATTGATTGGCATCAAATAATTTGTTCACGGCAAGCTCTGCGCTTTTAATATTGGTAAATTGTTTGTCTGGGAATAACACACGTAAAGTAGAATTCCAAAAATTGTATGGATAAACATCCGCAGTTATGTCCACTCCTTGTTTACGTGCTAATTCTAGTTTTTGAATAATCAATGGTGCATTGCCCCAATCATCCTTATTGGCAATTTTAATATGCGATAATTTTACTGGCATTCCAGTTATTTTACCAATGTCAATAATTTCATCAATGGCCTCGTTTAATTGGATGTCTTCGCTTCTTATATGACTCATGTATCGGCCCTTAAAGCTTGCAGTTAGTTGAGCCAATGCTACCACTTCTTCTTTGGTACTATAAAAAGCCGATTCATATTCTAGTCCGGTTGATAAGCCCAAGGAACCTTTTTGTAAATCGGTTGCTAAGTATTTTTTCATTTGGGCTATTTCTTCCATAGTTGATTTTCGAAATACATTGTTTTCACCCATTATTTTTTCTCTTACAGAACTATGACCAGTATAGCTGGCTACATTCACTGCAATTTGGTGTTGCTTAAAAAATGCAGATAAGCTGTCCATGGGATAACTGTCTCCATCTTGACCAATAATAATAGTGGTTATTCCTTGGTTAGTCATTGCAATACCAGTAGGCTCTTTTTTTAAACTGCCAAAATGGTGACTATGCGAATCAATAAAACCTGGGCTTAAATATTGCTCTTTACCATCCACTACCATGTCACCAGCTAATGGCTTCAAGTTTCCAACTGCCACAATACGGTTTCCGCTAATTCTTACCCCTCCTTTTATTGCGTTGCTTCCCGATCCATCTACTATCCACACATTTTGAATAAGTGTAGATAGGCTTTGATTTGTTTGGCTATTCAATTGACTTTGAAAAAAAGTGAAAAGTAGCAGAAAAAAAATAGCAGATCGATTTTTCATGAATTATTTGGATAATGTATTCCTTAAAATTATCAAACATGATTTGAATCATAAAATGCTTTTTTGATAATCTAGATATTTGCATTCAATTGAAATGAGGAGGCAGTTAATTATATTAATGTTTTTGAGCTCACTAATGTTGCAAGTGTTTGCAGGATTTATTTTAAAGGCAGATTATGCAATAAATAGAGCCATTTATATTCAGTCTTGTATTAATAAAGACAAGCCTGTATTAAAATGTAATGGAAAGTGTCAGTTGGGTAAAAAAATTTTGGCAGCAGAAAAGGAACAACAAAGAGCTGCAGAAAAAGGATCTTATCAGTTTAACCTTTCAGTTGAAATTCTATGCAATAAAATTTTTATTCTATCATTAAATGAACTGGGGGAACTAAATAATCCATTAAAGTTTCATGATAGTATTACAGATGAACTAATTGGCCATTACAAAGCAATTTTTCACCCACCTCAATTGGTATGACAATTTTTAGGATCTAGTTATTTTTTAATCAAAAAATTTTGTCATGAACATTTGTTCTATGAGGGCATTAATGAGCCTTCTTATACCAGCTATTGCCCTAATTGAAGCCGAGGGACAATCACTTATACACAACTCCGATTCTTTTTTTAGTAAAACACTTGCTCCAGTGAGTGTTTATGCTGTAAAAGGTAAAACACCACAGAAAACTTACCAGCTAAAATCTGCTGATTGGGTGCAACACGATGCTTCTCAAGTACTATTACAAATTGCAGGTTTTAATGCAATTCGGAAAAGTGGAAATTTTGGATTTGACCCTGTTTTTAGAGGATTTAAGTGGGAACAAATCAATTTAATTACCGACGGGGCAATGGGCGCCCATCAAGCTTGTCCAAATAGAATGGATCCGCCAAGCAGTCAAGTAATGATTAATCAAATTAAAGAAATAGAATTATACAAGGGACCACATAATTTCAGGTATGGTCCTTCCACAGGCGCTGTTATTAATTTTAAAATGAATGATCCTGTTTTTTCAGCTAAACCAATATGGAACGGAAGAGTGAGTGGCGGTTATGAAACCAATGGTAATATTAGAAGAACAGAAGCTTATATTAATAAGATTAGTAAGCGTTGGCAAACTGCTTTGGCATTCTCTTATTCTGCAGGTGATGATTATAAAGACGGGAATGATAGTATTATACCGGCTGTCTTTAATAGAACAGCCATCAATTTTACTGCAGCTTATTTAGTGAAAACTGGAGCTATTGCTTCTATAAATATTACTAGAAACTTTACTCGTAATACCAGTTTTCCAACTTTAATGATGGATTTATTAAGCGATGATACCTGGATGATACAAGCAAAGTACCAAGTAACTGCTAAAAACAAATGGTTTAGCCAGTGGAATACACAAGCGTATGCTTCATTGGTAGATCATCAGATGGGAAATGGATTAAGACCAAGTGCTGCTACAATGCTGTCGCATGTATTTGCAAATACCGAAACTACTGGAGGTAGAACTGAATTAGTCTTTAGAAAAAACAATGCAGTTTGGTATATAGGTGCCGATTTAAAATATGAATATGCAAATGGTACTCGGTCAAGAAAAATGATGACAGGAATGATGGCTGGTAAGGTGTTTTATGATACCCTATGGCAACAAGGCTCAGTTTTCAGAACCAGTGCTTTTGCGCATCTTGAAAAAAAATTGGGACAATTTCAACTGACTGCATCAGGAAGAGTAGACTTGGTTCATTCCAAGCCTAACCAGCCTGCAGCTAAAACCATTGCAAATAATGCATTAATAACGGCCGATGATTTTAATACCAGCCTAAGTGCTGGAATAAGTAGGACTTTTGGAAAACATGTTCAAATGGCAATTTGGTTGGGACATGGTGTTAGAAGTGCAAGTATAACTGAGAAGTTTATACATTATTTACCTGTAGGATTAGATGCCTATGAGGTAGTAGGAAATGCACAATTAAAACCTGAAGTCAATACCCAGTTAGACTTTTTGGTAAGATACCAAACAGAGAAGTCGTTGCTACAAATTAATTTTTATAGTGCAATGATTAGTCAATTTATTACAACAGTGGTTGATCCTAGCTTAAAGCCTGTAATTGCTACATCGCCAGGTGTGCGTAAATATATAAATGTGGAAGAAGCATCAATGGTTGGGTTTGAGATAAGTTATGCTCAACAAATAGGAAGATTGTTTAGCCAAGATATAAGCCTAGCTTATGTGCGTGGTCAAAATAAGGTTTTGCAAGAACCATTACCCGAAATCAATCCTTTTGAATTGAGGTATAAGTTGGTTGCTCAATTGTTGAATACAAAGCTTCAGCCTTATTTTAACCTTCGACACAGCTTTGCTCAGAACCGCATTTCCACTTCTTTTAATGAAAAAGCAACCGAAGATTTTATGGTAGTTGATTTAGGGGTGAAAGTATTGGCATACAAAAAATTACAAATAACTACTGCAGTGAACAACCTATTTGATATTGCTTATAGAGAACATTTGAGCAGGTTCATCAGGCCAACTTTGCCATTGAATGCAATAGGCAGAACTTGGATTTTAATGCTTACCCACCAATTATAAAGTGCCGCTTTAAGCTTTTTTTATAGTGCTGTTCATTTAAACAGCACTATATTTATATACCATAAACCAATGAATGACAGGATCTAACTTTGAGCGAATACCATCTACACCTCCTGTAATACTACCTCTCCCTCCCGGTACAAAGCGAGTGCAATGGTCTGTAATGATTCCAGTTTATAACTCTATTCATTATTTAGAGCAAACACTTAATTCTGTATTGTCCCAAGATTTTGGTGAAGACCGCATGCAAATTGAAGTGGTGGATGATATCAGCAATGATGGTGATGTGGCAGAATTGGTTGAACGAGTTGGTAAGGGAAGGATTAAATATTATTTGCAACCTGTGAATGTTGGCAACGTTAGAAATTTTGAAACCTGCATTAATAGAGCAGTTGGTGAATACATTCATATTTTACATGGGGACGATTATGTAGAGCCTGGTTTTTATAAAGCAATTACTCAGTTGTTTATTGATTTCCCAGAAGCGGGTGCTGCCTGTACCGATTGGCGGGTTGTAGATGATGCAGGAATACCGGTTTGGACCAATGCTCCTGTAGGGGACGAAAGGGGAATATTAAAAAACTGGCACCAAAGAATTGCCATTAGGCAATATTTAGAACCACCTGCTAAAGTAGTTAAGCGAAGTACTTACGAAGACTTGGGTGCTTTTTACATGGTTAATTGTTCAGAAGATTGGTTGATGTGGAATAGAATTGCAGCCAAGTATCCGGTGGCCTATCATCCTGAAGTATTAGCTAAATACCGCAATCACGATCAAAACACCACTGCGGTTTCATTCAAGAACAGAAAGAATTTTTTAGACATCGAAAAAACGATGTTATACAATATTGCTCACTTGCCTGAACATTTAAGAGCAGCGTCCGAAAAAGCCTCACGTAAAAATTTCGCTTTTTATTTTGCCAATTTAGCGCATAGACAATGGCACGCCAATCATGATATTGAAGAGGCATTGATTGTAGCTAAAGACGCATTGAAGTTTCAAGTAAATGCCTATTCTGTAAAACAGTATCTTAAGTTATTAGTTAAGCTAGCAGCTGGGTACAAGAAAACAACAAAATAAGTTCCTGCTATTTTAATATTGAATTTCTCTAGTTTTGCCGAAAAGAATTGAATGGCAAGGGCTTTTTTATTTGATTTAAACGGAACAATAGTAGACGATATGGCTTACCATAAAAAAGTGTGGTACCATGTATTAGTAAACGAATTGGGTGCCAAAATGAGTTTTGAAGAAGTTGCTGCAGAAATGTATGGTAAGAACTCAGAGTTATTAGATCGAGTTTTTGGTAAAGGAAAATTTAGTCCTGAACAGGTAAGCGAAATTGAAATGGCCAAGGAAAGAAAGTACCAAGAGATATACAGGCCATTTATGAAACCCCTTGATGGATTAATGGAATTTCTAGAAGCTGCTAAATCTGCTGGAATTCCGATGGGTATTGGTTCTGCTGCCATTCCCTTTAATATTGATTTTGTTTTAGATGAATTAAATATTCGCCATTATTTTTCTACAGTAGTGAGTGCTTTTGATGTTCCCGTGAGTAAGCCCAATCCAGCGGTATTTCTGAAAGGAGCCAATGATTTAGGAGTAGATCCAGTTGACTGTATTGTTTTTGAAGATGCGCCCAAGGGAGTAGAAGCCGCAGCTAATGCGGGCATGAAAGCAGTAGCAATTACTACCATGCATACTGCAGATGAATTTAACCAATACAATAATATAATTGCGTTTACTAAAGACTACGGAACCCTTTCTCACCTATTGATATAAGTAATACAAGTTATTGGTATAATAATTTGGACTAGCCCATTAGTTTTGGTTAAATTGTTTACCAAAAACAGTAATAATGGCAACACCCAATTGGATAGGTGTATATCCTGCACTATTAACACCTTTTAATTTAGACGAAAGCATTGATGAAAAGTTGTTTTTAAAAAACCTGCAAGCACAAATTGATGCAGGTGTACAAGGCGTAATCATAGGCGGCTCGCTAGGCGAAGCAAGCACCTTGTTGAACGAAGAAAAAATTATGCTTTTAAAAAGGGCCAAACTAATTACGCCCATGAACTTCCCCATTATTTTAAATATTGCAGAGTCCACAACCAAAGCAGCAGTAGCATTTGCAAAAGCGGCAGAAGCGGCAGGTGCAGATGGGTTTATGTTATTGCCTCCTATGCGTTATAAATCGGATGACAACGAAACCGTACAATATTTTAAAGCGGTAGCAGCGGCTACTTCTTTATCTATTATGATTTACAATAATCCAGTAGATTATAAAATTGAAGTAACACTAGACATGTTTGAGTCATTAAAGGAGTACCCAAATATTCAAGCAGTAAAAGAATCTACCAGAGATGTTTCTAATGTAACCAGAATGAAGAATCGTTTTGGGGATCGATTTAAAATTCTTTGTGGAGTAGATACGCTAGCTTATGAAGAACTCTGTTTAGGCGCCGATGGATGGATTGCAGGTTTGGTAGATGCTTTTCCGGAAGAAACAGTGGCAATTTATAAATTAACCAAAGCGGGCAAATTAGCAGAGGCATTAAGTATCTACCGTTGGTTCTTGCCCGTATTAGAATTAGACATACATCCTAAATTGGTACAGTACATAAAGTTGGCTGCAACCCATACAGGCATTGGCTCTCCGCATGTAAGAGCTCCTCGGCTTCCACTAACCGGTGAAGAGTTAAATAAGGTAAATAAAATAATTACCAGTGCTTTAGCAATACGCCCTAATTTACCAGACTATCGATCATTATAAAATAATATGGCTACTCATTTACAATCATTCAGCACCTTAAAAGGAACGTATATACCAACTACTTTTCCTATTGCATCAGCAGATGAAGTGGAACAAACAGTGCAAGCCGCCGCAGAAGCATCCATCCCATTCAGTAAAAAAACCTTTATTGAAAGAGCAGCATTTTTAGAAGCCATTGCAGAAGAAATCATGGAATTGGGAGATGCATTATTAGCCACAACCCATGAAGAAACAGCTTTGCCAATTGCAAGGCTTACAGGAGAAAGAGGAAGAACCTGTACACAGTTAAAACTCTATGCAAATTTATTGCGCAATGGTAGCTGGTGCGATGCAGTAATAGATACGGCCATGCCCCATCGGCAACCCTTACCCAGAGCCGATTTAAGAAGGATTTTACAACCCATTGGACCTGTACTTGTTTTTGGAGCAAGCAATTTTCCTTATGCTTATTCAACAGCTGGAGGCGATACGGCTTCTGCCTTAGCTGCAGGATGCCCAGTAATTGTAAAAGCCCATGAGTCACATTTGGGCACCAGCGAATTAGTTGCAAAAGCAGTATTGCGCGCTGCTGAAAAAACAGGTATGCCAAATGGTGTATTTGCAAGTTTAATAGGAACTGGTGTTGTATTGGGTCAGCAATTAGCAGCCGATGAAAGAATGCAAGCCGTTGGTTTTACAGGGTCGTATAAAGCAGGAATGGCATTATATAGCACTGCAACACAAAAAAGAAAAATACCTATTCCGGTATATGCAGAAATGAGCAGTATCAATCCTGTTATATTGTTGCCTGAAGTGATGGCACAAAGTGCTGCAACCATTGCAACAGCATTAGCAGGCTCCATCAGTTTAGGTGTAGGACAGTTTTGTACCAGCCCCGGTTTGCTATTTGCATTGAACGATCAGGCAACCCAATCCTTTGCAACCGAATTAGCAACTGCTTTGGCAAATGTTTCCCCTGCTACCATGTTGAATCCACAAATTTGTAATACTTATTATGCCGATAAAAAAGAATTAGCGCATACCAACAATGTAAAAATAATTTTAGAGGGATCAGATCTGTCTGAATTATTTCAGGCCACTCCCGCTTTAATGCAAACAACGGCTGTTCATTTTATGGCAAACCCTTCCTTGCAAAAAGAAATTTTTGGGCCATGTAGTTTATTGGTGGTTTGCAAAAATCAGGATGAACTTAAAGCAGCTATTTCAACTATAGAAGGACAATTAACGGGTTCAGTTTTTGGAACTACCGAAGAATTAATAGCTTACCAATATCTTATTGATGGTTTGCAACAAAAAGTAGGAAGACTCATATTTAATAATGTACCCACAGGAGTAGAAGTATGCAATGCCATTGTTCATGGTGGACCATTCCCAGCAACAACCGATGCAAGAACCACTTCGGTAGGACCCGAAGCAATTAGAAGATTTGCAAGACCAGTTTGTTACCAAGATTGTCCACAAGCATTGTTGCCATTGTATTTGCGCAATCACAACGAAGCGGGAATTGTAAGATTGGTGAACGGAATACAAACAATGGATGATGTTGAATAAATTTTTATTACTTGAACTAAGCAATAGCAATGGCGCATAAAAAATTCTTTTGCATAGATGCACATACCTGCGGCAATCCGGTAAGACTGGTTGCAGGTGGAGGCCCTTTATTAGAAGGTAATACAATGATGGAAAAGCGCTTGCATTTTATGCGCGACTATGATTGGATTAGAAAAGGCTTAATGTTTGAACCTCGTGGACACGATATGATGAGTGGAAGTATATTATATCCACCATGCAATCCACAAAACGATATAGGTGTATTGTATATAGAAACCAGTGGTTGTTTACCCATGTGCGGACATGGTACTATTGGAACCATTACGATTGCCATTGAAGAAGGATTGGTACAACCTAAAGAGCCAGGCAAACTCCGCATAGAAACCCCGGCAGGATTGGTGTTGATTGAATACAAACAAGAAGGAAAAAAAGTGGTTTCAGTAAAACTAACCAATGTGCCTGCATTCTTGTATGCAACCGATTTAAAGGTAGAGTGCAGTGGGTTGGGAACTATTAAAGTAGATGTGGCTTATGGTGGAAATTTTTATGCTATAGTAGATCCACAAGAAAACTTTGCAGGGTTGGAACATTTTACTGCAGACCAGTTAATTAGTTTTAGCAGGGAGTGTAGAACTTATTTAAACAAACATTATTCATTTGTACATCCTGCAAATGAGCATATCAAGGGCTTAAGCCATTTGTTGTGGACGGGTAAAACAATTAGCGAAAGTTCAACCGCAAGAAACGCTGTGTTTTATGGAGACAAAGCCATTGATAGATCACCATGTGGTACTGGAACGTCTGCAAGAATGGCACAATGGTATGCAAAGGGCTTATTAAAACAAGGAGAGGTGTTTGTTCACGAAAGTATTATAGGGTCTATATTCAATGGAACCATTGAAGGTGTTACAACAGTAAATGATTTACCAGCCATTATTCCGGGCATTGAAGGATGGGCAAGAGTTACTGGATACAATACCATTATCATAGACGATGACGATCCATATGCACATGGCTTTCAAGTAATATAAAAAATCTAAAATATGCTCATGAAAAATTATTTTATTGCCTTTGCATTTTCTGCAGCAATAGCAGCAACGCCAAAAATGGTGAATGCGCAGGTATCTACCAACGAATGGATTCCTTGTCAGGAAATGCCTACATTAATTCAACGCTTTAATGCAGATAGTAGGGTGCTAAATAGATACTATAGCCCTGCCCTTAATAATAGCAGGGGAGGTTTTGGTGCAGACTGGAGTATTGGTTCGCCCGAAAAAAATACTCGCTTGCAAAAATTGGTACAAGACTACCAACAACAATTGGCTGCTGTAAATTTTAAAAACCTAAGTCAAGAGTGCAAGGCAGACTATATATTATTTAAAAGAGACCTTGCTAGTAGGCTAGAGCAATTGCAATTAGATGCAGCTGCCTTACAAAAAGTTGCTAGCTGGATTGGCTTTACCGATAAAATTTATGCACTAGAACAACTGCGAAGAAGAGGAACACAACCCGATGCAAAAACAGTTGCAAAAGATTGGAACGATATTATTGATCAGGTAAAACAATTACAAGAAAAAGTAAAGAAAACAAGTTCAATAGACCCTGATCAAGTAGCTACAGCTACTGCAGCCATTAATAATGCGCGCAATACGGTTCAAAGCATATTTGAATTTTACAATGGATACGATCCGTTGTTTAGTTGGTGGGTACCCGTAACACAAAAGTCTTTAGACGATGCATTGAATGCATACAGTGCTGCATTTAAAGCAAAAGCCAATAGCACATTAACCGCATCAGATAAAAGTGGAATTATTGGCGTACAAGCGGGTCGAGAGAGTTTAATTAGGCAGTTAAAAAATGAAATGATTCCATACACGCCAGAAGAATTAATTGATATTGCCAATAAAGAATTTGCTTGGTGCGAAGCAGAAATGTTGAAAGCTGCTAAAGAAATGGGATTTGGAAATGATTGGAAAGCGGCATTGGAAAAAGTAAAAAACACCTATGTGCCCGAAGGCAAACAACCCGAACTAATTGTAAAACTCTACAATGAAAGCATTGATTTTCTAAAGAAAAATCAGCTGATTACTATTCCACCATTGGCCGAAGAAACCTGGGGTATGATGATGATGAGCCCAGAACGCCAGTTGGTTGCGCCCTTCTTTTTAGGTGGTGCAGATATTATAATTTCTTATCCCACAAATACCATGACATATGCAGACCGAATGATGAGTATGCGTGGCAATAATCCACATTTTTCAAAAGCAGTGGTTCACCATGAGTTAATTGCAGGACACAATTTGCAACAATTTGTGAACCAGCGTAACAGAACCTATAGAAATTTTGGAACGCCTTTCTGGAGCGAAGGATGGGCTTTGTATTGGGAATTGATTTTATGGGATATGCAATTTGCTAAAACCCCTGAAGACCGCATTGGTATGCTGTTCTGGCATATGCATCGTTGCGCTAGAATTATCTTCTCATTAAACTACCATACCAGTAAATGGACACCTCAACAGTGTATTGACTTCTTAGTAGACCGAGTAGGACACGAAAGAGCCAATGCAGAGGGAGAAGTAAGACGATCTTTTACAGGTGCTTACCCTCCACTATACCAATTGGCCTACTTAACAGGTGGACGTCAGTTTTATGCGTTGAAGAAAGAATTGGTAGACAGCAAAAAAATGAGCTACAAGGAATACCATGATGCAGTGATGAAAATGAATGCCATGCCAGTAGAAATGGTGAGAGCCATTTTAACCAAGCAACCATTAACGGAAGATTTTACAACCAATTGGAGATTCTACGAGAAACAATAGTGGCAAAGCCACAAAGATGTGGTGAGCCAGCCTGAACTAGAATTACACTCGGTACCAGTCTGCTCTCCAGTTTTGGATAGCCAACTTAATTGCTTTATTCGATAAGTTTTCTGCTGCGGCTTTGGTAGCCAAGGCAGGAAACTCTTCGTCTGAAGCAAAGCGCAAAGCCACAATTTGGCTCACCGATAAACCTGCTGGTAATAATTTTCCTGTTAATGCAAAGTGACGCAAGTTTTCTTCGGCTCTAATGGCTCTGTCTTGTGCCTTTAAAGCAAATATGCGCACATAAGCAAAAAAGAAACAACAGATTAATGCAATCACACAAATTAATGATGCGGAATATTTGTTCTCCGGAGCAGAACCATTTAGGTTGATGAAGGAACCAATTAATACAGCAAGGATTGCAAAGAAGGTAAGACCATGCCATCCAAATACCAATTGACTGTGATTTTTAAAGTTTTGCTCTTTCATGTATAAACGTTTAATTCAAATATAAACTATTGTTCTGTAGCATCATCATTGCCTATAGCAATAAGGTAATTGAAGAGATTCACTTCGGTAGCAAGGTTTAATTTTTTTCTTAGACGATACCGACTGATTTCTACACCTCGTACAGAAATATTCATCAATTGTGCAATTTCTTTGGTAGTTAAGTTCATTCGCAAATAAGCACAGAGTTTTATTTCGTTGTTGCTGATATTGGGGTGAATCATTTTAAGCGATACAATAAAATTACTGTGCACTTTATCGAAGTGTTTGGTAAAATATTCCCACTCTTCATCCAACTGTTCGTCTTCGCCCAGTGTTTTAATCATTTTCTTTAACTCGGTAATTGCGTATTCGTTGTCTATTTTTTTAGTGATCTGATTTAACTCCGTCTTTATTTTAGTAAGCAACTCTCCTTTTTTAACCAAGTGCATTGCAGAGGAAGCCAATTCGGTATTTTTAAAATTGAGGTCGGCTTCTAGTTTTTCATTTCGCAAAGCAGCTAGTTCACCATCTGTTTTACTCAATTCTAGTTCGTGTATATAAACCAACTTTTTTTGTTCTTCTTGAAAACGAAATTGTTGTTGAACAAATTTTTTCTTCTGCCAATAATATAAACCCAATAATGCGGCCACTGCTAAAAGTAAATAAATAATATAAGCCCAACTGGTTCTGTACCATGGTGCTAAAATTTCAAAACTATAGTTTGCAACCGCAGACTCGTTGCCTAAATTATTGCGGCCTTTAATTTCGAAAATATATTTTCCTGGAGAAAGATTCGTGTATTCTTTTTCTGTTCTAAGACTCCATGCAGACCAATTATTTTCTAACCCCTTTAGTCTAAAACTGTATTCAATATTATTCAAAGATCCATGTTGTGATGCAGCAAAATCAATTCGAACACTATTAAAATCATAGTTGATTAAAGGAATACGCTCTTCTAATTGAATAGCTGGCAGGTCTAGCCGATTAAAATAACCGCCAAATACCAAGCTGTCTAAATCACTTCCAATTTTCAAAGACCTTACTTGTACGGAAAGTTGTGGGGTATTTTGTTTGTATTTTTTATAATTGATATGATAAAAGCCACGCTCGCCCCCTAAAAAAATATTGTTCTCGTCTACAGGATAAATCATTTCGAACCCACTCAGCATTTTGTTTTTTAATTCGGGTATATCAATTAATTGAGGTTGATCTTGTGTTAAATCTATTACCCCAATATTCTTTTCGTTGATATACCAAATATTCCCTTCTTTGTCTTCTTTTAAATAACGAATGCTTTTGTTGCCCAAAAGATTTAGGAAAAAACCATCGGGTTCAAATTGGTTGGTTTCCTTATTGTATTGATAAACTCCGTTACTGGTAGCCAGGTTTATTTTATTTTTTATTAAAAAAACATGGTTGTTTAAAGTAGAAGGGATTCCTTGTTTAATACCATAAGTAGTTACTTGTTTATTGCTGTCAATTTTGAATACGCCATGATAAGGATGCGACACCCAGGTATTTAAATTGGCATCTACAGCAACAAAACGAGATGACTCATTAAAATTGGGGATAGGGGTTTGAGTGGAACCCTCTATAAAGAGTAAGCCCTTGTAATTACCAGCTATGATTCCGTTACGGTAAGGAATAAAATTCCAAAATCCTGCATAATTTGAAAATGGAACGGCTGAATTGCCCTTTATTTCAAAAGCACCATCATGATGACCCAATAATAATTTTTCATTCATTTGTTGCAGGTTCCAGTTTTGTCCGCGGGTATTGTTCACCAACGAAAAACTTCCTTTGCTAAAACTAATGTCTTTGGCAGGTTGAAGGGGAGCCACAAATAATCCATTGGAAGTGCCTAAATAAAGTTGGTTGTTTTGTACCATGGCGGTGTAGCCAGACTCTTCATTTAATTGGGGCGATATATTTTTAATGGCACTATTATTGGCAATAAAGTCGATGCCATTATTGAGACCTAACCAGAGATTTTTTTCCTTGTCCAAAAAAATGCTGAGGATATTATTGTTTTGTAAGCCTTCAGTTCTGGCAAAGCGTTGGATAATATTTCCGCTATGATCTATTATATAGACCCCGCCATTGGTAGTAGCAAGGGCAATCCATTCATTGTTTACAACGGTAGCTGCATAAATACGTTCATTGGAAAAAAGGGCATTATTGGGGGAGTTGATTTTTGTTAATTGGTTCTGAATAAGTAAGTACAACCCATTTTTTAGGGTCGTAATCATTGATTTGTTTTCGCCAATTGAAATAATAGCTGTTACTCCGTCTGTTTTGGGTAATTGGAGACCCTCCATTGAATTGGCTGTTAATGGAGCCAATTGATTTTTATCAAAATAGAGTAGCCCTTTTTCGTAGTCGTGTACAATCAGCTGGTCATTGGCTGTTTCTAGGTAGGCAAACTCACCTGGAGCGGTAAAAGCCATGGTTTTGCCATTCAAAAACCTAAAAATCTTGTTAGATGTTCTAAAATAGACCCCCTTTTTATAAGAAACAATGTCCCAAACATCCCCAAAATTGCGATCTGCGTCTGAAATGGCATTAATTAAGGAGGTAAAGACGAGTTTGCCGAAGGCGTTGGGAGAAAAATAGCCCAATTCGTCTTGGCCCCCCACATAAATTTTGCCATCATTGCCAATAAGTACCGAACGAACAATGGTTTTGTTGGGTAAGGGGTACAATTGCCAAGTTTTACCATCAAAAGTTAAGAGCCCCTCATTGTTGGCCAAATAAATTACCCCCTGTTTGTCTTGACGAATATCCCAGTTTTGGGCGCCAGCATTGTATTGGTTTTTTGAATAGTTGATTATTTCGGGTAATCCAATGGTATTCTGCGCCTTTATACAAAGCGGAAAAATGACGAGTATGACGATTTTTTTGAACAAGCGCTAAAAATGGTATGATGAATATAACAAAAAAAGCCTGATGTAGTTTTGATGTACTCCATTTTATTAAAAATCAATCATTTAGAAATCATGATGTAGTAATGTAGGGGCAAGTTATTCTTCCATTGAAGTAGAGTGAAATAGTTTTATGTTGTTAAAACGACTGCATTTCATTCACCAAAAAGCTTGCATTATGAGATTAAGATTTCTACTGCTATGCCTCCTATTTATCATGGGCGGTTTTCTACAGCAGGTACTGGCGCAGCAAATTGCTGTAAGCGGTAAAGTAACCAATAAAACTACAGGGGAAGCACTGGCCGGGGCTTCAGTTATTGTTCAGGGTACCCAAGTGGCCACCCAAACCAATGCCCAAGGTCAATTTACCATCAATGTTGCCAAAGGCGCAGTGTTGGTAGTGTCATTTGAAGGATTTGAATCTGTAAAAAATACCATCAATGGCCCAGTAACGCTGGGTATTGCATTAGAGGTAAGTACAGCCAATACTTTAAATGATGTAATTGTAATTGGTTATGGTACCAGAAAAATAACCAAAGTGTCGGGTGCTATTTCAACGGTAAAAAGCGAAGACATTGAAAAATTGAAACCAGTAAGAACCGAAGAAGCCCTTCAGGGTAGAGCTTCAGGGGTAAATGTGATTCAAAATGGTACTCCTGGTTCTAAACCAACTGTATTAGTAAGAGGTATTCCTTCTTTCTCTGGTACAGACCCAATGGTTATTATTGACGGGGTGCCACAAACATTAACCGATTTCAACTCTATTAATGCGGCTGATATAGAATCAATCAACGTATTAAAAGATGCAGCTGCAACAGCTATATATGGTGTAAAAGGGGGTAACGGGGTAATTGTAGTTACGACTAAATCGGGCCGCAAAAACCAAAAAACCGATATCACCATTAATGGTAACTATGGCGTACAGAATGTAATTAACACCATTGGCGTGTTGAATGCTTCAGAATATGCTGCCATGATTAATGAGGGAAGTACAGTAGCTGGTGGCCCAGTAGTATTCTCCGATTTAAGCAAAGTAGGGGTAGGAACCAATTGGCAGAATCAAGTATTTAAAAATGCTTCTTTCCAAACGCACTCCATTGCGGCAAGAGGCGGAAGCGATAAAATGACTTATTTCTTAAGTGGTGGTTATGTAGACCAAGGAGGTATTGTTGGTGGAGATAGCAAGAGCCGCTTTAGTCGTGGTAACTTTACGGCTAACTTAAACTTCGACTTAAGTTCTAAAGTAAAATTATTGATTAACACTACTGCAGTTACTTTAACTGGTAGAGGCGTTCAAGAAAATTCCTTCAACTCTATTATTGGTAGTGCCATCAATTTTGATCCAACCGTTTCTGTAATGAACACGGTTCCAAACACAGTGGGTCAGTATGGATTTAGTACGTTGTTGCTATCGGAGATTTATAATCCCCTTACCAAATTAGAAAATACCTATAATAAAAATACTGGTTCAAAAATTTACGGAAAATTTGAATTGCAGTATGATATCATGAAAGACTTGAAGTTGACTACTCGTTTTGGTTATACCAAATACGATGGCAATGCTAAAGGATTTAATCCATTGGTATTTTATGGTCCACAAAACGTAGACAACTCTATGAATGCAGATGGATCAACCGTTGCAGGTAGATTCAACAGTGTTTCTCATGAAAAAACCAGCAACTTTAACTGGACTTGGGAAACATACGCGAACTATAATTTCAAGATTAAGAACGACCACCAGTTTGAAACCGTAGTAGGTATGGCGGTTGCAAAAACTTCTGGTAATGCGGCTGGTGCTAGCAGACAAGATGTACCATTTAACTCTTGGGATTTTGCAGATTTTACAGCAGCAACCGGAAACAACAATGCTACCAATAGCAATGCCATCAACGGATATTACTACCAATATTTCAGAAGAAACCTTTCTTATTTTGGACGTGTTAACTACGATTACCAAGACAAGTATTTGGGATCATTAACCATTAGAAGAGATGGTTCTTATGCCTTTGGTTCTGAAAACAGATTTGCTAATTTCTTATCAGGATCTGCAGGTTGGGTAATTTCTAATGAATCTTTCTTTAAATCTAAAGTAGTAGATTATTTAAAGATTCGCGGTAGTTATGGTTCAATCGGAAATGAAAATGTAAACCCTCAGTATGTTTCCATTGTAACAGGCGGTCCTAGTTATGGTCCTACTGCTAATAGTAATGGATACAATTTTGGAGACGTGTTTTATCCTGGCTCAACAGTAGCATCTGCTGCAAATAATGCATTGCGTTGGGAAAAACAATTGCAGGCCAACTTTGGATTTGATGCGGCATTCCTTTCAAGAAAATTAAACTTAACAGTAGATTATTTTCAAAAGAATGTGGATGGATTATTGTTTACCCCATCTGCTTCTATGTATTTAGGTACCGTGCCTATTCCAACCGCTAATATTGGTTCTACCAGCACACGCGGTTTAGATTTAAGCATTAGCTACAACGATATTTTTGGTAAAGACCTTAAGTTTAATACCAGCTTAACTTTCACCACAGCTAAGAATGAAGTAACAGCTACCAATGATGATGGTACTGCAAAAATTTTAGGTGGATTCTATTTTAATGGGCAAAGCCAAAACGTTACTGTGTTCGAAAAAGGAGCAACCCCTGGTTATTTCTTTGGATACAAAACCGTGGGCATATTCCAAAATGCAGCAGATATTGCTAAAGCTCCTACACAAGCGGGTGCTGTTCCAGGCGATATTCAATTTGCAGACATTAATGGCGATGGCGTGATTAACGCGAACGACCGTACGAAGATTGGTGATCCATTCCCTACGTTTACCATGGGCTGGAACTTAAGCCTAGATTATAAAAACTTTGACTTCAACATGTTTACTTATGCTTCAATAGGCAATGATATTTACAAAGCCTATGAGCGTAATGCCAACTTCTCTAATAAATCAAGAGAAGTATTGGCTCGTTGGACTGGTGAAGGTTCTACCAATGATGCAAGATACCCTCGCTATTCATTTACCGATGCAAACAGCAATATTCGCGTAAGTGATCGTTATGTTGAAGATGGTTCATTTGTGAAAATCAAGAATATCCAATTAGGATACACATTCAATTCGAATACTATTAAAAAAGCATTCAGCAAATTGAGGGTTTATGTACAGGTAAGAAATGCATTCACATTTACCAAGTACACCGGATTTGATCCTGAAATAGCTGGAGGAATTTTAGATACGGGTATTGATCGTGGTGCATACCCACAAGCAAGAACCTTCTCTGTAGGCTTAGACATTAAACTCTAACGAAAACAAATTACAACAATGAAAAAGTTCAACTATACTATTCTAAGCTTGGCCATGGTTTCCATGCTTAGTGTCTCCTGCAAAAAGTGGGTAGACTACGATCCCAAAGAGGATTTTGTAATTACCGAAAAAGAATACCTGCGCTCTGAATCAGATTATAGAACTATGGCAGTAAGCGTGTACACGCCATTGCAGTGGTTAAATCAAGCAGTAGTAGTAGGCGAAATTGCATCGGACAATGCAGTAGCCGGTGGCGAAAATGCATCTGATGTATTAAGCTTACAACAAATAGACGACTACACGCATACACCTATCAATAGCACTTTACAAGAGCTATGGGTAAGTGCATACGAAGGAGTGAATCGTGCCAATTATATGACACAATATAAAACCACCAACCTTGCAGGTGCAACAGTAAACTTTGCGGGTAAGGAAGCTTTATATGGTGAAGTATATTTCTTGCGTGCTTACTACTATTTTACTTTAGTAAAGTTTTTTGGAGACGTGCCTTTGTTTGTAGACAAGCGTTTGGGCTTAACCGATTCAAAATCTTTGAAGCGTGCGCCTAAGGCAGACGTGTACAAACAAATTGAAGCAGATTTAACAGCAGCAGTTGCAGCATTACCAGCTGTGCAAGTACAAAAAGGAAGAATTACCAAATATGCTGCACAAGCATTATTGGGTAAAGTGTATTTGTACCAGAATAAATTTACTGAAGCAGCTACCACATTAGAAGCAGTGATTACTGCCAATGCATTTTCATTGGTATCTAATTACGGATCAATGTTTTTAGCATCAGGCGAAAACGGACCAGAGTCTGTTTTTGAAATTCAGTACAGCAATAACTCACCTTATTATAACTGGGGTGGCGCAACAAGAGGTCAAGGAAACTATGCCGTACAACAGTGTGGTGTTAGGGGATTAAATGGATCTGGCGCTATGCCTTATGCAGCAGGATGGAGCACCAATTTGCCTACTGCTAATTTAGCAGCAGCATACACTGCAGGTGATCAAAGAAAGAATGTAACTATTCTCGATATTGAAGCGTACAAAGCAGCTAACCCAAGTTTCAATATTACTTATCAAGTAGCTCCATTTAAAAATACTGGTTTATACAATCAAAAGTATTTACCACGTAAGGGTGAAACATCTGGTCAAATTGAATTGAACTACACCAATAACTTTCGCATCATCCGTTATTCAGATGTGTTGTTAATGGCAGCAGAAGCATTCAATAGATCAGCAGCACCAAATGATGCAAAAGCGTTGACTTATTTAAACAGAGTAAGAGAGCGTGCATTTGGAAATACCAGCAGTAATTTTTCTGGAGCGGGTACTGCATTAAGAGATGCTATTTGGAATGAGCGCCGTTTAGAACTTGCTATGGAAGGAGATCGTTTCTTTGACTTAGTAAGAATTGGTCAGGCTGCTACTAAAATCACTGGCTTTGTAGTAGGCAAGCACGAAGTATTTCCAATACCTCAGCAAGAAGTGGAAATTTCAGGCTTACCACAAAACAGCGGCTATTAATCAACCCACAAAAAAAATGATATGAAATCAATAAAATTTTTATTCAGCGCAGTACTGGTGGGATTGCTTTTCACCGGTTGTAGCAAAAAGGAGTTTACCGATACTTCTTTTGTAGAATCTGCCAGCGTTCCAGATAAATTGAGCGCGTTATTTACAATTACCCAAGACAATACTGGTTTAGTTACCATTACTCCAAACGGAGAGGGTGCGGTGTCTTATGATGTATATTATGGAGATGCCACTACCACTCCTGCTAAAGTTCTTGCAGGAAAAAACACTACCCATATTTATAAAGAAGGCGTGTACAATGTAAAGTTGGTTGCTTATAACGTTTCAGGAAAAACAAAAGAAGCAACCCAACAGTTAACCGTAACATTTAGGGCGCCAGAAAATGTAGAAGCAACAGCAGTGATAGATGCGAGCAATAACTTTAAAGTGAATGTGACTGCAAAAGCTTTATATGAAACATTCTTTCAAGTGTATTTTGGTGATGTAGCCAATGAGGTACCTACGAATATTAATGAAGGCCAAACAGCCAGCAAAGTTTATACAAGTACAGGAACTTACACCGTTAAGATTGTAGCATTAAGTGGTGGAGCTGCAAAAACAGAAGTAACTAAAACTGTTACTATTGTAGATCCAGTTTTATTGCCATTAACTTTTGAATCTCCAACTATTAATTATGCATTCAGCAATTTTGATGGCGGTAATTCAAGTGTTATTGATAACCCTTTTAAAACAGGTATCAACACTACCAATAAAGTAGGTAGAATGATTAAAGGAGCCGGACAGCCATGGGGTGGCTCGGTGTTGCCTTTAAGCACACCAATCGATTTTAGTACCAATAAGATTTTTAGAATGAAAGTGTACTCACCAAGAGTGGGTGCTAAAGTATTATTGAAAGTGGAGAATGCAGGCAATGGAGCCATCGCTTTTGAAAAAGAACGCACCACCACTGTAGCCAATGCGTGGGAAGAAATAGGATTTGATTTTAGTACCATAAATACGGCCAACGTTTACAACAATATTGTATTGATTTTTGAATTGGGTACAGTAGGCGATGGCTCACCTAATTTCACTTTCTTATTCGATGATATTCGTTTGGCAGCAACTATGCCAACTACTCAATTGGATTGGCCGGTATCATTTGATGTTGTAGGAACCAACTACACGGTTACTGATTTTGGTAATAACCAATCTGAGTTAGTAAACGATCCAACCAATGCAGCCAATAAAGTAATGAAGACCACCAAACCAAATGGTGCTGAAACATGGGCTGGTACTACTATTGGAACAGCTAGTGGTTTTGCAAGAGCATTGCCAATTACCACTACTACTTCACAAATGAGTGTGCGAGTTTATTCTCCAGCAGCAGGTTTGAAAATTAGATTGAAAATTGAAGATGCAACGGATCCAACTAAATCAGTAGAAACCGATGCAAATACAACAGTAGCCAATGCATGGGAAACATTGATTTTTGATTTTGCCAATCATGTATCTGGAACAGCAGCTATTAATGCAGCGTATCGTTACGATAAAGCATCCATCTTCTTCGATTTTGGAACTGCAGGAAATGGTAAAATATTCTATTGGGACGATGTACAATATTTGACCACCAATGTGGTAACAGGTGTTTCATTGCCATTGAATTTTGAAAGCACTTCACTTACTTATACATTCACCAATTTTGATGGTGGTGGTGCAACCGTAATTGATAACCCGCATAAGACAGGTATTAATACCAGTAATAAAGTGGGAAGAATGATTAAGAGTGCAGGCCAGCCATGGGGAGGTTCATTTATTGAGTTAGCTGGTCCAATCGATTTTAGTAAGAAGACTTTTAAAATGAAAGTGTACTCACCAAGAGTGGGCGCTAAAGTATTGTTGAAAGTAGAAAATGCTACCAATGGCGCATTAAACTTTGAGAAAGAAGTAACAACCACTGTAGCCAACGGTTGGGAAGAACTCACTTTTGATTACAGCGCTATTAACACCGCCAACAGTTACCATAAAATCGTATTGATTTTTGAATTGGGAACAGTAGGAGATGGTAGCAGCAATTTCACTTTCTATTTTGACGATATCAATCTTTTTTAATTGAATAAAACGAGCATTATGTTTAAAAATATAACTACCCTGTCTGCGTTTTTTGTTGCTGCAGTGCTGGTATTTTCGGGCTGCAAAAAAACAGAGTACAGCTTTGGCGCCATTAAAGCGCCAACAGGATTAACACTCAATACGGTTATTGCTGGTGTAGATGCCAGTAACCCAAATGGTAACGGTACAGGTAATGTGGCTATTACGGTAGCTGCTACCAACGCCATTACCTACAATGTAGATTTTGGTGATGGCAAAACACAAGTAGTACCAACAGGTAAAATTAATTACCGTTATACCACACCAGGCACCAACGAATTTACAATTGTAGTAAATGCAGTAGGTACAGGAGGAAGCATTAGTACCATTAGTAAAAAAATTACCGTGTTTGTTGCGTTTGAAATTCCTACCGCAATTGAAACTGCATTAACAGGCGGTTCATCAAAAACATGGGTAACTGATAAAGGAGCTGTTGGTCATTTTGGCGTAGGACCGGCTAATGAATTTGCACCTATATGGTATGCAGCAACACCAGATTCAAGGGAAGCATGTGCATACGATGATGAAATTAGCTTTAGCAAAGACGCTAATAACAATATCACTATGACCATAGATAACAAAGGACAATCTTTTGCAATTGGTGCAGCCAGCGCATTCTATGGATTTAGTGGAGGTGATGCATGTTTTGCAATGAGCATTGCAGCCCCAAGAAGATTAAGTTTCATGGATGCAAGCACTGGTTCAACTGCAGCAAATTCTACTAGAATTGCCTTCACAGTTCCAGGCAATGGCATTATTAATTTTGGAACCGGCGGAACCAGCTATGAAATATTGGCTATTTCAGCAACTGAGTTAAGCTTACGCAATATTGGTATTGACGGAAACTCATGGTATCAAAAATTGAAAGTTAAATAGGGATGAAAAAAATATTCAGCATTTTAGGATTCAGTGCTTTCTTGTTGCTTGGTTGCGGCAAGAAAGACACTGCACCTACTGCCGTAACGCCCACTAATCTTACACTGAATGCAGTAGTAAGTACCGACAACAGTGGCAATGTAGCATTTACTGCAACAGCTACCAATGCAAGCACCTACGATTTTGATTTTGGCAATGGGGTTTTTCAAACAGTTCCTTCGGGAATTGTAACGTATAAATATCCAGCAGCCGGAACCTATACCGTGAATGTGATTGCAAAGAGCAGCACAGGACAAACCGCTTCAAAAAGCACACAAATAACGGTTGCGGTGGCGCAGTCCTTGGTATTTTCTGATGAGTTTGATGCAAACGGCGCGCCTGATCCCTCCAAATGGGGATACGATATAGGCACCGGTTCAGGAGGTTGGGGAAATAATGAATTACAATATTATACCAATCGCTTAGACAATGCATTTGTATCGAATGGCACATTAAAAATTAAAGCCATTAAGGAAAGTTTTAGTGGAAGCGGGTACACCAGTGCAAGAATATTAACCCAAAATAAATTCAGTTTTAAATACGGAAAAGTAGAAGTAAAAGCTAAACTGCCCGTTGGCGTTGGAACCTGGCCCGCAGTATGGATGTTGGGATCCAATATCAGCACCGTTAGTTGGCCTGCATGCGGCGAAATAGATATTATGGAGCACAAGGGATCACAGCTGAATAAAATTTATGGCACCGTACACCATCCGGCAAGGTTTGGTGGCAATGCAGACGGCGGAACACGCGATATTACCAATGCAACCACCGAGTTTCATATTTACACCATGGAATGGAACGCCACTTCTATTAAATTTTTAGTAGATGGAAATATATTTCATACAGTAGCCAATACTTCGAGCCTACCATTTAATCAAAATTTCTTTTTAATCATGAACCTAGCCATGGGCGGAACTTTTGGAGGAGCAGTAGAAAGCGGTTTCAATAATGCCACCATGGAAATTGACTATATTAGGGTTTATCAATAGTAGTACAGTTATGAAGCAAGCAAGCAACGGCATCGGCAGGTATTTAATCATCCTGCTGGTGCTACTTTCTGCCAACGTTCAATCGCAAACATTTAAAAAATTAGTTTGGTCCGATGAGTTCAATGGCAAAGGGTTACCCGATAGTACCAAATGGGGGTACGATGTTGGAAGAGGCTGTCCACAAAACTGTGGATGGGGCAATAACGAATTACAGTATTATACAGCAAAGAATACCAATAATGCCCGTGTAGAAAATGGCTTATTAATAGTAGAAGCACATAAAGAAAATATTGCAGACGCTAAATATTCTAGTGCGCGTTTAGTAACCAAGAACAAAGGCGATTGGAAATATGGACGCATTGATGTAAAAGCCAAACTACCCGCCGGACGAGGCATGTGGCCTGCTATTTGGATGTTGCCCACCGATTGGAAATACGGCGGATGGCCCCATAGTGGAGAAATAGATATTATGGAAAACGTAGGATTTTGGCCCGACTCGGTTTTAGGAACCGTGCATACCAACGCCTACAATGGCATGAAGGGAACACAAAAAACCTTGGGAATGAATTTCAAAGATTTATCTACCGCTTTTCATGTGTACAGTATTGAATGGGATGCAGAAGAAATTCGTTTTTATGTAGACAACATTAAATACAACTCGTTCAAGAACTCACATAAAAATACAGACGAATGGCCCTTTGATCAACGCTTTCACTTGCTTATAAATATAGCAGTGGGTGGAAACTGGGGTGGACAAAAGGGGGTAGACGATACTATCTTTCCTCAAAAAATGTGGATTGATTACGTGCGCGTATATCAATAACGCAGTTTACCCTGACTAGGCAAATAGAAGGCATGAGCAGAACGGAGGTAACGCTCCATTTCATTTTTGGTATCTCCCAATACGGTAGCACTGAATGCATAAATATTCAACATTGATTGAATAAAAGCAGCACAGTCTTGGTGTTGGGAGATTTTATTTAAAGCCAATTGATAGGCATCGGCATACACAATCGGGATCATAATTTTAGTTAGGTTTTTAGCAGACAGCTCTGCATTCATCATCAACCTCGCCAAGGTTCCATTGCCTTCTGCAAAGGGATTGATTTCAGTAAGCATCAATAATAGGTATATGGATTTGGCAAAAGGGTCTTGCAACAAAGCGTACCAATCGAAGCCCTTTACCAAAGTTCCTTCAATTAATTGCCAAGGAATCAATTCGGTAATACCAGCAGGGTTATTGCTCTCTTTAAATTTACCAGGATTTTTATGGGGCCTACTGGCCACTAAAAAAGCATGGCGTTTTTGGAGCAGCTGAATAAATTCTTGGGCAGTACTAGGGAGGGAAGCCATTTCTTTTTTGTTGGAAGCAAGCTGGTAGATATGCAAGAGGTCTTCGGCATCTTCTCTACGACCCGAAACCGTGCTGGCCGTTTCAACAATATGACGGGCTTCGGATAATTCAAACTCATTGCCATCGATGTACTGTGAAAAATAACTTTCAAAAAAAGCAAAATGCTGAAAAGTGGCCGTTGACACATTTTGGTCGGGGTATTGGGGGTAATTGTTACCAGCTAAATGTGAATAGAGTTCTTCCAATAATTTTATCGTGGGTAGGTGGAAGGGTTTACCCAAATAACCAGCGAGGCTGTTGGAGGGGTTGGCCGCCGATGGGTGGGCTTGTTGTTGAACAGCTGTAATCAACTTGGTTAAAACAGAAAATTCCTTTTCTAAACCGAGCATGGGAGCCAATACTCTGGCTTGCTCTTTTAGCCGAATTAGGGCCGATTCGGAGTGAATTTGGAGCAAATTGGCCAGTTTTTGACTGATTTCGGCTGTTTTTAGCGATTTTGTCGCTTCCTCCGATTTGCGAGAACCCATACAGTTTTCTAAAAAAGCACGGGCATCTTGAGAGCGGTAGAGCTTCTCAAAAAAAGGCCGATCGTCTAAAATAGGACCCCTGCCCTTGAGCAAATGAATGGTGAGGCCGGGCAATTCTACCATTTTGGTATAGGCATGAGTAATAAAAATATGACCCGCAGGGGTGGGCTTGCATTCTAGGGCAGACCGATGGCTGAGCACGGCACCCGGATACAAATGCGCAATGATTCTAAACCAGTTTCTTTTGACAATTGCATGCGTACTATCCACCAAATTGGTGGTGTAAACACGGGGGGCAATTTTATAAGCCAGCTCTTTCCGAACCAGTTGTTGAATGCGCTTAGATTCGGCAGGATTGGCCGATCCAAACAATATTTCGGACAATACAACCGGGTTAAAATTTTCCATTAATCATTGTCTTTGCTTAAAATTGGCAAAAAAATTCCGAATAAGTGATATTTATGGAAAATATTTTAGACTAAATGGTGAAATGGGGTGATTATTTTGGAATAGAGTTCAATGAGCTATTAAGACTTAAATAATTCAATATCCTATGTATATTACAGTTAAATACTTATTTAACTCCCCCATTTTCTTAATTCAATTTTATGGATCCTATCGTATTTGTAATTGGAGGGGTGTTGATTCTGTTTTCTATTTTAGGAACCCTCTTTTATGTAAAAGCGTCAAACAAATCTGAATTGAATGTTCTTCAAGAGCAATTGAAGTTTAAAGAAATGCAATTGCAAAATCAAATGGGTCAGTATGCTCATTTACAAATTGAAAAAGACCAATTGTTAAGTAAAGTATCTAAAACTGAAGCACAATTAGAATATAGTCAACAGGCGTTAGCTCAAGCAAAAGAGGCAAGCGATAAAATCAGCACTCAATTAAAGTTAGAATTTGCTGAAATAGCACAGAAAGTGATGCTCAACAATAGTGAACAAATGAGGGCTAAAAGCGAAGAAAAAATCGGAGAGCTGTTAAAACCCCTAAAAACGGAACTAGGGGAATTCAAGAAAAAAGTAGATGATGTATATATATCGGAGGCAAAAGACCGACATGTTTTAAAAGCCGAGATTGACCGACTTATTACAATGAGTCAACAAGTTAGTCAGGAAGCAAATAATTTAACTACTGCGCTAAAAGGCAATAATAAAACCCAAGGTAATTGGGGTGAAATGATGTTGGAAAGCATTTTAGAACATAGTGGGTTGGTAAAAGGAAGAGAATTTGTAACCCAGGAATTCATTAGAGATTCAGCTGGTAATATATTAAAGGATGAAGAAGGCCGGGGATTGCAACCCGATGTGATGGTCTATTATCCCGATCAGCGCACGATTATTATTGACTCTAAAGTTTCATTGGTCCATTGGGAGCAGTATGTAAATTGTACTGATTTAATTGAGAGTAAGAAATACTTGGATTTGCATTTAGCCTCTTTAAAAAGCCATATTGATGGATTGAGTAAAAAGAATTATCCTAGATATGCTAAAGCGTTGGATTATGTTTTATTATTCGTTCCAATAGAACCTGCTTTTTTAGAAGCAGTTAAAAAAGATACCCAACTTTGGAAATATGCTTATGATAAACATATTATGTTAGTAAGTCCAACTAATTTATTAGCGGTACTAAAAATTATTGCTGATTTATGGAAAGTAGAACAACAAAATCAAAATGCTATTGAAATTGCAGAGAAGGCTGGGGGCATGTACGATAAATTTGTACTGTATTTAGAAAGTATGGAATCGGTAGGTAATGGAATTAAAAGTGCTCAAACAGCTTTTGACAAAGCCATGGGTCAATTGAGCACCGGAAGAGGAAATGTTGTAAGACAAATTGAAGACTTGAAAAAAATGGGCGCAGCTGCCCAAAAGCAAATACCTGATAAATTAATTAATGACTGATAATTAATAAGCATATGTCTGAAATTGAAGAATTAACCAAAATGCTTGTAGCCTTTCGAAATGAAAGAGATTGGGAGCAGTTTCATAATCCCAAAGACTTAGCCATAGCTTTAAATATAGAAGCTGGAGAATTACTTGAAGTATTTCTTTGGAAAAATTCTGATGAAGCAAGTAGAGAAAAAGTGAAGGAGGAATTGGCTGATATTTTTGCATATGGTTTATTGCTATCACACCATTATGGATTTGATTTAACAGAAATTATAAAAGAAAAAATAGCAACCAACGCTGAAAAATATCCTGTTGATAAATCAAAAGGTTCTGCAAAAAAATATAATGAACTATGATTGTTTATCAAGCTAATAAAACTCAGTTTATTTCTGATGTCTTCTCTAATGATATTGAAAATATTGTATTGAATAATGTTAGGAGAAAGTTGAATAGAGGAGCAGGCGCGTCTGAAATAAAATCTTGGGCAAATTCCTTAGGCTTTATGGAAAGGATTATGCGTGATGAACAAATACCCTCTGATTGTGGCATAGCTATTGAATATCAGATACCTCAAACAGGTAAAAGGATTGACTTTATTATTTCTGGACAGGACCCTGACAATAAAGATTCAGTTATGCTTATTGAATTGAAGCAGTGGTCAGAAGCAAATCTCACCAACAAAGATTCAATTGTAGAAACATATGTTGGTGGAAGAATAGGTGAACACACTCATCCATCTTATCAGGCTTGGTCATATGCTACTTTGTTACAAGGGTTTAATGAGGTAGTTTATACAGAAAATATAAGTCTTCATCCATGTGCTTATTTACATAATTATGTTGAGGACAATGTGATTAAAAATGAGTTTTATGCCGATTATATTTCTAAGGCACCTGTGTTTTTGAAAAGTGATGCACATAAGCTTTCCGAATTTATAAAGAAAAATATTCGATATGGAGATAAGTCGAATATTCTATATCGAATTGAAAATGGAAGAATACGCCCTTCCAAATTATTGGCAGATAGTGTGAGCAAGATGCTTAAGGGGAATCAAGAGTTTGTGATGATTGATGATCAAAAAGTAGTTTATGAAAATGCAATGGCATTAGCATGCAAAGCAAGTGCTCATAAAAAGCAAGTATTGATTGTACAAGGTGGTCCAGGCACAGGTAAATCTGTAGTTGCAATTAATTTATTAGTTGCTTTGACACAAAAGGGATTATTGTCTAAATATGTTTCAAAGAACGCTGCCCCAAGGGCAGTATATGAATCAAAGTTGAAAGGGAACGCAACAGGTGCAGAAATTAGAAATTTTTTTGGTGGTTCGGGAGCTTTCATAGGCACAAAAAATAGTGAATTTGATGCATTAATTATTGATGAAGCTCATCGATTAAATAAATTCAGTGGATTGTTTGGTAATTTAGGGGAGAATCAAATAAAAGAAATTATTGACGCTACTAAATTTGCTGTCTTCTTTATAGATGAAGATCAAAGAGTAACATTAAAAGATATTGGCCGCCAAGAAGAAATTGAAAAATGGGCATATAAGGCTGGCGCAGAAGTTACTGAATTAGCATTAAGCTCTCAATTCAGATGTAATGGTTCTGATGGTTATCTTTCTTGGTTAGATCATACACTTCAAATAAAAGAGACTGCTAATAATTTATTTGAAGAAATTGATTATAATTTTAAAGTCATTGATACTCCAACTGAATTAAGGGCAATCATTACCGAAAAAAATAAAGTAAATAATCGCTCTCGTATAGTTGCTGGATACTGTTGGAAATGGCCGAGTAAAAATAATCCTAATGCTTATGACATTGAGTTTCCTGAATATGACTTTAGAATGAAATGGAATTTAACTGAGGAGGGCAGCAAATGGATTATAAGTCCAGAATCAGTAAATCAAATTGGCTGTATACATACATGTCAAGGTTTAGAAGTTGATTATATTGGAGTAATTATCGGAGAAGATTTAATTGTTAGAAATGGTCAGGTAATTACTGATGCTTCAAAAAGAGCAAGCTCTGATAATTCTGTTAAAGGGTATAAAAAAATGCTTAAAGAAAATCCAACTGAAGCAGCTAATACCTTAGACTTAATTATTAAAAATACTTATAGAACTTTAATGACTAGAGGAATGAAAGGCTGTTATATATATTGTGTTGATAAAGAAACTGCAGAATATTTTAAAGAACAACTAGCAGTTAAATATTAATTAGAGCTAATTCCTAAACGCACCATATTTATAAAAATCCGTCATTACTATTTTGGCGCTCTGGTATTCTTTCAGTTCGTATTTTGGTGCAATACCTTTTTCTCTCTGTTCCGACATTTCTTGTAGACGTTTATAGTAGGCTTTGTATACATCGTCTAAAGTAAAAGTTGAGCCAGATTCAAGATTTAGTAAATGGTAACATTTTAATATAGGGCGTTTATCTAAAAAGGCAGTTGGTTGTGGAATGCTAGATTTTCTTTCATCCTTAACTGGCTCTTTGGAAAAAATATAGTCAGCCAATCGTATCAAACACCCGATCCAAATAAATATCCAAATACCAGACATAACCCATTTTTTTATTTATACACAACTTTTCTCTTCGCTAACTTTTTTTATAATTTGTTACAATGATAATTAATTCCTTCAAATACATACCATGCAAACACTCAAAAATATTTTAGACGCCGAGTTAGATCGTTTAATCAGTATTCTACATTTTCAAGAACCTGCAGTGGGGGTGCCTTCTGGTTTTTAGTATTTGGATAGGGCCATTAATGGATTTAGGCCGCAACACTTGTACCTCTTGAGTGCTGCTTCTGAGTCGGGTAAAACGGCGTATTTGCTCAACCTATTCTTAAACATTACCCTTAAAAAGTAAAATCCTGCTCCTGATTTGGATAATTATGGAGCCATTCCTTTTTCTTTAATTGAACAGTTAAAACAGATTGCCATCGATTTTAATATTCCACTCTTGGTATCTCCTGAAACCAGTCCCATTGATCCTGAAATTGAAAATGATCGCTTGCCTCGCTTATGCGTATTGCGTGAAAAGAAATTCAATCTGCAGTTAATTGATGTGGTGATGTTTTTAATATCTCCTCAATATTATCAGTTTCCGGGTGAGGAAGAACATCAGAACCATCTTTCAAAATTAGGTCACCCCATGCCCCCAGGCTTTTCTGAAATGCATGTTCGGATTCCGCTCAATCGTTGTGGTCCTATCACCACAGTTTATTTTACCGCCAATATGGAATGTCAGCTGGTGTATGAGGATGGGGTGTAGATGAAAGTTCAATTGTTCGGAATTTCCGAACAACTGACACAGATGGAAAAATTTATTTGGCACTACTCAAATACCATTTTACTTCCAACTTCGGATTATCTCGTCCTGATCTAATTCATACAGCTTTTGAAGGTTTTGCCAAATGATTGGTTCCATTTCCAGCGCTCTGCCAATTAGAATTGAATATTCTACAGTAATTCCTTGCTTCCCTTTTATGATCTCATTTAGTTGGTCTGGTTGAATCTTTGATTTAATGGCAAATTCTTTCCAGCTAATTTCTCTAGCTTCCAGTTCATCTAATAAAATCTCTCCAGGATGGATGGCTTTGGCAGGAGTTGGATATTTCGTTTTCATTTTTATAAAATTAATTAAAAATCCACTTTTTAATTGAAATTATTTTAATATTTAAAATATTTTCCATTATTTAGTGTCATTTCCTATGAATTACCCACTAAAAAACCAATGAACATGAAACAAAGAATCGAATGTCCATATTGCGATGGTAGTGCTAACCTTCACAAAGAAGCAAGGGAAATAATCTATCGTAAAGAATCTTTTAAGATAGTAGCCCATTTTTTCAAATGCGAAAAATGTAGTGAGGAATTTACCACTACAGAAGCAGACACTATCAGTTTGATGCAGGCCCATAATCAATATAGGGAAAAAAATAATATTCCTTTTCCAGAAGAAATTGCAGGTATAAGGTCGAAATATGATTTACCTGCATCAAAAATGAGTGAGGTACTTGGTTTAGGTGCTAACGGATATAGTAATTATGAAAATGGAGAGATTCCTACTCCCGCTTACGGTAATTTAATTAGTGCTGCTTCAGAACCTCAAACTTTCATGAATTTTCTTGTTAAGTCTAAGGATCAATTTTCAATTAATGCATTTAGGAAAGTAAAAGAAAAAGTCACCTATCTTATTCACACGGAAGATGAAGCCAATAATTTGTGTGAGTCCTTAAATGTCTACAATAAACCTAATAATTATACAGGGTATAAAAAGCCTGAACCTTCTAAAATTGCAAATCTTTTCACCTTTTTTATACAGCATTCAAAACCAGATTTTAATGATAAACTGAAGCTTAATAAGCTGCTTTTCTTTACCGACTTTACTCATTATAAAAATTATGGTTCTTCCATAAGTGGTTTAAGCTATCGTGCTATTCAATACGGGCCAGTACCTGCTAACTATGATAGTATTTATGCTTACTTAGAAAACGAACAGCTAATCAGTTCGCAATTTTTAAAACTCTCTAATGGTGGAGCAAGAGAAGTGTTTATTTCAGCTGCTGAGTTTGACAAATCACTTTTTAGCGATGAAGAATTAGAAACACTTTCAAATATCAAAGTAAAATTTGCCAACATGTCTACATGGGACATAGTAGACTTGAGTCATTTAGAAAAGGCTTGGAAAGAATTAGAAGCAAACCGAGAATTGATAGGTTATCAAGATTATGCATTTGAATTGGCTATGGACATAAATTGATTTAGTCCACTCATTAATAGTTAATAAATTTGTTGATATGAACAGTGAAATAATCATATACCAAAATAATGATGCCAACATCAAAATTGATGTTCGGCTTGAAGAAGAGAGTTGGAGCAAATTCTAACTTGTCGGAATTTACGACATACCACTCAACATGGCGCTATAGTAGGGAAAACGCATGAAAAAGAAATTAAAGAGGACTAAAAATAATAAACCAATAAATTAGTTTGTTAATCTCAAAACCTCCCAAAAGAAAAATCGGCATTTTCGAAGGCAAAGGCAAAGTAGATTTTAAGGAAGACTTTTCAATTAATGAAGATGATATGATTTAGCTCCTAGTCTTGGAACATTTAGTTTTATTTTCCGTATCTTAATTTTATAAAATCTAATTCATTGTATGAAAAAGTTATATATCTTTTTGTTTTCACTATTCATTGCTCTCAATGGAATTGCTCAAACACCCACATTAACTAAGGGCGAAACCATTTCTTACCTCGACAAAAAAATTAAGGAATCAATTGGTCATGCTTTAACCAATTCCAATGGCTATATTGGTAAAGTGGTAGATGCACAAGTAAAGGAATCAGCTAAAGGAATAAGTATTATGTATTATTTCGATTATAAAACTAAATACACTTATGATTTTAATCCTAGACTTATAACTGGTATTGCAGATTACCAACACGCTGCTGGAAGTCCCTTAAATGAACTCCAAATTAAACTTAGTGGGGCTATCTGTATTTTATCAACTGTAAAGCCTGGAACAAATGGTTATAATGTAACTGATTCAAAAAGTGTTTCTTATGCTAACATGATTTATCTAAAAGCAGACAGTACCACTTTAAATAAAATAATTAAAGCATTGGAGCATTTGCGTGACCTGCTCAAAGCCGAAGACGATCCTTTTGGAAAGCCTTAGTTTTCTTAATTTAAAATGTTTAATTACATGCACTTGAATTCCTTGTTATTTACTGGGCTTTTTGTATTTCTATTTGGAACAAGCCAATTGAGTGCACAAACAATTGGTGCTGGCGAAGTAAGTTCTATAGAAGCCAAAGCCAAACAAATAGAGCAAAATAAAATTAGAATTGCGCAGTATAAACAACAGTTAATTTCTTTAGACAGTGCATATAAGGCCAAACTTCAAACCCTTAATACAGAATTGCAGCAGCTCATTAAAGAGCGTGATGCCATTATTGACGACATGAAAAAAGGGGCTAAGTGTAGCCAGTGTGGAAAGTATAAATCTGAGTTTGAAAAAAAGGGTGAAGACTTTGTAAAGCATTTGGGTGATGTAAAAGGATATGCTATTCCAGCTACTACTCCGGAGTTAGAAGCTACTCGTCAAAAATACAATGAACGCATTGCTTTAAAGAGGGTGCAAATTCAGAACTATCAAAAATTGGAGAACCCCGCTATTGCCAAGCAAAAGCAAATAACTGATACCGAACTAGCTAACCAAAAGCTGTGTACCGAAATTACTGCCCATAGTAAAAACTATGATAGCAGGGTTTTTGAAGAAGCTAAGAATAAAAATAACCAATGGGCGCAAAACTTACTAACCTATGTTTCACCCCAATTAATTGCGGAAGATAAAGTAGCTATTTTCAAAGATCATGCACAAAGGTTTCAAGATGAATACGACCACAAAACAGATTCTATTAAGCAGGCTGTTAAAGAAAAAGTAGAAGAAGAAAAAAAGAGCAAGTCTAGTCAGGTATTGGCAAATGATGTTGAAATAGTTACCCTAAAAAGAGACCTTGAAAACTATTTAAGTGGCATTAACCCTAAGTTAAATACGCTTAAAACGGAAAAAATAAAAGTAGACTTAATGCTGAAGAAGCCTGGCATTAAAGACAGTGTTAAGCAAGTACTCCAAATTCAAATAACCGATCTTACTAAAGAAATTGCAGTTATTGAAAAAGATATTTTAAATAACAAACAAATTACCAAGAATAAAGTAACTGCTTTAGAAAGTAAAAATGTACTACTTAAAAAAATAATTTGGGACCTAACTGTTAATCTTCCCAAACTAGAAGAAGCAGAACTCAATACCATTAAACCTTACTATACCAAAAGCATTGCTGATGCTAAAGCGGGTGCCGATAAAAGTGCTACCGATTTAGTTACTGCTAAAGCTACTTACAAATCTAAAGCAGTAGAATTCGAGAATAGTCAACGTGCTTATGCGCTGGTTATGGATAAAGAAGTAAACCGTATGTTAACTGCTGCTCAATCTGTTTCCTGTTCTATTTACAACGAAGTAAGAGGAAAGTCTAATGCCAATTGGAGCGAAGTTTTCAACTGCGTACAAAATGTTGCGGCTTCTGCAAAAGCTTCTACCTACAATGTTTTTAATTCATATTGTTCCAAAGAATTTTCCCAAGGCTCAGGTTTATCTGCTTATAAGAGTTTTATAAATAATCTTAGTAACGAAGACAAAGCTGTTGTTAAAAAAATCAGTAACTTAAACTGGTTCGAATTGCTCAACTAATTTCTTATTATGAAAAAACTACTTCTCGCCATTGGCCTGTTCGCATGCACGGCCAGTGCAACCAATTTACAAGCCCAAGACACGTTGGCCATTTATCGCAAGCTCGATTCTATTGCGGTGATTGATCAAAAAGTAATGATGCCCATGCGTGATGGTATTCGCCTGGCTACTGATATTTATCGCCCCAAGGGCAATGGTAAATACCCGGTGGTATTTTCTCGTACCCCGTATAATTTCAATACTTGGATTGACGGAAAAATGGTGAACGGTCCATTACAAGCAGCTTTTGAAGCAGTGAGTCGTGGTTATGTTTATGTGGTTCAAAACGAACGTGGTCGCTTTTTCTCTGAGGGCGAGTGGGATATACTAGGTACGCCTATTACCGATGGTTACGATGCATTAGAGTGGATGAGTAAACAATCTTGGAGCAATGGTAAAGTGGGGTTGATTGGTTGTTCTTCTACTGCCGAATGGCAAATGGCGGTGGCTTCTCAAGGACATCCTGCCCTAGCTGCAATGGTGGCGCAAGGCTTTGGTGCTGGTGTGGGTAGAGTAGGTAAATTTATGGAGCAGGGCAACTGGTACCGTGGTGGTGCGCAACAAATGTTGTTCACTTCTTGGTTATATGGCACGCAACACGATAAACTCGCTCCGAGATTACCGTTGGGTATTCAGCAAAAAGATGTGCAGCGTTTGCAAAAATTTTATGATATGGGTCCTGAATATCCAAGAGTAGATTGGGCCCAAGGTTTAAGACATTTACCTGTTCAAGACATCATTAAAAATGTGCAAGGTTCCGAAGGTATTTATGAAAAAATGATTGTGCGCAAACCCAATGATCCCGCTTGGTTCAAGGGTGGTCTCTATCACGACAATATGCCTTTAGAAGTGCCTGCTTATTGGTTTGTGAGTTGGTACGATGTGTCTTCTGCTCCTAATATTGCTTTATTTAATCATGCACGCAATGCTGCTAAATCTAAAATGGTGGCCGATAATCAGTACCTCGTTATTGCACCTGTTTTGCATTGCTCTTATAAGCGCGCAACCGAAAATACCATCGTGGGTGAACGCAGTGTGGGTGATGCTCGTTTGAATTATGATGAGTTAACCTGGGGTTGGTTCGATATGTTGCTAAAGGGTCAACAAAATGATTTTAAAGCCACTCAACCTCGTGTGCGTTATTATACCATGGGTGCCAACAAATGGCAACAAGCTGAAAGTTTTCCTTTGCCGAATACGGAAATGAAATCCTTTTATTTAGCTAGTGCAGGCAAAGCCAATACCCGCAATGGGGATGGCGCTTTAACCATGATGCCTCCTGCAAAAGATATTCCAGATGCTTTTACGTATGATCCTATGAATCCAGTGGGTTCTTATGGTGGTAATGTCTGCTGTACTGGAAACGCTGTGCAAGGCGGCAGTTTTGATCAATCCCAAATGGAACTCCGCAACGATATCTTGGTATACACTTCTGAAGAATTAAAGGATGGGGTGGAAGTGACCGGGTTCATAGAATCTACCCTCTATGTTTCTTCTACTGGTTTGGATACTGATGTGACAATCAAACTCATTGATGTACACCCTGATGGCAAAGCGTATAATTTAGATGAAACCATTCAGCGCTTGCGTTACAGAGAGGGCTACGATAAAGAAGTATTCATGGAAAAAGGGAAAGTGTACAAAGTAGATTTAACGCCAATGGTTACCAGTAACTATTTTGCGCCTGGTCATAAAATTCGCATTGAAGTATCTAGTAGCAATTTCCCTAGATTCGATCGCAACTTAAATACTGGTGGTAATAATTATGATGAGTCTAAGGGTGTTGTAGTAGAGAATAAAATTCACCACTCTAAGCAGTTCCCTTCTGTAATTAAATTACCGATGATTAAAAACTAAATTATTTTAATGCAGATGCTGGTAAAGTAAAGCCCATGCTCTCTGCACACCAAAATATATTTACGATATAATAACGGTCCTGGTCTTTAAACAATTGAATACTATTAATTCCTCTGTTGGTGCTAGGACCGTTTTCGGTTTCTCTGGTTTCATAAGTACTGAATGCATGGTATACCGTACCAAATGAAACAGTCTCTCTCTTCAATTCTTTTTCGAAGAACCCTGTTTTTATACGCGTGCTAAACATGGTAATATATTCTTCAGGGGTCATGGTTCTATACTGATACCCACCGGTTGGATTTTTTCCTGTTGGTATTAGTTTGGCATCTTTTCCAAACAAATACTTAAATCTTTCCCAATCGCGGGCTTCGCCTGGTGCGCCACAAATGACATTGTACAATGCTGCTATGATATTGTCTACGCTGCTTACGTCTTTGGCATATTTCTCATTTGTTTGTGCCACTAGTGACATTGTTCCTAAACCCATTAGTAAAACCAAGAAAATGCGTTTCATATGATTGTTTGTTTATGCTTTGATTAATCCAATAATGTTTTGATTTGCTTGGTCAGTTCTCTAGTGCTGAAAGGTTTGGTAATATATAAGGATGCGCCTAGTGCCAATCCTTTTTTGATATCGGCTTCACTAGACTTAGCACTTAAGAAAACTACTTTGGTTTCGTTCAGCGCAGTGGTTGATTTGATATGTTTACAAATTTCGTATCCGTCTACATCGGGCATCATAATATCTAATATCACCAATGCAGGCAATTGGTTCAACAACTCCATGGCTTCTTGCCCATTGCGTGCTACCATTACCCCATAGCCGCTTTTCTTCATCAGAAACTCTAATGACATTAAAATATATGGGTCATCATCTACCACCAATACTTTCTTGCTCATAAGGCAAAGTAAATACAAATTGTGCACCTTTTGTAAACCCTTTGTTCACCCAAATTGTGCCCCCGTGCAATTCAATGATTTTTTTAGAAATAGCCAAGCCCAATCCAGTTCCTTCTGGCTTCTTTAGGGTTTGGTTCTTGGCCTGAAAAAATTTATCGAATATCAATTCTTCCATTCCTGCATCTATGCCTTTTCCATCGTCGGTTATTTCTACAATATACTCTGTTGCCGTTTTAGTGATGCTGATATTAATAGTTGTGGAAGCAAACTTGATTGCATTCCCCAACAGATTCATAAATACCTGTTGTATTAAGTCGGCATCGGCCTGTATCATGGTGGGCCGCTGTGACAATTGAATGGTTAATCTTAACGACTTAGTTTGAATAATACCACTTAAGGTAGCGGCCATATCATCCAACAATTTGCCCGCATTTATTTCTGTAATGGTTAATTTTCTTCGCCCCGCTTCAAAATTTTCTAGGTTCAATACTTGGGTAATTAAATTACTCAATCGTACCGTTTCTTTAATGATTGCTTCTAAGTATTGATGTTGTTGCTCGGCTTCTAAATCTGGATTGTCAAATAGTATTTCGCTCAATGCCCTGATTGATGTGAGTGGTGTGCGCAATTCATGCGTTACGGTATATAAGAATTCATTTTTTTGTTCGTCTATACTCAACAACTGCGTATTCATATTTTGCAATTGCTGGGTAGCTTTTGACAACTCCAACGATTTTTTTCTGAGCTCCTTGTTCATCTCTACCATTTGTTGGTTCTCATTCAAAATGGTCAAGACTTCTTCTATACTTATTTCTTCTTCCTTGGCAACAGTTTGTAATAATATTCTTGCTGATGCTACCCCTACTACGCCGCCTAATATTCTTTCGGTAAATCCGATGATGCGTGGGTCGGCTACTAATTTTTCTTGTAAATTAATTTTATGCCTATTCGCATAAGCGGTTAATAGGGTCTCTGCTCTTTCCGCTCCCACAAAGCTTTTTAAGAGATTGCGGATATCCTGCATTTGGGCTGTTCCCTTCCATACCAATCCGTTTTCTTGTATTGCTCCATGCTTATTGATATTGGTAAAAATTTCTGCTTGGTATTGTTCTTGGGCTTCTTGTTGGGTATACACCGATATAAAAACATAAGCCATTATATTCAGTAATAAACTCCAAAATACCGAATGACTAATGGAATCAAATTGATCTAGGCCAAATAAATGTTGGGGGTGTAGCCACTGAATTCCAAACAATCCTTCTTGTAAAATTCCCGTGGGTAAAAATCCATTGTTCACCATTCCGGGAACTACTAACGTAAAAAACCATATTACAAATCCTATAATAATTCCTGAAATAGCCCCTCGCTTATTTCCCTCTTTCCAATAAATTCCTCCTAATAATGCTGGGGCAAATTGTGCTACTGCACAAAAGGAAATTAATCCAATAGATACCAGGCTTTCTCCTTGCCCTAAATTTAAATAATACAATAATGCCAATAATAATACAACCCCAATGCTCAACCTGCGAATGATTAAGATATTGCTTTGTAACGATACCTGTTTCCAGTTTTGATTTTGTTGGCTGCACAACAACAGTGGTATTACCAAGTGATTGCTGATCATGATGCTCAGTGCAATCGTTTCAATAATGATCATTCCTGTTGCGGCTGATAAGCCTCCTATCCAGGTGGTCATGGCCAACCAATCTTGGTGCTGCATTAACGGAATAGAGAGCACATAATAATCTGCATTGGCCGTATTGCCTTGCAGCAATAATCCGCCCATGGCAATGGGCAACACAAAAATATTGATGAGTATTAAATACAAGGGAAATAACCAAGTGGCCATTTTTAAATGTTGCTCTTGCACATTTTCTACAATGCTTACCTGAAATTGCCTTGGTAAAAAAACAATTGCTAGCATACTTAATACCGTCATGCTCATCCATCCTGAATAACCACTCTTGCTGTTTAAAGTAAACAACTGTTTATTTTCCGATGATGCTATACGTGTAAAAATATCGCCCATGCCATCAAATAAAAAATAGGTAATGTACACGCCCACTATTAAAAATGCCAACAATTTCACCAACGACTCAAATGCCATTACCGTCATGAGTCCTGGATGTTTCTCTGCTGCATCTACACTTCTTGCACCATATAAAATGGTGAATACAAATAAAATAATGGTTGCAAATATTGCTATATAAATAGTAGATAAACTGTTGGGGCTATCTGTTTGTAATACCGATATACTACTGGCAATGGCTTTAATTTGTAATGCTATATAGGGTATTACGCCAAATACACAAAATAAGGTCACCACCATTCCAATCGAAAAGTTTTTCCCGTAACGTGTGCTTATGAAATCGGCTATGGAAGTGATGCGCAAGCTTTTGCTGATGGTCAATATTTTTCTTAGCACTGGCCAAAACAATACTGCCATAATGGTTGGCCCTAAATAAATAGTAATAAAGTCAATTCCCGAACTGGCTGCTCTTCCTACACTACCATAATACGTCCATGCAGTACAATAAACACCCATGCTTAGCGCATAGATAAATGGATGATTGACCAGGTTCCTACTTGTGTTAATCGTTTTTTGTGCATAAGAGGCAATGGCAAACAACAATAACAAGTATCCTATTCCGCAAATAATAATTAATGTAGTACTCATAATGGGTATTTGCGATGTACAATAATGCCTGCCAGTAATACAATGATTCCCCACCAAATAAATACATACCAATACAATAGCGGTATGCCTACAATTAATATGGGTTTATTAGCTATTGATAATAAAGGAAAATTCAGCACCACCATCATTAATAGTGCAATCAATAATAATTTGATAGGTTGTTTTTTCTCTTCGGTGGCAATCATGCTATGAATATAAAAAAATCCCCTCATTAAAAATGAAGGGATTCGTGTTACTAACAGCTACACTTGGGGGTATATGCTTAATCTTAATTACTCTTTAAAATGTGCATGTTCCGGGTTATCGTCTATTAAATCGTATTCTCCTTGTAAAGCGTATTTCCCAAAAACCAGTAATCCGCCAACTACAATGGGTAATAAGATAAAACAAATGATAATGCCAAAAACTAAATCGTCTTGTTTGCCACTGGTTAGTTTTGGAAGTCCTAAAATGGTCAATCCATAATAGGCTACAGCCAATCCCAATGCCAACCAAACAATGCCGAGTACTTTCTTAATAATATTCATAACAGTATTTTTTAAAATTGGTTTAATCGTTAATTTCTTTGTCTTTCCCGTTAATGTATATCACCCCTATTACCAAACATACAGCAGCTACGCCTATTGGATACCACAATCCTTCTAAGTACCAATCTGCTTTACCCGAGGTCTTTGCATTGGTAGCAAGGTAAGTAGCTACAGCTGGTAACAATCCCCCAAATACCCCATTACCAATATGGTAAGGTAAGCTCATTGAAGTATACCTGATTTTAGTTGGGAACATTTCTACTAAGAATGCTGCTATAGGTCCATACACCATGGTTACAAACAATACTTGTACAAATACCAACCACATTAATTGTTGCTTGTCATCATCATTAATAATCATTTTAATGGTGGTGGTAATTGCACCTGTTTCTGCATTGGTTTTTTGTATTTCTTTTCTTACTGTACTATCCGTATAGGTAGTGGTTACGGTGTTCACATTATTTACCATGCTATTACTAGTACTCAATTCTACCTTGTTGGCCACATTGGTTGTTTGGTACATTTTTTCATAAATAGGTCGGTACGATACAATGGCAATAAGCATACCTGCCATCATGATCCATTTTCGTCCTATTTTATCGCTCAACCATCCAAATACCAAAAAGAATGGGGTGCCTAACATTAATGCAATAAACATTAAACTGTCTACTTGCTCTTTGTCTACACTCATGGTTTTTTCTATAAAACTCATTGCATAGAATTGTCCTGTGTACCAGATAACCCCTTGGCCCATTACGGCTCCAAACAACGCCAACAATACAAATTTGAAATTGAGTTTTTTACCAAAGCTTTCTTTTAATGGATTGGTAGATGTTTTTCCAGATGCTTTTGCTTTTGCAAACACTGGAGACTCTTCCATATTTTTTCTAATTAAATAAGAAACCAATACCATTAAAATAGAAACCCAAAATGGTACTCTCCATCCCCATGCATCAAAGTCTTCTGCAGATAATGCAGCACGGGTTCCCATAATTACCAACAATGAAACAAATAATCCAACCGTTGCGGTGGTTTGAATCCATGCAGTCATGAATCCTCTTTGTCCATTGGGTGAATGTTCGGCAACATAGGTAGCTGCTCCTCCATACTCTCCGCCCAAAGCCAAGCCCTGTAAGAGTCTTAGCAAGAGTATGAGCACTGGTGCCATGAATCCAATGGTTTCATAAGATGGAATACATCCAATTAAAAAAGTAGCACCTCCCATTAATAAAAGGGTTACCATGAACGTGTATTTTCGTCCAATTAAATCGCCCAATCTTCCAAAAAATAATGCCCCAAATGGTCTTACCACAAAGCCTGCGGCAAATGTGGCCAATGTGCTTAAGAATGCCGCAGTGGGGTTGTCTTGCGGAAAAAATTTAGTTGAAATAACAGTGGCCAAACTTCCGAATATATAGAAGTCGTACCATTCTATCATGGTGCCTACAGAGGATGCGCCAATGACGCTGGTGAGTGATGTTTTTTTAGTGGTGTTCATATGGTTTGTTTAGCAGGTGAGCTTTATAAATATACTTGTAATTGTAGCATGAATTCTCCTAAGGATCCATCTCTTAGTCTTTGTCCGTTTCTTAAGTAATACAATGGTCTAGTACTATACTGCGGAGTAATTTTTGCATGGTGACCGTCTAAGAAAAAATTAGCACCAATATCAAAGTAGTTGCCTGTTTGATCTAGGTAATCAAATTTCTTATAAGTGTACGCTGCAAAGGGTTGTATTCTTACCTTACTAGTTTGACTGGTTTTAGGTAATAATAATCCTGCTTGGGTGTACCAGATATTTCCTGTGCCTACAAAAAAACGATTGTTCCCAAATCCATTAATACTGCGTTGGCTGGCCGCCACGGCGGGATCAAAGCCGCTGGCTGGGTTCATGATCCCTACGGTTCTGATATAGTTGGGCCCAAAATTGTATTTGTAAAAAACACTGTAGGCAGTTAATGCCATATTTTTCTTTTTGTCTCCAATGGGCAAATCGGCATATGCATCAATTCCAAATAAATTGATATCGTGTTGTGCAATGCTTCCGTTGTTATTTACACTTCTGGTGCCCTTTGCTTGGTGATAAAATCCTGCACCAATATTGAATACTTTTTTAGTGCCTACATAAGTACCCACTCTAAAAGGCAATAGGTTCGATTCTTGGTCTAAGAACTGGTAATCAAAATAGCCTTGTACGGCTGCTCTTGCATCTCCATTATTATCAACAGCAACTCTGTCTTTAATGGCATCTACAGTTGGATTTATATTGGTAGCAAAGGGTTTGTTGATGCTCATGCTATAATTAAGTTTACCCAATTTTCCTTTTGCATAAAATCCAAACTGTCTTACAAATTGATCACTCAATTCTACCAAGGGCCAGTTAATAACCGGTGCATCAATGGCCAAGAAATTTAATGTGCTGGCACTACTCATTCTACTAATGCCCCACCAATAATGTAAGCCGCCGCCTATATACACATTGTATTTATTGGCTTTTTTGGTAGTAGGGTTAACAGATGGAACCAATGCATATTCATTCCAAACATCGTGGAAAAATATACCAGGTTTTTTACCAGCTCCATATGCGCCGGTACCTGCTGCTCCTGAAGCCCCGCCTGTTGCAAAAGTTTGGTTGTTGATACCAAAATGCGCTAATACTAAATAGCGAGGGGTAATTTGTGCATAGGTTAAAATACGTAAACGTCGGGCGCCCACATCCCAAGTATTATTTCGGCTTTCGCCATTTACTTGTGTGCCAGGATTGTTGTTGATAGACCTTGCCCAAATTTGATTCCATACAATGAAGCGAATGTATTTGCTGCCCTCAGGGTTAAGATTCAGTTTTAATCCTGAACCATAGGCTTCACTACCCTGGGCATGTGCTAGCTGCTGTACTAATAGCAACCCTAGTGCCGGAAGAAGTTGTTTAAATGACATAGCAATCTTGATTTTTTAGCAATGCTGATAAGTTAAAATTGGGCATTGCCAAATGCGATTGCAAATGGTATATATATATCTGGTAAGTATATAGCTATTATGGGGTTAGTAAACCGATGTTTTTCTAAATCGTTCCCATCTTATTACCATGAATTTATCTCCAAGCTCTGTTACCATAAAACCTGCCGATTTTAGCGCCTCTCTATCAGCCATCAAATCCTTTAGTTCTACATGATTCAGCACTTTATATGTGGGGTGGTATTCTAAATTTTCTGGTCGTTGAATTCCATACTGTCTTACCCAATTCATCACACTTACATGGCTCACCCCTAAAATTCGCTCTATTTCCCTAAAACTAATTCCTTCAATATAAAGTTGTAAACTCTTGACCACATAGTATGGGTCTATGTTTTTACCTTCTTTAAAAACAGTAAAATGATAACCACAAGCTGTGCATTTGAATCGCTGTCTTCCTTTAATGACGCCACTTTTTACGTATTCGTCGCTTTTACATTTGGGGCAATGAATCAGTTTCATACCCTTAATTTACTACTTATCTATATTCATTTAGCATTTATATATCAATTTAGCAATAATTTGATATGCCGTAAAAAAGCAAAGAACTACTTTAGTGTTCTCAAACAATTGCTATGTCATATCCTTATCAAATCAATTCCTTTGAAGAGTACCAACAAGTGTACAAAGAGAGTGTAGAGAACCCCGAAGCTTTCTGGGCTTCAGTTGCAGAAAACTTTGTTTGGAAGAAAAAATGGGATAAAGTACTCGACTGGAATTTTACCGAACCAAAGAACGAATGGTTTAAGGGAGGCAAACTCAATATTACTGAAAACTGCTTAGACCGTCATTTAGCTGAACGTGGCAATACACCTGCCATTATTTGGGAGTCGAATGATCCCAACGAAAAACAACGCATTCTTACTTATAATATTTTACATAAACGAGTATGTCAATTTGCGCAAGTACTAATAAACAATGGTGTTCAAAAGGGTGATCGTGTTTGTGTATACATGGGTATGATTCCTGAATTGGCCATTGCCATTTTAGCCTGTGCTAGAATTGGCGCAATACACTCAGTAATATTTGGTGGCTTTAGTGCACAAAGTATTGCCGATCGTTTATACGATGCGCAAAGCGAATTCATTATCACTTGTGATGGTGCTTTCCGTGGCGGAAAAGATATTCCGTTGAAATCGGTGATTGACGATGCATTAATTGGCAATAGGACCGTTAGAAAAGTAATTGTTTATACGCGTACACGCACCCCTATTTCTATGATAAAAGGAAGAGATGTTTGGTGGGAAGATGAAATGCGTCATGTGGAAGAAATGGGTATTCGTGAAATTGATGCGGTTGAAATGGATGCAGAAGACCCACTCTTTATTTTATACACTTCGGGTAGTACGGGTAAACCAAAAGGGGTGGTGCATGCATGTGCGGGGTATATGGTGTACACCAATTATACCTTTGTAAATATCTTTAACTATCAACCCGGTCAAATACATTTTTGTACAGCAGATATAGGGTGGATTACAGGGCACTCTTATATTGTGTACGGTCCGTTAAGCGCAGGTGCTACTTCTTTAATGTTCGAAGGAGTTCCTACCTGGCCCGATGCTGGTAGGTTCTGGGAAATTGTAGACAAATACAAAGTCAATATTTTATATACTGCCCCTACTGCTATTCGTTCTTTAATGAGCTATGGCCTAGGACCCTTGCAGGGAAAAGATTTGAGTTCACTCAAAGTATTGGGCACCGTAGGTGAACCCATTAATGAAGAAGCTTGGCATTGGTACAATGAAAACGTGGGCAAGAAAAAATGCCCCATCATAGATACTTGGTGGCAAACAGAAACAGGCGGTTGTTTAATTAGCAACTTAGCGGGCATTACTCCGTCTAAACCAGGTTGGGCTACACTACCTATGCCTGGTATACAACCCATTTTAGTAGACGATAAAGGAGTTGAAATTACCGAAGCAGAAGACGGTATTTACAAAGGCAATTTGTGCATCAAGTTTCCTTGGCCTTCTTTATTGCGCACTACTTATGGCGATCATGAACGTTGTAGAACCAATTATTTTGCTACCTACGAAAATTTATATTTTACGGGTGATGGTGCATTAAAAGATGAGAATGGATTTTATCGCATCACAGGTAGAGTAGATGATGTACTCAATGTGAGTGGACATCGTATTGGCACTGCCGAAGTAGAGAATGCCATCAATATGCACGCGGGTGTAATTGAAAGTGCGGTGGTAGGATATCCGCATGATGTAAAAGGACAAGGCATTTATGCCTATGTTATTTATAGCAATACCCATGGAGACGAAGAGCTTACGCGTAAAGACATTTTACAAACGGTAACTCGCATGATTGGACCAATTGCCAAACCCGATAAAATTCAATTCGTCAATGGATTACCTAAAACACGTAGCGGTAAAATCATGCGTAGAATTTTGCGCAAGATTGCAGAAGGCGAAACAGAAAACCTAGGCGATACTTCTACCTTATTAGATCCGGGTGTGGTAGACGAGATTAAGAATGGACATATTTAATTATCTTCAGGCTTACTATTAAAAAGTAAAGCTTGCCGATATGAAAAAAACTTGTTTGTTACTTGGTCTTGCATTTTTTACGAGTACTGCCCTGATTGCTTCGGGCTCAAATGCTGCTACCGCCAAAAAAGTTGCCGCCGATAACGATATTATAGGTCGTTGGGATTTAACAGTGAATATGGATGGGCGCATTGCGCCTTCTTGGTTAGAAGTTAAACTATCTGGAGTAAAAACTTTAGTAGGTTATTTTGTTGCCGATGGTGGTAGTGCCAGGCCCATTAGTCATGTGCAAGTGAAAGAGGGTAAAATTCATTTCAGCATTCCTTCTCAGTGGGATCGTTTAGATAAGTATATGGAGTTTGATGCAGTTTTAGAAAACGATCAATTAAAAGGAACCATCACGCAATCTTATGGCAAAGTGCATTCCTTTACTGGTGAGCGTGCCCCTTTATTAAAAAGAGACAAAGCGCCTGTATGGGGCAAGCCAATTAATTTATTAAATGGCAAAGGCATTGAAGGTTGGCATGCTGATAGAAATAATAATCAGTGGGTAAATATCAATGGGGTGTTAACCAGCCCAAAAAGTGGTGCCAATATTATTACTGATCAATCTTTTGAAGATTTCAAATTACATATTGAATTCAGGTATCCTGCAGGAAGCAATAGTGGCGTGTATTTAAGAGGTCGTTACGAAATTCAAGTAGAAGACAATATGGGTAAAGAGCCCAGTTCTACCTTATTTGGTGGCATCTATGGGTTCATCACACCCAATGAAATGGTGGCTAAAGCCCCAGGTGAATGGCAAACCTATGATATCACTTTAGTGGGTCGCAGGGTAACGGTGGTGGCCAATGGAAAAGCCATTATTGTAGATCAAATTATTCCAGGTATAACAGGCGGTGCACTCAATAGCAAAGAAGGGGAACCAGGTCCTATTATGTTACAAGGTGATCATGGTCCGGTTGAGTATCGCAATATTATTTTAACGCCTGCGAAATAACCATCAAAGCCTACCTAGTAAAATTTTGTAAATGAAAAAATTTTGGACGAGTATATTAGTGCTTGCTGTTATGCTATTTGCGCAATCAGCAATTGCACAAACTGAAATAGCCGCTCTTGCGAAGGGTAAATTAATCATTGTTGGCGGAGGCTCCATGCCCGATACCATGTATCAGTTGTTTGCGAAATCCATTGGTGGTAAAGACCAGTCGGTGGTGGTAATCCCTACGGCAACCAACGACTCTGCTATTATGGTGGGTTCGCATTTAACTAGGTTTAAAAAAGAAGGCTTCACTAATTTAACTACAGTACATGCGCGTAACAAAGAAGCTGCCGATGCGCCAGAATTTATTAATGCAATCAAAAATGCAAAGGGTATTTATTTTTCTGGGGGCGATCAAAGCCGCATTGCAGATGCATTCTTGGGTACGAGGGTACACGCTGCTATGCAAGATTTATTTATGAGGGGTGGTGTATTCATGGGTACTTCCGCAGGTGCTACCATTATGGGTACCTTGCTAGTGGGAGGTGATGCTAGAAAAGATTTGACTAAGCCCTTTGATTTTCCGGCTGCATTAAATTTATTTAAGAACACTGCCATAGATCAACATGTGTTGGCTAGAAATCGTCAATTCGATTTGATTCCTGTGATAGAACAACACCCGCATTTATTGGGTATTGCCATTGATGAGTCTACTGCTATTGTGGTAGAAGGAAATCAGTTTTCTGTTTTGGGTAAATCTTATGCAATGGTGTATGATGCACAAAACTGGGATGAACAAAAAAAGCAATGGGGGCGCGTGTTGAAACCTTTTCTAATGATGGCTCAACCGCAACGGTATGATATCGAAAAAAGAAAACTGATTCGCTAGAAGATGAATCATTCTAGCATCAGCCCTTTTTTAATCAGTTATCGCCGATAAGTCTACTGCAATTTTTGCGCCTACCGCTGCATTGTTTTTAATCAATGATATATTGGCTTCTAAGCTTTCACCATTGGTATGGTTTGCAATGTATTTGAGTAAAAAAGGGGTGATATCTTTCCCATTTACTCCTGCTCTTTGTGCTGCATCTAATGCCAACACAATATGTTCTTCCATAATATCCGATGGAATTTCTTGGTTGGCTGGCACTGGATTGGCAATTAAGACCGATCCTTGCAAACCCATATCCCACTTCACTTTAAGCATCGCAGCAATGGCTTCGGGGCTATCTAAAGTGAGTGGACTTTTAAACCCACTGGTTTGAGAATAAAAACTGGGGAATGCTTCTTGCCCCAAGGTTACAACAGGTATACCCTTTGTTTCTAAATATTCTAGTGTAAGCCCAATATCTAAAATAGATTTTACTCCTGCCGATACTACTGCCACATTGGTATGTTCCATTTCTGTTAAATCTGCTGAAATATCCATACTATTTTCTGCTCCTCTATGCACGCCTCCAATTCCTCCTGTTACAAATATTTTTATGCCCGCCATAGCTGCTATTCGCATGGTGGCAGCAACCGTTGTTGCTCCATATAACCCATTGCTAATAACATAAGGCATATCACGCAAACTCACTTTGAGTATATTTTTTGCTTGCCCAAAATATTCCAATTCTTCATCAGTTAATCCTACCGTACATTTTCCTTTGATGATGGCAATGGTGGCTGGTACTGCTCCGTTGCTCCTTACAATTTCTTCTACAGCCCTTGCTGTTTGCGTGTTTTGCGGATAGGACATTCCATGTGCAATGATGGTGCTTTCTAACGCTACTACAGGTTCTCCGTCTCTTAATGCGGCTGCTACGTCGGGATGTAAATGAATGGATGTATGCATTGGAATGGTGGTTGTGTTAAGATGGATAATATTTACTTACCCTTGATAATAATGCTGCTTGTGATAAATGTGTTACAATGGCTCCATTCACTTGCAGTATTTCTGCCGACAAAGTGTGGGCAAGCTTTATACATTCTTCGTCTGTTCTTCCTAATGTTTTTCCTAATAAGAATCCCGACAAAGAGCCGTCTCCTGCTCCTGTGCAATCTACTACTTCTATATCAGGTGCATGTAAGGTAATTGCTTTGTCTTTATTATAAAATGCAGATCCCTGCTTTCCGTTGTGCAACCAAATATTTTGTACACCTCTTTTTAATAATTCTTCTACTTGCAATTGGGTTAAGAATGATTTTTCACTGCACATTACTGGCAACTCATCTTCGTTGGGCGTTACCATGTACAAGCCATTCAAATCCATATCTTTTAATTTGGATGCGGGTGGTACAGATACGGGCTCTATAATAAATGGTATGCCTGTTTTTTTGCTAAACTGCAACAACCAGTTCATACTCTCTACACTGGTATTGGCATCTGCCATAATATATTGTGCGCTTAATAACAAGGCTTCGTGCTTTTCTAAATGAGTAGGGGTTACCATTTCTACCGCTGCATTAGATAAAAATGCCGTGTACAATGAACCATCTACATTTAATACGCCGGTATACCTTCCTGAAATGCCCTCTTTGGTAATGCTGGCATCAATTTTTACGCCTGCTGCTGAACAGGACTGTTTTAACCAATCTCCATCACTATCGTTTCCAAACACACTTATTAATTGTACATGGGCGCCTAATATGCTTAATTGTTTGGCAATATTATGGGCTACGCCTCCGGCAGTTTTAGTAATTTTAGCATCTACTGTAGTTGCTGGAAGTATGGAGTGTCCTGCGTGGATGAGCTCATCTACCAAAATGGCCCCTACACAAATGATTGGTTTTTGCATGCGGCAAATGTACAAAGTGGATTGGCCTTTTTATGTTATTTTCATCATTCAATTTTGATTTATGAACAGAAGAAAATTTTTGCGCAATGGTTCCTTAGCTGCTGCAGCGGCTGTAACTGTAGCAGGCACTGCTGCTACCGTTTTAACTGGCTGTGGTGGCGGCACTGATTCATCTAAACAAAATAAAGCCGATAGTGCCGAAATAGCGGCTGCTGCTGCTTCTGGAAGAGATGAGTTTGAATTTTCCGAATTCACCATTGCAGAATTTCAAGCTGCTTTGAAAGCGGGAACCATTTCTTCGGTTAAATTGACCGAACTCTATTTGCGTAGAATTAGTGAAATAGATCAAGGCAGACACGATTTATTATCGGTGATTGAAGTAAACCCAGAAGCCATGCAATTGGCTGAACAAATGGACAAAGAACGCAAAGAAGGAAAATTGCGTGGTCCTTTGCATGGTATTCCAATCATGATTAAAGACAATATTGACACGGCCGATAAAATGCATACAACTGCAGGTTCTTTGGCTTTAGAAAATCATATTGCTGCCAACGATGCTTTTGTGGTTACCCAATTGCGTAAATCGGGGGCACTTATTTTAGCCAAAACAAACTTGAGTGAGTGGGCTAATTTTAGGTCTACTCGTTCTAGTAGTGGTTGGAGCAGCAGAGGCGGCCAAACCAGAAACCCTTATGTAATTAATCGCTCTCCTTGTGGTTCTAGTGCTGGATCGGCTGTGGCTGTTTCTGCTAACTTATGTGCAGTAGCAGTGGGTACTGAAACCGATGGATCTGTTATAGCACCTGCTTCTTTCTGTGGAATTGTGGGGCTTAAACCTACTGTTGGTTTGGTGAGTAGATCGGGCATTATTCCTATTTCTGCTTCACAAGATACTGCTGGCCCAATGACTCGTACAGTGGCCGATGCAGCTATTTTATTGAATGCCATGGTTGGGGTAGATGCTGCTGATGCAGTTACATTGAATAGTAAAAACAAGATTGCCAAAGACTATACTTCTTTTTTAAATAAAGATGCATTAAAAGGAAAACGCATTGGGGTAGAGCAATCTTTTTTAAGAGGCCGTCAAGAAGAAGTAGTGGCTTTGTATCAAAAAGCCATTGATCAATTGAAAAAAATGGGGGCTACCATTGTTCCTATTGAGCTAGTTAAAGAAACGGGTCCATTGGGTGAAGCGGAGTTTCAAGTATTGTTGTATGAATTTAAAGATGGGCTTAATAAATATTTGTCTTCTGTAAAAAATGGCGTGAAGAGCATGGGTGAATTAATTGAGTACAATAAAAAACATGCAGATAAAGTTCTTCGTTATTTTAAACAAGAGCTCCTCGAAATGAGCAATGCCAAAGGAAATTTAAATAGTGCTGAATATAAAACAGCCATTGCTAAATCTACTTCTGCTAGGGCCATCATAGACCGCATATTACAAGCCAATCAGTTAGATGCCATTGTAGGTACCAGTTATGGTCCGGCACATTGTATTGATTGGGTAAATGGCGACCAAGACCCTGGTTTTTATTTTTGTCCTCCTGCCGCTATGGCGGGCTATCCGCATATTACGGTTCCAATGGGGGATATTCATGGATTACCTGTGGGGCTTTCTTTTGTTGCATCTGGTTACCAAGAAGGAACCATCATTGGATTGGCTTATGCATATGAACAAGCAACGAAGCATAGAACGGTTCCTCGCTTTAAACGATCTATTTAAGTGAAAAAATACCCTATATTCATGTTTTTATTAATGGGTTTAAATTAATATAGTGGCTGAAATAAATACTAAACAAGCTTCTCCATTAGGTTGGATTGCCAGCACTTGGTTTGCAATGGGCATTCCTTTTATTGCACTGTCTAGTTCGGCTGCAATTATGTATCAGTCTTTTAAGCTGCCTGATGAGGAAGTGGTTTTTTGGACTTCTTTTATTCTTTTGCCTTGGGCACTTAAATTTTTATGGGCTCCCTTATTAGAAATGTTTAAGAACAAAAAATACTTTGTGTATGTATCACAGTTTTTTTTGGGTGTACTTTTTGCCTTGGTTGCAGTGAGTATTATTTCTGATCGCTTTTTTGGTTTATCTATTGGCTTATTCACTGCTATTGCAGTTTCTGCAGCTACGCAAGACTTAGCAGCAGATGGTATTTATATTAACGAGCTGAATAAATTTCAACAACAACAATTCATTGGTTGGCAAAGCGTTTTTCAACATTTAGCAAAAGCCATTTTTGGATCTGCCTTGGTGTTGTTGGCATTTCAATTAGAAGAAGTATATGGGTTAAAAATTGCCTGGATGTCTGTGATGATTATTTACGCAGTAGCCATGATTGCTATGGGTGTTATTAGCGTAAATAAATTGCCTACAGGTGGAGATGCTGTGCATGCTGTAGATTCAGCACCTGAAGCAATTGTTATTTATAGAGATGTATTATTGCAGTTCTTGAAGAAAAAAAATCTATGGATTGGATTACTATTCATATTTCTATACAGACTAGCAGAAGCGCAGGTAGTAAAAATTGCACCCTTCTTTTTTAAAGCATCTAGAATAGATGGAGGGCTAGGAATTGATAAAGCTGATACCAGTTTTATTTTTGGTGTAGTTGGAACCATTGCATTTGTTTTAGGCAGTTTAGCTTCTGGTTATTTTGTTGCTTCTAAAACCTTCAATAGAAAAACATTACTCACTTTGTGTGCAATTATGAATTTTCCTTTATTGGTGTATTCTTATTTAGCTATTACACAACCTGTAGATGAGTTGCCAATTATCTTAATGGTTGCATTTCAACAATTTTGTTATGGCTTTGGCTTATTGGCTTTGGTCTATTACATCTTACAAGAGATTGCGCCCGGTAAGTACCAACTTGCTTATTTTAGTTTTGCAGCTGCTGCCATGAATTTCGCTTTCATTATTCCTGGCATGTTCAGTGGCTATTTAAGTGATTACATGGGTTATTACGAGTTTTTCATTTGGGTAATTATATGCACAGTACCTGCTTTTATTATGAGCGCTACTGTTCCATTAACCAATGCAACGGAACCTTCTACTGCCAATTAGGGTTTCCTACTAAATGTAATTTGGTTTGTCTTCCGCTAATGTATTTAAAACCTGTTTGGTCAAAATATCCATCTTGCTCTAACATGATTCGGATGGTTTTTTTCCATTCTTTAATTTCAACTGCAGCATTCAACTCTATGGAATATGCCGTGTTATAATACATGGGATAGTCTCCACTTCCGGGCACACCATTTTGTTGGTCCCACATACCAATGGTTGGTCCAGCTGCGTGTCCATGCGCTCCTATAGGATGTGTATATATAGTGGCATTGATTTGTTGTTTTTTTGCTTCTGCTAATGCGTCTGATAAAATTTTATTGCCCAATTTATTGAGTGCAAATTGATTGGTTAAAATATCTTGTAATTGATTCCCTATCGCTAGGGCATTTTTTAAATATTCGGGTGCATCTTTTTCTTCTGGTTTTAAAACATACGCATGTTCTTGAATATCTGAGTTGAGTCTTAAATAAGTAATTCCAAAATCAACATGTAATAAATCGCCTGCTTGTATAATATTTTTAGGGTCATATCCTTTATTACTGAATGCTTTTAAATGATCAAATTCAATTTGGTCGTTGCGTTGAATTTCTACTGAAGGATGAAACCAAGTGCTTAATCCAAGACTATTAATTTTTTGTCGGTACCACCATACTAAGTCTTCTGATGTAGTAATGCCTGGGGTAATTACTTTACTGCTAAATCCCTCTGCAATAATGGCCTTACTAATTTGTACTACTTGCGGGTAGTATTGCATTTCTCTAGCTGTTCTGGTTTCTAACCAAGCAACCGCCAATGGTTCTGATGAAACTACTTTCGTTTTAAATGTTACGGGTAATTTTTGCATGAATTGTTCATATTCTGTATGGTCTAGCCCATCAGCATGTCCGTAGCTTTTAGAGATATTGAGGCCTATTTTTTTTGGTTGGTGTTTATTTACCAATGCCATTAATGCATCCCACTGATCGGGATACTTAGTCATGTCCCATGCTGCTTTTATAGAACTGCCTACATTGTATCTGGCTACGGCAGACTTGGTGTATTCTTTTGTTTGTGGATTATAGTAAAATACCAACATGGTGGTTCTTCTTGCACTAATCCAGGTTGCGGGCAACATGGTTTTTACAATGGGATCTTCATTGTATTCTCTGGTTATCATTACCCACATATCTATTCCTGTTCGCTCCATTAACTGCGGCAACAAATTGTTTAAACGATCGTCTATTACTTCGTCTATTAATTTTGCTTGCTCTCTCAAATCAAGTACTTGGGCTTGCGTTGATACGCCAACTAGACTTGTAAATACTAAACTCAATGTTAAGAGTAGGGTCTTCTTATTCATTTTATTGTACTTTTATTAAATATACAATTGCATTGCCCAATAAACCCCTTTTATTGAAAAAATTGATTTGCCTTTTGCTACTGATTGCTGGGCAATGGGTATTCAATAGTGCAACAGCTCAAAATATCCCCTTTCCCCAAAAAGACATTAGTGATGTATTGTTTGGATCAAAAAAGCGCAAAGCACAACCACAAAATGATACCTTGATTCCTCGAAAATTTTATACCAGTTTTTTACCCATTCCTGGTTATAATCCTGCATTGGGTTTTGTTATAGGTGGAGGAATTAGTACCAGTTTTTTGTCTGGGCAGTCTTCTAGCACTCGCAGATCTAATATTTTAGCCAATGCAACCATTACCACGCGAAACCAGTTCAATCTGAATATTCGCAATATGATTTATTTAAAAGACGATCAATGGGTTTTACAGGGTGATTGGCGCTGGCTTATTTTTTCTCAACCCACTTATGGCTTGGGCATCAACTTTAATAATGCTTTTAGACCTCCTGCAATTGAACAACCTATGAAGTTTAATTATATCCGCTTTTATCAAACCCTTTATAAAAAAGTATTGGGTCCGTGGTATGCAGGAGTTGGAATTAATATTGATCGACACTATGATATAGCTGATCAACTCTTAGATGCAACAGGTTCTAATCCCTTTTTTACTGCTCATTATGATTATTCTACTTTAAATAATATTAGACAAGACCAATACTCTTCTGTTGGCTTGAGCGCCAACTTTTTATTTGACAATAGAGACAATGCAGTTAATCCAAGAAAGGGTCAATACGCCTTAATGAGTTTTAGAATCAACAATGAAATATTTGGAAGTACTCGATCGCACAATACATTGTATTATGAATTTAGAACCTACTGGAATCCTACTAAAATGTTGGTAAGGCCCCATATCATTGGATTCTGGACAATGGGCCAATTTGTAACCAGTGGCAAACAACCCTATTTAGAAATGCCTGGCATTTCTTGGGATATGTATAATAGAACCGGCAGGGGCTATGTGCAGGGAAGAATTCGTGGAGAAAATATGTGGTATGGAGAAACAGAATACCGTTTTCCTATTTCCAAAAATGGATTATTTGGTGGCGTAGCTTTTTTGAATTTAACCACTGCAACAAATGAGGCCAAACAGCAAAAATTGGCTGATGAATTTGCTGCTGGCTATGGAATTGGTTTAAGAATTAAAATGAGCAAGAAAACCAATACCAATATTGGCATTGATTATGGCATGGGCCGCGATGGCAGCAATGGCATTTACATTAACCTACTCGAAACTTTTTAATTTTTATGCTGGAATCACATTTAGTTTATTGAGTTAATCGGTAAATAAATACGGTTGCCCTTTTCATTAAAGTAGGAAACTGTTTTGAATTTAATGTTTCTCCTGGTGCATGCGATCCTTTACCAGAAGCACCTAAGCCGTCTAAGCAATCTGCATATGCAGCTACATATGAAATATCTCCAGCTCCTCTACTGCCTGGATTTCCTGGCACCACTTTGCCCAATCCCATGTCTTCGCTGGTTTTGCTTAATATATTTGCCAAAGCTTCATTGCCTTTGGTAGGAGCCATAGACGGTATTCCATCCTGAAAGCTGATGGTTGCTTTAGCTCCTGGTAAATTGGCTGAAACAATTTTTCGCATAGCATTTCTGGCGTTGATTTTTTGTTCTTCAGTTAAAAAACGGAGGTCTCCATTTACAAATGTTTTGGGCGATATAATATTGGTTTTGCCAGATGCTTCACCACGCTGTTGTTCAAAGTTGGCGCTTACTTCGGAGCCTCCAATGAATATGCCTGGATTAAAAGTGAGGTACTGCTCTTTGCTTAATGTTTCTCTAAAACTGTTCACAATTCTGGCTGCTTCATAAATAGCTCCATATCCTGCTGAGCCAAATACACCAGAAGAATGACCTTGCTTTCCTTCTACTGTTAACTCCCATGAACTAGCCCCTCTTCTTGCAGTTGCAATGGTATTAAAACCAGCAGCTCCTTCAAAAGCCAACACTATATCGTGTTGCTTGGCTCTTTCTATAAAATCTCCTCTGGTAATGCTTCTAGGCTCTCCTGCATTTTCTTCGTCACCCGTCATATAAATAGTGATGGTTGCATTATTCAATAAGTTTAATTCGTACATCGCTTTCATTGCAGCAATAATCATTACATCGCCTCCCTTCATATCATTAATGCCTTGTCCGGTAATAGTACTATCATTCAAAACAGTGAATGGATTACTGGGCATATCTGGTTCAAACACGGTATCTAAATGGCCCAATAACAATAATTTTTTTCCTTTATTGCCTTTTCTGGTAGCCACCAAATGTCCGGCACGCTTAATAGAATCGGGCATATTAATCCACTCAATGGTAAAGCCTAATTTTTCTAATTCCTTGGCGTATAATTGACCTACTGCTTTTACGCCTGCAATATTAAATGTGCCACTATTAATATTCACCGAGTTTTTGAGGAGCTCTATCATAGTAGGATAATGCTCGTCTATTTTTTTTATTAATTTTTGTTCAATCGGTTGTAGAGTTTGTGCGTTACTAAACAACGTTATTAAGTTTAAAATAATGATGAGTTTCCAATTTTTCATTATGTCTTATTTATGCTACAAGTTAAGTTAGAATATGCAACCAATTTATTTAATAAATTGACGCATAAATGATATAGTTAATTTGAACTAATCACAATGTGGCATGTAAATCATATAACTTACGAAAGTAAAAATTTCAAATGTTTAATAGTTCACCTTATAGTTCAAAATATCAAACCCTATTGGCTGTTGGTCAGTTAGGTGGATGGGAGTACGATGTACTAAGTAAAGAACTTTGGTGTAGTAAATTTTACTTTGAAATATTGGGAAGAGCTACTGCTGATACGCCAGAATGGGCAAAAAATTCTATTAAAGAGGTTTGGGAAAATTGGCTGCATCCAGATGACTTGGAGAACGCAAAAGAATACTTTGCAGATTTTATTTTACATCCTAGCTTGGAATATGCACAACAGTTTAGGATGTTGCATAGCAATGGAGAATGGATAACTATTTTAGATAGGGCTATAGCAATGCTAGATGATTCAGGTGAATTAACGGGTTTTATAATCGGTACACATTTAGACATAACTAAAGAAAGAGCCGTAATTGAAAAATCATTAATTGTGCAAGAAATGCTTTCCAAAGCGGAGGGAATTGCTGAAGTGGGTAGCTTTGAAGTATTACTTCCACAGCGAAAAGCAACCTGGAGCGATCAAATGTTGCGAATTGTTGAAGTTTGCCCTAATAATATTAATAGGCAAAAAAATCTACTGACTCATCTAGTTTGTGAAGAGGATAAAGCAATATTTAATGAATGGGCAGAAAGAGCCATTTCTACAGTAGGAGAGTCTACTCCTATACAAGTAAAAATTAAAACCTTTAAAAATAATATTAAACATGTAATTGTTAGTGGTGTTACTTATAAAAACAATCAAGGTAAAATTGTAAAATTTATAGGAGTAATAAAAGATAACACTTATAAAATTGCAACAATGGAAAGTTTAAGGCTTCAAAATCAAAAATTAAGGGATATTGCTTGGTCGCAATCGCATTTAGTTAGAGGGCCATTATCAACCATTTTAGGCATTACTAAAATAATAAATGATTGCCTAGTTGAAGATAGCGACAAATTAGACCTTATTAAACATTTGCACGATACAGCAGAAAAATTAGATCAGGTTATAAGAGAAATTGTTATGAGTACAACTACTCCGGATGAAATGCTTTCTTATAGTCAAGATTATCCATCTCTTCAAAAGCTTAAATAATTGACGTTTATTTGATATTATCTAAAATAGAACTATATCCAATGGTAAATGCCAACGGTTATTAATATTTTTAATTGTATTAATTTCTTGTGCATGCCCAATAGTTCTAATTATAGTTCAAAATACGAAACCCTTTTAGCAGTTGGTCAATTAGGTGGATGGGAATACAATGTGCTTACCCAAGAGCTATGGTGCAATACCTATTATTTTGAAATGCTTGGCCGCAAAGACCACACAAGCGCTGATTGGGCAAAATATCCAATTAAAGAAGTTTGGGAAAACTGGTTACATCCCAATGATCTAGAAAATGCAAAAGAATATTTTTCCGATTTTATTTTAAATCCTGAAATAGAGTATACCCAGCAGTTTAGGATGTTGCATGCTAATGGAGAATGGCTTACTATTTTGAGTAGAGCATCGGCCATGCGCAATGCAGAGGGCGTATTAACTGGGATGATTATTGGTACCCATTTAGACATCACGCAAGCCCAACAACTCTCGGAGAATTTTAGTATAACACAAATAGAATTTGAGAAAACAAAAAAACAAGTAATTAAAGACAACGCTTTTTTAAAAGCAATTTTGAATAGTCCGAAAGATCTTTTTGTATTAGCTATAGACAAACATTATAACTTCTTGGGTTTCTCAGATTCTTATATTCCGTTTGCAAAAAACTTTTTACTAAAAGAAGTAGTGGTTGGCATGAGTATTTTTGATGTTTTACCTGAAGTAATGCACGCAACTGCTAAAGCTAGTTATGATAGGGCTTTGGCAGGCGAAAGTTTTGTAGTGAGCAGTAATTTTGTTACTCCAATAGGAAAGCGGTTGTATTATGAAAATAAATACAGCCCTATTATTGATCAACATGGAAAAATCTTAGGTGTCACTTTATTTAGCAATGATATCACTTTACTTAAAGAACAGCTGGAAGAAACCAGAATTGTAGATATGCGTTATGCTGCGTTGTTTGACGGTGCAGAAGATGCAATATTAATTGCCGATGCTACCAGTGGCCATTTGGTAGATGTAAATGATAAAGCTTGTGAATTATTTGGATATACCAAAGCTGAGTTAATAGGCATGCATCAAACAAAGTTGCACCCCCCTGAAGATTTAGAAATGGTTGGGGAACTATTTAATCAATTCACAAAGACTAATTCTTATCAATCTGTAGATGTAAATATTTTTGATTTTGAAGGCAAAAGAAAACCGGTAAGAATCACTGCTTGTGCCCCTTTTAGGGCGGGTAAGTATTTGTTTTTAGCTGCCTATTTTAAAGACTTAACCAAAGAAAGAGCTACCATAGAAAAGGCTTTAACCATTCAAGAAATGCTTTCAAAAGCCGAAGGTATTGCACATGTGGGTAGTTTTGAAGTTGAATTGCCAAGTGGTTTTGCAGTATGGAGTGATGAAATGTTTCGTATTCTAGATTTGTTACCTAATGAGGTAGTGGCACATACAGACGTTTTTACTAGTATGGTTCTGCCAGATTATCTTGAGCAATATAAAAAATGGATTTTAAAGGAAAGTTCAATTGAAGGTGAATCAAAACCTATTGAATTCCAGATAAAAACCCCTAAGGGTAATCTAAAACACGTTATTGTTACAGGGGTTAGTTATAAAAACAAAGCTGGGTTAATTTATAAGTTTATTGGAGTTGTTAAAGACAATACTGCTCGTATTGAAACTATGGAAAGCATCAAATTGCAAAACCAAAAACTTCGAGAAATTGCTTGGGCACAATCCCATTTGGTTAGAGGACCACTTTCGGATATTTTAGGTATTACTAAAATTATTCAAGACAACGTGGCGAATATTCAAGAAAAGGAAATGCTAATTAGTCAATTGCATAACGCTGCCCAAAAATTAGACCAAGTTATTAAAGACGTAGTGAATAATACTGGCTCATTGTAATGAGTTTCCCCAAAATACCTAAAAATGGGTATACGAAAATCCCGATTTTTAAGCAAATTGCATAAGGATTTAATCCTACAATCGGGGTACATTCATATCGGGGGGTGTGATTGTCCCCGATTTAAAATTCATTAATTAACGCAGCTGTTTTAGTTGGGTCTTCTTCCATGGGAACATGACCTATATTGTTTAAGATAGCCAGTTTGCTTCCTTTAATATCCTTATTGAATAAGTAGGCGTTTTGTACAGGAATCAATCCATCTTTATCACCCCAAATAATTAGCGTGGGCTTTTGAATGGTCTTAATCTTATCAGGCTCCTGCTCTAATCCCTTCTTGAAAATAGCCAATAAAGCTTTTCTATTTCCTTTTGCAATAGCCATATCATGAAAGCGATCAATCTGTTCTTGATTAATAATGGTGGGGTCTTGATAAATTCCCTTTAAGCTGGCACTCACCAATGCTTTTGGGGTAATGAATAACATTACATTATTGATTACTGGGGTAGATGCAATCTTAAAACCAAGTGAGCCTTTTACATTCATTACCGGGTAACCTGTTGCATCTATTAATATGAGCTTTCTCACTTTATTCGGAAAATAGGTAGTGAACTGCCATGCAATACCTCCCCCTAATGAATTGCCTCCTATATCGCAAAGTGGAATTTCTAGTTTGGTTAAAAAAGAGTCTAAAAATTGACTGTAGTATTTAAAACTGTATTCGTTGGTTGCATTAGGACCTGTTAGTCCAAATGCCGGCATGTCTAAAGTGATTACCCTTCTAGTTTGGTCTATTCTTTTTACTACTTCTTCAAATGTATGCAATGAAGAACTGGTGCCATGTATTAAAATCAAAGGAACTGAATCAGTTGGATTGCCTTGATCTCTATAATGCACATTCATTCCCATCAATGGCATAAACTCCGATTCGTTGTTTACATACAACGGTTTTAATTCTTCTAAACTTCTGTCTGGCTGAAAGTATACAACAAACAATATCACTAGTAATGCCAGTATAGCACCAAAAAAATAACCAATATACCGTAAGAACTTTTTCATGAAGCATGATTTAGTCTTACAAATATATTGGTCAGTTGTATAAGGCTGTATTAATTTGTACGAATGGCGCCAATTCCTTCATTAAACAATTGCTTATTTAATGCGGGAATTTCTACTTTGTTAAGATTGTTCCCTCTTTCCTTTAATGCCTGCCATTCTGTGGTGTATTTCTTTAGTAAATCTACATTTGGTTGGTTAACCCTTGGAATATCACTCTCTGTTTGGTTCATCAAGAACATATAATTGGCTGTAAATTTATTCAAGAAGTTTTCTGCATCATCATAAGCGGTAGACTTACGCTGTATCATGTCTTCATCCCATGCTTGTAATTTTTTAGCCAATGCTTCCGCATTGGTTTTGGTAGTACCAGTAGGTAGCGTTTTTATTAGTTGGTCTAATTGTTGCTTCTTAGCAAACAACTCATTCACTAACTCATGCATTTCTTTTACAGTGGTTTCCATGCCCGTCATTGCTTCATCAAATTCCTTGTATTCCGCTGCAGTGGTAGGGTAATTTGGATTGGCCAATATGGTAGCATTGGTACTCACTGTTTTTCCTTCAGCTTCTAAAGTAATAGTATAAGTTCCGGGTATGGCTTTGTGTCCGCGGAAACTACTTTCAATATATGTATTCGGAATGCCCGGCATTGTGGCATGTCGTAAGTTCCATACAAATCTGTTCAAACCCTTGTTGGTAGACAATTGTGCTTCTTTTGGAGGTGCACCGTCGTATCTTTTATAATTCGGATCTGCTTTAGAACTGAATGTTCTAATTGTTTTACCAGAACCATCTTTAATGGTCATGGTTACCACTGCTTTTTCTTTTAATTCGGGCAAATCATAGTAGACAACTATTCCTGTTGCCGGATTAACTCCTCTGTATGGATTAGTTCCATCAAAGTCTGCGTTATTGCCGTCTAGTTCAGAACTGCCTGCTGCTAAAATTGCTGGCGAGGGTTCATACACTGATAATGCATTGGGAGACAATTTGTACTGTCTTACCAATGATAAATCGTCTAATATCCAAAATGATCTACCAGATGTTGCTGCAATTAAATTGTTTTGGTGTACACGTAAATCGGTAATTGGTGCATTGGGTAAATTCAATTGAAATGGACTCCAATTTTTTCCTCCATTAAATGAAATATACACCCCGTTTTCTGTTCCTGCATACAACAAATCTTTTCTCTTATCGTCTTCTCTTACTACGCGTGTAAAAGATCCAACTGGTATTCCGTTGTTGATATTGGTCCAGGTTTTGCCATAGTCGGTACTCTTGTAGAAGCCTGGGGTGTGGTCGTTAAATTTGTATCGGGTGGTTGCAATATAAACGGTTGCTTTATCAAAAGGAGATACTTCTATTGCGTTGATTAAACACTCTGCCAATGATGCTGGGGTAATATTTTTCCAATTAGCTCCACCATCTTTTGTGATATATACCAATCCATCATCACTTCCAGTATAGATTACTCCTTTCTCTATGGGTGATTCTATCACATAACTTAATGTTCCATAGTTTTCTGCACCTACTGATTCATTGGTAAATGGTACGCCTGGCTTTACTTGTTTTTCTTTTTCGTTCCGAGTTAAATCTGGTGATACTTCGTCCCAGGTTTTACCCATATCTCTTGTTCTTAATAATACATGTGCTCCATGATAGTAAGTGCCTGGCTCGTGTTGGCTATGAATAATAGGGGCATTCCAATTGTAGCGATACTTCATGTCTTTGGCATCCATTGCTAAGTACTGTATGGGTGCTGCCATAATATTGGTACTTGCATTGGTTTTGGTATCTAATACTTCAATCGTTCCTTGATAAGATCCTCCTAATACATATCTTGGGTTATTTGGATCGAATGCTAAGAAAGCGCTTTCACCTCCTGCTGATGCAGACCAATCTGCGGCTGTAATTCCACCGGAAAAAGTCCTACTGGCAATTTTTACCGATGAATTGTCTTGCTGCCCTCCATAAATATTATACGGAAATAAATTGTCTACATTAATGCGATACATCTGTGCTGTAGGCATATTGCTTTGGCTGCTCCAGGTTTGTCCTCCATTAAAACTGATGGTTACGCCACCATCATCGGCCATCACTAAATTTTTTGAATCGCTTGGATTAATCCAAAGGTTGTGGTAGTCTCCATGAACGCCTTGTAAGTTTTCCCATGTTTTACCTCCATCAATCGATTTTAATGCAGGCGCACTTAATACATACAACGTGTTTTCATTATTCGGATCTGGAAATACTTCTATATAATACCATGCACGCTGAATGATTTTATGTTCAGCTGAAACCTGACTAAAACTTTTTCCTGCATTATTAGATACATACAATCCTCCTGCATTTTTATCGAAATCACTTTCAATTAATGCATATACTTTATCTGAATTAGCTCCACTCACTGCTATTGCCATTTTACCCATTTCTTTAGGTAAACCTGTTGTTAGTTTTTCCCAGTTGGCTCCACCATCCGTTGATTTGTACAAACCACTTCCCGCACCACCACTGATTACTTTCCATGGCAGTCTACCATGATCCCACATGGCTGCATATAAAATGCTGGGGTTCTTCGCATCCATCGATAATTCTGCACATCCTGTTTTATCGTTGATGTATAAGATTTTTTTCCATGTTGTTCCTCCATCGGTGCTTTTGTATATGCCTCTTTCGGTTGAATTGCTGTAAAGTGCTCCTTGTGCTGCAACATATACAATGTCTGGATTGCTTGGGTCAATAATCACCCTTGCTATATGTTGTGTTAGGTCTAGTCCAATTTTTTTCCAGGTATTTCCTGCGTCTGTACTTTTATACATGCCATCTCCATGGTGCGTCATTACCCCACGCATAGCGTGTTCTCCCATTCCTACATAAACAATATTGGGATTGCTTTCGGATACTGCAATGGCACCTACTGATCCTGTTTTAAACTGTCCGTCCGAAATATTTTTCCAACTAATTCCTCGGTCGCTGGTTTTCCATAGTCCACCTCCGGTAGTTCCCATATAATAAGTATGGATATCTCCTTTAACACCAGTACCTGTATTTGATCTCCCTCCTCTGAAAGGCCCAATGCTGCGCCATTTCATCGGTTTAAAATATTGGTTTACATTTTCGGTACTAGGTTCTTTGCTGGTTTGTGCAAATGAATAGTCTGCGCCAGTAATCAGGAGCAAACCTAAAAGCAGTTTATGCATATTGGCTGAATTTTATTCAGAAATATACGCCATAAAAAATTATGTTGTTTCATTTGGTAGCAGAACAGTAAACTGACTGCCCTTTTGATTGCCTTGGCTAATTAATAATTCTCCTTTGTGTTTGGCAATAAATTCTTTGCAAATCAATAGTCCCAATCCAGTTCCTCTCTCTTTGGCTGTTCCTCTTCTTGAATTGCTTAAACTGGCTTTTTGCAATTGTTCAATGGTTTGACTGCTCATTCCAACTCCTTCATCAATTACATGTATTAAGATATGCTGCTCTTTTTGTTCCGTATTTATTTGTATTACGCTGTGCTTGTGACTAAACTTAATGGCATTACTTAATAAATTTCGAATGATAAAATCTAGCATTTCTTTGTCTGCATAAATAATATGATCATCTGAAATAGACTGCTCAATTTGCACCTGTTTCATATGTGCTTGCAAATATAAAAGGCGAATATTTTTTTCTAAAGCAGTTTTTGCTTGCAGCTTTTCTGGCCTAAATTCTAATAAATGCATTTGACTTTTGCTCCACTGTAATACATTGTACAATAACTCATTTAAATAATCTAGTGAGCCTTGCGCCTCTTTAATCATTTTCTTTTTTTCTTCTTCATTCAATTTTTCATGGTGCTGTGTAATCAACTTTAGAAAAGATTGCATAGTTGCCAATGGATTTCTAAGATCATGCGAAATGATTGAAAATAATTTATCCTTAACACTATTTAATTGAGACAATTGTTCTTTAGACTCCTCTAATAATTGCACGGTAACCCTGGTTCTATTGTACCTACTGGCTAATCCTAATGCAAATATGATTACCTGAATTACAAAGCCTATCTGCAAAATATATCTTGTGTAAAAATTGTCTTCAACCAATGACATTTCTCGCAGAATAAATAATATAGCCCCTATAACCAAAAGCGCATTGGCTGTAATAAAGTACTTAGCGGGTTCGTATTGGTCTTTGTAATAAGCTATTAAACCTGCAACCAACATGAAAATTAATACCAATGTTCCAATAAAACCAACGCCTGTTACCAAAGTTTCAAACAGGTCTACATCATAAATAAAACTAACTATTCCTGAAACAAGTAAAATACTGCATGCTATTAAGAGCAACTGAATAATCCTATTCGTTACTGGCATATACTTACTTGTATTCAGATACGTTTTAGTAAATAGTAATCGTGCAATATTGGTTAAAGGAACAATAATTGAATAACAGAAAGTATCCCATCTTGGCGAGTTAGGCCATAAATATTCAATTCCAAATCCGTAATAAAATGCAAGGTAAAGGCCAAGACCAACAATACTAAAAACATAGTAGAGATAACTTTCATCTCTTACTCCATAGAAGATAAATAAATTATAAAGCGCCATTACTAATATGGTCCCTAAAAACATTCCCTGCCAAAATAACCTTCCTGTATCCTGCTGTTCAAATAAAGTGGTTGGCTCTATTATTAGTTTAAAATTTCTTGGATCGTATATGCTATAAACAGGTTCATAGTAAATATCAACCTTGTAAAGCAGATTTTTTAAAAGTATAAATTGGACTGCATTAATATTAGATGGATGACTTCTTTTGTTTAAGGGTAGCAAGGCACCAGTTACTAATTCCTGTGTAACACCTGAGTCATTTGTAATTACTACACGTACCCTACCTGTCTTTGAAAATTGTAAAATAAGGTCTTGATCGGTTTTTGTATTACTAATTAATGAAAAAGTACCTTTGTAGAAGTGGCGGTTTTCTTGATGAAATTGTTTTGTCCAACTGATTTCTTTTTCAATAACTATTGGTTTCCCTTTAAATGATATAATGCTTTCTTTTGCATACCCCATGTTAGCAAGCATTATAAAAAGGAATATGTAAAGGGTTTGCTTCAGAATAAATATTTGCCCTAAATTTAACGAATGAGCGGTATTAAAATTTTATTAGTTGAAGATGATTGGATAATTGCCAAGGAGATTTCACTTTCCCTAAATGACCTTGGCTTTGAAGTGTTGGCGCATGTAGAATCTGGGGAAGACGCTTTAAAAAAAATTTCGGAACTAAAGCCAGACCTTGTTTTATTAGATATTGGATTAAGCGGAGAAATGTCTGGAATAGAAACAGCTCAACTAATTAAAAAAGACTATCAAATACCTTTTATCTTTTTAACTGCCTTAGCAGACAGCTCTACTATTGAAAAAGCCAAGTTAACAGAGCCTTATGCTTATTTAGTTAAGCCGGTTAAAATTGAAACCCTTTATTCTACTATTGAAATTACACTCTACAATGCTGCTCAACGAAAAGAAGTAACTCCTGTATTAAAAGAGGGGCTTACCATTGACGACTCCATATTTGTTAAAACAAAGGGTAGACTTGAAAAACTTCAGTTAAATCAGGTATTATGGGTTGAAGCATCTGATATTTATGCTTTGGTTTGTACTGCTGCGGGCAAGTATTTATTAAATACCAGCTTAGCTGCTGTGGAAGAAAAATTTCCTTCTTCTCGGTTTTTAAGGGTACATCGTTCTTATATTGTAAATGTAGATAAGATTGAAGCCATTGAAAAAGATGAACTTTTTATTAATCAGCAGCGAATTCCTATTGGAAAAACCTATAAGGATAAGCTTATGAGTAAATTATCCTTTCTCTAAAATTACTTTTACCCTCTTTTATTTGCAGTTCGCCTTGTTTTTTTAGTCGTTGGCAAGGTTTTATAAAACGGAATAGGTTACAATAATAATTTCATTGTAACGATTTGCCATTATGAACCATCATGCTTTGCCCGGTATGGTTACTGCCATCTGGATTGCTATCATTCTTTACATGTGTACCATTGTTTTCTTTGTGGTACGCGGTGCTATGAAAACGCATAGCATGAATGATTTTGCTTTGGGGAGCATGCAATTTAATCCTTCATTTTTAGGCCTCTCTTTAGCTGCTTCAATGAGTAGTGCAGCTACTTTCATTATTAATCCGGGGTTTGTTGCTTATTATGGGGTGAGTGGGGTTTTAAGCATGGCTGTTTTTTTACCCATTGGCACATTGGTTTCTTTAGCAGTACTTTCTAAACGTTTTCGAAAGTATGGCCAAACAGTTAATGCCAAAACAATTGCACAGTGGATGGGTATAAGATACCAGAGCAAAGGTTTTGCCTTGTTCTTTGGTTTCTTGTCTTTATTAATGATGGCTTTCATTGTAATGATTTGTGTTGGGTTAACCCAAGTGGTTTCTAGATCGCTCAATTTAGCAGTGTTACCAACTTTAATTGGAGTTGTTGCATTCACTTTCACCTATATGATGTTTGGGGGCGCTAACAGTATGGTTTACACCAATACAGTTCAAGCGTTCTTAAAAATAATTGTAACAATTATTTTACTTGGCTCGGGCTATGATCATTTTTCTGAAGGTGTACATGGTTTTTTAAATAAATTATCGGCCATTGATCCTCAATTAGCAAGTCCATTCAATACTTCTAGTCCCTTATTCAGAGATTTTTTTGAAGTTGCTGTTTGTCAATTAATAGTTGGAACAGCAGTTGTATGTCAACCACATATTTTAACTCGTTCCTTGCTTTTAAAAAATGACAAAGACTTGAATCGTTATTTAACAGTAGCTATTGTTGCACTGGCTTTATTCTTTTTAGTTGTTTTTGTTGGGTTATATGCAAGACTTTTATTTCCAACATTAAGTTTAAATGGTAAACCCATTCCATTAGATGGGGTAATGAGTCAATTTGTGGTAAGTCGTTTTCCTGTGTATATAGCTATTGTTTTAGTGTTGGGTTTAATTTCAGCTGGCATGGCTACTCTTGAAGGACTTATTCAAAGTTTAAGTACCACATTTACTTCCGATATTATTAAACCACTTACTGGTAATAGCATCATTAAACATCCTAATCAGGCGGGTGGATTTATAACTGAATTGGTTATGAATAGATTGGTGATTGTTTTAATGGGGGTTGTTGCCATTTTCATTTCTTATAATCAATTATTGGCACCCGATTTAAGTGTAGGAATATTTGCTCAGAACGGAGTGTATGCTTATTTCTGCGGTGCTTTTGTTCCTGTTTTATTTGGAATATTTACAAAAGATTGCCCTAAAATAGCAGCCATTGCTGCAAGTTTAACTGCTGTGATTGTTCATTTCTCTGTTTATTATGGTCGGCTTACGCCTTATATGCAAAATGGAACTAGAAATCCTGGCGTTGCTTCTTCCATTGCAATTGTATGCTCTTTAATGATTGGACTTATTTTATATTACGCCTTTAGAAACAAAACCAATATTGCAAAGGCATGAAACTACTCATAACCATATTATTTTCTCTCTTTAGTATAAGTATTTCTTATAGCCAGTGTTTGCCGAATTATGGTTTTACTTCTAAGCAAATCAACATTGGTTCAGTGAATATTAACTATGTAGATAAAGGAGTAGGAAATCCTATTTTGATGATTCATGGTTTGGGAGGAAATGCTTCTCATTGGAAAAAAACGATTGAACTGCTTTCTGCTACTAATAGATGTATTGCTATTGATTTACCTGGATACGGTGGAAGTACTGCTGTTAACATGCTTGAGCCTAAAAAAGTTTTAGCTTTTTATGCAAACGCTGCTGTTCAATTAATTAAATCGTTGCAGTTGAATAATGTAACTGTAATGGGACATTCTATGGGTGGTCAAGTAGCAATAATTTCAGCATTACAAGAACCAAATTTAATTAGTCAATTAATTTTAGTTGCCCCGGCTGGCTTAGAAACTTTTACAGAGAGCGAAGCTGCCGCATTAATTAAATATGCCACTCCAGCTTTATATGAATTGCAAGACAGTTCAACCATTGTTCGCAATTATAAAGCAAATTTTTATAAGTCTAATGAAGAAACAGAAAGGTTGATACAAGAACGCATTACCTTAAAAAATTGCACAAACTTTAAAAATTACTGTGCGCAAATAGCATTGGGTGTTCAAGGTATGTTGGCATATCCAGTTAAAGCTCAACTAAACTTAATTAAGCAAAAAACTTTGATTTTGTTTGGAGAAAATGATGCGTTAATACCTAATAGATTATTGCATCCAACTTTAAATGTTCATGATATAGCAGCTATAGGAAATCAAATTCCTTCAGCTAAAATTGAAATGATACCACAAGCAGGACACCTATTGCAATTAGATCAGCCCGCTGCATTATTAAAAATTGTAAAAAACTTTTTACCATAACAAACCAATAAAACAAACCAAGATGAAAAAACTGTTTGTAATACTCGTACTTGCGCTGGTTCAGGTAACCGCTATGGCTCAAGGAACAAAAACGACTGGTCGTATTACCGATGCAGCAACTGGTATGCCATTAGAAGGCGCAAGTGTTACCATTAAGTCTACTGGCATGGGTACTTCTACCGATGTAAATGGTAAATTTTCTTTACTATCTGCTAAATCAGGTAAAATAACTTTACGCATTTCTTATGTTGGTTATGCAGATGTAGAAAAAGTAGTAGAAGCAGGTGCTGCAATAGACATTACATTAAAAGAAGAACAGGGCCGAGGAAATGATGTAGTGGTGAGTGCTTCTAAACGTCCTGAAAAAATCACTCGTGCTCCTGCAACAATAAGTGTAATCAGCGCCAAAGATTTAGAGCAAACTTCATCATTCAATATTGGTGAATTGGCTTCTAAAATTCAGGGAGTTGAATTTATTAGAACAGGTGTGAATGGAGTTGGTTTTAATGCACGTGGATTTAACAATGCATTCAATGCTAAAATTCTTCAAATGACCGATGGTAGAAACTCTATGATGGCTGGGGGTAGTGGTTTGCCTTCTGGAATTATGAATACCGTTATTAAGGAAGATGTTGAAAGATTAGAAATTGTGCTTGGCCCTAACTCTGCCTTATATGGTCCTAATGCACACAATGGAATTGCCAATACCATTACTAAGGACCCTCGTAAACACCAGGGAACTACTTTAGTGATTGGTGCAGGTAACAGAGATGTATTCTCTGGTAGATTTAGAACTGCTTCTAAAATCAATAATAAATGGGCATATAAAATTACTGGGGAATATACCACTGGTAGAGACTTTGAATTCAACGATAGTATTTATGCTGGTGGTAGTGTTTATGGTCCTGCTTTGGCAATACCAGAGCGTATTCCAAACTATAATTTTAAACATGTTCGTGGGGCTGCTGATGTATATTATGCCGTTAATGCTAAATCGGATATTATTGTATCTTATGGTGGTAGCAATAACAATTTCTTAAGCGTAAATAATACTGGGCGCAATCAAATTAAAGATTGGAAGTTCTCCTATTTGCAAGTAAAATATGTTAGCCCTCGTTTTTTTGCTCAAGCCTATGAAACCTGGACCAATGTGGGTAATTCTTATGGAATACCAGGCTATACCAGAGATTACTGGAATAGAACACATAGCACTATAACCGATCCTGCCAATCCTTTATTTGCAGCAGTAGGTCAGTTGTATCCCGATCAGGCAGAAGCTTTTGCTACCAGATTAGGGAATCGTTTTAAAGAAACTTCTAAAAGATTTAATGCTGAAGCACAATACAATAATAATTTTGAAAAGGCAGGTTTAAGTTTAGTTGTAGGTATGTCTTATCAAAAAGACAAGCCCAATACATATGGTACCAGTTTAATTGATGCCAATCAGTTAGTAGAAGTTACACAATATGGTGGTGCTATTCAATTAGAGAAAACCTTACCTGCCGACTTTAAGTTGGTTGCTGCTGCAAGACTTGATCACCATAGTTTATTTAAGAATATGTTTTCTCCAAAACTTGCTTTAGTAAAAGGGGTACCTGGTGGTAGTGTTCGTTTAACTTATGGAAAAGCTTTTGCTGCGCCAATTATTCTCTTTCAAAGAGCAAGTGTATTTGGTTTAGTATTTGGCAATGGTGATGGCATCAATTATGTTCCAAACGGTGCTCCGCTTACCACTACTGCTAATACAGTGCCATTACAACCAGAACAAATTAATACTTGGGAATTTGGTTACAAGGGTACAGTGGGTAAAAAATTATATGTAGACATTAATGGATATTACAGTAATAGTAAAAACTTTTTAAGCCCTGCAATTACTGTAGGAGGTAGAGCTTTAAGTGTAGGAAGTATTCCAATTACCACTCCATTGTTATTGCCTGGCGCTGTTACTGGTGGTGTATTAGGTGGTGCGGCTTTCTCTACTTATTTTAATTATGGAGAAGTAGCTTCTTACGGTGTAGACTTGGGATTGAATTATTACTTTAATGATAATGTTAGTTGGGCATTTAAATATTCATGGTTTGGAAGTGATATTACCAAGAATAATATTAAAAACGATGCCAACAGAGATGGTTATGTTTCTTTAGAAGAAAGAAGTTTAAACGCTCCTGCAAATCGTTTCTCTACTACTTTGAGTTTCCAAAATATGGCTAAGGGTAAAATGTTCTTGAATATCTCAATGCGTTGGGTTGAGTCTTACGACTTATACAGCGGCAACCAAATCGGAACCAAAGTTGGCGCTGGAAGTAGAGGTGTGGTATACGGTGGCATTAATCCACTTAACAACCTACCTAGAAACTATGTCAAGAACTTTAACTGGGGTGCATTGGGTGGTTTTACCACATTCGACATTAGTACCGGTGTAAAATTGAATAGTCAATTATCTATTGGTGCTGGAATTAGCAATGTGTTTAATGTAAAACAATTAGAGTTTGTTGGCTCTCCATCAATAGGAAGATTGTTCTCTGTTGAATTAAAAGCTCATATTCCAAATAGTAAAAAATAGTTCTTAGGTAAGTTTAGTTTTTAAGTAGTGGCGGCCATTGGTCGCCACTTTCCTATTCAAATAAAGGTCATGTATAGCAATCATTTAACCATTCAGCATTGGCTCACCAATCATGCAAAATATAAGCCCAATAAAACTGCTATTATTTGTGGTAAGCATCGTTTAAGTTTTACTCAGTTAAATGCCAACGTGAATCAATTGATTCATGCATTAAAACATGCAGGTATTAAAAAGGGAGACAAAGTAGCTACTGTTTTACCTAATTGTTTAGAATTATGGGAAGTATATTGGGCATGTGCTAAAATGGGTGCAGTGGCTGTTCCACTAAGTCCTTTATTAAGGGGTCATGGATTGGCGAACTTAATTATTAATGCGGATACTGCTTTAATAATTATTAATAAAGAAACCCTTCCTTATTTAAATGAAGTTAAACCCCTCTTGCATTTAAACAATGATGCTTTAGTATGGGTAACCAATGCTGAATCATCGAATGGGGTTGGTTCTTACCATACTCAAAAAGCTGCTTTTGATACAACTGAACCTGCAGTAGAATCTTTAATAGGTGATGATACTTATAATATTATTTACAGCAGTGGTACAACTGGTTTACCCAAGGGGATTGTAATTTCTCATGCAGTAAGAGCCTTATATGGTTCTTTGTTTGCAAACTATTACAGAATGACTCCTGAAAGTGTTGTGATGCACTCGGGTTCAATTATTTTTAATGGCTCTTTTTTAACATTGATGCCTGCTATGTATTTAGGATGCACCTATATTTTGCACGATCATTTTGATCCAGCGCAAGTGGTGTTAGATATTCAGCAAGAAAAAGTAACCCACACTATTTTGGTGCCTTCTCAAATTATTGCATGTTTACAACAGCCTTTATTTACTAAGTCAACGCTGACTTCTATTGAATATATTCTTTCTGTAGGAGCCCCTCTTTTGCTTGAACATAAACAGGCCTTAAACAAACAATTGCCCGGTGTGTTTTATGAGCTATACGGATTAACAGAAGGGTTTATGACCATTTTAGATAAAACTGATTCAATGCGTAAAACCGGATCGGTAGGGTATCCACCTAGTTTTATGCAAATCAAAATTAAAGACGATCAAGGCCAAGAGCTGCCTATTGGATCTACTGGTGAAATTGTAGGAACAGGCCCTCTTTTAATGGATGGTTATTATAAAAATGCTGAACAAACTGTTGCAGCATTAAAAGGGGGTTGGCTGTATACGGGCGATTTAGGTTATTTGGATGAAGATGGATTTCTGTATTTAACAGGTAGAAAAAAAGACTTAATTATATCTGGCGGAGTGAATGTATACCCAGCAGATATTGAAGAAGTAGTTATTCAACACGAAGCTGTTAGCGATGTAGCTGTTTTTGGCGTGCCACATCCCGAATGGGGCGAAACACCCGTTGCGGCAGTTGTGCTTAAAGAAAATATGCGGGCGTCTTCTTCCATTGAAATACAAAATTGGGTAAACAATCATATTGATGCAAGATTTCAAAAGCTAAGTGAAATCATGATAATTGCAGAATTGCCAAGGAATATTGCGGGCAAAGTATTAAAACATGAACTGAAAAAAAGACATGAAAATGCAAAGTAAGTTTATATCATCCAACGGCATTCAATTGCATTTTTTAGATAGTGATTCAAGCAATAGCAATCAACTTGAACCCATTTTATTCATTCATGGACTTACTGCTAATTCGCATGCTTTTGATGCAATCTTTCAAAATTTTTTAGCTGAAAAATATAGATTTATTTCGGTGGATCTTAGGGGCCGAGGTTTAAGTGATCAGCCAAGTACTGGATACACCATGCTTGATCATGCAAAAGATATTGTTGGAATGCTTGATAACTTAGATATAACATCCATTCATATTGTTGGTCATTCTTTCGGCGGATTTTTAGGCTTGTATTTGGCCATTTATTATCCTGCAATGGTAAAAAAATTAGTGCTTTTAGATGCTGCAGTAAACATGCATCCTAATACAAAGGAAATGTTAGTTCCTGCTTTGGGTAGGCTTGGTAAAACCTTTGATAGTTTTGATGATTATATAAATAAAGTTAAACAAGCTCCTTATCTTTCCTTTTGGGATGAAGCAATGCTTTCGTATTATAAAGCGGATGTTTTTCAAAATGCCGATGGAACAGTTACTCCTAGAAGCAAGCCGGAACATATGATGGAAGCAGTTTTGAAAGGAAGCTTAGGTATGCCTTGGGGAGAGATAATAGGGTTATGCAAACAGGAAACCATTTTAATTAATGCGCCTGGTATATACAATTTAGGTGCTGCTTTATTACCAGAGGAATTAGCGAAAGAAACAGCGAACCTATTATCTAATGCAAAGTATGAGCAAGTAAGTGGCAATCACCAAACCATGTTATACGGGGAAAGTGCTAAACAAATAGCGGCTTTGATCCAATCATTTATAAAATAATTTAATTCAACATGCAAATTAAAAATAGTGTTACGGTTATAACAGGTGCTGCTAGTGGTTTAGGAGAAGAAGCTGCTCGTTCATTGGCTGCATTAGGGTCAAGTGTGGTATTAGCTGATATGAATGAAGAAAAGCTACAATTAATCACAACAGAATTAGTAACTGCAGGTTTGAAAGCAAAATATAAAGTAACCAATGTTACTGATGAAAATTCGGTAACTGCTTTAATGGATTTTGCTATCAATGAATTTGGTGCTATCAATATTGTGTTGGCTTGCGCAGGTATTATTAGAGACAGTTATATGATTACCCCTGATCGTGAATCTGGGAAGGTTAAAAAATTCATGAGTACCGAGCAATTCAAACAAGTAATTGATGTGAATCTTACAGGTGTGTTTATTACCCTGAGAGAAGCAGCTATTAAAATGGTCAATCATCAATGTAGGGGAGTATTAATTCCAATTTCCTCTATTAATAAAGTGGGTGAATTAGGTCAACTCAATTACGCTTCTACCAAAGCTGCTATTGCGCTTTGGCCTAAAATTTTAGCTGGTGAATTTCATGCAAGAAATATTAACCATATTAGGGTTGCTGCTATTGCGCCTGGTTATGTAGCTACTCCAATGCTTACTTCAATTAATCCAGAAATATTGCAAAAAATTGTGTCGGATATTCCTTTGGGAAGGTTGGTGAATCCAGAAGAAATTATGCAAACCATTCGTTTTATTGTTGAAAACGAAGCTGTACATGGAACAACACTAGAAGTAAGTGGTGGAATTATAGGAAAAGGGTTAGCAAAGTGATTTTGTATCTTTGACCTATGCCAAAGGGGAAATTAGATATTATAGATAGGGTATTGGAAGCTTGTTATAAACACAATCCCGATGCTTTGTTTGTGATGAGTTTAATGCACCAGTACGAAGAACGAGGTAGTTTAAGTAAAAAACAATTGCAGGGCTTGTTGGCTAAAGCAACTAAAGTGCCCGATATGCCACCCAATTTATTGGCTACATTAGAAGCCACCATCAATAGAATGCATACCCGAGAAAAAGCTCCTGCAACAGTGGGTAAGCCCTTATTCGAAAAAGATTTGCGGCTTGGCGAAAAAATGGAAGCTATTCTTGCAAAATATCCCCAACATAAGCGGGTGATTTTTCTTTTTGATAAATACAATCGAAAAGAGCATTTAACACCGATTGAGAAAGCGGAAGTAGAGAAGTTTCATAAGCTATTGATAAAATAATGATATGATTTTTATCATTTTAGCCCATTGCTAAAAAAGCTACCTTCGGCGCTTTAGAATAAATCTTAGTTTATGAAATTAGAGCAATCTCTTGCGCAGCGAAGCCAAAACCAATGTGAGCTATGTGCTGCATCAACCCCTTTGTCTTTATATGAAGTTCCTCCTGTAGATAGAACTACCGAAGACAATTGCATAATGATTTGTAGTAAATGTTTGCAGCAAATAGAAAAGAAAGAAGCTTTAGACAGCAAACATTGGGACTGTTTAAATACTGCCATGTGGAGTGAAGTGCCAGGTATTCAAGTAGTATCTTGGAGAATGTTGAATAGATTAAGAAATGAATCTTGGGCTGCAGATTTATTAGATATGCTTTATTTAGACGATGATAAATTGGCTTGGGCCAAAGCAACGGGAGATCACGATAATGATGGTACTGTAGATTTGCATTTGGATTGCAATGGGCAACAACTATTTACTGGAGACTCAATTGTTTTAACCAAATCTTTAGATGTTAAGGGAACCAGCTTGAATGCAAAAATGGGTACAGTTGTTAAGAATATTCGTTTGGTGCCCGATAACACAGAACAAATTGAGGGTAAAATTGAAGGCCAAATGATTGTTATTCTAACAAAATACGTTCGCAAAGCATAACTTTATATGCAATTATGCGAGTTAGAAATCCTAGAACCGGTGTGTACGATTATGAAATACCGGATTGTACTGCTGCTCAAATAGTACAATGTTGTAAGCAATTACGGAACCATCAAGATGCTTGGGTAAGATCGGGCATTACCAATCGTATTGCAGTTTTACAAGAATGGAAACAATCTATTATTGTCAATAGAGAATTGTTGATAGGAGCATTAGCTGCTGACACAGGTAGAACTTGGGAAACCACAGCTGAAGTAGATTGGGTGATTGACTCTATTGATAAATGGTGTGCTATTACTAACAGCTTTTATGAAGAATATGCCAATTGGATTCCATACCAATTAATTGGGGTTATTAGCCCATGGAATTTTCCGTTGGCTTTGTCTATGATGGATACCATTCCTGCCCTTTTATCAGGAGCTGCCGTTTTAGTAAAACCTAGTGAAATAACCCCTCGCTTTATTGAAGTGATGAATAGAACTATTCTTGCAGTTCCTGGGCTTCAAAAAATACTTTTATTTACGCCTGGTGATGCAAGCGCTGGTGCAACAATGGTAGATCAGGCAGACTTTGTTTGTTTCACGGGTTCAGTAAATACAGGAAAGAAAATTGCTTTAGTTGCGAGTAAAAAATTAACCCCTGTATTAATGGAAATTGGGGCCAAGGATCCAGCAATTGTTTTGCAAGGGGCTAACTTGGAAGTTGCAGCAACAGCTATTTTAAAGGGGAGTACTACCAATGCCGGACAAAATTGTTTGAGTTTTGAGAGAGTTTATGTTCATGAGTCTATTCATGATGATTTAGTTGATTTATTAATTGAAAAAACAAAAGCACTTCAGCTAGTTGCAGATGACCAACACAAAGGTGAAATTGGTCCCATCATTTTTGAAAAGCAAGTGTTAACCATCAATACCCATTTAGAAGATGCAAAAGCTTTGGGGGCAATTATTTTAACTGGAAGCGAAAGTTGCGAACAAATTCATGGTGGTTTTTATTGCAGACCAACCATTTTGGTTAACGTTACGCATAATATGTTATTAATGAAGGAAGAAACTTTTGGACCTATCATGCCTATTATGTCTTTTAGTTCTACAGAAGAAGTAGTTGAATTAGCCAACGCTTCTAAATATTCTTTAGGTGCTGCAGTGTTTGCAGCAACCAATGAGGAAGCAGAGAGTATTGCCAACCGAATTCATGCAGGTTCAGTAAGTATAAATGAGTCTGCTCTTACTGCTATTTTGCATTATGGCAACAATCTCAGTTTTAATATGAGTGGTATTGGCGGGTTAAGAATTGGCAAAGAAAATTTTAGCAGGTTCTTAAAGAAAAGAACCATTCATTTGTTAAAGAAATCTAATTCACATTAATATGTGATTGGTTCGAGTTGGCTTAAAGGGGTTCTTTGCAATCCTAAATTAATTCCAATGAAACCAATGAATGTTTTTTTTGCGGCTATACTATCCTTGCTGCTTTTTTCGTGTAAAAAATCGGATAATCCAGTACCAGGCCCTGTTGTGGAAACCAAACTCTTAAAAAAAATCTACACAAGCCCTAATGATTTTCAATTGTTTACTTACAATGAAAGTAAGCAACTCGTAAAGCTAACCAATCAATATGTAGATGATCCTATTAACAACGGGATTATTACTGAAGAAGCTGTTTTAACTTATGAAAGCAATAAGTTGAATAAAGTGCAATATGCTGATGGGTATATGACCTATCATTATACTGGGGACAAATTAGATTCTATTAGAAAATATACTTTGACTAGTAGGTTAGTTAGCGTTGATTTTCCTCAGATAAATGCTCAGAACCAATTATTGTCTATTACAACTAGGCTTCCAGGATTATTGCCTCTTCTGCCAGTTGCAGCCCAAAGAGTTTTCACTTATGATGCCGCAGGAAACTTAATTGGGTCGAGTTTTGCCTTAAAAATGACTAATAATAGTGATTTTGTTTTGCAAGAAAGAACCGTTTTTTCTGGTTACGATAGCAAGCGAAACCCTGATCAGTTTAGTTATACTGAAAGTTATATTCCTGGAATGGTTTTCATGAAAAATAATCCGGGAAGAATGCAGGTATACGATCACAGCAATGATTTGTCTGAAGATATCTCTTTTGTATATCAGTTTGATACAGCTGGAAACATAATAAAAAAGACTTCAACAACAGTAGGGTCTCCTAATGCTGAAGTAGCATTTTACGAGTACTATTAAAAAACTCACATACTCATGTGATTGTTTCAATCACATGAGTGTTTTTTCTTTGCTCAAGTTTAATATCACTATTCATGAAAAATCTCTTTCTATTTCTTTCAATGGTTTTCTTAATATCCTGTAAGAAAGATCCAGTGCCTAATCCTATTCCCAATCCAGACTTATCCAAAAAATTACTCAAAAAGATTTCTACAGATCCATTAGAGTTTCAATTGTTTACTTATAATAACAACAAAGACCTCACTAATTATACCATTCAATACATTAATAACGTGGTAGATAGAACAGTCTCTAAATTAGAAACATCGCTAACCTACGAATCTGGAAAGCTTGTTAAGCAACAATCATTAACTGGTACGCAGGAGTATTATTATACTTTAAATAGACTCGATTCAATTAGATCAACTGCTATAACAGGTAGATGGATTAGTACAATTATTCCAACCATTAATGAGCAAAATAAACTTGTCTCCATTTTAGAGTTAATGAAGCCGAATGCTTACGATGCTCCCAATGCATTAAGAATTGATTATGTGTATGACGCTTTGGGTAATCTAATTGATGAAAAAACCTATTGCAGGTATCAAACTGGTCCACAGTTTGTTTTGGTAGACCATACTGTGTTTTTATCTTATGATAATAAAAATAATGCAGAAGGCTATACCTATTCAAGTACTTTTATTCCTGGTATAGTTATGATGAAAAATAACCCAGGAAAAGTGGTTTCTTATGCTACAAACAATAGTGTAACATATGAAGCCAATTATACGTATAAATATGATGCAGATGGATATGTTACAGAGAGAAAGAAGCGTTTAATAGGTAGCAACGTAGAACTAACTTTTACTTATGAATATTATTAAAAAAATGAATAAATCCCTTATACTTTTTGCATCTATAATTATTGTCTTATTAAGTAGCTGTTCCTCTGTAAAGCTTTCTTTACAAGGTGATGCTTGGAATGACAAAGAAACTTTTCCTGTAAAAGGAAGGGGAATTGCTTTTATAAAAGAAAAAATAAGTTTTGGCGATTATGCTACTAGTTATGTAAAACGCTCTTGGACAAGAGGTGGAAATTCAAAATATGGAATAGGAACGGGAATGCCTGGCACCCCTGAGTATGCAAATATTATTTCTGTAGGTTATATTGATAAAAAGCAAACACTGAGATTTGGTTTATCTGATGGAACATCTAATCAATCAGATGTTTTTGCTGTTGCTAATTTTAACGCACGCGAATTTCAAATTGGCAAAAATGAAAATAGTCTTTTGAATATTGCATTAGACATTTTTCAACAAGCAAAAAAGCCCTCTACTTCTATGTTCTATGTTCAATTATATATGAATAAGGAAGAAAGTCCATGGCAATTGGTTCATGATAACTATACCTCTCAGCAGCCTGCTAAAAATTATATTGGTTACTTAGCTAAAAGTAAGAATCACTATTACCAAATAGTGCCTATTAGTAGTGTAGAAAACAATAAAGGTAAAATTATGAATATGCCTTTTGGGGCAAATGGATTTGCATTCTTAACCAAAGAAGGACAACCATTGGCAGCTGTTTCACTACTAGATAGAGGCACCGTTTATTTTGCTAAAGATATTTTACCAGATGAAAAGTTTTTATTGGCTAATGCAGCAACCGCTTTGTTAATGCAACAAGAACTGGGCGGTTAACCCATGATTCCTTTTACTGCTCCTCCATCTATTGTGATGGTTTGACCTGTAATAAATTTACTTTGTGAACTCAATAACCAAATGGCCAATCCAGCAAAATCGGCTGCTTCTCCAAGTTTACCTACTGGTATTTGCTGGATTCCAATTTCTTTCACTTGATCAAACGGTAGTCCAGTTTGCTCTGCTTTCTTGGTATAAAGTCTATTGATTGCAGGGGTATTATGTGAGCCTGGTCCTAATATATTTAATGTAACACCGGTTGAAGCTATTTCTTGAGAAAGGGTTTTAACCATTCCCACTACAGCTAGTCTTAAAGCGGTACTTAATACCAAATTTTCAACTGGCTGTTTTACTGAAACACTTTCTATATAAACAATTCTGCCATAGCCTGCATTCACCATTTTAGGAACAATTGCTTGTGTAAGCGCCACTTTCCATCTTAAAATTGTATGATAAGCTTTATCCCAATCTTCTAAGGTGGTTTCTAATACCATTTTTGCAGGTGGGCCTCCTGCATTAACAACCATACCGTGTATGGGTTGGTCATTAATTAGTTCTAATAATCTTGAAAGAGTTTCTTCTTCGGCTAAGTCGCCTGCTAATATATTTATTTGATTGGGTGCTGTTAATTGCAGCTCGGCTAGTTTATCTATTCCTCTTGCAATTGCTATCACCAATGCACCTTCGTTTACTAAAGCTAGGGTAATGGCTTTTCCAAATCCTGAGGTAGCTCCTCCAACTATAAATAATTGTTTTTGTAGGCCTAAATCCATCCCACAATTTAAACAATTTTATCTTTAAATGCCTTAGCTACTGCTTCACTTTTACTGTTCACATGTAATTTCTCATAAATCTTTTTAATATGACTTCTAACTGTGTCAATAGCAATAATCATTTCGGCTGCAATCATTTTATAACTGTATCCATTCACTAAAAACTGAAGTACTTGTTTTTCTCTTTCACTTAAATTATAGTCTTCTCCTTTTTGATTGTTCATAGCAGAAAACATTTTCAAAACTTGTGTTGCTATATTGGCACTCATAGGTGCGCCTCCGCTTGCAGCTTCTGTAATATATTCTAGTAAACGTGCTGGTGCAGTCTTTTTTAAAATATATCCATTTGCACCATTTTTAATTGACTCAAATACATTTTTATTGTCGTCAAATACGGTGAGCATTAATATTTTTACTTCAGTATTTTTTGTCCTAATATTTTTCAATCCCTCAATTCCATTTATACCAGGCATGTCTATATCCATTAAAATGACATCTGGATTAAATGCAGCTACTTCATCTATTGCATTGTTACAATTTTTGTATGCAGCAACAACCCTGAATCCATCGCTTCCATCAATAAGCATGGTTAAACCTTCTCTTAATTGAGGATTGTCTTCGTATATGAGTACTTTAATCATTAAGTTGAATTGTATGTTAAAACTACAAATTGAAATGGGTTTATACAATCACATAAATATGTATTTATTTTAGTACCCCCTTCCGCCTGTTAAAACCGAATAGATTTTTGGAACCGATTTTCTGATTAATTCACCAACTGCAATACTAATTGCTATTACTAACAATGGAATCAATAAATAACAGGTTATTCTGTTTAGCCAAAAATTGGACGTAATATTTAATGCGTAAGTCATTAAATAAGGAAGCATGGGTACATGTAAGGCAAATATGAAAAAAGAGTGTTTGCTAATTTGGAGAAACCATTTTTGGTTGATGGTATATTTTATAATTGGATCTATTCCATACCATATAGCAACCATACCACAAAGAATGGCTATTCTATGTAAAATGGTGAGTGTTAATTGTGTTTTAATGACATTGGGCTCTAGCTCGAATGCCATAAAAGTTTTTATTACACTTATACCTATAAATAGAATTAAAAATATTCCAGTGCTTAACCATTCGGGCCTTTTCTCTAAAAAAATTCCCCTTTTTTGTGCCAATACCCCAACACTAAAAAAGAATAACCCTTGGCCATCAAATATGAAAAACTGAATGGGAAAGAACCAGATAAGAAAAGTAAAACTCAACCAAATAATTGGAACTTTTTGTAAGACCCATCTAATAAATGGATAAATAAGATTGTATATAAACAATGCCATAATAAACCAAAGCTGAAAGGCAATGGGTGTAAAAATCCACCTAAAGAAAACGCCATTCCAACCTATTTCACTATACGGCCTATTATCGCCCATTTGATCTATTCCTGTTTGAGCTACAATTGCTGCACTACCCTTAAATTGTTGTAGTGCATAAGTAAACAACAATGCTATTGCGCTCCATAATAAATAAGGGATCATTAAAGTCTTAACTCTTTTTTTGATACTTTCTAAATAGGACCTTGAATCAAATAAAGCAAATAAATATCCGGAAATAATGAACAAGAGCGGTATCCTAAACCTAAGGAGTCCATTGGCAAATAAGTATTCAAAAAAACTAGTAAAACTCAGGGACTCTTCTACGGTACTATAAGGAGCTAAATAAGTTTCCTTTAAATTGTACCCGTGCACGTAAGACAGCAAACAAATACTAATGAAAGTAAAAAATCTGAATTTTTGGCTAAGTGCTCTATTCATTGTTTTTTATTGAACTGGTATTTGTAATTGAATATTGGTTCCTTTATTTAATTCAGAATTGATTATTAAAATACCATTCAAAGCATCTGTACGCTTCTTCATATTACCCAATCCATTTCCATTATCTGTGGTTTTTGTATCAAAACCTAACCCATTGTCTATGATAGATAAGATTAATTTTTTACCAATAACCGAAAGTTCAATTATGATACTTGAAGATTTTGAATATTTAGCTGCATTATTAACGGCTTCTTTAAAAATTAGAAAGAAATCTCTGCGTGCTTCCATATTCAATTTCACTTCATTAACCATATCGGCACATAAGAATTGGAGTTCAATATCTTTTGCTTCACACACATTGGTGGCAAACTCTCGCATTCTTGCCACAATTTTTTGCATACTGTCGTTAGCCGGTTTGATGCTCCAAACAATATCATCCATTGCTTCCATCATTCTTTGACTATTGTCAGAAATTTTATTCAAGTATTCCCCTGTTTTAATATTATCGGCAAGTCTTGCTTTAGCCATTGAACTTAAAATATTAATGGTGCTAAGTGTACTTCCCATATCGTCGTGCAAATCTCTTGCTACCCTTGTTCTAATATTTTCTACTTCTATTAATTTATTTAACCTTAATCGATGCATGGTATAAGCTATTAAAGCTACTATGGTTAATAATAGACTAATAAACCACCCTGTTCTCCAAAATGGTGGTCTAATATAGATTTGCATGCTACTAATATTGTTAGACCTATTGCCATCATTGTCTTCGCAATAAATTTGAAAAGTATAATTGCCAGGCCTTAAATAAGAGTAGTTAACAGTATTATTTCTATCCGCTTTAATCCAATCCTGGTCTATCCCTACCATTTTATAATAGTAAGTAAGCTTATCTCTTAGGATAAAGCTGAGTGCAGAAAAACTTATTGAAAAACTGTTTTGATGCGAATTCAACAATACTTTAGGTAATAATTGCAAAGAATCTACTGGTATATAAGTATTGGAGAGTTTAAAATCGGTAAAAGCTACATCAGGAGGTATTGTATTATTAGTAAAAGCAGTTGTAGAAAAATACAATAAGCCATTAGATCCAGCAAATAGAACAAATTGATCGCTGGTAATATAATCTGCTTCAGTGGTTAAGTTAGCTATTACAACTCCATCCTTTTTTTCATAGGGAGTAATAACACCATTTACTGGATTATATCTGCAAAGTCCATTTCTTGTAATCATCCAGCAGTTTCCTTTATGGTCTTTCCTGATGCGTAATACCGAATTGGCTGGTAACCCATCTTCTGTTGTTAGCCAAGTTACTTTTTTCGTTTTCTTATTAATAAAATTGAGTGCGCCAGCAGCAAACACCAATGTACTATCATTTAATTGATCTATATCGTCTCCTCCTTTTTGAAAAAGCGGATTGCTTTTATCCGAAACAGTGTAGTGATGCACTAATGTTTTTCCATCCCCAGTAAAACAATACAATCCTTGATTTAATGATGTTACCCATAAAAGCCCTTCTGAATCAAAGAAAATTTTTCTAACGATGGTACCTATTTTCTGAACTACATCAAAACCTTTTCCATTGTATTTAATAATATCACCCCGCTGTGTACTCATCCAAATATTTCCTTTGGGGTCTTCTGTTATAAATCGAATAGTAGATCTAGCAACTTCTTTTGCTTCTCGATATTGCATTTGTTTAAGTAAGGTGTCGTACACCATATACTTGCCTCCTTGACAACCCAACCAAATTTTACCATTACTGTGCTGATATAAACTCCAGATTTGTTGGTATTGAATTTTGGACTCACCTTTAATATGCTTGGGCATATTATTGAGTAATTCATTATTGTAGCTGGCTAAATTATTAGATAAAGTAAGTATTCCTGTACCCCATGTACTCAACCAGAATCCACCATTTTTTAATTCTAAAATGTCTGTTATTTCTATTCCCCCTTTTGTTTCGCTAAAAATAAAGTTGACAACGTTGCCACTGCTATTTTGATCACTAGACATGTACAATCCATTGTCGCTGGCAATCCAAATATTACCATCTCTGTCTTCGGTCATATGATAAATATGCTCATACTGAATACCAATGCTACTTCCAAATTCACTTTTATATAAGTTAAATTTGTTCAACCTTTGATTATAGCTGTATAAAGCATTGCTCCCATACATCCATAGGCTCCCTGTTTTACTTTCAAAAAAATACCTTAACTCTTCATATTGTGGATTCACATTTAAGCCTGCTGTATCTGCAAGCTCTTTACCCGTATAATCATAAACTTGTCTTATATGTCTATTGGGCCAGCTAAAAATCCAAAACCTTTGTTGTTGGTCTATATATATTTCAGTTAAGTTTTTCCATTGATTTTTTTTATTGAGTAATGGTATTTGAAGTGGGTTGTTTTCTGTAGTGTACACTTTTTTGTGTTTTCTATCATAAACTGCTAATCCTTTATTTAGGCAGGCAAACCAAATTTGATCAGTTTTTGTATTCTCTGCAAAAGCCTGATTGGCAACCCATCCTGCTGGTAGTACCATTTCATGCTCTGGAAGAAATGCTTTTTTACTATGGCTATACCTGAATAATCCTACACCATGGATATTCAAAAAAGTATTTTGTTTACTGTCTTGCTGCAAACGCATTCCACTTTTTGAAGGTATTGGTGTGGATGATTGTATGGGAATAGTTTGATAAATTAATGAAGCATGATTAAATAGACCTATTTTCCCTTGTGATGCAAAATTGAGTAATAGCTCCTGTTTTCCAACTGGAATAATTTGATTTAAATCTGCAATAGGTAAATCATCTTTACTAGGCTTACTAGTACCATAATTAATAAATCTATTTCCGTCAAAGCGCTGAAGTCCGTTTGCGGTGCCCACCCACATAAAACCCAGCTTGTCTTGGTAAACAGTATAAGTGACATTAGAGGCTAATCCCAGGCCATCTTCTTTTCCAATTTTTAAAAATGCATATCCTTCCTTTTGTGCCATGCAAATTAAACTCACATGCAATAATAGAAAGGCAAGGATCCATTTTTTCATTACAAACAAATTTACAAATGCTGTTTGGAAATTAGCACTATGTGAGGTAAAACCACATGTTTATGTGAGCACCAAACCTATTAGGGTTCATTTTTCACATCTATGTGCGATTGTTATTGGTTTTATGAATGGGCATTTTTGCAGTATTAAAATAATTAAAAAATTCAATTGTATGAAAAACTTATTCTTATCATTGGCATTAACAGCGCTTTGTTTTAGTGCATTTGCTTCAACAGGCTTGAAGCCAACTTTTAAAGCAGGCAAAGCAATGGCTGCGCCTTACAAGCGGTTGGTTGTTTATGGAAATTTAAAAGTAGTGCTAGTTAGTGCAGATCAACAACATGTTTCAATTGCTCCTCAATCTGAATCTGAAAAAGTAAATACCATTTATAGTAAAAATGAATTGGTATTAGACGGCTCATCTGTTAGTGAACTTGGCCAAGTTACAGTAAGGGTTCCAGTAAATCAGCTAGAATTACTCGAAATAATCGGCAATGCTACAGTGCTTTCTGAAAGTACTTTAAATATTAGTAATCTAATTGTGACAATGCAGGGCGAAGGAAAAATTAATATTAAAAACACCGGTTCAATTAAAGTTAAATCTGATTCTGGCTACCAGTTTAAAACAATCACCCAAAAAGGTAAAGTTTGTATTGAATAAGGTAAAAAGAATATTGTCTAGTATCCCCTTGGTTACGTATTCATATATAGGTTTTGTTATTAAGCAAGGTCCCAGCTATGCTGGGACTTTTTAAATCATTTAATCATGAAAAACCCGCAAGATTTTATTAAAACCCTTTCCATGCAATTGGCTCAAATAGAACAAACTTTTGAGCATGAAGTTGTGAAAGCAAATGAAGATAGTTTAAGTGTAATACCCAACTATGGTGGTTGGTCTATTCTACAAGTATTAGATCATTTAAATTTTTATAATAGATGGTATCTGCCAAAAATTGAAATGGCAATTAATAAAAGTATTACACAAAAGAAACGCCCACCTGAATTCTATAAGTCTGGGTGGTTGGGCGCCTATTTTATTAAAATGATGCAGCCAAAACCAGATGGAAGCCTTGCTTCTAAAATGGATGCACCTAAAAATGCTATCCCAGCAACTATATTAAATTCAGAAAAGGTATTAAATGAATTTTCAACTCATCTAGCTCATTTAAGCTGTTTGCTAAACTTGGCCATGAATGCTGATATCAGCAATACTCGTGTTGTTACGTCACTTTCCTCTTGGGTTAGTTTAAAAACTGGTGACAGTATTGCTTTTTTACTGGCGCATATGGAAAGACATTTTGTTCAGATTGTGCGAATTAAACAAAGCATACCACATAAATATGTGATATCGGAGTTGGAAACAGAAGCATATTAATCAACAAATGGTAAAATGTAAAGATGAATGGTGTCTTAAAAAAGAATTGGCTTCTTTCACTCCTTTCAGGGAGTTTTTTTCACCTCTTTATGTGATTTTCTTGCTGCTTTAAATCAGCAACTTTTGTATCCTCAAACATTTTTTATGTCAAAGTTATTTACACTCTTCTTTTTTGTAGGATTATTTCTTTCTGCTTCTGCTGCAAAAGAAAATAATATTAATGGTTCTGTTATAGCAGACGGAAAGCCAATAAGTGGCGCAGTTGTTTATTTATTAAAAGACACGGGTACTGTAATTGTAAAAACAACTATTACCGATACAGATGGTAAGTTTAGTTTTACTAGTACCTTGGCTAATTTTCGTATAACCGTTAATGCTATGGGTTATAATGAATTTACCAGCAGCATTAAACAACCAGGATTGCCCATTGAAGCTGTATTAACGGCTTCAGAAAAATTAATGACTGCTGTTACAGTTGTTGCTCAAAGAAAATTGGTAGAAGTTAAAACCGATAAAACAGTTATTAATGTTGATGCTGCCCCAACCAATATAGGAACTACTGCATTAGAAGTGCTTGAGAAAGCACCTGGTGTAATGGTAGACAAAGATGGAAATATTTCTATGTTAGGTAAAGCTGGGGTAGTTATCATGATTGATGGTAAGCCAACTTACATGAGTAATGCCGATGTAGCTAATTATTTAAAATCATTAAGCAGCAGTCAGCTAGATCAAATTGAATTAATTACACAGCCTTCTGCAAAATTTGATGCGGCAGGTAATGCTGGAATAATTAATATAAAAACCAAAACCAATAAACCAATGGGTACCAATGGATCAATTGGTGCAACTTATTCTCAGGGTGTAAACCGAAGATTGTCGTTGAATGGTAGTTTAGGATATAGAAAAGGGAAGTTTAACATATTTGGAAGTGTTAACTACTTTGATAACATTTCATTTAATGAAGTGTATTTATCTCGCAATATTCGAAATCCAAACACCAAAGAAATACTATCTGTTTTAGACCAAACTACTGGTATGAGTGTTCATGTGAAACCTTTTAATACTAAGTTCAGCTTAGATTATTTGGCTACAAAGAATACGAGTTTTGGAATGGCATTCTCAGGAAATTTTAACAATAACTTTTTTAAGTTACCTACTAGAATGGAAGTGATTAACTCGGCGGGTGTTTTACAAGGTGTTTATAATTCTGCTACTGAAAATGCAATGAACATAAATAATATTATTGGTAATATTTATTGGAAAACCAAGTTAGATACTACTGGAAGAGAGCTTACCGCAGATATAGACTTTATAAGAAATAGCTCAGACTTTAACCAAACTATGAATAGCTATTATTATCCTCAACAAAATAATCCTGCCGAATCTCCTTATATATTAAAAGGCCTTAATCCTTCTGTGGTTAAAGTATATACTGGGAAAATTGATTATGTACATCCACTAAAGAAGAATGCAAAATTAGAAGCGGGTATAAAAGCGAGCTTTGTAGAAACAGACAATAATTCATTATTTAATGTTTTAAAGAATAATGTATGGGAAGTTGATCCAAGAAGCAATGAGTTTATTTATAAAGAAAATATTTATGCTGCTTATTTAAATGGAAACAAGCAATGGAAAAAATGGGGATTACAATTGGGTCTTCGGTTAGAAAATACCATTATGAACGGTAACCAAATTACAACACAGCAAAAGTTTGAAAGAAATTTATTGCAGCTATTTCCAACAGCGTTTTTGAGTTACAAGGCTTCTGATATTAGCATGTTTACTATCAATTTTGGAAGAAGAATTGATCGCCCAAACTATCGTGATTTAAACCCCTTTCAATTATTGCTAAATCCTTTCACTTATAATCAAGGTAATCCAAATTTGCGTCCTCAGTTTACCAATAATGCCGAATTAGGATATAGTTTTAAAAATGGTATGATTACTGCTAAGTTGGGGTATTCAAAAACTACGGATATCATTACCGATATTATTAGAGCAAATGATGCTGAAAAAGTTACTTATCAAACCAGAGAGAATGTTGCATCAAGAGAGAATATTAATTTAAGCTTAGGCTTTAATAAATCTTTAAACAAAATACTTACTGCAGGATTCTTTGCAAATATTTATAACAATAAATACAATGGTATTTTCAATAACGAACCATTAGATGAACAGTTTACTTCCTTTTCACTAAATATGAATAACCAGTTTAAATTTGGTAAAGGCTGGTCTGCCGAATTAAGCGGGTTCTATAACCATAAAAATTTATTACTCGCACAAGCATTTATTGAGCCTATGTGGCAAGTTGGTTTTGGAGTAAGTAAGCAGGTGTTCAAAAATAAAGGAACCATCCGATTATCTGCTAGAGACATATTCTTCTCTCAACGAGTAAAGATTGACCAGCGTTACCAAAACCTAGATAGTAAATTTCAACAATATTCTGATAGCAGACATGTTGCACTTTCTTTCACATTCCGGTTTGCCAAGAATGCTTCTAATGTAATAAGAAGAAACGGAGGTTCATCACAGGAAGAACAAAACCGAGTAGGAGGCGGTAACAATTAAAATGAAAACGATCAACAATAAAATTGAAAAAATATTAGACAGTTTCTTTCATTTCTTATTGCTGTTAAGCGGCGAAGAGAAGCCAGAAGAAGTATCAATTGATCATATTTTATAAATCATAATAATGAAAAAAATAGTTGTATTAGCCAGTTTAGTAGGCATCGGTTTTTTAATCCAGTCATGTTTTGATAGTAATAATAATCAAACGCAAAGCCAAACTATTTCAAAAGAGCAAAGTATAGAGCGTGGTAAATACTTGGTTAAAATTACCGGTTGTGGAGATTGTCATTCCCCCAAAAAAATGGGCCCGATGGGTCCTTTTGAAGACAGTGCACAATTGCTATCAGGTTTTAGGGCTAATGATATTTTACCAGCAATAGATACCAATAGTTTAAAAAAAGGATGGGCTTTATTTTACGCGGAAGGCACTGCTATGGTTTCGCCAGCGGGCATAGCTTATGCTGCCAATATTACTTCTGATACTACTGGTATTGGCACCTGGAGTTTTGAGCAATTTAAAATTGCTATGACCACGGGTAAATGGAAGGGCTTAGCAAATAATCGTCACCTTCTTCCCCCAATGCCTTGGCAAAATTTTGCTCAAATGAAAGAAGAAGATTTAAGGGCTATCTATGAATATTTATTGAGTACAAAACCTGTTAAAAATTTAGTCCCTTCTGCTGTACCCTCTGTACTTCAGCAGCTTTAAAATCCAATGTTTGAATGTTTACTCTTCTGTGGCTGCTGGTAATTCGGTGGCCACTCCTTTTATGAGTAGTTGAAACTTTGTATTTAGCGATACAGTAAACTCACTACCTTCTAAAATCAATTTAGTATTGGCATCATCTAACATTACACTTGCCAAATCTGATGCTAATGCAGAGCTGCTGATTAAATTAGCCACTTTACCATTCTTGAATTCAATGGTGAATTTGTACCCTGCTTTTCTTCCGGTTCCTAAACGCTCAAAATCAATCCTATTAAGATCAAGCACTTGGTTATCCTGCTTAGTTCTTTTTAATAATATGCGAATAATCGGTAGGTACTTGGTCCAAATCTGGGCGTACATGTAGCAGGGTTAATGGTTAAGAATGGTACAAAGGTCCGAAATTTATTGACGATTTCCGAATTTGGTTTTTAAAAGTCCGCTTATCTTCTATATTCGCATTATTATGAATGCAATTTCCGGGGTAACAATAAACAAGCTAATGGTGCACCAGGCGGGCAATGCAGCCCAAGGAGGCACCCTAATTTTATCTGAAACTGCTCATGAAATTCCTGATGAATTTTGGCAGCAAACACTGGCCCATTTTTTCCTAAAACCCTTTAATGAGGCTGAACAATACCGTTTAAGCCTAGAAAATAACTTGGTTTACAATACCATAGCTCAAGTATTTGATGGTGACACTTCCTTTGAAACAGGGAGTAAAACGCTGGCTGAACATTTTCATGTTAAGAGTCAGTCGGTTTTTGCTAAATCAGGTGAATTGTATATGGTATTTTTTGAAAATATTCCTTTTGATGATGGTTTTACCGACGCAATTGGCCTTTTTCATACTTGTACCAAAGACCAATTCTTAAAAGTCAATACCAAACCAACTGGCATTAATTTGACTTTAGAAGACGGGATTGACCTAAAAAAGCCCGAAAAAGGGGTCATTTTGCTAAGAAAAGAGCAAAATCAAGGGTTTTTGGCTTTAATTCATGAATCGGCTGCTTCCAAAGAAGGGGACGCTGCTTTTTGGAAATCTGCTTTTTTGCAAGCAAGCCCAATTGTAAATAGTTACCATAATACCAATGAAACATTGGGAATGTGTAAGCTTTTTATCAGCAAAGAATTAAATGAGCATTTTGACACCAACAAAACCGATCAAATTGATATGCTACAAAGAAGCATGGATTATTTTAAAACCCATGATCAATTTCAATTAGACCAGTTTAGTAAGGAAGTTTTATACCACCCTGAAGTAATTGATAGTTTTACCCAATATAAGCAACAATATGAAGTAGCTAAGCAAGTAAATATTGAGGACGAATTTGCTATTAACCCAGCTGCTATTCAAAAACAGCAAAGGCAATTTAAAAGCATACTTAAATTAGACAAGAACTTTCATGTATATGTTCATGGTCGTAGAGACCTTATAGAAAAAGGCTACGATGAAATGACAGGCAAACATTACTACAAACTTTACTTTGATCAGGAGCAATAATTAGCATTCATTCATCATTTGTAAGTAATCGTATTGCAAGTCTTCATGTAGGGTACCAAGTGCTGCATTTATTTTTTTAATTTGTTGTTTATACAAATTAGCCAATGCAGTGCTTTTCATAAATGGAATCCCCGATTTTTTTAGACTTAAACTAAAATGCAGCAAAATGGCAACTTCTGCTTGCTTAGAGCCAGTGTAGCGAATATGTTTGGTAGCAATTCTTAGTATTTTACGAAGGGTTTTTTTTACAAAATAAAGGTTTTGGCCTGGATCAATTTCACCAAACTCATCTGTGATCTGTTGATTTACTTCAGCTATATAAGCTTCTTCGTTATGTGCTTCAAATAATAAATAGGTAAGTAACTCTTTATTCTCTTTCTTAAACTTTGCCAGTCTTAAACAGAGTTCTGCCAACTCTTTGGTTGAGTGGCTCATTAAAGCCTGTTTGATCTCGTGCACAGATGCTGCTTTCATACAAAATTTGCGTACTTTGGTTATCACAAAAAATCAAAAATATGCAATTGAACCGTCGTAAATTTTTACAAAAAGGCACTTTAGCTGCTTTGGCAACTGTTACCCTTCCTTCTTGGGCTTCTGCTTCAGCCAAAAAGAAATTCATTACGGGTGTTCAATTGTATTCTGTGCGTGAAGATATGCGTAAAGACCCATTGACTACTTTAAAAGCCGTTGCGGAAATGGGATATAAAAATGTAGAGCACGCCAATTATGTGAATAGAAAATTTTATGGCTATACTGCTACTGAATTTAAAAAAGTATTAAGCGATTTGGGTATGAAAATGCCCTCTGGCCATACTGTAATGGGTGCCAATCATTGGGATGCAACAAAAAAAGACTTTACCGACACCTGGAAGTATACCATTGAAGATGCGGCATTAGTTGGTCAAGAATTGGTGATTAGCCCATCTTTAGAATCTGGGTTGCGTAAGTCTAAAGACGATATGTTGCGCTTTATGGAAGTGTTTAATAAATGTGGGGAGCTCTGTAAAAAATCGGGAATGCGTTTTGGTTATCACAACCACGATTTTGAATTCACCCAAATGATGGGCACTGAAACCATGTATGAGGTAATGCTAAATAATACCGATCCTACCATGGTAACACAACAATTTGATATGGGAAATTTATATGGTACAGGTGCAGATGCATTAGCTATTGTGAAAAAGTATCCAGGTCGCTTTGTTTCAATGCATGTAAAAGATGAAATCAAAAGAGCAAATGGCAACGGATATGAAAGTACCATTTTAGGTAAGGGAGTTCAACAGGTAAAAGAAATTATTGAAGAGGGTTTAAAAAATGGAGGGACTATTCATTTTATTGTTGAGCAAGAAGCATATCAAGGTATTACACCTTTAGAATGTATAAAAGAAGATTTCAAAGTAATGAAGCAATGGGGATTTAAAGGCCAATAATATGATTGGTAGAATCATTGTTACAAATCGTTAATATCAAATAAAGTTTTATGAAAATAGGGTTCTTTGCATTTTGTAGTTTGATGATGGTCTCCGCTTTTGCTCAATCGCCTAGCATAGCTGAAGTAAAACGTTGGGAAGCCCAGGCCAAACAAGTAAATATTGTAAGAGATACATATGGTGTTCCACATATTTATGGTAAAACAGATGCGGATGTTGTTTTTGGATTAATGTATTCTCAGTGCGAAGAAAATTTTGAACGCATTGAGCGTAATTATTTGGAAATGTTGGGTAGAAGAGCTGAGATGGAAGGAGAGAAGTTGGTTTATAACGATTTGTTGATGCGCTTAATTGCAGACAGCAACGATGCAAAAAAAGACTATTTACAAAGTCCATTATGGTTGAAGAAATTGTTGAATGCACATGCTGATGGAATTAATTATTTCTTGTATAAACATCCAGAAGTAAGACCCGTTGTTTTAAAAAAATTTGAACCTTGGTTTCATTTAATGTATACAGACGGTAGTGTTTCTGCAACAAGTACTGGTGGCGCATCGGTAGAAGAAATTAAGCAGTTTTATGAAAATGGTCCTGAAACAAATTCAACAGCCTACTACCAAATAAAAGAGATTGAAGAAAGAGGATCAAATGGATTTGCGATTGCACCTAAGCGATCAGCTTCAGGTAATGCAATGTTGTACATTAATCCACACGTGCCTTTCTATTTTAGATCAGAAGCGCAAATGGTGAGCGAAGAAGGGTTGAATGCTTATGGGGCTGCCACTTGGGGTCAATTTTTTATTTACCAAGGTTTTAATGAACATGTTGGTTGGATGCATACTTCTGGATATACCGACGTGGCCGATTTGTATGAAGAAAAAATTACTAAAACCAATAAAGGCTGGGTGTATGAATACGATAAAAAATTTATGCCAGTAAAGTCTAAACCAATTACTATTTACTACACGGTTAACGGCGAAAGGCAGGCTAAAACATTTACAGCATTCTATACCCATCATGGACCTGTAGTAGCTAAAAGAAATGGTAAGTGGTTGGCTTTAAAAGAGTACAATAGATCTATGAAAGCCTTAGTACAAAGTTGGAAAACAACCAAGGCCCAAAATTTAGAAGAGTACACTACTGCTATGAAAGGTTTGTCTAATACTACCAATAACACAGTGTATGCAGACGATCAAGGAAATATTGCCTATTGGCATGGGAACTTTGTACCAAAAAGAAATCCTGGCTTCAATTTTAGCTTACCTGTGGATGGCTCTATTGCTGCAACAGAGTGGCAAGGTGTGCATCCATTAGAAGAAACTGTTCATTTAATTAATCCAGCTAGTGGATGGATGCAAAACTGCAATGCTACTCCATTTACTTTAGCAGGAGAAAGCAGTCCCAATAAAAACAATTATCCTTATTATATGGCTCCCGATGGACAAAATGCCAGAGGAATAAATGCAATGCGTTTGTTAAACAATAGAGACAGCATTACGTTGGAAGAATTAATTGAAATTGGATACGATCGTTATTTATCTGCATTTGATATTTTATTGCCTCCTTTATTCAAGGCCTTTGATGCAACCAGCAATACAGACTCATTAAAAAATAAAATTAGACCTGCAATTGAAACACTTAGAGCTTGGAACAAAATTACCGATACTAGTTCAGTAGCTACTACATTAGCAATTGATTGGGCTACCAAAATAAATGCACTTTGGCCTCGCGCTAGAACGCAAGAAGAAAACACAGAATGGATTGGTCGATTTAATGCAATAGCTAATGGAGTTAGCGGTAAAAAAATGTTAGAGCAGCTAAATGAAGTATTGAATGAATTAAGTGCAAAATACGGTCGCTGGCAAGTAAGATGGGGTTCTATCAATCGTTACCAACGATTAACCGGAAAATTTGCTGAAGTATATGACGACAATAAGGCAAGTTTAGCAGTTCCTTTAAGTTCATCTAGATGGGGTTCATTGCCGGCATTTGAAAGTAGGTCTATGTATAGTTCAAAAGGCAGGTATGGTTTTTCTGGAAATAGTTTTATTGCTGCAGTTGAATTTGGTAAACGGGTTAAAGCCAAAACGATTGTTACGGGTGGACATAGCAATAATCCATTATCTCCCCATTTTAAAGATCAATCTGAAGGGTTTGTTTATGGCAAGTTTAAGGACGTGTTTTTTTATAAGGAAGATGTATTTAAAAACAAGGAAAAGGAATATCATCCAGGAGAATAATCTACTGGATGGTATAACTCATTCCTCCATCTTTTTCATCTTTTAATTGAACGCCCAAAGCGCTTAATTCATTTCTGATTTTATCGGATGTAACAAAGTCTTTTCTTTGCTTTGCTTCTTTGCGAATATTGATTAACAATTGTAAAACACCTTCCAGCTTATTATTGTTATCGGCTTTGCTGCTTTGTAGGCCAAAAATATTTACTATAAATGCAGAAAGCTGTTTTTTCATCAAGGCAATGGTATTGCTATCTAAAGCATTTGCACTAATATGTTTGTCTTTTAACGAATTGATTACCGGAACCAATTCAAACATATTGGCAATTACTTTTGCAGTATTAATATCGTCGTTCATGAACTCATCAAACTCTGTAACCAACTTTATTACTTTTTGATTGAGTGTAAGGTCATCGGCAGTTTGATTTGTAGTGTAGTCAAAGCTCATCAACCACTCATAAGCATCCATTAATCTTCTTAAAGCCTTTTCACTTGCTTGTAAAGCTTCATTACTAAAGTCTAATGTGCTTCTATATTGAGATTGTAAAATAAAAAAGCGAACAGTAGAAGGCGCATAAGACTGCTCTAATATTGGATGCGTTCCTGCAAACAATTCGCTAAGCTTAATCACATTGTTATAGCTCTTTCCCATTTTCTTACCATTAATGGTAATCATATTGTTGTGGAGCCAATACCTTGCAGGCATTTGATGATTGCAAACCGTACTTTGGGCAATTTCACACTCATGATGTGGAAATTGTAAATCCATCCCACCTCCATGAATATCAAATTCTTTTCCTAGGTATTTTGTACTCATTGCAGAACACTCAATATGCCATCCAGGGAAGCCCTCACCCCAAGGACTCTGCCAACGCATGATATGTTCGGGTGGTGCATTTTTCCAAAGAGCAAAATCACTTTTATTCCGCTTTTCCTCTTGGTTGTCTAATTCTCTTGTACTTTCTATTTGATCATCTAAAATTCGTCCACTTAGAATTCCATAAGGTTGTCCTTTAGCACTAAAATCGATATTGTATTTCTCTACATCAAAATATACAGAACCATTTGATTCATACGCATAGCCATCTTCAATGATTTTTTTAATCATTTCAATCTGCTCTACAATATGTCCTGTTGCAGTAGGCTCTATACTTGGTGGCAGGTTGTTAAACTGGTTCATAGCCCAATGGTACATATTGGTATATTTTTGTACCAATTCCATTGGTTCTAATTTTTCAAGAACTGCCTTAGAACTAATTTTATCTTCAGCTGCTCTGCCCTCTTCTTCAAAATGGCCCGCATCGGTAATATTTCTTACATATCGTACTTTATAACCCAAATACATTAAATATCGATATAGTACATCAAATGTTATAAAAGGTCTTGCATGACCTAAATGACTTTCTCCACTTACAGTTGGGCCACAAACATACATTCCCACATAAGGGGGATTGATGGGTTCAAAAACTTCTTTTTTACGGGTAAGCGAGTTGTATACTTTCAGCGACATGATGCCGCAAAGTTATTTTATTTTTTCAAACGAATATCAGCTACCAACATGATATGGTCGCTTAATGCTTCATCAACCATATCAAATTGCTTTACTTCAAATTGTTTATCTAATAAGATATAGTCAATTCTTAGGGTTGGTGCTAATGAAATAAAGGTTCTGCCAAGGCCAAAGCTTCTTTGTAGAAAGGCATCATTTTTATCTCCCTTAATATTAAAATAGGTATATGAGTTGGGAACGTCATTAAAATCTCCGGTAATTACTGTTGGATATGGACTTCTGTCTAGGGCAGTTCTTACTAAATTGGCTTGAATACCTCTTTTCTGATAAGCTGCCTTCATTTTTCGCATAATACTGATTGAAGCACTAAATGAGGATTCGTCGGAGTCTTTTATTTTTTCAATATCAGCATAATCTTTCTTTTTAAACTTAAAAGACTGTAAATGAGTAGTAAATACCCTAATGGTGTCATTTCCTTTTAACAGGTCTGTATAAATAAGACTTTCTTCAGAAGGAAATACAACTCTGCCAGAATCGACGATAGGATATTTAGAGAAAATAATACAACCAGATTGATAAGTCCCGTCATTTCTTTTGTGGTCCTTAGAAAAAAAGTAATACCGATGGGTGCTTTTGAATAAACTGATATTATTTTCTGCTTCAGCATTGTTGAACTCTTGCAAGCATATTACATCTGGGTAGGTTTTTAAAATGCTTGATGCTACTTCATTCCTAACTAATTTTTTTGCTAATGCATCTTTAGATAATCCATTAAAGCTTTGCACATTCCAGTTTACAATCCTAAAATGATTTTCTGCTTTCCTTTTTGTAAAGATGGAATTACCCGTCCAAGCAAATACTACTGCAATTTGTTGCCATCCAATTAATAAAGCAATGATTGGCATGAGTGACCAAATTGGTTTCGAGATTAACCAAAACAAAGTAAATAAGATAAGGGCTAAAATTAAATAGGGTGTAGTTAAAGCCAATAACCCATGCAACCAAATTTGATTAGGATTAACATAAGGAGATAATGTAGCAATCAAAAAAAAGAAGACAATAATTGCATTTACAATAATGAAAAATTTCTTAGTGGTTTTCCTAATCCAGCCTTTTGCCATAATTAAAATTACAAAAATTTTAATTGGCAAGTTGGATGTCTGCAATCACAGGGTAATGGTCTGATAAATTCAGCTTGGGTGAGTAATACTGCAAGGTTCTTAAATCGGTTGAAGTTAATATTAAATCAATCCTTGCAAAATAGCTACCTTTTTTATAAGTACCCCTTAAACCTGCACCCTTTTCTAAATAGGTATCCAAAGTGTTTTGTCTTAATAACTGGTATACGTAACTACTGGGTACTGCATTTAAATCGGCACAAAAAATAAAAGGTATTTTTGTGTCTTCAAATGCACCAACTACTTGTTCAGCTTGATCTGTATGTATCCGATCATAATATTCTAATCTTTCTAAGCGATTGCTATTAAATAAAAAATTGGTGTCTTCTTTTACATATTTTAAGTTTCCTAGCACACCACCTGATAATTTATTATAGTGTAAAAACATAGACCTGAAATGGGTATTAAATAGGCGAACGGTTTTGTTTGCTATTTCTAAATCGGCATATGCAATGCTTTCCGGGTGCGATGCCTGTGTATAAACTATTCGCCCACTATTTTTAATGGGAAATTTAGAAAAAATAATTGTTCCATATGCTATGTCGTCCATACTAAAAAAATGATACGGAAATCCTAAACTGTCTCGTATAAATCCTGGAATATCACGTTCAGCCCAACCTGGTGCAACTATGAAATCTTGAAAGCAAAGTATATCTGGGTTTACTTCTTTAATAAAGTTGAGCATTTTACCTTGATCATATTTCCAAGATTCAATCTCTGGCCTACTATAAAGAAATTCATTTACATTCCAAGTTAATACCCTAACCGATTGTGGGTTTTTGATAGGATTAAAAGCCTGTTCAAAACGGATTGAATAAGTGTTAAATAAATTAAAGCTACCTGGTAGTAACAATAAAAAGACCAACCATGATTTTTTCTGAAATAGCAGTACAATAATACAGCACCACAAAAAGCTAGCTAAGAAAAGGATTGGAAAACCAATGGCTAAAAAAGTAATTCCTGTAAAAATATGCGGGTTCATCCATCCACTAAATGAACCAATCCAATAAATCAATATTAATGGGAAACCTATTGCAGCAATGCTGCTCTTGATAAATGTATAAAAAGTTTGTTTTGATATCATTACAGTTCTTCGTCGCTGGCCCTTTTTAGAAAAGCCTTCTCCTCGTCTGTTAAAAACGCATAACCATGTTGATTTATTTTATCTAAGATATCATCTAACTTCTGCTGAGTAATATTGGCAATTTTTTCATATGGCTTTCTATTAGCTCTATAGAAGTGTTTTTCACTTTGTTTCTGTTGTTCTTTTTTCTTTTCTGGATTAAAAAGGTTGTCTATCCAATCTACCAGCGCATTCATCCAAGCACTCCAATCTTTCCCTTTTTGTAATTGCTTCACAAAAAAGAAACCAACTGCACCACCTGCTAAATGAGCCGCACCAGTACCAGCATTGCCTCCAGATAATGTGGCAAAATCAATGGCTACAAAAACCAATGTAAGTACCCAAAGCGGAATTCCTCCATTAATTAAGGGGAATAATCTATAATCTGGTGCCAACGTAGTTGTAGCCAACGCAACAGCCATTACAGCTGCACCACCACCCATCATGGCTGGAGTAGTCAAAATATTTCTTTCTAGAACGGGGAATAAGTTGTTGCTTAACAAAAAAACTACTGCGCCAACAAATCCACCATATAAGTAGATGGGCAATAGTTTGCTATTGCCAGCTAAATCTTGCAATATGTATCCAAAAGCCCATAACCACAATAAAGTGCTAATTAACTGCCATATACTTAAATGGGTAAACATAGCAGTAAAAATGGTCCAAGGTCTTGCAAAAAACACTTCAGGTACGGGCGATAAAGTAAACCAATCTAATATTTGTTTATTGAAAAATTCTAGTGGAATGTCTGATAAAAAATAAACAATCCTGATAAAATTAATTAATACAAAAACCAAGGAATTCACTGCGAATAAAAATACCAACGCGTTATTGTCTTGACCAAGTAAAATATTTCTTGCGCTTTTTTGTGTTAGTGGTGACATACTAATAGAACGTTTTTTTACGGGTTTTGTTCCAAGTAATAACAATTAGTAATCCTACGATTGCTCCACCTATATGTGCCCATCTGGCTACATTGTCTCCTGCTGAGTTTTTAAGTGCAAAGAAGAACTCATAAGAAAAGTAGAGCAACCCAATCCATTTTGCTTTTATTGGGAATAGAAAATAGATATAGATATAGGTATTGGGGAATAAATAAATAAACGCTGCTAAAATGCCAAATACTGCCCCACTGGCCCCTAATGTGGCGGTATTTATGTTTTTATCATAAAAGTTGGTTAATGCTTCAAACATTTGGGCACTGGCAAGGGTATTATCTGGGTTTAACCTTAAACTGTTAATAATTTCACTGTGATTTTCGAATCGGATATTATAAGTATCAATGAAGCGAATCATGGCATTATTTAAAGAAGCGCCACCATCTTCATGTAAGTTAAAAATGACTTTGTAGTCATTCATCAACGGAACAAACTCATAACTCAAAAACAACAAGTGAATTAAAGCTGCACCTAGCCCACAAATCAAGTAAAAAGTTAAAAACTTTTTTGAACCCCATAAGTTTTCTAAAACCGATCCAAACATCCACAACGCAAACATATTACCTAAAATATGGCCAAAGTCTCCGTGCATAAACATATGCGTTATCAACTGCCATGGCTGGAATAAACTACTTTGCCATCCGTGTAAGGCAAAAATATTTTCCATATTCAAGAATCCATTAGGGCCTGAAATGATATTTTGTGCCAGAAAAAAAAGCCCATTGATGATCAATAAGTTTTTTACGATGGTAGGTAATATCTCAAATCTACTTGGGCGAAACTCAGTCATAATTAATTAATCAATTTCAGTTGTACAACATTCTCAATATGCAAGGTATGCGGAAACATATCAACTGGCTGTATTTTGGTTACTTGGTATTTTTCGCTTAGCAATGCCAAGTCTCTGGCTTGTGTTGCCGGATTACAGCTTACATACACTACCGTAGGCGCTGCTATTTCCAACAATTTTTTTACCAATTTCTCGTGCATCCCAGCTCTTGGGGGGTCAGTTATTACTACATCTGCTTTGCCATGTTCCTCAAAAAATGCATCATTGCAAATATCAATAACGTCTCCAGCAAAAAATGTAGCATGGCTTACCCCATTAATAGCTGCATTTTCTTTGGCATCTTCAATTGCATCGGCTACCATTTCAACCCCAATCAGCTTTTTGGCCAATTTGCTTACAAATAATCCAATACTACCTGTTCCACAATACAAATCATAAACAAGTTGGCTGCCATCTAGTTCAGCAAATTCTCTGGTTACTGCATATAATTTCTCTGCCTGCTTAGTATTGGTTTGAAAAAACGACTTAGGGCTTATCTTAAATGAAAGTTCTTCTAATTTCTCAATGATATATCCTTTGCCATAATAAATAATGGGTTCCTGATCGTGAAGGCTATCGTTTCTTTTGCCATTAATGGTATACAATAAGGTAGTTATTTGTGGGAAGGACTTTAATAACTGATCTAAAAGCGCAATTCTATGCTCCTTCTCTTCATAAGCTATAACCATATTCACCATTAATTCTCCGGTAGTACTGCTTCTTACAAGGAGGTTTCTAATCCACCCCTCATGGCTTTTAATATTATAGAAAGGCAACTGATTCGCTAGAACATAAGCTGCTACTGCTTTTCTAATTAAGTTGGTAGGCTCTTCTTGTAAGTGACAAGTATCTATTTCTACTACTTTGTCAAAAAAGCCACGCACATGAAAGCCTGCAGCGCCAGGTTGGTTATTAAAATCGACCCCTTCTGCTTTCATTCTTCTAAATTCTTCTGTTGGAATGTATTTGCGGGTAGCAAAAGTATATTCCATTTTATTTCTATATCCACGAGTAAAATCGGCTCCTATAATGGGAGCTATTTCGGGGAGACTAATTTTTGCAATGCGGGTTAGGTTGTCGGTAATTTGTTTCTGTTTGTAGAATAATTGCTTTTCGTAAGGCAGCATTTGCCACTGGCAGCCACCACAAACGCCAAAATGTTCGCAAAAAGGGGTAACCCTATCCGAAGACAAGCTATGAATATGAACAGTATGGCCTTCGGCCCAATCGGCTTTGTTTTTAGACAATTGTACATCCACCACATCGCCGGGTACTGCCCCCTCAATAAAAACTACTTTGCCATCTACTCTTGCCAAAGACTTTCCTTCGGCAGCATAATCCTGTACCAGTACTTTCTCTAGTACAACTGTTTTACGTTGTTTTCTCACCCTGTAAAGGTAGGTCGTTTTCTATTTAGCCCTCCAAATTGCGTATTTTTAGGCCTAAATAAGGAATATGCGTTTTTTGATATTTAGTGCGTTGCTATTGATTCAATTTCAAAGTTTATTTGCCCAACAAAAGTCTTTGGTTAAAAAAGCCAACACAATTGCTACAAAACCGGCTATTTCAAAAGGGGTTGTTTCAGGGGGAAGGGAGATTGCTATTACGCTAACCCCCCTTAAAAATTGTACGGTTTACTTAGGTAGCTATTTTGGCAAAGGGATGACCATTGTAGATTCTACCCGTTTAGACCAAAATAGCAAAGGGGTATTTAAGGGAGCCAACAAGCTTACTACAGGCATTTATTTTGTAGTATCTCCTACTTATACCATACAATTTGAGCTGTTAATGGATCAACAACAGCGTTTTAGTATACAAGCCGATACCAGTGCCAAAGAATCAGCTATTATAAAAGGCTCACCAGATAATGACTTATTCAAGAATTACGCGCTTTTTTCTAATGAAAAAGGAAAAACCTTACAGCAGTTAAAGCTGGCATTACAGTCTGCCGATGGCGCAGAGGCCAATAAAATAAGGCTTTCAATAGCCAATACAGAAAAAGAAATTAAACAGTATCAGGCTAATATTCATAAAACACAACCTCGCTCTCTATTATCTGCACTATTTTATATAATGCAGCGTCCTGAGTTGCCACCTGTTCCAATAGTTAACGGGAAGCCAGATTCTGCTTATCCATATCAATATGTAAAACAACATTATTGGGACAATGTCTTATTTAATGAAGATCGTTTGTTAAGAACACCTTTTTTTGAGCCTAAATTAGATGAGTACTTTAAATATTACGTTTCTGCAGACCCTGATTCTATTATATCGGAAGTAAAGCAAATGTTGTTGATGGCCAAAACAGGAAAAGAAATTTATCCATATCTGCTCACCAAGTTTACCAATAAATACATTAATCCTGAATTTATGGGTCAGGATAAAGTGTTTGTTTATTTGTTTGAAAATTTTTATGCTAAAGGAGATACAGTTTTATTGAACCCTGCATCACGGAAGTCAATTACAGAAAGGGCTTACAGCTTAATGGCTAATCAAATAGGTCAGCAAGCGCCTGTACTTAATTTAACCGATACCAGTGGCAAAAAAGTGGGCTTATACAGTATTAATGCTCCTTTCACCATAGTAACATTTTGGGATCCTAATTGTGGGCATTGTAAAGAAGAAATACCTAGATATGATTCTATTTATAAGGCAAAATGGAAAGCCAATGGGGTAGCTGTTTACTCAGTAAATATTTACGAAAACGAAAATGCCGCATGGAAAAAATTTATTGTAGACAATAAACTTTCTGCTGAATGGCATCAAGTGTATCAAACTAAAGAAGATAAATTAGTAGAAGAAAAAGCTGGGTTGCCCAATTACAGACAGTTGTACGATATTTTTAAAACCCCAACTGTATATTTATTAGACAATAAAAAGCGCATTTTGGCAAAACAATTGTCGTTAGAACAATTTGATGCTTTAATGGATGCCAAAAAACGCTGATTTTATGCAAGAGACTGAATGCTAATTGATACCTATTTAAACTATGATGTAGTCACTTTACATCATGGAACATATATACGAAGAAATCAAAGAAAGACACCACAGGAGTTTGCGTGTACCTGCTGCTATCATTAGTTATATCATGTTTGCATTTTTGGTTACCGTATTTCTTGTGACTACCAATTATTACGATAAATCTACTGAGCAATCGGCTCAAGACCTTTCTGTAGCGGGCAATACAGCCACAAGCAGCAATTCAACCACTGCAGCAAGTAATTAGCAACTAGTTCAACTTTTTATTTATATCCCCCAATTGTAAGCGGAATTATCTTTTTGATGATTCCGCTTTTTTTATGACCAATCTCATCTTGTTACTCAGTATTTATGAGTAAATTTAGTAAGGCTCTATCTCCCTAGTTTAAGGGAAAATGCGGCATCCTTAATTGGTTAAATTTGTATAAGTTTTTAGTACAGAATCCTATTTATTACAAGAAATGCAAAAGAAACTAGAATGTATTTGATAGGCATTATAGAAGATGATGTTCAATTGAGAAAAACCATGGAGAATTATATCTCCCTACAACAGGATTTATCCTTGGTATTCTCTTGCAACAGAATTGAAAAATGGATTAGTATCAGACAAGATGCAGGCATAGTGCCCGATTGCATCTTATTAGATATTGGTTTGCCTGGGATTTCCGGATTGGATGCCATTTCAATTATTAGTAGTTATTACCCTGGGGTAAAAATCTTGGTAATTACTGGAATGGAAGATCCATTGGTAGCTTGGCAAGCAATGATGAATGGTGCAAATGGGTTTTTATTAAAGCCATTTAGATTGGCAGAAATGCAAAAGCAATTAGAAGTTTTGCAATCTGGCGGCACCGTTCTAGAGCCGGAAATTATGACAGGATTAATTAAAACCGCAAGAAATAGATTTAATACAAGTGGAGGAATAGAGAGGTTTCAAGAGTTTGGATTAACCCAAAGAGAAATACAGGTTGCTGAATTATTGTTGGCTGGATCTAGTTATAAAGAAATTTCAACTATTTTAAATGTTTCATATACTACAGTAAATGAGCATATAAAAAATATTTATAAAAAAGTAAAAGTAAATTCTAAAATGGCATTCATTAATAGAGTGTCGGGTAAGAACTAAAATTGATTCGTTGCTAATGACTAATATAGAGAACCCATACGCCATACTTATTGCAGACGACGATGAAATTAATCGAGTTATATTAAAGCATATGTTAAAGTATGTAAGTGTAGAAATTAGCTGTGTTTCAGATGGCGAAGAAGCAATGGCATTCTTAAATGAAAGCGCTAGTAGAAAAGTTATTTTACTACTCGATTTAAATATGCCCAATATGGATGGGAATGAAGTGATAGCTAGGGTAAATATGGATAGTACACTTAAAAGCAGGGTCAAAATTATTGTTATTACAGCTAATTTATTGTCTGCGTATTTAAAAATTGGAATGGGGGATAGTGTGCTAGATTGTTTAGAGAAACCAGTGAATAAAGAAGAGTTAATTAATCTAATCAAGTTGGGAGCAACACAATTAAATTAAAACAAATGAATCTGAAAAAAGAGGAATTATCCTTTATATTGAATAGTCTGCCACATGCAGTGCTATTTGAGTCTTCAGATCATACGGTATTGTATGTAAACCAAACCTTTTGTACTATTTTTGGTATTGATGCTTCTGCAGATGTTTTAATTGGCACCAATTGTAAAGACAATGCAGTTCAATCGGCTTCATACTTTACTGAGCCATCTCTTTTTTTATCTAGAATTGAATCTATCTATGCCAATGGCAAGGAAGTATTAAACGAAGAAATTCGATTTGTAAGTGGTCAAACTTTATTGCGTGATTATAAACCCATGACTTTAAATGGGAATATAAATGGCCATCTTTGGTTATACAAGAAACCAGATACTGAAATCAGTTTTTTAAGTGCAGCCACATCAGAGCGACATTTTTATGAAGACCTTTTAGATAATATTCCTGCAGATATAGCCATTTTTGATCCGTCACATCGCTACCTTTTTGTAAACAAATTGGCCATTGCAAAGAAGGATCTGCGTAAGTGGATAATAGGTAAAGACGATTTTGACTATTGTAAATATGCGAACAAACCAATTGATTCTGCAGTTAGTAGAAGAAAACTATTTGAGAAAGCGTTGTCGTCTAAAAAAACAGTAGAATTTGAGGAAATTAATTTGGATAGCGCAGGGAATAAAGTGTATAACTTAAGAAGATTTCAACCAGTATTAGGATTGAACGAAAGTGTAGAGTATGTAATTGGTTATGGAATAAATATTACTAATATTAGGGAAAGTGAACTTAGGCTTCAACAACACTACGACGAACTGGGCTTGATGTTTAATAATATAGACCAGCTTGTTATTACACTAGACATGACTGGTACGGTTAATTTTGTGAATTCACAGTGGTTAACACTTACAGGTCTTGAAAAAGAAATGTTGGGCGAAAACAGCCTATTCAGATTAATTGAGACAGGGTTAGATCAGTTTAGAAAGACATTATTTACCGTTTTTAGTGGACATATAGTTCCAATCAGAAATGAAAACCAAGTTGTAATTACCGACAAACGGGGTCAGCTGCGAACGCTTAGGTATTATATGTCTAGGTTTAATCAGGTAGAGGAGAGAGGTCAAATAGTAGCTATATTTTTTACTGATATTACCGACCAACTAAGGGCTGAGCAAGATTTGTTAGATGCTGCAATAAAAGAGAGAAGTTTGAGCGACATGAAAACAAACTTTATGTCGATGGTTTCGCATGAATTAAGAACACCGCTTTCTGTAATTCTATCTAGTGCAGAAATTCTTGAAATGATTTATAGCAAATTACCTGCTAAAGAAATTGAAAAAGGGGCTGCTTATATTAATCGAATTGTTGGACAAGTAGATAAAATGACTCAATTGATGAATGATTTTCTATTCATTAGTAAGATAGAGTCAGGTAAAATTATTCCTCAATTAGAATTGATTGATATTAATCTTCTTTTGAGTGAAATTAATGAAGAATTGTATAGCCCTTGGTCTGATGGAAGATTACTTAAAATGATATTTAAGGGTAATCCTAGTTTGGTAAAATTTGATAAAACCATGATAAGGCATATCATAATTAATTTATTGAACAATGCCTTTAAGTATTCACCCGATTCTAAAGATGCACCAGTTGTAAGGGTTAGTTATACCAAAATGTGGTGGTTTTTTACAGTGGTTGATAAAGGAATTGGAATTGAGGAAGAAGATATTATAAAATTAGGAGAGCCGTTTATACGTGGTTCAAACGTTGGAGATATTGAAGGAACTGGCTTGGGTTTAATGACCATTAAATATTTCACCGATCATCATCGTGGTTCTTTTAGAGTGCGGAGTAAAAAAAATAGGGGTACTATAGTAACCATTCGCTTTCCCTATGATATGAATAAAACTGGTAAACTATGAGTAAAAAAATTTTAGTAGTAGAAGACGAAAAAGATATACGCGATTCTTTAAAAACCATTTTAGAGTTGAACGATTATGAAGTGGAAACTGCAGAGAATGGTCAAGTTGGGCTTGATAAAGCTATTGAACGAAAGCCCGATTTAATTCTTTGTGATGTAATGATGCCGGTTTTAGATGGGTTTGGATTATTGGAGCAATTGCGTAAAAAGTCAATAGAAACCCCATTGATATTTTTGACGGCAAAAGCGCAATACAACGATTTAAGAACTGGAATGAATTTAGGGGCTGATGACTATATTTTTAAACCTTTTAAAAGTGCAGAGCTACTTCAATCTATTGAAAGAAGATTAGAGAGAAAAGATCAACTTGAACACCACTTAAAAAATTTGATAAATAGTCTTGAGCAAACAATCATTCTTATGGTTGGTCATGAGTTTAAGACTCCAATGCATGGTATTTTATCTTTTACCAATTTAATTAAGCAAAAGGCCAATGATTTAGCAAATGATGAGATAGAAGATTTTTGCAACTATTTAGAGCGTTCGAGCAATCGATTAAAACAAACTTTTAGCAAAATCAAAGTTTACTACGATTTAAAATTATCTGGTATTGCTCCAATGAGTGATCGAAGTAAGGTTAGATTAGATTTGCTTGTACAGCATATTGCCAGTCAAGTAGCAGCTGAACACAATAGACTTCAACAATTGAATATAACACAAATGGAGCCTATAGAGGTTAATATTAGTGTTGAGTTATTCTCTATTGCTCTATATGAGTTAATTGATAATGCGTTTAAATTTTCTGACAAAGAAGAAACTGTAACTGTAAACCTTATTGCAGGACACAATGGCGTTAGTGTAGAAATATTAGACCAAGGTAAGTTTTGTAAGGCATCTGAACTTAATGTTCAGTCAGGTGCTATAGGTCAAATAAAACGTTCCAAGTTTGAGCAACAAGGATTAGGAATTGGCCTTGCATTAGCTATGTTAATTGTGAATAGCCAAAATGGGCAAATATTTTTTGACGATATCAAACCACAAGGCATAAGAACTGAAATTTCATTGAACCAATAATTTATTTTCATGAACGAAAGAAAAAAGGTATTAATTGTAGAAGATACCAAAATGCTTAGAATGTCGCTTGAAGTAATACTTCAAGAAACCTATGAAGTAGCAGGTGCTGCCGATGGCAATGAAGCTCTTGAAATACTCCGCAGTTTTACTCCAGATATTATACTACTCGATCTAATGTTACCGTATCCATTAGATGGATTCTCTTTGTTACGCCTATTTAAAAGTAGCCCTACTACCAATAGGGTTCCAGTGATTATTATTTCTGGAATGTCGGGCGACGATAAGATTATTCAAGGACTAGAGTTGGGGGCCAACGATTTTATGGTAAAGCCAATAAAGTCTAAAGAGTTATTACTAAAAATAAGAAATCTTACTGGCATCGTTCAAATTAACGAAGAGAACGCGAAGCAAAAAAGACTGCTTTCTACTCGTGGGTCTTCGAATGGCAACTCTAAAGATTTTTTTGAAGATTCTTTTGAAGCAATAGTAGAGAAGCTAAACGAAGATGAATTAAACACGATACCTGCTATTGCCAAAAAAATGTCTGTTAGTGTTTCTACTCTAGAAAGAATGATAAAGGCCAAATACAAAATGACGCCAAAGCAGTACATTACTGAAATCAAACTGATGAAAGCAGAGGTTCTATTACGTCAAGGAAATACCAGCGTTAAGCAAGTTTCTTTTCAATCTGGCTTTAACTCTGTGGCCTATTTTTGTCATTGCTTCAAGAAAAAATATGGTAAGCCTCCTAAAGCATATGCTGCCAATTTTGTTGGCAAATAGCTTTAGACTAAGCTACAATGGGTAAAGATAGCGTTACTTGTGTTCCTTTGTTAAGGACACTTTCTAAACTTATCTTTCCTCCATGTATTTCCATAAACTGTTTTGCAACGGATAAACCTAAACCAGAACCTTGATAGGTTTGGGTATTTGATGCTCTATAAAAAGAATGAAATACTTTTTCAATTTCATCTTCTGGTATACCTATACCAAAATCAATTATTTCAATAAAGGCGTTGTTGTCTTTGTAATAAATGGATACTTCTGGATTTGTACTTCCCTTAGAGTATTTTAACGCATTAGATATAATATTGGTTAGCACATGCATAAACAATAACTCGTCTGCTGCAACCTTATTACTTGAAACTTCTTCTTTAAGTAAGACAGTTCTACCATCCATCTCATTTTGGAAATAAGTTTTGATAATAGACTTCACAAAAGTTGATAAGCAAATTGGATGCAAATTATAGGCTAATTGCTTTGCATCATATCTGCCTACTAACAGAATATTATCCATTAACTGCGTCATTCGATCAATTTGATCTTTAATCATTTCTGCAGAATCTCTAATTGTATTGGATAATGCAATATTTAATTTTTTTGCAGATAATTCAATTACTTCAATATTTGAAAATATAACTGTTAGAGGGGTTCTAAATTGGTGTGAAGTGAGTGATACAAAACCTGCTTTTAATTCTGATAATTCTTTTTCTTTTTCTAAAGCTATTTTTTTGTCATGAATATCAATGATGCTTCCAGCAATAAAATAATCTTTAACTGATGCTGCTTTATTTTCTCTAAGAGATAATTCTGCCCAACGCCAATTATTGTTTTTTTGCTTTAGTTTAACTTCTATTGTTGTTCTTCCTTTTTCTGAATTCCTTAATGCTTCAAGTTGTTCAAATATCAATTGCTTGTCGGTGTCTTCAAAAAATTCTGTTATTGGCTCCATCATGCAATCTTGAATTTCAAATCCGGAAAGTTCATGCCAATATTGATTCATGAAAGTAATTTGGTTGTAACTATTTAATCTAAAAACAGCTTCACCCAAGTTATTGATCAGTTTGTCAAATTCATTCTTCTGCTCTTCTAAAACTTCTTGTTGCTTTTTAAGAGGGCTTATATCTACATGTGTTCCTACCATATAAACAGGCCTACCTTCATCATCTCTTTTAGCAATGCCAAATCCATTAATCCATATATAATGACCAGCTTTATGTTTTAGCCTGAATTCGTTTTGATAAGTCTCAGTAATATTTGTAAAATATTCTTCTAGGCTTTTTTCAGTTGCAACAATATCATCTGGATGTACCCGAATTTTCCAATTCTCATAGGTATGTTCAAACTCATTGGGTTCATAGCCTATCATTTTCATGAAAATGGGAGAATAATTCAATTTGTTATTGGCAATATCCCATTCCCACATGCCTTGCTGTGAAGCTTTGATGGTCATTTGGAATCTTTCTAGCAGTCTATTTTGTTCTAATGTTGCTTTTTCTCTAGATAGCCTGATTCCGATATTTCTAGCAACTGTATAAAGCGACTGTACTACTTCTTGCTCCCATTTATCTTTGGTTGTGCAATTATCATAACCAATCCATCCCCAATAATCTCCGTCACAAAAAATGGGAGTAAATAAATAGGTCAAAATACCCTGAGATTCCATTATTTCTTTAAAAGTGCTATTGTTAGACTCTTCCACCAATCCATACATGTATTTATCCTTAGACAAGGTTTCAAACATATCAGGAAAAAAATCATACGAAATATCGCTTAAGTCTGGATTGCCCAATTGAACTTCAATCCCCTCCCTACACCATTCGTGCGTATAATATAATCTTAGTTCGTTGCCGATTTTCTTATTGGTAAAAACATAGACACGATCTACCTGTGTTGCTTGGCCTAAAATAGCAATAACATCATTGATAGCTTTGTCTATATTCCCTTCTGATAAGAGTGCACTATTGGCTTGAGAAATGCTAGTAAGTATTTTGAGCATCATCGTTTAATTGAGTGAGGCCAAAATTATCAATATTTCAGCAGGACCACTATCAATTAATCGCTAATCAAATATCAATTATTCGGATTAATGCCATTTTAATAAACAGCGTTCACTACATTCCAAATTACTTTGGGTTTTCCAAGGGTATAATAGTGTAAAACGGGTACACCAAAGGCTTTGAGCTCCTTGCTTTGTTGTATTAGCCATTCTGTTCCCACCTGCTCGCAATCGGCATCAGTTTTACATTTAGAAATGGCATTCGATAAATCGGTTGGAATGTCTACATGAAATATTCTAGGTAAAACAGACAACTGTTTTTTATTAGTGATGGGTTTTAATCCTGGTATAATTGGAACGGTGATGCCCATATCCCTACAAGCTTTTACATACTCGTAAAATTTCTGGTTGTCAAAAAACATCTGGGTCATAATATAATCTGCACCCGCATCTACTTTCTCTTTCAAACGCTGTAAGTCAATTTCTAAATTGGGTGCTTCAAAATGTTTTTCGGGGTAACCTGCTGTACCAATACAGAAATTGGTTTTACCTCCATTCTGTATGTCTTCATCTAAATAGATGCCACTGTTTAAATTTACCACTTGCTTTTGTAAATCAATGGCATATTTATGCCCATCTGCTTCTGGTTCAAAACTCGCTTCGTTTTTAGCAGCGTCTCCTCTTAATACCAATACATTGTCAATCCCTAAAAAGTTGAGGTCTATTAATGCATCTTCACTTTCTCTTTTGTTAAAGCCTCCGCAAATAAAGTGCGGAACCGTATCAATGCTGTAATGGTTCATAATTGCTGCACAAATTCCAACAGTACCAGGGCGCTTGCGCACTTCTACTTTTTCGAATGTACCATCAACTTTCTTTTTAAAAGCGGTTTCACTTCTATGATAAGTTACGTTAATCCAAGAAGGCTTGAACTCCATTAAGGGGTTCAAATGATCAAAAACATGTTGGATGGTCTTTCCCTTTAATGGTGGTAAAACTTCAAATGAAATTAATGTGTTCTTGGCCTCTTGAATATGTTCAGTAACTTTCATGCTGCAATATACAAACGACATATTACATTTGTATAAAGCGTTACCATTGAACCTGACTATTCAAACCAATAACCTCTACAAAAGTTACAAGGGTAGAACCGTTGTAAACAATGTTTCCGTGAATGTTAAACAAGGAGAGATAGTGGGTTTGTTGGGCCCCAATGGAGCAGGTAAAACCACCAGTTTTTATATGGTGGTGGGTCTAATTAAGCCCGATGAAGGAAGTGTTTTCTTAAACGACCAAGACATTACCAAATTACCTATGTACAAAAGAGCCCAAATGGGAATTGGGTATTTGCCTCAAGAAGCAAGCGTATTCAGAAAACTGACTGTTGAAGACAATATCATGGCTGTTTTAGAAATGACCAATCTTACTAAAGCAGAACGTCATCATAAAATGGAATCTTTGTTAGATGAATTTAATTTGCATCATGTAAGAAAAAACAATGGCGATAGTTTAAGCGGTGGAGAAAGAAGAAGAACAGAAATTGCTAGGGCATTAGCAGTTGACCCTAAATTCATTTTGTTAGATGAACCGTTTGCAGGGGTAGACCCTATAGCAGTAGAAGATATACAGGGAGTTGTAGCCAAATTGAAATATAAGAATATTGGAATATTAATTACTGACCATAACGTAAACGAAACCCTCTCTATTTGCGACAGAGCCTATCTTTTAATTGAAGGCAAAATATTTAAACACGGAACTGCCGAAGAATTGGCAGAAGATGAACAAGTGCGCAGACTTTATCTTGGAACTAATTTTGAATTAAAACGCAAAGATTGGATTATTGATATGGCCAAGGAGAATAGCGAAAATTTATGAAATTATTAAGTCCTGCAATATCACGTTTGGCCCGAATAAGGCACTGGCGTATTGCGCAATGGGCCAATGATCCAATTGCTTCTCAACGCGAAGTACTCCAAGACCTTATTACCCACGGACAATACACGGAGTTTGGAAGAAAGTACGGCTTTAATCAACTTTTTAATATTCGAAAATTTAAAGAAGCAGTTCCTATTCATGAATACGACGATTTAAAACCTTATATCGACCGTATTATGGCGGGTGAAGAAAATGTGCTTTGGAATACGCCTGTTAGTTGGTTTGCTAAAAGCAGCGGTACAACAAACGATAAAAGTAAGTTCATTCCTATAACGCAAGAAAGTTTAGAAGATTGCCATTTTCAAAGTGCAAAAGATGTGCTTACCATGTATTATAACAACAGAAGCGAAAGCGATTTGTTAACCGGAAAGGGTTTGGTTATTGGCGGCAGTCATCAAATAAGCCAATTAAATGAAGACATGCATTATGGCGATTTAAGTGCCGTGCTTTTGCAGAACACACCTATTTGGGCAAATTGGATTAGAACACCTGAACTTTCTATAGCATTAATGGATGAATGGGAAGAGAAGATTGAAAAAATGGCCTTTCATACTATTCAAGAAGATGTTACTTCTATTTCTGGAGTGCCTACTTGGACGTTGATTTTGATAAAAAGAATATTGACCATAACCGGAAAACAAACCCTGAAAGAAGTATGGCCTAATTTGGAATTGTATATTCACGGCGGTGTCTCTTTCACACCTTATCGTGCACAATTTCATCAGTTGATTGGTGCAGGTTGTAGTTATTTAGAAATGTATAATGCCAGTGAAGGATTTTTTGCTGCACAAGTTTCACCTGAAGAAGAAGGGATGTTGTTGTTTACTGAAAATGGCATTTTTTATGAGTTTATGCCAGTTAGTGAATACGGTAAGCCCAATCCAAAAACAATAGGTTTAAAAGATATTGTTGTTGGCGAAAACTATGCTATTGTAATAAGTACCAATGGTGGATTATGGCGTTATTTGGTAGGAGATACAGTGCAATTTATCACGAAGTATCCATTTAAATTAAAAGTTACTGGTAGGCTAAAACAATACATTAATGCGTTTGGTGAAGAACTGATTGCAGACAATGCAGACCAGGCTATAGCCATAGCATGTGCTAATACAGGGTTGATTGTAACCGACTATACTGCAGCACCCATTTATTTTAACGAGCAACATCAAGGTGCTCATGAGTGGTTAATAGAGTTTGAGCAAATACCCGATTCTATTCAGCATTTTACAAATGAATTAGACACTGCACTTAAAAGTTTAAATAGCGATTACGAAGCTAAAAGGCATAAAGACATGGCATTGTCAATGCCAGTAGTGCATGCTTTAAGTCCTGGTATATTTAATCAATGGCTAAAACAGAAAGGAAAATTGGGTGGACAACATAAGGTTCCAAGGTTAAGTAATGAACGTTTGTATATAGATGAAATAAAAAGTTTTTATTTGTAGAACATTTTAATTGAATCAAATGAAATTATTAGAAGGGAAAGTTTCAATTGTTACTGGTGCTGCTCGTGGAATAGGAGCTGCCATTGCTTTAAAACTTGCAGAACAAGGTAGTAATATAGTATTTACTTATGTAAGTGATAGTAGTGCTGAAAAAGCAGCTGCATTGGTTTCTCAAATAGAAGCATTAGGCGTTAAGGGTAAAGCTGTAAAGAGCAATGCAGGTAATTTTGCCGATTGCGAAACTTTAGTGAATGATACCGTAAAGGAATTTGGTGCTATTGATGTATGTGTTAACAATGCAGGTATTTCAAAAGACAATTTATTGTTGCGAATGACCGAAGAACAATGGGATGAAGTAATGGATATTAATTTAAAAAGCATTTTTAATATGACCAAGCAGGTAATTCGTCCAATGATGAAAGCCAAGCAGGGCAGTATTATAAATATGAGTTCTATTATAGGTATTAGGGGAAACGCTGGGCAAAGCAGTTATGCCGCTAGTAAGGCAGGTATCATTGGATTTACCAAGTCTATTGCTGCCGAACTAGGTTCTAGAAATATCCGCTGTAATGCAATTGCACCAGGATTTGTAGAAACAGATATGACTCATTACTTAAAAGATGGAGAAGGCGCCGCTCAGTTCTTACAAAAAATACCATTGGGTAGATTTGGCAAAGCTGAGGAAATTGCTAACACAACTTTATTCTTAGCAAGCAATATGAGTTCGTATATTACCGGTCAGGTTATTAGCGCCTGTGGCGGATTAAATATTTAAAATGAAAAAATTATTACAGCATACAGCATCAGATATTTCCGCTTCTATTGTTGTTTTGCTGATAGGGCTGCCCCTTTGCCTTGGCATTGCACTAGGTTCAGGGGCACCTTTGTTTTCGGGCATCATTGCAGGTATTGTTGGGGGAATTGTGGTTGGTTTCTTTAGTAAGTCCTCATTAAGTGTTTCGGGTCCAGCTGCCGCATTAACTGCAGTAGTAGTAACGGGAATAACTAGTTTGGGCTCTTATGAATCATTTTTGTTTGCAGTGGTATTGGCTGGTTGTTTTCAAATTATTTTAGGATTTATTAAAGCAGGTGTTATTGCGCATTACGTTCCTAACTCGGTTATTAGAGGAATGTTAACAGCTATTGGTCTCATTTTAATACTAAAACAAATACCCCATATTCTTGGCTACGATGTAGATTTTGAAGGCGATGAACGTTTTTTTCAAAGTGATCAACAAAACACTTTCACAGAAATTCTACAAGCATTAAATGCCATTCAGTCAACTGCTTTAATGATTGGATTAATCAGCTTATTTATATTATTGATTTGGCAAACAAAATCAATAAAGAAAAAGAAGTGGCTTAATTTATTACCTGTCCCTTTATTGGTTGTTTTACTATCAACTGTTGCAAATTACATTCTTGAGTTTACCGCTTCTAGTGCTAAATTAGAAGCCAGTCATTTAGTAAGTCTTCCAATTCCTAAAGATCTAACTGATTTTATCTCCTTTTTTACATTACCTAAATTTAGTAGTATACTCAATCCTTCTATTTGGGTTATTGCTTTTTCTTTAGCTATTATTGCAAGTTTAGAAACACTTTTAGCGGTAGAAGCAATAGATAAACTAGATCCCCTAAAGAGAATTACTCCAACCAACCGAGAATTAAAAGCACAAGGTATTGGCAATATTGTTTCGGGCCTAATTGGGGGCTTGCCAGTAGCTTCGGTTATTGTAAGAAGCTCGGTAAATGTAAATGCAGGTGCAACATCAAAAAAGTCTACTATTATTAATGGTATTTTATTATTACTCTGTGTGGTCTTCATTCCAGGACTATTAAGTAAAATTCCATTGTCTGCACTTGCTGCAGTACTTATTTATACTGGCTTTAAGCTTGTGAGTTTAAAAGAAATCAAATCATTTTATGCTAAAGGCTGGGATCAGTTTATGCCTTATATAGCAACCACCATTGGAATATTTTTGACTGATATGCTTACAGGAATTGTGGTTGGAATGTTGGTGAGTTTATTTTATTTGGTTAGAAGTAATTTTAGATCGGCAATATTAGTGGTGAATGACAATAATAATTATTTGATTAGGCTAAGAAAAGATGTTTCTTTTTTAAATAAACCAATTATTAAAAAGCATCTTCAAGCTTTCCCAGACAACTCTTTTGTTATAGTAGATGCCACTCGTGCAGACTTTATTGATAAGGATATTATTGAAGAAATCAACGATTTTATTAGTAACGCACCTTCAAGAGGTATTTCTGTTACTGTTAAAAAAGGCAATTACCAACCAATGCATTTATTATTTAAACAGCCATAAACTTTATTTATGAATTCATACGAACGTTTACTTCTAGAGAATAAGGCTTGGGCAATAGAAAAATTAAATGACGATCCAGATTATTTTAAGAGATTGGTTGATGTTCAAACTCCCGATTTTTTGTGGATTGGATGCAGCGATAGCCGAGTTCCTGCAAATGAAATAACAGGAACCCAACCAGGTGAAATTTTTGTACATCGGAATATTGCCAATATGGTGATTCATACAGACTTGAATTTATTGAGTGTATTGCAGTATGCAGTTGAGGTATTAAAAGTGAAGCATATCATTGTTTGTGGTCATTATGGGTGTGGTGGTGTAAAAGCGGCAATGACCAATCATAATTTTGGAATTATTAACAAATGGATTCGAAATATTAAGGATGTACATCGTTTTCATAGAGAAGAAATTGATGCAATTGATGATCAGGATGCTCAAGTAAATAGAATGATAGAGCTAAATGTGCAGGAACAAGTATTAAATTTGGCTAAGACCTCTATTATTCAAAAATCATGGAAAGAGCGTCAAGGTCCTGATCTTCATGGTTGGGTGTACGACCTACACGATGGATTGGTTAAACCAATTTATGAAATGAATGCTGGAACCCATATAGACGAAATCTATGAATTTGATGATCTATAGTACATATTGGTCAATTATTCATTTTAGGAATATTAAGCGAAGTACTTTCACAAAAGCTTATTAGCCTTTCAATGGCTTTAGGTATAATACTTGTAATATTTGCCCGCAATGGAAAAAAATAAGAATGTAGTATCACCAATGGGTGCAGCTCGTAAGATTTTAGAGCTACTTAGTTTAGATAAAAAAGACGTTTCTTCCATTTATGCTTTTGCCATTTTAGCTGGTATTTTAAGCCTTGCAATGCCTTTAGGTATTCAAACCATTATTGGTTTTGTAATGGCAGGTTCATTATCAACCTCAATAGTAATATTGATAATTTTAGTGGTGGCTGCCGTTTTGATTTATGGGTTGTTACAAGTTAGGCAGCTTCAGGTAACAGAAAAAATTCAGCAAAAGTTATTTGTTCGATATTCACTTGAATTTGCAGATCGGCTTCCAAAAATGAATATAGAAAAATTGGATGCATATTATTTGCCTGAATTGGTTAACCGTTTTTTTGATACTGTTTCATTACAAAAAGCAGTTGAGAAACTATTATTAGACGTTCCTGCTGCAATTATTCAGATCTTTTTTGGATTGATTCTGCTTTCACTTTATCACCCTGTATTTATTGGGTTTGGAGCCGTACTAACTTTAATAGTGTATTTAATTATGCGTTATACACTTCCAGCAGGATTTCAAGCAAGTATAGAAGCAAGCGATCAAAAATTTGCTACAGCTGCTTGGTTGGAAGAAATGGCCAGGGTAATTAAATCTTTTAAATATTCTAGAGGTACTAAACTTAATATCCGCAAAACAGACGGAATTGTAACTAAGTACTTAAAAGCAAGAACAAATTATTTTAAAGTACTGTTAACGCAATACTGGAGTCTTATCATATTTAAGGTGGTTATTACCGCAGCTATGTTAATTGTAGGGGCAGTATTATTGGTAGATCAGCAAATTAACATTGGTCAGTTTATTGCAGCTGATATTGTAATCTTAAGCATCATAGCCTCAGTAGAGAAGTTGATATTGAATATGGATAAAGTATATGATTTGCTTACTTCGGTTGAAAAATTAAGTAAAATAACTGAAAGTGAAATTGAAGTGCATGGCACTGTAATATTGGCAGACACTCAAAAAGGGGTTTCATTATTATTTGAAAATGTTGGATTTATTTACGGTAATAACTCCACAGCCTTGCAAGGGCTGAATTTAAATATAGATGCAGGTGATAAAGTTTGTATCATGGGTGAATCAGGATCGGGCAAGTCTACTATTTTAAGGCTTCTTACAGGAGCATTCAATAATTTTACCGGCTCCATTTTGCTAGACGGTATTCCAATGGGGAATTATAACCTGAACTCTGTTAGGTCACAAACAGGGATCTTATTAAGCCAGCAAGATATTTTTCATGGCACAATCTGGGAAAATATTACGATGGGTAGCGAAGAAATTAAATATGAAGAAGTTACAGACTTAGTAAACCGATGCGGCTTAACTAGTTTTGTACAAGGGCTACCAAAAGGATACGATACAATTTTAGATCCAACCGGAAAGAGATTAAACAGCAAAATAAGACAAGACATTTTATTACTGAGGGCTTTATTAGGTAAAAAAAGGCTCTTATTGTTAGAAGAACCGCTTAACTTCTTGGAGAAAACCTACAAGCACAATATTCAAGACTATATATTTTCTGAAGAGAATGCAACAGTTATAATTGCAACCAATGATGTTGAAACTGCAGCTCGATGTAACAAGATTATTTACTTAGATGAGGGCTTTGTAAAAGCATCTGGTAATTGGTCAACTATTGCGCCACTTTTAAATGAAAATTATGGACAGTAATAAATTTATAACTACTGTAATAGAGGAAGCTGTTGCAAATAGTACCATTCATTCTTATCAGCATATTTATAGGATTCATAATAAGAATAATGTTAGAAAATGGCTTTGGGCTTCTTTGATTTTGTTGGTTGTAGTCTTGTTCTTGCCATGGACACAAAATATACGTGCAAAAGGAGCGGTAACTGCATTAAGACAAGAAGATCGACCCCAAGAATTGAATACAGTATTGGCTGGTAGTGTAATAAAATGGTATGTAAAGGAAGGCGACTTTGTTAAGAAAGGAGATACCATTATGCAGATAGGGGAGGTCAAGACCGATTATTTTGATCCTCAATTACTGAGTAGAACCCAAAAGCAAATAGATGCTAAGCAAATTGCAGTAGAAGGGTATAGTAATAAAGCGGCTACTGCGGTGTCTCAAATTAATGCACTTGAAGAAGCAAGGGATTTAAAATTAGATCAGTTAGATGTTAAACTTCGTCAGCAAACATTAAAAGTAATTAGTGATAGTATTGATTTGGGAGCTGTGATGAATGAAGTTGCCGTTGCCAAAAGACAAATAGACGCCGCAAAAAACATGTTGGATAGTGGAGTGATTTCATTGGTAGATTTTGAAAGAAGGAAAGTTACTTTTCAGAATGCAACAGCTAAAAAAATAAGTGCAGAAAATAAATTTCTACAAGCCAAACAGGAATTAACAGCCATTCGAATAGAAAAGAATGGAACCATTCAAGAGTATACAGATAAAATAGCGAAGGCTCAAGGAGAACAATTCGGGTCCTTGTCTAATATGGCAACCGGTGAAGCAGATGTAGCCAAATTGCAAAATGCATATAGTAATTATGATATTAGAAACAAGCTATATTATATAACTGCACCACAGAATGGACAAATCACCAAAGCCCGTAAAGCAGGTATTGGTGAAATGGTGAAAGAGGGCGATATGATTGTTGAAATTGTTCCTGATAAAATTAAATATGCGGTAGAGTTATTTGCAGAACCAATGGACCTGCCATTATTGGCCATTGGTCAAAAAATCAGGTTTGTGTTTGATGGATTTCCCGCAATTGTATTCTCTGGTTGGCCTGCTGCTTCTTATGGAACCTTTGGTGGCGTTGTAGCAGCAGTGGAAACTTCGGTAAGCAATAATGGGAAGTTTAGATTGCTGGTTATTGAAGATCCTTCAGAAAAACCTTGGCCACGACAATTAAGAATGGGTGGAGGAGCAAATGGAATAGCATTGTTAAAAGATGTGCCTATTGGATACGAATTATGGCGAAATATCAATGGATTCCCTCCAGAATATTACAAACCAATGCAGGGTAATGAACTAAAAGACCAAAAAGGGAAATAGCCATGAGAAAGTATTTATTCTTTTTTGGCTGTGCATGGGCGTTCAATATAAATGCGCAGGTATTAAGTCCTGAAAAATTTATTGAACAAGTAAGGTCTTTTCATCCAATTGCTAAACAGGCAAATATTAAAGTAGAAAAAGCCAATGCTGCATTATTAAGTGCTAGGGGACAATTTGATCCAACAATTGAAATGGATGCGAGTAGAAAAACATTTGATGGAAAAAATTATTATTTCTACACTAATCCTGAATTTAAAGTTCCTACTAAGTTGGGAGGATTAGATATTAAGGCAGGGCTTGAAGATAATGGAGGGTTGTTTTTGAATAATCAAATAACCCGTGGGCAGAGTAGTTATTTGGGATTGGAAATGCCTCTATTAAAGGGGTTGCTCATAGACCAACGTAGGGCTAGTTTACAACAGGCTTCTTTGTTTACTCAACAGAGTGAACAGGATAGATTAAAAATGCAGAATGATCTTTTGTATGATGCCTACAATGCTTATTGGCAATGGGCTGGGTCGTATCAGTTATTCAGTATTTATCGTCAGTTTTTGCAAGTGAGCCTAGATCGTTTCAGGTTGGTTAAATTGGCTTATGCAAATGGAGATAGAGCATTAATTGATACCGTTGAAGCCCTCACTCAAGTGCAACAATTTCAATTATTACAAACAGATGCTAAAGTAAAATTGGTAAATGCTCAGCTTGAGATGGCCAATTTTTTATGGAACGAAAATGATGCAGCTTATTTGCTAAACGAAAAATTTGTACCCGATACAGTTCAGTTCCAAATGTATATGACGGTAGAAGATCCAGAACAGTTGATAAATAGGGCGAACGAGGAAAATCCTTCTTTAAGAAGTTTGAATTTTGAACTAGCAGCTTTAGAAGTAGAAAGAAAATTAAAATTTCAATCTTTGCTTCCATCATTAAATGTAAAAGCTAATTTATTGAATCAAGGATATAACGTAATGAAAGATTTTGGTGGAGCACTCTTGCAAAATAATTATGTATGGGGCGTGCAATTTAAAATTCCCATTTTCTTGCGCGAAGGTCAAGGTTCGTATAGACAAGCTAAATTAAAAATTGCTGAGACCAATTATGAGTTGAATGCCAAACAATGGAGTACTGCTAATAAAATTAGGTCGTACTATGCCGAATCTATTTTGTTGAAAGAACAGATTGCTGCTGCTCAGCAAGCATTCAATGGATATACTGCATTATTAAAAGCCGAATCACTTCGGTTTCAGAATGGGGAAAGCAGCTTGTTCTTACTCAATACCCGAGAAAACAAAGTCATTGAAACCGCAGAGAAACTAATTCAATTAAGAGCTAAATACCTTAAAGCCAGTTATGGAATTAGCTGGGCTGCAGGTGTAATACGCTGATTTTTAGCTAAAAATTATATTTAGTGTAGGCAACCGTAATGCTAACTTTGCTGTATTATTAACGGAATAGATTAATTATTAGCAAGGGTTGAGTTTATCTGATGAGCAAATTAAGCACATAATTGATGGCTGTCGAAAGAACAATAGACAAAGCCAGAGGGATCTTTATGAGTGGTTGCAAGGATATGCTATTTCTGTTTGTAAGCGGTATGCAAATGAGGTAAACTTAGTAGAAGATTTAGTGATGGATGGGTTCATGAAAATATTTAAAAATATAGCACAATACGATATGAGTAATTATGCTGTTTCAGAAGCAGCATTCAAAGGCTGGTCTAAACGGGTATTTATTAATAATTGTATTAACTATTCTAGAAAATATTTTTCAGAAGCTGTTTCATTAGACGAAATAACCGAACAGCATCAATATGAACCAGCAATTAATGAAGAAATTATTCAAAAATTGGGATACCAAGAAATCATACAATTAGTTATGAGTTTACCCATAAGTTATAAAACTGTTTTTTGTTTACATTTTATTGACGGATATACGCATCAAGAAATAGCCAACTTATTAGGCATTAACGAAGGAACTTCTAAATCTAACTTATTTAAAGCCAAGCGTCATTTACAATTATTGTTGTCATCCAAAAGCAAACTGAATGGATAAATTCTACTCAAAATCAATAGAAGATCTTGCTAAGAATGCTTTTGAAAAAGAAGCAGGTGATGCCATTAGTAGTTCTGCAAACTGGGACAAGATGCAGCAATTATTAGATGTAGAAATGCCTCAAAAAAGGAAAAAAAGACCTGTAGTTTTTTGGTTCTTTGTTTTTTTAATGGCTGGATTATTGATAGCAGGTGCTACTAAATATTTTACAGGAAAACAATCAACTGAAACAGTTAAGCCTGTTGTAAATAAAAATGACCATACTGGTATTAAATCACCAATTATAGTAAATAAAGAATCTAATGATTCAAAAGCTACAGCTGAGCAAAAGTCTAGATCTATTTCTACGTTTATGCCCGAATCTAAATCAGCACTTAAGCCAGCATCTAAATCAACAATAAAATCTGAGTTGTCGGAAAACCCATTGCAAAATAGTGTTCCTAATAAACAGTTGCAGGCGATTGTTCCTGATCAATATTTTCAAAAAAAGTTAGATACAGTAGAAGCTACAAAGCAAGAATTTGTAAATATGCAAATTGATTCGGCTGGTTCCAAGTCTGAAACTAAGAACCCATTGTTAGAGGATACTACTATTGCGCAAATCAATAATAAAATTGCTGAAAAGAAACTTTCGAAGTGGGAATGGAATTTAACCGTAGCGCCTGATTTTCTATTGGCCAACATGCAGCCTTTGCATCAACCAGGATTTACGCTTGGAGTAGGAATCAATTACCTCTTATTTCCTAAATGGCGAATCAGATCGGGATTGCTGTATAATTATACCCCAGTTAACGCTTCTGGTGATGGGTATTTATATAAGCCATCTCCAAATTTACCCAGTTATACCAGTTTAGAATTAAGAAATGTAAAGGGCAGTTTGCATGTATTTGAAGTGCCACTTTCGCTTAGGTATACAGATCGGCCAAATAAAAAATGGTCTTTTATTTCTTCTGTGGGATTGTCTTCTTTGTTTTTTATAAAACAACAATACACGTATGATTTATTGTTAAATGGAAGTACGCCGTTGCTTTGGAATAGTGCCAACGACACCGATGATGATGGCGAGTCGCATATTTTAAATAATCTTACAATAGGTGCGGGTTTATCTGTTAAAACAAAGCGAAATCTTGTTCTAGAAATTGAGCCAATGTTTAAGCTTCCCTTAGAAGAACTGGGCGAAGGACATAATAAACTAGGAACAATTGCCTTGTATATTAATTTGCGCATGCCAATAGTTAAGCAAAAAAAATAATTTACCGAGGCAACCCCTTTTTCATTAATAGTGTATTGACTATTATGAAAAAGCTACTTATTTCAAGTTTAATGGCCACACTGTTCTTGTTGGCTTGTAAGCATGAATTTTTGAATTCTGCAATTAATCCCACACCTGTTGTTGTACAAGGTGGTGTAACAGGTGGAGATACTACAGTTTCTGATACGGTATGTTTTCAAAATGATGTGCTTCCTTTGTATGTTAGTTATTGCGCCAGTGCTGGTTGTCATAATGCCAATACAAGAGCAGACGGGGTTCAAACCACCGATTACACTACAATTATGAAAGGCATCAAACCTAGAGATGCAGCCAATAGCAAATACTATAAAGAAATTACAAAGGGAGAAATGCCCCCAAGAGGTTATCCTGCTTTAAGCACTGCGCAAATAAGTTTAATAAAGAAATGGATTGATCAGGGTGCTTTAAATACCAATTGTGTTAATAGCTGTGACACTACTAAGTTTACATATTCTACGTCTGTTCAAACCATCTTATCTAACAACTGTAACGGTTGTCATGGTGTTGCACCTGGGTCGGGTAATGTTTATTTAGGAACACTCGCTGCCACCCAATCTTATATAAATGCAAATAAGCAATTATTCTTAGATGCCATTAATCATGCACCAAGTTTACCTGCTGCGCAAAGAATGCCAATTGGTAATCCTATGGACGCTTGTAAGATTAAGCAAATGACCAAATGGATTAATGCAGGAATGCCTCAATAAAAATTTAATTATGCGGAATTCGTTGTTTTTATTTTTTGCACTTCTATTCTTTAGTGCTTGTTATTATGATAAAAGTGAACTGGTATATCCTGCTGCCTCAGCAGTTGCTTGTGATACTGCTAATGTAAAATTTAGTACCAGTTTAATGCCAATTCTAAATACATCATGTAATAGTTGTCATGGTGGAACGGCTGCAGCTGGCGCTGGAATTGTTCTAGATAATTATGCAGGGGTTAGGGCCTCGGTATTAGACGGCAAGTTTATGAACTCTATTATTCAAAATGGGCAAGCTTCTGCAATGCCAAAGGGAGGAGGAAAATTATCGGCTTGTGATATTTCAAAATTCCAAGTTTGGATTAATGCAGGCATGTTAAACAACTAAATATCTTCTATGAAAAAATGGATAATAATAATTGGTTCTATTCTTTTAATTGTTGCTGCTATACTTTATTATGTATTTATTTATGCTGCGCAGTATAAAAGAAATGTAAACGACGAGAAGGCTATTGCCATTACTGCAGTAGAGCTGGTTAGTGCTTACAATAACAATGAGTCTGAAGCAAATACTAAATATTTAAACAAAGCATTATTGGTAGAGGGCATTGTGAAAGAAGTTGGCCAGAATCAAGAAGGGAATACAACAATTACCATTGATGGTGCCAACGATTTTTCTTCGGTTTTTTGTACACTTAAAGAAGTAATTAAAAATGTTGAAGTAAATAAAAAAATCAACATTAAAGGGGTTTGTATCGGGTTTACCAGCGATGTAGTAATTACCGACGCTTTTATTCAATCTAAAAATTAGTTTATGAAAAAATATCTTTTTTTAATGTTGTTGTTGAGTTCATCCTATTTTTTAAATGCTCAATCATTGTTATCTACTAAATCAGGAGTAGCAAAGTTTAATGCTACTGGTGGGTTAGTAAAAATTGAAGCAGTAAACAATCAGGTTGATTGCAAAATGCTTCCATCTAATGGCCAAATTGTATTTGCCTTATTAGTAAAAGGTTTTCGATTCGAGAACCAATTAATGGAAGATCATTTTAACGAGAACTATTTAGAGAGTACTAAATTTCCTAAAGCTAGTTTTAAAGGATATATCACCAATATTGCAACAGTCAATTTTGCTGTGGATGGTGTGTATAAAGTAACAGCCGATGGAGTGCTCAGTATTCATGGTGTTGATCAAAAGATTCAAACACCTGGTACAATTACTATTAAATCTGGTAAAGCGTCATTAAAAAGCGACTTCAGTGTAAAATTGGCTGACTATAAAATTGCTGGTTCGTATATCGGTGAAAAAATTGCTGCTGAAGCCAATATTCAAATCAATTGTAATTTTTAAAATAGGGCTATGAAATTGAATCTTAGACAAATTGTTTTTTTGGTTGTTTGCATTATAAGTACTGAAAGGCTTAAGGCTCAGGAGATTGATTTATTTAAATTGCAGGAAAAAGAAGAAAAGGAAAAAGAAAAAAGCACCACTGATATTACCACTGCAATTTTTAAAACCACACGTATTGTAAATGGACATTCTATTGAAAATATTGGGGCGGGCTTACTTGATGTAAAAATAAATCACCGTTTTGGAAGGGTAAACACTGGAGGATATAATTTATTTGGATTGGATCAGGCTTCTATGCGTATGGGGCTCGATTATGGTATCAATAGCAGGTTAATGGTTGGAATAGGAAGAAGTACTTATTTAAAACAATACGATGGTTTTGTTAAGTATAGAATTCTTAGACAAAGTACTGGCAAAATCAATATGCCCTTGTCTGTTAGCTATGCTGGAGGGGTAATTTGGAAAACAATTGATAATCCTGCTGGATCTGGATTTTATTATACAGACCGTTTCAGTTATTTTAATCAAATTTTGATAGCCAAAAAATTCAATGACTATTTTTCATTGCAACTAACACCTACAATGGTGCATTATAATAATGTCCCTTTAGCAACAGATCCCAATGATCTTTTTTCATTAGGTATTGCTACAAGAATAAGAATCAGTAAAAGAGTCAATATTACTGGGGAATATTATTATCAGTTTCAACATTTTAACGGATTTTATAATAGCCTTTCTGTTGGTGTTGATATTGAAACAGGTGGACATGTATTCCAAATGCATTTCTCCAATTCAACTGGCATGACTGAAAGAACTTTTATTCATGAAACAGATGGTCAATGGGGGAAAGGTGATATTCATTTTGGATTTAATATCGCACGAATTTTTACCATTAAAAAACCGAAGGGAAATTAAACAGTAGCTTATGAAAGCTTCTGTTTAAATCTTTGAATAAAAGCTTTGCTGTGCTCACTTAAAATAAGTTTTCCGCTAATGGCTGCTCTTTCTTTCAACAGTTCATCCCAATGTTCTGTGCCTTTCCAAAAAATGGTTTTCAATTCATGCAATGCATCAGGATTGGAGTGAGATAGAGTGGTAGATAATCTAATAATAGATTCATCCATACCCGCTACATCCGGATGTAATTCTGCAAATAGCCCTTTTCTTCTCGCCCAGTCTGCAGGTCTAAACGTTACAGCGTCAATGGTTAATTGAGAGAAGGCCGATAAACCTATTTTTCTTTCTACAGCTGGCCCTACTACAAATGGTCCTATGCCTACAGCCAATTCGCTCAATTTAACATCGGCGCCTTCGCATGCAATGGCATAATCCGCAGCAGCAGCCAGTCCAACTCCACCCCCAATACATTTTCCCTGAATTCTTGCAATGATGATTTTTCCGCAAGTACGCATGGCATAAATTACATTAGCAAAGCCACTGAAAAATTTCAGACCTGCTTCTTCAGAATTAATAACAGAGAGCTCATCAAAAGATGCACCTGAACAAAATACTTTTTCTCCAGAAGATCGCAACACAATTACTTTGGTATCGGGGTTTAATCCTTCACTGTATATTTCTTTAGCAAGAGCATCTAATATTTTCCCTGGCAATGAATTGCTTTGTGGATGAAAAAACTCAATGGTTGCAATACCATGCTCACGATCAACTTTTACAAATCCTTCTTTAATATGTTCAATCATACAATAGTTTTATTAAATGGGTTTTTTGGCCACCATGGTTAAGATAGTGGCTATTCCTGTTAATTCATTCGTTTCATCAATCATTTCTACCAACCATTTAACAATACCCTTGTCTATATCGGTTGGTTCTTTTTTCTCTTGTCTAATTTTTTCTTTACAAGTAAATCGAATATGCATTTCGCTTCCTGGATAAACAGGTTTAGTAAAACGTAATTCATCAATACCATAATTTAATAGTACTGGATTTTTTTCATAACTGTCTACAAATAATCCCGCAGCCATACTCATAATTAAATAACCATGCGCTACTTGTTTCTCAAACATAGTGCCATTAAAATCAGTATTTTCTAAATGCGCGTAAAAATGGTCTCCACTTAAATCGGCAAAAGAATTGATGTCTTCAGCAGTAACTACTCTTTTCTCTGTAATTAATTGATCGCCAATTGCTAAGTCTTCAAAATATTTTTTAAATGGATGGATGGTATGGGTATTTCCTGTTGCACCTGGCTGATAAACCTTGCTGATTGCAGTTATCATATCTGGTGAACCCTGCACTGCTACTCGCTGCATATAATGTTTAACACCCCTTAATCCGCCCATTTCTTCTCCACCTCCTGCTCTTCCAGGACCACCATGCACCAATAAAGGTAATGGTGAACCATGGCCTGTACTTTCTTTAGCACATTGCTCATTCAATACCAATATTCTTCCATGATAATTGCCAGCGCCTATTACATAATCTGTAGCAATTTTTGCATCAGCTGTAACAATGCTGCTCACCAATGAGCCCTTTCCTAATTTAGCCAATGAAATGGCTTCTTCTGTATGCTTGTAAGGCATTAAAGTAGCAACCGGTCCAAATGCTTCCACTTCGTGAACGCTTGAACTTCCGAATGGATTTTCATTCAATAATAAGAGCGGACTTACAAAAGCTCCTTTAATGGGATCTGCGTCTAACACTTCCACTGAGTCTAAGGAACCATATAAAATACTTGAAGTCTCTAATAATTTTTTTACCTGTGCTTTCACTTCATTTCGCTGCGATTCTCCAGCTAATGAACCCATTCTTACTTTTGGATTCAAAGGATTGCCTATTACATTTTGAGAAAGTGCAGCGCTCAATGCTTTTTGAACTGCCTCCATTTTATTTTCTGGAACGAATATTCTTCTAACTGCCGTGCAACGTTGTCCTGATTTGGTAGTGATTTCTCTTCTAACTTCTTTAATGAATATGTCCCACTCGGGCATTGTTGGTGTAACGTCTTCGCCTAGAACAATGCAGTTGAGTGAATCTGCCTCCATAGTAAAAGGCACATTTTCTGCTAATATTTTCTTGCCCGATTTTAATAGCAAACCAGTTGTTGCTGAACCAGTAAAAGTGACCACATCTTGCGACTGAACATGATCTAATAAATTGCCTGCACTGCCACAAATCAATTGCAATGCGCCATCTGGCAAAATTCCAGAAGCAATGATTCGTTTTACTACTGCTTCTGTTAAGTAAGAAGTAACTGTTGCAGGTTTTACAATTGCAGGCACACCTGCTAATAAATTAACTGCTATTTTTTCTAACATGCCCCATACAGGGAAGTTGAATGCATTAATATGTATTGCCGCACCTTCTTTGGGAATCAGCAAGTGATGCCCCATAAATGTATTGGCTTTGCCTAATGGGTGGTGTTCTCCATCTAGGCAATAAGGCGTGTCTGGTAATTTTCTTCTGAGTGAAGCATAGGAAAATAAATTGCCTATTCCTCCTTCTATATCTACCCAACTATCTGCTTTGGTGGCACCTGTTTGATAGCTGATTGTATACAGTTCGGCTAAATGTTCCCTTAAGTAAATGGCCAATGCCCTCAACATTAACCCCCTTTCGTGAAAACTCATTTTTCTTAGGGCAGGATTACCCTTGCTGCGAGCATAATGTAAGGCTGCTGCAAAATCCAATCCCTTTGATGTAGCATTTGCTATTGGTTCGCCTGTTACGGCATTATACAATAATTGGCCATCTCCTTCTCCTTTAACCCATTGGCCCATTAAAAAATTTTCTACTGTATACATATGGTTTGGTTCGTTTCATCACAAAGCTAACGATTGATAGCTTTACTTAAAAGGCATAAAAAAACCCGTCCCGATTATATCGGGACGGGTATAGCAGTTGGTTATTGGTCAAAAAACTTTAACAGTTCTATTAGTTAAGACATCCTTTTGTCGATTTCGCTGCAAAGAGCAGAAAAAATTTCTTCAACGGTACCTTCGCCCTTAATATTAACTACTTTATCAAATTGGCTATAGTAGTTGGCAACCACTGTTGTTTTGTCTTTGTATTCTACAATTCGGGCTCTAATAACAGTTTCATTGGTATCATCGCTTCTACCACTGGTTAATCCTCTGTTTAATAAGCGTTTAACCAGTTCTTCCTCGGTTACTTCCATGGCCAACAAAACACCTATTTCGGTTTGTTTCAGCTTTAATAATTTATCTAAAGCCTCACTTTGAGCGGTTGTTCTAGGAAATCCATCAAATAAAAAGCCTTTTGCGTCTGGATTGGCTTCTAAAGCAGATGAAATCATACCAATCACTACCTCATCGGGTACCAATTGGCCTTTGTCCATCAAGTTCTTTGCTTCTAATCCTAATGGTGTTTGACGCGCAATTTCACTACGAAGTAAATCTCCAGTAGATAAATGCTTTAAGCCATATTTTTCAATTAGTTTCTCACTTTGCGTTCCTTTACCACTACCGGGAGGACCGAATAAAATAATATTAAACATGTAGGTTCGATGCTTGCTTGAGGTACAAATATACAAAGGGCTTGTTAAAAATCCTTTAACAAAAGACCTTAATCCATCAAAAACAAGGGTTTTGGATAAATTTTTGACCTTTCCACTAAACAAGTACAAACCTTAACTGTCTTAACAACGTACATTCAATTAATTAAACTTTCCTACATATGAAATGGACAACCATATTGCTTTTAGCGGTTTTCGGCTTTACTGGATGCCAAGCACAGAACAATTCAAGTAACAATCTTGTTAAAGACAGTATGAGCAAAAAAGACAACCCCTATTTTGCAAAGGGAGAAAAAGGAAAATTGACTGTTAAAGACAGTGAATGGAAAAAAGTACTCTCTCCCGAAGTGTACTATATCGCCAGAGAAAAAGGAACAGAGCGCCCATGGACCAGTAAGTTTGAAAACTTTAAAGAAGTAGGAACTTATTATTGCGCCGTTTGCGGAAATGGACTTTTTAAAAGCGATACCAAATTTGATAGCGGATGTGGATGGCCTAGCTTTTATGAGCCACTAACTAAAGGAGCCATCATTTATTTGCCAGATAATACACTTGGCATGCAGCGAACTGAAGTTCAATGTGGTCGTTGTAAATCTCACCTCGGTCATGTTTTTGAAGATGGCCCACCTCCAACAGGTTTGCGATTTTGTATTAATGGGGTGGTATTAGATTTTGAAAAAGCTGCAGAAGCAGAAAAAAAATACAACGAGAAGAAAGGATAGTGAGACTGAGAATGAAGGGGCCGGATTTATCCGGCCCTATTTTTTGCGAATAACTATACTAAGCTAAAATATCTTGCACATTCTTATTAATATTTGCTGCTATTCTTTCCATTGGCAAATCATTGTCGTCGTTGCCAAATGGGTCTTCAATTTCTTCAGCAATTAATTCTAAACTAGCCAATACATAAGAAATAAATAAGGTTGCTGGTATAGTAAAATAGCCCAAGGTTAAAGCAAAACCCAATGGTAGGGTAACAATGTATAAGAAGATAAACTTTTTGATAAATGCACTATAAGAATAAGGGATGGGCGTATTCTTTATTCTTTCACAAGCCCCACAAATATCCATGAATGATTGCAATTCATTATTGATAAATAATAATTCAAACTCGGTAATTACCTGGTCTCTTTTTAATAAATGAACTTTGTTTAAAAGAACAGCCACTACTTGATTGGGAATATGTTTGCTGGTATCGAATCCGGTGATTTCAGGATGCGGTTGTTCATCTAAAGCCAGTCTTGTTTTTTCGTTTAATAAATGATTGGTTAGTTCAACCGCAAATAGTGGAATAATTTTTTTGAAGAAGCTCCTATTTTTTTCGTCATCGTGTGGTAACAAGCTATTCATTTTTAGGGCGAGATTGCGGCTGTTATTTACCAATGCCCCCCAAAGCTTTCTGCCTTCCCACCAACGATCGTAAGCAGTATTGGTTCTAAATACCAATAACATTGAAATGGCAAAACCCAATAAACTATGCATGACCGTTATGTTCTTTGCATAGCTGGTACTAGACAATCGCAAATAATTGATTTCGATGTAAACAACTGCCCAAGAGAAAACGCCCATACCCAATATCAATGGCAATAACTGCAGTACCGTATCGGTTTTATGAAACTGAAAAATAAAACGCAACCAATCTTTGGGATTATAACTAATCATGAACCGCTTTTTGTTTTTGGTAAAAATAATACATAGAGTAGCTGGTAATTATTACACCTGCAATAGATAATACCATAACACTATTCGAAAAAAAGTGTACCCAGTTTAATTGTATTTTAAAAATTTCTTTACTCAACAACACACTTACGCTTCCCAAATACCCAAAAGAGTCTGCTACATAAATTAAAAAACCTGCATTGCCAGTAAATCGGAATGCAGCAATCATGCGTTCAAAAAAAACAGAGTTGAAAGGAATGTACACCATATACAAACCCAGCCCTACCAAGGTCATCCACCAAATGGGTGCAATAGATCCCTTACTAAATAACCAAGTGCTCAAACCCGCTACCACAAAGCCTAAGCCAATAAACACATGTGCCAACATAAATGCTTTGAAACTATTTTTAATCAACACCATACTTCCAATCAACACCAAAATAATTAAGGTTATAGGTGTTTCGGTTTTTGAAAAGATGGCAGGTTGATTTAAGTAACCCATTTCCTTCCACATATCAGCACTAAAATTATCCCTAATATCTCTGAAGATGGTGGCGAATGCATAAATGAAAACTGCAGCAATAATACCCGGTAAAAAATGCTGAATGAATTTTTTTCGATCATCGGCATTCATGGCCGTACGGTTCATGCGTAATTCAATGTCTTCTTGCGTTGGCGGCGGAATCCGTTCCATCAGATAAATGAATAACAATAAGGGTAGGGCAAATACCAACCCAGTAGCAAAAGGCACCCAGAATTCACTCATATTAAATTGCATGATGAGCCAACCGCCTACCGACTTTACAAAACCCGATGAAAAGATAAAGCTAACTGCTAGCGCCGCGCCAATAAAATCAGTGGTTTTCCTTCCCTCTATATAAGAGAAAATAACGCCCCATAACATGCCCAATGGAAAACCATTTATGAAAAGAAATATAATATTAAAAGGAGCCGGCACAATGGCAAATAACAACCAAGCCAACCAAGCAATGCCCACTAAAACCAACACAATTTTATCTCTGCCCAATCTTTTTAATTCGGAAATAAATTTGATGCCATAAAATTTTGCCATTAAATAACCCATCATTTGGCTTAACACTAATAAGGTTTTATATCCCAAGCCCCAATAGGCCATTCCGTCGAAAGTGCATACGGTAAAGGATTTGCGAAAACCAAAAATCATGGTATACGTAAGGAACGCTACAATTGCAGCGTATAAGCCTATTTTAAAGCTGCTTTGTTGTACTAATAAATTGTTTTTCAATGGCTTTGTTTCTACCGATAAATATAAGCCACTCATCCTTAGTTTTTGGCAAATGAAGCTTTATTTCAGAAATTACCCGTTCTTAAAACTAAACTTGAATATGAGAAAATTACTCTTGGCCTTTGTAGGTATTACCGCTGTATGCAGTGTGTATGCGCAACAGGTAGATTTATCCAAGCATTTTAAAAGCATGAAGCCCCGTAATATTGGGCCTGCAGGAATGAGTGGTCGTGTTACTGCTATTGATGCAGTTTGGACCAATCCCAATATTATCTTTTTAGGCACAGCCAGTGGTGGTGTTTGGAAAACCGATAATGGAGGCGCTTCTTGGACACCCATTTTTGATGATCAACCCATACAAAATATTGGAGCCATTGCATTGGTACAATCTAATCCCAGCGTGGTTTGGGCCGGAACTGGTGAAGGAAATCCACGTAACTCTATCAGTTTAGGAGAAGGTATTTATAAAAGTTTAGATGGCGGAAAAACATGGAAGCGCATGGGTTTAGAAAAGACGCGCAATATTCACCGTATTATTATTGACCCAACCAATCCAGAAGTGGTATATGTGGGTGCAATGGGGAATCCATTTGCTGATCATACGGAAAGAGGGGTATATAAAACCACTGATGGAGGCGATACTTGGAAACAAATATTATATACCAATCAAAACAGTGGAGTGGGCGATATGGTTATGGACCCAGCCAATCCCAATAAATTGTTCGTGAATATGTACGAACACAAAAGAACACCTTGGAGTTTAAAAGGTGGTGGAAGTGGAAGTGGTTTTTACATGACTATGGATGGTGGTAAATCATTTACCAAATTAGGTAAAGCAAATGGTTTGCCCGATGGGGATTATGGCCGCATTGGAATCAGCATAGCCCGTACCGATCCCAACCGTGTATATGCATTGGTGGAAGCCACTAAGAATGGTTTATATAAATCTGATGATGGTGGTTTTAAATGGGAGCTCGTAAACAGTGATCCTTCCGTAGTAACCAATCGCGCCTTTTATTTTCAGGATATAGCTGTAGATACCAAAAATGAAAATAGAATTTACAATATCAATCAAGTCATTAATGTAAGTGATGATGCAGGAAAAACATGGAAGCCGGTGATTCCTTATAGTGGTATACATCCCGATCACCATGCATGGTGGATTCACCCTTATGATGCCAATTTTATTATTGATGGAAACGATGGTGGTATTGGTATTACACGTGATCGTGGTAAAACTTGGCAGTTCGATGAAAAATTACCATTGGGACAATACTATCATATAAATGTAGACAATCAAATTCCTTATAATGTAATGGGTGGTTTGCAAGACAATGGTAGTTGGCATGGTCCAGCATATGTATGGAGAAGATCAGGAATCAGAAATGCATTTTGGCAGGGAGTAAGTGGTGGAGATGGATTTGATGTAATGCCCGATGCAGAAGATCCAAATTGGGTGTACACCATGAGCCAAGGCGGAAATGTATCACGTTATAATATTGCCACAGGAGAACAATGGAGCATACGTCCTCCTAGACCAAGCAAAACAGTTAAGCAACGTTTTAACTGGAATGCAGCCATTGCACAAGATCCATTTGACAAAGCCACTATTTATTACGGAAGTCAGTTTGTAAATAAGAGTACCAATAAAGGCGCAGCTTGGGAACAAATTTCAGGAGACCTTACTACCAATGATTCAGCTAAGATTGACCAAAGTAGCAATGGGGGTATTTCTGTAGACATCACTGGTGCAGAAAATCATTGTACTATTTTAACTATTGAACCTTCTCCAAAAGAGCAGGGGGTTATTTGGGTAGGTACCGATGATGGTAATGTGCAGTTAACCAGAGATGGTGGAAAAACATGGACCAACTTCAGGGGGAAATTACCCGGAATGCCGTTGGGTGCTTGGGTTCCACAAATCAAAGCCTCTAAGCACAATGGAGGAGAAGCTTTTGTAATAGTGAACGATTATAGAAGAGGTGAAATGCGTCCATTTGTTTATAGAACTGCTGATTACGGAAAAACTTGGACACGCATGGTAGACGAGAAAAAAGTAGTGGGTTATGCGTTGTGTGTGATTCAGGATCCAGTAGAACCCAATTTAATTTTTGTTGGAACAGAGCAAGGATTATTTATCAGCTTAGACAATGGCGTTAATTTTCAGCAATTTAAAAATGGATATCCTTCTGTGTCTACTTATGATATGGCCATTCAAGAAAGAGAAGCCGATTTAGTGATTGCAACATTTGGTCGTGCATTATGGATACTAGATGATATTCGTCCTCTTCGCAAGTTAGCGGCCAATAAGGGACAAGTTTTTGCTAAGAAATTAACATCATTTGATGCACCACAGGCTTATCAAGCAAAAATGAAAAATGCTTCTGGCATAGAATACAGTACTTATGGAACCTATGAAGGGGAGAATAAAAGAACAGGTGCACCTTTAACATTCTTCGTTAATAAAACAGCAGCAGATACCGGAAAGAATAGAATTTCAGATACTTTGCAAATTGCCATTTACGATGCCAATGGGGTGAATGTAAGAAACCTAAGAACCAAAGCAGATACTGGCTTCAATAAATATTATTGGGGAATGGAGGGTCGCGGTATTCGCCAAGCAGGTGGCGGTGGAAGAGGCGGCGGCGGTGGTCGCTTTGGTGGAGCAGGTGGTGGATCTGCAGAACCTGGAGGCCTACCAGTAAATCCAGGAACTTATAAAGTGGTTATGAGTTTAGGTAGAGATTTAAAAGACAGTACTATGGTAGTAGTGAATGACGATCCGAATGCACCAACACCATTGGCTGTTAGAAATGCCATTCGTGCTGCTAATGCAAGAATGGAAAAATCTATTGTAAAATTAACTGCCTTAAATGATCGCTTAACCGAAGTAGATGAGATCATGAAAAAAGTAGAAGCAGGTTATGCCAGCATGGATCGCAAAGCAGCAGATACCATTCGTAAAGCGGCTAAGCCTGTTGCAGATGCATTAAAACAAATCCGTGAAATGCTGAATGGCAAACCCCAATTGAAGCAAGGGTATGGCAATATTCCTCAAGAAACGGTGAATGGTATTTTAGGCGAAGCTCGTCAGGTAGTGATGGGAAAAACCACCATGCCAGGCGACCAAGAAAATCGCATCATGGGCTATGCAGAAGAAGCAGTGAATGGCGTAATAGTAAAAGCCAATGCTTTATTTGAAGGTAGCTGGAAACAATACCGCGCATTAGCAGAAGCTGCGCCATTAAAGTTCTTTAAGGACTATAAGCCCTTGGAATAATCAATTGATTTTCGGACTCAGTTTCGATTAACTATAAACCCCCACTGCTTTAATTAGGAGTGGGGGTTTTTTGCGGCTAAAGCCAATTAAAAATGTTAACATATCAGGCAACGCCATGGATAGCTTCAGACTCTGTGTTTAAACAACAAACATTTTTCAACCAAAACTACTCTACATGAAAAAGTTATTGACGCTTTTTATAATGGTGGCTTTTGTGGCCATTGCTTGTTCTAAATCAGAATCAGGCACAACAACTCCAACCCCTGGTACAGGTGGTACTACACTCAACTGTTCTACCATTGATAGCAGGTTTACTGCAGTGGTTTTCCCTATCATTCAAAATAGCTGTGGCGCAGTGGGTTGCCATAATACAGGAAGTGTGAATGGTCCTGGGCCTTTAACCAATTACGATCAAGTTAAAGCTGCTGCTGCTCAAATTAAAAGTTCTGTTGAGTCTGGTACCATGCCTAAAAATGGCTCTTTAACTACTGCGCAAAAGAATGCTATTTCATGTTGGGTAGCTTCAGGGGCCCTAAATAACTAAGGAATATGAAACGCCTACTATTCGTTTTAGTAATGGTTGCGGTGGCTCAATTGCATGCGCAAGAGCGACTGCTTTGTAGAAATGCTTCTGTGAAATTTTTTTCTAAAATGCCTTTAGAAAATATTGAAGCGGTGAATAATCAAGGCCTTTCGGTAATTGATTTAGCATCGGGCAAAATTGAATTTAGTGTTTTATTAAAAGGATTCATTTTCCCCAATGCATTAATGCAAGAGCATTTTAATGAAAATTATGTAGAGAGTAGCAAATATCCTCGTGCTCAATTTAAAGGGGTAATTCAATCTATTCCTGTAATTGATTTAACTAAAAATGCAGACTATAACTTAACTGTAAATGGGACGATGCAGCTTCACGGGCAATCAAAGGAAATCAGCACTATGGCTCAGCTTCATGTAAAAGAGGGTAAAGTAACGGGTGAGTCTATATTTGATTTAGTGTTAGAAGATTATGCTATACAAATACCCAAGTTGGTCAAAGATAAAATTGCCCAAAAAATCAGCATAAACGTTAAAGCGATCTATCAAATTCAAAAACCTAATTTATGATTCGGACACCATTCGCCATACTATGCTTCATTAGCCTATTCAGTTTTCCTGTTTTTGCACAGGATAATTTATTGAAGGAGCTAGAAAATGAACAAAAGGGGAACAATAAAATAACCGGTGCATTCAAATCTTCTAGAGTAATCAATGGCCACTCTATGGAAATGTTGGGCGCAGGCATGTTAGATTTTAGAATTCTACATCGTTTTGGTCCAGTGAAACAAGGGATTGGCGATTTATTTGGGCTAGATCAAGCCAGTATGCGTATGGGTTTTGATTTTGGATTGAGTAATAATTTAACCATTGGCTTTGGTAGAACCAGTTTCAAAAAAGAATACGATGCTTTTATTAAATACCGTTTAATTCACCAAGAACAAAGAGGTACGCCTGTTTCTTTAATAGCGGTTGCAGGTACTTCTATTTTTACATATAAAAGTCCTGACCCGTTGAAGCCCTTGACTTTTACTGATAGAACAGGTTATTATGCACAATTGATTATTGGTAGAAAATTCAATGAATCATTTTCTTTGCAATTAAGTCCCACTTTAGTGTACAGGAATATGATTGATCCTGCAGACAAAAAAACGATTTACGCATTGGGTATTGGTGCAAGGCATAAGATTTCGAAGCGTGTTGCTTTTGTGGTAGATTATTCTTTGGTTGCCAATGGATTGCCCATGTCTGTAGGTACTAACCCACTCTCAATTGGTGTAGATATTGAAACAGGTGGGCATGTATTTCAATTGCATTTTTCTAATTCAACAGGAATGAATGAACGCTCTTTTATTACAGAAACTACCAATAGTTGGTCTAAAGGTGAATTTCAATTTGGCTTTAACTTGTCAAGAATCTTTTCACTTAAAAAGTAATTCGCGAAAGGAAATTAATTCTATTTCCAAACACTATCGAATGCAGTGTAGCCTTTTAGAATAAATGAAAATTTTGCGCCATTGTTGTCTACAAACTTTCCTTTCTTCGTGTAGATGGCAATGGCACCCCCAAACCCTGTGGTAGAGCTGTATTGAAATGGAGGTCTGAATACTTTAATCATAGCAATATCTCTAGGGAACACCATGGTTTGTTCTCCGGGCATTACTTCAAATTCATCAATAAAAATAGTGCAGAGTTCCTCTCTCCATTTAAATACCTCATTGTTGGCCGAGTCAATGGCCACATTTAATCCGGGCACTTTTTGTTGTAAATACCAAGCCAATGATTGCGATTGGGCCAATTCATCATTTCCTAATCCATCAAAAATATATGCGTTATCATTTTTAAATAATCCACTGGTATAAGACTCTGCGTACTCTTGCACTTTTGTTTTTGCTTTAGCGTATACCGTTACATTGGGAAGGTCGCCACCCAATTCTGGATCATCTAAAGAAAGACTATAATCAATTTTTTTATCAATGAACTCGCCTGGTTTTCCTACACTAAAAAAAGCCGTTTGAATGGCAGCAGGCTCAAATGCAGAATCAACAGGTGTTTTAAGTAGAATAGCTAAATAATTTTTCTTGGGCTTTTGTATGGGAGAAAAATAAAAGGAAGCAGTGTCTTGGAACAACATGGGCTTCATTGTAAAAAATCCTTTTGCATCAACTTTTACTCGGTCAACCATCATTTGCTTAGTACTGGTTCGCATCATATAATTGATGACTGTGTCTTTTTTATCACGCTCAAGTACTTGGCCTTGCATTCTATAAAAGCCTGATTGAATTAAACAACTAATGGCATAATTACCACTAGGAATCTGCTCACTAATTTTTAATGCTGCATTCACTTCTCCTTCAATCATGGGATAGCGAAACTTCCATCTTTGTTTGGTACCCAAGTGGTCTATCCAAATATGCGCCGTTGCAGATTTTAATTTCTTATTTATATAATTGGGATAATACACGCGAAGCTCTAATGAATCACCTTGTAAATAAACCGGCTTTGATAAACGAATAGCAATAGAATCGTTTTCATTTTGTGCATAAGCCGTAGATAGCCCCAATGCCAATATTCCTGCAATACCCGCGGAAATTAATTTATTCAACATACCACTATTATATAGCTTCTAAAACTTATGATGCTTTTCTAGGTGTTACAGAAAAGCCACCACCTTTTTTAGACGAAGAGAAGTTTTTGTTGTTCATTGCGCCTGGCGCTTTATTCATCATACTTGAAGGTCCTGCAGACTTAGATACCATGCCCGATGCAGGAGTTGCTTTCTTTGTATTCTTTCTGGTTGATTTAGCTTTTCCCATATATTTTATATTTTAATAAAGTTAACTTGTTTTAATGTAAAGCAATTTGTTAAAATAGTACAATCGGTACTAAATAAATGCAATTGCTTACCTTGCACTAAATTTTTTTATGAGCCAGTTGAGTCATTTAGCAGAAACCTTAATAGGAAGTGAAATTGTAAAGTTGGGAAATGCCATCAACGAGAGAATTAGAAATGGAGAGACCATTTATAATTATACCATTGGCGATTTTAATCCTAGTGAATTCCCTATTCCTGCTGAATTAGAGCAACTGATTATAGAAGCATATCAACAAAAGAAGACCAGCTACCCAGCAGCAGAAGGTATTTTAGATTTGCGTAAAGCCATCAGTGGATTTATACAAGATTGGGAAGGCCTTAGCTTTACACCAGCTGAAATTCAAGTGGCTTCAGGTGGTAGACCACTCATTTATGCATTGTTTAAAGTAATTGTAGACAAAGGAGATAAAGTTATTTACGGGGTACCTTCTTGGAATAACAATCACTATGTTCATTTAACCGATGGAGAACATTGTGAAGTGACTTGTTTGCCTGAAAATGATTTCATGCCAACTGTGGCAGATATTCAACCACATATTAAAGGCGCTACCTTAATTTGTTTGTGTACACCGCAGAATCCTACCGGCACCACTTTAAGCAAAAATGCATTAGCAGAAATTTGCGAATTAATTCTTGCAGAAAATGCAACCAGAACGCCCGATCAAAAGAAATTGTATTTAATGTTCGATCAAATGTATTGGACACTTACTTATGGCAATACAGTGCATTACAATCCATTAACATTGAATCCTGCTATGAAACCTTATACCATTTTTATAGATGGTATTTCAAAGGTTTTTTCTGCAACAGGAGTTAGAGTGGGATGGGCATTGGGTCCAGAGAATGTGATTGCAAAAATGAAAGCTATTTTAAGTCATTTAGGGGCATGGGCGCCCATGGCCGAGCAACACGCTGTGGCCCATTATTTACCTATGAAAGAAGCCATTGGTAATTACCTTACTCATTTTAAATCGGAAGTTGAATATCGATTAAGAACTATATACAATGGTATTAGTGCATTAAAGCAAAAAGGATATCAGGTAGATGCAATTGCACCACAAGCTGCAATCTACTTAACCATACAAATTAATTTAAGGGGGAGCAAAACTGCCGAGGGAAATGTATTGGCTACACAGTCTGATGTTACCACTTATATTTTAAGCGAAGCCAAAATAGCCATTGTGCCATTCTCAGCATTTGGTGCGGGGGCAGATAGTAGTTGGTACAGATTGAGTGTAGGAACTTGTAAGAAAGCAGACATTCCAACTATGTTGCAACAATTGGAAACTGCATTGAGCAAACTTGCTTAAAACTCGTTACTGGCAATTAACAATCAATATTGAGGAGAACCTCCATCTAGTTTTTATTGCAAATAAAGATAAAAGCCTTGTTTGGTTTGTCTTGCAATATTTGTTTTACCAAATGCGTTTTGGTAACAATCTTATGTTTATTAATGTCTATGATTTCATTTGCAACACAAAATGCCGCCCAGTTTTCAACAGGGCCTAGCACTTTATTTAATTCAGCAACAACTGCAGCAGCCTGTGCTTCTGACAAGAATTCTTGTTTAGTTAAAACCAATAGATCTCTGTTCATGGTAAACAAATTCAGTGTTTAGGGCAGCCACAAAATTTGGTTTTATTCGATTTTTGAAAAACACCACATGATGTAGATGCCAGCATGATAACTAACACTAAAAGAATAATTTGGTTTATTTTCATTTTCATATACTCAACTAAAGTAATAAAATAGCTTCATTAATTCAACAAAAGCAACTTTGAAAAATCAATTTAACATTTCTACGGTTTTAATTGCACCACTAGACTGGGGGCTGGGTCATGCTACCCGCTGTATCCCTATTATCAAGGCTTTCAGGCAGTTGAACATCAAAGTGATATTGGCTGCTGAAGGGCATCAAGCTGCACTATTGTTGAAAGAATTTCCCGATTTAACTATTTTGCCTTTAACGGGCTATCGGGTACACTACGCAAAGTCGCGCCTATTACTTTTGTTTAGTTTGATACTTCAAATACCCAAGTTGTATAAAACAATCAAAGCCGAAGAAGTTTGGTTAAAAAAAGTGGTAGAAGAAAATCAAATTGATTTGATTGTTTCCGATAATCGATTTGGATTGCATCATCCTTCTGTTCCTTGTATATTTATAACGCACCAGTTAATTATTAAAGCACCTTATCAATGGGTAGAATACATTTTCAGACGTATTAATTATTATTTTATCAATCAATTTACTGCCTGTTGGGTACCCGATATGATGGCCAATCCTGGTTTGGCAGGAAAGCTTTCCCACCCAGCTACAATGCCCAAAGTGCCCGTATTGTATATGAAATTGTTGTCGAGGTTTACCAGAGTATCATGTGCAACCAAATATACATTTGCTGTAGTATTGTCTGGGCCAGAGCCACAAAGAACCATACTCGAAAATAAAATACTGATTGACCTTGAAGCATTCACTAAGCCAGTGGTTTTTATTAGGGGGTTACCTTTAGAATCAACGCCATTAGAAGTGCCTTCACATATAACCGTGTTCAATCATTTAGATACCAATGAATTGGCGCTTGAATTACAACAAGCGGATTATATTATTTGCAGAGGTGGGTATACATCATTAATGGAGTTACTTTCTATTGATAAAAAATTAATTGTAGTACCTACACCTGGTCAAACTGAGCAAGAGTATTTAAGTGAATTGTTGATGCAAACAAAACGACTTATGCGCGTTACGCAGTCTGAATTTAGTTTGGATGATACTTATGCAAAAGCACAAAGTTTCACGTATAGTAAAATGAATATTGATCAGTTTGATGTAGAGCAACTTAAAGCATTATTGCTAAATTTGCCTAAATGAGCCAGTCTTACAAAGCATATACTGCCGCCCTTGTTGCAAACTTAATTTTTGGCAGTAGTTATGCGGCGGTAAAATTCATTACTCCGGGTTTTATTCATCCCTTTGCTTTAAACTTTGTTAGAGTTGCAGTAACGCTTTCATTATTCTGGATCCTATTTTTATTTAAGCCTGGTAAAGTAAAATTTGACAGAAAAGATTTGCCCCGATTTTTGATTTGTGCGCTTACAGGTATTGTGATTAATCAGTTGTTTTTTATTAAAGGCGTATCATTAACCACCGTAATACATAGTTCCTTGTTATCATTGGGTTCGCCTATTTTCATTACCATCATTGCAGCATGGTTATTAAAGGAAGGTTTTACTATATTAAAAGCCATTGGCCTGGCTTGTGGAGTAGGAGGAGCAAGTATTTTAATTTTAATGAAAGACCAATCAGGAGCAGCAAGCAATATGGTTCTAGGTGACATATTAGTATTAACCAATGCCATTTCTTATGCTTTTTATTTGGTACTAGTAAGACCCTTGATGGCAAAGTATTCAGGCATACAAGTGTTGCGTTGGATTTTTACATTAGGCGCTATTGGCATATTGCCTATTGGGCTTCCTTATATGTTAAGTACCAATTGGAATAGTTTTGATATTGCTCATTGGACGGTACTGGCTTATGTAGCCGTCTTTTCAACATTTGTAGCGTATTTGCTAACTGTTCAAAGTATTCAATTAATTGGCTCTTCGGCAACAGGTGCATTTATTTACACGCAGCCTGTATTTGCAGCCATTTTTGCCATGCTATTCACTGGTGAATATTTCACGCTATATAAGTTGGTAGCAGCTATACTTATATTTACTGGCGTGTATTTAGTTAATAGCAAGAAACTAATTAAACCTGCTTAGGCCATTCTACCAATAAGATTTCTTTTTTGGCAGTAGCCCAGTTTTTCCAACTAGTTGTGTGGATGGAAATGGCAAAAACAGCACAGGTGGGCATATCATCAATTTGTGTAGCTGTTAGTTGGTTTACAAAATCAGTAATGCCTGGGTTGTGAGCAAAAATAGCAGCCGTATTTATTTCATCCCGAATTTGAACAATCGCTTTTGCAAATCTTTCTGGAGGCGCATGGTATAAAAAATCGTGTTGTACAATATCAGTAGTTGCAATTCCATTTTCAGTAGCAAAATAAGTGGCCGTAGTTAACGCTCTTACTGCATTACTACTAATGATTAAATCAATAGTAATTCCGCGCTCTAATACTCTTTTGGCCATGATGGGCGCATCTTTATGACCGCGTTCATTTAATGGTCTATCAAAATCGGCTTGGCCAGGATTTGCCCAGCTACTCTTGGCATGTCTTACGAGTAATAATTGCTTCATGATGAAAAGTTAGCTCATTTGAATTGTACATTTGTGCTGTGGCAGTATCCAAGTTATTAATTGACGATTTTATACAATTAAGCAAGCAATACCCTGTTTTTGATGTCAGAAGCGAGGGAGAATACTTACATGCACATATACCCGGGGCCCACAGCTTACCCTTATTTAATAATGAAGAGAGAAAAGTAGTAGGAACTGCTTACAAACAAGAGAGCAAGCAAAAAGCCATCAAAATTGGACTTAAGTATTTTGGCGTGAAGATGGTTAAAATGGTGGATGCTGTTGAAAAACTAACGGAACATACAACAACCAAAACCGTACTGGTACATTGTTGGCGAGGGGGTATGAGAAGTGCAGGTGTTGCTTGGTTATTAGATCTCTATGGCTTTAAGGTTTACACACTAGTAGGTGGATACAAAACATACCGTAATTGGGTACTCAAACAATTTGACTTGACTTATCCCATTCAAATTATTGGAGGCTATACGGGCAGTGGCAAAACGGAAGTACTACAAGAGCTTGGAACAAGAGGGGAACAAATTATTGATTTGGAGGGATTGGCACACCATAAGGGGTCTGCATTTGGCGCTTTAGGGCAACCCCCACAACCCAGCCAAGAAATGTTCGAAAATATATTGGCTGCTGAATTAAGTACTAAAGCTCCTTTGCTAGAAACAGGAAAAGTGATTTGGCTTGAAGACGAAAGCCAGCGCATTGGAGAAGTCAATATTCCCACAATATTTTTTAAGCAAATGCGGGCAAATAACGTGTTGTTCTTAGATATCCCATTTGATGAACGACTCCAATATATTTTACAAGGCTATGGAAAGTTTGGTAAAGAACATTTAGTGAATGCAGTTATAAGAATTAAAAAGCGTTTAGGTGGATTAGAAACCAAAACAGCCATTAACTGTTTAATTGAAGACGATATAATGGGATGCTTTGCCATTTTATTAAAATACTATGACAAGGGATACTATGCTGGATCTCAAAAGCGTGAAAACCCAGAACAACTCATTCAAAAAATTCCTTGCGATAGAGTAGATGCTAAAACCAACGCAATCAAACTTTTGCAGTAGTTATTCAACACTGTGGTAAGGTTTAAAAATTAATCATCCATTTATACAAAGTAAGACCACTCATCCAACTCATTACAATCACTACCATCCAGCCTGCAATACTTAACCATAAAGGATGTTGATAGGTTTTCACTAAATGTTTCTTGGTTGCTGCCAATAAAATAATTGCCAAAGCAATTGGAAGTATTAACCCATTAAGTGCGCCTACTGTAACCAATATTTTTACAGGGTTTCCAATGAATTGATAAGCAAGTGTACTAGCTATAATAAAAAAACTAATGATCCATTTTTCATTTTTTTCTAACCAAGGATGAAATGTTTTGATAAACGACACAGAGGTATAAGCAGCTCCTACTACAGAAGTAATAGCAGCAGCCCACATGACCACACCAAAAAAACGAAAACCCAAATTGCCAGCTGCTAATTGAAACACAGAAGCGGGTGGATTTGTAGCATCAATTACCAATCCCTGATTAATTACCCCCAATACACACAGAAATAACAAGAAGCGCATGATAGAGGTAATCACAATTCCGGATATGGCGCTTTTATTCACTTGCGGTAAAGCGGCTTCACCCTTTATTCCTGCATCTAATAAGCGATGTCCTCCAGCAAAACTGATATAACCACCAACGGTTCCACCAACCAATGTTACAATGGCCAATGCTGAAAATTGTTCAGGAACAAAACTGCGATACACGGCTAAACCAATAGGAGGTGCTGCTTTAAAAACAATATACAAAGTGAGTACAATCATTAGTAAGCCTAAAATTTTCGTAAATCCATCAATGGCTTTGCCTACTTCTTTATACCAAAAAATAAATAAAGCAACCATGCAACTAATGATGCTACCATAAGTTGGATCTAGGCCTGTCATAACTTGCAACCCCAATCCACTCCCACCAATATTGCCAATATTAAATGCGAAACCCCCTAACACAATAAGCGCTGCTAAAAAATATCCCATGCCGGGCAAGAGTTCATTGGCAATTAATTGTGCCCTTTTTTCGGTAACAGCAATCACTCGCCAGATATTCATTTGTGCCCCAATATCTAACAAAACCGAAATCAAAATGACAAAGCCAAAGCTGGCTGTTAGCTGTTGGGTAAATACCGTTGTTTGGGTAAGAAAACCTGGGCCAATGGCCGAAGTAGCCATTAAAAAAGCTGCACCTAATATGGCAGATTTCTTCAAAGTTTGTTGGGGGCTTTGCTTGTGCATTTGATTATTGAACAGGTTTAATCAAAATATTGTTTTCACGCAAAGCTGTATAAATACTGGTTGCAAAAGAAATAGCATGGTCTCCATCTCCGTGTATGCAAATGGTTTCAGCTAAAATTGGTACCACTGTTTGGTCTGTTGCAATTACTCTTTTAAGTTGAATCATATTTAATACTTGTGCTAAAGATTCTTCACTTGTATGAATCATTGCATTGGGTTGAGACCTTGGCGTTAAATGACCTTCTGGGTTATAGGTTCTATCTGCAAAAACCTCAGACGCTGTTTTAATGTTCAATGCCCATGCTTCAGCAATCATATAACTATTGCTTAATCCATACAAGATTAATTGCGGATCCAATTCTTTTATTACGCCAGCAATGATATAACTTATGGTTGCGTTTTTGGCTGCCATATTGTATAAAGCACCATGTGGTTTAACATGATGCAGTTTGGCGCCCATTGCTTTACAAGTATCTTGCATCAAGGCAATTTGTTCTGCCACTAAATCATATAATTCACAATCGGATAGTTGCATTTCTGTTCTACCAAAATTGGCTTTATCATTAAATCCTGGATGCGCCCCAATGGCAACTCCATTTTCTAAACAAAGTTCAATTGTATTTTTAATAGTGTCTTTATCCCCTGCATGATATCCACATGCAATATTGGCACTGCTAATGAATTTCATGAGCGCAGTATCATTGGCAAAGCCTTCTCCTAAATCACAATTAATGTCGATGGTATGCATTGAGTTGTAAGGTACAGGCATTCTTTAATTGTTGCAAATATTGCGCTTGTCTGTTGTTTATTTTTTCTGCAGTTTCCATATTCACTGGAATTAGCCGGATGATTGAGCCTGGTGATTGTTGAACCAATGTAGGAATATCCGATTGAATAATATGGCCAATTCTAGGATAGCCCCCCGAAGTTTGGTGATCGGCTAATAAAACAATGCATTGACCATTGGGTAGTAATTGGATGGTTCCATTAGTTACCCCACTTGAAATTAACTCCATTTGTTTTTTGCATTTTAATACAGGTCCTTTTAAACGATAACCCATTCGGTCACTATCTGCAAGAATGGTAAACTGCGCATTGGTCATGAATTGTTGTGAAAATGTATTCAATTGTGAAAATTCATTTCCAGGCAAATACCTTAATGATTGTGATTGATACAATCCCTTAGTATCGGCCATCCAGGGGAGAACCTGCAATTGACTCTGTTTGTTTTCTTGCAGTGCTGTTGCTTTAAAATGTATTTCGTCGTCTTTAATTAATACACGTCCCTCAACGCCTCCCGCACCTGCGCGAGTATTGGTGCTATAGCTATTCATCCATTCATTCAGCTCTAATCCACCCTGAATAGCCAAATAAGCAATATGTCCGGATATTTTTTTAGTAAAACTCAACACCGCATTTTCCGGAACAAAAATGGGGTGATTTATGGGGATTGGAATCTCATTGATGGTGGCACCAAAATCGGCACCACTCAATGCTATAAAACCAGATGCGTTAAAACGGATTACCGGTGCAGGATAAAAAAATTCTATCACCGCTTCGTCAGATTTATTTTGAATTAGCACATTTGCTATTTGCATAGCCAATGCATCCATTGCACCATTCGGATTTATTCCAAGGTGTTGAAATCCTTTACGGCCGACGTCTTGCACCGTAGTAAATAATCCCGCTTTAATAATAGTAATACTCATAAGCTTAAGCGGCATTGAATTGATGAAATTGTTCAAGCGATATGGCTTCAAATTTTACCTTATTCCCTGGTTTAAATAAGCAAGGTTCTTCTTTAGAAATATCAAATATTTTCAAAGGGGTTTGGCCAATTAATTGCCATCCTCCTGGTGCTTCTAATGGATAAATGCCTGTTTGTTCTCCCGCAATACCTATACTTCCAGCCGCGACTAATTTTCTGGGGTTGGCTTTTCTTGGCATTTGTATTTTTTTATTTACTGAAGCCATATAAGCAAAGCCAGGTAAGAATCCCAGCATATATACAGTATAAATTTCGCTGGTATGTAATGCAATGAGTTCTTCAATGGAGCATCCTGTTAATTGTGTTGCTTCTACTAAATCAGGTGCCAAGGACAAATCATAGCATACTGGAATAATTAATGGTACTGTATTTTGGATGGTTTCTCTTGGGGCCACAGCCAAGCTTGCTAATTTTTTCTTCAACCATTCAAAAGGCGAGCCACCCATTGCTTGTTTTCGAATTATTGTTGAATTATATATTAACGTTAAACTGCAATAAGCAGGAATTATATCGGTTACGCCTTCTATGGGATGCAATTGTAAAAAATGAAAAGAATGCATTACCTGATTGTTTGCTTCCTCCGAAATGGATGCAGACCATTCAATGGTGATGGCTTGGTCTCCCAATGCATAGATATGTGCAATCGTTTTTTTCACTAGATAAAGTTACTCAATTAATGCCCCGCGTTCATACAATTGATTTTATATTCAAGCCGTTCTTCTTTATCTTTCCAATCAACAATCAACTGTATGAAAAAAATAATTTCACTTTTTACACTTGCTGCCTTAATGGTGGGGCAAGTGAATGCCCAATTGAACCCAAAATGGTTGAGGTATTCTAATATTTCACCAGATGGTAAAACAGTCGTGTTTACTTACAAAGGAGATTTGTACACGGTATCATCTGCCGGAGGAAATGCAACTGCATTAACCATGCATGAAGCACACGATTTTATGCCTGTTTGGAGCAAAGACGGTAAAACCATTGCATTTGCCAGTGATAGATACGGCAATTTTGATGTATTCACTATACCTGTATCGGGAGGCGAAGCCAAAAGAGTCACTTTTCATTCGGCTGCAGAGTATCCCTATGATTTTTCAGCAGATAACCAGAAAATTATTTTTGGATCTGCCAGAATGGACTTGGCCAGCAATAGACAGTTTCCTACGGGATCTATGCCTGAGCTCTATAGTGTGAGTGTAAACGGAGGTAGGCCCACTCAATTATTAACCACTCCTGCAGAAGAAGTAAAGTTCAGCAAGGATGGAAATAAAATGATTTATCAGGATAAAAAAGGAGGAGAAAATACTTGGAGGAAACACCATACTTCTTCTATTGCCAGAGATATTTGGGTTTATGATATTAAAACAGATAAGCATACAAAGCTGACCAATTTTAATGGAGAAGATCGCAATCCAGTTTTTGCCAATGCAGAAAAAGAGTTGATCTATTTAAGTGAAGAAAGCGGCAGTTTTAATATTCACAAAATGCCAGTTGCAGGGGGCAAGAGTGAAAAATTAACTTCTTTCAAAAAGCATCCAGTACGTTTTTTAAGTACATCAGCAGATGGTACGCTTTGCTTTAGCTATGATGGTGAATTGTATACTATGAAAGCAGGCGGTAACCCACAAAAATTAACTGTGAATATTTTAGCAGATGCACGCAAGAACGATGAGCAAGTAATGCGCGTGAGCAGTGGAAGTAATATTGCTGTTTCGCCGAACGGAAAAGAAGTTGCATTCTTATACAGAGGAGATGTTTTTGTTAGTAGCGTAGATGGAGGGGTAACCAAAAGAATTACAGCAACCCCAACACAAGAATTGGGTATTGGATTTTCACCTGATGGAAAATCAATTATATATACAGCAGAGCGTAATAACAAATGGAGCATTTTTGAAAGCACCAAACTCCGCGCAGACGAGCCTTATTTTTATGCGTCAACCTTAATTAAAGAAACACCCCTTTTAGATAATGGAAACGATAATACCCAACCATTGTATTCTCCAGATGGAAAGGAAATTGCATTTGTAGAGAACAGAAACAATGTACGTATTTACAATATTGCCACCAAGCAAAGCAGAACAATATTGGGTTCTGAACAAATCTTCGCTTGGACAGAGAACGACCAATATTTTCAATGGAGCCCAGACAGTAAGTGGTTGTTATTTGATTATGCGGTGGTAGGAAGTGCGGTTGGAGAAGTAGGATTAGCAAGTGTAGATGGAAAGAAAATCATGAATATTACAGAGAGCGGGTTTAATGATTATCGCCCTAAATGGGTAATGGGTGGTAAAGCCATGTTATGGCAAAGTAATAGAGATGGATTAAGAGGGGCTGCTATGAGCGGAGGCGCACAAAGCGATGCTTACTTAATGTTCTTTACTCAGGCTGCAATGGATCGATTTAAATTGACCAAAGAAGAATTGGCATTGGTAAAAGAAATGGAAGAACAAAAAGCCAAAGCAGATACCAGTAAAAAGAAAACTACTACTGTAGAACCAGTAGAGATAGAATGGGAAGGATTAACACAGCGAAGAGCAAGAGCAACCATACATTCTTCGGGCATGGGTGATGCATTGGTAAGTAAAGATGGAGAAACCCTCTATTATCTTGCTCGTTTTGAGAGAGGCATGAATTTGTGGACGACCAACTTAAGAACCAAGGAAACTAAAATGCTAGTTCCATTAAATGCCAATGGAGCCAGTATGGTTTGGGACAAGGACCAGAAAAATATTTTCATCAGCAGCGATGGCAGCATTACCAAATTAGATGTAGCCAGCAGTAAGCAAGATCGTATTGCCATTAATGGTGAAATGGCGATAAATATGCGCGAAGAAAGAGCAGCAATGTTTGAGCATGTATGGAGAAGAACCAAGAAAACTTTTTACAATAAAACTTTTCACGGTATTAATTGGGATAGTTATAAAACCGATTACGAAAAATACCTTCCATCTATTGGCAACAATTATGAGTTCAGTGAAATGCTGAGTGAGCTATTGGGAGAATTAAATGTGAGCCATAGTGGAGCTGCATTTGGTAGCTTCAATGCCAATGGAGATGCAACGGCATCGTTGGGTGCATTTTATGATGCTTTATACACTGGTGCCGGTGTTAAAATTGAAGAAGTAGTGTTAGGTGGTCCTTTAGATAAAGCAGGACTTAATGTAAAAGCTGGAGCCATCATTGAAATGATTGATGGGGCAATGGTTACAGCGGATAAAGACTTAGCACAATACCTTAATAGAAAAGCAGGAAAAACAGTATTGCTTTCTTTAAATGAAAATGGTGTTAAAAGAGAAATCACCGTTAAAGCCATTAGTACAGGAGAAGAAAATGGATTATTGTACAAGCGTTGGGTAAAAAGAAACGCGGATGAAGTAGAACGACTGAGTGGTGGTGCACTGGGTTATGTACATATCCCTGGCATGAGCGATGGTACATTTAGATCTACTTATGAAGACATCATGGGTAAGCACTTTTTAAAGAAAGGCGTAGTGGTAGATACCCGTAACAACGGAGGGGGAGACTTAGTAGCAGACCTAGCTGTTTTCTTGAGTGGTAAACAATTCATGAACTATACCAATGATGTAAGAAGCAATGGATTTGAACCCAATTTCCGTTGGACCAAGCCAAGTATTTCATTGGCCAATGAAGCTAACTACAGTGATGGACATTGCTATGCATTTATGGTACAAGAATTAAATGTAAACAAGTTGGTGGGAACACAGGTTCCAGGTACTTGTTCATTTGCAGCATGGGAAAGTTTAATGGATTCAGGCATCCGTTGGGGTGCACCAACTGTAGGAGTAAAAACCAATGCAGGCAAGTATTTAGAAAATGAAGCTACCGATCCAGATTTCTTAGTGTTCAACGAATACGAAGTAGTGAAGAAAGGAGTAGATCAACAACTAGAAGTGGCTGTGAAGGAATTGATGAAGACGATTAAGTAAAAACAAAAATAGTATTTAGTAAAAAGGCCTCGAAATTTTCGGGGCCTTTTTTTATTTACAGTCAACTTTTTTCAGGACTAGTCATTGTTAATTCTGACTATTCAGTTGCTTAGGAACATGCCACCAAGTATTAGTATTGTCATTAAAAAGCAATAGCCCTTTTCGTCTTATTTTGATTTTCTCGTTGTTAAATAGTCGATAATTAAAAAGGCTATCAACAAAGGAAACGCTTACATTTAAGGCGGTATTCTTAACTCCTAATGAAGAAAAATATTTTTCAGTTTGCAGAGGCTTTCGTATTAAGTAGGTACTATTAATCTCGTACTTTATAATTTTTAAAAATAAACTACGTATAGGACTATTTAAGCTTAATGATAACAAAGAATCACATCTGGTATACCTAAAATAAATATCAGCAACATTCACTTCTTTTACAAATTCTTTGATCGTCAGTCCTGTAGAAACGATTAAACCTTTTCCTTTAAAAGAATAAAGTGTATCGTTTATAAAAATCACACATTTATAATTTTTCAAGTCAAGCTCTGTTTCAAAATTTAATTTAATGCTTGAGCCTTTATTAACTGTGTCCAAGTCCTGATTAACCTTTAAAGGTATATCCCTACTTTGTATTGAACTATTCAATACAACTTTTTTCCCTTTAGTTTGAGCCCATCTGCCAGAAGAATATTCGTTGACATGATAGGCATTATAGTTGTAATCAAATGTAGAGTCAGCGTTAAATTGAAAAAAATCAGGATTTGACTTTGAAGTATATTTTCCAACAACTTTAATGTTAGCGGAACATCCACAAAGTAAAACTGCCGTATAGATAATTGTAATTACTTTCATGGCTTTATTTAGTTTTCTTTTGCTCCGTTAAAAACTTTTCAACGTCTTTCGATGATAAGCCACTGGGTGCATAAATATAATTCCACTTACTATCATGTATTCCAAATACCCAAGTACTTATAATATCGCCAAAACCGTTAACAGATCCCCAGTAGGATGGAACACTTGTATTAAATGTACCTGCCTCAAAGGCATATTGTCTTTTGTATGGACTAATTTCCCTATCTAAGGAATTTGAGGACATTCTTCCTTTAAAAATATCATACCCATGTGCGGCTTCGTGTACTGCATTTGCATCTTTACCTATTTCCATTGTTATAACACCAGTAGTTGCATCTTTCGTAGTGCCTCCGACCTCCTTGCCCACCTCCATTTCTTTAAAAGTAAATACTTGCTTATTATCACTACTTCCCATCTCTGTAAGTTCATTGGAAGAGGCTGTTAATAATGAGATTGATTCAGTTGCACTTGCTGCATCAGCAGTAGCATTCTTTAACTGCCGTTCTAATTTCGAAGATGTACCATCCTTTTCTATTTTACCTTTTAATTCAGCAATGCGTTTGTTAGCTTTATCAAGGCTCCCATTTTCTTCTTTTAATCTTTCGTCAATACGGTCTTGTAATCGCTTTGCAATCTTTCCGTCTTTTTCAGGGTCACCCCAAACCATTCCATCAGGGTCAGTAAATCTTATTGGATTATTTGCACAATAAACATACGGTGTCCATCTTCTGCTTACTTCTGCTAATGGGTCTAACGTTGATAGTCTGCCAATTTGAGGGTCGTACATTCTTGCATGATAATCATACATTTCTAAACCGCTACCATCACTGAACTCATTGCCTTGTAACTCCTTGCCGTTATACTTTAATTTATTAGTAAGAGTATTGGCAGCCTTACTACTCACCCCACCCATCGTTAACCCGAACGGATAATGATGGATTCTCCTATAATGCAATTAGAGCAACAGTTTCAAAGATCAGTAAACTTCTATTTTTATGCTAATTTATGTGTTTTTTGTATCATTTACACTAGCATTATCTGGTTGCAATAGTTTTTTGTGAGCTTGTTGAACTTCTTTATTTAAAAAATCTTGGGCAATTAATACATACTTATAAAATTCTTTACTTCCAGGCGCATGGCCTGATACTTTTCGAACAACATGCTCTGGCACACCTAAAACTAATAGTGTAGTGATGGCCGTTCTTCGCATTGTATGAGAACTTAAGTGGTCATAATATTGCCAGCTTTTATTAAGCGCTTTTTTTTGCTCTATCCATTTGCCTTTATAGCTCATATATTTTGGCAGCAGTTCTGTCCAGCCTATTTTCTCGCCTAATCGTTTAATTAAAATATTAAACCTTGAATTGGAATATTGTGGCAATAAAAACTTGCCCTTCTACAGTAATCATGTTATTCTTCTTTAGGGCCAGTAAATCTGAAAATCTTAAACCTAGTGTACACCCTGCGACGAATATATCTTTTACGCAAATGAGATTTGGGGTTAATTCGTTTGAATACGATTCATCAGTAATTAAAAACTGTAATTTCGTAATGCTTAAGATTACTGGATTATTTTGGGTTTGTGTTATCGCAAACCAATGATAAGCAGGAACAATTGGCAATGCTTTCTCTTTTATAATCCATCGAACCAACGTTTTTATTGATTTCCAAATCGACCCTACATAGCCATCAGCATATCCTTTACTGTAAAGAAAAGCTGAAAATAAATGGTAAAACTTTAGCCAGTATTTTTTTTCGATTGTATTTATTCGAATACTTTGTCTCGGTAAAAGTCTAAACCCAATTGATGTTTCTTTTTGGTGTTCATATTCTTGTAACAGTTTTAAAACGCATTCATAAAAAACAATTGTTTTCTTATTTATTTTTTTTCCTGTAGCAGTCCTTCGCTGCCCTTTATTCATTTCTTTAATAAACTCAATAAACAGTGGAGTAAGTAATTCTTTTTTGCATTTTTGATGAAATTAAACCCAAAAAGGTGTTTTCCATTTTTTTTGTAGTTGAAGCACTACAAAAATGGAGAAAAAGCTTTATAAATAGTTATGTTCCTCTACAAATGAATAATTCAAACATATTTAGTTTTGATTTATAGGTAACAATAAAGGCCTGTAAAACATTTTAGTGCGGTATATATATTTAGTTGGTATAACAGGCTTAATACTTTGTTCAACCTCTTTGTTGGCACAGGATACCGCTACTTATAATAAAAAGTTACTTGAACATATAGACAAAAAGTACAACGGGTTAACGCAACTGCTTAGCAAAAATTCTAGTAAAGCTATTGAGCAATTACAACGTCAAGAAAAAGTTTTGATTGCAAAGCTTTCCAAACAAGACTCCAGTAAAGCAAAACAATTACAACTTAGTTCAACAGCTGCTTATAATGATTTACCCAATCAACTGGTGCAGGCGAAGGGTAACTCAGTGGCAGCTGTGCGTAATTATATTCCTGCTTTAGATAGCGTTCAAGCAATGATGGGTTTTATAAATGGGGGTAATGTTGTAAAATCAGTTGCTGGGTTGCAAGACCAATTACAGATTGCCAATTATACAAAGACTTTTTTACAGAACAGAAGACAAGCATTGCAAGCAGTATTAGCGGGCACACCACTAGTAAAGCAATTAAAGCAAGTACAAAAAACGGCATTTTATTACCAACAACAAGTTGAAGCATATCGTCAAACTTTAAAGGATCCAGATAAATTACAAAAACTAGCATTAACACAGCTCTCTAAATTGGATGCTTTTAAAGCCTTCTTTGCAAAGAACAGTCAGCTGGCAAGCATTTTTAGAATGGGTGTTGCTGAAAATGAGTTAGATGCAGCTTCAATAAATGGTTTACAAACCAGACAGAGCATGCGCGCTGCACTGCAGCAGTTTGAATCTGCTGGTGCAAATCCACAACAGTTTGTGCAGGGGCAGGTACAAAGTGCCAGTGGTGAACTACAAACGTTTAAAAACAAAATAAATAATGCAGTTGGCGGCAATGGTGAAGCTGGTATGCCTTCATTTAAACCCAATACCCAAAAAGCAAAATCCTTTTTGCAAAGAATAGAACTGGGTTTTAATATTCAATCTCTAAGACCGAATGGGCTATTGCCAGTGACCAGTGATTTAGCATTTACGCTTGGCTATAAACTAAATAGTAAAAGTGTTATAGGAGTTGGCCTGAGTTATAAAATGGGCTGGGGCAATGGAATAAGCGATATGCGCATAACCCATGAAGGTTTTGGGTTAAGGAGTTTTGTTGACTGGCAAATTAAAGGCGGTTTTTATATAAGTGGAGGATACGAACAAAATTATATGCAGTCTTTTAATCGACTTTCAGCACTCATGAATCTTCCAATGAGTGCATGGAAACAAAGTGGATTAATGGGCATAAGCAAAAAATACAAATTAGGTAAAAAGAAAGGCACATTGCAAGTCTTATATGATTTTTTGCATTTTTCAAATCAAGTAAATACACAGCCAGTGATTTTTAGAACTGGATTTAATTTTTAGTATATGGGTATGAGATTTTTATGGTTGGTTTTTGTGTTCTTAGTAATGGGAACAAATTTGTTTGCTCAGGTTGAATCGCAAAGCACTTTAATGGAGTTAAAAAAAGTGCCGATTGCACCTTCACCAAATGCATCAGCAATTGGGAAATTTGGAGAAATTCCGGTTTCCTTAAGTACGGGTATACCCAGTATACAGGTACCGATGTATCAATACCAAAGTAATGATAAGGGCATCAGTGTGGATGTTTCTCTTCGTTATCATGCGGGCGGCCATAAGGTAGATGATATGGCATCGAGTGTAGGTTTAGGATGGTCTTTAAACGCAGGTGGTGTTGTGTCAAGAACCATGCGTGGTAGGCCAGATGATGGAACAGAGGGGTATTTGTCTACTGGTAATTTGCCGGCTTATCAAACACAGATTTTTGATTATGCAATTACGGAACCAAGTACTTCTACTTCTACCAACCAAGGCATTTGCTATGACAACTCCAGTGATTATTATTCAATTAAAAACATTGCGGAAGGGGAGTTAGATGGAGAGTGTGATATTTTTCAGTTTAGTGTAGGGTCGGTTGCAGGTAAATTTTATTTTAAAAAGAATGGACAAGTGCAATTGGTAACACAACAAAATGTAAAAATCACTTTTAGTGCTGTTTATAGTTATGGAGTCATGTCGTATATAGATGAGTTTGTAATTACGGATGAATGGGGCAACAAATATATATTTAATCAAAAAGAGTGGACGTCTTCGAGTAGCGCTTTAGGATCTGCTCCGCCAGTATCTCCAAGTTATATCAGCAGTTGGTATTTAAAAAAGATTGTTGCTGCCAGTGATGCAAGAGAAATCATCTTTAACTATACCTCTCCTTCTTATTCATTACAATATGAAGGCGGCTTTGCAACTTCCTATCGCACCAAATGGGAAAATGGTACTATCAACGGTCCAACAGAAGCCACGTATGGATATTCCATCATTTCTATATTATACCCACATAGAATTAGCTCTATTGATTTTCCAAATGGCAATCAAGTGTTGTTTAATTACAATTTAGCGAGACTCGATTATGTGGGTGATTATGCATTAACCGATGTGGTCATAAAAAATAATGCAATTCAAAAAAAATATGTGTTAGAATATGATTATTTTATTTCGCCTACCTGTTACCCACAGAGCAGTCCTTGCACTCCTCCACTTTATTCTGCCAATGATTATTACCGGAGACTAAAGCTTACCGCAGTAAAAGAAACAGGTGGATCTCAAATTATTTCACCCTATACTTTTGAATACAATGCTACACCATTACCCGTTAGAAATTCAGCATACAAAGATGCATGGGGATATTACTCAGGCACTGCATCAGCAAATAGCTCGGGTACCCCAATAACCATACTGACACCAGGCCAACCATTTACGCTTTTCTTTAGCGATGCGCTACCTGTTGAACAGTACACCAAAGCCTGGGTATTAGAGAAGATCAATTATCCAACAGGTGGTTTTACCAGTTTAACCTATGAACTCAATAATGGCTATAACAACGGGGTGTTTAAAAATATTGGTGGGTTAAGAATAAAAAAGACAGAAGATAATAATGGAGCAACGAGCAATATTGTGGTAACCAATTATAGTTATGTAAAAGCAGATAATAGTTCTTCAGGTACCATGCAGACCTTGCCCAATACTACTTATTACTGGACGGTAATGAGGAATAGCTATATTTCTTCTAAAGCCACTTTTTTAAATCAAACCAATAGTCCTACTCAATCACTTTCTTATTTTAATGGAAGCCCTGTTATCTATACCAGGGTTAAGGTAGATAAAAATAGCAATGGACAGAACAATGGACATTCAATAAGTGAATACAGTGCGCTAGCAAGCTACCAAATTCACCAAGATAATTTTCCCTATGTACAAAAGCAAGACTTGGATTGGGCGCAAGGTTTATTGATAAAGGAAACGCATTACAATAGTGCCAATGCACTAGTGAAGCAGCTAGATAATGAATACCAAGATTATACTAATAATCCAAGTGCGGATCCTCAGTCGCGCAATACCATTAGTGGATTATTGTTTTGGGATGATCAGGGTACATTTAATGCTAATTTATATGGTGCTAGATCTTACTATATGAACTATGGAAGATCGGCTTTAAAAAAACGCACAGAAACCATTTATGAAAATGGTATCGCACAAACCAATATCACCGACTATTATTACGACCACAGCAATTATTATTTTCCATCTAGGGTAAAAAGAACCAATAGTAAAGGACAAGAAATTGAACAAAGACTTAAGTATCCGTTTGATTTCACGGGCACGTATGTGTATGATCAAATGGTGGCGCGCAATATATTGGCTCCTATTATTGAATCAAAACAGGTGTATCTAACAGGAAGTCTCACACAAAGTGGTGTATTAAATAATTACGATTTTGTGAATGGCACTATCATAGACATTAACAATCAGCAACGTTTCAACACCATAGCAAACGGCTGGGATACGGAAATTAATTTTAATCAATACGACAGTAAGGGCAATGTATTACAAATGAGTCCAAAAAATGGCCCTGTTGTCTCCTATGTATGGGGAACCAATCAAACCAATGTTTTGGCAAAAATTGAAGGGGCTACCTATGCCGAAGTATTGGCAGCATTGGGGCAGTCCGACCCTAATTTGACTTATCTACAACAAATGGGTGAGACCGATTTAAGAAATCAACTGAGCTTACTACGCAATAATTTAAAGAGCAGTAAGCCTAAAGCACAAGTAAATACCTTTTTATACAAACCCTTGGCTGGTATTAAAGAACAAACCAATGCCAATGGAAAAACCAGCTATTATGAGTATGATGTTTTTAACAGACTTTCATTGGTAAAAGACCAAGATGGCAATATTATAAAGCGCATCTGTTATAATTACCAAGGTCAACCAGAAGTATGTTATACAGCAGAAAGTGCAGGAGGGCAAACAGTGTATGCAAGACTTAGTTATGAGAACCAGTGGTGGTCGGGCAATTACAGTTATGCAGATATTGTTGTTCGGTTTTATTCCGATGCAGCTGGAACCATTCCATTATCGGTGAGTAATTTAAGTACAGCGTATCAAAATCAGTCTTGCTATGGCACATCTTATAATTCCGCCACTGCAAATGGAACGGCCATTGTGTTGAACTATTCTGCACTGGTGTATGAGTACAATTACGATTACGGATACTGGTGGGATTGTTCCTACAATTATGGTTTAACAAGCGGCAATTATATCATCATTCAATAAATTTTTTTTCATGCGATACCAATATATCATCGGGGTTGTTTTGTTGATGTGTTCATTTACTTCTGCACAAGCACAAGACCGAATAAAATTCAAAGACAGTTTACGCAATAAAGAGGTAAAGCATTTTGCTGATACGCTATCATTAAGTAAAGCGCAAGCCAAAGCATTATCACAACATTATTTAAATAGAGATAAACAAACCGATTCTGTTATGCGCTTACCGCTTGTGGGCCAAGATGGAGCGAAACGGAAAGTGATGCTACAAGAAGTGAGAACCACTTTTAATGAGGCAGTTAAACAGACCTTAAATAAAAAGCAATACCAGGTTTTTAAAGAAGTGCATAAAGCACAGCAAGCCCTTGCAATGGAAAAACTAAAAGGGTTAAAGAAACAAATACAAATGGACAATAACGATAACGACAACTGATCAATATGTTTTCAGCAGATAAAATAATCAAAGGGTTTGCGCTAAGTTCAATCATTCTGATTAGCACCAGTAGTACGCTTGCGCAGGGAACCTACCCAGGAACTACTCCTGTTAATTATGTGCGTGTATGGGATCTAAGGGCTCCTGAACAGAACCACGCCAATATTAGTGCAAGGCCGCTAAAGGATGCTTTACAAAGCACCATGTATAGTGATGGATTGGGCAGGGTATTACAAACAGTGGTGAAACAAGGTGCGCTAACAACAGCAACGGCAGCAAGTGCAGATCTGGTGACTCCTCAGCATTATGATGTTTATGGAAGAACACCACAAGTATATCTCCCTTTTGCGGCAACCGATAACCAGGGTGGATTTAAATACAACCCATTTGATCAGCAGGTTGGATTTTACAATACACAATTAGCAGGTCAAGGCGAGCAGTATTTTTATCAACAACATAGTTATGAAGCAAGTCCACTTAATCGAGTAATCAAAACAACGGCACCAGGGTCTAGTTGGACGGGCAGTAATAGAGGCGTTAATACAGTGTATGGACTCAATGATGCCAATGACGATGTAAAGAGTTGGACAGTGTATGGCAGTGGTAGTTATGGCGTAACTGGTGTTTATGGAACTGGACAACTAACTGAAATCACTACCATAGATGAAGATGGTAAGCAAGTAGTAGAATATAAGGACAAAGACGACAAAACGATTTTAAAGAAAGTACAACAGAGCCCCAGCCCTAGTGCTGGATATAGTGGATGGATGTGTACCTATTATCTCTATGATGATTTTGGCTTACTCAGGCTAGTGATACAACCCAAAGGCGTGGAGTATATGTTGCAGTATGGATGGTCTATCAATAGTACCATACTAGCAGAACAATGTTTTGAATACAACTATGATGGCAGGGGTAGAATGATTGAAAAAAGAGTACCAGGTGCAGGCCTCGTTGAAATGGTATATGATGCCAGAGATCGGGTAACCCTAACCCGCGATGCCAATATGCTGTCAACCGGTAAATGGATGTTTACCAAGTATGATGATTTAAACAGAGTAGTACAAACAGGGTTTGTTTTTCAAGGAGCCAGTAGAGCAACTTTTCAATATTATGGAGATAGTTATGTAGATTTTCCAGTGCATTGGTGGAGCAATGAAGTGCTCACTGAAACCTACTATGACAATTATAGTTGGAGCCCTGCTAGTTATGGATTATCGGATGCATTGAACCTTAGTTGGGGCAGTTTTGCAGCAGAAGACAATAGTAATTTCCCCTACCCAAGAGGAGTGGTAAAGAGTAGTGATGTGCATGGAATGGTTACAGGTACTAAGGTAAAACAGCTAGGAGGTTCAGGAGGATATTTATACAGTGTAATGATCTATGATAAAGATGGAAGGGTTTTACAAACACAGCGCACCAATATAACAGGTGGAGTGGATATTACTACCACACAATATAGTTTTAGTGGACAGCCGCTGCGGGTGGTACAAAGAACACAAAAAGCGGGCGCCAATGCAAGTGATATCGTAACTACGAGTGAACACAGTTACGATGATTTATGGCGGATTACCGCAACTACCAAAACAGTTAGTGGTCAGGCGAATGGACAATCTCTATCTGCCAGTAAACAAATCAACCAAAACAGTTATGATGCTTTAGGTCAATTGAGCAAAAAGACATTGGCCCCATATATGAGCCTAGAGCAATTGGATTATGAATACAATATCAGGGGATGGTTATTAGGTGTTAATAGGGGTTATTTAACCAGCACAGGCAAAAGGTTTGGTTTTGAACTAGCGTATGATAAGCCTGGTAACTATGTAGGTGGGGGTAATTATACCCCCCAGTACAATGGTAATATAGCAGGTACTACATGGAAGAGTATGGGTGATGAAGAGAAGCGCCGCTACGATTTCGGGTATGATGCAGCCAATCGATTACTAATAGCCAATTTTGGACAGTTCACCAGTGGAGGGTTTAATCTTAGTGCAGGCATCAACTACAGTGTACAACTAGGTGATGGCGTCAATGGGTCATCTGCCTATGACGTCAATGGCAATATTAAATCAATGCAACAGTGGGGGGTAAAGGGCATCAGTAGCACTGTAATAGATGACTTGTCGTATACTTATCAAAACAGTCTAAGTAATAAACTGCTTGCAGTAAACGAAGTGTCGCTCGGAAGCACCAACAATTATTTGGGTGATTTTACCGATGCCAATACCGCAGTGAACGATTACAGTTATGATGGCAACGGCAATTTAATTGAAGATAAAAACAAAGGCATTGGTTCTATTGGTTACAATCATTTAAATCTACCACAGCAAATAAGTGTACCCGCAAAAGGAAATATCACTTACAACTACGACGCCAGTGGTGCTAAATTAAGCAAGACCGTAACCGAAGGCAGCAGTGTAAAGACAACGCTTTACTTAGGGGATATGGTTTTTGAGAATGACCTATTTTTATTTGCTGGTCATGAAGAAGGAAGAATAAGAAAAGCTACCAATGGATCTGTGGCCTATGATTACTTTATCAAAGACCATTTAGGTAATACCCGCATGGTACTTACCGATGAATCCAATACACAATACTACCCTACCTTAAGTGCAGAAGGAGGCAATGGCAGTGGGGAAGCCAATAACCAAAATGCCATCTGGGATGATGCTGCGGGTAATAGTATAGACATCATCAATAGAAGGGTAAACCGACCAGGTAATTTTGGCACAACAGGTACCAATGGTGATTATGCCTTCAGTGTAACAAAAAATGCAGGTGGTATAGGGGCGGGTAAGCTATTGAAGGTAATGAGTGGCGATAATGTATACAGTAGTGTAGATTATTTTTATCACAACAACTATGCAGACAATAGCAGTGCCAATGGATTAGGCAGCATCCTAAACCATATTGCAGGGGTTATTGCTGGAACCCGAAGCCCTGCAGGAACAGCAGTAAAATCAGCCAATGGCGCAGCAGCAGGTAACCTAGGAGCAGACGGATTATTCACCGGACTATTTGCACCGCAAAGCCCATCAGGGGGCTATACCTACCAGCCCAAAGCCTACATGCATATCTTGCTATTTGACGAACAATTTAAGTTTGATGCAGCCAATAGTTATGTAGTACAAGTTAGTGCATGGGTTCAAGAAAGCAGACAAACATTATACGGCAGTGCCAGCGTAAAAAAGAACGGATATGCGTATATTTACTTCAGCAACGAGAGTAACGATGTAGTGTTCTTTGATAATTTTAACATGACCCATCAAGCTGGGCCCCTACTAGAAGAAACCCACTATTATCCGTTCGGGTTAACAATGGGTGGGGTTAGTTCGAAAGCTCTGAATAACACTCCAGAAAATAAGTTCAAGTACAATGATGGTACTGAACTTGAGAATCAAGAGTTCAGCGATGATAGTGGGTTAGAGTTATATGCAACGGATTTTAGAAGTTATGATCCACAGATAGGCAGGTTCCATCAAATTGATCCACTTTCATCAATGTCTGCTAATTGGAGCCCATTTGCGTATGTGCAGAACAATCCAGTACTATATAATGATCCATTAGGGTTAGATACTGTTAAGGTACAGGGTAAAACTGGCGAAACAGCAACTGCAACAAATAAGGACGGAAGTCAGGGTACATATGACATAACAGATGATGGTGCAGAAGGTACGGGAGTTTCAGGCAGTAGTGAGGTTACAGTAAAAAGCAGTAAGAAGAGTTCAAAATCTTCAACCTTATCTAATGCAACTAAGGTTATACAAGCAACAGTGATTGCATTAGCTGCTGATGATGTCACAGGCATAGGTGTTATTGATGATGTAGCTATTCCTGTATTAGAAGCTGTTAACGGGGCTCTATGGTTATGGGATATAATGACAAGAAATAATAATCCTGCGACACCAGCACCTGCTCCTCAATCTATTTCTACACGAACTTTAACGCCTGTTACAACAGTTCTGACACGGAGTTGGCAGCAGGATAAATTATTGACGCCAGGTGAAATAGATAAACTTAAAAAGAATGGATGGGATCATAGTGATAAAGGGAGACGTGGAGGCAGATCTGATCTGTATAAAGATAAAGATGGGAATATATATCAAAAGTCAAAAGGGGGGAATGGCCCAGGAGAATCAACAGGAATTAATATTAAAAATTTAAAAGATTGAGTATGAAAAATGGAGTGCATGTTGGCTTTGGTATTTGGGATTTTGAAGATATATCTCACGATGAGATTACTAAAGAATTAAAAGTAAATCCATCTAAAATTTATATCAAGGGGGAAAATAAAAACCCAAAGTTTAATCAAGTATCAAAAAGCAATGGCTGGATAATAGAATCTCCATTGGACATTTATTCGTCTTTTGATGAACAGCTAAATGCTCTACTAAGTATAATGCTCAATAACAAAGATGCCTTTCAATCGGTTTGTAAAAGGTATTATTGTGAAATATCTGTTGCGATATACATGTATTTTGATAATGGAGAAAGTGCTCCATCATTATATTTAACGAAAGAACAAATAAATAGGATGGATCAATTTAATGTTGAAGTTGACTTTGATTTATATTGCCTACCTAACTCTGTCGATACAAATTTTTAAAACATCTAGAAGATAAAACTATAAACTACTCTGGAAGTTCAACGCGAGAGTTTGGTAATTCACAAGAAACAGGTTTATCAAAACTATTATTAAATTTCATGAATGTGAAATATTAAAAATATTAGTTACGGAGAGTAATACACTTTTAGTTTTTTATAATCCAGCGTGCTGGTGTATAGCCATTAATAGTGAAACTATGTTTGTTAGTTGGGTTTTTAAACTCTTGTCTATTTGAGTAAATTAAAATGGCAAATGGATTACTGCCCCAACCGCCAATAAAAGGAGGGGGAATGATTTTTATGATGGCAATATCAGACATTGGAAAACTGATCAATTGTTCCGGCTCAACTAAAATTTCGTCTATAAATAAATTAGCTTCATTGGATGATCGATAGGCAAAAGTCCAATATGGTTTTAAATTATTTTCGATATCGGTTTTTACTTCGTTCATTGTAAATAAGTATGGACTTGGCTTTACTGTTGTTTGTAATATTCGCAAACCAGGAATTCGATCATTTAAATATTCTAATACCGTTGTATAACCTATCATCGTAAAATTCTCAAAACCAGAAATAATTTTCTCATCATCTCTTTTATACAAATCAGTTGAATATTTTTCATTAAACATTTCTTCTTTACTCTTTCTATGTCCATACACTACTACCTCTGGAATGGTATTGTCATTTTTGAATTTAAATGGATCGAATACTATATTAGTTGCTTTAGGTATTTCAATACTTTTTTTTCCAATCTGAACCACCAGTGTTTTTGAAACTTCAGCTTTAAAAACCGAATCAACAGGGGTAATCAAACTGATATTTAAAGCATCAGTTTTCCCTTTCTTTTTTTGTTTGGGTGTAAAGATGAAATTGACACTGTCTTCAAAAATATATTTATTGATTCTGAAGTTTCCGTGTTCATCTGTTTTAATATCATCCATGATGATTTCCTTACCAGATGATAGGATCATGCTTATTACAGAATCTTTTTTTATAAAGTTGTTAATAGTACCATAGATGGAAAGCGGCGATTGTTGAACTAAGAAGTGCAATGCATAAGCGCCTTCTTTCATGCTGCTGTCTATTTTGATTGAACCTATAGCTTTTCCACCTGCTAATGGGTATCTAAACTTCCAAGTCTTTAAGCGATTTAAATCTTCAACCCATAAATGGAGTGTCAAAATACTTTTGGGCTTATTTAAATTGGGTGGATACTTGCATTCAAAATCGATTGATTCTCCGTGCTGAATTTGTGAAGCTTTTAATTGAATATCTAAACTATCTGCACTCGCTGTATTGATTGCGAAAAAAATACCGATAATGCAGAATAAAGTTCTCATGCTTTTCTAATTATTTCCGCCCCCAAACTTTGCAAGCGCTGATCTATAAATTGATAACCGCGATCTATTTGCTCAATATTTTGAATGGTGCTTTTGCCTTCAGCACTAAGTGCGGCAATTAAGAGTGCTTGCCCTGCTCTAATATCGGGGCTGCTCATGGTGATTCCGCGAAGTGTATTTTTTCTGCCGAGTCCAATCACTGTTGCTCTATGCGGATCACACAAAATAATTTGTGCGCCCATGTCTATGAGTTTGTCTGTAAAAAATAATCGGCTTTCAAACATTTTCTGGTGGATCAACACTGATCCAATGGCTTGTGTTGCCACTACCAATACAATGCTCAATAAGTCGGGGGTAAAGCCAGGCCAAGGATGATCGGAAATAGTCAGTATTCCTCCATCCATAAATGTTTGTATGGTATAAGATTCCTGTGAAGGAATATAAATATCGTCGCCTTGAATATCAAATTGAATACCCAGCTGCTGAAATTTTTCTGGAATGATTCCTAAGTGTTGAACTCCTGCATTTTTAATGGTGATTTCGCTTTTGGTCATTGCGGCTAATCCAATAAAGCTTCCAATTTCAATCATGTCTGGCAATAATCGGTGGTCTGTTCCGCTCAGCGTTTCTACTCCCTCAATCATTAATAAATTGCTACCGATGCCGCTGATTTTTGCTCCCATTCTGTTGAGCATACTGCACAATTGTTGTAAGTAAGGTTCGCAGGCTGCATTATAAATAGTGGTAGTGCCTTCAGCTAAAACAGCTGCCATTACTATGTTTGCGGTTCCTGTTACGGATGGTTCATCCAGTAACATATAACAACCTTTTAAAGCATTGGTGGTTAATGTGAAGCAACCAATATTTTCATCGTAGGCATAATATGCACCTAGTTTTTGAAAACCGATGATATGGGTATCTAATCTTCTTCTTCCAATTTTATCGCCACCAGGTTTGGGTATAAATGCTTTTTTAAATCGAGCTAGTAATGGACCCGCTAGCATTACACTGCCTCTAAGTCTTCCACTTTTTTGTCTAAATTTTTCTGAAGCCAAATAGTCAACATCTATATCGTTGGCTTGAAACTGATAAGTATCTTGGTTAATGCGATTCACTTGCACGCCCATTTCTTTCAGTAACTCTATGAGTAAATTAACGTCGAGTATATCTGGAATATTTGAAATGGTAACTGACTGCTTTGTTAATACTACTGCAGAGAGTATTTGCAAAGCTTCGTTCTTTGCACCTTGCGGGGTAATCAATCCCTTTAATTGCTTGCCTCCTATAACTTCAAAACTGCTCATGAAAATTAATAGCGCTTCTTAAATCCACCTGGGTTTCTGTCGTTGCGATTACTGCCGCCGCCATTTCTTGGATCGTTGCGCTGACCACCACCTTGGTTTCTATCATTGCGTTGTCCGCCGCCATTTCTTGGATCGTTTCGTTGTTGGCCACCTCCTTGGTTTCTATTATTTCTTCCACCAAAGTTTTGCTTCCATCTGCCTCCGCTTCGTGCTGGATAATCATCTCGCTCAAATGGTTGATTGCGGTGCTTGATATAAGGGGTGTTGCTGAATTCTAGTTGACCACCAGTAATTTGATCTAACTCAGAACGTATGGCATCATCGTGAACCAATTCTTTGTGCCAGTTGCTATATGATAATTTCATATAGTATGCAATGGCGTTGGCAAATCCTACTTTCTTTTCTGGATCTTCTTCTTTCAATGCCTTATCTATCACTACTTCTAGGTTCTTTCCTAAGTGTGCATATTTTGGATTGCGCTTGGGATAAGGAAGTGGTTCTGGTTTTAATTTATAGGTTTCTTTTTGTGGGATGGGATAGGGGCTGTCTACATCCAGCGTAAAATTGCTGATGAAAAAAAGATGATCCCATAGTTTATGTCTGAAGTCTTCTACGTTTTTCAGATGTGGGTTTAAAAATCCCATTAGCTCAATAACAGATTGTGTCTGTTGTTGTCTTTTCGCTCTGTCTTCAATTGTGAGGAGGTAATCTACCATCTTCTGTACGTGTCTTCCGTACTCCTTCATTCCCAGGAGTTTCCTGGAGGTATTATATTCCATGTAAAATTGCTTGGTGCAGCAACAAATATAAGTTTTTATATTTGCAACATGGAATCGCTTTTGCAACAAATTAATGATCATAAGTTAGCTATCGCTGCTTTTACAGCTAATAACACAGACGAAGTAGAACAATTTAGAATAAAATGGCTGGGAACTAAGGGCTTGGTAAAAGCCATTATGGGCGAAATGCGCAATGTGCCCAATGACCAAAAAAAGGAGTTTGGACAAATTCTCAATGAATTCAAACTCTTTGCAGAAGCGCGTTTTCAAGCATTACAAGATCAGTTTGCAGGGGCTTCAACTACTTCCACTGGTAAATCTGCACAAGATTTATCACTCCCTGGTGATGCCGTATCTGTTGGTAGTAGGCATCCACTTACATTGGTTAGAAATGAAATGGTTGCCATTTTTAAACGCCTCGGTTTTTCGGTTGCTGAAGGTCCTGAAATTGAAGACGACTGGCATAATTTTGGTGCGATGAATCTTCCAGAAGACCATCCTGCGCGTGATATGCAGGATACTTTCTATATTAAGAAACCCGAAGATGGCAATGGCCCTACCTGGTTGTTGAGAACACATACCAGCAGTGTTCAAGCAAGGGTAATGGAAAATCAAAAGCCACCCATCCGGGTAATTTGTCCTGGACGCGTGTACCGTAATGAAACCATTAGTGCCCGTGCACATTGCTTTTTCCATCAAGTAGAAGGCCTTTATATAGATGAAAATGTAAGCTTTGCCGACCTTAAGCAAACCTTGTACTTCTTTGTTCAGGAAATGTTTGGTAAAGACGTTAAAGTTCGTTTTAGACCAAGTTATTTTCCTTTTACAGAGCCAAGTGCAGAAATGGATATTAGCTGTTTAATTTGTGAAGGGAAGGGTTGTAATATTTGCAAACATACCGGTTGGGTAGAAATTTTAGGAAGCGGAATGGTACATCCTAAAGTGTTGGAAAACTTTGGAATTGATTCTAATAAATATACTGGCTTTGCTTTTGGTATGGGGGTTGAAAGAATTACCCAATTGAAGTACCAGGTGAACGATTTGCGTTTGTATTCTCAAAATGACGTTCGATTCTTAAAACAGTTTACAGGCGTTGTTTAATCTTTTGACGCCTTTTTACTGAATACTTGAATATTGGGGCATGCTTGGTTGAATTGTTTTATATTCATTCAACTTATTAACCTGTTATGCTTGCTATTCTTGTATTCTTTTTTGCCCATTGGTTTGGGTCCTTGTTTTTTCATTCTTTTTTTCTACATCGTTTTGCTTCTCATAAAATGTATGAGTTAAGCAAAAATTGGGAACGATTTTTTTACTTAAGTACCTGGTTTGTTCAAGGCTCTTCTTATTTAGTGCCAAGGGCATATGGCGTAATGCATCGCATGCACCACGAATTCAGTGATACAGAGGAAGATCCACATTCACCGCATTTCTTTAAAGATGTGTACCAGATGATGCGCAGCACCATTTTAATATTTCGGAGCTTTTTAACCGGAAAGCGCTTGCCAGATGCCAAATTCACGAAAGATTATTTACCTGTTTGGGACAAATTAGACAAGTTTGGCCACCACCCATTAACTAGATTGGTATTCATGGCGGCTTATACCAGTTTTTATATTGCCTTTGCACCCAATGCTTGGTGGTTTTTATTATTGCCCATTCACTTTTTGATGGGTCCTATTCAAGGTGCAGTAGTGAATTGGTGCGGTCATAAATACGGCTACAGTAATTTTGATAATGGAGATCATTCTAAAAATAGTTCACCATGGGGTATTTTATTAATGGGAGAACTGTTCCAAAACAATCATCATTATGCAAAAGACGATGCCAATTTTGCTAAGAAATGGTTTGAGTTCGATTTAACTTTCTTAATTATGCGAGGCTTTCACGCTGTGGGCATTATCAAATTAAACCCCGTTCATTTACCTCCAGTAAAGCTTACACAACCATCAACTGAATCTGGTTTGACTGCAACACACTAAATTGCAGCAATGAGTACGGTGCATTCAACAAAAGGTGTGGTATTGCGTACCATCAAGTATGGCGACACCAGTATCATTACTTCTGTGTACACCGAATTATTTGGTATTCAACAATACATTGTAAAAGGCGTAAGGCAAACTAGTAAAACCTCTGCAGGCAAAGCCAGTTATTTTAGCCCTGCCGCTATTTTAGAATTAGAAGTGTACCACAATGAAATGAAGCAATTGCAATTCATTAAAGAGTACCGCTGGGGTTATATGTACGAGTCGGTATTATTTAATGTGGTAAAAAATACGGTTGCCATCTTTGTAATGGAGCTGTTGCAGCACAGCCTAAAAGAACCAGAAGCCAATCCAGAATTATTCTATTTAATTGAAGACACACTCAAACAATTAGACAAGGGCAACGCTACATTAACGGGCAATCTTCCTTTATATTTTACTTTACACTTAGCATCGGAACTTGGCTTTCAATTACAAGGAACTTTTAGTGCAAAAACACCGGTAATTGATTTACAAGAGGGGAATTTTGTGGAGCGAATTCCTTTGCATCCCTATTATTTAGAAGGTCATTTGGCCGAAACAACTTCCAGCATCTCTAATTTGTCTTTTTATAATGAATTGGAAAATATTCAATTGAATAAAATCATTCGTAGACAATTATTAGAAGCCTATCAACTCTACCTATCCTTGCATATTCCTGGCTTTGGGCAAATGAAAAGCTATGCCATTTTGCAAGAAGTGTTGGCTTAAATGGTTTTTCTGAAGTTTTTTTTACATTTTTCAAAATTTTTTTTGAAAAACAATTTACGTCTGTTTGTTTAAGAGATTGTGCTTAAAAAAGTAATAAGGGGGTTTAATAGTATAAAAGTTTTAAATACGATGTAATCCCTATTGTTAGTGGGTTTCAACCATTTTTCAATATTTGCGTTTAACTTGTAGTCATTCATTCTTAAACAATCATTTCTTTAACCTTAAAATTTCTAACATGCTACAAGTCCTCCTGAATGCAACTCCAATTGCCAGTGACAATTATGTTGCGTTTACTTTCTTCATTGGTACAATGGCCATGATGGCTGCTTCGGTATTTTTCTTCTTTGAATTAAATAATACCGACAAAAAATGGCGTACCTCTTTATTGGTTTCTGGTTTAATCACTTTCATTGCTGCGGTTCACTACTACTACATGAGAAGCTACAACTTAGAAACAGGCGAATCTCCAACTTTCTTCCGTTATGTAGATTGGATTTTGACTGTTCCTTTGATGTGTGTTGAGTTTTACTTAATTACTAAAAAAGCAGGAGCTAAAGTTGCCCTATTATGGAAACTGATTTTTGCTTCATTAGTAATGTTGTTAACTGGATACATTGGTGAAGTACTTGATCGCGATGGTAGCGTAATTTGGGGAGTAATCTCTGGACTTGCATACTTCTACATTGTATACTTAATTTGGTTTGGAGAAGTTGCCAAGCTTGCTCAAGATGCTGGTGCACAAGTTGCAAAAGCTACTAAAGTTCTATCTTGGTTTGTATTGGTTGGTTGGGCTATTTACCCATTAGGTTATATCCTAGGTACTCCAGGTGGTTTATTTGGATGGCAGCCAGTTGCTGATACAGCAGCTGCATTAAAAGCAATGGACATTGTTTACAACATTGCCGATGCTATCAACAAAATTGGATTTGGTTTAGTGATCTACGCTTTAAGCCGTAGTGAAGAAAAAGCATAATTCCATTCAAGCTTAAGTAATAATAGGGTTGCAATAGTTTGATTATTGCAACCCTTTTTTTATGAATACAACCAATTACGATATTGTCATTTTAGGTGGAGGATGCGCTGGCATGCAATTAATGCATCAGCTTATTCATCATGCGAAGTATAAGGGAGAATCTATTTTAATACTAGATGCAGATAAAACTTATTTGCAAAGCAAATCTTGGTGCTTTTGGCATTCTTCTAATGTTCATCCCTATCAATCCATTTTTAATACTACTTGGAATAGCTTAAGTATAGGGTTTCCTGAAGGAAACCAAGAAAAAATAATTGAACCTTATCGCTATAGTTTTATTAAGAGTGAAACTTTTTTTGATTTTCATTTTGATGAAATAAAGCAGCATCAGAATATTGACTATACCAATGATGTTGTAACCCATGTTGAGAAAAATGGTAGCCAGTTTGTAATTCATACCAATTCTGGTATTGTTTCCACAACAGCTTTATATTCTAGTTTCTGGAATCAACAGTCTGTTGCCAGCGAAACCAATTTATTTTTAAAACAGCAGTTCTTTGGTTGGGAAATTTATACCGAGCAACCGGTGTTCAAAGCAACATCTGCAACATTAATGGACTTCAGTATTGAACAAGCCGAAGGGGTAACTTTTGCCTATGTTTTGCCTTATAGTGAGAATCATGCGCTAATAGAAATCACAGGATTTTGTGCTGAAGCTTATAGTATTGATTTTTTTGAAGATGCATTAAAAAAATATATTCAGAAAAATTGGAACTGCCCTTTCACCATCTTGAAAACAGAGCATGCTAGTATACCAATGACCAACTTTGTTTTTAAAAGATTTACTAAAGAAGGAGCCATTGCTATAGGTACTGCAGCTGGAATGGTTAAGCCTACTACTGGATATGCTTTTAATAGAATTTACCGAGATAGTGTTTTATTGGCGAACCATTTTTTTAATAAGGAAGCACCAGCCGAGTTTACGCATACTCGTTTCAAATTTTATGATCGTCTTTTATTGCAGTTGCTTAAATACCATCCCAACAAAGCATTGTTTATTTTGATGCAGCTGTTTCGCAAAGTTTCGTATCAACATGTTCTTCGTTTTTTAGACGAAGACAGTTCTTTATTTCAGGAAGCATTATTGTTTGCTAAATTGCCTAAGAAAGATTTTATCAAACAACTATTTTAATGGAAAACATCAAAGTACAAGAAGCATATTTTAGGCATTATCTTTTGATTACAAAAGTGGTCTTGATTGCTTTGTTTATTTTGATGCATCATTTCATTATAGCCATTCCTTTTATTTCTCAGTGGATTTTTTTTGGTGTATTGGTTGTTTTAACTGGAATTCCTCATGGAGCATTAGATCATGAAGTTGCAAAGCAAAGCAGCAAAATTAATCAGCTAAATTTTTCTGAATTGAACTTCTACATTCGTTACTTGACTCCAATGCTTGTTTATGGTATTTGTTGGTTTTTATTTCCTACCATTTCACTGTATCTATTTTTACTGTTATCTGCATTTCATTTTGGTGAAACTGATTTACCCATACCTGCAACTCAATCTTCGTTAACAACCATACTATTGCAAACCAGCTATGGTTTGTTAGTGTTGTTTTTGATTTTGTTTTTGAATTTAAATGAAGTCCTGCCCATATTAGACCAAATTAATATCTTCAGTCCTTCTTTAATTAGTTTTTTAAAATCACCAACCGCTGCTAGTTATAGTTTGATTGGGGCGTCCCTATTTTTTTTAATTGCACTAATAGGCTCTTGGATTACTCACCCATCCGAGATTGCCATTTTTAAAAGAGTCTTTGTACTATTATTTATTGTAGCAATTAGTTCTCTTACCCTTTCTTTACCTCTAAGTTTTGCTATTTATTTTGGTTTATGGCACTCAATTATTTCTTTAGAAAATATTCGCTTACATCTATCTATTAAAGAAGAATTATCTTGGTTAAAGCTTTTAGTTAAATGTATTCCGTTTACACTTTTCTCTTTTATCGGAATTTTTGCTTTGATTTATTTTTTTGACTTGAATAAAAATGTAGACCTTTTCTTAATGGGTTTGTTTATTGGAATTTCTATTTTGACTTTGCCCCACCAAGAAGTAATGAGTAAAATGTATTTTCAAATTAGAAAGAAACCAACCAATTAATTAGCTGCGTTATACCAATCTATTAACTGTAGATTGATCGCTAATTTGATTGTTCTTTATTTGGCTAATTAAAATTACCCCTGGCTTTTTTCCTTTTTCAAAACTTCCAAATTGCGACTCCATTTGTAATGCTTTTGCGCCATTGAGTGTGGCCCAGTTAAGCATTTCTGCTAGTGGAATAGTTGGGAAATTTTTTGTTATTGTTTTTAACTCAGCTAAAATACTCAGCTGGTGGTTGCTCGACAAACTATCTGTTCCTAGAACAATTGCTGCGTTCTTACTTCTAAGTAACTCAATGGGAGGTAATTGATTTTCTATATACAAATTGGCATTCACGCAAAGGGTATAATATAAATCTTGTGAATTTTGCTTTGACAATTGGTTTGCATAATCCATGTCGGCTTCGCTGGTGGTAGTATTGTGCACCAATAGAATATTTTTTGCATTTTTTAGTTGGGGGAAATAAGACGGCAAACTGTTTTGTCCTGTTGGGCTAAAATGGGTCTGGTCTATATTCATAGCTTGGTACATTCGTACAAAATCTCCTGTGCCTTTTATAAATAACTCATTTTCGGCTGGAGTTTCTTGGTTGTGTATGGTTACTGTACTTCCTTCAAAATGCGGCATCATCATTTGCCATAGTGCTGAAGAAACCGAGTAGGGTGCATGAGGGCTGAATGAACTTTTGAGTGGATTGCTCAAATTCTTCAGCGGTTTCAATGATGCGGCGGCTTCAATCAATCTAAACTTCGATAATACTTCTAAGGCATTTGCAAAACGTGGTTCAGCGATTGCTGGCTTCCAACCACTTATTTCTACAAATGTGTGATAAGCTAAATTTCCTTGTTGCTTTTGTATTGTTGTAAGTGCATTATTACTAATATCTCCTACCGCCACAATGCCAGCTTGCATCATGGCTGCTTCCGCTTGCGCAATGGCCTCGAGCATATTTTCTTCGGGAAAATGCCTTTCGTTTACAATTTTTAAAATAAAATCGGGCAATCCAGTATGTTCTGGAATGATACCCTTCATATGACTCAATTCTAAATGACAATGGGCATTTACAAAACCAGGTGTAATAATTCCGTTGAGCTCTTGAACGTTTTCTCCTGCATCTTTAAGGGGTATTACGGCTTTAATAATTCCTTCGGCTGTGGTAATCAGCACCTGGTCTGGTCCTAAAAATTGGGTTCCATCAAATAAATTTTGCCCCGAAAATTGTAAATAAGCCATGAATACAAAGGTAGATTAAAAAAAGCTATGCAAAATTTTATTGATAATCAATTAGTTACAAATGTGCTTGTAAAAATACTTCCTGAATTTCTTGGTTTATCCATTGCAGTATCAGACCTTTGCCCTCCCAAAAAATGGGAATATTCTAATCGGTGGGATAGCGCCGATTTCACTTAAAACAAAGAATCATGAGTAAACTTCATTTCACCACCAAGCATGCGAATGCGGCTACCGTTCAACACAACTGGTATGTAGTTGATGGTACTAATCAAACCGTGGGACGTATTGCATCTAAGATTGCTGCTGTATTACGCGGTAAAAACAAAGCTTATTACACTCCTCACGTTGATTGTGGCGATTATGTAATTGTACTAAACGCAGAGAAAGTTGCTTTCACTGGTAATAAGTTAGAAGACAAAGTATACCTAAACTATTCTGGTTACCCTGGTGGTAAAAAAGAAGAAGTTGCTGGAAGCTTATTAAAGCGTCGTCCTGAAGTAATTATGGAAAGAGCTGTAAAAGGAATGCTACCAAAAAATAAATTAGGTCGTAAAATGATCAAAAAATTATTTGTGTACGCAGGAACTTCACATCCTCATACCGCTCAGCAACCTAAGGAACTTAAATTCTAAAACATTGTCTGGTAGTAATGCCAGACGCCAAGCATAATCAAAATGGAAAAACAAAAAAATGCAGTTGGTCGCCGTAAAGAAGCCGTAACACGTGTCTTCATTAGCAAGGGCGAAGGTAAAATAACTGTAAACGACAAAGATTACAAAGCTTATTTCCCATTGGTTTATTTACAAAACCAAGTAGAAGCTCCTCTTAAAACAACTGAACTAGAAGGCAAGTTTGATATTGTTATCAATGCAGCTGGTGGTGGTTTAAAGGGTCAAGCTGAAGCAGCTAAATTGGGTATTGCCCGTGCGTTGCTAGAAGTAAATCCTGAACTACGTCCTGCATTAAAAGCTGCTGGTCAACTTAAGCGTGATCCTCGTAGTGTTGAACGTAAGAAATTTGGTCATAAGAAAGCACGTAGAAGCTACCAGTTCAGTAAGCGTTAATCGTTGTATTGAATATCTACTGAAAATAAATTTTAAAAAATTATATAATTCACCACAATGGAAAATAACACTTCACTACAACAGCAACTATTGGAGGCCGGCGTTCACTTTGGTCACCTTAAAAAGAAGTGGAATCCTAAGATGTTACCTTACATCTTCGCTGAGAAAAAAGGTATTCACATTATTGACCTTAACAAAACAGTAGATTACTTACAAGAGTCTGCTGCTGCCATTAAGCAAATTGCTAAGAGCGGTAAGAAGATCATGTTTGTTGCTACTAAGAAGCAAGCAAAAGAAATCGTTACTGAGTGTGCAAGACGTGTAAACATGCCTTATGCTACAGAGCGTTGGTTAGGTGGTATGCTTACCAACTTCAATACCGTTCGTAAGAGCGTTAAGAAAATGCAGAGCATTGAAAAAATGTTGGCAGACGGTAGTGCTGAGAGCTTAACTAAGAAAGAAAGATTAACCCTTACTCGTGATAAGGATAAAATGGAAAAAGTATTAGGTGGTATTGCTCAATTGGGCCGTCTTCCTGCAGCTTTATTCTTAGTAGACATTGGTCATGAGCATATTGCTTTAGCTGAAGCTAAGCGTTTAGGCATTACTACTTTTGGAATGGTTGATACCAACTCTGATCCTAATAAAGTAGACTTTGCTATCCCTGCAAATGACGATGCTACCAAATCTATTGCAATCATTACCAATTACATTGTTGCTGCTATTGCTGAAGGTTTAGCAGAGCGTCAAGCATCTAAAGATGAAGACGAAACGGATGATAGCAACAATGAAAATGAAGCAAGAGCTCGTCGTTTAGAAGCAGAAGCACAATCTGAAGCTGGTCGTGGCGGAAGAGGTCGTGGTACAGGTGCTCCAGCAGGTGGACCAGGTGGTGCACCAAAGCGTCGTACTCCAGCGGGTGGCGGTAATCGCAGACCTGCAGGTGGTGGCGGTAGATAAGCCTTATTTGAGAATTTTTAAATTGAAATAATTATGTCAACTGCAACTATTACAGCTGCCGATATAAATAAATTACGTCAGGCAACAGGTGCCGGAATGTTGGATTGTAGAAAAGCTTTAACTGAAACCAACGGTGATTTTGAAGCTGCTATTGATTGGTTACGTAAGCAAGGCCAGAAAGTGGCTGCAAAGCGTAGCGATAGAGAAGCAAAAGAAGGAGTGATTATAGCGCGTACTTCTGCAGACCACAAAGTTGGATTTGTAGTATGTATTAGCTGTGAAACTGATTTCGTTTCTAAGAATACTGATTTCGTTGCCTTTGCTACATCTATTGCGGATGCAGCTGTTGCAAACGATGTTAAGAGTGCTGAAGAATTAAACGAGGTATCTATCAATGGTGCCAAAGTAGCCGATTTAATCAATGATAAATTAGCTTCAATTGGTGAAAAAATTGGGGTTGCTAAGTTTGAAAGAATTGAAGCTCCTTATGTAGCATCTTATATTCACGGTGCAAACCGTATGGGTGTACTAGTAGGCTTAAATGCTGAAGCTGCTGAAGCTGGTAAAGACGTAGCAATGCAAATTGCTGCTATGAATCCTTTAGCGGTTGATGCAAACAGCATTCCTGCTGAAACCATTGAAAGAGAAAGAGCCATTGTTATTGAAACAATGAAAGCTGATCCTAAAATGGCTGGTAAACCAGAAGAAATGGTTGCTAAAATTGCAGAAGGCAAGTTGAATGCATTCTTTAAAGAGAATACATTGTTGGCTCAGGCTTTTGTAAAAGATGGCGCTATTACTGTTGAAGCTTACTTAAAGAGTGCTGGTAATGTAACTGTTACCGAATTCAAGCGTGTTGCGCTAGGATAATTTGTACTCCATCAATATTTTTTCAAAAGCCTCTCCCATTTATCGGAGGGGCTTTTGTACTTTTGTAAACTAGTCAATAATAAACCAAACTCATGCTACCAAAATTCAAACGTATCCTGCTTAAATTATCCGGTGAAGCTTTATTAGGTGATCAAAGAAACGGAGACCCTTTTAACCCGAAAATCATAGAGCAATATGCGCATGATATTAAGCGTGTAACCGATTTAGGCGTTCAGGTAGCAATTGTAATTGGGGGTGGTAATATTTACCGTGGTATGAATGAAGCCGATAGTGGTATTGAAAGAGCTCACGGTGATTATATGGGCATGTTGGCAACAGTAATTAATGCAATGGCTATGCAGGCTATGTTAGAGAAAATTGGCGTATATACTCGTTTGCAGAGTGCTATTAATATGGAACAAGTTGCTGAACCTTATATCCGCAGAAAAGCTTTGCGTCACTTAGAAAAAGGACGTGTAGTGATTTTTGGTGCTGGAACTGGTAACCCTTATTTTACTACCGACACTGCGGGTTCATTAAGAGCCATTGAAATGAAGGCCGATGTTATTTTAAAGGGAACAAGGGTAGATGGTATTTACAGTGCTGATCCAGAAAAAGATCCAACTGCAACTAAATTTGAAAAATTGAGCTTCCAGGAATGTATTTCTCAAAACCTGAAAGTGATGGATATGACTGCATTTACGTTATGTATGGAGAATAAATTACCCATCATTGTTTTTGATATGAATACTCAAGGAAATTTACTTCAAGTAGTAGAAGGCGCCAATGTAGGTACTTTGGTAAGCTAGTTACCCGTTCGTGTAAAAATATATGTTATTCAATCATCCAATGGTAATTTCATACTGATGCGTAAATTAATTCTATTGTTATTTATTGGAATGGTTTCTGCTGAAGCTGGTTTTGGCCAGATGCGGCTTAGTTTATCAGATGCAGTGGCTATTGCATTAAAAAATAGCTATGATATTCAACTAGCCAAAAACAATTTGGAAATTGCAGGTATTAATAATTATGTAGGCGTTGCGGGGGGATTGCCAACCGTTACAGCAACCATGAATGATGTAGAAAATATCACCAGTATCAATCAACAATTTCCGGACCCTTCTAGAAATATTACGAGAACCGGGGTTGCTTCTAATAATTTAAATGCGAATATTACTGCTGGAATAGTTTTGTTTAATGGATTTAGGGTTAAAGCGGCTCAGCAACGTTTGCAAGAATTGCAAAAAATGAACCAAGACATGTTGAATGCACAAATTCAAACTACCATGGCTTCGGTAATTACGAATTATTATGATGTAGTTCGTCAGCAGAATTTACTCAGTACAATTAATAAATCCATTGAAGTTTCACAACAGAGAATTGATATTATTAAAAGCCGTAAAGAGGTAGGACTTGCCAATAATGCAGATTTATACCAAGCACAAATAGATTTGAATGCATTGGTACAATCTAAACAAGCGCAACAATTAATTATTGATCAAGGTAAAACCAATTTACTAAGCTTACTCTTTGTTAGTCCTGATTCTGCCGTTATAATAAGTGACACCATTATTGTGGATGAAAAAATTAATTTCAGCAAACTTAAAAACTTGGCTTTAAAGAATCCACAAATTTTGGCAGCAGAACAACAGATTAAAATCAATGAATTAATTGAGAGAGAAACCGCAGCTTTAAGGGTTCCTACATTAAGGGCAAATACAGGGTTCAACTTAACCAATACTAAAAGTGCCGCAGGCTTTATCTTAGAAAATAGAACTTATGGCCCCTTTTTAGGTATCAATTTGGCAATTCCTATTTACAATGGATTAATTAATAAAAAGCAATTACAAGTTGCTGAAATTAATACACGTAATGCAAAAGTTCAGCGTGATCAATTTTTATTGAATATAGAAACTGGTGCCGTAAGAACTTTTCAAGCATATACTAATACCTTGGCGCAACTAAAAACAGCTAAAGAAAATCAAGTCTTAAGTAAACAGTTATTAGATTTAGTAATGCAACGTTTTCAACTAGGTCAAGCTACTATAGTAGATGTAAAATTGGCGCAGCAAAGTTTTGAAAACGAATCGTATAGATTGGTTAACTTGGCATTTACAGCCAAAGTTGCCGAAGTTGAACTAAAGCGCTTGGCCAATATTATTGAGCCTTAATTTTTTAAAAGTGTCTATAGCTATACAGTCTAAATTACCTCAGGTAGGTACTACTATTTTCACCGTAATGAGCCAGTTGGCCAATGAATACGGTGCTGTTAATTTAGGGCAGGGTTTCCCCGATTTTATGATGAGTGCTGAGCTAACTAGTTTGGTTGATAAAGCCATGCGTGATGGATTCAATCAATACACCCATATGAATGGGTATCCACCATTGTTAACTGCACTTGCGTCTAAAGCAGCCAACTTATATGGTGCTTCGGTTGATGCAACCAGTGAAATTACTGTAACACCCGGCGGTACCTATGCTATATACACTGCTCTTACTACTGTATTGCAACCTGGTGATGAAGTCATTTTATTTGAACCTGCATACGATTGCTATATTCCAACTATAGAATTAAATAAAGCCATTGCAGTTCCTATACAATTAGAATATCCCAACTATGCAATTCCATGGGATGAAGTAAAAGAAAAAATTACGACTCGCACTAGAATGATCATGATTAACTCGCCCCATAATCCAACAGGTGCTGTGTTGTCTGCCATTGATATGCAAACTTTGGCGAGTATAGTAGAGGGTACCAATATTTTGATATTAAGTGATGAAGTATATGAGCATTTAATTTTTGATGGGATTGAACACCAAAGTATATTGAAATACCCTGCATTATTCGAGCGGAGTTTTGTTTGTTTCTCTTTTGGTAAAACTTATCATTGTACAGGCTGGAAGTTGGGTTATTGCATTGCACCAACTAACTTAATGAAAGAGTTTAGAAAAGTGCATCAATTCAATTGCTTTTGTTGCAATACTCCGCAGCAAGTTGCCTTAACTGCATATATACAAAATGCTGATGCTTATTTACAACTGGGTGCTCAAATACAAGCCAAGCGCGATTACTTCAGAACATTAATGCGCGATACTCCATTTACCTCTATACCTTCTCATGGAAGTTATTTTGAATGCTATAGCTATGCGCATTTTAGTCAAGTTTCCGATAAAGAATTAGCCATCACCCTCACCAAAGAATTTGGCGTTGCAACCATTCCGGTTTCTGCTTTCTATCACAATGGTCAAGACCATAAAGTATTGCGTTTTTGTTTTGCTAAGCAAGAAAGCACATTAGAAAAAGCAGTGGAGGGGTTGAAACGTTTGTAAGTAGAAAGTATATTAGTCTACAAATGTTTCTTTAATAATAGACTTCACTTCTTCAATTTCATTGCTTAGTAAAATACCAGCTACTTTAATTATTCGATTTCTGTCAATCGTTCTGATTTGATCGAGCACAATCCAACCCTTTTTCTTTTGATGTTTAATTTCTATTCTTGTAGGATATGGTTTTGACGTACTAGTCATTGGAGCAACAACTATTGTTTGAAGGTATTTATTCATTTCGTTTGGAGAAATGATTACGCAGGGTCTTGTTTTTTTCATTTCACTTCCAATTGTTGGATCAAGATTAACCAACACAATTTGGTATTGATTTAACTCCATTCTTCTATATTTTCATCTTCAAATACTTCTGGTATTAGCATCGTATCATCCCCAGCGTCATGCATTTTCTTGAATTGCTTTTCCCAACCTTTTCTTGCAACCGATTTTGGCTTTAAAATAATTTGATCTTCTTCAAGTATCATTTCAATACTGTCGGTTATTTGATATTTTTCAAGAATCGTTTTACTCAAACGAATTCCTTTTGAGTTGCCAATAGGTATGATATTGATGTCCATGTAACTAAATTGTATGTACAAAGTAATTACAAAATAACGATATTTTGTAATATTTTTTTGAAGTTTTTTATTGCTTTTACGAAGATTGAGTTGAACAATTAGTACAAATAGACAGTATTGTCCATTTATGCATTCATTATGCCCAATTAAATAAACACTATTGTTTATTTCTTTACCATATTGAAAAACAATAGAAAAAAACTGCATCGTGGGCACTTGCTTAAAGAATTAGTGGAAGTAAATGGTATATCCATTACCAAATTAGTTGACAGGGTAGGAGTAAGTAGGTCCAGTTACTATAATCATATAGAAGAACCCGAATTAGACTTTGATATACTCTTTGATTATGGAAAGGTCTTGAATATAAACTTTACGGATTATTTCAGTGATTTGTTGGTTCTTGAAACGCAGGATCCAAATCCTAAATATCCCGAAGAACTAGACCCCAAAAATTTTGAGGAAGCGCTAACACAATACAAGCTCTTGCATAAGAAGTATGTGCAATTACTAGAAAGACATAATCTATTACTTGAACAAAGTTTGAAAAACCAATAGTATGCGTGTATTGGATTTACCTCTACGAATCCTAATTCTAGATCATCATGAAGTTTTTGCCGATGGGGTTAAGCATTTATTGGAAAGCCAACAATTAATTGATTGGATTGATCAGGCGCTGCACCATAAATCGGTGGAAGAAACTATTCTTGAATTCCAACCTGATATAATATTAATTGATTCAGTTTATCCAGGACTGTCTATTTCTCAACTTGCAAATTTTTTAAAGCAAAGTACAGCAAATAGTAAATTAATTGTTTTGAGTTCAGTTTGTAATGACCAATTGCTCTTAGAAGCAATTTCTGTGGGCATTACAGCCTATTTAATAAAGACTTGCAAAAGACAAGAATTTATTGATGCAATATATGCCGTTAGCGAAGGCAATACTTTTTATTGTAAAGAAACGACCAATCGGTTACGTGAACTGATTGCCAATGGTAGATATCATCCTCATCAAAAAAATGAACCCATTCAATTATCTGGTAAAGAAAAGTCTATCCTGCAATTAATTTGTTCTGAATATACCAGTAAAAAAATTGCAGATCAGTTAAATATGAATTTAAGAACGGTAGAAGCGTGTCGTCAGTCTTTGCAAGAAAAAACCGGCTCGAAAAATTCGGCCGGCTTAATTCTTTATGCTATTCGCAATGGTATTGTTGCTTTAAAAGCATCTTAATTACCATTTGCCATCTCCGTCTAATATATTACCTAATCCACCTAGTATACTTCCTTCTTCTTTGCGTGCTCCAACTCCATACTGTAAAATTCTACCAGCTAAGCGGCTAATGGGCAATGTCTGAATCCAAACTGAACCAGGGCCGGTAAGGGTGGCAAAAAATAATCCCTCTCCTCCAAATAAGGTGTTTTTAATCCCCCCTACAAATTGAATATCATAGTTTACGCCAGAAGTAAATCCTACAATACATCCAGTATCAATTTTCAAGGTTTCTCCGGGATGTAAATCTCTCTTGAATACATGGCCACCTGCGTGTAAAAAACTCATGCCATCCCCTTCTAGTTTTTGCATGATGAATCCTTCGCCTCCAAATAATCCTGTACCTAGTTTTCGCTGAAATTCAATTCCTACATTCACTCCTTTTGCGGCACATAAAAAACTATCTTTTTGACAAATAATTCTGTTATTGTATGCAGATAAATCTAGTGGGATGATTTTTCCTGGATAGGGGGAAGCAAAACTTACTCTGCGCTTACCATGGTTTACATTGGTAAATGCTGTCATGAATAAGCTTTCACCAGTCAGCATCCTTTTTCCTGCATTCAAGAGTTTTCCGAAAATGCTGTTGTTTTGTTGTGATCCATCCCCAAGCATGGTTTCCATGATTACCCCATCATCCATCATCATAAATGCTCCAGGCTCGGCAATGGCAGTTTCATTGTAGTCTAATTCTACTTCTACATATTGCATTTCTTCACCAAAAATGCGGAAGTCTATTTCGTGGTTTCGCATATATTAATTTTTTACTAAAATAGTTTTTTGTTCTCCCATCCAAACTTTCTTACCCTGAATTTTTCTTACCCCAAACATGATACCTACAAAAATAAAGAAGAGTGGTCCGGTAAATCCAAACAATGCTACATATTTAGTACCATAAAATCTTTCCATTGGTCTTCTTAATCTTTCTGAAATTAAGTACATACTTGGTACCATAATTAAGGTTAAGAAGAAAGAGAATATTAAACCATATATAATGGTCCATGCCAAAGGTCCCCAGAATACTACAGAGTCACCTCCAATAAAAATCTTTGGATCTAAATGCGTAAACATAGAAACGAAGTCTATATTGAATCCTACAGCTAGTGGTAACATACCCATCATTGTAGCTAGGGCGGTTAACAAAACAGGAATGATTCTAATTTTTCCTGCTTCAATTGCTGCTTCCCGGGTTTTGTAACCACGACCTCTTAACTCATCGGTAAATTCAATCAATAGAATACCATTCTTAATTACAATACCGGCTAATCCAATAATTCCAACTCCTACCATGATGGTAGCCATGCTCTTTCCTGTTAATGCATATCCTAAGAATACGCCTATGATAGAGAAGAATATTTCGGTAAGTACAATGAAGGGTTTACTCAAGCTATTGAACTGTAAAACCAATATTAAGAAGATAATTAATAAGGCACTTAACAATGCAGTTCCTAAGAATGCACTGGTTTCTGCTTGTTGCTCTCCTTCTCCTGTTTGCTTAATAGTGATATCTGCTGGTATGGGTGTTTTGGCTTTAAATTCTTCAATCTTTTTAGCCAAAGCCTTATTAATTTCAGGTGTTAATGAAGGATCTGTTACAGCCGATTGAATTTGAATGGTTCTTTTTAAATTTTTTCTTTTAACTCCACCTGCGGTATTTGTATATTCCAATGTAGCCACACTGTTTAATGGAATTTGTTTGATTGCTCCAGAGGTGAAATCTCTGAATACAATACGCATATTCATTAACTCATTGATATCGTTTCTAGACTTAGCATTTAAACGCAACTGTATTTTATATTCATCTTCATCGTCTTTTAGTTTGCTCACTTCTTTACCAAATACAGCCGTTCTTAATTCCATTCCAATTTGTGCAGTACTCACTCCTTCTGCTAAAGCACGTTGTCTATCTATATTAACCGTTATTTCAGGATTATTCAAGTCTACATCCATTTCTAAGTTTTGCATTCCTGCAATTCTATTAGTGTCTAAGTGGTTTTGTAATTGAATGGCTGTTTTTGCTAAGGCATCAAAATTGTCTCCAGAAACTTCAATATTTACAGGCGGTTCAGTGGGCGGTCCTGCATCTTCTTGTCTTACTTCTATAGAACCACCTGGAATACCTTTCATTTGTTGTCTAATTTCTTCTTGAATGGGGGCTGAGCTTTTGCCATGCCTTTGTTCAAATTCAACAAAAGAAATTTGTATTCTTCCTAAGTGGGTTTGTGTACTTCTATTGTTGTCTCTAGGATTATTTGCTCCAACGGCAACGTTTGAAATTACACTCTCTACAATACTGCCTTCTTTGCCAGGTTGTTCGTTTCCTAGAATTTTATATACCCTTCCTTCTAGTATTCTCAATACAGAATCAGTGGTTTGAGATTTGGTACCAATGGGCATTTTTAAGTACACGTACACGAATTTTGGATCACCACTAGGGAAGAAAGGTTTAGGATTATCTCTAAGAATCAATAGGATTAAAGAGATAGGGAATAAAACAAATAATCCAATTAATAAATAGACTGGTCTTTTTCTAACCAATATGTATTTCAATAAAGATTCATAACGGTTCATTAAACCAGGTAAAGCTCTTTCTTGGAAAAAGTGAATGATATTTCTAAGCACATATCTTTCCAATACGATTAATCCCATCATAAAAATTAAGAAATTACCAAACCCATGCCAGCCTGCTACATTAAATAAAACACCTAATATAGCTGAACCCCAGAACCACCATTTTTTGAAGATAGCGTTTTTAGGAGATTCAAATTCGCGGCCTTCAGGCTTCATAAAGCTCACCGCAAATACTGGGTTGATAAAAAACGCAACCACCAATGATGCTGCCAATGTTAAGATAAGCATGATGGGTAAGTAAATCATGAACTTTCCAATAATCCCCTTCCATAGTAATAGCGGGAAGAAAGGAGCTAGTGTGGTAGCAGTTCCAGCTAACACAGGAATAAATACTTCTCCTGCAGCTTCTTTGGCAGAACGTACAATTTTTACTTTACCGTTATTATAGATTCTGTGGGTGTTTTCAATAACAACAATTGCATCGTCTACTATAATACCCAATCCAAATAATAATGCAAACAATACAATAAAGTTGAGCGTGATTGCGCCACCTGCAATTAATTCGCCCAGCGGTAAAAACATAAATGAAACGAATACAGAAAGTGGTACACTTAATGCCACAAAGAAGGCATTTGTTACACCCATAAAAAACATTAAAATTAAGAGTACCAAGATGAATCCAATAATGATGGTATTAACCAATTCATTAAAGGAGGTTTTGGTTCCTTTACTTTGGTCGCCTGTGATAACTACTTTAAGGTTTTTTGGTAGCTCTTCACTTTGTTGCATTTCTGCAACTATCTTATTAATACCATCTGCTGTATTAATTAAATTTTCACCTGCACGTTTAACAATATTTACTGTAATTACATTTGCCCCATCTAATCGCGCATAGCTTTCAGTTTCTTTTACCGTATCTATTATTTGTGCTACATCTTGTAAATAAATGGGTGCTCCATTTACGTTCTTGATTTGAATATGCTGCATATCATAGGCACTGGTAAACTGGCCTTTAATTTTAATATTGCGCTTCATGGTTCCTACTTCTACCAATCCACCACTAATATCTTTGTTCTCTAAATTAACTGCACTTTCAATATCCCTAAATGTAAGTTTAGCAGCTGCTAATTTTGATGGATCTATATTAATTTGAATTTCACGTTCTGGTGCTCCTACTATCTCTGCACGGTTTACTTCTTTTAGTTCTTCAAATCGATCTTGTAATTTATCTGCATATTGTTTTAGCTTGATACCATCAAAATCTCCACTTATATTAACGAACATGATGGGTTGATCACTTATTGAAAACTCTTGAACATTTGGTAAAGAAGTTAAATCGGTAGGTAAGTCTGTTTGTGCCTTATCTACTGCATCTTTTACTTTTATTTTAGCAATTTCTGGTTTTATATCTGTATCAAATTCAACCACTATCAAGCTATAATCTTGTTGCGAAGTAGATTGAATTTTGTTCACTTTAGCGCCACTGATGCCCTTCAATTGTTTTTCAATTGGTCGGGTTACTAAATTTTCAATGTCTTTGGGTGAATTACCAAAATACACGGTAGTAATAGATATGGTAGGGACTACAATATCCGGAAATTGTTCTTTTGGGAGGGTTGTGAACTTATTTAATCCATATAATGATATTAATATAGTGATCACATACACTGCCGTTCTATTGTCAATGGCCCAACTGGTGGGTTTAAACTCTTTGAATTTTTTGGCTATGCCTTCAATGAAATTCATGCTTAATTATTTTTATTGTGCTAAAACCTTTACAGTTTGTCCATCATAAATATTCTGATATCCTTCCGTAATTAGTAAGTCTTTCTCGTTTAAACCTGTTTTTACTTCTATTAGCTTACCATATAGTTCACCCACGGTTATCATTTTCTTGCGAGCAACTATTTTTTTACCTTCTTGCACAGCTATATAAACATATTTGCCTTTTTCTTCTGTTTGAACAGTATTCACATTAATGGAAATGGCATTGGGAACTTCATAATCTTGAAACTTCACTTGAGCCAATTGATTGGGTCTTATATTGGCATCGTAAGGAATCTTAATTTCAACATCAAAACTTCTGGTATTGGCATCTATTGATCTACTTGCGGTAGTTACCTTGGCTTTAAATTCTTTATTTAAGTCGGGTAAGCTAATTATTGCATTAGCTCCTGCTTTAATTCGGTTACTATAATTTTCAGGAACACGTGTTACTACTTTCATGTTTTGCGTGTTCACAATTTTAATTTGAGGGGTAATTCCTGCAAGACCCACAAATATTTCTCCTACTCTTACATTTAGCTCATCTACAATACCGCTTACATCTGCAACTATATTGGTAGCACGTAATTGCTCCTCGGTAACTTTTATTTGTTCCTCAGCAGCAGCCAACTGACGCTCTAATGACTGTACATTGTTTTTTGCTGAAATCAATTGAACTTCAGTTCCAATTCCTTCTTTCCAAAGATTGTTCTGTCTATTGTAAAGGTCTTTAGCAAAGTTTAATTGACTTTTTACTGTTTCAATAGATTTTTGAGCAGCAATAACAGATTGTCTAATTACCGCGTCGTCTAATTTAATTAATTGCTGTCCTTTAGAAACAATGTCTCCACGTTTAACATAAATGGCTCTTACTTGTCCCCCACCCATTCTTGGTGAAACGTAAGAAATATTATCTGAAGTAATATTACCCTGCAAGTCTATATAATGAACAAAATTTTCTCTTGCTACAGGAGTGATATTAATTAGTTTGGCATTGGCACTAGTATTGGCTGTATCTAATATGTTGATTTCATTTTGAAGTACAGCAATTTTTTCTGCTAGTGTGTTTTGTTCTGTTTTTAATTTTTCTATAGCAGCTTTTTTTGAAGCAAGATCGTTCCCTTGTTTGCTATCACTGCCACAACTGCTTAGAATAGCAATTGTTGTTAGCATATGTAATAAATAGATTGTTTTTCTCATTGTTTATTGTTTAATATTTTTTATAATTTTCCAATTGCAGTTAAATAATCAACTCTTGCTATTATAGCATCATAAAGGGCACTAATATAATTTGTTTGTGCAGCTTTTAGGTCTACGTCGGAAGCGTTTATCTCCGTATTTGATCCTGTGCCAGCTTCGTATTTCTTCTTAGTTTGTTGGTATACTTTTTCTGCTAAAGCCATATTGTTCTTTTGAAAATCTAAAGTAGCAACAGCAGTTTTATATTTCAATCTAGCTTGCTCAACGGATTGATCAATATTCAGTTTTAGATTTTCTAATTGGTTATTCGTTTGCTCTAATTCTATTTTAGCCTTTTTTATTCTTGCGTCTTTAGCGAATCCGCTGAAAATAGGAACAGCAATATTTACTCCTATTGAAGAAGAAGTAAACCAGTCTCCTTTACCAAAAAAGTTGAATTGATTTCTTTGTGCCAGCTTACTATAGTTTGCTCCCAATGCTACGGTAGGTAATTTGCTTAGTTCGTAACGTTTTACATTAAATGCATTCAATTGTTTGGCCGAACTTAAGTATTGAAAATCACGACGATCTTCGTAATTGTATTCTCCTTTAGTTATATCTTCTTTTATTTGAGTATAATCTAAAGTGTCTGTTAGTATCAGTGTATCTGCAACAGGCATTCCCATTAAAGTTTTTAAGCCAATGTATCCCATTGAAATGCTGTTGAGGGCTTTTATTTTTTCTGTACTTAAGTTGTTCAACTGAACCGCTATTTTATCAATATCAATTCTTTCTGCAAACCCATTTTTATATAATGCCTTAACATCATAGTCTAGTTTTTCTAGTCTTTTGATATTGGCATCTAATAATTCAATTTGGGTTTTACTTACTACCAATTGATAATAGACTTTGTATAAATTGGTTTTAATATTTTCTTCTGTAACCCTTGCTGCAGCTTCCTGGAAATCGATGGATGCTTTTCTGGCTTGTAGTCCAATAAATACCTGTCCATCAAACAATAATTGTTGTAATGAAACACCAGCACTTGCATTCCATTTGGTTCCAAACTGTGCAGCAATAAATCCAAAATCTCCTGGCATTTTAATGGGGTTGCCATTTCCGTCTTTAACACCCTGATCAATTAACACCTGGTAAGTTGCAGGTGAAATGAAGTTGGGTAATGTTTGAACGGCCACATTGGGTAAATGCTGTGTACCAATGCTGCCTGAAATAGTGGGTAATGCAGATGCAGTAATTTCTTTATTGGTTTGCATTTGTGCTTGAATGGCTAGTAATGCGTTTTTTACTTGCACATTGTTCTTTTTTGCATAAGCAACTGCTTGCTCTATATTGAATTCGAACCGATTGGCTTTTTGTGCCATTGCGGTTTGCATCATTGCCATCGTGCAAAGCAGTGTAATTAATTTAATTTTGGTGTGCATATTGTTTATTTTTCTCTTTGCTGTTTATACTTGTTTATCAATTTTTGTCCTTTTGGTGTGCATATTCCATATAGAAAATGTTCCATTAATTCCATTTCTACTTGTAAAAGCGTAAACTTTCCTTGCATAAAAACATCCGGATTAAAACCTAGGAAAATGCTTTCAACTCTGAAGCGGGCTATTACTTCTACATTAATGTCTTCTCTATAGTAGCCTTCTTTAATTCCTTTTATTAGGTTTTCTTTCATGATGTTCACAAAAAACTTATTCTTGTGCGCGTTCATTTTTTTATAAGCTTCCGGATGGTATTTCTGCATTTCAAAAATGATTGCAGGGTTCATGGTAGTCAACATTTCCTGTAACATTTCGAACCCTCTAAAAACTTCTTGAACTGCGTTGTCACAAGTGCAGGCAATACTGGTGCATTCGTGCATGTCTTGCTCAATTTCTCTTTGAACAACCGCATCTACTAAATGATCCTTGTCTTTAAAGTATTGATAGATGGTTTTTTTGCTGGCGCCCAAGTTGGATGCGATATCGTCCATAGTAACACTCTTTAGTCCGTATCGGAAAAAGAGTTCCTGGGCTTTTTCTACAATTCTTTGCTCCATAATTATAATTTCGGAGGGCAAAACTATGGAAACTATTTTCGTAACCAAAGTTTCCAACCATTAATTTTCATTAAATTATTGTTAAACGCTCCAATTCTTGGATAAGTGGTAAAACAGCTCAACTGCTAGAGTTGCTGTATCTTGCAGTCATTATGACCTTCAAGTCTTTGTTAAAACGCTTATTGCAATATTTCTTTCAGGGGTTGATTGTATTGGCACCAATTGGTATAACTATTTGGGTAGTAATTAGTTTATTTAATGTTGTAGACGATATTTTGCCCAGCATTATTAGAAATGTAGCGCCTGATTTTGTGCAAAGAGATGCAAGTGGAAATATTATTAGAATGCCTGGTTTGGGTTTTTTAGTAGTGATAGCCCTGGTTTTAACAGTAGGATGGCTCTCTTCTTTATTTGCAATCAATCGATTGGTTGCCTTATTAGACACTGTTCTTGAAAAAACGCCAGGTATTAAATTCATTTATTCTTCGGTAAAAGATTTTTTAGAAGCTTTTGCTGGCAACAAAAAGAAATTCAATCAACCTGTTTTAGTAAATGTAGATGGAGCAGATATTTGGAGAATTGGGTTCATTACCCAACAAACAAGTAAAGACTTTGGGCTTGATGACCATGTTACAGTGTATGTTCCGCATTCTTATGCTATTTCAGGAATCACTTATTTTGTACCTACCCATAAAGTAAAACCACTTCCAAATATTGGCGCAGCTGATGCTATGAAGTTTACTGTTTCAGGTGGCGTAACCGATGTGAATGATTAGCCTTAATCTGCTGTTAACTTTGTACTATGATTATTGCGGTGAATGCTATTTTTTTTAATTCAGCCAATTTAGAAGGGTACGGTCATTATACGGTATCCATTTTTAAACTATTGGTTCAACAATACCCAAACCATCAATTTATTTTTGTTTACGATAGGCCTTATTCTACTGAGTTAATTACAGGAGCCAATGTGCAATCTATTACTGTGGCACCAGCTGCAAGGCATATCCCTGCTTTTTTTTATTGGTACAATATAAGTGCAGCTTTGGCTGTGAAAAAATGGAAAGCCGATGTATGGGTTCAACCCTATGGCTTTTGTAGCCTTAGCTCTACTATTCCACAAGTTTTGGTTGTTCACGACTTAGCTTTTAAACATTTTCCTAAACATATTAGTTGGATGCAGCGTTGGCATTATTCAGCAATGACACCTAGGTTTTTAAAAAAAGCCAAACGGCTAGTTACTGTTTCTGAATTTTCTAAACAAGATATTATTCAATCTTATCCTCAATTGCAGTTAGCTCCTTCGGTTATTAGTGGAGCTGCAAGAAATGGATTTGTGCCACTTACTTGGGATGAAAAAGAACAAGTAAAAGAAGCGTATACCGAAGGGTATGAATATTTTCTGTGTGTAGGAGGCATTAATCCTCGAAAGAATATGATGCATATGCTGAAAGCTTTTTCACTTTTTAAGAAATGGCATAAAAGCAATATGAAATTGGTTTTTGTGGGTAGACTGGCATGGCAATACCAAGATTTTTTGGAGAAATTGAAAACATATAAATACCGCAATGATGTGGTGTTAACAGGGTATGTAGAAGAAACCATTTTACAAAAACTAACTGGTGCTGCTTATGCAGCATTGTATATTACCCATTTTGAGGGATTTGGGCTGCCTATTGTGGAAGCCATGCAATCGGGGGTGCCGGTTGTAGTTGGGAACAATTCGAGCATGCCAGAAGTAGGAGGAGATGCTGTTATGTATGCAGATGCTGCCAATCCCGAAAATATAGCAGCGCAAATGCAGGCACTGTATCGGAATGAAAAAATGAGAGAAAACTTGATTCAAAAAGGTATTGAAAGAGCAGCCCAATACAGCTGGGAAAAAGCCGCCCATTTATTTTGGGAGGAAATACTCGCTTCAAAAGCCGTTTCGTCTTAGTTTTGCCCTCTTTAACTGATGAATATGAAGCAATCTACAATTAGTGTAAATGTTACTTTAGACGAAAACAAAGTGCCTCAACATATTGACTGGTCTGCATCAGACAGTACAGCCGATGTAAAACAAGACGCCAAAGCAATGATGTTGGCTTTTTGGGATGGTGCCGATAAATCTGCTATGCGAATTGATCTTTGGACAAAAGACATGATGGTAGATGAAATGGCCGATTTTTATTACCAAACAATGATGGGTATGGCCGATACTTATTTAAGAGCAACTCAACAGCAAGAGTTGGTAGAAGGCATGAAAAACCACGCAAAAGAATTTTATAAGAAATTTCGTGAATCTCAATTAAATCAAAATAAATAAAACACCATGAGCTTAGAAGAAAAGGTAATGGGTGGCATGAAAGATGCCATGAAAGCCAAAGATGAAGCCTTGTTAAGGGGTTTAAGAGCTATAAAGGCTGAAATAATTAAGGCTAAAACAGAGCCAGGTGCCAATGGTGTAATTAGTGAAGAACAAGAGCAGAAGTTGTTGCAAAAATTGGTGAAACAACGAAAAGATTCTTTAGATATATACCAACAACAAAATAGAGCCGATTTAGCCCAAAAAGAAATAGAAGAGATTGGCGTGATTGAAAAGTTCTTACCTAAGCAATTAACCCAAGAAGAGTTAGATGCAGCAATTACAGCTATTTTAGCTGAAACGGGTGCGTCATCAGCGGCAGACATGGGAAAAGTAATGGGAGTAGCTTCTAAGCAATTAGCGGGGAAAGCAGACGGTAAGGCAATTGCAGCTACGGTTAAAGCGTTATTAAGCAAATAGCGTTTATGTTTTTAGATATTATGGTGCTGGCATTGCTGGTTCTTGCTTTAATAAAAGGTTTAAAACAAGGGTTGGTTGTGGCAGCACTTTCTTTTGCAGCAGTTTTTATAGGGTTAGCGGCTGCATTAAAATTAAGCACATGGGTAGCAGAATGGTTGGGCAATTCAGTTAATATAGCTGCCACTTGGCTTCCATTTCTGGCTTTTATTGTAATTATGGTTGCTGTTTTTATAGCAGTAAGAATTTTAGGTGCAGTATTAGAACAAGCTTTGGAGTTGTCTATGTTGGGCTGGGCAAATAAATCGGGTGGATTTATTTTATATGCACTTTTATATATCACTGTTTTTAGTGTAATTATTTTTTATGCAGAAGAAATGCAGTTCCTTAAACCTGAAGCTGCTGCTGCATCTAACACTTATCCCTATATACATTTTTGGGGGCCCTATTCAATAGAAGCATTCGGTAAAATCATTCCATTTTTTAAAGATATGTTCACCGATTTAACCAATTTTTTTGGTGGAATTAATAAAAATATCACCTGAAATTCTCTAGTATTTTAACTACTTTAGCAAGAATTGCTAGCCTAAAGAAAAACAACCCAATGAACTACGAGTTAAAAGAAGTTGACAAGTTTAAATTTATTGAAGAAGGAGAGGGAGAAACCTTGTTGCTTCTGCACGGTTTATTTGGTGCCATGAGCAATTTTGCCGACCTGATAGAGCATTTCAGAAAAAGCTATAAAGTGGTGGTACCCATTTTACCTTTATTTGATTTAGATATATTCCATACCAGTGTGGGTGGTTTGCAAAAATTTGTAAACAAATTCATTGAAACCAGGGGTTATTCTAGTATTCATTTATTAGGGAATTCATTGGGCGGTCATGTTGCATTAGTACATGTTTTAAAGCACCCTGAACAAATTAAGACCCTTACTTTAACGGGCAGCAGCGGGTTATTCGAAAATGGAATGGGAGACAGTTATCCTAAAAGAGGCGACTACGAGTATATTAAAAAGAAAACCCAGCTTACTTTTTATGATCCAGAAATGGCTACTAAAGAGTTGGTAGACGAAGTATTTGAAATAACCAATAGCAGGGTTAAAGTAATTAAAATCATTGCATTAGCAAAAAGTGCTATTAGAAATAACTTAGGCGAAGAATTGAATCAAATTAAGCAACCTACTTGTTTAATTTGGGGGAATAACGATACCATTACCCCTCCATTTGTAGGAAAAGAGTTCAATAAATTGATTCCAAATAGCGAGTTGCATTTTGTAGACAAGTGCGGACATGCTCCTATGATGGAAGTTCCAGTTGAGTTTAACACTATATTAAGTGCCTTTTTAGCTAAACACAAGGGTTAAACTACCGCTGTTGCGTAATTCATTTTGTACATTTGTAATTGAATGATCGTATCTCAATTATTAAATACCAGTTTCCCTTCACTGAATATTTCGGATAAGCCATCATTTGCTTTGCAGTTAATGGACGATTATGATGTATTGCATTTACCAGTTCTAAGTGAAGAAAAATATGTTGGCTTAGTATCTAAAGAAGATTTATTAGATGCAATAGATGCAGACATGCATTTATCGGACCCTGAAATATTGAAGCGTTACTCCATTCATCAAGAAGAACATTTTTTAGGGGCATTAAAACTCATTGCTTCTTATGAGCTTTCGCTGTTGCCAGTGATTAGTGCGCAAATGGAATTATTGGGTGTTATACTTACCAAGGAATTCTTAAAAGGAATGTCTACTTTTTTAGGCAATGAAGACAAAGGCGCCATCATTGTTTTAGAAACAGACAAGCGTAATTTTTCTTTTGGTGAATTAAGTAGATTGGTTGAAACCAATGACGCATACATAACCCAGCTGAATACTTATACCGAAGCCAGTACTGGTTTGGTTGTAATAACAATTAAGATTAATAGAATAGAAGTGTCTGATATTGTTGCCACATTCCAACGATACGATTATGCAGTAAGACATTTTTATGGAGAAGAAGAATATGCCAATGAGCTGAAAGAAAATTATCAGCACTTGCTTTCTTATCTCAATATGTAGTCAATTAAAAATTCCCCCATGAAAGTTGCCATTTATAGTCGTGGTTTAGATATAGAGCAAGAAAATCCTTTACTGATTTTATTAGAAGAATTAAATAAGCACGATACCGAAATATTATTGTTCAATACTTTGTTTGAGCAATTTAATATTCCACAACAGCTGTGCAATAAAATTCAGCAATTTTCAGGTTACGAAGATTTGGGAGAATCGGTTGATTGTGTAATTAGTTTAGGTGGAGATGGAACAATGCTAGACACCATTACACTAATTAGAGAAAAAAATATTCCTGTATTAGGAATCAATTTTGGAAGATTGGGCTTCTTAGCAAGCATTAGTAGAGAAGAACTAGCTACAGCGGTAGATGCTTTAGTGAATCATACATTTATTATAGACAAGAGAACCTTGATTCACCTAGATTCTAATACGCCATTGTTTGCAGATGCTCCTTTTGCATTGAATGAATTTACCATTCACAAAAAAGATACTTCCCCCATGATTAAAATTCATACTTATATGAATGGGGAGTTTTTGAATACTTATTGGGCAGATGGATTAATTGTTTCAACCCCTACAGGCTCTACTGGTTATAATTTAAGCTGTAACGGACCCATCTTATTTCCAGATTCGTCTAGCTTAGTAATTACCCCAATTTGTCCGCATAATTTGAATGTGCGTTCAATAGTGATTCCAGATAATAATATTATTTCTTTTGAAGTAGAAGGAAGGGCCGATGAGTTTATTGTTGCTTTGGATGCTAGAAGAGAGTTGGTTCCCAAATCGGTTCAACTAGCAGTAAGAAAAGAAGCATTTAACATTAGTTTAATAAGATTAAACGAAAATACTTTTCTTTCTACGCTGCGAACCAAGCTTACTTGGGGTCTTGATAAAAGAAATTAACAATTTAGATAATGATTTTTGTTGCTATTTTACAATAGCATCCATTGAACCCAGTATTTATGTTGAAAAAGCTTTTAGTTGCAATAGCCTTATTTGTAGCCAGTACTTCGGCTAAAGCCCAGTTAATGGAAAGCTTTCAGCATTCTGGAGAAATTGGGATTGGGATTGGTATGGGACATTATTTTGGCGATTTAAACCCTGAAATAAGGTTTAATAGGCCAAAAACAGCTTTTGGTGTTTTTTATAGAAAACAAATCAACAATTATATAAGTGTGCGTTTATCGGGAGAATATGCCTTATTGGGATATTCTGATAGGTATAGCAATAATGATATTCAAAGGGCTAGAAATTTAAGTTTCAATAGCAATGTTTGGGAAGCAGGCATTTCGGGGGATTTTAATTTTTTCCGATTTCAGCCAGGTTTTGAAGCATTTAGCTTTACTCCTTATATAGGCATTGGAATTGGTGCATTTTCCTACGATCCATATGCCTATTTGGGTGGACAGAAATATTTTTTACGATTATTGGGAACAGAAGGGCAAGGATCCTCCCTTTATTTAGATCGTCCAGTTTATAATCCTATTGCCATCAGTATTCCATTCACTTTTGGCGCCAAATATGCCCTAAATGCAAGAACAAATGTTTTTGCCGAAGTTATTTATCGGTTCACCAATACCGATTTTTTAGACGATGTAAGCGGTCAAACCTATGCTCCTGACGCATTTGCCCCATTACCCGATGGTTCTCCTAGCCCCGCTTTTTTATTACAAGATAGAAGCTATGAAACAGGCGCTTCTATTGGTGTTAAGGGTCGTCAAAGGGGAAATAGCCTTAAAGCGGATGCTTTTGCAACCATTAAAGTGGGTATTTCTTTCAATTTACAGAGCTACCGCTGCCCTACTTATTAGACAGTAAGATAGTTTTAAGGTATTTAAATCGGCAGAAACCATTGATTTTGTTAATTTTGCACACTAAATTAAACCCATGGTTAAAAAGGAAGACCTTTTGCCACTAATTAACAAGGATCGTTTACCCAAGCATATCGCCATAATTATGGACGGGAATGGTCGTTGGGCAGAGGAAAAGGGACAGGACAGACTATATGGTCATTTTCATGGGGTAGAAAGCGTTAGAGATATTGTAGAAGGTGCGGCAGAGTTGGGTATTGGCTATCTTACCCTATATGCGTTTAGTACAGAGAACTGGGATAGGCCACAACCAGAAGTGGATGGATTAATGGCTTTGTTGGTAGATACAATTCGTAAGGAAGTGCCTATACTAAACAAGAATAATATTCGGTTACACGTTATTGGTAATACCGAGTTGCTGCCTGAATTTGCAAGAAATGAATTACAAGAAGCTTTGCAAATGACCGAGCAGAATACAGGGCTCAATCTAGTGATGGCATTGAGTTACAGCAGCAGGTGGGAATTGGTTAATGCGGTAAAAAATATTGGTTTAGATGTAGAAAAGGGCTTAATTCGTGCAGAAGATATTAATGCAGATACCCTTCAGCATTATTTGGCAACCAGTAATTTACCTGATCCAGAATTAATGATCAGAACCAGTGGGGAGTATAGAATTAGTAACTTTCTTTTGTATCAGTTGGCATATGCGGAATTGTACTTTACCAATACCCGTTGGCCAGATTTTAGAAAAGAGAATTTATATGAGGCAATCATCGACTTTCAATCTAGAGAACGACGTTTTGGCAAAACCGGTCACCAGATTCAGTCAGAGACTCAAATAGCTTAGTTTATTTAACAAACAGTTTTCATTATTCGGGGTAATTTGCCCAGCTTAAAGAACCAAATTAATTGCTGTCTGCGAGTTTTAATCAACCGCCAACAGAACAAACAGAAACGGGATGCAGAAAGTGTTTAAATTATCATTGTTCGCTTTAGTTGTTTTATTATTTACAAAACCTGCTTTTGCACAAGAAACCTCCGATACAACCATCCGCTCTATTGACGCAGATTTAATTAATTTATTTAATCAAAAGACGCCCAAAAAATACAAGATTGCATCAGTAAAAGTAACTGGCAATCGTTTTTTTGATGAGAACTTATTGATCTCAATAGCTAACTTGAATATTGGTGACGAAGTAACCATACCAGGTGGGGACAATTTTTCTAAAGCCATTACCAAATTATGGAGCCAGAATTATTTTAGTGATGTAGAAATTTATATTACCAGAGTAGAAGGGAAAGAGATTGATATTGAAATAGCTGTTACTGAAAGACCTCGTTTATCCAATTTTTACTTTAAGGGAATCCCTAAAGGACAATCAGACGAAATCAGAGGCAAAACGGGATTGGTTCCCAACCGTGTAGTAACTGAAAACATGAAGATTACTGCAACAGAAGTAATTAAAAAATTCTTTGCCGAGAAAGGATATAGAGATACCAAAGTAAAAATTGCCGAGAGAAAAGATACCACTTTCGAAAATACTTTAGCCCTCGACTTTTTTATTGATAAAGGGCCTAAAGTAAAAATCAACAATATTAACCTGGGTAATATTACTGTTGATGAAGCCAAACTAAAAAAGCAATTCAAAGGCTCTAAAGAAAGATCTAGATTCACTTTGTACCCAGTGATGGATAGCGGTAGAATAGTGATTCCTAAGCATTACACTTTTGAAGAGTATATGAAAGAAAAAGGCTACCTCACTTTTAGTAAAACTAAAAGAGTGATGGATCCTTATGTAAGAATCAAATTCAGTTCTGCAAAGTTTGACGAGAAAAAATACACTGAAGACAAAGAATCAATTCTTGAGTATTACAATACATTAGGATATAGAGATGCCATTATTGATAACGATACTGTTTATAGTGTTGGCAATGGTAATTTAAATATTGACCTCAAAATGAACGAGGGTCGTAAATATTATTTTGGAAATATTTCTTGGAGAGGAAACACCAAGTACTCCGATTCTATTTTGACTACCATTTTAGGAATTCGTAAAGGAGATATTTATAACCTAGATGTATTGAATAAAAAGCTAGGCAAATCTTCATCACCTGATGGGGCTGATATCAGTGGTTTATACCAAGACGATGGTTATTTGTTTTTTAGAACAGATCCCATTGAAACCGCGGTTTACAACGATACAATTGATTTTGAAATAAGAATTATTGAAGGTCCACAAGCTACTATTAAGAACGTACGTATTTCAGGAAATGATCGTACCAAAGAATATGTGATTAGAAGAGAAATTAGAACCATTCCAGGAGAAAAATTCAGCCGTCAATTGTTGATTCGTTCAGTTCGTGAGTTGGCTCAGTTGAATTATTTTAACCAAGAAAAAATTACACCAAATCCTGTTCCGAATCAGGAAGATGGAACAGTAGATATTAACTATAGTGTAGAAGAAAAATCAAGTGATCAATTAGAATTGAGTGCAGGATGGGGAGGATTAATTGGATTGACAGGTACCCTTGGGGTTTCTTTCAACAATTTCTCAGCTAAGAACTTATTCAAGAAAACAGCTTGGGATCCATTACCAATGGGAGATGGCCAAAAATTGAGTTTGCGTGTACAAAGTAATGGTAGGGCTTTCCGCTCGTATAACTTCTCTTTCACCGAACCATGGTTGGGTGGCAAAAAAAGAAACGCATTAACGGTAAGTATTTTCAACACCAAATTTGGTCAAACCTTTGATCCATTAACTGGTCAATATGATCCTAATATTGCCAACGACCGGTACATTTCAACTACAGGTGCTACTGCAAGTATAGCCAAACAATTAAAATGGCCCGACGACTATTTCTCTTTGTCTATGGGATTAAACTATACTCGTTATAAGTTGAGCAATTATGCCATTGATCCTACCAATTTACCGGGATTTGAAAATGGTATTGTAAACAACTTGAACTTTAGAATTGCTTTACAGCGTTCTTCTATAGATCAACCCATGTTCCCTAAAACGGGTTCAAATTTCATGGCCAGTTTACAAATTACTCCTCCCTATTCATTAATTAATAGCAGTTTTAATCCTGCTGGCAATCCTTACAAGTGGATTGAATACCATAAGTGGCGTTTTAATGGCGAGTGGTTTGTTCCACTAGGTAAGCCACACGGAGAAGACCGCAATAAGCAGTTTGTAATGCGCTTTGCCGCCAAGTTTGGATTTGTAGGAAGGTTTAATGAAAAATTACAGGTTTCTCCTTTCGAACGTTTTCAAGTAGGAGATGCGGGTTTAACCAATCAGTTTGCCTTGTTAGGGTTTGATATTGTGGCCCATAGAGGTTACCCCGTTTATGACAACTCTAATCCCCGTGTAAACCCAGATCAGCAAAGAGCTAGTCAATACTTTACCATCTTTAATAAGTATACCATGGAAATGAGGTATCCGCTGAGCTTAAACCCCAGCAGTACCATTTTTGGATTGGCCTTTTTTGAAGCTGCCAACGGATGGTATTCCTTTAAAGATTATAATCCTTTCCAGCTAAGACGCTCTGTGGGTGTAGGTATGCGTTTCTTCTTACCTATGTTTGGATTGCTTGGATTTGATTATGGCATAGGATTGGATAGGTTTAATGGAACCAATCAATTAAGGGATGCAGCTCGCTTTACCTTTATGCTTGGATTTGAACCTGAATAACCATAAAAAATTAGGTATGAAAAAAATTCTAGTAGCATTTACCACATTATTATTACTTTCTACAGCTGCTGTAGCACAACAACGTTATGCCATTATTGATACCAAGTATATCCTGAGCAAGATTCCGGAATACAGAGATGCCGATAAAAAACTACAATTAGTAGGGGAGCAGTGGCAAAAAGAGATTGATGATAAGCAGGCTGTTTTAGATAAAATGTACAAGAATTATGAGGCTGAGCAAATCATGCTTACCGATGAATTAAAGAAAAAGCGCGAAGATGAACTATTTGTAAAAGAAAAAGAAATTCGCGATTTGCAAAAAAAGCGCTTTGGTTACGAGGGAGATTTGTTTAAAGAGCGCCAAAAATTAGTTAAACCTATTCAAGATAAAGTATACAATGCTATTCAAAAAATAGCCGTAGCAAGGGTTTATGATTTTATCTTAGATAAAAGTGAAGGAATTACCGTTATATTTGCCGACCCAAAACTTGATAAATCAGATGAGGTTTTAAGAGAGCTGGGCATTAAAAATTAGTCAATCAAAAACAAACAATAAATTTCATTACAATGAAAAAATTTCTTTTTGTGTGTGTGGCTTTTGCAGCGGTTACACTTTTTTCTAACAGCGCAAGTGCACAGGTTAAAATAGGATACTTTGATGAGCAAGCGGCTCTTTCATTATTTCCTGGTATTGCTAAAATTGATACCTTATTAAATAGTTACAGACTAGATTCTTTGCAAGAAGAATACAAGTACAATGTGTCAGATTTTCAGCGTAGAGACAGCATCTTCAAAAAAGATTCTGCAACTATGCCTGCTAAAGCAAGAGAATTAGCAACTAGAGAAATATTACAGTTGCGTTATAAATTAGTAAACTGGCAAGAGTATTCTCAGCAAATGGAGCAAGCCAAATACGAAGAATTGGTAAATCCTTATAGAGAAAAATTGTACGCAGCTGTACAGGATGTAGTTTCAGAGCAAAAGTATACGTTGGTATTAAAGGCTGAGACGATATCTCCATATGCAAGGCCCAATTTGCTAGATAATATTACTATTCGAGTTGCGCAAAAACTTAAACTGCCTTTGCCAAAGGATATTGAAGATGCTTGGAAAGCTGCTTCTGGAAGCAGTTCTGCTCCAGCTAAGCCTAAACCAGCAGGTAAGGGATAATTTTAAGCAAAACATATTTTACAGCCTCTCTGATTTGTTTCAGAGAGGCTTTTTGTTTTTATCTTTAGCGTATGCATCAACCATCACCAATTGGCGTTTTTGATAGTGGATATGGAGGATTAACCATTTTGAAAGAATTGGTAAAGGAATTACCTCAATACGATTACTTGTATTTGGGGGATAATGCCCGCGCACCTTATGGAACTCGATCTTTTGATACAGTTTACCAATACACTTTAGAAGCAGTACAATGGTTTTTTAACCAAGGTTGTGAGTTAGTAGTCTTGGCTTGTAATACCGCTTCTGCCAAAGCCCTTCGTACCATACAGCAAAAAAATTTAGCCCAATTTGGTCCGAGTAAAAGGGTATTAGGGGTGATTAGACCCACCGCGGAAGTGATTGGTCGTTTCTCCGAATCGGGACAGCTGGGTGTTTTAGCCACCAAGGGAACGGTGAACAGCGAGAGTTATTTATTGGAGATTGCACATTTTTTTCCTGATATGGCCGTGTTTCAACAAGCTTGCCCTATGTGGGTGCCATTGATCGAAAATGGAGAGCACGAAGGTGTTGGTGCAGACTATTTTGTAAAAGAGAGTTTGGGGCAGTTATTGGTTCAGTCACCTGCCATTGATACTATTTTATTGGCATGCACCCATTATCCATTGTTAATTCCTAAAATAGAAGCCAATATACCCAAGCATATTCAAGTGGTTTCACAAGGTGAAATTGTTGCCCAAAGTTTGGTGAATTATCTTGAACGTCATCCTGCCATGGCCGATAATTGCTCTAAAAATGGGCGTATAAGGTTCTGTACCACCGACTCTACTACTGATTTTGATGAAAAAGGAGCCATTTTCTTCGGAAAATCGCTGAAATCGGAGCATATACTGTTGGGTCATTAACCTTTTTTACTTAATTTTGCCGTCCTTTCACAAGCGGCGGTATGGTGACTGCAGCAATGAAATGAAACCATATTTTAGGGTTAGTAAAAAAAGACATCAATGAAACGTACATTCCAACCACACAAGCGTCGTCGTAAAACCGTACACGGTTTCCGTAAACGTATGGAGTCTGCTAATGGCCGTAAAGTACTGGCAAGCCGCAGAGCGAAAGGCCGCAAGAAACTTTCTGTTTCTAGCGAAAAAGGATTAAAGTAATCCCCCACACCCCTTAGGGTACAGCATTCAGATGAATGTTGTAGGGCATGATCATATTAAGCTCCGTCTTTGTGACGGAGCTTTTTTATTTTTGTAATTAATGACAACTAATAATACATATTCAAAGCAAGAAAAACTCAAGAGCCGAAAAGCCCTGGAGGAATTATTTGCCAAGGGTAAATCATTTAGTGTCTTTCCTATTAAAGTGTTTTATACAGTAACTGATCAATCAGTTTCTGATGAGTCGGCAAGTGGTGCTATAGCCAACTCTGAAATTAAGCTGAGTGATGCGGCTTTGGTTCAAGCCGGGGTTGGCGTTAGTTCGCGTATTTTTAAAAAAGCCCATGATAGAAACAAAGTAAAGCGATTATTGCGAGAAGTATACCGAACCCAAAAGCAGCCGCTCTATAAAACAGTGGTTGCAAATCAACAAGCACTGAATGTGTTTTTTTTATACATCGGAAAAGAGCTACCCGTTTTTGCAGACCTGCAAATAGCAATGGAAAAAACATTGGAAAAATTGATTCGGAAAATAAGTGAACCAACTCCAAATGTGTAGCAGCTGTAATAAACCCGCCATAAAAAAAGATCAAACACTAAAAGCGTTTTCTATCACGCGAATGCTTGGATATTTATTGATTCCATTTATTAAAATTTACCAATACATTATCTCTCCTGTAATGGGACCCAAGTGTAGATTTGTTCCCACCTGTTCTCAATATGGAGAACAAGCATTGAAAAAATATGGCTTGTTTAAAGGGGGCTGGCTATTAATTAAAAGGCTCAGCAAATGTAGACCTGGTGGTGGTTCTGGCTGGGATCCAGTACCTTAAACCTATTCAGGGGCAACAGTAAGAGCTTGAAGTTTGGTTATCATTTCCCTGATTTCTTTAATGCTGTAAAAGCGATAAATTTCTGGATCTTTTCCATTTACTCTTTCTGCTGAACGCATTTGATGGTAAGGTCCTACTACTTGTGCTTGTGGATTATTTGAAATGAGCGTGGCTTGGTTAGGTAGGATGAAAAAATTTCTATTTGCTGCAGAAACATTTTTCCCTTGACTCAATTGTTGTAAAGAATCAAGTTTTTGTGCAAGACTTTCTTGGCTCATTACTTTTTGCGCTTGATTGGCGCTGGTATACTGCTGATAGCTGCCGATGATGGTATCATTTTTTACATTAATGATGTACAATCCATTTTCTTTTAATTGAACAGTAGCTTCACCAGTAGGGGTATTTAGTTTAAAACTGATATCGGCTTTATTTACGGCTACTAATTTTTCTTCATGACCTGCACCGTCTTTTGCTTTTATGGTACCTGCGTTTAAGTCAACGGTTGCTTCCCCTTTGCTCATAATAATAATGGTTTTATCATTTCCTGCACAGGCAATTAATAAACTGCTGACTAAAAAAAAGGCGAGTAGGTTTTTCATAAAAGCTTATTTAAAAAAAATCACGCTGCAGAATGCTACAGCGTGATGTGAAAATAACATTTTTAATTTACTTAGCTGCTGTAAAACGCTCAGCAACTTTACTCCAATTTACTACGTTCCAAAAAGCGGCTAAATAATCAGCTCTACGATTTTGGTATTTTAAGTAATAAGCGTGTTCCCAAACATCTGCTCCTAAAATAGGCGTTCCTTTTACTTCAGCAACATCCATCAAAGGATTGTCTTGGTTAGGCGTAGAACTTACTTCTAACTTACCCTCTTTTACTATTAACCAAGCCCAACCACTTCCAAAACGAGTCATACCGGCAGCTGCAAATTTTTCTTTGAATGCATCAAATGATCCAAAAGCGGCATCAATTGCTTCAGCCAAAGCGCCTGTAGGTGTACCACCTGCATTGGCTGCTAAGCTCTCCCAGAAAAAAGTATGGTTCCAATGACCACCGCCATTGTTACGCACTGCAGGGCTAATACTGCCTGCTGCTTTCACCAATTCTTCAATAGACTTTCCTTCGTTGGGTGTACCAGCAACGGCTTTATTTAAATTGTCTACATAAGCTTGGTGGTGCTTACCATGGTGAATTTGCATGGTTGTTGTATCAATATGCGGTTCTAGTGCATCGTGTGCGTAGGGTAAAGGTGCTAGTGTAAATGACATAAAGTTTCTATTTAAAATGTATAATAATCTATTACAAATTTACGTGGCATTGGTTTAACTGTGTGTTAAATGGAGGATTTGTTTCGGAATTCGACATTGATAGTGCATGAGGTGAGTAAAATGCCACGTTCGCGGCCGATTATTGCATGGATGTGCTCAAACAATCACTTCATTCGCGGCCGATTATTGCATGTACTTAATATTTAGCTCACTTTTGAATGCAATAATCGAATGCTCATTCACGTGCTTTTTTGAGCACATCCATCCTTCATATTTGCGTGAAATGTTATTCCATGAATGCTCATTTACGTGATTGCCCGAGTACATAGAATGTAAATTAAGACTGTTTTAAATTAAATATTCTGAAATCTCAGTATCAGTATACCAAACACCCTTAGCATTTTTCTTTATTACAATTGTAGTTGCACCAGATTCTGGTGAATAAATATAAACGATGAAAGTATTCTTGTCTTTTGAGTATACTGGGTTGCTTACATAATATACTGGTGCGTAATGAAATCTTTTTGTAATGGCTCTGTAGTCTTCTGATTCTTTGGTGCTCAGTTTGGGGAAGTGTATTTTAAATTTTTTTATTCGTATGTTTTTATCGAGCCAAGGCGCACTAGCAACTATTTTCGTTAAACTATCTTTTGCAGTTTCTGGGAAATACTTTCCTAATATATGCCAGAATTGTCTTTCTCTTTCTGTATCAGGCGTATCCATTTTAATATCCTTAGTGTCTATAGGAATCAGCACAATAGATCCTTTTGTATGAAACTGTAAGAGCACTTTTCTAATGAGATATGCCTCTGGTTTATTGTCCATATTTTCTTGTGAACGAACATTTGCCAATGACATAAGTAAAATTAACGTAAGTAGTATTCTCATGGTTTAGTTCATGATTATGTTATCAATTAGTATTTTAAAATCTTCTTCTTGTTTATTGGAAATTAGAAAACTAATCTGCTCAATATTTTTATAATTAAAGTTTGATCTATTTAATTTTTGACCAAAATACTGGGGGTAAAAATCACTAATTGCTAATTGTATATTTTGCCATTCACCTGAAGTTTTAAATGGGTGTACATAAGAGACCAACTGGTATAAATCATTCTTTATTCTAAACTCATATTGCTTACCATCTCCTTTCACTCGTAAAACTATGTATTTAGTTTCAGTAGGTATTGAGGCTGATTGATTCAACTGAATTGATGCAAATCCACCATTGTTTGCCAAAGAAACATGCCCAGAATATTGCCCGTAACCTTCACTAGTAATAACAAGATTACTTTTGGAAATACCACCCATCACCCCATCGTTCACGATTCTCCATTCTCTTAAATTTGATTGAGATGAAAAGTGATAAATTTCTGTTCTATTGTTTTTCGGATACAGATTAAGTGTGAGTAGCAGCAAAATCCAATTAATCATAACTGAAATTAAAGCTTTAATATCAAATTACTCTCTGCAACAGATTCAATCATTGCTCAAACAATCACGAGAATGAGCATTCGATTATTGCATGCAATAGTAAGCCTTAGAATAAGTAAATGCAATAATCGGCAGCGAATGAAGTGATTGTTTGAGTATGATAGGAATGTAGTTGGCAGCGAGCGAAGTGTTTGCTTGTGCTGTTATCGTTTCGATCTAAAGAAAGACTTCATTAAAAATGCACAGTCAGCTTCTAATATACCTGCAATTAATTCGGTCTTGGGATGAAAGGGCCATTGCTCTTTAGTGAGATGGCGATAGCCATTTTTTTCATCTGAAGCCCCATAAACAATGCTGCCTATTTTGCCCCAGTAAATAGCACCACAACACATGATGCAGGGTTCAACAGTAACATATAAAGTAGCTTCTGGTAAATACTTTGCGCCGAGTGAGCTGTAGGCAGATGTGAGTGCGAGTATTTCTGCGTGTGCTGTAGAATCGTTTAAGAGTTCTACCTGATTATGGGCTCTTGCAATAATTTGATTGTTCATTACCACCACTGCTCCCACGGGTACTTCATCCGCATCAAAAGCTGCTTGTGCTTCCTTTAATGCTTGTTGCATAAAGTACTCGTGGTTCAGGGTCGGCATTATAATTCTCTAATTTGGATATTGCGAAACCAAACATCATCACCATGATCTTGTAAAGCAATATGCCCAGTAAATGTTCTTCCAAATGCAGGCATGGTTTTGAATTTGCTGTTGCCAATTAGGCTGTACCAAATTTCATCACCATAACTTGTTTTAACGGTAGTAACACCATTGAGTTTTAATTCAAGGGTTCCATCTTTTGCAATGATTTCAGTTTTATTCCATTCACCTACTGGTTTTACGGCAGTGTCTGGTCCTTCAATTAAATCGTACAAATCTCCGGCACGGTGTTTTCTGATTTTTGCATCAGGATGTCCACCATTGTCTAATACTTGCATCTCTGGCCCTGTATGCCAAACTGCTTTGTATTTAGTTGGTTCATTCTGTGCCCAGAAAATAATCCCGCTATTTCCATTTTTTGAAATTTTCCATTCTAGTTTCAAATGAAAATTGCCAAATGATTTTTCGTGAATAATATCGCCACCACCTAACTTCTGTTCTTTCTTGGCTTTGGCATCTAAATACAAAACACCGTCTTGTACTTTCCATGCACTACCTATGCTGTCTTTGGCATAAGTTTTCCAACCGTTGGTGGTTTTTCCATCAAACAATTTGATCCATTTGCTTTTGACAGGATTGGTGGCTGATGCTTTTGTAATGTCGGGCCTTTTATTTGGCGCTGTTACCAATGCAGCTGCAATGGCAGTGATCCATAGTAGATTATTCATGTAAATTACTTAAGTAGTAAAACGTATTTCACCATTGCTTTGGCGTCTTCTTCACTCACTTGTGGATGCGGTGTCATTGGTACTTCACCCCAAACACCTTTCCCCCCTTTGATAATTTTACCTGCTAACATACTGATGTTTTCATCAGTTGCTTCGTATTTGTTTGCTACTTCTTTATAAGCAGGCCCAATCAATTTGTCGTTTACTTTATGGCAGGTTAAGCAATCTGATTTACCCACTAATTCTAATCCTTTGGTGTAGTCTGGGTTGGTGCTTAAGTCTGCAACTGGAGCAGTTGCTGGTGAAGTTTCTGCAGCTTTGTCTTCTTTCTTTTCTTCACTACCGCCGCAAGCTGCAGCTACTAATCCTGTAATGGCAAACAGCACTAAGTACTTTTTCATAATCGTTTATTTAAAATTTATAATCGCAACACTTTTCGTGCGCACAAGTTAAAGTTAGTTGATACCTAATATCTTCTTATTAAAATTTTCATCCGATCCTGTCCCCGCAAAATCATCAAATGTTTTATCGGTAACACGAATGATATGCTGCTGAATAAATGGTGCTCCTTCCGCTGCACCTGTTTCTGGATGTTTCAACGCACATTCCCATTCCATCACGGCCCAGCCAGTATAATTGTATTGGGCCAGTTTGCTGAATATGGTTTTAAAATCTACCTGCCCATCCCCTAATGAACGGAATCGTCCGGCTCTTTCTACCCAACCTTGATAGCCTCCATAAACACCTTGTTTACCTGTTGGGTTAAACTCTGCATCTTTTACATGAAACATTTTAATGCGTTCATGGTAATGGTCTATATATGCTTTGTAGTCTAAGCATTGCAATACAAAATGCGATGGATCATATAATAAGCAAGCGCGTGTATGGTTGTTTACTTTATCTAAAAATAGCTCATATGTTACCCCATCGTGCAAGTCTTCACCTGGGTGAATTTCATAACAAAGGTCTACCCCATTTTCGTCAAAAACATTCAAGATGGGCAACCATCTTTTTGCCAATTCAGTAAATCCTGTCTCTACTAATCCTGCTGGTCTTTGAGGCCATGGATAAACGGTTTGCCACAATAAAGCTCCGCTGAAAGTGGCGTGTGCATTGAGTCCTAGGTTCTGTGAGGCTTTGGCTGCATACTTTAATTGTTGCACCGCCCACTCTGTTCTTGCACTAGGGTTTCCTCTTAGGCCTTCGGGAGCAAAGCCGTCGAACAACGCATCATACGCTGGGTTTACGGCTACCAACTGTCCTTGCAAGTGGGTGGATAGTTCAGTAATTTCTAATCCTGCGGCGGCTACAATCCCCTTAATTTCATCCGCATAAGTTTTACTTTCTGCTGCTTTTTGTAAATCAATACACCTAGCATCCCATGAAGGAATTTGTACACCTTTGAAACCCAATGATGCAGCCCATTTACAAATAGACGCCAAAGAATTAAATGGGGCCGTATCGCCCATAAATTGAGCCAGGAAAATTCCTGGTCCTTTAATATTGGTCATTGTTTATAATTTATATTCGGTCCACTTTAAATTGGATTGCGCAGAAGCAACCACATTGTCTATAAATGCCATGCCTCTTATACCATCTTCCACACCTGGAAAATCCAATTGTTCTTTGGTTGGTGTACTGCCATCAATTTTAGCTTGAACGGTTGCAGTAAAATTTTTATAGATATTAGCAAATGCTTCTAAATATCCTTCTGGATGTCCGCCTGGTGTTCTGCAATTGCTGGTAGCAAAACTAGACAAGCGATCGGTATAATTAGCGCCCGCACGCAATATTTGCATAGGTGCTTCTAGCCACTTAACAATTAGTGTATTGGGTTCCATTTGCGCCCATTCTAATCCTCCTTTTTCTCCATATATTCTAATCTTCAATGCATTCTCTTCGCCTGCTGCAACTTGTGATGCCATCAACACCCCAGATGCTCCGTTGCTAAAATGCAATAAAACAGAACCGTCATCGTCTAGCATTCTACCTTCTACTACTGTATTAAGATCTGCACATAGCTTGGTGATTTTTGCTCCTGTAATATATTCTGCCAAATGCGCTGCATGCGTACCAATATCTCCCATGCTACCACTCTTACCCGATTTTTTGGGATCGGTTCTCCAAGCTGCTTGTGCATTACCCTCTCTTTCGCTGAGCTTACTCAACCATCCTTGGGGGTATTCTACCCAAACTTTTCTGATTTTTCCTAAAGCACCTTCTGCAACCATTGCTTTAGCTTGTTTAACCATTGGATATCCAGAATAAGTATGGGTTAAGCAAAGGGTTAATCCTGTTTCTTCTACTATGGCTTTTAATTGCTTTGCTTCGTCTAAAGTAAACGTAATGGGTTTTTCTATAACTACGTGAAACCCGTGTTCCAAAGCCATCTTAGCAGGTGCAAAGTGTGCAAAATTGGGGGTTACAATGGTTACAAAGTCCATGCGTTGGTTTGCAGGCAACGCCGATTCTTTAACAATCATTTCATCATAAGTAAGGTAAATGCGATCTTTCGGTAAGTAAAGCATTTCACCCGATTCTTGTGCAATAGTTGGATTGATGCTTAATGCGCCACAAACCAATTCAATCTGTCCATCCATATTGGCAGCCAAACGGTGGATAGCTCCAATGAAAGCATCTTTACCTCCACCCACCATTCCCATTCTTAATTTTCTAGGCATAGTATTTTTTTTATTTTGATTGGTATTTTATCAGAGGCACTAATTTAAACATTCTCTCCGATTATAATCATTTAAGACTTATTAATCATTGTTGCAATCTGTTTACCGAATGAATCCCCTTATTGAAGGATTTATAAAATTCCTAGTACTTTGATGCAAACAAATAATTATATTAGGGTTCTAATTGCTGTATGAAAAATTTGTCCAATAGGCGCTCTGCCATAAAAAACATTATTACCGGTTCTGTTGCTGTTGCTTCAGCTCCGATAATGCCAACTTTAGCATCTTGTGCTACTGTATCAACAACTATGAAAGGGAATATCAATCACGCTGTTTGTAGATGGTGCTTTAGTGATTTAACAATAGATGAGTTATGTATTGAAGCAAAAAAGATAGGTATCACTGGAATTGATTTAGTGGGCCCTAAAGATTGGCCAATACTGAAGAAACATGGCATGATGTCTACCATGTGCAATGGTGCCGAAATCAGTTTGGTAAAAGGATGGAACGATCCTCAATACCATAGTACCCTTATAAAGAATTATACCGAACATATTAATTTAGTTGCAGATGCTGGTTACAAAAACCTAATTTGTTTCAGTGGTAATAGAAATGGAATGGACGATGCAACCGGGCTTAAAAATTGTGCTGAAGGGTTAAAGAAAATCATGCCGCTTGCTGAAAAAAGAGGGGTTACCATCATCATGGAATTATTGAACAGCAAAGTAGATCATAAAGATTATATGTGCGATAAAACCCCATGGGGAGTTGAATTGTGCAAACAAATAGGTTCTGAAAATTTCAAGTTATTATACGATATCTATCATATGCAAATTGATGAAGGAGATGTAATTAGAACCATTAAAACAAGTGCACCTTATATTGGCCATTACCATACTGCAGGGGTTCCCGGAAGACATGAAATTGATGATTCCCAAGAATTGTTTTATCCTGCTATTATGAAAGCTATTGCTGCTACTGGCTTTACAGGCTATGTAGCACAAGAGTTTATTCCAGTTGCAAAAGATAAAATTGGCTCACTTAAAAAGGCAATTGAAATCTGTAATATTTAAAATTTACAATAATCTATCAACGCTTAAACCACCAACATGGCTGAACAAAATTTTGACGCGATTGTGATTGGCTCCGGCATCAGCGGAGGCTGGGCAGCAAAAGAGCTTACAGAGAAAGGCTTAAAAGTATTGATGCTCGAGAGAGGTCGCAATATTGAGCACGTAAAAGATTACGTGAATGCCAACAAAGAAGCATGGGATTATCCGCACCACGGAAGGAAAACGCAAGAAATGATTGCGCAGAACCAAGTGCTAGACCGTGATTATCCTTTGAATGAACAAACTTATGGCATGTGGGTAAAAGATACCGAAAGCCCTTATGTAGAAGTAAAAAGATACGATTGGTTTAGAGGCTATCATGTAGGTGGTCGTTCTTTGTTATGGGGTCGTCAAAGCTATCGTTGGAGCGATTTAGATTTTGAAGCCAATGCAAAAGATGGTATTGCGGTTGATTGGCCAGTTCGATATAAAGACATTGCCCCATGGTACGATTATGTAGAGAAATTTGCAGGTATTAGTGGTAATAGAGATGGCTTAGATGTATTGCCCGATGGGCAGTTTATGCCTCCTATGGAAATGACCTGTGTAGAGAAAGATGTAGCAAAACGGTTAAAAGAATATTATAAAGGTCAGCGTGCTATGATTATTGGTCGTACGGCCAATATTACACAAGAATTAGAGGGTAGATCTGCCTGTCAGTTCAGAAACAAGTGTTGGTTGGGTTGCCCATTTGGCGCCTATTTCAGTACACAAAGCTCTACTTTACCTGCAGCAATGAAAACAGGTAATCTTACCTTAAGGCCTTGGAGTATTGTTACAAAAATTTTATACGATAAAGATAAAAAACGCGCAACTGGTGTTGAAGTATTAGACGCAGAGACCAATAAGACCTATGTATACAATGCTAAAATTATTTTCTTAAATGCATCAACGTTAAACTCAGCTTGGGTTCTAATGAATTCTGCAACTGATGTTTGGGAAGGTGGATTGGGAAGCAGCAGTGGTGAGCTGGGTCACAATATCATGGATCACCATTTAGGTGTAGGTGCTGGTGGAAAAGTGGAAGGCTACGAAGACAAATACACTTTTGGTAGAAGAGCCAATGGTATTTATATACCACGTTACCAAAATATTGGAAACGATAAGCGTGATTATTTAAGAGGGTTTGGATACCAAGGTAGTGGTAATAGAGGCGGATGGGGAAGCAATGTGGCTGAATTTACCATTGGAGCTGAATTTAAAGAAGCTATTTCTGAACCAGGGGGTTGGAGTATGGGCATGATGGGCTTTGGGGAAGTATTACCCGACCATAGTAATTTTGTTACCCTTGATAAAACGGTAAAAGATAAATGGGGGTTGAACGTGTTGAAAATTGACGCTGAATTGAAAGAGAATGAAATGAAAATGCGTAAAGACATGTTGGCCGATGCTATTGAAATGCTTACCAATGCTGGTGTTAAAGATGTTAAAGGGTATGATGCCAATGCAGTATTAGGTCGTGGTATCCACGAAATGGGTTCTGCAAGAATGGGCGCAGATCCTAAAACTTCTGTAGTAAATAAACACAACCAAATTTGGGATGCACCAAATGTATTTGTAACAGATGGTTCTTTCATGACTTCAGCTGCATGTGTGAATCCATCTTTAACCTATATGGCTTTCACCGCAAGAGCTGCAGACTTTGCAGTGAGCGAATTGAAAAAAGGAAATTTATAAATTATTAAATGCATTAATCATGATGAATAGAAGAGAAGCATTATCCAGCGTTGCCCTTTTACTGGGTGGCACTATATTGGGTTCACAAGCTTTTTTATCTGGTTGTAAATCAACAGCGGGTGATGCAGTTGCATTTACGCCTGATGACATTGCTTTTTTAAACGAAGTAGCAGAAACTATTTTGCCTAAAACCAATACACCTGGTGCCAAAGAAGCCAACGTGGGTGAGTTTATGACAGTAATTGTAAAAGATTGCTATAAGCCTGCCGAAGCAAAAGTATTTATGGAGGGTATGGCCGCACTTAAGTTTAAAGATTCAAAAGCAAAAATTGGCAAAGCCTTTATGGAAGCTAGTGCAGAAGAGCGCACTAAATTGTTAACCGAATTAGATGCAGAAGCAAAGGCTTTTCAAGAAAAGAAAAAGCCCGAAGAAATGCCTCATTATTTTAGAATGATGAAAGAGCTTACTTTATGGGGCTTCTTTACTTCTGAAGTGGGTGCAACAAAAGTATTGCGCTATGTTGCTGTTCCAGGAAAGTTTGAAGGATGTGTTGATTACAAAAAAGGAGACAAAGCTTGGGCAACCTAGTAAGATGGCATGCGGTTTGATTTAGTATGTTTTCTAGACCATTTAAAAAACAATTATGAGCAATAATAGAAGGGATTTCTTAAAAACAGCGGGCTTTGCTGCCGCGGGTTTAAGTTTACCATTTGTTGGGAAATCCAATTTCCTAAATACCTTGGGTGAAACAAAAAAGCTTTCTGCTTTTGGTTTGCAATTGTGGACTGTTAAAGAAGATATGATGAAAGATGCCAAAGGCACTTTAGCAAAATTGTCTTCTTACGGTTATAAACAAATTGAAAGTTTTGAAGGCCCTAAAGGATTTTTTTGGGGTTGGAAAAATACAGAGTTCAAAAAATATATGGACGATTTAGGAATGAGCTTGGTATCTGCTCATTCTAATAATACCGTAGATTTTGAACGCAAAGCAGCTGAAGCAGCCGAAGTAGGGGTGAAGTATTTGATTTGTCCTTACAAAGGTGCACAGAAATCGATTGATGATTTCAAAAGATTTAACGACGAGTTTAATAAGAGTGGTGAAATTTGCAAGAAAAACGGAATTCGTTTTGCTTACCATAACCACGATTACTCTTTCAAAGTTTTAGACGGGCAGGTTCCTCAAACAGTTATGATGGAAGGAACTGATGCAGGTCTAGTTGATTTTGAAATGGATATTTATTGGGTAGTTGCTGCTAATGAAGATCCTATTGCGTGGGCTAAAAAATACCCGAATCGTTTTAGACTTTGTCATGTAAAAGACCAAACCAAAACCGCTAAGGGTATTGAGTCTTGTCATATTGGTAAAGGGGATATTGATTTTAAAAAGATTCTTGGTCAGCTTCAGAAATATGGTATGAAGCACCATATTGTTGAACAAGAAGCATTCACAGGAACCAATCCAATGGAAAGCGCTGAAAAGAATGCGGCTTATATGAAGGAATTCTCTATTTAATTTTTACTGCTGTAAAGCACAATATTACATAAGGGGTTAGCATGAAAATGCTAGCCCTTTTTTTGTAGCATTGGACTTAAATAAAAAACCCAAACTGAATTAACAGAATGGGTTTTTATTTACTTTTTTCAATAAACCTTAGAAGGTTCTGTATTCTTTTCTCACAAACTGATTGGCTTCATCAAAGTTGGTGATTTTCATATTGGGTCCATCCCATAATAATTTGATATTTCTTCCGGGATATGTAGCTCTACCATTTGCTGCTTTCTTTTGAATATCGAAACTACGAATGGCTAGGTTACCCATTAATACACTTTCCGTTAATGGTCCTGCAATATCAAAATTAGAGCTCAACTCTTTTGCTTGGGCTGAACCATACCCTGCAATAGCAGCTTCCACCCATGCTGCGTAGTGACCTACATCCCCTTTGGGAACACGCTTTATGGTTTGTGGAACACCATCGTATTCTTTGCTTTTACTTGTAGGTAATAAATTAGGTAAAGCACCATAAGTACCGCAAATCATTTTACCTTTTGTGCCTTCAAAAATGGCGCCGTTACCACCATCTCCCATCATTTCGTTTGGTCCTAATTCTTCTGGACGTGCTGGTTGAATTCCTCCATCCATCCAGTGTAGTTTTACATCTGGCTTTCCGTTTTGTCCTTTGAAAGTTAGGATAATATGTGAAGCGGTAGGACAACTTTCTGGATAATAAGCACGTGTCCATGGCTGTAAGTATCTAGTTGCTACACTGCATTCTGCAGAAACAGGATATCCCAATCCCAATACAGCAAAAGCAGGGGCCATAATATGACATGCCATATCTCCTAATGCACCGGTACCGTAATCCCACCAACCTCTCCAGTTAAATGGCAATAAACCGTCTACATAATCTTTATTTGGCGCAACCCCTTGCCAAAGGTTCCAATCTAAGCCTTCTGGAACAGTGCCTTTAGTAGTTGGCCAACCAACTCCTTGAGGCCATACTGGTCGGTCAGTATAACAATAAATGCTATGCACGTCTCCAATTAAGCCTGCATTATACCAATCAATTAATTTTCTAACACCATCGCCACTTGCACCTTGGTTGCCCATTTGTGTAACCACTTTGTATTTGTGTGCAGCTTCTGTTAATTCTCTTGCTTCAGAAATATTGTGCGATAATGGTTTTTGTATATATACGTGTTTTTTCAACTGCATAGCTGCCAATCCTTGTATGGCGTGCATATGATCGGGTGTTGAAACAGATACTGCATCAAAATATTTATGCTCTTTATCGAGCATTTCTCTATAGTCTTTGTAATACTTCGCTTTTGGATAGCGCTCTCTACTTTTCTTAGCTTGTCTATCATCCACATCACATAAGAAAGCAATATCTGCTTTTCCACTATTGAAGAAACTCCATAAGTCGCTTTCTCCTTTTCCTCCAGCGCCAATACCAGCTATTTGGAGTTTATCACTGGGTGCAGTATACCCACGCCCTAATACATGGCGAGGTACAATGTAAAACCCTGCAGCAGCAAGGCCTGCGTTACGAAGAAAGGAACGGCGTGAATTGGCTTGTTCCGGTTGATTTTCCGCCTTTGAAGCAGCATTGTTTTTCTTTTTCATATGGAGCAATTGTGAAGTATGAATATACAGAAAAATGTAAAATCTTCGCTACTTTTAAGTGTTGGCGGTAAACCTAATTGGTAGGGGTTAATATTAGAAAATTGAAAATGCAAGAATCGGAAATATACATTCAAGATAAAACCTTAAATAAAGCCGAGTTTTTAACTAAGGGGGAGTATGAAAATTGCGTTTTCAAAAATGGTGATTTTGCCAACAAAGATTTTTCCGCATTCAAATTCATCGACTGCCAATTTATTGATTGCAATTTGAGCATGTTGAAGCTTAATAAAACAAGGTTCCAGGATGTTACATTTAAAGACTGTAAAATGTTGGGACTTCGTTTTGACAATTGCAATGAATTTGGACTTTCTTTTTCATTCGATGGTTGCCAATTAAATCATGCTTCTTTTTACAAATCAAAGATTAAAAAAACAGTTTTCAAGAACTCGCAATTACAAGGAACCGAATTTGCAGAAGCAGACTTAACTGAGGCAGTATTTGATCATTGTGATTTGTCTGAAGCTATTTTTGACCATACTATATTGGTAAAAGCCGACTTTAGTACTTCTTATCATTTTTCTATAGATCCTACCATCAACCAAATTTCAAAAGCAAAATTTTCTATTTTAAGCATAGCTGGTCTTTTAGATAAGTATGATATTGTAATAACTCCTTAACTTGTTCAGCTAAATAATTGATGAATGCAAGCCCTTATAACACAACTGCAGCAACTGCGCCAATTTTTTGTATCTGGTGCTACAAGACCCTATGCTTTTAGGAAGCAACAACTCTTGAATTTGAAGCGTGCAGTAGAAAATCATGAAGACGAAATTTATGCTGCGCTGTTTGCAGATTTGCATAAAAGCAAGGAAGAGTGTTGGGTTACAGAGAATGGATTTTTTATGGCTGAGTTAAAAGATACGTTGGCCAACTTAAAACAGTGGATGGAACCTGAAGCAGTTCCTACTAATCTATTAAATCTTCCCTCTAGCTCTAAAGTGATGAGAGAGCCGTTGGGTGTAGTGTTAATTATTGGCCCTTGGAATTATCCATTTCAATTATTATTTACTCCTTTAATGGGCGCTATTGCCGCAGGAAATACAGTGGTTTTAAAACCCAGCGAGTTTGCTCCAGCCACTGCGGCCGTAATGGAAAAAATCATTCATGCAGTATTTCCTCCTGAACAAGTATTGTTTGTTCCTGGCGATGGTGCTACTGTTATTCCGGCCATGATGAATCAGTTTGCTTTTGATCATGTTTTTTATACGGGAAGCACCAGCGTTGGAAAAATTATTTATAAAATGGCTGCCGAAAATTTAGTGCCCGTTACATTAGAATTGGGTGGCAAGAGTCCATGTATAGTAGAGGATGATGCTAATATTACCATTGCCGCTAAACGCATTGCCATGCCTAAGTTTTCGAATGCTGGCCAAATGTGTGTAGCGCCTGATTATATTTTAGTGCACGAGTCTAAACGTGTTCAATTAATTGAAGCACTAAAAAAAGCCATTCCTCAATTTTATGGGAATGATGCTGCAAAGGAAGAAGGGTATGGAAGAATCATTAATGAAAAACAATTCAATCGCATTGTTCAATATTTGTCGGATGGCACTATTGTGTATGGTGGTAAATACGATGCTGCAACACTTTACATTGAGCCTACTATTTTAGATGGTGTATTGGTTGATTCCAATATTATGCGCGATGAAATATTCGGACCTATATTACCCATATTGAGTTTTAATACAATGGATGATGCAAAAGCAATCATTGCAAAAAATCCCAATCCATTGGCGTTTTATATTTTCACGGGGAGTAAAGCTAAAGAACAAGCATGGTTGCAGGCAGTTCCTGCTGGCGGCGCTTGTGTTAATACTGCAACCCTTCATTTAACCAATCCTAATTTGCCCTTTGGTGGCAGGGGTTTTAGCGGAACCGGCGCTTACCATGGAAAATACAGTTTTGAAACATTTAGTCACAAAAAAGCGGTGATGAAAACGCCAACATGGTTTGATCCTGCTATGAAATATCCTCCTTTCACTGGTAAATTAAAATTATTAAAATGGTTGATTGGTTAATTTGCCTTCAAGGGTTAAACCTTTTCATTTGAATAAACGTATATGAAGCGAATCATTATAATTATAGTTGCAGTGCTGGTAGTTGCTGGCTTGCTGATAAAAAAACCTCAAATGACTTGGAAACAATCAATACTGAAAGCCGCTTACCCCATTATTATGTTTATGGGAAAACTAACTGGGCAGTCTAAAAATACTTTACTCAATAAAGACCAAGTTAAGCCTACCGATTCTTTTTATGATCTGCAGGCTGTTAAGAACAATGGAGACACCCTTCATTTTAGTGAATTGAAAGGAAAGAAAGTATTGTTGGTAAACACTGCAAGTGATTGTGGTTACACAGGGCAATACGAAGAATTGGAGCAATTGCACCAACAATACGGAGACCGTTTAGTGGTGATTGGTTTTCCTGCTAACGATTTTAAAGACCAAGAAAAAAAGTCTGATGAAGACATTGCTGCATTTTGTAAAGTAAACTATGGTGTCAGTTTTCAGTTAATGAAAAAAGGCCAAGTGATTAAGGGTGCTCAGCAACAATCTGTTTATGTATGGTTAACAGATCCATTTAAAAACGGATGGTGTAACAAACAACCCGATTGGAATTTTTCCAAATATTTAATTAATGAAAACGGTGTGCTCGAGAGCTATTATTCTCAATGGGTATCGCCTAAAGATATTCCGATTAATTAATAGGACATTTTTGGTGATAGTCAATTAACTCAATAGGCATTCGCTCAAATTCGTAACCTTCGTAATTGGCGGTTACTTCGTCTAATACGCCTTCAATTTCTGCTGGTTCCATTAAGGTTACTAGTCTTGCTCTGTAGTCTTTAATTCCAGGTAATCCCTTTAAATAATTGGTATAGTGCCTACGCATTTCGAAGATGCCCACTTTGGGTCCTTTCCATTCCACCGATTTGCGCAAATGTTTTTTACAAACTGCTACACGCTCAGCCAATGTTGGTGCTGGTAAAACTTCACCCGTTGCTAAGTAATGTTTTATTTCTCTAAATATCCAAGGATACCCAATGGCTGCCCGGCCAATCATAATTCCATCTACGCCATAACGTTCTTTGTACAATTTGGCTTTTTGTGGGCTATCAATATCTCCGTTTCCAAAAATGGGTATCTTAATTCTTGGGTTATTCTTCACTTTGGCTATCAAAGTCCAATCGGCTTCACCCTTGTACATTTGAGCCCTGGTTCTACCATGTATGGCCAATGCCTTAATACCTACATCTTGTAATCTTTCAGCAACTTCTTCAATATTTTTACTTTGATCGTCCCAACCCAATCTGGTTTTTACCGTTACAGGCAGCTTGGTACTTTTAACAGTTGCTTCAGTTAAACGAACCATCAAGTCTATATCTTTTAAAACCCCAGCTCCAGCACCTTTAAGTGCTACTTTTTTTACCGGACATCCAAAATTGATGTCTAATAAATCAGGGTTTACCGTTTCTACAATCTTTGCGCTCAATGAAAGGGCTTCTTCATCCCCCCCAAATATTTGAATGCCTACCGGACGCTCATACTCGAATATGTCTAGTTTTTGACGACTTTTTATGGCGTCTCTAATAAGGCCTTCGCTACTTATAAACTCCGTATACATTAGGTCTGCCCCGCTGTCTTTGCATACCGCCCTAAACGGCGGATCACTCACATCTTCCATTGGAGCCAATAAAAGTGGAAAATCAGGCAACACTATTTGATCTATTTTAACCATATTGCAATACACTACCTTTTATCATTTAATACTTTGCGGAAGATAAAAGGAAATGCAAATTTACAACCTTATTACTCAATTTGATGAATCAGAAACCTGTTATTGCCTATCCCAGTCAGTTTGCGTTGCTTTTGGGATTTTTAGGAGTGGGATTATTGTTAAGTGGATTATTGATGAGTTGGCTCAGTTCTGTTATACTTAATGTGCCATTTTTACAAGTTCCAGATGCCTTAATGAAGCCTGAAAACGTTCAATTTGCTCGCTTTGCCAATGCTTTAACCACTTTTATTGCTTTTTTTATCCCCGCTTGGGCGGTTGCAAAAATTGCGCATAAAAATGCATTTCAAACCCTTGGATTTAATAGTCATATTAACATCAAGCAAGTAATTGCGGTTGGAGTTATTTCTTTTGGAGCACTTTTTTTAAGTGGATCCTTATCTGCTATTAACGAAATCATTCCTATGCCAGCTACTTTTTTAGCAAAAGCTAGGAAATTAGAAAATGAGTACCAGCAAACCATGATTACTTTGGCTACTATGAAAAATATGGGCGATTTACTTCTTGGCTTATTGGTAATAGCAATAGCTCCTGCCATTTTTGAAGAAGTATTGTTTAGAGCAGGTTTGCAAAGAGTATTAGTAGGGCTCACTAAAAATGTTGCAGTAGGAATCATCATATCTTCTATTTTATTTAGTGCAATACATGCTTCTTATTTTGGTTTCTTACCAAGGGTTGCATTGGGTGTGGTTTTGGGCCTTATATATTATTTAACCGGCAATTTATGGTTGGCTATTTTGATGCATTTTTTAAATAATGCGGTTGTTGTTATTCAAATTTACGTATACACACAAATGGGTAAACCCATTAAGGAAGCCATGGATGAATCTATGCCCATATGGTACGGAGTCTTTGGTTTAATGATTGTTATACCTGCACTATTATTTTTAAGAAAGACGCTACCTTTAGCCAATGAATCAGTGGACTAAAGTTTTTGCAACCAAAAGTATTGCTGAAGCGAGTATTTTAGAGGGTATGCTTTTAGAAAATCAAATACCTGTTCAGCAATTGAATAAACAAGACAGCAGTTATGTCATCTTTGGGGAAGTTGAAATATATGTTCCTTTCCATTTAAAGGAAACCGCTATTCAGTTGATACAACAGACTTTCAGTCAGTAACAACACTATCATTATCTTCGTTTTTATGGCACTAAATCTTCAAACATTCAAAACCAGGGCAATAACAGCAGTGGTATTTGTACTAGTGATGCTGGTTGGTCTGTTTTATAATCAGTGGAGCTTTTTGGTTTTGTTTACGATTATCATGGTTGGCTGTTTAGTAGAATTCCATCAATTAATGGGGAAAATAAACGCTACTTACGCTGGAGCTCCCATCATATATAAATCACAAAATATTTTAGGCAGTTTTTGGGTGATGCTCATTATTGCAGGAAAGGGTACGCTTTATCAATCTTTGCCGCTTTGGTATTGGGGGTCATTTATTATTTATATACTCATCATTGTTTTGTTGGTCACCATTTTCTTCTATAGACCTAAGTTGGGATATCCAGTTAATTTATATTCAGCATTAGGCGTATTGTACATTACCATTCCTTGTGCCATGATGGTAGATTTATACGATCACAGTGTTCAGTTTTTTAAAGGGCCAGATTGGATTTTGCCCATGGTGATTATAGCCTCCATTTGGATTAATGACACCATGGCTTACTTAGTAGGTTCCTTAATTGGGAAAACTCCTTTAAGTCCTATCAGCCCTAAAAAGACCAAAGAAGGCACTTATGGGGGTATGATTTTAGCCATAATAGTGGTAAGCTTAGGAGGTTATTTTTTCTGGGGGCTGCCTTATCAAACTTTAATAGCCATATCTCTAACGGCTGCCATTGCAGGTACTTTGGGCGATTTATTGGAAAGTAAAATCAAGCGAACTGCAGGGGTAAAAGACAGCGGAAGCTTTATGCCAGGTCATGGGGGATTTTTAGACCGGTTTGACTCATTATTGATTGCTATACCAGCGGTTTGGATTGTTTTATTTCTTTTTTTCTAAGAGTATCTTATTCCAACCATACATTTGCACTTTAATTATAAATATATATGACTATACATAAGGAAGGATATAAAACCATTGCAATTACAGCCTTACTTTTTGGGGTAATTAACCTGATATCGTTTAGCTTTTTAAGTGCATCATTTCCAACTGTGGCAATGATCATTTTTGTACTTACATTGGCCTTATTTCTTTTTATCATTTCCTTTTTCAGAATTCCAAATCGGGTTCACACTTTAGATGACAATAAAATTATTTGTCCTGCAGATGGTAAAGTGGTGGTAATAGAGGAAATAACAGATGTGGAATATTTCAAAGATAAGCGCATTCAAGTGAGCATTTTCATGAGCCCAGCCAACGTGCACGTGAATAGGTACCCAATGAATGGGGAGGTAACGTATAACCAATACCATAAAGGAAAATATTTAGTAGCCTGGCACCCAAAGTCTTCAACTGAAAATGAGCGATGGAGTGTAGCAGTCAAGAATCAATATGGAGAAATCTTATTCAAACAAATTGCAGGGGCTTTGGCTAAAAGGATTTGTAATTATTCTGCTGTTGGCCAAAAAGCAATCCAGTGCAATGAATACGGGTTCATTAAGTTTGGAAGCAGGGTAGATGTGTTGCTGCCAGTGGGTACTAAAGTGAATGTTGAGCTGAACCAAGTGGTAAAGGGCGGAGTGACTGTTCTTGCTAGTTGGTAATCAGCCGATTAGGAGTTTAACAAAAAATCTGCAGAAAAATTGAACAAAATCGGTAATTTCACTATCAAATTAAAAACAAATCATATGAAAAAAGCGTTCTTATTTGCAACAGCTGCATTCTTAATGAGTGGTGTAGCATTCGCACACGGTGATGGAAAAAAATGCGCAAAAGGTAAAGAGTGTGCAAAAGAAGGGAAAGAAATGAAGTGTGATATGAAAGGTAAAGAAATGAAAGATTGCTGCAAGAAAGACGCAGCTAAGAAAACAACAACTACTAAAAAAGCATAATCAATCCCCCCAATTGTTACGTACCCGTCCCGATTTTATCGGTACGGGTTTTTTATTGGCTTAAAAAATTTGGGCTAATTCTTTCAAATGAAAAATAGTATAGGTAGGTTGAATATGCGGTGCCGCATTAATATGATTTACAAATACAGTATCTAACCCTGCATTAATTCCGCCTTGAATATCTGCATCTAAATTATCACCAATCATTATACTGTTCTTTGTATTTGCTCCAGTTTTATTGAGAGCATATTCAAAAATTTCTTTATTGGGTTTTAAGCTATTACTTACTTCCGACGTAATCATCTCTGTAAAGTAAATATCAATATTGCTCTTGGCTAGTTTATGTTGTTGCACTTTTTCGAAACCGTTGGTAATTAAATGGAGAATATATCCTTTGTCTTGAAGGTATCTTAATATTTCGTGCGTATACGGAAAGAGTTTATTTTTATTGGGAAGAATGTCTAAGAATTCAACTCCCATTGATCGCGATAATTTTTCGTCGGCAAATTTAAAATCGAGCATAGCCAAATACATTCTTTTCCATCTTAGTTCATCTTGTTTAATTTGACCTTTTGCATACCTTTCCCAAAGCAGATGGTTGTGGTAGCTATAACGCTCAAAAAAATCATCAAAATGCGCTATACCTTTTTGGTCTAATTGATTGGTATCATATAAGTCTTTCAATGCTTCTTTAGAATTGGTATCAAAGTCCCAAAGTGTGTGATCTAAATCAAAAAATAAGTGCCTGTATTGCATTGTGTAAAGTTAGTAACTTTAGTAGATGAATATAATAGTAACTGGCGCATCTAAAGGGATTGGAAAAGCCATTGCCGAAAAATTTGCTGTAGAAGGCAATACCCTATTGCTTTGTAGCAGAGGCCAAAAAAGCTTGTATGATACCGTAAATGAATTACAAACCGCTTACCCCAATAGTATTATAAAAGGAATGTCTTGTGATATGGCCAATAAAGAAGATATATTGTCTTTTTCGGAATGGTGTTTAAAGTTCGGATCACCGGATATCTTAATAAACAATGCCGGGCAGTTTATTCCTGGGAGTATTCACAATGAAGCAGAAGGTATTTTAGAACAAATGATTCAAACCAATTTGTATAGTGCGTATCATTTAACTAGAGCGTTCTTGCCTACAATGATTCAAAACTGCGCAGGCCATATTTTCAATATCTGTTCCATAGCTTCTTTAAATGCATACGCAAATGGAGGAAGTTATAGCATCAGTAAATTTGCTTTGCTTGGCTTTAGTAAAAATCTTCGCGAAGAATTAAAACCCAAAGGAATCAAAGTAACTTCAGTAATGCCTGGTGCAACACTAAGTGCAAGCTGGGATGGTTTTGATATTGACCCCAAGAGAATTATGGAAGTGAATGATGTTGCTGAAATGATTGTTGCTGCATCTAAACTATCTCCAATGGCTGTGGTTGAAGATATTGTTATGCGACCTCAGTTGGGAGATTTGTAAAATTCATTTTACAATGTACCTGAAAGTAATACCTGCCAGGCTTCTTGTACTTTTTCTTGATTCAATAGCTCGGCTGCATATATATGCAGTTCCTGTTCCATTTCATTGGGGTTGATGGCATAGTATTGAATAATATTTTTTAAGCGATCATCATGAAATGCAGGGTCAATAGATGGTAGTTCGTTTACATTGCCTAACTGACCCAAATGATTGCCCGTTAAAATGGAGCTGTTTTTAATACTGCTTGGAATAGCATCAATCCCTATCCCTAATGCGGTATTGGGTTTAGCTACTTTAAATAAATTATGGGAATTTACTTTGCAATACCAATCTCCGCCTAGTCTTGCTACTAATTCTAATTTGGTTTGGTCTATAATGGTGCCAGCTTCATTCAAAATAGCATCGTCTATATGCATGCAAAGCACTTCTGCTATTACCAATTGACCAGCTCCTCCTTGGTCGCCTAAACTTTTTACTTCATTTATTTTACACTCTAATTTTATTTTAGCTTCTTTTACCATGGGCGGTTTAACCATGGTTGCCGCTTCTTTGGTAAAGCCTGCTTTAATAAATTCATCTACCCCTTTTGGGTATTCGCAACTTGATAAACTCATTTGCTGCACCATAGCATAATCTACTATGTTGATTACACATTCTGGTACTGCCAACACATTGTCTAATGTATGTTTGGTAGTGTTGTCTCTACCTTTTCTGGCGGGTGAAAAAACAACAATAGGCGGGTTAGAAGAAAATAGGTTAAAAAAACTAAATGGGCTCAAATTAATATTACCTGCTTCATCTATAGTACTCGCAAAACAAATGGGCCTTGGCGCAATTGCGTGTTGTAACCATGCTTGTTTTTGCATAATAGGCAACTCTGATAAAACTATTTTCATACAACAGGGTTATATTTTCTTTTTAGCTAAAATAGAAAAGTCATCTTCGTCTTTTACAATAGTATTACTCAATTTACCCAATCCAGTAATTTCCATTTCAACCATATCCCCAGCTTGCAGCCATTGTTCTTGGTAATTAGGGTCATTCAATTTGCCCGTGCCATTCAATTCAAGAAAGCAGCCCGTACCAACCGTTCCACTTCCAATTACATCTCCTGCTTGAATGTTTACGCCATAAGAACAACGCTCTATTATTTCCGCAAATGTCCAATCCATATCTCCTACATTGCCATCGCTTACTTGAACTCCATTTACCCAACATTTCATATTAAGGTTCCAGCTTTTACCCACATGACCTTCTTTTGCAGGAATTTCGAATTCTTGCAATTCATCAGGTGTAACCAAACAAGGTCCAATCACAGTAGAAAAATCTTTTCCTTTTGCTGGTCCTAGGTTCAATAACATTTCCTCCATTTGCAATCTTCTTGCACTCATATCGTTCATGATCATTAACCCACCAATATATTGATCTGCATCTTCTGCTCTGATATTTCTACCATTCTTACATATTACAATAGCAGCTTCTAATTCGAAATCTAGTTTTTCAAAATGATCGGGCATACAAACGATCTCTCCTGGTCCTTGAACACTGTGATGATTGGTAAAATAGAAAATTGGGTATTGATCAAATTCTGGAATCATGTCTACTTTTCTATTTCTTCTTGCAGCGGCTACGTGTTGTCTAAAAGCATATCCATCTCTGCATGAAGTAGGAAAAGGAACCGGAGCAAGTAGCATGGTTTCCGCTATAGAAATGCCTCTGTCTTTGCTGAGTCTACCCGATTTAATAGCAGCTTCTGTTTGCTGTGCAATAGGAAACATATCATCCCAATATTGCAAAAACATATTCATGCTATTGGGGAGCTCAGGATGCATCAAGTCGCAATCAAATAATAAATCATCAACTAAAAATGCCAATTGATCGTGACCGTTAGATAAGTAAGAGACAAGCTTCATTATGGAATATTTTGGTTGCAAAAATAGGTTAAAAACCCTGTAGCAGGCTGTATCTTTAAGCTATAATTACCAAAATGAAAAGATTGTTATTGATTGTTTGCGTGATGGTATTTCTTGTATCTAATTTAATGGCATTAGATAGTAGTTGGATTAGAATTAACCAACTGGGGTACTTGCCTAAAGGCAGCAAAGTAGCGGTTTTTGGAAGTAAATCCACCAATACAATTTCAAGCTTTCAACTAATTAATGCTAGAACAAACAAAATAGTTTTTCAAGCAGTTGCAGGAAAAAACTTTGGCAGCTATGGTCCATTCAAAACTACTTATCGCTTGAACTTTAGTGCCGTTGTTCAGCCGGGCAGGTATTATTTAAAGGCAGGTAAAGCTGTTTCTCCTGTTTTTAGGATTGATCCATCTGTTTATGATGGTACAGCAGACTTTTGCCTTCAGTACATGCGCCAACAAAGAAGCGGCTTTAATCCATTCTTAAACGATAGTTGCCATACGCATGTTGGTTATACATTGTACGGATCAGCTGCAGGTATTAAAGACAGCACAAGTATTGATGCTACTGGTGGGTGGCACGATGCCAGTGATTATTTACAATACAGCAGTACCACTGCCAATGCAACTTTTCATTTACTTGCGGCTTATAATCATTTCCCTCATGTTTTTGATGACCAGTATGAGTGGAATGGACTAAAAGGGAAAAACAATCGTTCTGATATTTTAGATGAAGCCAAATGGGGATTGGACTGGTTGGTTAAAATGCATCCTCGAAAAGATTGGATGTTTAATCAATTGGCAGATGATCGCGATCATATGAGTATGCGGATACCCAAAGAGGATAACTACTATGGCAGGGGATATGAGAGGCCTGTTTATTTCATCAATGGACTACCACAACAAAGAGGCAAATTCTTAAACAATACTACTGGCACTAGTTCAACAGCTGCTAAATTTAGTGCTGCATTTACATTAGCTGCAGAAGTTTTTAAAACAACCCCTTTTGCAAAGTTGTATGAAGAAAAAGCTTTTAGTGCTTATCAATTCTCTTTAATTAAACCAGGTGTTACACAAACGGCATCGGTAAGATCACCTTATATATATGCAGAAGAAAATTGGGTAGACGATATGGAACTGTCTACTGCAATGTTGGCCAAAGCAAATATGCTACCAATTAGTAGGGCATATGAATATGCAAAACAAGAGCCACTTACACCTTGGTTAGGTAAAGATACAGCCAGCCATTACCAGTGGTATCCTTTTATTAACCTAGGACATTATGAATTGGCTAAACAACTGAAAGGAGCACAACGAGATACCATTTTAGGTTTTTATAAAAATGGTATTGAGGTAGTTTGGCAAAAAGCAAAACAAAATGCTTTTTATAGAGGGGTGCCCTTTATTTGGTGCAGCAATAATTTAACCACTTCATTTGCCATTCAATGTAAATGGTACAAGGAATTAACGGGCGATAATACCTATGATCAATTAGAGCAAGCTAATTTAGATTGGCTTTTTGGCTGCAATCCTTGGGGAACTAGTATGGTTTATGGACTACCTACTTTGGGTGATACTCCTGTAGATCCTCATTCAGGATTTACACATTTAAAAAATTATCCTATAAATGGTGGTTTGGTAGACGGACCGGTGTATACCCATATTTATAAAAACTTAATTGGAATTCAACTAAATGAACCTGATGAGTATGCTGCATTCCAAAGTGATTTAGCCGTATATCATGATGACTATGGCGATTATAGTACCAATGAACCCACTATGGATGGAACAGCTAGTTTAATTTATTTGTTGGCTGCACAGCAACACAGTGCTAAAGGAAAATCAACTATAAATAATAAAGCAAATACCTCTCCAGTTTCAATACCAATAAAACAAATGGGAGCGGTCATAAAATCTGTACATCCTTCACAACCATCTGTATCATTGGTTTTTACTGGAGACGAATATGGCGATGGATTGCAAACCATACAGAAAATATTGGCGAAAGAACAAGTAAAAGCGGGGTTCTTTTTTACGGGGAGATTTTATGCCAACAAGACTTTTTCGAATGCTATTAAATTGCTCGAAAACGAGCAACATTATTTAGGTGCACATAGCAATAATCATTTATTATATAACGATTGGACTAACCGAAATAAATTATTAGTGACTTACGATTCCTTTATTACCGATTTAGACAAGAATTTTGAAGCAATGGAGAACTTGGGAATCAATACGCAAAAAAGAAAATTATTTATTCCTCCATTTGAATGGTGGAATGATAGTGTGGCTAGTTGGTGCAATTGGAAGGGATTAGACTTGTTTAGTTTTACTCCTGGAACTTATACCAATGCAGATTATACTTGGCCAGAGATGGGTAGCAGTTATAAAAGCAATTCCGCACTAATGAATCAATTGAAATCATTAGCAAATATTCCTGGAAAGCTGAACGGTAATATTTTATTGCTACACGTGGGAACCGACCCGCGACGAAAAGAAAAATTATATAATGAACTACCTGCAATTATTCGGTTATTGCGAACCAAAGGATACACTATTAAACGAATTGATGAACTAATTAATTAACTACCATTTTTCTTCATCGGATGCAGATGGATCTTGCCTGTATTTTTCTCGAGAAGCTTTTTTTTCTTCCAATCTTTCTAAAATGGCATCTGCAATAACGGGTGCAGCAAAATTGGTATTGTCTTTATTGAGTAATGTTTTAATTTTTGCTTCGCTTACATCAATGCGATAGAGTATAAATACCAGTTTTTCAAAATCGTTGATGATTAACCAATTGATTGCATCAATTAGTTCAGTTTTATTGAGTTGTTCTATTTGGGCAATATCTAAAATGGGTACAGCCATTCTTAAAATTAATATTTCTCTATCACACCCAAACCAAATAGTGCAAAATCATATTTGGCTGGGTCTTTCGGGTCTAACTTCTTTAAATAATTCGTAAGCTCTTCTGCTGCTAACCAATCGGTTTGTTTTCGATCTAATAAGTTGAATCTTTTGGCAACCCTAGCAACGTGAACATCAATGGGACATATCAATTGGTTAGGGTGTATATTTTTCCATATTCCAAAATCTACTCCATTATTATCTTTTCTAACCATCCACCGCAAAAACATATTGAGTCTTTTGCAACTTGACCCTTTCTCAGGTGAAGAAATATGCTTTTTGGTTCTTAAAGGAGCGTATTCTAAAGAAAAAAAGTATTGATGAAAATAACTAAGTGCTTCTTTTACGCTTTTAGGCGGTTTGTTATTAGGCATAAAGGCATTTTCTAAGGAGTTGTATTGCAGATAATGTTGTTTAAAAAACTCAATACAGTACAAAAGATCGGTTGCGTTAAAAGTTCTATGTTTAAAGCCTTCTAGTTTTTTTAATTCAGGTACACTTGCATTCAAACAAAATGAATATGGTTGCATTTGCATCAATTGCATTAACTCTTTAGACTTATTGATGATGGTTGTTCTATTTCCCCAAGCAAAAATTGCCGAAAAAAATCCGGCAATTTCAATGTCTTGTTTTTTAGTAAATAAATGCGGAATACAAACTGGATCCGACGCAATAAAAGTAGGTTGGTTATATTCTTTTACTTTCTTATTAAAAAAATCTTGCAGTTTTTCCGTTGATTCCATTTATTCTTTTAAGAGATTGGTCATTATTTCTATACCTAATTTATCTGCAATATCATTTTTATTGAAAGCGTTAATGACTACTACTATACTATTTTGAGTAGTTGGGTTAAATGCAGCAAAAGTAGAAAAACCGTAAGTGCCTCCATTATGCCAATACATTAAAGTAGTTCCATCTTTTTCAATAGTATGCCAAGCTTTCGAAATAGCCACTTGCTTGTTTACTTGGGTTGTTTTTTGTAGCACAAATTTAACCACTCGTAAAGATTGATGCGATGCAATGTAGTCTAGATAACGAAGTAAATCAACGGCATCCGATTTTATTCCGCCAGCACCCACCAGCACACTCATGTCCCAATAAGCGGCCGTTTCATTACCAAAATAGCCAGTTGCTTTGGGCATTCTTTTGGCAGACTGAATACCAGTATGTTTTAATTGAAAAGGCTTGTTTATGTATTCGGATAATAATTGTTCATAGGGTTTGTTGCTTATGTTTTCTGCAATTACTCCTGCTAAGCCAACACCTAAATTGGAATAAGATACCCTACCAAAAGTTTTAGGTTCTGTTATACTTAAATAGTAATACAATTGTTCTTTATCATAATTAGCATAAGGTTGTAAACGATCTTGGGGTATCCCAATATTTTCAGGAAGCCTTGGTAATCCAGATGTATGATTTAATAAATGCAATAATTGAATATTACCTATTGCCTTATTTTTCTTTAGACTATCCGGTAAGAATTGAGTGATTAAACTAGTATCTGCAATACTGTTTTTTTCTAATACTGATTCTAAGATAAATGCAGTATAGGTTTTACTGATACTCCCTATTTCAAACTGTGTTTCTGCCGTAAAAGGAATATTCAATTTTTTATCTGCTACTCCTACTGTATAAAATTGATGTTTCCCTTTTATTGAGCTTGCTACCATTATACCAGGGACTGTATTTAGCTTAAATACACTATCCAGTTTTAATTGGATAGTGTTTCCAATATTCACTTGTGCAATACTATTGCTATAAACAAATAACAATGTAACTAACAGTCTCCTGGATTTTTTTATCATTATGCCAATGCTTTTTCTAAATCAGCAATTAAATCATCTGCGTCTTCAACACCAATACTTAATCTGATTAAGGTATCACTTAAGCCATTGGCAATACGTTTTTCTCTCGGTATAGAAGCATGTGTCATAGATGCTGGATGGTTAATCAAACTTTCAACTCCACCTAAGCTCTCTGCTAAAGAGAATAATTTGGTAGACGATAATACTTTTTTAGCAGCATCCATGCTATCGTCTTTTAATTCAAAAGAAAGCATTCCCCCAAAATCGCGCATTTGTTTTCTAGCAATGGCATAATTGGGATGGTCTTCAAATCCACACCAGTATACTTTACCCACTTTAGGATGTTTCCTTAACCAATGGGCTATTACTCTTCCATTTTCGCAATGTCTTTGCATGCGCAAATGCAATGTTTTAATTCCTCTTAAAACTAAGAAGCAATCCATTGGACCTGGAACAGCACCACAACTTTTTTGAATAAAATAAAGCTGCTCTCTAAGTTCTGCGTTATTCATCATTAAGGCACCTTGAATTACGTCGCTGTGTCCACCTAAATATTTAGTAGCCGAGTGCATTACAATATCGGCACCTAAGTCTAATGGATTTTGTAAGTAAGGAGATGCAAAAGTATTGTCTACACATAGGAGCACGTTGTTTGCTTTAGCTATTTCGGCAACTGCTTCAATATCTGTAATATTCATCAATGGATTGGTAGGCGTTTCAATCCAAATTAGTTTGGTCTTAGTAGAAACTGCAGCTTTAATATTGGCTACATTGGTAGTGTCTACGTAAGTAAAAATGATTCCAAATTTTTCAAACACTTTTGAAAATAGTCGGTACGTTCCACCGTACATATCGTTGGCAGCAATTACCTCATCGCCCGGGCTTAATAATTTAATGACCGCATCAGTTGCAGCAACACCACTGCCAAAAGCTAATCCATATTGCCCATTTTCAATTTGCGCATACGCTTCTTCTAAGGCTTTTCTGGTAGGATTTTGGCTTCTAGCATATTCAAACCCCTTGTTAACACCAGGCGCTTCCTGAACATAGGTAGAGGTTTGATAAATAGGAGTCATAATAGCCCCGGTAGAAGGATCTGGTTCTGCTCCTGCATGTATGTATTTGGTTGCGGTCTTCATACTATTTTTATTTTTTAGTAGTTACAAGTGTCATAGGTAATTCTGCACGTTGGTTATCCCAGAGCATTACCAAATTTGCTTTTCCAGCGTTTTCATTAAAGTAGATGGTAAAAGTTTCAACAATTTCATCGGTTGTTTCGGGTTTAACATCTGCCCTTACTACATCTTTTCTAGTATCATAAGTAAAACTTCCCCAACAAAAATTATCCTTGCTTACAATAATGGTCCATCTGTTTTCGGAGGGAACACAAAATAAGGTATACCTACCTTTTGGGATTATTTTATTGGCAATTTTAACTGGGCTAAAAATTTCTAATTCAGTTGCTTCATTAGCACCTAGGCGCCACAGTTCATTGTATTTTATAATGCCTCCAAAAATGGTTCTACCATTCTTAACTGGTCTTCCATAAATAATCCTGGCTATTGGTTGATCTTTGGCTTTCCCACTCATTTTTAATAATGGGTAATTGTCGGGCCAATAACTCATGTCCATGGGAGATTTGTCTAATTCAGTTGGCTTTTGTTGACCAAGAGCAACCATGCTGATGCATGCAAATGCTAAAAAAAATCCGATTTTTTTCATTTGAATCATTTTTACAAATATACCTAGCTATTGTTCTACCAATTGTTGAAATTGACCAATGGCAAATATTTTAACATCCGGTATAAAATCGGCGGATAACTGACGTATTTGGGCATAATTGGCTAAGAATAGTTCAAAAGCTTGCTCGGCATTGGTTAAATAAGCTGCTCTTCTTTGTAAACCTTTAAAACTGTTCTCCATGCCCCAATCAAATCGATAGTTATACAACCAGTTTTGTTGTTGCATATAAGGGAAAACCCTTGCAAAATAGGGCGGAAACCATTCCTGCTGCGAACCTAGTTGAAGATAGGTTGTCTCAGTAAAATGCATCCATTCTTCCGCAGTTTTCTCATTGGGGTCTAATGCTAAAAAATGGTCATAAACAATATCTGCAAATGCGCCAGCATATAGACGCACTAAAGGAGAAAAAATTTGTTTGATGGCTTTTGTTGTAGCATGATTATCGGTGTACTCATCTATAGCCCTATGCAATTTGATTCCTTTTTGAATAGATAGAGGGTAATCAAATTGTTTCTTACCCTTCACATAATCACTAATCATATTCCCTGTTAAAATTGCAGAATCACCAAAGGAAAAATAGGCGTGGGCTAAATAGTTCATGACTATTGATTTGTTTTATTAATCCAGTCGCTAATTATTTGAAGGGCTGCCGGTGAAAAACTTTCCTCAATTGAATCATAAGTTTGTTCGGGGCTGGTACAGTTTTGAAATAAATGATTCAAAGAAGGCAATATGTAAGCTTCAAATTTTTTATTCTTTGCTTTTGTTAGGGCTTGTTTGATTCCGCTTATATTTTCATCTGCTTTTACTTGAATATCTGAAGCGCCGTTAAGTGCTAATACAGGAATTTTTAATTTGGATAAATTTTCTGTGGGATCATAATTCATAAAAAATTGTAACCAAGCTAAGGCAGGTTTAAATTGACTTAATAATCCAAAGTAAGGTTCAATTCCTTTTACAGTAAATAATTTATTTTCATCAACCGAAGGATTGGTTTGCTTCCAACTAGTATAGGTTTTTTGCATACTGACTTTAATAGAGTCTGCTTTGGTACTGTATCTAAAATGCGAATTCATTTCATTAACCAACGATGCTGCTATTGCATACTCTGCATTAGCTAGGTTAGGCCGAATAAAATTTCTGCGCATTTGGTAATTCCAAATTTCGTGACCCGGTATTCCTGGCCCTGCTAATAAGGTTATAAAAGCAATCTGTTTATTGGTAACTGCCACCATTGGAGCAATAGCTCCACCTTCACTATGTCCTATCAATCCTATTTTTTTAGTATTGATTTCTGCTCTAGTTAATAAATATTGAAGGGCCGCTTCTACATCTTTAGCAAAATTTTTGCTGGTTAATGATTGTGGGTTAGGACCCAAGCTGGTTTTACCTGCTCCTCTATCGTCTACTCTTAATACGCCAATGCCCGCCTTAGTTAAATGATCGGCCAATACCCAATATATTTTGTGATCAAACATTGATCCGTCGCGGTCTTGTGCTCCACTTCCTGAAATCAATATGACAGTTGGAAAATCTTTTTTATTTTTTGGTAAGGTTAATGTTGCTCCAAATTCAACGGTTTTATCTGTATTCGTAAAATTGACTTCTTCACTGTAATAGTCAAAAGGTGCTTTGGGTGTTTGGGGTCTTAGAGTTGGTTTTGGTGCTTCTAGTTTAACGGGTTCATTGGATCTTGTAAGTACAAGGGCAGTATTAAAATTGCCTTGTTGAAATAGGCCATCTATTAAATCTGTTCCATTCCATTTTCCTTTATAACTCCCATTGATTGCAGGAATAGAGATGCTGATACTATCATTCTTTATTTGTGTTGATCCTGTTTTAATACCATATGCATTTTGTACAGGGCTGTCGAAAATGGCTTCCCATTGCTTATTGGTTTGTTTTATATGAAACACCAAGGGTAATTTATTTCCTCCGGCATCTATAATCCCTTTCCAAGAACCACTCACAGTTTGCGTGTTTCCTGTATAATAAGACAGAATAAATACTATTAGGCTAATTATATTTTTGATTTTCATTTTTATGCTTTTAATTTTTTAAATAAGCGAATTGCACAGTCGAAAGAGAAAGCATTCAAAATTACAACTGATTCATCGTCCCAAAATCAGCATCTTTTGATAAGTCTTTTATTAACTTTAATAAGCGTTCTACTAATACGGGCCCGCACCACCGTCTAGTATAGCCAGGAAGGCCAAATTGTTCAATTGAAGTAAATTCCCATGGATGAAAATAGAGACAGAGATAACCGTCTTTTGCTAATGTTTGTTTGCACAATTGTAAATACAATGCATAGGGCATGTTCTTGAAACTCAACCAGAATAAGGGAATCCGGATGCCAGGGCTTACCGATGCAGGAATTCTTTTAACTCCTTCTTCGTAATAAGCTGTTCTTGGCAAATGGAAATTATTATATCTGCCTGGTAACCAAGTGGGGTTAATAGAAGAGTCATATTGATAACCAGCTGCCAATACATCTTTCATTAATACCGGGCGCATTCTTGGCATTCTTAAACCTGTTACTTTTTGTTGGGTAATTTCTTCTAATCTTAGCCTAGATTTTAGTAAATCTTCGGTTGCATATGCAGTATGATAAAAAGTATGTGAAGCAATTTCATGTGATGCTGAAAGTTGGTTGATTCTTTCTGGAAAATGATTGGCAAAATTGGCTGTAGTAAATAATGTGCTGGGAACAGCATCTAATATGGGGGCAATTGCATTTAGCCCCTCTATGCCAATACTCATTTGATCTTGAACCGAAATAGCATGCTGATATTCCAATGGCATATCAAACTCTTCTACATCAAAACTCATGAATACCTTTCTGCTCATTTTCACAAATTCGTTTCTTTAACCAAATAATGTGGTCTACTCTTGCTTTGCATAAATAGTTTGCCTAAATAAAGCCCAATGATTCCTAAAATCATCAGCTGTAATCCCCCAAAAAAAGCAATAGCGGCAACAATGGATGCCCAGCCTGAAACTGTTTGTCCTTGATAGAAACTATAAATGATATATGGAATGTATAAAACCGAAAGAAAAGCAAAACTAAATCCAAGGTAGGCAGCCATGTACAAAGGTTTAGTACTAAATGAAGTAATACCCTGTAAGGCAAATCGAACCATTTTTTTGATGGTGTATTTTGACTCGCCCGATAAACGTGCTGCCGGATAATAAGCTACTCCTGATTGACTATAGCCCATCCATTTTACCAATCCTCTAATAAACAAATCATGTTCTCTAATTTGTTTGAAAGCTTCCACTACTTTTCGATCCATTAATCTAAAGTCGGCTGTTCCTTGTTCCAACTCTATATCTGACATATTATTGATGATGTCGTAAAATATGGCAGAGGTTTTTCTTTTTAGTAATGACAAATCAGTCTGTTCCTTTCGAATGGTATAAACAATATCGTTTCCCTCTTCCCATTTTTCTAGCAAAATGGGAATTAAATCTGGGGGATGCTGTAAATCTGCATCCATCATAATTACGCAGTCTCCATCGGCAAAATCTAAACCCGCTTTTAATGCATTCTGATGACCAAAGTTTCTAGAAAGACTAATAAAATGAATATGATTATTGATTGTAGCTTCTGCTTTTAATGCTGCTAATGTTCCATCTGTACTTCCATCGTCTACAAATAAAATACGATAATCATACATCAAAGGAGCCATAATATTTTTTATAGCTCCAGCTATCACAAGCACATTTGATTGCTCGTTACATGCAGGTATTACAAATGCGACCATCTTGCTCATTTTGCAGGAATTTTAGGCAAATGAATTTTCCAACAACTGATTACTATCCAGCACCAGATGATGAAACAAGGTAAAGCTTTCAAAGAATAAGCTAGTATAAAATTGATTCTAATATAGGGTGGTATTATGTCGGTTGGAGATAATATGGTTAATAAAAATAATAGCCATAGGATTGCTTTAACTGCCGTTGAAATAGGCTGTTGTTGGGTAATAAACCAAAGAGCGGCCCCTGTTACTGCAATTACAAATGTGGGACTTTCTGCTGCTGAACTAAATATGACCACAGAAATTAATACCAGTGCTAAATAGTTTAATTTAAAATAGGGCTGTTCTTGATTTTGATTTTTTAATAATGGGATACCAAATAATATTCCTGCAATAGCAATAATGGGAAAATCAATGGGCCCGTAATATTTAAATATTCTGCGGATCATTCCAGGAACAGAAATATCTTGCATACCCGCTGTTCTTGAATTATCAATGTTTTGCTGGTTTCTTCTAATGATTTGGTAATACCAATCTTCATAGCTTTGAACAATATAATCGTAACTAGAATAGAGAATTGGAGCTGCTATTATTATGGTTAACCATACCAATAAAGAAATAATAAACTGAAATTTATTTTTAGAAAAAAAGAAAAAAGCCAATCCTGCAACTCCATATAATTTAGTGAGAATGCCCAAGGCAATAAATAATGTTGCTATCCAATCTTTACCACGTAGCGTAAATACAAAAGTGAAAATGAAAAATGCTGTAAACATCGGATTGAACTGAACACTATGAATAGATGTCATCATTTCAATCACGATAATCCAGTACAATATTATTTTTTGTTTCTCTTCTACTGGGAGCATTTTAAGTGCAATAAATAATGCAGCTGCATTTGCCATGGCCCATAAGAAGCATCCTATATAAGTAGGTAGTAAAGCAAAAGGTGCAATCACTAGGGAGAATGCAGGACCATAATTATTGAATGAAACGTATTCGTCTGGATAATAGCTAAACAAGTATTTCTCTTGCACTACGTGTTTGAATACTCCTTCAAATATTAAGTAATTATCAATTCCTGTAAGGCCTCTGCTCATTTCAGAAACAACAGCAATAGCTGCCAATAAAAACCATATACAATAGATTAGGTAAACCGATCCAAATTTGGCTGTTTCCCATTTATGAAAAATGATTTTCTCCAATTTTGAACTCATTCACTTTCTTTTTTAAAAAATACCATAATGGAAACACCTGCAGCAAATCGAAATCCCCATTTTATTAAATAGTAATCAATGGAGAAAATTCCTGCTAACAAGTTATTAAAAAATCCTTCAGTACCAAAAATGGCATGGTCAGATTCTACTGTCCCTTTTTTAGCCCCCTTTAATTTACTCATTCCTTTTGCTAGTAAGCGATATGCAGCAATGGGTATAAAAAGTATGGAATTGAAATAAGTTTGATAAACAATTTTGCCTGGGTGTTTTTTTAGTAATCCAAGCAGTTGAGTTTTGGTATACCTTCTATGGTGTTGATTAATTACATCATGTTCCCCCCATAAAAAAGCATAAGCAGGAACGGTTATAGCAATATGTCCACCGGGTTTACAAACTCGCATCATTTCTGATACTGCTTTTGTGTCGTCTTCTACGTGTTCAATAACATCAAAAGCGCAAACTAAATCATAACTATTATTACCAAAAGGCAATTCGGTAATGGATCCCTGAATAAGGGGAGTGCTCAAAAATGTTTGGGTATAATTGCAACATTCTTGGTCATATTCCACCGACATGACTCCCCCAAACTCGGTGAGCATATCAGAGGTGGTTCCAGTGGCTGCCCCAATATTTAATGACTGAATTTCCTCGGGTTTTTTTAGAATATGGCGGATTCGATCCCTCAGAATCCTTCTTCTAACAGTAAACCACCAGTTTACCCTTTCTAAATGATAATATTCTTTAAAGTATTGTTGGTCCATGTTGTTTTTGGGGGGACTTGCAAGTAACGAAAATTCTACTACAATTTAAGAGAGGCATACCAGCTAAAAAATTTACTTTTGCCCCTCTAAATTTTTATTAATATGAGTAAAGGACCAGTTTCTCAGTTTGTTGAGCATCATTATAGACACTTCAATGCGGCTGCTTTAGTAGATGCGGCAAAAGGGTATGAGACCCATTTATTAGAGGGAGGAAAAATGTTGGTGAGTTTGGCAGGTGCTATGAGCACAGCTGAGTTGGGTATTAGTTTAGCCGAAATGATTCGTCAAGATAAAGTGGCTATCATTAGTTGTACTGGTGCCAATTTAGAAGAGGATATAATGAATTTAGTGGCACATAGTCATTATAAGCGTGTTCCTAATTATCGTGATTTAAGTCCTCAGGAAGAGTGGGATTTATTAGAGAATCATTACAATCGGGTAACCGATACTTGTATTCCTGAAGAAGAAGCTTTCCGTCGTTTGCAAAAACATATTTACAAGGTTTGGAAAGATGCAGACAATGCTGGTGAGCGTTATTTTCCTCATGAGTTCATGTATAAAATGCTGTTAAGTGGCGATTTGGCTCAGTATTATGAAATTGATCCAAAGAATAGTTGGATGTTGGCTGCTGCTGAAAAAAACTTGCCTATTGTAGTTCCAGGTTGGGAAGACAGTACCATGGGAAATATTTTTGCTTCTTATATCATTAAGCAAGAATTGAAAGCATCTACTATGAAAAGTGGTATTGAATACATGGTTTGGTTAACCGAGTGGTATCGCGCAAACAGTGCAGGTAAGGGCGTAGGGTTCTTCCAAATTGGTGGTGGTATTGCTGGAGACTTCCCCATTTGTGTGGTTCCAATGATGTACCAAGATCTTGAGTGGCATGATGTGCCTTTCTGGAGCTATTTCTGCCAAATTAGTGACTCAACTACTTCTTATGGATCTTATTCTGGAGCTGTTCCCAATGAAAAAATTACTTGGGGTAAATTAGATATTCATACTCCAAAATACATTGTTGAAAGCGATGCAACTATTGTAGTGCCTTTAATTTTTGCGTATTTATTGGGCTGGTAATATAAAATATAAATTTAATATAAGCCTCGATTGATTCAATCGGGGCTTTTTTATTGTTTTTATTAAGTAAAATATAGATAATGGCTATAAGGTTAGAGATATTCTTGACTTTAAGGCCATTTTACGCTGTTTAATTGAATTTTAATGTTTAAACCTTTAAGATTTTTTTAACAATAAAGCAAAAATAGGTATATTGAAATCTTAATATTCTTAACCAAAACCTAAACAAATGAGAAAAATTTTGTTGTTAATGCTGGGTTTTATTCTTTTTACGAATATCACTTTTGCGCAAAAAACAACGGTTAAAGGAAGGATTACAGACACCAATGGTGTGGGCGTTCCTTCTGCTACTGTTAAAGAGAAAGGCACCAAAAATGCAGTAAGTGCCGATGGGGAGGGCAATTTTACTATTTCTGTATCTCCCAATGCAACCCTGCAGTTTACTGCTACTGGTTTTGGGATGGTAGAATTAAAAGCTGACAAAGCTTCTTCTGTAAGAATGAAAGAAGAAGTGGATAACCTTAGTGAAGTGGTGGTTACCGCACTAGGTGTTAAAAGAGAAAAGAAAGCATTGGGTTACGCAGTGCAAGAAGTAAAAGGGGAGAACTTAACAGTTGCCAAGTCCTTAGATATCAGTACTTCTTTGGCGGGTAAAGTAGCAGGTGTTCAGTTAGTAGGTTCACCTAGTTCTTCATTTGATAATGCCGATATCTTAATTCGTGGTGTTACTGGTTTAGGACCTCAAGCGCCCATTTTTGTAGTAGATGGAACCATTACCAATCAGTCTGCAGTAATTTTGGATAATATTGAAAGTGTTTCTGTATTAAAAGGACCTGCATCTACTGCTTTGTATGGTCAACGTGCTGCAAATGGTGCAGTAGTAATTACTACAAAAAAAGGATCTCGTAAAAAATTCACTAGTGTAGATGTAAACTTGGGTTTAACTTTTGAAAAGTTGGCGCTACTGCCTCCTTATCAAAATGATTACGCGGGTGGATATTCTTCCTCATTAACTTCTGCAGGAACTTCATTTGATGCACAGGGATTTTATTTATTTAAATACAATCCTGCTATACATCCTGCATCTTGGGCTTCTTTCAATGGTCAACGTATGCTAGAATATGGTGCCGATGAAAGTTGGGGACCTAAAATGAACGGAGACAATTACCGTGCTTATTGGAGTTGGTATCCTGGTTCAGAGTTTGGTCAACAAACACCCTTAACTGCTCAACCTAATAACGTAAAAGACTTTTTTAGAACTGGTGTAAATAAAAATAATTCAGTTGCATTTTCTTCAGGTGGTGAAGGATATAATTTCAGAATGACTTATGCCAATCAAAATAGAAGTTTGATGATTCCAAATGCTAGCAGAGATCAACATCAGTTGGCATTGAATGGTTCATTTGATATTGGCAAGTATATTACTATTTCTACAGACCTTACTTATACTACCAATAGTACTAAAGGAAAGCCTGCTGAAGGATATCGTTTAGATGGATTAAATATTACACAGAATTTTAACCAATGGTTTCAGCGTCAATTAGACATGAAGCGTATGGTTAACTACAGAGAGCCAGATGGTAGTTTGAATTCATGGAATATTGGTGATCCAAATGCAAGCGCAGATATCAAGGTTTATGGAAGACCTCAGTATTGGGACAATCCTTACTTTATGGTAAATGAAGCATTCTCTACGCAAGCTCAAAACAGGTTGACTGGAAATATTGGAATGAATATCAAAATTAATAAGCACTTGAATATTCAGTCTTATGTAAGGGCCAATAATTATGATAATGAAAATACAGGTAGAATGCCAACAGGTGCATTAACCTTAGATTATTTTAATATTTCTCAAGACCGTTATTCTGAAATGAATTTTGAAACTAATATCATGTACAAGAATAAATTCGGTGATTTTTCTGTAGATGGTATGGTGGGTGGCAACGTTCGTAAGAACAGCTACAGTGCATTATCAATGGGCACACAAGGTGGATTAAGCTCTCCTAATTACTTTGATATTGCTGCATCTATTTCACGTCCTTCAGTTGGTCGTTCTTATGAAAAGAAAACAGTGAATTCTGTTTTAGGAAAAGCATCTATTGGTTGGAGAGATTTATTGTATGTAGAAGCAACTTTAAGAAATGATTGGTCTTCTGCATTACCATCACAAAGTAATTCTTATTTGTATCCTTCATTAAGTACCAGCTTTATTTTTACCGAATTGGTTAAAACAAGTTGGTTAACTTATGGTAAATTAAGAGCGTCTTTTGCTAGCGTAGGTTCAGACTTAGGAGCGCATGCGCTAAACTTAGCAATAGGAAATGGTTCTTTTTACGGAACCAATCCATCTGCTACAATTGGTAACCAATTTAAAGGTGGTGGAATTAAACCAGCTTTAACCAAAGCCTATGAGTTTGGGGTTGAATTGCGTTTATTCAAGAAGATTGGTTTAGATGTTACTTATTACCAGAATAATAATACAGATCAAATTTTGGGTATAGATGTAACTCCTGCAAGTGGATTCTCTACTGCTCAAATTAATGCAGGTAATATTCAAAGTAAGGGTATTGAAATTACCCTTAGTGGTAAACCAATTGAAACCAGAAACTTTAGCTGGGATGTTACTTTAAACTGGGCTAAAAACCAGAACAGCATTAAAGAATTGGCTCCAGGCATTAATACCTATTTATATGCAACCAATCGTTATGATACTCGTTTAGAACATAGAGTAGGTGGGGAGTGGGGCACTTATTATGGTAGAAAATGGAGAACAGATCCAACAACTGGTCAAACTTTAATTGATGCAACTGGTCAACCTTTGTATGATATAAACGTGCCAATTGGAAATGTACTTCCTAAGTTTACTGGTGGTATGTTCAACTCATTTAAGTACAAATCGTTTGATCTTACATTTGGAATTGATTTCCAAAGTGGTGGTTTATTCTATTCTGAAACCAGAAACTTTAATACAGGTGCTGGTCTTTCTCAAGAAACTGTTGGCAAAAACGATAAAGGCAATGATTGGAGAGATTATCCTGGTGCATATACTACCGCTGGTGGTAATACTGGTGCTGGTGGTATCCGCATTCCTGGAATTTTTGCAAATGGTGCATTGGCAGGAAAAGAAAATAACCGTTACATTTCTGCAAGAGCTTATTGGTATACCGCACGTCAACGTGATGCAAGCAATGTTTTACTAGATGGTTCTTATGTTAAATTAAGAGAAATTAGATTTGGATATACTATTCCAAGTTCTGCACTAAAATCGCTTCCATTTGTTAAGTCTGCTAATATTGGCTTTATGGTACAGAATGCCTGGTTAATTTGGGCTACTACCAAAAAGTGGGGTGTTGATCCATCTGAGTTAGAAACTTTCTATCGTGAAGGTGGTCAGTTATCTTCTACCAGACAATTTGGTGTAAACTTAAGGGCATCATTTTAGTAAACGAATTCAGTAAAAACAAAAAGACATTTTATGAAAAAAATATTAATCGTTTTTGGTTTGCTGGCTACGTTACAAAGTTGTAACAAGTTTGGCGATACCAATATTTCTCCAGCACAATTAACTACAGCTTCTACCAAAGCGTTGTTAACGAATGCCGAACAAGCATTAAGCACTTATGTAACAAGTGCAAGATTAGGCTCTATGTATATTCAGCATATTTCGGAAGGCCCTTATCCTGGTTCTTCTTTGTATAGTGATAGAAACTCCAGTTTTGCTGGATGGTACACAGGTCCATTGTACGATTTACAAACCATCATTAATTATAATAATGCTGGGTCTTCTTCTGCTAATGGAAATGGTTCTAAGAATAACCAAATTGCTGTTGCTCGAATTTTAAAAGCGTATTACTTTTTACAAATGACCGATATATGGGGAGATATTCCTTATACAGAAGCATTACAAGGTGATAAAAATTATGCGCCTAAATACGATAAGCAACAGGACATTTACACTGCATTATTTAAGGAGCTTACCGAAGCAGTTGCACAAATTAATGAGTCGGAGGCTGCTGTGGTAGGAGATGTTTTATTAAATGGCAATATGGCTGCATGGAAGCGTTTCGCCAATACAACCAGAATGGTTATGGCAATGCGTATTTCAAAAGCAGATATAGCAAAAGGCAAAACAGAATATGCTGCTGCTGTTGCTGCAGGTGTTATTACTAGCAATGCACAGAACATCAGTTATAAGTATATTGCTGGTGATCCTAATAACTATAATCCTTGGTATAACAACTATACTATTAGCAATCGTAATGACTACGCTATTAGTAAAACCATGACCGATTATATGGATCCAAAAGCCGATCCAAGATTACCTGTATTTGCTGAAACTTTGGCTGGTGGTGTAATCAAAGGATTACCTTATGGTAGAAATGTGGCAGTAAATATTCCTGCTGCTTTCAGTAGAATTGGTGCTGCATTTAGAAACCAAGATGCTCCGCTTACTTTACATAACTATGCACAGGTTTTATTTATGCAAGCAGAAGCTGCTAAGCTAGGCTATGTGGCAGGTGGCGACGTAGAAGCAGAGGCAAAATACAAAGCCGCTATTAAAGCTTCTTGGGAAATGTACGGTGTATTTAACCAGGCAAAGTATGATACTTATACAGCATTACCAGAGATTGCTTATTCTGCAGTAGATGGGCATAAGAAAATCATGACCGAAAAATGGGTACACAATTATTTAGCTAGTTATGAAGCTTGGAAAGACTGGCGCAGAACTGGTTTCCCTGTATTAACTCCTGCTGTTGATGCAGTAGATTCAAGAGGAATTCCAATGCGTTTAGGTTATTCACCAACCGAGGCTTCTTTAAATCCTGTTAACTATGCAGCTGCTGTTACTGCATTAGGTGGAAAGGATGAGAACTATGGTTTAATGTGGTTGGTAAAATAAATATTTTGCAAGTTTAATATTCACGATTGTTTGCAATTAAAAGCCCCGGACTAGAAATAGTACCGGGGCTTATTATTTTGTGTTTAACAGTTATATTATCTAGCAGGCATTGTTAAAGGGATATCTCTCTTTAACATCTCGTCTCTATTTGCCATATCCCATGCAGTATAGAATACGAGCTTTGCTCTTTTTTCCATTAATTCAAAGTTGATTTTGTCAACTGTATCACCTGGTTGGTGGTATTCTGCTTTTAACATTCCATCGTAGAAAAATAAAATTGGAACGCCTTTGCGTGCAAAATTGTAGTGGTCGCTTCTGTAATAAATTCTGTTTACATCTTTAGGATCATCGTACTTGTAATCTAAAGTCATATTCAAATGCTTAGCATTCACGCCCTCATTAATTTTTGCTAAATCAGAGCTTAACTTATCGTGACCAATTACATAGATATAATTGAGGGTATCAGCAGTTTTTCTTTCTGTATCTACTCTTCCAATCATATCGGTATTTAAATCAACAGTGGTTTTATCTAAAGAAAAAATTGGATGTTCAGAATAATATTGAGAGCCCCAAAGGCCTTTTTCTTCTCCAGTTACTGTCATGAATGCCAAAGTTCTACGAGGCTTGTTTCCTTTTTTAGCTGCTGCTGCAAAAGCTTCTGCCATTTGCATCACACCTACGGTTCCAGAACCATCATCGTCTGCACCATAATAAATCACGTCTCCTCTTTTACCCAAGTGATCGTGGTGTCCGGTCATGAAAACGTATTCGTCTTTTTTGTCGGTTCCTTCAATAATACCGATCACATTACTGGTTTCTAGAGTAGTTGATTTTTTATCGGCTGCAATGCTTAATTCAGCAACATATTTTCCTTTGGTTAATGCGGCTAATGCAGCACTAGAAAGTTTCGCTGTTCTTCCAGCTAAAGCTGAAGCCATTTCTTCTGATACAGTCACCATCATAAAAGGGGCGCCAGTAGGCTTATTCATGTAAATATTTCCTTTTACTGGAGTAGCTGTTTTGCGAGGAAAATCTTTTGACACTAAAACGATACCTGTTGCACCTGCTGTTCTAGCTGCTGCTGCTTTGGCTGCGCCTGAAATTGGGCTTGGTGTTCTTGATCCTGGTACAGGAGCTGGGGCTTTATATCCTGCTGGTGCGCCGTCTAAAATCATCACTATTTTGCCTTTTACATCAAGGCCTGCATAGTCATCTATTGAAGCAGCTTTATCTACAATGCCGTATCCAACAAAAACCAATTCTTTAGAACTGGCTTTGCCATTGGCAATGGACTGTAAAGACATCATATAGTCTTTGTCCCAGTTATACAATTTTCCATTAACCCTTAATTCAATACTAGACAATTCGTCTTGGTATACATTAAAATATTGTTGGTAGCTATTGCCATTACCAGGCTTAAGTCCCATTCTTTTGAATTCAGATTCAATGTAGGCAGCGGCTTTTCTTTCGCCTGGCATACCAGTTTCTCTTCCCTCCATTTCTGGTCCTGCCAAAATGGTCAATTTTTCTTTCATTGAAGCGGGGGTAATTAATGCAGCAAACTTGGTTGATGCATCTTCTTTTTGTCCGTATGCAATTCCAGTTGAAAGGAACATTGCACCAAACAGGATTTTTTTCATCATGGCTTTTTGGTTTAGTTACAGCTAATTTTATTCACTCTGCTGGCGTGTCTACCGCCTTCGAATGAAGTATTCATAAAAAGATCAATCATTTGTTCTGCCAGAGGCAATGCTACAAACCTTGCAGGTATGCAGATGATATTGGCATTGTTGTGAAGTCTAGATAATTCAGCCACATCATTCTGCCAACAAAGTGCCGCCCTAATACCTTGGTGTTTATTTGCGGTAATGGCTACTCCATTAGCACTTCCACAAATCAATATACCAAAACCTGCTTCACCCTTTTCTACTGCAGCTGCAGTAGGATGTGCAAAGTCGGGATAATCTACAGAATCCAATGAATAAGTTCCATGGTCGGTAACTTGGTAGCCTTTTTCGGTTAACCAAGCAATTAAAGCAGATTTATACGCAAATCCTGCATGGTCGCTACCAATTGAAATGGGTTTGGAAGCATCAAAAACATAAGCCATAAAATAATCTTTAATGTGAAGTATATAGGTTGATTAATCCCACTCTTTGTCTTCGTCTTTTTCTAATTTCTTAAATACTCTTGCAGAAACCAGAATGCTTAATTCATATAATAAGAATAAAGGAATGAACACAATCAATTGGCTCATCCAATCTGGACTTGGGGTAATAAATGCGGCAACAATTAAAATAATTACTACAGCATACTTACGGGTAGCCCTTAAAAAGCTGGGGGTGATGATTCCAATTTGGGTTAGAATATAAGCCAATACAGGCAATTCAAATGCCAATCCACAGCCTAAAATAATATTGGTTAAGTTGTCTAAATAATCAGAAAATGTTGGTCTGGTTACAATCATATTCTCTGTACCCAATTGAAATCCGGCCAAGAAGTTAAAGGTGAAAGGCCCCAATAAAAAATAACCAAAAGCCGCGCCACAAAAGAAGAAGAATGAAACCCAAAAAATAATGAAACGAGTATTTTTAACTTCTTTTTCTTTTAAAGCTGGTTTAACAAAACGCCAGAATTCCCAAAAAATATAAGGGAATGCCATAATGATACCACCTACAATGGCCATACTAATAGTACTTAAGAACTGGCCACCAAAAGTGGTACTCTGCATGGTTACTTCAACTGGGGGCATACACAATGCATCCCCAATTTTTAACCAATGACTAAAATCGCACAATGCTTTATAGCTAACAAAGTCTTTATTGATAGGGCCAACAATGATATTATCAAATATCCAGTTGCGATATATGAATATTAACAACGCCATTACCAAAATGGAAATGACCGAACGAATAATATGCCCTCTTAATTCTTCAAGATGATCAATAAATGACATCTCTTCTTTTTCTTCTGTTGCTTTTCTATTAAATAGTGCCATGTTTATTGTAATACTTTCATCTTAACCATTTCTATTCTTCTCTCAGATACAGTTAAAATATCAAACTTGAAATTATTGATGATAATGGTTTCTTTTTGTTTTGGGATGGTTTCATGTTCATTGATAATGTAACCACTCAATGTTTCTGAATCACTAGCAGGAAAATTGAGGTTGTATTTTTCATTCAAATAATCCAACTCCATTCTACCACTAAAAATAAATTCGTCTTCTGCTAATTGTTTCTCTACAAATTCCTCTGTATCGTATTCGTCTTGAATTTCACCAAAAATTTCTTCTAATAAATCTTCCATAGTTACTATTCCTGATGTTCCGCCAAATTCATCTACCACCCATGCAATGCTTTTTCTTTCTTTAGTGAATTTATTCATCAAATCGGTAGCGCTCATGCTTTCAGGAACCGCTACAATTGGGTGAAGCATTGCTTTTACACTTTCTGGGCGATTAAATAAATCTAACTGGTGAATATAACCTACAATATTATCTATGCTGTCTTCGTACACCAGCAGTTTACTTAATTTGGTTTGAATAAATAGATTCCTGGCTTCACCAATTGAGTCTATTACTTCAAGTGCAACTATTTCTGTTCTAGGTACCAAGCATTGCCTAATCTTAACTGTAGGTAAGCTTAATGCATTTTCAAAAAGTTCCGTATTTAATTCTTGATTTTCGTCGTCTTGGTCTTTGGTTTGTTGAAAGAAATGTTCCAAGTCAATTTTAGTAAACGCTTCGTTTTTATCTTTCACTCTTACATTAAAAATGTATTTCAAAATCCATTGAGAAATGTTTACGAATAAGTTGGTTAATGGAAGAAATAAATGATGGAAAAAATTAGCAACCGGAGCAAATACAAATAATAAGCTATCACTCTTTGCTCTGAAAATTGCTTTAGGTAAGAATTTTCCAATAACCAAAACCACTAGGGTAGAAATTAAAGTATCAAAAGCCAGTTTTAATAAGTTGTTTTCAATTTGAAGGGGTAACCAGATGCCCGTTTTAAGCAGCTCGTCAAAAAGCAAACCATAGATTACTAAAAAAACATTGACTCCTATTAAACAGGTTCCAATAAATCGGGCAGGAGATTCTATGAATTGGGCCAAAATAGCACCGCTTCTTTTACCCTGCTTTTTCTTTAATTCTATGCTCAATCTGTTGGCAGTTACGAATGCAATTTCATACCCCGCAAAAAAGCCGATAAAAAGCAAAGTACCCACTATACTAAGAATGGTATAGATATGCGTCATAATGAGCCAAAGTTAAGGTATATACAATAACAAAGTACCCCGTGGAAACGGGGTACGATACCGACTTAACACATGAGAATCGGCGCTGTAAAATTTATATGGCTATTTTATTTAAAGTCAACGGTGCAATTCTGGCAATTCATGTCTATTTTAAGCCCCTTGCCTTCGCCTACTTTAGCACTAAAGTTCGATTCGTTGTCACGAGATTGTGAATAACGGGTAATAGAACGATTAATTTCCACCAGCTGCTTAGCCAAGGCATCGGTTTCTTTTTCTTTTAATAATGGTTTTAGCTTTTCTTCTACTATGGGCTCTTTTTCAAAGTTTCCGTATACGGTGCTATAGGCTCCAATAAATTTAACCGAATAATTCTTGATATTTCTCAGTGGAATACGAATATCGGCGTACTTATTATCAATTTTGATTAAATCAAGATTTGCTCCCACGCTTCTTATTTTAACATCAGCGTTGGTGCCATCCATTTCGAGAGAGCCATTTAATTTGGTAATTCTGAAATTGCCATAGTTCTTTCTACCTCTTAACTCGTTGGCATCTTCAATTTCGTATTCATCGTTGGTGCTTCTAAATACTACTTTTTTTGCGCTGGCTATTTCAATAGTAGAATACTTGGTATCTAAATCTGCTTCACCAATTTCTTTGGCCGAAAAACGACCATTCATAAATTCAATTTCAGCAATAGTAGCATTTTCCATAGTTACATTGGAATATTTAGAACGTAGGTATAATTTGGAAAAACTTTCTGCTTCCAAACTGCCATTAGAAATATCTACAGTAGCATTTCCATAATTTCCGGTTAATTGAACATCTGCATATTTGCTATCTATGTCTAATTTGCTAGCAGCAGGAACGTAAATAGTAACCATTCTTTTTGTGTTCGATTTGTTGCCAATACTTTCTCCTTTATCGTTAAATACTGCTACACCCGTACTTCCACTCCAGCCAAATGTATTGCCATTAATGGTATAGCTGCCACCAGAAATAGTTCCAGATTTTACTCTTACAGTGGTGCCAATTGATTTTAAAGAAAGATTCATTTTTTCGAACCATTCTTCATCACTTAGCTTTCCGTCACCCTCATAATAAACAGTAGTCACTACTTTTACTTTTGATTGATCCCAAATTTTGATTTGAATATTTCTAGATGTATTGTCTATATAGATATCGGGGGATTTAGAAGTGCTTATTTCTTGACTTACTTCTTTGGCTTTTACATCTTTCAGGTCGTTAAATACATGATCAAAATTCTGATTCATATTCATAGAAAAACCATTAACAGAAGTGAAGCCTGAGCCCCTTATAGGGAAGCCTTTTACTACAATTGGTTTTAATGCTTTTGCCATACTTTCATTTACCGATTTTTCAATCTGTATATTGGCAACTTTTACCTCTCTATTGGCTTTTTTAATTTCCTTGTCGGCATTCTGAATTTCTTTTTCTGCCTTTTTGATTTCTTTTTCAACTTCTTTTTCTGTTGTAGTTTGTTGCGCAGTTGCCATTACAAGGCTCAAAAGACAAGCGGACAATAATGTGGTTTTGGGAAAGATATTTTTCATTGTATCTGTTTTTAAATATTAATAAAGTAAGCACGAGTAGAATCTACTGGTCCTCTGTTTTGTTTGTAACGGTTATTGGTTTTATTCATTTCTAGTTGTAACTGTTTCAACACAGTCAATTTATATTGATACAGATTTATCAGTTGATCAAGCTGTTGATCTGTTAGTCCTTTTTTAGCAATCTCTTTTTTAATTTGTTTCTCTTCTTGTTCTAGTTGATTTATTTGCGCTTTGAATTCATTAAAATAACTAGCAGACTCTGCATACATAGGAGTGGTACTAATTTTTCCTTTTTGCAAATTGATGATTTGGGTAAACCCTGTTTCCATATTAGACAATGCGGTCATTGCATTGTTTTTGTTTGTTGCTGCAGTTGAGAAGCCAGTTGTTTTTGGTTTGAACGATTGGGTTTGTTTACTAAAACCGGGTTGAGTTGAACCAAGGGAAGCATCCGTTGAATTAGATTCTGTTGCTACAATTGACTCGTTCAACCGATCATTACTCGGCGAATTATTGGGCGAATTATTGGGCGAATTAGTGGATGAATTGGTGGTAGAATTACTTGGAGCGGTATTGGTTTCTTGTTCATTTGTTACCACTTGTTCTTGAAGCGGTTTCACCATATTATTATCATTAAACAAATACCAAACGCCAATACCCGCTAAACCCAAGATGCAAGCAGCTGCAGACCATTGCACCAACTTTCGCATTGAAAAAACTTTTGCAGTCTCAATAATTTTCACTGATGCAGATTCGTCACCTACAGGATTGAAATTTTGCCCCGATTGGGTATTTATGCGCTCTTGCACTTTACCCCAAACCAATGAACTAGGCGCATCTGTTTCCAGCTGCTCTTGGTGATTAATTAAATATTTTTTAAACTCATCCATGTAATTGTACTTGTTTATAAATTCTTTGTTTTAGCAATGCCCTTGCTCGTTGATATTGGCTTTTACTGGTTGATTCTGAAATACCCATGCTTTCAGCAATTTCTTTGTGCGAATAATCTTCAAATACGTACAAGTTGAATACCTGCCTGCATCCTTCGGGTAACTGCTTAATGGTTGCATGAATGATCTTGAAATCAATTGTTTTCCACCATTCCATTTCTTCATTTACCAAATTGCCTTGTTGATCAGCATCCCATTCTTCCCAGCGAATATTTTTTTTGCTGAAACGAATGCATTCATTTACCACAATTCTTTTAAGCCAGCCGCCAAATTGCTCAGCAACTTTAAGCTGATGAAGATTGCTAAATGCAATAACAAAACAGTCTTGTAAAAGGTCTTCTGCGTCTGACTGGTTGCCCGTCATTCTGGTACAGATATTAAACATTGCTTTACTGTATTGCTCGTACAACCAAGCCTGGGCTTTTGCATCTCCATTGCAAGCCTTTTTTACAGCAGCTTTTTGTATGTCTATTACCTGTTCCAAGCAGTTTTCAAGAGTAAGAGAAGGATTGTTTGAAAAGTTGGAAAGAAGGTAGAACTATTTTTTTGTTTTTTAATATTCCGCTAGTAAGGGTTTGTTCTGCATAATCGCTTCAATTTTGCCAATTACTTCGGGGGTAATTAGCGCTAATGCCTTTAAAGCGGATAAATTATCGATTAATTGTTCTTTTTTGGTAGCACCCAAAATGGCAGTAGTAACGTTTGGATTTTTAATACACCATGCAATACTCAAAGCAGGCAAGCTACAACCCAACTCGTTGGCCAATAGTTCTAGTTGCTTTACTTTTTCAATTTTGTCTTGCATAATCCAACGCTCTTTTAACCAGTCAAATCCTTCAATGCCCAATCTGCTACCTTCAGGTATTCCGTTATTGTATTTTCCCGTAAGTAATCCAGCGGCTAAAGGACTCCAAATGGTAGTACCTAATCCTACATTTTTATAGACTTCTAGGTAGTCGTTTTCTATTTTATTTCTTTCGAAAAGATTGTATTGAGGTTGTTCCATAGAAGGACCAATTAAGCGATAATGTTGGGCAACCCTATGTGCTTCCATTAATTCAACCCCGCTCCATTCACTGGTACCCCAGTATAAAATTTTTCCTTGTTGAATTAAAGTATTCATGGTTAATACCACTTCTTCAATAGGGGTATTCTTGTCGGGCCTATGACAGAAATATAGATCTAAATAGTCTGTTTGTAAACGCTGTAAAGCTTCGTTACAAGCTTCGGTTAAATGTTTTCTGCTCAAGCCGGTTTGATTGGGTTTGTTTTCTTTGCCTCTCCAGCCAAAAAATGCTTTAGAAGAAAGAGTATAAGAAGTACGATCCCAATTTTTTGCTTTTAAAACACGCCCCATCATTTTTTCACTTTCTCCCAATGCATATACTTCCGCATTGTCAAAAAAATTGATGCCATTATCGTAAGCAATGCCCATTAGTTCGTCGGCACTATTGTCGTTAATTTGTTTATGAAATGTAACCCAACTGCCAAAGCTTAATACGCTTAATTGAAGGCCTGATCTTCCCATTCTTCTGTATTCCATAAAATTGATTTTATTGTTTTTTATCTGCAGTACTATCTGGTAAAATTAGAAAGCTTCCCAAATCTAATTCATAGTAAGTAATATCTGTTAGGGTTTGATTAGAGCTGAAGCCTTTTTTAGCGTATAACTTTTGACGCGGATTACGCTGACTGGTAGTTACCGGTTTGTCAGTATGAAATCTTCCGAGTGTTTGATCCCAAAATAATTCGGATGTAGTTAAAGTGTCTCCATTAATTCGGATAATCACTACGCTGTCTTTTAAATAAATTTTATTCTCGTTCTCAATATATCTTCCATAATTGGCTCTGAGCGTGCTCTCTAGCTTCATGCTGTCGTTGTAAAATTCCACAAACAAGGTTTTGGGAAATTCAGACTTCAATGCACTGTCTCCTTGGTATCTTAATAGTAGTGGTGCTGTAAGTTTGGCTTTCATTTTACCACCCATGCTTAAAAAGCTGGTAATATTTTTACCTTCTTCAATACCAGGTTTTTTCTTGCCTAATTCTTTTACTTCATTTACATCGTTCTCGCATCCGAGCATAAAAAAGCAGCCTATGAAAAAGGCTGCAATTATATTTTTATTATGGAGATTTAGATTAATCATATTTGCGTTTAATGAACCACATATCGCTTAAACTAAATCCAAGGGTTAATTGAGTATAGTTCTCTGTAATATTATTTACAGCAGATCCTCTTTTACCAAATTGCACTGCTGCTTGAACTACAGTGTATTGTGTTTCGTAGTTCCTCCATTTTCTAATAGGGAAACCTGCTCCTAATGTAAATGAACTATGATTTAAACCATTGCCATCTGCATTAATATAATCTTTACCAAACTGAAACCCAAAACGGTAGTTTACATTGCTGAGGTAGCTGGTAGCACCATCTGGGTTAGGACTAATTTGAGCACCCAATTTTAAGGCCCAACTATTGTTCAATGCATCTGGTTGGCCATAAAAACGATACTTGGTCCATTGTGTAGTGGTAAATTCTAATCCAGCAGACCACAATTGAAAATTACCTCTGGTATTGGTTAAGGTTTTCATAATCATGAAACCTGCATCGTAGGTAGCAGGCATCACAATCGTTCCTTTAATATTGTCTTGCTTGGCTATGCTATCTACTTCTATTAATCCACCAGCAGCATTCACCACAAAAGTTTGTCTGCTAATACTTTGAACAGCACTCATGTTCTGTTGAAATGAAGCAGTAGCACCCAATCTCATTAAAAGACTTTTAGCAGATTTATCTGCAGCATTTTCTTTCTTAGATAAAGTGAATTCATATTGAACACCCAACTGTAAAAATACTTTTCCAAAATTGGTTTGAGAAGCAGACCTAGATTCAAAATACTGTAAAGTATCGTTATAGAATGTTTTGGTTGTGCTCAATTCCTTTCTTCCAAAAGTATATCCGGTATTTAAGCCTACACTTAAATTCTTCCATTTTTTACCCACTCCAATAAATGCTTGGTTGGTACCGCCTGTTCCTTCGTAAATAGTTCCAATACTATCTCCAGCAACTCGAGCCCTGCTTTCTACACCGTAATTAACCCTAGTGATTGGCCTTAATCCAAAAGCTAAACCCAGTCCTTTTGCTTTATTCAACGGAAAACTTACCGCTAAATAGCTTGGGATTAAATAAACAGAACTAAAAGTTCCACTAGGATTATTACTTTTTAATTTTCTGGAATCAATAGACAAACCCAAATCGTAGGTGACCATGTAGTTGGAACCATAGGTTGCTGGGTTATTAAAATTGATGGCCTGGCCAACATTGTAATTATTTCCGTCGGCATAAGCGGCTGAAAGACCACCCATAGAACGGCTAATGGCATGTTGGGAACCTACTAAATTGCCCAATCCGTAACGGGAAAATGGTGAATTTACCTGAGCAGATGAACTGATTGCGAAAAAAGAGATGAAACTAACCACAAAAGCCAGCCTACCTGTTGTTGAACTCACTGATTGCATATAAGCCTTTAAAAATTAGGTTTGGGTCGGCAAATATCCTGTTTTTTAGGTGTGGTACAAAAAAAGGCATATCCCCCCCGGTTAATAGCACGTTAAAGTTGCTGTATTTTAGGGCATATTCGTCAATTATTCCATCTATTTCTTTGGTCATGCCCCAAATAACCCCACTCAAGAGATTGGTTTTGGTATCATATCCAATTAATGGAAAGGGCGATTCTGCCTTAATATAGGGTAATAAAGCAGTTTGCTCGTGCATGGCCCTGAAGCGCATATTCATACCAGGAGAAATGCTCCCACCTAAAAATTCATGTTGATTATTGATAAAATTGTAAGTAATGCAAGTTCCTAGTCCAATAACCAGGTTATGTTGTTTGGGAAAAAGGTCCACTGCAGCCGCAACCAAAGCCAGTCTATCGGCTCCAATGGTTTCGGGTTTGCCAACCGGTGTGGTCAAAGGAAGTAAACTGGCATGACTTAATCGATGAAACGTTGTTTGCTCGGCCATTAAAGTTTCAATGGCTGTATCATGATTAATTACAGAAGAAAGAATGACTTTTTTAGGCTTCCACTGGTTCATTAAATTGCCAATGGTATCTATACTAGCATCGGGTAAATTAATTTCTTCTTGAAAATCTCTTCCATTAAATACCGCCACTTTTAAGCGGGTATTACCAAAATCTAAACAAAGTGAAATGCCCATGATGGTTAATTAAGATTGAACCCCTTTATTTTTTTAAAAGAGCCATTAATGATGATTTTTTCTTTTAATTGCTCCATTCCAGTTATAACAGGAATCACTTTTTCTAAATGTCTTCTTAAATACTCTAGTCTTTGTTCTTCTTTAAACAAACACAATAATTCGTATTCCTCTTTTAGCGATAGCCCTGCATGGTGTGCCATATCATAACTCATGATATCGGCTACTTTTTTATTAAAATTCTTGGTAACATTTAATAAACGATGCAACACATACACGGAATCTAATATTTTAAAAGAGACAAAAGGCTTGGTAATTACTTCATTATTAGGATAACTAACTATAGCGCCACTGAACATTTTGTCTGGAATAGATTCAATGAGCTCTAATACTTGAAACACCCTGATACCCCTAGTTTTAATGTCCATTCTGCCATCTTCGTACACTTGTACAATCTCTGTAATTTCTACCATAGTGCCTGTTTCGGCTACTCCTTCTTCTAAAACAGTAGGTATGCCAAAGGGTTTTGCTTCTGCAAAACATTCGGTGATTAATTCCTTGTAACGGGGCTCGAATATATGGAGATTCAACTCCTCACCTGGATAAACTACCAATGCTAAAGGAAAAATAGGTATAAAATTAATCATAGACTTCAGCTTATCCGTACAAAAGATTTCAGTTCTTTGCTGCACAATTTAGCTAAAATGAAAATTGCTGGCTTCACAATTATTAAAAATGCGGTGTTAAATGATTATCCAATTGTTGAAGCGGTAAAATCTATATTGCCAGTGGTAGATGAAATAATCATTTTAATTGGGGATTGTACCGATGGAACCATTGAGTTAATGGAATCTATTGATGATCCTAAAATCAAGATTCATCATTCGGTTTGGGATCCAAATTTACGATCAGGCGGTTCGGTATTAGCGGTAGAAACCAATAAGGCACTGCAATTAATAAGCAAAGATGCTGATTGGGCATTTTATATTCAAGGGGATGAAGTAGTACATGAGCAGTACCATGCAGCTATTAAAGCAGGATGTGAACAATACCAAGACGATCAACGGGTGGAAGGACTCTTGTTTAAGTACCTCCATTTTTATGGAACCTACGATTATGTAGGTGATAGCAGAACTTGGTACAGTAAAGAAGTACGGGTGATCAGAAATGATCAACATATTGCTGCCTACAAAGATGCCCAAGGCTTTAGAAAAGGCGGGCAGAAATTAAAAGTAAAAGCCATTGATGCCTATGTATACCATTATGGTTGGGTGAAGTCTCCAGAGCAAATGATGAAAAAGCAGAAGGAGTTTAGTAAGCTTTGGCATAAAGATGAAGCCCTCAAAGATTATATGGCGCAGCCCAATTTTTTTGATTACAGTCAATTTGATTCTTTAGAAAAATTCAATGGAACCCATCCTCAAGTGATGCACGCAAGAATAGAGCGATCCAACTGGCCTATCAGCTTTGATCCATCAAAGAAAAAATTTAGTTTAAAAGACAAGGCCTTGTATTATTTTGAAAAAGCAACTGGCATAAGGCCCTTCGATTTTAAAAACTATCGACTAATTCGATGATTTTTTAAATGTTTGCCAGCAAACCAATAATGGCCAAACATGAAGCAATGCACCATACTGATAATTGATGGTAGTTTCTACGAGGCATGAAAATGCAATTGCCAAAGTCCAAATAATGAGGTATGGATTTTTATATTTGTATCCATACCATGCTGGGTAAAATAACCATACTGAAAATAACACCATTCCCCACCAGCCACTGCCCATCCACCAAAACAACCATTGGTTAAAAGGCCAGCCGTATTGGGTGCTTTGACCATTGAAAACTCGGGTAAATTTTTGTTGCATAGTTGATGGTATAGCAGCCCAGCCAATTGCAGTAGCATGATCTTCTTTGATGGCTTTTAAAGCCACCGTATTAATGGCTCTTCTTACCCCATCCGAATAAGTGGAATCATACCCTTTGGTATTATAATTATTCCAATCGTAAATGGTGTACCTGATTTTTTGTTGAACAGTTGGTGTTATAGCAAGTATGGTGATTAACGTAATTATTACAATCAATATGTTGCGAGTACGATTCCTATTTTTTGCAGGTTTTGATTGCAAATAATATATACCATAACCTGCAATGATTAGGGCTGCAATTACCCATCCTGTTCTTACAGCTAAAAAAAGAATGGCAATCAATAAAATAGCGAAAGATATTTTTTTATATCGTGCGTTGCTAACAGGTAAAAGGGTAAACAACAAGGCGCTGCATAAAAAAATACTGAAACGAACATGATCGGTATCCATGAATACGGGCAATGTTTTACCTTGACCATACAATACAAACGCATCCCCAGCATGCAGAACAAACCAACCCAATGGGTACAAAAACGCAATCATTGCAGCATGTATCCAGGGCTGTGAAATGGTTTTGGTAAAGGAATATTTTTCAGCCGCAATTGCTGTAATGCCTGCAATTGGATACACCATTATCCCGAGTAAGCTTTGAAGGTTGCTAGGGTTAAATCCCTCTTGATAAATACCCAACAATATTAATACCAATGGGCAAATACTCCAAATAAAGAGGGGCGATAAAATAGTCTCCTTTTCTCTTTTCAAATAATAGATGGCATAAATGGCCATTAGGCCCATACTAATTGATAATACGGCTCTACTCCATAATAAACCACCCAACATAAAAATGGCTAATGCTAATAAAATATTTGTTGCTCTTTTTGGCATACAGTTGGCATAAATTTACATTTACAGCAGTTATATGTGGAAACAATTATTAGCAGGCATACAAATAGGCAATCATCAATCCATTGCAAGGGCTATATCATTGGTAGAGAATGAAGTGGAAGGCTACGATGTTTTTTTACAAAGTTTACCCATTGGTAAAACACCTATTACCGGAATCACCGGACCTCCCGGAGCAGGCAAAAGCACTTTAACCGATGCGCTCATTGGACATTGGACTGCTCAAGGAAAAAAAGTAGCCATCTTATGTATTGATCCCTCTTCTCCATTTAATATGGGTGCGTTATTAGGAGATAGAATTCGAATGAGCGATTGGTACAATCATCCAGGCGTATATATTCGTTCATTGGCCACTCGTGGATCCTTAGGGGGTTTGCATCCATATATTATTGAAATCACCGCCATTTTACAAACAGCGGGCTTCGATGAAATTATTGTTGAAACAGTAGGAGTGGGGCAGAGTGAAATTGAAATTGCAGGCTTAGCTGATACAACTGTGGTAGTAGTAGTGCCCGAAGCAGGCGATGAAGTACAAACCATGAAAGCCGGTTTAATGGAAATAGCAGATGTATTTGTGGTGAATAAAAGTGATCGACCTGATGCAGATAGTTTTGTAAAAAACCTGCGCATGATGATGGCACCTGCGTTCAATACCGATAAAACAATCGAAGTCATTAAAACGGTGGCATCACAAAAAGAAGGAATAGCCGCATTAGCCAAAGCCATTGAAGTGCACCAACAACATATATTGATCAATAATCGAAAAATTTGGTTATTAACCGAGCGTGTGTATCAATTGATTGCAAGAAATAGAATGAAGCCCTACGATAAGAAAGCCATCTACCAAGCACTACAAGCAAAAGCAACGAAGGAACAGTTTAATCTTTTTACTTTTGTAAACGAGTATGCAAATACAGGGAATGCTTGATACATGAATAAACCAACCACCATTTTATTTGATGCGGAGCGGATGAAATATCCCAATACGGGTTTGTTTTATTTTTGTAAGCAATTGGCCCAATCCCTGATTGCAAAAGCAACTGCAGCAAATATTCAGGTTCAATTATTCTTGCCAAGTAATCAACAGCAACAGTTTTCAGCAGCTACTAAAATATTTCCGATTCGGTTTTGGTATAAATACCATTTGCCAATTTTTAAAGAAGTTGATATTTGGCATACCACTAGTCAAGACAGTGCTTATTTCCCTTTTCATTTTAAAAAGCCCATTGTATTTACGATTCATGATTTAAATTATTATCATGATGAACGTAAGTCGATGACCAAAAGAAATAAATGGTTGAAGCAATTGCAAAAAAAAGTAGACGCTAGTAGCCATATTGTATTTATATCGGAGTATACGGCAAAAGATGTGCATGCTCATATCAATTTAAAAGGCAAGCCATTTTCAATCATTTATAATGGATGTAATTTTAATGAAACTATTTTGCCAACCACTCCTCTACATGCGCCTAAAGGGCCCTTTATTTTTTCCATTGGTACGATTGCAGTAAAGAAAAATTTTCATGTATTGCCTGTACTATTAGCAAACAATCAAATGAACTTGGTTATTGCAGGTATTACCCAACAACCAGCCTATTTAGAACAAATTATGGCTGAAGCAAAGCGATGGGCTGTTGCTGACCGACTGATTTTTACAGGGGCTATTTCAGAAAATGATAAGCAATGGTATTATGCCAATTGTGCTGCATTTGTATTCCCTTCTTTATCTGAAGGATTTGGGTTGCCGCTGGTGGAAGCCATGCACTTTGGCAAGCCCGTATTTATTTCGAATGCCACTTCATTGCCAGAAATAAGCGGGGATGCGGCTTATATTTTTCCTGATTTTAATCCAGCCAATATGCAAGCCATTTTTGCAGCAGGGATCAAAGATTTTGTAGCCAACAACCGCGAAGAAAAAGTAATGGCAAGAGCAGCCCTATTTAATTGGGATGAAGCGGCAACCGCTTATATCAATATCTACCGAAGTTTTGCTTAAACAATTTTCACCAACATCTTTAAGCAAAACAACCATTGCCTGAATCTTGATCTTTTTTTTGAAGCCAATAGTTGTGGATGGTATTGAAAAAACAACATCATTCTTTGCAAATTATTGAAGAGTCCAGATCCATGGTAATATTGATTCAACTTGGCCAATACCCATTTTTCCTTTGTTAATTGCGCAGGACAATAGGAATAAAATAATTCAATTCTTTCTTGGGCAATTTGTTTTTCTTTCAAAGCAGCTTGTGCTTCTTGTGCTTTATTTCTTTTGCCACCCACTGCACCAAACACGTTGTTGCTGTGTTGTCTGTACCAAGCCAATTGGTCTGGAATATAGCGGATACCGCCATTAACCGTGGCCGTGTAGGCAATCCACCAGTCGTGTGGAATGATGCTGGGGAATGGAAAAATTCGCTGTAAAAATTCATTCCTAATCAACATGGCATGCCCATAAATTCTACAGAAAATGGCTTGTTCTAAAGGGCTTGAAAAATCTTTGCAAGAAACCCGATCAGCAATCGTTACACCAATGGGTTCCATATGTTCATTGCATAAAATAGAATTGGCGTACACCAACGCAGCATCACCAATGGCATTATATAATTTACTAATTTTTTGTGGATGCCATTGATCATCTTGATCACATAATGCTACGAATTCACCTTTGGCCAATTTGCAACCTTGTTCAAAGTTTTTGATATAGCCTTGGTTGGTTGCACGCTTAATGATTTGAATAAAGGAGTGCTGTAACTGATATGATTCAACAATAGCAAGGGTATCGTCTGTACTATTGTCGTCGCTTACAATAATTTCCAAATTGGGATAATCTTGTTGCAACACAGAGTCTAATTGCGTTCTAAGAAATTTTGCTCCATTGTAAGTAGCCAACACAATGGATATTAATGGAAATGGCTTTTGATTGGTCAACATCTTGCTTGCTCTAAGTAGACTAAATTAAATATTATATTTACAAATTGGCAATAAAGCTAAACAATCATGCAATCATCTTTATCGATAGTGATGTGTACCTACAATGGAGCTGCATTTGTGAAAGCACAAGTGCAGTCTATATTGGCACAATCTTATCCTTTTGAAGAATTGGTGATTGTAGATGATGCATCCACTGATGGATGTTATTCTTTATTGCAACAATTGGCAAGTACCGATGCAAGAATTAAGTTATTTCAGAACCCCACCAATATTGGCTACAATGCCAATTTTGAAAAAGCGATTCGCTTGTCTGTTGGTGATTATATTGCTTTTGCTGATCAAGATGATATTTGGGAAAAAGAGAAGCTGGCATTAATGATGGAAGCCATGCAACCATCCACTGCATTAATTTATTGCGATTCAGTAAGATTTAGTGATGCTATTCCAACCAATCCGCAACCAAATAAAAAGAACCGAAGAATAGAAGGGACCAATCCTTTGTTATTGGCCATGTTTAATACGGTGAGCGGCCACGCCAGTATCATGCGCAGGTCGGCATTAATGCCCCTAATGCCATTCCCTAAAGATGTTTACTATGACTGGTGGATGGCATTGCATGCAACCATTTCAGGGGGCATTCAATTTCTGCCTTATATAGGGGTTTACCAACGCATGCATACCCAAAATATTACCATTCAACAAGGGTTAACAGAGCAAGAACATCGCCATCGATATCGGTTAATGTTGAACAACCACTTGGCTGCATTTGCAACCATACAAAATTTCCCAGCGCCGCTTCAAGCGTTTTTTGAAAAGTTTAGTACACTTTGGAATCGTTCATTAACCAAGAAGTTCAATGGACGATTATTTGTTTTTTTACTTCAACACCACCGCCTACTTTTTTATTATAAAGTAAGACGAGTGCCCATTATCTCTGCATTTAAAGTGAGTTTTTTATTTTGTTTTAGGTGGTAATGGGTTATTTTCGGGCTAGTTAATACCAACCCCCATATGGCATCTAGGTTTAAACCATTAATTAAGGCATTTGGATTAGTAGACGGCATCAAGTTTTATGTGCACTTATTGTTTAAGAAATACGGCGCATTTACTTCATCTAAATACCAAACTACTTTTCATTTACGCAGTAAAACCACGGATAAATACACATTTAAACAGGTGTTTTTAGACGATCAATACAATGTAATATTGCCATTTACGCCCACCCGCATCATTGATGCCGGTGCCAATATAGGGTTGGCGGCTGTTTATTTTTCACATCGATATCCGGGAAGTAAAATCATTGCAGTAGAACCAAGCCGAGATAATTTTCAAGCATTGCTAAAAAATATTGCTGGTCATCCAAATATTAAAGCCAATTGTATGGGCTTATGGAATAAAGACGTCTACTTATCTATCATGAACCCTACAGGACCGAGCAGTTCGTTCATGGTAACAGAAACCAACCCAGACAATCCAGAAGCCATACCAGCAGAATCGGTAGAAACCATCATGCGCGGGGAGCAATGGGATACGATTGATTTACTCAAGATAGATATTGAAGGATCAGAGAAAGAAGTATTTGAACAGAATTATGAATACTGGTTGCCTAAAACCAAAGTCATTTATTTAGAGTTGCACGATCAAATGAAAAAAGGATGTTCTAAGTCGGTATTTGCAGCTATTAGTAAATACAATTTCTCTTTTTCCATCTCCGATGAAAACTTGGTGTTTATCAATGAAGATTTGTGTTAAACCATGGGTGAACTAGCTGTTTCGACCTTCTTCCGCAGCAATAATGGTTTGTTCTTTTTTCCACCAACGGAAACCAATAAATCCCATAATGGCCAAAGGAGCAAATGCTAGGTAAATAATGGCAGAGTTCAAGGCTTTAGCGGGCCCTTCACCTAATTGAGAAGCGGTTTTGGTACAAATAGAACATTGGGCTTGAATAGATTCAGTTGCCAAAAGAAAAACCAAGATCAACAATAAAAACAGCCCTTTCTTCTTCATATTCGGTGTATTAAAGCACAAAGATATAACCGTTTTCTGAGGATAATGTTTAACTTAAGCGTTAAAATTAAACCCGTGGAGCCAAGAAGGAATTTCATCAAAAAAGCAGGCGTACTAGCAAGTGTGTTTGCAGGTCAAGGTTTTTTTAACCAATTACAAGCTGCACAATTTATAGCAGCGGCTGCCATCACTTCCGATGACCCCTTTATTGCAGCTTCAGACGAAGATTATTGGCAGGTAATACAACAAGCATACACGGTGCCTTCCAATTTTATTAACCTGAACAATGGCGGGGTAAGCCCTTCCCCAAGCGTGGTGCAGCAAGCAGTAGAGCGATACAATCAATTGTCTAACCAGGGTCCTTCTTATTTTATGTGGCGCATTTTAGACCAAGGCAGAGAACCACTTAGGCAAAAACTGGCTTTATTGGCAGGATGTTCGCCCGAAGAAATTGCGGTGAACAGAAATGCCACCGAAGCATTGAATACCGTCATTTTTGGACTCAACTTGCAAAAAGGCGATGAAGTAATTGGCACGAAGCAAGACTACCCCAATATGATACAAGCTTGGCGCCAGCGGGCGCTGAGAGATGGAATCGTATACAAGCAAATCAGTTTTGATTTTCCAATAGAAGACGATGATACCATTGTAAAAGCATTTGAACAAGCCATCACACCTAAGACCAAGATTTTACATATCACCCATATCATTAACTGGGTAGGACAAATTTTGCCTGTTAAGAAAATTTGTCAAATGGCACATCGCAGAGGATTAGAAGTGATTGTAGATGGAGCGCATTCTTTTGGTTTGCTCGACTTTGCCATACCCGATTTAGAATGTGATTATTTTGGAACCAGCTTGCATAAATTTTTAAGTGCTCCAATAGGCTCGGGTATGTTATGGATAAAGAAAGAACATATCTCTAAAATATGGCCACTGGTATGCAACGATAAACCCCAAAGTCCAGACATTAGAAAGTTTGAAACCCTTGGTACCAGAAGCTTTCCAATAGAACAAGGTATTGGGGAAGCCATTGCATTTCATACAGCAATTGGAAGTAAAAGAAAAGAAGAGCGCATTCGGTATTTAAAAAATTATTGGGCAACGCGGGTACAAAATATACCAGGTGTACAATTACATACTTCTTTGAAACCAGGCTATTCCTGTGCCATTTGTGGCGTAAGTATAAAAGGCTTAACACCTGCCCAATTAGACCAACAGTTGTACAATACCTATAAAATACATACCGTAGGCATTGTATGGGAGAATATTAGTTGTGTAAGAATAACGCCGCATGTATACACAAGAATAGCAGACTTAGACGTTTTAGTGGCTGCAATAGAGAAAATTGCGTCTGGCGTAAAAGGATAATACAATAAGTGGATCAGCAACTCCGCGTAGCGGTACTGACCCACTTGTTATTGAATTAAGAAGCTTTTGTTGCTGCTTTTTTTGCTGCTGCCTTTTTTGCTGCAACAGGATTAGCTGGTCTAGACTTACCGAAAGACCCTTGGAAACGTTTTCCTTTAGCTGTTTTTTTGTCACCTCTACCCATGATAAATAATTGAATAAATTGTTTAATAAAGTGTAAAAATAGAAAAACCCCGCGAAAGCGGGGTTCAATTCTTTTGGAAGGCAAAAATTATAACTTACCGCTTAATTCTTTACCAGCTTTAAACTTAGCAACTTTCTTTGCTTTAATCTTAATAGTCTCGCCAGTCTGAGGGTTACGACCAGTACGAGCAGCACGCTTAGATACAGAGAAAGTACCGAAACCTACTAAAGTTACTTTATCGCCTTTCTTCAATGTTTTAGTTACAGCATCAATAAAAGAATCCAAAGTAGCATTTGCTTGTGTTTTGGTGATACCCGCATCATCAGCTAAGTGTGCGATTAATTCAGCTTTGTTCATAGATGTATTTTTAAAGTGTTTTTTGATAACAGAACAAATTTATTGGCTTTTAGCTACCAACAAAATTTTTATTCTTTTTTTTGATTAGTTAGTTTGGCTTAAAAGCCTTATTAATAAAGGGTTGACGAGGAATTGAAACAAAAATAAAAAGTGTATAATTTACATCTTGAATTGCTGAAAGCCTTGGTATCATTGAGTTTCAGTGATTATATTCTGCAATTCAATGCCATAAAGGGTTTCAAAGGAATATAAGGAAGATTTTTAAATACCAAATTTGTTTTCTAAAACTATCCACACTCAATTCACAACTTGCATAATCGACCTAAAAGCCATCATTTGGTTGCCCCATTTCAGCACAGCGTCATTGCGCATAGCGGGTGCGTGCAATTCAATGTAGCGGTTATAATTGGCCTTGGCTTCAGCATGGTATTGCACGGCATAGGTAACACCATCTTCTTCATCGGTTTCTAATAAACGAACAAATTGAAAATGGGTAAAGCAACCAGTGGCCATCACTGCAGGAATATGTTCGTTTTTCATCCAATGAAACCAATCGGTATGAATGCCATGGGCTACTTTAGTAGTTACATTATATATGTACATGATTATTTTATTTCAACATAAATAGGGCAGTGGTCACTGTGTTTAATATCGGGGTAAATAGCAGCCGCTTTTAATTGAGGAGCAAGGCTATTGCTTAGGCAGATATAATCGATCCGCCAACCCTTATTTTGCAATCTTACAGAAGGGAAGCGTTGACTCCACCAGCTATAAGCACCTGTAGTTGCTGGATGCAATTGTCTAAAACTGTCTACCCAACCATTGGCTAAAAACTGCGTCATCCAAGCTCTTTCTTCGGGCAAAAAACCAGAAGATTTTTTATTGCCTTTAGGGTCATGAATATCAATGGCTTCGTGCGCAATATTATAATCGCCCACTACAATTAAATTAGGCCTCGTTTTTCTTAATTCATCTAAAAAAACCTGAAACTGGTTTAGCCATATATATTTATAAGCTTGTCTTTCATCACCACTGGTGCCAGAAGGATAATAGGCATTTACAATAGTGATGTCGCCAAAATCTGCCCGTATAACTCGCCCTTCCAAATCACTTTGTTCCATATTACTACCAAAATGAACAGCATCTGGTTTTATTTTAGTGAGTATTACTACACCACTATAGCCCTTTTTTTGGGCAGTAAACCAATAACTGCTATAGCCCGCTTTGTCGAATACAGCATGGTCAATGTCTTCTTTGGTGGCTTTGCTTTCTTGCAAGCAAATAATATCTGCAGGATCAGACAGCAGCCATTCGTCAAATCCTTTTTTTATGGCAGCCCTGATGCCATTCACGTTGTATGAAATAATGCGCATAAAAATTATTGAAAGAATCGATTATAACTGAGTAAAATCAATTCGTTGATTAGCTCAATAGAAATATTGGGGTTAAAGATAACCATCCTTTCGGGTTGTTGCATTCCACTTAGTAGAACAATTCTTTCATTATTTAAATAAATGATTCTAAAAAATTCTCCCACTTCAATGCTAAAAGCTTGGTTACGAATTTTCCCTTTTAAATAATACAGCGAAGTAAAATTAATTGCATTACTAAAATCGTTGATCCTGGTTAATGAATTGCTATCAATGCCATTGCTAGATAAATAGGGATATATTTTTTTAGTACTATCTAGTTGATCTGTTTCAATACTAAAATAGGCAATGGTATCTTTTTCTTGCAACATAAAGTTGTTGTTCCCTTCTAGTGGTTCTACAATTGGCATATTGCTGATTCTTGAATTGTTATTACCAGAAATTCTTGCAGGAATGACCAATTGATAATTTCGGTTTAAAACAATATTCCTGGCTTCTTGTAATAGAAAAACAAAAACAGCTTGCGGATTCTCTTTTTCCTTTTCAACTATGATGCTATTCAGCGCAGGCTGCAATACAGTTTTATTTTTACCCCTTAAAATAATTTCTAGGTAACGTTGTTCGTCCCACCTGATTAATTCGGTTTTGCCATTGAGTGCATATTTACTGAACAGTCCTTTGCTTTCAATGGCAATTTTAGGCATATTGGTAATAGCTCCAATAATAAAATTATCACCCATACTAGGGGGAGAAGCTTTTAACTCAATTTGTTCATTAAGGTTGTTGCTGTCTAAAATAATTTCAACCGATTTTTTCATCAGCTCACTAAACCCTTTTGCACTTAAATGCAAGTTATTAAAGGGAACACCAAAGCCAATGGCATTGCTTTTTTTGATAAAGACTTCTAAACTTCTACTGAATAATTCAGCATTACCGTTTTGCTGAATACTTATTTCTACTAGGATCACAGACTGAATGCCTTGTTGGCTTGAATCGTTTAATTGATCGGGATAAAATTGTTGGAGGTATAAGCTGGCGGGGTATTCCGCCAGTTTCATATTGATAACAGGGAAGGTAGTAGAACTGTTTGAGGCAGCACTAAATTCCTTGATGTTTTTTAATATTGAAAAAGAAATATTATTTCCATCAAGTGAATATCCTTTTTTAGTAAGTAATTGTTGCTGTAGGTCTTGTGTAAACTGAAAAGCAATGGTAGGGTTGTTCCAATAATACATTAAAGGGCCATGCAAGGAAATACTTTGGAAATTTCCAGCTTGAATAATAGTTTGCGCATGGGTAAAGGCCATGCTCAAAAAAAACATACAAAATGTAAAAAATGTTTTTTGCATATAATTATTGATACAAATATCGGGCTAGACTTGTTAGAATGTATTAATTTGAATTCGGTAATAAATGTAAGTCAAAATGAAGACACGGTTAGACAGAATCATTCCCCCAGAAAAAGCGGTTTATTTAGATGGACCAAAGCCGAGAGCTTATGAATTAAAATTTGCTTGGAATGTATTTTTAGAATTCATTCAATCGTTTCGATTTTTGCATTTTCTGGGCCCCTGTGTTACTGTATTTGGCAGTGCTAGATTCAAAGAAGATCATCCATATTATAAAGCGGCACAAGATATAGGTAAGCATATTGCAGAAATGGGATTTACCACTATAACCGGAGGGGGGCCAGGCATCATGGAAGCAGCCAACAGGGGTGCTTTTGAAAATGGCGGCCAGTCGGTAGGTATTAATATTAAACTCCCTTTTGAGCAACATGAAAACCCTTATGTGCACAAATCAATTACACTTAAATATTTCTTTGTACGAAAAGTAATGTTGGTGAAATACTCTTATGCATTCGTTTGTTTGCCAGGCGGATTTGGCACCATGGATGAATTCTATGAAGCTTTAACCCTGATACAGACCAGAACCATCAATGATTTTCCGATGGTATTGTTTGGAAAATCCTATTATCAACCCCTGATGGATTATTGTACTTATATGGCCGAGCATGGTACCATCTCTAAAGAAGACCTAAAACTGGTATTATTAACCGATGATGTACACGAAGCCGGCCACCATATCAGCACTTATGTTCGAAAAAACTATACGGTAAAACCTAGGAAGCGTTTGTGGTGGTTTTTTGAGAAGCGGTAGTTATTGAATAATACCCACTTTTTTTAAAAAATTAATTACACCAACGGTGGATTTCTGATTGGTTTTTTTAAAGACGCGTTCCATTTTTTTATTAATCGAAGAGGCAGAGATGCCCATATCTTCTGCCACTTGTTTTCTTGATAAATCATTAGCGAGTAATTGTGTAGCTTGAATTTCCTTTTTTGTTAATTGTTCAGCCCAGGCAATTTTTTGCTGCTTGATGATTTCTATTTCTTCAGTGCTAAAAATAAATTCAGGTGGATAGTATTCTTGACCGCTTGATATTTTTCGAATAATTTCAACAAGCTCAATATCGCTAATATTTTTAAAAGCAAAACCATTCACACCAATTCGGATCATTGCCTTAACCGCATTTTCATCGGTTATCATTGAAAAGATTAATATCTTGGTATTTGGATAATGCTTCTTTACATGTTGTGCCACAATATAGCCAGGCATGTCGGGCATACTAATATCTAAAATTAATACATTTGGAATTAGTCCACTCTGAATGGCTTCAATACAAGCTTTACCAGATAATGTAGTGGCAATAACCTTAAAATTCTCCTTTCTTAATAAATCCCCCATTGCGTTCATGACCATAGCATGGTCATCACACATCATTATTGATGGCATATTTTATGTTTTAAATTCTATAAATACAAAACACTTGGGGGTATTTGTATAAATGCAATGTATGTAATAAGGCAATACAAAAACAAATACTTATGTTAATTTATTTTAATAGTTTTTTTTTTTGGGGGGGGGGTAAAAATACCCCCCGGTGATTTTTTTTAGTTTGAAAATTATAATTCAAGTTTACTCCTCTCTATTAACTGATAAGGGAAATTAATTATTTAAATATGTACAAAATTTATTTTTTCACTTTTTCTCTTTTCATTTCAATAGTTTGTAATTCTCAAAAACGAACTAATACGCGTTTAATACTTCCTAAAAATGTTGTGTCAAAGACTTTAAGGATTTTATTTGATGATGGGAAAAGAGAAGAAAATATAGTATATAACGATATTGATGGATTTATCAATAAAGAATTTATTTCTGAATATGCTTCAATTAAGATAAGTTATAATTTAAGTAATGGCGAATCAATTAATGACTTATTTTTTGTAAACAATCAACCATCAATCATTAAGTATTTCTATTCGAGTTCTGAAACTACTAAATTGAATTTTATATTATCAAATGCATATGATTTTAAAATTCAAAAAAATAAATTTTTAGAGTATACAAAAAAAGAATTTCAAGATTGTAAAGAATTTCTTGAGAAGTATTCAGATAGTATTTGTATTAATAAACCTTTAATTGATAGTATTTATCGTACTAAATTTTCAGCTTTATCAAAAAAAGAAATGCAATACATTTCTTTGAATTTAAATGATTATTATTTGAAGTGGTATTTTAGAAGGAATCATCTAAAATCAAACCTAATTGATTATAAATCTTTATATAATGTTTTTAAAAGTTTTCCAAAATCTTATATTAATAGTGAGGAAGGTATTTTTATTAATAATTATTTAAACAGTTTTACAGCTTTTAAAAAAGGAGAAGAATTGCCATTTTTTAAAGCGAAAGATATTACTAATAAGTTTGTTTCTTTACTTGATTATAAGTATAAAAGTAACGTATTAATCGTTTTTTGGGCAACCTGGTGTGTTCCTTGCATAAATGAGATTCCTACAATTCGAGCATTGAAAAGCAAATATAAAGATCTCGAGATTATCTTTATTTCATATGATACTGACAAGTCTTTATTTCTTTCTAAGATTAAAGAGTTCCAAATGGATTGGGTACACATTTTTAATGATATTGATTTAATTAATTCATACGGAGGTTATAAAGCTATACCAAGAGTTTATGCAATTAATAAGAATGGTCAATTAATTTATGATAGAGATCAAGACAAGGACAAAGATTTATCAATGCTGGATATCGCATTATCTAAATTATATAAATAAAATATTTTTTTCGACTAGTCTCTGAAAAGAAAGGCCAAATGGTACTTCACTTAATCGCGAAACAGTGGTTTGGCGAGCCAATAATCTGCTGCCGCTTAAAGCTGCAGAAACCATATTATTTAACTGTTATTCATTATAAGTGAATAGCTAAAACATTAATTATAAAACAGAAATTTGAAAACTTAGGATTTATTTTGAATAGAAGTGTTCAAAAGAAAGTAGTTGGCGGAGAAATAGGGGTTCAAGGTGAAGGCGGAACATGTGTTGGATGTGTTTGTGGAAGTATTTATTCATGTTGGTATACAAATGGTTCAGCAGCTGATTTATGTGCAAGAGTTTACCCAAATTGTACTTCTTATTCTAGTGCTGGAGTTGTTCCATGTAATGGATGTAACATGAATTAAGATAAAATATTAGCCACTGACTTTTATAAGTGGCTAATATATTTAATAATTTAATTGTATAATTTCAAATCAAATGTTTATTAAAATATTTACTTTCATATTGATTTTTCATTTGTCTACTTCTAATATATATTCTATAAAATTGGAAAATGACAATATTGTATTTGTGGATACAACACTTGATTTTAAAAATTTATTAAGTTTAAACAAATATTGGAAAATTCAAAATAAAAAAATTTATAACTTCTCTAAAATTATACCATCAAGTTATTCTGAGAAAAACAAAGCTCGATTTTATGCTGACTCAGTGGTTTTATTTCAACAAGATTTATACACTGTACTTTTGTTTAAGACACTGCGAAAGATAAAAAAAGAAGCTCAAAACTTATACGCCATTACATATAATATATCTTTTTCTAATTTAGTTTCAATTAATGATCGAATAGAACTTTTTAATTCTTTTTCATTTGAAATCAGAAATTCAACAGATGGCAAAAAGATTTATAATCAGTTGTTAGATTATTCAAACAAATTGAATTTCTTACCTGCAAATAAATATTTATCTGACTCTTATGTAAAAGGGCAAAAAGGAGAAGTTTATAAACTCGCTAAGGTTTTTAATTCTAAAAAACAATTCTACTTATTTATAATTGGCGCATCTTGGTGTTCACCTTGCCGACATGAGAATCGAATGTTAAATAGCATTTTCAATTCAATTGATACGAGTAAAATTCAAATTATTGGACTTTCAATAGACGATGATTATTCGAAATGGAAATTAGCTTTAAAACAGGATGCATGCAAATGGACAAATTTATTATTAATTGGGGGGGCTAATAGTAAATTATATACTGAAAATGTAAAATACGGGATTCCTTATAATTTATTATATAATTCTAGCCAACAGCTGATAAGTTCACACAGCTCTTTGCAACTTCTTTTAAAGAAAATTCCTATGAAAACTAACTCATTTTTGATCTTAAATAAAATATTATGAATTTCATTATTGCTTTTTTAATGGTTTTGTTTACTAATTTTTCATTGTACTCACAAACTACAGATATTTCGATAAGTGGTAAAATTAATGGCACATACCCTGATAAAATATTTTTATTTTTTGATGGAAATATAAATGCTAAAGATAGTCTAAGTTCAGTAATTGCTAATGGGTACTTCCAGTTTAATCTGAAAACAAAACTTCCAATATTATGTAGGTTACATTTTAGCGAGAATACTAATATAGTTGAATTTTATATCGATAACCCAACTACATTAATTTACTTGAATAGTAAAATTGAAACTAATAGTGAGAATAAAACAAAACATACATATTTTGAACTTGACAGTATTAAAGGATCAGTTATCGAAGTCAATAGGCAGTTATTCGAAAAATCCTTAGCGAAAGTAGAAGCACTTAATATTTCTACTATAGAAAAAAAAAAATTTGCATTATAATTTATTAGATAGTTTTATCACAAAAAATCCTAAAAGCAAACATGCACTATACTTTTTGGCAACAAATAAAATTCTTTCTTTAAATCAAATTAACCTTCTAAAATCAAATTTTGATACTAGTCTTTTATCATCTTATGAAGGACAAAAGCTAAATCGATCAATAATATCGCTATTGCGCTTAAAAAATAGAGTGATAGGAGAGCAATTTCACCATGTTAGTCTTCCGGATATATTTGGAAAAAAGATTGAAACTTCAATATATGCTGGTAAAATTGTTTTAATAAATTTCTGGGCTTCCTGGTGCGCTCCATGTAGGGAAAAGCATCCGGAAGTGGTCAAATTATTTAATTCTTATGAAAGATCTCAATTTGATATTATTGGTATTTCCTTTGATGATAATCTAGAATATTGGAGAGCAGCTGTAGTAAAGGATAAGATAAAATGGTTACAGTTAATTGACACGAAATATACATATGGTACACTTTCTTCCTATTATGATATAAAAGGAGTGCCATCAAATATCCTTATTAATAGAGATGGAAAAATTTTGGGCTTTGATTTAACAAATCAAGAAATCAAAAAATTCACTGATGATAATCTTAAATAATAGAACAGAATATTAATAACAAAGTCCTTCTGGTTAGAATCAAGAGTTTTTGGTAAATACTGATGTTAAATGATAAATTTATTTCTCCCTTCTTAGTCAATTAATTTAGTATTAATCAGGCTGGATTTTTTTAAAATCATATTACTATTGCGCTCCCTTTTTCTTCTACAACTCCAGCAAGGCCAAATGGACTGCGGTCCTACTTGTTTGTATATGATAAGTAGGTACTATGGTCGTGTGTTAATTTTCAAACATCTGGGTTAAAGTTGAGTTTTGAAAAACTAATAGAAGAAGCCCCTAAGCCTGTAATTCTTCATTGGGGTCAAAATTATTCAATTGTTGTGCAATTTTTCATTACATGAAATTTAATAATTGCAAAATTTCTAGGGGGTATTTTTACCCCCTAGGTTGATTTTTACGTCTGAAAATAGCTTTCAAGAATGCCGGGGGGTAAAAATACCCCCCGCTGATTTTTTTTAATTTAAAAATTATAATTGATGTTTACTGCATATTTAGAAATTATGTTATCGGGTGTTTTATTTAATAGTTTACATGAAAACCAGCCATTAATTGTTTCCGCTTTTTTAAGGGGACTAAAAGTGAACGTAAGCATGGAAACGATTAACGAAACTTTACAATCGCATCCAGACTATCCAAGCTTTTTATCCATTTCAGATTCATTGAATAATTGGAAGGTTGAAAACCTAGTGATACAAACTTCGGCAGAAAAATTATCAGAGATCCCAACACCATTTATTACAAGCTTTAAACAAGGTGTTTTTGTATTAGTATTAGAAGTTGTAGAAAACGAGATGCTTATTGTAAATCAAAATGGCAAAAAAGGAACAAAAGCTAAAAATATATTTTTGTCTCAGTGGACTGAAAACATCTTAGTGGCTGAAGCAAATGAATTTTCTGGAGAAATCAATTACCAACAAAAGATTAACGCTGCTATTGTTAAGACTGCAATTTATAGTTCAATTCCAATAGGAATTCTGGCTTCTTTATTGATTCCATTTATAAATGGCTCCATTACCCTTTTGTCCACATTGTATTTATTGGCGAAGTTAATAGGATTAACTGCATCTGTTTTATTACTATGGTATGATATAGATAAAGGCAACCCTTTGTTGAAACAAATCTGTTCAGGCATACAGAAAGCCAATTGTAGTGCTGTCTTAAATACCAAAGCTGCAACGCTTGGAGGCATGGTAACCTGGAGTGAAGTTGGCTTTATATATTTTGCAGGGTCATTATTATTCTCAGCGCTCGCTGGTATTAATGCGGTATTACCCGTTTTGAGTCTATTTTCTTTATTAGCCCTGCCTTATATTATTTTCTCTATTTATTATCAGTGGAAAGTAGCTAAACAGTGGTGTTTACTCTGCTTAATGGTGCAGGCGGTTTTATTGACTGAAGGAATATTGGTTATAACAAATACCAGTTTATCCTTTTCTGAAACAAGAAATGCATTTGCAAACAATCTCATTTTTGCATTCTACTCTTTGTTAATTCCTTCAATATCTTGGTTTTTATTAAAGCCTTTGTTGAAAAGATTACAGGTTGCAAAGTATGAAAAGAGAAGTTACTCAATGCTTAAGTTTAACGATCAAGTATTTTGGTCCTTGCTTAAAAACCAGCCGTCCATTTTAGAACATTCTACCAATCAATTAGGGATAACAATAGGTAATCCTAATGCAAAACATACTATTATTAAAGTTTGCAACCCTTATTGTGGGCCATGTGCAATGGCACATCCTGAAATTGAAATGATTATTGAGAGTAATCCAGAGGCTAAAGCTCAAATTATTTTTACAACAACTAATCATGAGAATGACCGTGGTGCAAAACCAGTAAAACTTTTATTAGCTGTATCTGAAAACGGAGATGAAAATCTTACTAAAACTGCGCTTGACGATTGGTATTTGGCTAAAGAAAAGAATTACGATGTTTTTGCCAACAAATACCCAATGTATGAAGAACTAGAAAAACAAACCGACAAAATCAATCAAATGAAAGACTGGTGTGAAAAAGTGAAAATTGAATTCACCCCAACGATTTTTATTGATGGCTATCAATTACCAAAAGGATACCAAATAAAAGACATCAATTATTTTCTTTCATGAAAAAGAATAAACATATTTCTTTTCGACTAGTACCAGAAAAGAAGAGCCAAATGGTACTACACTTGGTGATCAACAAGTGGTTTGGCGAGCCAATAATCTACTGACGCTTAAAGCTGCAGAAACAACTTTAATTAACCGTTATTCATTAAAAGTGAATAACAAAAACTATTATCATGAAAAGTAAATTGTTAAATTTAGGTACTGCATTGAGCAGAGCTGCTCAAAAGCAAGTAGTAGGGGGATATATTGAAGATCCAGGTGAAGCAGGTGGCAAGTGTGGATCGGATACAGAGGCACATTGCTTTTGGATAGGTGGTTCTTGTACTAATCAAGCATATGGTAATTGCGCTGGTCAAGCAAGTAATTGTGAACTTTACTGTGTTAGACCTAATGGGACTACATATTATCCTTAATTGTTAACTCAAACCAAAGCACCTGAGTGCTTTGGTTTGATAAATACTTATTATGCTTAAACTAATTATTTTTTTTTTAATTCTTTTCTCAAATAACGTCTTTGCACAAAATGCATTAATTAATGGAAATGTACACAATTTCACATCCTCTAGTATTCCATTTTCAATCCAGAATCCAGTATATAATTTTAAACTTTATCAAGTTCTTAAGAAGCCAGATAGTAGTTTTCAGATAAGAATGTCTATTGATAAACCAACTATAGCTAACATTGCTTACGTTCCAATTTTTATAAAGCCAAATGATACTGTTAACTTTTCATTTACTTTTACGCCCACTCCAATTAATGAGTATGAGTATACCATATCTGTAAAAGGATTGCATCCAGGGGATTTATTATTTTACGACTTTTTAAGACGGCAATTAAATAATCTTAATAAATTGGATGGTATTGATTCTGTTACAACTCAGATCTATATTGATTCTATAGTCAATCAGTCTACTCATTTAAATAATAGCATAGATAGTTTTATTGCAATAAATCCAATTAGCTCTGCATTTTTAACTTATTTGAATTTAGAAAGAGATTATTTTCTTATTTCTTTTTTATTAAATGAATTAAGAAGCCGTTCAGCATTTTTATCTAAACTTTCTTTGTCAAAATTAGAGTTGGTTATTAATAAAGTTCAACTAAACCAAACTTCTTTACTTCATAGCTCAACCTATTACGCAACTTTTATTGCAGAGATGCTAGAATATTATTTATTCTACAATCAAAATTTAAATAATGAGGAAATTTTTAGTAAAAGACTTCAATGGATATTTGATCAATTAATACCAGAAGTTAGGAATTTAGCTTTGCCTATGCTTTCACGAATTTATACATATAAGGGTACTTTAAATTTTTTGGAAAGGGATACTGCGATTTTCTCTAAAGTAATGAGTGGTATTTCTAATGATTCTGTAAAAACAGAATTATTAGGCTATTTAAATACCCATCTAAATTTTAATATGGACAGTATTAATTCTATAAAATTTATGAATACAAACGAGAATGTAATTAAGTTAGGTGATATTCTTAAAAGTAGTAAGAAAATGCTGCTAGTTGATTTCTGGGCAAGTTGGTGTGGTCCTTGTATTACTGAATTGCCGTTCATTAAACTTTTAAAGGATTCAATCCCTAATCTACGAGTTTTGTCTTTATCAATTGATAGTGATAAGAATTCATGGTTAAGGAAACTTAAAGAACTTAACAAAAAAATAAAAGATGAATTTTGTGTTTTAGATAATAAGCAATCTGATAAACTCGCAAGATTTTTAAAAATCGAAACAATCCCTAGATATTTATTGGTGGATGCTACTGGAAAAATTAGACACTTTTGGGCTGAAAGACCTCGAAACCTTAATCAGTTAATATATCAAATCAGATTACTCAAATAATTTTATAATAATAATTTATCTTTTATTAAAAATAACTTCTTATTCCAACCTCAACAAAACCAAATGGACTGTGGTCCTACTTGTTTGTATATGATAAGTAGGTACTATGGTCGTGTTTTTGCTTTAGAGAAGTTAAGGGAGTTAACAGAGATAGGAAAGGAGGGTGTCAATTTATTAGGTATTAGTGATGCCGCTGAAAAGATAGGTTTTCAAACATCTGGGTTAAAGTTGAGTTTTGAAAAACTAATTGAAGAAGCACCAAAACCCGCAATACTGCACTGGGGTCAAAACCATTTTATTGTTTTACCTCCCCAAAAGAGGGCTTTTTTTTCAAAGCTAAAAAACATAACAATAGCTGATCCCGCTAAAGGAATTATTACCATCAGCAAAGAGCTATTCTTACAAAAATGGATCAGTGATAAAAATGAGGATGGGGAATCCACAGGAATTGCATTAATACTAGAACCCGGACAAAATTTTTATAATTCCAATTACGGGCATGATTTTAATGAGGTATCAACCAATCATGCTAACCAACTATGGGGTTATATAAAGCCGCATAAAAAACTGGTTTTCCAACTGTTTCTAGGGGTTATGCTGGGTAGTTTATTGCAATTGGTATTTCCCTTTCTAACACAAAGTGTAGTAGATGTAGGTATCAACACCCAAAATATTCAATTTGTATATATTGTTTTATTAGCTCAACTGGCATTGTTTATTGGGCGTTTAGGAGTAGAATTTATTCGAAGTTGGATATTATACCATATCAGTAGCCGAATCAATATCTCTATTCTAACGGGTTTTTTAATAAAGCTGATGAAGTTGCCATTGGCTTATTTTGACAGCAAAAAAACAGGAGATATACTTCAAAGAATGAATGATCATAAACGTATTCAAAACTTTTTGACAGGTACTTCTCTCAGCACCCTATTTTCATTATTCAACTTAATGGTATTTTCTATTGTGTTGCTTAATTATAGTGTACTCATTTTTGGCGTATTTACAGCAGCCAGTGTGCTATATATTTTATGGATTTTAATCTTCTTAAAGAAAAGAAAACAACTTGATTACCAACAGTTTGATATTGCCGCTGCAGAACAGAGTAGTACCATTCAATTGGTACAAGGTATGCAGGAGATTAAGTTGCATGGTAGTGAAAAACAACAAAGATGGCAATGGGAACACTTGCAGGCATCACTATTTAGGGTAGGAATGAAAGGGCTTGCACTGAATCAATGGCAACAAGCGGGTGCTTTCTTTATTAACGAGGGCAAAAATATATTCATCACATTTGTGGCTGCAACAGCAGTGATTCAAGGGCAAATAACCCTTGGCGCAATGCTTGCCATTCAATATATCATTGGGCAATTAAATTCTCCAATTGAACAAATGATTGGGTTCGTTCAAAATTGGCAATTGGCTAAAATTAGTTTGGAAAGATTGAATGAAATTCATCAATTGGCCGATGAAGAACCAGTAAATTTAAACAGTGATGCTCCTTCAGCACTGGTTACAGAGTTGCCTCAAAACCGATCTATACACCTTCATAATATCAGCTTTACTTATCCAGGTGCTGGCAATGAGCCTGTGCTTAAAAATATTTCCATGCAAATACCACAAGGAAAAGTTACAGCGATTGTAGGGTCCAGTGGTAGTGGTAAAACCACCTTATTAAAGTTATTGCTTAAATTTTATGAGTCGAAGTCTGGGGATATATATATTGGTGATCAAGCTGAATCTGCCGGATTGAATTTGGCAAATATTAGCCATCGTGCATGGCGTAAACAGTGTGGTGTAGTTATGCAAGACAGCTTTATTTTTTCTGATAGTATTGCTAAAAATATTGCTGTTGGGGAAGACTATCCTGATAAGGCAAGGTTAAGATATGCTGCAAAAATTGCCAACATCACTTCGTTTATCGAAAGTTTACCACTGGGCTATAATACCAAAATTGGCGCTGAAGGTACTGGTGTAAGTGCAGGGCAAAAACAACGCTTATTAATTGCTAGAGCTGTTTACAAAAACCCAGATCTAATTTTATTAGATGAAGCCACCAATGCATTAGATTCCAATAATGAAAGTACTATTTTGAAAAATTTAAAACTATTTTTCGAAGGTAAAACGGTGGTAGTGGTAGCTCATCGATTAAGCACTGTTAAAAATGCAGATCAAATTGTGGTGTTGCACAACGGTGTCATTACTGAGCAAGGTACACATGCTGAATTAACAGCAATGAAGGGTGAATATTTTACTTTGGTTAAAAATCAATTAGAATTAGGTGATTAAAGACTAATTATGCCTCAACAAGAAGAATCATATAGTTTAGATGCAATGCTTGAAGCGGCTAATATTGAACGCTTAGATGAGGTAGATCGCATTTATAGCCATGAGGTTCGTGAAATTATTAGCAGTAAACCTGTCTGGATAGTCCGAAATGGCATTGCAATGTTTTTTATCATTATTGGTTTGTTATTCGCATTAACTTTTTTTATTCAATACCCAGATATCGTTAAAGCACCCATAAAAATTGTTGGGGATAATTTGCCAAAACAAATTATTAGTAAATCTGAAGGACGAATTGTTTATATAAATGCACTTGAAAATAAAAAAGTAATTGTTGGTGACGTTTTAGCCATTTTACAAAGTAATGCAGATTACAAACAAGTGCTGTTGTTTAAAAAGTGGGTTGTTCAAACTGAACTTGATTTAAAAGGAAATAATTGGAATGCGATTAGCCAATTAGAAACACTCAATCAATTGGGTGATTTACAAAAAAATTATCAGGATATTGCCCAACAAATTTATCAGCTCTCTTGGGCAAAGACAAAAGGGTACTTTAACCAAAAACGTGATGCCATTGCTCAAGATATTAGGCTGATTAATCAGTCTAGGGAGAATGCGAATAATCAAAAGCAATTGATTCTTCAAGATTTAGCAATGCAACAAGGATTATTGGCCATTAATGAAAAATTGGCTAATGAAAAAGTTATTGCACCTCTTGATTTAATTAAGGATAAATCAACCGTCTTATCCAAGAAACAACAATTGGTACAAGTTGATGCTGCGGATATTAATCAGTCTGCTAATATTGTTGCCAAGCAAAAAGAATTATTGGAAATTGATAAATTAAACTCAGATAATAAACAAAACTTTATAGCAGCAATTTTTAATGCCAAAAGTGCATTGGCTGAATGGGCAAATCGATACATATTAGTTGCAAGTGAAACAGGTACTTTACAGTTTGCCAGTTACTTTCAAGAGAATAGTTGGATCAAAACGGGTCAAGAGCTCTTTTATATTATTCCGAAACAACCCACCTATTTTGCAGAGCTGATTGCATCACAACAGAATTTTGGCAAATTAAAGCAAGGTCAACAGGTGAATATTGCACTTAATAGTTATCAACGAAATGAATTTGGTGTCTTAAATGGCACCATAATGAATATTCCACAAGTACCCTATAAAGACACCAGTTTTTTGATAAAGGTTAAACTCAACAACGGTTTACAAACGAATTATCAAAAGACCATTCATTTTAGTAATAATTTGTTGGGAACAGCAGATGTGATTACAGCGGAAGCTAGTTTAGCTGATCGGTTATTGTATCAATGGAGGGGTTTGTTTGCAAGGTAGCTTCGGGTGGTAAAAATACCCCCCGTTGATATTTTTTTATTTGAATATAAAACTTGAAGTTTACTGTACTCAAAAAAAACATAAAAGACTTTAATTATTTCTTTCACGAGGAAGAATTGTCATATTTCTTTTTGATTAGTACCCGAAAAGAACAGTCAAATGGTACTACACTTAATCGCGAATAAGTGGTTTGGCGAGCCAACAATCTGCTGATGCTTAAAGCAGTACCATTTGTGCAGCTCTTTTTCTTTTTAGATTTTATATTATGAAAAAAAACATTCTTTTTTGTTTTCTGTTATTTAGTTCAATAGCTTTTGGCCAAAAAAAAATTGATAGTTCAAGCTTTAAACTAATTGGATATTTAGAAGGACAAGAAGATGGGATTGTTGTCTTGAGTTATTTAAATCTTGAGGGAAAATTCATTCATGATACTTGTAAACTAAATAACGGGAGGTTTTTATTTACCGGAAAAATCAAAGAACCCACGAATGCATATCTAGACGGTAATATAAAATCTAAATCTATCAACGACCCGAATACAACTGATTTTTTTATTGAGCCATCAATAATGAATATTTCCCTATTGGTAGATAACTTTAAGAAAGCTAAAATAAGCGGATCAAGTATTCAAAATGAAATGTCTAGGCTTCAAAAGTTTAAGGATAGTGTATACGACAATATGGGGATCAAATTACTTGAAACTGAATATAGTAATGCTATAGTAATGTTAAATAAATCAAAAGAGAATATTGAGTTGCAGGAATTGGCTAAGAATGCATTTGATAAGCTTATTCCGTATAGAGACAAAATTAAGACAATTGATTTTGATTATATTAAACGAAATCCGGATTCTTATATAAGTGCGTACTTATTACGTTATTATTTTTCATCAATTTCTGTTGACTCGCTTGCAAAAATTTACGATAATTTTACTTTTAAAATTCAACAATCTATTTTTGGTGATTTAGTTCGTCAACAAATTGTCCTTAAATTAGGTGCAGGAGTTGGAAGTAAAGCAAAAGTCTTCTCAATAAATGATATTAATGGCTTACTCTTAGATGTTTCAAAATTAATCGGTAAGAAATATATACTATTAGATTTTTGGGCAAGTTGGTGTTTGCCTTGCAGAAAGGGAAGCCCTTATTTAATTGAGTTATATAAAAAGTATCAGGATAATGGCTTAGAAGTAATTTGTATTAGTTCTGATAGAAATATTGAAGATTGGAAAAAGGCTGTTGAAAAAGATAAAACTAGCCTTTTTCATCACATACGTGATAATTTAGATATTGGCGAGTTTCAAAAAGGTAATTTCAATCAGTTTAATGTAAACAAAGAATATGTAGTAACTGTCTTGCCAACTAAGATCCTCATCGATACAAAGGGAATCATAATTTTTCGACAGGAAAATGACGATGACTCTCAATTAACTGAACAACTTCGAAAAGTTTTTAGATTTTAAGCATCATGATATGGGTATAAACTTTGAATTACTCGTTTGTTTGTGGGAGATAGAAAATTACACCACTAATAAAACATAATGAATATGAAACTTATACCTTGTTTATTGCTTCTCTTCTTTTTTAGTTGTCGTTCAATCCAATACAAAAAAGACTACGTCGATAAAAGAGGTGAACGTGTTTTTACTGATTCCCCAGAAATCAACTCTGATTGACTCGTTTTATCTAAACAAGAATAAAATAAAGTATTTAAAACGTAATAATATTAAATCTCCAAATATTCAGTTGAATACAAATTAATTTTATGGAATTCTCCCATTATTGCGTCTTAACATAGTTTAATGCATATCTTGAAGAAACTATAAAGAAAGAATTTCAAATAAACTTTAGCTTATTCACCAATTCTTTAAAATAAACTGCCCTCTTAAACCATCGAATAGGTATCGTATTGAATAAATCTCAGTTAAAATGTATCAGATGAAAGTACTTCTTTCTTTTTTATTTATATCATTCACTTCTTACTTATTAGCTCAATTCTCCCCAAAGCCATTTACTATATACGGTAAAATAAAAAATCAATCTTCAGGTTTTATTAAATTAGAATATATAAATTATAAGGGCGAATATATAACAGACAGTGCTGAGGTTATTAACGAGTCTTTTATTTTCAAAGGGTATATCCCACATCCTATAAATGCAGATATTTATGGTGATAGGGTTTTCAAAAATACCAGTGACATTAATTCTAATTCCATTTTCATAGAACCGGGTATTATGAACCTTGTTTTGGAAAAAGATAAATTTAAAGATTTAAAACTTAGGGGCTCTAACACGCAAAATCAAATTGATTCGCTTAATAATACCTACCACCATAAGAAAATAGTAGATTCTTTGGATAAACGTATTTTTTATTTTGATTTGGCATATAAATATAATTCAACAAAAAATCAATTTAAGGATAGTGCAAAAAAAATCAGACAGCAATTAAACCCTTATTATCGTGATATTAATATGCGAACTGAAAATTTTGTCCATAAAAATATTAACTCCTATTATAGTGCTTTTTATTTGGAAGTCCTCCTTCACCGACTTCCACTTGATACTGTAATAAAAACATTTAATTCATTTTCTAGTGAAATTCAAAATAGTTATTATGGTCAAAGAATCGCAGCCAATATTAGAGCGATTCAAGGAAGTAGTCCAGGATCAAAAGCAAAGAATTTCAATACCATTGATATTAACGGCGATTCTATCTCTTTAGAGCAGTTTAAAGGTAAAAATTATGTTTTATTAGACTTTTGGGCTACTTGGTGTAAACCATGTAGAGATGAATCTCCCTTTTTAATAGAGTTGCATACAAAATTTAAATCAAAAGGGCTTGAAATTATAAGCATAGCCAATGATGATGAAAGAAAGGAAGCATGGAAAAAAGCTATTCAAGATGACAAAACTGGAGCTTGGAGACATATTTTGCAAGGCGCAGGAACCTTATATGATTTAGGTATACTTTATAGTATTCAACCAATTCCAGCCAAACTACTTATTGGAAAAGATGGCACTATACTAATGCGTTATGAAGGTACACAGGGAAATAAATCATTAATGGAGGCGCTGACAAAAAATTTAAAATAATTCTTGTTTAGCCGGTACTTATCTAACAATTAATTATGACCTTAATTTATAATCATTGCTTTCATCAAAAATCTAATATGTTAAATGAAAATAATAATGAATTAAGACTAGGTATTTCTATTCTATTTCTTTTACTACTTAATTCAATATTTTCTCATTTTTTGGTATTGGGAAATCCTATCAATGTATACAATAATTCACTTTTGAATAAAAATTTTGTGTCACAGGATAGTATTATTTATTTTAAAATCATTGATTCTATTACAAAGGAATCTATTCCATTTGCGACAATCGTTTTTATTGAAAATGACACAACTAAAATGTCTATTGTTTCAAATGAAGATGGCTCATTTTCTATTCCCAATTCAAGCTCCCCCAAAAAGGTAAAAATTTCTGCAGTTGGTTATGAAGAACAACTATTTTATTTGTTTCATGTTAATCGGTTGCTTTTGAAGCCATTAAAGAGCTTATTACCTGAAATTATTATTAGAAGTAAGGCAAAGAAAACAAAAAGCGCAAACGCAATAATTAAACATGTAGCCAATCGCTTTGTGGATAACTATGGTAATTTTTCTTTTAGTCAAATTTTAAAATTTTCCTCAGAAATTTATAATTACGACACTTTAAAAGAAAAGGCTGAAGAATTTGTAAAGGTATATTATCGAAATGCTGATAAAAGCATGAAATCTCCAAATTGGATTAAAGACACTTTATATCAGGATAAACTTTTCACCAATTTTATTGGAGTTCCCCAATTATGTACAGGTGATATTATTCCATGGTTTGATATGCTCCGAAAAGGGTTGCCGATTGACGGAAATAATAATAAAGGATTAGACTTTAAACTTATTTCCAAATACAAGGATGAAAAATATGGTCTTGTTTATATTGTAAGTTTCATGCCCAATCAATCTTTTAAAGATTCATTTTTAGGTCGAACTGTTGGAGGATTAGCAAGAGGGTACCTGAAAGGGGAAATTAGGATAAGAGAATTTGATTATTCAATTATTAGATTGAAATATATCTGGGAAATGAAAGTTGAATCTCTCAATGGATTTATAACCAATTTATTTCATACTAAAACATGGCATGCAAATCGTGTTACAAAAATGATATCAGATAAAATAATTTATAAGTATGATTATATATATAATAAGGATGTTCTTACTGGTAAATATTTTATTGACTCAATCAATGCGGAATGCTTTAATTCTGGGTATCAAATAGAAACTAATCGTAATTTACTATTGAATTTAAAATTCAATGTTAGTAGTATCGGGATTGAGAAGGAAAAATGAGACTAAAACCATAGTTTATTTGTCGACTGTAAACGACAAAATATTGTTGAAATTGTCGACTGCAAACGACAATTTAATTAAGCTTTAGCTTAGTCACCAATTCTTTAAAATAATCTGGCCCCCAAATCTTAAGACCTGTATTGTCTGGTATAAAGCGAATAATGTCTTCCTTTATGGCCTCAAATGATACAGTGGTTATTTTCGATAGAAGTAGCTCTTTTAATTCTTTTTCTGTAATACTTGACTTTCCCCAATCTCCTGAATCATTCGCTCTAAATACGAAATGTGAAAGGTTTAATGGTACTCCTTTTTTAATATACCATTCTAGATCGTACCAGTCTCTTCCTTTCACTCTATGCTTCCATTGTCTAAATAATAATGCATGCATTTTGCCGGCAAATAAATGGGGAAGGGTAAAGCATTTAACATAAAATGAATAGGGGCGTAAGAGTAATTTTTCTTCTGTTTCAAATCCCAGTGGTGGGTTAGTATCAACCTCTAATTTGATTTTTATTCTTGGCGATAGCTCTAAACCAAGTTGCGGAATCATTTTTTCAAGCACGAATACATTTTTTTCCTGCACACTTACTTTCATGCCGACTGCTTCGAATTCTTGTAACATTCCTTCAAAAAATGGTTCCAAAGAAAACGATTGATTTGTTGCTAATAAAGAAAAATCTAAGTCTTCTGAATAACGATCTAATCCATGAAAAATTCTTAAAGCTGTACCACCATAGAATGCAGCTTTCTCAAAAAAGCCACTGCGGTTTAATCCCGCCAAAGCAACATCTTGCATTATCTCACGTAATGCAGATTCAGCTTCGATTCTGTTTTTAGGTTGGTATTGTTCTAGCCACTCTTTAATCATAATTGGTTGATCATTTTTAGTAGTATCGCTAAACTGCTTTGCTTAGGTGAGTCAACTATCCAGCTTTTCATCATTGCTAAGTTTAATTTTTTTAGAAGGGTTTCTTCCATTCTATAATCTTCTATTAGTAATTCTCTTGCTTGGCTTGTACTCCTAATTACAATGCCTGAAGTCATGATGATTTTATCGAACAAGGCTTTTTCAGGGGACGCAATCATAACCATTTGTTTAGCACTTAGCGCGACGCTTTGAATGCCAAATGTATAATACGGTGCTTTGGCATGTAAATAATTAAAACGCCCCATTACTGTTTTAAATGTTTTAGTTGGCTTCAGCGAGATTGAACTGATTTCATATACTCGTTCTGGAATCATTCCCCAATAAGACAAGGCCGATTCAAGGGAAATATAACTTGGTCCCCATAAATGATTAGCGATTAAAAATGGATCCGGTTGTTTTAAGTGACTGTTTGGTCCTGGCATATATAGCCCTCTTTTAATTGAGGTCAATACATTTTGCTTAACCAATTCATTGATTTTATCATTGGGCCTCTTATACTCCTTAAGAAGGTCCAATACCAATTGCCTGGTGATTGGCTCTTCTTCAAATTCCTTAAGGGCATATATAAAATCCATTTATGTAAAATTATTATACAATAATCGGATAAATTCCGATTATTAGCAAAAATAACATACATAAATCTACAGTATCGGCCTCAACCATTTCTCCGCAGTGGCTTCATCCATGCTTTTTTGTTAAAAAATTAACATATGCTGGGGGTAAAAATACCCCCCGGTTGTTTTTGAATGTATAATTGTTTTGTAAGATATTTAATTATCAAAGAAAAGCTTTTGTGCCTTTTTTCGATTTAATGTAAAGATTTTCAATTACTTATGGGTATCAAAGCTTTTTCAGTTTGTTTATTTATATTGATTTATAGTCAAACCAATGCTCAACAGCCCAATATTGGCGTAATAAGTGGAGTGGTAAAAGACAGCGCAAGCAAAAAGCCATTAAGCTTGGCGACTGTTTCCGTTTTTAAGTTAACGGATTCAAGTATTGTTTCTTTTAAGTTATGTGATGAAAAGGGCGGTTTTGAAATAAGGAATATACCAATCAATCAAACCTTAAAATTAGTCACCACATTTGAAGGGTATGAAGTAGACCGAAGAGAAGTGCGATTAACTGCTTCTGCTAATTATCCTATTGGTCCAATTTTGTTAAAGCCAACTTCAAAATCTTTGGATGAAGTGATTGTGAAATCGGAAAGGCCACCCATTATCGTTAAAAAAGATACTATTGAATTTAATGCGACGGCTTTTAAAACATTACCGAATGCACTGGTGGAAGACCTTTTTAAAAAATTGCCAGGTATGCAGGTGGATCGGGACGGTAATATTACCTACAACGGCAGACCTGTTTCAAGAATATATGTAGATGGCAAGAGTTTCTTTAATGACAATTATAAAGCGGCTACACAAATTTTGCCAAGTGCAATAGTAGCTAATGTGCAAGTTTATGATGATAAAGAGCAATTAGATGCTACACAAAAAAATACTGATTACAATAAGATTATCAATCTGAAACTGAAACAAAATATCAAGAAAAGTACTTTTGGCAAAGTGTCTTCTTCAGGCGGAACCGATAACCGATATGAACTTGCTGGTGCAGTCAATTTTTTAAGAGATACAGTCCAACTTACATTAATAGGCTATAAAAACAATCTAAACAGAGGGGTTTTTAATAGTTCAGAAATGCGGGCATTAGGTGCGTTTAATCGAAGTCAATACAAAATGAGTTTTAATGATGATAGAAATTCTTACACCTTTAATGATATATCCTTTGGAGGCGGAGTGACTGCTGAGACAGAGTCAACTGGTGGGGGTATTAATTTTAATCATGCACCTACAAAGAATACTTCATTTTATGCGCAATATTTTGTATCACATGAAGACGGCTATACGAATGAAAATACTAAAACACTTTTTTACAATAACGACACAATAAATGAGTATAAAATTAAAAATCAGTTTGCTTCAATTAAGACTGTTCAGAATTTAAATTTTGGGTTGAAGAGCAAAAGTAAATCTGGTAATAGAGATTTAACTTTAAATGTAGGAAATCAGTGGTCTGCTATAAATTCAAATACACTGAATACAACAATTAATTCGAATGATAAAGTTGGAGAAATACTTAATTCTAATGGGAAACTTGAACAAACTATCGATCCTAAGAATTATTATCATGCTTTATATTTTTTTTCACGATTATTTCAGAAAAATGATAAATACAAAGCAATCACTTTTCAGCAATCTTATAAATTATCGCAAGATGCTACAAATTTTTTAACTGAAATTGATAATTTAAGTTTGATTCCAACACCGACTACTTCAATTATAAGGCAACTACGAATCTTTAATCCCCGAAATCAAAATATAATTAATCGTTTGGTTTTATCTGGTTGGAGTGCTAAAAAATTTCAATTTGCCTTAGCTAGTAATTTTGATGTTAATAATGAGAAAAATGCAATTGTTACATACTTGCAACCCATAGGTCATATCAATTATGATAGTATAGACGCAAATTTAACAAGTGATGTTAGTGTAGCTAATTCTATTTTTAAAGTAACTCCACAACTAGATTTTGAAATAATGAAATATACTTTATCAATTCGACCCACATATTTTTCTGCACATCAAAATTTAAATATTAGTAATAAGTTATTTGATAATTATAAGAATACTTATACTTATCCTTTATTAAATGTACTCTTTTATAAAAGAGGTGGTATAAGTTTGTCTTTTAATCAGCAGGTTAATTTACCTCGAGCTAGAGACCTAACCCCAATCATGGATAATACAAATCCATTGTTTGTATTTAATGGTAATGTTAATTTAAGAGCTGAAAAAGCCACTACATTTAGTATTTCATACCGAGAATATGATGTGAAGAAACAGGTCAATTTTAATTCTGAACTTTACTATGAAGGCACTCAAAATCCAATAATTCAATCTGTTAGAATCTTGAATACTGGTAAGCAGGAAATTCAATCAATGAATGCTGGAAATAGACATTCACTTGTAATGAGATTAGGAATTAGTAAAAGTTTCCAAAAAATCAACCGCTATAATCACTCAATTAACTTAAATCTGAGTTATCAAAATATGGTTACCCCAGCTGTATTTAATGAAACTGAATTTTCTCAGAAAGTAAATGTTTTTAAAACAACTGTGGGCAACAGTTTTAATTGGCAAGATAAGTTTAGTTTTTACTATAGTTATTCTTATACTGCTAATATCAATCGGTTCACCAATAATTTTACAGCTGATGTATTATCGAATGTTCAAAATCTTGATGTAGAAGTAACTGCTCGATTATTTAAAAAAGTCTCCTTTAATACTACCTTATTGGCAAATAAAATTGTCTATGAAAATCTACCAGCCTTGCCTGTTAATTTGTTTATCAATCCATCTGTATCCGTTTATTGTTTAAAAGAGGATAAGGGTGAAATTAAACTTATTATTCGCGACCTACTCAATCGAAACAATAATTTTAGCAGAAATGTCATCGGGAATAATATTACTGAAACGAATACCAATGTTTTAGGCAGGTATTTTATGCTGACGTTTTCTTATAATTTCAAGACTTTCAAGAACGAGCAGAATAATAAAGTTAACTGGTGATGCTGGGGGTAAAAATACCCCCCGCTTTAATTTCCTATTCAGATGATTTTGTAATATCTTTTTCTTCGATATCCTTTAAATGAAGGGTATAAAAATCTTGGTAAGAATGGTCATCTTCAAAGCAAAGCCTCTATTTACTCTTATTGCATTATTTTTTAGTTGTGAAATCTTATCGCAAAGTTTAAGCTTAACTAAATTCCAATCTATTCATGGGAATTCCATTTTTAATACAATTCCTATTGGTACACTTAAATCTAAATTTCATTTAGCTATTAATAGTTATCCTAAAAATTTCAGCCCAGTATCAATAAAGGAATTCAAATTTCAGAACGGTTTAAATGACGAGGATTTTAATAAATTAAAAAGAGTCAAAATAATATTTGGTTTTATAAATGGAAATGAATATTTCATCATTGATTCAAATAACGACAATATTTTTTTAAATGAAAAGATATATGATGTTAAGAAATTAGATTATATTATAGTCCTACGAGATGTTGAATTTTTATTGAATAATCAAGTATTAAAAAAATCTGTCACTATCAAATATGTAAAAAGCGGGCTCTCGTTTGGTAATAATTATCTTAAAAATATTTTTGTTCTTGTTCCTTTTTATAATCAGACCAATTTTGTAGTAGATAAACAAACTTATTTCTTAAATTTTATTAATTATGATTATGACAATTTAAGTGTAAAGAATAAGATGGTCTTTTCAATATCCACTAATTCCAAAATTAAAAATTCACCAAAGGATGAAATTATTTACTATAAAATTGGTGATACTGTTTTGATCAATAAACATCAAGTTATTTTACAAGGCTATTATGATAATCCAATGTCAATTGGCATTAAGCTAATTAAAATGGATGATAATTTTGGTTATGACATTAATTTTAAAGCCTACGACTTTAAGTTCAAAGATATAATGACTAATAAGTCTTTTAATATTCAAAATTCGAACCAATTTATTTTATTGGACTTTTGGGGAACATGGTGTAAGCCATGCCTTGATTTACTTCCAGATCTGAAAAGTATTTTTGATCGATATGGCAGAGATAAGTTTAATATTTATGGTGTTGCACACGATGATGACCTTAGTGGAGTAAAAAATTATTTGAAATCAAAAAACGTTATATGGCCCAATGTATTTGATAAGCGAAGTAGTGCTGAATTAGTTAAAATGTATAAAATTACAAGTTTTCCAACATTCATTCTGATTGATCCCAAAGGAAAAATAATTTTTAGAGGTATTGGAAAAACGTCATTGAATTCTATTGATAACATATTATCCAATCATTATTAATTTTTAATTCTATTCCATAAATCAATTTTAACCTACAATATCGGCCTCAACCATTTCTCAGCAGTAGCTTCATCCATGCCTTTGCGGGCTGCATAGTCTTTAAATTGGTCTTGCTCAATTTTGCCAATTCCAAAATACTGACTCTGCGGATGCGAAAAATACCAACCACATACAGACGATGCTGGATACATGGCCAAGCTTTCTGTTAAGCTAATGCCTGCATTGTTTTGCGCATTCAGCAAATCAAATAACTTGTATTTCTCTGTATGATCTGGACATGCTGGATAGCCTGGTGCGGGGCGGATGCCCTTGTATTGTTCTTTAATTAATTCTTCTGGGCTTAATTGTTCCTGTGCATCATAACCCCAATATTCTTTACGCGTATGCAAGTGTAAGGCTTCTGCAAATGCTTCTGCAAAGCGATCGGCCAATGCTTGCAACATAATTTTATTGTAGTCGTCGTGTGCCGCTTCAAATTTTTCTAAATGCGGTTCTATGCCATGAATACTTACGGCAAAAGCACCGATATAATCTTTTTTATTAGCTGTTGCTGGGCTAATAAAATCTGCTAATGATAAATTGGGTTGCCCTGGTGCTTTCTTGATTTGTTGGCGATGAAAACTCAATTGTACTTTTTCTTTTTCAGAGCGTACTTCTACATCATCATTATTGCTGGCTGCTTCCCAAAATCCTATCACACCTTTTGCGGTTAACCATTTCTCTGCAATGATTTTATCTAATAAAGCATTGGCATCATTGTACAATTTAGTGGCTTCTGTACCTACCACTTCATCGGTTAAGATGGCTGGAAAATTGCCATGCATTTCCCAAGTAATAAAAAATGGTTTCCAATCAATGAATGTTCTTAACTCATTCAAATCATAATGATCAAATACTTTGGTTCCAGTAAAGCTGGGTGTGGGTGGAGTATAACTGTCCCAATTAATAGCCACTTTATTTTTCAACGCTTCTGCATAAGGCAGGTATTGCTTTACTGATTTCTTATTGTCGAATCCTTCTTTTAGTTTGCTGTACTCTTGAACCAACTCATCTAAGAATGGGGTCTTTTGTTCTTTATTCAATAAGGAACCCGCAACCGTTACACTTCTGGATGCATCTAGTACATGCACAACGCCATTTTGGTATTCTGGTGCAATCTTTACGGCCGTATGCATTCTTGATGTGGTAGCACCTCCAATCAACAAAGGCTGCTTCATATTCCTGCGCTTCATCTCTTTGGCTATATGCACCATTTCATCTAAAGACGGAGTGATTAATCCACTCAATCCAATAATATCTGCTTTCTCTCTTTCTGCTGCTTCTAATATTTTATCGGCAGGTACCATTACGCCCATGTCTACAATATCGTAGCCATTACATCCTAATACTACGCCTACAATATTTTTTCCAATATCGTGTACATCGCCTTTTACAGTGGCCAATAATATTTTTGCTGCGCCTGCTGTTTCTTCATTTACTGTTCCTGCTGCTAAGTGCGCTTGTTTTCTGTCTTCTTTTTCTTGTTCTATAAAGGGTGTTAAGATGGCCACACTTTTCTTCATCACTCGAGCACTTTTTACTACCTGTGGTAAGAACATTTTTCCTGCACCAAATAAATCGCCTACGATATTCATGCCATCCATCAATGGACCTTCTATCACATCCAATGGTCTTGGATATTTTTGTCTGGCTTCTTCTGTGTCGTCATTTATATAATCGGTAATGCCATTAATTAAAGAATGCGCCAATCTTTTTTCTACCGGCTCTTTTCTCCAAGCTTCATCTTTTATTGCTACTTTTCCCTTGGCTTTTACGGTTTCTGCGTGCTGTATTAATTTTTCTGTGGCTTCGTTGTTGTCGTTGTTTCTATTCAAGATCACGTCTTCGCACAATGCCCTTAGGGTGGGTTCTATTTCGTCGTACACTACCAACTGTCCGGCGTTTACAATCCCCATATCCATACCTGCTTTAATAGCGTGCAATAAGAAGACTGAATGGATCGCTTCTCTTACATGGTCGTTGCCTCTAAATGAAAATGATACATTCGATACACCGCCTGAAACCTTTGCCAATGGCATTAATCGCTTGATTTCTCTGGTGGCTTCTATAAAATCTACTGCATAGTTATTGTGTTCTTCTATTCCTGTTGCAATAGCAAATATATTGGGGTCGAATATGATGTCTTGTGGATCAAACCCTACTTGCTCCGTTAATATTTTGTAGGCGCGATGACAGATTTCTATTTTTCTTTCCTTAGTATCCGCTTGTCCTACTTCATCAAATGCCATCACAATTACTGCTGCACCAAATGATTTGCAAATGAATGCTTGCTCAATGAATTTGGCTTCGCCTTCTTTCATAGAGATAGAGTTCACAATACATTTTCCTTGCACACATTTTAATCCAGCTTCAATGATCTCAAATTTTGAGCTATCAATCATGATGGGAATGCGCGCAATATCTGGTTCGCTTTGTAATAAGTTTAAATAAGTGGTCATAGCACTCACGCCTTCTAACAAAGCGTCGTCCATGTTCACGTCTAATATTTGCGCACCGCTTTCTACTTGTTGTCTGGCAACGGATAGGGCTTCTTCAAATTTATTTTCTCTAATTAGTCGTGCAAATTTCTTTGAACCAGTTACATTGGTTCTTTCACCTACGTTTACAAAATTGGTCTCTGGTCTAATGACCAAAGGTTCTAATCCGGCAAGCCTTAAATATGGTTTGATTGTACTCATTGTTTAAATGGTTGGTTCAACCACAGGTAATTGTCTGGGTTGCATTTTTTGTACGTTGTCTGCAATATGTTTAATATGGTCGGGTGTTGTTCCGCAACAGCCTCCTACAATATTTACGAATCCTTGCTTGGCCCACTCTTCTATAAAGTGTGCGGTTTCGTGTGGTGCTTCATCGTATTCTCCCATGGCATTCGGTAATCCTGCATTGGGATAGGCCGATGTATAACAAGCTGCTATTTGTGATAACTCTTCTATATGACTTCTCATTTCTGCGGCACCCAATGCACAGTTTAATCCAATGCTGATGGGGTTGGCATGCATCACCGATGTGTAAAATGCTTCTAATGTTTGTCCACTCAGTGTTCTACCTGATGCATCGGTAATAGTGCCGCTGATCATGATGGGTAGTTCTGGTATTCCCTTGTCTCTGAAATATTTTTTGGCTGCGTAGATTGCTCCTTTTGCATTCAATGTATCAAAGATGGTTTCTATCAATATTAAATCTACTCCTCCGTTTACTAGTCCATCTATTTGTTCATAATAGGCGTTGGCTACTTCGTCAAAGGTTACGGCTCTGAATCCTGGATTGTTCACGTCTGGTGATAAGCTCAATGTTTTATTCAATGGGCCAATGGCACCTGCTACAAATTTGGGTCCGGTGTCTGGATGTTTTTGTTTAAACTCCGCTACTGCTTCGCGGGCACATTTAGCGGCGGCTACGTTCAACTCATACGCCAAACTTTGCATATCGTAGTCTGCCATGGCAATGGTCGTACTACTGAATGTATTGGTTTCAATAATATCTGCACCTGCTTCTAAATACAATAAGTGGATGCCCTTAATAATTTGTGGTTGTGTGATGCAGAGCAAATCATTGTTACCCTTTACGTCTAGATGCCAGTCCTTAAATTGTTCGCCTCTGTAATCGGCTTCAGTAAGTTTATGCCGCTGTATCATGGTACCCATGGCACCATCAATTACTAGGATTCTTTTCTGGAGTTCTTCTTTTATTAGCATATGTATTGGTTCAAACACCTTTTGGTGATTTAATTACCAATAAACGCCAGAATGTGGGGGGAGGCACTTCAAACGTTTATTAGTTCTAAAAACTAACCCATAGCGGTATAGTACCGTATTGGCTAGGACCTTGGCTGAACAATAAACAAATCCACCAAAGTCGGTGCAAAGATACACCCATATTGTATTCTAGCAAAATATAGCCCTTCGTAAATGGCTATTGATACAAGGCATTGATGTCTGCATTCACTTTTTCTGTTACTGCAGATGCATCAATTTTGTAGTCTTTCATTACTATTGGAAATTTTCCTGTTGCTGAAACCTTGCCTGCTTTAACGGTGATGAAACCGTTGACTGTTAAGGGTTGTGTTACTCCATGTAGGGTTAAGTTCCCTTTTACCACGGCTTTATAACTACCATCTTTCGTAAAATTGATCTCTTTAATATTGCTGATGCTTCCTTTGAATTCTGCTCTTGGAAATTTATTGCTCTCTGCATAATCGTTGTTGAACTTCTCTTGCATTTCTGCATACTCAAACTTAAACCCTTTGATGAGTAGGCTAAAACTCAGTTGTCCATTATCGGATAATCTGCTGGCTACTTCGTTGTTTACTGCTTTTACATCTTCGTCGTTGGTGGCAATAAAACTCACTTTGGCATTGCGGGTGCCAAATTGTTTTTGTGCATTCAATTGTGTAAAGCCAATAATTAAAGCGGCGAGTAATAGTATTTTTTTCATATCAGCTAATTAGTGGATGTTATTATTTTTTTACGAAATGGTTAATTAGGGTACGAGTACGCCTTCGTTAATCACCACATTGGCGTCTGGTATATAGCCGGTACATATTCCTTTAAAACGGATGGTACTGCCGGGTTTTAGTTCACCGGGGTTGGTTTTAAATGTACAATTGATTACAAAAAATGCATCGTCTGTTTTAAAATTTACCACCGATTGTCCGTCTTGATTGGTACTCTGGTCTAATACTTCTCCTTCAATTTCAATGGCTTTGTCTAAATATTTTGTGTTGGCTGCCGCTTCATCATTTTTAAATGCTTCAAATAATGCCTGAGCCTTAATCGCAATCGCTTTTTCAGTGGTTACGTCACGGTGCGGCTTCGTAAATATTTTATAAACAATGATCCCGCCGGTAACGGCACCTACCAATACCAGGGTTAATATGATTTTAGTCCATTTTTTCATGACGGCTCTATTTTAATGTTTAAACAACGAAGTTAAGATTTTGTTTGGATTCGGCATTCAAAACTTATTGCACATACTGCTGTACAGGCAATCTATTGGCAATACTTCTCGCCAAGGTCATTTCATCTGCATATTCCAACTCTCCCCCAAATGCTATGCCACGTGCGATGGTAGTGACTTTGCATTTTAAATGAGCAATCTTTTTCTGTATAAAATAGATGGTGGTATCCCCCTGTATATTCGGGCTGAGCGCAAATACCAGTTCGTCTACTTGTTCTTGGGTAATTCGGTTCACGAGTAACTCAATGCTCAACTGATCGGGACCTATTCCATCCAAGGGAGATATAATCCCCCCTAACACATGGTAGGTGCCATTGAATTGTTGCGTGCTCTCGATGGCTATTACATCTCTGATATTTTCTACTACACAAATAATTTGTTGATTGCGTAAGTTATTGGCACAAATGGAACAGGTTTCTCCGTCGCTGATATTATTGCATCTTTTACAAAATTGTATATCCCTTCTCATTTTTGCAATCGTGTCTCCAAACAATGCAACATCGTTGATGTCTTGTTTTAATAAGTGTAACACCAGTCTTAACGCTGTTTTTTTTCCTATGCCGGGCAGCTTAGAAAATTGTGCTACCGCATTTTCTAATAAGGTTGATGGGAGTTGCATTATGTAAAGATAATCGGTTTACTTTGTGCTTTAGATTTTGTATATGAAGCTGCATAATTTTAATTCTGGTCCTTCCATTTTACCTCAACCCGTTTTAACCCAAGCGGCTGAAGCGGTGTTGAATTATAATAATACTGGTTTGTCTTTGTTAGAAATTGGCCATAGAACGGCTTGGTTTCAAGAAATTTTACAAGAAGCCAACAATTCGGTGAAGCAATTAATGGAATTAGACGACTCTTATGAAATCCTTTTTTTACACGGGGGAGCAACAACGCAGTTTATGCAAGTGCCTATGAATTTGTTAGACACCCAGGCTACCGCAGCGTATTGCGACCACGGTGTTTGGGGCAACAAAGCATGGAAAGAAGCCAGCTTATTCGGAAAGGTGAAAGTGGTGGCCGATAGCAGCGACCAGCAATATCGTTACATTAATAAAGGCTTTGACATTCCTACTGATGCGGCTTACTTGCATTTGACTTCTAACAATACAGTGGAAGGTACGCAGTGGCATCAATTTCCCAACACGACTGTTCCTTTAGTGGCCGATATGAGTAGTGATATTTTTAGTAGGCCTGCTAATTATTCGGCTTTCTCTTTAATTTATGCGGGGGCTCAAAAAAATATGGGTGCTGCTGGTGTAAACTTGGTAGTGATTAAAAAAGAGATCTTAGGAAAAGTAGCGCGTACAATCCCCACCATCATGAATTACCAGAAACATATTGAAGCGGGTTCTTTAATGAATACGCCTCCTGTGTTTGCAGTATACGTGAGTATGCTTACCCTTCGTTGGATTATTCAAGAAGGGGGCTTAGATGCAATGGGTATTCGCAATCAAAAAAAATCATCTTTATTATACGATACCATTGATGCCAATCCTTTATTTGATGCACCGGTTGCGGTTGAAGATAGGAGTCAAATGAATGCGGTTTTCTTTTTAAAAGACCATGCATTGGAAGCGCCGTTTTTAGACCTTTGTAAAAAAGAAGGCATGATTGGTGTGAAAGGATATAGAACAGTGGGGGGTATTAGAGTGAGCATGTACAATGCTTTGCCTATTGAAAGCGTAACCAGTTTTTGTGACTTGTTGCATTTCTTTACCCAAAAGCATGGGTAATATCCGATTATCATAACTTTTCATTTAAGAATATATCACCGATATTTGCCCAATGGCAATTATTAAACCTTTCAAGGCATTAAGACCTCAACCTCAACTTGCTAAACAAGTTGCGAGTTTACCTTATGATGTATTAAATAGTGTAGAAGCTAAATTGGCTGCTCAAGGAAATTCTTATTCTTTTTTGCATATTACTAAAAGTGAAATTGATTTATCGGATAAAATTGATATTCATGCCCCTGAAGTATATGCACAAGCAAAAGATAATTTAGATGCTTTTATTAAGCGGGATGTATTGTTTAGAGAATCTAAAGACTGCTATTATATTTATCAGTTGGTGATGAATGGTAGAAGTCAAACGGGTTTGGTTTGTGTAAGCAGTGTAGATGATTATGAAAATGATATCATTAAAAAGCACGAGTTTACCCGTCCTGAAAAAGAACAAGATCGCATTAATCATATTAAAACCACTGGCGCTCAAACGGGCAATGTGTTTTTAGCTTATCGCAATCACGCTGCTGTGGACGCCATCATCAATCATTGGAAGCAAGCCAAGTCTCCTGTGTACGATTTTACTGCCGATGATGGTATTCAACACAGTATTTGGATTGTAAGTGATTCTGATATTGTTCAGTCTATTACCGCAGCATTTGAAAAAGAAATTCCTTGCACTTATATTGCAGATGGTCACCATAGAGCTGCTTCTGCTGCTAAAGTGCGCCAACAAATGCAAGAGAAAGCACCTGATGGGGCTAGTTATTTTTTAACTACGCTCTTTCCTTCGAATCAATTGCATATCATGGATTACAACAGGGTGGTAAAGGATTTGAATGGATTATCGGTATCCGATTTTTTAGCAGCTTTAGGAAAATCTTTCGAAGTTAGTTTAGTGGGCAAGCAAGTAGTGAAGCCCGAAGAAATTCATACCATGGGTTTATATATAGATGGTCAATGGTATAAATTAACTGCAAAAGAAGGTACTTATTCTAATGACCCCATTGGTGTGTTAGATGTTTCTATTTTACAAGAACAAATACTAGGTCCTATCTTAGGAATTCTAGACCAGCGTACCGATAAAAGAATTGATTTTGTTGGGGGCATCCGTGGATTGGGCGCATTAGAGCAAAGAGTAGACAGCGGTGAAATGGCTGCTGCTATTAGTTTGTATCCTGTTACCATTGATCAATTGTTTGCTATTGCAGACAGTGGTAATGTAATGCCTCCTAAAAGCACTTGGTTTGAGCCTAAGTTGAGAGATGGTTTATTAACGCATTTAATTGCAGATTAATTAAGCATGAAAAAAATATTCTTTATCCTATTTGCCTTGGTGTTAGCTGTTGGCGTAACCGCGCAAACACCTACTGTTAAACAGTTTCAGGAGTCTGCCATGGCCCTCATGCAACAAGGTGATTTTACGAATGCAATGGTTGCGCTTGAAAAAGCGAAAGCCCTTGATCCCCAAAATATAGAAACGATTAAGAATATTTCTTTCTGTTATTATTTGCAAAGGGAATTTGCACAAGCAATTGATGCAGGCAAGTTGGCGATTGAGTTACCCAATGCAGACCAGCAAAGTTTTCAGATTTTAGGCATGGCATATAAGTCTATTGCAGATTATGCAGCTGCTAATAAAATGTATAAGCGTGCTTTGAAAAAATTTCCTGATGGTGGGGTTATTTACAGTGAATATGGAGAGAGCTTACTGCAAGAAAATAAAAAAGACGAAGCCATTGCTACCTGGGAAAAAGGGATAGAGTTGGCGCCTTCTTATAGTGGTAATTATTACCATGCGGCTAAGTATTATTACAAAGAAATGAATTGGATTAGGGTCTTAATTCATGGCGAATTGTTTGTGAATTTAGAGAGTTATTCTGCTAGAACCAATGAGGTCAAAAAAGCCATGTTAGATGCGTATAAAAATATGTTAAGACCTATTGTTAAAACGCCTTATCATTTGGTTCCAAAATATGCCGACTTTGAAAAAAAGCAATTGGATATTTACGAAAAGACCAAACAGCAAGTGGCTGAAGGATTAACCATTGATCATATTGGCAGCATTAGAACCCGTTTGCTCATGGAATGGATGTCGGACAATGCTAAACAGTATCCTTACCAATTATTTTTGCATTGGCAACATATGATTAGAGAAGGCATTTTTGAAGCCTATAATCAATGGTTATTTGGCGCTTCATTTGGTGCGGATGCTTACCAGAATTGGCAAAACACCCATGCAGAAGAAGCACAAAAGTTCAAGGAGTTTCAACAAAGTAGAATCTATCGACAGCCAGGTGGTCAGTATTATTTAAACTAGCCTTATTCAAGATAGTTGTTAAGCCAGTGCAAACTGGCTTTTTTATTTGTTTTTATTTGCCTAATTTGACTCTCTAAATAAAGTGAATTCACTTTAAACGATTGCATTATGAATACGAAGCGTTTATTTGATGCGGTAACACATCAGTTGGAAAACTTTCCTAAGAATGATATGTTGGCTGCCAAAGAAAATGGGAAATGGAAAACTTATAGTACCCAACAAGTAGCTGATACAGTTAATAAATTAAGTGCTGGTTTGGTTTCGCTGGGTGTTAAAGCCAATGATTTTACACCAGAATCGAGTGATAAAATTGCCATCATCAGCAATAATAGACCTGAGTGGGTTTTTACCGATTTGGCTGTTCAACAAGTTGGCGCCATCTTGGTTCCCGTTTATCCTACTACCAATCCCAATGAATTGGCGTTTATTTTAAATGATGCTGCTGTTAAATTCATTTTTGTAAGTAGCGAAGACTTGTTGTTGAAAGTGCAAAGCATTATTGATAAAGTTCCTTCTATTCAGGGCATTTATACTTTTGATACTATTGCTGGTGCAAAGCATTGGACCGAAGTAAGTGCTTTAGCTACCGATGACTTATTGACCCAGGTTGACGCAATTAAAAAGGAAATTCCAGCTGAACAGTTGGCTACCATTATTTATACTTCAGGCACAACCGGTACGCCAAAGGGTGTAATGCTTTCTCATGCAAATATTTATACCAATGTTCAATTTAGTAAGAAGAGTTTTCCTTTCAATGATTCACCTGAATCGAAAGTGTTGAGCTTCTTGCCCTTGAATCATATTTTTGAAAAGACCTGCACCTATATTTATTTATACAGTGGCATTAGTATTTATTATGCGGAAAGCCTTGAAACCATTGGTGATAATTTAAAAGAAATTAAACCCAATGGATTTACTACTGTTCCCAGGTTACTAGAAAAAGTATTTGAAAAAATTATGGCCAAGGGCAGTGAGTTAACTGGTACTAAAAGAAAATTATTTTTCTGGGCAGTTGATTTAGCTGAGAAGTATGATAATAGAGTGAGTGGCGGTGCTTGGTACAATATTCAATTGGCCATTGCCAATAAATTGATCTTCTCAAAATGGAGAGAGGCATTGGGTGGTAATATTTCTTTTATTATTACTGGTGGTGCAGCTTGTCAGGTAAAATTGTTGCGCATTTTTAATGCAGCAGGAGTGCCTGTTTACGAAGGTTATGGCCCTACAGAAAATAGCCCTGTTATTTGCGTAAACAGACAAGAGAAAGGAGGAACAAAATTTGGTACAGTAGGTCCTCCTATTGAAGGTATTCAAGTGAAGTTGGCCGAAGACGGTGAAATCATGGTAACCGGACCTTGTGTTATGAAGGGCTATTATAAGCGCCCAGACCTAACTGCAGAAACCATGAAAGACGAATGGTTGCTTACAGGGGATATTGGTGTTTGGGACGAAAACAAATTCTTAAAAATAACCGATCGTAAAAAAGAACTCTTCAAAACCAGTGGTGGCAAGTATGTTGCGCCTCAGCCTATCGAAAATAAATTGAAAGAAAGTCCATTTGTGGAGCAAGTGATGGTGGTGGGATCGGAGCGTAAGTTTGTAGGTGCTTTAATTGTTCCTTCTTTTGCAACGCTAAAAGAATGGATGCGAGAAAAAGGAATTCCTTATACCACCAATGAAGACGTGATTCATCATCCTAAAGTATTAGAGTTGTATCGTGAATTGGTAGAGAGCTTTAATAAATTCTTTAATCATGTAGAGCAGATAAAGAAGTTTGAATTACTGCCAAGAGAATGGACCGTAGATACTGGAGAAATGACACCTAAGTTAAGTTTGAAGCGTAAAGTAGTGAACGAGAAATTTAAAGACGCCATAGAAAGAATCTATGCCTGAACCTAATGCTTTATTGTGTATTTTAATAGTAGAAGATAATCCTGCTGATTTATTTGTACTAGAAGGACTATTATGGAAAACCAGATTGCCCATTGGGCAAATCATCAAAGCAAGTAGCAACGAAGAGGCCGACCATTTGCTAAAAAATGAAAAACCGAGTTTAATTTTACTGGATCTTTCTTTACCTGATAGTGTAGGGATTGAATCGTTTAAGCATATTAATCAACTTGCGCCGAATATTCCCATCATAGTCTTAACGGGCTTATCTGATATGGACATGGCGCTCGAAACCATGGCTGCTGGTGCACAAGATTACTTGGTTAAAGCAGAGTTCGACGAAAAACTACTTTCTAAATCTATTCAATACAGTATTGAGCGTAAGCGCAACTTAGAAAATATTAGAGTTAGTAATGAACGATATAATATTGTGGTGAAAGCCACCAGTGATGCGGTTTGGGAATTGAATATTAACGATCAATCGGTTTTATGGGTGGGTGATAATTTTAAAAAGACTTTTGGGTATGATTTAGTGGATGTATATGTAGATGCCAACGATTGGATTTTTAAAATTCATCCTGATGATAGAGACCGAGTTCAAAAAAGCATCACAGACGCTTATTCAAATTCAGACAGTCCTTATTGGAAAGAAGAATATCGATTTTTAAAATCGAATGGTCAATACGCATATGTGCTTGATCGTGGTTACATCATTTATGAAAATGAGCAACCAGTTAGAATGATTGGGGCTATGCAAGATATTACGGAACGCAAGGAAAACGCGGAGATGATTATGCTTTCCGAAAAACGGTATCGAAGTTTATTCTACTATAATCCCATGGCTATTTTTATTTGGGATTTGCAGTCGCACCAAATTTTGGAAGTAAATGATATGGCCGAAAAGGAATACGGCTATACCCGTGATGAATTTGTACAATTGACCTTATGGGATTTAAGAACCCCTGATAATTTTGGCAAGCTCAAATTATTTATTGAACATATTGCTAGCTCTGATGAAATGGATTCTGGGGGAACCTGGGAACATATTACCAAAAATGGGGAGCGAATATTCATGAATATTTTTTCGCATCGCATTCAATACAATGGAAAAGATGCGGTAATGGCTATTGCACAAAATGTAACAGGTAAATTATTGCTCGAGAAAAAATTGGAAGAAGAGCGCTTGATTAAGCAAAAAGAAATTGCTGAAGCAGTAATTAATACGCAAGAAACTGAACGTCACGATATAAGCCGAGAATTGCACGACAATGTGAACCAACAGTTAACTGTAGCCATGATGTACATTGCTTCTGCCGAAAAAAAACAACTACCTGGTTCAGATTTACTTCGCCAATCGGCCGATTTTATATTGCACGCAATTGAGGAAATACGTAGGCTTTCTAAAGGATTGGTTACTCCTTTAATTAAAGACTTTGGATTGGTTAAAGCAATCGAAAGTGTGTTAGAAGACTTAACAGCAGTGAATGATATGCAGATTGAATTTGTTTCGGATACTTTTTTTGAAGACGATATCCATTACGATTTTAAGCTTAGTATTTTTAGGATTGTGCAAGAACAAGTGAATAATATTTTAAAACATTCTGGCGCCAGTCAATTAAAAATTGATTTGGGTAGAAATATCAATAGCATTTATTTATCTATTTATGATAACGGGGTAGGCTTTGATTTGGCGGTACAAAAAAAGGGAATCGGTTTGTACAATATAACCAGTAGGGTTGAACTGTTTAATGGCAGCATTAGTATTCATACTGCCCCTACCTCTGGCTGTGCAATGCATATGAGTTTTCCTATTACCCAAGAAATTATGCGTCACTAATTCTTTTAGTTGCTGCTATAAATTTTTGACGAATAATACTCTGTACTGGTTTTCGTTGAATTTTACTCTCAAGCCATGAAATAAAATCGAGGTACATAAATGCCCTTGTTTCCATTCTGTCGTTGGCCATTCCTTTTAGTTCGGTCAATAGTTGTTGAAATAATGGTTTAACCTTATTGGGAGAACTATGAAAGGATTGTTTTAAGAAACTAAATACGGCTTCTTCTGCTGCACTTAGGTTTTGCATCTTAGCCATGAATCGATAAACAGATTTCAGTAAATATTTAAGTAAGTCAAAATTGCCCATTTCATAATGTGCTATCATATGTAAGAGTCGGGCATAACATTGTAAATCTGTTCTGAGGTCTACTTTTAAGTTGATGATCTTATTTAAATAATCAATGCTTTTTGCTGCGTCGCCACTACCAAAATACAGGGAAGCAATTTTATAATAAAAGACTAAGGTTCTATGTCTGTCTAAATACAATTCGTATTCCAATAGTCTTTCTTCTATTTCTGGAACCAAGGATAAGCCCTTTGTAAAAGTTCCCTCCATGAAATGTTTATTCAGTTTGGCGGTGTACAAATACGTGAAGCATTGCACTTTGTTGTTAATATTATTTTGAACTACTGGGGTTTCAATAAATGCTTCAAATTCCTTGATGGTTTCATTAAATTTTCTATAATTCCTCAAATCAAAATGAGCGCCCAATAAATTATGCATGCCCTTGATATAGTGGGCTGTTTCAATCTCAATCATTTTAGGTTCTGCATTAAATAGTTCTGTCCATTTAATGCAGTATCTATAGTACATCAAAAATTCTTGGGTAATAAATGCATACCAACAATAACACTGGTATAAGTAGAGTTTTTCATAAAAACCTTTTCCCTGTTCGTTTTCATGCAAAATGGGATGCTTGAAATATAGATCCAATGCTTGCTTATCTGCTTCGTTTCGGGCATGCCCATTTCTAATATACCACTCGTACAACAACAACGATAAATTGGAAAGTGTGCTAATATTGACCAATCTTTCATTGGTTTCGTCTGATTCCGCGCAAAGCTTTTCTGCTCTATCCTGCATACTTCTGGTAATATGCAACGATTCAATTTTTTTCTCTAAAAAAAGTACCTGTTGAATATAAGTTACTTGATTATTGGCCTTGGCTAATTCTTTTACCTTGTCTAATATTTTTAAACTTTGAATATTGAGTCCTTTATTGTACAAGATTCTAGCGAAGTCTAATTGTTCATGCAGCTGCAAGTCTATATTTTCCTCTTGCTTTAATAAACGAACACTTGCTAGTATTTCTTGGTACAAATGTGCTTTTAAATTAGATAGTTGTTGCTTTTGTATGCTGGGTGTTTTCTTCAGTAAAATGGCTTCATCATATTGAGCCATTTTATCTAATGCATCAAATAATTGAACCACTTTTAAGTTACCGGTTCCCGAATTACGGGTCATATATAGTTTGAAATTGCGCTTTTCGGCTCTTTCAAGCGATTGAATTAATTGAAATAAGGCGTCTGTTGTTCTGTTGGGCATCGTAATTGAGTTGGGCTATAATTCAATACTGTATTGACTTTTATGGTTTTTGAGCGGCTTTACACAGCGTAAAAACCTCCTTGTTTTGTTTCAGAACTAAAGATAAGGCAATCTAAATTCGAATACGACAGGCCGTACTGTTGTTATTAAAGGCAATCAATAGCAATAGCTACGCGCCTGTCTTTTTATATTAAAAATACCATTGAATATGGCCGAAAAGATTCACATTTTTGATACTACCCTTAGAGATGGGGAGCAAGTGCCTGGTTGTAAACTCAACACCAAAGAAAAATTGGGCTTGGCATTACAGTTAGAAGAACTGGGTGTAGACATTATTGAAGCAGGGTTTCCTGTTTCTAGTCCAGGCGATTTTGAGTCGGTTACCCAAATTGCCAAGCATATTAAAAATGCAACGGTTTGTGGGTTAACCAGAGCAGTACAAAAAGACATTGAAGTGGCTGCACAAGCATTAAAATATGCAGTGAGACCAAGAATTCATACTGGAATTGGCACTTCAGATTTTCATATTAAAGCCAAGTTCAATTCTACACAAGATGAAATTCTAGCTCGTGCCATTCAATGTGTTAAATGGGCTAGAAATTTTACCGATGATGTAGAATTTTATGCAGAAGATGCAGGTAGAACAGATAATGAATACTTAGCCAGGGTAGTTGAAGCCGTGATTGCAGTAGGTGCTACGGTAGTGAATATTCCGGATACCACTGGTTATTGCTTGCCTCATCAGTATGGTGAAAAAATTGCATTTTTAAGAAACAATGTTCCCAATATTGACAAAGCCATTCTTTCTTGTCATTGTCACAATGATTTGGGTTTGGCTACAGCCAATTCTATAAGCGGGGTAATGAATGGGGCTCGTCAAATAGAATGTACTATTAATGGATTAGGTGAACGTGCGGGCAACACTTCATTAGAAGAAGTAGTAATGATTATTGCTCAACACAAACAATTGAACTTATATACCAATATCAACACCCAGATGCTGAATCCATTAAGCAGAGAAGTGTCTGATATTATGCGTATGCCTGTTCAACCCAATAAGGCCATTGTTGGTTCTAATGCATTTTCTCATTCATCCGGAATTCACCAAGATGGTTTCTTAAAGTCTGCTGAAACTTACGAAATCATTAATCCAGAATTGGTAGGTGCCGAAGGGAGCAAAATTGTACTAACTGCAAGAAGCGGGAGAAGCGCTCTGGCACACCGTTTTCAAAAATTGGGATACGAATTTAATAGAGATGATATAGACGCTTTATACGAACATTTTTTACAAGTTGCCGATGGTAAAAAAGAAGTAGTAGAGGCCGATTTGCAAAGTTTAGCAATCAGCTACAATAAGGTTAGGGCAATAGCATAATTAAGAGAAAATGAAGCAAACATTATTTGATAAAATTTGGGATGCACACGTTGTAGAAAAAATACAAGACGGGCCTTCCGTATTATATATAGACAAACATTTTATTCATGAAGTAACGAGTCCGCAAGCGTTTAAAGGAATTGAAAACCGCGGATTAAGTTTATTTAGACCCAAGCAAACCATTGCAACCGCCGACCACAATGTACCTACTTTAAATCAGCACTTACCTATCAAGGACTTGTTGAGCAAAATGCAGGTAGATCAATTGATAGAAAATTGTGAAAAGCATGGGGTTGAATTATATGGATTAGGACATCCTTATCAAGGTATTGTACATGTGATTGGTCCAGAATTGGGTATTACACAACCAGGTATGACCATTGTTTGTGGAGATAGCCATACCAGTACGCATGGCGCATTCGGAACCATTGCATTTGGAATTGGAACCAGTGAAGTAGAAATGGTTTTTGCTTCTCAATGTGTTTTGCAAACCAAGCCCAAAACCATGCGCATCAATATTGATGGAGTATTACCGAATGGGGTTGTTTCAAAAGACATTATTTTGTACATCATTGCTAAAATTTCTGCAAGCGGAGCTACTGGATATTTTGTGGAGTATGCAGGGAGTACTATTCGCTCCCTTTCTATGGAAGCTAGAATGACCATTTGCAATATGAGTATTGAAATGGGCGCTAGAGGTGGTATGATTGCGCCAGACGAAATTACTTTTGAGTACATAAAAGGAAGAACCTACGCACCCAAAGGAGCAGACTGGGATCAAAAATTAGCCAATTGGAAAAAATTGTATTCGGATGATGATGCAGTATTTGATGTTGAAATAAATATTGATGCTGCTGAAATTACTCCGATGATTACCTATGGTACCAATCCAGGACTGGGTATGTCGATTGATGCAAGTATTCCATTAATTGAATCAAAACAGAACGAAGGAGAAAAGAAAAACCTAGCGAATGCTTTAACCTATATGGGTTTAACTAGCGGTACTGCTTTGTTGGGTATGCCTATTCAGCATGTATTTATAGGAAGTTGTACCAATTCTAGAATTGAAGATCTAAGATTAGTAGCCGAATTGGTAAAAGGTAGAAAAAAACATGAATCGGTAAAAGTGATGATTGTACCTGGCTCTCAACAAGTAGCTAAGCAAGTTCATGCTGAAGGATTAGATAGAATATTTGCAGAAGCGGGTTTTCAAATAAGACAAGCAGGATGTAGCGCTTGTTTGGGAATGAATGAAGACAAAATTCCAGCCGGCGAATATTGTATTAGTACCAGTAATAGAAACTTTGAAGGTAGACAGGGTGCTGGTGCTAGAACATTATTGGCTAGCCCATTAACTGCAGCGGCTGCAGCCATCACTGGTGTAGTTACAGATGTAAGAGATTTAATTAATCATAATTAGTAGTTCATATAATATGCAAGCTTTACAGCAAATAAAAAGTTCATTTGTTCCGCTACCCATTGAAAACGTGGATACGGATCAAATTATTCCTGCACGTTTTTTAAAAGCGACTACCAGAGATGGTTTTGGTAAAAACCTTTTTAGAGATTGGCGCTATGAACAAGATGATGAATCAAAACCAAAGGCTGATTTTGTTTTGAATCAAAGGGTATTTTCTGGAGATATATTGGTGGCAGGAAAAAACTTTGGTTGCGGTTCTTCTAGAGAGCACGCGGCATGGGCTTTATTAGATTATGGATTTAAGGCAGTGGTCTCAAGTTTCTTTGCAGATATTTTTAAAAACAATGCACTAAACAATGGGGTATTGCCAGTAATTGTGTCGGATGATTTTTTACAGCAAATTTTTGCTTTGGGTGCTTCAGACACGCTGAGTATTGATGTAGCTGCACAAACTATTACCATAGATGCTTCGGGTGCACAAGCTTCTTTTGAATTGAATCCGTATAAAAAAACTTGCTTGTTGAATGGATACGACGACATCGATTTTTTGATTAGTCGAAAAGCAACGATTGAAAAATTTGAACTAGAAAAAGGCTAATATGGAAAAGAAAATTGCAGTCATTAATGGGGATGGAATTGGTCCTGAAGTAACGGCTCAATCTATTAAAGTGCTCAACGCAATTGCAGAAGAGTTTGGTCATCAGTTTACGTATACGCATGGATTAATGGGCGCGGTTTCCATTGATGCAACAGGCGCTGCCTTGCCAGAAGAAACATTGGCAATTTGTAAGGAAAGCGATGCCATTTTATTCGGTGCAATTGGTCATCCAAAATTCGATAATGATCCCTCTGCAAAAGTGAGACCCGAACAAGGTTTGTTGCAATTGCGTAAGGAATTGGGCCTATTTGCCAATATTCGTCCAATCAATACTTATCAATCGCTCCATCATCTTTCTCCATTAAAGAGCAAGCAATTGGAAGGTGTTGATTTTATTATATTCAGAGAATTGACGGGGGGTATTTATTTTGGTAAGCGAACACTTACCGAAGATAAAACCTATGCTACTGATGAATGTGCTTACCATGAATTAGAAATAGTTCGAGTGTCTAAAATGGCTTTTCAATACGCACAGAAAAGAAGAAAAAAATTAACGCTGATAGATAAGGCCAATGTGTTAGAAACATCCAGACTATGGCGCCGAATTGTTCAGGCCATGGCAATGCAATTTCCTGAAGTAGCCGTAGATTATATGTTTGTAGATAATGCTGCTATGCAGATTATTGTTAATCCAGCCCAATTTGATGTTGTATTAACCGAGAATATGTTTGGTGATATTATTAGCGATGAAGCCAGTGTATTAAGTGGTTCTTTGGGTTTATTACCATCCGCGTCTGTTGGAAAAACGGTTGCTATGTTTGAACCTATTCATGGATCTTATCCGCAAGCTGCTGGTAAAGACATTGCCAATCCTTTAGGATCTGTTTTATCTGCTGCAATGATGCTAGACCATTTTGGTTTAATGGCAGAAGCCAATGCAGTTAGAGATGCAGTGAATTGGACCTTAACGCATGCTTTTGTTACAAAAGATATTGATCCTATAAATAATTATGGTACCGAGGCAGTGGGCGATTTATTAGCCGATTATATTAGAAAGAAGCACGAAACTAATCAAGGTGCCAATGCTTCTTTGAATGCTTCTACTATTATTTAGTAGGGATTAGAAAAAGTACTTTTTAAAAAAATCAACTCAAATGAATTATTACCAAGCCGATACCATTATTTATCACAATGGGGAATTTGTAAAAGCTGCCGACGCAAAAATGGATTTGTATAGCCAATCGCTTCATTATGGCTATTCTGTATTCGAAGGCATCCGTTCTTATAAAACAACTACTGGCTCAACGGCTATTTTTAAAGCGGTAGAGCATTTTGAGCGTTTTAAAATTTCCGCTGAGGCAATTAATCTTCCTTATTCTTTTGATACTCAGGAATTAATTGATGCTACTTATGAAGTGCTGAAACAAAATAATTTAGGCGATGCATATATAAGACCTGTTGTGTATGCTCCGGCGAATATGAGTTTTGCAAAAAATACTGAATCCTATGTTTTTATTGAAGCTTGGGAAATGGCTCCTTTTTTAGGAGATAAATTATTGCGCATCATGACTTCTTCTTTTCAGCGTCCTAATCCTAAAGCTTTTAAAATTCATGCTAAAGCAGCTGGGCACTATGTGAACTCCATATTAGCCAGTCAGGAAGCCAAAGACAAAGGTTATGATGAAGCTTTTTTATTAGACATGAATGATCAAGCGGCTGAAGGTCCTGGAGCCAATGTTTTTTTTGAAAAAGATGGCATACTGTACACGCCTCAACCTGGTCATATTTTGGCTGGAATTACAAGAGCAACAGTAGTAGAAATTTGCGCCCAACTGAATATTGAAGTGAAAGAAGGGGTGTATTCCATCAACGATATTAAAGATGCAGATGCTGCATTTTTCTGTGGTACAGCTGCTGAAGTAATTGGTTGGCAGTCTTTGGATGAATATGTATTTCCTAAAGCTTGGAATGAAACCAATAGTTATAAAATACAGCAAGCTTATAAGCAATTGGTGGTAAAGCCATTGTAGGCACAGTTTAAATAGCAATTATGATGGAATTAAATAGATACAGTAAAACCATTACACAAGATCCTACGCAGCCTGCTGCACAAGCCATGTTTTATGGGATTGGCTTAACAGATGCCGATTTAAAAAAAGCACAAGTAGGTATTGTTAGCATGGGGTATGATGGCAACACGTGTAATATGCATTTGAATGACCTAGCTAAGTTGGTAAAGAAAGGTGTTTGGGATAATGATTTGGTGGGGTTAATTTTTAATACCATTGGGGTTAGTGATGGTATGAGTAATGGAACACCGGGTATGCGTTACTCTTTGGTAAGTAGAGATATTATTGCAGATTCCATTGAAACCGTTTGTGGTGCACAGTATTACGATTCAATTATTGCAATACCGGGATGCGACAAAAATATGCCTGGTGCTTTAATTGCGATGGGTAGATTAAATAGACCTGCTATTATGGTGTATGGTGGTACCATTGCACCGGGTCATTACAAGGGCCAAGATCTAAATATTGTTTCTGCTTTTGAAGCACTAGGGCAAAAATTAGCTGGTCAATTAGACGAGAACGATTTTAAAGGAATCATTCAACATGCTTGCCCTGGGGCAGGCGCTTGTGGTGGAATGTACACTGCAAATACCATGGCTTCTGCTATTGAAGCGTTGGGAATGAGTTTGCCTTTTTCTTCTTCCAATCCTGCATTGAGTATAGAGAAGCAACAGGAATGTTTGAATGCGGGTAAAGCCATTCAAATTTTAATGGAAAAGAATATTCTTCCTTCTGATATCATGACGCGTAATGCATTTGAGAATGCCATTACGATTATCATGGTATTGGGCGGTAGTACCAATGCTGTTTTGCATTTGATTGCAATGGCCAAGAGTGTGGGGGTTGCTTTAACGCAAGATGATTTTCAAACCATTTCAGATAGGGTTCCTGTGCTTGCAGATTTTAAACCTAGCGGAAAATATTTAATGCAAGACCTACACCAATATGGGGGGGTGCCTGCGGTAATGAAATACTTGTTGTCTAAAGGATTATTGCACGGAGATTGTTTAACCGTGACAGGAAAAACAATTGCAGAAAATTTAGTGAACGTACCCAATTTAGATTTTGAAGAACAAAAAATAATTCTTCCTATTGAAGCGCCTTTAAAAGCAACGGGTCATTTGCAAATTCTTTATGGCAATTTGGCTACTGGTGGTAGTGTTGCAAAAATCAGTGGTAAGGAAGGTGAATTATTTGAAGGTCCTGCTAGGGTTTTTGATGGTGAACATGAATTAATTGAAGGTATACATAGCGGTAAAATAAAACAAGGAGATGTAGTTGTGATCAGAAATGTTGGGCCTGTTGGCGCCCCAGGCATGCCTGAAATGTTGAAGCCTACTTCGGCCATTATTGGTGCTGGATTAGGTAAGTCTGTTGCCCTTATAACAGATGGTCGTTTTAGTGGAGGAACCCACGGTTTTGTGGTGGGTCATATTACCCCAGAAGCGGTAAATGGTGGTTTAATTGGATTGGTACATGATAATGATATTATTGAATTAAATGTGGCCACTAAAAAAATGACTTTGAAAGTTTCGGATGAAATAATTGCTGAACGTAAAGCTAAATGGGTTAAACCTGCTCTGAATGCAACCAAGGGAGTTTTATTTAAATATGCGTTATCTGTTAAAGATGCTTCTGAAGGTTGTGTAACCGATGAAGCTTAAATATTTTTTGTATGAGTTCAATTGTAAAAGAAGCCGATAAAAAAGACACACTAATTCAACTCAGTTCAACTGCACCTGTTGAAGCTAGGGAGATTTCTGGTTCACAGGCTGTATTAGAAGCTTGTATTGCAGAAGGGGTAGACACCATATTTGGATATCCGGGCGGTGCCATCATGCCTATTTATGATGCGCTGTACGATTACAATGATCGTTTGAAACATGTGTTAGTAAGGCATGAGCAAGGAGGAATTCACGCAGGTCAAGGCTACGCAAGAAGCAGTGGTAAAGTAGGGGTGGTATTTGCTACAAGTGGTCCAGGTGCTACCAATTTAGTTACCGGTTTAGCAGATGCTATGATTGATAGTACACCATTGGTTTGTATTACCGGACAAGTGTTTGCTCATTTATTAGGTACCGATGCTTTTCAAGAAACGGATGTAATTAATATTACGACTCCTGTTACTAAATGGAATTATCAAATTACCGATGCAACAGAAATTCCACATGTTTTATCAAAAGCTTTTTATATAGCGGGTTCTGGAAGGCCGGGTCCTGTATTAATTGATATTAGTAAGAATGCACAGATTCAAAAATTTAATTACGAAGGATATACCAAGTGCAATCATATTAGAAGTTATAGACCCAAACCAATTGTTCGAAAAGAATACATTGAAGCTGCCGCTCAATTAATTAACGAAGCTAAAAAACCCTTTGTGATTTTTGGTCAAGGTGTAATATTGGGAAGGGCCGAAAAAGAATTTAAAGCATTTATAGAAAAAGGAGGGTTGCCTGCTGCTTGGACTATTTTAGGGTTAAGTGCTTTGCCCACTGATCATCCACAAAACGTGGGTATGTTGGGTATGCATGGTAATTATGGTCCGAATGTGTTAACCAACGAATGCGATGTGTTAATTGCAGTTGGGATGCGTTTTGATGATCGTGTAACGGGTAGACTAGACAAATATGCCAAGCAAGCAAAAATTATTCATTTAGATATTGATCCTGCGGAAATAAATAAGAATGTTACTGCAACAGTTCCAGTATGGGGAGATTGTAAAGAAACATTGCCATTGCTAACACAGTTGATTCAAGAAAAGCAACACAAAGAATGGTTGGCCTTGTTTAATCAATATACAAAAGACGAACAAGATGCAGTGATTCAGGCAGAATTACATCCTACTCAAGGTGAGTTAACCATGGGTGAAGTAATTCAATTATTGAATGAATTGACAGATGGGAATGCAATTGTAGTAACCGATGTAGGTCAGCATCAAATGGTTGCCTGCAGATATGCAAAGTTTAACGAAACCAAAAGCAATATTACTTCTGGTGGATTAGGTACCATGGGCTTTGCTTTACCCGCTGCTATTGGAGCAAAGTTTGGAGCGCTGCACAGAACGGTTGTTGCTGTTATTGGGGATGGTGGCTTTCAAATGACTTTACAAGAGATGGGTACCATTATGCAAACTGGATTGAATGTAAAAATCTTGATTTTAAATAATCGATTCTTAGGGATGGTTCGTCAGTGGCAAGAATTATTTAATGATAGAAGGTACTCATTCGTAGATATACAAAGCCCTGATTTTGTTCAGTTGGCAAAAGCTTATGGTATTGATGGGGCAAGTATAGACAACAGAGGTTTACTGAAAAACGCGTTACAAAAAATGTTGGATCATGATGGGTCTTATTTGTTAGAAGTGATGGTAGGAAAAGAAAATAATGTATTTCCCATGGTGCCGCAAGGTTGTAGCGTTTCTGAAATCAGGTTAAAATAATTGCTATGAAAAAAGAATATACCATTACCGTTTATACTGAGAACCAAGTTGGGTTGCTCAACCGTATTGCAATTATTTTTTCTAGAAGAAAAATTAATATAGACAGTTTAAATGTTTCTCCTTCTGAAGTAGAATCTATTCATCGTTTTACCATTGTAATTAATGAAACAGTTGAAGTAGTTAGGAAGCTGTGCTTGCAAATTGAAAAACAAGTAGAAGTTTTAAAAGCTTATTACAATACCAATGAAGAAATCATTTGGCAGGAAATGGCTTTATACAAAGTACCTACAGATGCTGTAGCAGAAAAATTAAAAGTAGAAAGGTTATTAAGAGAATATGGTGCTAGAGCTGTGGTGATTAGAAAAGACTATACCATTTTTGAAACGACGGGTCATAGAGAAGAAACCGATCGCTTGGTTCAATTTTTAGAACCCTATGGCTTAATTGAATTTGTAAGAACAGCTAGAATTGCTATCATTAAAGCGAGTAGTGGATTTCATGATAAGATTCGTGAGTTTGAAGCAGTAGAGCCTGCTGAAGAACTCATTGAAAATGAATTTCTAGATAAGGGTCAGGCTGTTTTTACTATGTAACCTACAATTTTTTAAAAATATCAAAATAAATAATATGGCAAACTATTTCAATTCTCTACCACTGCGTGAGCAACTAAATCAATTAGGTGTTTGCGAATTCATGGACCAATCTGCTTTTGCAGATGGGATTAATGCATTGGTTGGGAAAAAACTAGTCATTATCGGATGTGGTGCTCAAGGGCTGAACCAAGGATTAAATATGCGTGATTCAGGATTAGACATATCTTATGCTTTGCGCAAAGAAGCTATTGAACAGAAAAGGGCTTCTTTTGTGAATGCTTCCGAAAATAATTTCCCAATTGGAACCTACGAGGAATTAATTCCAATGGCAGATGTGGTAATCAACCTTACTCCTGATAAGCAACATAGTGCTGTTATAAATGCTGTTATGCCATTAATGAAAAAAGGTGCAACACTTTCCTACTCACATGGTTTCAATATTGTAGAAGAAGGCATGCAAATTAGAAAAGACCTTACGGTTATTATGGTTGCACCAAAATGTCCGGGAACGGAAGTGCGCGAAGAATATAAAAGAGGATTTGGGGTTCCCACTTTAATTGCTGTTCATCCTGAAAATGATCCGGAAGGAAAGGGCTGGGATTATGCCAAAGCTTATTGTGTTGCTACTGGTGGTCATAAAGCTGGCGTTTTGAAATCTTCTTTTGTTGCCGAAGTAAAGTCAGACTTAATGGGAGAACAAACCATTCTTTGCGGGTTACTTCAAACCGGTTCTATTTTATCGTTCAATAAAATGATTGAAAAAGGAATTAATGCAGGCTATGCTGCTAAACTAATTCAATATGGATGGGAAGTAATTACCGAAGCCCTTAAGCAAGGTGGTATTACTGCTATGATGGATCGATTGTCTAATCCTGCTAAGTTGAAAGCTTTTGAATTATCTGAAGAGCTAAAACAAATCATGCGTCCTTTATTCCAAAAACACCAAGATGATATCATGAGTGGTGCTTTTTCTTCGGGTATGATGGAAGACTGGGCCAATGGCGATAAAAAACTATTGACTTGGAGAGAAGCAACAGGTGCAACTGCTTTTGAAAAAACAGCACCAGGCACTATGAAAATAGGAGAGCAAGAATATTTTGACAATGCACTATTATTGGTTGCTTTTGTTAGATCAGGTGTTGAGTTGGCTTTTGAAACAATGGTAGAAGCTGGAATTAAAGAAGAATCTGCTTATTATGAATCCTTGCATGAAACACCATTAATTGCCAATACCATTGCCAGAAAAAAACTATATGAAATGAATCGGGTTATTTCTGATACTGCAGAATATGGATGTTATTTATTTGATCATGCATGCAAACCATTGTTGGCTGGCTTTATGGAGAAAATTGAAACCGATACCATTGGTAAAAATTTTAACGAGGCTAAAGACAATGGGGTAGATAATAAAACTTTAATAGCGGTTAATGCAGTGATACGTTATCATCCAGTAGAAATAGTGGGCGAAAAATTAAGACAAGCAATGACCGAAATGAAAACCATTGCAACAAACCTTTGATTCAATCTATCATGATAGGCAACCATACAACCATACCATCTTTTGGTTTAGATATTGATGCAGCAAGTTTAAAACTGCGTCAAGTGGTTAAGCATACACCATTAATTTTTAATGCTTCACTCTCTAAAAAATACAATTGTACTATTTATCTGAAAAGAGAAGATTTACAAATAGTACGATCGTATAAATTACGTGGTGCCTATAATATGATTAGTAGTTTGTCCGAAGCACAAAGAGCGAATGGAGTGGTTTGCGCTAGTGCAGGCAACCATGCACAGGGTTTTGCCTACAGCTGCAAATTGCTCAATATTAAGGGGGTCGTATTTATGCCCATCATTACTCCAAATCAGAAAGTGACGCAAACAAAAATGTTTGGGGATGGTCATATTGAAATTAAATTAGTGGGAGACACTTTTGATGATTGTGCCACTGCAGCAAAAGCATATACGGAAGTCAACGGAATGACTTTTATTCCTCCTTTTGATGATGTGAAAATTATAGAAGGACAAGCAACAGTAGGGGTAGAGATTTTAGAAGAATTGGCGCATATTGATTATTTGTTTGCTCCTGTGGGTGGTGGAGGATTAGTTGCTGGAGTTGGGGCTTATTTTCACGATAAGTCTCCATCCACCAAAATTATTGGTGTAGAACCTGAAGGTGCACCTTCTATGACTGCTGCGTTGCAAGCTGGTCATCCGGTTAAGTTAGATAATATTGATCCTTTTGTAGATGGAGCTGCAGTTAAAAGAGTGGGCGATCAAACTTTTGCTATTTGTAAAGAAGTGATTAACGAAATGACATTGGTTAATGAAGGGAAAGTGTGCGCTACCATTTTGAAACTATACAACGAAGATGCAATTGTAGTGGAACCTGCAGGTGCATTATCTATTGCGGCATTAGATGATTTTACAGAAGCAATAAAAGGCAAAACGGTGGTATGTATTGTGAGTGGTAGCAATAACGATATTGATCGGATGCAAGAAATTAAGGAACGTTCCTTGCAATTTGAAGGATTGAAACATTTCTTCTTAATTCGGTTTGCACAAAGACCAGGCGCTCTGAAGGAATTTGTAAACCATGTATTAGGTCCTACCGATGATATTGTACGTTTTGAATATATGCAAAAGCACAATAAAGAAACGGGGCCTGCTTTAGTAGGAATTGAAATGCAGGATAAAGGTGATTATGAGCGTTTATTAGCAAATATGAAACAGTATCATATCAACTTTACCCCTATCAATAAAAATGATAACTTATTTGGGTACTTAATTTAATAATGAATGTATATGCAGGTATTGAAGTTTGGGGGGAGTTCTGTTTCTAATGCAGAAAATATTAGTAAAGTAGCATCTATAGCTGCAAAAGCCATTCAAACAGCACCTACTATCTTAGTGGTTTCTGCATTAGGAGGGGTTACCGATCAATTAATTGAAATTGGTGTTAAAGCAGCTTCAGGAAATGAATTGTATAAAGCGCAAATTCAATTACTAGAAAACAAGCATTTAGAAACGGTCAGGTCTTTACTGCATATACAAAATCAAAGTGCAACCTTAAGTTGGGTAAAACAACAGCTCAATGAATTAGAAAGGGTATGTGATGGTATTTTTTTATTGGGAGAATTGTCTGCTCGAATTAAAGATCGATTGGTGAGTTATGGGGAATTGTTATCGTCTTATATTATTACTGCAAAATTGGCTGAGATGAATTTACAGCCCATTTGGGCAGACGCCAGACAATTGATATTAACCAATGAACAATATGGCAATGCAACCGTTCAATTTGAAAAAACAAATGCCAATATTGAAGCTTTTTTACAAGCGCATCCTGCACAGTTGTATGTAGCTCCTGGTTTTATTGCATCCAACGATAAAAATTACACCACTACATTGGGTAGGGGTGGATCTGATTATACCGGTGCCATTTTTGCTGCAGCCATCAACGCAAGTACTTTAGAAATTTGGACGGATGTAACTGGTATGATGACTGCTGATCCACGATTGGTGCAAAATCCCAAACCCATTGAAGCCATTTCTTATCAGGAAGCGATGGAGCTTTCTCATTTTGGGGCAAAGATTATTTATCCGCCAACGATACAACCGGTAATGAAAAAGAATATTCCGGTTTGGGTGAAGAATACATTTGAGCCTGAAGCTGCAGGCACAGTAATTCAACAACATGCAGTTACCAATAATGATATTGTTAGAGGTATTTCTAGCATTAATAAAATTGCTTTGCTCAGTTTGGAAGGTAGTGGCATGATTGGTATACCTGGCTTTAGTAAGCGTTTGTTTGAAGTACTGGCCATGCGCAATATTAATGTGATTTTAATTACGCAAAGTTCTTCAGAGTATTCCATTTGTGTAGCCATTAATGAAGCAGATGCTTCTGTTGCACAACATTCTATTGATGCATTCTTTGCTTATGAAATTGAAAATGGAAAAGTGAATCCAGTAACGGTAGAAACCAACTTGAGTATTATTGCAGTGGTAGGAGAACAAATGAAAAGTCATCCAGGTATAAGTGGTAAAATGTTTGGTGGCTTAGGACGGAATGGTATTAATGTTCGTGCAATTGCGCAAGGTTCTTCAGAAAAAAATATTTCTGCCGTCATTGCTGCAGCCGATGTAAAAAAAGCCATCAATGTATTGCACGAAGACTTTTTTGAAACTACGTATAAACAATTGAATGTATTTATTGCTGGTGCTGGAAATGTGGGAGGTAAGTTGTTGAGTCAGTTGCACCAACAAATGCAATACCTAAAAGAGCATATGCGTTTGCAAATACAAGTTGTAGGAATTGCCAACAGTAAAAGATTAATTTTAGATGATTCCGGTATTGACTTAACCAATTGGAAGTCTTTATTAGAAGAAGCGCCAGAAGCGAATATTCATTCATTTGTGGAATCGATTATTCAAAAAAACTTACGCAATAGTGTTTTTGTTGATGTAACAGCCAATGATACCGTTGCTTCTGTGTATGGTAGTTTATTGCAGAAGAGTATTGCTGTAGTTGCTTGTAATAAAATTGCTTGTTCGGCAAAGTTTGCTGATTATAAAAAGTTGAAATCATTAGCCAGAACATTTAATACACAGTTTTTATACGAGACCAATGTAGGAGCTGGCCTTCCCATTATTGGCACTTTAAATGATTTATTAAGAAGCGGTGATAAAATCAATAAAATTCAAGCAGTGCTATCGGGCACATTGAATTTTGTATTTAATCACTATGATGGAACGATTCCATTTGCGCATGTAGTAAAGCGTGCGCAAACCGAAGGGTACACAGAACCTGATCCCCGATTGGATTTGGGTGGAACCGATGTGATGCGTAAAATCATGATTTTAGCAAGAGAAGCAGGAGAGCCTATGGAAATGGAGCAAATTGCCAACGAATCTTTTTTACCTGCCAGTTGTTTTCAAGGGTCTGTTGACGACTTTTATGCAGAAATGGAAAAACAAGAACCTCATTTTAAAGGGTTGTTTGAAGCTGCAAAAGCAACCAATGCTAAATTGAAATTTGTTGCTGAGTTTGATAATGGTGTAGCTAAAGTTGGTTTGCAGCATATTCCTGCCAATTCTGATTTTTATCATTTGTACGGGAAAGACAATCTGGTTCTTTTTTATACAGCTCGTTATCCCGAACAACCTTTGGTTGTTAAAGGTGCAGGTGCTGGAGCAGAAGTAACTGCATCAGGCGTATTTGCCGATATTATTAGAGTAGCGTAATTATTTTATGGCATCAAAAATTAAGATACATAGTCCTGCTACCGTTGCCAATATGGTTTGTGGTTTTGATGTATTAGGATTTGCAGTAAATGAACCCTATGATATCATGTATATTGAATACAAAGCCGAACCTGGTATTACTATTGTAAATGAAGATGCCTACAATTTACCTACAGATCCTTTGCAAAATGTTGCTGGCGCTGCTTTATTGGCGCTGCTAGAAGCATATGATAAGCCTGTAGGTTTTAAGCTTACTATTAATAAACAAATTAAACCCGGTAGTGGGGTGGGCTCAAGCGCAGCTAGTTCTGCTGGTGCTGTTGCTGGGGCTAATGCATTACTCGGAAATCCGTTTACAAAAGAAGACTTGGTAAGGTTTGCCATGAACGGCGAAAAACTAGCTTCTGGCGTAAAACATGCAGACAATATTGCTCCATGTATTTATGGAGGCGTCACACTAATTCGTTCCGTTTTTCCACTCGATATTATTAAACTATCTGTTCCAGATTTATTTGTAACCATTGTACATCCTCAAATTGAAGTGAGAACGGCTGATGCAAGAAGCATTTTGAAACAACAGATTCTATTGAAAGATGCCATTAAACAGTGGGGTAATATTGCAGGCTTAGTAGCTGGTTTGGAGCAAGGAGATTATGATTTAATTGGGCGTTCTTTAGAAGATGTGTTAATAGAACCTACCCGAAGTATTTTAATTCCTTCTTTTGATCAAGTAAAAAAAATTAGTAAAGAATTGGGTGCATTGGGCGGAGGTATTTCTGGCTCAGGTCCATCCATTTTTATGTTGAGCAAAAATGAAAAAACTGCTAAAGCGGTACAATTGGCAATGGGTCAAATTTATGATTCAATTGGATTAAGCTGTCATACTTATGTAACTACCATTAATACCAATGGTATACAACTAATGGAAGCGTCATGAAATATTTTAGTTTAAATAATCAATCGCCTATTGTTAATTTTAAAGAGGCTACGTTACTGGGGCAAGCACCCGATAAGGGTTTGTACTTTCCTGAAACAATACCACAGCATCCAGCTAATTTTTTTTCGAGTATCCGTTCGTTTTCAAAAGAAGAACTTGCTTACAGAGTGGTGGAACCCTTTGTGGGTGATGCTATACCTGCTGATGAATTATATCGAATAGTAAGTGAAACAGTCGATTTTCCTTTCCCTTTAAAGTCAATTCAACCTTCAATTGCTTCACTAGAATTATACCATGGCCCCACATTTGCATTTAAAGATGTTGGCGCTAGATTTATGAGTAGGTGTCTCTCGTATTTCTCCAAATATCAACAAAATAAAATCACCATTTTGGTAGCCACTTCTGGAGATACAGGCGGTGCAGTGGCAAATGGTTTTTTAGGGGTAGAAGGAATTGATGTAATCATTTTATATCCTTCTGGTAAAGTAAGCCCGGTTCAGGAATTACAATTAACCACCTGTGGTGAAAATATTACTGCCCTTGAAATTGATGGAAGTTTTGATGATTGTCAGGCTATGGTGAAAGCTGCATTTGCAGATAAAGATATTAATACCAAGATGCAGTTGAGTTCTGCCAACTCTATTAATATTTCCCGATGGCTTTCGCAGCAGATTTATTATTTTCTAGCTTATCAACAATGGGAGGAACCTACTGCTCCAGTGATTGCAGTGCCCAGTGGTAATTTTGGAAATCTTTGTGCAGGTATAATGGCGTACAAAACAGGATTACCTGTGAAACATTTTATTGCTGCATGTAATGTAAATGATGCTGTACCTGATTATTTACAAACGGGTATTTTTAAGTCCAAACCAACTACTCCCACCATTTCAAATGCTATGGATGTGGGTAATCCCAGTAATTTTATTCGAATATTAGCATTGATGAATCACGATTACCACGCTTTTAGTTCTTTGGTAACCGGATATGTTATTTCTGATGAAACAACCCTTCAAACCATACAGGGTGTTTACAACCAATTTGGTTATTTGTTAGATCCTCATGGTGCAGTGGCTTATGCAGGATTAAAACAATACCAACAACATCATACGGTTGCCAATGGGTATATTTTAGAAACAGCAGATCCTGTGAAATTTCCTGATGCGGTTAAAGCAGCTATTGGTATTGCTCCTGCTATCCCCTTTGCTGCAGAAGCATTATTTCATAAAGAAAAAAGAAGCATACCCATGTTAAACGAATATGCTCCTTTTAAAGATTATTTATTAGGTAGGTAGTTAATCTCTATAATTCAATGCAGGTTTTCTATCTCCTAATAAGGGCTTGTATTGATAATTGCCTACGCTTTTCACAAACTCTTCTTTTGCTTTTATAATTACAGCTGGTTTATTGAATAAATCAATAGCGGTTAATGTCATTGTTTTGGCCGCAACCAACATTCCCTTTGTTCCAATTTCAGTGCCTCCACAAGCAACTGCTTGCCAGCTATGGGCAGATGTTCCAGGAATCCAAGTGGCTGCTTCTAGCCCAACAGTAGGAACTACATAACTAACATCACTCACATCGCTTGAACCTCCGCCTGCATCTGTTTCTTTTTGTAAAGGTTTAATGGTACTAGCTTCTTCTACTGCTGGCGCTTTATTAAAAAAACTTGCTTGTAATTTCTTTCCAAAAGCTTTTTCTTCTTCTGTATACACTACTCCGCCCACTTTTTCAAGGTTCTCTTGCATTACAGTAGCCAATGTTTTATTTATTAATAAGTCATGTGTTCCTCCCACTATTTCAAATTTCATTGTAGTACCTGTGCCCAGTGCTGCTCCTTCTGCAGCTTTGGTAATTCTATCAAATACATCAACAGCAACTTCTCTTTTAGGGTGTCGAACATAATAATACACTTCTGCATAATCTGGAACTACATTTGGGGCTTTTCCGCCATTGGTAATTACATAATGTATTCTTGTTTCTTGTGGTATATGCTCCCGCATCATATTGGCCATACTGTTCATGGCTTCTACTGCATCTAAAGAAGAGCGTCCATTTTCAGGTGACATGGCTGCATGAGAAGCAGTGCCATAAAATTTAAACTTGGCAGATTTATTGGCAATAAAGCTGGTCATGTACACTTTGTTTTCATCATCTGGATGCCAATGAATTACAGCGTCTACATTTTTAAATAATCCCTCGCGTACCATATATACTTTTCCACTTCCTCCTTCTTCTGCTGGGCATCCATATACTTTAATCGTGCCTGTAAATTTCTTTTCTTCTATTAATTTCTTAATTGTTATACCTGCGGAAACAGAAGCTGTTCCAAACAAATGATGACCACATCCATGTCCTCCCTGCTTTCCTTCAATTGACTTTTTTTCGGCAATGGCTTCTTGCGCTAAACCTGGTAATGCATCATATTCTGCTAGAATACCAATAACTGGGCTACCTGTTCCATATGTTGCAACAAATGAAGTAGGTATTCCTGCAACACCTGTTTCTACGGTGAATCCTGCTTCTTTTAGGTTTTGTATGTGCAATGCTGCACTCTTGGTTTCCTTATAACCCAATTCGGCATAATCCCATATTTGTAAAGCTGTTCGCTTATCAGCGGCGTATGATCCCTCCAAAAATTGAATGGCAGCTGCTTTGGCATTGTTTATTGCCGTTTCTGCTGTATTAGGGCTGCTCCTTTTTTGCGCATAGCTATTCATAGTAATCAACAATAATAGTACAGTTACTCTTTTCATGGCTTGAATTTGGTTTATCTATAGATGAAGATAAAAGGGATTTTTATTAGATAGACCAATAAATTGATTACGTATATGATAATTGTCATAGAACTGTCTGATTGAACGCAGCATTTAAGTTTTAGTTATTGACAACCTTTGTGTAGAATAAAATTTAAGATCATGAAATTCATCAACAGTGTTAAGTTCTGGATAATGACTACAGTAATATGCCTAGTGGGCTATGCAGTCAGCTGTACCAAGAATGACCAGGTAATTATGCCTGCAACATCAGAAAGTTCTAATGTGTTATTGTCTTTAAAGACTTCAACTGCTCCAACCATTGATGCCTCAATTGATGCTTCATGGGCAAGTGCGCAAAAACTGTCTTTTTCTGCTACAGTTCCTGATCCAGGTAACGGGCTTTTTGCTGGTTATATTGGCGAAAACTATACTGGTACCATGCGTTCTATGTATGATAATGCCAATATTTATTTCTTAGTAGAAGTAGAAGACAGGCAAAAAGACATACTTAGATCTCCTTGGTATTTTAATCCAACTACTCAACGTTGGGCAATAGAGCCAGGCTTAAAGCAGTTTGATGTAAACGGGAAGCTTACCAGAGATGGTTTTGGCGAAGACAAATTTGCCATGTTATGGGATATTGATAATTCAACTCCTAAATTTGCGACTCAAACTTGTTACGCATCTTGCCACGTTTTTACTTCATATTTAAATGTAGCAGTAACTCCTGCAGTAATGGTTTCAAATGCTGGAAGTGGTAATCACTATACCAATGGAACAAATGAGAAACTTGATATGTGGTGGTTGCACCCTAGTAGAGGATTTGCATTTGGTAAAATGGATGACAACTATCAAGACTGGGCTGGTGGACCTGCAGTAATGAACTTAGTTGGCGGAAATGGAAATGGAAGACATTTTGACGATTTAGTCGTGAGTGGTACCTCTACTACTTGGCCTAATAGACCTACTTATACTGCTGATGCAACACAGGGCCCAGCTACAAATACTCAACAGTTAAAACTAGATGGTACTGGAGCTTTGGTAAGTGTTCCAAAGTATGTAATACCAGGAAGTACTGGCGACTATATTACCGTTGCTGATACAACTGCCGGAACCGCCAAACTTGTTACAGGTGTTAGCTCAACTGGTGTGCTAACTTATGTTGGGGGATCAATAGACCCTAATGTTGGTACAGATTATCAAAGAATTGGAGATCCTGTTACTGGTAGTGTTGGTCCTAAGCGTATTCCAGGTTATGTTTTAAGTCCGGTATTAAGAGGCCGTGCTGATATTGATATGAAAGCGAGCTTTACTGGTTCAGGTTGGGTGTATGAATTTAAACGTGCGCTTAAAACTGGAGATGTGCTTAAACAAGACGTAGACTTTACCAGTCTTGCAGATCAGCCATTTGGCATTGCTTATTGGAATAAATCTAATAATCAACACGGAATTCATCCCAACTTATTATTGAAGTTTCAGAAATAAGTGAGTCCATCGGTTTACAATAAAAAAATAGCATCATGTTTCAGAAAAAAATTGCAATACTCACTGGCTCAATTGTTTTACTGGTAAGCATACTTGTAGGCTGTGTTAAAACAACTACTGTTGTAAAAAGTGCAGGAGCAAGTATTACAGAAACAATGAGTTTTTCCAAAGATATTCTACCCATTTTCGACAAAAGCTGCGCAATGAGTGGATGTCATGGAGCAGGGGGTAAAACTCCAGTGTTAACAGCAGCAAGCGCATATAGTTCTTTAACTATTGGCAAGTATTTTAAAGCAAACGATCCAGAAAATAGCTTATTGATATTATGGATGAACGGGAAAAAATCACCTGTAATGCCATTGGGTGCTGCTCCTGATGCTACTAATACTGCAAAGATTTATGCTTGGATAAACCAAGGGGCTAAAAACAACTAAATCAATCAAAATGAAAAAAAATATATTTCATAATACTGTAAATAACTTCAGCGTACTGTTGTTAATATTGGTAGCCATTGGTATCAACACTGTTGAATTAGTTGCTCAAGATTCTACAGCAGTAACCGAAACAATAGTTAAGAAAAAATCATACACTAGAAATACTTTTGAGGGTAATTTTTTAATTGACAATCAAACCGTAATGGTACCTATTAAAGGAACATTCGAATTTGATATTTATCACCGTTTTGCCCCAATAGATAAAGGCTTTACCGACTTGTTTGGCCTTTTTGGAAGTGCCAATATGCGTTTAGGATTTAGTTATTCTTTATTGAATGATTTGCAAATTGGTTTTGGTGCCAATAACCATAATATGCAAGTAGACTTTAACGCAAAATATGCAATTGTAAAGCAAACACGTGATAATGCCATGCCTGTTTCCGTAACCTTTTTTGGAGACATTGCAATGGATACAAGAGCAAAAAGCAGTGTATTGCCAATTGTAAATACTACAGATCGGTTAAGTTATTTTAGTCAGATAATGGTAGCTAGAAAAATTTCAGAAAAATTTTCACTTCAGGGTAGTATTAACTATACCCATTTTAATAATGTAGAAGGTTATTTAGACGATAAAAATGTAGTGCAGCCTAAAATGAAAAATGATCATTTATCTTTTGCGCTAACAAGCAGGTATAAAATTTCTCCTAAAACTTCTATTGTATTTAATTATGAGCAGCCCCTCACTACTCATTATATGAATAATCCCAAACCAAATTTGAGTTTAGGATTAGATATGAAGTCTAGCGGACACGATTTTCAGGTATTCTTTGGAAACTATGGTTATACCGTTCCGCAGAATAATAGTTTTTTGAATCAAAATGATTATGCAAAAGGCCAATATGTAATAGGTTTTAATATGTCTAGGCTTTGGAATTTTTAACAACCAACTAAAAAAAATATACAATGAAGAACATTTTTTTAATGTCGTTTGCAGTTCTCTTTATAACAGTTTCAAATGTAAATTTCTTTCAAGGCAAACCATGGGTTGCTCCTGATAAAGCCAATAAAACAGTCAATCCGGTAAAGTCTAGTGCAGCAAGTATTGCAGCAGGTAAAACTTTATGGATTCAACACTGTGCTTCTTGTCATGGTAAAACTGGTGCTGGTGATGGAAATAAAGCCGCACAATTAGAAACACCAGTAGGAGACTTTAGAACTGCAGGATTCCAAAATCAATCTGATGGCTCTATGTATTATAAAGTAGCTGAGGGAAGAGATGATATGCCTGCATTCAAGAAGAAAATTCCTGATCAAGAAGACTTGTGGAATTTGGTTGTATTCATGCGCTCACTGAAAAAATAAGGATAATGCCTAATTCAAATAATTTAAATATTCCCTCTGCCAATCCCCGAAGAAAAATTTTGTTCGGGGTTGGTTTGTTTTCATTCTTTTCTCTGTTTTCTTTTTCACGTCTGAATATTTTCTCTAGAAAAAAAGATGTGATTGCTTGTGCACCTGAAAAGGAAACTAGAATGGTCAGAATGCTCACGCAAGACGGGCAACTAGTAGAAGTAGAAGTTTCCAAATTAGGTGAAACAAAAGGGAAAGCGACCAATCAAGAATTGCAAAACTGGATAAAAAGTTAGCAATCATTAATTTGTTTTTATGAGTCTAGATAATAGTTCAAGAAGAGATTTTATTGCTGCAGGAATTTTAGGAAGTATTGCAGTTGCAGGATGCAGCAGCCCTTTTGATCCTGCTGCTAACGAAGTTGTAAAGCCTTCAGGCGAAATGGTAAAGTTGCTTTCAGTAGACGGTGAAATAATTGAAGTTGATAAAGCGTTTCTAAAACCGGTTCCTGAGTTATCAGCAATGACCAATCAAGCAGAGCGAATGGGAATTCCTGGTAGGAAATTTGTAATGGTTATAGATTTATCAAGGTGTAAAAATCTAAAAAAATGTCAGGCTTCCTGTAATCATGCTCACCAAATTCATCCAGATCAAAATTGGATTAAACTTCATCCTGTTCAAGAGTCTGAAAAAACAGCTCCTTATTGGCAACCTACTACCTGCATGCATTGCGATGAACCACCTTGTGTAAAAGTTTGTCCAGTAGATGCTACTTTTAAACGTCAAGATGGTATTGTTTTAATTGATAGTGATCGATGTATTGGTTGTAGATTCTGTATGGCTGCTTGTCCTTATTCTACCCGAGTATTCAATTGGGAAGAGTTGGATTTACCTAAAGCCATTGCAGAGAAGCCCTATTCTTGTGAAACAAGTATGCCTCAAAAAGTTGGTACTGTTGGAAAATGTGATTTCTGCCCCGATATGGTTAGAAAAGGGGAACTACCTCACTGTGTTTCTGCTTGTCCTAATGGTGTTTTCTTTTTTGGAGATAGCAATGAAGACTCAGTTACCAATGGTGCTGAAACTTTTAGATTCAGCGAATTATTAAGAGATAAAGCAGGCTATCGCTTAATGGAAGATTTAGGTACTAAGCCTAGTGTATATTACTTGCCTCCTGTTAATAGAAACTTTGCTTTTGAAGGCGAAGATCAAGGTGATGTAAAACATTAATATTCAATTAAACTACTTCTTGTGGAAATTTCAGCTAAGAATAAAATTATTCAGGATTTACTTCCCCAAAAATTTGGCAAGCCTGGTAAAATTTGGGTAAGCGTGTTATTGCTTTTTTGTGCCGTAGGTATGTATGCATATTATAGACAGTTAACAAAAGGGTTGGTAGTTACCGGCTTAAGAGATTATGTGTCTTGGGGAATTTATATTTCGAATTTTGTTTTTTTTGTTGCCATTAGTTTGGTAGGGTCTTTAATTACAGCAGTATTAAGATTAAGTGATGTTCATTGGAGTACGCCATTAACTAGAATTGCAGAAATAATTGCAGTATCTGCCATCACTTTTGCGTCCTTAATCATTATTGTAGATATGGGACGTCCTGAAAGGTTCTATAATTTATTTATTCATGGAAGACTACAGAGCCCTATCATGTGGGATGTAATAGTAATCACTACTTATTTCTTTGTGAGTATTTTACTTTTGTATTTTCCACTATTGCCAGACTTAGCTATTTTAATTAAGCTTAAAGGGAAAACAACTACTTGGTTAGATCGTATATATCATTTTTTAGGTTCTTTTTGGAAAAATACTACTGAGCAAATTAATATTAGTAACAAAGCAGTTAATATTCTTTCAATCACGATTATTCCAGTTGCCTTTGCTATTCATACAGTAACTTCTTGGTTATTTGCTACTACATATCGTCCTGGTTGGGATAGTACCAATTTTGGTGCTTATTTTATTTCTGGAGCATTTTTGGTGGGAGCAGGCGGAGTAATTGTAGCAATGTACGTATTTAGAAAATCTTATAAACTTGAAAAATACATTACCGACAGTCATTTTGATAAAATGGGCAAAGTATTGGTATTGTTGGCTTTGCTTTATCTATATTTTAATGTGAATGAATTTCTAGTGCCGGCATTCAAAATGAAAAAATCTGAGGAAGAGCACTTATTGGGTTTATTTACTGGTGAATTTTCGGTATTGTTCTGGTTTGCTATTACGACTGCAATGATTATTCCTATTATTATTTTATTATTTAAAGGGGGAAGAAAGCCATTGCCTGCATTTATTGCTGGTGTATTGGTAGTGATTGGTTCTTGGTTTAAAAGATATTTGATAGTAACCCCAACATTGTTGCATCCTTTTTTACCAATGCGAGACGTTCCGGCTAATTATCGTCACTATTTTCCTTCATGGGAAGAGTGGGCCATTGCAATGGGATCTTTAGCAGGGGCTATGTTAGTGATTACTTTTTTTGCAAGAATTTTCCCAATTATACCTATACAGGAAACTATTACTGAAACAGAAGAATTAGCACATGAAAAAGTTTAAAATTATATTATTAAGTGCTTTATGTCTTTTATTGGTTACCCAATATTTGTTTGCACAACCAATAAAAAATGATTTGCTATTAAGCTTGGCTTATTTTAATAATAATAACCAAACACAATACCTAAAAGCTACTGCAAAATCAAAAGTAAACGGAAAGTTTCAGCAAGTGGCTAATGTTTCAATTGCTTTTTATATTGATGATGCTTCTAGTAAAGTTCTTTTAGGGAAAGCTACAACAGACCATAGCGGTAATGCAATTATGCAAATTAAATCGGTTGCAAGTGAAATTTGGAAATCATCTGCTACTCAAAACTTTTCTGTTTCAACTCAAGAAGACAAATTATATAATGCTTCTGAAGCAAACCTCGCAATTGTGAAAGCAAAAATAAGTTTAGATACATTGGAAGATAAATCAATTGTTGCTACTCTTTTGGAGTTAAAGGATAGTAATTGGTTACCAATAAAAGAGGTAGATATTAGAGTGGCAGTAAAAAGAATGTTAGGTGAATTGAATGTTGCCGAAACCGCTACTTATACTTCTGATTCCCTTGGAATGGTTACTGCTGAGTTTACTAGGGATAGTTTACCAGGAGACTCAAAGGGTAATTTGATACTTATTGCAAAATTAGATGAACATGAATTATATGGTAATCTAACAGCTGAAATGATTGTACCCTGGGGTATAAAGCCTCTTGTACATTCTACTTTTAATGACCGATCTCTTTTTGCTCGAAAAGGATTAACGCCTATATGGCTTGAGCTCTTAGCTTATTCTATTATTTTGATAGTATGGTCTATTATTATTTATTTGATATTCCAGATCAAAAAAATCATAAAGCTGGGCGTTTAATTTCCTTCAATTTGTTCCGCAATCAATAATTGAATATATTACTTTATATAAAGTAGTATATGAATAAAAAATTGGCCATTTGGTCTATTACAGTTGGTTTAGGTGGTCTTTTATTTGGACTAGATGTTGCCGTAATTTCTGGCGCAGAGCAAGCCATTCAACAACTGTGGTCGCTATCTGATTGGATGCATGGAACCGCCATTGCCATGGCTTTATACGGCACAGCATTTGGCGCAGCATTGGGTAATATCCCTGCGAATAAAATAGGTAGAAAACAGACTTTAATTTGGATTGGGATTCTCTTTTTGGTTACTTCTATTGGTGCTGCCTTATCTACCAACGTGTATGTATTTATGTTTTTCCGATTTGTTAGTGGATTAAGTATTGGCGCTTCATCTGTTGTTGCCCCTGTTTATATTTCAGAAATAGCCCCTCCTAAATACAGAGGCCGAATGGTTATTTCATTTCAATTAAATGTTGTTGCAGGAATATTGATAGCTTACTTCTCTAATTATTTGTTAGCTGGAGTGGGTGGAGAAAATGATTGGCGTTGGATGTTGGGAGTGGTTGCAATCCCTTCCTTATTTTTCTCATTATTAATGTTGATTACTCCAGAAACACCACGTTGGTTGGTTTTATTTAAAAAAGACGAAGCTGCTGCCGCCAAAGTTTTGGCACTAACAGGTGAAGACGCTCCTAAAGTAATTGCGGATATTAAAGCCTCAGTTGGAAAAACAGTAACGGAGTCGTTGTTTAATAAAAAGTTTTTTAAACCCCTTTTACTCGCTTTCTTGATAGCTTTCTTTAATCAGCTATCTGGCATTAATGCCATTATTTATTTTGCGCCAAAGGTTTTTGAAATGGCTGGAATTGGCCGTGAGGGAGCATTGCTGTCTACAGTCGGGATTGGCGTGATGAATCTGATATTCACTATTACGGGGTGGTATCTGATAGACCGATTTGGTAGAAGGGTTTTGATGTTTATAGGTTCAATCGGTTATATTTTTTCACTTACTATGATTGCTGTATCATTCAATAGTACAGATCAATCAATGGTTGTGTACTATGTTTTTGTATTTATTGCAGCACATGCTGTAGGGCAAGGTGCTGTTATTTGGGTTTTCTTATCTGAGTTGTTTCCTAATTCTGTTCGAGCAAGTGGTACTTCCTTTGGGTCTTTAGTACATTGGGTATTTGCTGCTCTAATAGCACAAGTGTTCCCTTATTTTGCAGCCAATATTTCTGGCACCATCATTTTTGGCTTTTTTGCTTTCATGATGGTTTTGCAATTATTATATGTTTGGAAAATGATGCCAGAAACAAAAGGGGTTGCTTTAGAAGATATGGGTGACACAATCATCTTACACTAAAATTATTGTCATGAAAAAAATCATTATTGCTTTAGTAGGTTTCTTGTGTTTGCATTCAGCCTTTGCACAAGAGGGACTGTATTTAAGAACTCAGTTTTGGGGAGGTGGCAGTTTGGATATTAGTTGGCTCTATTTTACTAAGGATGGCGTAATCTGTAAAAATCCAGCATATGGTATCAATCCCTTTAACTTGCAAAAAGAATTAGAATTAAACAAAGTAAATACGGGTAAATTCAGTGTAGCAGCTAATAAAATGAATATTAACTGGGGAAGCGGTAAATCACAATCTATCAAAGCTGAGTTTAACGGTGGAGTTTTAAAAGGATTAGATGGAGGCATTTGTACCAAAGCTAAACCCTTTTTAGCAAAGAGTTTGGGAGGTAAAACGTATTCAGGTTATGCATCAGCTGGTGCTGTATCACAGTCAACCGTAATTGAGTTTAAAGTAGACGGAAGTTTTGTAATGAATAAAAAAGGAGCTATTACAGGATCGGGAAATATTAGCGGTTCTGCAAGTTCACAGGGAACCCAAAAAGGGAAATATAGCGTTACTGGGAATACCATAGTTTTTAAATATGATGATGGTACCGAATGGAGAACACTCGCGCAGCCTTATGACTTATGTAAGGATGAAATTATTTTAAACGATAAACTATTTAGAAAAAAATAAACCATTAATTCTTCCAACCCCATGGGGCAAGAGGTGTTTCAATTGGTTGTTTTAGATTGAAGGAAACAGTAAATAATCTATCAGATCCAATTCTTCTGAGGTTATAAGTGAAACTGCTATCATTGATGGTAATCCACCAAATATTAGACGCTGCTGCAGGAATCGTTTTTTGTGTTTGAATATCAGCGGGAAAAATTTGCATCTGCGAAAACCCTGGGTTGGTAGTAGTGCCCCCGTATTGGGTTACTTTGTCTTCTGAACCATCTTCGTGTCTATGGTCGTGTTTTAAAGTAATTCCTAACTTATTTTTAGTAAGCACCCATGTTCTAGATCTATTATCCCCTACATTAAATGGAATCCTTATCCGATTTTCTTCGCAGGCTTTCACATGCATAACCAATTTCTTATCCTTAAAATCTGCTGTAGCACCACTAGTAATCACTCCTTCATAAGCTTTGCCGCAATGTTGTTGAAGGGTATTCCAAAAACTATCAATTGTACTAGTGGGTTTTTGCGCAAATCCTTTTAGAGTTATAAACAATGCTATAAAGGTTATATATTTCATTTAGTAATTTTGAAACAATATACAGCATTACTTTTTTTTCAATTAAAATAAATATCCAGTAATCTCATTTCTAAAAACATAGCTTAGCCATACTACATCATTAATGGACATGATGCTAAATACTTGAAATTTATTATTACCTAAGAGGGCTTCATTTTTATACTCTAGTATATACAGTAATCCTCCATTGATTTTTCTTGGTACTCCTTGGTAAAATTCAATTGGCTCACCGTTAGGTTTCAAAAAAAGTTTTACTTCTTCTGCTACTTGAAAAGCCAATTGATAAGCGGTTTGTTCCGCATCATAACGATCGGCACTTTTTTCTAGTGGCACCATGAATTGATAGGTATTTAGTTTTGTTTTTTTATACATTACTTGCCCAGCTGCTCTAGGCTCCAATACATACAATTCGGTCGGAATCATTGATCCACCAGTCTTTACTTCCCAACTACTTCCTTTCTTATATAAGTCTCTGTAATCACTATGATTGGCATATGCAACCAAGGCTTTTTGCATGACTTCTATAATATTTTTAATCCTAAAATCTTTAGGTGGTTTCGATTCTGTCCATGTGATATAATTACTATTATTTTCAACAGTATAATACAGGTCATGGTTAGCTAAAAATCCTATTTCAGGAAAGATGGCTGCATTCTCTTTGCCAGGAATTCTGATATACAAATACTCAGTTTTATTTACCCAATAGCTAAAAAGATAATAAGCTTTTAATTTAGCTAAATTTTCAGTAGACAGAGTGCTTACCCCTTTGGGCCAAAGGTTGGCATTTTCTGATCTTAAGAATTCTGTTGAATCCGCTTTAAAAAGTCTTTTCATCCTGGCAGCTTTTATTTGCAAATCAGGAGGTCTTGTTACATAATAGGAAGTTGATGCTTTATAAGTGTTTAATTTATTTAGTTGAATAGGATATTGTGTATATGCTTGTATGTTTTTTGTTTGCTTACTGGTATCTGCAATTTGTTGAATTTTATTGAAATCGCTTCTGTATACTACAAAATAGTGATCTATTACTAAACAAAATGGTTTCTTAAATTTATATTCAGCAGGCACATGTTCATTCACACTTGGAAAAAACTCCAGCACTCTGTATTCATTGGATAATGCCAATATATTAAATCCATTTAGGGTTTGAATTATTTTTTCTTCTTCTGCACTAATCCCATCTTGAATCCATGCTGGCTGACCTTCTTTTTCTAATCCGTTCAATACTCTCTTTGCTTCTGAACCTGAATAGCCCCAACCATCTTGTAAATCTTTGCTGGTTGAATTTTTTGTTGCTTTATCTTTTACCATAGGGGCATCTAATACTATACCCTTTGCACTTAGTATTCGGTATTTATACATATCGCTGATATATACTTCGCTTATTTTAGATAGGGCTATTTTATTAAATCCCATCAGCAAAAGAATAAAAATAAAATAGCGTGTGTTTCTAGTAATCATAACAAAATAATTAGTAAGCAAAATAAACTTCTATTAACTTTAATGTGATACCGTTGAAACGGTATTTTAAAATTAGAATTATATGCGAATTATTCAATGCTTGCTATTAATCAGTACATCAATACTGTGCTTTGTTGAATTAGCTGCTCAAAATTCTGTACCACAATCAATAGGTCCATTATTTAGCAATGCCCCATCCTTAAAAGGGAAGCCAGCATTTTTAGCTACACCCTATGCTACTGCAGGAGAAAAGGTATACATGATTGGGCACCAGGATGGATGTTTTCCAGATTTAGGTTGGCATGTAAAAGATGAAATGGGGGGTATTTGGCATCATCCTATTAAATTAATGGATGGGTTTGATATAAGTATAACAATTGGTGAAAAAACACATCAGCTTAATAAAGCAGACCTATTTGTAAATTATCCATTTGGGAATAAACATATTTTTTCTGTGGGATTAACACCACTAAGTATTGAAAGGTATCAGTTTGTTCCAGACCAGTTGGGAGGGGTTTACATTGAATATGCTATAAAGAATAATAGTAATCAAACACAAAAAATTCAATTTGATTTCCGAGCAATTGCTAACCTTAGACCGGTATGGTTGGGTGAAAGAACGGGAATGATAGATTCGAAAGATTTAGCCAGTTATGATTTGATCAATCAACGCTGGATTGTAAAAGATTCTATGAATTCTTGGTATGTAATTTATGGATCACCTATTAAAGGGAAAGTAAGTAATTCAATTACTGCAAAAAAAAATAAGCCCAACACTACTGTCACTAATTCAGTATTTGAAATAATAATTAAGCCAAATAGTGTTTATATTTTGCCATTTACTATTGCTGGTTCGTATATATCAAAAGAAAAGGCAGAAACTACTTACCATCAACTTAGCCAATACCCATCTAGGTTGCTTGCAGAAAAGAAGAATAGAGTGTTAAGGTTGAATAAGAATTCTAAATTGACTTTAAGCGATAAAGCTATTGAAACTAGTTTTGAATGGTTAAAGTACAATAGTGATTGGTTAATCCAAGAAGTAGACGGAATAGGTAAGGGGGTAGTAGCTGGTTTGCCTGATTATCCCTGGTGGTTTGGTGGTGATATGGTTTATACCCTAAAAGGATTAATTGCGATGGGTAGAAAAGACTTGGTTTACAGTACGATTGATTTGGTGCATGCTATTTCTGAGAAAACTAACGGGAATGGTAGAATTATTCATGAAGTATCTACCAATGGTGCTGTATTTAATCCTGGCAATGTAAATGAGACACCCCAGTTTGTTTCATTAATCTGGGATGTATTTTGTTGGACAGGTGATTCCGTTTTTTTACAAAAATATTTTCCTTCTGTTATAAAAGGGTTGAATTGGGTTTTAAATGAAAATGATGCAGATAAAAATTTGTTACCAGATGGGGCTGGGATGATGGAAATTCATGGGCTTACTTCTGAAATGATAGATGTGGCAACCTACACGCAAAAGGCTTTTGATGATGCAGCTAAAATGGCTAGATACTTAAATCATGTGGGCTTAGCAGATAATTATCAGCAAAAAGCTAATTTGATTAAAGTAAAAATTAATGAACAGTTTTGGGTAGAAAAAGATCATTCTTATGCTGACTTTATAGCAACTAAACCCCAGGCTTTACAATTGATTCAAGATGCTATTGTTAGAGCTGATACACTTGATAACCAGTGGGCAGTAAACGAACTAAAAAAGGTGCAAGCACAAACTATTGCCGATACGGTTAGTAAAAGTAAAGGATTTGTCATGCATCATAATTGGGTAGTGAATACGCCTTTAGAAACAGGAATTGCAGATAAGGACAAAGCAATAAAAGCTTTAAATACTGCTAAAAGGTTTACCAATGGATTTGGAATGTATGTAACTGGAATTGATAAAAACGAAAAGAGAGATCAGAAAGAATATTCTTATGCAGCAAGTGTAGGCAAGAATGATTTCACTTATACAGGAACTGTTATGACTTTGCCTACTGCAGTGCAAATTATAGCAGAAAATAATTATGGGAGACCCGATGAAGCTTTTGAATTATTAAAAAGGGTAAATAAAACATTTGGTTATGCATTGCCTGGCTCTATGTATGAAGTGTCTCCTGATTATGGCATGATGACACAGGCTTGGAATGTATATGCTTATGGAGAACCAATTGTTAAACAGTTTTTTGGAATTAAACCACAGGCGTATAAAAAACAACTCAAACTTTCTCCTTTATTGCCTTCAGCTTTAACTAATGGTAAATTAGACAATGTTGTTATGGGTAATAATAGTGTTTCAGTTGCGTTTTCCAAGACAAAAACAAGAACAACGTTCAAAATAACACAAACATCCAATGAGTGGACGATTCTGTTTGAGCAACCTATTGGAAAATATAAATTTTGGAAATTGAATGGGAAAACCATTAAACCTGAAGTTGTTGGTTTGGTTGAGCAAATCAAAATTTTCTCAAAACAAGCTTTAGTTTCTTTGATTAATGATTAGTTATTTTATAAGCATAATTGATTGATTTTTAATAATAAAAAAAGAATAAGTAGTAGACTAAAGATCAAAATCTTAATAATTAATATTTAATTATTAATAAGTGATACTTTAAAACAATATGAGGTACTTATGTCCTGAATGCTATGACGTATTTTTGTAAAAATCCATCGCCCAAAAATATCTTCTAGCTAATCATGCATATTTTTTTTCAATACTTTAATACAATTGCCTTTTCGTTTTCCCTCTTTTGTTTAATTATAGTTTTTACTAAAGGGAAAAGAAAGTCACCAATATTTTATTTGTTTATTTCAAATACAGTATTGATTTTATCTTCAATTCTTTATTGGTTATTTGAATCTAAATTAATTTTTCAATACCCTCATTATTTAAGAATTCCTGGACCGTTTTTATATTTATTAGGTCCAAGTATGTATTTATTCGTTAGGTCTTTGCTTTATAGGGAAACTAATTTTAGAAAAAACGATTGGTTGCATATTATACCATTTGTATTAAGTATTGCCGAATTATTTCCATTTTATTTTAGTGGGGCAGAACAAAAATTAGAAATTCTTCAAATCGCTAATTTTGATTTTTCTACACATATTTCTAATTTCAATGAAGGCATTATAGGGAAAGAATTACATTATATTTTTAAGGCAGGTAGTTGGGCTATTTATTTTTATTTCTCTCTAAAAACTTATTTGACTTTCAGAAAAAATATAAAGACTGATATTATATCAGATTATAATAGAATGTTCTCTTTTGTAAGATTCTTTTTATTATCTCGATTAATTGGTTTTTTTCTTCTGAACATTACAACACTATTTGTTCATGGCAATTATTTATATACTATCATTTTAATTGCAGGTAATTTTATTAGTTTAGTTAATATATTTCTTTTGGCTTTTGAATACCCTGAAATGATTTATGGTAATGACTTCTATTCTGTGAACAATAATAATAGAGAGAATCTGATGAAGATTGTTATGAGCCAAAACGAAAACTTGAAGTTACTTGAGAATAGTAAATATGAGGGTAATTTGTTGCTTGATGTAAATTATAAGGTGATTTATTTCAACAAGCTGGCAGAGTTGAAATTTTCTGATTTATATGGTCATCAATTAAAACTAAATGAGAATTTTATTAGCTATTTAGACCCAGCTTCAAAAGCTAATTTCCTTTATTACTTTGAACAATCACTTCAAGGTAAAACTATTCAAGTTGAAGAAAAGTTCATGCTATATGACAATTCCGATTTTACCTGGTTGTTAATGAGTTTTACTTCTCACCATGCAAAAAATGGCGATTTAATTGGAGTATCAATCAGTACAACTGAGATTGATGCAAAGAAAAAAATGGAGCAATTACAAACCAAGTACTTGCATAGTTTAGATGAATTGGCCTGGAACAGCTCACATACTTTAAGAGCACCCGTTGCTAATATGCTAGGAATTTTGCAACTTTTAAAAGAAACTGACTTTGAATTAGATGCGTCAGAGAAAAAAATGTTTTTAGAACATTTATCAAAAGAAGTAAAAGGCCTAGATATAGTTATCAATAGTATGGTTAGAAATGCAAGGCAGGAGTTGGATAACTAGTATCAGTTAGATTTAAATATGCTGAAAGTGTGAATGATACAACTATTTCACTTGTGCTTGTAACTTATTTGCTGCTTATCATTTGAAACTTTACATGTTAGACTTTGATCTAAATGTATTCAAATGAAGAGTAAAATCATAAATATCCTTTTTGCCAGTATCATTTATATATTTCCAATATTTCTTTTTGGACAATTACCCAATTTAAGATCTACTGTAACTTTTGCTTTGTTCACAAATGCTGGTGCATTCGACAATGTAGGTGCTTCATCTGTTAAAGGTGATATTGGTAGTAAAACCTATACTCCTACCGGTTTCCCTCCTGGCATAATCAGTGGAAGTATTTTTAATGCGTCTGATGGCCAATCAACTTTAGCAGCTACGGATGTAGCACTTCTTTATGATGATTTATCAAGAACGCCTACAGGAGTAGTTTCCCCTACATTAGGAGGTCAAGTACTTATTGCGGGTGTTTATTCTACGGGAGTTGGTGCTGCAGCAAATTTAAGCGGGGATATAACTTTAGATGCACAAGGAAATCCAGATGCCTTGTTTATTATCCGAATTGATGGAGCATTGGGTGTTAGTGGTTCTGCAAATGTTTTGTTGATTAATTCCGCATCTCCTAATAATGTGTTTTGGCAGATTAATGGTGCTTTTAGTTTAGGTATTAGTGGGGTGTTTAGAGGCACAATTGTATCGGCGGGAGCAATTTCTTTATTGTCTAATTCTACATTAATAGGTAAAGGTTTAACTAAGGCTGGAGCTATTGAATTAAATGCAAATACGGTCATAACAAATATAAATCCAGCGGATCCAACACTTACTATCATTCAACCTACTTGTGCGGTGGCAACTGGAAGTATAACTGTTACTGCTCCTATTGCTACCGGTATGACTTATAGTATTGATGGATTTACTTATAGCAATACTTCTGGTGTTTTTTCTTCATTAGCTGCAGGTAATTATAATGTTATTGCGAAAGATATTGATGGGTTTGTGTCTGGAATCACTGTAGCTACAATCAATACGCAACCACCTACACCCACGGCACCAATAGTTGGAGCAATTACACAACCTACTTGTACAGTTGCAACGGGCAGTGTTCAACTGAGTGGTTTACCACTGGGCAACTGGACGATTAACCCAGGTGCGATCACAGGCAGCGGTGCAACAACAACGATTAATAATTTAGTAGCAGGTACATACAACTATACCGTTACGAACGCAGATGGTTGTACTTCATTGGCATCAGCGAACGTGCTCATCAACACCCAACCCCCTACACCCACTGCACCAATAGTTGGTGCAATTACACAACCTACTTGTACGGTTGCAACCGGCAGTGTTGAGTTAAGTGGTTTACCACTGGGCAACTGGACGATTAATCCAGGTGCAATCAACGGAACAGGAACAAGTACAACGATTAATAATTTA
>NZ_JAUYTR010000013.1 GCF_030695065.1 Sediminibacterium sp. | reverse complement strand
AATTGCATCGCCCAAGCTCTTACTTTCAAGGCCACCGCCACCGCCGCCACTTACAAAAGTAGACTCACGACGATATAAGATTCTGTAGTTTAATTGAGTAACGCCGTCTTCAGCAGTTACTAGGATTTCAATGATATTGTCTCCTTCTCTAATTTGGAAGCTAGAACTTGCCACACCACTAGTTAATGGAATGTAAGCACCAGGACCATTACCAGTATCAATTCTTGCTTGAATAGTTGCGAATTGATTCTCGGTAGTAGCAGTTACAATGAAACTATTAACAGCGGTTAACACATAAGTATCATAATCAAGGTCAAACTTATTAAATGCTGTATTTAAAGGACCAGTATTTGAAACTAGATTACTTAAGAAGGCATTGTTACTTGGTACAACGGTTAAATCATTTGGCGTATAAGTAATGGTATAGTTAGATGCAGTGAAAGTACCACCAGTTGCAGCACTAGGAACAACTGAACCTACATTAACACCTACAGGATCAAGCGCAGCAGCACCAGTACCATAATTCATGGTAACAGAACCAATGGTCTCACTGTTTTGCAAACCACTTGAGGTAAATGCAGTAACACCAGTAGCAGGTGAAGTAATTACATCACCTCTATTTTTTTGAACAGCATTTGCTGTAACAGTTAATGCAGCGGGTGTTACGGTGATATCACCATTTGTATAAGTGATTGAATAGTTTGAAGCATTAAAACCAACACCAGCAACAGGTGCGCTAGGAACAATTGTACCAACATTAGATGCAACAGCGGCTGTTGCCAACCCACCAGTACCATAGGTTAATGTAACAGAGGCAATTGTTTCACCTGATGCTAAACCAACAGAAGTAAAAGTTGTTTTACCCGCACCGCTGGTTAAAGCAGTACCATACGATTTAGTTTCATTAGTTGCAGTGATGGTTAATGGAGCTGTTGTAACAGTAATGTCGCCATTCACATAAGTGATAATATAATTGCTTGCCACAAAACCACCCGTACCAACAGGCAAACTTGGAACAATGGTTCCTGCATTTGCACCTATAGGATCACCAGCAGCACCACCAGCACCATAAGTTAATGTTACAGTAGTAATGGTTTCACCTGGTTGTAAAGTACCAGTAAGAGTGAAAGCAGTTTTTCCAGAACCGCTGCTTAAAGCAGTGCCATACGGTTTATTTTCATTGGTAGCAGTAATGGTAATAGATCCAGCACTTACTGTAATATCACCCGCAATATAATTTATTGAATAATTGGCCGCATTGATACTACCACCAGTTATTGCACTCGGCTCAACTGAACCCGAATAAACACCAGCTGTTGCAGGAGCAGTAGGTCCAACACCAGTATAAGTAATGGTAACAGTTCCTGCTGTTTCACCATTTTGTAGCCCAGTAGCAATAAAATCAGATGAGCCAGCGCCACCAGTTAAAACCGCTCCAATTGTTTTAGAAACATTGTTTGCAGTAATATTTAATGTACGTGCAACAACATTTAAATCGGTACCATTATAGGTAATAGCATAGTTAGAAGGATTAATGGTTCCTCCTGTTAATGAATTAATAGAAACTCCACCAACAGTAGTTCCAACGGGATCAGTTGCAGCAGCACCAGTGCCATAAGCAACTGTGACAGTACCTGCAGATTCTCCGTTTTGCAAACCAACTGCATTAAAGCCTGTGTATCCAGCTCCGTCCGATAAAACATCACCATAAATTTTATTTACTGCAGTTGCATTTATATTTAAACTTCTAGTTCCAACAGTTAAGTCTCCAGCAGTATAAGTAATCGTATAGTTAGAGGGATTAAAGCCCACTCCAGCAACCGGTGCACTAGCAACAATTCCACCAACATTGGTCGCAGCAACAGGGTCTGTTCCAGCAGCACCAGTGCCATAAGTTAAAGTAACTGAAGCGATGGTTTCACCTACTACTAACCCAGATGAAGTGAATGCAGTTTTACCAGGTCCACTGGTTAATACATCTCCATAAGTTTTAATGATTGTGTTAGCAGTTACGCCTAGCGCTTTTGGAGTAATATTCGCAGTAATACCAGATGGTGCAGTAAGAGTGTAGTTGCCTGCAGCAGAACCAGTTAATGCATAACCAGTAATGCTTACGTTAATTCCGTTAGCAGCATTGGCTGAAGCAAAAGTACCACTAGCTAAACTTGCATCTAAGGTACAATTGGCAATATCAAAAGCTTCTACACCAACTAAAGTTGTTGCATTTAAAATAGCTGTAGTATTTCCATCATATTCCTTATTGCCAACACCAGCACCTGATAGGGTAAGTGCTTTTGCTCCTACAACAATATTACCATCAGCATAACTGATTGAATAGTTACTGGCGTTAAATCCACCAGAACCACCAGTTAAAGTACTTAAAACAACTGCGTTATTATAAGTACCCACATTTGCATTTGCAGCAGCTCCTGATCCATAAGTAACAGTTACCGTACCAGCATTTTCACCACTCACTAGACCAACTGCATTAAAGCCGGTATAGCCAGTACCGTCAGATAGCAAAGTGCCATAGGTTTTATTTACAGGTGTAGCTGTAATTGTTAATGCCTTGGGTGCTACAGTTAAGTCTCCAGCCGTAAAAGAGATCGCATAGTTTGTAGCAATAAAACCAACACCTGCAACTGGTGCACTAGCAACAATCCCACCCACATTGGTTGCAGCAACAGGATCTGTTCCTGCTGCACCTGTGCCATAAGTTAAAGTAACCGATGCAATGGTTTCGCCGGGAACTAAACCAGAAGAACTAAATTCAGTTTTGCCTGGTCCAGTAGTTAATACATCCCCATAAGGTTTGTTTACTGTGTTAGCTGTAATAGTTAATGCTTTTTCAGTAATATTCGCAGAAATACCCGTTGGTTGAGTTAAAGAGTAGTTACCCGCTTGAGCACCTGTTAGCGCATAACCGCTAACAGTTACATTAATTCCATTACCTACATTTGGAGAAGCAAAAGTTCCTCCAGCACCAGTTATATCTAATGTACAATCATCACCAACTTCAACGCCAGCGTTTAAACTAACACCACCATTCAAAATAGCAACCGTATTGCCATTATACACTTTATCGTTTGCACCAGCACCAGATAATGTAAGCAGTTTTGGATTCACAACTATGTTAGCGCTATTCAGTGTAATTGCATAGTTGCTCGGTATGAATCCTCCTGATCCGCCAGTTAATGCACTCAAAACTACTGAATTGTTATAGGTCCCCACATTTGCATTAGCTGCAGCACCTGAACCGTATGTTACTGTAACTGTCCCTGGATTTTCAGATCCAACTAGACCAACTGCATTGAAACCTGTAAAGCCAGGCCCACTTGTTAAAGCTGTGCCATAAGTTTTAGTTTCTTGAATGGCATTAATTGATAAGGATTTAGCAGTAATATTACCAGATTGAGCTGGCAAAGGTATTAAAGTATAATATGCACTAGCTGGACCACTAATTGAATATCCAGTTACTGTAACTGATTTAAAAGATCCAACATTTGCATCAACAAATGTTGCTGTAGCACCTGCAAAACTGATTGTAACATTTCCTAAATCAGCTGTACGTAAATTATCTAATCCAATTGGCGATCCATTATTTGTTACAGTAGCAGTAGTGTTTCCATCATAAACTTTATCTTCAATTGCAACATTAATAATATCTAAGCTTCTAGTGTTTACAGTTATTTGCGAAATTGTTCTCGTACCTATTAGCGTTCCTCCTGCGTTTTCAATTCGAATTTGTTTTGAAAGATATACTCCCGGAATTGTTGATTCCGCAGTTCTAACATAAATCGTAGTACTGGCAATGTCTCCACTACCATCTGAGTTAATAGAAACCGAAGAGGAATATGGTCCACCAACTAATGTTGATACTTCTGATTCAGCATTTGCAATTACAATTGCAGGTTGACCTGGTGTGAATCCAGTGCCAGTAAAGGAAAAGTTTTTTGACGTAGAAGCATCGCCATAAATAGAAGAAAAACTGGTAATAGAACCAGTAGATGGACTAACGGTTTGTGCAAAACCCACAGCGGCAACTAAAGAAAAAACAGCGGACAATAAAAAGTTGCGTAAAATTCTAAATCTCATAAGCATTAATTTATACGATCGATATCGTGGTACGGATAGTAGTTAATTATTCAAGCAAGTGTTTTTACGCAATTGCTTGTAGGGGGAACACTACATATGGTGTAAAATTAATATAAAAAATACGACAATAGCAAATTTTCGTATTAATATATAATAAATTCTTTTAAAGGTCGTTCTGCTCAATTTTCCCTAAAATCAGGGAGGAACAGAATAACGTTTTGCATAAAAAAAGCCCCGATGAGTAAACATCGGGGCTTTGAGATTATAGAGATATAAGTTATTTCACGATCACTACGGTAGTAGGAGCGAACTTAACGTTGTTACCTTCTAGTGTTAAGAAGTGTGTACCAATTACGCCGTTGTTCAATCTTACTGGAACAGCGTTAGGACCTTTCACTACGTTTACTTGTTTAGTGTAGATAGAACGTCCAGTTCCA
>NZ_JAUYTR010000026.1 GCF_030695065.1 Sediminibacterium sp. | reverse complement strand
AAAATTCCTAAAATCATGATGATAAAATAATTTTTATTCAAAATTCTTATTGAGGTGAATTTAGATGGTTAGTGTTAATTTAGAAGCAAAAAAAACAGTAGATGAAATGATTGCAAAAGCTGACGCGCTTAACATTGCAGTGGAAAAATTGGACAATGGTTCCACAGTTATTGATTGTGGTGTAAATGTAGCAGGCAGTTTAAAGGCAGGAGAATTATACACCAAGGTCTGTCTTGGAGGAATGGCCGAAGTAGGAATCTCTATTCCCGGAGACCTCTCAGAAAGCTTTGCCTTACCATCTGTTAAAATCAAAACTGACTCCCCAGCTATTTCCACACTCGGAGCTCAAAAAGCCGGTTGGTCTGTAAGTGTAGGTGACTTCTTTGCCTTAGGTTCTGGACCTGCCCGTGCACTGGCCAAAAAACCTGCTGAAACTTACAAAGAAATTGGATACGAGGACGACGCAGATATAGGTATTCTAACCTTAGAAGCAGACAAGCTCCCTGGAACTGATGTTACTGATAAAATTGCTGAAGATTGTGGCATATCCTCCGAAAACGTTTTCGTTCTGGTAGCCCCTACTTCTTCCCTGGTTGGTTCTATTCAAATTGCAGGAAGAGTTGTAGAAAACGGTACCTACAAAATGTTAGAAGCACTCCATTTCGATGTAACTAAAGTAAAATACGCTGCTGGAATTGCACCTATTGCACCTGTTGACCCAGATGGCCTTAAAGCTATGGGAAAAACCAATGACGCAGTATTATTTGGTGGAAGAACTTACTACTACATTGAATCCGAAGAAGGCGACGATATAAAAGCTTTAGCAGAACAATTACCATCTTCTGCATCTGAAGGATACGGAAAACCATTCTATGATGTTTTCAAAGAAGCAGAATACGACTTCTACAAAATAGACAAAGGAATGTTTGCTCCTGCAGAAGTAGTTATTAATGATTTGCGGACTGGAGAACTATTTAGAGCAGGATCTGTTGATGTAGATCTTCTCAAGAAGTCCTTTGGATTATAATTTGATATCATTAATAAATTTAAAATTAGTTTATTTTAAATTTTATATCCTTTTATTAGTTTTTTAATTTTGTATAATTTTTTTTAAAAATAAAAGATAAAATATATATTAAATTATTTGGTTTAAAATAAAAGAAATAAAAAAAGAATTTTATTTAATAGTTTTATCTATTTTTAATTTACTAAATGATTTATTTTACCTACAC
>NZ_JAUYTR010000025.1 GCF_030695065.1 Sediminibacterium sp. | reverse complement strand
TGGATCAAACGCTAAAAAGTTATCGATCAGCGCATCAGATATCTGATCCGCTACCTTGTCCGGATGTCCTTCAGAAACACTCTCAGAAGTAAATAAATACGGCATTGAATATAGTTTTTAAATGGTTGTAGATGATTAAAGTTTAGAGTACACCAACCTCAAACGCATTCTAAATCTGCTATGCGTTCCGCCTCCCAATCTAACTCTACCATTGGCAACTTCATTACCAATAGCTGCATTTAAGTAATACATTTGAGAAACAAGGTTGTTGGGATAAGGAGGTGTAAAATTTAAAGAGTCGTTTGATGGTGCAGAAAGTCTTAGTGTAAATGATGAATCTTTTCTGGTAACAATCCCTTGGATATACCTGCTGATAATAAAATTATACGCAGCTACTCTATCGTATCCATTGATTGTTTTAAAGGTTCTAAATCCTCCAAAATCAACCGTGTTAGGACCTGCTGTGCTTACTAAATAATCGTTTGGAATATTTCTTTTTTGATTTTTAGCCGAGTCAAAAGCACTTAATAACAATAAACGAGGAGCTTGAAAATAACGATCTAGAGTTACTATGTTATTATCATCAGGAACCTGCTCTGCAACCAACTCTGCGCGATGTATAATTCTATTACTTAAACCCTGCAAATTGGGAATTCTAATACGAACATAGGTACCCGGAAAACTTTGCACATATACCAATGAATCTGGTTTAGAAGTGGTAGTTATATGATTATTGATTTCAGCTCCTGCAGTATTTCTTACAATATAATTGGCGTAAGCACTTGCAGCAGAATTGAATTTAAAATAAGTTACAGAAGTATCTCTAACTGTTGCGCCAGTGCTGCTGGTATTGTAATACAAAGCAAGCTTGGTATTGGTATCTAATAAATTTATGTATAATAAGGCATTTGCAGGATTAGACGACTGTACTTTTACAGAAAATCCCTTAAAGAAAGATTTAAACGTGCTATCGTTCCTATAAGCATTGGTTGAATCATAATCTCTTAAAAATCTTCTTGCAACATCCGACCTTAGAGGTATTCTTATTTGATTGTTGCTAAGTTCATATCTATTTATTACAGAATCACCCAGTATTCTGATGTCTATAGACTTTGTATTTCCTAAATTTCCAATGGTATTAATTGGATATACAGTTGGATGATTTACTGGATAACTGATGAATGGACTTAATGGAGTTGCCGGGCTAATTTCTTGAACATTTACTTGAAGGGGTTGGCTAGAGTCTCCGTAAAACCCTTTATAACTCAAGATCAAAACGGCAGAGTCTACCACTAAGCTATCTTTAGATCCTGGCACAAAAAAGGGATAAAAAGAAGGGGAAAGTTCAAAATTCAATTCAGCAGAAGTTCTTCCAAATAAAGGGTCGTTGGTAATTGCACCAATAACCATATTATCAGAATTGTATACTCTGGTGGTATCGCTTTCTTCAAATGTGTCTGTTTGTAATTCCATGATGGTGTCAAAAGTATTCACCCCATCTACTGCAGGAATTAATCCACCACCTAATTCAGTGGTAGTAATTCTGGTACATGCTGCTGAAACAAACAAAATAATTAGGAAAAAAATATGCGATAAACGCAGTCTAAAATTAGCTAACATGTTCTGGTTTTACTTACCCGCAAGGTCGTTGTACAATTCTAAATACTCTGTTAAATCAGAATCCCATCCTTTAAATGGAACTACTTTTTTGCCTTTTACTTTAGAGAATTCATCGGTCAGTTTTTTGTCTATGATATCTGAACCAAATGAAATTGCGTCTGCAAAATGAGCACCGCCTTTAAACATAGCAGTATTATTGCTGTCTTTAAAAACATCTAAGTCTTTATCTTTTACATTAACATTAATTACCGCACGCTTTAAAAAATCGGCACCAAGGCTCTCTTCAAATGTATTTTGCCCAATGGTAAATACCACTTTGCTATTTCCAAATACGGGTTCTTTCTTATAAGCTGTTTTAATGTAAGCAGGAATTAATCCACTCATCCAACCACTACAGTGAATAATATCAGGAGGCCATCCAAATTTCTTAACCGTTTCTAAAGCGCCTTTACAAAAAAAGACTGTTCTTAAATCATTGTCGTCGAACCAGGTTTCATTTTCATCATGAAAAATTTGCTTACGCTTGAAGAAATCTTCATTTTCCAAAAAATAGACTTGCAATCTTGCATTAGGTAAAGAAGCTACTTTAATTTGTAAAGGATGATCATCATTGTCAACTGTTACATTAATTCCAGACAACCTTACAACTTCATGTAATCTGTGCCTGCGCTCATTAATCACACCAAAACGCGGCATGATGCATCTCACTTCTAAACCGCTGTCGTTGCTTTTTATAGCAAGCTTATTTATTACTTCTGCAAACTCCGTCAATTCCAAATACGGAGACATTTCAGTGGCAATAAATAATATCCTTTTCTTTGTAGACATGAACACTTCTTTTTAGAACCTGACCCTGAATAAGTTTGCAAAGTTACGAAATATAGCGTGAAATACACTACTGTATTCGTTTTTGATTCAAGTGGGCTGTTAAAAAAAGAATGAAAGCCAAATATGGTATCTTTGAAATATGAGAAAAAAGTGGTTTTCTATACTACAATACTTGTTTTTTCTAGGCTTAGGCCTGTTTTTAGTTTGGTGGAGTATGCAACAAATACCCCCAGAAAAGTGGGGCGATTTCAAAAAATCCCTTCAAAATGCCAATTATTGGTTACTGATTCCCGTCTTTTTAATACTTACAGCCAGCCACTTCATTCGATCTTTGAGGTGGAAAATTTTGATGAAGCCAATGGGGTATACCCCTAGAACCCCTAATGTGTTTTTTGCTGTGATGGTAGGTTACTTAGCCAATTTAGCGGTTCCCAGATTGGGAGAATTACTCAAATGCACCCTTTTAGCCAAATATGAGAAAGTACCCGCAGACAAATTGGTAGGAACCATTTTGGTGGAGCGAGCATTTGATGTAATTTCTTTGGGCTTGGTTTTTTTAATAGCTTTAATTAGCCAATTTGATGTTGTGGGCGAGTATGCTGGTCAATTATTGGGGCCATTATTTAATACAGATAATGCCGCCATCCCCTATTTTAAAATTGGATTGACTTTATTTATATTATTTTTTATTATAATAGGAAGTATTGTCATTATTAAAAAATTCCCCCATAATAAACTGGTATCTGTTTTTAGTAATATTATAGCAGGGGTTTGGGAAGGGCTCAGTAGCATCAGACAATTAGAACAAAAAGGACTTTTCATTATATATAGTGTACTCATTTGGGGGCTTTATATAGTGGGTACATGGATTGGACTCTATGCTACAGCAGGCACCAGCAGTTTAGGCATAGCTGCCGCTGTTTCAGCCCTTGCATTTGGCAGTATTGGTATGATTATCACCCCCGGAGGTATTGGGGCATATGCCTATTTTATTGCAAAAGTATTAGAGAAGAATGGAATTGGATTTGAATTGGGCTTTGCAAACGGGACCCTACAATGGTTTGCCCAATTTATCATCGTATTAATAGTTGGCTTCATTAGTTTGGGGCTACTTCCTTGGTACAACAAAAAAATAACGAATGAAAGCAACTGACGCAATACCCAATAAAATATTTACGCTTGATAACTTAAAAAAACAAGTAGCAGCTTGGCGGGTAAATAACAAGACGATTGCATTTAGCAATGGTTGTTTTGATATTTTACATGAAGGACATATTTTTTCATTGAATCAAGCTGCATCAGAAGCAGATATATTAATTATTGGCGTAAACAGCGACCTAAGCGTTAAAAGGTTAAAAGGCCCAGAGCGCCCAATCAATAATCAAATGAGCAGGAGCATCATGCTGAGTAATTTAGCAGTTGTAGATGCGGTAGTCATTTTTGAAGAAGATACACCCTTAGCATTAATACAAGCTTTAATGCCAAATGTAATTGTGAAAGGTGGAGACTATACCATAGATCAAATAGTGGGTTCTAAGGAAGTGATTGCCAATGGCGGAAGAGTGGTTATTAATCCCATTGTTGAAGGATTCTCTACTACTGGCATAATTGAGCATATCAAAAAATCTTACTCATAGCTTGGTGTAAAGACTTAACACTGCGTTTTTATTGTATAAAGTATATTTGAGCATGTCTAAAAACCATTTGATTCAGAGAGATATAAGCTGGCTCAGTTTTAATGCAAGAGTATTGCAAGAAGCCAATGATGCAACGGTACCATTGAGAGAGCGGATTCGATTTTTAGGAATATTTTCTAATAATACAGACGAGTTTTTTAGGGTGCGGGTAGCTACCCTTAAACGCATGATTGAGTTTTCTGAGAAAAGAAAGAAACTCAATATGTACATGGAAGAAGATCCACAAAAAATTTTAGACCAAATACAAATGACCGTTTTGCAACAGCAAAATGAATTCAATCGAATTTGGGAGGGTATTCAAAAGGAATTAAAAAAAGAAAAAATTACCCTTGTTACAGAAACTCAGTTAACTAAAACGCAACAACAATTTGTAAGAAAATTTTTTGATGAAGAAGTTCGATCTAATATCATTCCCTTAATGATAGAAACCCTACCACAGCTCCCCTATTTAAGAGACAAAAGTATTTTTTTAGGAGTGGTGATGCGCAAAAAGAACTCGGCCTATCAACAAAAATATGCTTTGATAGAAATACCTACTAAAGCGGTAGGAAGATTCATTTTATTGCCCTCTCGAAAAGACGAGAAAAACATCATCCTATTAGAAGACGTAATCCGTTTTAACCTACCTGTTATCTTCTCTTATTTTGGCTACGATATTTTTGAAGCACATGTTTTTAAAGTAACCAAAGACGCTGAAATAGATTTAGACAACGATATCAGCACCAGCTTTGCTGAAAAAATTGAGAAAGGAATAAAAAGTAGAAGAAAAGGGAAGCCCGTAAGATTTGTGTACGACAAAGAAATGGACCCAGGATTGTTAGAGTATTTAATTAGAAGATTGAGTCTAAATAGGAAAAGCAATATCATTCCTGGAGCCCGAATTCACAACTTTAGGCATTTCATGGATTTCCCTGATATCCTAAACAATAAAAGTACCCGAAGGGCTTCTTTTATTCCCAAATCTTTACAAACATCATTAAGAGTCACAGATATTATTTTGAAGCAAGATGTAATGCTTCATTTTCCTTATCATGCATTCGACCCAATCATAGATTTGTTAAGAGAAGCGGCAATGGATCCTGAAGTTCACTCCATTAAAATCACTGCTTATCGTTTGGCATCCAATTCTAAAATCATCAACGCTTTAATTAATGCCGCCCGAAATGGCAAACAAGTAGTTGTAATGTTAGAATTAAAAGCTCGATTTGATGAGGAAGCAAATTTGGAATGGAAGAAAATATTAGAAGAGGAAGGGGTAAAAGTTTTATTGGGTGTACCCAAAATGAAAATTCATGCGAAGCTTTGTGTAATTAATAAAAAAAGAGGTACAAGATCTACCCATTATGGATTTGTTAGCACAGGTAACTTAAATGAAAAAACGGCCAGAGTATATGGTGACCATTGCTTGCTTACTTCTAATAGAAATATCATGAACGACATCAATAAGATGTTTCGATATTTAGAAAATTGGAAAGCAGGACCAATGCTTTTAAAATCTTGTAAAACATTAATGGTTTGCCCAACCAATATGCGCAATGAACTATACGCATTAATTGATAACGAAATTAAACACGCCAAAGCTGGCAAAGCAGCTGGAATTATTTTAAAAGTTAACTCTTTAAGTGATGCAAGCTTGATAGATAAATTGTATGCAGCTGGCGCTGCTGGGGTAAAAATCGAAATGATTGTTAGGGGTATTTTTTGTGCTGAAATAGATCGAAAGAAATTTAAACAACCGGTTAAAGCTATTAGTATTGTAGATGAGTATTTAGAACATTCTAGGGTTATGATTTTTCATAATCTAGGAAAAGAAAAAGTATATATATCTAGTGCAGACTGGATGGTAAGAAACCTCAATCATAGGGTAGAAGCAGCAGTTCCAATTACAGACCCTGCCATCAAACAGGAATTGATTGATATTATCCACATTCAGTTAAGAGACAACGTAAAAGCCCGAATTCTGAATAGTGAATTAGCCAACAACTATGTACCTTTCGTAGGAAAAAAGAAAATTAGGTCACAAATTGAGACCTATCATTATCTGTTCAGAAAAAACAATACCACCAGTGAGGCTAGCAGCAATTGATATAGGAAGTAACGCAGCAAGATTATTGATTGTTGAAGTAAGCAATGATAAAAACGGTAAACCCCAATTTAATAAACTGAACCTGGTAAGGGTTCCCCTGCGTTTGGGCTTTGATGTATTTGCCAATGGAGAAATCTCTAAAGTAAAAAGAGGCATGATACTGCAAACCATGAAAGCTTATAGCCATTTATTGAATGCCTATAATGTAAAGGAAGTGATTGCTTGTGCAACGAGTGCCATGCGTGATGCATCTAATTCGGCCGATATTATTAGAAAAGTAAAACTAGAAACTGGGCTTGGAATTGAAATAATCAGTGGAGACTTAGAAGCATCTATTATTTACGAAAACCATATTGCAGAAAATATGGATGTAGCCAATAGCTATATGTATATTGATGTAGGGGGCGGTAGCACCGAGCTTACTTTTTTTAATGATGGCAAATTAACTTTTAAACGTTCATTTAATATTGGAACCATTCGGCTATTAAAAGACATGGTAGACGATTATAAATGGAATGAAATGAAAGACTATATTAAATTGGCCACCAAGGGATACAAAAAAATAATCGCAATAGGAACAGGAGGAAACATCAATAAGGTTTTTTCGTTGAGTAAGAAGAAAGATGGCAAACCCCTTAGCTTAGATTTATTGAAAGATTATTATAAAGAGATTTCTAACTTTTCATTAGAAGATCGAATCAATATTTATAAGCTAAGAAACGACCGGGCAGACGTAATAGTTCCTGCCCTCCAAATTTATATTAATGTGATGCGTTGGGCAGATGCAGATGAGATTTATGTTCCCAAAATAGGGCTTGCCGACGGATTGGTTCAACATTTATATGCCGAAATTCACCGATGATAAGCCTATTTTCGGCCCATTTTTGATTAAATAAAGCGCATACAGCCTACATTTGGATATACCCTTTGGTACCAAACTATATGATTAATACCATTTCAGATAAAAATAGAGCCATCCAATTTGTAGCACATCTTGCTGCTTGGCTTTGCTTTTTCTTTCTTCCCTACCTGGTATTTTTTCCTAGGTTGAGAGATTTTAGCATGAGCAACCATATGCTCACAGTAATTGTGCTAAACAATATTATGCTGATGGTATTCTACTATTTAAATACAATGGTATTAATACCCAAATTATTAATCAAAGAAAAATGGTTTTTATACATTCTTAGCTTAGTGGGCTGTTTACTTTTCTTTCTGTATGTGCCTCGAACGTTGGCTATGATGATTTATCCACCTGAGATCCCTTTAAATGTTACTGAAAATACAAGGGGCTTCAACAAGAGTAATAGAATTGGAAGAATAAGAAGAAGACCATATGCCGACTTCTTCAATACCGTTTTATTTTTGTTGGTAATTACATTTGGTGCATGCATTGAAGTAGTGAGGCGTTGGCTACAAACAGAACAAAACAGAAAAGAAACAGAACACGAAAGAATAAACACCGAACTCTCTTTCTTGAAATCGCAGGTGAATCCGCATTTTTTCTTTAATACCTTGAATAATATTTACTCTTTAGCCATTGTAAAAAGTGATAAAACAGCCCATGCCGTTTTAAAGCTTTCTGCCATCATGCGTTATATACTCACAGAAACAGAAAGAAATTTAGTGCCATTAGAAAATGAAGTAGCATTTATACATAATTATATAGAATTACAACAAGTAAGATTAACCGATAAAGTGCAGGTAAATTTTAACATTGAAGGGAATACCGCGCCCCTATTGGTTGCGCCACTTGTTTTTATCCCTTTTGTAGAGAATGCGTTTAAATATGGGGTAAGCACCAAAGAACAAAGTAGTATTGAAATTAACCTTAAAGTAACTGAAGATATCATTTACTTTTATTCCAAGAATTATATTGTTCATTCAGAAAACAATATGATGGAAAATACCGGCATTGGTATCAATAATGTAAAAAGAAGGCTGGAATTATTGTATCCAGGGAAACACCAATTAAGCCACCTAACAGAAAATGGCTATTATATTGTTAACCTTGAAATTAATACCCTTTCATGATTAAATGTATTGCTATAGATGATGAGCCTTTGGCATTAGAAGTGGTGAAAGAATATTGTAGTAAAATTTCTTTCCTTTCACTAGACAAAACATTTACAGACACCGATGAAGCCAGATTGTATTTACAGCAAAATAAAGTAGATATTTTATTTTTAGATATTCAAATGCCCGATATTAATGGGCTCCAATTTTATAAAAGTTTAACGGTTAAGCCAATTGTTATTTTCACTACTGCTTACAAGGATTTTGCAGTAGAAGGATTTTCTGTAGATGCAGTAGACTACTTACTAAAGCCTTTTGAATACGACCGTTTTTTAAAAGCTTGTTATAAAGCAAAAGAATACCTAGAATTTTTAAGCTCCCAAGAACTACAACTCAATTCCATTTTCGTAAAAGTGAATTACGAAATAATGAAAATCAATTTAAAAGAAATTGAGTTAATTGAAGCCCTAGACGACTATATTAAAATTTACATAAAGCCCTCTCCTGTTTTAACCTTAATGACCTTAAAAAGCATAAGCGATAAATTGCCTTCTAGGGATTTTTTGAGGGTGCATCGCTCTTTTATTGTACCTATTCATAAAATTGAAAAATTCAGCAAATCTAAAATCTGGATTTCCGGCAAGGAAGTGCCCATTGGGAGTAGCTACAATAATGTGTACGACCAACTTTTATCGGTTTCTAAGCTTGGTTAACCTGTCTCTATTAAAATTTAGGATGTACCTTTGCAGCAAAATAACATACTATGGAATTTTTGCAGCAGTTGGGTTTACAACAACACAATCAAGGTGTTTCTTCTGGTACCATTTGGATGAATTCAAATGGATTAACCATTGATTCTTTTTCTCCAGTTGATGGCAAGAAAATTGGTTCTGTAACAACTGTAGATAAAAATAGTTACGAAGCTTTAATGCAAACCAGTGTAGCAGCTGCTAAAGTTTGGAGAAACTGGCCCGCACCTAAAAGAGGAGAAATCGTTCGCCAAATTGGTGATGCATTAAGAGTAAACAAAGAGCCCTTGGGTAAACTAGTTAGCTACGAAATGGGTAAAAGCTTACAAGAGGGATATGGTGAAGTACAAGAAATGATTGATATCTGCGATTTTGCAGTGGGTTTATCACGCCAATTATACGGACTAACTATGCACAGTGAGCGCCCGCAACATAGAATGTATGAACAGTGGCACCCATTAGGTGTTGTAGGAATTATTTCAGCATTTAATTTTCCAGTTGCGGTATTTAGTTGGAATGCTGCTTTAGCATGGATTTGTGGGAATACAACCATTTGGAAACCAAGTGAGAAAGCACCATTATGTGGGGTGGCTGTTCAACATATTATTGCAAAAGTTTTTGCAGCTAACAATGTTCCAGAAGGGGTGAACTGCTTAATCCAAGGTGGACGTGAAGTGGGTGAATGGTTAAGCAACGACACCAGAATTCCTTTGGTTTCCGCTACAGGTTCTACCAGAATGGGTAAAGCGCTTAGTGCTGCAGTAGCAGCAAGATTAGGTAAGAGTATCTTAGAATTAGGAGGTAACAATGCTATCATTATTTCTAAAGACGCCGACTTAGATATGTCTTTAATAGGTTGTGTATTTGGGGCAGTTGGTACTGCAGGACAACGTTGTACCAGCACTAGAAGACTAATCATACACGAGTCGGTTTATGATGCGTTTACTGCAAAACTTGTAAAAGCATACGACCAATTAAAAATTGGTGACCCTTTAGATTCAAATAATCATGTAGGACCATTGATTGATCAAGATGCGGTTAAAATGTATTTACACGCAATTGAACAATGTAAAGCGCAAGGTGGGCAATTTTTAGTAGAAGGAGGTGTAGTAACAGGAGTGGGTTACGAAAGTGGTTGTTACGTTAAGCCATGTATTGCAGCTGTTACCAACGAATTATCCATTGTACAACATGAAACTTTTGCTCCTATTTTATATGTAATGAAATACAGTAAATTAGAAGAAGCCATAAACATGCAAAATGATGTACCACAAGGTTTGTCTTCGGCAATTATGACCTTAAATATGAGAGAAGCAGAATTATTCCTTTCTGCCAACGGAAGTGATTGCGGTATTGCCAATGTGAATATAGGAACTAGTGGTGCTGAAATTGGAGGTGCATTTGGGGGTGAGAAAGAAACAGGTGGTGGTAGAGAAAGTGGAAGCGATGCATGGAAAGCCTATATGCGTAGACAAACCAATACCATTAATTATGGTAATAATTTGCCATTGGCTCAGGGTATTAAATTTGACTTTTAATTATAAGTTGGTTTAATTAAGACTATTCCCTGCAAAATTGAAATTGAGGGTAAACTGATGGAAGACTTTCTGCTGGTAAAAGCCTGTTGCGTAACGAATATGTAGTTTTTTATGCAAGAACCCTGCGCCAGCAGTGAGTCCATTCAATCCACTAGTAGCATTAAATATATTGAGGTCTTGTCTTCTTAAAAAATTATAGCCCAAATTGATTTCTACTTTATCATTTAGATAAAACTGTGCAGCAAATATTAGGTGGGCAAAAGTTTTTTGCAACAAGCCAGCGGTTCTTAAATCGCCTTCCGATGCATTAAATGCAGTGTCATTATAAAGTATTTTTAACTTGTGTAAATTATGTGCTGTTAAGGAAAACTGCAGAGGCGCATTTTCAAGTCTTTTACTTATTCCAGCTTGTAAATCAAAAGGCAATTCTTCTTTGGCAGCACCGCCATAAGTACTTAGTTGGGTTCCCATATTTTTAATGGCAATGGCTGCTTGAAATTGATTTGCTGTGTCAGTATAAGTAAGTCCAATATCCATGGCAATGCCCGACGAACGATACAATCCATAATTACTTTGAATAAACTTAGCCGCTGCACCTATATAAAAATAGTTATTGTACTGTTTACTCATGAGGAATTGAATGGCAAAATCATTGGGTTTAAATGTACCCAATATAGAACCTGCAGCATCGGTTTGAGTAATATTACCATAATGCAAATATTGTAACCCCAGTCCCCAACTTATTTGATGTCGTTCCTGAAAATAAGAAGTAACTGCACTATAATTACTAATACCCGCTAAAAAACCATTAAAGGATGTGGCTATTTGTTGGTGCATGCTTTTTCGAAGTAAAGCCGGATTTCCTAAACCCATAGAAACATCATTGCTTAGACTACTAATATTTATTCCGCCTAAAGCAGACAATTGAGCAGATCCAGGTTGTGAGAGAAAATTATAAACAGCATTGCCACCGAGTGTTTGAGAAAAAGACTCGGTGGCAACAAAAAAGCATATACTTATTACAAATTTCTTGATTGTCATTCCATATTAAAACTACAACTATACAAGCGCATAATCAACAACCTGTTGCATGGTTTTAACATATTGGAAATGTAGTCCTTTAATAAAACTACTGTCTATTTCAGACACATCTTTTTGATTCAAGTGACAAAGCACTATTTCCTTTAACCCTGCACGTTTTGCCGCCAACACTTTTTCTTTAATTCCACCTACTGGTAACACTTGACCTCGAAGAGTAATTTCACCTGTCATTGCTAAGAATGGTTTTACCTTTCGTCCTGTAAAAGCAGAAGTAATAGAAGTTAACATGGTAATACCAGCACTAGGTCCATCTTTGGGAACTGCACCTTCCGGAACGTGAATATGAATATTCTTGTTCTTAAACAATTCAGGATCTATGCCTAGTTTTTTGTAATTAGCTTGAATATAACTTAAAGCAGTTGTTGCACTTTCTTTCATTACATTACCCAAATTACCTGTTAGTTTCAATTCGCCTTTTCCATCGCTTAAAATGGTTTCAATGAATAGAATATCTCCTCCCACATAAGTCCAAGCTAACCCAACTACTACTCCAGCCATATTGGCTGTTTTATAAATTTCATTGCTGTATCGTTGTTGACCCAATATCTTCTCAACATCAGCAGCCGTTAAATTCAATTTTACTTTTTCTTTTAATGCCATTTCCTTCGCTTGAAAACGCATAATAGAAGCAAGCTGACGATCTAATTCTCTTACCCCACTCTCTCTAGTATATTGCTCAATTACTTTTTCTAAAACCTTATCGTTTATTTTAAAGTTTACTTTAGCTAAACCATGGGCTTCTTTTTGCTTAGGCACCAAATGGCGTTTGGCTATTTCTACTTTTTCTTCAATTGCATATCCACTTAAATCAATAATCTCTAATCGATCTCTTAAAGCCGGCTGTATATTTTGTAGATTATTGGCAGTAGCTATGAAAAGTACTTTGCTTAAATCGTATTCTAATTCTAAATAATTATCGTAAAAAGTATGGTTCTGTTCAGGGTCTAACACTTCTAATAAGGCAGAAGATGGGTCTCCTCTATGGTCTGAACCTATTTTATCAATCTCATCTAAAATCATAACCGGATTAGACGTTTTGCACTTTCGAATATTTTGCAAAATTCTTCCAGGCATAGCACCAATATAAGTTTTTCTATGCCCCCTGATTTCACTTTCGTCGTGTAAACCACCCAAACTTAATCGCACATATTTTCTTCCAATTGCATGCGCAATAGATTTTCCCAAAGAGGTTTTACCAATACCGGGAGGACCTAAAAAACATAGTATTGGACTTTTCATGTCTCCTTTTAATTTCAAAACAGCCAAGTATTCTAATATCCTGCTTTTAATTTTAGTCATGCCATAATGGTCAATGTCTAATACTTTCTTAGCATTCTTTAAATCGTAGTTATCATTGGTATATTCATCCCAAGGAAGGTCTAGCATTAAGTCTAAATGATTATACACCACTGAATAATCTGGTGTAGACGCATGCATTCTTTCTAACTTTTGAATACCAGTTTTAAAGGCATTTTTTGCAGCTTCAGGCCACTTTTTTGTTTCGGCCTTCTTCTTCATTTCAGCAATCTCTCTTTCATTGGTGTCTCCACCCAATTCTTCTTTAATACTTTTGAGTTGCTGCTGAAGAAAATAATCGCGTTGCTGTTTATCTAATTCCGTTCTAGTTTTGTTGGTTACTTTATCTTTTAGTTCTGCAAACTGTAATTCACGTTGAAGAATATGAACCAATTTAATGGCACGATCATTAACATCATTGATTTCTAAAAGTTGCTGTTTCTCTTGTAAATCGCTGTTTAAATTGCTGCTAACAAAATTGATTAAAAAAGCAGGGTTCTCTATATTCTTTAGAATAATAGAAGCTTCTGTTGGTAAATTGGGGGAGAGGTGAATAATTTGAGCAGCCAAATCCTTTATGGTACTAACATAAGCTTTGAAGTCTTCTGTGTCAGGAGCGTCCGCTTCTGTAAATAATTGAATACTAGCTTTGAAATAAGGATCATCACTCAACATTTCCATCCACTCAAAACGCTTTTTGCCTTGAATAATAATAGTAGTTCCGCCATCAGGCATTTTAATGAGCTTGACAATTTTGGCAACTGTGCCAATTTTGCAAAGGTCTTTGGGTTCTGGTTCTTCTATATTGGCATCTTTCTGTGCTATTACTCCAATCAATTTGTCGGTTTTATAAACATCGCTTACTGCTTTGATGCTCTTATCTCTACCAACTGTTATAGGTAAAACTACTCCAGGAAACAATACCGTATTTCTTAATGGAAGAATGGGTAATTCATCAGGAATAACCAAATTATTGTCTAGATCCCCTTCCTGTTCATTGATGGGAATAATTGGCATAAAATCGGTCTCATCTTCAGACTTAAAAATTAATTTACGCTTATCCATATTCTACTAGGGTCAAATTGTCACAAAAATGAAATGGAAAAATTTCCATTATTAAAAGGATTAAAGAAACAATATTAATGCCATCTGTTCAACAACCCAGTTTTTGGTACAAACTGGCACAAAAAAAATCCTCCCGATTGTTATCGGGAGGACCTTCTTGCAAGAAGTAATATTAGTAACTAGTACTTGTATTAACTTATTTCTTGGTTGTATCAACAGCAGCAGCAGTTGTATCAACAGTAGCAGCAGTTGTGTCTACAGTTGCAGCAGCAGTGTCTACAGTTGCAGCAGCAGTGTCAGCAGTTGCATCAGTTGTTTCAGCGTTGTTACAAGCAGTCATTAAACCTGCTACAGCTAGAATTGCGAATACTTTTTTCATTGTACTTGTTTTTGGGTTTTTTTATTTGGTTGCAAAAATAGGGCAATTAGGGTATTAAAGCCAAAATTTTCCTAAAATTTTTACTTTTTTCTAAAGAAAATCCGAATTGGAACCCCTTTAAAGTCAAAATTGGCTCTTAATTGATTTTCTAAGTAGTTTTTATAGGGCATTTTAATGTCTTCTGGGAAATTGGTAAAAAAGGCAAATGAAGGAACTGGAGTAGGTAACTGAGTTACAAACTTGATTTTAATAGAATGACCACGAACTACTGGTGCATGATAATTTTCAACTGCTTTTAGCATCACTTCATTTAATACAGAAGTGGTTACTTTTCTGCATCGGTTCTCGTACACAGCTAAGCCAGTTTCGATTGCTTTAAAAATCCTGGTTTTTTCAGTTACAGATATAAATAAGATAGGCACATCATTAAATGGAGCCATTTTTTGCTTGAGCACTTTTTCATAATCGCGAGCAGTATTGGTTTCCTTTTCAATTAAGTCCCATTTATTCACCAGCATAACAATGCCCTTACCCTTTCTTGCAGCTAAACTAAATATGGTAATATCTTGTGCGGTAATTCCCTTGTGTGCATCAATTACCAATAAACATACATCCGCTTCATCCATTGCTTTAATGGCCCTGATAATAGAATAGAATTCAAGATCATCTTTCTCTTTACTTTTCTTTCTAATACCAGCCGTATCAATTAGCATGAACTCTTTCTGAAAAAGTTTATAGTGGGTATGAATGGTATCTCTAGTTGTTCCAGCTATATTACTTACGATTGTTCTTTCTTCTCCTACCAGCGCGTTTAATAAAGAAGACTTGCCCACATTGGGTTGCCCAATAATGGCAAACTTGGGTAATTCATTATCAAGTGGATTTTCCTGACCTTCTTCATCGGTAATATTGGCAACCACCGCGTCTAACAGGTCTCCTGTACCGCTTCCTGAAATACTGCTGATAAAAAATGTGTGCTCGAATCCTAAACTATAAAACTCGGTAGCTTCTAATTCTCTTGTTCCATTATCTACTTTATTTACCACAACAAATACAGGCTTACTGCTTCTACGCAATAAATCGGCCATGGCTTCATCTAAGTCTGTAATACCTGTTGCCACATCTACCATAAAAATGATGGCATTGGCTTCATCTATTGCAATCTTTACTTGTTTGCGTATTTCAACTTCAAAAATGTCTTCGCTTTGTGGAACAAAACCACCAGTATCTATAAGGTTAAAGGATTTTCCATTCCAGTCTGCAACACCATATTGGCGATCGCGTGTTACACCACTAATATCGTCTACAATAGCTTTACGCTGTTCTAATAAACGATTAAAGAAAGTGCTTTTTCCTACATTGGGTCTTCCAACAATTGCTACGGTGTAACTCATTTTGTATAATTCTAATTGAGGTAATCAGTTATCTTTTTATTGATAACCATATTCTTTTAATTGAAGGTCATTGTCGCGCCATTTAGGACGCACTTTTACAAATAACTCTAAAAATATTTTTTTCTGCACAAAAGCTTCAATATCTCTTCTTGCTTGAATACCAATTTGCCTTATCATGGTTCCCTTCTCACCAATTATGATTGCCTTTTGTGTTTCTCTATGTACAATAATATCTGCTTGAATTTTTACAATATTCCCTTTGTCTTTGTATTCATTTACTAATACAGCAGTGTGGTAAGGAATTTCATCTGCAAACAATTCATAAATCTTTTCCCGTATCATTTCCGATACAAAAAAACGAGTTGGCAAATCACTCAAATCATCTTCATTATAAAATGGAACCCCTTCGGGTAACATTCCAACAATTACAGCCAACAATTTATTGAGGTGTAATTTTTGTAGCGCACCAATTTTTACCAATTGTTTGCAATAGGGCTTATTCGCAAAAAAAGCTTCAGCTTCTGCAATTTTACCATTCCCTGCAATATCAATTTTGTTTAAAATAAGTAAAGCGGGCACTTTTAATTTAAGTGCAGAAAAAATAGCATCACACTCTTCAAAATTATCATTGGCGTCTACCATTAATAAGGCTAAGTCTGCATCTTCCAATGCACCTTTTACCGAATCCATCATTTTTTGATGCAGCTTATACTTAGGATCAATAATGCCTGGGGTATCAGAAAATATAATTTGGTATTCGCCGGGCTTATTTAAAAATGCTTTGATCCGATGCCTGGTTGTTTGAACCTTTGGAGAAACAATAGCCATCTTCTCTCCTATCAATGCATTTAGGAGGGTGCTTTTACCCGCGTTGGGTTTACCAAAAATATTTACAAAACCTGCTTTCACCAATTCAATTTAATCATTATTTAGGCAATCTCCTTGCTGCCAAAAAAGGCAGTTCAAATAACTGTTTATCTTTTATTATAACTTAAACCCATAAAAAAAGGCCCCATAAGGGCCTTTAAGCTGTTGCGAGAGGAGGGATCGAACCTCCGACCTTCGGGTTATGAGCCCGACGAGCTACCGCTGCTCTATCTCGCGATGTAATGGGTTGCAAAAGTAGGTTTTAGAAACTTAGCAACCAAATATTATTTAACTTTTAGTCTGATTTTCGCTTAACTGAAGAAGCCCCACTGCTGTTAAAATCTTTAATCATTGCTTCCCCTTTGTATTGTATACTGCTTGCCCCACTTGCTTCTGCACTAATTTCTTTATTAGCCAAAACTCGAACAGAAGAAGCTCCACTTGCATCAATTTTACAAAAATTTACAGCAAAATCGAATGCCTTTATACTACTAGCTCCACTTGCTAAATAAGTAGCTTTAACAGCTGTCCCTTTTAAATTTACTTGTGAAGCACCACTTAAATCTATCCGAATATTGCCCATTTCAAGATCGCCTGTAAAATCACTAGCACCAGATAATTGCACTTTTAATTCATCTAATTTCATTTTACCGGCCGATTTGATATTGCAAGCACCAGAAGCTTCCAACTTCATTAAATCGGTGAAAGTTACGTATGCTTTTATTTGATTATTGCCCCATTTTTTCCAGCTCATCCCCTTTGTATCGAGGGATATATATAAAGTATTGTTCCTTACAACGGTCTTTATTTTGTCTAATAATTCAGGCTCATTGGAACTTACAGCAACCGCTGCTTCTTTTCCCTGTGATATAAACAAATTAATGGCTCCAGAAATTTCAATACCATTAAATGGACCTACTTTACGCTCTTGGGCATTTACATCAAACACTAATTTTTTTTCATCTTGTGCAAAGCTTGTTGCAAATATGAAAGCACTTAACATGAGTAGAATTTGTTTCTTCATAGCGAGATTTTTTATAAAAACGGTTGAACAGCCAGAAAGTTACACCCTCTTTAAAAAAGAAAGAACTATTTTTGCCTTGTCCTCGGGGTGCTGAACGTTTTATTCGTTCGGCTGAGAAATACCCGTTGAACCTGAACAGGGTAATTCCTGCGAAGGGAAGGTGATACATTTTTCGGATACCTCTCCTATTGCATTTCCCTGTTCCCATTATTTAATTTTTAAACCATTTAAAAAATGAAAAAAATTATGGGAACAACAGCAATCATGCTCTTCAGCTTAATGATTACTGCACAAACAAGTTCCAACACATTCAATGGCCAAGTAGTAGAAAAAGGCAGTGGCAATCCTATTGCGGGGGCTACCATTAGCATTGGCAACAGACAAATTAGTGCCAATGAGCAAGGAGTATTCATTGTACCAGTGCCTAAACCTGGCAGTTTAACCATTAGCAGTATTGGCTTCGAAAACGGCAGTTTTACAATCCCCTCCAATTTTGACAAACTGCATATTTTTGAATTAAAGCCGTTTCAACTATTTCTTCAACCATTAGAAGTAAAAGCTATTAGAGCAAGCGATCGCTCCCCTTTTACCAAAACCAATTTAAATAAATCGGCCATTAATAAATTAAACTTAGGAACCGATATTCCATTTTTATTAAATCAAACACCCGCTGTAGTAGTTAATGCCGATGCAGGCAATGGGGTGGGTTATACGGGAATAAGAATCAGGGGAACAGATGCCACAAGAATAAATGTAACCTTGAATGGTATCCCATATAATGACGCAGAAAGTATGGGTACTTTTTTTGTAAACCTACCAGACTTTTCCTCTTCCGTTAATAGTATACAAATTCAGAGGGGAGCAGGAACCTCTTCTAACGGTGCCAGTTCATTTGGTGCAACCCTCAATATGAGCACCAATGAATTCAATAGCAAAGCATACACAGAATTCAATAATAGTATTGGCTCATTTAACACCATAAAAAATACCATTAAAGCAGGCACAGGCTTAATAGGTAATCATTTTACATTAGATGCAAGAGTCAGCAAAATTACAAGTGATGGATTCATAGACAGGGCCAGCAGTGATCTAAAGTCTTTTTATATAAGTGCTGCTTACCTTAACAAAAAATCTTCACTCAGATTAAATGTATTTTCAGGCAAAGAAAAAACCTATCAAGCATGGTATGGAGTAGCTGAAAATTTGTTAAGAACAGATCGCACCAATAATCCTGCAGGTACTGAAAAAGTAGGAAGCCCATACGAAAATCAAACCGATAATTACACACAAATACATTACCAATTATTTTACAATACCGCCATTAATGAGTACTGGTCATTTAATACCGCTTTCTTTTTAACAAAGGGAAATGGCTATTATGAAGAATACAAAGCAGACCAACGTTTTTCTAGGTATGGACTTCCAAATGCAGTAGTTGCTGGCAACACCATAACCAGAACCAATTTAGTAAGGCAGCGTTGGCTAGATAATGATTTTTATGGTCAAATCATTTCTTTACAATACAAGAAAAACAAACATGAATTTACTTTAGGTGGAGGCTGGTCTGTTTACAATGGAACTCACTTCGGCACCATTCCATTTATGGAAGTTGGAACGGTACCAAGCGGATATAAATATTATGATTTACCTGCTACAAAAAACGATGCCAATATATATGCAAAATGGCAATACCCTATTGCTAAAAACATTTCGCTTTTTACCGACTTACAACTAAGAACTGTTAAACATAGCATGAATGGATTTAGTGATAATCCAACATTGAATATCAGCAGATCGTTCACATTCTTTAACCCAAAAGCTGGTATTGCCTACAATAAAAATAATTGGAGTGGTTATATCAGTTATGCTGTTGCACGTAAAGAGCCCAATAGAGACGATTTTCAGGCTAGTCAAATAAATCAACCTACACATGAAACCTTACACGATTGGGAATTAGGAATTGAACAAAAAAATAGCAAATATTCTTTGGGCCTCACTGCCTATTACATGAAGTATAATAACCAACTGGTTTTAACAGGTGCTATTAATGATGTGGGAGCATATACCAGAACCAATATACCCAATAGTTACAGAGCAGGTATAGAAATACAAGCAGCTGCTGCAGTAAAAAATTGGTTAAATATTAACGGAAATATTAGCCTTAGTAAAAATAAAATCAAAGCTTTTACTGAATATATAGACGATTATGATAATGGCGGACAACTCAGTTTTGAGCACCGCAATAAAGACATTTCTTTTTCACCTACATTGGTTGCTGCATTAGGAATCAACTTTACACCAATACAACAACTTGAGTTGAGTTTATTAAATAAATGGGTAAGCAACCAATACTTAGACAACACCCAAAACGAACAAAGAAAACTAAATGGATTTTACACGCAAGACTTTAGAGCCATTTATACCATCAAGAATAAATTAATAAAAGAAGCACAATTGATTTTTCAGCTGAATAACCTCTACAATAAAAAGTATGAACCAAATGGATATACTTTTAGCTATTTTGCTGGAGGAGGGGTTATCACAGAAAATTTTTATTACCCAATGGCTGGAAGAAACTTTATGCTGGCACTGAATATTCGGATATAGCTCATCGAATTTGAATCAAATTAAAAAAGGGTTAAGGAGCGCCTACTGGTCGAATCCTTAACCCTTTTGTTATAATAGCATTAAATTATTTACCAGCTAAAAAAACAGCGTTTGCAATTAACAAATAACCATTCTCCCAGAAGTTTCTAAACAATGGATCTTCAGCAATATATACCACTGTTCCTGCCCCTATATCTTGCACACCAAACAACATTCCATCTTTTAAATTGGGTTTTAATTTTGCTCCAGCAAAACCAGTTACATACGCGTCTTTTTTAATAGTGCCCACGTTCCAACCATCTTTCATCATTTCATATACATTGCCATCTTGCTTTAGTGTATAATAAAATTCAGGGTATCCAAAAGCCAAAGGATGTGTGTTGTCTAAATCAACTTTATAAATTGCTCCTGGAATAGAATTAGTGATGTAATCGGTTTCTCTATTGGCATATTTTTTCACTGAATCTTCTGCCTTGTCTGCTTTTGCTTCTTTTAATTTAATACCCCAGTCTGATCGGCTCATGAGCGCCATTGCGTTTTCTAAAGCAATCAATTTTCCACCTCCACGCACAAAGTCTTTCAATTTATCTGCCGTTGCTTTTTCACCTAAGCTTCTGTAATTTCCATCAGGTATAATAAGCACATCATAATTTTTTAAATTATAACGAGCAATATCTACTGCGTTCAATAGCGTAATGGGATACTCCAAAATTTTATCAAAATAATGCCAAACTTCTCCAGCAGCTAATGATGAACTTTGCTCACCAGTTAACATAGCAACTCTTGGTGTTGCAGCGATATTTTTGATGTCAGGCGATCCAAAATCTGAGCCTTTATCCATAAAGCCAGTTTCTACTGCATCGGCTTGAACATTAAATTGTGCACAAGCATTGTTTAACACTGTTAACCAATTTTGTTGATTACTGGTTTTTAACACTACCAATGTACCTCTATCGTAATTTTTACTTTTATAAGTAAACGGTTTTTCAACAAAACGTACTTTCACCCCATTCTTAAGTAAATAAGCCAATACTTTGGCACTACTGAATGATGTATAAGGTACCAAGGCACCATAGTTGCTGTTAATTGAAGCAACTGAAGTGCCTGCTGATTCAGGGTTTACCGCTAATTTTTCCTTAACTGCATAACCTTTAATTCCATAAGCATAAGACGCCGCCCATGCAGTAATATCATAAGTATTTGAATCAGATACTACCGTTCTTGGCTCTAATAATACTTTAGCCATTACTGCTCTTGGTTGAAATGAACTTACTGCAATATGATTTCCTTCATCGGTAAAAGCATCTTCTTTCCCTGTAAAATAATTAAACCCTCTAAATGTTTTGCTACTTAATACACCATACTCAATTCCATTTTGACTTAGCAATTTTTTTAATGCTGCCATTTTATTTTCATCCTTTGCAGTGAAAACATAGGTTTTGTATTCCCCAATTTTTCCTGCTCTGCTGTCGTCAAAAAATTGTTTAAACTCAGCTAATAATTTGCTTTTATTTTTTGAAGCTATTTCAATAGTAGACAAGCCTGTAGTAAAATGATGAGCTGCACGGTCTACCAAGGTTAAGGTATCGTTGTCTTCATTTAAAATACCCAAACCGGCTCTAATTCCACCTTGCTCATAAGTCATACCAATTGCTCCATTGTACACCGGGTAAGTATCCCCATAAGAAGGGTACAATAAATCAAATCTTTCCTTTGTAAAAAACAACCAATTATTTTGGTCAAAATACTTAGCATGGTTACGACCAATCATTACTTGAAAATCGCGCTGCCAAGGAGTAATCACTTCGTGGATCGGTTCTGCCGCAGGTGCAAAATAATAAGGCTCATTAAAACCCTGCTCATGGTAGTCTACATGAATTTGTGGCATCCACTCTTGATACTTTTTAATACGCTGTTGGGTTTCAACTTGTGTTTGCCAAGCCCAGTCTCTATTTAAATCAAAATTATAGTGATTGCTTCTTCCGCCTGGCCATGGTTCTGCATGTTCTCTTGAAGCTGGATCGGCATTGTAGTTTTTTCCTACAACTGAATTATACCAGTTAATATAACGATCTCTTCCATCTGGATTAATACAAGGGTCTAAAACCACTACTGTATTTTTTAACCATTCTTTGGTTTGTGCATTAGCTGGATCGGTTAAAGCATGAATGGTTAACAAGAATGCTTCTGAAGAAGAAGCCTCATTGCCATGCACGTTATAACTTAACCAAACAATGGCAGGTGCATTTTCAACTTGAGGAGCTGCTTTGTCTTTTGACAAACCAGCCATGCGTAAATTATTGATGCGAATTTGATCTAATTTTTGCATATTCTCTGGCGTACTCACAAAAGCCAACATCAGTTCTCTGCCTTCATTGGTTTCCCCGTATTTTTCTATCTTAACCATTTCTGGCCTTGCGTTTGCAACCGTTTTAACATACTCTACTATGCGATGGTGACGCGTAAAACGAGTTCCTACCTTGTATCCCAAAAATTGTTCGGGGCTAGGTACCGATTGAGCAATGGTTGCCAATGAAAAGGCAAGACTTAAAAGTCCAAATAATAATTTCTTCATAAGTTCATTAATGAAACATGAAAATAGGAAGAAAGGGAATGAAAACCCGATAAAAAATGTAAATTACCATATGAGAAAATATTTAATAGGTTTCGTTTTGTTGGGCAGCATCTACCAAACAAACGGACAGCAAATAGCCTCCATTGTAGGACCCAATAAAGAAATTGATCCTTATCATTATACAGTTGTAAAAAGGGCCGAGTTTAAACAGGCAGCAGTAAGTAGTGCGCATCCACTTGCAAGTATGGTTGGTGCAGCTATAATGAAAAAAGGAGGCAATGCATTTGATGCAGCTATAGCCACTCAATTGGTATTAGCTGTTGTATTCCCAAATGCCGGCAATATTGGTGGGGGTGGTTTTTTATTGGCAAGAAAAACGAACGGTGAATTGATTGGCATAGACTATAGAGAAGCCGCTCCAGAAAAAGGTTCTAGGGATATGTACTTAGATAAAAACGGCAATGCACAACTCAATTTATCTCAACATGGCCATTTGGCTTCTGGTATTCCCGGTACCGTTGCAGGGTTATTTGCTTCACATGCATATGCCAAACTTCCGTTTGAAGTGCTTATTCAACCTGCCATTGATATTGCTGCCAAAGGATTTGTATTAACAGAAAAAGAAGCAGCCAGTATTAATAGTATAAAAGATGCCATTGCAAGATTCAGTACTCAACCTACCGCTTTTTATAGACCCAACCGTTGGAGAGTAGGCGACACTTTAATTCAAAAAGAGTTAGCGCAAACGTTTGAGCGAATTCAAAAAGAAGGCGCATTGGGTTTCTATGGCGGTAAAACAGCAGACTTGATTGTTGCAGAAATGGAAAGAGGCAGAGGAATTATTTCACATGCTGATTTAAAAAATTATACCGCCAAACTTAGAGAACCAATTGTGTTCAACTATAGAGGTCACGAAGTAGTCAGCTTTGCTCCGCCCAGCAGTGGAGGAATTTTATTGGCACAAATGATGAAAATGATTGAAAAATATCCAGTTTCTAAAATGGGATTTCAATCCATTCAATCGGTTCAACTAATGATTGAAGCTGAGCGAAGGGCATTTGCAGACCGAGCTGAACATATGGGAGACCCCGATTTTTGGAAAGTCCCTGTGAAGACCATGATTAGTGATGATTATTTGGCACAAAGAATGAGTGACTATAGCCCCGACAAAGCTGGCAGTAGTAAAGAAATTAATGCCGGTCTTATTAAAGAGAGTGAAGAAACAACTCACTTAAGTGTAGTGGATGCGGCAGGGAATGTGGTATCTGTAACAACCACCCTAAATGGTAGTTATGGATCTAAAGTTGTTGTGGGTGGTGCAGGTTTTTTATTGAATAATGAAATGGACGATTTTAGTGTAAAGCCAGGAGTACCCAATATGTTTGGCGCTGTTGGTGGAGAAGCCAATTCGATTGTTCCGGGTAAAAGGATGTTGAGTTCAATGACCCCTACGTTGGTATTAAAAAATAAAAAACCTTATGTAGTCATTGGCACACCAGGTGGAACAACCATACCAACTTCGGTTTACCAAGCATTGGTGAATATCATTGATTTCAATATGAAAATTGGCGATGCCATTGACCTCCCTAAATTTCATCACCAGTGGTTGCCAGATGAAGTAATGATTGAAACCAATTTCAATCCCAAAACCAAAGAAGCGTTGCAAAAAATGGGCTATATACTAAAAGACAGAAGCAGTATAGGAAGAACTGATGGAATTAGAATACTCCCCAATAAAATAAGAGAAGCTGCTGCTGACAGAAGAGGGGATGATTCGGTTGCAGGATATTAAAACTACAGGTTATATAGTTTATTTTTTATATGGGATTTGCTGTGTTATTTTTACACAGTTATGCATTACCTACTTAAACAATTTATACCGCCTATATTCAGAACCCTTTACTGGTATAGTTTTAAATATGGTTGGAAGGGAGATTATGAAAACTTTGCAGAAGCCAATAAAATAGCCAAAGGCTATGATGAACAAAGCATTGTTGAGAAAATTAGAGTAACTACAAGAAAAGTAGTCAATGGCGAAGTGGCTTATGAGCGAGACGGGATTGTGTACGATAATCCGAAGCTGAATTTCACTATGCTATCAACCCTTTTACATGTGGCTGCGGAAAACAACTGCAATTTAACTGTGCTCGATTTTGGGGGTTCTTTAGGAACCACTTATAATCATAAAAAGCAGTTTCTACAATCTGTGCATAATTTAAACTGGTGTATTGTTGAACAGCCTAATTATGTAGAAATAGGTAGAAAAGAATTTGAACATGAAAGATTGCATTTTTACTACTCTTTAGAAGAATGCTTACAACACCATCAGCCTGATATCATTATTTTTTCTGGAGTTATACAATATATAGAAAAGACTTACGAGTTATTAGACCAGATACGAATGAGCGGGGTCAAATATTTATACATTGACTATATTGCTTTTAACGATGAAGACCGAGATAGAATAGCCATACAACATGTACCACCAGAATTTTATGGGGTACCTGCTTCTTATACTTGTTGGTTTTATAGTAAGCCCAAATTTTATGGGTATATGCACCAACACTTTAACTTGGTATACGATTTTATTGCAGACTCAGATAAATACTATATTCAACTTAAACCTTTTTTTTACGAAGGACAATTATGGAAATTAAAATAAAATTGGGCTTTTATAATAAGCCAAGTTTTACTTGTTCAGCCGCGTAATCAGCAGCCCTTGCCGTGAGTGCCATAAAAGTAAGAGAAGGATTTTGGTTTCCGGTAGAAGTCATACAAGCCCCATCGGTCACAAAAACATTTTTACATTGGTGCAATTGATTGAATTGATTCAGTAAAGAAGTATTGGGATCTTTACCCATTCTTACTCCACCCATTTCATGAATATCTAAACCCGGAGGTTGCTTACTATCCCATGTATTAATTTTTGTACAACCCGCTTTTTCTAACATGGCTTTCCCTTCTCTAAAAAAGTCTTGGAGTAATTTCTCGTCGTTTTCATCGTAGTCTACTGATACAACCAATTGAGGAACACCCCAATTGTCTCGCTCATATTCACTTAAAGAAACTTGATTGGTTTCCTTGGGTATAGTTTCCCCTTGCATCATCATATAAATACTCCAATCGCCCGGTTCTGTTATCGCTTCTTTAAATGCAGCTCCTACCCCATCCACCATTGGCCTTCCGGCTCGTGATGCACTAAAATGAACCATATAGCCTCTTAAAAAATCAGTCTCTTGTTTCAATACATTTTTAAAACTAGGCATCATCACTTGGGTGGGCCTTCTTCCATAATAGTATTGGTCTAATGGACCTTTAAATTGAGCAGTGATATTACCACGGTAATTATGAAATGCAATGTATTTGCCCATTAAACCATTGTCATTTCCTAACCCATTGGGGAAACGAGTGCTTTTTGAATTGAGTAAAATTAAATTGGTATTTAAACAAGCTGCATTTACAAAAATAATTTTCGCATTGTATATTGTTACTTCATGTGTAATGGCATCTACTACCCTAACTCCTGAAGCTTTTTTAGTTTGATCATCGTATACAATTGATTCAACCACTGCATTGGTTTTCAAATGCATATTACCCGTTTTTTCAGCAGCTGGAATAGTAGCACTATTTGAACTAAAATAAGCCCCAAAAGGACATCCACGCTCACATAATTTTCTGGCCATGCATTGTCCTCTTCCCTGAGCTAAATGTTCAGCAGTGGGCTCAGTTAAATGCGCACACCTTCCTTGAATTACATATCTATCAGGGTAAGCTTGCATGATTTTTTCTTGTAGAATTTTCTCTACACAATTCATTTCCCAAGGAGGTAAAAATTCACCATCTGGCAACACGTCTAACCCATCTTTATTACCACTGATGCCAGCAAACTTTTCTACATAACTATACCATGCATCTATATCGTTGTAACGAATTGGCCAGTCAACTGCAAAGCCATCTCTAAGTGGTGCTTCAAAATCGTATTTACTCCAACGTTGTGTTTGCCGGGCCCATAACAAAGACTTACCACCTACTTGGTAGCCACGAATCCAACTAAACGGTTTCTCTTGTATGTAAGGGTGTTCCTTGTCTTTTACAAAAAAATGTTTGGTGTCTTCTTTATAAGCATAACAATTGCTTACAATGGGATCAAGGTCCATTTCGGGGGGAGGAATTTTTCCTCTGTGTGGCATGTCCCAAGGATTAAAGTTGGCCGTGGGATAATCTTTTTTGTGCACCACATTTCTACCACGTTCTAGCACCAACGTTTTTAATCCTTTTTCACATAATTCTTTTGCAGCCCAACCTCCACTGATTCCGGACCCTATTACAATTGCATCAAATTGGATATTCTGTTCAGGCATATACTTTAATCATTAAACCAATCAGCAAATTTTTTCAAGTCTACATTACCCCCCGTTAAAATAATGCCTATTTTCTTGTCTTTAAATAATTCATTGTGTTTAATTACTGCTGCTAAAGGCACTACACAGCTGGGTTCTACCACAATTTTCATTCGCTCATATACCAATCGTAATGCCGCTTTTATTTCGGCTTCTGTTACTAAAAAAATATCGGTAACATGTTCGCGAATAATTGAAAGAGTTCGTTCACTTAAAGTGGTTAATAAGCCATCAGCAATGGTATTTACATAGGGCGCTTTTTCAACTTTGCCCGACTTAAAACTTAAGATGGCATCTGCTGCACCTTCTGGTTCACCTGCATAAACTTTTAGAGTAGGTTTAAAATAATGCGCTCCCAAAGCAGTACCCGATAGTAAACCACCACCACCTACTGGCGTCAAAACTATTTCTAATGTGGGTACTGTTGCAATCAATTCTTTCACACAAGTTGCTTGACCTGTAATTACCCGATCATCATCGTAAGGGTGAATAAACTCAGCGCCCGTTTCAGCAACAATTTTATTAAGTGCCTCTTCACGAGCTGCTTGATTAGGTGCACAAAAAATAACTTCTGCGCCATACCCTTTTACAGCATTCACTTTAACTGCAGGAGAATTTTCAGGCATAACAATAAAAGCTTTGGTGCCCAATGTTTTTGCAGCAAATGCAATAGCCTGTGCATGATTGCCAGATGAATGTGTAGCCAATCCCTTAGCAATTTGTTCGGGGCTCAAACTAAGGGCCGCGTTCATTCCTCCCCTAATTTTAAACGCGCCAATTTTTTGAAAATTTTCGCACTTGAAAAAAAGTTCCGCACCTACCATTTCATTTATACTACTATTGGTTAATACAGGCGTATGATGAATAAATGGTTTGATTTTTTCGTGGGCTTTTTCTATGGCTGCTTGGGTAATCATTTGTTGCTTTTTTCTCTAATCAATTTAAATTCGGAACCCTCTTTCCATTTTGGAAAACTAGTTTCAAAACCCATTCTGCGGCCAATGGTAAACAATAATTTTAAATCGTTAATGGCACCATCACCCGTCCAAGTTGTTGCATCATAATTATCAGAAGGCTGATGATAATTTTTACTGGTATATTCATTTTCTAAAGTCTCCCCATATTCTTTTCCTTTACCAACCACATCTACCCCATTGTTGGCAAATAATGCAGGAATACCCACTTTTGCAAAATTGAAATGATCGGATCTATAATAATACCCCGCTTCGGTATGCGTATCAAATGAAAGGTATCCACCCGTTTTTTCAATGGCTTCTTTTAAATAATCTTCTAACTCCGATTGGCCCTGTCCAACTACCACCATATCTTTGGTTTTACCGAAACGATTGAGCCCATCCATATTGATATTGGCTACTGTTTTATTAACTGGATAAATTGGATTTTCTGCATAATAAGCAGAACCTAATAACCCTTGCTCTTCTGCAGTAACGGCTAAAAACACAATCGTACGTTCGGGCTTAGCTTTCATATTCTTAAATACCCTCGCCATTTCTAATAAACCCGCAGTGCCTGAAGCATTGTCTAAAGCCCCATTGTATATTGAATCCCCAGTTTGATCTGGACGTCCAATACCTAAATGGTCCCAATGCGCAGTATAAATGATCACTTCATCAGGTCTTTTAGTTCCGGTGATTTTTGCAATCACATTGCTCGACTTATTGAAGCTGGCTTTCACAGTCATGGTAGTACTCAATTGCAAACCCAACGGCACCGCTTTAAAGCCAGGCTGATTGGCATTAACCAACAAACTAGAGTCATAACCCGCGGCAGCAAATAATTGGTGTGAAATTTTTTCTGGCACCCAACCTATCACATCACAATTGGGAATATCCTTACCGCGATTGTCTAATTTCAATCGAGTGGTATTAAAACTGTTTTGTTGTACACTAAACGGATAACTTGCTGCAGCAGTGTTGTGAATAATTAAACAACCTTTAGCACCCTGCCTTGCAGCTTCTTCAAACTTATAGGTCCACCTGCCATAATAAGTCATGGCCTTCCCTTTAAAGAGGGTAGTATCTCCTACCCAAAAACCAGGATCGTTCACCATTACCATTACCACTTTTCCTTTCACATCTAAGCCTGCATAATCGTTCCAATTATATTCAGGAGCCACTACCCCATACCCTGCAAAAACTAAGTCTGCATTGTTTAAACTAATGCTTGAATCGGTTTTATCTGTCCAAATAATATAATCGTCAAATGCTTTTAAATTAAAAGTTCCCTTTGCAGATTTTACTTGCAGACTAGGAGCAGCAGTTGCCAAAATATTAGCCATGGGCACTTCTTGAATATAGCTATCCCCATTACCAGGCTCTAGCCCCATTTGCTTAAACTGAGCTTGCAAATAAGCTACCGTTTTGGTTTCTCCTTCAGTAAAAGGTTTACGCCCCATAAAATCGTCTGAAGCCAATACAGCAATATGTTTTTTGAGTGTGTCGGCGTTAAAAACGGAGAGACCGTCTTCTTCATTAAACTGATTACCCTGATTGGAGCAGGCTATTATTAAAGGAATAGCCAATACTGTTTTGAGTATTTTGTACATATTGCTAGTTTAGTTTGAAATTAAACTAAATATAAGAAATGCATATATAAAAAAACATTTCTTAAAAAAAGCAGCACATCAACCTAATTAATAACAATATGAAAAGAATTATTCAACCACCATTTCTAGTTTAGTAGCGCCTCTTGTAGTATTATTTACATTAGTAGTTACACTTGGGACCAATGTTGCTTTTTTTACCCCATTAAAATAAATAGAAGAAACAAAAGATTGATTAATACCTGCTAGTGCAATCCCAGTTTCAAACTTTATGATAGCTCCTTTAGGAAATTTAAATTCAGCACTCCAAACAGAATCTGTTATAAGCATATTAGTAGGCAATTCCTTTCCGGGACTTTCAGTTATATATACCCAACTTGGATTGGTAAACTTTGCTGTTGCTAGTAAATCATATTTAACAACCACTCTTTGGTCAATTTCTGGAGTAGAATCTTTTTTGCAACTTGCAAAAGCAAAAACAAATAAGATGGTTGATGTGAAAAATTTCATGGGCTCATTTTATTCATAGATACACAACAATAAGTATACCAATATCATAAACAACATTTTAGATATTGATAAATAATAACTAAAAAGCTATGTGTTTCCATAAAATTTATCTAGGCGGAATAGTAATCGTCTTTCTAGCAGTATCCGCACAACCATTTCCGGTTACAATTAATTGAACAGTGTAAGATTTACTAGTGGTTTCTTTATTGTAGCTGGTTTCAATGAAACTGTAGAATTCATTATTGGTATTGCCATTTCCGAAATTCCACTGATAAGAATCAATGGTACTGGTAGGGATGGTAGATTTACTATTAAAAGACCATCGTTGTGAAGAAGGATAATCCCAAACAAGCGTCTCTTCAAAAATTGCTTTAGGCCTAGGGTTCTCTCCTTTTGCGTTCACTAGTTTATTGGTCTTATAAATTTCTCTTCCGTTTAATTTTATGGTCATGATTACATCGTAATCATTGGGGTGCTTGTATTTGTAAAGGACTGGATTACCTGTTCTAGGCCCTGTTCCATCCGAAAAATCCCATTCATAAACTGACCCAGTAGGCACATTCTCTGCCTCCGCCGTAAATAAAATTCTTTCATTGGTACATGCATCAATGGATTCTGTTTTGAATTTTCCTTTAATACTATACATTCCCGGAATAGTTACTTGAACGGTGGTATCATCGGTACAACCAAAATTAGAAAGCACTGTAAGCTTAACTGAATAAGTGGTATCATTCACTTTTTTGGGGAACTCATGCCGTACCAAACCCACTGAACTAATGTATTCGGTTCCGTCGCCCCAATTGTATTTGAATTGAATAATATCTCCTTGATTAATGGAAGAAGCACTATTGAATGTGACGTAATTAATATTCTGCGGAAAATCAAACTTGGTCGAAAAAATGGCTTCTGGCTTGGTTTGCTGACCCAAAGCTTTTACACCAAAACTCACTTTAGCCAACATATTATTGGCATTGGCCATCACCATTAAAGTTACTACAAAAGAACCAGCGGCTTGGTAAGAATGGGTAGTGGTTGCGCCGTTGGCGATATTCCCATCCCCAAAACTCCAACTATAATAACCACCTGCAGGCAAGCCAACACCTGATGCTGTAAATGAGAACACTTCTTTAGAAGGATAGCAGGTAGAAGTTTGGCTGAACTTTGCTTCCACATTTCCATAAGTAACCGTTGTGGTATCCCGAGCCACCGTAACAATTGCTCCCTTAGTAATTTGTACAGAGTCTACTTGCACCAATTTATCCAAATCTATATCCGCTTCTTTTTTACAAGAAAAAAGAATGATTGCCATAAAGCCAACAAGGAACAAAACACTTAACTGCTTCATTGGGTAGGCTTATTTAGCCGGTACGGTTATATTAGCAACGGCTGTGTCTTTACAACCGGTATTACTGGTCACAATTAAAAGAACAGAATAATTAGTAGGCGTTGCAGCTTTGGTATATTCTTGTTCTACAATAGTGTTGAAATTATCATCAACTCTGTTAAAAGGCATTTCCCATCTGTATCCAGTTAAATACCCGTGCGGAATATTTGACTGGCTATAGAACGCCCATATTTCTTTGGTAGAAGTAGAACTTACTACATTCTTTAACATCAAGGCTTTGGGCTTAATGTTTTGACCAAATGCACGAACAGGTTTATGGGTTTGATAAATAATTTTACCTTTTAAGGTAATGGTCATTTTAACATCGTAATCGTTCTGATAAGTGAACTGCTTTTTAACAGGGCTGCCCGTAACTAAACCAGTAGCATCGGCAAAATCCCATGTGTACACCGCACCTGCTGGAACACCTGTTGCCGTTGGAGTGAAAACAAAATACTCATTGGTACAAGCATCAAATTGTTCAGCAGTAAAGTTGCCACTGATATTATAGGAAGCAGGCACGAATACATTTAAAGAAGCTGTGTCTTTACAGCCTGAATTAGCAGAAACTATCAGCTTAACATTATAGGTTTTATCTTCTGGAACTTTAGGAAAATTCTTTGGCATGAAAGAATTAGAACTATTGTTAGTGGTACCATCGGCCCAATCCCATAAATGGTCTACAATTGTACCAGTAGGAACTGTAGATCTACTGGTAAAAGTCATGTTGTTTAAGTAATTGATGTCGGGCAACGCACTTGAAAAAATTGCAGTCGGGGTTACTTGTTGCCCCAAAGCTTTAACTGAAACAGAAGCTTTATGAATCAATACATCTGCAGCATTCTTGATTTGTAAAATAATGGTATAAGTTGCAGGATTACGATACATATTTCTTACCGTTGTTCCTGTAAGTGATTTGCCGTCTCCAAATTCCCACACATATTTAGCCCCAGCAGGAATGCCGGCTGCAGAAGCAGTAAAAGAAAAAATTTCATTACTAGGATAGCAAGCATCAGACTTTGCATAAGTAATGGTTACTTCCCCATCTTTCACCGAAACAGTGTCTCTAAACACCGCCGTAGCACCCCCAATGGGCGGGCTATTATCTTCAGTGGTTTCCTGCTGATCTGCAGGTTTGTCTACTTCCTTTTTACATGCCGATAGCACAATAGCAGTTGAAAGGCAGAGGACTATGAATAGTTGGCTATTTCTCATGGTGTTCACTTAAACTTATCTGTCAAGTACAACGAGAAATAGGGCGTTTTATTGTGATATTAGGCCAAAACTAATTTTGGGGATTAGCGCCCGCCGCTTACATTTGCACTCCTATGGGGGGTTAGCTCAGTTGGCTAGAGCGCTTGCATGGCATGCAAATTGAAATTCTTCTGAAACCCTTTTTATACAGCACTTCCATCTTTTTTGACTGTAACTTGTGACCCAAACCTGACCCAAAATATCGTTATCTGAAAATATTAGTCAGTCAATCAAACTTCTAATGGTTTTACTGACTGACCAGAAATCAATTAAACCATCTAATTTTAAGGCTCCTTTAATATTTCCTATATAAATTTGTAGCCCACATATTAAAATTATCATTAAATCTAAATATAAAGAAAATTTTAGCCTTTTTGGTAGCCCCTTTTTGTTTTTTTCAAACTCTTCTAATAATCAAAAAGGAATAACACCTTAATGAGTATAAATCTTATTCCCCTTTAATGCATTTGCTAAACGATTGAAAAGTAGTCTAAAGTTTTCAATCGTTGTGGATTCAAGTGAAATTGGCTGTTTTAAAACCAATAATTGGGAAATCGCAAAATTTAATGTTGATTTGAATTTCTTTTTATCACTTTTTATGGAATCATAATTTTCTTTTTCAAAAGCAGCAGTAATTATTTCCTTAACATCATTATCTGTAAATAAATCCTCTGTAACAAGTAGTCTATTGAAAATATTTTCATAAGTAATTATTCTATCATTAACATATGCTCCAAGAATATCGATGTATTGAATAGTTGCAGATTTACCTTTCTCATCGCTGTCAAGTAATAAGATAAAATCAGAACCCCAAGACATGTAGAGCCTTAAAATTTGTTCGTTTGAATCAGCACCTTTTCCAGGATAGAAGCTAATATCAAATTCATTATTGAGAAGGACTTCATTAATATATTTAAAAGTATACCAATCGAATTTACCTTCTGTAATAACAACATCTGGAATTGGGTCTAAATAACTAGGCTTATAATCTAATCTATCTAAAATAGGCTGAAAAAAAAGACTTTGAGATTGTTGTTTATTTTGACTTACATAATTATAATAACGATAAGCAGTTATTTTAGCATCGTTATCTGTAAATGCACCTTCAAGATTACTTGTTGACATTGCTTCATTTACTACAATATAAGCTCCATTTAACCACTTGGGATTAATTAAATGGTGTGAATGAGTTGAATAAACAATAACAGATTTATCACTTAATGATTCAATAGCACTCAAAATTTTCAGCTGTGCTGATGAATGTAAATTAGAAGCTGGTTCATCAAGCAGGAACAAAATATTCTTAGTCCTATTTTTTCTAAACTCAGTAAATATTAAAAAAGAAAAAAACCATTTGCATCCCTTACTTCTTTCATTCAAAGAAAATTCTTTCCCACTATCTGTTTTAATTTTAAACGAAAAGTTTATAGAATTGGCTTCAACAGCAATTGGAATTAATTTGATTTCTTTAAAATTCAATCTTTGATTACTTTTTTCATCATTATCATCAAAAAGTGCTTTCCAAGATTTCGTAATTTTAATATCCAATATCTTTTCCATAGCTGCAATCCTTTGCCTCGCAGTATCATTATCTGTATTCCAAATATTTACTACTTGTTCTTGAAAAGTGATGAATTTAGGATTTACTGATTTTAAGATATCATCAAATACAAGTTTCCATTCTTCAATTGCATTATTCTTTTGAGGCAAATTTATTTTAGAATTAATATCAAAATTTATTTTATCTGGAATTTCAAAAATAAAATCCTCATAATATAAAATTTCTGGTACTAATTCTCTTCTTATAAAAAAGACTAACTTATTCCATAATTCATTGTTTGTTTTGAATAGCGTTTTATTGGTTTTGGCTTTGGCATTGTCTTTTGCCTCGAATATTACATTTCCAATACTAGATAAATATGTATGAACCTCATATTTAAATGAAAAAGCATAACTATATATTTTAGGGTAAATTATTTTTGTTGGAATATTGTTTTCTTTTAAATAAATATCCATTTTAGCATAATCTGATTCTTCAAATTCTAGAGTACCCCTAAGTATAATATCTCCAGTAAAATCTATTCCTTTAGGTCTTAATAGATTAAGCTCTTCAGTTGTTAATTTTTTATCTTTAGCTAAAGAATAAAACAAATTAATTGCATCTAATATTGTTGTCTTACCACTCTCATTTAATCCAACTAAAGTTAGTATTCGATTATGTGTAAAATCTATTTCTACATTTTTAATCCCTTTATAATTTTGGATTTGCAACTTTTTATATTTCATTTTAAACTTTTTTTACCTATTAAATAAAAGTGCCCAAATTCTATATACTAGAAAGTAGATATTTTTTTTAGAATAGAATATCATCCTTATTAAAACCTAGAAATCATTACCATTTTAACTTTTAAAAAATATTTTTTTGCTTAATCTAGTAATCCAAAAATGAAGCAAACATGAATAATTAAACTAATCCACAAAAAATAATTAGGGCAAACCTCGACTACTTCAACTCATTAGATTCTTAATATATTCCTCAAAAGATATTTCACCTCTTTCATATCTACTTTTCAGCAAACTTTGTGCAGAGTTGGGTTTATAATAAGTAGAATTGGCTTCTTTGGTTGAATCGCTTCTAGCATTCAAAATACCAGATTCCTTAATACCATTAATAATAGCTGATTTTATTACTAGATACAAAACAGTAAAACCTAGAACAATTCCAGCTATCCAAAATATTATAAAGTAGTATTCCATTTGTTATACTTGTTTATACTAAGTACTATTATTCAGGGCGTTTAATAAAATTAGTCATGTTTTAATGGGAAAAAACTTTAAATGATACCCCACAAAATATTTTGATTACTCTTTACCTTTATCTAGACTCTCAACTACACTAAATAAATCTTGAGAATAATTGAAAATATCATCAACTGAAGAAATTTCTTTCTTGACTTCCTTTTTACTTTCATCTAGTATAACAAAATATTTTTTCTGCCCATTTAAATAGAGTCTACAAATTGTTTTACGATTATTATCATCTAATAAAATTGCAAAATAAGATTGCGCATCTCTGTGAGTTACTCTCTTTACAGGTATTTTTTCCCTTAATATTGATTTAACAATCATGAAACCTTCTAATTCTTCTTGAGTAGTTTCAACTTTGCTTTCTTCAGTTTTATTTATTTCTGCTTCTACTAATTGCTGTTCCTTAGTAGCCTCATCTTCTTTTGTTAAAGCTGTCTTTAGTCTTTCAGTAATAAGGTCACTGATATGCTGTTGAATAGATTTCTTAGTGAGATTAGTGAATAAATCTAAAACTTTAGCAGTAACCACACTTGGGTAAACTTGCTTTGCAAAATGCCTTACAAAGTCAGCACTAGGATTCGTAAGTTCTTGATGTAGAAGTGCTTTTAGCTCATTTGTATATTTAAGCTCACTAGCTGTATTTACTATACTTTCTGAATCAAACACTGATTTATGAAACTTTTTAAGCTCTTCAATTTGATTATCCTTAATATCAGTAATATTAAAATCTAAGAATGGTTTTTCGTCCATTTTATTAGCCTCTACAAGGTCTGAATAGAATCTATATATGATACCATTAGTAAGTAAGCCAAACTTTGCTTTAGATACATGAAAATACCTAAGTAGTTGACCATCGTGCAAATTTAAATTTTGTGCCCAATGCTTACACTCAATGAGTATTGTTGGCATTCCATCTTTAAATATTGCATAATCAATCTTTTCACCCTTTTTAATACCAATATCACTCACAAACTCTGGAACTACTTCTGTAGGATTAAATACATCATAGCCTAATATTTGCATAAATGGCATAATAAAAGCATTCTTAGTAGCTTCTTCAGTGTTAATTTGGTCTTTGAGTTTTATTACTCTTTCACCTAACTGTTTAATCTGGTCTTTGAAATCCATATTGTTGTTTTAATTTATTTTAAACAAATCATACTACCTAAGAAACATAAGTTTATAGGGTTAGTAAATAATTACAAACGAAACAATTGGGGGAGGAATAAATTGGGTACTATGAATATATGAAGAAAGGATGATATGACGAAAATATTATTCTTTTACTAATACAGAAAATACCCTTACAAAAATATACTGTGAGTTATTATTACTCTTCATAGCCCTTTCAAGAATTGGAGGGAAAGACAATAACATCTCCTTTTCCTTGTAAAAGATTGAAACACACTTATATGTATTCCTGGCTCTTACCATTTTTGCATCATAAGGATTTATATACTCGTAATGAAACTCCAGATGCAGATTGGTTGATTTTTTCTTAGCCAAAGTGTCCAATAGTTCAATCATGTTTCTTTCAGTTATAAAGTTTGGCTCTTTATAAGTTATATGGTTTACAATAAGTTCAGGCATATTAACATGCCATAAATCGTTGGTTTTAATGAAGGAAATTTTATCCATGCTTATTAATTAAGAATTCAAACATCAAGAAAGATATACAGCACCAATTTCTATATAAATCCTATTAGAGTTATAATTATTCTCCATAGCCTTGTAGACGTAATCTGGAAACCAAACAAATGAATCCTTATCCTGACCTAGAAGTGAAACACATTTATAACTTGCTCCTTCTCGAATAATCAAAACATCATATGGATATATGGGCTGATAATGGAAACCAAGAATCAAATAGTTAAATATACCTGTTGATAATTCATCTAGAATCTCAACAAAGCCTCTTTCTGCAATAATTAATGGAGTATGATAAATATCAAACTTATCAATTAACTCAGGTGTACTTAAATGCCATAAGCCATTTTTACAAACAAAATGCAAAATATCCATGTGCATTAATAAATACGTTTAAATTATTCTTTTAAAATTTAATGTAAGTTATCTTTATCCTATGTCTAAACTAATAGAATTATTTGATGATTTTGCTCGTCCTATATATGTAGAATGGGTGTTGAAAAGAGGCTGTGAACCACATGGATTTATATTAGTTTATGACACCCATACTAAACAAGCTTCGTTACAAATCAATATTTGGAATGAAGAGAATCAATTGATAGAAGTTCCTGCTACTTATAATAAAGAACTCTTTGAAGCAATAATGAAGTTTCTAAGAGGAGTTATTTTCACTAAGTTTAGCAAAGACCCTGAATTATTTTATCAAGAAGCAGATGAAATATTAATAATTGAATACCTTAACAAACATATCAAAGACACTTTTTATGAACCAGAACTGGAAGTTTCTGTTATGCAACTAGATATTATCTAGTTAATTACAATTAATATCCAAACTTAAGTATTCAGACCCATCTAAATGCCATAAGCCATTCTTACTAATGAAGGGAAATATATCCATATTTGCTATTTAATCAGAACCTCTGATTATCCAAGTTCCATCAGTCATGGTAGCTTCTAAAAGACAATTGAAATAGTACTCTTCATCCATTCCAAAGTTATTCAGAAGGATTTTCATAAAATTCCATTCGATTTCATTTATATCCTCATCATAAACTATAAGTTCATGCAAGCAAACTAATAGCCAATCAATCTGCTCTTTCCTTAAGTGCTTCAAGTACTTTAAGATAACTTCTAATTCCATAGAAATATCATATTCAAATAATGAAGTACTAGGGTCTATTTCAAAGAAACTAAGCATTTTTATTGCAACAGTTGCTTCACCAGTATGTACAATATCTTTCCCATCAGCATCTATATTAGCTAATATTAAATTGAGGCTTAGTAGTGATGAAATAATTTCTTTTGTAAATCCTATTTTATTGTCAAGAGGTGGTATTTTATAATCTGCACCTTTTTTAATAGTAAGTAAAAATCTTTTTTTAGCTTTTACCTTATCAGATACAATTCCACTTCCTAAACATGCAGGGCATTTAATTGGTTCTTTTCGACTTAATATGCCACCACATTCCCTACATCCTCCATTTGTTTCAGTTTCTCTAGCTTTACCAGTTTCTATATTCCCACAAGTAAGACATTGAAATCCCCAATAAGTAACTCTTTCACCTTCTTCAGTCCCTTCCATGTAATTTGTAACCCAAGTTGAAATACCACATTTATTGCAAGATGCATTTGTTCCACTTGATTCTATAGTTTCAAATTTTAGCATAGCCCTACCAATTTTGTAACATTAAATAAGAATATTCAGCCATCTTTTCTCTATCCTTATTAATAGAATCTTCATCCAAATTTGCAGCAATGCTAATTCTTACTTTGAAAGAATAAAGGTCATATAATTTCATATAATCACTACCAACTTTTGGAGAAATATCATCAATAAGTTCCCATACTATTAAGTTTGCTAATTCAAGAAATTCTAATTTAATTAGAACTTCTACTTTTTTTATTCCTCTACTATATTTGTAATCAGGAGAAGGTAATATAATTTCGTCAATTAATGAATATGCCTTTTCCCATTCTTTTAATTTCATATAACAATCGAAAATGTTCATTTGGAGCCAATATATTTTATATTGATAATCTTCTATTTCTTTAGGAGTTGTTTCAATTGATTTTTTAGCATATGTAATAGAATCTGTATACTTTTCTTTTCCTTCAAATAACTGGGATATTTTCTTGTAGAATATATGTTGTTCATTAGGAAATTTTAAGACACCTTGTTGACATTTTAAAATTGCTACATCAATGTCTTCTTCAGGAATTGAATCAATTTCATCAATCAACTCTAAATAAGGGTTATTAGCATTTGCTAATTTTTCCATAAATTCTAAACTTATATCTGGATTCCTTTCGAGGAATTGTTCAAGCTTATTTCTATCATTTATGATTTCTTTAAGTTTAGGGTACTTTGTTAAAAAAATTTCAATTGCTTTTATCTGAGCTAGTTCCATAAAAAACTTGAATTATAAATTAAAATTAAGGATAATTATCCCTATGACAAATTATCCTTATTTGTTCCCTTTAGTGGGTGAAAAAAAAGTCAAGGAAGCCATATTATAGGGATGATGAATTTCTGCTTAAAATTGGTAGCAGAATCAGAGAATTGCGTCTCCAAAAAGGTCTTACACAGATGGATTTAGCCTTTAAATGTAACGATAAGGATTATTCCCAAATAAATAGGGTTGAATTAGGTAAAGTAAACTTCTCTGTTTCCTACCTATTACTAATTGCAGAAGCGTTGGATGTTAATCCTAAAGAATTAGTTTAAAAGGAATTAACAAACTAATTTATTGAATTCCAAGTGAAATAGTTTCTTACACAATTTTATCAGTACTAATTGAAGTTAAATGTGGTACTCAATCTCCCTCTGATAAATATGATTTTTATAAAAATTGGAATTAAACTCCCTTTTTATCCAATTTCCCTTTTTATCCAATTGTTTTACTTGATACTCATAATACCTTTTATTATTAAAAAGATATTTTTCAGATATGATAATATTATCTTCATACTCAAAAGTACCAAGCCAAGTCTTTTCTACACTATTCATGTATTTAATTTCAGCAGTTTCAATTCTAGAACTATCACTGGTATATTTGATTGAGCAAGAATAAATTATTAAATTAGACATACAATCAATTTTTTTCTTAAAAATCAAATTATTATTTGCATCATAGGTATAATAAGTTTTCGTTAGCGAATAACCCCTTTTACTAATTTCTTCATCTTCAACCAAGTTCCTAAACTTATCAAATTGGTAAATGTTGTAGTGTACAATTTGATTACCCAGAAACTCATACCTAATAGTATTTTCATAATTCGCTTTAGTAATATATGTGTAAGTATCAATAAGCTTGGATGGAACATGAAAATCCAAACGTTTTACAAGGTTTCGATTTTCATCATAAAAAAATGCATTTTTAGTATAGCATTTTGGAGAAAATGATAATTGATTACCTAAATGCACACAAGTTAATATTGACTTAGGTTTCCCTTTTAAATAATCGCCTAGACTTTCTAATGTCATTATTCTGGAATTTATTTAATAGTAAATAGAACTACAGTCCAAAGTAAAATTAAAATAATTCAAAGGAAGATATAAATTGAAATCAATATTAAATAAGTCCTTCATCAGCAAAACTGAAGTAACTGTTATTTGTTCCTGACATAATTATATGGTCTGCAATCTTGATATCCATAAAAGCTGCTGCATTTGTTAATTTTCTAGTGAGCATTTTATCAGCTTCTGAAGGCTTCAAATTACCTGATGGATGGTTATGGCATAAAATCATACCAGTTGCAGCGACCTTTAATGCTGTAGCTAATATTAATCTGGGGTCTACTGAAGTACTAGTTATTCCACCTTTTGAAAGCATATAAACACCTAATACCATATTTGAATTATTAAGAAACATAACAAGAAAATGTTCCTGTAGTGAAATTGTTTCATTAGGTATAAACTTCCTTAATACATTAAAAGCATCTTGGCTTCGTGATATTAAAGGATTATTATAACAAGTTGGATTATAACTTACTTGTATTTCTGCGACATTTACGACATTATAGGCATTCATAATTTTCTTTTTAAAAGGATACATTAATTTGGAAATAATTGTATGGGTAAAGCTTCCCATTGATTAGAAAGCATAATCTGTATTGATGGTGATGAAAAACAGCATCAACATATACTTGGGTATGGATATTAAGACCTTCTACAGGAATAATTGTTAATACCCTAAATGGGGTATACAAAACCACCATTTTACCATTTTGCTTTACAACTAATAAGCAACTATCAGTAACAAATCTTAATCTTAAAGAATTACTCATTTTTTAATAAAATAAAAGTCCTGTAAGTTTTCACCTACAGGACTAGTTACTAATTTAAATACCAGTTATTGGTTTGGTTTTGGAGGGCAAAACGTATCTGCTCAATGAAATGATAAGCATTTACACTTCTATCTAAGAAACTGTCGAAATAAGTACTCTTATTTGCACCTGTAAATAGATTGTACAATTTCCAGAGGTTGATGGTACCATCCTCATTTTTGCAGAAACTACTATCTCTATAATAGTCTTTGCAAATCATTCCAATTTGGGAATCACCTAGAAGCATAGGAGACAAATCCTTTTTCATGGAATATGATAAATGTTGATACATCCTACATCTGCCAATTAATGTTGCAAACTGATGCTCTGTTAAATGATACTTTGTTAAAAGCTCCATTTGCCTTAAGTGGAAATTAGGATTGTACTTTTCAAGAAGGGTTCTAATAAGCGCCTTTAATTGACCAATAGAAGTGACTTTTAAGTCAGCATACAATCCATCAGACCAAACACATAGATTGGTACAAACCTGATTCTTGAATCCTATGAACACTTTAAAATGCTCATCACTGCCTTTTTTGGAATTAAGGTTATCTAAATGGTAAGACTTAACTCCACCAACTGTTAATGAAAGTTTATTTCCATCTATTACATCGTAAATAGTGGGAATTTCAATTATATAAGCCATCCTTTCATAATACAAGGTCTTTTCATGCTCTAATAGTTCATTTGCAGGCTTATTTCTAGCTTCTGGCACTCTTCCCTTTATAGGATGCGAAACCCTGATATTGGGGCATAGGATCGTTTCATGCCCATATATATCCTGAACCACATCACTAGTGACACTAATAAAATCATGGCAACTAATTACTGGCTCATTATCCTTAATGAAAACAGGAATTATATGCTTTTCATTTAGCTCACTAAATGGTATTTGAGTGGTATTGGCATGTATGAAGGGATTATCTGTACTTACTTCTACAGGAAGATTATTAATAGGCAAAATCAATTCATGCTCGATATACTCACTCTCACTATGATTGAGCAGTTTTAAGTTTTCCATTGGGTTTGATATTTGTTGGGTCAGTTAATTGAGATGGAGTAGCAAGTTTTTCTAGTTCTGTTCGTTTCTCAGTAAACGCACTAAGGATAGTTGGGTTGTCTACAGGCTGCTGATAATACAACTGTAATAATTCATCTAGACTTTTGCAGCTATTTATTCTTTTGAATACTTCCTTATTTGATTCTGATACTTTATCTCCCTCATTACACCAATCCAGTATCATTTTGCCAGTTTTAGAAGTAATTACAAACTCAGGTGTTCCTTTAAAAATGGAAGTTCTGTCCTTAGTAGCAATTGCATTGTTCTTAATGTCAATTTCAAACACTAAAGTGAACTCATAATCCATTCCATCCCTGGTCACCCCCTTTAACCCAACTTTCTCAGGCACTTGTTTGCCATTCTTTTCAGATAATACATACTCTTGCTTAGAGCGAATTGTACCAATAATATGTACTTGGCTTTGCAAGATGTAATTCACAAAGGCATTGTGTCTTGGGGTAAGCTTACTCCAATTGGTATAACTATTACCAGTCATCTTACTATGTGCCTCAAGGATATTCATCCACTCATGAGTGATGCTATCAATGATTACAACTTCCATTCCTCCCTTCTCACATAACTGAATAGCTTCAATATACCTTTCAGGTGTAAAAGGTTCTTCTACATGTAAAACATTATACTTACCCAAATGAGAGTATAGTTCTGAGGAATGGTTCTCTGTATCAATGACTGCTATTTTACTCCAATTATTGCACAAACCAAAAGCAATTAGTAATGAGGAATAGGTCTTCCCTGAACCACTTGGGCCCTGAAGTGCCATTTTGATTTTAGCATTCTTTCTGCTAGCTGTAATTAACTGCATAAATTTTTAATTTGAAATGTTTAAAATAAAAAAGCAGAACTTCTCAGTCCTGCTTTCTCTGTCTTGTCTATGCTTCGTCCATAATTGTTACTCTAGTTTCACCAATGGTTTCACTTGCACCTTCTGGCTGATATGCCCAACTATAGGCTAATGACATTACTTCGCCAGTTTGAGGATTAGTAAAATCATAAGGTTCTGATTGTACACGAACAATTTCTCCTTCAATCTCAGTACCAATAATTGATTTTGCAACATGCTCATCAAAGGTTGAAGGGATTGAACACCTTCTACGAGTAGCATAAAATTTACCAGTCTCTTGGGACTGAACTAACTCGACTTTTCCAGATAACTCTAGAGTAATAAATCTCTTGTCATCTTTTGTTGTACGAACTGCATAGTTTGTAACTGTTACCATCTTCTTTGTATTTAATGATGAATAAATAAATACACTGAATATTCAATGTATGAGTAGCCTTGTCTACCTCCATGACATGTATAGGGGGTATATCAAGGCTTGCCCAAACCTGAGCCTGGTTTTTGGGGAGTGGACTCTAGAAAGTCTTTTAAAGAAAAATTAGGTAGGGGGTACTTTTTGAAGTGGGGTATCAAAAATAGAGGGGGTATAATTTTAAAGCAGTTATATCTGAGTGTTTATTCATTTTCCAAACTTTGCTTTTGCATTAAAATTATCAAGTAGAAATACTTATTTATAATGGGTTAAAACACTGTTTTTTTGAAATAACTATATAATGTTTATTCTATTTGTCAATAATCAGTTGGCTCCTTTTATAATGTATAAATAGAGAAAGAGAAGCACCTGCTGGATAATTGTCATTTACTAAACTCATAGAGAAAATATTCTAAATGGATGTAATAAAAATAAAATGTTCAATTCTTTACAATATACTAGTACTTTACAATAGTAATTAGAAACTATTCATAACACCAAAAGACAGAATAAATCTGTCTTTGGAAAATTATCAGTCAATCAATATCCTACTCTTTTTTTGCCTGACCTTTTTTATAGCCCTTTAACCATGGATTCATTTTACCATAGGAGGGTGCTTTATCCCCAAATTCTTTCACTAAAATCTTACAGGTATTATGCTGACTGTAACCTTCAACAGTATATAGCTGAATGGCTCTTTCTTTACAAACTTCATCAAAAGAATTCTGACTTTTCTTTCCTTGTTCAACTTCGTAAAGTTGCTCTGCTTGAAAATCCAAATTCAAATCATCTCCTTGAGATAATATTAGCCTTTTCTTCTTCAATTCGAAAGGAATATAATTGCCTTTTATTATTGAAAGTTGCTTAGATGTGCCATTAATTTCTCTTAATTCTAAAAGTGTCCTTAGCTTAGCTTCTATAGCTTGTGAGCCATTCAAATTAGTCTTACTTGGCTCATTATCTTTTGAGTGTTTAGTATTATGGTGGATAATACAGATACAAGTCTTGAAAGACCTACAGAGATTTGAATAATTATTCAGATTCTTTCTCACCTTAGATAATTCATTAGAACTTTCTCCATATAAATCTGCCCATACATCTATCACTACTAAATCAGCCTTTTGCTTGGTTAATTCATTTTGTATATAAGTGAATACATTAGCAATATTTAACCCTAATTTAAACCTTGATAACCCATCTCTATATCTGCTCAATGTTTGCTTCTTTATCTGAACACTCATACTTGTTTGGTCATCCTCAGTTGAAATATACAATACACTTTTATGCTGTAAGTAAAGTGGGTGTTCCAAGAAAGTATTTTCATCATTGCAAATAGCTAAAGCCAATTGTCTTGCAAAGGTGCTTTTACCTGCTTCACTTGCTCCACTAATTCCAACAAGCCCTGTAGTTGGGAAATATGGATACCACAAATGGGGAATTGAGTCTACAGCTATTTGAACTAATTTATCTCCAGTAATGGTATATTCATTAAAGGTCAAATCATCATCACTCGTTATTTTTTCTTCAGGGATATCTTCTTCTGAATTTTCTATTATATTTCCCTCCCACCCTTCTTTATAATCCATTAATACTTCTAGACATTGCTCTGGGTCATTTTCAGGGTCGAAAAAGACATTTTTTAATGATTTTAGATACTCTTTTTGATTATCAGTCAGATTAGAAAGTACTTCTTTTGACTGATTGACTGTTGCAGGGGTTGTTTCTTTTGTAAACATTATTTTTTGATTTTGTTTACACAAAGCTGCAAGTTGGGGAAGAGGTAAAAAATCCTAACACTATCCTATTAGGACAAAATACATAGTTAATACATGCCTCTTTTGATATCAATTCTCTCTACATATTCAATTGAATAAAATACTTCTTTATGAGAAAATATTTCTTCATCTAAATCCCAAAATATCTTATAAACTGTATTGTTCTTTGATTTTAATATTCCATTCTCTCCCTTCCCAATATAGACTTTCAAAACATCTCCACTTTTCAAAATATAGTCTGGCAGATTTAATGAATGAAGAAACAAATCCTTAATACTGACTGGCAACTCATTTCTTAGAAAACAAAGCACGTAATTTTTTAGAAATACATCTTTTCCAAGACTAGTCTTAATAAAAATGCATTTTTGATTAGTGCTTGCTATTTTACTAGCTAAGTTTATAATTAAGCTCATATATGAAATATTAAATAGGAATTTCTAAACGTACTCCTTTCTTTGCTCGTTTATTAGGTTTAGAAGTATTAAGATAATCAGAAATAGTACTTGCTTTCATTGGATTCCCTTTTTCATCAATAAAATTATTAACTAATAGCTCTGTCAATTCCTTTAGCTGAGCTTTTATAAGAGGTTTAGAAGAAGGTAATTTTGAACCATTATCCTGACCTTGCCATAAATCATATAAGAGTGTAGTTAAAAGATTGGTTCTTCCCAACCATTGTATCTTGGGTGTATGAGCTCCAAAATTAAGATTGTCTTTTTTTGAAATAAGATAACCAAAATTCAAAATCAAGCTGTCTTTAATTTTATTTAACTCATCCAAAATAAAGGGGTATTTATCAGTTAAGAATTTCTTTTCTCCAAGTTCAAAGTGCATTAAATCTATTTCAGATATACAGTTTTTGAACATTACTGACTGGAAATCCATACTGTTTTTCTCTTTTATAATCGTACAAATGTTAGCAGCTATAAGAGAAATTTGAAGTTTTGATTTAATGAATCTTAGTTTATTAATTTCCTCCCCATTTTCCCTATCATAAAAACAAAACTCTCGCCCATCATCTGTATCTGAATAAGATTCTTGCAATTCATCTTTCCTTTCATTCCACCATTTACTATAATAAGTCTCAAAAGCCTTAATGTTTTTAAATTCAGTAAGTTGTAAGTATTGTGGGTAATATTTATTGAGTAAAATTTTTAGCATTTTGAATAATTTGAATTTGGTCAGTCAGCCAAATCTATAGAGAATTGACTGACTATTTTGTTATTACTAAATATACATTAGATTTATATTACAATTTAAGTTGATGGATAAAGTATATGATTTTTTTAAAGACTTGAAAGAAAGAATATCAAGTCCTTTTTTCTCCTCTTTTATAATATCGTGGTTAGCATTTAACTGGATGTTTATTACTACAATATTTAAGTATGATGTAAGTGGATTTACAATATTCTATTATAATGTTTATATAGATTATGCAAATTCACTTCTAAGCACATGGAAAAGCTTTTGGTTACCTTTAATTTCAGCATTTTCATATTCATTATTCTATCCATTTTTGAGAAATGGAATTGAAATAGCAGATGTTTGGTTTAAGAAATGGGGAACTAATTCTAAAATTAAAGTTGCAAAGGGTAGTAAAATTTCTGTTGAGAAATACATTAAACTGCGTGAGATATATGAATTAAGAACTAAAACTTTAGAAGACGTTCTTGAGAAGGAAAGTAAAATCATTGAAAGAAACGAACAATTGGTCAATGAACTAAATGAATTAAAGCAGGAAAATAATGACTTTCATGCATCAATAAATGAAAAAAAGAAAGAAATAAATGATTTGAATAATAAAATGATTCTTCTTCAAGCAAGTTTAGATTCTGAAAAAATTAAATTGAGCAAATATCAAGATGAAGAAGAAATTCATGAAAACAAAAACAATGTTGAATTTTTAAATGGAAGTTGGTTTGTAAGTTTAAAAAATCCTTTATATAAAGAGGAAATTTTTAATGTAAAAATCCATAATAGGATAGTATATAAAATAAGTTCAGAAGAAATAGCTAAAGAATGGTTTACAATTACAAGCTATAAACTAAATGAAATAACAAAAAATATAGAAATTCAAACAAATATAAAATACGATGATATTTATTTTAATTTAACTTTCAAGTATAATGAAGATTTGACAATTTTAATTGGTGTAGATAACATTAATGAAACTAACAAATACTCATTTGCGAGAATAGAAGAATAGGAAATAAACGAAAAAGAATAAAAATAGCTAAACAAACCCATTATCCAAAGCAATTACCCTACTGATTGTTCTTTTCTGCCTATTAACATCATAAACATTATTAACCATAGCTGTAGAAGCTAAATTGGTACATTTAAATCTCTGGCAAATTGCTAGGAATATTTATCTGATGAGTGTAGTTCCTTAATGCAGTTTCAGGATTATTGCCCATTAGAAATGCTGTCATAACTGGTGTAATCCCTGAATCTATACATCTGCTCCCAAAAGTGTGTCTACAAGCATATAAAACCCTTTCTTCGATATTCAACCCTTTTAAGACCTTTTTGAAAACCCTTGGCTGAAAGTTATTATCATCTATTGCCAACCCATTTGGGGATTGAAATACTAAGTCGTCTTTTTGCTTTCCTTTTATAAGTGGATTAAGGATATCGAGTAAATCAGGAGTTAATGGCAATATTCTTTCTTTGCCATTTTTTGTTTCTTTTCTGATTCTAAGTGCTGCACTTGTTCCTTTTATTGACCTTGCCAAAACTTCTTTAATATGAATCTGCTTGCTATTCAAATCTATACTACTAACCCTTAAGCCTATTGCTTCTGCGTTTCTTACTCCAGTTTTGAAAATAAAATAAATAAAAGGGTAATAATGAGAGTGTTTATAGGCAGAAAATTTAGGAGTATATGTATCATTTCTGAAAGCCTTTAAAATACTACTGATTTCATCTTCTGTAAAGGGCTTGCGCTTAGGCTGCTTGGCTTTTTTGTATTTCTTAGGGTTTATATCCTCTAATGGATTAAACGTCCAAATTTGAGCCTTTACAAGCCATTTTACAAAATCCTTCAACATGGTAAGCCTCCTATTATAAGTTGCACCACAAAAGGTTTCTGTATTAAGCTTTATATGAATGTTTGTTTGTTCCACTTTACCCCATTTTTTGAGCATATTTCTCACAGAATTATAGTTTGTATGCTTTTCACAATCCATTTGTTTATAGGTGGTTGTCCATTCCTCAAAGTATTCAACCATACTTTTTTCTGTGGGGTTTGATTTTGAAGTACTGGCTTTATACCTGTTTAAAGTAAAATCAAATTTGTCAAGTGAAATATCCTGTTCAATTAATAGAGCAATCTTTCGAGCAGGTAAAAGGTTAATCTTGTTATAAGAGGCGAGGTTTAAGGAATATCTTTTTGATTGATACCTCCATCTTAACCTGATTCTGCCCCTGAAGTTTTCTACTGAAACTGTTCCTTTTTGGTTTTTGATACCCATTTGATACCCAATTTTGAGGTGAAGGGTCAGATTTGGGGGTCTAAAGGGTTTTCAGAAGTAATATTTTGCCATAATACAATCAGCCTATACATTTGCACTCTTAAGGGGGGTTAGCTCAGTTGGCTAGAGCGCTTGCATGGCATGCAAGAGGTCGTCGGTTCGACCCCGATACTCTCCACTTCAAAGCCCCTTTTATAGGGGCTTTTTTTATGCACTACACAGTTTACATTATTTACTCTGAAAAACTGAACAAGTATTACACCGGTTCTTGTGAAAATTTTGCTATCCGGCTTTAGTGGCCAAGCCTCCAGTAGGATCACAGATTATCCAAACTACGCAAAACCGGGGAGGCTATAAACAAAAGCAAATAACAATTCCTGCGAGTTAACCTTTCAAATAAATGATCATTAAACTATCCTCTTTTCCCCATTATTTTTCTTAAAATTCAAGTCGTTTAAAAAAATTAAGAAATTGAGAAGCTGTTCGTTGAATTCTTGGGACTGCTCAAGATTGGAAACATGACCTGCATTATGAATAACGTGAAGAATTGAGTCTTTAATAGTTGAAAGCATTGATTCAGATTGAACCAGTGGTGTCACTTCATCTTCGCTGCCGCAAATTATCAAGGTGGGAATGGCTATTTCATTTAAAGTGGAGCAAGTTTCAGATCGCTCAGCAAGTGCTACCAATCCTTTTTTGATAATATTTTCAGAATTAGCAAATACCACACCACGCAGTTTCTCAACTAGTTCCTTTTTATTCGTTATTGAATCTTTGTGAAATACACTTTTTATAAATCCTTCATTAAAATTAGCAACTCCATTAGTATTAATTTCATCAATTATCTCATATCTTTTTTCATGTACTTCTAGAGAATCAGCAATGCATTGTGTATCACATAATATTAATGCCTCAAAGCGATCAGGGAATCTTTTCAGTGCATTAAGTGCTATAAAACCACCCATTGATAACCCACAAATTATTGCTTTATCAATGTTTAACGCATCCATAAATGCTATTAAATCTTCACTAAACAAGTCAATGCTTAAGTACGACGTCTCATCGGTTGATTTTCCAAAACCTCTAATGTCGCAGGCAATTATTCGATTTTTGGATTCCAAAAAATCAAGCTGCCCCTTCCACATCGTTTTGTCGAAAGGAAATCCGTGTAAGCAAATAATTGGAGTGCTTCCTTCGCCCACATCGTCGTAGGATAGATGAAAATTATTTACTGGGATAGTTAAATTAAAACCTTGATTTAGTGTTTCCATGGTGTTCAATTTTAAAATATTTCTTTTGTAATATGGTCTTGGGTTACCCCTAAATTGATTAGCTGCATTTCCACATCTTTTATCATTGGTGGTGGACCACATATATAAAATTGTTGATTAAAATCAGTCACGTTCTCTTTTAGAAATTCTTCTGTTACTCTGCCATAATGGTAATTCTGCACCTCTTCGTCTGATAGGATATTGACAAATGCTTCACCCAGCATATCGTTTAATTCGCTTTCAAGAATAATATCAGCTCTTGTTTTGTTAGCAAACAATAACATGTTATTACCTAACTCATTTTTTGCTTTTAAATTTCTGAAAATAGAAATAAATGGTGTGATGCCAGCACCACCGGCTATAAATACACCTTCACCCTTATAAGTAATTGCTCCGAAAACATCATGTAAGACTAACTCGTCATCTTGTTTTAATTTTAACAACTCGTTGGTGACGCTTTCCTGCTCTGGATATGTTTTTATGGTAAACTCTAAAGAATTATTGGCTGGTAAATTCGTAAATGTAAACGGTCTTACTTCTTTTAGCCAACCACTTTTGTTAATAGCTATATTAGCCGCCTGACCAGGTTTAAAGTTGAATCCATTAGGTTTATTGGTAACAATTCGCAAAACATTATATGTGATATTGTTAATTGAAGTAATTTTTAGAAGATGATTGCCCATTGTATTTTTGTTTAAAAAATTCTAATGATTTGTAATAATTGTAAAAGTACTCATTGGGCTACTGAGCAGCTTTACATAATTTTCTATAAGAGTTACATTATTCAAACTCCTATAGATGACAAGCATTTTGCGCTTTGTGCTATTTTTTTACAAGCAGCTTGGCAACCAAAATGAGACATATAATTAATTATAACACTTTTACTATTTTGGACGACTTTTTCGTATGGACAACTTGTACAAAGAAATGACAACGAAACAACTGACTTATCACAAAATAGTTGGAGCAGTATTTGTTCAATTGGACAAACATAATTACAATAAAACAAGTTTCGAGACAATAGAGTAATAGGCTAATCATATACAAATCTTACCAACAAAAAAACCCGACCATTTTTATAGTCGGGCTCTGTCTCAATATTTCTTAACAGCATGCGCTGTTGAATAACCAATTTACTCCCAAATTTGATCTTTACCTTCTAACCATAATTTTACCGACTCGGTGGTAACACTCTTTGGACGCTCTAATGGTGAGCCCAATGCCCTATCCCAACATAAGCTAGCCATAACACCTAACGCGCGGCTTACGGCAAATAATACTGTATAGAACTCATACTCTACAAATCCGTAGTGTACCAATAATGCTCCACTATGTGCGTCTACATTCGGCCAAGGATTTTTAATCTTTCCCAATGATTGTAAAATAGGTGGAACTGTTTCGTAAATATTCCAAACAGTGTTCACCAATTTATCATCGGGCATATGCTTTTTACCAAACTCCATTTGTGCAGTAAATCTTGGATCGGTCTTACGCAGAACTGCGTGGCCATATCCTGGTACTACTTTACCAGATGTAAGCGTATCTTGAACATATTGTGCTATCTGCTCTTTGCTAGGACTATCAGTGCCTAGTTGCTCTTGCATTTCAAAAATCCACTTAATTACTTCTTGGTTAGCCAATCCATGCAATGGACCCGCTAATCCGTTCATTCCTGCTGCATAACTCAAGAATGGATCGCTTAATGCAGAACCTACTAAATGGGTGGTATGTGCAGAAACGTTTCCACCTTCATGATCTGCATGAATGGTCATATACAAACGCATCAACTCCTTAAAGCTTTCATCGTCGTATCCCATCATATGGGCAAAGTTGCCTGCCCAATCTAACAAACCATTGGGTTGAATATGATCGTTGTTCTTGTACTTTCTTCTATAGATATAAGCTGCAATTCTTGGCAAACGTGCAATCAAATCCATAGCATCGTCGTAAGTAGCATTCCAATAGTCTTTCTTATTCATTCCTTTGGAATACTCTTTAGCAAAATTGCTTTCTGTTTGCAAGGCCATTACCCCTACCACAAACATGGTCATCGGATGTGTGCTCAACGGCAATGCATCAATGGTTGCAAATACATGATTGGGAACATGGCTTCTGCGCTGCCATACACTGGTAATATGGTTGGCTTCTTCTTCTGTAGGCAAGTCTCCTACCAACATTAAATGGAATAATCCTTCTGGCAAAGGTTCTCCGCCATTGGGTGCCTTGGGCAATTTTTGTTGCAATTCTGGAATAGAATGTCCGCGGAAGCGAATTCCTTCTTGGGCATCTAATAAGCTGGTCTCGGTAACCAAACCTGTAATACCACGCATTCCTTGGTATATCTGGGCCAGGGTTACTTCCCCTACTTTTTTATTTCCGTGTTCCTTAATAATTGATTTTATCTCGGCACTGGCTATATCAGCCTTTGCTTTAAACCTGTCTTTGATTATTCCCATGGCAATCTATTGTTAGATAATCTAATGTTTCAAAGGTAATTGAAGTTGCAACTACAACAAAATCAATGCCAGTCTTGTTTCAAAATTTCACAAATAATTATTTTGGTGCCGTTCTGTATAGATATACTACAACTATTAGGAATATCATATTAGGTATCCAGGCTGCCATTAATGGTGGCAAATTACCCTTAGTAGAAAATATGGTAGAGAATCGATCGGTGATAATGAACAATGCTGCTGTTACAAAACCAACTGCCAAATGCACCCCACTTCCGCCCCTAACTTTTCTTCCCGCTACTATAGCTCCTATCAAAGTCAACAAAATTACTGTTACACAAGTAGCGTCTCGCCTATATCGCTCTACTTTCAAACTATTCAAGCCCTCCGATCCCCTTAATTCTTCCAATGCAATAAATCGGGTTAATTCTGGGGTTGTTAATTTGTCTTTGGTGTATTTATCTCGCGTTAAATCGGATGGTTTAAAATTGAAATTCATTAATCGTGTGGTTTCATTTACCACCATCTCCTGCATGGGTTTCAATTTCCGATCTAATAAAACATCCAACTTCCATTTTTTACTGGCCGTATCCCAAATAATAGATTCTGCTCTCAGGTTTTCGGTTACTTTATTGTCTTTTACCGTGTACAAAAATACTGGGCCGCCTCTTTTTACCAGCGTATCATAATAATGAATGCCCGCATAAGTGAATGAGTCTATGCGCAAATAAATATGATTCGACTGACCCAATAACGCGTTATAACTAGAATTGGCATCTATGTATTTCGCTTCAAAATTACCGCGCAATACATTGGCCTTGGGAACTATATATTGATTGGCAAACCATAATAAAGTAGCCATTAAAATTCCCCCTATCCAATACGGTCTTAACCACCTTGAATAACCAGTTCCACTAGCTAGTATGGCAACTATTTCACTATTCCCCGCCATTTTAGAAGTGAAAAAGATTACAGCAATAAAAACAAATAATGGAAATAAGAGGGCAATTATATGTGGTATAAAGCCTGCGTAATAGTCGGTTATAATCCGCCTAAAACCCAACTGTGAACGCACAAAATCATCGGTCTTTTCGCTTACATCTACCACAATAGCAATAACAGCAAAAAGAAATATAGCAAAGAAGAAAGTAGTGAGGAATTTTTTGAGTATGTACCAATCAAGCTTCTTCATTAACTCAAAGATAGAAAAATACATCCATGAAAATGGATGTATCAATTTTAGGGCTTCAGAGGTAGCGGATTAGTAAGTAATGCTAATCTACCACTGAATTTGCAACACTAAATACAATTAGTATATAAGTGAATAAATATAAATTTAGTTTACGCTTATCCACATGCTGTTTTCCAAGGGGATTATAATCGCCGCTTTAGTATCTCCAACATTTCTTTCTTCCAACTGCCGAATGTATTGTCTAGAATATGCTTTCTTGCTTCACCCACCAACCACAAATAAAAACTTAAGTTATGTATGCTGGCGATTTGTAATCCCAAAATTTCTTCTGCTACAAATAAATGACGCAAATATGCTTTAGTATAATACTGGCTGGTTTCAGAAGGCAGCCCAGGATCAATGGGGCTAAAGTCTTTGTACCATTTTTTATTTCGGATATTAATTACGCCTTGTGTAGTAAACAACATACCGTTTCGGCCATTGCGAGTGGGCATTACACAATCAAACATATCAATACCTAAATCAATACACTCCAATAAATTCCATGGAGTTCCTACACCCATTAAATACCGAGGTTTATCTAAAGGCAAGTGCTCTGTACACAATGCAGTAAATTCGTACATCATGTCTTCGGGCTCTCCTACACTTAATCCGCCAATGGCATTCCCAACTGCTCCACGGGAAGCAATAAATTCACAAGAGGCTTTTCGCAAATCTTTGTAAGTACTTCCTTGTACTATGGGAAATAAATTTTGTGTATAGCCATATTTATCAGGTGTTTCAGCCAATCGTGCAATACACCTATTTAACCAACGATGGGTTAACTCCATGCTTTTTTTAGCATATTCATACGTGCTTGGATACGGAGGACATTCGTCGAATGCCATGATGATATCGGCTCCAATACTTCGCTGAATATCCATTACCGACTCAGGAGAAAACAAGTGCTTGCTTCCATCAATATGAGACTGAAATACTACCCCCTCTTCCTTAATTTTTCTATTGGCTGCCAAAGAAAATACCTGGTATCCACCACTATCGGTTAAAATGGGGCGGTCCCATCCATTGAAGCGGTGCAATCCCCCCGCTGCTTCCAACACTTCTGTTCCAGGTCTTAAATATAAATGATAGGTATTGCCTAAAATAATCTGGGCTTGTACATCCAACTTCAATTGCTGTTGGGTTACTGCTTTTACCGACCCTACGGTGCCTACTGGCATGAAGATGGGCGTTTGAATGGTTCCATGGTCTGTTTCAATAACACCCGCTCTTGCTGCAGATCCATTTGCGGTATTTTTTAGTGTAAAACTTAGTGCGGCCATCCTACAAAAGTAGTGGTCTTTGCCCTATTTTTGCGGCATGATCATACCCGCTATTGTCTGGACCATTTGTTTCGGACTTTTCTGTACTGTTATAGCTATACAGGTTTTTTATTACCTGTATTTCTTTAGAAGAATGGCTTATTATAAAGCAATCGAAAAAGAAACTTCAGTTGAACATCCTGTTTCGGTAATTATATGCGCACGAGACGAAGCCCATAATTTGGTAAAAAATTTACCTGGAGTACTAGTACAAGATTATGCCACCACGCATGAAGTGGTTTTAGTAAACGACAACTCTACCGACGAAAGTAAATATGTAATTGACGAATTCAGGCGCTCTTTTAAGAACCTGAATATGATAGAACTTACCCAAGAAGCTAAGATGATCAGTGGTAAGAAATTTCCTTTGTCTATGGGGATTAAAAGCGCTAAGTATGAAATTGTCCTATTAACAGATGCAGACTGTGTTCCGGCATCTGAAAACTGGATAAAGAAAATGCAAGGAGCATATGAAGATGAAACAGAAATTGTTTTAGGTTATGGTGCCTATCATAAGAAACCTGGTTTACTAAATAAGTTGATTCGTTTTGAAACTTTCCACACTGCTTTACAATATTTCTCTTATGCGTTGGCAGGCAAACCCTATATGGGCGTTGGTAGAAACTTAAGTTATAAAAAAGAAATTTTCTTTAAAAACAAAGGCTTCTCTTCCATTAATCAAATACCAAGTGGAGACGATGATTTGTTCATCAACCAAGTAGCAACTGCAGAAAATACAGCCATTTTATTAGACCACGATACGCATACATTAAGTGATGCCAAAAATAGCTGGGGAGAATGGATGACCCAAAAATATCGCCACTATTCAACAGGTAAATATTATAAACCAATACATAAATTTTTATTGGGATTGTATTCGTTTTCCTTGTTCTTGGTTTACCCATTAATGGTATTGAGCATCGTATTTTTCAACTGGCAATTGGCCGTTGGTGTTTTTGCACTTCGCTTTATTGTACAAGCTATTGTATTGTACAAAGGCATGAACAAACTGAATGAGAAAGACCTATATCCTTGGTTCTTGTTCTTAGATATTTGGATGTTTTTTTATTACCTATTTACTGTACCTGCTATATGGAAAGCGCCCCGCAAAAACTGGAACTAATAACCAAATACTTCGACGACTTTACGCCCACACAGCTAGAGCAGTATAGATTATTGGAAGAATTATACAAAGATTGGAATGCTAAAATAAATGTAGTTTCTAGAAAAGATATAGATAGCATTTATTTACACCATGTTTTACACTCCTTAAGCATTGCCGCTATTGCAGACTTTTCCAAGGGCATGAATATCATTGATATTGGCTGTGGTGGCGGATTTCCTGGTGTTCCATTGGCCATTTTTTTTCCGGAAGTTCAATTTCATTTGGTAGACAGCATTGCTAAGAAATTAAAAGTAGTAGAAGCTGTTTGCGAAGGTGCAGGTATAAAAAATATCACCACCAAACATACCAGAGCCGAAGACATTACTAACCGAAAATTTGATTTTGCCGTTTCTAGAGCAGTAGCACCATTAAAAGAATTATTGAAGTGGAGCATGCCACTCATAAAAAAACCTACCACGCCAATTACAGATGGGGGGTTAAGAAATGGTTTGATTTGTTTAAAAGGGGGCGACCTCAATCAAGAAATTTTTGAGAGTGGTGCCCGTCCTAAAATGATGCCGATTTTCAAAATATTTCCTGAGTCTTATTTTGAGGAGAAATATATAATTCACGTAGCCAAATAAAAAAACCGTCCCAATTATTCAGGACGGTTTCTCATAATTTCAACATTCCTTATTCAGGAATCACTAGCTTATTATTCGTCTTGTTAATATCTGCTAATCGTTGGCTTGGATCAATTTCAATTGATTTAATTTCTCCTACAGCCCTACTGGTTGTAAAGCTATAATCGGGATGTGTCCACTTCCAAGGAGCATGCACGGTAGTGGGCACTTTGGTTTCTGATGACTTAGCACCATACATCAAATTCAAAGGCATATAGTGCATTTCTTGTGTACCATCTTTATAAGTAACCAATACATCAATTGGCATAGGCATTTTACCAACGCGTTTGATGGTGATACTGGTTTTATTATCTACCATAGTAATGTCTCCCACTGCATAATCAATGGTTTTAGTACTATAGATCCAATACTCTTTATACCAATCTAATTCTAACCCACTTACTTTTTCTGCTACTCTAATAAAATCATTTGGATTGGGATGCTTGAATTTCCAAGTATTAAAATAAGCGTGCAAAATTTTATCTCTGGTATCTGCACCAACTATATAACCCAACTGCTCCATGAAAACAGCACCCTTACTATACGCTGAAGAAGTAGAAGCAAAATTGGTATTAAAATGATCGGCGTGTGTGCTTGCAGGCTCTTCATATCCACTTCTTGCTAATCTGTAGTATCCGCCGTAAGAACCATTGTACCAAAAGCCAGGACTGTTTCTCATGGTAGCCATTGCCCTAGTGCTTGAATAATCGGTAAAGCCTTCATCCATCCATGCATACAAAGATTCATTACTACCTAAAATCATCTGGTACCAGCTATGCATCCATTCGTGTATGGCGGTTCCTATACTGGCACTTTTTAATAAAGTAGCCATAGGATATTCCATACCACCATCTCCGCCCTGTACAAATGTGTAGGTCTTGTATGGATAAGCTCCAAATGTTTTAGCAATGATTGGATAAATTAATGCACAAGTATCGGCCATTTTTTGCCAGCGATTCTCTAAAGAATCTACTTGCTTATACACCACTTTTAATAATGGGCCACCAGGTATAGTTCTGGTTATTAATTTATAATTTGGATCTGCTGCCCACATAAAATCATGCACATTATTCGCTTGCCATTTCCAGGTTAAGGTATTGCCAGTTGCTGGTTTTACTTGAACCCCTTTGGCTTCGTATCCAAATCCTATTTCATTGGCATTTAATAAATCGCCACCTGCGGTTACCAAGTATTTTTTATCAATGGTAATATTTACATCAAAGTCTCCCCATACACCATAGAACTCACGTGCTATATATGGATTGGCATGCCATCCTTGGTAATCGTATTCTACCACCTTAGGATACCACTGCGCCATACTATAACGAATGCCTTCTGCATTGTCTCTTCCGCTTCTTCTTATTTGAACAGGCACTTGAGCTTCAAATGCAACATCCATCGTTATTTTAGACTTTGGCAAAATGGGTTTAGCCAATACAATTTCTAATATGGTTTCATGCTCAATTAACTTTTGTGCAACACCATTAATTAAAACAGATTTTACATTTTGGTACCCGATTTCATCAGGCTTTAATTTGCTGATTCTATCTTTCACTCTTGCATCCCAATCTAATCCATCGTTGTTTCTTCTTGGATCGGCTAGTTTGGTTTTTCCTAATTCCCTGCTTCTAACGTCCATACTGCTATTGGGCTGAAATGCATTCCAATACAAGTGCATGAATATTTTAGTAAGGGTATCTGGAGATTGATTGAAATAATCAATCTTTTCGGTACCACTAAATCGATTGGTCTCTACATTCATGTTCACATTAATAGTGTACTTGATTTTTTGCTGCCAGCGATCGGGCTGTGCCAACAATACAGTGCTCAATAACAAGCATCCCACCAAAAAAGAAAAAGTCAATTTTTGCATATTCATTTTATTATCGTTAGGTAGTAATTGAGTATAAATATATTGCAATAAGTATTAGTCTGCACCTGCTACCACCAATACAATTTCCCCTTTCACCGATTTTGATTTAAAATATTCGGCTACTTCTTTAAGCGTTCCTCTTTTATTCTCCTCAAACATTTTGGTGAGCTCTCTAGCAACTGAACAGTTGCGGTCCTCCCCAAAATATTGTGCCATGTCTTCGAGCGTTTTAACTAATCGCATAGGGCTCTCATAAAAAATCATGGTTCGCTCTTCGGTTGACAACTGTTTTAATAAGGTTTGCCTGCCTTTTTTTATAGGAATAAAACCCTCAAACACAAATCGATTGGTAGGAAGACCACTATTCACTAATGCAGGTACAAATGCTGCTGCACCAGGCAAACACTCTACCCGAATATTTCTTTTGATGCATTCTCTTACCAATAAAAAAGCAGGATCTGAAATACCAGGTGTTCCTGCATCGGTAATTAAGGCCATTATTTTACCCGCTTCTAACTGATCGGCCAAATGCGATACAATTTTATGTTCGTTGTGTTGATGATAAGGAGACAGCGGTTTCTGAATATTATAATGCTGCAATAATTTAGAAGAAGTGCGCGTGTCTTCACATAAAATCAGGTCCACTAAATTCAAGATTTCTAGTGAACGCAAGGTGATATCCTTTAGGTTGCCTAAAGGTGTAGGAACTAAATAAAGCAAATTAACCGTTTATGGTAATCTCAAAATGTTCCATTACTTGATTGGCCAATAATTGCTTGCTGGCATTTTCTGCAATGGCTTTTGCTTCTTCTGCTGAAGCTGCTTCAACCGATAAAGTAATATGTTTACCTACTCTTACATCTTTTACCTCGGTAATGCCCAAATTAGCCAATCCACCCAACACGGCTTTACCTTGTGGATCTAATAAATCTTTCAATGGCATTACATTAATGGCTACTTCAAACTTCATGATTCGGTTGGTTTAAACAACAAAGATAGAATTACATACGCAATAAATCCCGCGGAAATTGCCAGCCATCCAAAAAGGAAGGCCACAGGTAGGGCAATCGCTAAAATGATTAAAAAAGGTAATATTTTCTTAAACGATAATCCACTGAACTTAAGTGCCAGCATGGGCACTGTGGAAACCATACCCAGGCTTAACAAAACAATTAAACCATACCATAGCCATTTGCTTAATAATAGGTCTAACACCCAAGCATCAGTTGCATACCAGTTCACCAATGGAAAAGAGGCAATTAATATCCCCGCAGCCGGAATGGGGATGCCTTTGAATCCAGTTGATTTAGACTGATCTAAGTTAAAACGTGCTAAACGAAAGGCCCCTGCACAAGGAATCAACAATGCTGGGAGTAAAAAAGCAATTGAAATATCTAAGCCCCCTTCTTTACTGGCATAAGAAAATCGCAAGAATTGCAACACCATTAAACCTGGTGCAACACCAAAACTCACTACATCGGCCAAAGAGTCTAATTGTTTCCCCATTTCTGAACTACAGTTCATCCAGCGTGCTACAAATCCATCTAAAAAATCTATTAGTGCAGCACCGAAAATAAGCCAACTTGCTACCATCATTTTCTCAGGAATAGTAACCAACCCATCTCCGTCGGCATGGTAAGCCAAACCGGGTTGTAAAATATATAGTATTGCTGTTGCGCCTAAAAATAAATTGATTAGGGTAAAACAGTTGGGAATTTGTTGCTTCATATTATCGCTTCATGTATGATTCAATCTCTTCTACTGTAATCGGAATATTTTTCATTAAATCGGTATTACCGTTCTTGGTAATCCAAAAATTGTTTTCTATTCGCACACCCATCTGTTCTTCTTCAATATATATACCAGGTTCAATAGTAAACAACATGCCTGCTTTTATTGGTGCTGTTCTGGTTCCTAAATCGTGCACATCAATGCCTAAATGATGAGATATTCCATGATATAAATACTTGCGATATGCCCTGTTTTCTTTGTCTTCATTTTTAACATCCGACTTTTTTAGTAAGCCAATTTTTAAAAATTGTTGGGTTGCTTCCTCCCCTACTTTATCGGTATAATCAAGAATACTAATGCCTGGTTTCAAAATAGACTTGGCATAATTGTGCAAATGCAAACAAGCATTGTACACTGTTTTTTGTCTGCGAGTAAATTTTCCATTCACTGGAATGGTTCTAGTTAAATCTGCGCAATACCCTCCATATTCTGCACCAAAATCCATCAGGATTAAATCACCGTCTTTACATTCTGCATTATTAGAAACATAATGTAAGGTTCTTGCATTGTCACCACTGGCAATAATACTTCCATAGGCCGGACCAGTAGCTCTTTGACTTAAAAAGCTATGCCAAATTTCTGCTTCTATTTCACATTCGTTTACGCCAGGTTGTATAAACTTCATCAACCTTCTAAAAGTATTATCGGTAATATCTATGGCTTTTTGCACTACCACTATTTCTTCTTTTGATTTAATGGCACGCAATTCTTTCATAATTTTTGCCGCACGCATAAAATGATGCAATGGATAATGCGCTTTCATTTCATCAATAAAGCGATATTCTCTGGATCTAATTGCAGTTGCTTTCCGATCATTTTCGTTACTGTCTAAATAAATAGTATCTGCTAAATGAATCCATCCTTGTAATAAAGCATCTAAGCTATCTAACCAAACCACCGTGGCCATTCCAGAAATTGCTTTTGCTTCACCCGATCTTAATCTTTTACCATCCCATTTTTCTTTTAATTCGTTGGGACGAACCAACACCAATACTTCTCTGAACTTAGGATCTGGATTATCTGGAAAAAGTATTACCATCGAATCTTCTTGCACAATTCCACTTAACCAATATAAATCACTGTTTTGCTTAAAAGAATTCAAAGCATCGCCATTGCTGGGCCATTCATCATTGCTCACAAAAACAGCAATACTGTTTGGAAGCATATGGCTAACAAATCGCTTTCGATTATTGATAAAAATAGCTGGATCTAGTGGCTGGTATTTCATGCGTATCTTAATTGAGACACGCAATATATAAAGTTTGGAGCACTTAAAACCGCACTGTAGGACATTTAACCGACCTGCCCTGTGAACTTGGAAAAATTCCTTGTTTAATGATAGACAATTCATAAGCCCCTCTAGACCCATTCAAATTACTTAGTCCAGAAATAGTGGCATCATAGTTAACAGTAATTTTCAGGTCGTTTACTTGGTATCCAACCATTGGAATAATGGCGTCTCCTGTTCTATAATAAAGTCCTAAAATCATTTGTTGCATACCATCTCCGCTGATATTTCTATTGGCATTCATACCCATTACCAATTCACTTTTGTTGATGACCGAACTATAATATACGTTGGGGTTTAGAATCCATAAGTTGTCCATTTTTAAACTGGCGTTGGCGAAAAAATTATATCGCATTGGAACCCTTGCATCACTCACACTGGGAGCAAAAAAACTTTCTTTAGGACCATTCAAATGCATGATAGAGACGCCAGCATTAAAATAAAAATTCTCGGAAGCAAAATAAGCATAGTTCAGCCCCATGTTCAAATCTAAATAACCTACTTGGCTAAATGCAAAGGGCTCAAATGTAGGAATGGTAATATCAAAGAATTTACCGTTCCATTGATTATCAAAATTAAGTTTAGAAAGATCTACTCTTTTTGAAGTTATGCCTGCACTAAAGCCCGCACTCAACAAACTATTATAACCCAACATTTGATGCCAAGCTATTGATACTGCAGCCCCAGTTGAAGTGAGTTGTCCGGCGCCTGCAACATCTTTAATAATAGATCCTCCAATGCCCATCCAACCATTTTCAAAACGGTTGGCAAATAATTTGGCATCAGCCCATACCCCCATGGTTTTATATGGTGTTCCAACAGAAGCCCATTGGGTTCTATAATTCATCCCAGCTCTATAATCGTAATCTGGATTAAACCCTGTGTTAGCAGGATTGGTTAACAACGGAGCATTGTAATACTGTGAATAATTTAATGCTTGCGCGTGCAGTTGGCGTTGCCCAAATATTGCAACAATAAAGAGACTATATATGTAAATTCTTTTTAGCATTATCTCAATAGTGTTATATCTCCTTTTTTAGTAGCTCTCTCTTTATCACTAAATTCTAATTCAAGCGTGTAATGATATACTTCTTGTGGTTGTAATTTTCCATTGTACCTGCCATCCCATCCTTCCGATTGACTGGTTCCTATATAAACCAGCTTACCCCAACGATTGTATATTTTCCAAGTCATTTTTACAATTCCAAACCCTCGCACGAATATTTTATCATTGGTTCCATCTCCATTAGGTGAAAACGCATTGGCCACATTAAAACCAGGAACAATGGTTACAGGAACAGGCACACAACTCGTATCTGCACAACCAGCGTCGTTATAGGCAATCACACATGCATTATAAGTTCCACTTGCATTGTAAAGATGACGAACTGTTGTGTCAGTTCTTAGCGTATTTAATGTATCTCCATCACCAAACAACCATTTGTATCTATTGGCTCCAAAGCTATTGTTGGTAAATGTTACAGGGGTATTCGCTTCAGTTGGATCGGGGCTAAAACTTATGCCTGCAGTTGGGTTATCTCTTACAGCAATTGTAAAAACCGTACTATCAGCAATATTACAAGTAGAGGAATCAACGGCTACTAATTTAATTGTATAAGTACCAACTGATGCATACAAATGTTGTGGCGACGTTTGGGTAGAAGTATTGCCATCACCAAAATCCCAGCGGAATGTTCTACCAGCTAATGATGTATTGTTGAATACAGCTGTATACGGCACACAACCTAAAGAGGGTGTTTCAAACTGCGCTTTCACCAAAGGGGATATGCGCAATTGAATGCCTACACTATCAAACTCATTGCAAAAACTGGTATCAATTAAAATCAATCGCACATTATAAGAACCCGCTGTAGCATAAGTATGAGTTACCGGACCAAACGAAGCAACTTGCCTGGTTCCATCTCCAAAATCCCAACGAAAAGCATTGGCACCAAAGGGTTTTGGAGCAATGGAATTATTATCAAACCGATAAGTTAAAGATTCGCAAGGCAACAATTTATTGGGCGTAAAAGCTAAAATGGCTTCGTCTGCTCTTACACGCATTCTTACATAAGACGTATCACTAATATTACATGATGCAGAATCAATGGCAATCAATCTTACATTATACAACCCAACATTATTAAAAGTATGGGTAACAGAAGGATTATTGGTTGTTACTTCTGGGGAACCATCATTAAAATCCCATCGATAGGTTTTTGCCAGTTCAAGTGTATCTGAAAAAACAACGGTGAGTGGAACACAACCCGACGTATCACGCGCTACCCCGTTGATAGCGGTTTTAATCCCCCCGCCAACACCTGCTAAATTAAATGCAATTTTAATGGCTAATAAATTACATGAATTGCTTCTATTGGTAGTAGACCATGCACCCCCGGTACCAACAATCGGTCTACTAGGATCTCCCGTTCTTCTGCATGAACAAATAGATTGATAAATAGTGCCATTCGGATCAAACCTACTGGTACCGCCATCTACGTGATCCGCAAATCCACCCGTTTGTCCAAAATAAGAACCATACAATTGTCTTTGCGCATCTCTTTCTAGAACAAAGAAATAAAAATCTGCTCCATCTGTTCCAGATTGATATGCATCAGGAGTTAATGGCATATTGGCCAATGGTGCTGTTTGAAAACTATTGATATTACTACCACCCCATCCTGATACATACACATTACCACATCTGTCTACTAAGAATGCCGATATAGAAAGATTCGGAATGGTAGCGCCGCTTGAACCAAAATTAGTTAGATAAATAAAGTCGGAAAGGTCTGGTTGCAATTTGGCTATAAATTGTTTGCCAGATGCTTGTCCAGGATTATTATTATTATAAGGTGAATTAATTGGATTGAACACTCCTGTTGTAGTACCCACAATATAAGGATAACCTTGTCTGTCAAATTGAATACCAAATATTACGTCTACCCGATCTGTCCCAATAAAACTCGTACTAATGATATTAGCGCCATCGGGTGTAATAATGCTGATAAACCCATCCACTGGACCATTGGTATTTTGAAATTTAGGCGCCGCATTTTGCCTTGCCGGCATATCTATACTAGACGTGGCTCCTGCTACATATATATTTTGATTGGCAGGATTAATGGCCAAAACAAATGCAGCATCGTCGTCTCCACCTCCTAAAAAACTGGAGAATATTACACTTGATAAATTGGCATTCAATTTTATTAATACCCCATCTTGAAATCTTGCATCAGGAGCAGTTCTTGTTGTACCACGAACTCGTTGAAATGCATTTGCACTTGTTGGAAAGTCGGTTGATTGTGTAACAGAAGCCAATAAAATATTTCCTTGATTATCAAAAATGACTTCACTTCTAGCATCATCCCCATAATTTCTTCTAGTTGTTTCAGGGCCTAATGGAGATTCATAGTTGGGTCTAATATTTACGCCGTCTCTTCCTGATCCACCAATTCTAAGAGATCCTATTAATGCTGTACCAGCGCTATTTAATTTAGTTAATACGATATCGAATAACCCTCCTCCAGAACCGTATAATGGAAACGTACTAACGGTAGGATAATTATTCCCAGAAGAGGTTCTTCCTGCAATGACTACATTTCCTGCAGCGTCTGCAACCAAACTATGGGGTTGCTCATTTCCATTTCCTCCTATATAAGTTGCATAAATCAAGTTGGTTCCACCTGGTTCAAATTTTAAGATACCCATATCGAACCCTGTGATACTACCTTCGTTTACACCACCAGCATAGGTTTGACTAAATGCCCCATTGGTAGTAGGAAATCCAGCACTAAAAACAATTCCGCCTGCATAAAAATTTCCGAGTAAATCATATGTGGCAGTAAAACCCCAATTGTCTGCCCTACTTCCAGAATAACTGATGAATACTGGCTGAGGATCTATCACCAATATACTGTTTCTATTGTATTGATTGCTTAATTTAAACTTGACTAAATTTCCTTTTACCTCATAACCACATTCCACTTCTTTTCTTTCTCCACCAGTTAATTGATAAGTATAAGGAACCGTTTCTTGTAAAACACCAACAGAAGTATTTACTTGCAAAGCTCCATTTTTTAAAGATATCCCTTCAGCTCCTTCAAAATATAAAATGACTTTAGATGGGTCTCCTCCTGGGTGCACGATAATATCATATTTCAACACCCCATTATTGGTATAATAGCGTATGTCTATATTGGGATACATATTTTGGTAAGTAACCGATTGATATGTTTTACAATTACTTGCCCATTTAGATGGGTCATTTCCAATAAAAAAGTTACTCACCCCTGGCAAAGGCTTTTCTTTTATAACAGTGGGGTTAGGATTGGCATTTAAAAATTTCACTTCGTACACATGAGAACGCAAGGTTTTATTTAACAATGGTTCTTGGGTATTACCTGGCTCATTAGTATTTCGATTATTGATACCTGAACCAATGCTTGTTCCATGTGGGTGGGTAGTTTCGGCAATACTTGCGTAATCATTTACCTGATGTTGCAAAACCCTATAACCTGTTTTCGTTAATGCAAAAGCACTAGCAGGCAAATCACTTTTAAATTCTATAGAGCTGGGCCATTGGCCTTTGTTTTCAATAAAATCTAAATAACCCTGGGCATTTAGGCCCAGCATTCCCATCAAAAAAAACAATATCAATCCAATATTTTTCAACATCTCTACTTTAAGTTACGATATTTTACTCCAGCCATGCTTTAACTGTTGTGATGACAAGTAGTTTTTTAACATAGCATTCTCAGTTGAATCTAAATACAAATCTTGTTCCACAATTTTTTCTGCTTTTTCTTTTGCCTTTTCTAACAACCCTTTGTCATTAACAATGCTTGCTAGCTTAAAGTTCAAAGCCCCACTTTGCCTGGTTCCTTCAATATCGCCAGGGCCCCTCATTTCTAAGTCCTTTTCGGCAATTTTAAAGCCATCATTAGTAGCGCACATTATATTGATACGTTCTTTGGCTTCTTTGCTTGCTTTGCTACCCGTTAATAAAATGCAAAAACTTTTTTCACTACCTCTACCTACCCTTCCTCTGAGCTGATGCAATTGAGACAATCCAAATTTTTCGGCACTTTCTATTACCATAACCGATGCATTCGGCACATTCACTCCTACTTCAATTACCGTTGTACTTACCATAATTTGGGTATTGCCTTGCACAAAACGTTGCATATTGGTTTCCTTTTGATCAGAGGGTTGCCTTCCATGCACCATACTAATTAGGTAATTGGGTTCAGGAAAAAAACTTTTTACTTGCTCATAGCCTTGCATCAAATCTTCATAACTCAATTTTTCGCTTTCTTCAATCAATGGATAAATAAAATAAGCTTGACGTCCTTTTGCAATTTCTTCTTTTACAAAACCCATTACACTAGCTCTAGCCATTTCGTTTCTGTGAACGGTAGTAATAGGTATTCTTCCTGGGGGTAATTCATCCATGACGCTGTATTCTAAATCGCCATAAGCTGTCATGGCCAATGTTCTTGGTATTGGCGTTGCAGTCATTACCAATACATGGGGTGGAACAACTGCCTTGGTCCATAGTCTTGCACGTTGTGCAACACCAAATCGATGTTGTTCATCTACTATTACCAATCCTAAATTTTTGAATTGTACTTTATCTTCTATAATGGCATGCGTACCCACCACAAAGTGAATGGTATCCTCTTGTAATCCTTTTAAAATTCTTCTTCGTTCAGCTGTTTTTGTACTTCCTGTTAAGAGTGCAATTTCAACTGGCATTTCTTTTAACAAACTGGTTAAACTTTGGTAATGCTGTTGTGCTAAAATTTCAGTAGGTGCCATTAATGCACTCTGGTAACCATTGTCTGCTGCTAATAACATACTCAATAAAGCCACAATGGTTTTTCCACTTCCAACGTCTCCTTGCAATAATCGATTCATTTGCTTACCACGTGCCGTATCTTGTCTAATTTCTTTAATGACTCTTTTTTGAGCTCCAGTTAAAGCAAAAGGAAGATAGTGTTGGTAGAAGTCATTAAAGTTAGACCCAACTTTTTCAAAAACGACTCCTTTACTAATGGTATTTCTTTGCAATCGTACCAACTGTAATCTTATTTGTGCAATAAAAAATTCTTCGAACTTTAATCGCTCCATCGCTTTTTTAAAATGCAATTCTGAGGTAGGAAAATGAATACCAGCTATAGCTTCATAACGTCCCAAAAGTTTTAAGTCTTTTAATACACTTGCGGGAATATTTTCCGGTAAATCATTAGGGGTTAATTGTTGAAGTAAGGTGTAGGTGAACTTAGCCAGTTGTCTTCCATTTAATCCCCTTGCTTTTAATTTTTCTGTAGATGGATATACAGGCTCTAAAAATGCGGCCCCTCCCATTTTTGTTGGAATAAAAACTTCTATTTCTGGATGCACCATTTGGGCCTTCCCATTAAAATAAGTGGTTTTACCAAATACCAAATAATCTGAACCAACATATAAACTTTTCTGCACCCAATTAATTCCTTGAAACCAGGTTAATTCAAGTATACCTGTGGCATCTTTTATTTGCGCAACCAATCTTCTAGCTCGCTTTTCTCCTATAACATCAAATTGCATCAATCGTCCTGCAACCTGAATGTATTCGGTTTGAAAGTTGATATCGCTTATTTTACTAACCTTGGTTTTATCAATATGCCTGATGGGATAGTGCTGAAGTAAGTCGTTAAAAGTGAATACCTCCAACTCTTTTTTAAGCATATCAGCCCTAAGCGGTCCAACCCCTTTAAGGTATTCAATAGGTGATGCGAGTATGGTATTTACAGCTGAAATAATGATATTAATATGGTTCCGGCTACAATTTCCGATTTCTTTTGATGCCAACCATAAAAAACCAAACACTATATTTATCTTCGCCCACATGGAAAAAGAGGTTGTAGTAAGTGGAATTCGGCCTACCGGATTTCTTCATCTAGGAAATTATTTTGGCGCAATGCGTAATTATGTTCGCATGCAAGACGATTTTAATTGCTATTTTTTTGTTGCCAACTGGCATAGTTTAACCACTCACCCGGATACTAAAGAATTAAAAAATAGTGTGTATAGGGTTATTGCAGAAAATATTGCTTGTGGATTAGATCCGCAAAAAGTGGCATTTTATGTACAAAGTGATGTGCCGGAAATAGCTGAACTCTATTTGTACTTAAATATGCTATCTTATAAAGGAGAACTGGAAAAAACAGTCACTTTTAAAGAGAAAGTTAGAATGCAACCTGAAAATGTAAATGCCGGATTACTTACTTATCCTGTTTTACAAGCTGCGGATATCATCATTCAAAGGGCTGTGAAAGTTCCAGTAGGTAAAGACCAAGAGCAACATTTAGAAATGGCCCGAAACTTTGCCGATCGTTTTAATTATCGGTATGGAGAAGTATTCCCTTTACCCTATGCATTTAATTATGGGGATGAATTAATCAGAATTATGGGATTAGATGGAAATGGCAAAATGAGTAAGAGTGAAAATCAAAATGCTACCATTTACTTGGCAGACGATGATGAGCTTATTAGAAAAAAAATAATGAAAGCCAAAACCGATCAGGGACCAGCAGAACCAAATGCTGAAAAACCAGATTATATTCAAAACTTATTTACCATGATGAAATTGGTAAGTACTGAAGATACATTAACCAAATTTGAAGATGATTTCAATGCCAGTTCTAATGGAAATTGTATCATTCGATACGGCGATATGAAGAAGCAATTGGCGGAAGATATGGTATCGTTTATTAAACCCATCAGAGAAAAAGCTTCTGACCTTTTAGCCAATCCAGAAGAATTGCACAGAATAATAAAACAAGGAGCCGACAAGGGCAGATCTAGGGCTTCTGAAACATTAAAACTGGTAAGAGATGCAGTAGGATTGAATTATTAGCACTCAAACAACCAAAATCAGATTAGTTTACTTAAGTTGCGACACTTTAACAGCATTTACCAATGGCAAAACCTAAAAAACCAAAGCACGTAGCAATAGCGGGAAATATTGGAGCGGGCAAAACAACATTAACAGAAATGTTGAGTAAACATTATCGCTGGATTCCACAGTTTGAAAATGTAGATACCAACCCCTACTTAATGGATTTTTATGAGGACATGCCTCGTTGGAGTTTCAATTTGCAAATTTATTTTTTAAACAGCAGATTGAATCAACTCTTAGATATACAACATGGCACTGAAACAGTAATTCAAGATAGAACCATCTATGAAGACGCCAATATATTTGCGCCTAACTTACATGAGATGGGTTTGATGAGTAAAAGAGATTTTGACAACTACTATCAATTTTTTCAGACACTAAAAACAATGGTTCAACCGCCAGATTTATTAATCTATTTAAAAGCGTCTGTTCCTACATTGGTATCGCAAATTCAGAAAAGAGGCAGAGAATATGAAGAAAATATTCGCTTAGATTACTTGAAAAAATTGAATGAATATTACAATAAATGGATTGATGGTTACAAAGAAGGACAACTTTTAATTATTGATTGTGATAAAAATAAATTTGCTGAAAACGAAGAACAATTTGGTGAAATCATCAGCAAAGTTGATGGAATGCTTTTTGGACTTTTTTAATGGGCACTACAATACACTATGAACTACGAAGAACTAGTAAAAAATCATTCAGGAGAATTAATTGAAAAATTGGTAACCCATGTGGTAAGCCAAGACCCGGTTGAAGTTTTATTTAATTTTGAAGACAACGACCAATGGGCTATTGTTAGCATGCACCAGTACGAAGAAGATTTAGAAATTTCACTTCGAATGCATTCCAATCAATCCATCGATTTATTTGTAGGCTATTACGATGATGAAGATGAGTTTCATGAAATAGTGCATGTTCTTACTGAAACAGAATTGGAACAATTGCCAGAGGGCTTAAAAAAAGTTATGCGTAAAGTGGTAGACGACGAAAAAGGAATGCGCCTACCTGGTAACTTTCTATCCTCAAAATAATAAAGCCTCCCTCTTTTCAGAAGGAGGCTCTTCAGGCAAACAATCGCAAACAGTTAAGCAATCAATAGTTATACGATTGGAGCAGCCGCCAGAATCTCTGCCGAAACACCGGCTGCATATTTTTCAAAATTCTTAATGAATTGTTGTGCTAAATTTTTGGCTGTTGCATCATACGCTGCAGCATCTGACCAAGTAGACTTAGGATTTAAAATTTCTGCAGGAGCACCAGGACAAGTGGTTGGTATCATCATACCAAAAACTGGATGCGGTTCATAAGCAACATTGTCTAAACTGCCGTTTAATGCTGCAGTAATCATTGCTCTGGTATAACTTAACTTCATTCGGCTACCTGTACCATAAGAGCCCCCGCTCCAACCGGTATTAATCATCCATACATTCACTTCATTCTCTTTCATTTTAGCGCCCAACATTTCTGCATACTTGCCTGGATGCAAGGGTAAGAATGGTGCTCCAAAACAAGCACTAAATGTAGACTTTGGTTCGGTTACACCTGCTTCTGTTCCAGCTACTTTGGCAGTATAGCCACTAATAAACTGATACATTGCTTGACCAGGACTTAACTTACTAATGGGAGGTAAAACGCCATATGCATCGCAGGTTAAGAAAAATATATTTTTGGGTAACCCACCAATGCTTGGTTCCATTGCATTCGAAATAAAATGCAAAGGATAACTTACTCTAGTATTTTCTGTAATGCCTTTAAAACTAAAATCAATTTGACTGGTTCCATTTATAAAACCCACATTCTCAACTAAAGCCCCTGGTTTGATTGCATGAAAAATTTCAGGTTCTTTTTCTTCACTTAAGTCAATGGTTTTAGCATAACAACCACCTTCAAAATTGAACACACTATTACTAGTCCAACCATGCTCATCGTCTCCAATTAATTTTCTATTGGGGTCAGCGCTTAAAGTTGTTTTACCTGTTCCACTCAAACCAAAGAAAACAGCAACATCACCTTCTTTTCCCATATTAGCACTGCAGTGCATGCTTAATACATTTTTTTGTTGCGGAAGTATATAATTGAGTATAGTGAAAATACCTTTCTTCATTTCACCAGTGTATCCTGTACCACCAATTAAAATGGTTTTATGCGTAAAAGATACAACTGCAAAATTATGTTGTCTCGTTCCGTCTACAGCAGGGTCTGCTTTAAAGCCGGGTGCTTGAATAATATGCCATTCTGGTGTAAAGTTTTCCAACTCTTTCTCAGTTGGTCTTAGGAACATATTATAAGCAAATAAATTGCTCCATGGATTTTCGTTAATTACTCGAATATTTAACCGGTAGTTATCATCGGCACAAGCATATGCATCTCTCACCCACACTTCTTCTTGTTGCCCTAAATAATCCAATACTTTTTTCTTTAATTGATGAAAGTATTTTTCATCAATAGGAATATTGAAATTATTCCAATGAACAGTATCTGCTGTTATTTCATCTTTTACTATGAATTTATCTTGTGGACTTCTTCCAGTAAATTCTCCGGTATTAATACAAAGTGCACCGGTATCGTTTAATACACCCTGCCCTTTTAATAAAGCCTGATTCACTAAAGTTTCAGGAGATAATTGATAATGTACCCCGTGCTCGTTGGTTAATCCCAAGGCTAAAAATTTTGATGCGTCTACGGTTAAAGTTGGTAATGACATATACAAACAATCGTTAGTTAGTATGCAAAAGTACATTGTTTAATTATTTGAACATATTATTTGTGTACTAATTACACAATTTTTACCCCCTTTGGGTCGTATTTTTACCAAAATTTAATTCATGGTTGGCGAAAAGCAGCGGGGTCTATTAACAAAAGATATTGTAGACCAATTCATATCAATTGTGGGGGAATCAAGCGTGTTAATGGATGAAACGAGCTTAACGGAATATGGGCACGATGAAACTGAACGCCTTGTATACTTGCCTGAAATAGTTTTAAAACCTTTTAATACCGAGCAAGTTGCGGCTATAATGAAAATTTGTAACCAGCACTTTATTCCAGTTACACCTAGAGGGGCTGGTACTGGTTTAAGCGGTGGCGCTTTACCACATCTTGGGGGTGTTTTACTTTCAACTGAAAAACTCAATAAAATTTTATCAATAGACGAAAGGAACTTACAAGTAACTACAGAACCTGGAGTAATTACCGAAGTTTTACAAAATGCAGTGAAAGAAAAAGGATTGTTTTATCCACCAGATCCAAGTAGTAAAGGAAGTTGTTTTATAGGAGGCAATATTGCAGAAAATAGCGGTGGCCCCAAAGCGGTTAAATATGGTGTGGTAAAAGATTATGTGCTCAATTTAGAAGTGGTACTCCCCAATGGTGAAATCATGTGGACCGGCGCCAATGTGCTCAAAAATGCAACAGGGTATAATCTTACCCAACTCATAGTAGGTAGTGAGGGTACATTGTGTATTGTTACCAAAATAGTTTTAAAATTAATCCCTTACCCTAAATATGATTTATTAATGTTGGTTCCTTTTGCTTCTCTTGAAAAAGCAGGAGCTGCAGTAAGTGCCATTTTTAGAGCAGGATTTGTTCCAAGCGCTTTGGAATTGATTGAAATTAACGCTTTACAAATTGTAAGTAAAATGGTAGACAGTACTGTTGTTCCAGTTACAGAAACAACAGAGGGGCATTTAATTATAGAAGTGGATGGCAACAATATGGACGTATTAATGCAAGAGGTGGAAGCCATTGCAGAACTCTTAGTTGAATTTGATGCGGGAGATATTTTATTTGCAGACGATGCCCAACAGAAAGCAGAATTGTGGAAGCTCAGAAGGAGGGCTGCCGAAGCGGTAAAATTAGATGGTTATACAATTGAAGAAGACACCGTTGTGCCAAGGGCTGAATTACCTTCACTAATTAAAGGAGTAAAAGAGTTGGGAAATAAATATGGTTTTAAAGTGGTTTGTTACGGCCATGCAGGCGATGGTAATTTACATATTCGCATCAACCACCCTACCATTAAGAACAGTCATGGTAACGCAGAAATGACCCAAATACTAAAGGCCTTATTTCAATTAGTTAAAAGTTTAGGTGGAACCATTAGTGGAGAACATGGTATTGGACTTATTCAAAAACCATATATGGAAACGGTATTTAGCTTGAATTCTATTCAACTTATGAGAGATATTAAAAAAGCTTTTGATCCTAACAATATTTTAAATGTTGGAAAAATATTTGATGCTAAGGATTGAGTAATTTTATTTAAACAATGCATATGAAAAAGGGATGGTGGATATTGATTTTAGTACTTGGCAGTTTCAGCAAATTACACGCGCAGTTAGAAGCTCCAGAAAAACCAGTGGGTTTTGACAATGCGAGAGTATTTATTGGCACCAGCTTAAACCTTGGTCTGTCTAATCGCTTTTTTAATTTAGGACTTAACCCTGAAGTGGGTTATAGTTTAAATGAATGGTTAGATATTGGTGTGGCTATGAACTTGAATTATTACTCGCAAAGCGCAACTGGTTTTAATTCTATCAAATACAAAAATTTCAACTTTGGTGGTGGTGCATTTTTAAGGGTATGGCCTATCAGTTTTTTACACTTACAAATTCAACCAGAATACAATTGGATCAGTTCTTCTCAAACAGATGAAAACACAGGTCAAACTTTTAAATATAAACTTAAAGCTCCCAGTATGTTAGCTGGAATTGGTTATGGTACTAGAGAAATTGGAAATCGCTTTTCTCATTTTACCATCATGATCGATTTAAATCAAGCAATTAATTCTCCTTACCGTGATCAATTTGGAGACCCGCAACCTGTATTTAGAGGAGGTTTTGGCATGTACCTTAACGCAAGAAAGAGATAGCTTCTGCAGCGGTAGAAGCTACCAGCAATCGCTCTTTCCAGTCTTCATACAGGAACCCTTGTTGGTACATTGTATCAATATGTGCTATTAAATGGTCATAATATCCATTGCAGTTTAATATCACAATTTTTTTATTGTGAATCTTAAGTGTATTCCAAGTGAGCATTTCGAACAACTCGTCTAAAGTTCCATTTCCGCCTGGCAAAATAATGGCCGCATCACAAAGTTCATAGAGCAATTTTTTTCGTACATGCATATCGGCAACAACCCTTAAATCGGTAATGCCTTTGTGTTGGTGTTCCCACTCTAACAGCACTTCAGGAATAACCCCAATCACTTCGCCGTTTCCTTGCATTACAGCATCTGCAACCGCACCCATGAGGCCTTTATTACCTCCTCCATATACCAGTGTTATTTTTTCCTGGGACATTAATTTTCCTAATTCAATTGTTTGCAACAAGAATTCAGGATCATTTCCAGACTTAGAACCACAGAAAACAGCTATATTTTTAATTTTCATACTATACCATTAGGACAGACAAAATACCTGAATTATTTTTACTACTTTACAAAATTCTTTTAACGAAACAAATACCATATGTCGCCCTTATTGCTGTTTTCATTTGTTATTGGTTATTTCTTGATTTTATTAGCCGTTGCTTGGTATACAGGAAGAAATAGCGACAACCACTCTTTTTTCATCGGGAATAAGAATAGTAACTGGATGCTGGTGGCATTTGGAATGGTGGGTACTTCTTTAAGCGGAGTTACGTTTGTAAGTGTTCCAGGCGCGGTTGCTAAAGAATCTTTTGCCTATTTGCAAATTACCATTGGGTATTTATTTGGTTACTTAATGATTGCCTATATTCTTTTACCCCTTTACTATAAACTCAACCTTACTTCAATTTATAATTACTTAAGTTCTAGAATGGGTTTTAATTCTTATAAAACAGGTTCTTCCTTTTTTATACTATCTAGAACATTGGGGGCAACTGCCCGCTTGTATTTAGTAGTAAATATTTTACAAGAAGCCATTTTAAACAGTTTTAATGTTCCATTCTGGGCAACCACTTTAATCATTTTAGTAATGATTTTATTGTACACTTTTGAAGGGGGAGTAAAAACCATTGTTTATACTGACACCCTTCAAACTACTTGTATGCTGGCTGGTCTAGTGATCTGTGTATTTTATATCCTGAATCAGCTTAATATGGGCTTTGGCGATAGTTTACAAGCAATGAACGACAGAGGCTATTCTAAAATATTTTTTACAGACCCCAACAGCAAATTTTTCTTCTTAAAACAAATTATTGCTGGTGCGTTCATTACAGTTACTATGACTGGTATGGACCAAGAAATGATGCAAAAGAATATATCGGTAAAAACATTAAAAGATTCGCAAAAAAATGTGATGTCTATGGCTATTACATTGGCTACTGTAATTGTAATCTTTTTGTTTTTAGGAGGCTTATTGTATTTATATGCGGAGAATTTAAACATTGCAGTTTCTGGCGATAAAATTTTTCCTGTATTAGCAATGGAACATATGCCGCCTGTTGTTTCGGTCATTTTCATCATTGCATTAATATCTGCCCTCTTTCCTAGTGCTGATGGCGCTATTACCGCACTTACTTCCACTTTTTGCATAGACATTATTGGTATACAAAGAAGGGCCGATTTAACCGAAGCTGCTCAGAAAAAAATCAGACAAAGAGTTCACTTAACATTTGCTGCTATATTTCTAGTATTTGTACTCATTTTCAAATGGGTGAACGATCCAAGTATGATTGGTCTATTGCTCAAAATTGCAGCTTATACCTATGGACCTCTTTTAGGGTTATTCACTTTTGGAATAATCACCAAACGAATTGTAAACGATGCATTGGTTCCCTATGTTTGTATTGCAGCACCTATTATTTGTTTTATTCTAGATAAATACCAAAAGTCCTTATTGGGCTCTTATGAAGTTGGGCTAGAACTATTAATCATTAATGGTAGTATTACATTTTTAGGTCTTCTACTGATATCAAAAAAGGGAAATGGAACTAATTAGCCCCGTTATAGAAACCTATATAGCACAATTTACCAGTCCTGAACCAATAGCATTAGAAGAGGTAAATAAGGCTACTACTGCTAAACATCCAATGGCGCATATGCTTAGCGGGCATGTGCAAGGACAATTTTTAAGTATGATTTGTGCAATGCTTAAACCAAAGCATGTATTAGAAATAGGCACATTTACAGGTTATAGCGCCCTTTGTATGCAAAGATGTCTTCCAGAAGATGGCATGATACATACCATTGAAATTAGGCCCGAAGATGCTGCTACTGCAGCTGAAAATTTTAGCAAATTGAATGCAAATAAGCAAATAACTTTGCATATAGGCAATGCTATGGAAATCATTACGCAACTCCCCTATCAATGGGATTTGGTTTTTATTGATGCCGACAAAACAGGCTATATCAACTATTATGAAATGGTTGTTCCGCTTTTAGCAAAAGAGGGGATTATTATAGCAGACAATGTATTGTTTCATGGGCAAGTACTAGAAGAGCCATTAAAAGGGAAAAACGCCAAAGCTGTACACGCTTTCAACCAGCATGTTCAGCAGGACCCCAGAACAGAACAAGTGATGTTGTCTATCAGAGATGGATTAACCATCATTAAAAAGAAATGAGAAAAATGAAATTGACCGTTACCATAATTTTGCTATTCCTATTTTTTCAAATGCATGGGCAGAATAGTAAAACAATTGCATACATTGATCAATACAAAGAAATTGCCATCAATGAAATGATTCGTTCTGGCGTTCCTGCTGCCATTACACTTGCACAGGCTGTTTTGGAATCTCAATCAGGTGAGAGTGCTTTAGTTAAAAGATCGAACAACCATTTTGGTATTAAATGCAAACCAGAATGGACCGGTGCCCGAACATTTCATGATGATGATGCAAAAGGAGAATGTTTTAGGGTATATGATAATTCAGAAGCTTCATTTAAAGACCATTCAGATTTTTTAAGAACTAGGACTCATTATCAATTCTTATTTAATTTAAGTCCAACTGATACTGAAGCCTGGGCAAAAGGATTAAAAAAAGCTGGTTATGCAACCGCCCCCACTTATCCTCAAAAACTACTTAAAATAATTAAGGACTATCAATTAGATCAGTATAATTCTATTGCACTGGCTAGAATAAAAAGTCCAACACTGCCAATCATAGCAACTACACCAGTAGATGCTACCCCAATTGAAAAAACAATTACAACTATACAAGATAAAGAGAGTGAATCTGATATAACCGAATCTGAAACTTATATTCCAGCAGCAAAAAGGAACAATGACCAACAAAATAGTAAATATGGTCATTTAAATTATCCTGAAGGATTATTTACCATCAACAATACGGGCGTGTTATTGGCTAAAGCTGGCAGTTCATTACTTGCTATTGCTAATCAGTACAATATTTCCTTATCAAAGCTGCTATTGTACAACGACATGACTGAAGTAGATATTCTTAAAGAAGACCAACTCATTTATATAGAAAGAAAACAAAAGAAAGGGGAGAATGAATTTCACATTGTAAAGCAAGGAGAAACCTTAAACGATATTTCACAAATAACTGGCGTAAGATTAGAAAGCATTTTATTGTACAATAAATGGAATCGGTCTACCCTTCCAACACCTGGCAGCAAAGTATATTTAAAAAGTCCGGTAGAAATCAAAACAACTCCAAACAAAAAATAAGCATGGCGAATATTACTTTGTTTAATAAAACATTTGAGCCCTATTTACCCGAATCATTAATTCAAGAAAAAATTAAAGAATTAGGAGAAATTATTAGCGAAGAATACGAAGGAAAGCGCCCATTATTCATTGGTGTTTTAAATGGTTCTTTCATGTTTGCAGCTGATTTGTTTAAGCAAATCAGCATTGAGGCAGAAATTTGTTTTATTAAATTGGCTTCTTATAAGGGAACCAAGTCTACTGGAAATGTAATTACTGCAATAGGATTAGATACCGATATAAGAGACAGACATTTAATTTTATTAGAAGATATTATAGATACGGGTAAAACGATGAATGAGTTTATACCTCAATTGTATCACCAACAACCCGCTTCCATTAAAATGGCGGTTCTATTGCATAAACCAGATGCTACCATTTACCCTGTACAAATTGACTATTGTTGTTTTAGTATTCCCGACCGATTTGTACTTGGCTATGGATTGGACTATGACGGATTTGGTAGAAACCTGAAAGAAATTTATCAGCTAAAAGAAACTGAATAGTTAGCGCTAATAAGTACAAATCAGCAAGTTTTCTTAAATTGTTTAGGATGTATCGATTGCTCATCATATTGATTTCATTCTTTTACACTACTAATACTGGTGCCCAATATTATTTAAGGGGTGAAATAAAAGACAATAGAGGTAAAAAGCTTGAAGGTGTAAATATCCATTTAAAGTCTAAAGGAACTGTTCCTTTTTTCAGTGGGAAAGACGGAGATTTTGGCATTCCACTTAACAAATCAGAAGATAGTATTTTCTTATCATTACCAGGATATGAACCTACCAGAATACTGGCATATACAAGTCTATTTCAACAGATTGTTTTAGAAATGCTACCCAGTACTGCAAGACTGTACCAGAAAAATTTATCTTCTGTTATTACAGACTTAAAACCGGCAGAAACAATACAATATGCTGGGATGGGAGAAAGTTATAGCGGATTGATAGAAAATGGATTTATTAAAACCAATCAATATCCACAAACAGGTTTTTCTTTAAATATTGATAAAGCAGCATTTAGTAATATACGGCGTTTCTTAATTAATGAAATGTTTGTACCAATTGATGCGGTAAGAACGGAAGAAATGCTTAACTATTTTTCATTTGAGCATTCGAATAAAAACACTTCTCAGTTGTTTTCAATGGAATCTATTGTAACAGACTGCCCTTGGAATACCAAAAACAAATTGCTTTTAGCAAAAGTATATGCCCCAAAATTAAACCTAGAAAAAATTCCGCCTAGCAATCTTGTTTTTCTTATTGATGTATCTGGCTCTATGGATCATCCCAATCGATTATCACTTTTACAATCTGCATTTAAATTACTAACAGCTAATTTACGAAACATAGATACTATAAGCATTGTAACTTATGGAGGAAATGTTTCCATTGCGCTCTATCCCACTAGTGGTACAGAAAAAAAAATCATCAATGATGTAATAGATTCATTAAGTGCCAATGGTGATACACCAGGCGAAAATGCAATTAAAGTAGCTTATAATCTGGCTAAAGGAAGCTTTATAAAAGGGGGGAATAACCGCGTTATTTTGGCAACAGATGGCGATTTTAATGTTGGGCAGAGAACAGAGAAAGAACTTGAAGATTTAATTGTAGGCTATAAGGAATATGGAATTAGTTTAACTTGTTTGGGCGTTGGAATGGGCAATTATAAAGACAGTAAATTAGAAACCCTATCTAAAAAAGGGAATGGTAATTTTGCTTACATTGATCAGATTGCAGAAGCCGAAAAAGTACTGGTCAAGGAATTTACTTCTACCCTTTTTTCTGTTGCAAAAAATACCATTTTACAAATTGCTTTCAATAAAGAAGTCGTAACTGCTTATAGACTAATTGGATTCGACAATAAAAAAGATGCCATTTCAGATAGTTCGGCAACATTAATTGGTGGCGAAATTGGTAGCGGCCATGTATCGCTTGCACTATTCGAAATTGAATTAACACCTAATGAGATTCCCCATAAAATTGCAGAAATAAAAATAGCTTATGAATCTGCAATAAACCCATCAACACAAATACAATTGTTTCAACTTAAAAACAATTACATACCAATTGATTTGGTAGATTCTGCAACCCGGAGAGCAATTACTATAGCTGCATTTGCTGGCATACTGCGCAAATCTAAATATACCAGAGATTTTACTTACAGTGAAATAATGTCATTAGCAGCAACAGCATACAATCCCTTGAATCCAGTTCAAAATGAATTGCTTTATTTGATTCAGAAAGCAGATAAAATATATAACACATCAAAGAGAAAAAAACCTCGCATTAACTAAATGCTTCCTTTACTCTATCAAAAAAACTTTTCTCTCCTTTAACAGGATTGGGTTTAAAGTTACCGCTCGAATTAAATTTCTCTAAAGCTTGTTTTTCTTCTGCGCTTATGTTTTGAGGAGTCCAAACATTTACATTAATCAATTGGTCACCTCTATGATAGCCTTGTACTTCAGGAAATCCCTTTCCTTTTAATCTAAATATCTTTCCACTTTGCGTGCCTGCCGGAATTTTAATTTTAGCTCTACCGTCAATAGTTGGTACTTCTACTTGTGTTCCAAATACTGCATCAGGAATAGAGATATATAAATCATAGGCAACATTTAATCCGTCTCTGTGAAGTTCTTCATGTGATTCTTCTTCAATTTGAATAATCAAATCTCCATTGGATCCACCTCTTTCACCTGCATTTCCTTTACCACTCATACTCAACTGCATTCCTTCTTGAACACCTGCTGGTATTTCAATACTGATGGTTTCCTCGCCATATACACGTCCTTCTCCTTTACAAGAGCCGCACTTTGCCGTGATAGTTGTGCCTTCTCCATTACAACTCGGGCAAGTAGAAACGGTTTGCATTTGTCCTAAGAAAGTACTGGTTACTTTTCTTACCTGACCAGAACCTCCACATGTAGAACAAGACTGTGTACTATTTTTATCTTTAGCACCACTGCCTGTACAAGTAGTACAAACAACATGCTTTTTTACTTTCACATTCTTGGTTACTCCTTTGGCAATTTCTTCGTAGTTCAACTTAAGCTTAATACGTAAATTAGACCCTCTTGTACCTCGTTGTCTTCCTCCACCACCACGTTGTCTACCTCCGCCTCCAAAGAAGCTTCCAAACATATCATCACCAAAAATATCTCCGAACTGGCTGAAAATATCATCCATATTCATGCCTGCACCGCCACCATAATTTCCACCACCGGTTCCAGGACCAAATGCAGCATGACCATACCGATCGTACTTGGCTTTCTTATCTGCATCACTTAATATTTCATAAGCTTCCGCTGCTTCTTTAAACTTTTCTTCAGCTGCTTTATCACCTGGATTTCTATCAGGGTGAAATTGCATTGCCGTTTTGCGGTAAGCTTTTTTTATTTCATCAGCCGAAGCAGATTTAGATACACCTAGTATTTCGTAAAAATCTCTTTTTGCCATAAATTTTAAATTGGATTATTTTCCTACAACCACTTTAGCAAAGCGAATCAGTTTATCGTTTAAAAAATAACCCTTGGTTACTTCATCAATTACTTTACCCTTCAACTCTTCTGTAGGTGCAGGAATTTCTGTGATGGCTTCATGCTTTTCTACATCAAAATCTGTTTGAATACTTTCCATCACTTTAACGCCCTTCTGCTGTAGGTTGCTACGAAGTTTATTAAATACCAATAAAATACCTTCTTTTTGAACCGCAATATCATCATTGCCATTCAATTGCTTCTCGGCTCTATCACAATCATCCAAAACGTCAAGCAAAGAAACAATCACGTCTTTCCCAGCAGTTTGAATCAATTCTAACCTTTCTTTAGCCGTTCTTCTTCTAAAATTGTCGAATTCAGCCATTAAACGTAGGTATTTATCCTTTTGTTCTGCCAATTCTTCTTCTAATTTGGCCATTGCTGTCTCTTCTGCTACTGGTTCATTTAAATGGGCAGTTCCAGCTGCAGTTTCGTCAGCATTAATATTCATTTCTGCTGTTTTTTCGGTTGTTTCGCTATTATTCTGCAATTCTTGCTCTTCCATAGTATAAATTATTTGATAGCCTATATAGGCAATAATTTTGCCACGCAAAGAAAAGGGAAAAATTGACAGTTCTAGCCGACTTATATTTGCCAAATGATTAAGGTATACCTGAGAAAGAAAATAGCCCCAAGAATAGCGAATGGACACCCCTGGATTTATGGCAATGAAGTAGACCGAGTTGCAGGTAATCCAGCACCAGGAGAAATTGTAGAAGTAAGATTTGCCGATGGAAAACTGGCTGGAGTAGGGTACTATAATCCCCAATCACAAATTGTAGTCCGTTTGTTGAGCAGAAAAGTAGAAGAAATTAATGAAGCTTTTTTTTATCAACGAATTCTTCAAGCATGGCAATACCGCCAAAAAACAGGCTATACCGAAAACTGTAGATTGGTATTTGGTGAAGCAGATTTGTTGCCCGCTTTAATTATAGATAAATTCAACGACTATTTTGTAATTCAAACATTAGCGTTGGGAATTGATATTTGGAAACCATCCATCGTCAAAGCCATAGAGACTATTTTTAAGCCAAAAGGAATATATGAACGCAACGATGTGCCCGTTAGAACTTTAGAAGGCCTAGAACAGCAGAAAGGATTTTTATCAGCCCCATTCGACACCAATATCACCATTAACGAAAATGGATTGAAGTTTTATGTAGACATAGAGAATGGTCAAAAAACCGGGTATTTTTTAGACCAACAAGACAATAGAAGAGCTATTCAACATATTGTTAAGGGAGCAGAAGTAATGGGTGCATTCACTTACACTGGGACCTTTGAAATTCATGCAGCGCATTATGGAGCGAAATCTGTTTTAGGAATTGATATTTCTGAACAAGCAGTTGCCCAAGCCAATAAAAATGCAGCGTTAAATGGATTGGAAAAAATAGTAGAATTTAAAGCAATGAATGCATTTGATGTACTAAAAGATTGGGGGAAAGATGGACCACAGTATGATGTGGTGATGTTAGATCCACCTGCATTTACAAAGAGCCGAGAGAATATTCAAAAAGCGGTTACAGGGTATAAAGAAATTAATTTAAGGGGAATGAAACTGATACGTAATGGAGGCTTCCTCGTTACATCTAGCTGTACTAATTTGGTAAACCCAGAACTGTTTCTGCATACAATTAATGCAGCTGCTAAAGATGCACGAAAGCGAATTAAACAAGTTACATTTCAAGCACAAGCCAGTGACCACCCAATTATTTGGGGTATGGAAAATACCAACTATTTAAAATTTTTAATTGTAGAAGTTACAGATAGATAATTACTTATCTGGATACTTGAAATTTGCCCGACTCAATAATTCTTCCTGACCGATCTTTTAATTGATAGATGTACAACCCACGAAAATAATTATCATCAAAATAAATGGTCAGTTTAGTTGCATTCACTCGTTGTGAACTCATTTTTCTTCCCATAAAATTAAAAACTTCCAGGGTATATGATTTATCTACCGAAGGGTCCATTTGAAAATGGATGTATTGTGTAGCGGGGTTGGGATAAAAACGTTGGATTTTATTATCGGAATTTACAGCGGCAGCATAATCTACAGGATTACCATTCACTACAATACAACTGCAGCCAATAGCAAAGAATACCCATAAAATTGATCTGTAAAAAATCTTCATTCAACTTATTGTCTTATGAAGTTAAATAGTATTTGGGGAAATACCAAAAATACCCACGGCATTGTGTTTCAATAATTTGAAAAACAATGCCGTAGACATACAATTAAATTATAATGCAGCTAATGTTGCTTGAATTGCAGTAAAATCAGGTAAATCGCCTGGAGTAGGACAAATTTCAGCATATTGAACTACGCCTTCTTTGTCTATTACAAATGCTGCACGCTTACTCACGCCCATCATTTCAAAAGCAGGGAAAGTTTCATACAACACCCCGAATGCAGTTGCAGCTTCCTTATTGAAATCACTTAAAAGCGGGAAATTCAGGTTTTGCTCCTTACTAAATTTTTCTAAAGTAAAAAGAGAATCAACTGAAATGCCAAATACTTGTGCATTAGTATTATTGTATAATGCAATATTGTCTCTTACATTACAAAGCTCGGCAGTACAAACTCCAGTAAAAGCCAATGGGAAAAACAATAATACCACTGGTTTTCCTTGTTGTTCTGCTAAACTTACTTTTTGTTTTTCTGTATTAAACAGGGTAAACGCTGGAGCCTTTTGGCCAACTTGAATACTCATTATGATTTATTTTATGGTTTATGAATTTGTAATTATTAAACAGTTTATTCAACAAATAGTTTGGAAATTTTGCTTTTATTCAATTACCATTTCAGGTACAAAATCAGGAACAATCAATTTACCTGCAGTTTTTGCAATTATTTCTTCTACAGAAACACCAGGAGCTCGCTCTAATAATTGAAAACCATTGGGTGTGATGGTTAATACAGCCAATTCAGTCACCACTTTCTTAACACAACCTACACCAGTTAAAGGCAGGCTGCATTTAGGCAATAGTTTGCTTTCCCCCTTTGGATTGGTGTGCATCATGGCCACAATAATGTTTTTGGCACTAGCTACCAAATCCATAGCGCCTCCCATTCCTTTCACCATTTTGCCAGGTATCTTCCAATTGGCAATATCTCCCTGGTCACTTACTTCCATAGCGCCAAGTACAGTCAAATCTATTTTGCCGGCTCTAATCATACCAAAACTTTCTGCACTGTCAAAAAAAGCACCTCCATTAATAACAGTTACAGTTTCTTTTCCAGCATTAATTAAATCAGCATCAATTGCAGCTTCTTCCGGGTATGGACCCATTCCTAAAATTCCATTCTCACTTTGAAATACTACGGTGATATCTTGGGGAATATAATTGGCTACTAAAGTGGGGATACCAATTCCCAAATTCACATACATTCCATCTTTTAATTCTTTGGCTATTCGTTTAGCAATTCCAAATTTATCTAATGCCATAATATTGACTTAATTAAATGATTGTAATGAATTAAATCTTAGTAGTTCTTCGCTCGATTCTTTTTTCATAATTGCTTCCTTGAAAAATGCGGTGTATGTAAACCCCAGCTACATCTACTTCATCAGGATCAATTTCGCCAGGTTCTACCAAATGTTCCACTTCAGCAATGGTAATATTACCAGCTTTCGCCATAGATGTTGAAAAATTGCGGGTTGCTTTTCTGAACACTAAATTGCCTGCCTTATCTCCTTTCCAAGCTTTAACAATGGCAAAATCAGCGTGAATGGCTTTTTCCATCAAATACATTTTTCCGTCAAATTCTCTTACTTCTTTTCCTATGGCTATTTCTGTTCCATAACCTGCAGGTGTAAAATAGGCGGGTATACCCATTGCGGCCATTTGAATGCTTGTAGCTAAAGTTCCCTGCGGTACCAAGTCTACTTCCAATTCACCACTTAATAATTGCTTTTCAAATAAGGCATTCTCTCCTACATAACTACTTATCATTTTCTTAATTTGTTTGGTCTGTAATAATAAGCCCAAACCAAAATCGTCAACACCAGCGTTATTTGAAATACATGTTAGTTCACAAACATTGTGTTTAACCAATGCTGCAATACAGTTTTCAGGAATTCCATTCAAACCAAATCCTCCTAACATAATTATTGCACCATTTTTAATATCGGCTGTTGCTTCAATTGCATCTTTAAAAACCTTGTTCATTATTTAGTAGGTTGTGTTTTTAATAAAAGAGAAGCCCTTTGTTTGGTAGAAATAGCTTCCATTGAATCAATTAAAACTTTATACTGTTCAGGGTGTGCAGTATAGTAGGCATAGCTATCGTAAAATTTTTTTCGTTCAATACCATAACTACGAAAAACCTGGTCGTATAAACGAATATTTTCTTTCGCTAATTTATTTAAAGAATCCTTTACAGTAATTCTTATAAAATACTCATCCACTTTCATGAGATCCCACATGATTTTAGACATATCATTAATGGGAATTACCTGCTTGGGCATTTTTTCGCCAGCGCATGCAATAGCTAACACAAAAAAATATAAACCAATTCTTTTTCTCACTTTAATTCATCTTTATACTTATTCGCATTAGGTATATCTAATAGAGATAAAATTTCAATTGCTTTCAACTTTTCTTCAGCAGTCCCTTTCTTAAATACACCTATCAATTCATTCACTTTGCCTTGCATGAAAAATTGAAGTACCATCGTATTGGGATTCTCTTTATTAAATGCACTTAATTGAATTAATGCTTGTAATATATTTGCCCTTGCTTCATTTTCACTTTCAATCAACTTATCTAATCCAGACCTATAATAAGTATGTACTACGTCGTGTATAATATTGAATTTAGTATTAATCAAATTCTCATTTAACCAATACCTGTTTCTCAATCCATCAAACATTCTCCAACCCGCAATACGTTGTCCTTCCGGAGCATTGTTTACTATATTCTGTGCTTTTCTAAAATAGGGTTCCCCTGTTTTTGGAGAAAAAGAATCATAGTCCAATCCAATAATCATGTATGCATAATAAGCCAACACAGCTGTTAAATTAGCAGCAGCAGCATCAGTGCCTTGTACTCGGTTTTCATTAAATTCTACTGGTTGAAATTCAACATATTTAAACAATAATTCAGGATCAATAAAATTGACCAACGCTGCTTGATAAGACGCATTAAATACGGGCCTAGCGGCTTGTACGGTTAATGAAGCTTTATAAATATTAGGCTCAACAGCCGATTCAATATTTACAATAAAGCTGCATTCAATTTTTTCATTTTCTCTAAATACATCCCCAGTCCATTTTCTGTTATTCATGAAATTATTGAGCTGGGTTTGTAGTGTAGTAAATATTTTTCTATCTACAGTAGTTGCAACCCGCCCTGCCATTACCGTAACTTTTGCTTTTAATTCTTGGGCGTATACTGCTGTATTCAACAATGAAACAACTGCAACTATCAATAAAAACAAGTGCTTACGCATAATTAAAGTTAATTTGAACAGAAACTAAAAGTAACAAAAAACGACAGTATTATACTGTCGTTTAAATCATTTTAGAAAGAATTGGCTTATCTAAATAAGTCGGTATCAATATTTCTTCTATGGTATACTTTACCTTCCATAAACTCTGTTGTAGCCAGAATTGCAGGGTTAGGCATTTTCTCGTACGCACGGGAAATTTCAATTTGCTCCTTATTTTCATGAATTTCTTCTAAGCTATCAGTATGGCTTGCAAACTCTTCTAGCTTATTATGCAATTCTTCGCGTAGGGAAATATTGATCTGATTGGCTCTTCTTGCAATAATAGCAATTGATTCATACAGATTACCTGTTTTCTCTTTTATGGAGATTAGGCTTTTGGTTTCTACCACACTAGCGGTGTTGGCACTCATTTGCCTTCTTAATTTACTCATTTTTTCCCGTTTTTTTAAGTATGTTAAGGGTTTGTGTTTTATACTTGCTAACTTCTTCTAAAAATTTACTATCAGTGAAACGATCCGCAAATTCATTGCACTCAGAAATCACTTTTTCGTAACGCTCTTTTTGTTTTTCCTCATAACTCATTTCAGCATACTTGAAGTACGACTTAATCATGAGCACCTTGTATTCATCTGACTTTTTAGAATCAGGAAAATTATCTGCTACATTACTAAAAGCAATTGCAGCTGCTTTATAAAATCCCAAATTATAATACAACTCAGCACTTAGAAATTCCTTACGCTCTAATTTCTCTCTGCACAAATCAATAATGTCCGTTGCTTCTTTTACTCTATTAGAAGTAGGATGCGTACTAATGAATGCCTGCATTAAACCCATCGTTTTAGTAGTATTAGTTTGATCTAATTCTACCTTAGGAGATTGTTTATAAAAGCAATAAGCCCGCATGTATTCGCAGTCTTGACTTTTAGTGCTTGCAGGAAAGTTTTCTACAAAGCTTTTAAACATATTTTCCGCGTTCAGGTAATCCTTAATGTAGTAATATGAATAGGCGTATTTGTAATACAAATCTTCATACCGCTGGGTACCTTTTAAATACGGAAATATATCTTCAAAGAGCCTTAATGCTTCCTGGTACTTTTTGTTGGCATAGTACTGCTCGGCCATTTTGTACTTATACTCATAATCCTTGCTCTTCATTATTTTAGCAAACTTTGTAGTGCAAGACGAAGCCAAGAAAACGGTCAACAATAAAATAGTTACAATTCTACCCATAGAAGTTGGCGAAATTACGTATAAAATAGCAATTTAAGAAGGGTTTTTCTCAAGTTGATGGTACCGGGCGTTAATTAATAGCTAAAAAGGCCGTCCAGCGTTTTACAACCGGACAGCCTTTTCTATTACAACTTCAGGTGATATTACTTAGTATCACCCTCTCCTTCCTGCAATTTAGCCTTGATTTCAGCAAGAGCGCCTAAATCTCCAAGGGTAGCTTTTTCAACTTTAGCCTGGATATTTTTAACCGCTTTCTTAGTGTTATCAGATTCAGCTTTCGCTTCTTTCTTCGCTGCTTCTTTTTCTTCAGCAATATGCTGCTCCCAAATACGAGCGTGGCTTAAAACAATGCGCTTTTCGTTGCGATCAAATTCAATTACTACAAATTGTGCAGTTTCATCAGCTTTAACCTGAGTACCATCTTCTTTGTTTAAATGACGGTTAGGAGCAAAACCTTCTAAACCATATTGTAATTGAACCAATGCACCTTTATCATCCTTACGGGTAACAGTACCCTCATGGATAGATCCAATTGCAAATGTTTCTTCTAAAGAATTCCAAGGATCTTCTTCTAGTTGCTTATGACCTAACTGAAGCTTGCGGTTTTCTTTATCGATACTTAAAATGATAATATCAATTTGATCAGCTACTTTGGTATAATCAGTTGGGTGATTAAAACGCTTCAACCAGCTTAAGTCGCTAATATGAATCATTCCACCAATTCCTGGCTCTAGCTCAACAAATACACCGTAAGGAGTAATGTTTTTTACTAAACCTTTGTGCTTGCTGTTCTCAGGGAATTTATTTTCGATGGTATTCCAAGGATCTTGAGTCATTTGCTTAATGCTCAAGCTCATTTTACGAGCATCCTTATCTAGAGTAACCACTTTAGCTTCATGCTCATCTCCTAATTTGAAGAATTCTTTTGCATTAATTGGTGTGTTAGCCCAAGTGATTTCAGATACGTGCACTAAACCTTCAACACCAGGTTGAATTTCTAAGAATGCACCATAATCTTCAATATTTACTACTTTACCTTTAACAACAGAACCTTCAGCCAATCCTTCTGGTAATACATCCCATGGGTGTGGAGTCAATTGTTTTAGTCCTAGGCTGATGCGTTTTTTATCGTCATCAAAGTCTAATACAACCACTTGTAATTTCTGATCCATCTTAACCACTTCACTTGGGTGAGAAATTCTACCCCAAGAAATATCGGTGATATACAATAAACCATCTAAACCACCTAAGTCCATGAATGCACCAAAGTCGGTAATGTTTTTAACAATACCTTCTAGTACTTGACCCTTCTCTAACTTACTCATGATTTCTGCACGTTGTGCTTCAATATCACTTTCAATTAATGCTTTATGAGATACAACAGCGTTCTTAATAGTTTCGTTAATCTTCACTACTTTAAACTCCATTGTTTTACCAACAAACTGATCGTAATCAGTTACAGGCTTCACATCAATTTGAGATCCTGGCAAGAATGTTTCCATACCAAACACATCTACAATCAATCCACCTTTGGTTTTGCTGGTAACAGTACCTGTTACAACTTCACCGGTTTTGTGAACTTCCACAATTCTTTCCCAAGCACGGTAAATACGAGCAGACTTGCGGCTTAAGTGAAGATTACCAGAGCGGTCTTCTTTTTCTACCACCATTACTTCTACCTCATCACCTACTGCCAATCCTGGCAAATCACGGAATTCATTTAAAGAAACCAAACCATCGCTCTTAAATCCAATGTTTACTACAACATCGGTTTTAGTTAAAGCAACAACGCTACCGTTGATGATTTCGCCATCTTCAATTTGAATAAAAGTGTTGTCGTACACTTTGTCATACTTTACACGCTCTGATTCTGCATAGTGACTAACATTTCTTTTGTCAATAGTCCAATCGAAATCGTCGTGAGCGGTAACTACTTCAGGTGCATTTGTTGTCGCAGTAGGAACAGTAACGGCTTCTTCTGAAGCGGCAACGTTCTCCTGAGCATCTGCGTTTAGTTGTTTGTTAAATAAGATCATACAATAACCCGATGGTTTTAATCGGGGTGCAAAGTTAATCAAAGTTCCCAAATTTTACCCTATAAAAGCCCTAAAATACTTGCCAGCTATTGCATTTGTATTAATTTTTACTTATTTTAGTAGTCCAATGACCATTTTCTTATGAAAATTAAACCGCTATTCCTATTATTAGGGTGCATGATCGGTGTTTTTTCTTATGCACAATCTTACGACCCAAGGGTTGAAAAAGCCATGCGTGCCCAAAAAAAAGCCATGGAAGCCCAAATACTTGCAAATAAAGCTGAAAGAGCCAAAGCTATGTCAATGGGCAAAAAGGCAAAAAATATAGGCCCTGTTTTAACGGATGCTGAAAAAGCTAAAAGAAATAAAGAAAATATGGACCGCATTCGTAAGCGGATGCAGTTTCTTCAAAACAACGCCAGCAATACCAACCCTGAAGCTAAATACAGAGCTGGACCAGGTGGTGCGGCAGAAAGAATTGGTTCACCTGGATATAAAACTCCTTCTAATAATATAGAAAGAAAAGAAGCTAGGATTGCCCAAACTTATCCCAAAAGATATTAAACCCATTTCTGTATTTTAGTTGGTAAATAATTCAACTATGTATCGATTTTGCATCCCGCTAATTTTAGTGGCATCCTTTTTTTTGCCCGTTCAAGCACAACAAAAAAGCCAACGTACTGAAGACATCAAGAAAATTCAATCCTTTCAAAAAGGCATTAAACCAAATGGGAAAAATGATGAGGTCTTACATCCCACTAAATCGGATGGAACTATGGACATGCGCTACAAAGCCAATAAAGAAAAATTGAATGCTATTGCACCAGGACCAAGAAAAGCAGATGGTACCCCAGATATGCGTTATAAAGAAAATAAACAATTGGTAAAACCAACCGCTAAAAAAACAGCATCAACAAAGAAAAAACAATAATACAAAAGCTTTGCATAAAAAGAAATCCCGTTCCGATAAATCGGAACGGGATTTTATATTTGATCTATTCAAATTAATCAGCCTTTAAAGCTTTATCTATCAAGAACAGCAAATGAGCTCTATGTGCTTTGGTATCCTCATTTGGTGAAACCGCCGCAGCCAATTTTGTTCTCAACTTTTTCAGAGTATACAATGCAGCAGACTTTGATACTTCATCCAATGTAGAATTAGGCGCAATTAATCCTACCGCACCCTTTACAAAACTGATTTGTATATATCTGCGATACACGTTTACATTGGCATTGATATCTGCATCAAAAATTCCTTTTACTAAATCACTCATAATATCAACCACACTGTATTCATTTCCATACAAGCGAGTATTATTAACTCTTTGCAGTGTAATTGGATTTAAGATATGTGCCAATGCACCATTAACTTGTAAACCTAAGAAAGTATTAGACACTTTGAAATCTTCTCCGTTTCCAGGTTGATTAAACCCTCTACGTTGCATTTGTAGGTAAGGAAACAATTGGGTGTCGGCTTCAAATGCATTCGGAGCAAATACATATTTGTTTAACACATCCATCGCCTTTTTTTGTGTTGCAAAAGGAGTAGGTGTATAAGGCTTATTAGTAGAATTTTGCTCAGGGAAACTTCTATCAATATAAACACCACCAATATAACGGCTCACGGCATTGATTTGACCACTTCTTTGACCCTGCAACATTAAATATCTATTGCGAAGCTCAGCATAAGATTGACCAGGCTTGGTATATTTTTGAATCAATTTACCCATTATATTATTTACCAACTTAAATCTATCCTCTGCATATGCAACAGCATCGTTACTCATATCGTTAACATTGATACGAGGATCAATTGCTTTACCCGGCGCACGCATATCATCCCCATCATTACCGAATGCCAATTTAGGATCGGTACTCTTAGATAAGATTTTGGTGAGCATTGCTTCTTCTTCTGTTTCATTAAAAGGAGTATATCCAAATTCAATAGCCCAAATATCATAAGGACCTGCTTTGGTTGTATAATAATCTCCTTGCTTAGACCTGTCTAAAGAAACGTTGATTGCCGGATAATCCATCACCGAACCAATCAAACCAATTTTACGAGTAATAGACTTGTTATGCACTTCTGTTGGAGACAACATTTGGCTACTCTTCATATTGTGGTTTAATCCAAGTGTATGCCCCATTTCATGCATGATTAAATAAATTAGAAATTGCTGGTGCATTTCTTTTATTTCTGCAGCACTAGCATCCATGGTTTCTAATGTAGTTAAGCCAGCAGTGTATTGCATTTTTAATTCTGATCCAATATTGCAATTATACAAATGTTGGTGCTCCATTCCTGGAAATACCAATTGTGGCATAGAAGGACCATTAAACAATTCATCACTAATTGGAGTTGCACTTCCAGAATACCATTCAACGGTAATATCAGAACCCAAAATTTGACCTGTTCTTGGATTCACAAAACTTGGCCCAATTGCTCCATAGGAAGGTTGAGCAGAAGATACCCATCTAATTACATTATAACGAATATCAGCAGGGTTCCACTTAGCATCATCGGGCATGATGTTCATTTGCACGGCGTTTTTAAACCCTGCTTTTTCAAATGCTTCATTCCACTTTAAGCCTGCATCAACAATTGTTTGACGGTATTCTAAAGGCGTAGTGTTCTCTACCCAAAAAACAATGGGTTCTACAGGCTCACTTATTGCAGCAGATGGGTCTTTCTTTTTCAAAAACCAACGATTAATCATGTCTTTATAAGGAGTTACACCAACACTAGTCATATTGGTACGTTGCTGCATAAAATAACCCACTCTAGGATCATCTCTTCTTGCCCTAAAATCATTTTTAGGCATTTCTAAAAAGCTATGCTGCATTCTAACCCGAACATATCTTGGATCCACTACATCTGGACCACCTGATGCCAATGTTGTAGGATTATCGTATGATAAGTCTACAACAATATCCGTATTGTTTGGATAAGATCGGATGTCTACATATTTTGATTTGGTAAGATTTAAGCCGCCTAAGTTAAAGGTGAACATGGCCATAGGACTCGGTGCCATTTGAGGTTTAACCGGATCCATTTTTTCAGTAAGAAACAAACCATCCACACTAACTAAGTATCCATTTTCGTCTTCTACACTAAACTTATCATTAAAGAATACCGCTTCTGGTTTATCTACATTAGCAGATTTACTAACGGGATTATTTGGGTCATAATAAAAGTTGGTATTTACTTCAGAAAACTCTAGTTTGTCAAAAGCTCTTTTTATTTTATAAACCGCAGTACTTCTATGCATACTTTGATTTAAAAATAAAGTGGTAGGGCCACTGATAGAAAAGCTCTGATAAATAAACTCTTTCTCTAATTGATCTTTGCGGATATACATTTGTAAGCTTCCAGTTACCGTATCTTGGTAAACAGTAAATAACCCTTCAATTTTTTTATTGCCTTTTGTTTTATCGGCAACAGTTGGCTTTTTTGGAGCAGCGGGTTTGGTGGTATCAGCTGCAGGCTTTGCAGCTGGGGTTGGCGGTTGTTGTGCATGAACCATTGTAGTAACTCCTACTAAAAGCAATGCAGTGCCCAAGAAGTATCTTTTCATATAATTTGTTTAGAATTTACAAAATATGCATTCTGTTAACAAAAAAGAATGAATTAACAGAATGTTTTATAATTGGTAAAAAACACCTAGTTGAAGTAAATAAACAGGTACGAATGGAATTATTAAGATTGAAGATAATTCTCCAATTGAGTAATTGTTTCCTTCTGAATTAAAATGGTTTCAGTTACCACATCATTCATACTAACAATTCCTGCCAACTTATTGTCTACCATTACTGGTAAATACCGAATATGTCTGGCACTCATCAACTGCATACAATGTTCAATAGAATCAGTCATTGCAACAGCAGGAAAATCGGCACTCATGATTTCGCTTACTGGCGTTTTGGTGGAATTCCGCCCCATTAAAATAACTTTTCGTGAATAGTCTCTTTCTGTAAGGATGCCTAAAAATTGATCATTCTCTGAAACAACAACAGAGCCAATATTTTTCTCTGCCATCATTTTCAATGCGTCTATAACAGACGTGTTTGGGCTAACACTGGCAACATTGGTGCCTTTTCTAGCAAGGATATTACTTACTTTACTCATAGGGTAATTTTCTAGCTATAAGTTAAGACATTTATTTTTAAAATGCAATACTTGCTGCTAAAAAGGGAATTTCCTAAAACTTATTGAGCCGATTGTGCAATTGCGGTTGCTGCATTGAAGCCGCTAGTCCAAGCATGCTGAAAATTAAATCCACCAGTAATTCCATCAACATCCATTACTTCACCCGCAAAATACAAGCCTGGAACCAATTTACTTTCCATGGTTTGAGGATGAATATTCGAAAGCTGCACTCCTCCACTAGTAACAAACTCTTCTTTAAATGTTGTTTTACCATTAATATCGAAAACATGACTCGTAAGTAGTTGAATCAATTTGTTTTGATTTGCAGCTTTAATTTCGCCCCATCTAGTATCTGCAGAAATACCTGCCTCATCTAATAGAAAATGCCATAACCTTGCAGGCAAAGCAAATGGATATTTGCTGCCTATTTTGTTTGCAGAAAATTGCTCTCGATAAAATGACCAATCCAATCTTAATAATGCATCAGTGGTTTCACCTAACCAATTTACTTGAATAGAAAATTGATAACCCATATTGGCCAATTGCCTTGCACCCCATGCAGACAATTTTAATACAACAGGACCACTTAGTCCCCAATGGGTAATCAATAAAGCCCCTTGTTCTTTTAATTTGGTTCCACTTATTTTAATTACAGCATTGCCAACAGATAGTCCCATTAATGAAGTAATGGGATGCTTGGGCATATTAAAAGTAAAAAGTGATGGTACGGGCGATTGTATGGCATGTCCTAATTGACTAATCCAATTAAACATTTCCATCTTGGGTAATCCACCTGAAGCAATACAGATATAATCTGCTTCAATTAGTCCTAATTTATTCGTTTCAATCTGAAATTTAGTATCCAGTTTAGTGATTTTTTTTACCTCAGTTTGCATTTCAATTTTGACTTTAAATTGATCTGCTTCTTTTAACAAACACGCTATAATAGTTTCAGAATTATTACTTACAGGAAACATTCTACCATCAGCTTCTGCATGCAATTCAACGCCACGGTTGGCAAACCACTCTATAGTATGATGTGTATTAAATTGGTAAAATGCTTTTTTTAAAAACTGTTCACCTCTTGGATATTTTTTTACCAGTTCAGGTATTTCAAAAAGCTGATGTGTTGTATTGCATCTTCCTCCACCACTAACTTTAACTTTAGATAAAAGCTTATTTGATTTTTCTAAAATGGTAACTTTAAGATTTGGATTTAATCTTGCGGCATTCACTGCACAAAAAAAACCTGCAGCACCTCCACCAATCACAATAAGGTTTTTCATTCGCTATGAATAATAACTGGTATTCAAATTTGGATTGGATTTCTCAGCAGCTTCAATGATACTATAATCAGATAAAATAAGTGCTTTGTTGCGCTTCACACATACATCGTGTTCAAAGTGAACAGAAGGCTTGCCATCCCTTGTTCTAACTGTCCAACCGTCATCATCGGTATATACCTCTCGTGAACCTAAATTAATCATTGGCTCAATTGCCAATACTAAATTCTCTTTTAATTTAGGACCAGATCCTCTTTTACCATAATTAGGCATTTGAGGATCTTCATGTAAACTTCTTCCAAGTCCATGACCTACCAACTCCCTAACAACACCATACCCATTTTTAATTTCGGTATGTTCTTGAATTGCATATGCAATATCTCCAATGCGATTGTTTACGATCGCTTTCTCTATTCCTTTATACAAAGACTCTTTTGTTACTTTAACCAAATTGATAGCGTCTAAATCCGCGTCACCCATAATAAAAGTATAAGCGTGATCGCCATGCCAACCATTGAGTATTACGCCCATATCAATTGAAACAATATCCCCATTCTTTAAAGGAATTTCGTTTGGAAAACCATGCACCACCACATCATTCACCGATGCACAAATAGTAAATGGATATCCTCTGTAATTTAAAAAAGAAGAAATGGCATTGTGTTGCTTAATAAAATCTGAACATAATTTATCTATTTGCAATGTAGTCATACCAGGCTTAAGCACTTTAGCTACTTCGGTAAGTGTTTTACTCACCAACATAGCAGCATCTTTCATTAGTGCAATTTCCGATTCAGTTTTATAGATAATCATTTCTTTATTTCTTCTGGTCATTTGTAATAAAAAGTAAACCTGTTTAGCAATGCCAAACAGGTTTACAAAGTTCGTTGTTTTATTTGATATTAGATAGTAGTACTAGTTACACCTTGTCTTCCTTGAACTCTACCGCTATTCATTAATCCATCGTATTGACGCATTAACAAATACGTTTCAATTTGTTGCAAAGTATCTAAAACTACACCAACCATAATTAGTAGTGAGGTACCTCCAAAGAATGTACTGAAACCTTGGGTAACACCTAATCTTTGAGCAAAACCAGGAAGAATACCTACCAATGCTAAGAATATAGCACCAGGCAAAGTTATTTTATCCATAATTGCACCAATATAATCTGCAGTTGGTTGACCAGGCTTAACACCAGGTACAAATCCATTATTACGTTTTAAATCTTCAGCAATTTGCTTAGGATTGAAAATAAGTGCTGTGTAAAGGAAAGTGAATCCAATTACCATTACAGAGTATATTAACATATACCAAGCATTACTATGGTCATTGAAAATTTTAACAATCCCAGATGCAGAATCCAAATTAGTGAATGAAACTAAAGTTGGAAGGAACATAATTGCTTGCGCAAAAATGATTGGCATAACCCCTGCACTATTTACTTTAACAGGTAAGAATTGACGGGCTCCACCAAATTGTCTGCTGCCAATAATTTGTTTGGCATAGTTAACTGGTATTTTCCTAACACCTTGCACCAAAATAATTAGTCCCATAATTATGGAAACCAATACAGCAATTTCAATCAAGAATATTAATAAACCACCACCGCCACTAACACCTTTGGCACCAAACTCCTGTATGATGCTTTGAGGAAGGCGGGCTAAGATACCTACCATAATGATGATAGAAGTACCATTACCCAATCCTTTGTCTTGGATTCTTTCACCTAACCACATTACAAATAAAGTACCAGCAGTTAAAGTTACTACAGTAGAAAACCAGAAAAATGGCTTGTATGCAGGTAAAATTGCTTCAGCATAACCAGGACTATTTAAGTAAGCAACATATGCACCTGCTTGAAATAGTGTTACAATTACTGTTAAGTAACGTGTCCACTGGTTAATTTTTTTACGTCCACTCTCCCCCTCTTTTTGAACTTTTTGTAATTGAGGAACTAAAATTGTCATCAATTGCATAAAGATAGAAGCAGAGATATAAGGCATGATACCTAATGCAAGTATTGATGCTTGAGAAAAAGCACCACCCGCAAACATATCAAATATGCCTAGCAATCCATTACTCTTTGCAGAGTTGGCAGCAGCTTCAATTTTATTAGGATCAATACCCGGTAAAACGATGTGCGTACCAAAACGATAAGTTAACACCAAAGCAAGGGTTACGATAATTTTATTTCGTAATTCTTCAATGGTCCAAATATTCCTAAAAGTTTGAACTAATTTTTTCACTTCACTAAATTAAATGGCGTTATAACTTAAAACCAAAAGACGCATACACGATGCGTCTGGCAAATTACGTTAAAATTATTTGATAATCTCAACAGTTCCGCCTGCAGCTTCAATAGCAGTTTTTGCTTTTTCGCTGATGGCGTTAATTTTGAAACTGAGTTTTGATTTCAGCTCGCCATTACCTAATACTTTAACATTATCTGTACGGCTGATTAAACCGTTGATGTATAAATTCTCTAAAGAAATTTCAGTGAAACCGTATTTCTCTACCAACTGATCTAATTGACCAAGGTTGAATACCTTGTACTCTACTCTATTGATATTCTTAAATCCACGCTTAGGAATACGACGCTGAATTGGCATTTGACCACCTTCGTGAGCCATTTTACTTTTGTAACCAGCACGGCTTTGACCACCTTTGTTACCTTTTGTAGATGTACCACCTTTACCAGATGCTTCACCACGACCTATTCTTTTCTCTCTTTTTACAGAACCTTCAGCAGGTTTTAAATTGTGTAGTTTCATGTTAACTTGATTTTGAACTTACGGGGTATCACCCCTCGCATTGTTTATAATAAATAAAAGTCAGGAGTAAAGATATCCGCATGAAGCGGTATATCCAAACTACTGACTTGAAAATTTCTTAATTAAGCAACTTCTTCAACCTTTACCAAGTGGCTAACTTTGTTAACCATGCCTAGTATTTGTGGAGTAGCTTCTACTTCTTTAGAAGCATTCAACTTTTTTAAACCAAGTGCAATAAGCGTTTGCTTTTGGCGCTCAGATCTGTCGATGCCGCTTTTTATTTGAGTGATTTTTATCTTTTTCATAAATATTATCCGTTGAAAACTTTGCTCAATTTGATGTTACGGCCTTTTGCAACCTGAACTGGTTCTCTTAAAAGGCTTAAAGCTTTAATGGTAGCTTTAACCACGTTGTGTGGATTAGCAGAACCAAGGCTCTTAGCAAGTACGTCGGTAATTCCAGCACTTTCTAAAACAGAACGCATGCTGCCTCCCGCAATTACACCCGCTCCGTGTGCAGCTGGCTTAATCAATACTTTAGCAGCACCATCTTTTGCCCACTGTTCGTGAGGAATAGTTCCGTGCATAACTGGTACTTTAACCAAGTTCTTTTTTGCATCTTCAATACCTTTAGCAATTGCTTCTTGTACTTCTTTTGCTTTACCAAGACCTTGACCAACAATACCATTTTCGTTTCCTACTACTACAAGAGCAGAGAAACTAAATGTACGGCCACCTTTTGTGGTTTTTACCACACGGTTAATAGCAACTACCTTATCTTTCAGTTCGATGTCGCCACCCGCTTTTACTTTATTTACGCTTACTTTAGACATTTATTGAGCGATTAAATTGATGTTAGTAATTTAGAATACCAAGCCACCTTCTCTTGCTCCGTCTGCTACAGACTTCACACGGCCATGATATAGATTTCCACCTCTGTCGAATACACAATTAGTTAATCCGAGAGCTAATGCTTTTTTTGCTACTGCAGCGCCAACCATTTTAGATTTCTCTATTTTAGTTACCTTCTGTGCAGCAATATCCTTGTCTCTTGAAGATGCAGCAACAATGGTAACACCATTATCATCATCAATTAATTGTGCATAGATTTCGGCATTGCTTCTGAATACAGAAAGACGTGGCTTTACAGCAGTACCTGCAATCTTTTTACGGATGCGGTACCTGATTTTCTGCCTTTGTATTAATTTACCCATTGTTGTTTATTTTATACCTCCGATTCGGCCGGTGGATTTGTTAGTTTAATTATTTACCTGCTGATTTACCTGCTTTTCTTCTTAAAATTTCACCTGCATACTTAACACCTTTTCCTTTGTATGGCTCAGGCTTACGTAAGCTTCTCAACTTAGCAGCAACTTGTCCTATCAACTGCTTATCAATTCCTTCTAAGAATACTTTAGGGTTTTGACCTTTTTCAGTGGTAGTTGAAACTTTAAGTTCACTTGGAATCTCAATGATGATATTGTGAGAATATCCTAAAGCAAGATCTAATAAGTTTCCAGTGTTAGCGGCTTTAAAACCTACCCCCACTAATTCTAATTCTTTCTTATAACCTTCGGTTACACCTTTAACCATATTGTTCACTAATGAACGGTATAAACCGTGCATTGCACGATGACGAATTTGATCTGTAGGTCTGGTGAAAACAACTTCACCTTCTTTAACCTCAATAGTGATATCTCTATCAATATTCTGTGTTAACTGGCCTTTAGGACCTTTAACAGTAAGAACATTATCCGCACTTACGGTGATTGTAACACCTGCCGGAACTACTACCGGTTGTTTACCAATTCTAGACATAGTCGATTTTTAATTTATTATGAACATTGATCCGTGTTCAGCCACGACTAAGAGGCTTAATTGTCGGAACCTTTTATTTTAAGAAATATAACACAACACTTCTCCACCTACGTTCTGAGCTTTCGCTTGCTTATCGGTTAGAACACCTTTAGATGTACTAAGGATGGCAACACCCAAACCATTGATTACTCTTTTGATTTCAGCAGGCTTTGCATATTGACGTAATCCTGGACGGCTAACTCTTTCTAAAGAACGGATAGCAGGAACTTTGGTATTAGGATCGTATTTCAACGCGATCTTAATTAAACCTTGTTTGTTATCGTCTTCGAATTTGTATTTCAAGATATAACCTTGATCGTACAAAATCTCTGTTAAACGCTTCTTCAAATTAGAAGCAGGAATTTCAACCAGTCTATGACCAGCCAACTGAGCATTACGAATTCTAGTTAAGAAGTCTGCTATAGGATCAGTTACCATATTATTATAATTATACTAGTTCTAAATTTTGTTTATCAAACTGACTACTACCAGCTTGCTTTTTTAACACCTGGAATCATACCGTTTAAAGCCATGTCACGGAACATAATCCTTGACAAACCAAAATAACGCATATAACCTTTAGGTCTTCCTGTAAGCTGACAACGGTTTTTTAAACGTACCGGAGAAGCGTTCTTTGGAAGTAGATCTAATCCTGCGTAGTCACCTGCTGCTTTAAGAGCTGCACGCTTTTCAGCATATTGAGCTACCATTTTCTCGCGCTTTCTTTGTCTGGCTTTGATTGATTCTTTTGCCATAATGTTTTTGTTCTGTGTTTAATTAATCTTTCTTGGTTCCTTTAAACGGCATACCCAATTCTTTTAAAAGCTCGTAAGCTTCTTCATTGGTATTTGCTGTTGTTACAAAAGTGATATCTAAACCGGTAATTTTGTTTACTTTATCAATATCAATTTCAGGGAAAATGATTTGTTCAGTTACACCTAATGTATAGTTACCTCTTCCGTCAAAAGCTTTATCGCTGATTCCTTTAAAGTCTCGTACACGTGGTAGTGCCACAGAAACCAATCTGTCTAGGAACTCATACATTTTCTCACCTCTTAAAGTAACGCGAGCACCAATTGGCATACCCTTACGTAACTTAAAGTTAGAAATGTCTTTTTTAGACATTGTAGGAACTGCTTTTTGACCAGTGATCATATTCAATTCGTCTACCGCAATGTCAACTAATTTTTTATCTGTAACCGCTCCATTAACACCACGGTTGATACAGATTTTTTCTAATTTAGGAGCTTGCATTACAGTACTGTAAGCAAACTTCTTCATGAGCGCAGGCACAACATCTTTGCTGTACTTCGCTGCTAATCTCGGTGTATATTTTGCTGTACTCATTATTTGATTACCTCCCCAGATTTTTTAGATACACGTATTAATTTACCATTCTCACGGGTACGCTTCACTTTGGTTGGCTCGCCCTTTTTAGCATCCCACAACATTACATTGCTAATATTGATAGGGGCTTCTACTTTAACAATACCACCTTTGGTATTTTGAGCAGATGGCTTGGTGTGCTTTGTAACGATATTCACTCCTTCTACAACTACACGTCCTTTATCTACAATCACTTCCAATACTGTGCGAGGCTTTTTCAAATCCTTGTCATCTCCGGCAATAACCACTACGGAATCACCTTTTTTGATGCTGAATTTGGCTTTAAATCTTGTACTCATTTTATTTAGCTTTTAGCTTTTTTTATAATACTTCAGGAGCAAGAGAAATAATTTTCATATATCCCTTATCACGTAATTCTCTAGCTACAGGTCCAAAGATACGTGTACCGCGAGGCTCGTCTGAATTGTTCAACAACACAACTGCGTTGTCATCAAAACGGATATAAGAACCATCTTTTCTGCGAAGTTTGTTTTTAGTACGAACAATAACTGCTTTAGATACTGTTCCTTTTTTAACACCACCTGCAGGGATTGCGTCTTTTACCGTAACAACAATTTTATCGCCGATCTTAGCATAATCCTGACCGCTATTACCTAGTACCTTAATACAAAGGACTTCTTTAGCGCCACTATTGTCAGCTACATTTAACCTGCTTTCTTGCTGAATCATTTTATTTAATTTGAAATTTTACATTTAAGAACAACACCATCGTATAAGATGAAGTAGTTACTCAAATCAATATTATTATTTCGCTTTTTCTACAATTTCAACTAGTCTCCAACGCTTGGTTTTACTAAGCGGACGAGTTTCCATGATCTTCACCACATCACCGATGGTGCACTCTCCTTTCTCATCATGAGCATGGAACTTAGTAGTCTTCTTTACGAATTTACCGTAGATAGGGTGTTTTACTTTTCTTTCAACAGCAACAGTGATGGTTTTATCCATTTTATCGCTGGTAACGATCCCTGTCCTTGTTTTGCGCAAATTTCTTTCAGCCATTGTGTTTAATTTATGGTTTAAATACCCATTTCTTTTTTCTTCAATTCCGTTTTGATACGGGCGATGTCTCTACGAAGTCCACGAATAGTCATTGGATTTTCTAGTGGAGAGATAGCATGAGCAAACTCCAATTTTTTCAAACGTAGTTCGTCTTCCTGGATTTTTGCTCTAAGATCTGTTACACTGAGATCCTTTAGATTCTTGTTGAATTCGTATGTTTTTTTATTAGCCATTGCAATTTCTTTTTTTGGTTATGCTTGCAAATCTCTTCTTACGATGAACTTGGTTGCGATTGGTAATTTTTGTGCTGCAAGACCCATCGCTTCTTTTGCTACAGCTTCGGTAACACCATCACATTCGAAGATGATACGTCCTGGCTCAACAACAGCAGCCCAATATTCAGGGTTACCTTTACCCTTACCCATTCTCACTTCAGCAGGCTTATGGGTAATAATTTTATCAGGGAATACTCTGATCCATACATTTCCCTCACGCTTCATAGCACGGGTCATGGCCTGACGGGCAGATTCGATTTGGCGGTTAGTTAACCAGATGGGCTCTAATGCTTTTAAGGCAAATGATCCAAATGATATAGCAGTTCCACGCTTAGCTACTTCGCGAATGCGTCCTTTCTGCTGTTTCCTATGTTTGCTTCTTTTCGGCTGTAACATTTTTTAGTTTTTTGGTCCACGAACTTGATTCGTAGTTATTTAAAACTTTAGTAATTCTGCATTACTAATTCTACTATTAGTTTCTGCGTTCTCCTCTTCCACCACCTCTTCTATCGTCTCTTCTGTCTCCACCACCTCTTCTTTCATCGGCACCAGATCTTTCTCTTCTATCGCTCATATCGTTCTTACCACCAACGAAGTTTGGATTCAATTCACGCTTTCCTAGTACTTCACCTTTACAGATCCATACTTTGATACCAATTTTACCGTAAACAGTTTGAGCAAAAACATTGGCATAATCGATGTCCATACGGAAAGTATGTAAAGGAGTACGGCCTTGTTTAAATTCTTCGCTACGAGCAATCTCAGCACCACCTAAACGACCGCTTAATTTAACCTTGATACCTTCAGCACCCATACGGAGTGTAGAGGCAATGGCCATTTTAGTTGCACGCTTAAAGTTGATACGATTTTCGATTTGACGAGCAATGGTATCTCCTACGATAGTTGCATCTAGTTCAGGACGACGGATTTCCAAAATGTTAATTTGAACATCGTCTTTACCAGTTAACTTCTTCAACTCTTCTTTAATACGATCAACCTCGTTACCACCTTTACCGATGATAATACCTGGCTTAGAAGTATGAATAGTTATGATCAATTTACCAAGCGTACGCTCAATAACGATCTTTGCGATTCCACCTTTGTTGATACGGGCACTCAGGTAGGTACGGATCTTATGATCTTCGATCAGTTTGGATGCATAGTCTTTTTTACTACCATACCAGTTACTGTCCCATCCGCGGATGATGCCTAACCTGTTACCAATTGGATTTGCTTTCTGACCCATATAATGGTTTTACTAATTAGTTTTAGAATCTACGATTAATGTTACATGGTTGCTGCGCTTACGTACTTTGTAGCCACGGCCTTGTGGTGCAGGGCGCATACGCTTTAATACTCTACCGCCATCCACGAATACGGTCTTTACAATCAGACTGCTGTCTGCAGCATTTGATCCGCTGTTTTTCTGCTCCCAGTTACTGATAGCACTCTTCAACAGTTTTGCCAATGGAGTGGCATTGTGCTGAGGATGATGTTCCAGAATAGCCAGGGCTTTCTCCACTTCCATTCCACGGATCACATCGGCTAACAGGCGCATTTTACGCGGACCTGTTGGATAATTGTTCAGTTTAGCTACTGCTTCCATTTCTTTTTTTGTTTGATGTATGGGTGTTAACCCCTACAGTTATTTTTTAGTTCCTGCGTGTCCTCTGAAGTTTCTAGTAGGGGCAAATTCACCTAATTTGTGACCTACCATGAATTCTGTTACGTAAACAGGGATGAACTTATTTCCGTTGTGCACGGCAAAAGTGTGTCCAACAAAATCAGGTGTGATTGTGCTGCGACGACTCCAAGTTTTGATAACGTTTCTCTTTACTTTTCCGTCGTTAATAGCAACTACTTTACCTTCTAAGTTAGCATCTACGTAAGGACCTTTTTTAATCGAACGACCCATAATTATTTGAGTTTACTGGTCTATTAGTTTATTTATTTATTTTGACTGGTTAGTTATTACTTAGCCAGTTTTTTACCATTTCTGCGCTGGATGATTAGCTTATCGCTACCCTTACCTTTTGTACGGGTTTTCTCACCTTTTGCATACTTACCTGTTCTGCTACGTGGGTGACCACCAGATGCTCTACCTTCACCACCACCCATCGGGTGATCTACTGGGTTCATGGCAACACCTCTTACACGTGGACGAATACCTTTCCAACGGTTTTTACCCGCTTTACCTGCTGTTTCAAGGTTATGATCGCTGTTAGAAACAACACCAACGGTTGCATAACAGTTAATCAAAACTTTTCTCAATTCACCAGAAGGCATTTTAAGTACAGCGTACTTTTCTTCCTTATTGGCTAATTGTGCAGAAGCACCAGCACTTCTTACCATCTTACCACCTTGACCAGGTTGTAATTCAATGTTGTGAATGGTAGTACCCAAAGGCATATTTTTCATTGCCAATGAATTACCTAATTCTGGAGCAACTGCATCACCTGCAATTACTGTTTGACCAACCTGAATACCCTGAGGAGCAATGATGTAACGCTTCTCTCCATCAGTATACTGAACCAATGCAATAAATGCAGTACGGTTTGGATCGTATTCAATAGATACTACAGTTGCAGCAATATCTCTTTTGTTACGTTTGAAATCGATGATACGATAATGTTGCTTATTACCACCGCCCATGTAACGCATAACTCTACGACCTTGGAAGTTACGACCAGCAGTATTTTTTTGAGGCTCTAACAAGCTCTTCTCAGGCTTATTAGTAGTGATCTCAGCATAAGCATTACCAATTCTCCAACGTGTTCCTGCTGTGATTGGTTTGTACTTTTTTAGTGCCATTGTTTATTTTTTTTGTGCGGATTTTTCAGCTCCGCTGCTATAAATTAAATATTTGCGTAAAGATCAATTGTTTCACCTTCTGCAACAGTAACAAATGCTTTCTTGTATGCAGATTTCATTCCTTGAATAAAACCAGCTTTTGTATAACGGGCTTTATTTTTTCCTGGAGCAACTGCAGTATTAACATCTACTACATTAACACCATAGAAATCTTCAATTGCTTTCTTAATCTCTAACTTGTTTGCCTTACGATTTACTTTAAAAGCATATCTTCTCAACGTATCCTGTTGTGCGTTTGCTTTCTCAGTTAAGATTGGCTTTATTAAAATTTCTGACTGTCTCATTTTGTATGATTGAAACGTTACTTAAATTAAGCTACTGCTTCTTCTTCGTTAAAGATATTCACAGTGTTCTCTGTTATTACTAATACATCTGCATTCATGATTTCATAAGTATTAATGTCGGCTAACAATGTGCTAGCAACATTTGGTACGTTACGAGTACTTAAGTACAGGTTGTCGTTGTATTCTGGTAAAACGATAAGCGCTTTCTTATCAGCAACTTTAAGGTTACCCATAATATCAACCAATTGTTTGGTTTTAGGTGCATCCATCTTAATTTCTTCTACTACGATGATTGCACTTTCTTTTGCCTTATGACTTAAAGCAGAAATCTTAGCCAAATCTTTCACTTTACGGTTCAACTTGAAATCGTAAGCGTGTGGTTTTGGTCCAAAGATGGTACCACCACCCTTGTATAAAGGGTTACGGATATTACCTTTACGAGAACCACCTGTTCCTTTTTGCTTGTGCAACTTGCGGCTAGCACCTTGTACTTCAGCGCGAGTTTTAACTTTGTGCGTTCCAGAACGACGTGCGGCTAAGTATTGCTTAACAGCTAGATAGATAACGTGGTCGTTTGGTTCAATACCAAAGATTTCCTGTGGTAATTCAACCGTTCTACCGGTTTTCTGTCCTTTTATATCTAATACATCTACTTGCATGATCTTTCAATTAATCTGTCAATTAAACAGGGTGATTATTTCTGAATTAAAACGATAGAACCGTTGTGACCTGGTACAGAACCGCTGATCAGGATATAGTTCTTTTCTGAAAATATTTTAACTACTTTCAAACCTTTCATTTTAACACGGTCTCCACCCATACGGCCGGCCATTCTCATTCCTTTAAATACTCTTGAAGGATAAGAAGATCCACCAATAGAACCTGGCGCACGCTGACGATCGTGCTGACCATGGGAAGCTTCACCCACACCAGAGAATCCGTGGCGCTTTACAACACCCTGGAAACCTTTACCCTTAGTTGTACCAACAACTTCAACACTGTCTCCTTCAGAGAAGATGTCAATAGTTACGGTTTCCCCTAAGTTTTTCTCTATTGAGTAATTACGAAATTCTTTTACGAACTTTTTGGCTGGAGTTTGAGCCTTAGCAAAGTGATTGATTTCGGCTTTTGTAGCGTGCTTTTCTTTCTTATCGCCGATTGCTAATTGAACAGCAGAATAACCATCGGTTTCCTGTGTTTTAATTTGTGTTACGGTATTTGGAGCAACTTCTACGATGGTACAAGCAGTTTGCTTTCCATCAGCAGCGAAGATGCTGGTCATCCCGATTTTTTTTCCAATAATTCCTTTCATCGTTTTGCGGTTTATGCCCCGCTCGGTTATGAGGACATCCCACCGATGAAGCGGGATTCAATCCTAGTTTGCTACCGACCTTTTCCGTTGTTTTCAAAACTTACATTTTGAAGAGGAAGTACCGGTAGTAAACAAACCTCGAAGGGCCTGTTTATATGTTACTCATTTAATTCATTGTGAACTAAATGATTTATAATTTCTTTATCAGAGCTGCTTTTTCTGGCCTAAGCCGATTGGCAGATAATTGGGTATATAAGAACTAGTTTCTCTCTTTCTAGAGAAATGGCTTAATTAAGCTTTAATTTCAACCTCAACACCAGACGGTAAGTCTAGCTTGCTCAACGCATCTACTGTTCTAGAAGAAGAAGTGTAGATGTCCATTAGACGCTTATGCGTAGCTAATTGGAACTGCTCACGGCTTTTCTTATTAACGTGTGGTGAACGCAATACAGTAAAGATTTTCTTATGAGTAGGCAAAGGAATTGGTCCTGTTACTACTGCACCTGTACTACGTACTGTCTTAACGATCTTCTCTGCAGATTTATCTACTAGATTGTGATCGTATGATTGTAATTTGATTCTGATTCGCTGAGACATAGTCAAAAACCAATTTTTACGTTGGGGTTGCAAAGGTAAGGAGCTGTAATTGAACAGACAAGTTTTTTATCTTCTTTTTATGTGTTTTTGTGGATTTATTTTTTATTTTTTTCAAAATCACCCCGTTTTTCCCCAAAAACCGCCTTTATATTAAACTAAAAATTTATATAATTGTTCTTCTTCCCATTTTGGGTTGCCAACATTCAGCTCATTTAAATTTAAACGGCGGCTAAACTCCCCCCTTATTAAAACAAAAACGCCCCGACTTTAGTCGGGGCGCGGTATATCAATTAAATTGAAAATTAATCATCAGATTTAACCTTACCCTTGTTCTTTGCCATTACTTCTTCTGCAACGTTATTTGGAGCAGGATTGTAATGAGAGAACTCCATAGTTGAAGTAGCACGACCAGAACTTAAAGAACGAAGTTGAGTTACGTAACCAAACATTTCGCTCAATGGAACTTTCGCTTTAATAACCTGTAGGTTAGCGCGGCTATCCATTCCTTCTAGCATACCACGACGACGGTTTAAGTCTCCGGTAACATCTCCCATGTATTGATCTGGAGTAAGTACTTCCACTTTCATGATTGGCTCTAATAAAGTAGGCTTTGCTTTACGTCCCGCTTCACGGAAACCAGCTTTAGCACACAATTCAAAGCTCATTGCATCAGAATCCACATCGTGGTAGCTACCATCAAATACACGAACTTTCATATTGTTTACAGGATATCCTGCCAATACACCAGAAGTCATTGATGTTTCAAACCCTTTAAGGATTGCTGGAACAAATTCTTTTGGAATAGATCCACCAAATAAATCATTTACAAATTGGAAGCTCTTTCCTTCGTTTTCCTTTAACCACTCTGCATCAGCTGGTCCAATTTCAAATTGAATATCGGCAAACTTACCACGACCACCAGACTGCTTCTTCAACACTTCTCTATGGGTAATAGTATTTCCAAAAGATTCTTTATAAGCAACCTGAGGAGCACCTTGGTTTACTTCTACCTTAAACTCACGACGCATACGATCGATGATGATTTCAAGGTGTAATTCACCCATTCCACGTAAAATGGTTTGGCCAGTATCTTCATCGGTATTTACACGTAAAGTAGGATCTTCTTCTACCAACTTTGCAATAGCCATACCCATTTTATCTACGTCTGCTTGAGTTTTTGGCTCAACAGCAATAGCGATAACTGGTTCTGGAATAAACATGTTCTCCAATGTAATTGGATGGTTTTCATCGCAAAGCGTATCTCCTGTTTTGATTTCTTTGAAACCTACTGCAGCTGCAATATCACCTGCTTCAATAAAATCAATTGGATTTTGCTTATTTGCAAACATCTTCATGATACGGCTGATACGCTCTTTCTTACCACTTCTTACGTTCAATACATAAGAACCAGCATCTAAACGACCAGAGTAACAACGGAAGAATGCCAAACGACCAACAAAAGGATCGGTCATAATTTTGAATGCCAATGCAGCAAATGGTTCTTTTGCATTTGGCTTTCTGGTAATTTGCTCACCAGAATCAGGGTCTGTACCTACGGTATCTTCAACATCTACTGGAGAAGGTAAGTAACGACAAACTGCATCTAAAGCGGTTTGTACACCCTTATTCTTGAAAGAAGAACCACACATCATTGGAACGATACTTAAATCGATACAAGCTTTACGGATAGCTTCGTGAACCTCATCTTCAGAAATTGAATCTGGGTTATCAAAGAATTTCTCCATTAACTTATCATCGTATTCAGCAACAGCTTCAATTAAGTTTTGTCTCCAATGCAATACATCTTCCATCATATCTGCAGGCACAGGAATTTCATCAAAAGTCATTCCTTCTGTTTCAGCATGCCATACAATACCTTTCATTTTAATCAAGTCTACAACGCCCTTGAAATTGTCTTCCGCACCAATTGGTAATTGCAATGGAACTGCTTTTGCACCCAACATTTCTTTAACCTGTGTTACCACCATTAAGAAATCGGCACCAGCACGGTCCATTTTATTTACGAATCCAATACGTGGAACTTTATAACGGTTAGCTTGACGCCAAACAGTTTCAGACTGAGGTTCTACACCATCTACTGCAGAAAACAACGCAATCAAACCATCCAATACACGCATAGAACGCTCTACCTCAACGGTAAAGTCTACGTGTCCTGGAGTATCGATGATGTTGAAATAATAATTCTTGGTTTCTGGAGTGGCTTTACCCAATACAGTTGGGAAATTCCACTGACAGCTAACTGCCGCAGAAGTAATGGTAATACCTCTTTCCTTTTCTTGCTCCATCCAGTCGGTAGTAGCACCACCATCATGTACTTCACCAATCTTATGGATCATACCAGTGTAGCGCAAAATACGCTCGGTGGTAGTGGTTTTACCGGCATCAATGTGGGCGGCAATACCAAAGTTTCGTTGAAATTTCAAATCAGCCATATAGTATTCTTGTTTTTTTAGAGGCCGCAAAGGTACAGATAATACCGAACCAACAAAGGGTTCGGACCGTTTTATTTAGAATGGGGAAAAATCGTTGCCAAAAGCCCTCATTAAATAATTGAATTGCAGGAGTTTGATTCAAAAAAAACCTCCCCGATGATTCGGAGAGGTTTCGCAAATATTTGGAAAAATTTACACTTTAAAGTGAGAGAAGGCTTTGTTAGCCTCAGCCATACGGTGTGTATCTTCTTTTTTCTTGAATGCAGCACCTTCACCTTTTGCAGCAGACATGATTTCGTTTGATAACTTATCTGCCATGGTACGACCGTTTCTTTCGCGGCTGTAGCGGATTAACCACTTCATGCTTAAAGAAATTTTACGATCAGGGCGAACTTCAGCAGGAATCTGAAAAGTTGCACCACCAATTCTACGGCTTCTAACTTCAACAGCTGGAGTTACATTAGCAATTGCTTTCTTCCACACTTCGTAACCGTCTTCGCCAGTAACTTTTGTTATTTTATCTACTGCATCATAAAAGATATTGATTGCAGTACTTTTTTTACCATCCCACATCAAGTTATTGATGAAACGGGTAACCAACTTATCGTTAAAACGTCCGTCTGGTGCTAAGGGTAATTTTTTCGCTTGTGCTTTACGCATGATTTAATTTTTAAAGAGACTGATTTTCTTCAAGTATTAAAACTTTACTCAGTCGCAGTTATGAATAGAACTATTTTTTAGCTTTTTCCTTCTTTGTACCATATTTAGAACGGCTCTGCTTACGGTCTTTAACACCGGCAGTATCTAAGCTACCACGTACAATATGGTAACGTACCCCTGGTAAGTCTTTAACACGACCACCACGGATTAATACGATTGAGTGCTCCTGTAAGTTGTGGCCTTCACCTGGAATATAGGCAATCACCTCTACTTTATTGGTCAAACGCACTTTCGCTACTTTACGCAAAGCAGAGTTTGGTTTTTTTGGAGTGGTAGTATATACACGGGTACATACGCCACGACGCTGAGGACATGCATCCAAAGCTCTTGACTTACTCTTAGCCCTGATTATTTCGCGGCCTTTTCTAACTAATTGTTGTATTGTAGGCATTATAAACCATTTAAAATTTCGGACGGCAAAGGTAATGGCTCCAAATGAGAATCCAAAATGTTTTCAAAAAAAAAGTATTTCTACGGGCAAAAAAAAGGGTTTTAGCCCAATTTTCATCCCCCTATTGTTGGTTTCGGCAACAGTTTGTTGCTTTACATTGTAGCCCCGCATCCCCCCCTATTCCGCCATGAGGCCACATATCATCATTTTACTGTTGCTTTTGCAAGTAGCAGATTCATCTGTTTATGCACAATTGGCAAGTCCTATTATTTATTCTGAAAAAAAAGCGATTTACCAACAAAATTTTAATGATTTACCCAATGGGGGATCATTTACGCTAACAGGTAAAGGGCCGCATACATTTTCCCAATCCCCTTTTTTGTTGTCTGGATTAACCGGCTGGGAATTCATGCATAAATCAGGATCGGGCACCAATGCTGTTTTTGCCCAAGGAACTGGAACCGCAACTTCTAGTGGAATGTATAGCGTTGGAACAAGTGGCAGTTCAGACAGGGCATTGGGATCCGTTGCTGCAGGCTCTGGTGTTTATGCATTTGGCATTTTACTTACGAACCAAACTGGCAGTAGCCTCAATACAATCAGCGGCTCTTTTTCTGCTGAGCAATGGAGAAAAGGTGGATCTGGCAATAAGAATACTTGGTTGGGAAAATATGCCACTGGGCTAATGAACAGCATTGATCAACCTAATTTATTGGCCCATACTTCAATGAATTTTTCATCCATTCAATTTACAACCGGTGCAGGAAGTTTAAATGGGAATAGTTCTGAAAACCAAACCACCATTCAATTCAGCATAATAGGCATAGAATGGAAAAATGGAGAACAATTATTGTTGAGATGGGATGATGCAGACGAAACCGGAAGTGACGATTTAGTTGCGATTGACAATTTTAGTTTTAGTGCAGATTTTGATACCAGTAATAATACGGTTACGATTGATAGCTTATATGCATTGGCACCTCAATTAAGCAATGCCGACACCATTCAATACAGTTTTAAAGCGGGTGGGGATATAAGTGGATTAAGTACCAGCAATTTTGCTTTGATTACGGAGGGCTTAACCAATGCAGCAATAACCAGTATCTCAGGAACGGGTAATGAATATTTAATTCATGTATACACTGGTATTGGTGAAGGAAAATTGGTTCTTGGAATCAATAATAACAACAATTTAATTCCCGGATTAAGTGGACTCCCTTTTTTTAGTATTGATACACAATGGATAGATAAAATTAAGCCGCATCAAATTGACTTCAGCTCGCCGAATGATAGCTTATTAAAAGCAGGCGATACTTTGCAATTGAAACTACTATTTAGCGAATCGGTTTATTTAGATTCAAATTCATCAATCAAATATTTACCCATCACTATTGGCGGCAATAATAGGCAGGCGGCATATTATGATGGCAATAACAGTAATCAACTACTGTTCAAATACATCATTCAGGAAGGAGAAAAAGACAAAGATGGAATTGGCATAGCCAACAATTTTAATCCAAATCAATTGATCATAAAAGACCAAGCTGAAAACCTTGCCACTATCAATTTATTGTCGTCTGTTATTCAATATATTCAAGTGGATGGAACCCGCATTCAATTTCAAGTTCCAACAGATACTATGCTTATACAATGCAACAACAAAGACTCCATTGATATTGGTGTGCTGTTAGCCATTGACACTACTGTTGCAGGAGAAGAAATAAATTGGCAAATTGTTCAGGCTCCTACTCATTGGTTCAGCAGTTTGCAAAATTTCAGTACTGTGTCAAATGGAAGCATTACCAGCCCTGGCCAATGGAAGGTTCACTCACAATATTCTTTAGCAAAAGATAGTATTCTTGTGCGTGTATCTAACGGTATAACAAGCGCCAACAAAAAAATAATCCTTCAATCTTTAAGCTGGATTGGCAATGTAGACAGCAATTGGAATAATCCACATAATTGGTGCAATACATTGGTGCCTAGCGATAGTGCTGTAATCACTATTTCAGCCGATGCTTTACACCAACCTATTCTATCCGGTGTAAACAGCATCAAACAACTTCATCTATTATCCAGAGCAAAACTACAGATCACGGGTACTTTAAAAATAAGTGATATCATGAGTGGTGATTCTCTATCTATTGACGCAACAAATGCAACCATTGAATTAAATGGAAATAATTCGCAAATTATAAATGGGGCATTGTTTAAAGAGAATCGAATTCAACAGGTGGTTTTAAAAAATACAACAGGTGCTCAAATTAACCATCGGTTAATCATCAATGGAAGTTTACAATTAGCTGCTGGAAATTTATTTACCAATGATCTTTTGTATTTGTCTGAAACAGCTTCCATTGATGCTTCAGCTGCTGGAACTCAAATTATTGGAAGGGTTCATGCTGCAAATATTTTAGGTAATAAAGCAGTAGGCAGTTATTTGGTAGGTCATCCATTTAATCAATCAATATCGTTTTATGCTTGGACCAATAAACCCACCATCTTTTACAATAATCCTTTATTAAATACAGATAGCTGCTCCATAGAAACAGGATGGCAAGCAGTCAATTTTAGTAGTGACAGTGCAAGCAATGATTTTAAAAAACACCAGGGCATCAGATGGAATATATTGCCCAACCAAGCTAGCAATTTATGGCCTGCGTATTTTACTGGCAGCATTCAAATGGGAACCCAACAAATAGTGTTAAATAAAACAGGAAATGGGTTTAACCTTATTGCGAACCCCTATTTAAGCCCGGTTAATACAGGAACCTTCAACAGGTCGGCAAAAGTGAGTGCTTACAAATATATTTGGAATCCACTACTAGGGAGCAAGGGTGGCTATATGGCACTTCCCTTTACACAAAAGCATATCCTCAATCCATTTGAAGCATATATACTCTTAACTGATAGTTCAGCTGCTAACGAAATAACCATTACCGAAGCATCCAAATCTACTGAATGGAACAAAGGATTAAGCGAAGACTACCAAGAAGGGTCTGGATACTATTCTACCATCGATTTAATGAGCAACCAAACCCTTCATGATCGTTTTATAATAAGAGAACAATCAGGTGCTAGAAACGGCAAAGACTCATTAGATGCCATAAAGCTGATGAATCCTGGATTAAATATTTTTAGTAAAATTTCCGATGGCATTAAACTAGCCATTGATAGTAGACTATTTCAACAACAAACCATTATCCCCATTGAGTTAACTAATGCTGTAGAAGGCAATTATCGTTTTCAAATTTTTGACGCATTCATGCCTACAGCATTTAAACTGGTTCTATACGACAACTATACCCATAAAACATTGAGTCTATTAAAAGACAGTAGCTACGCTTTTAATATTACGAGTGATACTTTAAGTAAAGCCCCTAATCGTTTTTACATTGGCAAATTTGTTCCGCAAGCAAGCAGCCCTCTAGTGAATTTACTAACAGTAAAAATTTATCCCAATCCAGCAAAAAATGAACTGAAAGTAATATTTAAATCGGCAGTTACTGCTAATAGTTCTATTAGATTGTATCATTTATCTGGAACCCTTGTCAAAACAATTCAAGTTGGTAGTATGCAGCAGGGATTGGTAAGTATTCCAATTGGAGATATCAGTAATGGCCAATACTATATTCAAGTAATTAGTGGAACAAATCAACAAAATATTCCTTTTATTAAACAGTAGCGTAAATTAAATTAATCGTGAATTCGAATACTGATAATTAAATAAAGAGCCCCGTCTGGATAATACTAGACGGGGCTTTAATATGCGGTAATTTATAAAAAATATTAAATTGAAAGCATCCAACCATGCGTATCTGCAGACTTACCCTGACGAATATCATTCAGTCTTTTCTTTAATTCTGGGGCAACAGTCCAATTATCTGTATCAAAGAACATTGATTCATCTTTGTATCGCAATTCTTTAATTAAAGATATAGTAGCAGCTGTGCCAGCTCCAAATACTTCACGCAACTGTCCAGCTTTATGAGCTGCCATTAATTCATCAATAGATATTTTTTTCTCAACAACTTCTAGTCCCATTTCTGCTAGCAAGGTTAATGCACTCATTCTTGTGATACCCGCCAAAATAGTCCCTTCTTCTAATGAAGGAGTAACGGCTTGATTGCCGATAATGAAAAACACATTCATCATCCCAACCTCTTGAAGATACTTATGCTCGTATGCGTCTGTCCACAATACTTGATCATAGCCCATTTCTTTTGCCAACTGTGTTGGGTACATACTTGCCCCATAATTTCCTGCATTCTTAGAATAACCAACTCCACCTGCCACTGCACGGGTATATTTCTCTTCCACAAAAATACGCATAGGCGTACTAAAATAAGGCCCTGTAGGGCTCAGGATAATCATAAACTTATACGTATCTGAAGGCTTTACTCCTAGCACGGCGTCGGTAGCAAACATGAATGGTCTTATATACAATGAATGATCGGGCATGGTGGGAATCCAATTACGATCAAGATTGATTAATTCACGCATTCCGTCTATAAAGATTTCTTCCGGTACAGTGGGCATTTGCATTCTTGTAGCCGATATATTAAAACGCTTAAAATTTTCATAGGGTCTAAATATTGCCGCCTTACCTTCTTCGTTTTGATACGCTTTAATTCCCTCAAAAATAGATTGACCATAGTGCAAAGCAGCCAAAGATGGGTCCATACTCAAAGGCTCGTATGGTTTAATCTCTACATTTTTCCAAACACCATTGCTGAATTCTGCAACCAACATATGATCGGTAAACACACGCCCAAAAGGTATATTTTCTAAACTAATTGTGTCTAATTTAGATTTATTAGCCTTGGTAATGTTTATATCAAGTACTGCGTTCATAGTTTTATATTTGGCGCAAAGAAACAAAAAAAATAAAAACTAACGACTGTTAATATTTTAAATGGACAAAAAAATACCTGAACAACTACCCGATTTTGTTTTGGCCAACCTATTTCCGAGCAATTTGGTGATAGTTGAATCGGCCGAAAAAACCCTGCCAACTGTTGCCCCAAAACCAGTTGCAATAGACCCTCCCGCTTATTCGGGACCCGCAAAAGAACGGCCTGAAAAATGGTATTTAGGCAACAATGGTAAAAATATTGTCATATTAGTACAAGAACCAGAAGCAGCTTTCCTAAATGAAGAAAGTTTAGACTTTTTAACCAAAATTTTAGGGGCTTGCAAATTAAATATGGGAGACGTAGCAGTCATTAATATTGCCCGCTACTTGGCCAATTTTACCGAAATTAAACAAGAGCTGAATCCCACTAGCTGTTTATTATTCAATGTAAATGCAGCAATGGTTAAACTTCCATTTACTGTTCCAAATTATCAGGTTCAACAATACGGAGGATGCAAGTTTTTGATGGCCCCTTCTCTTTTGCAGTATTATGGAGACAGTGGAGACGCAAAATTAGAAAAGACAAAACTTTGGGTAAGTCTTAAATCACTTTTTAATCTTTAAACGATGGCTACAGTCGAAATTATTTTTGCTACTAATAATGCAAATAAAGTAAAAGAAATAAAAGCTGTTACGGGCAATCTATTGAGCGTTCTATCATTGGCTGATGCAGGTATTGACATTGATATTCCTGAGCCATATGATACGCTAGAAGCCAATGCCAGTGAGAAGTCTAGGGTAATTCATAATTTAACTAAAAAGAATTGTTTTAGTGAAGACACTGGATTAGAAATTGTTGCATTAAATGGGGAACCAGGTGTTAAAAGTGCCCGTTATGCTGGTGATGAAAGAAATTTTCAAGCTAATATTGACTTAGTGCTCCAAAAATTATTGAATAAAGAAAATAAAACAGCTCAATTCAGAACGGTTATTTCTCTAATTTGGAACGAGCAGGAATACTTGTTCGAGGGAATTTGCAAAGGACGTATTATAGCCAATCAAAGAGGAACAGAAGGATTTGGCTATGACCCAATTTTTGTACCTGATGGTGCAAACAAATGTTTTGCAGAAATGAATATGGAAGAAAAAAATCAATTCAGTCATCGTAAAAAAGCAATGAGTAAACTCATCCATTTCCTTCTAAACCAAACCCAACAAGATTAGTAGTATCTAACTTGAGTAACTTAATAGCAATGAATCGTATAAAAATTCAACTTCCAGAACAGTTTAGCTTCAGTACGCAAATGCAAATTCGGGTAACCGATTTAAATTATGGAGGTCATGTAGGAAACGATACTGTATTATCTATACTTCAAGAAGCAAGGCAACAATTTTTACAATCTAGAGGGTACGCCGAACTAAGTGTTGAATCGTTTGGCCTAATTATGGCAGATGCAATGATTGAATACAAAAAAGAATTAAACCATAAAGACTGCATTGAAATTGCTGTTGTTGCTACCGATTTTGATAAACTTGGTTTTGATATTTATTATCGAATTACCCTATTACAAAACGGGGAAGCTGTTTTAGCGGTTCGTGCAAAAACAGGCATGATGTTATTTGATTATACCACTAAAAAGAAAGTGTCGCTTACCGAAAATATTATAAAGCAATTGAGCTAATTAAAGGTTCCAAATTCTCCAACTTTCTTCTGCTTGTAATACCAACATTTCATATCCATTTTGTACAGAAGCACCCTGTGCTTTGCCCTTTAGCAAAAATTGCGTTTCTGTTGGATTATAAATTAAATCGTATAAATGGTGTTTAGGTCCAAGAAATTCATAAGGTATCAGTGGTGCTTGTTCAACATTGGGATATTGACCTACCGGACTAGTATTAATGATGAGTTGATATTGAGATAGTAGGGCTTTATTCAATTGATTGTATTGGATAGTTTGATCAACTGAGGTTCTTGAAACATTCAAGTAGCTGATATTTAATTTGCGCAATACAAATTCTACTGCTGCGGCAGCTCCTCCCGTACCCAAAATCAATGCATGGGTATGATGTTTTTGCAAAAAAGGTTTCAGTGAATTTTCAAATCCAATAATGTCTGTATTGTAGCCAATTAATTTTTTATTTTTTATTCGAACACAATTACATGCCCCCATTTCGGCTACTTCAGGTGTTAGCTGATGAAGAAATGGAATCACTTGTTTTTTATATGGTATGGTTATATTAAAGCCTTCCAAGTATTTTTTTTGTATCAATAGATAAGGCAACTCTTCTATATCAGGAATAGAAAAATTCTCGTATACAAACCCTTCACCCATTCCCATGGATGAAAATTTTTCAGTAAAATAGCTTTTAGAAAAAGAGTGTGTCAATGGATAACCCAGTAAGCCAAATAAGCGCATATTAAGCTTTGTCTAAGTAAAGATGAAAAGTGTCTCCTCTTAATCCTATGCGCATTGCTTCTAGTGGCAATACTTCATTTGGAGCAATATTACCCAGGTTTACATTGCATCCAATTAATTCAAGAAAATACAATTGTTGTGCTTTTTGAGGAGCTTCCCAAATAATTTTTTCAGCAGGAATTTGGGTTAAAATTTCTTGAACCAATCCTTCTCTTACTTCCCCACTTCCTCTATAAATTCCTACATTACCAGCTTCCCTTGCTTCTGCAATAACATAAGACGATCCTGCTTCTAATTCGGCTCGCATTAGCTCAATCCACTTATAAGGCGGTATAATATGTGCTGCATCTTTGCTCCCCACTTCACTTAATACGGTTGCATGCTGTGTCAGTTTTTCAATATACCCACATTTCTCTGCATGTGGAATGGTAATTGAACCATCAGATACTTCAATATAGCTTACACCATAATCTTTACAAACTTCTACATAATCATCAAATTGGTTTCTAATTAAGAAGGCTTCAAATAAAGTACCTCCAAAATAAACCGGCATATTGGCTTCTCTATAAACATCTAATTTTTCTCTCAAATTGGGGGTAACAAATGAAGTTCCGAATCCTAACTTAACAATATCTACATGAGGTCCAGCAACACTTAAAAAATCCTTAGCTTGATTAATGCTTAACCCCTTGTCCATTACCATGGTTAATCCATTTGCCCTAGGTTGCTTTGTTCTTTCTGGTATTTGTGTAAGTCTATAATTCATTCCTATCTAATTTATCGGGGGCAAAAGTACATATTTATATTTTCTTTCCTTTTTTATAACGGGCAATAATATCAACTACCTGGTTATTTTGCAAAATAAAAGGATTCAATTCCATAAATTTTTTGAGCAATTTAGGGGCTTTGTCCATGGCTGTTTCTAATTTAAGCAATGCTTCTTTAGATTTCCCTAATACAAATAAAATGGTACTTGCATAAAAATAAAATAGTGGTTTTTCAGCTGTTGCAACCAGTGCAGCCTGGCACTGATTATAAGCTTCTTCGAGCATTTCAGCTTTAATTAAACAACGCAATAATGCCTCCCAACCTGCAACAGATTTGGGCTTATGCTTAACCACAGTGCCAAAATAAATAATTGCATCTTTGTATCTGTCTAAATTCATCATACACTCTCCCATTGCCAAATTATATTCTGGAACTGTTCGAGTGATTCTCATTGAATTTTCTAATTGCTTTGCTGCAGCTTGCCATTGCTCTTCTAACATATAGGTAACTGCAATCTTGTAGTGCAGCTTACTATCACCTGCATTTAAGTGTACTGCTTTTTTATAATTAAATCTTGCTTGGGCATACTTACCCATTCTATGATAGCAATGACCTATTGCTTCATAAATCACATCCTCGGGCCTGCTGAGCTCTAGCACTTTTTCTAAAACTTCAATGGCTTCTTTGTACTTGCGCAATCTTAAAAAGGCATCTCCCATATTTCGGTATGCATAGTCAAATTTTTCATCTATTGCTACCGCATATTGGTAGGCATCAATGGCTTTTTCATACAACTTAAGCCCTTGGTATGCAGCTGCCAAATTAAACCAAGCCAACTCACTAAAAGGATGCTCTTCTATGATAGATTGATGTAGCTTAATACTTTCTTCGTTTCTTCCTGTAAAATCGGTCCAGAAACAAATTTTGTATAAAGCTTCCTCGTTATTTGGGTCTTCCTCTAATATCAGTTTTAAACAATCAAATACTTTATCAAACTCTTCATAATCATCATATACATCGGCCAACTCAAAAAGTAAATCTAAACGCTCTTCGCCTTCAAAAAGCAACAAAGCTGCTTCCAACAATTCTACTGCTTTTGCTTGTTGATCTAATGCCAAATAAGCATCTGTTTTTAAAATAAATAAATTCAAATCGGTACTGTCAAACAATTCCGCTGTCTCTAATAAGTTTAAAGCTTCTTGGTATTTTCTACTAGCCAATAACAAGTCGGCCTTTTTAATCATTAAGTTGGCTGAATAAGGGAATTGCTCTAATCCCAGCTCTGCTGCAATCATTGCTTCAGGCAAATCATCTTTTTCGTCGTAATAGTCAATAATCCGCTCAAAAGCATCTTCCTCTAAAAATGGATGACTTCTGCCATGCTTAAGATGTTGATATTGAATGATCAACTCCCTTAATTCTTCCTTGTCTTCGCGGTACGGATTCTGGCTCATGGGGTGATGGTTTACCTAATTTAGGCAAATAATTAAACTTTTTTTGGCGAAAACCAAACTTTTACCCCCTTATTAACGTTTGTTAATAAAAATAATTCGTTAAAATATTTAGGATATATCCTACCTTTGCCATATGTTAATGCAATTGAAATCCGCAAATAAAGCCCCGATGGTGATGCTCATATTGAGCTTGCACTTGGCTATTGCTGCTTTTGCATTCACCGGAATAGTAGACGACAAAGCTAAAAACAGCAAGTTTACTTTACGTAGTCTCAATAATTTCTCTAAAAAAGGATTATCGCTTTCGGCAATTAAATCGAACCTTCATTACAAAGGCTTATCCTTAACTGGTAATGGTTTAATGCAACAGAACAACGATATGAACAGTATGTTGCAGTACAACAATGGTAACACTACTTATATATATCCTTATAAGATTAAAGTGAAAGTGCCCAAATTCAAAACTCCTCAGGAATCTCGCAATTAATTACTCATTTAATAACCGGTAGCCGGTTGTTGGAACTTCAAACTTTGCTGCAGAAACCGGATTAAAACTTATTTTGGTTGCAGTGTAAGTTATTTTTTGGGTGTATCCGTCTTTAGCTTCATACTCCAAAACAAATCCAGGTATATCTTTAAATTGATACTCAAACTCTCTAACAGAAGGTGTTATAGAACTGGCATAGTAAACAGAAAATGTGCTCCCGTCTTTTAATTGCATAATAGCATGCTTGCATTCATACCCAAGAATTTGTTTTTTCTCTTCGGTAAATTGAATAAGCATATCACTAAACTTTTCATTCTGCTTTAACCAATTGACAGCGTCTATTTTTGTTAAAAATTTATTGGCTCCAATTTCTCTTAATATAACAGCGTTTCCATTGGCTTTATTATAAATAAGCGATTGGGTAAATGAAGGGCTAGTTAAATCGGATCTGCTATTGTTTCCCTTGATATAAACCGTTTTAATACTTTGCTTTAATAGCGCAACAGCATCTTTGTCAATTTGAGATTCATTGTTTACAGCTATAGAATAACTAACCGTACACTCCGCCACTACACGGGTTTGTGCAAATGCGCTACTTACCAAACAAAAAACAAAAACAATGTTCAATAAGTAGCGCATAATAAATTATTTTTTAGTGGTCTTATTTTTTAACTCTTGTACTTTTTTCTGACTGTCTACCATTTGCTCATAACGCTCTTGCCATTTGCTTTTGGTTTTTGGTGCTTTCCTTTTTGCTTCAATCTTTGCCAGAATTTTATCATGATCAATAATATAATTCTGAATTACAAATTGCAATAGAAGAGTAACAACGTTAGAAACAGTGTAATACCAAGTTAATGCCGATGGTAAACTATTAAATATAAACAACAACATGAATGGAAAAATGTATGGCATGTATTTTAACGCAGGATTATCCTGTGTAGGTGTCATACTCATATTGTAAATTGATATTAAAAAGCTAGTAATAACTGCAGTAATTGTAAACAAACTTACATGATTACCAAATGCTGGAATAGTAAAAGGAAGATTGGCAATTGAATCAAAACTTGACAAATCTTCACTCCATAAAAATGCTTGCCCACGCAATGCAATTTCAGAGTTAAAGAAACTATACAAAGCAAAGAAGATAGGAATTTGTAACAAAGCTGGTATACATCCTCCTAAAGGATTAACCCCTGCTTCTCTAAACAATTTCATTTGCTCCATTGCAAATCCTTGTTGGTCGTCTCCCATTTTCTTTTTCAAAATATCTAACTCTGGGCGTAGGGCTTTCATTTTTGCACCACTCAAATAACTGCTATAAGTTAGAGGGGCTGTAACCAGTCTAATAAACAAAGTCAGCAATAGAATAACCCAGCCGTAATTCTTAACAAATGAAGCAAAGAAATCAAACACATTCATGATGATGTATTTGTTAATTGGTCGCACAAAAGAATACATATCTCTGCCTAGGTTAACAATCTTGTCCATTTCTGGAGCCTGCTTTGCAAGAATTTCATACTCGTTAGGGCCTACATAAAAATGGAATGGAACAGAAACAGTAGCTGCTGCAGGCAACTTCATTTGCAATGTGCTGGTAGCGGTAGCCAAATTGCGTGATGAGTCGGTTGCTCTTGCCCATTTAATACTTCCACTATTAAATGAATTTTCTGCAATTAGGGTGCTATTAAAAAATTGTTGCACTACAGAAACCCATTGTGCAGGTTTTTCAAATGTATGATCCGTATTAGAGGAAATGTAATCAAACTCATTGTCTTCAGAAAAACAAATATTAGAAACTTGGCGCTCATACTGAGACGTTCGCTCCATTTGTTGGGTTGCAACAGTCCAATTCAAATTGAGGGAGCTATTGGTAAGCAATTGAGCAGCGCCATTCATTCCTAACTTCCACCCAATCTTATAACTATTGGGTTGTAAGCTAAACTCATGGGTAATTGATTGTCCATTTGCTGCTGAAAGTGTATAACGCAATGTTTGAGACCCATCGGAATTCTTTATGGGCTCACTAGAAGTGAAATATAAATTGTCAATAGTAGCAGACTGCGCTGGTGCAGTATTAATTGCATAAGAGATGCTGCTATTATTAGAAAGTACTACCAATTGATTATTGGCATCTTTATAATTTTTTAAAGTTACCGATTTAATTTGGCCACCTTTATTGGTAAAGTTTACTTTAACCAATTCGTTTTCAATAGCAGTTTCTTGCTCTTGCCCTACAGCGGCATCTGTAAAATTTCCAGCAACAATAACCCTAACAGCTGAATCTCTTTTTAATGAGTCTGTTTTTAATGCAACAGTATCTACCAGTTTCATTCTTGCTGCAGCCACTTTTGCAAGAGAATCTTCTTCTCTTTTCTTCATCTCAATAATGGCATTTTGCTGCTGACTTGTGTACCAGAAATATAAAAACATCAGGATACCCAACAACACAAAACCAATGACCGTATTTTTGTCCGTCTTCATACAAAATTTTATTGAGCGGCAAAGGTAACGTTTGCCTAACAAAAAAAGCCTTTTCTTTGTCATTCCAACCAGCCAACCCCAACCAACCAAAAAACAACCTGTGCCTGCCGTAACCATTAAAAAAAATAGTTATGCAGGAAAATTATCTTCCCAACCGCCGGGAACAATTCTTATGGTGGCTAAGTACGGCCGAAACCGAATTAATAAAAGATGCGGTAGTAGACCGAAATAGGCATTCCATAATAGGAATGCTGGTATTGGGTACCTGGGGATTTGCCACTTTGGCATGGTCCTACTTTTTTAGCACCGTTGTTTCAACATGGTGGCTAGCAGTGATATTGGGCATTTTCATGGGCGGATTGATTTTGTTTATAGATCGGGCGCTAATTAAAGGGGTTCAAAAATCTATACCCATTGGTTGGAAACCACTAGTTTTCCGCTTATTCTTAGCCATTACCATTGGCTTATTTATGGCCCAACCTGCCTTACTTTTTCTTTTTGAAAAAGAAGTAAAAGTGCAGGCTTCCATAGACAATGAAATAAGAAAAAAAAATAAAAATATCGCACTGGTAAAAAGCTATCAGCTTGATAAAGAACAGTTTGTTAATCAACAAAAACAAGCAAACGAAACAATGAATCGGTACTACCAAGAAATGATTAACACGCGCAATCGATTTATAGAAGAAACGGATGGTACAGGTGGCTCAAAAAAAATTGGCTTAAAAGCAATTGCTTTAGCTAAAAAAGCTTCCGCAGAGAAAGCAGCAACGGATTATCAAGCAATGGCCGAAAAGCTTACTATTACTATTCAATATTCGGATAGTGCCATACAATCTATCAATAGTATCATTGCTAAAGAACAGGCTTCATTTAATCAACTATTGAATAATGGATTTATCACTCAAATTGAAGCTTTGGACCATTTAATACAACAAAACAGGGCTGTAGCTTTTAGATATTATTTACTGATTGTTTTGTTGTTACTAATAGAAATAATGCCTTTACTTGCTAAATACTTACTTCCTTCTGGTACTTATGAAGTAAAATCTAAATTAGTGGAAGCAGAAGAAATAAAATTGATTAAAGCATCTTATTCGTAACGGACCAATTTGTAACTTTTTATAGTTGAATTAGCCATCATATCTACTACCCGTATTACGTCCATATAATCAGTTCCTTTTGCAACAGCAATAGATAAGGTCTGATTATTTAAAGATTGCGCATATTTATTCAAAAAAACCTGTAAAGAATCATAAGACAAAGATGTTTCATTAGAAAACACATTGGCAACTACTTTGTCACTCAATAAAATTAAGCTATGCATCAACTCTAAGTCACTGGCAATTGGCTGATTTTCTACTGGAGATATATTGGGAACAAATGCCAAAGTTTCTGTTGCTTCCAAATTGCCCCTTAAATAATAAGTAGCAGAAGGAAGTAGCAAAAAAATGAGTAAAATGGCTTTTTTCATTTCCAATTAAATGGTTGTTGTTTAACACTGTTAAATTCGGTAATCTAGAGATGCAGGTGGCATTTTTTTCACCAATCCCCCCATTTTTTTCATGAAACGCCAAAAATCCCACAATTTTTGGTTGTGGGATTCCTTTTTTATTAAAATTTACTACTTAGATAACTGCATCCTTTTTGCTAGACGACTTAAAATTACTCTTGCTTTCATTGTACTTTTTGGCAGCATCAATGAAACCAACAAATAATGGAGCAGGTCTTTCCACCGTGCTTTTTAATTCGGGGTGATATTGAACCCCAATAAAGAAAGGATGATTGGGTAATTCAATAATTTCTACTAAACCTGTGGCCGGATTTTTTCCACTGGTTTTCATACCTGCCGCATGGTATTGATCTAAATAATCATTATTGAATTCATAACGGTGTCTATGTCTTTCTGTAAATGTTTTTGTTCCATAGATTTTGTGTGCCAATGATCCTTCTTCTACTTCACATGGATAAGCACCTAATCGCATAGTACCTCCCATCATAGTTATCTTCTTTTGCTCTTCCATCATATTAATGACTGGATGAGACGAACTTGCATCCATTTCAATAGAGTGGGCATCTTTTAAACCAAGCACATTTCTTCCATACTCAATAACTGCCATTTGCATACCTAAACATATTCCAAAGAATGGCAAGCCTTTTTCCCTAGCGTATTTAACTGCAACAATTTTACCTTCAATTCCCCTATTTCCAAATCCTGGCGCAACCAATAATCCATCTAAGCCATTCAATTTCTCTGCTACATTTTCATCTGTAATAAATTCGGAATGAACATTTATTACTTGCACTTTTACCTCATTAATAGCACCTGCATGTACAAAGCTTTCTAAAATTGACTTATAAGCATCTTGTAGTTCTATATACTTACCTATTAATCCAATAGTAACCTTGCTCTTAGGGTATTTTAATTTATCTAAAAACTCTTTCCAATTATTTAAATTGGGTTCAGCAAAGTTGGTAATATTCAATTTTTTTAAGCAGATGATGTCTAATTTTTCACGTAGCATATGCAATGGCACTTCATAAATAGTGCTAGCATCCATTGCTTCTATTACAGCTTCTTGTTTTACATTACAAAACAGCGCAATCTTTCTTTTAATATCGTTGTTTAAAGGCTCTTCGGTTCTACACACTATTATATCTGGATGTACCCCAGTTTCGCTCAACATTTTTACACTATGCTGAGTGGGCTTTGTTTTTAATTCTTTGGCTGCTTTTAAATATGGTATCAAGGTTAAATGAACTACCATTACATCTTCTTCTGGTAGTTCCCATTGCAATTGTCTAACTGCTTCAATAAATGGTAAACTTTCAATATCACCAACAGTTCCACCTATTTCTGTTAACACAATATCAAACTGGTCGTCTTGACCCAGCAAAAGCATTCGATGTTTTATTTCATCGGTAATATGTGGAACAACCTGCACCGTTTTACCTAAAAAATCACCCGCTCTCTCTTTATTAATAACTGTTTGATATATTCTTCCAGTTGTAACATTGTTCGCTTGTGAGGTATAAATATTTAAGAATCTTTCGTAGTGACCTAAATCCAAATCGGTTTCTGCCCCATCTTCCGTTACATAACATTCCCCATGCTCATATGGATTTAATGTTCCTGGATCTACGTTAATATAGGGATCAAATTTTTGGATAGTTACTTTAAGCCCTCTGGCCTGTAATAATTTTGCCAATGAGGCAGCTATAATCCCTTTACCTAAACTGCTTGTTACTCCACCGGTAACAAAAATATACTTGGCCATAAAATGAATACTTTTATTGCAATAAATTAAAAAACAATCTTAGACCTGGAAATTTGAACTGAAATAGTTCGGAGGTCAAACAAAGCTAGCTTAAAAAATGAAATAAGAAAAATACCGAAGCTATTTTCAACCAATCTGACGAAAAACTGTTAGTGAAAAGTGAACAAGTCTTTAATTAAACAACCAACATATATGAAACAATTTCGATTTTTTGCCTTATTTGTAGTGGTATTGATTGCCATTCAAGGTTTCCGATACACCGAAACCAAACAAAGTATTCGCTCCGCTGAAGACTACTTGGCTTGTTACTCAGACATTCGTGACCAATTTAGAGACGAAGCAATGACTCCTGAATTTGCAGCCATGCATGAAAATCCGCTTCCGTTTAAATTGACCAATGGTACTGGAGAAACTATCAGCTTTGATGCACCTGACGGAAACAAAGCTTCGGGTTATTTTATTAAAAGCAAGAAAAAAACCAATAATTGGATTTTTGTAATTCAAGAATGGTGGGGATTAAACGACCAAATAAAGCAGGAAGCAGAAAAACTAGCTGCAGAATTAGGCAATGTAAATGTAATTGCCTTAGACATGTACGATGGTAAAGTAGCTGCCACCCCAGACAGTGCAATGAAATTAATGAGAGCTGCTACCAATCCAAGATTGGAAGCAATTGTAAAAGGAGCTTTGGCTTATGCAGGTACTAAAGCAAAAATATTCACTATTGGTTGGTGCTTTGGTGGCATGTGGAGTTTACAAAGCAGCATATTGGCTGGTAAACAAGCTGCAGGAACAGTTATGTATTATGGTCGCCCCGAAAACAATATGGAAAAATTGAAATCACTTCAATCTGATGTAATTGGATTTTTTGGTAACCAAGATAGAAGCCCATCTCCAGAAGTGGTGAATACCTTTGAAAAGGATATGGCTGCTGCAGGTAAAAAATTAACTTTACACCGTTACGAAGCCAACCATGGCTTTGCCAATCCAAGTAATCCTTCTTTTAATAAAGAAGCTACAGAAGATGCGCACAAAAAGACCATAGAATTTTTGAAAGCACGTTTGTAAAAAATATCACTTGCTAAAAAAAGAGGCTGCCTAAAAGGGCAACCTCTTTTTTTATTTTAGTATTGCTTGTTGGAAATTAAATACTGTCTTACATAATTGTCAACGCCTTCTTCTAAAGAATAAAAAGGCTTTGTGTATCCTGCATTTTGCAGTTTCTGCATGTTGGCTTCAGTAAAATATTGGTATTTGTCTCTAATGTCTAATGGCATATCAATGAACTCAATATAGGGAGCAATATCCATTCCCTTAAAAGTAGCATTTACCAAATCAATAAAGGTTCTTGCTTTACCTGTGCCTAAATTATATAATCCATTATTAGCAATAACCCATTTCAATTCTACCATTTCTTCCATCATCCATAAAATAACCGAGACCACATCTTTTACATATACAAAATCGCGGAGCTGTTCTCCATCTTTAAAACCAGGTTGATGGCTCTTAAATAATTTTACGAAGCCGTTGCTTTTGATTTGATTAAAAGAATGAAAAATAACAGAAGCCATTCTTTTCTTATGTGCTTCATTAGGACCATATACATTAAAAAACTTTAACCCTGTCCAAAAAGGAGGTTGAGCATTTTGTTGTAACGCCCATTTATCAAACTCATTTTTACTAACTCCATATGGATTCAATGGTGTTAACTGATTCACAATTGAGTGATCATCATTGTACCCATGTTCTCCTCCGCCATAAGTAGCAGCACTTGATGCATAAATTAGTGGTATTGAATGTATGCAACAATAATTCCAAACATCTTTAGAGTATTCTAAATTGAGTTCTTCATGAATTGAATAATCAAACTCAGTGGTATCTGTTCTTGCACCTAAATGAATAACAATATCTAATTTGGGTTGGTGTTGATGTAACCAATCCAATAAATTATAGCGTTCTATTATGGTAACAAATTGCTTGCTTTGCCAATTATTTCTTTTTTCCTCAACACCAAAATCGTCTACTAAATAAATATTTGAATAGCCTTGTTCATTTAAATATTGCACCATACAACTGCCAATAAAACCAGCAGCTCCGGTAACCATAATATGCAAGTTGTTGCTCATATTATTTTATCAACTTTTCTATGGCTGTATCATATTTATTTTTCCACTCTTCAATTGCACCCCAACTATTTCCAGCTACTTCCACTTCGTTTGAAGTAACAGTACCTAATTGAGTAACGGCAATACCTTCGGCAGTAGCAGCGGCATGAACAGCACCCCAATCACTAGCGGCAACAGAAACAACCACACGACCTTGCGCCTCTCCAAACCAATATGCGTCTTGTCTTATATCAACAGTGGGATGTACATTAAAACCTTTGCCGCCACTGAACCCACTTTCTAATAAAGTAATCATTAATCCACCCTCACTAATATCGTGTGCACTTTTTATTTTTTTGCTTTTGATTAATTTACTAATCAATTGTTGGGTATTGAACTCTTCATCTAAATTAAAATAAGGTGCAGGTGAGTATTGAACTCCTTTCAATTTATGCAAGTATTCACTCGATGCAATATCGTTGTGTTGTGCCCCAATCAAAACAATTATATCACCCGCATCTTTAAAATGCATGGTCATTTTTTGATTAATATTATCTAGTATCCCAACCATACCAATTGTTGGTGTAGGGTAAACAGGACCGTCTGGATTTTGGTTATAAAAACTCACATTTCCTCCAGTAACTGGCGTGTTGAATTTTTTACACGCATCGCCCATTCCAGTAACCGCATGTACAAATTGAAAATAAACTTCTGGATCATATGGATTACCAAAATTTAAACAATTGGTAACTCCAATTGGCTCTCCACCACTACAAACAATATTTCTTGCAGCTTCAGCTACTGCAATCATTCCACCAATATATGGATTAGCAAAAACATATTTACTATTACAATCAACCGTAATGGCTAAAGCTTTACCTGTTCCTTTTGCCAAAACCACAGACGCATCACTTGGACTATTGGTACTGGTATTGGCTGCACCCACCATGCTATCATATTGAGTATATACCCATCTTTTGCTGGCAATATTTGGCAGGGTGATTAACGCCTCCGCGGTAGCTTTCAGGTCTTGTAAATCGGCTAATGCAGTTGCATCAAATGCATTGATTTTTTCAAAGTATTTAGGCTCTGAATATTCTCTAGTGTACTGTGGTGCACCGCCACCAAGTACCAATTCATAAGCAGGTATACTGGCTTCTAAAGTTCCATTCATATAGAAATTTAACAACCCATCATCTGTAACATGTCCAATAGTGCTGGCACTCAAATCCCATTTTTCAAAAACAGCCACCACTTCTGCTTCTCTGCCTTTTTCTACTACCATCAACATACGCTCTTGGCTCTCACTTAACAAGAGTTCCCACGCTTTCATATTTTGTTGACGGGTTGGCACTTTTTCTAGGTCAATATGCATGCCCACTTCACCTTTTGCACTCATTTCTGCGGTAGAGCAAATTATACCCGCTGCACCCATGTCTTGCATACCTACTACTGCACCTGTTTCTAGTACTTCTAAACAAGCTTCCAATAATTTCTTTTCTTGAAAAGGGTCGCCTACTTGAACTGCTGGCAATTCTTGAACAGAATCATGTGTAATATCGGCGCTTGCAAAGCTTGCGCCGCCAATGCCATCTTTTCCAGTAGCACTACCCACATAAATTACCGGATTACCAGTACCCTTTGCGGTTGCGCTCACCATTTTATTGGCTTGCATAATACCTACACTCATTGCATTTACCAAAGGATTGGTATGATAACAATCTTCAAAATAGACTTCACCTCCAACAGTAGGAACCCCAAAACAATTTCCATAATGTCCTATTCCTTTAACAACTCCTGCTAAAAGGTGCTGGGTTTTCTTGTCTTTTAAATTACCAAAACGTAAGCTATTTAAAGAAGCAATTGGTCTTGCTCCCATGGTAAAAATATCGCGTTGAATTCCACCAACACCTGTAGCTGCTCCCTGAAATGGCTCAATAGCACTTGGATGATTATGGCTTTCAATTTTAAATACTACTCCAAAACCATTCCCCATATCCATAAGGCCCGCATTTTCTTCACCAGCAGCAACCAACATTCTTCCCCCATCTCTTGGAAGGGTTTTTAGCCACTTAATGGAATTTTTATAACTACAATGTTCGCTCCACATGCCACTAAAAGCACAGAGCTCAGTAAAATTAGGGGTGCGACCCATTTTTTGCTTTATCAACTCAAATTCATCTGCAGTTAATCGCAACTGCTGGGCTGTTTTTACGGTGATTTCCATGATGCTGCGAAGGTACAAAACCAAGGCAATGTGTCCGAATGAAGTTTTCCATAAAAAATACATACAAATTAGTTGGTATTTAATACGTTTTTAGGCCTTTGTAACGTTATTAGAACAGCATATGCTGTGATATACAGTAATTTTACATTAAACTCTTTGCTATGAACCGCTCTATCCTATCCTTTATCATTGCTTTGTTCCTGTATACAGGTGCCCAGCAGGTTCAAGCACAGAATTATACCTATATGGGCACTTACAACTCAAGAGGCGTTCCAAATTACTTGGTTACACCTAGAGACAGCGTAAGTTCATTTTTTAGAACGCTTATTGAAATTACTTTACCCGAATACAGACCAGTACCTGTTTACAATCCTTTACTAATTTCACAAGAAAGGGTAAAAACGATTGGCGTTAATTGTCCATCCGATGTATGGATAACATTTATTGACGAGGGTGCATCGTACAGAAATGCATTGGGTTATTATACTTTTACAAAAGGAAATCCACCTACTACTGCACCAAAAAACAAGGATATTACCATAATATTTCCAAACGCATCTAAGGCAGATTTTGGTGGATCATTGGTTGCTGGAGACAAAGTGTATTTAGGTAATTTTCCTGCAAATACCGAAATAGGGTTCGTTTTAATTTCAGATGGATGGGATGGCACTGAAGTAAAGCAAGGCAATTGGAAAGTATATTCTAATCCAGATTATAATCCTGAAAGCAATGATTCTTTAAAACAACATACTGTTATTGTTAGAGACACAATGACCAATAGATTAGTGATTGGATTTGAAGACATTTTACGAGATAGAAACGATTGTGATCAAGACTTTAACGACCTACTTTTTTATGCAACCGTAAATCCTATTTTGTGTACAGAAAAACTTGATTCTATTCCCATTTTTACAGAAGATGGTGGGGTTTCTTTTTCGGGTAATACAGGAGGTTTAGAAAGCAAAGGCTTAGGAAATAAAATTGCCAAGCGTGTAATGAGTAAATTAAAAGAGGGTACCAATGGCCCAGTTAATTACGCACGAATGGAAAAGTTAGATTTACAACACAACCAAATTAAGAGCAGCTCTTTAAACAGGGAACTTACATTAGCCGATGTAATGCCAGATAGAATTCCTGAGGGAGCATACACGGCTTTTGTTAGCACACCATCAGATATTCCAGGCATTACCAATGCAGTAGAAGTTAGAGCAATTGACTTTACTGAAAATGATACTTGTAAAGCGGTAGCATTTGCTACTAAAACTTTAGGAGATGTTTACGATCATACTAAACCAATATGCGATAGACTCAAAGGGGCTGTATTGCTAAATATGGACCAGTTTAAGTTGAGAAACCTAGTATTTACCAGATACGAATTAAAACAAGAAAATGGAAATATTGAGTATTCAATGAGTTTTTCAATTGGCAAAAAGGCAGGCAGAAATACTTTCTCTTTCCAAAGCAATTGGTTAAATGCAGATTTTGTTGGAGAAGACACAATGTACAACTATCAAGTATGGGGCGTTGCACCTTACTTGTGTATTGATATGGCATTGAATGTGCTAGACAAACTAAGCAATATCATGCCAATAGAAACTATTGCTCCACCAACTGCTTTACCGAGCACTTATATTCGTTATGGTAATAGAGATGGGCTTAAAGTGAATTTATTAGTAGAGAATGAAACTACGGCAACTACTGCTTATTTTGAAGTGGAAGAAAAATACAATGAACTCTCTCAATTAGAAACAAAACGTATTATTCCATTAACCTTGAATCCAAATGGAAAAACAAATGTGTCATTCCCAATGAATGATACACACGAAAGCTTAATTTCTATGTACATCAACGGTAAACTTCAAGATGTAGTTTACATGAGTGATGGTAGTTGGGATTTAGATTACGACTCAACTAAAACAGTAGTTGAATCTTATTCTATAACCAACGATACAGCAAGAAATTTTGCAGACACTTATCCTGTTTTTAGAGATGTTCAGTTTAAAGCAAAAACTGATAGTTATATTTCTGCATACAAATTGCTAAGAGGTGCTGCTGCAATGCAAGACCTTACAGATTACAAAACAATGAGCTTTAAAGCTAAAGGAGAAGGCGCAAGTCTAAAAATTACATTAGTAAAATATTCCATTACCAATTTTGCTAAGCAATTCAGCTATGTTTTGCCAATTGGCAAAGAATTAAAAGACTACACTATTAATTTATTAGATTTTGCAGGAGAAGATCCATTAGAAAAAATAAAAGCGAATGATATTACAACTGTAGTCTTTGCTTTTGAAAACACTACTGGAGTTAGTACTACAATTGATGCTGCAATTGCGGATATCTTCTTTTCTAAAAAACCTAAAGAATATATCGAAAACTTAAAACAGCAAAAAATACATATTTACCCCAACCCAACAATTGGTGGAAAATTCAGTGCAACATTTCGTTCTGATATTGATGCCCCACTTACGTTGCGTGTTATTGATGCAGCAACAGGCAAAACTATTTATAGCAAAGTAGTACAAGCAATAAAGGGAGACAATGTAGTACCAGTGCAGTTTAACTCAAAACCTGCAGCAGGTGTTTATATGATTTCTGTAGAAGGTTCTGGTGTTAAATACGGCACCAATAGAATTATAATGAACTAATTCTAGATATTAAATTCAACTAAAAATTTTACTAAAGCTGCAGGGGAACTCAACTGCAGCTTTTGCATTATATTCTTTCTATGTGTTTCAACAGTATAAATACTTAAATGTAGCTTATCGGCAATTTGCTGATTGGTATATGTCTGTTTCAAATACAATAGAATTTCCTTTTCTCGTTTCGTTAGATTGTATTTGCGTAAAAAAATATCCATTTTTTTGAATGCATCTTCTTGGTTAGGCTCATTTTGTAAATCAAAATGCGTTTTCCCATTTACTACATCCATAATGGCTTTCATCAATTCATCTTTGCTGCTATTTTTTAAAACATAACCATCTGCACCTGCGTTCTTGGCTTGCTCAACCACTTTTTCATCACTATATGCAGAAAGCATTAAAACTTTAGATGAACCAAAAGACTGTTTAATATATTTAATTGTATCCAACCCATTCAAATTGGGCATATTTACATCTAACAAAATGAGGTCAATATTGGGCTGTTGGGTAAGTAAATATAAAAGCTGCTTACCATCGTTCGCAATACCTGCTATCTGCAAAAGATCATTGCTACTTAATATCATCTTTAGGCCTTCTACAAAAAGCGGATGATCATCAGCAATCATTGTTTGAATCTTTTTTTCCATATTATCAGGTTTCAATATAAGTTATTTTTGGGGAACAAACATAGGACCTGCAAAACAGGGATACGCTTTTATTTTATAAACCCCGTTTTCATAATAGGTTTCTGCCCAACAATACTTAGATCCTGGTCGGTCGTCATTTTTCATTTGAGGTACATACCACAGCACCAAATCGGTATTGATGGTGCTCTCTGGAACAGCATTGATGAACTTTTCAGGTCCCTGTTCATGATTGGTATTACAACATGGCCCAATGGTTACCAAATCAGTTTCACCTTCATCTTTATTTAAGTGATTTTTTGTTAAATATAAATAGGCATTGTCTCCTTTTCCACCATCATTAAACTGACCTTTCCCGGGTTCTAGAAAATAACTATTGACTTTATCTAAACTAATTTTATATTGAAACCCACTGGAATCATAAAGTGTGGAGGGCTTTTGTAATTGCCAGTTCTCTTTAGTCCATTGTTTCCAGCCAGCCTGTTCATACTCATAAAAGTTTTGCTCATTCCCTGCAAAAGAAATTCTAAACACTGGCCTATAAGTACCATTATTTCCACAACCTCTTCCAATGCTTGCACAAGTAATTCTAAACCTTCCATCTTTATAAAAGAAATATCGCTGAGAATAGCTGTAGTTGCATGGTCCAGGCCATAACTCTGAAAAGAATTTTTGTTCTAGCATAAACCCTACAACAGAATCTCCTTCTACTATTTCAGCAATTTTGGGTGGATCAGTAGCCACTACTGCAGCCTGACTGTAAATAGGGCAACCAACCGCATCACTGTATCCAAATCCATCTGTTCCAGAATAGCTCACATGCCAATCTACCAATTTGGCACTGTTTAATACTCTTTTGTTGTTGAAAGTAACATTACTTATTTGTAAACCATCAGATGCAGTTAGCAAATAATCCATATTCCATCCATTTTTACTAATCGAATTTACTTTCTCACAATAACAGTCGGCAACCGTTTCATTTTGCATTTTCCGCTCAGTTACCACTGCCGCATCAGCACCTGTATTGGTCCACCTCAAACCAACCAATCGATTGTCTGTTAAATCAACAATTGCCCACAAAGCCCTATTACCCTGAACAAATGTAGGCGCAACACATAAATGTTGAGATCGTTCACATTTGGTTCTATTTAAAGCAGTTTTAGTACTACTCATGATTGGTTTTTGGGCATTGGGTTTAAAGCCTAATGCTTTTTCTACTTCTGGGGCATTGATGGCGATTTGTTCAGCAAGCTGAATTAAAGATTGTGGTATATCGGGCTGTGTATCTGGATAATGATCGGCACTTACCAATTTCATCGAAAACACGTCTACTATTCCAATTGTGGTTAAATTATTCGCATAATTATACATTTCTACTCGCATTAAAGCGCCAGGCAACGAAGTGATTCCTTTTTTGATGTCTCCTGGCCTTGCAGGGTAAACGCCAAAAATTTCATTCCACAAAGGTTTACCTGTTTTTAAGTCGAACAAATACCTCGTAAAGAATGGATTGGCAAGGGCTATTTTTTGGGCTAGTAATGCTTTTTCACCTCCCTTCTCTTTGTACCACTTTACGGGTAAACTATCTTTTAGAATTTGTTCAATCTCTTTTTTTCTTTCAATTATAAACCAATTGGTATCTGCTTTGGATGAACTCATCAAGCCTGCCCTATACTCATTTAAATAAACAGCTGTTGGTTTCTTTGCTGTTGTTTTTTTTAATGCCGCTTTTTTTTGTTGAGCAATAGCATCTGTACAAAACATACTTAACAGCATCACTAATGAGAATATATTTTTTTTAAGCATAAGCTATTGGTATTGAAACGGATTAAGCAATTCCTTATTGCTAAGATAACTGGTATCGGTTAAAGCATTAAAAAATGCAATTAATGCTTGTTGTTCTGTATTAGATAAATTCAACGACTTTTTATTTTCGTAATAACGAAATACTGCAAATATATTTTCAACTGAACCATCGTGCATATATGGCCCTGTAATCATTACATTACGCAAAGATGGCACTCTTATTCCAAAGCTAAATTTTGATTCATTTTTTTCAAATGGCTTCTCCCAACTATGGCATTTTATACAGCCAAATTTTTCAGAATTAAATAATTTCATGCCAGCAATTGCTTGTGCATTTAAAGCTTGCTTATTCCCTTTCAAGTATTGATCGTAGGGGGCATTAAAAGAAATCAATTGTTCTTCAAATGCAATTAAGGCCTGTTGAATATTAATGACGTTGAAGGTTTTTTTTTGATTAGGAAATGCTAATGTAAAAAGCTGTTGATAATTAGAATCAGCTGCAAATCGGTTAAGTATTATTTGCTCCTGACTTTTCCAACCCAATTCTGTAGGATGTTCGTTAAAGAAAGGAAATTGTATCTGCATTTGCAAGCTTGTGATAGCAGGGTTGGCCCAAGTATATTTGGTTCTATACTTCACATTTAATAAGGATATAGCATTGTGTTTTACATTGTAACCATCGGCTCCTGACGAGGTTCTGTACCCATCGGTAAATGCCATTGAAGGGTCATGACACGAAACACAACTCTTAGTTAAATTATAAGAAAGCTTGGTATCATAAAAAAGATGACGTCCTAAGTTCACTCTTGCCTTTACTAAATTTTGCTTTGCAATGCTTTCTGCTTGCATAAGAAAGAGACCCGTACAAACGGCGGCTATAATCAACCCAATAACATTCCACTTTTTTTGCATGATTAATTATAATTGATGAGTCCCCATTTTTTCTCTTTAGCCAACCATATAAAAGTGTACAATGTTTCAGGCTTTTCGCTAGCTGCTTGTAAATTATAATTAAATGCAGTTCCACTTACCAACAGCTGGTTTCCATTAAATTTAATTTTCCTCGCTTTGTCATCCCCTCTAGGTCCGTATCCTTCTAAACTTAATTCTTTACGAATGGTTTTTTTATCCATTTTCCCTTTTGAATTTACCACTACCGAAAAAATATTGCCAGTTCTAACACTTCCATAATATAAACGTTTTTTCCTTAGTTCATCAAAGGCAAAACCTACTCCCATTGCATCAAAATTTTTTATAGAATCTGTTGTTTTTTTATTCACTGGATTAATTAAATAAATAACGCCTCGTTCATTATACCTATCCGATCCTGCCACGGTTGATGCAACTAAATAGTGGTCTTGGCAATCATAATTAATGCCCAATAATCCATACGGATTTTGCGAACTTGGTTTGGAAGCAAAAGGCAAATTGATCCATTCACTCATTTCGCCATTACTTGCATCAATTTTATAAATAGTATTCAATTTTTCTGTTTGATTGTATAACATAGATATCAGTGGTGCGGGAACTGTATACACATTGCCTATTCTGTCAAAACTAATGGTAGACAAATAACCCGCTGATTTCCAACTTGGGTGTTGGTAAATTTCCATTTTGGGCGTTTGTGCAGTAGGAGAATTTTGTCCCAGTTTTTTTTCGAATGCAATTAAGCTAATACCGATATATGTTTTTTCCGAAGTACTAAGCGCAGTCCACAATGGATCATAACCCAATGTTCTAATAAAAGCGGGTTCTTGTTGACAGGGTTTAATTTCTCTTTGTGCTAATCCAAAATTTGGTTTCAATAATATCCAACACACTATAAATAATACGCAGCATTTTATTGAACAAAGTGAAAATTTCATCATTAAAATTATTAAATCTATTAATGTATATGAATGACAATCTCATCAATTTTTCTTTCAACGACTAAAAAATGATATGTATTTGCAGAAAAATACATACAAAACGGTTGGTATATTTGGCTTCTAGCTGCCATTTTAAGCTGTTTTGAATACAAAAAAGCGGTTTTGCATCTATCTTTAGTATAATATAAATCCGCCTTTTACAACTTTTTATAAATACCTGGATATGGAAGCTATTTACACATTATCTAACCCAAAAGCCAACAGGGTAAAACAATACTTTATTTATGTATTGTTGATTGTTTTAGCACAGTTAGGCATAATTGCTTCAATTAACGCTCAAGTTAGTGGAACAGTTTACAGAGACTTTAATGCAAATGGTGCCAAAAACAATACGGCTTCCTACAACGAACCGGGAGCTGCTGGCATTACTATTAAAGCCTATGACAATGCAGGTACTTTGCTAGGATCAACAACTTCAGGTATTAATGGAGCATATAGTTTTTCTGCAGGCACCATTCCTGCTACAACTAAAGTTAGATTAGAATTTAGTGGTTGGCAGTCGGCTGATTTTACGGCTCCTTTTGGTGCTAATAATAAAACAAGTGTTCAATTTGTTACTGCTCCTTCTTCTACAGCAGACTTTGGTATTAACTATCCTGGCGATTATATAGATAATTTAAATGCAAGAATTATTCTTCCAACATATGCAAATGGTAATAGCCAAGTAGATAATGGCAATTGGTTTGATGCAAAAAATGGTGATGGAAGTTTTGCTTTCAATTATGATGGAGTTGCTACAGCAGATGTTATAGCTGATATGGGCCAAATTGGTTCTGTTTGGGCAACTGCATATAGCAGAAAAGCTGATAAAGTTTTTTATGCCGCATTTGTAAAGCGCCATGTTTCTATGGGGCCTTTAGGAATGAACGGAATTTATGTTACCAACAATGCAAAAAGTACCAGCAATAAAACCAATACTACCAGTTTTGTAAACCTAAATGCAGTAAACCCTGCATTTGATGCTGGTGATATACCTGGTAGAAGTTTTAGCCCAGGTGATTTTAATAAAACCCAACCAAACAACGACGCTTTGGCATTTACCGAGGTTGGTAAAAAAGGGATTGGGGGCATGGCTATTTCTGATGATGGTCGTTATTTATATTTAATTAATCTAAACGATCGTAAACTTTGGAGAGTAGAAATTGGTGCAAACGGAACTGCTCCAACATTGGCTTCTCAAATTGTTTCTTACAATGCATTTTCCGTTACAGAAGGCAATAGCAGCTTTAGACCATTTGCAGTTAAATTTTATAGGGGAGCTATTTATGTAGGCGGAGTATTAGATGGTGTTAAACCAGATAACTCTAGTGTTGATAGAGCTGAATTAAAAATGGTGGTTCTAAAAGTTGATGCAACTGCAACACCCGGTGCTGAAACATTTACTACTGTTTTAGACGCGCCCCTTACATACAATAGAAAAGCCAATATGAACACTGGCTTTAATGTTAATCACAATACCAATTACGTAGACCCCAATGGAACCATTCCTGCAGCAACAACCAGCCATGGTTCTTGGCATCCATGGGCAAGAACATTTGCCGAACTAACTGTTGTTGGCAATACTGGTACTGCTATTTATCCGCAACCAATGCTTTCAAGCATCGAATTTAATCCAGCCGATGGATCAATGATTTTAGGATTAATGGACCGTACCGGACATCAAACAGGCAATCAAAATAGGGGCACAACTGGTACTAGTTTATTTACTGGAAATGCTGCTGGTGATATTTTAAAAGCGAGCAACAATGGAACTTACACCAGCTTTACATTAGAAAACAATGGTTCAGATGGAACCAATACTTCTGCTGGTGCTGGCAATGGGGAAGGTCCTGGAGGAGGAGAGTTTTATTTTACTGACCGTTTTTCAGCTGGTTTAGGCGGCACTTTAGGAATTGGAAATACTTCAACTGGTAAATTATATATAGACCACGAAGAAACCAGTACAGGCTCTATTTTAAACTTCCCTGGAAAGGAATTAATAAGTACTGCATTTGACCCTATTACCACCTGGTATACAGGTGGTGTTCGTTATTACAATAACAGCAATGGTATTGCCTTAAATGGTAAAGTATTATATGAAGGAAACGATGTAAGTGTATTTGGTAAAGCCAACGGACTTGGTGATTTAGAAATCATTACTGCACCTGCTCCAATTGAAATTGGAAATAGAGTTTGGTTTGATGTAGACGGTGATGGAATTCAAGACGCCGAGGAAATTGGAATTGCTGGAGTTACTGTTAGTTTAGTACAAGGTTCTACAGTAATTGCAACTGCAACTACTGATGCAGAAGGCAACTATATTTTCTCTTCTGATCCAAATGGAGTAAACACTGCTTCAGCTATCTATAATATCACACAAATTCAACCAGGTGCTGCTTTAATTATTCGCATTGCTAACGCAACTGGCTCAAGCGTTCAAACTCCATTAAGCACCTATGAATTAACTGTAATTAATAATGGAGGATTAGATGTAGATGCAGATTTAAGAGACAGCGACGCTTCCCTTACTGGAAATGACGCAGAAATTAACATTACTACCGGAATTGCTGGCGAAAACAATCATACCTACGACTTTGGATTTGTTACCATTGGCGGTGTTGGCGGTGGTGGTGGTGGTGGTGTTGAAAGCAAAAGCTTGGGCGATGCTATTGCATACAGAGTATTTAACAGAGCTGTTAAAAGTGAGCAAGGACCAGTGGATTATACAAAACTTCCAACTCCTGATCAATACAACAGATACGCTGGTGCATCTGTAGGAACAGCATTAAAACTACAAGACATTTTACCTACTAAATTGTCTAACGGTTATAAATCTTTTGTTTCTACACCTAATGATATTATTTCAATCACTAATGCTAAAGAAATTTTATCTATCGACTTTGTAAGTAATAATGTTTCAAAAGCAGTTGCATTTGGAACTAGAACAGTTGGCCAAGTGTATGATCATACTAAAGCAATTTGTGATCGTTTAAAAGGATATGAATTGATTTCGTTGAAAACAATCAATGTAAAAGGATATGAGTTAGTACAATACAATTTGAAAAACACGAATGGTGAAATTGAATATGCTACCAGCTTTATCATTGGTGCAGAAAGTGGAAGAAACAACTATACTATTCAATCGAATTGGTTAAATAAAGATTATACCCTAGAAGAGATGATGTACAACATTCAACTTTGGGGTGGATCTCCTAGCCTAGTGATTGAAATGGCAACAGATATCATTACACGCCTTAACACCGGATTACCAGTTGTTTCTATTCCAAATACAGCAGGTTTGCCTGGCGCTTATTTTACAGCAGGAAAAAGGTCAGATGAAAATGTTACTTTAACCTTGCAAAACAATTTAACTGCAACTACTGGTTACTTTGAAATTAGTGACAGAGCCAACGAGCAGTCTACTACACAAGTAAAAAGAACCATTCCTTTTACAGCAAAAGCCAATGGCCTTACAAGTGTTTCAATACCTACCAACGATTTATTCGAATCTACCATTAACTTATTCATCAATGGTAAATTAGAAGATCAGGTATTCATGGCCGATGGTGCTTGGGGTGTAGATTATAATACCAATACCACCAGTCTTAAAAAGTTTGTAGTAACCAATAGTAATACGCCAAAAGCAAAAGATGAATTTAGTGTATTCAGAAATGCTGAAATTGCTGGAACTACACCAGACTATATTACTGTTTATAAGTTATTAAGAGCAGGTGGAACTCCACAAGATCTTAGCAGCTACAAGTCTTTAAAATTCACTGCTTCCGGAAATGCTCCAATTTTAATTACACTAGTAAAACAGTCTATCAAAAATTGGGATGACCAGTATAATATTCAATTACCTATTAGCAACGAAACAAAAGAGTATGCTATTGGATTAGAAGATTTTAAATCAATTGCTTTTAACAGCAACATTGATTTGAAAGATATTAGTTCTATTATCATCACTATTGTTCCTCCAAACAAAGGAAAAAGTACCGACTTACAATTGGCAGTAAGCAATATCTCTTTTAGCAAAGAAGATATGAACTACATCAATAGCTTAAAAGAGGTAAGCATGAGTGCCTTCCCCAATCCGGTTACTGGAAACAAGTTTTCTGTTCGCTTTAAAAGCGACAACAGTAAAACTTTGCAATTAAAAATTAGTGATGGAGTTACTGGAAGAGTTATTTTAACCAAGCAGGTGAATGCCATTAGAGGAGAAAATATTGTTTCTGTGGAAATGGAAAACAATGGTGCACAAAAAGTATTGATTATCAATTTGGATGGAACAGGTGTAGACAATACTAAATACAAAGCAACTAAAATACTAGCAGGTAAATATTAAAAATAAATACATGTATTAATTTTTGAGTATTTTATTCACATTTTAAGCCTATTTATCCGAAAAGAATTATTCTAAACGGTAAATAGGCTTATTTTTGCGCAAAATAAATCAAAATAATATGTCTTTAAGATTTAACGCAATCAGCAGTATTGCCAACGATGCGGAAACTTCTATACCGCAATTCAGTTCTAAGATTACTGGTATTTTCGGTGAAAACGTATTCACACAAAAAACTGCTCGTGAGTTTTTAAGCGATGAAGCATATAAAAGTTTAATTACCAGCATTAGAGGTGGTAAAAAAATTGACCGCAGTGTTGCTAGTCAAATTGCAAATGGAATTAGAGCTTGGGCAGAAAGTAAAGGTGTTACCCACTATACACACTGGTTTCAACCATTAACAGGCACTACCGCCGAAAAACACGACTCTTTCTTTACTTTAAAGAGTGATGGAACTGCAATTGAAGAGTTTGACGGAGCCGCATTAATTCAACAAGAGCCAGACGCTTCTTCTTTCCCTAGTGGAGGATTAAGAGCCACTTTTGAAGCTCGTGGTTATACTGCATGGGACCCTTCTTCTCCAGCTTTCATTATGGAAATTGGCAAAGGCAAAACTTTGTGCATACCAACCCTTTTTGTTTCTTATACAGGTGAATCACTTGACTACAAAGCTCCTTTATTAAAAGCTACTGAAGCTTTAAATAAAGCGGCTGTTGAAGTATGTAACTATTTTGATAAAAACGTTACTAAAGTAACTCCTACATTAGGTTGGGAGCAGGAGTACTTTGTAATTGATGCAGGCCTTGCTACTGCAAGACCAGATCTTGTTCAGTGCGGCAGAACCGTTTTTGGTGCCGCACCTGCAAAAGGTCAGCAAATGGAAGACCATTACTTTGGTTCAATTCCAGAAAGAGTATATGCATTTATGAGAGATTATGAGCAAGAAGCTTATAAATTGGGTATTCCATTGCGTACTCGTCACAACGAAGTAGCTCCAGCTCAATTTGAGTGTGCTCCTATTTTTGAAGATGTAAATATTGCTGTTGACCATAATATCCTTTTAATGGATGTAATGGAAAGAGTAGCAAAAAGACATAACCTTGTTGTGCTTCAACACGAAAAACCATTTGCTGGAATCAATGGTAGCGGCAAACACAATAACTGGAGTTTAGCAACAGACACTGGGGTTAACTTGCTTGCTCCTGGCAAAACCCCAAAGACCAACTTAATGTTCCTTACATTCTTCGTAAACACCATTAAGGCGGTTCACGACAATGCAGACATTATGAGAGCAGCTATTGCTTCTGCATCTAATGATTATAGATTAGGGGCCAATGAAGCACCGCCTGCAATTATTTCTGTTTTTGTTGGTCAATATTTATCAAAAGTATTAGCTGATGTTGAAACAAGAGTTGGTACTAAGTTTGATGAACAAGATGAAGCCATTTTGAAATTAGACTTACATCGCAGCATTCCAGAATTAATGCTAGATAATACAGATCGAAACAGAACATCTCCATTTGCATTTACTGGAAACAAATTTGAATTCCGTGCAGTGGGTTCTTCTGCAAACTGTGCCAATGCAATGACAGTTATGAATACCATCATGGCAGATACTTTAAAGAAATTCAAAGCAGAAGTAGATGGCTTAATTGAAAAAGGTGACAAGAAAGAAATTGCCATCATGCATGTAATTCAGAAATACATTGTTGCTAGTAAAAAAGTGTTGTTTGAAGGTGATGGATATAGCGAAGAATGGCATAAAGAAGCAGAGAAGCGTGGTTTACCCAATTTAAAAACCACCCCTATTGCTTTAGATGCAATGGTTACAGAAAAGGCAATGAAATTGTATCAAACCAATGGCATCTACTCTCATTCTGAGCTTGAAGCTAGATACGAAATTGAATTAGAGAAATACATCAAGACGGTGCAAATTGAAGCAAGAGTTATGGGAGATTTAGCCATTAACCATATTTTACCAGCCGCTATTAAATACCAGAACGATTTAATTAAAAATATTACTGGATTAAAAGAAACAGGACTTGATGAGTCTATGTATAGCAGCCAATTAACCATTCTTAAATTCATCAGCAAACATATTTCAGTAATTCATACCAAAGTGTATGAAATGGTTGAAGCAAGAAAAGTGGTTAACAATATTACTCATAGCAGAGAAAAAGCCATTGCATATGAAAATATCAAGAGCACTTATTTTGATGAAATCAGATACCATGTTGATAAATTGGAACATTTAGTAGACGATGAGTACTGGACATTGCCTAAATACAGAGAAATGTTGTTCTTACGTTAATAAGAACTGCCGACTATCACAAGCTTTTGACCGATAAAGAAATAGTGGATTTGAAAAAATCCACTATTTTGTTTAATATAAACTCCCAAACAATGAAAAAAATAATCACAGTAGCCGTTTTTGCGCTAATCTGTTCTCTTAACACCGTGCAAGCTCAGGGCGGTGGTCAAATGGATCCTGCACAAATGCTTGAAATGATGAAGCAACGTGTAAAGCCTCAATTAATTGAAAAAACAAAGCTTACTGATGCGCAAGCAGACAAGGTTTTAGAAATTCAATTATGGAGTCAAGGTGAAATGCGTGGCATGCGCGATTTAAGCGAAGAAGAAAGAGCTGCGAAAACCAAAACAGTAAATGAAGAAAAGACAAAAAAGTTTAAAGCCATTCCTTTAACCGATGATCAAATTAAATTGGTGAACGACTTCTACGAAGAGATGAGAAAAAATCGCCCTCAAAGAGGCGGTGGTGGTTCTAAGTAAAATATTCAAGCTAAAAACAAGAAGCCCCCAAATTTTAATTGTCTGGGGGCTTCTTATTTTATTGTCAATACCCAAAAAGATAGTTGACATTCAAAAGTTTATTTCATTGTAAAAGATTCCAAGAATTTAGTAGTAAAGTTTCCTTTTCTAAAATCTTCATTTTGCATCAATTGCAAGTGGAATGGAATTGTTGTTTTAACACCCTCAATTACATATTCACTCAGCGCTCTATACATGGTATCTATTGCTTCTTCACGTGTTTGCGCTACAGTAATTAGTTTACCAATCATTGAATCATAATAAGGAGGAATTACATATCCTGCATATACATGACTGTCTACTCTTACTCCATGACCACCAGGAGTAAATAAATTGGTGATTTTTCCAGGTGATGGCCTGAAATCATTATATGGGTCTTCTGCATTAATTCTACACTCAATTGCATGCATGGTTGGCTCATAATTTCTTCCTGAAATTTTTTCGCCCATGGCAATTTTAATTTGCTCCTTAATCAAATCAAAACTCACTACTTCTTCAGTAACACAGTGTTCTACTTGAATACGGGTATTCATTTCCATAAAGTAGAAGTTGCGATGTTTATCTACTAAAAACTCAATGGTTCCAACACTTTCATAATTAATTGCAGCAGCCGCTTTAATGGCTGCTTCGCCCATTTTTGCACGCAAATCTGCAGTCATAAAAGGGGAAGGAGATTCTTCAACCAATTTCTGGTGACGACGTTGAATAGAGCAATCTCTTTCACTTAAATGACAAACATTTCCATATTGGTCTCCTGCAATTTGTATTTCTATATGGCGAGGTTCTTCAACGAATTTCTCCATATAAATACCATCATTTTTAAACGATGCAGCAGCTTCCATTTTTGCAGAAGTATATGCTTTTTCAATTTCTTCCTCAGTCCAAACAACACGCATCCCTTTTCCACCACCACCAGCAGTAGCTTTCAATATAACAGGATACCCAACTTCTTTTGCCAATGATTTGGTTTGCTCAATACTTTCCAACAAGCCTTCTCCACCTGGAACAACAGGAACACCTGCCTTTATCATGGTTTCTTTTGCAGTGATCTTGTCTCCCATTTTATTAATCATATCTGGGGTTGGACCAATAAACTTGATACCATGATCGGCACAGATTTGAGAGAATCGGGCATTCTCAGCTAAAAATCCATACCCAGGGTGAATTGCATCTGCATTGGTAATTTCTGCAGCGGCCATAATATGAGCAATATTCAAATAAGAATCACTGCTCTGAGGCTTTCCTATACAAACAGCTTCATCAGCAAATTTTACGTGAAGGCTTTCCCTATCTGCTGTTGAGTAAACAGCAACTGTTTTAATACCCATTTCACGACAGGTTCTGATTACACGCAAGGCAATCTCTCCCCTATTGGCAATTAATATTTTCTTAAACATGTAGAATTTTTTAGGTGAAGAATTGATTAAGCCGGCTCAACTAAGAACAAAGGCTGATCATATTCTACAGGGCTGGCATCTTCTACCAATACCTTAACAATCGTTCCTTTTACTTCACTTTCTATTTCATTGAACAATTTCATTGCTTCAATTATACAAACCACTTTACCAGGAGTGATTTCTGACCCAACTTCTGCAAGGATGGGCTTATCTGGGGAAGGTCTACGGTAAAAAGTACCAATCATTGGACTTTTCACTGTAATAAGGTTGTCTGTCTTAGGAGCAGCGGCTGAAGCTGCGGCAGGAGTAGCTTGAACTGGAGCAGCAGCTAAAGAGGGAGCAGCAGTAGTATAAACTTGATGGCTAGGTGCAGCAGTAACATTTACAGCAGGTTCTTCCTTTTGCTTAATGGTTACTTTACCATCTTTATCTTCAATACTAATTTCTCCAATATTGCTTTTGTTGATAATCTTGATTAATTCGTGGATTTGCTTTAAGTCCATAAATGGCAGTTTTAGGGGTAAAATCAGTTAGTTTTTGCTGAATTGTGGGGCAAAATAGCCTTTTTTTACTAAAAAACAGGTATTTTCTCGTTATAAGCAAAATGACCTGAAACGAATGGAATCAGGTCATTGTATTCCGGGATTACCCGGTAGAAGTTATTCTTTAACGCGTTCTACGTAATCACCCGACTTGGTATTTACGCGTATCAATTCGTCTTGGTCAACAAACAAAGGCACCATTACGGTAGCACCAGTTTCGATAGTTGCTGCTTTTAAAGCTCTAGTAGCGGTATCGCCTTTAAGGCCTGGCTCGCAATAAGTGACTCTTACGACTATTTTTTCAGGCAACTCAGCTCCAATTGGCAATTCGGTTTCCGTATTAATAAAAACAAATACTTCAGAACCATCCATTAAAAACTGAGGCGCATCAATCATTTCCTCTGCTAAAGCAATTTGTTCAAAGGTTTCGTTATTCATTAAGTTATAACCTGTTTCATCCTTGTATAGGTACTGAAATGCCTTTTTTTCTACTCTAACAGGGTAAATGTTTTCACCACTGTTCCAAGTTTTTTCGATAGAGCGCTTATTGTCTACACCTTTCAATTTAGCCCAAACTTTTGCTGCAGCTCTTGCAGTTTTATTTTCGCCAAACTCTACTACAGAGTATAGATTGCCGTCTAATTTTAGAATCATGCCACGGCTGATGTCGGAAGTAGTTGCCATAAATAATTTTTTAAATATAAAGTCTGGTTAAGACGGCTGCAAAAGTAGGAAATAGCAACGAAACAACAAACAAGGTATAAATATGCCTTATTCTAAACTCCTGAACAAATAGGAATATTGACGCAACAGTCTAAAACCAATTTGAACATGAATGATTGCGGTTACACTAATAATAAACATAATCACTGCAACTACTTTAAACATATCCACCATCGTTTCCATAGAAATCTTTCCCGCCAATTCAGGCTGCTGCTCCATCACGTCTGATAACATTTGCTGCAATTGTATGTCTCCAAGAAAGAATACACCAGTTGAATTTAAAAAGAACATACCTGCAATAAACAAAGTGCCATAAGCATTTACCTTAATCCAATCTCTTAAGGAAGGTTTACAATGACGCTGATTACCAATACCGTGCAGTAAAAATCTAAGGGATGCAAATGCATAAATAACCAGGCAAGCCATAACAAAAGCAATAAACAACATAGCAGGATTACCAGACAAACCCATAACCAATACAAATAGATCTAAAAATCCAATAATTAATGCAATAGGAACCAAAATAAAAGAGAGAATTCTGTAAATGGTCAGTTGTTTCATAAATATGTTTAGTAAATAAGGGTAAAGGTAAAGAATAATCAATAGGGGTTTACTATCACTGCAGTTTATAAGTAATACTTTATTATTTATGCATAATTTTCTTATGTATTTATATTTTATGTATTATTGTGATCCAAAAGACTGCTCAAAAAAATTGAACGTGAAATGAAAAAATCTTCTCTATATAAAGGTTGCCTTGAACCCATCTTGTTAAGGCTTCTAAAGGACAATGGCAGAATGTATGGTTACCAGATGACCCAAATGGTGAAAGACATTACTAAAGGCGAATTAAATATCACAGAAGGGGCACTCTATCCGCTCTTGCATAAATTAGAAGAACAAGGCATTGTAGAAGCAGTAACAGAAATGAATGGCAACAGAATGCGAAAATATTATAGCTTAACTAAAGCAGGAAAAAAGCAGACTTCAGTAGCTATGGAAGAAATGAAAGCATTTATGCAGAGTCTTGAATTTATTGTTAATCCTAAAACAGCTATAGGATGATTACAGAAGTCCAATACGAAAGCCTCTATGCTTTTTGCAGAAAGCATTATGTTCAGTATTATGATGTTCAGGTAGAACTAGTAGATCACTTATCGGAAGCAATTGAAGAAAAAATGAACTTGAATTCAAAACTCAGTTTTGAGCAAGCACTTGAAATTGTGTATGCAGGTTTTGGCATCAAGGGGTTTGCAGATATTGTAGCCACCCGAATGGAGATGGTGAGTAAGAAAGCAAGAAAACAAAAATGGAAATTATTCTTCTCGTATTTCACTGTCCCAAAAATTGCACTGACACTTTGCTTATATGCTGCTGTGTTACTTGTGGGTAAGTTTTTGACTCAGGATTATTATCAAGGGATATTCTTGTTTGCATTAGGCCTAGCCATATTTGTTTTTGAAATTGTTCATTCAATCCAAACAAATAAACTTTTTAAAAGCCAAAAAAAAGCAATGATTGTTACGAGTGAACGATTAAGTGGAATTATTCATTCAGGCTTCTTTGTACAGATTTTTTTCAGTAGCAGTATTTTTGATTATGCTGAAGTAAAAAGTATGCACTTTCTCTCCTATGCGCTTATTTCGCTGTTTATGCTAATCATTTTTATTTCAATATTAGCACATAGAGATTTCATAAAAGAGTTATACAAAAGCGCCCTAGAACAATATCCCAAAGCATTTGCATAAAGACATTTATTTAGTAAAGAAGCCGCTCCATTAGATGAAACGGCTTCTTTACGATTATTAGAAATTGAATTTATTTTAAATTCAATTTAATCTGTAATTCATCAAACTGCTTATCATCAATAGTGCTTGGCGCATCTAGCATCACATCTCTACCGCTATTGTTTTTAGGGAATGCAATGAAGTCTCTAATACTTTCACTGCCGCCTAAAATAGAACAAAGTCTATCAAATCCAAATGCAATACCTCCATGTGGTGGTGCACCATATTCAAAAGCACCCAATAAGAATCCAAATTTATGTTGTGCTTCTTCTTCGGTCATACCTAAAGCTGCAAACATTTTCTCTTGTAATGGACGCTGATAAATTCTGATTGATCCCCCTCCTATTTCATTACCGTTTAATACCATATCATAGGCATTGGCTTTGATATTGGAATAAGGATGTTCTAAATATTTATCTGCATTTTCAATCACTGGATTATTGTTGATCATCACTTCAATATGATCGGGCTTAGGTGAAGTGAACGGATGGTGTCTGGCTACCCAACGATTTTCTTCTTCTGCATATTCAAATAATGGGAAATCCATCACCCACAACAGTTTGAATTCATCGTCTTTGCGCATACCCAAACGCTTACCCATTTCTAATCTAAGTTCACTGGTTGCTTTACGGGTTCTTTCTTCACGACCTGCCAAAATCAACACCAAATCTCCGGCTTGTGCTCCTGCCGAATCTGCAATGGCTTTCAATTTTTCTTCTGAATAAAACTTATCTACACTACTCTTGTAGGTTCCATCAGCGTTGCACTTGATATATACCATCCCCTGCATACCAATCTGAGGACGTTTAACCCATTCAGTTAATTCATCGGTTTGTTTGCGTGTGTATTCGGAACAACCAGGTACGGCAATAGCCAATACTGTTTCCGCATTATCAAACACTCCAAAACCAGCACCATTAATTAAATCTCCTGTAGCTTCAATTTGGCCACCTTTTAAAAAGGCACTTTTCAAGTTAGAGAGCTTCATGCCAAAACGAATATCGGGCTTGTCATTTCCGTAATGCCACATGGCATCTTCCCAAGACATTCTTTCAACTTGCTCTGTGTAGTCGATACTCTTTACGTCTTTAAAAATACGCTTCACCAATCCTTCAAACATTTGTAGAATATCTTCTTGCTCCACAAATGCCATTTCGCAATCTATTTGTGTAAATTCTGGTTGACGATCTGCACGTAAGTCTTCGTCTCTGAAACATTTTACGATTTGATAGTAACGATCATACCCACTTACCATCAACAATTGCTTGAAAGTTTGTGGACTTTGTGGTAATGCATAAAATTGACCTGGATTCATTCTAGAAGGCACTACAAAATCTCTTGCGCCTTCTGGAGTAGATTTAATTAAAAAAGGTGTTTCAATATCCATGAAACTATTTTCATGCAAATAATTTCGGGCTGATCTATTTACTGCATAACGTAATTCCAAGTTCTTCTTTACCGCATTTCTTCTTAAGTCTAAAAAGCGATATTTCATTCTTAAATCATCTCCACCATCTGTATCATCTTGAATGGTAAATGGAGGCACAGCTGATTTGTTTAATACCTTAAATTCAGTTACCGCTATTTCAATTTCGCCTGTGGGAATATTGGCATTCTTACTGCTTCTTTCTTGTACATTTCCTTTTACTTGCAAAACATATTCACGACCTAAAGGCTGCTCATCTAGCATAGCAGTTAACGATTCTCCAAACAACAATTGAGTGATTCCATAACGGTCTCTCAAATCCACAAAAGTAATAGCGCCAAACTTTCTAACAGTTTGAACCCAGCCAGCCAAAGTTGTTTCTTGACCCGCATTTGCTAACCTTAATTCTCCACAGGTATTAGTACGATACATACGCAAAAAATAATTTATACAACAGGCCAAATAGCCATTTAAGAGCGCAAATATAACCTAAATGGGCCAAGTTGTCTTATTGCGGTATTTTTGCCCTTGAATTATAGTTATGAACGTAAATACCCTTTCGCGAAGAACCCATCGTTGGTCTATTGGGAGTTACTTTTTTATAGCTGGAATTACTTTTGCCAGTTGGGCAAGTCGTATACCAGATATTAAAATAAAACTAGAATTAAATGATGCAGAATTAGGAGGTATTCTATTTGCATTACCTGCAGGTTCAATGGTAAGTTTACCCATTTCGGGTTGGCTGGTAGCCAAATTAGGTAGCAGAACGGTAATGCTTATTGCTGCAATTATATACCCTTTATTGCTTTTATCATTAGGTGCTGCTACTTCTATATTTGTACTAACCACTTTATTGTTCTTCTTTGGATTACTGGGCAATATGATGAATATCTCTGTTAACACACAAGCTGTTGCAGTAGAAGATTTATATGGTAAATCGATTATGGCTTCTTTCCATGGTATATGGAGTATGGCCGGTTTTACTGGCGCAGCTGTAGGAACGCTAATGATTTCTTTGGGCTTTAATCCACTAAAGCATTTTCTTGTAATTGCAGCTGTAATGGTGTTGCTTGCTGTAATTATGAAGTTTGGTAGAATGCCCAAAGATGCTGTTATTGGTAACCAGCCCTTATTTGTAAAACCCGATAAAATATTATTGAAACTAGGATTAATCTCTTTTTGTTGCATGGCGGCAGAAGGCACCATGTTCGACTGGAGTGGAATTTATTTTCAGAAAATTGTTGAAGCACCTCCAGGTTTGATAACGCTAGGTTACGCTTCATTTATGGGTACTATGGCATTGGGTAGATTTTTAGGTGATGGACTGGTATTGCGTTTTGGTAGAAAAGAAATTCTGCAAGGCAGCGGCATTCTAATTGCAATTGGATTACTCATTGCAGTATTTTTTCCTACCATTGTATTTGCTACAATTGGTTTTTTATTGGTTGGTTTTGGGGTTTCCTCGGTAGTACCAATTGTATATAGTCAAGCAGGAAAATCAGAAAAAATGAGTGCAGGCATGGCTTTGGCAGCCGTTTCAAGTATAGGATTTTTTGGATTTTTTATTGGTCCTCCATTAATTGGATTTATTGCAGAAGCATTTGGATTACAATGGTCCTTTGGGATTATTGCTTTACTCGGATTTGGTACCACTATTCTTGCGGGAATCACTAAATTTAAAAATTAAATTTACTCAATGACCAATAATGCCCATACCCCTTTGGCGGAGAGAATGCGCCCGACTAATTTAGATGAGGTATTGGGTCAAGAACATATTACTGGCCAAGGAAGTATTTTAAGAACAGCTTTAGTAAAAGGCGTTGTACCGTCTATGATCTTATGGGGGCCTCCTGGTGTAGGCAAAACCACGTTGGCGAATGTAATAACACAAACCCTTCAAGTGCCTTATTTTCAACTCTCTGCCATCAGTAGTGGTGTTAAAGAAGTGAGAGAAGTGATAGAACAAGCCAAACATCTATCTGGAGCAGTATTATTTATTGATGAAATACATCGTTTTAATAAAAGCCAACAAGATGCATTATTAGGTGCAGTAGAAAAAGGAATTATCAGACTAATTGGTGCTACCACTGAGAATCCTTCTTTTGAAGTGAATGCTGCATTGTTGAGCAGGTGTCAGGTTTATGTTCTAAAAGCTTTAGAAAAGCAGCAATTAATTCAATTAATGCAAGACGCCATTAATAGAGATGAGCTGCTGCAACTAAAAAATATTCAGTTAGCAGAAACGGAGGCTTTAATAAACCTAAGCGGTGGAGATGGTAGAAAATTATTAAATCTTTTGGATCTTGTTGTTCAAACTGGTGCTACTATTATAACCGATGATATTGTTTTAAAAGTGGCTCAACAAAAAATTGCTTTGTATGATAAATCTGGTGAGCAACACTATGACATTGTTTCTGCATTTATCAAAAGTATGAGAGGCTCTGATCCCAATGGTGCCGTTTATTGGTTGGCCCGAATGATTGAAGGAGGTGAAGATGTAAAATTTATTGCTGGAAGAATGCTCATCTTCGCAAGTGAAGATATTGGTAATGCCAACCCCAACGCATTACTATTAGCTAATGGAACTTTTGATGCCGTTTCAAAAATTGGTTATCCTGAAAGCAGAATAATACTTTCGCAATGCGCTACATATTTAGCTTCTTCTCCAAAAAGTAATGCGTCTTACGAAGCAATTGCTAAAGCCCAGCAAGCTGTTTCACAACACGGTGATTTATCGGTGCCGCTACATTTGAGAAATGCACCTACTAAATTGATGAAGCAAATGGACTACGGTAAAAATTATCAGTACTCACATTTAGGAGAAAATAATTTCATTGAACAAGAATACTTGCCAGATCAATTAAAAAACACTTCATTTTATGTTCCTGGAAATAACGCCAGAGAAAATGAAATAAAGAAATTTTTAAAAGAGCGTTGGAAAGGCAAATATGGGTACTAAGGATTCAGTTTCTGTGGAACAAGGCGTTCTGCAACTTTCTCTACTTCTGCTCCTCTTTCTCCACCTTCATGGTATTCCGCATCTTCATTCACATCCCATAAATCATATACTTCTTTACCTGCTACTATATTTTTAGCAGCCAGCATTGCTGTCATCATACTATGATCTTGGTTATTGTATTTATGCATTCCGTTTCTACCTACTAAATAAAGTCCTGGGTATTGTTTTAAAGCTTCACGAACATCATTTACTCTTTCCTTATACATATGATCATAAACTGGATAGGCTTTGGGTTGTCTTACCACATAACCATCCACCACAGCAGTTGGTTGGGTTAATCCAATTTGTGCAATCTCTTTTTTAGCCAATTCAATTAAATCATAATCGGAACTGGTCCACAATCCATCACCTTCAAAACAAAAATATTCTAATCCGTAACAAGCCATTTCAGGATCAGGAACCATGTAAGGACTCCAAGATTTAAAATTTTGAATACGCCCTACTTTCACACTTGGGTCGTGAATATAAATCCAGTTGTCATGAAATGCATCTTCATCCTTACAAATTAAGACAACCGTTAAAAAATCTCTGTATCCTAAATTAGCTGCACCTTCAAAGGCTTTAGTTGGAAAGGCCGGACTTACTGCTTGAATCAATTCACGCATTGGGGCCGAAGAAAGCACATAATCAAAATCATTAAAGGTTCTGCCATCATTGGTATGTACTGTCCATTTGCCATCCGCTGTAGCAATGTCTTTAACGCCACAATTCATTTCAACCTGAACACCCATTGCTTTACATTTCTCCGTACAGCGTTCCCACATTAAACCAGGTCCTTGCTTTGGATATCTAAAAGAGTCAATCAAGGTTTTAATTACATCCCCTTTCTTAGATGGTTTTGACTTAAAAAGTGCATTCCAAATAGCACTACTTAATGAAAGGCCTTTAATTCTTTGTGCAGCCCAATCAGCAGAAATTTCTTTACAAGGAATACCCCATACTTTTTCTGTATAGGTTCTGAAAAAAATATTGAATAGTCTTTGACCAAATTGATTAACTACCCAATCTTCAAAATTGGTTGGATTTTTAACAGGGAATATTTTAGCTTTTAAATAACTCAACACACAAAGCGCACTTTCTATAATTCCTAATTTCTTTAAGGCTTCCATTGCAACCAAGGGATAAGAAAAAAACTTCTTATTGTAATATATTCTAGAACTTCTTGGCCTTTCAAGCATTTCATCACCTAAGATTTCAGTCCAAAAATCTTCTACTTCCTTAGATTTAGAAAAGAAACGATGTCCACCAATATCAAAATGGTATCCTTTATAACTTTCTGTTCTAGATATTCCGCCCACATAAGTAGCGTCTTTTTCAAACACTACTACTTGTTGTTTTTCTTTCCCCAACAAGTAGGCTGCAGTTAATCCTGCTGGGCCGGCACCTATGATTGCAACTCTTTTTGACATGATTATCGCTGGTATGCTTATTTTTACAGCATTGCAAAGATGCGGGATTATTTGCAAATCAGTTAAATGAACTCTATGAATACGGCAACAACCTATTTTTCTTTAAAACCATTTGAATTACTCACACCATTTGAATTGTACGCAATTATTCAATTAAGGAACGAAGTGTTTGTAGTTGAACAAAACTGCGTATTCCAAGATGCAGATAATAAAGATCAAAAAAGTATGCATCTACTATTTTGGAACAACAATGAATTGATTGCCTATTGCAGATTGCTTCCCCCTGGTTTAGCTTATAAGGAAATGAGTATTGGAAGAGTAGTAAGTGCCCCCTCGTATAGAAAAACAGGTGCAGGTAAGCTATTAATTGCAGAAGCCATTCAATTGATTCACCAACAGTTTGGATTGGGGCCTATTAGAATTGGGGCTCAATGTTATCTAATTAAATTTTATGCTTCATTTGGGTTTATTGAAGAAGGAGAAATGTATTTAGAAGATGGGATTGAGCATATTGAAATGGTTAGGCCTTAAGAGGGAGCCTCACAATAAAGGAAGACCCTATCCCTTCTTTGCTTTCCACATGAATAAACCCTTCATGTACCTCCACAATTTTTTTACAAATTGCCAATCCTAATCCATAACTTTTCTCACCAGCCGTTCCTTTTCTTTTTGCTGTAGTAAACAAATCAAAAATTTTACCCTGCAAATATTCAGGTATACCAATTCCATTGTCTTTAACAGTGATTTCTGCAAACCCATCATTTGTATGTAAAGAAACGTGTACTATTGAACCAGGTTTGCTAAACTTGATTGCATTGGTTACTAGGTTAGATATAACCCTATCAATTTTATCCTTATCGGCATTTAAAATTAATTTTTGTTTTGCAATATTTACTTCAATTATAATATTCTTCTCTTTTGCAGTAAAAACAAGTATTTGCAGTATTTGCTGTACCAATTTATTTAATTCAATTTCTTGAAACTGGTATTGCTCTGCAGAATTAATATTGGTATGCATCAAATCAGTAATCAACCTCAGCGTAGATTCAGCACTTTGCTCAATTAGTCTAAACATTTCTTTATTGTCTTCCACCACTTTATCATCGGCCAACATCATTTTACTAATACCAGAAATGCCACTTAACGGACTCCTTAAATCATGTGCAACCACATTTAAAATTCGATCACGTTCTTCTTTATTTTTTGTTAACTCGGCATATGCAGTTTCAAGCTTGTATTGATTTTTAAAATAGAATTCTTTGAAATAGTACAAACAGATTGAAAAGAAAGAAAGTGGAAAAAGCAATTTGATTACTTTCTCAAAAATATTTAACCCATTCATGGTACTCAAAGGCAATTCGTCTAATCTAATTACAACAAAACTGAGCGAAACAAAAAGAACAAATAATATATACTGCCAATTTTTTTCACATAAAACCACTGCTGCAACAATCATGATAAGAAAGCGATATTCATTGCCATTCTTAAACATATATGCCGTATAAGAAGAAATTACTGCACCAATAAACAATAAAAGAGGTCTATAATCTAAATGCTTTTGCGAATAAGATATATAATAACCAACAACAAAAATTAAAAGGTGTGCAACATTAAAAAAGGCAAGCGTATAAGCTCCAATATACAAATTAATACAGGTTACCAAAAAGGCAAAAGGAGTAGCCAACAAAAGGAATAGGTTGAACATATAGTTCTTATACGCCACTCTAAATGGAGTATCGTCCTGATTACCTAATGAAAGAATTTGAAATAATATATTGGATTTTGGTTTAGTCATAAAACCATGGGCAAGTTAAGCCATTTAGATTAATCAATGTTTAATCATTTAAACAAAATAGTTAAGGGCAAAAAAAAACCTCGATCAATAAAGATCGAGGTTCAATAAATATGGCAGCTACCTACTCTCCCAGCTAGATGCGAGTACCATCGGCCATGGGGGACTTAACTTCTCTGTTCGGAATGGGAAGAGGTGAACACCCCCGGCAAAACCACCATAAAGAGTTTAGTTGATTTTATTC
>NZ_JAUYTR010000020.1 GCF_030695065.1 Sediminibacterium sp. | reverse complement strand
TTGAATAATCCGAATTAAATTAGTACTGTCTGTAAGGTCTCCATAATGCAATACCATATGACGATCTGGTATATGCGGATCCTCATAAAAATGGTCAATTCTTTGTGTATTAAACAAAGAACTTCTGCGTTTTATTCCATGTACTTCATAGCCTTTCTTCAGCAGTAATTCTGCTAAATACGCACCGTCTTGTCCGGTTATTCCTGTGATTAATGCTTTTTTCATTAAAGTATATCCTTATACATTTTTATGAATACTAAATAGGCTATTATTAAGATCCCAAATAAAATACCTCCAATTATTACTGCGATTCTTTTTGATGTTTTCTTTATTAAAAGCGGATAATAAGGTTGATCAATAATTTGAATAACTGGAGTTTCTTGGCTCAAACTGAATTTAGCCAATTCTAAATTTTTTATAACTTCTGTATACATTGAAGAAAGTAGAAATTTATCCCGTGTTGTTTTTTCTGTAGATACAATATTATTTTTCTTATACATAGGATTAATATCCATTATATTAGAAGAAGTTTGAAGATCAGCACTACTTATTGTTTTTGAATTTAATAATGCAGCTATACTATCTACCCTTTCTTGCAGTCTATTAATTGTTTGTATTTGTCCTTTGGTTTTAACTGACAAATACTTATCAACAGCGGTTTTCACTATTTTTTCGCAATATATTTTTGCCAGTTCTTCATCCGGCATAGTAATAGAGACTTCCAAAAATGAAGCTTTTTTATCAACTTTTTTAATTTCAAGTTGACTACTGGTTATAATAAATATTATAGAGTTAAGTATACTATCCTGATCCCTAGAATAATTCTTAGATATTTTGTTTGGAAGAAAATTAAACCTTTGATATTTCGGTTTATCCTTCCAACTGTTGGCTATCCCTGTCTTTTCAGCATAAACATCAACAAAAAGTTTATCAGTAGTTTCGTCAAACTTTGATAAAAGCACTTCCCTTGTTAATGTATTACTTTTAAAAAACAATAATATATTTTCGCCAGAGAGAATACTTCCACCATTATTAGAGCCTAAGTCAACACCAAATTGACCAGCCAAAGATGCTAGACCACTTAAACTACTACTATTACTTTTATTTTCTTCAACAACGAATGTAATTTTTGCTACATAATTAGCAGGTTGCATCCAAGCATAAATAAATCCAATAGCACCTCCAATTAATCCAATAAAGACGATTTTTATCCAATGGGTTTTTAAATAACTCCACCACTTATTCATTTTTTGAAGGAGTTCCTTTAAAGATATTTCGTCGGAGTTATTTATGTTGGAATTATTTATTACTTCACTCATGTAGTTTCTATTTAGTTAAGTTACTATTAGTAATTGCTAATGTTGCGAATACAGAGTAATTATACCCAACACATAAGCAGCAGTTAAAGGCCCATTTCCTACTTTCACAAATTCATAAACTTGTTTCAATTTAGTATAGTTAGGAAAAAAGGCATACTAATAATAATTTAAAATTTGCATGGCTTCGCCCACCTCAATCACATTATGGGTAATGCGCTTAATTCTGCTGCGTACAAAAATAAATGATGATAAAATTACAACTAATTTTCAATCTCTCGATTTCAAATCACTAAAAATCAGCTACATAACGCCATTTTTGGGGGCATATTGGCGGTTATTCGCTTTAGAAGGTGCAAATATACGGGGAGGCATATTAGTATCCAAAAAAAGCCTCTCATAGAAATGAAAGGCCGTTGTTTATTGTATATGTAAATCATAAACTATTTTAACCCAAACGCTTTCTTCACTTTAGACACGTAGTCTAGCTTCTCCCAGGTAAACAATTCCACTTTTACTTTCTTCTCTTTTCCGTCTGGAGTTTTGAAGGTTTTGGTTACAGTTTCAGACTTGCGACCCATATGACCATAGGCTGCAGTTTCACTGTAGATAGGGTTTCTGAGCTTCAAGCGCTGCTCTATAAAGTAAGGACGCATATCAAATAAACCTTCCACCATCTTGGCAATTTGGCCATCGGTCAAGTTTACTTTAGCAGTACCATACGTGTTTACGTTAATAGAAGTAGGTTGCGCTACACCAATTGCGTAAGACACTTGTACCAAGATTTCGTCTGCCACACCAGCAGCTACCAAGTTCTTGGCAATATGACGCGTAGCATAGGCTGCAGAACGGTCTACCTTGCTTGGATCTTTACCACTGAATGCACCACCACCATGGGCACCCTTACCACCGTATGTATCTACGATGATTTTACGACCCGTTAAACCAGTGTCTCCGTGAGGGCCACCAATCACAAACTTGCCGGTTGGGTTAATATGGTATTTAATGTCTTTATTAAACAGCTTCGCGTATTTCTTGTACTTCGCTTTAACTCTTGGAATTAAGATCTCAATGATGTCTTTCTTAATCTTGGCCAACATTTTGGCTTCGGTATCAAAATCATCGTGCTGGGTAGATACTACAATTGCATCTATTCTTACGGGTTGATTGTTGTCGTCGTATTCCAAAGTCACCTGGCTCTTCGCATCAGGTCTTAAATATTTGATGGATTTGTTCTCTCTTCTTAATGCAGCTAGTTCAATTAAGATCTTGTGCGCTAAGTCTAAAGCCAAAGGCATATAGTCTTCTGTTTCATTGCTGGCATAACCAAACATCATTCCTTGGTCGCCTGCTCCCTGCTCTTCTTTCTTCTTCTTGTCTACCCCTTGGTTAATATCGGCACTCTGCTCATGAATAGCAGATAAAATACCACAGCTATTTGCTTCAAAC
>NZ_JAUYTR010000024.1 GCF_030695065.1 Sediminibacterium sp. | reverse complement strand
CTTATGGTTCATTGACCCTGGACAAATATCAGAGCATGTACATTCTATCCAAGGCCATAGTCCTGATAGATGAGGGAAAAGGTGGAAGCATTCCTATAAATAATTTTAATTCTCCTGATGAACCTTACGGATATATTACCAGCACCACACTTTCAAAAAGTGAATATGTGGATATTGCTCAGAGAACCTATGAATGGATGGATAAAAATGGAGCCGCGCCAAATTACGTGGGTATAAGATCCCCTGGCCAGCCTGATCTTGCACCAGATACTATGTTAAACCTGTTTTCTAAGGTTTTAGATCAATACAAAACCAATGGCCAATTACCAGACACTATAAGCATCCCTTAAAAGGGTGGATAATATATGAAAATAAATAAAACTATCATGATAATAGCCGTATTATCCATGATATTCATCATAAGCACCATTTTTTCTTTTTTACTATACTCTAATGAGGAAATAATCGTTCCATCTTCTGCAGTTACAGGCCCTAGTGTATCTTTAGGTGCCACAGATTATGGTAGTGTTGAGAAGCTGGGGCCCTATGGAAATACCAGTTCTCCGGTGAAAATTGCCTCTATCACAGGGGTGCACCCTCTAGAATATACGGCCCACCAGGCATTAAGTGAATCACTTATAAACAGTTCTAAATCACTCAAATACTGTTACTACATTTACAAGATTAATGTGACACAAGACAAGGACGATTACAATAAGGGAAGGATGAATGGCCAATTACTAGCCAATAAATATGTGGTAAGTGATATTGAGAAAAATAATTTTAATATGGCCATTGATGTGCATTCCAATAGTGGAAACTGGAAAGAAAATCGTTTTATTTTCGCTCCAGTAAGTGGAAGTGAATCAGAAGCATATGCTAAACAGATAAAAAATAAGTTAAGTTGGTTAACCTATTATGTTCCACCAAATCCAACCAGCACGGATTATATTACTGGGCCCTTGATAAAGGCCGGAGTCCCAGCCGTGATTTATGAGACATATAATAAGGAGTCTTATGATGTCACTCTGGAGCAGGCCCGGGAGTTTATAGGGGTTGTGGATGGGATTGTTTTTGTTTAATAAATTTAATATAGTTAATGAGGGTCTTCAATGGGATATCTAATATGTATTGTTTGCAACCATTACTATGAAATTTCTAGTACAGATGAAATTTTCGAATTCTGCTCTTGTGGCCGGAAACTGGAATATTATGAGTACTTAGAAGATTACCATCAATCGGTTTATCCAAAAAATCGGTTCAATTTAAGTTATTTAAAGAAAATGGAATATAAACATGACACCATAATGATGTCTGGTGTTTTTTTATCTTTTTTTGGAATTCTAGGAATTATATATGGTAATCTTTTAGGAATATTACTTTTTTTAGGTGGAATTTATCCCATTTTTTATGGTTATACCAATGGAAAAAGCTGGTACAAAGGCTATGAAGGAGAAAAAACCGTTAAAAAATCTTTAAAAAAATTAAATGGCGGTTATCATATTTTTAATGATGTTAAACTTCCGGGATCCTGGGGAAACATAGATCACATTGTAGTAGGCCCCACTGGAATTTTTGTTATTGAATCCAAAAATCTTGGTGGGCTGCATATAGTGGATGGAGATAATTGGTCTGCTAAATATAAAGAATATGGTGGATTTAAAAAAAGCTATAAAAGTCCAGGAAAACAGACAAAAGCGAATGCAGCTCAGCTTCGAAAGTATTTAATAAAAAATGATGTGAATATGAAAGATTTATGGGTTAAATCTATGGTTGCTCTCAATAGTATGCACGTTATTAGAAAATATGATCCTAAAGATTATGAATTGATTCATCCGGACTATTTAGTGGAATTTATTCATCAAAGGAAGTCTAATATTAAAGAAAGAACTATTAATGAGAGTTTTTATGTTTTAAGAGGATTTTGTGATAATTATTTTTACAAAGAATAGAAATGATAATATTATCTAAGGCTCATAATCTGGAAAACTATAAACACTAGTAATATAAAGCCAGTGAATGTCCTCAGCAATTTGCTGGAGGCCAATCCTCAAATATAAATCCCTATTTTCAAATTTTGATTTAATCAAATCATTAATCTGGTCAGAAGAATTTCTCTGTTCACTTAAATTATTTAAATAATTTTTAAATGTATAATCCTTTACTGATAAATTATACTCTTCATTTTTTTCATCAATAAAAGACAAAATACATTCTTTTTGATCATTAGTCTCGTATTCTAAATGGTTTATTTTAGAAATCTTAATAGTTCCCATGGACTTTTCAATAACCTTAGATTTTACGAAATTTCCTTGATGAATTTCATCATGGAAGATATCACTAACTGCTTGGTGACAATCATAATCCAATAATTCTTTTATTTCTTCTTCTGAAAGATTTCTTATAAAAATAGGGGAAATATTATTATCCCATAGCTTATCTTCTAAATAAGAGCTTTCAATATTTTCAGATAACAATTTTAGTTTTACCACAGAAAATGACCTAATATTCTTATTTTCAAGTGAATCTATAGTTTCATTAATAGCATCGGTATTGGGAATCAATCTTATTGAATTACCATCATTATCAATCGCATGTACTGTTATTTTATCATTAACATTATAAAAGAGATCCGTGATGATTACTGTTTTCAATTCTTCCGCAGGCAAGGTAACTGAACTATCAAATTCGTTTAATATAGAATTAATATTAGAATCCTTTTCATTATTTTGAACTTGGGTTTCAACTTTTATTTTTTTAGCATAAGTATACCAGCTTCCTTTTGCTATTTTAGCATTATTTAGATCTTCTTCAGAAATAATTCCAGACGCAATTATCTCTTTTATTTTTTTATTATCTG
>NZ_JAUYTR010000022.1 GCF_030695065.1 Sediminibacterium sp. | reverse complement strand
TTGCTGGAGTTAAAGGTGACAAGGGAGATACAGGTGCTCTAGGAATTCAAGGAATTCTAGGCGAGATAGGATTAACAGGAGAAAAGGGTGATCAAGGTATTCAAGGTGTTGCTGGAATTAAAGGTGACAAGGGAGATACAGGTGCACAAGGAATTCAAGGAGAGAAAGGATTAACAGGAGATAAGGGAGAAAAGGGTGATCAAGGTATTCAAGGTGTTGCTGGAGTTAAGGGTGACAAAGGAGATACAGGTGCACAAGGAATTCAAGGAGAGAAAGGAGTTGCAGGTGCAAATGGTATCAATGGAGTTGATGGTGCAAAAGGAGATAAAGGTGATAAGGGCGATCAAGGAGTTGCTGGCGTTAAAGGTGACAAAGGAGATACAGGTGCACAAGGTATTCAAGGTGTTGCTGGAGTAAATGGTACAAATGGAGTTGATGGTGCGAAAGGAGAAAAGGGTGATACAGGAGCAACCGGAGCAACCGGTGCAACTGGGCCACAAGGAATTAAAGGAGACAAAGGAGATACAGGAGCAACTGGAGAAAACGCTGTTTCCACTGCTGGTGCAGGAACAACCTCTTCAAGAACTTTTACAATAAACAACTCTACTTTCTCATCTCTAGTAAATGCTAGTGGTATATTGATACATACAACAACTATTATCACTTCTAGTCAGAATCGTGACCCTATTGAAGTAACATTGCCAAACGCTACATTAAATAATGGGAAAACAATCGTTCTAAGAGTTAGTAATAACCAGGAGAAAATAGATTCCGTATTAAGTTTAGGAGGAAGTGTAGATAATAGTGGCATTTCAATTGACTATCGCTTTTTACAATATATCTCAAACGGTACAAGCTGGTTCTTAATGAATTATCGTTAATACTGATAGCTATAAATAGGGGATTCCCTCAATTATAGTACAAATGAAAATAGTAGGAGTTTTTACTCCTACTATTTTTATGTTAAGCAATAACTAAAAAACAAATCATTACTCCACCGTTACACTCTTCGCTAAGTTTCTAGGCTTATCTACGTCAAGACCTTTGTAAAGACCCACATAGTAGCTCAATAATTGCAAAGGCACAACGCTTAATAAAGGAGCAATGGCTTCGTCTGCATCAGGCACAAACATGACGTCGTCTGCCATGCCAGGAATAACTTCGTCGCCAACAGTTGCTACAGCAATCACTTTGCCTTTTCTGGCTTTTATTTCTTGAACGTTCGAAACAATTTTCTCGTAATAAGAATCTTTTGTTGCAACAAAAACAACAGGCAAGTTTTCATCTACCAATGCAATAGGGCCATGTTTCATTTCGGCAGCAGGATATCCTTCTGCATGTATGTAAGAAATCTCTTTTAGTTTAAGCGCGCCTTCTAGCGCAACAGGGAAATTGTATCCTCTTCCTAAGAACAAAAAGTCTGCAGCGTCTTTGTATTTTTCTGCAATGCGTTCAATATTAGAAGTGTCGGCTAAAATCTCTTTTATTTTTTCAGGGATGCTTTCTAAATCGTGCATTAATTGAACATAACGATCTTTAGAAAGTGTTCCTTTAGCGTAACCAATTTTTAGCGACATCATCATTAATACAGCCAATTGGCCAGTGAAAGCTTTGGTACTAGCTACTCCAATTTCAGGGCCACTATGGGTGTATGCACCCGCATGACTTAAACGAGCAATGCTGCTACCTACTGCATTCACCACTCCAAAAATAAATGCGCCTTTTTCTTTGGCACTTTCCAATGCAACTAAAGTATCGGCCGTTTCACCGCTTTGAGAAATGGCAATGATTACATCACCTTTATGAATCACCGGATTTCTGTAACGGAATTCAGAAGCGTATTCCACTTCAACAGGAATTCTACAGAATTCTTCAATTAAATATTCGGCTACTAAACCGGCGTGCCAACTGGTACCGCAGGCAACAATCATGATGCGGTTTGCATTGATGAATGCATCCATATTATTTTCGATTCCACCCATCATAATTTGCAAACTCTGAGGCAACAAACGACCTCTTAAGCAGTCGTGAATGGTATTGGGTTGCTCATGAATTTCTTTGAGCATGAAATGATCATAGCCGCCTTTTTCAATAGCTGCTAATTCCATATCTAGTTTAGTAATAAAAGGCGTTTGCTTTTCATTACCTAAGTTCTTCAGAATTAATTCGTCGGGTTTAACAATCGCAATTTCATAATCATTTACATACACTACTTCTTTTGTGTATTCAATAATTGGCGAAGCATCACTAGCTAAAAAATGTTCGCCCTTGCCAATACCAATTACCAATGGGCTTCCTTTACGGGCAGCAATAATGGTATCGGGTTCATCCTTCGAAATCAAAAGAATACAATAAGCACCAACAATACGTTTTAATGCAATTCGTAAAGCTTCTTCTAAAGTACAGTTGTTATTGATTTTAATGTCTTCAATAAAATTCAACAATACTTCAGTATCGGTATCACTTTTAAAATGATATCCTTTTGATTCAAGTTCCTTTTTAATTTGAGTGTAGTTCTCAATGATTCCATTATGAATCATGGCTAAATCGCCACTCTGAGATTGATGCGGATGCGCGTTTCTGTCGCTGGGTTCACCATGGGTAGCCCAACGAGTATGACCAATGCCAATATGTGCGTGCACGTCATGACCAATAGTGGCTTCTTCAAGCTCAGCCACTTTTCCTTTTTTCTTGTAAACGTTAATATGATGATTGTGCAATAAAGCAACACCAGAACTATCATAACCGCGGTATTCCAATCTTTTCAGCCCCTTTAACACAATAGGATAGGCCTCTCTTGGCCCTATATAACCAACAATTCCACACATAATAAATGACTTATTTAGTTGCAAGTTTAATTATATTTAATGAATAAATTGTTGTTTTGCAAGAACTTGCAGTAACTAGAGTTGCAAACAGCGTCAACTGCGGTTTTTTGCGGTAAATAAAAAAAATTAAATGAAAACGAGACAAATAGTAAGAGGGTTAATGACCCTGGTGATTTTATTTTTTGGGTGGAGTATAGCCGTCGCACAAACAACCACAGTATGGATTGTTCGGCACGCCGAAAAAGACACGGCATTTGCAACAAGGGCCAATCCCGATTTAACTGCAGAAGGCAAACAAAGAGCAAAGGATTTAGCCGTATACCTTAAAAAAGAAAGCATTGCTGTTATTTATTCAACCGATACTAAAAGAACTAGGCAAACAGCGGAACATATTACGGCACCCTTAGACATTTACAATCCAAAAAATTTAGGAACGGTTGCCACCCAATTACTTGAAAAGGCAAAAGGGAAGACTGTTTTGTTAGTAGGGCATTCAAATACGGTGCTAGAAACAATTGAAGCATTGGGAGGCCAACGACCTGTTAAAGCCTTAAGCGATGATGATTATGATTATATCTTTAAGGTAGAAATAGAAAACAATAAGCCAGTGAAAGTTCAAGCATTCCAGTTTGGACAATCACATAGAGGTGGTAATGCTACCATGCATTAAGTTGTATTTTTGAATAGAGAAAATTATTAGAAGATGAACAGATTATTGATTGCCCTTTTGATTTTATTAATGGGTACAAGCTTTATGCAAGAAGACAATTTTTATGTCATTTATGTAAAGGGGGGTGCAATTAATACTGTAAACAATCGCGGAGTTAGAATGGGCGATATGCTTAAGCCTACCGATAAAATATTTTTGAGAGATGCCAATTCAAAATTGGTATTAATTCATCTTAAAAGAGGGAGAGTAGAAATTACGCCCAAATCTGCAGGTAAAGATTTAACGGTAAAAGACCAGGTTACAGCTATACAGAGTGAGTATAAAATTGTTTCGAGACCACTTAATTACGAAGGGTATAATCCTAGAACATATTTTCATTCACCCGAGACCAATTACCGAGTTTTGTTGGTTACTGGATTGCCTTTAAAAATTATTCCTTTTTATAAATTAGATGTACAAAATTTCTTTTACCTGCAATGGGAAAAAGCGGGAGCTACAGTTGTAAGAAAAATACCAGCATCCGATAGAGGAATTTATTTTAATCAAACGGTTATTAGCGATGCAGATCAATTAGCCGAAGGACAAAAAGTGAAATTTTGTTACCAGCATTATGAATATGGGGTATTAAAAAATGATGTACTGGCAGAGTTTGTTCCGGTAGTAGCACCACTGAGCGTTATTAATCAGCAAGTAAACCTGATTAAAAAATACAGTTCACAAAAAGAATCACGTGTAGTAAACGCATTGGTAACTGCGCATTTGAATGACAATTACGGAAAAGTAGGGAGCGAGTATTTGCACAATATTCGATAGTTATTTATTGTGCCATTGGGTGTTGATGGTATTGTACTTTCCTACTAAAACAAATTTAGCAAAGCGTTTATTTGAATCAATATTAATTGAAAATTGTTCTTGTTCAACTGCAACGGTAGCAAGGGTTTCATAGCTGTCTTCTTGACCTTCTTTAAATAGATTGGTATAGCTTACTAGAATACGAACTTTGGTATTTTTCTCATACGCTTTCCAATGAATCATTAAACTGTCTCCCCTTTTTTCTACAGAAGAATGCGACAAGGAAACATTGCCAATAATTGGAACGCCATCTAATTCGTATTCATTTGCTTTAGGAATATTTATTTCTTGAAAACGCAGCATAGTAGGAAGTATATCTACAATGGCAGGCGCGTTTAATTGAAAATAAGTATTGGAGTTTTTGATATTAGCTATCATCCAAGTAGTTCTTTCTCCATCGGATTGACCACCATGATTTTTACCTGTTGCAATGTCTCTTCCATGGTCGGTGGTAATAATGAATAACCAATCTTCCTGGTATTTTTTTTGCCTGAATTGTATGGCATCCCAAATGGTTCCCATTTGCGAGTCTAAATATTCAATGGCTTTTTCCATTTGCGGGCTATACCCAAAACGATGGCCAATATCATCGGTATGTTGTAAATAAATCCAAGATAAATCTGGCGCTGCTACACGAATGGTGCTGTCTGCTTTGGCTATTACATGGTTGTCAATTAAATGGGTATATTTTGCTTCTTTATCGTGCGGAAATTGAAGGGTGTCTAATTCATACCCATCGTAGGCATAGTCAATGTTAAAACCGCCTGTTTGTGGTAAGCCATCACCAACCAATTTGGTTCTATTGTCTTGCCAAGTAGAAAAAACTGCAGTTGATTTTTGCGGGTATTGTTCTTTGAGGTACCTGAAAATAGAATAGTAATGATAATTGGGGTTCTTAATATTATTATCTAATACTTGGTGTTTGTTGGCCCAAGTGCCAGTAATCAAGTTATTGTAGCCTGGTGCAGAAATAGTGGGGGTTTGGTTGAAGGCGTTTTTAATCCCCCCAACAAAAGCTCTTTTATAAAAACCGTTGGCAATAATTTTATTTAGGTTGGGTTTTGCCGATTTCTCTATTAAATCTGCAGGAATTCCATCAGCAATTACGAAAACAATTTTCAACTTTTTTTGTTGAGCTTTTATTACGTTTAACCCACTAAAAGTTAACAGAAGTAGTAAAATTGAATGATACATTTTGTAACTAATTTTTCAATTAAAATAAACACCGTCTATGCAAGTTTCGGTGTAATTTTGCACTCTAATTTTTTAACCGTAAAAACCAAATCAATATATGGAAAATAACCCAATGAATGCAGGTGGCGAAGCCAAGTGCCCTTTTACAGGAGCAACAGCTAAAGCAACCCAAATAGCAGGTGGTGGTACCAGAAATCGCGACTGGTGGCCCAATCAATTAAAGTTGAATATTCTGCGTCAGAATTCTATGTTGTCTAATCCAATGGATGCATCTTACGATTATGCAACAGAATTCAAAACCTTAGATTTAGCAGCAGTAAAAACAGACTTAACCAATTTAATGACCAATTCGCAAGATTGGTGGCCTGCCGATTTTGGACACTATGGTCCATTCTTTATTCGTATGGCATGGCATAGTGCAGGAACATACAGAACTGCAGATGGTAGGGGTGGTGCTTGTTCTGGAACGCAGCGTTTTGCTCCATTGAATAGCTGGCCCGATAATACCAACTTAGACAAAGCACGTTTGTTGTTATTGCCTATTAAACAGAAATATGGTAAGAAATTATCTTGGGCCGATTTAATGATTTTAACTGGTAACGTAGCATTAGAATCAATGGGCTTTAAAACCTTTGGTTTTGGTGGAGGTCGTGCAGATGTTTGGGAACCAGAAGAAGATATTTACTGGGGATCAGAGCGCGAGTGGTTGGGCGATAAGCGTTATACAGGCGACCGCGAATTAGAGAATCCATTGGCAGCCGTTCAAATGGGATTAATTTATGTTAACCCTGAAGGGCCTAACGGTAATCCTGATCCATTGGCATCTGCTCGCGATATCCGCGAAACATTTGCACGTATGGCAATGAACGATGAAGAAACCGTAGCATTAATTGCTGGCGGACATACTTTTGGTAAAACACATGGTGCAGGAGATCCAGGCAAATATGTAGGACCAGAGCCAGCTGCTGCGGGTTTAGAAGAGCAAAACCTTGGCTGGAAAAATAGTTTTGGAACTGGTAATGGAGAGTATACTATTACTAGTGGATTAGAAGGTGCTTGGACCACCACTCCAACCAAATGGAGCAATAATTATTTTGAAAATTTATTTGGCTTTGAGTGGGAATTAACCAAGAGCCCAGCTGGTGCACATCAATGGAAGCCAAAGAATAATGGTGGAGAAGGAACAGTACCAGATGCACATAATCCAAACAAGAAACATGCACCATTTATGCTTACTTCTGATATTGCATTAAGAGTAGATCCTGCTTATGAAAAAGTTTCTCGTAAGTTTTATGAGAACCCAGATTTATTTGCCGATACATTTGCAAGAGCTTGGTTTAAATTAACGCACCGTGATATGGGGCCTAAGGCATTGTATTTAGGTTCAGAAGTTCCTGCTGAAGAATTAATATGGCAAGATCCTATTCCTGCTGCAACCTATAAAACCATTGATTCTGCTGATGTTGAAGCATTGAAGGCGCAAATATTAGCAACTGGTTTATCAGTATCTGAATTGGTATCAACTGCTTGGGCTTCTGCTTCTACATTCCGTGGATCAGACAAGCGTGGTGGTGCCAATGGCGGTCGTATTCGTTTAACACCGCAAAAATATTGGGAAGCCAATAATCCTGCTCAGTTGTCTAAAGTATTAGACGCATTAGAAGGTGTTCAAAAAGCATTCAATGCTGCTGCAGGTGACAAGCAAGTTTCTATGGCAGATTTGATTGTATTGGGTGGTTGTGCTGCAATTGAAAAAGCGGCGAAAGCAGCTGGTCATAACATCACTGTTCCTTTCACTGCAGGAAGAACAGATGCTTCTCAAGAACAAACTGATGTTGAATCGTTTTCTGTATTAGAGCCTATTGCAGATGGTTTTAGAAACTATGCAAAAGCTCGTTATACATTATCGGCAGAAGAGTTGTTAATAGACAAAGCCCAGTTGCTTACTTTAACTGCTCCTGAAATGACCGCGTTGGTTGGTGGTATGCGTGTATTGAATGCCAATTACAATCAAAGTAAGCATGGTGTTTTAACCAATCAACCAGAAGTGTTAACCAATGATTTCTTTGTGAACTTGTTAGACCTTGGTCATACTTGGGTGCCTACCAATGATCATAAAGACACATTTGAAGCACATGATCGCAAAACCGGCGCTGTTAAATGGACTGGAACCCGTGTAGACTTGGTTTTTGGTTCTAACTCCGAACTACGCGCTATTGCTGAAGTATACAGCTATGCAGACGGTAAAGAGAAATTGATAAAAGACTTTGTTGCTGCTTGGAATAAAGTAATGAACCTAGACCGTTTTGATGTAAAATAAATATTAGTTGTGTTATTATAGAAAGCCTCGAGTTTACTCGGGGCTTTTTTATTGTTGCAAACTCCTATATTTGAGATACCTATTATTATTGAATGACCCAACAAGAAATCATCAACCTACTGCCAGAATTCTTGCGGAATTCAAGCACTTATTCTTTAATTATTACCGATTTAGAAGGAAAGTATATTTATGTAAATGACGTGTTTGAACAACGATTTTCTTTTTTGAGTCCACATTTTGTAGGCGAACATATATCTGTAGCAATTCATCCAGAAGACTTAGCAAAATGCGATGAAGTGGTGCAGAAATGTTTTATTCATCCCGACAAATCTTTTCCCATTGAAATAAGAAAACCAAGTAATTTAAAGAATGAGTACCATTGGACGCACTGGGAGTTCTCTTTGTTCAAAGACAAAGCGGGAACCCCTGTAGGTATTCTTTGTTTAGGTCATGATATCACTGCAAGCAAAGCAAAAGAAAATCAAATTGTGCAGCAAAACGAAAGGCTGAAGCAAATCACATGGCAACAGTCTCATGAAGTGCGAAGGCATATGGTTAATATGATGGGCTTGTACAAATTAATCAAAGACTCAGCTGTTTTAACAGAGACCGAAAAAATAGAGAAACTTGATTTGTTGTTGAATGAAACAAAAGAACTTGATCAAATCATACATGCTATTGTTGAGAGAAGTGTAGGGAAGGAGTAATAAATATTATTTTTCTAATTATGAAAAAAGCAATCGTTCCATCTTTTCTTTTAATGCTGTTATTGGTTGGTTGTGCCAAACCAGTTTTCAAATCAAAATGGTTAGATGAACAAGCTCCAGCAAACTTTATCACAAGGTTTGAAACAAGCAAGGGTAATTTTGATGTTGAGATAACCAGGGCATGGTCTCCCTTAGCGGCCGATCGTTTTTATCAAACCGTAAAACATCGTTTTTATAACAATACCCTTTTCTATAGGGTGGTACCCAATTTTGTGGTACAGTGGGGCAATAATGATACCTTGTTTTTACAAAAATGGAAACCGTATAAATTAGCAGACGAACCTGTTATTCAAAGTAATTTAAGGGGATACCTTAGTTACGCCAGGAGCGGTAAAGAAACCAGAGGAAGTACACTATTCATCAATTTAAAAGACAATCAACGATTAGATACACTTAAAGCTGGTGGCGTAGTAGGATATCCCCCTTTTGGAAAAGTCATTAATGGAATGCAGGTAGTTGATTCTTTATATGCGGGCTATGAAGGCAGAACTATGCGCGCCCTCGATACCCTCCAGAAAAATCCAGCATTATTTATGGAACGTTTTCCAAAGTTGGATAAAATTAATAAGGCTTATATTATTCGTTAATTAGTTGGTTGTGGTGCTAAATCAGAATTGGCTATATCTCTAATGATTTTCCATTGGCCACCTACTTTTTTCCAAAGCACAATAAATTTTTCTTGACCTACTATTTGTTCACCAACATAAATAGTTACAGCGCCTTCTTCGGCTAATAAATCTTCTGTACCCCAAACTTCATTGGTTTTAAGTTCAATTTTATTCACGCCTCCTTTGATATATCCCCCAAATACAGACTGAATACCTGCTTTGCCAACAACAGCTGGCATGCCTGTAAACATGAGCTTGGCATCATCCGCATACATATTAGCAATTGCAACGGAGTCTCCTTTTGCAAAAGCATCCATAGTTATTTTATTGGCTGCTTCAATTTCTGTTTTAGCAGTAGCTAAGTCGAAAGTAGTTTTATCCGTTTCTACTTTAAGTTCAGATTTGCAACTGAATAATAGGGTAGACGCCAATAATGTGGTTACTAGAAAAGTGTTGAATGTTTTCATTGTAAAAGGTTTAGGTTTTAAGATAAATAAATTTATTGAAGTATTAAAATTTAGCTGATTCAAGCTACATGTAATTCAAAACCAAAATTGGTTTCAAAATCAGTACTAATTATATTTGATTAAAATTCAATTCCTATGCGCATATTATGGGTGGTAGTGTATATTTCCTTTATTTTAGTTGGGTGTAAGAAAACCAATGATATAATAGTTAGACCAGTTCCGACTCCTGCACCAGTAATAAAATTGCCTATTTTAGTCACTGATTCAATTAAAAATCTTTCTGGCTATTCAGTTGATTTTAGTGGTAGACTTGTTGATTCAGGCGGTTCTAAAGTGAAAGAGCTTGGTTTCTTGGTTGATACTGTTTCAATGCCCACTTTACAACGTAATGTTAATAAAATCACTAAGAATGCAGATAGTGCTGGGGTTTTCAAAAGTGTTATTATTGGAATACCTTCCAATAAAAGGTGGTATATAAGAACATATGGTATCAATGATGATGGTGTTGGGTATGGGAATGAGGTTAGTTTTAATTCTCTACCTGATAAAACGTATTTTGGTTCCATTACATTATCTAATCAACAGGAAGTCAATGATTTTGGCTCCAACAATTATACTTATATAAGAGGAGGTCTAACAGTCACTGGAACTACTATTACGGATTTGTCTCCTTTAAATAGTATTATTAAAATCAGTAGTAGATTAGATATAATTAGAACTTCCATCAAAGATTTTACTGGGTTGGAAAATCTTGAAATAATTGGGGTTGACTTTCCCGGTGGGTTGAAGGTTGAACATAATTATTTACTCAAAAATTTTAAAGGTCTAAAAAAATTAAAGATTATTGATGGAAATACTTCTATTTTCAGAAATAAAATCTTAGAAAACCTTGAGGGGCTCGAAAGTTTAACAACTTGCTTGAATTTCGAAATTCATATCAATGATAATGAAAATTTAAAATCATTAAAAGGATTAGAGCAATTAAGAATCTTGTTGGGTAGTCTTATGATTAGAAGAAATCCTTTACTTACCGATATAAGTGCTTTAAGAAATCTTGAAGTCTTGTATTATGATCTTGAAATTGATAATAATGCTTCTCTAACTAATTTAAATGGACTTGAGAAAATAAAATTACTAGAAAGAATAAGTTTAAAAAACAATCCTAATTTGTTAGACATAAGTGCACTTCGAAATATAGACTCTGTCAGATTTGCTATATATGCAATTGGTAATTCTGTATTGTCTGATTTTACCCCATTAAATAAAATTAAGCACTTGGAAATACTGAATGTATCTGACAATTCAAAGCTGAGTAGTTTAGATGCATTTCAAAATCTACGCAGTTTAATATATTTATATGTTGAACGGAATCCTTTGCTTTTTAATTTTAAAGGAATGGAGAATATACAAAGTTTGAAGATTCTATATGTTTCGCATAATGATAAATTACTAAATATGAAAGGGCTTGATAATTTATCAAATGTTGAAACTGTTAATTTAAATAATAATCCATCTTTGAAAAATTTGGAAGGATTGGGAAATATTAAAAGTTTAAAAACTCTTTTTGCAATAGCTATAAATAGTTCATTAGATGATTATTGCGCAGTAAAGCCACTCTTAGTATCAGGCATTACTGGGGAATGGCTTGTTACAGATAATAAGTTCAATCCAACTATAAGTCAAGTCATAGCTAATTGCAAATAGGAAAATATAATATTTAACTTTAAGTTTAGTTATATCAGGTATGATAATAAGCTATTGATTAAATTGAAGGATTCTTTTGGCTTCAAATTCCGATAATGTATTGGTAACTTTTTGTCTGCTGCTGCCAATTAATTAGAAATTTTTTTCAAGGGTAAACCACTCAAAAATTTCCTTGATTACTCTATTCCCATTGTTTTCAATGAATTCAATACTTAAATAGCCTTCTTTTAAAAAAAAGCTTATTTAAACTCAACAGCTTAAAAATGATAAGCTACCCCAATACCGAATAAGTTGGTTATATTCCTAAATCGATCGTTTTGAACAGGAACGGTTTGAACCTTATTAATAGTAGTGAGTTCTGTGAAAAAATGCTGATAAGCCAGTTTAATCCCCCACTTGGTACTCACTTTATAACGTAGGTAAAATTCAGAGTTTAGCGTGCCACGGTCATTGTTGCCTACCAATAATACATTCATGCGGGTTGGCTCTGCTGTAGTAGTGGTTGAGGTTCCGTTACCGCTGAATAGTTTGATTCTTGATGGTCCAAATGAAAACCCAATCAAATCAATATTGAACCCTACATCTAATTTGGGCGATATATGGTATCCCAGGTTGAGAATAGCATTTAAAGCATAAGTGCTGGCTGAAGAGCTAAATAAACTGTCTTTATTAGCTGAATTAGCGGCAAGACTTGCGGGAGCAGAAGTAAATACTTGATTCTTACCAAAAGCGTTACTCAATCTTACACCTGTTCCAATATAAAAGCTTTGTTTTTTTCCTAAGTTCCAGTTCTTAAAATACCCAAAGGAAACTGTTGATTGTCCGCTACCAAAACCAAGGGTGAAGTCTACTAATTGTTCGGTTCTAGCCTTTTGTTGAGCATGTAGGGTAAAAGTGGTTGCTACTAAAAGAATGAATGAGCTTACATATTTCATTTGATTGGTTTTATATGGTTAGTTTTTATTCGCAATAATATCTAGTTGCACGGTCAAGTTATCTGATAAAGGCAAGCTACTACCACCCACTTTAAAGTCACGGCGATTGATGGTAAATAATCCTTTAAATTGATAGCCTTTATTGGTTGGGCTAGCCGTAAAGTCAAATTCAATGGGTTTGGTTGTTCCTTTGATAGTAAGGTTTCCAGCTACTTTGTATAAACCTGCTGCATTGCCTTTTGTTATTTTGGAACTTACAAAACTGATCAAAGGAAATTGCGCTACATTAAAGTAGTCTGCTTTCTTGAGGTGCTTGTCTCTAGCAGTGTTGTCTGTATTAATTGTATTGGCATTTACCGACACATTGAAGTTGCTGTTATTGAGTTCGGATGGATCAAAGCTGATGGATCCTTTAATCCCCTTTAATTGACCATCCACTTTTATTCCAAAGTTTTTAATGACAAATTGTACTGTACTCTCGGCATCAAGTGGATTGTATTTTTGAGCAAACGCAGAAGTAGAAAGCAATATAATTGCAATAAAAAAGGATAAAACTTTCATAGTTTTTTGTTTCTTCATCATTTTACAATTGTAAACGGGATAAGTTCAATTTAAATATTAACTTAAACTATGATTCAGCAATCAACCATTCAGCTGCTTCGCTTTCACTTCTCCTTTTTCTTAATGCCCATTTATTGGTTTGCATTGAGTCAGGTGCCTACTATCAATTGGTTGAATGCAGTATTGGTTTTTATATTATTACATGTATTGGTGTATCCTGCCAGCAACGGATACAATTCGTATATGGACAAAGATGAAACGGCAATAGGTGGATTAGAGAAGCCGCTACAGCCCACCCGCCAATTGTTTCAGGTGACGGTATGGATGGATGCGTTGGCAGTACTCATTGGATTTTTCATTAGTGTGTATTTTGCTATTGGAGTACTCTTGTATATTTTGGTATCAAGGGCATACAGTTATAGAGGCATTCGATTGAAACAGTATCCAATTATTGGATTTTTAACCGTGGTGGTATTTCAAGGAGCGGTTACATTTTGGTTGGTATATCATGGAACCAGTTCAGACCTTACGTTAGAAGCACCCTGGCCTGCAATGATAGCGGCTAGTTTATTAATTGGAGGCTTTTATCCACTCACACAAATATACCAGCACCAAGCCGACAAAGCTGATGGGGTAACCACTATTAGTTATGTATTGGGTTATAGAGGAACGTTTATTTTTACCGCTGTAGTGTATGCATTATCCTTTGGGGTATTGGTTTATTGGTTTTTATTGTCTTATCAAGTAAATGGATTAATCTTATTGCAACTGTTTTTTATACCTACTTTAATTTACTTTTTTTATTGGGCCAATCAAGTTTGGAAAGATGCTGCGGCGGCAAATTTTAAACATACCATGCAAATGAATTTGATTGCATCGGTATGCACCAACTTGGCATTTATCACTATATTAATATTGAATCTTTTTGAGTAAAATTATTTCCATAGGAACAGCAGTGCCGGCATTTAAACACGAGCAAAATCGCATATTAACGTTTATGCAAGAAGTGTATGGGTTAGATGCTGTAGAAGCTAGAAAATTAAAATTCCTGTATCGGCAAAGTGGCATTGATCATAGGTATTCGGCCATTGCCGATTTTAGTACCGATGCAGCTGACTGGAATTTTTTTCCACCAGTAGGGTCTGTAAATAAAACGCCTTCTATTGAAAAGCGAATGAATTTATATGAGGCAACCGCCGCTCCCATGGCAAAGGAATCTATTGAAAACTGTTTAGTCAATTACATGAATTGCAAAGGCATCACACATTTGATAACAGTGAGTTGTACGGGTATGAGCGCACCAGGATTGGATTTGGAACTGATTGAATTATTGGATTTACCTAAAAATATCTACCGAAGCAGCATCAATTTTATGGGTTGCTATGCAGCTATTCACGCGTTAAAAATGGCCAATGCTATTTGTAATTCAGAAACAAATGCAAGGGTCATGATTGTGTGTACTGAATTATGTACGCTCCATTTTCAGGATGCAGCCAATGCAGATAATATTGCTTCAAGTTTATTATTTGGAGATGGCGCAGCTGCGGTATTGGTAGTGTCTGATGATGTTGCAATGACGGGCTTGCACATCAAAAGTTTTTATTCTGAAATTGTACCAAAGGGCAAAGACGATATGAGTTGGGTGATTGCATCTACCGGATTTTTAATGACCCTGAGTGGCTATGTGCCCGATTTAATTCAGGCAGATTTTGAAAGCCTGATGAATAAAGCGATGGATAAAGCAGGCATATCAAAAGAAGACATTCAATATTGGTGCATTCATCCTGGAGGAAAAAGAATACTCGATGCTATTGCCAAAAGCCTTGATTTCAATGGAACAGAGTTGGAACAAAGTTTAGCGGTACTAAAAGAGTATGGCAATATGTCTTCACCTACGGTACTATTTGTGTTGAAGAAAATTATGGAACAACTGCAAGCAGGAGCGTCTGCAAATATTTTTGGGGCCGCATTTGGTCCTGGCTTAACTATGGAAACTTTTATTGCGTCTACCCATGCCTAATTTCAGCGAAAGATCATATCAAAAAGAATTGCTAGATCAGGATGATATTCCTTTTGAAGCCATTCAGCAAAATATGAAAGAGCTGGATCGCATCAATACGTTATTGGGCGGCCATGATATTACTATTGCAGGGTTAAAGTATGTATTGGATTATGCCAATACTCGAATGCCTGTTCGTGTTTGTGAAATTGGTTGTGGGGGAGGAGACAATCTTCGGGTAATACGCGATTGGTGCAGGCAACATCAAATAGAAGTGGAATTAATGGGCGTAGACATTAATCCACATTGTATAGCTTTTGCGCAAAGTAGAAGCGAGAATAAGGGTATGGAATTTATTTGTTCTGATTATGCCTTAGTGTTGTTTAAACAACAACCACATATTGTATTTTCTTCTTTATTTGGTCATCATTTAAATCATGAACAGTTTGTGCAGATGTTGCAATGGTGCAATAACAATGCATTGGTAGGCCATTTCATCAACGATTTGCAAAGACATTATTTGGCTTATCATTCTATCAAACTTTTAACCAGTGCTTTTTCTAATAGTTACTTAGTAAAGAACGATGCACCCCTTTCGGTGTTGCGCGGATTCAGTAAAGAAGAATTAGAAAATATGTTTGCCGAAGCGGGTATTACCCATTATAATATACAATGGAAATGGGCATTTAGGTGGTTGGTTTGTGCTATAATTAAAAAGGAGCGGAATGGCTTATAATGTTTCATACGATATAGCCATAGTAGGTGGTGGGCTTGCAGGATTAGCGCTCTCTATTCAATCTGCAAAAGCGGGGTTTAAAGTAATTTTATTTGAGAAAGAAGTGTACCCTTTTCATCGGGTATGTGGGGAGTACATCAGTTTAGAAAGTTGGGATTTTATTGAAAGTTTAGGCGTTCCATTGAGTAAAATGCAATTGCCCATTGTGAACAAGTTAATGGTAACTGCACCCAACGGAAATAGTATTGAGCAGCCTTTAGATTTAGGCGGCTTTGGTATTAGTAGGCATCAATTAGATCATACATTGTACCAATTGGCAAAAGACCTTGGCGTACGAATTGAAACGGGAGTTAAAGTAGATGATATTCATTTTGAAAATGCATTATTTTCCATTCATTCTTCTTTGGGTATTGTTCAGTCGCGAGTGGCGGTGGGTAGTTTTGGTAAGCGCAGTAATTTAGATGTGAAGTGGAAACGGCCCTTTATTTTAGGCAAGCAAAAACAGCTGGATAATTTTATTGGGGTGAAATATCATATAGATATTGATTGGCCCAATGACTTGATAGCCCTGCATAATTTTAAAGATGGCTATTGTGGTATTTCTGCCATTGAAGCTGGTAAAACTTGTTTGTGTTATTTAACCACTGCGCATAATTTAAAAACCCATGGCGGTTCTATTGCGTTTATGGAAGAAGCGGTGTTGAAAGCCAATCCATACTTGAAAAGCATTTTAGAAAAAGCCGTTCATTTATATGAAGCCCCCGTTACGATTGCGCAGATTTCTTTTGAACGAAAATCATTAATTGAAAATCATGTACTCTTAGTAGGCGATGCGGGTGGTATGATAACTCCGCTCTGTGGCAATGGAATGAGTATGGCATTGCATGGATCTAAGCTTGCTTTTGAAGCCATTGCGCCGTTTTTGCGCAATGAACTTAGTAGGGTAGCCATGGAACAACATTATGCTCGAGTATGGAATAAAACATTTGCTCAGCGTTTAACAGTGGGTAGGTGGGTGCAGCGTTTCTTTGGTAAAACTTGGATGACCAATGCCTTTATTGCTGCGTTAAAACCATTCCCTTTTCTAGTGCGTGCTATTGTGAAGCAGACGCATGGGGAGGGGTATTGATAATATGTTTTGATTCAATTTTATGTTTAAAATATACGTATTTCTATTTAGCATGGTTGTTTTTATTGGGGTTTGGTGCTATGGTGCTAGGCCTATAAAAAAGTCTGCGTTAGTTAATGAAAATGCGGCGGCTATGATCAACCCAATGGCTGATTCTATGTTGAAAATATCAGGGGAGTTGTTGTATAAAGTGAAGATTAAAGGTAATACTGATGTCGTTGAAAAAGCATTGAATGGTATAACCTATGCGCAACTATTAAAGGGACTCAGCAATGATGCAGCTAAAAAAACTTTTTGGATAAATCAATATAATGCATGGTTTCAAATTTTAGCCACCCGATTTAAATTGTCTAGACCTGCTATTTTTACGAGTGCTAAAATTCCAATTGCGGGGAAATTATTCAGTTTAGATGATATTGAACATGGCATTCTTCGCAAGTATCGTTGGAAGTGGAGTATGGGGTACTTGCCGCAGTTCATGCCTTTGAAAACGATTAAAGAATTGGCGGTTGATACTATTGACTATCGTATTCATTTTGCATTGAACTGTGGTGCTAAAAGCTGCCCACCGATTGCTTTTTATCGATATGATAAACTTGAACAACAGCTTGATATGGCTACTGTTGCTTTTGTAAAAGGAGAGTCGGAGATTGATGAAGAAAAGAAAGTCATAACTACCAGTAAAATTTTATCTTGGTTTAAAGGCGATTTTGGAGGGTCTAATGGAATTAGGGCGCTTATGACAAAGGTTTTTAAGCGCGATTTTGCGGGGTTCTCCATAAAATTTAATGAATACAATTGGGATGCTGATTTAGCTAATTTTGAAAAGGAGTAACAGGATTTTTAAATATGTTTTACTTTATGTTTTGGTTCATAAATCAATCTTAAAAAGCTACTGAACCGTTGCGTCTCCCTTTTTATTGGAATACCTGTAACAATACCAATCAATAAATTATCGGTTATTCCTACTCTCATTTGTGGACGAATAGTCATATCGAAATCCCTTTTATGAAGTTCTTTGTTGAATTCAATACCTATAAAATTTCTAGTGCCAGGAATCATATAGTGTAGGTTAGAATTTATTTGCCAGATGGTATTGAGTTTATTATTGCCGAATTGGTGCTCAATAATTGGACCTGTATAAAGCAAAGTATGAAAATTATCTCCCCATCTTTTTGCTGCAACAAAAAATGGGTTATAAATATTTCCTTTTACTATTTTCTCTTTTCCATATTTATTAAAACTCGTTAATTCAAATTCATGAATATAACCAATGGCCATACTCGTACTATTTTTTTCATTAACATAAAATGAATATTGTGTAGCTAGTTTTATACTATTCAAACGGCTTTGAGGGGTTTCAGCCCTATTTATACTAGTGTCGGTTCTGTAATAAAATGAAAAGGGTAGTTCTACTTCAAATCCAAGTCTGTCTATGGGTGCAAATTCATATTCAATAAGGGCAGAATAATTATCGAATGTTTTGCGGTCTGTCATGCCCATTCCAATATTCCACTCTCTTTCTCCCTTTCTTGCACCAAGGTCTCGAATAAGATCTATAAAGAGTGGTTCAGCGTGAAGCACTTTAGGTTTGCCTTTCACTTTTTCTATCTCAGCAATATAAATACTATCTTTTCGGTTATTGATAATATCTGTACTGTCTTGCTGATTTTCTTGTCCAAATGATAAGGACGATAAAATGATGAGGATAGAGGTAAAATAACATTTCAACATCTTTGTAAAACAACTCATTTGGTTATCTGCAAAATTACCTGAATTTGATAATCTTTATTTTTACGGTGCAGTTAAAAAAGGGTTAATGTAGTTTGTACAAAGTGAATATTAATATTGTTTCGCATGCTGATTTAGCCAATTTTGTCGGGCAATAAACGATTTAATTGTTTTTCGAAAAAAGGAATGGTTCCAATGAAGATTAGAACACCAAATATATTAAACAACATATGCGCATTGGCCAGTGTTCTTTCTACTGAAGCGCCCCCACTAATTGTTTTTACCAAGGCTGTAAATGGATAAAATAATGCAAGCCCTAAAGCAATTGACAATAGGTTGAAAGTAACATGAAATAAGCCAGTTTTAATTGCTTGTCTGCTTCCTTTAATAGTTGCTAATAAGGTATCACTACAAGTGCCTAATTCAGCACCTAGCATTACGGCAATTCCAACTTTACCTTTTTGTGAAGTTTTGGTGGGAGTGGAATGTCTTAGTTAATTGGGTTATAGATGGTATTGCTTTTGTCACCAATTTTTTGAATTAGGTTTTCTTTTACTGCTTTATTTAAATCTCTGCTTGCAGTAGCAGTTGAAATGGTTTTGAAATAATTTAAATAATCTTTACGAGTAAATTCTTTCACTGAAGTTGCTAAGAAAATTTGAATTCGGTCTTCATTTGTTATTGGGCCAATTCTTTCTGTCAGTAGTTCATCTAGTGATGCGTTAATGGTACTGAGCATAAATACAATGAATTGGGTTGATTCCCCTGATTTATCACTATTTGCCAGCGCTTTATAATAGGCTTTCTGATTTTTGCTGATTAAAGTTTCGAAGGGTAAGTACCCAAATAATGGATATTCTTTTAAAAGTAAAAGCGTTTGCCAAAGTCTGCCCATTCTGCCATTCCCATCGGTAAAAGGGTGAATAAATTCCATCTCGTAATGAAAAACACAACTTTTAATGAATACATGGTCTTCGCTTGTTTTTACGTATTCAAAAAGATCTTTCATTAAGTAAGGAATATTTTTAGCTGGAGGGGCTACATGTGTTAATTGATTTCCTTTCACAATTCCGACACCAGTTTTTCTATATTGACCTGGATGAGTAATTAACCCTTGCATCAGGGATTTATGTGCAGCTAAAAATGATTTCTCTGTATTTGGTTTTAGTAAATGTAATTGATTGTATACTTCTATTGCATTGGTAACTTCCTTAATATCTTTATTAGGCCCTAAAACCCTTTTGTTTTCGATGATGGCTGTAATTTGATCAATTGATAAAGTATTGCCTTCAATAGCCAAAGATGCTTGTATGGTTCTAATTCGATTGCGCTTTCTCAGCGCAGGGGCTTGCTTGATTAATAAGGAACTATTTATTTCCCCCATTTTTTGGGAAATCTCAACTATTAATTGAATGATGGGGGCATTAATGGTGTACGGTGGTTTCATTTGATAGTATCATATGATACTATCAAATGTAGGGAAATTTACTCAATGTATCAGCTGCGCCCATCTAATTTCATTGAAGATGGGTTTTCTTTTTTGTGTTTGGTCTGTGTGATTGTAAATCAATTCTATTTTTTGGGAGTCGCTATCGAAATAAGATAACCAAGGCGATACAAGGTGGTCGGCTATGGCTATGGCTTGGTGGATTTCAACTGATGCATTGCCAGCTGGTATCGTTTTCTCGAGATGGATGGAGTAGGAGTCTATGAATTTTGTATAAGGTTTGATAGATTGTAGCATGGTGTTTTCTCCCAATTCATTCAGGAGTAGATTACCTAATTCTTCTGCTTGTTTTAAGCTATGATGGTGTTGGGTGATGATGGTGATTTGGAGTTTCATGGTTGTATCAGTTTTTTTTGAAAATGTTTTCCAGGTCTTTGGTTTTATTTTCATTGGTGTCGTATTGTTCTGACCAAATATTATATGCTTGTTAGGTGTTCATGTTGATTATTAAATCTTAATGGTTATTAAGGTTCCTTTTAATGGCTCACTTTCAATTGCAATAGTGCCGCCAAGTGCTTCTACCTGTGTTTTTGTCATAAACATTCCCATGCCTTTGCCTTCTAGATGCCGATGAAATCTGTTGTAAAGCCCAAATACTTTATTTGAATTCTTATTAAGGTCGATTCCTAATCCATTGTCTTTAAAAGTTAAAACCGTTTTCCCATTTTTATATTCACTTTTTATTTCAATTTTAGCGGGCAAATTAGGTTGGGCATATTTTACACTATTAATAATTAAGTTGTAAAAAATACTATAAACAAAAGCTCTCAGTGAATATATTTCATTGATTGCTGTAAAATTTTGGATAATGGTTACATTATCCTTCTCTAATAATTGTGCAATACTAACCGAAATCTCATTAACTAAGGTAGAAAAACTAATTTGTTCTTTTTTTTCATTTATATCATTTTTTACTTGTAGAATGGTATTAAGGTCTTTCAATACATTATCAAGTGAGTTAGCAGACATGCAAAGGCTACTGATAAACTTTTTTAATTCTTCTGGATCAAGAAATTCCGTATTTAAAATGTTCGAAATACCTAAGATATTTACTACGGGGCCTCGTAAATTATGAGAGACTATGAAGGTGAATTGCTCTAAATCTCGGTTTCTTTGTATTAAATCTTGGGTAACTTTAGTTTTATCTAATTCTGCTATTTTTCTTTCCGTAATATCTCTAGAATGACAAGCAGTTCCTACAATGTTTTTGCCCTCTTTTATTGGATGGAAAGATATTTCGATCCAATTAACTTGGGGTGCTGGTGTATAGAATATTTCGGTAAAATACTCTCCATTTAAAGCCCTTTTATACCAGTTTTTGTATTGATTTAATATTTTTTTTGGTAAAAAGGGTAAGAGTATATGATCTCCCTTTTTTATGTTTACGCCAAGTTCTTTTTGTAAGATTCTTTCATAAGGTAAATTACAGGTAATTAAATTAAAATTGGTGTCTACGCTCCATAATAAATCGGTTGAATTATTTATAAGCGCTGTAAGATTATTACTGTCAAATTTAATCTTTAGTTCTTGTTCCTTCCTTACAGAAATGTCTCTAAAATTTGTTACTATGCCTTTAATGCTTGGTTCTAATAAATAGTTAGTTACCATTACTTCACACCATACCCAGTTTCCATTTTTGTGTAAAAGCCTGCATTCATTGGTAAAAGAAGCCCCTTCTATTTTAACCAATTTTCTTCTTTTAAAAATAAATACTTTCAAATCATCTGGATTAATTATTCCTGACAATTTTGTTTGAATGATTTCACTATTTGAGTAGCCTAAGATTTTTGTTACGGAAGAACTCGCATATAAGATATCACCCTTTTTGGTCGAAATTGTTACCATGTCGGCACTTTTTTCTGTTAGTAACCTAAATCGCTGTTCACTCTGCATTATGATAGATTCTGCTACTTCGTGTTGCTTTGCTAATTCAATATTGTCTAAACAAAATGAAATGTCGTTCGCAGCTTCCATAAGCATCGTAATTTCTGCTTTATCAAAAAAATTATATTCTTTAGAATAGATGTAAAAGCAACCAATTGTTTTATTCTTTTTTTTTATTGCTAATTTAATTGCAGAATTTAGACCTACTTTATAATTGTGATTTGGCCAGGCAATTTCTTTTTTTTCAGATATGTTGTTGATTACCTGATAGTCTATCCCATTTAGTAAAGGTTGAGTAGTGCTATTTTGGGTATAGTTTTTATCTTGTAATATTCTTTTTAATTTTATTGAAACTCCATAGCTCGAAACTAATTTAACAAAATTGGTTTCTTCATCTAAAATTCCCACCCAAGCCATTTTAAAATCACCCTTTTGCACAGCAATTTTGCAGACTTCATTTAATAAATAGGTTTCGATTTTAACTTTGGAAATTGTTCTATTTATATTGCTAATGAACGAATACAAATGGTTTGCCTTAATGAGTTTTGCTTCAATCTCTTTAGTTTGTGAAGTCTTTATTGGTAAATCTAAGCGAGACACAATAAACTGTATTTAGTCAAGGTCAAGATATGAATAGACTTTACTAAATAATTGCATTAATGCAATTGAATGTTACATTATTACAAGGTATTTCAAGGCCTGATTGGCGGATATGATTGATTGCTTGATTTATAATGGCATAACTAGGGTCTACAATATTAATGGGAACTATTTGAATGCCCGCGTTGATGATGTATTGGTTGGTCATGGGGTAAAGGTTGAATAATTCTGAAAACAGCTTATTTCTAGAAACCCCTAATTTTGCCTATTATGTTGCTTTTCTTAGACATAGATGGTGTTATGGTTCCTGCCAAAGGCTGGAAAAATCCTGAACTCTTAAATGATGGATTTCCTGCTTTTAGTAGAAGGGCTTCTCATGCACTTCAGCATTTAATGTCTGAAAATGTTATTATTATGCTTACCACTTCGCATAAGGCAAATTTTAGTATTGAAGAATGGAAGAGTATCTTCAGAAATAGAGGTATCCATATTAATAAAATAGAGCGTCTTCCTGAGAATATTGATAATTTGAATAGGAAAGATGAAATTGTCAATTGGTTTAAAGTCAATAATACCGAAGAAAACTTTATCATTATTGATGATGATACATCTTTGAATGATTTGCCTGATTATCCGAAGGCGCATTTGGTTCAGCCCAGTCCTTTAATAGGTCTTACAGAGGAGCATTTAGTGAGGTTGAGTGAGTTGAGGTAGGGGGAGGTTTAGAGCCGCGGGATAGTAGGAGGATGTGGCTGTGAATCGTCGAAATGATTAGGTATTAATACCTAATTACACTAAATGTTTGCGATTTCAAAATTTTGTATATTGCAGTATGAATTGGCAAGATTATATCGTTTCTGATAATCAAGTTCTACTTGGAAAACCTACCATTAAGGGTACTAGGATTTCTGTAGAGTTGGTATTGGAATTATTTTCTGCTGGATGGACGGAGAAACAAATCCTTGAGTCTTATCCAACAGTTACTGCTGAATCTTTGAGGGCTGTATTTTCTTACTTAAAGGAATGTATACAGCAGGAATTATACTTCCCTATATCTAGTGCTAAATTCTAAATTTTACTCCTCCTGTCTATTACAATGGTTTTGACGAATAAGTTGGGGGATTTTAACTGCCGTAGGTATTAGACTTCCTCATTTTCGCTGTTAGCCTGTAAGAAGCCGAAATTTATTTTGATTTGTAATTTGTAATTCGTAATTTGCAAATTGCAAAATGTGAATTAATATGAGGCAGCATAAAGGAATGAGACCCCAGGACATAGTGGTTTTGATTAAAATAATCCTTTTTGAAGACAAGGATTGGCAATTTCAGGATATTGCTAGAGCTATCTATATAAGTCCGGCAGAGGTTTCGGAATCGCTTAGTCGAAGCTCCTTTGCATGCTTAATTAATCATGAGCGCAGAAAGGTCTTTAGAAATGCTTTTTTTGAGTTTTTGCAATTTGGTTTGCCTTATGTTTTTCCTCAGGCCCCTGGTCCAATGACTAAGGGGATGGCAACTAGTCACAGTCACAAATATTTTAAGGGCAACATAGTCAGTAATGAGGTCTATGTATGGCCCGATCCTAATGGTGGCGATTATGGTCAAGCAATAGAGCCACTTTATATTAATCAAGTAAAAGCAGCAAAAGAAGATAGTAGGTTATATGAAATCCTTGCTATGCTTGATGTTATTAGGGTGGGTAAGAATCGGGAGAAAAAGGTTGCTATTAATTATTTGCGTAAATTTTTATTAAATGAGTCATCAAATTAATATTACGAGGATTAGGGCGGTTTATAATGCGCTGGGAGATTTAAGAGATGATGTAGTCTTTGTTGGAGGTGCTACTGTTTCACTTTATGCTGATCAAAAAGCTGAGGAAGTTAGACCAACAGAAGATATTGATGTCGTGGTTGAGATAATGACTCATAGAGACTTTTCATTGTTGGACGAAAGGTTAAGAAAATTAGGTTTTCAAAATGATCAAGCCTCTGGAATTATCTGTAGGTATATAATTGATGGATTAATTGTTGACATCATGCCGATTCATGACGAAGCCATTGGGTTTGCTAATCAATGGTATCCTCAAGGGTTTGAGCGGGCAACCTATTATAACATCGATAAAGATTTAAGCATACGGATTTTTGCTCCAGTTTATTTTCTTGCTTCTAAACTTGAAGCATTTAAAAGTCGGGGACAGAATGATGGTAGAACTAGTAAGGATTTTGAGGATATCATTTTTCTTCTAGAGAATAGAAGTCTAATATGGCAGGAAATGGAATCTGCTGAGAACGATGTAAAAGATTATTTGAAAACAGCGTTGGGCATTATTTTAAAAAATCCTTTTGTTGAGGAATGGGTGGATTCACATGCAGGATATGGGGTAATTCCTGCCACGGCTTTCATATTAGATTCAATGCAAAAGTTTGTGGAAGAGGGGTAAGGGGATTACAACCGCCTCTTTAAATTAACTTTCCTTTAATTCCACCATTCATTTATTTTCCTATTTTTACACTGTCATCAAGATTCTACTATGGTAGAAACCAACCGAGACGCGAGTCCACGGTGGTGTTTGAGATGAGGACTGATAAGTCAAAATAAAGCGCTTTTATCTCCACTCATTTTCTTGATGCGATTAACCTTTAAAAATAATCGCAATGAAACATTTACAATTTCCGTTTGCTGAAACAGTAACCCTAGTAGTTAAAAATGGTAAAGCCCGATTTAGTATTGAATGTGAGCTTGCTTCTTCTGAGATTGAGATCTATCAGTCTTTAGCTTATCGTTCTAAGTAGTGGTAGTTATATCCAGGCTTTTTCTGAGTTCTCCTTGGTTTTATTGATTCCTATTGGTCATGCGTTGATTAAGGAGATTGTGTTGGATGAGAGTAAGATCACTATTGCTAAATAAGTAAAATCAATTTTATGAGTAATCTTGGGTTTGGGGGGATTAGGGCTGTCGCGTTAAGGAGGTGTCTCAGTTTGTCGGAATAGAAAACAGAATCAAATGCAATAGTTTGAAAGCCAAATAATTATTTGTAAATTCGACATATGAAGACGCTTACATTACAAATACCTGATAACTTAGACGAGAAAGATGCTCAAACTCTTTTGGCAGCAAAGTTGTATGAAAAAGGTGATTTGACATTGGGTCAAGCTGCTGAGCTTGCTGGATACACTAAAAGAACTTTCATGGAACTTCTAGCAAATTACGATGTATCCATTTTTAACTACACAGAAGAAGAATTAGATAAAGAGATTTTACATGCACAAAGCTATCATCTCTGATACTAGTTGTTTGATTTTGTTAGACAAAATTGGAGAACTTGAAATCTTAAATAAGTTGTTCGGTAAAATTATTACCACATCGGAAGTTGCAAATGAATTTGGTCAACCACTCCCAACTTGGATTGAAATTCAACAGCCCACTGATAATAACTATCAATCAATCATTGAAGCTTCTGTAGATAGTGGGGAAGCAAGTGCTATTGCTTTGGCATTTGAATTAGATAATTGTTTATTAATTATAGACGATTTGAAAGCTCGAAAATTTGCTAATCAAATTGGATTAACTATTATTGGAACTATGGGTGTAATTGTTGATGCAAAGCTTGCTGGAATTATCCCGTCGGTAAAATCAATTATTGCAAAAATAAAATTGACAAATTTCAGAATCACTGAACAATTGGAAATAGTTATGTTAAAGAAGTCTGGTGAGTATGAATAAGGTACACTATTTCTAAATTTTACTATATCCCCCACAATTGCACCCCATGGTAATAAAAGACTCCATTTTTGATTGCTTCCGGTATATTGGTCTTTGTGTGTAATGACTTTTCTGTTAGGTTAGATTGATAGGTGTCGTCTATTTCATTGTATATATCGAATCGTTTGGTTTGTTCATCATAATGGATTTCTTTTGATGATCTGCATAGTCCTCCAGCTAAGAGCATGTAGAACTCTGCTCTTCCGTTGATATTGGAGAGTTGTTTGAGGTGTTGGGGGGATTGGAGCTGTCGGGTGGTAGGAGAGTCTGTTACTTTATGATCTTGCCGATTTTAATACAGTAGGTATTGTTTCTTGTGGTGAAGCCTTCAAAGGCAGTGATGAGTCTTCTTGCATCTTTGTTATAACCGTTGATGAATTCTATTCGGTCGTACTTTCTTCTTTTGCCTTCTGTGTCGAATAGTCTGGATGTCCAGAATGGGACTACATCTCGGTATTCAATTTTTTTAGTTCCAGCGGCAATTTGGTCGAACCATTCTTTATTGATGATGATTTTGAGGGTGAGCATGGGTAGTGTTGTTAAATGAAATCTGGTAATGTATTATCTTAATTTTCTATGCTTTAAATTCGATAAATTCAAATATTCAGTAATTAAATCTGCCGCTTCCTCTAAATTATTATTTACAATAGCGTTAGGGATATGTAAGGTTAAGTACCCTTTCGCATATGAATTAAGAATTCTTTTTAAATCTCTGATTGCTTGGTTCCCATTATATTTATGATGTAAGCCATCAACTTCAATATTAACCTTTGCTTCAGGTACAGCAATATCTATAGTTTTAAATCCGTCATGTTTTTCAATTTCGGCAGGTACTCCTCTTTTCTTTAAAGCAAAATATAAAGTGATTGATTCTTCAGTGGCAGTTGTATTATTTTGAATATCATTTAACCAATATTGACAGTTAATACAAAGGGGCTGATTGTATTTTTCCATTGAATACTCATATATTTTTAAAGATATTTGATCTTCACATTCGATGCAGCTGAAATTATAATACTTCATTTATTTTAGAAATTTGATCGTAGTTGTTTTTGATTTAATTTTTAGTGTTTAAATCTCATTGAATCCAATACTCTTCAAATAGTCAAAGGTTGGATCATAATACTCTCTTTTTCGAGTATGGTCTTCATCGTCCCCAGTTGGTACAAAAATGACAAGTCCTTGTCTAGCTCTAGTAAGGAGAACTCTATATGCATTGATTAGATACCCTTTTCTCTCTTGTTTGTTTATGTTTTGCCATTTGTTGCCGACAAATGAAAATGATTTCCAATTACCAACTGAATACCGTAGATCGCCATCCCAGGCTACTATGGCCCAGTCAAGTTCTAGACCTTGTACTTGAAATTCAGTTGCCACATCTTCTAAGTAATAAGATGACCTAATATCGTCTTTACCTTCTAAGAACCAGTTTACAGGATTCATTGGTGATTTTACATCAATTGCATAAGGCTTTAATCTTTGTGCTTGTGAGGATACTACCATCCCATATCTTTCTGAACCTCTGGCTTTTTCTTTTACCCAATTTTTAGCTTTAGTTAAATCTCTTGTAATAACAATGGGATAATTGGCTCTAATAAATTCTAGAGTCGCTTTTGCCCCTTCTATATTTATGTCTAATATGTTCTTTACCAATAACGACAGGTTTTCTGCTCTGAACGATCGCATTGACACTGCTAAGTGTAAGTAAGGATTATATTCAACTTTAGTTACCGCATCTACTTTTTTAATGGCTTCAATAGCAGCATATTCTGAATCTGTAAGGTTAGGGGAGATATGTACTTCCCACTCTTTGAATTGATGTTCAATTGCTAGGAGCCATTCTGATATTCCCGCTTCGCCTGTATTAATTTCTTGGCCACCTCCAACTAAACATACCACTACTGCCCAATCTTGATGTCTATCTAAACAAGAAATCAAGAACTCTGGTTCTGAGTAGTCAAAATCAGGTTGGTTCTTTTTTCTTTTCATAAAGCTTACGGTCTGTTCTTTGTTCCATGCTCTTTGAGCTTCATCAAAAATAGCTACATGGTCGACTGGTGGTTTGGGATCTACTAAATATGCGTCTCTATAGTGGTGAATGATTTGTATGAAGGTTTTAACACTTACCCTTGCCTTCGATTTAGTGAGTTTATTGCCTTCTTCTTTCTCATTTTTTACTTTATCCCTTACCAATGCTTCCTGTAAAATGGCTACTAAAGGTGCGTTACCTGATAAATAAACACTGGTATTCCCCTTTTCTTTATCAAGGTGCATCGCGGCCACTTTTAAACCAACTAATGTTTTCCCAGCTCCTGGAACTCCTGTTACAAAACAGATAATTTTCTTTTGATTTGCTTTTGCATCATCTATAATTTTTGATATCGCTTCTGTTGTTTTGGTAAGATTGATTGCTTTTGCATCATTCCTAGTGATTTCATCCACTGTATGGCTTTTATACATTGATACAGCAGCTTCTATAATGGTTGGAGTAGGTGAGTAGCTTCCTTCAGCATATAGTTGAGGATTAATCAAGTCCTCGTCTGTGTATAAAGCAAGCACTTGGTTTATGACTTCGCTTATACTTTCTTTCCCGATTTTGATTGGTGAAATAATATTGTCATTGTGCGTAGTGGTTGAGATGGTATAGTAAGCATTAGTAGTTTCTGTTGCAATTAATATAGGCGCTAATACTAAATGATGACTTGGTTGATGGAAATTTTTTAAGTCTAAAGCATAGTCCCATACCTGGTCAATATCATTCCTGTTAAATTTAGTTTCTCCTACTTTGAATTCTATAACGAATACAATGTTCTTTATGATCACTATTGCATCAACTCTTTTGCCCATCCTAGGAATTGAAAATTCAAAAAAGATGGTTCCAGTATAATTCACAAGTGTTTTCTTAAGTATTAGTATTTGTTCCTCCCAGGCTTTATTTTGGTTGCGAGTACTGTCAAAATGATTGGATCTTGTGATTTGCCCAATGATTTCTTCAGTTGTTTGTTGTTGAAAGTTGGATATGGTGGATTGGTAGTAGGAGGTGGGCATTGGGTTTTGGGAACTGGATTTATTTTACTTATAGCCTGTTAATGTTATGAATTGTGAAAATTGTATTAATTATCATACTGTAGAACTGATTTCATATTTCTAGGATGTTTCTGGTTTTTGTTGAAAGTCATTTTAAAGTGTAGTTTTCTACTGTGGAAGTATCTAGTTCAGTATTTTCTAATTCTTTGATTGCTCTACTTAGTTGTTTTTCTGTTTTAGATAAAGTTGTAATTATCTTGGTGATTGAAGCTTTGTATTTCTCATTAATATTAAAGTTTGTTTTCATCGGAATTTATCTATTTATATTTCTAATTATAATTAAAGTAGTTCTTGACTTACATACATGGCTGATTTATCATTGCGAATTGAGCAGGTTAAATACATTTATTTCATCAGTTTTAAAGGGCAGTTATTGCCGATGGTGAGGAATTTTATATTTGCCCGTCCGGTACTGCTGCCTGGCTTTTTGATAAAGTTAAACATTAAGAACTGAAGCTGGGCTTTATTCGTCGAGTCGCTAACTGCAGTACTACAGAATTACCGCTGCTAATTGCTCCAATGTCAAGCCCCACTATAGGTAATGCCAATGTTTGCTGCAGTTCATTTTAATTGGGCTATCAAGGTTGCCGAATATTTTTTCTTTAATTTCTCTATATAAATTTTCAATTGCGATAACCGCTTTATGTCTACACTGTTTAAATAATTTAGCCAGCCAATAACCTCATTAAGTAGTTTGAAGTTTTTTTGTTCGGCAGGTTTTGTCAAATGAAATATTTTTGATCGTAATTCTTTTGCTTTTGTATTACCGATTCCAAAGCCTTCATCTGAAAGCACCAACCCTGTTATTTTTTTTTGTCTTGATGCACCAGCAATTCTTGTCTTAGATTTATTGATTTTAAAACCTTCATCAACAATTATTTTGTCAATAGTTGAGATAATTTTTATAATCTTAATAGGGTTGAGGCCAGAGAAGGTTAAGTCATCGGCATATCGAGTGTATGTAATTCCCTTTTTTCCAACAAAATGCTGAATTCTGTTGTCTAATCTCCACGTTACCAAATTTGCCAATCTCGGCGAACATGGACTTCCTTGCGGAAGAGCTTCATTAAATGTACAGAGGTTTGTAAGAATCGTAGAAATTAAAGAATTATAGCCAACTGATTTAAACACATTATACACCCTTCTCCTTTCAATTGATGGAAAAAAATCTTTGATGTCCATCGCTAAAACAACGTTCGAATATTTGTGTGGCTCAACATTATCTTTAGTCGAAGTACCTGTAGCAAATCCCTTACATGAAGGTGATACATTTAGTCTGTAAAGTATATTGTGCAATATCCAACTCTGTAAACCTTTAAGTTTTTTTGAAGGCTGAGAGATTGTTCTCAATTTCCCAGACTTCTTGGGAATTTTATATACTCTATAGTATTTCTCAGAATGCTTTGATAGCTGAAACAATGTGTATTTTGACACATGAGTTAGATTGGAAAAATCCTCCAAGTCTTGAATGATTGGCAAACCAAAGAAACGAAGGCTTATTGTGTTAGTCTTTGACATAAGAAAAAAGGGAAGCTCTTTTTACTACAAAACTTTTGAGTGAAGTTTTAATATAAAACCAACTGGATTTTATATTAAAAATTTGCGATTATGATACTAGTTTTTAAACTCGGACGTTGGAACAACATCCCCTCACCGAAGTGTCTAAAAAGAGCTTGCCCTTATATTTTTAATTTTTTCTTTCTGAGTTGTAAATTTAAAATTTCTAATCTCAAGTTATCTAAAGCGACAATTTCATCTTGTATTTTTATTCTACTGCTGATGCGTTTTAAATTCCAATAGCTTTCTTTTCCAAGGGTGGTAAGAATATATCCTCTAGGCGTAATTTCTATAAACTTCCTTTTCGTTAGAATGTTTAATGCTGTCATTGCAATCTGCGTTGAGTTTATTTCATCTTCTGTTACAGCTTGAAGACAATTTACTATTGTCTCATTAGAAATAGGTTCTACTAAATATATTAACGGAAGCAGAAAATTGTCTAGCTGAAGTAAATTAATTTTTTTAGATGGCACTTTTGGTGTTGAAGATTTTTTAATTTCTTTTATCGCCGTGTGAACGTGTTTAATGTTCTTACCCAAATTTTTAGGGTCTATATAGACAACACCATGTTTGTTTGCTTTCTTAACAAGTTTAATTGGACCCTGATTTATAAAACTTTTATCCTTTCTGTACTTCTTATCTAGGACACAAACTATCTTCTTTCTTAACTGTTCATCGTTAGCAAATGCTCCCAATTCTGCAAATGAGCCTGGACTTTCAGGAATAATTACAATCGTGTCAATACTTTCAGCTAATAAGTTTTCTAGTGAAAGTAAATCTTTTCCCTGCCTGCTATATAATAACTCGTCGAAAATGTCCTCTGGGAAGACTAAATCGTACTGATAAGAATTCCACCAGTCGCTAAGAGCCTCTTTCAATTTGTATCTAATCTTTGAGGTGTCAGTAATTGCAGCGCCACATAAGAAAATAGAGGTTTTATAAGTACTCCTTGGTTTATAAAAGTCCTCCCTAATCTTATTGGCTAATAATACACTATCACTCTTTGTTATTTTACTTGTTATTTGATGCATGTTTGTCAAATTGCAGCCAACGAAGGGGCATTGAAGCAGGTGCGGGTATTTGTAGCTGATCCTGCCCGGTACGTCAAGCCCAATTGATGTTGAATTTGAAGATAAGAAATATAGCTGATTAGCAAATGTCCAGCCCCGGACAAAAGATGAATAGCGAACTGACCCGTCCTGATAAAATTTAATATTAAGAACTAAAGCTGGGCTTTGCAGGTCAAGCCCCGAAACACAGTACAGCAAAATTACCGCTGCTGATTTCTCTAATGTCAAGCCCCACTATTGGTAATACCAATGTTACCTGCTGGCCTTCTTCATTTTTATTTGTTAGCTGTCAAGGTTTAACAACTGAATTAGACGTCTACTTAAAATTAAAGCGGAATGATAAGCATAAAGCTGATTCATGTCTTTATATCTTATTTGACGAAATGTCATTATAAATAATGACAATAAATATTCGGTCGTTGAATTACTGTCGGAAAATAAAGTGATAGAATTCTTACGTATCCTTTTTACTATTTCTAAATATTCTAGTAAATCTGGCCTTGATGTTTTTGAAAATCTAGTCGATAATTGAAAAGAACTATCCAGTAATAACTCGCTTTCAATGTCTTGCAATTCTTTTATTTCCAAATAAAATGGGCAATGCTTGAACTTGATAGAACACTCTAACGATGTGTGGTCAATGAGAGCATGTCGTATTCCAGTATATCCAAAGTCAATTAAATATATTCCGTTTTTATCTTTAAAGAAATTTTCGGTATGTAAATCTCCATGACAGATTTTTTGTTGAAATTGAAATTGCTTTTCCCAAATTTTATAGAAGTTATTTACTAATTCATCTGACTTTAGTTGTTCTTCTGTTTTATTTAGAATCCTAGCAATTTGCTCAATTATTTTTTGGGTGTCAATGTATGGTTCATAAAGTATTTTACAACTGGATTCAATTTTATCGAATGAGTCACGCCAAGTTTGAAATAATTGAATTGAGAACAATTCATCAATGATTTCAAGTTTATCCGGATGAAATTCGTTTTCCTTTTTTTCTAAAATCTGATTGTAGGAATATGAGTTAGCTTCTGTGTCAGAAATTGCATAACTATATCTCAAACCCTCATAAATAAGAGTTTTGTCGTATTTACATTCATATTCATTAAAGCTTTTGTACCCTTCAATATATTTTCCAAAATATTCAAATTCTTTGTAGATTTTTCGTTCTGCAGTTTTTGTGCTGTATTTTATAATGTACCTCTTTTCATGTTCAGGGCCGAGTTCCTTTTTAGGTCTCACTTCTATGACTTTTGAGCCACTATTTCCTCCACTCAGAGTTCTATAAATTAACAAAGGGGTTCGAAAACTGCTACATAATTTCTTAATTATTTTTTCTTCTTCGTTGTTGATACCTCCATTAGACAATAATGTTCCATTTATGTAGCTAATTTCTTCAAAAAAGTCCTCTTTGCTAATTGAGCTTTCATAATAATTACCTACATGATTATTCTGATTTTTTAAAGAGAAGCTTTCAAAATATTTATACGAGTCTATGATGGTAGACAATGTGTTTTTTAACTTATCTATCGATTCACCATCGTTTGTTCTTGGATGCAGCAGTATAAGGCATAAAAGATTGCCTTCTTGATTAAACCCCGTTTCAACTTCTTTTTCAAAGTCTTCTATTTTCTTAAAAATGGCTTCTGGAATAATGGCAGTTATTTTTTTTCTAATAGGCTGTATAAAAAAGGTTGAATCAAAAAGAACCATTAATTTATACGATTCTAAAGGATTGTTTTCTAGTTTAATAATAAAGTATCCTTTTAAAATCTCAAAGTGGTCTGGTCTGTTCTCGGTTAATTTCTTAAATAGCTCTGTAAATTCAATTTGAACTTCTGTTATTCTTGATTCTTCCGCTTCATGATTTTCCGCCGTAGGGAGTGTGACTTCATTAAATGGCTCCAATTGTAAGCCCTTAATTGAAATACTGTTTACAAATAAATCCTGCCTTAACTGAGTCGCAAAAGCTTTGAAGTAAGTTTTGTATTTGTTGTCTATAGACATCAATTGGCTAACAATCGATGTCAACATTGGGGCATCAGGAGGCGAATCCTTAAAAGCTAATTGCTTTTCATCCTCTAGTTTATTCAGTAATATTTTCTGTTCTTCTTGATTCATACTGGTACTAGTATCCATAGGTGTCTTTTCTTCTGATGAAGGCAGATTCTCCACCTTCAAGCAATTCTATTATTTTATTTTTTACTTCATTGACTGTACCTACTGCATCAATACTAGATTTTCTGTCAAATTTTAGAAAAACATTGTACTCTGATTCCGAAAGAACTGGGATATTCGGATTATGAGTGATAAGTATTAGCTGTCTCTCTTCTTTTTGTTTCCGTATGATTTCATGTATTTTACCACTTATGTACTTGTTGTCTAAATTATCTTCTGGCTGGTCTATAATCAGCGGATTTTCTGAAACTGCGAAAATGATTGGAAGTACAGTTGTACATCTTTGACCCATAGATAACTCTTCAGAGCGACGATAATTTTCCTCTATCACACCACCTTCGTTAATTCTAAGTTTAAATTCAGGTAAATCATCAAGATACATTCTTTCAATTTCATAGATAGCTTCTGTTTCATGTAAAGCATTAATTAGGCTTTCTGCTCTTGCAATATCAATACCTGTAATAGTTCTTAATTTTTCAATGTCCTTGATGTGAATTACGGAAGCAAATTCATCACTTGAAAACGTTTCAACAATACGCGGGATTAACTCGTTATATCTTAGACCTGACCCTTTCAACGCTTCTCTCAATTTGTCTTCAAAGGGAGCAGTTATACCTGAAAAAGTAAGATTTATAATTATTGCTCCTTCAAATGCCTTATTTAACTCAGTTATTGCGTTAAGTCGAATCTTAAATATTGCTTGTTTTAAGTCATTAAGTTTTTTAACAAGGATAGTCCTTGTTAATTTGAGTTTGCTTCTTTTGTCTCCTAATTCTTGTTTGTCTTTTTTTAGTGTTTCCTTTTCATTGAGTCTTTTCGAAAGCAAATGGTACTTATTAATATACTCCCTGTGCTCTTCAAATTTCTGCTTAACTTTTACAAATTCAGCTTGCTGTAGCTCATGTGCTTCAGTTAGTTTTCCTGAGGAACTGTCTAATTGGGTTAATACATCACCTATAGATTTGGCGATACTAGTAATATTTTCTTGCATAGACTTTATCGCTGCTTCTGTATGCGATAGTACCCCGTCCATAATTTCTTTATTAATGAAACTCTCCTTGTCTATTTGACTTCTAATTAATAGCTCATTTAATTCTTGTTTTTTTTGCTCAAATTCATTTCTTAGTTCACTAAACCCATCGATTAATTTGCCTACGGCCCTTTTCTCACTTTTCCTGTATTTTTCTTTTATATCAGCAACCTCAAACTCCTTTTTTTCTTCTTCTTTCAATCCTGCAGGTTGATGATTTCTTTGCGCTTCAAACTCTTCCTCGATACCAGTATATTGATTTAAGGATTCTTCAATTCGCTGTACTCGTAGATTATATATTTTTATATCTTGAGCGTTTGCATCCAGGTCTATTTGCAATTGCCTGATAGCTAATTCAAATTCCTTTAAGTCTGATTTTACTTTCTTATCAAGTAGTTGCAATCTGTCTTTTGCCGACCTTCCTATTTCTTCAATTTTCCCAGTTTCATAAAAATCGCACTCGATATCTTCAAAAATTTTATCAATAGGAAAGTACTCTGAATTTGGATATTTATATGGTTGAGGCTCGTCATTAAAGGTTTTCGTTACACGATAAAAAGCACCATCACTTGCTTCTAGTTCCAATGTTATTTCACCTGTCCCAAGATTCGTTTTTAGAATATTGTAAACATTTCTTTCTTCTTCCGCATCTTTAAATATCGCCGATTTAATTAAATAGAGTAGCGTTGACTTTCCTGTACCACGGCCACCCATTATACAATTCAGTTTTTCAGAGAAATCTATCTTTATGTCTTCAAAAAAAGGTGATTTTTTTACTTCAATTGACTTTAATCTTTTCATCCAATTTTATTTAATTACCTAAATTATACTATTATTTGCTTTTCGTGTCCATAGACCCCCGTTCGACTTACTTCGTGTGGAAATTTCAATTTAGAACATATTTTCCAAAACATGCAGGATATGCAAAATCAGTTTAGCTTCTTTACTGTCTGTTCAATTTGAGTACTGCCGCTGATAGGCTTGCAGGTAACGTTCGAGTATTTGCGAAGGAAGGGAATTCATTGATTGTCCAGCCCGGTACAAAAGCCCATTTGAAAATATGTTTTTTAAGTTAAGAACTAAAGCTGAACATTGAAAGTCGAGCCCGAACCGCAGCTGATGCTTGTACATAGCTGATGTTACAATGTCCAGCCCTGCTTTTGCAAATACTTTTGTTGGTAGCAGTACTATTTTTTTAAGTGGTCTATTTTTAGTTCAGGATAATGTGTTTTTGCATAAGCAATAAACTCGTCTAATGAATTTGGGTACTTTAATACAAAGTCAATTAGGTCCTTTTTGGGTTTGCGATACTGCTTATAAATTTCTTTAATAATTGCTTTTCTAGTTCCGTCTTTCATTTGAGAAACCGTCCCTTTTGGTGGTTTCTTTTGATTTAATATTTCTTTAGAAATATAGTTACTTGATACGTACCAATTATAAAGGTTTGAATATGCCCTTCCCCCTGATACAAGTTTGTGTGGTATTAATATTATATGCTTCGTGTAAACGGGTAAATCTATTTTTTTTCTTTGCCATTTTTTTGTCGTGTCATTATAATATTCAATTTCTGTGTTTATAGATTTTACCGAATATTTATTACAAATTGTTACTGTAAAGTCGGCAAAAATGTCTCTGCATACATTAGCAATAATGTCAGACATAATATCTTGTCCAATTCCGTCAACAAGAAGTAAAACATTGTGAGCTTCATTAGTAATTGAAACCCCTTGTCTTGCAAACTTATTGTTCCGTAAAAATTGAAATATTTGTTGTGCTTTAGAGTTTGAAACTGCTTTGCCCTTGTTACTGTCAGAGTAACCTAAATGGTATTCGTTAGGTTCGTGCAAATGGTCAATAAATGGGATACCATTTTTAAAATCATTTGGCTTTATATATGTAGTATTTAATTCAGTAAGAAAGTTTCTTAATCGCTTGCTTACTTTTGAAACTACCTTGTCTGTCTTATTACTCTCAATTAAAAAAGGGCATATAAATGCTTCTAAATCTTTGCTGTCAACGGGAATATCCACAAATTCTACATTAGGGTCTTTAATTGAAAATTGTTTTTTGAATGATAATGCCATATGGTCAATTTTTTATTTAGTGAAGTGTCTTGAAGTATTGCTACCATCGTTTTGCGTGTTTATGCAGTTGGGGATTTCGGAGCGATTCACTGTCAATATACCACAAATGCTGATGCGAGATAGAAAGTTGATTTAACCACTTCACCCCCAATTGCATAAACACGCTGTTGGCAGCTGGTGTTCTTGTCCACCGTCTTTGTAAACCATTGTCTGCGTTAAGTTTCTTTGTCATGTTTTTGTCCGTGTGTCGGCTTGTGTGTTTTAATTTTTTTAATGAGCGTTGGATAAAATTTTTGAAATTCTTCCTTTGGGTCGGTGAGGTGTAAGCTCTTTTGCAAGCTTTGGACTGTGCTTGGGCTTGTGCGGCTTGCAAATGTGCTTACACCTGTGCGTTGATTAATGGTCATGTCTTTGTCCCGCTCCGCTTTTTAAAATAAACTCACTGCTGATTAAATAAGCACCTTCGGTTACAACTATATCACCCAGTTTTAAACCTGATGTAATCTCAATCCAGAATTTATTTTCTGCGCCTGTTTCAACCATGCGTTGCTCGAAGGTGTTGTTATGTGCCAATACCCAAACGGTTTTCATTTTCTCTAACAGAACAGCAGATTTTGGAACGGCTAAAACGGGTTTTGAATTTTGTTTGGGACTTACATATACCATCATACCCGGAATGAGTTTGTTTTTGGAGTTGTCAACTTTAAGGCGCAACAGTTGCACTTTGCGACCATTTTCCACGCTTGGATTGCTGAACACAAGGCGACCTGTGTAAATTTCATCGGGATAGGTTTCGGAAAAAACCTGAAAGGAATTGCTGCCGCTAATTTTTTCAATTTCATTGGAGTAAACCTGAGCATCAATCCAAACCTGATTTAAAGTGGTAAGTTTAACCATAGATGTTCCGACTTCAACATATTCTCCTTCTTTTACAAGCACTTCGGTAACATAACCCTCTGTCTGTGCATAAAAGATTATTTGAGGCGAAGCGGATTTATTTTTTCCTAATTCAGCAATTTATTTTTGGACGCAGAGAGCATATCGTCTAACAATTTATTTTCAGTGGTGTTGTTCGTTCTCTTTTCCGACAGGGCAAGAAATTCTTTTTCATCAGCAAAAAGTTGTTCGCTGTAAATGGCGTAAACGGGATTTCCTTTTCGGATGTATTCGCCTGATGTTTTGATGTAGAGTTTGTCTATTCTTCCTTTCACGCGGCTGCTGATAGTTGTTACCTGTTCTTCATCAATGGCAACTGTTCCCAAAATGGTTGAAGAAGAAAATATGTTTTGAAATTTTACGGTGTCGGTTTTAATTCCAGCTAATTGTTGCTGTTTTTTTTCAATGGTGATGAAATTGCCCGCTTGTTGTGCATGTTCGTTGTTTTGTTTTTCGACTTTGATTAAAGACATATTGCATACAGGACAAGAACCGGGGCTGTTGCTTTTTACGGTTGGGTGCATGGGGCAGGTATAGTATGTTCCGCTATCATGCCCTGCGTGATTTTCATTTTTGCTCTTGCAACCTGCCAATGCAAAAAGAATAGTGATTGAAAGAAAAATTATTTTTTGCTTCATGTCAGTTTCCGTTTAAAAATGTTTCGCTGTCGGTTAATGCCCCAGCGTGTAAAGCAATTTCTTCATCGGGTGCAAAACCGCTTACTATGGTTGTTGTTCCGTTATTTACTGCGCCTGTGACAACTTTCCGCAACTCAAAAATTCCTGTTCCGTTTTTAGTTGTTCCTGTTTTTACCCAAACAAAAGCGTTCATGCCTGTGCGGTAAACTGCCGATGAGGGAATTTGAAAACCCGTTTTCGTTTCAAGCGGAAACTCAGCCGTAACGAGTGAGTTGAGTTTCAATACAGCTTTCGGGTTGGGCAATTCAACTCTTACCCTGACGAAGCGTTGTTGTTTTTCCTCAAAAGTTTTTTCCGTCAGTAAAATTTTTCCTGTGAGAATTTGAGCGGGAAATAATTCTGAAACGATATTGATTTGTTTGTTTGGCTGAACGGATGAATGATATTGAGAGGGCACGGAAATGATTGCCCAAACGGTTTGTAAATCGTTTACGCTGAATAGCGTTTCGCCTTTGTTTACATACATGCCTTCACGAATTTGCACACCTGCTGAACCCGATGTTTTAGCATCGGAAGTATTTGCGTTCATGCTCATGCTGCTCATGGATGTTTGCTGCGTGGCTTGTGAACCTGTATTGGTTTGCTCATCGGAATTAAAAAGAATGTAGCCGCTTGCGGGGCTGTAAACAGCAATGTTTTGTGTGAATGTGCCTTTGTTTTCCAAAGCTGAAATTTGTTGTTCGGTAATGCCCAGCAGTTTTAGTTTTTCGCGTGATTGTTCAATAAGGTGTTTTCCGGTTTCAGTTTTCAGCAGAAATAAATGTTGCTCCTGAATGGTGTTTAGTTCGGGGCTGTAGAGTTCCAATATTTTATCACCTTTATTCACGAACTGCAAATTGTATTTCACGAATAGTTTTTCAATTCTTCCGCCAAAACGTGCTGATACATTTTGATTTCGATTGCGGTCATAATCAATGAAGCCCTGCGTCTTTATGGATTGCGCTTCGTTGGCAGTTTGCAGTTTAACGGTTGCCTGACGCGATAAAACCTGTTTGTTGGGTGAAACCGTTTGCACCAATTCTTGTTCCACCAACTGCAATTTCATTTTGCAAACCGGACAGTTGCCGGGTTGCGGATAGGTTTTTTCGCCTTCGCAACGCATGGGGCAGATGTAATCGCCTTCGTCCTGAACATGATTTTCATGCCCTTGTTCGTTGTGTTCGTTTTTGCACGATGAAAACACCGACACCAAAAGCAAAAAGAGGATGATGCTTATCTGATTATTTAATTTCCATCTCGTATTCATATTCTGCTTCTAATTTTAAGATGTTAAACAACTTGTCATACGCTTCCAATTTTTTCATCAACAACATTTCCCACGCATCCAACAGCACAAAAAAATCGCCTGTGTTTTGCTTGAAGGCAAGTAAATTGGCTTGCAGGTTATTTTCATAAGCGGGAATAATGTTTTTTGTGTAACTCTGATATTGGGCATTTTCGTAATTGATCATGGTGAGTTTTTCGGCTGACATTCTTGTTGCCATCAGTTGCATGGTTTGCTTTTCCTGTTCCATTGATTGAATTTGAAAGCCGATGGATTTTGTTTCGGAACGATACATTTTTGAAGCCCAAGGCACTATGGGAAGTGTCATCATGCCCATAATAGACCATTGGCTTGGCATACCGAGCATTTGTGCGTGATCAGCACGAATACCAAAATCAGGACGCACACCAATTTTCATTACTTTTTGCTCCAACTTCATGGATTGAATGTATTTGGTGAGTGCGGTAATGTCGCTTCGGTTGGTGATGTTGGCTGTATCGGAAGTTTCAACTGAATAATTTCGGGGTTGAATGAGCGTGTCAATTTCAAAAGGCGTGTTTACATCGCGCACCATGAGAATGTTTAATCCGATATTGCTTTCTGCAATCACACTATTAAGCATTACCAGCATATTTTTTAATTCGGCTAAGCGGGCTTTTGCTTTGTATATCGTTTGCAGTTGCGACTGGTTGCTGCTGAATTTGGCTTCGGCTGTTGTGATGAGCAATTGGAGTATTTCTTCGCTTTCATTCAGAATGATTTGTTTTTTCTCGGTTACATAGCGGTTGTAATACAGGATTTTCGCTTCGCGCCTAAGTTCGTTTTTTGTCCATTCGCTCTTTGATTTTTCAATTTCAGCAAGGGAACTTATGTAACTTTTCTTTGCGTTCAACTTGCTTATGTTGGGTATCATTTGTTCAAGAGAAAAAACGATACCAGCTTGGTTCATTGGATTGTTCTTTTCTTTGAGCATGGAAAAGTTGTAAGGAAAACTCATAATGCCTGTTGAAAATGTGGGCGGCATCCATGCTTTTGCACCGTCTGCTTTTGCCTGAATAGACTGTATGCTGTATTGGTACTGAATAATGGACGGGTAATTAGTTTCCACCTGCTGCAACAATTTTTCCAGTGATATGTAAGATGTATCCTGTGCC
>NZ_JAUYTR010000018.1 GCF_030695065.1 Sediminibacterium sp. | reverse complement strand
TCCAGTCTTAGTAACAGAATCCCATACCACTATAATTCCTTCTTCAGTTCCACCAGGTAAATATTCAGAAGCAGTTTCATCATTGGTCATTCTCTGGTTCATGTAACTTCCCATTCCAGGAGATACACCTAGTAAGTAGATCAGGCTGTCATCTTTACAATATATACTGGAAGCAGTCCAGAAGTAGCTCTGATTGCCACTTAATGGGAAATTCTTCTGTATATAATCAGTCATGAAGAATCCAGGCTGTACACCAGGACAGGCGTGGTTGTGGAAGAGGAATGTTATGAGCTGGTCAAAGGCCGGGTCATTTCTCCAGGCATTGGCAATGCTCTGGATATTGGCCCAGTTACCATCTGGAATAACAAATTTACTTAAGTTACTCACTTTGGTAGCGTTGTTCAAGGCCTTTGGCCCTATATCATTCACCTGACTACTATTGGTATTGGTACCCACAAAGAACGAGTTGTTGTTAGAGTTGTATCTGAGGTAAACTGTGTTCATAGTGTTTCCATCTAGACCTCTTAACACGAAAGTGAACCATAGTGGTTTCCATATTCCCATGTGAATTGGTAAGAGAGTTGATCTGCTTAGTCTGGAACCGAAAACATCGAATATTCCATCCCAAGTTGCTTCTGTGGTTTGGCCATTGAGATAGATGTAACCCGCAGAAGTTAGAATAGCAAGATCCATGTCGTCTTTTTCCAAATCAATACCCAATTCATTTTTGAAAGTCTGTTTGGCCAGATTTGCAGCGTCGATTCCGATCTGTTTAATCTGATCATAAGTTAACTGACTGTTGTTGGTAATGTTGTTAGAACGGGTGGCGTTGGTCAGGTTAAGGCTTTTAATGTAATTAATATCCAATCCATGTGCGTCCTGCATAACAAACCGTACAGTACCATTGTTAGTTGCATTTTCAGGGTTATTTTTCGGGTTAGGGAAAGTAACATTAGCTGCTGTTCCTAACAAGTAGTAAAACTGTTCTTCGGTTAAACCGGTAAGTTCATAATAGAAGTCTACTAATTGAGTCGGATTACTTTTAATCTTGTTAAGTAACCAAGTGTTGTATTTTAATTCTTCTAAACTACCAGAAGAAGTAATTCCAGTTTCTGTTTGGAATGCTTTTTTCAGCTTAGCTTTATCATAGCTCATTACTAC
>NZ_JAUYTR010000014.1 GCF_030695065.1 Sediminibacterium sp. | reverse complement strand
GACAATATCATTGAAATCCTAGTAACTGCTGAAGACGGCGTTACTCAATTAAACTACAGAATCTTATATCGTCGTGAGTCTACTTTTGTAAGTGGCGGCGGTGGCGGTGGCCTTGAAAGTAAGAGCTTGGGCGATGCAATTGCTCAACGTGTGCTTAGCAATGCCATCAACGATATGAATGGTGCGGTGGATTACAACAAATTACCTGTAGTTGAAACTGCTCAAGGTACTATCCGCTCTACCAGCACTAATAGCCTCTTTAGCTTGCAATTGTCTAGCATCATGCCTGACCTTGCTACCAGAGGGTATAAAGCTTACAATAGCTCTCCTGTAGACATCGTTAGCTTTACCAATGCTAAAGAAGTGTATGCTGTTGACTATGTAAACACCAATAAAGAAACCAAAGCGGTAGCTTTCACTACTAAAACTTTGGGTGAATTGTACGACCACACTAAACCAATTTGTGATCGATTAAAAGGTGCTACCCTACTAGATGTAGAATCAGTTAAAATTGACGGCTACAACTTTATTAACTACACCATTATTAACGATAAAGGAAACCGCGAATACGCTACCGCATTTACTGTAGGTGCTAAAGCTGGAAGAAACAGCTTTAACCTTCAGAGTGCTTTCTTAACTACTAGTTATGTGAACGAAGACCAGATGTACAACTTCCAAATCTGGGCCGCTTCTCCTAGCATTGTTAATGAAATGGTTAAAGACGTATTAGCTAAACTAAAAGACGTTGCTGAAGTTAACCAAGCGGTTGTAGGTACAACACCTGCTTCTTACATTGAGTCTGGTAAGCGTGAAGGAACCAACCTAAACTTGGTGATCAAAAATTCTTCTGCTGCAACTACTGGTTTCTTCAAGTTCGAAGACAGATCTACTGAATCTTCTACTGGTATTGTTACTCGTAACGTTCCGTTCACTGTAAAAGCCAATGGCACTTCTACTGTAGTTGTTCCAGTGGGCGACAAATACGAAAGCACTGTCTCTATGTATTTGAATGGTGAAGTAAAAGACTTAGTATACATGTCTGATGGTACTTGGGCAGTTGATTACAACAGAAACACTACTAGCGTAAGTGCTTTCAACGTAACCAACGATGCTAAACGCACCATCTCTGCTAACGAATACCCTGTATTAAGAAATGTTGAAGTAAAAGCCAATAGCGCTGATTTCGTATCACTATTCAAATTATTGAAAGCAGGTGGTATGGAAGCTGACTTAAGCAACTACAACGGTATTAAGTTTACTGCCGCTGGTGGTTACAACTTAAGAGTAACCATGGTTAAAAATGGGGTGGCTGAGTGGAAGAACCAATACACTACTGATATCAGATTAGGTTCTGGTCAGCAAGAATATTATATTCCTTTCAGTCAGTTTAAATCTGCTGGTTCTACTAAAGCATTAGATCCAACTGATGTTACTACCCTAGTTCTTACCATTGAAGTAGGTACTGGACGCAATAGCCCTATCGCTTCTACATTTAGCAATATCAGCTTCACCAAAGAAAAACCAGTAATCAACGCTGCTGACCAGGAAGAGAAAACCATCCAGGTATTCCCTAACCCGGTAACCGACAACGTGTTTACTGCTAGCTTTGTAAGCCCTGTTGCTGGTGAGTTTACTATGAAGATTAATGATGGAACTGGACGTTCTATCTACACTAAACAAGTAAACGTAGTGAAAGGTCCTAACGCTGTTCCAGTAAGATTGAACAACGGCGTAATTGGTACACACTTCTTAACACTAGAAGGTAACAACGTTAAGTTCGCTCCTACTAC
>NZ_JAUYTR010000002.1 GCF_030695065.1 Sediminibacterium sp. | reverse complement strand
AATTGCATCGCCCAAGCTCTTACTTTCAAGGCCACCGCCACCGCCGCCACTTACAAAAGTAGACTCACGACGATATAAGATTCTGTAGTTTAATTGAGTAACGCCGTCTTCAGCAGTTACTAGGATTTCAATGATATTGTCACCTTCTCTAATTTGGAAGCTAGAACTTGCCACACCACTAGTTAATGGAATATAAGCACCAGGACCATTACCAGTATCAATTCTTGCTTGAATAGTTGCGAATTGATTCTCAACAGTAGGAGTAACAGTGAAACTATTAACAGCAGTTAATACATAAGTATCATAATCCAAATCGTATTTATTAAATGGAGTGTTCAATGCACCTGTAGAAGCAACGAGGTCGCTTAAGAAAGCATTGATATTAGGGATAACTCGTAATTGATTTGAATTGTAAGTAATAGTATAGTTAGATGCGGTGAAAGTACCACCTGTTGCTAAACTTGGAGTAACAGCAGCTAAATTAAGACCCAATGGATCAAGCGCAGCAGCACCAGTACCATAGTCCATCGTAACAGAACCTATAGTCTCTCCATTTTGCAAGCCGGTAGCAGTAAATGCAGTAACACCAGTTGCTGGAGTAGTAATTACTTCACCATGGTATTTACGAACTGAATCAGCTGTAATAGTTAATGCAGCAGCGGTAATATCAGCAGTTAAACCAGTAGGCTGAGTTAAGCTATAGTTACCGGCAGCAGAACCAGATATTGTATATCCTGTAACAGTTACAGGTTTAGCAGCGCCAACAGTTGCAGTAGCAAAAGAAGCAACCGCAGTACCAGCTAAAGTTACATCAGCAACATCACCAGCTTCAACACCAACAAGAGCAGCAGTTCCAGTTAGTGTAGCGGGAGTAAGTCCGTTGTAAACTTTATTATCAGCAGTTAATCCAGAAATGGTTAAACCTTTTGCAGTAATGTCAGCAGTTAATCCAGTTGGTTGTGCAACGGTATAGTTACCAGCAGCAGAGCCTGTAATAGAATATCCAGTTACAGTTACTGCTTTACCAGTACCCACAATAGCATCAGCAAATGTAGAAGAAGCTGTACCAGCTAAAGTTGCATCAGCTAAATCAGCAGTTTCTACACCCACAAGAGCTGCAGTACCAGTAAGAGATGCAGTATTTGTTGCATTGTATACTTTGTTATCAGCTGTAAGTCCAGAAATGGTTAATCCTTTTGCAGTAATATCAGCTGTTAAGCCAGCAGGTTGAGTAAGAGAATAGTTAGTAGCAGCAGAACCAGTAATAGAGTAACCAGTTACAGTTACCGCTTTACCAGTACCCACATTTGCATCAGCAAAAGTTGAAGTAGCAGTACCGGCTAATGCAACATTTGCTACATCACCAGCTTCTACACCTACCAAAGCAGCTGTGCCAGTTAAAGAAGCAGCAGTAGTTGCGTTGTATACTTTATTACTTGCAGTTAAACCAGAGATGGTTAAACCTTTTGCAGTAATATCAGCTGTTAAGCCAGTAGGTTGAGTAAGAGAATAGTTAGTAGCAGCAGAACCAGATAATGTGTATCCAGTTACAGTTACCGCTTTACCAGTACCCACATTTGCATCAGCAAAAGTTGAAGCAGCAGTTCCAGCTAAAGATACATCAGCTAAATCAGCAG
>NZ_JAUYTR010000001.1 GCF_030695065.1 Sediminibacterium sp. | reverse complement strand
AACAGATTCCTAAAACACCTCACTTTTCAAATTCTCTACTCTCAAATTACCAAAATTTTAAACCATTAAACGAGCTGCTGCAAAAATATTTGTAAAATTATCATCTCTCTTTTCTAAAAATGTATTCAAAAAATAACCACTTTACTTTTCAGAACCTTCACATTACAAATCTTTAAAAACCAAATACTTGTTTCCTTGACGATTCAAGTTTTAGTAAAAAATTAACCACACTTTTGGTAAATTACTTTTCATTATTCTTTTATTTTATTTTAATTAATTAATTTTTTTTTTTATTTTTTTTTAAATTTTTTTGAATTTAAATTAATTTTGTCCGAAAAGTCATTTTATTAAAATTTTTGTGTGAGAAAAATAAAATCTATAAATGATTACAACGGAAATACATACTTTACACGTTATATAATGTTTATTATTAGACTAACTTTATTGTAGGCTTAGAGATTATTACTATTATATTAAACTTAATTTTTGAATTATTTTTAGATTAAAATATCTAAAATACGGAATTACAAAATAAATCGCGCAGCACATAAAATTTATAGGCTCCTCATTTTTTATATTGTTTATTATTAGACTAAATTTTTTAACACGATTTTTCAATTTTTTATTGCATAAAATAAATAATTAAAAAAAAAATGAAATTCCTCACTTTTTATGTTGTTTATTATTGGACTAAATTTTTAGTAAAAGTTTACAATTTTTAATTAGATTAATTAAATAAATATATAGTTACTCATATTATAAGTTGTTTATTATTACACTAATTTTATTATGGATTCATTTATTAGAAAAATTAATATTAAATTAAATTTATTTTTACATTTAATTTATATTAAAATATCTAAAATGCGAAATTACAGAGTAAATCGTACAGCACATAAAATTTCTAGGCTCCTCATTTTTATATTGTTTATTATTAGACTAAATTTTTTAACACGATTTTTCAATTTTTAATTGCATTAATTAAATAATTAAAAAAAAAATGAAGTTCCTCACTTTTTATGTTGTTTATTATTGGACTAAATTTTTTAACAGGGTTTTTCACTTTTCTAATTGCATTAAT
>NZ_JAUYTR010000015.1 GCF_030695065.1 Sediminibacterium sp. | reverse complement strand
TCCCTATCAATTCATTTAAAAGGTAATGGTACATGAAATCACTTATTGGTTTATATCCATATCCTTCTTTAATTAGTAAATTTCCTGATAAATCATCTTTAATAATATCATATTTTAAACCCATGGCTTTACTTAACAGTTTTTTAGATCTTCCAGATAACCTTCCAGCTTCTAATGATGGCAAAACCTCATCTAATATGAAACTAATCTCACCATTCTTCTTTGATTTTAATTCTAATGGTAATGCTTCATTAATATTATTCAATTCTTCTATATCTTCGGATTTCCACCCTTCATCTTTACAATTATTCAGTATGGTATTACATTGAATGTTGATGTTTTCAGGTTTTTTAGTAAGGATATGCCTTAGTTTATGTTCATTAATCCTGGGATCCTCATAAACTAAAATTTTAATAAATGTTTCTAATTCTTTAACAGAATAATTCATTTTCCTTAAATAAGTAAATTCACCTAATAATAAGTATTCAGTGGTTTCAGCATAGTTATCTTTAAAAATACGCTGAATGGCTGCTAATTTTGTATCCATTATAACCCACTCCTATTAAAAGAGTCCAGATTATAATTTAAATAACTTATAGCCATAATCAACTCGACTAATAATAGATAATTAGTTTTTTCTTGACTAAAACCAGCTTTCAGGATCTTCTTATATTTGTTATAATTATAATCATCAGAATAATACTCATCTATAAACTGATAAAAAGGGTCATCATTGCAATTAAACTTGTTTTGATCCTTAGCAATCATTGATTAACCCCTTACCTTGTAAATACAATTTTAAAGACTCTGGATTCTCAAGATCCTTCAAAAATAAAGTTAAACTATCCCTTAACATTTCAGTCATTGGGATACTTAAACCATATTCTGACCTTATAATCTTCTTAGTGTCTTTAAGTTGATTGTGTTGCCGAGGTAAGAGATATACGGGCATCTGATGTCTATTCAAGGTTTTATCCATGTTTTTAACCTCTATTGTATTTTCTTTGATATTCTAATACTTTAGAAAAAACAATTAAG
>NZ_JAUYTR010000010.1 GCF_030695065.1 Sediminibacterium sp. | reverse complement strand
GGACACTGGATGTGAAAATTCGCGACGTTGAAGAACTGATTTATGCGGAGTAAAAGATTATGCAAAGAAACCAGCAGAAACCTTCTTATATAACCACTAAACACTTGTTTGCTTTGCATAAACACTTTGCATAAATATTTTGCTTTTTTTTATTCCGGCAATGGTGCCAACATAAAAAGCAATAATATGAAACAATTACAAACAGTACAAGAACTGATGGATGGTTGCGTTCATTTTTTTGAGCAAGAATTCTATTCTCCCAAACGAATTGAACACTACAGGTTTCTGTGGAAAAATAAGCTGATTCCATTTATGTTTCAAAAATCATTTTTGTATTATGATCCTTCGGTTGGAGAAGAGTATATTCGCAATAATATAGGCGGTAGCATTTTACCTATTGAACGGGACATTATCAGAAGTATAAAAGTATTGAATGAGTTCCAAGAAAAAGGAACAATCCGCAGAGCCTACCGCAAGCCAATTACTCGAGAATTATCTGGAGAGATAGGTTGTTTAATGAATAGATATCTTTTGCATTTGGAGTGCTTACGTCGCAGTAAAATAACAATTTCAGCTCAAAGACTATTTCTTTCCAGATTTCTTTTCTATCTGAAAAATAATCAAATATCTAATATTGAAGAAATTAGAGAAGGCCATATTTCGTCTTTTGTTTCTACTCAGACTAAAAATCAGATAGGCGTTGTATCTGCCATCAGATTATTTTTTAGATTTCTATTTGAGGAACGCATCATAAAGCTTGATTTAACCACAGTTATCCAACATTACAAGTGGGTCAGTAGAGCAAAATTACCTTCGGTTTATACCGCAAAGGAGGTATTCCAAATAGAGTCATCCATAAACAGAGACTATGCTACCGGTAAAAGAAACTATGCCATGACTCTGTTGGCCTCACGGCTGGGGCTAAGAGCATCAGATATTGCTCACCTGACTTTCCGCAACATCGACTGGGAAAATAGCACAATTAAACTATCCCAATTTAAAACTGGCAAAGTGATTGACCTTCCATTGCTTGCAGATGTAGGGGAAGCAATTATCGATTATCTCAAATATGGCCGCAAAAAATCAGCGTCACCATATATTTTCCTTTATTCCAGTGCTCCATTCACTGCCATGACAAATGGTTCCATTTCATGTGCTCTTGGTCTTATAGTGGGTTCATCCGGGGTTGATACAACCGCGAGAAAGCACGGACCGCATGCCATGCGCCACAGTCTGGCCAGTCGATTTTTGGAAAACCAGGTATCATTACCTGTTATCTCCGAGGCTTTGGGGCACCAAAGTATCACAAACACGATGCCTTATCTTAGAATAGATGTGGAATCGTTACGGCAATGTGCATTGAACGTTCCGCTTGTGGAACCATCATTTTATGAGCAGGAAGGAGGTATCTTCTATGAATGAGTTCAATTACGGCAGCATCTATGCCCCTTATTTCAAGCAGTTTATTGTCATGAAGAAAGGGCTCGGTTATGTGTCCTTGCGCACTGAATGGGTCTTTCTTGAGTTTGACAAATTTTTCATTACCAACAACATAACAACCATTGGAATAACCAGGCAACAAGTTGAACAGTGGCGTGCTACTAGGATAAATGATGCATTGTCAACAATTTGCACAAAATACATTATCCTTTCACAATTCTGTAAGTATATGTGCAAGGTTGGTTATGACTGTTATATCCCGAGAGGCCCTGTTCCTCCCAGAAACAGCTTTAAACCCCACATCTACTCTAACCGAGAAATGGAAGACATCTTCCAAGCCTGTGATCATATGCGTTTGCATGACAAGCACATGACCACCATCCTGTTTGTTATACCAATCATCATTCGTCTGCTGTATGCAACCGGTCTTAGGGTAAGCGAAGCATTGGCATTGAAGAACAAGGATGTGGACTTTAACCAGCAATGCTTACTTATCAGAAAAAGTAAGAATGGGGAGGAACGTATTGCTCCCATGTCTGGCGCCTTAGAAGAAGTGCTGAAACAGTATCTGCATTATCGGGATCGGATGCCCATACCACGCATCAAGGATATCAACGGCTACTTCTTTGTGTCTCCCAACGGAACAAACTGTCGTCAAGGCAGTGTATATGCCTGGTTCAGGAAGGCACTTTCCATATCAGGAATCCCGTTTATTGGAGATCATCAGGGTCCTCGTGTTCATGATTTGCGGCATACGTTCGCGGTTCACGCTCTGGCTCAGATGGCTAAATCCGGACTCGATCTTTACTACTCACTGCCTTTGATCTCGACATTTCTTGGTCATAAATCAATAAGTTCGACCGATCATTACGTCAGGTTAACTTCGGAGATGTATCCTGATCTGCTTAAAGACGAAAAGGGTGTATGCGCCTATGTTTTCCCAAAATACAATAATCTTTTGTACAATGGAAACGACTGATTTTGCAAAATATCTCAGCACTTTCCTTACCAAGTATCTTGCGGGTGAGCGCAACTACAGTCAAAATACCATTTTGGCTTACAAGGATACTTTCGTTCAGTTTATAACTTTCATGAAAGAACAGAAAAACACTGAAGTACAAAAGCTGACTCTTGAATGTATTACCAGGGAAATTGTCATCAACTTTCTTGACTGGATTCAGGAGAACAGGCATTGCAGTAATGCCACACGGAATTATCGTCTTGCCGCTTTGCATTCGTTCTTCAGGTTCTTGCAATACGAAAATCCCGAAAGGATGTATGAATGGCAAAAAATACTGACCATAAAAGTTAAGAAACACGAAAAAAAGAGTATCAACTACCTGACAACTGATGGCATAAAGCTACTTCTTGAACAGCCGGATCTAAGTACCAGAGGTGGTTACCGTAATCTTACAATGCTTGCGCTTATGTATGATAGCGGAGCAAGGGTACAGGAAATAATAGATCTTACTCCTTGCTCTATCAGACTTGACAGCCCTAGCATAATAAAACTATTTGGTAAGGGACGCAAGGCTAGAATTGTACCCCTACAACAAGAGCAGACCGTGTTCCTGAAAGAGTATATGCAGAAAAATCATTTGTTGGAAACTCATGCCAATCAATATCCATTGTTCTCAAATAGCAGAAAAGAAAAACTTACCCGGGCAGGTGTGACCTACATCTTGAAGACTTATGCAGACCTTGCAAGGAAAATCAATCCGGCAATTATACCTGAGACGATCAGTTGTCACTCCTTGCGTCATTCTAAGGCCATGCATCTTCTTCAGGCCGGTGTAAATCTGGTTTACATTCGAGATCTTTTAGGCCATGTTTCAGTTCAAACTACAGATGTGTATGCTCGTGCTGATTCCAAACAGAAACGGGAAGCTTTTGAAAAGGCCTATGTTGACATTAATCCGGCTGGCACCAATACAAAATCCTGGGAAAGGAACAACAATCTATTGGATTGGCTGAAAAGTTTATAAAAATAATCATGAATTTATGCAAAGTGGTACTGTATAGTAAAAGGATTAACAAACTGATTGCAAGCATGTCTTATAATGCCACTTTGCATAATCATTTCCTTTCCATAAATTTGTTCTTCAACTTCGTGCACCTTTGCATCCAGTGTGCGTTTCATTTCATCGATCACAGAGGTGATCACTGCTGAGTTGGAAGTTCTGAACTCATTGCCATTTGAATCGCGCAAACTGATCACAGAACTGAGTGAATCAGCTCCGATTTGGAAGGTTTGCAACTTGCGCCGTGATTCATTCAACGTTTTCCACCTGTCGATCAACAATGACAAATCTTCCACCCGTTGAATCCTTTCATCGAGGGTCAGCTTCCGTGGCGCTTCGACTTCGTCTTTCACAATGGTCAAAACCGGAGCAACTTCTACAACTTCATTAACTTCAGCAACAAGTACTGTTCTTTCTGCAATATTTGATTTACCCATGATATTTTGTCCATGCCCTTGGATCTTATTTTGGCATCTGGCTCGCCGGTTAAAATTAAATTACGGGTAATCATCATTGAGCCAGGCGGATTCTAGTCAATGGGCGAATGTCAGGTTTTAACGAAGTCGGAAGTCCGGAGTCACCCGACTGCGTCGGGCAGGGAAGACGGAAGTTAAAAGGTGACCGAGTGCGAAGCATGGCTTCGACAGGCTCAGCCACCGGTATAATAAACGAAGCCACCCTTTACTTTTCCGGCTGGCGTAAATACCTTCACCCGCGAATTTGAGTGTAACAAGAATTTCTCTGTCAACTTTGTAAAGCCTGATTATTTTAAAAGCGACCAAAAAAAGGGCGAAAAGCCCTTTCCTTTTTCAGTATGCACATGGGCCATTGCCATTCATCATGTCTTCGTCGGCAGCTGCTGATCTGAACTGGCTGTATGGAACTTCGCCACATTTTTCACAATACGCCTTTCGGTCAGATGGCCAGTAATAAATGCTGCTGCCTTTTTTATTTGTGCAACCACATTTTGAACAGGCTGAAGTAAACTTTGCAGTAATCATTCGTGGATCATTTTTGTACATGTTATACATAGTAAATTGCCTGTGCCCTCAGGACTTGTATAGGCATCTGGCACGCCTGTTTAGTTTTAGTGAATGAAATTATTTTGATTTGCATATTGAGATTCAACTCTTTCGGAACCCCACGCATCCCGCATATCGTCCATTGACATCAGCTTGCCGGACTTTTTGAAGTATTCCCCTTTATGCCAGTACCAGGCGGTCTTTGGATGGGAAAATTTGTAGCCTTCACCTTTCAATGTTTCCCTTAGCGGAAAAGTGTTGCCGGTAATCCAGATCCAGGAACCAATCAGTTCGATAACAATTCCCTGTAGGCAGATAATCCGGTCCAGCCTTTGTCGCATTTCTTCTGAAACCTGCTGTTCA
>NZ_JAUYTR010000017.1 GCF_030695065.1 Sediminibacterium sp. | reverse complement strand
CACCTGCTGCAACAATTTTTCCAGTGATATGTAAGATGTATCCTGTGCCTGAATTGGTTGCAGACCGAAAACAAATCCAATTGCTATGATTATTTTTTTCATGATTTAAAGATTTTTTAAAATGAAATCAACCCGTTCTTCCGGTGGCAGAACCGGCACATGAACAATAGGGCAAGGGAATGTTTCATACACCTTAATTATCAGGTTATGAATACGGATTTGCTCTGCTTCGTCTTCTAATCTTGCATAGTCGTTGGTAAGCGGCAAACGGTCTAATATGAAAACTTGCTTGTAGCAATATTTATTACACTGTTCTATTAACCTGTCGTCATATTCTAAACCCAAGAACTGATAGTATGCCATTGCATCGGGTAAGGCGCGGTCTAAAAACACCATTTCATTTACATCTAAGGTTGCTTCTTCTTCAATCTGCATATTCAGCACTCCTAACTGAAATTCTTTTTTGTTTTCACGAATTTCTTCAACCGTGCGCCCTTTTATTTTTTGCGTATCAATGTAATGACGTGCATGTTCAATAGTGGTTTTGTAACCTCTTTGTGCAAGCAGGTTTACTACCGTGGTTTTCCCCGTGCAGGGCCCCCCTGTAATTACATTCCAGTTTGTGATAATTTCTTTGTGTTTCATGGCCTTTTGATTTTTAATTCAAATTCGTTTCGCTGATTAAGGACAGGAATTTCACTATCCCATTTATAAACTTCTTTTATTTTTTTCTGCAATCCCTTTGCTCCATCTTCCTCGCTGTGAACAATAAAAATTTTATCGGGCTTAGATTGCAGTTTGCTCATCCAGTCAATCAATCCATTTTGGTCTGCATGACCAGACAACCCTTCTATATTTTCCATGTGGGCTTTTACTGCATAGAATTTACCTCTCATTTTGATTTCGGTTGCGCCTTCCAGCAATGCCCTTCCTCTTGTTCCTTCAGCCTGAAAACCCACCAACAGGATGGTTGCATTTTCGTCCCCTAAATATTTTTCAAAATAAGTAAGCACTCTGCCGCCCGCAGCCATACCACTTCCTGCAATAATTATTTTAGGTGTATTGTCTTCTGCAAGTGCATAAGTTTCATCTACTCCTTTAATCCGCTTGATGGTATTGCACATTTCAGAGCATTCATCGGTGGAGAGTTTATGCCACTCTGTGTTACGATGAAAAACTTCCAAAACATTTCTTCCCATCGGACTATCCATATAAATAGGTATATCGGGAATTTTATTGGTCTTTTTTAACTGCCAAAACAGATACATGAGCAATTGCGTCCGCTCTACCGAAAAACTCGGTATGATGATAGTGCCGTTTCTTGCCATACAACGATTAATAAGTTTTTCCAAATTGTTGATGGCTGGTTCGACAGGATGAAGGCGGTTGCCATAAGTGGCTTCAATAAATAAAACATCCGCTTTTTCAGGCTTTTCCGGTGGAAACAAAAGTGGGTCTATCTCCCTGCCAATATCACCGGAAAAGACTAATGTTTTTTCGCCAATCTGCAATTCAATAAATGTAGCACCAATAATATGTCCGTTGTATCGGAAACGGTATCTGATTTGTTCGTTAATCTGTATCCATTGATTGAGGGGTTGCGGTTGAAAAAGCGGCAAAGTATTTTCCACCTCTGGCAAGCCATAAAGCGGCAAAGCAGGTTTGTGTTTTGAGTAGCGGAATTTGTTCGCTCTTGCTGCATCTTCCTCTTGAATTTTTGCACTGTCTTTTAAAATGATTTCAGCAATCTGCAAGGTTGCAGAAGTGCCGTTGATTGTTCCGCTAAAACCATGCTTCACCAATAAGGGGAGGTAGCCTGTGTGGTCTAAGTGTGCATGTGTTAGTAATACTATATCAATAGTTTTTGCTGAAATGGCTAAAGGTTGCCAATTTAGTTGTCGGAGTTCTTTTAGCCCCTGAAACAAACCGCAGTCTATCAGTATTTTTTTACCAAAAGCAGTAACAAGATACTTTGAGCCGGTAACTGTTCCGGCAGCACCTAAGAATTGGATTTTGATTTTATTGTCGTTCATAATTATTGTTTTATACTTTGAAATTTCTTTGCTGAGAATTCTTCACACAATGCCGAACATTCTTCCATTACTTTTTCCAACCGTGGTGAATGGATGCCTATGTTTTGCAACACACTTTGATTGTGATGCATGGTTTTACACAGCACTATTTTTCTGTCTAATAATTGTTGTTTCTCTTTTTGGGTAAGCGTTGTAAGGCAGGTTACGGGGTGTAATCCCGAACCATCAATCCAATCTTTCAATCCATTGTTTTTTGGATAATCCCAACCCACCAAATTCATGTTCATGCACCTGCCGTATTTGGAAGCATCATCAGAAAAGCGGGTGTTGGTAACCACCCAACCCTGATGAAATTTTTCGGCATGACCAGCTAACTGTTTCCATTGTCTTTCTACATCCAAAAATCTTGATTGTATGTAGAGCGGAATTTTTACATCGCACACATAACCCTGGCGGTTATGGAATTTGCACTCAATCATAAAATGGTGTTCGTCTTTTTCGGCAATCACATCTATTTCGTGATTTACACAATGTCCTTTTACAATTATTCCCACTTGAGTTTTGTAACCTTTATGTTTTAAAAGCTCTCCCACAAATTGCTCAAAAGGGAAACCCGAAGGACCCAACTCCATAATGGCTTGTTTGAGTTTATAGCGTGCTGCTGCCTGGCGTGAATAGTTTCGCAATAATCGAAATGCGGTTTTGTAAATCTTCCGTGTGGACATCCCCTCTACTAACATTTCGATTACTTTGTTGGTAATTTCATCTGCCTGTTCGTTAGTTGCACCAGAACGCAGCAACGATTGTTTTAGCTTTCCTTTGTTGAACGGAGCTTTTTCGCCTGATGCCTTAATGATGTTTATATTTTCAGCGTTAATCTTCATCGTGAATTAGATTTGTTCGTTTTAAAATTTGAATAACCAATAGTGAAATCGAAGCAGATACGAAAACAATCAACCAGTCTTCCGCTTTCAGCGACTGAACATTCAATGCTTCACGAGCTGGAGGAATAAAAAATACGGAAACCACGACTAACCCGCTTGTAAGCAGTGCATACCAAACATATTTATTTTGGAATACTTCAGATTTTATAAAAGAAGTTTTGACCGATGCCATGTTGAACACATGGAACAACTGGCAAACAATAAGAGTAAAGAATAAAATGTTGTTGCAGAGTTTCGGGTCAAAGTGTTCGCCTGTATGCAAAACAAAATGGCTAAAGAATACTGCTCCCAATGTGCAAACGGAAATGATTGCCGCATAAATCCAAACAGCATACCACTGTTTTGTTTTTAACAGCGGTTCAGCCGGATTTCGGGGCTTGTGTTTCATAACATACGGACTGCCTTCGCTTACGCCCAAAGCAAGGGCGGGCAACACATCTGTTATTAGATTGATAAAAAGTATTTGCAGCGGAATTAATTGAAAATGCAGATTGGACAACGCAGCTAATGACACCACAAACAATTCGCTCATGTTGCAGGAAAGCAGGTAAATCACAAATTCCTGAACATTAGTAAAAATAACACGACCTTGCTTTATTGCATGAACTATGGACGAAAATTTATCGTCTTTCAATACCATGTCTGACACTTCCTGTGCCACTTGTGTTCCTCTCACTCCCATTGCGATGCCGATGTCTGATTTCTTCAAAGCAGGAGCATCATTTACACCATCACCTGTCATGCCAACGATGTTTCCTTTTTCCTGCAACACTCTTACCAAATCCAATTTATGAGCGGGTGTAACCCTTGCGAAAACAGAAGTGTCAGCCCAAAGATTTTTTTCCTGTTCGCTTAACTGTTCAAAGGGCTTCATGTTCTTGCCGATGACAGGTTGCGTGTTTTCGGATATATGAAGTTGGTTGGCTATATAATTTGCAGTGGCAGGATGGTCGCCTGTAATCATCACTACTTTAATACCTGCATCTTTACATTCATTGATTGCATCAAACACATCTTCGGCTGGCGGATCCATCATTCCGTATAGTCCGGCAAAAACCAAACTGTCTGTGAGTGCAACATCTTTTGAAGCAGTTTCTTTAAAAGCACCAGCAATAACTCTTAAACCGGATGATGCCAATTGTTCAGATTTGTCTTTCCATTGGTTTCTTGTTTCTTCATTCATCTCTTTAATTTCAGAACCGTTAAGAATATGACTGCACTGTTTGAGTATTTCTTCTGCTGCGCCTTTAGCACAAACTATAAAATCGTTTTGATTGCCGTGTAGCGTTGCCATCATTTTTGTTTCCGATGAAAACGGGACTTCATCTATTTTAGGAAACTGTTGACGCAACCGCTCAACATTCTCTCCTTTGTTGTGTGCATATTTCAGTAAGCCCGTTTCCAGCGGGTCGCCAATTTCTTTAATGTCGTTTTCTAAAATCTGAATGGATGCGGTGTTGCATAAAACAGCTATATGCTGAAGGAGTTGTTTATTCTTTTCAGAAGTTTCATCAGCAGGGATTAAATCTGTTACTTCTATTTTATTTTGAGTAAGTGTTCCTGTTTTATCGGTGCAAATAACGGTTGTGCCTCCTAAGGTTTCTACTGCCGAAAGTTTTTTTACGATGACATTATGCCTTGCCATTTTCATCATCCCTTGAGCCAATGCAAGGGTTGCCACAATGGGAAGTCCTTCGGGTATGGCTGCTACTGCAAGGGCAATGGCCGTTTCAAGCAATTCCACATAATCGCCATGCGTGAACATACCGACAATGAAAATCAGCACCACTAAAGCAACTGTTATGTAAATGAGTTTACGACTGAATACCTGTAACTTTTTTTCAAGTGGAGTGGCTGATTGCTCTGCTCCCTGCACGAGGTGTGCGATTTTGCCTAATTCGGTTTGCATACCTGTTGCAACCACAAGGGTAGTGGTGTTTCCGTTGGTAACGAAAGTGCCTTTGTGCAACATATTGGTGCGGTCAGCAAGTGGAATATCTCCCGAAAGTTCGCTTGCTGTTTTTTCAACAGGCATGGCTTCGCCCGTAAGCGATGCTTCATTTATGGAAAGTTGTGTAGCGGAAATAATTCTTGCATCTGCGGTAATCATGTCACCTGCTTCAACAAACAGCAAATCGCCCGGAACTAATTCTTCGGATGCTATTTCGGTCAGCTTACCATTTCTGAAAACTTTGGAAGGGACACTGACCATTTTTTTCAGCGCATTCATGGAGCGTTCCGCCTGCATTTCCATCCAAAAGCCAATGGTTGCATTAACAAGTATTACAAGCAGAATTGCCGTTGCATCCAAATATTCCTGAAACCAAAACGACATGGCGGCTGCAAACAACAACAAATACACCAAGAGGTTATTAAACTGCGACAGGACTATTTTTAAAGGGTGTTTTCCTTTATCGGATTGAATACTATTACTCCCGTATTTTTCAATACGCTTTGCAGCGTCAAGGGAGTTCAATCCTTGTTTTATATCACTGCCAAGTTCAGTGATAAGTTCTGTTACAGGAATTGTATGTGGGTTTACTGTTTTCATTAATCTATGTTTTCTAAAAATTCTACTTTACCATATTTTTTTATTTCTCTTTCCTTGACGATTTGATATATAACTGGCAAAACGATTAATACGAAAAGAGTAGAAGTTATTAGGCCAAAAACAAAAGGTATTGTAATAGGCTTCATGACATCACTACCTACACCTGTTGCCAAAAGAATAGGCATTAAACCAATCATATCGGCCATTACCGTCATCAGTTTAGGTCGTACACGCATTACGGCACCGGAAAACACGGCTTTCTCGACATCTTCGTTTGAGAGTTCAGCACTTTTCTTTTTTTCTACTGTATCTCTTATGGCTTCATTCATATAGACGAGCATCAATACACCAGTCTCTACCGCAATGCCGAATAAGGCAATAAAACCTACCGCAACAGCTACCGAAAAATTCACATCGAAAAAATACATTGAATATACCCCCCCGATTAATGCAATGGGAATACTTGAAAGGACAATCACCATTTCCTTAACCGAATGGAAAGTGAAATAGAGGACAAAAGCAATTATCAAAAGCGTAATGGGAATGATGATTTTTAAACGGTTCTCTGCTCGAACCTTATTTTCATATTGCCCACTCCATTCAATAAAATAGCCTTTGGGCAGCTTTTGAAAATCTGCATCAATACGTTTTTTAGCATCGCCAACTACGCTTCCCATATCCCTGCCACGCACATTGAACAGAACCGTTCCCCGCAGCATGGCATTTTCAGAATTTATCATTGGCGGGCCTTCCGAAATTTCAACATCCGCCACTGCTGACAATGGAATAACACCGTAACCCGATGTCTGCAAAGGCGTTCGTTTTATTTCTTCTATATCGCTTCTAAAATCCTGCGCTAAGCGCATGGAAACGCTGAAACGCTGCCTGCCTTCAATGGTATTGGTCAAAGGCATTCCTCCTAATGCCATTTCAATAAGCATATTCACTTCTTCAATAGAAAGATTATATCGGGCAATTTCTTCCCGATTAATTCTTATATCCAAATATTTCCCGCCTGTGAGTTGCTCTACATATAAATCTGCAAGCCCATCAATACCTTTCAATGATTTTTCAATTTGCCTTGAAAGGTTGTAGATAGTATCTAAGTTTTGCCCATAAATTTTCACACCAATATCTGTCCGGACACCTGTCGAAAGCATATTGATACGATTGATTATAGGCTGTGTCCAACCACTTGTAACACCAGGTATCTGCACTTTTTCGTTCAGTTCCGAAATCAGCTTTTCGGTGGTCATGCCTTTACGCCACTCCGATTGGGGTTTTAATACAACAATGCTTTCAATCATACTTACCGGAGCATTGTCGGTTGCAGTATAGGCACGACCTGCTTTGCCCAGAACATTTTCCACTTCGGGAACGGACATAATGAGCTTGTCCTGCACCTGCAAAATACGTTTGGCTTCGTTGTTGGAAACATCAGGAAGTGTAACGGGCATAAACAAAAGAGAACCTTCGTCTAACGGTGGCATAAATTCCGAACCCAAACGCACTACAAAAGGAATGCTACCCACCACGATTAAAGCAGCAATAGCAATTACCGTTTTTTTCCAATGCTGGCAAAGGCGCAAAACAGGGCTGTATATTTTTATAAAGAAATTTGCAACGGGGTTTCTGCTTTCAGGAATGAGCTTGCCTTTCATTAAAGAACGCAACAGCATTGGGACAACAAATAATGCTATAATGGCGGAGCCAATCATAGTAAAGGTTTTTGTCCATACCAAAGGCGAAAACATTTTCTTTTCCTGCCCTTCGAGAAACAATATGGGAGAGAATGAAATGAGCGTTACCAATATGGAAAAGAAAACGGCTCTTCCAACAGTGCGTGATGAGCGTTCAATGATTTTGATACGTTCTTCCTCACTCAATTCTTTTGTATTTCCTATTCTTTGCTTTTCCATTATTCTTCTGTTTTTAAAACTGCTTTTACTAAACCTTTATAAGCGTTTTCAGTCATCACAATTCCCGCATCCACCAAATCGCCAATGGCTAAGGCAATACCGCCCAATGACATAATGTTGAGTGAAATGCCAAACATTTTCACGAACATAAAGCCAATCAGCACCGACAAGGGAATGGAAACAATGGCCACTACTGCGCTTCGCACATGGAAAAGAAAAATCAGCACCACTAATGAAACCACAATAATTTCTTCCCACAACGCCTCTTTCAATGTTGCAATGGCAGCTTCAATTAAATTGCTACGGTCGTAAGCAATTTTAATCTTCACTCCGGGAGGCAAACCTTTTTCCACATCGCCTAACCTTTCTTTTACACGGTCAATCACTTCTTTTGCATTTTCGCCATATCTGGCAACCACCACACCGCCCACTACTTCGCCTTCGCCGTTTTCTTCTACAATTCCCAATCGGATGTCGCTGCTCATTTGTACATCGGCAACATCTTTCAGCTTGATGGGAATGGATTTATTTGAGCCAACGGAAATTTCTTCTATATCCCGGATGTCTTTGATATAACCTAATCCTCTAATCATATAACCCATACGGTTCATTTCATAGATACTTCCTCCAACGTCACGATTGTTGGCTTTAAGGGCATTTGCCACATCCATTGCTGAAATGTTGTAGTAAATAAGTTTGTTGGGATTGACGCTCACCTGATATTGTTTTTGGAAACCTCCGAAAGAGGCCACCTCGCTCACACCTTCTACATTCTGCATTGCAAATTTTACATACCAGTCCTGCACTGCACGGAGTTCGCCCAAATCGTAACCATCGCCCTGAAGCGTGTACCAAAAAACATGACCCACGCCTGTTCCATCGGGACCGAGAGTGGGAGTTACCCCTTGTGGTAATGCTTTTTGAGCGAAGTTCAACCGCTCCAAAACACGGGTTCTTGCCCAATAGATTTCTGCATCGTCATTAAATACAACAAAGATGAAACTCATGCCAAACATAGATGCTGCACGAATGGCCTTAACGTTGGGAATACCCTGCAAGTTGGAAACCAAAGGGTAGGTAATCTGGTCTTCCATGATTTGGGGGTTACGTCCCATCCATTCGGTGTAAACGATGACCTGATTTTCGGAAAGGTCGGGGATGGCATCAACCGGTGTGGTCATTACCGACCATACGCCCCCAACCACAATCAGCAGTATGCCTATCCACACGAAAAAGCGGTTGTGCGTTGACCATGAAATAATTTTCTCTATCATGACAGTCTCCTTTTTAAAAGTTGGGAATTAATCGCTACTACTATCGTACTTACGCTCATCAATACCGCACCCATTGCTGGGCTTAAAACAAAATTTGGATAGAATATACCTGCTGCAAGTGGTATTGCCACCACGTTGTAGCCAACCGCCCATATCAGGTTCTGTATCATTTTCTTGTAGGTAAGTCTGCCAAAGTCAATCAGTTTGACCACATCCCTCGGGTCGCTGTCCACCAATATGATATCGGCTGTTTCGGCAGCCACGTCCGTACCGGAACCCACGGCAATTCCAACATCTGCCTGTGCCAGTGCAGGTGCATCATTTACACCATCACCAGTCATTGCTACGATTTCGCCTTTTGCCTGAAACTCCTTTACTTTCTCCTGCTTGTTATGCGGAAGCACATTGGCCAAATACCCGTCCATACCCAATTTTCCGGCTACGGCAGCAGCAATCCTGTCGTTGTCCCCGGTGAGCAGAAAGGACTTGATGCCCATTTTTTTGAGTTCCTCAATCGCCTGTGCCGAACCCTCACGGATGCTGTCTGCCAAAGTAATGATGCCGATTACCCGGTCATCAATGAGGACAAAGTTGACCGTTTCGGCTTCCTGATTGATTTCGCTTGGTATTTCCGGCAGGGAAAGGTGGTTTTCGGTGAAATAATTCGGGCCGCCAGCTACAACACTCTTTCCGTTTACAACACCTTTTACACCTATGCCCTGCATATAGCTAAAGTTTTCAGATTTCCATAAGGCAAGGCTCTTTTCTTTCAATGTAGCCATAATGCCTTTAGCAATATGGTGTTCCGAATTTTGCTGTACTGCGGCAGCATACTGGATAACCTCATCGGCATTATATTCATCCGTTAACGGTATAACCTTTTCTACTGCATGGGAACCTTTGGTGAGCGTTCCGGTCTTATCAAAAATGACGGTGGAAAGTTTGCGGGTGGTTTCAAATGCCGTACGGTTGCGGATGAGCAGGCCATTGGTCGCCGAAAGCGTTGTGGAAATGGCGACCACCAACGGGATAGCCACGCCCAATGCGTGCGGGCAGGCCGTTACCATCACCGTCACCATTCTTTCAAGCGCAAAGGCAATATCTCCACTGCTTGCATACCAATAGGCAAATGTGCCTATGCCAACGGCAATGGCAATAAAGGTGAGCCATTTGGCAACTTTGTCCGCAAGGTTCTGTGTATTAGACTTGGTAGCCTGCGCTTCCTGCACAAGATTGATAACCCTGTTCAGGTAGCTGTCTTTTCCCACGGCTGTTACCTTGACTTTCAGCGCACCATCGCCATTGATAGAGCCTGCGATGACCTTTCCGTCTTTTTCCTTTTTTACGGGAACACTTTCTCCGGTAAGCATACTCTCGTTGATATACGAAAGCCCCTCCAGTACCAATCCATCGGCTGGAATTTTTTCACCCGGTTTTATGATAGCCGTTTCACCGCTTTGCAGGTCTTCGAGCTTTATCTTTACGGCTTCTCCGCCACGTTCCACGGTAACATCGTTGGGCAGCAAAGCCACCAATGACTGCAATGCCCGTGAAGCAGCCATTTGGGAACGCATTTCCAGCCAATGCCCTAACAGCATGATGTCAATAAGGGTTGCCAGTTCCCAAAAGAAGTCCATACCCTGCAAGCCAAATACAACGGCTACGGAATAGACATAGGCTACGGATATGGCAATGGCGACAAGGGTCATCATGCCTATGGCCTTGGCTTTTATCTCGCCAATCATTCCTTTTAGGAATGGCAAGCCTCCATAGCTATAAATCACCGTACCCAATGCCAGCAGCACATATTTATCGCCATTGAAAACAAGGGAGAAACCCAACCATTGCTGTATCATGTGCGACAGGAGCAGGATAGGGATTGTAATGACAAGGCTTATCCAAAAACGTGTGAGGAAATCGCCTGTATGATGTCCCTCATGTTTATTAAAGTTTTCATCAGCATGGCCATGTTGAGAATGCCCGGAATGCCCATGTTCTGATGTGTGTTCATGAGAAACTGACGCACCGCCAACGGGAACCAATGCCATGCCACAGAGCGGGCATTTGCCCGGTTCGTCTTTTAGCACCTGTGGGTGCATAGGACAAGTATATTTTTTCATAACAAGGGGTTTTAAAAGTTATGTTGCACTTAATTTTTTTGCCATCTCATGGGTCATTTCTTCGGCATAAGTACCATAGGCATCAACAAGTACGCCTTTATTCTTACTATCATTAGACGATATGGCATAAATCACGGCATTGTTATCAGGACTGCTGTCGAGGCTTTCAAACCTATGAGTTTCCGTAACCGTAAAATCCTCCGGTTTTAGTTTCAGGCTCCTTGACGTACAGTACAGACAGTCCGGCAACAGACTAAAGTCCATACTGTACCCACGTCGTCTTAGGTCTTTAAGCGCCTGCACCATGTCATTGTACTGTACCATAGCTTTCAGACCTGTTATTTAATGGTTTCGACCGTACTTCCGCAGGTAAGCATCTGTGAGCCGTAATATGGATTTTTAACCGCATTCTCTTTACTTAGCCAATTGGCTCCCTTACCTCCGTTGTACATAGGGCAGTGCTGGTAATATATGGGGGTGTCCTGTTTAGAAACTTTGGCAAGTGTGTAGATGCTTCCCGAAAGTGCCGCAAAAGCACTTCTTTGTTTTGCAACATCTTTTGATTTTGAAATGCTTTCCGCATTGGCCGTCAAATCCTGCATCACTTTCATCCAAGCCGTATGTTCCTCTGCCGATAGCTTGTTCATATCGACTGCTTTAAGGGATGCAGCCAATTCAGCGGCTTTGGCAGATGCGGTCGCCGCATCGGTTTTTATCAAAGCATCTTTCACTGAAAAGTAGTTGTCAAATACAGCTTTTAGCTGTGATTGGTTTTGAGCTGCATCTTTGTTAGCTGCCATTTGGCTATGGTCGTGATTGCCATGTCCGGCATTCATGTCCATGCCCGCCTCCTTGTTTTTGGCAACCGTCTTCACGGGTCTATCATACTGGCAGCAACCAGCCAGTTTAGCATATACGTCATCCGGCGCACGGAACTTCTCGCTGTCATAACCAGCCAAAGCGATACGTTTCAGGATTTCATCCTGATTTGTTTTGTCGCCGTCATACGTGAGCGTAGCCATCTTGGTATCTTTGTTCCAGTCCACGCTGGCTACCTTTTTTACGTTACCTGCTTTTTCGATGGTGGTTTTGCACATACCACAATTGCCGTAAATCTTTACGGTTTCTGTTTTCGCATTCTTGATTTGTGCGAAGCCGTTTATTGATGATAGTAACACGGCGATTACCATCACTATTTTTGATAATGATTTCATAATAATTACATTTTGAGAAACGGGGGATTGATAAACCCGTTTCTGTTTTAAATTTTAAGTAAATGATACAAATAGGGGATTTGCAAAAGCCGGAACAGCTTCTGACAGGACACACCTATGGCTATCAGTCCATAGTTTTAGCTTATTTTAGGCGGTAGCCAAATGGAGAAAAAGCCCGAAGAATAGTAGGCTTCTTTGAAACCGAATTTTTGCTTTTTAGCTGCTGCTAAGTGATTTTTTGCCTTTAATTCGATTATGGTTGGGACATTTAGGGAAGTGGTTGAAGCACCGCACCTGCAAGAGCTGTGTGAACAGCCGCCCCCGCATTTGTCACTTTTGCATTTTTTACAGGATTTGCCCTTGCAACCTTTTTTATGTTCTGATTTTTTGGATTTCTCCTTTGAGCAGGAAGACTGCTCGGTCTTTGTTGAATTTTTGGAACAGGCATAGCTCTGACTTGGCATCATAAAGAAAACCAAACAGAACAATGTCAAAATGCCTATATGTATTCTATAATTTTTCAACGCAACAAAGTTACAAATTAGATTGGTTTTTTATATCGTTTTACGTTTTTTTTTGCTATATGGACAAAAAAATGCCATATACGCAATAACCTATCGCCTTTTTTCAGAATTGATAAAATGCCCTTTTTCAGCAACCCAACCTCATAGAAAATTCGGTCGGAAAAAGGGCATTTCAAAAAGTTGTTGGCTTAGGCGTCCAAAGGTTCAATTTTGAAGCCTGCCTTTTGCACGGTCGATATTACTTCCTGCTCGGTAATGCCCTCGGACTTCACGGTAAGTACCTTGTCCTTGTTGGCCGTGTCCACTTCCCAATGGCAGATGCCCTCTGCCTTGTCCAAGTGCGGCTTTACAGATGCGATACAGCCGCCGCAATTGATGTTCGTCTTGAATTGAAATTGTTTATTTTCCATTGTTTACAAATTTTAGAGTTATCTGATAATGCAAATTTCCGTACTATTCAGTTAGTTATTGTTGTGTAATTTCTTGTTTGATTTGTGAGATTTACTGTTTTATTTCTTCCACTTCAACCGCAGGCTGTTACTGACCACGCTCACGCTGCTCAATGCCATTGCCGCACCCGCAATCATCGGGTTGAGCAGGAAGCCGTTAACAGGGTAAAGGATGCCTGCCGCTACCGGAATGCCGATTACGTTGTAGATAAACGCCCAGAACAGGTTTTGCTTGATGGTGGCTACGGTCTGTTTGGACAAGCGTATTGCCTGCGGTATCTTGGTCAGGTCGGACGAAATGATGGTCATCTTGGCTACGTCCATTGCGATGTCGCTGCCTTTGCCCATTGCGATACTTACATCGGCTGTTGCCAATGCGGTGCTGTCGTTGATACCATCGCCCACCATTGCCACTACCTTTCCTTTACTTTGCAGTTCTTTCACAAAGTCGGCTTTATGCTGTGGCAAAACTTCGGCTTTGTAATGCTTGATGCCTGTCTGCTCCGCAATGGCTTTAGCGGTAGCTTCATTATCTCCGGTCAGCATATACAGGTCAATGCCCATTTCCTGCATTTCCCGGATAGCCCGCACCGATGTTTCCTTAATCTTATCGGCGATAGCGATTACAGCAAGAGCCTTTTTGCTGTTTGCAAACCAGATAACGGTTTTAGACTGTTTGCCCCATTCTTCGGCCTGGTCTTGTAATTCGCCGGCAATGGCAATGTTGTTTTCTGCCAATAGCTTTTTGTTGCCTACATAATAGGTTTCGTTGTCATGGTCTGCTTTTGCGCCTTTGCCCGTAATGCTGTCGAACATGGATAAAGAGGTGGTCGCTACATCGTCAAGATGCTTCACTACGGCTTCTGCCAATGGATGCTCGGATTGCTTTTCGATGCTCAAAAGGATTTCTTTTGCGGTGTCCTCGTTGTTCAGCCATTTAATGCCCGTTACCTGTGGTCTTCCCTCGGTGATGGTTCCGGTTTTGTCCAAAACGATGGCATTTACTTTTTTGGCCAGTTCCAAACTTTCGGCATCCTTTATCAAAATGCCATTTTCAGCACCTTTACCAACGCCTACCATAATAGCGGTGGGTGTCGCTAAGCCTAAAGCACAGGGGCAGGCAATGACCAATACCGTAACGGCTGCCAACAGACCTTGAACAACCCCGTTTTCGCCTCCCAAAATCAACCATAGCGTAAATGTCAGGATGGCAATACCTATCACTGTGGGAACAAAGATGCCCGCAATCCTATCGACCAGTTTCTGTACGGGTGCTTTGCTTCCCTGTGCATCCTGCACCCTTTTGATGATGTGGGCAAGCATGGTTTCTTTGCCCACTTTTACCGCCCTGAACCGGAAGCTGCCTTTTTGGTTAATCGTTCCTGCAAATACTTTTTCTTTTTCTTTTTTCAATACAGGTACAGGCTCACCGCTTAACATGCTTTCGTCCACATACGAATTGCCCGATATGACCATGCCGTCTACCGCAATCTTTTCACCGGGCTTTACGAGTATCACATCGCCTGCGCTTACGTCTTCGATAGCGGTCTGCTTTTCCGTTCCGTCCGCCTGTACCACGATGACCGTTTTTGGCTGCAAGCCCATCAGCTTCTTAATGGCTGAAGAGGTGTTGCCTTTGGCTCTTTCTTCCAGCAGTTTTCCCAAGAGGATGAATGCGATAATAACGGCAGCCGCTTCAAAATATACGTGAGCATGCAGTCCCCGTTGATGCCAAAAGTCGGCAAACAGCATATTGAAAACACTGAACAGGTAGGCAATACCTGTACTCAATGCCACCAGCGTATCCATATTGGCGGAACGGTGCTTTGCCTGCTTCCAAGCGTTTACAAAAAAATCCCTGCCCAACCATATTACAACGGGCGTGGAAAAGAGCCACATTATCGGGTCTGCATAGGGCATATCCATAAAGAACATTCCTATGATTACCACGGGCAGGGAAAGGATAATTGCCCAAATGGTCTTGTTTTTCAAGGTTCGGAATTTCTTTTCGTGGATGGCTTCGAGCGTTTCCTGCTGCTTGGTTTCGTCTTCAATCAATAGGTCGTAACCTACTCCCTGAACCGCTTTTTGCAGGGTGGAGGCATCGGTCATATTGGGCAGATATTCCACGGTAAGATTGCCCGTTGCAAAGTTCACGGAAGCATTAACTACTCCCGGTTGGTATTTCACAATGCTTTCGGCACTGCCCGCACAGGATGCACAGGTCATGCCCAATACCGGAAAAGCACTTTTAACCGTAGGAACTCCGTAACCTAAATCTTTAATTGCCTTAACAGCCTCGCCTACGGTTTCATTGCTATCTACTGTAATCGCTGCCCTTCGGTTGTTCAGCTCTACTTTATGGGTTTCTACGCCTTTTACCTGTGCCAATCCCTTTTCAACGATTAATGCACAGTGTTCGCTTTCTACATCCTCCAATGGAATGTATATATTTTCTCTGTTTGTCGCCATATTTGCCTGCTTTAATTTACAATACAAAATTGGCTATTATATTTATGGGTACTGTTGTGAAATTTTGGATTTGATTTGTAAGATTTACTTACACTTTATCCAACGGTTTTCTTTTATCCTCTTTAATCTGTTTGAAATGGCTTGGTGTTAGCCCGGTAACTTTTTTAAACTGGTTACTCAAATATGCCACGCTCGAATAATTTAGGCGGTTCGCAATCTCACTTAATGACAACTCATCATACACCAACAATTCTTTGACTTTCTCCACCTTTTGGGCGATAAAGTATTTTTCAATGGTTGTACCCTCTACCTCTGAAAACAGATTGGACAGGTAATTGTAATCGTGATGCAATTTGTCACTCAATACATCGGAAAGGTTGGTTTTTACATCACTATCCTGATGGTGTACCAGGTCAATGATAATGTTCTTTATCTTTTCTATTATCCTGCCTTTTTTATCGTCAATTACTTCAAATCCTAATGGCTCTAAAGTTTTGGACAAATTCTCTTTTTCCAGAGATGTTATTTCTTTGGAAAGAATAACTTCGCCCAGTTTTATATTTTTAGCATCTAATCCCAGTTTTTCCAATTCGTTTTGTACCACCATAATGCAACGGTCGCAAACCATATTTTTAATAAAGATTGTATTCATATTTATTTACTGACTACGTTTAGTATTTAATACATAAGCAATAAACAAATTTACAATTTAAGTTTAATTACTCTGACTTCTTGCCAAGAGGAATAAAGCCTGTGTACATATATACTTACTGTTTTTCATCTTGTTCGTCCATTTTCTTTATCAGTGCTTCACACAGCCTGTCGAGGAATTTCGTTCGGTTTATTTTGCGGGCTTTAAGTTCCATAAACGTATGGTAAAAGTCGCCTAACTCAATATTGAAGGCATCTTCAAACGTTTTGGCTATCAATTTTATTTCTGTATTCCCATTGTTAAATGCACCGTGGGAGTACAGTGCATAAATGAGTTCCGTGAGTGCAGTTTTGCTTGCTGTCCATATCAACGAATTATCTGAAACCTTTTTAACGTTGATGTTATTTAACCTGTCTTCCAAATATACCTGTATCAGGTCATTAGCAATTATCTTGGCAACCTTATAATCGTGCGAAGTAGAAAAGCGATGGTCTGCCTCAAAATAAAAAGTGTCTAACCATAGTCTTATATCGTGCTTGCCACGTACAAAAAATTGTTCGTCAAAGAAAGAATTATTGCTACGGTAATACTTATAAAAATCAAGGTTATTTTCAAAGAACCTTTTTAGCTTTTTCAGTTCTTTGACAAAATATTTCTTGGTACGCTTATTTCCATACGGTCTTCTCGTTTCGATTTTATAGATGGCATTATAATAGATGAGCTTTGAAACGATAATTGGCTTTTGATATTTAAAAAAGCGAATTTCTTCATCAACATTCTTAAATCCTCTTTTTAAAATATATTTTTTTACGTCGAATAAACATTTGATAATAAGTTGTATAACTGCTTCAATGCGTTCTATCGAACAGTCTGCTTCAATCTCAAATTCTTTGATTTCGTTTTCCAGCTTAGCCAGCGTTTCGTTATAAAATTTATCCATCCGTTATCCTAAATCTATTTTTTAAACAATAATAGAGAAGCCCAAATACTGTCATATTTGAAAGAAATTTGCATTTTCGGGTTTCTCTTTTGGAACTTTGGTTTTTGCTCGATACAGAACTAATAAGTCCATTTTTAGTGATAGGGATAGATATAATAGTGTCTAATTTTATGTATATCAAAGCAATAAGACACAGAGCTAAAAAATATCCCAAAAAGTATCATAAAGAGCGAAGGTCTTTTCTTCTTCTTCTTCTCCTTCGACAAATTGACATTTGATAACTTTTGCCTTTCTTACGAATTGTCTGTTTTATTCATCATTAGGATGTTCTAATCTTAAAATTTCATCCGCTGTATCCTTACTGCGTTTAGTATAGCTAATAAGGCAACCCCAACATCGGCAAAAACAGCTTCCCACATAGTCGCTAAGCCCCCAGCTCCCAAAACTAGTACAATAGCTTTTACTCCGAATGCTAAAGCTATATTTTGCCAAACGATTTTCTTTGTCTGCTTGCCTATATTGATTGCCATAGGTATTTTACTCGGTTTGTCGTCTTGTATTACCACATCTGCCGTTTCAATGGTCGCATCGCTTCCCAAACCGCCCATTGCAATACCCGCATCGCTCAAAGCCACAACAGGCGCATCGTTTACACCGTCGCCAACAAAAGCAACGCTTCCGCCTTTGGCTTTAATTTCTTTAACTCTGTTTACTTTATCTTCAGGCAATAAATCTCCGAAAGCATTATCTATCCCCAACTGTTCCGCTACATACTTTACAACCGTACTTTTATCTCCGCTAAGCATAGTAGCTTTAACATTGAGCTTATGCAATAGATTTATGGTTTCCTGTGCGTCTTCTTTTATGCTGTCCGCAATGGTAATGTAACCAACAAACTTTCTATCATAAGCCACTGCGATTACCGTGTAGACAATGCTGTTCGGGTCTATGTCATAAGTAATAGAAAATTTATCCATCAGCTTAAAATTCCCTACCAATAATTCTTTCCCATTTACATTAGCCTTTAGTCCGTGTCCTGCAATTTCCTCTATATTTTCTAATGGGATATTGTGGTTTACATCGCCTACATATTCTTGAATGGCAGTTGCTACGGGGTGGCTACTATGGCTTTCCAAAGCATTGACCATTTCTAAAATTTCTTTCTCATCAAATGCCTTGTCAAATACAACTTCCTGAACTTTAAATACGCCCTCCGTCATTGTACCTGTCTTATCCATTACTACATTTTGTATGCTGGCAAGAACATCCAAAAAGTTGCTTCCCTTAACCAATATTCCATTTTTACTCGCTGCCCCAATTCCGCCAAAGTAGCCTAAAGGAATACTTATTACCAATGCACAAGGGCAAGAGATAACAAGGAATACCAAAGCACGATACAACCATTGGCTGAACACATAATTTTCTACAAAGAAGTAGGGCAATGCTGTAATTAGAATAGCTAACAGTACAACAATCGGTGTGTAGATTTTTGCAAATTTGCGAATGAATAATTCTGTTGGTGCTTTTTGTGCGGTTGCATTTTGTACCAATTCTAAAATTTTAGAAAGCTTGCTATCAGTATAAGCAGTTGTTACTTTTACCTGTGCAACGGTCGTTAGATTTATCATTCCTGCCAATACAGTTTCGCCTTTGGTTTTGGTGTCTGGTTTACTTTCTCCGGTAAGTGCTGCTGTGTTGAATGATGCAGTTTCGGATAATAATGTTCCGTCTAATCCTAATTTTTCGCCGGGCTTTAATTGTATGATGTCACCAATGGTTACTGTTTCCGCCTTTACTGTTTTCGGTTGATTTTCTTTTAGAATAGTTACTTCATCGGGGCGTTGGTCAAGCAAGCTCTTGATATTTGCTTTCGCTCTTTTAACTGCTAATGACTGAAAGACTTCGCCAACAGCATAAAACAGCATTACAGCGACACCCTCTGGGTATTCACCAATGGCAAAGGCTCCAATAGTGGCAATACTCATTAGCAAAAATTCTGAAAAAACATCGCCTTTGCTAATACTTTCAAAAGCTTCTTTAATTACAGGAAATCCGACTGGTGCATACGCTATTATATACCAAACAGTTCTTACCCAACCTTGAAACCATTCAGGTTTCAAGGCATTGTCTAAGTAAATAGCAATTAGCAATAGTACCAAAGAAATAATTCCTGGTAAAAACATTTTTATAACGCTATTTTTATCAACAGCTTCACTTCGTTCATTACTCTTTTGATTGACTTTTTCATCCGTTGAGCAACAAACATTATCAGTACTCTGCCCTGTATTTGTTTGGGCATCGTTTTTGCTTTCCTCGGTGCAGCAGAGTTGCTTGCCGTGTGCATCATAAATATGCTTGTGATTTTTATCTGTATTTATCATTGTTTAGTTATTATTGGTTAATCTTCCTCTTCTCCAGCATTAGATAATTTTGCGTTTACAAAAAATGCTCCTTTTACAACGATTTTGGCATTGACAGGAATTTGCTTGACAAAAGTTATTGCGGTATACCCCATATCAGATACCCCTTTCAATACTTCTACTTTTTCAAAATTTATATTGCTTGTATCTTCCTTATGTTCAGTTTCCTCATCTTCTTTATGGCTTTCTTCTTCGTGATGTTCTTCTGCTTTTTTATCGGTTTGTACGAAAATAAAATATTTACCATCAGTATTTACGATGGCATCATTGGGAACAGCAGGTGTGGTCACATTGCTTAAGCTTACAATTCCTGTTATATTCATTCCATCAATTAACCCATTTTTATTACCTTTTATGCGGCAACGTACAACAATAGTTTTACTCTCATTTTGAAAAGATGAACCGATATTGAAAACCGTAGCCTCATATTCAGTGGCTGGATTATTTGTCAATCGAAAATGAATAGTTTGCCCAATTTTTATTTGTGGTAAATCTTTTTCAAAAACTTGTAAATCCAAATGCAATGAGCTGTTATCTACAACTTCAATTACTGGAGAAGAAACATCTACATAACTTCCAATTTTAGCGAAAACATTACTCACTGTACCATTCAAAGGACTAATTACCGTTAGCGCAGATTTCAAATTACTGTTTGATAGGGTGCTGGGATTGATGCCCATTAATTGTAATTGTTGATGTAAAGATGCTTTTCGAGTACGAAGGCTGTTCAATTCGGCTGTTGCACTTTGTAAATTTTTCTTTGCGCCAGCATTTCCTTCGTTTAACTCTTTTTGTCTTGATAGCTCTTGCTCTGCAAAAGTTATTCTACTTACTATACTCAAATATTCTTCCTGTAATTGTATAAACTGCGGATTGCCAATCGTTGCTATTATTTCACCCTTTCTAACATAATCCCCAAGTTGAACTTTCAATGTTCTTATCACCCCACCATATAAAGTTGTAGCATTGGCTTTATTGTTATTGGGAACATTCAGATTTCCATTTGCTTTGATGGTTGCAGACAGCTCCCTTTGTTCTATTGTGCCTATTTTTATTCCAACTATCTTTATCTGTTCCTCTGAAAGTGTGGCAATGGTTGGTACTTCTTCGTGGGCTTCTTCTTTTTGAATTTCTTTTGCCTTCTGGTTTTGCCCATCCCCATCTTTATGATTATTGCAAGCGGAAAAAGCAAGTATTACAACAGTTATCACTGTTACAAACGTGATTTTATTTATATTGAATTTCATTTTTTATTTATTGATTAATGAGAGAATAAATACTGATTACAGACTGGTTTACCTGCTGAATACTTTTCAGATAATTTAATTGAATATCGGTTGTGGTTTGCAATGCAAAAAGATATTCTACATAGCTGATTTCTCCAGTTTTATAACCTAATTGTGCTGCTGATACTATTTCTTTGGCATTAGGCAATGCTTCTTGCTGAAAATAATTAAACTGTTGCATATCTTGTTGGTATTGTTGCAAAGCATTTTGTAATTGTGTTGTTAATGCTTTTTGCAGCTGCTGAGCATTGGCTTCGGAAGCCTGTTTTCTGAAGTCCAAAGATTTTATCCTTGCTTTGGTAGCACCATAAGTGATAGGAATTGCAATGCCAATATTTACAGAATTGAAACGTTTACCAGAATTAAAATATTTTTCTGCGCCATTTACAGTATGAAAACCTATTAAAGATTGATTTGTAAAACCAATTGTAAAATCAGGTAAACCTTGCGAACGTTCTACCTTTTTGGTCTGTTCTGCAATAACAGCATCCTGATATAAGGATTGAATGGCGGGATGACTTGCAACTACATCATTATCCAATAAATTACTGATTTGTAATGGTTGAAAAATTCCATTTTCTACAATGAGAAAATCCTCTCTTGTATTCATCAAAGTTTTCAGACTGGCAACAGCATTGTTTAAAAACACTTTATTCTGTTTTAACAATAAATTAATTTCCCCTTTCTTAGCTTCTGCCGTACTGATGTCCACTTTTTTTGTATCACCAGTTTTATAACGAAGCTGTGCTATTTTTATAAAATCGCTGTACAGACTATCTAACTGTTGTAATTGTTTTTGGTTATGTTGCAAATACAGGATTTGATAATAGTAAGTTCTGACCTGCGTTTTTAGCTCTATTACCGTAAGGTTTTTCTGTAATTCTTTCGCTTTTATTTCTGCATTAATCAATTGCTTTTTTGCTCCGAATAAAGTAGGAAAAGGAATAGTTTGCGCCACTTCAAATGACTGGTCGAATTTTGTACTGTTGTACTGCCCTAATTGTGCATTAAAACCTAATTTTGGTAATTCTCCGGCAGTTTTTTTCAAGGCTTTACTTGCATCAATTTCTAAATCTGAAGCCTTTATGATTTGATTATTTTTCAGCGCAATGTTTATTGCTTCATCAACACTGGATAAATCTTTCGTCTGTGCGTTTGCTGTAAAACCTACCAATGATAGCAGTAACACAACGATAGTCGCAATGGGTTTCACTTTAAGTTTTCTTTTTAAATTAATTTTTGAATTGAAGATGATGTACAATAAAGGCAGTACGAATAGGGTAAGGAATGTGGCAGTTACCAAACCACCGATAACAACTGTAGCCAATGGTTTTTGTACCTCTGCACCTGCGCTACTGCTCAAAGCCATTGGCAGAAATCCTAAACTGGCAACTGTTGCAGTCATTAAAACTGGTCGCAAACGGATTTTAGTTCCTTCAATTACCCGTTTCAATACATCTTTTTCCCCTTCTTTTTCTAATTGATTGAAAATACCTATCAGTACAATTCCGTTGAGAACTGCAACACCAAATAATGCAATAAATCCAATACCTGCGCTGATGCTAAAAGGCATTCCCCGAAGTAATAGTGCTAGTATACCTCCAATTGCACTCATTGGAATGGCTGTAAAAATTAATCCTGCCTGTTTAAAGGAACTGAAAGTAAAGTAAAGCAGTACAAATATCAATAATAAGGAAACCGGAACAGCTATCAGTAATCTATTACTGGCTTCCTGTAAGTTTTCAAACTGCCCACCATAAGTGAAATAATATCCCGATGGTAATTTTATTTGGTTGTTCAACTTTTTTTGAATTTCTTCTACTACACTTTGAACGTCTCTGTCTGCTACATTAAAACCAATTACAATTCTTCGCTTTCCCGCTTCACGGCTTATCTGCGCCGGTCCTAATTTATAATCAATTGTAGCCACTTGTGATAGAGGAATTTGACTACCTATGTTGGTGGGTATCATCATATTGTTTACATCTTCAATACTACCCCGGTAAGTACTATCTAAACGCACAACTAAATCAAATCTCCTTTCATTCTCAAAAACCACACCTGCACTTTTTCCTGCAAAGGCAGTACTCACAACATTATTTACATCTTCTACATTTACTCCATAATTGGCTAAACGAGTTCGGTCGTATTCAATATTAATTTGAGGTAGCCCACTTACCAGTTCTACTTGAGGTACTGTAACTCCCTTTACTGTTTGTATAACTTTGCTAACCTTATCGGCATTTAACGCTAGTGTATCTAAATTTTCTCCGAAAATCTTAATTGCAACATCTTGTTTTATCCCTGTCATAAGTTCGTTAAAACGCATTTGAATGGGTTGGCTTTTTTCGACAATTATGCCAGGTATTACGGCTATTTTTTCTTCTATTGCATCGCCTAATTCATCGTATGTCCTTCCGGATTTCCATTCACTTTCAGGCTTAAGGATAATTATTAAATCTGTTGCACTCGGAGGCATTGGGTCAGTAGGTACTTCACCAGCTCCAGTTCTACCTACCACCATTTTTACTTCATCAAATTGTTTGGCAATTCTCGAAGCAAGCATCGAAGTTTCTATACTTTGTGATAATGAGGTTTCAATAGGCATTTTAAATTCAAACGCATATTCTCCTTCTTGTAGCTGGGGTATAAATTCTCCTCCCATTCGGCTAAACAAGAAAATACTAACCGCAAATATGGCAATGGCGATACCCACGAACCAATACTTTATGCTAATCGCTTTTTCAAGCAAAGGCTGATATTTTTTTTGTAACCAATTCATCATTCTGTCAGAAAAGGTTTCTTTATACGTAGGTTTTTTGGATAAGAACAAAGCACACATCATTGGTATGTATGTTAAGGATAAAATCAAAGCTCCAAAAATGGCAAAACCTACAGTCTGTGCCATCGGACGGAACATTTTACCTTCAACACCCACTAACGTAAGAATAGGAATGTAAACAATTAGTATAATGATTTCACCAAATGCTGCACTGCTACGAATTTTGGAGGCAGACAGGAAAACCTCTTCATCCATTTCGGTTTGTGTAAGCCTTTGTTTAGATTTCCGTAAGCCTAAGTGATGTAATGTGGCTTCCACAACAATTACTGCCCCATCTACAATCAACCCAAAATCTATGGCTCCCAAACTCATTAAATTGGCGCTTACACCAAACACATTCATCATCGCTAAGGCAAACAGCATTGCTAATGGAATAGCGGAAGCTACTATTAATCCGGCTCTAAAATTTCCTAAAAAAAGTACTAATACAAAGATAACAATCAACGCACCTTCTATCAGGTTTTTTTCTACGGTACTCATTGCCTTGTCAACTAAAACTGAACGGTCTATATAGGGTTCAATAATAATATCATCAGGTAATGACTTTTGTATAGTAGGAAGTTTTTCTTTTATTTTTTCAATTACATTATTGGCATTTTCGCCTTTTAACATCATTACCACACCGCCTACTGCATCAACTTCTCCATTATATGTCATAGCCCCATATCTTACAGCATTACCAAATCGTACATCTGCCACATCTTTTATAAAAATTGGAACACTGCCAGGATTATTTTTTACACTGATGTTTTTTATATCTTCTAATGATGTAACCAAACCAATACCTCTAACAAAATAAGCACTTGGTTTCTTATCAATATATGCTCCCCCTGTATTTTGGTTATTTTTTTCAAGAGCGTTGAAAATATCGGTAATACTTATATCCATAGCCTTTAAGCGATTAGGATTAACAGCAACTTCATATTGCTTTAGCTCGCCACCAAAACTATTTACTTCTGCAATTCCGGGTGTACCATACAGTTGCCTTGCAACAATCCAGTCCTGCATTGTACGAAGGTCTTTGGCATTGTATTTATTTTCACTTCCCTTTTTGGGATGTATTATATATTCGTATATCTGACCAAGCCCTGTACTGACCGGAGCCAGTTCAGGTGTTCCTATTCCGTTCGGAATTTTTTCTTCTGCTTCTTTCAGTTTTTCATTAATGAGCTGTCGGGCAAAATAAATGTCTACTTTTTCCTTAAATACAACTGTAATTACGGACAAACCAAACCTAGAAATACTTCTGGTTTCTTCTAAATCGGGAATATTAGCAATGCTTTGCTCTATCGGAAAAGTTACTAATTGTTCTACTTCCTGAGCCGCCAATGTGGGGCAAACCGTAATTATTTGCACCTGATTATTTGTAATATCGGGTACGGCATCAATGGGTAATTTTGTGGCACTCCACACTCCCCAAATAATGAGCAACAATGTCATTATTCCAATGACGAGCTTGTTCTTAATGCTAAATTTTATGATACTGTCTAACACAATTCATTTGATTAATAATTAATAATAATGGATATAAATACTTTCTGTCCGTTACAGAAAGGACAGCTAAATGTGCAATTTAGATAATACACCTATCTAATAGTAAATGAATATATCATCCATTACCAATAAATACATTTGCTGAAAATATTAAGTATTAATCTTTGGCGGCTGCCAAATGTTTCCGTGATAATTGGAAATGAAATTGAAATTTTGAAGTGGGAATTTTTGTATCTTGCTAAGACTTGGCTTTGCCTCGTTTATTTTGAACGTTTGAAACGTAAAATTCACAACGGTATGACAAGTAGCACAAGAACAAAAAGGACTGCATAAATCGCCGTTTTTCGTTTGACCATTGCTTGTATTAGAAAGCTCTGATTTTGAAGTATTACTGGTATCCATACCACACGCATCAGTACACGGCATTAAGGATAATGCCAGAAAATATATACTGAATATGAATATAAATAGTTTCATCAGCTACAAATATAAATAAATAGATTGTGCAATAGAATTGCAAAGTTGAAAAAATCTATTTGTTACATTTGTCGCATTTCCCCTTAAGAACTAAATTAGCTCCATCTAATTTAAAGTTTTGAGGAACTTCGATGTTCGGAATTTCTGTTTCAGTAAGGCAAAAAGTATGTTTGCAGTCGGTACAATAAAAATGTGTGTGCAGTTCTGATAAATTACAATTGCATCCTGATTGGCAAAGTGCGTATTTAATCACTCCGCTTCCATCATCAATGGTATGGACAAGTTTGTGTTCCAGGAATACTTTAAGTGTTCTGAAGAGAGTAATATTATCTGCTTTTTCAAACTGTTCTGCCAGCTCTTTATGACTTACTGCATATTGTTGTTTCAATAACTTTTCAACCACCAACAAACGCATAGCGGTGGGTTTTATAGCTTTTTGCTGTAAAATTTTTTCTAATTCAGTCATTGTGATTTAATTTTCTATCGTCCAATCATCATTATCGTCCTCGTCAACTGATATTTGCTCAATGATGCTGTTTGCTGCACTGTCAGAGTATGTACCATAACCATTTACGAAAACACCTTTTGCTCCATCTTTTTGGTTTCTCATCGCATATAAGATAGCCTCATCTTCCAAGTCATTAAGCCCAGTAAAACGATAAATTTTATCAATAACAATGTCCCTTAAATTAACTTTCTCTCCGTCTATTTTGTACGAAATGTTTTCTTCCAATAGATTAAAGTCTTCCGTATAACCCCTTTGTCTTAGTACTTCAATTACTTCTGATAATGTTTTTTCTGTTGATAGCATAAGTATTCTTCTTAAATTTTTGAAAATATTTTTTGAAAAAACTGAACATTTTTTTCTCTTAATTGGTTTCTAATAGCAACATTTTTTATCCTGTTGTATTGATGGACAAGGAACACTGGCATAACTACAATACACACAACAATCGCCTTGTAATGGTTTTAATCTTGTCTTGCAATTTTCACATTCATAAAAATATTGGCAAGCATCTGTTGGCATTGTTTCCTCTTTTTTGTATCCGCAATTTGGGCAAGTTATAATTGATTGTAATTTAATTTCCATTATGATATAATTTTACTTTTTAGTGATTTATAACCTGTCGAATTGATAGCTTTTTCAATTTCTATAATACTTGTTTGTTTGTTGTCAAACTTAACAATGGCATTGCCTTTCTCATAAGAAACCACAACTTCCACAATTCCTTTTAGTTTACTAACTTCCGTTTTAACGTGGTGTTCACAACCTGAACAAGTCATCCCTTTGATTGTAAACTCAACTTTCTGAATTTTGGAAGTTTGGGTAATAATTGCTTTACTTTCGGTCTTTGGAAAAAAAATGTGAGCATAAAGCGGAAATGATAAAAGTAAAGCCGCCATAACGGTAATAATTCCTAAAAATGATTTTGTTTTCATAAAGTTTGATTTTTCAGTTGTTTCACAGTTGCAGTCAATTTTCTTTTGCGGTTTCAATTTTTGATACCAAGCAAAAGCAAGCACTAAAATAGTTAACCCGATAAAATATGGACGAAAAGGTTCGAGCCAAGAGAAAGTTGAAGCAAGTCCACTTGTTCCTGCTATGAGAGCCAAAACAGGTGTAATGCAACATAATGAAGCTGCTATTGCTGTCAAAAGTCCAGTCCCAATTAGTTTTCCGTCCGTTACCATATTGTTTCTAAATTTTTTTTATCGTCAAGTATTTTAAAAAATGGGTCCAACATTTTCTCATACTCTTTTGTCAATGAGTAAAAAATGGTTTGCGCCTCTCTTTCGGTTTCAATAAGCTTTCGGTCTTTAAGTTTTCTCAAGTGCTGAGAAATCGCTGAAATTGTCATTCCAAGAATTTCACTCACATCACAAACACAAAGTCGTTTTTCTTCATAAAGAAGAAACAGAATTTTCAGTCTTACATTGTTTCCAGTCAATTCAAGTGCGTTCGACAAATAGTCAAACGAACTGTGGAGTTCCGAAACTCTTTCTTTACAGCGATTGATTTGTTTAATGTCTGCCTGTTGTCGTGTACAAGAAGTATTATCCATAATGCAAATGTAACTAATTTGTTTATTTAAGCAAATGCTAAATTATGAGTATTAAAATTTGGCATTTTATATGTTGACGTAATGGTGCTGTTACTTTTAATTCTTCTAACAATATATTAATAGAAAAATCACAAAAATATTTAGTATAATCATTCTTTCTGCACCAAATGCTGTAAGTTAGGGTCATTCTTGATACGCTCCATTTCACTAACAACAATATTCAGAATGTCTGATTTTATCTGCTTGTAATTGTTTTCTATTTCCTGCTTCATCTTATCCTCGCCCTGCTCATTTACAAAAGATAAGATTTGCGGTATTTGCTGATAGGCTTTGCTTTCTGCCGCTACCTTTTCATTGTCCACTACAATTTCGGCGTGAAATATCTTCTGCTCGATACGTTCATCAAAGTTATCTGATACAGAACCAACAAACAAACCTTGTGTAAGTGTTGAGATTTTGGAAGCCGGAATAAGGCTGTCTAACTGTGTCGAAATAGAGGTAGATTTATCATTGCGGTTAATGGTCATACTTTGGCGTTTCTGTAATACTTTACCGAAACGTTCCGAAAGGCTTTTTGCTGTTTCGCCAACCACCTGACCACTGAATATATTACCGACAGTATTCTGTATTACCTTGCTTTCCTTGTCGCCGTAATCCCTTGTTAATTGCGAAAAATCCTGAAAGCCCAAACATACCGCTACCTTATTACTTCTCGCCGTTGCGATAAGATTGTCCAGTCCCCTGAAATAAATTGTGGGCAACTCATCTATGATAACGGAACTCTTTAGCTGTCCCTTTTTGTTTATCAGCTTTACAATCCTCGAATTGTATAAACCCAAAGCTGCGGAATAAATATTTTGACGGTCGGGATTGTTACCCACGCACAAAATTTTAGGTTCTTTCGGGTTGTTGATGTCAAGCGTAAAATCATCGCCCGTCATTACCCAGTAAAGTTGTGGGCTAATCATCCTTGATAGCGGAATTTTTGCCGATGCGATTTGTCCTTGTAACTGGTCTTGCGCTCCACCTTGCCACGCATCCATAAAGGGCGACAAATAATTTTCCAAATCCGGGTATGAAGTTAAAATCGTGAATACGTCCGAATACTTTTTATTGAGTAATTCAATAGCGTGTGGGAATGTACAATACTTGCCATCCTCATAGATTTTCAGATACCAAATAATAGCAGCCAATAAGATAATTGGGCTTTCCACGAAAAAATCCCCTTGCTTCTGTATCCACGACCTGTTAAGGTTCAGCATTATGGTATATGCGGCTTCGTAGGCATCTGAAATATCCGTCATAAAGTCGGGATTGAGCGGGTTGCAACGGTGGCTCTTGCGTGGGTCGTCGAAATTTATCACGTAAAATTTCGGCTGAACTTTGTACTTATCCCTGTGCTTCAGCAAATGATTGTAGGCAATGGTGGAAAGGTCGTCGAACTTGAAATCGTAGATGTACATACTAAAGCCTTTCTCAATCTGCTGCTTGATGTAGTTGTTTACGATAGCATAAGATTTGCCTGAACCCGGAGTACCCAAAACTATTGATGCCCTGAACGGATTTACAATGTTTATCCAACCGTTGTTCCATTTGTCTTTGTAGTAAAATTTGGTGGGCAGGTTAACGGAATACTCGTTTTCCATCAGCTTGGTTTCCTGCTGAAAGCTCTCGTTCTCATTGTTGAAAACATCGTCCATCAGGGTAGTACGGAGTAATCGGCTCATCCATACCCCCGCCATCAGCAAAGCGATATAGCCTAAAGAGATAGTAAGGATATACAGGAATGTGCCTGTTGCCGGAGATAGCTTCAGCAATGGTGTGTTCAGGAAGAACAGCACAAAGCCAACGCCCAAAGCCACGTAAATTTTAGACCAGGTTATCTTCTCATTCTTTACGCCCTTTGTGCCTAAGCAACTCAAAGCAAGTAAAACCAAAGCAAATGCTTTGGTATAAAGGGTATGTGAAAATAAACCTGTTGTCCGGTCGAAATTGCCTAATATCTTGTTGATTACTTCCAACGTCCAGCCACGTTCTAAAAAGAAACCGTAGCAGAACCAATAAAGGTGCATCAGCACCAAAAGAATACTGACTGCCCGCATAAAAGCCATTATCTTGGCAAGTCTGTAAATACCAGACAATCTGATCCCCATTCGCCAAAGCAATGTGACCCCCTAAGAAACACTTTCCAATAATGGATTGATTGAGGCCTAAAAAATGGTAAAGAACTAGTTGTAATTGTTTTTCAAACGTAGGATTTATTT
>NZ_JAUYTR010000016.1 GCF_030695065.1 Sediminibacterium sp. | reverse complement strand
CTGTTAAGCCAGCAGGTTGAGTAAGAGAATAGTTAGTAGCAGCAGAACCAGATAATGTGTATCCAGTTACAGTTACCGCTTTACCAGTACCCACATTTGCATCAGCAAAAGTTGAAGTAGCAGTTCCAGCTAAAGATACATCAGCCAAATCAGCAGTTTCAACACCAACTAAGGCAGCAGTTCCTGTTAAAGATGCAGCATTAGTTGCATTGTATACTTTATTACTTGCGGTTAAACCAGAAATGGTTAAAATTTTGGTATTAACAGTACTTGTAGGAATTGCAACTGTATTATTTGTTGCACCTTCTGCCAATGTAATATTACCTCCAGTAACACTTCCAGCATTTATACCACTTGGCATTAATACGTAAATGGTTACAGCAGGGGTAACATCGCCTGATCCGTCCGTGTTTACAACAACTGAAGAACCAAAACCACTTCCTGAAGTCAAAGAAACTTGAAAGTTAGTAGGTGCAGTAATTGTAACAGGAGAGGAAGCTGTTAATCCTGTAGCAGTAAAAGTAAAAGTTTGTTCCCCTGATGCAGATCCATACGTAGCAGTAAAAGCTGTAATAGAACCTGATGGAGTAATACTTTGAGCAATCAAAACATTACCAACAAACAGAAGAAAAAAGGGCATCAAAATTTTGAGTAAAATTTTTGATTTCATGAGCCTAGTTTTTGTTTAAAATATTCATATCAATAATTAATATGTTCAAAAAAACCAGAAAATAGTTAGGGGGATACGGATCGCTGGTATAAAATGAACACAGATATGAACATAAAAGTAGTTAAACATTTCTAAAAATTGTAATCAATTCCTCATTTGGTATCAAAAAATCAACATTTCTCATTTTGGGAATTTTGGTTTAAATCTAGACTAAGCTTGTTATAGAATAAAAAATGGCTATGTGTTTGATATTAGTGTTGTTGCACTAGTATTACAATAAATATAAAATATTCATTATCAAGCGATTAAATTTTAATACTCTATTAGACGAATTGCTAAAACATTAAGAAAACAAAATCTTGGAAACCAAACTATCTCAAAAAAGGATAAAAAAAATGTGGATAACTTTTTTAAATGTTTTTTAATATTCAATCAAATGTCACAATTTGGTCAAGACCTGCATATTTCAAGTTTGAATAGTTATAGCACTTAGATTTGTCTTCTTAAACCAGTCCCCTTGAGGAAATTATTATTTATTCTACTTACTTCATTATTATTTAAGCAGTCAATTGCCCAAGATTTTGGCTCTCAGCTAGATCCAATAACAGTAACAAGCTCATTTTATGAAACAAGGGCTTCTAAAACTGGTAGAAATATTACAGTTATTACCGCAAAAGACATTGCTCAACTTCCTGTTAGAACACCAGATGAATTATTGCGATTCTTGCCTGGGATAGATGTGCAGAGTAGAGGAGCATTTGGCGCACAAAGCGATATCAGTATGAGAGGAGGTACTTTTCAACAAGTATTAGTCATTTTAGATGGACTAAGATTGAATGATCCTAATACAGGGCATTTTAGTGGGTATATTCCCGTAGTCTTAGATGAAATTGAAAAGATTGAAATTTTAAAAGGGGCATCTTCCGGAATTTTTGGTTCTGATGCGGTTGGTGGAGTTATCTATATCACAACCAAAACTTTTTCACAAAAAAAACAAACAGGTAATAATGGGGTAGTACAATTGGCAACAGGTGATTTGGGTTTATTGAGCACTTCAGGATATTTTAGTTCCAACAAAAACAATCAACAATTTCAAGTTTCTGCATTAAGAAATAGTGCCGATGGTCCTCAGCAGAGAGGAATTTCAGGCTATATGAAAGAACAAGCATTTTCATTGGCTTACAGTAAAAAAAATAAATATTGGGAAACCGCTTTTAGAACAGCATACAATGATAGAGAATTTGCTGCACAAAATTTCTATACATCGTTTGCGTCTGATACAGCAGTAGAGCGAGTGAAAATATTTTGGAATCAATTTAATGCGCAGTACCAAAAAAATAAAGATCAAGTCATCATATATGCGGGCTTTAAAAATACGGAAGACAATTACCAATTCAGTTCTATATCTTCTGCCAACTCAAGCTTTTCTAATTTATTTCAATTGAATAGTTTGTATTTGCGCAATCAAAGTGATCAAACTAAGTACACTATTGGTGCACAGTATATAGGAAGAAATATTCGTTCAAACGATCGCGGTAATCATACGGTTCAACAATTTGCAGTATATGGAATTTGGCAACAAATATTTAATAAAAAATTGATTGCGAATACTTCTTTAAGAACAGAATATGCATCAAATGGGGGATGGATATTTATTCCGCAAATGAACTTGTCGTATCAGTTGAATCAATTACAGTTAAGAGCAAGTGCAGGGTATGCTTATAGAAATGCTGACTTTACTGAATTGTATAACAACTATAATAGAACAGGTATACGAAGTGGCTCAATTGGTAATCCTAATTTAAATCCTGAGAAGAGTTTTAATTATGAGGTTGGTTTCGATTGGATTACAACTGCCGATAGTAAAATTTCGTTCAGTGCATTCAGCAGAAATAGCAGGGATTTAATTGATTGGACACTTACTCCTTACGCAGATATGCCAAGAAAAGAAAATTTAGTAGTTGCTGGAAATTATTTGTTGGCTAAAAATCAAAGTAATATACAAGTTGATGGAATTGAAGTGGATTATTTGTTGGATAAAAAAATGAATGCAACAAATTCAATAAAAATCAAGTCTGGATTCATTTGGATAAATACAAAAAATAAAAATGGGCCGTTGAGTTTTTATCTTTCATCGGCTCCAAAATTTTTGGCAAATTTTGCAACCACATTTTCAACCAAACAAATTGATTTTAATTTAACAGGTTTATATAAAAGTAGAAATGGACAAACTGCCAATCCAATTTTACTTCCTATTAGTAACGACTATTTTGTAATGAACGCTAAAATAAATTTTCGATTTAATAAAGTAAAACATATTGTATTTATTCAAGCTGATAATTTATTCAATAGCACCATCAATGATTTTATAGGAGCACCTTTACCGGGAAGGTGGTTGCAAGCTGGCGCAAGATTATTTTTTAATTAAGCTGCCATTTCCTTTAATGCAGTTACAAATTTATCCAACTCTTCTAATGTGGTGAATACATTAGGCGTAATTCTGCATCCATGCACGCCAGCACCATCTATAGCTACTGTATAGATATTGTATTTCTTAAGCAGGGTTTCTGCCATATCAGCTGGCTTTAATCCCTTTATGCCCACATTGGCAATAGCACAAGACCGTTTACTTTCAGTAGGAGTATTTAAAATAATATTGGGTGTCGTAGCAATTTTTGAAGTCCAATATTCTTGTAAATACCTTAAGCGTTCTTCTTTATTTGCTGCACCTAATTTATTATGAAAATCAATGGCAAATTGCAATGCTAAATAGGTATGTACAGGGTTGGTTCCAAAATGATTTAAACGATTAATACCTTTTACAGATTCATTTTCTGCAATCAATGGCCATATTTTAGATTGATGTTCTTTTTTAACATAGAGTACGCCAACACCCAATGGTACTGCCAGCCATTTGTGTAAACTTGCACCATAATAATCGCACCCCAATTCCTTTATATTAAATTGAATTTGAGCAACAGCATGTGCTCCATCTACCATGACTTCTACACCGTACTTGTGTGCCATATCGCAAATCTTTTTTACAGGTAATATTTGACCTGTAATATTGATTATATGGCAAATCATAATCAATTTTGTTTTGTTGGTAATTGCTTTTTCATAAACTGCTACAATTTCTTCATCCGTCTTCGGAATATTAGGAACAGATACCATTTTATTTACAACTCCATACCTATTCGCTACTTGTTTAAACATATCAATCATAGCACCGTAATCTTGTTCTGCAAAAATGGCTTCATCTCCTGATTTCCATGGATAACCACTGATGACTAAGTCTAAAGATTCTGTTGTATTTCTAGTTAAAACAATTTCTTCTTCGGTACCTCCTAAAAACTGAGCAATTAATTTATTTTGAGCTGCACGCTCTTTGAATTGTCTGGTTCGCATGTAAAAAGAAGCGTGGTAATTCACTTCTTTAATAATGGACAAATAATTAGTTAGTGTTTCTTCTGGAAGCATATTGTAATAGCCACTTTCCAGATTAATATAATCGGGTTTTATTTTATATAAGCTACGAACTGATTTCCAAAAGTTTTCATCTTTACTTACAATAGCTGCTGGGCCAATTGGATTGATTTCAAAATTGGTTGTCATTGATTTTCCTAACTGTGGCAAACCCAATCCTGCTAACGTGATACTTTTTAAAAAGGTTCTTTTGTGCATAAAAAAAATATATGAATACTGAAGTTAAGATTATAAATCATTGTGCATTCATGTTTTCCTTAATTTCATTCCATGAGAGTTTTCTTATTTATTGCATTTTTTTTCTACAACAGAATTGATTTAGTAAATGCACAAGCATTACCTATTTACAAAAGCCCTGTTTATACAACTGAACAGCGGGTAGCTGATTTAATTAAGCGGATGACTCCCACAGAAAAATTCTGGCAACTATTTATGATTCCCGGTGACTTAGGCACTAATCCGGGCTTATATAAGAATGGTATTTTTGGCTTCCAAGTAAGTGCCGTGTCTTCACAAACTGGAGTTGGGGAACAATTAGTGCAATACAATACCAGAGAAAATGCTTTATTGCTTGCTCAAAAAATTAATCAAATACAACGATATTTCGTCAATGAAACTAGATTAGGAATTCCGTTTATTCCTTTTGACGAAGCATTACATGGTTTAGTTAGAAATGGGGCAACTGCATTTCCACAATCAATTGCTTTGGCAGCAAGCTTTGATACATCGCTCATGACAGCTGTGTCTGCAGCTATTGCCATTGAAACCAAAGCCAGAGGTATACGTGATATACTTTCTCCCGTGCTTAATATAGCTACCGATGTAAGGTGGGGTAGGACAGAAGAAACATATGGAGAAGATCCTTTTTTAGTAACACAAATGGCTGCTGCCTATTTGCGTAGTTTTGAAACAGCAGGTATAGTTACAACACCCAAGCATTTTATTGCTAATGTTGGTGATGGTGGAAGGGATAGTTATCCCATTGAGCTGAGTGAGTCTTTTTTAAATGAAGTGCATTTTCCTCCATTTAAACATGCTGTTCAACATATAGGGGCAAGGTCTATAATGACTTCATACAATTCAGTAAATGGGGCTGCGAGTTCAGCTAATAATTGGCTTTTAAATAAAAAACTAAAACAAGAATGGGGGTTTAAAGGTTTTGTAATTTCAGATGCAGGAGCAGTTGGTGGTACTACCGTTTTGCACCATACAACCAAAGATTATCCAGCATCAGGAGCAGCTGCATTAATAAATGGATTGGATGTTATTTTTCAAACCAATTATGACCACTACAAATTATTTATTCCGCCATTTTTAGATGGAACAATTTCACAAGAACGAATTGATGATGCTGTAGCTCGAGTATTAACGGTAAAATTTCAGTTAGGACTTTTTGACAATCCTTATGTAGACGAAACAATTGCTTCAGAATGGGTGAACGCCACAAAGCATAAATCAATTGCTAAGGTAGCAGCTGTTAAAGGAACAGTTCTATTAAAGAATTCAAACAATATATTGCCATTGAATAGTGAGATTAAAAAGATTGCAGTTTTTGGAAAAGAGGCAATTGATGCTCGTTTAGGTGGATATAGTGGACCAGGAAATGGTATAGTGAATATATTGGAAGGATTAAGAAGAAGAGCTAATCGGGGTCAGCAAATATTTTATGCTGAAGGGGCAAGCATTAATTCTGAAACATTTTCTCTTGTTTCAGATGCTAATCTATTTATAGATGCTGCATTTAAAAATAAAGGGCTAACAGCTGAATATTTTAGTTCATTAACGCCAGGTGAATCACTACGAAAAACTAGACAAGTAAGCGTAATAAATGAATCATATACGTTCATGTCTCCTGATAGTAGTATAGCGTCAGATCACTATTCAATCAGGTATACAGGTTTTTTAACACCCGATAAAACAGGCATATATGAACTTGGATTAGAAGGGAATGATGGCTACAGGCTTTATGTAAATAACCAATTATTAATTAATCAATGGGCTAAAGTTTCTTATAGAAGAGCAACAACCAAAATTCAATTAGAAAAAGGGAAAAGCTATGCATTGAAAGTAGAGTTTTTTGAATCTAAGGGGAATGGTAAAATTAAGTTTTTATGGAAGCAATCATTAATGGATAGTTCAGTCACGAAAATTAAACAAGCAGTTGAATTAGCAAAAAAAGTTGATGTCAACATTATTGTAGCAGGAATTAGCGAGGGGGAATTTCAAGATAGATCTTCACTTAGGTTACCGGGAAATCAAGAAGATTTAATACAAGCAGTTGCTGCCACTGGTAAGCCTGTAGTGGTTTTATTAGTTGGCGGAAGTGCCATAACCATGCAAAAATGGATAGATAAAGTTAATGGAGTTATGATGGTGTGGTATCCAGGCGAAGAGGCTGGTAACGCAATTGCAGCACTACTTTATGGGGATGAAAATCCTGCGGGAAGATTGCCAATCAGTTTCCCACAATCTGAAGGACAATTACCGTTGGTGTATAACCATAAACCTACTGGAAGGGGAGACGATTACAATGATTTAAGTGGAGAGCCATTATTCCCATTTGGATATGGGTTAAGTTATACCAAATTTCAATACAGTAATTTGACGTTTACTAAAGACATATTGAGTGGGAATGATACAATTAAAGTTAGCCTAGATATCACTAATATAGGTAATAAGTTAGGCGATGAAGTTGTACAAATGTATATGAGAGATGAATTGTCTTCTGTTGCAACACCAGTTCTATCTTTAAAAGCTTTTAGTAGAGTACAATTGAAACCCGGTGAAAAGAAAACGGTTGAATTTGATGTTGATAAAACTATGCTGTCATTAATAAATGAAGCCGGTGAGCAAGTTTCTGAAGCGGGTGTATTTAGAATAATGATTGGCCCAAATAGTAAAGAACTATTGTTGAAAAAGAACCTTATATATACTATAAAATAAAGCTCAAAGAATCTACCATTTTCGTAACTTAACAAAACAAAAATTGTTAATGAGATTCTTTTTAATTTTTTCTGCTTTTTTTTTAATGTTTAATTTATTCGCTCAAGATAACTATCCTACACCTCCATTAACGGAGAATAGATTATTTTATATTCAGCATAGTAAAAATTTCAATACCTATGTATATGATGCTAATTTTTTACTTCCCAATTATTTAAACGAAAAAGAGCCGGTTAATATATATAGAATAGTATACACTGAAGGTGGAATAAAAAAATCATTAACAACTTTTCAGCGTAAATTGGCTTATGGAATAGAGGCGTCTAAAATTTCGCAGAATATTTATAAGCTAAAGTTGGTTGCTTATTCAGGCTTTCAATTAATAATGAAAATAGGGCAGGATGGTAAGGCATTTGTTGAAACAACTGTAAATAATCAAACAATAATTTTAACTCGAATGTTCCTTAAAATGAAAGAGGGTCGAAGTGATTTTAATCCTAAACTTGAGTATGTTTTATTTTACGGGTTCGATAATTACGGTAACAAAACGAGCTTTCGATTTGTTCCGTCATAAATATTATTATGTCTTTTAAATTATTATATACTTCCATTTTTTTATGCTTTATATTATCTGCTGAAGCCCAATTAAATTTGCCAGTTGCATTATATGCACAGCATAATCAATCCATTTTTAATATAAAGGAACGTATCTATAGTAAAATTTATGTTCGATCTTCCAAAGGCTTGCATATGCAGCCATTGAATATTTATGTTGACTGGTATACAGCCGAAGGAACTTTGTTGGTTCATCAAATATATCTTACCAAATTTGGCGGAGCTGAAGCTAGTTTTGAAATTCCAGTTGATTATCCATTTGCTTTTTTGCGTATGCGAATGTACACACTAGAGAATTTAAAGCTATTACCCAATTATCAGTTTTCTGATCAAATTATTTTTGTAAACCAAAAATCTAATTTCAGTCAAAAGCAAATTCCAGAGAGTATTAACTCGAATTCAGTAAAGTTGCAATCTGATGAAGCAATCACGGTAAAAAAAGTGTTTTCATCATTTAGTACTAAAGGAAGAAATGAATGGCTTATAGAAAATAAGGGGAAGGATTTTATGAATTTATCCCTTTCTATTACTGAAGAGGAAAGTTTTGAACCACCTATGTACAACATTCTTCAACATTTTAAAAGTCCCAACTTAACTAGTCAACATCCCAAGTCAGATTACTATGATGCTTTTGTTCAAGTGAGAGGTCAACTTAAATTAGCTGATTTGAATTCCGAGAATGCGAACTTGGTTTTTTCATTATTTAAAAGAGGGCAAATGCCTATAATAGATCAAGTGCCATTAGCTTCAGATGGCAGTTTTTCAATTGATAGGTTAATATTTACTGATTCTGCACAATTGTCTTTGCAATTGGATTATAGAGGGAAGCGAAACCAAAAGATTGAATTGTCTTACCAACAATTAGGCTTATTTAAAACAGCCCCTTTATATGCATTTAATTTTTTGGATTCCTTACCTGTATTTTATCCTAGGGTAAAACAAGCAAGCTGGACGAATTATCAAAAGCAAGATGAGAATGAAGTGGTGGTTTATGCCAAATCCAAATCTGCACTTGAGCTACTTGAAGACAAATATGCTACAGGACTTTTTAAAGGGGGCGATGCAATAGATTTTAACATGATGTTACCGAACGTACGATCATTTCCTACCTTATTTCATTTTTTGCAAGGGAAAGTGCCTGGGTTGCAAATATTTTTTCAAAGTGCTACATCTACCCAGGCAATTGACTCTGCTGTAACCGCTGGACGAAAAGAAGAAGAGTCGGGAATATTTGGCACCCCTAAGTTTTCTTGGAGGTCAAACCAAGATCAGATTAAGTTTTTTCTGAATCAAGTTCCTGTTTCAGTGGATGCGTTATTGCAGTTGCCAATGGCTGATATTGCCTATATCAAAGTTTTTAGGCCTCCATTTCTGGGTGCTGGAATGGGGGCACCCAATGGTGCTATTGCTGTTTACACAAAGCAAGGAGATGAAGCAGATTATGTTCCTAAAAAATCTAAGCTTACTAGATTTATGCTGCAAGGTTATACTAACCCTTTTCCTTATTTATCGCCTGATTATTCTTCTGAAAAAAAGAGAGCTGTTATAGATAAACGCAAAACTCTTTTATGGGTACCAACTATACATTTGAATCATGATAGCCCTGATCAACGAATTATTTATTATAATAATGATAGAAGCAAAAAGCATCGAATAATTATAGAAGGCGTGAAGCAAAACGGAGATTTAATTAGAAAAGAATGGATAGTTGAGTAAAAGTCTACAACTTATTTTGAGAATATTAATGTTTGGATTATATTTGCAGCCCCTTAGGGGTATGGCTGCGTAGCTCAACTGAATAGAGCATCTGACTACGGATCAGAAGGTTTTAGGTTTGAATCCTAACGCGGTCACTCAAAGCCACTGTAACAACTGTTATGGTGGCTTTTTTTATTCGTCATTTTATTGTAAAATCTAATATTAAGTTTTTCTTAAGAGGTTGTTTCCACGGAATTGTAGTAATTTTGGACCATAAAACCATTTTGGTCTAAAAGTTTATGGTAAAAGAAGAGATTTTCAAAGAAGACATTATTCGGGAGGCACAGAAGCTATTCCAAACCTATGGTCTTAAGAAAACCACTATGGAAGATATTGCCAAAGCTTTAGGCAAGGGTAAAAGCACCCTTTATTATTATTATCAAAGTAAGGAGCAAATTTTTGAGGAAGTACTCCAAAAAGAACTTCAAGAGGTTTTTATTCAAACCCAATTTGCCGTTGAAACAGTCCATTCTGCCGAAGAAAAATTAAAGATTTTTGCTGTCACTAGAATTAAGGTGCTTAGCAATATGTTGAACTTATATCGCTTGGTATGTGGTGATTTTGTTGAACACGCTTCATGCGCGAAAGGTTTGTTTAATGAATATTCTCAAAAGGAAATCAACCTGATTAAGTCCATTTTAGAATTCGGCATCAACAGCGGTGAGTTTAATAAAGCGCTTGAACAGGAGATGGATTTATTACCCTCTGTAGTGGTTAGTAGTATCAGAGGCATCGAGCGTGATTTTTTTAATGATAAATTGATTGGATTGGAGCATCGAATTGGTGCAATTTCTAATCTGATGGTAAATGGATTAAAGAATAAATAGTACAATATAAAAGAACACAGAATATGAAACAAAACATCGCCCCTGCAGAAGGGAAATTGGGCATCTTGATTCCTGGTTTAGGTGCCGTAGGTACAACCATGATAGCTGGTGTAATTGCAGTAAATAAAGGCTTATCTCAGCCAGTTGGTGCTTTAACCCAAATGGGAAATATTCGTCTTGGGAAAAGAACAGAGAATCGTTATCCCTTAATTAAAGACTTTGTGCCTTTGGCAAATTTAACGGATATCGTTTTTGGTGGATGGGATGTCTATGCAGACAATGTTTTTGAAGCTGCTGCAAACGCAAAAGTATTAGAGCCAATGTTGTTGCACGCAGTTAAGCCAGAATTGGAAGCAATTAAGCCAATGAAAGCTGTTTTTGATCGTGAGTATGTAAAGAATTTAGATGGTACTCATATAAAAGAAGGGAAGTCTAAATACGATCTTGCAGAGCAAGTAATTAATGATATAGAGCAGTTCAAAAAAGACAATGGATGCTCAAGAGTGGTGATTGTATGGTGTGGTTCAACTGAGAAATATATTGAAACTTCTGCTGTTCATGAAACACTTGAAGCTTTTGAAGCTGGTTTACATAATAGTGACCCCGCTATTGCTCCAAGTATGATTTATGCTTACGCTTCTCTTAAGTTAGGTATACCATTTGCTAATGGTGCGCCCAACTTAACAGTTGATATACCTGCTTTAGAGGAATTGGCAAAACAAACCCAAACTCCCATTGCAGGCAAAGACTTTAAAACTGGCCAAACTTTAATGAAGACCGTTTTAGCTCCTGGTTTACATGCAAGAGCTTTAGGAATTAGAGGGTGGTTTTCCACTAATATTTTAGGCAATAGAGATGGTTTAGTATTAGATGATCCAGATAATTTCAAAACTAAAGAAGTATCTAAACTAAGTGTATTAGAAGATATATTACAACCTGAAATTAATCCTGCTTTATATGGAGATTTATACCATAAAGTTAGAATTAACTATTACCCTCCTCATGGTGACAATAAAGAGAGTTGGGATAATATTGATATTTTTGGTTGGTTGGGTTATTCCATGCAAATCAAGATCAACTTCTTGTGTCGCGATTCTATTTTAGCTGCTCCAATTGTATTAGATCTTGCTTTGTTTATGGACTTAGCTAAGCGTTCGAATATGAGTGGAATACAAGAGTGGTTATCTTTCTACTTTAAGTCTCCACAAACATTACCAGGGTTAAGACCAGAGCATGATATATTCAAACAACTTATTAAGTTGCAAAATACTTTGCGTCATATTATGGGTGAAGATTTAATCACACATCTTGGACTAGATTATTACCAAGATGTTGTGGAAGCTCTATGATAAAATTACACCAAATACTGACCAGCTTTTTTGGGATTGGATTTATCTCAAAGGGGGGCGGAACCGTGGCAGCTATTGCAACATGCTTTATATGGTTTGTTGCAATAGCCGAGCCCAATTCTTTGCTTACTATTCTAATAACAATACTAGTTACACTATATGGTGTATGGGGTGCTAATCAAGTAGAAGCTAGTTGGGGTAAAGACAGCAGCAAAGTGGTTATTGATGAAGTTGCTGGGATGATGATTTCTTTATTGTTTGTTCCTATCACTGAAGTAAATCTACTAGTGGCTTTAATCTTGTTTCGATTTTTTGACATTACAAAGCCATTATTAATTCATAAGCTAGAAAATTGGCCAAAGGGTTGGGGTGTAATGGGTGACGATGTATTAGCTGGCATCTATAGCAATGTTGTTTTACAATTATTAATCTACTTTAATATATGGTAAAGCCTGTTTTCATAAAAGCCCAAGCTTCATCGCTTATTGCATCTGCTACTGACTTTGCTGTAACTGTTTTTTTGGTTGAAGTAATTCATTTGTTGGCAATTGTTGCTGCTGCTATTGGTACAATTACTGGTGGGGTAGTAAATTTTTTGTTGGGTAGGAATTGGGTATTTAAAGCAGGATCATCTCCAATTCCTAAACAAGCATTTCGCTATTTATTGGTTTGGATTGGTAGTTTTTTTTTGAATATAGTCGGTATGGCATTTATGATCAACTTAATTCATGCCAATTATATTTTTTCTAAAATATTAATATCCCTTTTAGTAGGTTTTTTTTACAATTACTTATTACAAGGTAAATACGTTTTTAAATAAATAGGGTCTATGAAAGACAAAATAGGTTTTAAAATATTTGCTTCATTATTAATGATGCTATTTATAACCACAATCAGTGCACAAGAAACGGTTGTTAAGGGGATTGTAGTTGACTCACTCACCAAACGTCCTTTACAAGGGGTTAGTGTGTTTTTTTTAAAAGGTAGAGGAGTGGTTACAGATAGCTTAGGCCGCTATATGATTATTACCAATACGTCCATCAATAAAGTTGTAGTGTCATCGGTAGGTTTTAGGCAAGTACAATTTACCGTTGGTAGGTACAAAATGCAGGAAATAAATATTGAATTAGGCCCAGATCCTGCGCTACTAACTAATGTAACAGTTAGTACAAATAAACGAGCTAAATATAGAAACAAAGACAATCCAGCTGTTGAGTTGATTCGTAATGTTATTGAAAATAGAGAAAATAATAGAACAGCCAGTTATGATTACGTGGAATATGAACAATACGAAAAAATTCAGGCCGCATTAAGTAATTCAAACGATAAAGTCACTAATTCTAAATTTCTTAAAAAGTATAATTTCTTATTTGAAAACAGAGATAGTTCTAAATTGAATGGCAAAATTTTGATGCCTATTTATATGGAGGAGCGTCTTTCAAAACAATATTTGCGAAAAGACCCTTCTGCAACTAAGTCTTTTATTTTAGGGGAGAAAAAAGTTAACTACGGAAGCTATATTGATAATGAAGGGTTAAGTTCTTTATTAAATCGTTTATACGAAAACATTGATATCTATGAAAATAATATTCCCATATTCGCTTATCAATTTTTGAGCCCCATCGCTAATGCCGCTCCAACTTTCTATATGTATTATATACGGGATACCATTACAGATGAGTATGGAACCAAGTTGGTGAAAATGTATTTTACTCCACGTAACACGAATGACTTACTTTTTAGAGGTAATATGTACATCACTTTAGATGGAAATTATGCTGTCCAGAAAATTAATATGTTTATCAGCAGAAATGCAAATATCAATTGGGTCAAAGAATTGTATGCTGATTTAGATTTTGAAAGGGGAGAAGATAAACGCTATCATTTAGTTAAGAGTAATCTGATGGCAGATATGGGTTTAAGTAAAAGCAGTACTAGTGGTGGTTTTTTTGGGGAACGTACTGTTTCATACAAAGGATTTACAACCAACAATAAACGGCCGGATAGTTTATATCAAGGCCCTTCAATAGTTAGAAATGACGAAGTAATTACAAAAATGCCTGATAGTTTTTGGATAGCTAAAAGACATAACCCTTTGACTGTTCCTGAATCTAAAGTTTACAGCAATATTGATAGTTTAGAAAAAATGCCTTCATTTAGAAGAACCATGGCATTGTTTACTTTATTATTTGCTGGTTACGGAAATTTAGGACCTGTAGAAATTGGACCAGTAAATACTTTCTATAGTTTTAATCCAGTAGAAGGATTCCGTTTGCGTGTTGGCGGTAGAACTACCCCGGCAATGAGTAAGCGTTTGTATTTTGAAACATATGGTGCATATGGTTTTAATGATAAACAATGGAAAGGTTTTTTAAGTGCAACTTATTCACTCAATAATAAGTCTATCTATACTTTTCCAATGAATTATATCAGGATTAGTGCCCAAAGTGATACCAAGATTCCTGGTCAAGATTTAGAGTTTGTACAAGAAGACAACTTCCTACTTTCATTTAAAAGAGGAAATAATGAACGTTGGTTGTATAACAATATTTATCAGGCTGAATTTGTAAAAGAATTCAAGAGCAGATTTTCTTATAGTATTGGGCTTAAAAATTGGCATCAACAACCTGCAGGAATTTTGACTTATACTAAAAGCAATAATGGTATTCCTGAAAACATTCAAAATGTAATTACTACAGAGTTAAATGCTCAAGTAAGATGGGCGCCCAATGAAAAATTCTATCAGGGTAAAATTTATCGTATACCCATTTTTACAAAATACCCCATTTTTACATTAAGTGCCGCTGCTGGTGTTAAAGGATTTTTGGGTGGACAATACAATTACCAAAAACTTGATTTAAGAATAGAGAAGCGTAATTACATGGGCAGATTGGGTTATGCAGATGCTACATTAGAAGGCGGTTATACATTTGGTCAAGTTCCTTTTCCTTTGTTAACGGTGCATAGAGCCAACCAAACTTTTGCCTATCAGTTGAACTCTTACAATATGATGAATTTCTTAGAATTTGTAAGTGATCGCTATGCATCATTTACATGGGTTCAGCATTTTATGGGTATAGTTTTTAATAGAATTCCATTATTAAAAAAGTTGAAATTTAGAGAAGTTGCTTCTTTTAAAATTTTATATGGGGGGGTAAGAAATGAAAACAATCCAGTGTTGAATCCTTCCTTGTTTGCCTATCCAACTATTAATGGGGTTACTTCAACTTTTGCCTTAGATCCGGCGAAGCCATATATAGAAACAAGTGTTGGTGTAGAAAATATATTGAATATTTTAAGGGTAGACTTTGTAAAAAGATTGAGTTATTTAGACAATCCGGGCATATCACCTTATGGGATTAGAACAAGATTTAGGTTTGATTTTTAAATTGAATTCGTCCTTATTCAAGAATGCGTTAAATAAAATTATTAATGAACCAGCCAAAGCCCAAATTTAGAGACAAAGCACAACAAATGATCTATGTGGTCATTAACCCACTGGTTAAGTTTTTAATCAAATTAGGATTAACTCCCAATGCAGTTACATTAATTGGCTTGTTATTGAATATTTTAGTTACAGCTATTTTTATTGAAGGAGCAGAGAAAGGCCATAGAGGGGAATTAAGTTATATAGGTTGGGCAGGGGCAATGGTTTTATTTGCCGGTGTTTTTGATATGTTGGATGGACAAGTAGCAAGGCTCGGAAAAATGTCATCTTCTTTTGGGGCATTATTTGATTCAGTATTAGATAGATACAGTGAGTTAGTATTATTTTTAGGCATATGTTATTACCTTATCTCTCATCATTATTTCTATAGTTCCTTATTTGCTTTTATTGCTATGATTGGTTCTTTGATGGTAAGCTATACCAGAGCAAGAGCTGAAGGATTAGGAGTTGAATGTAAAGAAGGTTTAATGCAAAGGCCAGAAAGAGTAATAACCATTGGCGTTACTGCTATTGCATGTGGCATTACTTCGTATTTTATTGGCGGTGAGTACAAAGTTTATTTACCTGGAACAAGCGTGCAAATATTTGAGACTATTTCTGTATTTACGATTCCTTTGACTATTATGGCGATACTTACTAATTATACCGCTTTTAAAAGGTTGATTGATGCTAAAGCAGCGCTGGATTTAAAAGACAAGAATAAACAAGTTGATTAATTGCGTGTTGATTTAAAGATAAATTGAAAATGATTTTCGGAAGAATGAGAAAGTTTTATGTTTTACTTGGTTTTGTTTTAATGCAAATAAATGGGAATGCGAATACTTCTATTAATACTGAGCCGCAGGATACTTTCCCTGTTCCTGTTAATATAAAAAACCAGCTATTTTATTTGCAAAGAACTACCAATACCAATACGGTTGTTTATGCTTTAAATATCAACGAAAAAGGGGTGCTAGATGAGTCAACGCCAGTAAGAGTTTTTTGGATACGTTATCCAGAAGGAGGTATGCAGAAAGACTTGAACTTTATTCAAAAAGCATTTGCTTATGGAACCATTTCTAAGAAAAACAAAGATGGTACCTTTACCATTCAATTAGTGGCTTACAAGAAAAAGGAATTTATATTAAAGAAATCGGCTCTAGATAATACCTATAAATTATATACACTTATTAATAATAAAGAATCGGAAATTAAACGAATATTTATCAAGATAGATCCAGGCGGTACATTGTTTAATCCCAATATAGCTTATGTGGAAATGAAAGGGAAAGAGGCAAGCAACAATAAGCCTATCATGGAAAGATTCAAACCCTAATTGAAACGCAACTATGCCAATCAATAAAAAAAAGATAAAAGCATCTTTATTAGTACTACTTTTTTCGGTAGGTTATTTACTATTATCTTATTTTTTAATTGGGTTTAAAACGGACCAGTTGATTTTAGTAGGGCTTTTTAATTTCATGTATTATTTGTCTGCTGTAACAAGAAAATTTATTTTAGGATTTACTGTTTTCATTGTTTTCTGGATCATTTTCGATTACATGAAAGCCTTTCCTAATTATGAGTTCAATCCAGTCAGTATTAATGAACTATATCAATTAGAAAAAAGTTTTTTTGGATTTACATTTAATGGTTTTGTTGTTACACCCAACGAATATTGGTTACTTCAACATACCACTGCATTAGATATTATGGCGGGTATTTTTTATTTAAGTTGGATTCCAGTTCCATTAACTTTTGCTGGTATTTTATTTTTTTACAGAAAAAGGGAATTTTTCTATTTCTCTTTAACTTTTTTACTTGTCAATTTACTTGGCTTTTGCATTTATTATATATATCCCGCAGCCCCACCATGGTATGTACAGCAATATGGGTTCGATTTTATTCAACATACAAAAGGCAATACTGCTGGGCTTTCTAGGTTCGACGCCTATTTTGGCGTAGAAATATTCAAAGGATTGTACGAGAAAAGCTCTAATGTTTTTGCGGCTATGCCTTCTTTGCATTCATCTTATCCATTAATTGTGTTGTATTACGGTATTCGCAACAAGTTGGGTTGGATCAATTTTTTATTGGCTACTATAACAATTGGAATTTGGTTTGCTGCTGTTTACAGTAGTCACCATTATATTTTAGATGTACTTGCGGGTATTGTTTGTGCACTTTCTGGAATTTGGTTATTTCAAAAAATATTACATACCAAAGGATGGGTTCATAATGCAATTGAAAAAGCGGTGAAAGCACTTAGTTAAAAGGTGCGCAAATTCTTTTTGCTATTGGTACTAAAAGAAAAGGAAATACAAATGCAGCAATTACATCAATTGTGTAATGTACATGCTGTACCAATACCAATATTCCAACTATAATTGCCCCTACAAAAACGATAACTTGATCTCTTTTTTTTCTTAAACACAATGCTAAACAAACAAGGGTTGCTGTATGGCCAGAAAAGAATAAGTCTTTAGTTATGAATTTTGCTCCATAAAAACTGTTGGTAATTGGATCTATCAATTCTATTAAGTTATTGGGTGGCTCTAAAGGAACCAAATAAATGCTGATTATTCTTGATATGGATAGAATATTAAATCCCCATAAAATTAAAAGCATTAATGCTGGGTCTTTAAAACTTTTTATTAAATACCACAAACTTAAAGACCATATAATAATAAATGTTGGAATAGATACATTGGCACTTAGTATGAAGTCTAAAACAAGGTCATTTAATTCAATACCTTTTCTAGATTCAATAAAAGCAAAATAATAGGGGAGGAAAGCAATTAATAAAACCAGTAACAACAATCCACCTGCCAACTTATTGCGAAATGATTTATTTCGTAAATATTGGCTCCAAAGCATCTTAGTCATTCGGCAAAAGTAGGGCTAGTAATGCCAACGAACAAATGCTTCCATGGCAGCATATTTGGTCATGCCTAATTCAGCATATAAGTTGGCTGTATTTGCGTTTCTGTCTTCTGCTCTTTGCCAGAACTCCCTATTGTCAGCACCTTGAAATGGAACCATGTCTTTTTGCGATTGATGAATAAATATCCCGAAACGTTTTTTCTTTACTTGGTCTGGACTCATTGGAATGGCCATTTCAATTTCTGCAATATCCCATTCTTGCCATGCACCTTTATAAAGCCAAACCCAGCAGTCTTTAACCCAATCATCACCGGCAGCTTTAATTCGCTTAAGGGCCTCAAAAACGGCTTCTAAACATACCCTATGAGTGCCATGAGGATCTGCTAAATCTCCCGCACAATAAACCTGATGGGGTTTTAATTTCCTAAGCAATTCCATGGTGATCAAAATATCTTCTTCGCCCAACGGCTTTTTTTCAATGGTGCCTGTTTCGTAAAAAGGCATATTCATAAAATGCCAACGGCCTTCTGGTAATCCTACATATCTGCAGGTTGCTTTGGCTTCACCTCTTCTGATCAAACCCTTAACGGCCCTGATTTCTCTAGTGTCCATTTGGTCTTTCTTCTTTGAAGAAATAAATTGTTCGGCTGAGGAAAGTTGTTCTATACTTTTGCTATTATCCATTCCAAACATTTCTTCAAAGCCAACAGCAAAGTCTATAAAACGGGTAACAAATTCGTCTGTTACTGCAATGTTTCCACTTGTTTGATAAGCTACATGTACTTCATGACCTTGATCGTGTAAACGCATAAATGTTCCACCCATACTTATAATATCATCATCTGGATGTGGCGAAAAAATTAAACAACGTTTAGGATGTGGTTCAGATCTTTCTGGGTGAGCGGGAATAACTGCATTGGGTTTTCCACCAGGCCATCCTGTAATGGTATCCCTTAGCATGTAAAATACTTGTAGGTTTATCTCGTATGCATCATCTTGTTCTACTAATAAATCAGACAAACCATTTTCGGTATAATCTAAGCTAGTTAAGCTTAATACCGATTTATTGAGCTTTAATGCAAGATTTACTACTGCTCTTTTAATCATGGCGTTAGTCCACACACAATCCCCAGTTAACCATGGCGATTTAATTCGGGTTAGTTCTGTTGAAGCTGCTTGGTCTATAACAAATGTGCAGTCGTTGTGTTGCTGTAAAATACTCGCAGGAATACTCTCTGTTACATTTCCTTCCACCGATTTTGATACAATACTTGCTTTGTTTCCCCAAGCTAATAATATAATTTTCTTAGCCTTTAAAATGCTGCTGATACCCATTGTAACAGCCAATCTGGGAACTTTAGTAATGGTTTCAAACTCATATGAATTAGCTAAACGTGTGCTGTTTTCTAAATTCACTAATCTTGTTTTAGACAAAATGCTCGACCCAGGTTCATTAAACCCAATATGTCCATTTTGTCCAATCCCCAAAATTTGTAAATCAATTCCTCCTGCAGCTTCTATTGCATGTTCATAAGAAGCGCAGTAATTTTTCATTTCCGCTTTTGGGGCATTCCCATTGGGTAAATGAATGTTTTTTGGATCAATATCAATATGGTTAAATAAGTTGCGATGCATAAAACTCCAATAGCTTTGGTATGCATCTTTATCTATTGGATAGTATTCGTCTAAATTAAAACTGATTACATTTTTAAAACTCAATCCATCCTCTCGGTGCATCCTTACTAACTCTGCGTACATTTTGATAGGGGTAGAGCCAGTTGCCATGCCTAATACAACCATTTCACCTTTAGAAGCTTTTTGTTTAATTAAATCGGCAATTTGTTGGGCTGCATAAACTGAACCCTCTAAAGCGGTTGGATAAATTTTCACTTCTATCTTCTCAAATGAGTCTACCATATTTAACTTGTTTTGCATGGCTAATATACGTTAAAGCTTCATAAATCTGCATTAATTTCGCCGTTTTTTGCGGCTATTTAAGGCTTTTTGGTTGTTACAGGAGTATTGTTGGCTGGATCAAAATAAGCTTTGCTGTAATTAAAGCCTAACCAATCGAAGCGTTTGAATTGATTTAATAATCTTTTTTCAAAATCGGGCCAGCTTTTTTGTTCTTTTGGCGTCCAAAGAACTTCGCTTAATGCACTCATTCTTGGAAAAATTTGGTATTCAACTTTAGAAGTATTGGTCATATATTCTGTCCAAACATTGGCTTGAGCACCCAACACATATTTAGCATCTTCTGCCGAAAGGGCTTTAGGAATTGGGTCATAGCTGTACACTTTTTGAACAGTTGTATATCCACCAATCGTTACTGAGTCTTCATTTTTAGATTGCTTGTGATCAAAATACATCCAACCACCTGGGGTCATTATCACATTATGTTTCTGTTTAGCTGCTTCTATTCCTCCTTCTTCGCCTCTCCAACTCATCACAGTTGCATTAGGGGCTAATCCTCCTTCTAGTATTTCATCCCAGCCAATGATTTGTTTTCCTTTGCTGTTCAAGTATTTCTCTACTCGCTGAATAAAATAGCTCTGTAAACCATGCTCGTCTTTTAATCCCTTTTCTTTAATTAATTGCTGACAATAAGCAGATTTTTTCCATGCTTCTTTAGGACACTCATCTCCACCTATATGAATATATTTTGAAGGGAATAATTGAATCACTTCATCAAATACATTCTCTAAAAATTTAAAAGTGGTTTCAGTAGGAGCAAATACATCTTCAAATACTCCCCAAGTCTGTTGTACCTGCTTTCCCTTAGTTGAACCATTCCATGTAATTTTAGCAGGCACTTTGGTGCTTGAATCAGGAAAACAACTTAATTCTGGGTAAGCAGCAATTGCAGCAGAAGAGTGCCCAGGTAATTCAATTTCTGGAATTACTTCTACATATCTATCGGCAGCATATTGTACTATTTCTTTTATTTGAGCTTGGGTATAAAAACCACCATAACGAGTATTGGTATTACCAGTTCCAGGATATCTTCCAATAGTGGTTCCATTTCTAAATGCACCAATTTCGGTTAACCTAGGGTATTTTTTTATTTCAATTCTCCACCCCTGGTCTTCGGTTAAATGCCAATGAAAAGTATTCATCTTGTGCATGGCAATAAAGTCGATGTATTTCTTTAAAAAGTCTACTGGAAAAAAATGCCTAGCAACGTCTAAGTGCATCCCTCTATAAGCAAAACGGGGCTGGTCTTTAACCAATAACTGAGGAATAGACAAATTGGCTGATTTTGTAAAAGGGAATAATTGTATCAAAGACTGAACACCATAAAATGCCCCTGCTTCATTATCTCCTGCAATAACTACTCCATTGCTGTTTACTTCCAATTCATATGCACCTGCAATGGAATGATTTATTTTAGCATTTGAAATCACAATATTGCTTTTGTTTCCAGCTGTTGTTGAAATTGGTAAAACCAAGCCATACATTTTCTTTAAATAAGCCTGTAGAAATTTTGCTGATTTATTTAAACCAGCGCCTTTAGTAACAATAGATGTTTTATTGTTTACAGTAAAACTACCTTCGCCCATTTTTAGAGATGCTGGCTGTGGAATAATTGGGCTTTCTTGGGCAATGCTTATTAGTGAAGCAAATATGCAAATAGCTAGGAAAAGTTTTTTCATATTGGTAATTATTCGTTAGAGTATAAAAATAAAAAAGATTCCTCTGACCGAGGAATCTTTTATTGTTAGGTATTTAAAGATCTTTAAAATAGGATTGAATTAAACTACTCGAGTAAGTTTAATTAAGTTGGTAGGTAAATGTTGATCAATAGGAGTGCTACCAGTGTTAATTACCGCATCCCCAGATTTTACAAACCCTCTTTGTTTTAATATGTCAATTTGGTCTGCAACTATATCATCTAAACTTTCTTCTTCAGAATAATGGAATGCTCTAACCCCCCAGCTTAAGCTCAATTGATTCACCAACGATTTTTCCTTTGTAAAAATAAATAGTGGAGAAGAAGGGCGGTAACTGCTTAGCATAAATGCAGTATAACCACTTTGTGTCATACCAATTAAAGCATTGGCAGATACGTCTTCGGCCATTTTGGCTGCATTGTAACAAATTGCATCGCTATAAAAAGAAGGAGAGTGTGGTTGTGGTTTTAAGTCTTCTGAACGATTGTATCTATATTCCTTCTTTTCTACCTCAGCAATAATTTTGCGCATGGTTTCAACCACTAATGCAGGATGTTGACCTGCGGCAGTTTCTCCACTTAACATTACTGCGTCTGCACCTTCTAATACTGCATTAGCTACGTCGGTAATTTCACTTCTGTTGGGCTTCACTCTATCAATCATGCTTTCCATCATTTGAGTTGCAACAATAACAGGCTTAGCGCGGTGAATACATTTACGAATCAATTCTTTCTGAATCAAAGGAATTTGTTCAACCGGAAGCTCAACACCCAAATCTCCACGAGCAACCATGATTGCGTCGCTTTCTAATATAATATCGCGAATATTCACCAATGCTTCTGGCTTCTCAATTTTCGCAATGATTTTAGTTTTGCTTTTCTTCTCGTCTAATTTGCTTCTTAAAATAACAATGTCTTTAACACTTCTCACAAAGCTTAGCGCAACCCAATCACATTGTTGTTCTATAATGAATTCTAAGTCTATTAAATCTTTTTCAGTTAATGCAGGTAAAGAAATTTTGGTATCGGGTAAGTTTAAACCTTTTTTCGAAGACAAGATACCTCCTAAAGTAACAACCACTTTAACATCACCATTCTTTTCAATTCCAGTAACTTTTACTTCAATTTTACCGTCGTCTATCATAATCAAGTTTCCTATAACCACATCGCCAGCAAGGTTAGGGTAAGAAACATAAATTTTTTCTTTTGTTCCAATGCATTTCTCATTGGTAAAAGTTAAAATGTCGCCAACTTGTAAGTCTAATGCGTTGTTTTCAATTTCACCAACTCTTAGTTTAGGACCTTGCAAATCGGCTAAGATGGCAATATTGTAAGGTTGTGTCTTATTAATATTTCGAATATGTTCAATAATAGCCGATTTATCTTCGTGGCTGCCATGTGAAAAGTTTAACCTAAATACGTTTACACCTGCTTTCACCAAATTCAATAATTGGTCGTAAGAGTCGCATGCTGGTCCTACAGTTGCAACAATTTTAGTTTTGTGCATCACGTGTTTAACGCCCGCTTCTCTGTCCATCTCTTTGTGTAAGTACTTCTCTAAATTCTTTGACATTGTATAGTTTTAGTTTTTTTTGTTTGGGGGGTTAACTAGCTAATATTTTTACGATTCTTAGCCAATCTTCTGAAATTTTTTGTTTGGCTTTAATTGCATGGTCTAATGGAGTGTAATGTAATTGATTGTTTAGAATACCCACCATTACATTGTTGGTGCCATTTAATAAACACTCAACAGCAGCAAAACCCATTCTACTTGCTATTAATCTGTCTAAACAGGTAGGAGAGCCACCTCTTTGAATATGACCTAGAATACAAACCCTTGTGTCTGCATTGGGCAGTCTTTTTTTAACAATACTAGAAATTTCATTGGCTCCATATTTATCACCTTCTGCAACCACAATAATATTCACCAGTTTTTTTCTCTTTTCTTGTTCAGACAAAGACTGTATCAGTTCTTCAATATCAGTTTCGGTTTCAGGAATTAAAATATTTTCCGCTCCTGTGGCAATACCACTGTGCAAAGCAATATATCCTGCATCTCGTCCCATCACTTCCACAATAAACAATCTGTCATGTGCATCGGCAGTATCCCTTATTTTATCAATCGCTTCTACTGCAGTATTTACTGCTGTATCAAAACCAATGGTAAAATCGCTACCTGCAATGTCTTTGTCAATGGTTCCAGGAAGGCCAATACAAGGAATGTCAAATTCATTGCTGAATTTTTGAGCACCTTTAAAACTCCCATCCCCACCTATAATGACTAATCCATCTATGCCCCTTTTCTTTAGGTTCTCGTAGGCAATTTTTCTACCATCGGCCTCCATAAAAATCGTGGATCTTGCCGTTTTCAAAATTGTACCACCTCTTTGTATAATATTAGCAACTGATCTCGAATTCATGGGTTGAATATCGTCGTCTATCATACCACTGTATCCCCTCATGATTCCAAATACTTCTAATCCATTGTAAATTCCAGTTCTAACTACAGCTCTGATGGCAGCATTCATTCCTGGTGCATCTCCGCCAGAAGTTAATACCCCAATTTTGCTAACTTTTTTACTGCCCATGTTTTTCAATCTCTTTTATTATAAGACAATCTTAATGTGTACTGTATACACGGAATTCCAAAAATACGGATTTGAAAGGACATTGCCTTGTAGTGTTCTTATGTGATTTTTCGTAGCATTGCTGTATGAAAATAGTTGTAACAGGCGCAAATGGTTTTACTGGTCAACATGCTACTCAATACCTTGCTAACAAAGGGTTTGATGTATATGCCCTTTCAAGAGGGGAAGCCCGTTTGGCCAAACATAATCAAATTCATTATCATACATGTGAACTAACGAATGTTAGTTCAGTTGATGCAATTATCCATCAAATTCAACCCGATTGGATTATACATATTGCAGCAATGAGTAAACCCGACGAATGCAATAATGAGCGTGAAAATTGTTTGTTGCACAATGTGCAGGCCACCATTCATTTAGGAGAAGCTGCAATTAAGCATCAGGCTAGATTCATTTATTTTTCAACTGATTTTATATTTGGTGAAAATGGACCTCACGGAGAAGAAGATATACCTGGTCCGCTTAACTTTTATGGAGAGAGTAAACTACAAGCTGAAAATTGGGTGAAGCAAAATATGCCTCATGCTGTTATAGTAAGACCAGTTTTTATATATGGTCCTGAATTGCCGGGTTCTCGTCCAAGTTTTATTCAATGGGTTCAAAAGCAACTCATGCAAGAGAAATCAATCAAAGTGGTGAATGATCAAAAAAGAACGCCTACATATGTATACGATATATGTCAAGGACTAGAAACAATTATTGTAGAAAATCACCAAGGTATATTTCATTTGGCTGGTGCTGAAATTATTACACCATACGAAATGGCTGTTGAAGTAGCCAACTGTTTATCATTAAATGTCCATTTGATTGAAGCAGTAGACAGCAATAGTTTTCCTGAGCCTGTTATTAGAGCCAAACAATCTGGGCTTAAAATTGAAAGGGCGCGTGAGGTATTAAATTATAAACCCCACTCATTTGCAGAGGGGGTTCGTAAAAGTTTTTTAGCGGATCAATTGATCAAAAAATAATACGTTTATTTAAGTGGTAAAAATATTTCAGCCATCATGCAACGAGCACTTCCACCACCATTTGTCTCTATTGTTGAAATATCACTATGTATGATTTGATTAAATGAATGAATGGTTTCAACCTGTTTGGGTGTTAATGCATGATAAGCTTGGCTAGACATTACCAAAAATTTTTCTCCCTTGGTATTGTGAACCTGAAGCATATTTCCTGCAAAATGATTCATTTGATTAAAGTCAATTTCAATGATTATTTTTCCCGAATTACTGATTGATTGCTTAACCAATTGTTGTTCATTTGGATCTTTGATGGAATCTAAACAGATGACTACATAATCATCTGCAACGCACATCATAACATTGGTATGGTATATAGGTGCACCTGCTTCATCAACTGCTACAAACGATACTCCCTGGTACTGCATTTTTTTGCAATATTCATCTAATACTTGTTGGTTGGTTCTAGGCGAAAGGCATGCGTATGTAATTTTCTTATCTCTGTCTAAAACCATACTCCCGGTACCTTCTAGGAAAAGTGCATCTTTTTCATAAGAAGTAAAATCATTGGTATGCCCAATTACAAATTTTTGCTGAATTGCTGTTAAAACAGAAGGTTTTCTTTCAAGCCTTCTGTTGATTGCAAACATTGGGTAAAGGCAAATGCTTCCATCTTCGTGAAAAGAAATCCAGTTGTTGGGAAAAATTGAATCAGGCGTGTGCGGATCAGGTGTGTCTTCTACTACTGTAACGTCTATATCATGGGCCCTTAGTACAGTAATAAATTGTTCAAATTCTTCTCTTGCTTTAGCTTGTACATTAGCTTGATCCGATTTGTTTTGAAAACTATTGTTCACCGCCGTTTCTGCGTTAAAGCTGAAATGAACGGGTTGTATCATTAATAAGTGACTGGTGTGTTGCATAATTCATTAATTGATTGGTTCTCTCCATAAAGGCATACTCATACAATGAAATCCACCTCTTGCTCTAGACAGTTCTGCAGAGGGCATTAGAATAAAAGTGTCTTTAATTTGATCAATTGTTATACTGTTGTTTTCTAATTGTTGTAATAATTCTTTAACTCCAATAATGGTAAAGCCTGCATTTCTAAATGCTTCGGTAGTTTTGTCGTTTCTGTCGTAACCCAAAACCACGCCTTCTTTTAGTGCCAATAAATTACAAGAATCGGTCCATTGCTCTCTGGCGCTGTAAGGGAATTCGTTGTTCCCTGAAAAAATAAAACGAACTTCATTGGTACATTTCAAATCCGTTTTACTTATATCTACTAATAAGTCTTCTAAGCTTTCAAATGAGATAGGATTTTCTGGATTACTTCTATGAAATTGTAAAATTTTAATCTTTTCTTCTTTTTTAATTTCAAGAATTCTTTCTACGGCAGATTCATCCTCATGTTTCACCGCTTTTCTAGAAAAATTTCCTAACATAACCCATACATCTCTTTTTACTTGCGTAAAAACAGTGTCAATATGCATGTAATCTCTTTTCTTCGGAATTTTTACGATGGTTACTTTGTCCATTAATCCCATTTCAAAAAGGGTTTGCGTTATTTTAACGGCCGCTTCCGAGGAAGTTCTTTCGCTTACTCCTACCAAAATATGATTCTCGCTAACAACCATTATATCTCCACCTTCTAATGTGATCTTTCTTTCATCGTCTTCTTTGGGCAATAAAAAGCTATGGTGCGAATCGGATAATTCAATAATCTTATTGGTGTAATCAGCAAATAGGGGATGGTTAAAGAAAATATATTTCGCCAACAAAGCTTCTCTTGTTCTTGCTTTTTTAGCTGGCTTATTTAGTAACACATGATCTTTAATGGTGATGCCAATATCTCTAGTGAAAATAAAGTTAGGTATTGGCGCAAACAAAAGTTGTCTTTCTTGGGATGTGCCAGAGATAAGGGTTTTGGCCAATTCGGTAGGTTCATAATTCAATAGTTCATTTTGAATTTGATAAGTACAACCTTCAATGGCACATACAGATGATACTAGTTTAGTTTTAATATCACTATTATTTAATATTTCAGATAAGAGCCATTGTAATTCAATTACTTTATCTGATTTATAAAAGCTTTGGTGTTCAGGTTTATAAAATCCTCGATTATTTTGTGTGCTATCAATTTCGTTTAATTTCCCTTTTATTTTTTCAGGGTCTAAAAAGTACAATAAGATTTTGGTATAATAATCGTACTCGTCTTTTCTAATGGTATCTAAGTGTACAATGTCTTCAAAAAGCCAGTCTTGGGCTTTAGAGGGTACTACTTTTCCTAAACCACTGTCGGGACTATGTACCAATAATCGTTTTAAAGTGCCAATTTCAGATGTAACAGAAACTTTCATATAAAAAATTTTATAAAATGCATGAATGTATAAAACAGTTCTTCAAGTAATATTTAATCACAGGAAGTAGGTAGTTCAAAACCTATTAATCCACAAGTTTATTTTGTATCAACCTTAGTTAACGACCCTTCAATGATCGGGCATTGGGTTCAGGCCCCTGTACATCCACGCAAAATGCGATGTTAAAAAAGATATGGTAGAACAATGGTTCACTTAGTGCAAATTACTATTTTATTTCAAATGGCAATTTCCCATTTAGGGTACCAGTCGATTTTAGGGGTTTAAAACGAACAAACATATCTTCACTGTACCATTTTTCTTGGTGGGTTTTCTTTACTACTTCAGCGTGTTCCTTCATTTTATAAGCAAACTGTCGCATGTTTTCTTTGCTTTCCCATATGCTAAAAGTGGCTTGCTTAATCCAGGGTACTTCGCCTATTCCAACAGATGTTACAAACCCATCAGCGCCAGCCATTTGTTGTGCAATGGCGTCAACATGCGACCAGAAGCGGCCCAGCTGAGAAGGGCGAATGGTTGCTCTTGTTAAAATTCCAATAGGTCCTTCATAGTTTGATTGTTTAGGCAAAGTTCCAAAGACGGGTTTCCCGTCCCAAGTGCCATGACCTTCAATAGGTTCTAATTGGAGTTCCCAAATTTCTACACCAAAAAATTTCCACCAAAATTTAATTAAGGAAGGTCTATGGCCAGCATTAACACTTGTACTAATGGTTAGTAAGGCCCATTGCCTCCAATCAGGTGTTTTATCGAAAGTGCCATTTCTACCACATCCCATCAGTTTATAGAATTGAATATTCCCACTTAACCAAAGCGGGAGTCTAAATAAAGCCATTGATAAAAAACCAGCCCAACCTAAATAAACGGGATATCTAACTATACTTAAAGTAGCAATCATACATTAAATTAAACTAATTTTCGGCAATGAAATGGGTCATTCAACATATCAAACAATTGGTTAACACCAGAACCAATTCAATAGTTGTAAGGGGCGCAGAACTTTCGCAACTTCCAATTATTGATAATGCATTTATTGTAGTTGATAATGGGATTATTCAAGCATATGGTTCAATGCATAATTTAAATGCGGAACATTTACATGGGGCTGAGTTGATTGATGCCGTTGGGTCTTCGGTACTTCCTTGTTGGTGCGATAGCCATACACATTTGGTTTATGCAGCTAGTAGAGAAGAGGAGTTTGTTCATAAAATAAATGGGTTAACTTATGCTGAAATAGCGGCAAAAGGGGGGGGGATACTCAATTCTGCAAGAAAAATTGCCCAAGCAACTGAAGCCGAACTGTATTTGCAAGCTATGACTCGCTTGCAAGAATTGATGAAACTTGGTACGGGTGCTATTGAAATAAAAAGTGGCTACGGGCTTAATACAGAAAACGAATTGAAAATGCTTCGTGTAATTAAACGCATAAAGGCATCAGCTCCTATTCCAGTAAAAGCAAGCTTTCTAGGTGCGCATACATACCCATTGGAATTTAAAGAAAATCACAATGGATATATTGATCAAATTATACATGAAATGTTGCCTGTGATTGCAAAAGAGCAACTAGCCGATTATATAGACGTTTTTTGTGAAGAAGGTTTTTTTAGTGTGGCCGAAACCCAGCGCATTTGCGAGGCTGGTAAATCTTATGGACTTAAGGCAAAAATACATGCCAATCAATTACATGCGTCGGGTGGGGTAGAGCTAGGGGTAAAATTAGGAGCTGTTTCAGTAGATCATTTAGAAACCATGAATGATACAGCTATTCAAGCTTTGGGTGCATCTAATACTATTGGTACCATGCTGCCTACTGCCGCTTTTTTTCTTCGAATGCCTTACCAGCCTGCTAGAACATTAATCAATGCTAATGCAGCATTGGCGCTAGCATCAGACTACAATCCAGGATCTAGCCCAAGTGGGAATATGAATTTTGTGGTAGCGCTAAGTTGCATTCAAATGAAGATGCAACCAGAAGAAGCCATTAATGCAGCTACCATTAATGGGGCATTTGCAATGGAATTACAAGATGAAGTTGGAAGTATTACTGTTGGTAAGCGAGCCAATTTAATTTTTACACAGCCCATTCCTTCATTGGCTTACTTGCCCTATTCATTTGGCAGTAATTTGATTGAAAAGGTTATGATTAATGGTCGGTTTATTTAGTTATATTTAAGTAACTGAATTATCCATTTAAAATACATGACCATGCACCATTTTAAATTTTATAATAAACAGGATATACTTTCTGTCACTAAAATTCGCCGTTTTGAAACCAAATTAGGAGAGCGGGTACAGGTTGTTGCTAATTCAGCAAATATTGAAGCAAGCTTGCAAGCAAGTTCTGCCAGTTATATTATTCTAGGAATACCCGAAGATATTGGTGTTAAAGCGAATGGGGGAATAGGTGGAACAGACAGTGCATGGTTGGCTTTTTTAAAAGCATTTCTAAACATTCAAAGTAATGATTTTTTAGAGGGGAGCAATATAATGGTGCTAGGCCATTTTGATTTTGCAACTATTGCAGAACTGATTGATCAGAATGCTTTTAATGAAGAAGAGAAAATGGCTGCATATAGACATGCAGTTAATACTATTGATGATTCAGTAGAACAATTGATACATATCATAACTCAAAACAAAAAAATACCCATCGTAATTGGAGGGGGGCATAATAATGCATACCCATGTATTAAAGGTGCTGCAAAAGGATTTTATAAAGCTGGAGTAATACCCATTGCTCAAATTAATGCCATTAATTTAGATGCACATGCCGATTTTAGACCCATGGAAGGAAGGCATAGTGGGAATGGATTTTCTTATGCAGAAGAAGACGGGTATTTAGAAAAATATTGTGTAATAGGTTTGCACGAAAATTATATTCCTCAGAATGTTTGGATGGACATGGTTAATAATCCATTTATTGATTGCATTACTTATGAAGACATATTTGTGCATGAAAAAAGAACATTTATTCAGGCAGTTGCACATGCAACATCATTTACGGAAGATACATTATGTGGCATTGAATTAGACATGGATGCTATTGCCGATACATTGTCTAGCGCCCAATCTAAAGTAGGTATTTCGCCCATTCAAGCGAGGCAGTATATGCAATTTGCAGCTGCAGATACTAAAGCAGCCTATTTACATATATCTGAAGGAGCCATCCAATTGTCTAATGGTGAAAAAGACCCAGGTACAGGCAAATTAATCAGCTATTTAGTTAGTGATTTTGTGAAAGGTCACATGATATATTAACTTTTATTTTACAGTTTAATTTTTTTACTGTCCTAACACGTCGTACATTTGCGGCGGAATTGAGCAATTATTAAAGAGTATTTCTCAGGTAGACAAATAGAAGGCCATTCTATTCTAACGGTAACAATAAATTTCCTACCCTGCTCAACAACATTTGTAAAAAATAAAATAGTAATACAATGAAAGGTGAAGTTATGCCTTCTATCGTACAGATAGATAAGGCGCATTTAAACGAATTAGTACAAGAAGTAAGAGAAACATTAGCAACAGACATGTTTGTACAAAACAGAGAAGAAAAAAAGAAAGCATTTCGTGCAGTTGATCTTTGGAAGATTCATAGAGAAATGAAGTCTGCAAATAGAAATTTTAAATCACAGTTCTAGTTGCTGTAAACTTGTTAAAATCCGCTGATTACATTAATATGTTCAGCGGATTTTTTATTTAGGCAATTTGCTTAGATCCCATTTAGCATAGTCTTTAAACCAACTGCTGTTCCAAAACAAATATCTCGGTATGGCAGTTTGTTCAATTCTTTTTAAAAAATCTATGTAGTTCTTTTTTTCTGGAATACTCCAAAGCGTTTCGCTTAAGGCAGTCATTCTAGGAAATATCATATAGTCTACCTTTTTCTCATTACCCATATATTCTGTCCAAACATTGGCTTGTCCTCCAATTATTTTATTGCTCAATCCTTTTTGAATAATAGTAGCAGGAATGGGGTTGTAATTGTACACAGCCTCTAATGGGTTATACCCATGAATAGCTAAACTATCTTTGGGATCAAGTGATTGATAATGGTCAAAATAAAAAGGTTTGCCAGGCGTATTAATTACATTGAATCCTTTGCTTGCAGCTTCAATAGCTTGCTTTTCTGTTCCCCAATTCATCACAATGGTGGATGTATCTAAATCTCCTTCGTTTATTTCGTGCCAGCCAATCGTTTGCTTTCCTTTTGATTTTAGGTGATTTGCAATAAACTCAATAAAATAGGTTTGTAATGCCGTTTCATTTTTTAATCCTTTTTGCTTCATGAAAACCTGTGTTGCCGGGTCTTGTTTCCACCAAATTTTACTGCACTCGTCTCCTCCTACATGAATATAAGGGGAAGGGAAAAGTGCAACTACTTCATCAAATACTTTTTCTAAAAATTTGAATGTAGCTGGTTTTGGAGCCAATACATTATTTTGTCTATTATACATGCCCCAAGTAGTAGCAACATTCCAAATTGTATCTGGTTTGGTGCTGAGCTCAGGATAAGCAGCAATTGCTGCACGGCTATGCCCAGGAATATCTATTTCAGGTATTACAGTAATGGCCCTTATAGCTGCGTATTGAACAATCTCTTTTATTTCGGCTTTGGTATAAAATCCACCATATCTGGTTCCATCATATTGGGCAGGGCTGTCTTTGAAATGACCAATTAAAGTTTCGTTTCTATAAGACCCAATCGTGTTTAGCTTTGGGTAAGCATCCATTTCAATTCGCCAACCTTGGTCGTCTGTTAAATGCCAGTGGAAGGTATTGAATTTATGAAAAGCCAAATAGTCAATATATTTTTTGATATAGTTTACTGGAAAAATATGTCTTACAACATCTAAATGCATGCCCCTGTAAGCAAATCTTGGATAGTCTTCAATATGAATGGGCGAAATTTTTACAGCATTAAATTGCCCAATTGGCATTAATTGCAATAAACTTTGAATGCCATTTATTAGCCCCCTTAAATCTTGGTATTGAATAGCTATGTTTTGCCTAATTACGTTTAGTTCATATTTTTCTGCAGGTTGATTGAACGGTTTAATGGGAACAAGATAAATGCCAGCAGCTGATTCTTTATAAGGATCTATTCTTTTTTTCAAACTAAGTACAATGCCGGTTTGTTTTGCTATATTTTCTTGTAGGTATTGGGCTTGTAGTTCATAAGTTGCTTCATAAAAAATAAGTTGTTTGCTGTCTAAAACAAAAGGATCTTGGCTATGAGGATAACTAATAAACGCAGGCTTGGGGATGATTGAATTTGCATTTTGTGCCATACCAAACAAGCAAATGCAAAGTATAATAGCGGTGATAAATAATCTTTTCATGACTATTGGAATAATTGGATTGGTATAAAAATATCAAATTGATTGGCTATTTGGTAAATTGCATGGGATAAATTACCACCTTTCACAAAATTGTTATGCTTAAAGCAGATTTAAGAGCCCATTATATTAATAAGCGAAATGAATTACATGGTGCAGATCGACTAAAATTGGACGATTTATTATTGATTCAATTTCAACAAATCAATTTTGAAGGAATTCAAACTGTTTTAAGTTATTGGCCAATGGCGAATAAGTCAGAACCCAATACGCATTTATTTAATGGCTATTTAAGACATATGATACCACAGTTGCAGTTGGCTTATCCAGTTGTACAAAATCAAGAAGTAATGCAAGCGATTATGGTGAACGAAGATACCGTATACCAAACCAATCAATGGGGTATTACAGAGCCTAAATCTGGTGAAACAATCCAACTAAGCGAAATAGATTTGGTTTTGGTTCCACTGTTGGTTTTTGATGAAGCAGGTTACAGAGTAGGATTTGGGAAAGGGTATTATGATCGATTTTTAGCAAAAAAAGAAGAACATACTGCATTAATTGGGTTTTCTTACTTTGATCCAATACCACTAATCAGTGACACCCACGAATTTGATATACCTTTACACCTAGGTATTACCCCTAAGCGTATTTATGAATTTTAATACCCTATTTCTTAAATCATTTCGAGTTTTGTTGCTGCCTCTGGCGGCACTATATGGTTTAATTATAATGATTCGAAATAGATTGTTTAACAAGCATATTCTTAAATCTGCTGCTTTTAATTTCCCTATTATTTGCGTGGGTAATTTGGCTGTGGGAGGAACAGGAAAGTCTCCAATGGTAGAGTACTTACTAGAGTTGTTAAGCCCTAAATTTAAGATGGCCACTTTAAGCAGGGGCTATAAAAGACGAACCAAGGGTTATGCTTTAGCCAATAATCAAACCACTGCTTTAGAAATAGGCGATGAACCCATGCAATTTGCTTTGAAATTCCCCCAAGTAGCAGTAGCAGTAGGAGAAGAGCGAATTGTTGCCATACCACATTTATTACAAGACCATCCAGAATTACAAGCGATTATACTTGATGATGCATTTCAGCATAGAACGGTAAGAGCAGGCTTCAATATCTTATTAACGGAATATAGTAATTTATACACCAGTGATTTCTTTTTGCCAACAGGAGATTTAAGAGACGAATGGGCTTCGGCTAATAGAGCGCAAGTCATTATTGTTACTAAATGTCCGCCTGAAATGGATGAGAAAACTAAATCTACTATATTAAGAGAGCTCAAGCCCTTGCCATCCCAAAAAGTATTTTTTACATGTATTGAGTATGGTATACCTTACCATATTTGCGACAGCAGTATACAGTATTCCATCAACTCAATGGATGAAGTTATGTTGGTATGTGGTATAGCCAATCCAAAGCCGCTTAAAGATTATTTATTACAAAAAGCAACCACTTATTACCAGCAAGACTATCCAGATCACCATATTTTTTCAATAGACGACTTAAAAGAAATGAAGCAGAAATTTGATAATATTTCTGCAGAAAGAAAATTATTTATTACCACAGAAAAAGATGCAGTTAGATTGATTAAATTCAAAGATGAATTAACCAGTTTGCCCTTCTTTGTTATCCCTATCAGACATAGAATCCTTTTTGATGAATCTTGGCATTTTAATGAATTGCTGATTAAGTTCATTCAAGATTTTAATTTCAATCCAACCGCATGAGTACCAAGAAACCAAAGTCTAAGCAAAAGCAAAAAGCAAAAACCATTACCGTTCAAACCTTGAAAGGGAAACTAGAAGTAACTCGTTCAGGAATGGGCTATGTGTTAATTGATGACCAATCAGGAGATGTGTTGGTTAGGCCCAATGATTTTGGCACTGCACTAAATGGCGATACGGTAAGAGTTAAAGTGATTCGAGAGAATGTAAGAACAGGCAAAAAAGAGGGAAAAATTACCGAAGTGGTAGAGCGAAAACAAACTGAATTCATTGGAAGATTACAAGTATCTGCACACCATGCTTTTTTTGTACCCGATTCAGACAAGCCAATGCCAGATTTGTATATCCCCATGCAATCTATTAATGGGGCGCAGCATAGAGATAAGGTATTGGTGAAATTGGTTCGTTGGGATAAAGAAGATAAAAAGCCTGTAGGAGAAGTCATAAGTATAATGGCCCCGGATGATGTGAATGACGCAGCCATGAAAGAAATTTTAGCCGAAGCTGGATTCCCATTGAGTTTTTCTGATGAAGTAGTAGAAGAAGCTGGCAGATTAGTTGATATTATTGATGAAGCAGAAGTTGCTAAACGAAGAGACTGTAGGGCTTTGCTTACATTCACCATTGACCCTGTTGATGCAAAAGACTTTGATGATGCCATTTCTATTAGAAAATTAGGCGACAACAAATATGAAATAGGAGTACATATTGCAGATGTTAGTCATTATGTTTTACCCGACTCTGCATTAGATGCAGAAGCATACAAAAGGGCTACATCTGTGTACTTACCTGATAGGGTAAATCCAATGTTGCCCGAACATATTTCTAATGAGCTTTGTTCTTTAAGACCTCATGAAGACAAGCTTACCTTCTCTGCCATTTTTCAAACCAATGAAAATGGAGAAGTGAAACAATATTGGTTAGGCAGAACGGTAATTCATTCTGATCACCGATATACCTATGAAGATGTACAACAAATTATAGAAACCAAAGAGGGGTTGCATAAAAACGAGATTCTATTGTTGAATGATATTGCTCAAAAATTAAGAAAGAAACGTTTCAGTAAAGGGGCCATTAATTTTTCTTCTCAAGAGGTAAGATTCCAATTAGACGAAAAAGGAGTTCCTATTGGTATTATTGTAAAAGAAAGTAAAGAATCGCATCAATTAATTGAAGAGTTCATGTTGTTGGCCAATAGAACAGTAGCTGAAAATATTGCCAAGCAGCACGTAAATAAAAAGCCAATTCCTTTCCCGTATAGAGTGCATGATCAACCCGATGAAGAAAAATTAGCACCATTTATTCAATATGCAAAAAGATATGGGCATAGTTTTGATATATCTAGCCCACAAGCGATTGCACATAGCTTTAATGGAATGTTAGCCGATGCACATGGTAAACCCGAACAACATGTATTAGAACAACTAGGAATTAGAACCATGGCCAAAGCTATTTACACGCCAGAAAATATTGGCCACTATGGTTTGGCATTCGAGCATTATTGTCATTTTACTTCGCCCATTAGAAGATACCCCGATGTATTGGTACATCGCGTATTACAAACTGTACTAGATGGTTCCCCAATGATTGATAAGAAAATGACAGAGAAATGTAAGCATACCAGTGAAAGGGAGCGGGCAGCAATGGAATGTGAAAGGGCAGGAAATAAATACAAACAAGTAGAGTTTTTACAATCTCATATAGGTGAAACTTTTGAAGGAGTAGTAAGTGGAGTAACCAGTTTTGGGTTCTTTGTAGAAACAGTAGAACACAAGTGCGAGGGATTAGTAAGTATTGTTAGTCTTAGCGATTTTGATGATTTTAGGTTGGTAGAATCGGAATACAGTTTAGTAGGCAGACGAAGTGGACGAATATTTAAAATGGGCGATAAAGTTACCGTTACACTAGTAGCCGCTAATTTGGAAAAACGTCAGTTGGATTTTGAGTGGGAGTTGGGATAAAGTTTACCAACCACTGGCCAACACATCGGCCAAGTGCATCATTCGCATATTTTTGTTTTCGTGCTTAGCACATCCATCTATATGCATTAAGCAGCTCATATCGGTGCTAATAAGAACGGCTGCACCTGTATCGGAAGCATTGTTTATTTTTTGATTACCCATTGCAATACTAATGGGTTCAAATTTTACTGCAAAAGTGCCACCAAAACCACAACAGGTTTCTACATCATTCATTTCTATCAATTCTAATCCTGCTACATTATTCAATAAGAGTCTTGGTTCATTTTTAATTTTACACTCTCTAAGTGCCGCACAGCTATCATGGTAAGTAGCTTTCTCATTTAATACTGCACCAAAATTTGTTTCTTTCAATACATTCACTAAGAAATCAGAAAATTCAAAAATACGCTCAGCGGTTTTAGCAGCTTGCGTTTTATAAGCTGAGTTCTCAAACACTTGTTTATAATAGTTTTTTACAAAACCCACACAGCTTGCACTTGGTGCAACAATATATTCAGCTCCTTCAAAATCTTGTAAAAATTTAGTACAAACTTCTTTTGCTTCCCCATGAAATCCGGCATTAAAAGCGGGCTGACCACAGCAAGTTTGTGAAGTATTATAGTGAACGGTACATCCAGCTTTCTTTAATACTTTTACCATATTAAAAGCTACATCAGGATAGAGTTGATCTATAAAGCAAGGAACAAAAATTTGCACGTTCATCTATGGTAGTTATTTTATTGCACGATTCAATTGAATCATTTTTAGTGCTGTTATTGCCGCTTCTTCACCTTTATGACCATGTATTCCACCGATTCTTTCAATGGCTTGTTGTTCATTCAAAACGGTTAACACCCCAAAGATAACAGGTACATCAATTTGCAAATTTAATTGCATAATGCCATCTGTAACCCCTTTGCATACATAATCAAAATGTGGAGTATCGCCTTGAATAACTGCCCCTAGTACAATGTAAGCATCTGGCACTCGCTTGCTGTAAGCATAATGTTGTTTAACGGCAAAGGGCAATTCAAATGCACCTGGTACTAACAATGTTTTAACCGAAACGGAAGAAGCTTTCAATAGTTTCCTTGCCCCTTTTTCTAAAGCGTTAATGATGGCACTGTTCCATTCCGTTTTAATGATAACAACAAAGGCATCCTCCAGAGTGGGGATGCCTTTGTTTAATGATGTATTTCCTTTTGTAGCCATTATTCAGCAAGGTCATTTTTTTCGATACTCAAACGATAAATATATTTATCGGCCTGAAAACCTTTATCTGTTTTAGGGAACTTAGTTTTTAATTCTTTGTATAGCTCTAATGCTTCTGGTGATTTGCCAGTAGATTCTAATAACAAAGCAGCACGGAATAAATATTCAGATGAATTTGTTTCATCTTCAGCAAAAGTGTTGGCTGCTTTTTTATAAGCATCAATAGCTTCTTCTTTTTTATTTAATTCAGCGTATGCATCACCTAAACAACCAGAAGCCAACAATTGAACTTGTTTTGCATCGGTAGAGAAATCTTTTAAATGTTTAACGGCATTATCAAATTCACCCAATTTAAGGTAACTAATACCAGCGTAGTAATGCGCTAGGTTAGCAGCTTTTGTTCCGCCAAAATTGCTAATTACATTTAAAACACCCTTATATTGGCCGTCTCCGTTCAAGACCAATTTAGAAGAGTCCATTGCAAAATATTGCTCTGCTTTAAATAAAGCTTCTGCAGCTTTTTCCTCTTTTGGTTTAACTACATATTGTTGGTAAGAAAACCAACCACCACCTATTACTAAGGCAGCAACTATAGCACCTAAAAGGGGCTTTTGGATTTTTGCAAAACTAGATTCTACTTTATGTGCTGCCTCTTGAGATACAACTTCAGGCGCTTGTTTTTCGCTCATTATAATTGATTATGCTGTTTAATAAATTAATCTACAATAAATGGATAATTCTGGTCGATGTATACATCTTTCAAAACTTCGCTGTCATCTGGCCAAGGACTTTCTTCTGCAAACTTAACTGATTCGTCAACAATTGCGTTTACGCGTGCATTGATTGCATCAAGTTCTATTTGTGTTGCAAAACCATTGTCTAAGATGGTAGAAGCTACTTTAATGATGGGGTCCTGGTCTTTGTATTCTTCTACTTCTTCTTTGGATCTGTATTTCTGCGGATCAGAAACCGAATGGCCTTTGTAGCGATAGGTTTTCATTTCAAGCAGGGTAGGGCCATCGCCTTCTCTAGCTCTTTTTACCGCTCTTGCAACTGCATCATGCACAGTTTCAGGTGTCATTCCATCTACTTTATCCGCAGGCATTTCATATGCGTCTGCTAATTTGTATATATCAATTACGTTACTGGTTCTTTCAATAGAAGTACCCATTGCATAATTGTTGTTCTCGCATATAAAGATTACTGGAAGCTTCCAAAGCATGGCAAGGTTAAACGTTTCATGCAACATACCCTGACGTGCAGCACCATCGCCAAAATAACAAAGTACTACGTTTTGAGTTCCCTTGTATTTTTCTGCAAAGGCTAAGCCAGCACCCGTACCTATTTGTGCTCCTACAATACCATGTCCGCCAAAGAATTTGTGTTCAAGGCTAAAGAAGTGCATGCTTCCACCTTTACCCTTTGCACAACCTGTTGCTTTACCATACAATTCGGCCATACAAGCATTGGCAGATACTCCTTTTGCTAATGCTAAACCATGATCACGATAAGCAGTAATAAAAGGATCATCGGCCTGAGTAGCAGTCATACAGCCAGCCGCAATTGCTTCTTGGCCAATATAAGCGTGAAAAAATCCACGGATTTTTCCAGCCATTTTATACATTTCTTCTGATTTTAATTCAAACTGACGAATCAGCTGCATTAATTCATACCAATAAAGGTAGGTTTCTTTAGAAAACTTTGTAGCCACTTTTCAAAAATTTGAAGGCAAATATAGGGGTTATCCTTGATAGTTCCCTACCCGGCGTATTCGGGTTCTAATACTTCTTTAGGTGGGTAAGGGATGCTAATATTATTCAGGTATGATTCTTCTAAAATGTTGGCAAAAGTGGAGAAATAAAGTACTACATCTTCCCTAACATTTCTTTTAAGCCATTTAAATCCACCAGGCAATTTTTCTAATACCGATTTGTCATCTAAATATTCTAAATGGTGAATATCTGTTGGCGTTAGCCCTATATCGGTTAGTTTTTTAATCATAAGATTAACTGGGGTATTGCTTACAGGGCAATATTCTTCTGCTAATTCGGTCCATTCTCCAAAACCTGTATGTGCATAAGTCAAAATTTCTTCTTTACTCACATTAGCAACCACCTGCAATAAATTACCACAATTGCAAGCACCATGGTTACCCCAAGCATATTGAGCACCTTCCTTTAAATTGTTGGCAGTTTGTCTTAATACATCTACAAGCACTAGGTTTGGATATGCCATATTATTTCTTTTTTCTTTTAACAAGACTCTGTATCAAAATGTTGATTGGATTGCTAATTTATTAAGCAATTTTTCCGCTCATTTTCTTTGTACAACCAAAAGCAATTTTTCCGCTCAAATAACTCAACATCGCTACCGTTCATCCCTAAATTAGAACAACCCACTCAACCTTTTTCTTGTTTAGGAGTTAGTTATAAAAAATTAAACAAAAATTTTATGAAAATGCGCATTTTAACTTTGACAATGGTTGCAGTAATGGGATTATTGGGTACCGTATCTGCACAGAAAACAGTAGTAGACATTGCAGTAGGTTCTAAAGACCATTCAACATTAGTTGCTGCAGTAAAAGCGGCTGATTTAGTTGCTACCCTACAAAGTGCTGGACCTTTCACCGTATTTGCTCCAGTTAATGCAGCTTTCGACAAATTGCCTGCAGGTACTGTTGCTAATTTATTAAAGCCTGAAAACAAAGCAACTTTAACTAAAGTATTAACCTACCACGTAGTTGCTGGAAATTTAGATGCTGCGGCAGTAGTAAAAGCCATTACCGATGGTAAAGGTAAAGTAGTGGTAAAAACAGTTGCAGGAAATTCTTTGACTGTAACATTAAAAGATGGCAAAGTAACTTTAACCGATGAAAATGGTGGTGTTGCAACTGTTGTAGCTGCAGACTTAAAAGCAGGTAATGGTGTAGTTCACGTAATTGACACTGTTGTATTACCTAAGTAATTTGATTCAAATGGTAAGCATAAAAAAGTCCCGAGATTATTCGGGACTTTTTTATGTAATGTCCTATAATAATGACAAATAAAGAAGATCATTAAGCAGAACAAATAATAGCATCATTTATGCTTCCTGTAAAAATGGATAGCCGTAATGTACAGGAGGATTATACGTTTCTTTAATTGTTCTAGCACTTAACCATCTGTAAAGGTTCAATGCACTACCAGCTTTGTCGTTGGTGCCAGAAGCCCTTGCTCCACCAAATGGTTGTTGACCAACTACTGCTCCTGTAGGTTTATCATTGATATAAAAATTACCTGCAGCATTTCTTAATTCGTTGGTAGCTAATTCAACTGCAGCTCTATCCTGAGAAAGAATTGCACCAGTTAAAGCATAAGGTGAAGTGCTATCAACCAACTTAAGTGTTTTCTCAAACTGATCGGCAGGGTATACGTAAATGGTTAACACTGGCCCAAAAATTTCTTCGCACATGGTAACCGATTTTGGATCCTTGGTTACAATCACCGTAGGTTCTACAAAGTATCCTTTGGTTTTGCTGAAATTACCACCAACAATTATTTTTACTTTCTTATTTTTCTTTGCATTGGTAATATAACGAGTGATGCTAGTGTAAGACTTCTCATCAATTACTGCATTAACAAAATTGGTAAAGTCTTCCACCGTTCCCATTTTCATGGTATTGATGGCAGCTACTAATTTTCTTAAAATTTCGTCTGCTAAATTGCTAGGGATATAAGCTCTTGAAGCAGCAGAACATTTTTGTCCTTGGAATTCAAAAGCGCCTCTAGCCAAAGCAGTAACTACTGCATCTGCATCAGCAGACTTATGCGCTACAACAAAATCTTTACCACCTGTTTCTCCTACAATTCTTGGGTAAGATTTGTACATGCCCATATTTTCACCAATCACTTTCCACATATTGTTGAATACGCCAGTAGAACCAGTGAAGTGAACACCTGCAAAGTCTCTATGCGAGAAACAGACTTTACCAATGGTAGGACCATCTACATAAATTAAGTTGATAACGCCATCGGGTAACCCAGCTTCTCTTAATATGCGCATGAATAATTGTGCAGAATAAATTTGGGTGTTGGCAGGTTTCCAAACAACTACGTTGCCGCACATGGCAGCAGAAGTGGGTAGGTTACCACCAATAGCAGTAAAGTTGAATGGAGTCACCGCTAATACAAAACCTTCCAATGGGCGCCACTCTAAGCGGTTGTGCATACCCGGAGCAGAAATAGGTTGTTGCTTATAAATTTCACTTAAGAAATGCACATTGAAACGCAAGAAATCTATTAGTTCACAAGTGCTATCAATCTCGGCTTGAAAGGCATTCTTACTTTGGCCCAACATGGTTGCGGCCAACATTTGAAAACGGTATTTGGTAGCCAACAAATCGGCTGCTTTTAAAAAGATATGTGCCCTATTTTCCCAGCTCATTGCAGCCCATTTTTCTTTAGCTTGTAAAGCAGCAGCAATGGCTAAGTGTGCATGTTTTTCTTCTCCTGCATTAAAATGGCCAAGGGTATGCGACAATTCGTGTGGAGGATGAATGGCAGTTTTTTTATCGGTCTTTACCGCTTTTCCTCCAATATACATTGGGATATCTATTTGCTTTTTCTTTGCTTCGGCCAATGCCTTTTTAAGTGCGGCTTTCTCAGCACTTCCTGGTGCAAATTGAAGAACCGGCTCGTTTACCGGCATTGGGTATGAAAATGTACCAATACTCATAGGAAAATTTTTATAAAGTTTGAGGACGCAAGTTACGAAGAAAACCGTATCAGCTTTTCGGCTACATTTGTGTATGGCTGTTATTTTATTTGATCCACCATACAGAAACCTTTTAGCCCCACTTTCTACTACAAAAGCAGTGGCACAGTTTCATTTTGGTTTATTAAGTGTTAAGGAGCGATGGGAGCTGTTGCTTAATGAGCCCACCTATATTCATACAGCACCCTATTTGCAACCCTTGTACCTAGCGCCTGCTGTTTCAAACGAATATTGTTGGATTGATGCAACCATTTTGCCCAACGATGCATTGATTGAACAAATAAACCAACTGCAATTAGGAGATTGCTTAATGGATGAGTTTGGTTTGGTCGCGGGTAAATCCAATTTTCCATTTAGTGAATTTGATCCTTCTAATACTGCGGCTTATTTTACACAGGCCAATAAAATAGACCACACTTTAAGACTGCGCTTTCCTTGGGAAATTATGCAAATGAATGATGCCATTATCAGAAGTGATTTTGAAATGGTTACTGCTAACAGAATTTCACAGCCCATTCCGTCAACGGTAAATATTATTGGAGATAATAATGGAAATAACATTGGAGCGAATCAAATTTTTATTGAGGAAGGAGCCAAGCTGGCATTTTGCACCTTGAATGCTTCTACAGGTCCTATATATATAGGGCGCAAAGCAGAAATCATGGAAGGATCTACTATTAGAGGACCTTTTGCCATTGGATATAATTCGGTAGTAAAAATGAATAGCCGAATTTATGGGGGTACATCCTTAGGACCCTATTGTATGGGTGGTGGTGAAATCAAGAATGCGGTTATGATGGGTTATTCTAATAAAGCACATGATGGTTATTTAGGGGATGCAGTGATTGGGGAGTGGTGTAATTTAGGCGCCGGAACCAGCAATAGTAATTTAAAGAACTCTGCAGGCACCATAAAAATATACAGCATGGGGCTCAAAGATTATGTATCTGTTGGCCAAAAATGTGGAGTGATTATGGGCGACTATTCTAGGGTTGCCATTAATTCTAGTTTAAATACAGGTTCTATGATTGGGGTGAGTTGCAATGTATTTGGAGAAGGATTGTTACACAATACTATTCCACACTTTAGTTTTGGAGTAAAGGGTAAACAATACGAATTAACCACCGCCATTAAAGACATTAATAATTGGAAAGGATTAAAGGGGATGGAACTATCAAAAGACGAAATAAATATTCTTCAACATATATTTACAAACAACAAGCAATTATGAGAAAACAAATAGCAGCAGCCAATTGGAAAATGAACTTGACTGTACAACAAGGAGCGCAGTTAATTAATGATTTATTGAGCAAACCCCACGATTTAAAAGATAATCAATTAGCCATTTTTGCAGTGCCAGCGCCTTACTTAATGATGGCGCAAGAAAAATTGGGTAATAAAAATAGGGTAGCAGTAGCTGCTCAAAACTGTTACAATAAAAAAAGTGGTGCGTATACAGGAGAAATTTCTGTGGAAATGCTCAACTCAATTGAAGTAAAATATGTGGTATTAGGCCACTCTGAAAGAAGAGAATATTTTAATGAAAGCAACCAGTTTTTAGCAGAAAAAATTGATATCTGTTTAAGCCATCAAATTACGCCCATTTTTTGTTGTGGCGAGCCTTTGCAAATTAGAGAAGAAGGCACACAAAACGCATATGTGGCAGCACAATTGAAAGAGTCTTTGTTTCATTTAACATCGGCTCAATTGGTGAATGTAGTTATTGCTTACGAACCAATCTGGGCAATCGGAACCGGCAAAACAGCCAGTAGCGATCAAGCACAGGAAATGCATGCATTTATTCGTTCAGAGTTGGCGCATGTTTATGGTAAAGAAACAGCCGATCAAATTTCTATTTTATACGGAGGAAGTGTAAAAGCAAACAATGCAGTAGAGCTTTTTTCTCAACCCGATGTAGATGGTGGATTAGTAGGGGGCGCCTCATTAATTGCAGATGAGTTTGCAGCTATAATTAATGCTTTAAAATAAACTGTGCTCTGCTGATTCTGTCGTTAATGGCAATGCCAATACCTTCATTGGGAAATTGTTCTGATAGAATTATTTCGTAATGGCTGTTGTCAATTGCTCTTAGTGTTGCAAATAGTTTACTTGCAGCAGTAGACAATTGGTGGTCGGGTGCCAATATAAAATTGTCAACGCCTTCATAACGAGTATGAAAACTTATGACTGCCATTTTTTTGCCTGCATGTGCTTGAATGAGTTCAGGAATATGGCCCATGTATAATGGGGTATGGGGGGCGTAATGGCTTTTCAATTGGCCCGGTGTTGCTGGACTATCTGTGCTATGATCTGATATAACTGGAGCATGATAAGTAGCAGCATCTACTACTTTCATTCCAGTTACTGCAGCTAAATCTTCTGCAGTAATACTGCCCGCCCTATGTAAAATAATGGACTCTTCGGCCACTTCGCAAATGGTCGATTCTAATCCCACAGCTGTATCACCTCCATCTAAGATGTACGGAATTTTTCCGTGCAAGCCCTCCATTACATGGTGTGCATTGGTGGGGCTAATATAGCCCGACCTATTGGCGCTAGGGGCTGCCAAAGGAAAATCAAGTTGGGACAATAAAGCCAAACTGAGCGCTTGATTGGGAATTCTGATGGCTACTTTTTTACTGCCTGCTGTAGTAATATCTGGAACAGTTGATTTTTTCGGCAACAATAAAGTTAGTGGGCCTGGCATGAAATGTTGAGCCAGTTTCAAACTGATTTCATCTACAAATGCATACTCGTGCATTTGAGTAATATTGGCTATATGTATTATTAATGGATTAAAGCTGGGTCTATTTTTAGCAGCGTATATTTTTGCTACACTTGATTCTGACAGTGCGTTTGCAGCCAACCCATAAACAGTTTCAGTGGGTATGGCAACCAGTTCTCCTGCTTTTAAAAAAGCGGCAGCTATATTGATATCTGTGCCAATGGCCGTTTGCATAAGCAAAATTAACAACTTGTATTTGAATTGTCATTTAATTAAGCTTCTCAGACCTATCTTTGCAGCCTTATGAAGCATATTAGGAACTTTTGTATTATCGCGCATATAGATCATGGTAAGAGTACATTGGCCGATCGTTTATTAGAACATACTAAATCGGTGGGTGAGAGAGATATGATGAACCAAGTCTTAGACGATATGGACTTGGAAAGGGAGAAGGGTATTACTATTAAGAGCCATGCCATTCAAATTAATTATACCCATAAAGGGGAAGTTTATACCCTTAATTTAATTGATACGCCCGGACACGTAGACTTTAGTTACGAAGTAAGCCGTGCTTTGGCTGCCTGTGAAGGTGCGTTATTATTAGTGGATGCTTCTCAGGGTATTCAAGCACAAACCATTAGTAACTTATACTTGGCCATAGACAACGACTTAGAAATTATACCGGTGATTAATAAGATTGATATGGATGGAGCAAAAATTCCGGAAGTAACCGATCAGATCATTGATTTAATTGGCTGTAAACAAGAAGATATTTTATTGGCGAGTGGAAAGTCGGGGATTGGTATTGATGAAATTTTACAAGCTATTGTAGAACGTATTCCGGCACCTTCAGGTAGCGTAGATGCGCCATTGCAAGCATTGATTTTTGACAGTGTTTACAATAGTTTTAGGGGAATTATTATTTACTATAGAATTATTAACGGTACTTTAAAGAAGGGTGATAAAATTCGATTTGTTGCTACTGGGAACGATTATATAGCCGATGAAGTTGGGGTGCTCAAATTTACAATGACGCCTAAAGACCAGGTTAGTGCGGGAGATGTGGGTTATATTATAACGGGTATTAAGAATGCCAAGGAAGTTAAAGTAGGAGATACCCTTACATTGGCCAATAATCCCGGCGAAATGATCAATGGATTTGAAGAAGTAAAACCCATGGTATTTGCTGGTATTTTCCCAGTGAACACCGACGAGTTTGAGGAACTAAGAGATTGCATGGACAAACTGCAATTGAATGATGCTTCTTTAACTTTTGAATTAGAAACATCACAAGCATTGGGCTTTGGTTTCCGTTGCGGATTCTTAGGCCTCTTGCATATGGAAATTATTCAAGAGAGATTAGAGCGTGAGTTCAATCAAACCGTAATTACTACGGTACCCAACGTAAGCTTTAATGCTTATACTACTAGAGGCGAAAAGATATTGGTGAACAATCCAGTTGAAATGCCTGATCAAGTAAAAATTGATCGCATTGAAGAACCATTTATCAAAGCACAAATTATTACACTGCCCGATTACATTGGAAATATCATGACCCTTTGTTTGGGTAAGCGAGGTATTTTATTGAATCAAAGCTATTTAACGCCTACAAGGGTTGAGTTGATTTTTGAAATGCCTTTAACGGAAATCGTATTTGATTTCTATGATAAATTAAAGAGTTCAACTAGGGGATATGCATCATTTGATTATACGCCAATTGATCATCGTGAAGCAGACATTGTAAAAATGGATATCCTTTTGAACAATGAAAAAGTAGACGCATTGAGTGCATTAATTCATAGAGGCAGGGCTACTGATTTCGGAAGAAAATTGTGTGAGAAATTAAAAGAATTATTACCGCGCCAACAATTCCAGATTGCTATTCAAGCTGCTATTGGTGCAAAAGTAGTAGCTCGAGAAAATATTAGCGCCATCCGCAAAGACGTTACTGCCAAATGTTATGGTGGTGATATCAGCCGTAAAAGAAAGCTATTAGAGAAGCAAAAAGAAGGAAAGAAGCGTATGCGCCAAATTGGTAACGTAGAAATTCCTCAAGAAGCGTTCTTAGCAGTATTGAAGCTAGATTAATAGATAGCAGATATACTTCTTTATTCAGGCTCAACTGCATTGTATTCTGGAATATAAACCCAGCGCCCATATTCCCATTTAAAGCCTTCAACGGTGCCATAAGGAACCAGTGTATGCTTTTTATTGGGTTCATTAGACTCACTGATCAACTTCACAAATACAATGCGATCTAATTTTACATCGTAATTTAATTTGGCGTTGGCTTGCTTCTTAAACTCTAAGCAGAACCTGCTAACTGGTTGTTTAGGCTTGTTGATATCGTTGGGATAATTGAAAAATTTACCACCAAATAATGGCTTGCCTTCCAAATCAAAATGCAATACTTCTATCCATTTTTTGGTGCTTCTGGCGTCATTTTCGTCATAGCCTAAAAGGGTATAATATTTCTTATTGTTGTATTCTTTTTGAATAATATTGTAATACACAGCACCAATCCAGTTTTGATTGGTTCTAATGGAATCATAAGGATTCTCTGTAAAATCTGCCCCGTCGTATAAAGGAATTAATTTTAATGAGCCATCCTTGGTATTCATTTGTATTGCCCCTTTGTATCGGTAATAACTAAAGTCTTTCATCAATTGCCAAGTAATAATTCTGAAACTACTATCAGGCGCATACAGTCTTGAAATGGTTTTTAAAGAATCAAACCCATAATGAAAGGAATAGGGTGTTCTTAATGCTTGAACCAATTGTCTGGTGAAAAAACTATCGGCTCTTAATCGGTCTTCGGTGTCTTCCGCATTTAATATGTCAAATGCAGAAGCAGCCAATACTTTTTCGGCTTCGGCTAATATGCTTTTATTGGCATGCGTTTGGGCATAGACTGAATTGCTTTTGCTGAATAACAAAGCCACTAATAGAGTTAAAAAAAATTTGCGCGAAAACATGCGGCAAATTACAAGTAATTCAACCCAGATGAACTGGTTGAAGCAATTTTATCATTTTTTTGCATGATTGCAAGCTGCTGCAAAATCTACCAAGTGGTTAAATCGTAAATCAATAAAAGGGTCTGGAAAAGGCGCATCTGGATGAGTGGTTGCTAAGAACACGGTATGCATACCGGCATTTCTGCCAAATTTCATATCACTCATTCTATTTCCTACCATGATAGATTTGGCCAAATCAATTTCTGGAAAATCGGCTTTGGCCATGAAAGCCATACCCGGCTGGGGTTTACGATTAGGAGAATCGTCAGCCAAATCTGGGCAATAATAAATTTGATCAATTTTGCCCCCGACATTTGTTATGGCTTGCAACATGGGGGCGTGAATATTCTGTAAATCTTCAGCAGTCATTAATTTCTTGCCAATTCCTTTTTGATTAGTGGCAATAACTATGCGGCCGAATAATGGATTCAATGATGCAATTGCAGCAGGAACTCCTTGGTAAAAATGGAACTCTCCCCAATTGCGGATATAGTCTTCTTTTTTTTCGTAATTCAGTACACCGTCTCTGTCTAAAAAAAGGGTCCAACTGGTATCAATCTGATTTAATGAAAACATACTATGGAAATAAATTGGCTTCTACCAGTTCACAAATAATATGGCCCAACATAATATGGCTCTCTTGAATACGTGGAGTATTAGTAGAAGGTACATTTAATAAGTATTGAGAAAGCGCACTTAATTTTCCTCCTTCATTCCCTGTAAATCCAATGGTAGCAATATTCTTGGCTTTTGCTGTTTCAAATGCTTTAACAATATTGGGCGAATTGCCCGATGTACTCAAACCTATTAAAATGTCACCTGCTTGCATGGTGCCTTCTACTAATCTGCTGTACACTTCATCATAACCATAATCATTGGCAACAGCGGTTAAATATGAGCTATTGCAATGCAGTGCATCAGAAGGCAATGCTTGTCTGTTTTTATAGAACCTACCAGAGAATTCAGCAGCTAAATGTTGCGCATCGGCTGCGCTCCCCCCATTGCCACAAAATTGTACTTTATGCCCATTTTTAAAAGCAAGTGTAACAGCATCTACTATCAGCTCCAACTGTTCTAGAATGATGGGGTTGTTGAGTAAATCTTGTTTTACCTGAATGGACTCTTGTATAATCGACCGGATTTGATTCGTCATAATCGGTTATTTATTTTCCAAGATCAATGATGGCATTGGCCAATTGATCCCATTGATATTTCTTCTTTTCTCTACGAAGGTGGGGTAAAAAATAATCCTCACCTAACAAATATAATTGTTCAATTTGGGCTGCAATGCTTTCTGGTGTAGGATTGGCTACCAATCCACTTTGGTCTGCTTCAATCATATCGGGCAATGCCCCAACATTGGTAACCAGCATTGGCTTTTCAAAATGGTAAGCCAAGGGGGTAACACCACTTTGTGTGGCATTTCTATAAGGTTGAATTACAAAATCACATGCATTTAAATAATACTGCACTTGGTCCTGTGGTATAAACTCTGTGTAGGAATAAATTAAGTGCTGAATGCCTAATGAATCAATTAAGGCCTTGTATGTTTCTTCTCCTTCATAAAATTCACCTGCTATTAAGAGTTTAATGGGAGCTTTATTGCTTGTTTCATTTTTTGTTGCCACTATTTTTAGGGCTTCTATTAAAAGATCTAAGCCTTTGTATTTTCTAATAAATCCAAAAAACAAAATGATATTTTCATCAGCTGGCAGCCCCAAATGTTTTCTAGCGGCTTCTTTTGGCATGATGTTCCCAAAGCTATCGTACAAAGGATGTGAGCATGTAATGGCTTTTTTTTGAGTGAAGCTTCTTAAGTCATGGTGTACTTTTTTACTCATAGTAATGAAGCTATCAACTGCACCAATAAAGTATTTGGTAAACCAATAATCTCCGAATCTTTTTTCGTGCGGAATTATATTGTCTGCAATACAAACCACTTTAGACACTCCATTCCATTTGATGATTCGTAAAATAGTACCCAAGCAAGGTCCCATAAATGGAAGCCAAAAGCGAACCAATACAAGGGGTGCTTTTAATTGTGCTATTTTAAATCCCATCCAAATCCAGTTTAATGGATTGATTGAATTGATGCGCACATGAATGGTCAAATCGGTAGGGGCTGGCTCTTTACTATACTGTGATTTGCCAGGAAATAAAAATGATGGATACTGTAGAGAGAAAGTGTAAATAGTTACTTTAAAACCTTGTTGTTGAAATTGTCTGGCCAATCTTTCATTAAAAGAAGCAATGCCACCACTTCTAAAAGGCCAAGTGGTTCCAATTAAGATCAGCTCTTTTTCCATGCTAAATAATTAAGCTTCTTCCAATCCTAATTTCTCTTCTATTAAATAGACATTTCTTTCAGATGCATTTCTAGCTACTAATTCAGCCACAAATCCTGTTAAAAATAATTGCATACCAATAATCATCACGGCTAATGCTATATAAAATGCAGGCTTATTGGTGATGCCCACTTCGGGATTCAATATTTTTGCAATCATTAAATAGCCGCTGGTTAATAAACCAATTAGGAATGACAATGTGCCGTATAAGCCAAAAAATTGCATCGGTTTCTTGCCAAACTTTCCTAAGAACATAATGGTTCCTAAGTCTAAGAAGCCATTAATGAATCGGTCCCAACCAAACTTAGTAGTTCCGTATTTTCTAGGTCTATGTTCTACTATTTTCTCCCCAATTTTTCTGAAGCCGCTCCATTTGGCCAATACAGGAATATAGCGGTGCATTTCACCAAATACTTCAATACATTTTACCACTTTTCTTTTGTATGCTTTCAAGCCACAATTGAAATCGTGCAGTTTGATCCCAGAACTTTTTCTGGCAACGGCATTGAATAATTTGGAAGGAATATTTTTAGTTAACGTGTTATCGTAACGTTTTTTCTTCCAGCCACTCACCATATCATAACCATCATTAATGATCATTTGGTACAATGCAGGTATTTCATCTGGAGAATCTTGCATGTCTGCATCCATGGTAATAACTACATCACCTTGAGCTGCTTTAAATCCTTCATTTAATGCTGCAGACTTTCCATAATTTCTTTGAAACTTAATGCCCTTGATATTTGGATTTGCAGATGCAATGGTTTGTATGACTTTCCAACTATCATCGCGGCTTCCATCGTCTATAAGTAATACTTCGTAGGTATAGCCATGTTGATCAACAACCGATTTAATCCAGCTACACAATTCAGGCAGTGATTCTTCTTCGTTATATAAGGGTACTACTATAGATAAATTCATGTAATATTATTGGTCTTCTAATGTTTCTTCTTTACGAATCACTAAGGTAAGCAACAAAGATTTTACAAAATCCCAAATAAGTCCTAAACCAGTGCCCATCAAGATTTCCTTTAATCCGGTCTTCTTCATGCTCTCGGCAGAAGATGCCATTGTTTTTTCAATATCTTCCTCAGATGCACCAAATTTTTCCATCATTGCCCTGGTCTTTTCTAAACCAATTTGAGCCGATTTCTCGGTTAAGGTTTCATCAATTAAATTGTACAATACATAGGTAGCAACGGCAACAATAACTGCTGCAACAGCATATGCAAGGAAGTTGAATTTTAACCCCTCTTGAAAATTAAGGTATCCGCCGTTTAATTTTCTAACAGCAAATCCACCCACCAATAAAATGATGATCATGTAAGGAATAAATGTGGTAGTAAACATCACACTGGTAAATGTAGTAATATCAATAGCCCAGCTACCATACATTAATAATACAGCGGTTAATCCGCAGATTAAACCGTACTTAACTCCTTCATTAATTAAATTTGCTTTCATGTTTGTTTAGTTAGTGGTTAATTGACCGTTGTTAATAGTGGCATAAACCTTACCAGTTAATTCAATATTGGTAAATGCATTATTAAAAGATTTACTCTTGATATTTTCCTTTGTTAATTGCGTTACCTGATTGCGATGGTAAATGGTTAATTCTGCCACTTCATTTTCAACAATATGAGTAGAAGGAAGTCCAAAAATATTACGGGCATTCAAAGAAAATAATTGAACCAAGCGTTCATTGCTGAGTTTGCTCAGTAAATGATTCACTACACTGAAGGAACTCTCTAACGCATTCATGCCAAAAGAAGCGTATTCAAATTCGCAAATCTTGTGGTCCCAGTCTTGCGGAAAATGATGGGAAGCTATACAATCAACTGAACCATTAACCACACCTTCGCGCAAAGCCATCATATCGGCCCTTGTTCTTAGTGGTGGATTAACTTTTAAGTAGGTATTATAGTCTTGTAAATCTTCGTCGCAAAAGAATAAATGATAAGGAGTAACGCTGCAGGTTACTTTTAATCCCGCTGCTTTGGCAGTTGCAATTAATTCTAACGATTCCTTGGTAGAAATACCAGTGAAATGAATTTTAGAACCACTGTATTTTAATAAATCAAGGTCTCTTTTTAAAATACTAATTTCTGCAATAGAAGGCAACCCAGGCAAGCCCAACTGAGTAGAAACAACGCCCTCATTCATTAAGCCTGCACTACCAATACTTCTGTCGATCGGCAATTGAATCAATACTCCATCAAATGCTTTCACATATTGCAAAGCTTTCACAAACAAGCCAGCCGATTGAACTGGCAATAATCCATCCGAAAATGCAATGGCGCCACTGTTGCGCATATCATACATTTCAGCTAATTCCTTTCCCTCCGTTTTTTGGGTGATTGCACCCAATGGATGAATATGCACAGGTAAGTGTTTAGACTGACCAGCAGCATATTCTACTAAAGATTTGTTATCGGTAACAGGTTTGGTATTGGGTAAAGTAAACACCCTGGTAAATCCGCCTGCAGCAGCAGCCGCTGCTCCCGATGAAAAGCTTTCATTGAATTCAAAACCTGGGTCGCCAAAATGCGCAAAACAATCTACCCAGCCAGTGGATACTTGTAGCCCTTCTTGGTGAATCACTGTTGCATTTTCATGCGATAAACTCGTGCCTATTTGCTTGATGAGGTTGTTCTCAATTAATAGATCCAATACTTGTCCGTTGTGAGGGGAGTGGGGGTCGTTAATCAGCACCTCCTTCAGTAGAATGTTCATGCAGTAGTTGAAAATTTTATGCAATATAGCCTGAAAATTTCTTTTCACCCTATATTTGCACCCCATTCAATAAATGAGTGAAAGTTCGGGACGTAGCGCAGCCCGGTAGCGCACACGTCTGGGGGGCGTGGGGTCGCAAGTTCAAATCTTGTCGTCCCGACTAAAAGAGAAGATCAATCGAAAGATTGGTCTTCTTTTTGTTTTAAGAAGTCAAATTGCCCACAGATTTTACGAGTAGGGTTAAATATTTTGTTAGGATTCTAGCTATTTTCCTAACAAAATATGACACTTATTTGCATAAAATTGTGTCATAAATTTTTAATTTGACACCTTTTTGCGTATATTTGTGTCATGATTTCTGCAAGTAAATATATAGAAAACCATATTAAGGAGCTCAATCCTGGGACAATTTTGTTCCCTTCAGACTTTCGTGGGGCAGGGACTGAGAATGCAATTAAGCTTGTTTTATCGCGGCTAGCACATGAAGGAATAATTGAGCGTCTAGGTCATGGAATTTATTATTTGCCTCAATACGATGAAGAATTGGGAAAATTGACACCTTCTATGGAAAAAATTGCTAAAGCAATTGCAGCAAGAGAACAAGTCAGGATTCTACCAACAGGATCTACAGCACTCAATCAATTAGGACTCTCTACACAAATTCCCATGAACGCAGTTTACTTAACTGATGGTGCGCGAAGAACGATACATATTGGCAAAGGGACAATTATTTTCAAGCCGACTACCCCTAAAAAGTTTGCCTACAAGGGAAAATATAGCGGGTTGCTTATCAGAGCGCTTGAAGATATAAACCTTAAAGATATCGATAGTGATATGTATAGGCGTATACGGAAGTTAGTTCAAAAGGAGGATAATGAATTATTAGAACACGATTTAAAACTGGCACCTGCCAAGATTCACGATTATTTGTTGTCAATTATCAAAAAACAACACCATGAAATGGATAGAACAAACTAATGAGAGTAAGTAACATTCAATACACCATTTGCAAAAGATATTGTTTTTAAGGAAGGCTGTTGAACAAGAAATGTATAATCTAGGTGTAAAGAAAGGTACAATAAGAATATATGCTAATCCAATCTTAGAAAATAGACCTAATACAGACCCGCAGGCAATATATATTGAATATCCATAGGTGTTAGAAGCGAATGATTACCTTAGTTTGAAAGCTAATTTCTCGGTCATGCGGGCGAGTGCTGCGTTAAGAAATTTTAGGTCAATTGTATCCTGATGAAAAGTGTGTTCTGTTGACATGGACTTTTGTTCATGAAATGGCACATCGGGGGAGTCGTCGATTCCATTTGTGCGTCGGTGGAGTTCGGCGCCGTTTTTTCCCAAAAGGTTTGTGAGCAATTCTAAAGGAATGTCAGCAAGGGTTTTTACTTTCTGTACGCCCATATTTAATAACAGTATTTTGGTTTTATCTCCTACACCGGGGAGCTTTGTTATATTCAAAGGGGCGAGGTATGCCCGTTCATTACCGAAAGCGATTTCCAGCTGGCCGTTAGGTTTCACCTCGTTGGTAGCGACCTTAGAAATATGTTTATTACTGGCAAGCGCGTAGGAGATAGGCAGGCCGGACTCCTTCATTATCTTCGCTTTGAGCTCAGAAGAAAATTTGCTCTAGCCAAATAATTTGTCCATCCCCGTGAGGTCTAAGTAAAATTCATCGATAGAAGATTTTTCGAGGGTCGGAACTTTATCTCTGATCACTTCTGTCACCAAGTTCGAATAGGCTTCATAATCGCCCTTCACAAAGATTGCATGAGAATACAACCGTTTAGCTTGGAACATCGGCATCGCTGCATGAACCCCGAACTTTTTTGCCTCGTAACTGCACGATGAAACAACGCATCTATCGCTCGCACAAACTACAATCACAAGCTTTCCGATTAATTTCGGGTTCTGCAAGCGTTCCACCGAAACAAAGAATGTATCAAGGTCGAGGTGGGTAATGTTGCGATCGGAAGGTAATATGGATGCAAAATGCTAATATATTTAGTATTTTTATAGTTCTTATTTTTTTAAGTTGTGTATCGTCATTTATATATTGAACACTAACTTAGATGTAGCTAATTAAATCCCATTGAAATATTTATTCTTATTTATTTTATTTTGGATGCTTTCAATTTCTTTGTATGCATCTGACACCATCGAGATAAGACAACCAATATCTGTTTATAAATTAGGGAAGAATGAATCAACCAGTTCTTTACTTATTCAAAATAAGTTTATTTCAATCCCTTATGAGGGGAATAGGTGGGGGTTTCTTGATTATGTAAATATGAAAGGTGTCCCGTGGTTATTAACTATTAAAAAATCAACATTAAATTTTTGCCAATCTGATGATCGAAATGGCAAGTTTAACGATATATGTTCTCAACCTCGCTATAAGCAAAGATTGGTTTTCGATTCCTGTAATATTAATGCAATCCTTTCAAATCCAGTAGGTGAAATAGTTTTTATTAAGTCCAACGTAAATACTTTGAATGTTAATTCTAGTAAAGATGCAAATGTGCGACTAGCATCCAATGAACGATTAAAATTTTTGGTTTTTATGCATAATAGAAGCCTCTCTTTAGATGTTCAATTTAACAAGAATTGTGATTCCCTTGACTTTCGCTCATTTAATAATTCGTATAAGACTTTTAATTTGGCTGCAATTGATAAAGAAGTTGGAAAGCGTGTTTATGAATTTAGTAAAGACACTATTCATAATTTAGGTTTTGATGGAAGTGATGTTGAAGATACTTCTGTTAGGTATGTATGGTCTGGTGAATTTAAGAATGAATTGATTTTTAGTGAGTGTTATTTCAATGCGGACGTATTAACATTTTGGAGGCTAAAGAATAGCAGAATTGTATTTAATCGCTGTGAGTTTGGACCAAATATATTTTTGGGAGATTTAGTAGCCGATAGAGTCGAGTTTAGAAACTGCCGAAAAATTGATAGACAAATTCAAATTAGATTCAGAGATAAAACTACACCTGCTCAAATAAGAATTATCAATACGGATGTTGAAAATTTGGATATTGAATGGACTGACAATGTAAACTTGTATTTTGATTCTACTGATGGTAATGATGCTCGACAGTATACATATACCAAATTGTTAGAAAAATATAAGCGGGAAGGTAAGGTTGATAGCTACCGCCATGTTGAATTACAATATCTAAAATCCAGTCAACCTAAACTTATTTATTTTGTTTCTTCACTTTGGTGGGGACATGGGTATGCACGAGAAAGAGTTTACTATTGGGCAATTTTGTTTGTTTTGATAATTGCTATATTGAATTATTGGCATTGGGGAAAGATGCAGGAAACGTATATGCTTTTCGATAATGAGAAATTTGGGTGGAAACGACTTTCTTTTGGTAAAGGATTTACTGTTTTATTGTACACTGTTTTTATATTTTTTGCATTAACCATACGATTGGAAAATTTGAAATTGACCCAAAAGAGATATGTACTTTTATTTCTTTTTCAATATTTTCTAGGGTTGTTTACCGTGCTATTTATTTTGAAGGCTATACTTAAGTTTTAATTAACTAAACCAACTAACGCCTGTTTTTATACCCACATTTTTCCATCCAAGAGACTTCCAGGCTGAAGACGCCGAAGTCTTCGGCGACTTTGCCGAGGATTTTGTAGAAGTCACTTGTGTGTAAGGGATGGCGTTTGGCGGCTTCGGGGAAGTGGACTGTGTCGATCCAGTTTAATTCGCTGTCTACGAATGTGCCGAAGAACATCGTGTCATCGTACTTTGTAAGGACTTGTTTTCGAGCAATGAAGTAGGCGAGCATTGTTATCACTTTGCCTTTGTATTTGCCGATATCTATTGCGGGAATGAATTGCGTTGGGTCGGCGTCGACTAATTTAAAGGGATTCGTAATGGTGAAGCCAAGCAGTTCCATTTGGTCGTACAAATCATCCATGGGATCGTCAATTAATGAGGTAAGTTCGAAGTTGAAGTTCAGGGGTTCATTGAAGATTACTTTGAATTCTTTCTCTAAACGTGTAATTGCCACTTTATTTTTGCGGCCATAACGGCGATACAAACCTGCGCGCGCCAATTTTTCTAAAAGCACAAAGTCGTCTTGATTGGAGCCGCCGAATTTTGACAAATTCTTATCAAGATTAAAATCCATTTCGATGGAACAAGCATCTAACAATTTATAGGTATTAGTCACTAAGATAGGATACTGCTTGAAGGTGTTGAGCAACTTCGAAGGACTTAAAAATGTATCCTCTCTATGGCAGCACTGTTCGGGCTCTAAGGTAGATAGTAATTGGTTGTTATAAATTGAGCGAAGTAAACAATGCAGGTAAAAGTGTTGCTTGTCTTGAACTACAACAGGTTGATTGATTACATAGTGTTCGGTCGCTTCAAATTTAAAGAAAGATGCAACTTCATAGGGTTTGATTCCGATACGTTCGTTAGGAAGTAATTCACTTATTTGTTTTGTGTGAAGCGAATAAATTATGAATACATTGAATGTCGCATGCGACAAAGGTGGAAATTCTTTCTTCGTTATTAAATGTTCAGACAGAAAACTATTGATTCAAAAAAGTCCATTGTTGTTTTTTGCAATAAGCAAGTAAAGGTGTGTATTGCCATTTCGGATATCGACACCTAAGATGGGTTTAATACCTGATTCCCTACAAAGCTTTACAAATTCCCAATAGTCGTATGTGCAATTGAAATTACACAAAGTTAGGCTCGTAATACCGTGCTCCACCGCAGCTTTTACCAGCGCTGCAGTAGAGTAGGTTCCGTAACAGAAATAATAGAAGGTTTTGAAGTTGAGGTTCATAGAGTAAGAATCTATGCAGAATTACTAAAAAACTTAGTTATTAAAGAATAAACTTCACTACTTTCTGGTTTTCAATCAGTTAAGAAAATGGTTTTTGAATTGTATTTTTGGATATGCTTTACGCAGTTATTGATACAACAATCTGGATGTCGATACTTATCAACCGAGATATCAACGATCCTAATCTTGAAGCTATTCACCAATTTTCAAATACTGGAAAGATTCGTTTTCTGTCCTGTTCGGCGCTTGCAGCAGAATGGGATAAGCATAGAGCAGAAATTGTAAAAAATATTGAAAACGACTACAGCAAAAAGATTAAGGCAAAAAGTTTAGGTGATGATATCAGCTCGGAGGAAATAGAAAACCTGCAAAATATCAAGGAACGTTTACTACATCAGGTCATGCTTATAGACGAAATTTATGCAAAGGCTACTTACATTGATGAATCAGATGTAATAAAAGTAAAAGTTTTTGATGCTGACCGTAATAACAAAGCACCGTTCCATACAAAAAGAAAAAGCAAAAACGATGCGCTAATTATCTATTCTGCGTTGGAATTTATGAAGGAAAAAATAGACTCTACATTATTTTTCATTTCATCTAATCACAACGATTTCTGTCATCCTGATACAATTCCCCATGTATTGCATCCGGATTTTCAGATTCAATACCCAACAGTAAGCATTTTACACTTGATGAGAATTTCTGACTTTATTAGTCAATTAAGGGATAGAGGTGTCTTTTTTAGCAGGAAGCTCGGATATTCAAAACCATCAATTGCGAATATTGTTTCCATTGACAAATCATTGACATTAGAAAAACAAATTCTAGCTTATTTGGATGCTGCATTTGATGGATTAGCGGTATTACCCAAGCACCTGTTTGCAAGGCATTATCCTTTTCTTATCGGTGAGAATATCACACTCAGTGAAGCTGCCTACGAATTATTTACTGACAATGAAAAAGTTGTAGACCTGTTCACCAGATACTACCATCACCCCGACGATCAATCAATCGACAGAGAAGCCGTGGCTGAAATTGCCTATTTTCTTCGCGGGAATCTGGTTGACCATTTGATCGGCGAAGACAGGAAAGAGATAGAACTGCTTGTCAAAAATGAGAAAACTTTCTGCAAGTGTTCTTTGTGTTGCTACCGACGAATGGATTTTATTGGAGCTTTCGAAGCAATCGACAGTGAAAGGAAAAGCGGTAGCATTAATGAAAAGATGCGTTGCGCTTACCTGCTATTTATCACTGGACATTTTATAGATGCCAACCAGCTTCTGCAGGATCTTTTAAAAGATAGGTCCTTGACAAAAACGCAACGTTTTCTTATTTGCTACAATCTCGTTAACCTTCATTGGGCTATCCGGCAGAGCTTCAGAATAGATGGAAATCTGGGTGAGCAGGTGCTTTCGCAACTGGCCGACATTGATTTGAAGAAAGAACAGGAACAAAGCACGCATATTGGCAACAGAGCAACCATTCATTGGATTGCCAATAACACCTTTTATAATAAGACACTTGCCGACGCTCATAAATACAATTCGAAAATACGCGACCTCTATCACTCTAAAAGTTCAGGTACACATCTTGAAAGCCAAAAGCTGATGGAACGATTGTATTGCCTGACTGAATTTATAGAACGAAATGGAGTATTCTATCATTTTTCAAGTTCGTTTAATGAGCTTTGCCAAACTCTCACTGAAGGCGTTTTTGCATCTTATGCATGCAACAATGAGATGTCTGGAAAAGTTGGATTCTTTACGGAGTACGTTTTGGAAAAATTGATTTATTTCTCTGAACCGGAACTCATAAGGAAATACAGGAGACGCTACAAGATCACAGATATAAAATGCAAAGAAGGAGAAGATGGAATTGGTGGGTTCTTAATCAAATCTCAAACCTTATTTACACAAGCTGGTGATGTTGCAAAGCTGGTGGCACAAAAAAATGAAGACATAATAGAAACCACAACTCGAAATGCCAAATGGGATGATACATATTTCATTGATGTTTATGAAAGGGTTGTTCTTAACTCTATAACACTTGCAGCAGTAATTAAATTAAATGCAGAAGAAGTACAGTCATTTTTCAATTACCTTGAAAAATTCTTAGTAGTTCCACAAAACATACATCCTTACAAATTGATTGAGGCCTTGCATTTTTTTGTTATTAATCGTGGGGCAATAATGTCGAATGAACATCTTATAGGATTATTCAAGTACTTGTTGATTAAGGGAGGTGATTATGGTGATAATGCAATGTATGATGTGTTGGATCTCCTAAAAGATAGAAATTTGAAGATATCCATTGACGAAACTGAATTAGATAGTCTGCTACATGATATTAAAGAACATGAGCAAGATTATGTCAGGGATAATACCTGGGACAAAGTATGTATGCTGCCATTAGTACTAGAAGAGGATCAAAAAAATAAAGTAACTATTTTTATACAGGAGCATATAAAAGCCCATTTTGAAAGCGAGAGGTTTTACAGAGCTACTATGTATGAACTAGCACCGCCGGATACATCTGAAATCGAACGGTATGATGATCATATCAGGACACGGTTAAAAAGAGGAAACAAGAGAGCGGCTTTTGTGCGAAAGCCTTTCTTCCATGATATGGTGCTCGATAAATATTGTAATTTTTATTTCAAGTACAATATTACCATGCCTGCCGATATCAGAGAAGCTATGATATTACTTGATCCTTATTATGCATGGCTGCTTGATATGGATACTTTTGACTACTCTCAATTCAATCCAGAATGGGTAAAAAATCATTTTACACTATACTTTAAATTAAAGTATAGACAATCAAAAGTGTTGCAAAAACATTGGTTGGAGGCAATCCTGCAGAATAATGGTGATTTAGAATTGATGCACTATTATATTTATAGCTATGATATGCCCATCATAGAAGAAAACTGATCAGTTTAATTCTTTTGACAACATTTCATCTGTGAATCCGAGACGGTCAATAAACTGTTTAAACGGTTTGAGGTTATCTGATACGTTTGGTAAAGAATGGATAAAAAGATTTTTGTACACTTCGTCAAAGCTGCTACGGGAATTCAAATAAACTTCTGTGTCCATTTCCGGTCTAAATAGTTTTTTGCGGTCCTCAAGAATCTGGTGATAGGCATACACCATTTTTGTTAATGATTGAAAATTTCCGCCGCGCAGGTATATGTCAACTATCCAGTCCAGACATATAAGTGTCAGGTCGTGAATGATCAGGGACGATGGCAGTTTCTCATTTAAAATTTCTTGCTGGAATTGTTTATTGATATAGTCATTGAGTGCGGTTACACCAAATTGAAAATCGTTGTGACAGATGATTGGGTAGATATGGTATTTCTTATCGGTGAGATCTTTAACACCAATATCATCATTCAGCAATCCTTTTGATAGTAACTTGATCTGTTCAATGATCTGGCCTGCACCTTTGCCTTTTCCGGAGGCATTGCGGATGAAGTTTTCTTGAATATATTTTTTAAATGAATCAAAATCTGGTTCGTCGATATACTTGTCATTGATAACATACGCTTTGAATTCTATAAGCAATATCGTATCGTGCATTCGCATATATGCATCAGGTGAATGATCTTCTTGCCTATCCGTTATCAGTATATCTTCATCTGAATTCAGCGACTGCATCACTGCCTTGAAAAACAGTTCTTCCAAAACTTTTTTCGAAATGGTGTTACTATATTCATTGAACCTGGTTAACTGTTTTGACAATCCGGTTGTGTGGTAGAGATTAAAGTAGGTGCCCCGATAAATATGTTTGTATAAGAAATTAGGATCTACGACCCTGTACCTCCCATCAGGAAAAGAGAATAACGGTCTTTTTTTTAGATCAGCTATCGAGGCATCAGTCTTGCCGAATGTTGAATTACAACACATCGAATCCAAATGTTGTTTGTTTGTTTCTGCTCCTGGCGTCAGATCAACCATTTTTCGATACGATTTATTTAATGCTTCTAGTTGAAGGAAATTGATAATATCGACGTAACTTTTTGTTAAGTGCCCGATGGTTTTCATACCTAAACTAGCTAAGTATTCTGCAAAATGCTCCGGCCAGTTTTCAGAACTATACTTACACAATACATAAAGTTTACATAACTCAACAAGTGGGCTAGTTGGTTCGTTGAAATGAAATTGTCGCAGAATATTAGTCCAGATAATGTTATATTCTTGTTCAGCCTCATCTACAACGTTTTTTGATTTATCTAGAAATTGCTGGTCAATAGCGTGTTCCTCATCGATCACGGTCAGATAAGCCATCAATACCGGGAATTCTATACCATTTCCTTTTTGAAATTTTGATTTTTGTTCATTACGCCTGAGTTCTTTCACAATCAATGGTAGCAGGTAGCGTTTATGAAATATATGAAATGCATCTGCACCAAATCCATTGTTTGCAAGTACAATCAGTTTTTCATTTAAGTATTTTTGTTGCTCTGGATTGTAGCCGCGAAACAACAATTCAAGCAAGCGCAACTGGTTAGAATGAAAATCTAGTGAAGCATATAATTCGTTATTAAGTGATGCGGCCCAAATGAATATATTCCATGAAGAAAACTTCCCAACCAGTATTTCATAAGGTTGTAAAGTTTCACCGAGGATCATTGAATGTCCAGGAACTGCTTTCTGTTTCATGTCACTCGGCAGATTGTTTTATAAGGTCTTCTTCTGTAACTGTCATGGTTTCGATCTTTCCCTGCTTACTAGCTGAGGCATGATCGAACAGATTGATCACAAGGAAAAAATATGATTTGTTATTGTACACCAGCATTGGTGGAAACTGGTTGCTATTCGCAAACGAAAAAACTATATCCTGTGGTGAAAAATTAAAAATGGCCAAATAACCGGCATCCTTGTTATAGTCATTGGTATAGCGTACAATTTGCGTGAAGCCATCGCATACTCTGTTTTTTCCATAATTCCTTTCTTTATCTACCAGTTTAATTTCCAGAATCAGGGGATCATTTGTATCGATTGCGCCAATTAAATCAGCGCGCCCAGAGGTTGATTTTGGAGTTGAGAACGGATAATCAATCCCCTGATCGAACAGGAACATCCTTAAATCATCCTCCAGAAGTTGTTCGTAGTTTTTTTGGGCATCAGAATATTTTGCTTGAAGTGTTTCCCTTGTGAACCATTCTGTTCTGCGTTTATATTTTTCGAGCAGATAAATAATGGAGGAGCTTTTCTCTAATTGGTCATGAAAATAATATGTGATAGGTGTGATCAGGGTTTCAATCACATTGTTTTGTGAGTCTGCAAAGCTTTGCCCATAAAACAAAGTGGACATGTGGAGTTCATATTCTCCCTCGCTTACTAGGAATTTGAGAAACTGGTAAACATGCGCTGCGTGATGCGGTTCGTTTTCATAACTCATGCCATAAATATCACCTGTTTCCAATCGGTTCAAGTATTCCTCGAACATTTCAGGGGTGTAGGTATATTTTGTCACCGCCTCATCAAGTATGCCGCGAAGGATTTTATTGCCTTCAATATTCGAAATGAAATACTTTAACTGATGAGGAAATTGATCGCTTCCGGATTTGGCAAGCCGATTTTTCCATTCCTGCAGATTTGTTCTTAGGTTGTGATTATAGTACATTATCTTCTGAATTTTTTAAATAAATTTTCTAAGTCGCGTATGGAATTGTTGATTTTTTGAATGCTATTGTGAACCGATCCATCCTTATCATGCAGTTCAATATAGACTTTACAGTTCTGACAAAACACCTGCCCTTCATTCTTCGCATCTATCAATTGGAAATCATTGGCGTAGCCACACCTTGGGCATTCCATCGTTATCCATTCATGATTTAAATCGAACATAGCTATGTATTAAATAGGCTTTAAGGAGGGTTGAAAAATTAAATGGGAATGCGGAGATTCACGACAACGCGAAGTTTAGATTAGAATTAGAAATTTGAATTTATTAAATTATTTCCTCAAACAAGCCAGTTTCTTTATTTTTCCGGACATTGCCGGCTTTGAAGACGCGTCCGTTCATGGCGACGTAGATGCCGGGGGGGAGGGTTTGGGCGAAAGCTATGGCGCAGCCGAGGTTGAAGAGACTGTCGGAGCTATCGAATTTAATGGGGGTCATTGCGCTTGTTAATACAAATAGTTTGTTGTTTATTTGCTGCTGAAGAAATTCTGCGGTAATGGTCATGGTGTCGGTACCATGGGTGAGAATGATTTTTTCTTTTAGGCAATTTCATTGAATGGTTTTCAACAACATTTTTCAAGTTTTTCACTTCTGCGGATTTTGCGCAACTTACTATGCATAATATTTAGTAGTGATCAATAATTTAAAGTATCTGAATACTATATAGCGAAGCCCTATGACTATTTAGGAGTGTTTATTTAGTAAGGAGCAAATCTTCAATTCTAATTAATTCAATATTTTCTAATGGGACTCCCATTTCTGTTAACACTTTTGTTTTGTATTCGCGTTCTTCGGCATTAAACCATGATATTTTCCACTTAATAGTATTTTTTGATAATACTGTCATGAGATGAGAGAAATATGGCAAATCTACTTCTGCCATAGAATGTCCCAGTAAATTTACTTGTTCAATGTTATCTAGCTTTTCAAAAAAGGCTTGATGTTTAGCAATAATACCCTTTGTTGGTTTGTAAGATTCATTAAAGTAATAACTTAACTCTTCTTTTCCAGTTTCGTAAGAGTAGTCATATTTGGATGATTGATGGTCTAACCACATTTGTTGATCTTCTTCGCTTAAACCTTCAGGCATTTTTGGTTCAGGTTTATGCATCGGGTTCAACTCTTTACTATGCCCTAATACAAGTTCTTCCGATAATTTCGCTTTATTGTGTATATATAAAATTCTTGATTCTGGAATACCATAATATTGTTCTAAAGTGTCTGTATAGTTGAAACTTATAAACTTTGAATCTGAATGAATTTCAATTAACTTATGGTTGATATTGGTATCGAAATTGACATTTAGGATAAACTCCTTGAATGCCGCAAAAAGATTATGCGTAAGTTCATTAATTTTCTGTTGCATTATTTGTGAGTAAGCATGAATATCACTAAAATAATCATCATCAGAAACACTAGGAATATAATCAGTATTTTCATCTAAAATGGTTTGAAAATCTAATCCAGCTAATTCTGCTTCAAATAGATTCCACTCTGCTTTAATTTTTTTTTGTTTCTCTTCGTCAGCTTCATCTTCATCTATTTCTGGAAGAGAGTAGTATTGAGTTAAATTCGAATAAAGGTCTTTGTGTTTTCTTTTGAGGAATAAAGCAAATGAGTAATACCAGGTATCTAGTCCATGGTAAATATCAAATCCATTTCCAATAATATATAGTGTTTTCATTCTAACAAATTTTAAGGGTTAAAATTCCTTTGAAGTTTGACTATTTGCATCAAATGCAATATAAGAAAATGGAATATCTAGTTTTTCTTTGAGTGAATTAATAAAATGCATGTCGCTATCATTTGGTTCATTTGGGCCAACAATTACAATGCTTTTTTTCTTCTTATTCCTACTATTGTGCCAATAGCCAAGAAGTTGACCAATCCCATTTATAATACAAGCATATGGACTTGAGAATGGCTTTATTTCATATAAGATTTGTTCTTCATTATTTTCTCTTATTACATCTATATATTGTTTCTCTCCTGAAATTTCATATTCAGGAAATATGTTTTCTAAGTATGGAACGAAAAGATTTTGTATTCGATTATGCAACCTTTTAACCATCACCGAAGCAATTGGACTTCTTTGATATGAAGTTTCTTCTTTTTTATTATAGCCTTTTTTTGTGGTTTCATCTATGGTCTCCTCATCGTAATTTTGATTATCCATATTTTTTTCCAATTCATTAGCCATACTTCCATACCAACCAAAGATTAAATTAAAGTGCTCCCTACTTCCGCCTTCCTTTAAATGGTGAATAGTCTTAGCGTAATTCAAACCTAATTGACGCTCAATTCCTGCTTCTAGAAACTCTACATGTATACAATGTCCTAAGTCTCCTTCATCATATTCGTAGATAGAACCATTTTTTTCAACTACCCTAGCATAAGCAATAATAGTAAGTTTGCCAAAGGAGCCATGTGATTTTACAGCAATTATGTCCCCGACTTTCATTTGTGATAAGTGCCTAAAATATGATTTTGTATCTCTTAGGGAAGAAACATTATTAGGAATATATTCTTCTACCCATTGATCAACACTTTTTCTTGAATTGCCCATCTGAGATGAAAAGTCAATCCAATCAATGAATCCGATTGAAACACAGCTTCGTTTTAAAAATTCAGGCATGACATCAATTGAATGATTTTCATCGGATCCACCATATTTACTACCTATAAGGTAATAGGATGGGGATACTTGCTTTTCTATTTCTGCAAATAAGGTAAATGTGCGATGGGCGTATTCCACCATATCTTCTAATGATGGTTTTTGTTCAATTATAAATAATTGAATATCCAGAATACGATCATTTTTATTAAATGTTTTTCCTAGACCCTTTGCTATTTCTTGCAATGCTCTCCGGCTATAAACAGGAAATAATTTCTTATTTGAATATAGGAAAGCAATCTTCCATTTTGCAAGCGAATGAAACTTTATTTGCTCAACTTTCTCCCATTCATCATTTAATGAGTGAGTAACAATATCAACAATAATTTGTCGAATTTTCTCAAAGGCCTCGTATGATGTATTCCCCCATTTTTTCGCCCATATATAAGCCCCATCTTTGGCAAATCGATCATCTTTAAATTCTCTTTCTTCTTTTGGTGCCCATAGCTCAAATTTATGTAGAGCGGTTCCACCAATTTGCCCCAGTTCTTTAGTGCCATATTCTAATGAATAACATAAAGAGTCGTGATTACTTAAATCGGTATAATCATTTATGTTCATTGTTTTAATACGCTCAGGTGTCCATTGGTCAAGGTATTCAGAAAGTTTGTCATCGAACAGGCCAGGGTTGAGTTGCATGATATTGCTTATGAGTTTGCGGTGTAATTATAATTTAAAACGAAGCAAATATTATTGTTAAGTACAATTTACAGATCAGTTAAGCCAAATAATATAAACCTGGACAAATAAAGTACTTATTGACTAAGGTTAACTTAAAATTTCAATTATATTGACGAGCGTATATAAGGATGCTTTAGGGGCGAGGTAGTTTTGTTTAGACAAATTAATTAACAAAATTATGGATATGAGATTGTTGCTTTCACTTCTACTATTTTTTGTGACTTCCATCACATTAAGAGTGCTGAGTTTAAGCTTGAGAGCTGCACACAACTTCATGCCCCAAAAAATTATAGCCCGTTAATGTATGACGTCAGAACAATTGATTAATTTAGAATTCCTTTTTGTGGCACTGTTGTCTCTAGTAGTCTCAATTATCGCTCTGAGAATTTCGTAGAATGTAGTGGTATATACTTCGCGCGAATTCCTGCTAGATATTGCTTGGAATATTGACTGCATCGTACAGATACACCTGAATAATAAAGGTTAAAAATTGTTTACTATTCAGCAAGTCGTATTTTTAAAGATTGAAAGTATTGGATTTGAGAGAAAAGATAAATAATGGCTGTGTATAGGTACCTCTTATCGTCCTTTCTCTTATGCAGGGTGACTGGATGGGTGCTTCAAAGTTTGCTATGAATAGTCATAACGCATTCGCCTATGCTTATGTTTGTCCCTATGATCCTAACATGGTGGAAGCCATTCGTAAAAAAATACTAGTCCCCCTGAAGTCGATTCCTTAATCCGATATCTGCCATCACTTCAATACGTATATTACCTTATAAAAATAATCTATACAAACCATTTCAATGAAACCAAATCACTTTATTTAAAAAAAAACAACATATACAAGGCTCAGGTTTTTACGATTCAGTAATCACTGCTGAAGATTTCGAAACATTGTTGAAAAATCAGATATTCCTTCGTTTTATAATGTGAATCATTTGTTGCACTACATACTGTAAAATCATCATATGTATAATATTCAGCCACCAACAGTATATAGACATGGCTTGAGTTCAAAGCAAAAGTCTTGTAAAGTGTTGAAAATTAATAAATAGTAAGTCATTTCAAATCTTGTCGTCCCGACTAACAAAAGCTCCGATCAAAACTGATCGGAGCTTTTATTTTAAAAAAAATCACTATTGTTATTTCAACTAAATAATTTCCAAAAATTAACTTATTGCGACTAATTCTTCGGCCTAAACGAACGAATCGGAGGTGCAGGTTCTTTCTTTAATTCAATGCCTTGTGTAGGCATTAAACGCAAGGCTTCTTGCACAGCTTTTTCTAATTGAGGATCACGACCTTCAATGATGGCTTTAGGATCATGAAATACTTCAATATCTGGTGCAACACCTTCTGCTTCCACCGCCCATTTACCATCGGTATCAAAGAAACCTCCACGAGGAGCAACCATTCTACCACCATCAATAAATGGAGGAGTATCCCAAGTACCCACTAAGCCACCCCAGGTTCTGGTTCCAACCAATGGTCCTAGATTCATTTTCTTAAACATATAGGGGAGTAAGTCTCCACCCGATCCAGCGTTTTCATTAATGATCATGACTTTGGGTCCCCAAATACCCGCCATAGGGGTAGTAGATACTTTATTACCCTCAACACGATTATTGAAATAGCCTTGTAATTTTCTACTCATTACATCAATCATATAATCCGCCGCAGATCCACCACCATTGTTTCTTTCATCAATGATTGCTCCTTTTTTGTCTTGTTGAGAAAAATAATAACGATTAAAAGAAGTGTAACCAGGGTCACCTGTATTTGGCACATACACATAGGCCAATTTACCCCCTGATAATTCGTCCACTTTTTTGCGATTGCTTTCTACCCAATGCCTTGAGCGCAATCCAGCTTCGTTGGCAATAGGCACAACGGTAATTAACTGTGCACCTTCTAAACTAGGTTGACTATTTACTTTGATCTTGATTTGTTTGTTGGCGGTACCTTCAAACAAACTGAATAAATTCATAGAAGCATCTAATTTTTTGCCTTCCACTTCCAATAAATAATCGCCTTCTTTTACTTTGATGCCAGGTCCACTTAATGGAGACTTTAATTCAGGGTTCCAGTTTTCGCCAGTATAAATTTTCTTGATTTTAAAGAAGCCATTTTCAACTATATAATCGGCACCCAATAATCCAACTGGTATAGCAGGTACGGAGGGATAATCGCCTCCGCTAACATAGGAATGTCCTACTGATACTTCACCACTAATGATGTCGATGATATAGTTTAAATCGGAGCGATGCTTAACGTGCTTTACCCAAGGTTGATACCATTCAAACACTTTATTCCAAGGAGCACCATGCACATTGTTCACATATAAAAAGTCTCTTTGCAAACGCCATCCTTCTTTAAAAATTTGTTGGGCTTCTTTTGCAGGATCAACATATACACGCATGCCCTCCGTAGCCAATCTGCCATCGCCAGGTCTAGGTGCAGCAAGGGTTCCATTCAAAAACCAATTGACACCAGAACGGTATAAAATATTTTTTCTATCAAAGCTACTCACCACATTGCCAACTGATTTGGCAAATTCAACACTCTTTTGATCCTTTGTAGTATACTTATACAAAGCAGCACCTTGGTTGGCAATATCTTCGGTGTAAAATACCGAACCATCTGGTCCTGCAATTAATGAAGTATAGTTTCGAAGAGGTAAGTTAGCTGCAACAATTCGCTGCGCTAATCCATCAAAATCTATTTTTACTGAAACCGTTGAAGCACTTGCAGGCTTTGCTGTTTTAGCTGCAGTGTCAGCAGGATTTTTTACGGGTTCATCATCACTTTTTGGTTCAAAAGGCGAGGGTGCATCCTTACTTAACACGGCAATATACAATGCCCTATTTACTGGATAATTGTAACTACTCATGTCTAACCAGCCAGATGCCAAACCATAATCGGTACTAGCTAAAAAGTACAAATATTTCCCGCTTTCGTCCCATTGTGGATCAATGGCATCGGCTAATCCATCGGTCACTAATTTGCTTTGGCCAGTTTCAATTTGAAAAACTTTGACTGCTTTAAATTGATTATTTTGTTGTTGTACATAAGCAATCCATTTACTGTCTGGAGACCAAACAGGTTTCATGGTTCTATTAGGATGCGCATATTTATCGGTGTCCACTTTTTTGTAAGTGCCTGTTTTTAAATCGATGTACCAAATGGTATAATCGGTGTCTACAAAAGCAATGTATTTATTGTCGGGAGACCATGCTGGAGTGAAATAAAATTTCTTATTCGGCATTGCAAATGTTTGTGCAGTTTGCAATCCAAATTGGTCTTTTACCGTTATTTGGTATTCCCCATTTTCGTCGGAGAACCAAGCAATTTTTTGACCATCAGGAGACCAAATAGGCGCTCTGTCTGCAGTGCCAGTTGAATTGCTGATATTTTTCCAGTCACCGTTTTCTTTAGGCACAGTAAAAATTTCACCCCTGCTTTCAAATACGGCACGTTTGCCAGAGGGGGATAATTGTGGGTTGGTTAAATTGTTTGCGGTCAAATTATTCCATCTCGGTCTTCCCCAATTTAAATCTGCTTTAACCCCAATAGATAATTGTGTGGTTTTTTGTGTAGGAATATCATAGCTATGCAAATAACCTGCTTGTTCAAAAATTAATTTGTTGTTGCTGGCAGATACATTTTTAATATCAAAGTCTTTAAAGAAAGTAATTTGTTTCTGCGTCTTGGTTTTAGGATCGTAAGACCAGATATTATTAATAAAATCTTGCTCCGATAAAAAATACAAAATACCATTGTTCCAAGTAGGGGCAGTATGCCTTTCTTTATTGCCTTGAACTGTTTTAGTTGTTTCAAATGTTTTTAAATTAAATAGCCAAATGGGTTGAGCTTGGCCGCCGCGATAGTTGCGCCACTCTGGATCCCAGAAACTGTATGGCTGAAAAGCCATGGTAGTTCCATCCGTTGACATACTTCCTACAAATCCAAATGGGAGGGGCAAAGCGTCTGGTGTACCACCATTTACCGATACTTTAAAAAATTTGGTATTCACCGTAGGGTAGCCTTCTCTGCTAGAAGTAAAGAAAACGGCATTGCCATCGGGCATCCAACCCTGTGCAATATCTGGGCCAGGGTGCCAGGTTAGTCTTTTAGGATCTCCACCTTCAATAGGCACAATATACACATCGGTATTACCATCATATTGGCCGCTAAATGCAACCCATTTTCCATTAGGGCTAATTTTTGGAGAAGTTTCTGCGCCAATGGCACTGGTTAGTCTTCTAGCGTCTCCTCCTTTATGATCTACTACCCATAAATCGTCTGCATGTACAAATACAATATGGTCTTTGCTGGCATTGGGTTGTCTGAGTAACATACTGCCCTGTGCAAAATTATTTTGTGCACTGAGGCCGAATAAAAAACAAAGGACAATTTTTCCAATGGTAGTTGGCTTATTCATGTAGTTTAATTTTAAGCTTGATTGAGTGGTAAAAGATACAATGGACTTTTAAAGAAAGCAAATCAAAAGGATGAAATGCAGGGGAAATTATATGCAATAAAAAACCCGACCATATATGGTCGGGTTGGGTCAATATTTTAAATTGGTCAACATGCCCTTATTTAAAAGCAGTTGAATTTAGAATCGCTCTAATTTAGAAAAGAAGAAATTGGCTTCAATAGCTGCGTTCTCATCGCTGTCACTTCCGTGAACTGCATTTTCACCTACTGATGCTGCAAATAATTTGCGAATGGTACCTTCAGCGGCTTGAGCAGGGTTGGTAGCCCCAATTAAAGTTCTAAAATCGGCCACTGCATTTTCTTTTTCTAAAACAGCTGCTACAATTGGACCACTGCTCATGAAATCTACCAGTTCTTGGTAAAAAGGACGCTCTCTGTGGATATCGTAGAAAAGACCTGCTTGCTCAGGAGTTAAGCGGGTCCATTTCATTGCTTTAATAGAAAAGCCAGCCTTGATCATCTGGTCTAAAATGGCTCCTGTGTACCCTTTTTGGGTAGCATCAGGCTTAATCATGGTAAATGTTTGATTGCTCATATTTGTTTAATTTCGGCGCAAAAGTAAGGAATAGCAAGGGTTTGAATGGTGTTCAATCGCTAAATTTTAAATAAATTTGTCAAAATGTTTTGACAGACTAATGAAGAAGCTGCATTTTTGCCCGATTATATGCAACTGATTAGCCAATTCTATCCATTATTATCTCAACCTAAGCAAATTGTTATTACCATGCACCAGAAGCCCGATGGGGATGCAATGGGCTCTACCTTAGGTTTATATCATTTTCTACACAATCGAGGTCATCAGGTTACGGTAATATCACCTACTAACTGGGCTGATTTCTTAGAATGGTTGCCTGGTATAGAAAGCGTAATCAATTTTGAAGGATACAAAGAAAAGTGTTTAGGTATTTTAGATAAGGCAGATATATTATTCTGTTTAGACTTTAATATTTTTCATAGAACCAAACATTTAGCGCCTTTTTTAGCTTCGGCAAAAGCCATTAAAGTATTAATTGATCATCATGAGCAACCTGATGAACCCAATTTTGATTATGGCATTAGCGATACGGGAAAAAGTTCTACCTGCGAAATGGTGTACGATTTTATAATGGAAGCTGGCGGTAGAGAAGAGCTAACACAAGAAATGGCCACTTGTTTATATACAGGAACCATGACCGATACAGGTTCTTTTCGATTCCCCTCTACCAAAGCAAGTGTTCACAGAATGGTAGCTGAATTAAAAGAAACCGGCTTTGATCATTCTCAGGTTCATAACCATATTTACGATAATTTCTTAGAAAGCAGATTGCGATTTATTGGCTTTGCCTTGTTAAACAGAATGGAAGTTTTGTATGAATACAATACCGCCATCATGTATATTCACCAAGCCGATTTACAGAAATACCATATTAAAACAGGGGATACCGAAGGCTTGGTCAATTATTTATTAACCATCAAGGGTATTCGTTTTGGCGCCATAGTAATTGATAGAACGGAGGAAAGAAAATGGAGTTTTAGAAGTAAAGGCAAATTTGACGTGAATCAATTTGCTAGAAACCATTTTGAGGGAGGAGGTCATGCCAATGCATCAGGTGGAAGAAGCAGCGATTCGGTAGAAAAAACAGTAGAACACTTTAAACAAGTTATTCAAGAGTATAAAAACCAACTACAATAAAATGAGGAGAATCATCGCCCCGCTCATGTCAGCGGTTGTATTGCTTGCAAGTTGTAATCAATATGAAAAAACACCTACTGGTCTTGCTTACAAAATAAGCAAGGGAAGCAGTAAAGACTTGCTAAAGCAAGGTCAATTTGTAAAAATGCACGTGGAGTATAAATTACCAGCAAAAGATAGTTTGTTGAGTAGCTCTTTTGGTAGAATTCCTGTTTACTTTATGGTAGACTCGGCACAAAAAGCCAAGCACAGTTTTATTGAAATCATTAATCAATGTGCTCCTGGTGATAAGGTTGAATTTGTAATGAGCGTAGATTCTTTAAAGAAGTTTGGAATGTTAGAGTACAACAATATCTTTAAAGAGAAAGACCAAATTAATGGTAAAGTAGAAGTGATTAAAACCTTTGCAACACAAGAGTTGATGATGGCCGACTACAAAGCTGAAATGGAAAATGAAAAGCAAAGAGAAACCAAAGAACTAAAAGACCATATAGCTAAAAAGAACATTAAAGCACAAGAAACTACTTCTGGCGTTTTTGTAGAAATCACTAATGCTGGTGATGCTACTGCAAAAGCAGATTCTGGTAAGCAAGTATCTGTAATGTACAGAGGAACTTTCTTAGACGGTATAAAGTTTGATGGCAATATGGATGCTGATTCTCCTAACAAGCAACCATTAGAATTCGTGATTGGACAAGGTGGGGTAATTAAGGGCTTAGAAGATGGATTAAAAATGTTCAACAAGGGTGGAAGAGGTAAAATATTTATCCCTGCAATGTTGGGCTATGGTCCAAACGGAAGTGCACCAGTAATTCCTCCTTATGCTTCATTGGTATTTGATATTGAAGTATTAGATGTGAAAATTGCACCGCCACCGCCACCAGCTATGCCTGGTCAACCACAACAACAAATGCCACAACAATAATATTGTTAGCACCGATAAAAATGCCTCGATTATTCGGGGCATTTTTTATTTACAGATACTTCTCGCAAAAGATTAATTGAATGGTGTTTATTTCATCATTTGGTAAAGCTGAATGGCCTGACTAGCTTCTTTTATATCGTGTACCCTCAGCATCATTGCTTTGTTCATTAGCCCAACGGTATTTAGAACGGTGGTTCCATTTAAAGATTCTTCTGGAGTAATTTTCAAAGTCTGGTAAATGGATGACTTTCTAGAAACGCCTAATAACAGTGGCTTTCGAAGTATTTGTAAGCTTTCTAGTTCTTTCAATAAGGCAAAATTGTCTGCAATGGTTTTCCCAAAACCAAAACCAGGGTCAATAATAATGTCTTTTATTCCTGCTTGGTTACAGGCATCAATACGTTCAATAAAATAATCTAAAATTTCTGTAATGATATTGTTGCTTTGAGGCTTCTCGTGCATGTTTTCAATAGTCCCCCTACTGTGCATACAGATATAAGGAACATTTAAAGAACCCACTGTAGACAACATATTGTCAAAGAATCTTCCACCACTGATATCGTTAACTATATCAGCACCTGCATTCACTGCAGCTATTACAACTGTTGGATGATAAGTGTCTACAGAAATTAGTGTGCTAGGAAATGCTTTCTTCACCGATTCAATAACTGGTGCCACTCGATCCATTTCTTCATTTGCCCCAATTTGTACACTCCCTGGTCGGGTACTTTGGCCACCAATATCCAAAATAAAAGCCCCTTCTTTTATCATGGTCTCCGCTTTTGTTAAAGCAGCTGCAGAAGTAGCTGCCCTACTTGCCCCAAAAAAAGAGTCAGGGGTGGCATTAATAATGCCCATTACTACGGGATGTTCTAAAGTAATTAAAGTTCCTTTGCAGTTTAGTGTAAACATAGCTTCGATTCAATTAAATTGCAATCAATTCAAAGATATTCTGAAAATGTTGGATACCAATACACAATACAACGAAGCAGTAAGCGCTTGCAAAGAAATATTTATTAAGAAAACCAAGGACTATGGTACTGCATGGCGCGTATTGAGAACCATTTCTGTGGTAGATCAAATTTTTATTAAAGCATTGCGTATTAGAACCATTCAAGAACTCAAAACCCAAAAAGTGGGGGATGATATTCGCTCTGAATTTATTGGTATTTTGAATTATGCCATTATTGGGTTAATACAATTGGAATTGGGCAATTCAACAGTGGAAGAATTAGCGGTAGACCAAACGGAGGCATTATACCAAAAGCAAGTTCAGTTTGCGCAAGATACCATGCAGTCTAAAAACCACGATTATGGTGAAGCATGGAGAGAAATGAGCCAGGAAAGTTTTGCCGATTTAATTTTGGTAAAACTACTTCGAATTAAACAGATTTTACAAAATGATGGGAAAACGTTGATTAGTGAAGGCATTGATGCCAATTATGTAGACATCATCAATTACGCAGCATTCGCATTGATATTAATTCAAGAAGGAAAACACTAACTATGAAAAAAATGCTGTTGTTGGTTCGGTGGATGGTGGGCTTGTTATTCATTTTTTCTGGTTTAATAAAAGTGAATGACCCCATTGGATTGAGTTATAAAATGCAGGAATTTTTTGAGGTCTGGAATATGCATTTCTTAAACGATTATGCTTTGTTCTTTTCCATTGCCATGAATAGTTTTGAAGTATTAGCTGGCGTAGCAATCATCATAGGTTGGCGCATCAAGCTCTTTAGTTGGTTATTGTTGTTGCTGATTATATTCTTTACCTTTTTAACTGGGTATGCGCACTACTCTGGGAAAATAAAAACTTGTGGTTGCTTTGGGGATTGCCTTCCCTTAACAGCTGCTCAATCTTTTTACAAAGACCTGTTTTTATTGGTGCTGATTTTATTCTTGTTTGGGTTTAAACAATACATCAAGTCTGCAATGTCTAATGCTTGGGCATTTACTTTGGTTGCATTAACCTTGGTAATTTCTACTGGCGCGCAATTCTATGTACTAAAGCATTTGCCTTGGATAGATTGTTTGCCATATAAAGTGGGTAATAATATTTTACAAAAAATGGAAATGCCCGTTGGCGCAACACTCGATAGTATGCAACTTGTTTTTGAATACCAGAAAGAAGGGAAAACCATTGAGTTTGATCAAGAACATTTTCCCGAAAATTTTGATGATAGTTATATTTTCATCAGCCGTAAAGACAAACTAGTTAAAAAAGGAAATGGACTCAAGCCTGCTATTGTAGATTTTTCATTAAAAACGCTAGGCGGGGTAGATACTACACAAGATGTGTTAACTACAAAGGGTAAATATGTATTGGTATTGGCCAAAGATGCTGCTGGTATGGAAGACTGGGAATCGGCAGTAAAAAAGATTTTATCTGCCATTTCCGAAAAAGGAATTCCTATTATAATTGTTTCTGCAGAAGGTAGTAAAATGAAAAATGCTTTTCCAAATTATACAGTACTGAACTGCGATGCCACAGTATTAAAAACTGCTGCAAGAGTAAAGCCTACTTTTATGTTCATGAATGGGGCTAAAATTGAACAAAAACTCAGCTATATCAACGTTACAAGCGTCCTCCCTAATTTTTAATCTCTTTTTGTTATTTCATGAGATTGACCGAACTTAGTGTACTAACAACACAATCATGAACACGGTTAAAAATATTTTAGATAAAAAGGGCCCTTATTTTAACGGAGTTGCTTCTACTATGAAAGTAATTGAAGCATTATCATTAATGAAAGCAGAGAATTTAAGCTATGTGATTGTTAAAGATGGCGAAGATTTTAAAGGGATAATGACCGAACGAGATTATGCACAAAAAGTAGTGTTGTTGAACAAAAATTCAACCGATACAACCGTTCAAGAAATTATGACAACGGGCTTGCCTTCTGTTTCTATGGATACCACTTCTGAAGAATGCATGAAGTTGATGAACCAGCATAAAACAAGGTACTTAGTTGTTTGCGAGGGGTTCGATTTTAGAGGCATTATTACCATTCACGATTTAATGCGCGACAGCCTAGAAGCAGGAGATGAGTTCTCTGAGCCTATTTATTAGTAGGCCCCCTTTATTGAATAATTACTTCGTTAATCAGTTCTTCTCCAAAAGCTTCATTAATCCTTAAAATGATTTGAGGTTTTTGAAAAGAGAGTTCGTTTTTAAGCGGACCAATATTGGTATGGATGAATAATTTTTTCTGAATAATTTGAATCTTATCAGTGTATTTGGCCACCGTTTTTCCCATCAATTCTTCCCATATATCTTCTATTTGTGCAGCACGGATGCCCTTTTTTAAGTGGTTCATCCCCTTCAAGTTTTTAAGTGCATCTCCAATTTTCATCTCTGCCATAAACTAAAGTTAAGCGTAATTTTATAAAAGAATTAATTGATATGGGCTGCCAGTTTGCTCTAATTTTTCTTTGATTCTATCTGCATGTGTATCAGTAATAAATACTTGCCCAAAATGATTACTGCATACTTGATCTAATAAATGCGCCATTCTATTTTCATCCAACTTTTCAAATACATCATCTAATAATAAAATGGGAGGAACGCCAATGGTCATTTTCAAGTATTCCCATTCGGCTAATTTAATTGCAAACAATAAACTCTTTCTTTGACCTTGTGATGCTTCTGATTTAAATGGGCAATTGTTTAAGTAAATGCCCATATCGTCTCTATGAACACCTCGTGATGTTCTTTGTAAAACTTTATCCTTGGCTAAGTTTTCTGCTAGTATTTCTTTAAATGAAGTACTTAGTAGTTGACTCTCATATGACAATTGCAAGTCTTCGTTTTTGCCTGCAATACTTGTATAATTTTCACCTACCATTGGTAAAAAAATGCTTAAAAATTGTTTTCGTTGATGGTGTAAAAAGGTTCCTTTAAGAATCAATTGCTCATTGTATACTTCTAATAGGTCGTTGCTCATTTGTGGCTGTTCAGCCATTTGCTTTAATAAACTATTGCGTTGTTGTATAATTTTATTGTAGGCAATTAAATGAATAAGGTAGTCTCTGTTGGTTTGAGATAGAATGCTATCTATCAGTTTTCTTCTTTCTTCACTTGGACCCGCAATCAGTTCAACATCATCGGGGGCAATCATTACACAGGGGAACTTGCCAATATGATCTGAAATCTTTTTATACGATTCGGCATTTACCAATAATTCCTTCTTATTATTTTCTCTTAAAATAAAAGTGACTTCGGCATCTTTCCCTTCTTTAATAAAATTTCCTGAAAGGCGCATGCCTTGTTTGCCATGTTGTACATTTTGGGCATCGGTTCTAGCAAAATAACTTCTAGAAAACCCTAAATAATAAATGGCGTCCAACAAATTGGTTTTGCCCGTGCCATTTAACCCACATATTGCCACAATTTGTTGATTAAAAACTTGGTGGTGATTGGCGTAATTCCTAAACTGTACAAGGTTTATTTCCTTAAGCTGAAGCATGTATTACAAAGTAAAGAAGAACCACTTGAATTATTCCCTTTTGGTATGGAAGAAAGCATTTAATTTTAATAAAAATTGGGCATTTGAAAACAATCTTATCAGAAGAACAGATGGCGTTGAGTATTCAAAGACTCGCACACCAAATGTTGGAGAACAATAAAGACATGGCCAATACGGTAATTATTGGTTTACAGCCAAGAGGTATTTATATGAGCGACCGTATTGTTGCTGCTTTAAAAGAGATCATTCCCATTCATCCTTTTCATTATGGAAAGTTAGATATCACTTTTTATAGGGATGATGTTAGAAAAACCTTGCATATAGCCAATGAAACGGATATTCCCTTTAGCATTGAAGGCAAATCGGTCATATTGGTGGATGACGTATTGTATACTGGTAGAACCATTCGGGCGGCATTAGATGCATTATTAGATTTTGGAAGACCCGCTAAAGTTTCTTTGTGCGTTTTAATAGATCGAAGGTTCAGCAGAGAGCTTCCCATTCAACCAGATTATGCAGGTAAGGCCATTGATACCATATTTACCGACAAGGTAAAAGTGAACTGGAAAGAAAAGGATGAAAAAGACGAAGTTGTTTTAGTCTAAATGATTAATTTTGCTTTTTAATGAAACTATCTACCAAACACTTACTTGGTATCAAGGACCTCAATAAAGAGGATATTCAATTAATTCTATCTACTGCAGGGCAGTTTAAAGAAGTTCTACAAAGACCAGTTAAGAAAGTTCCTTCCTTAAGAGACATTACGATTGTGAATTTGTTTTATGAAAATTCTACCCGTACCCGAATGTCTTTTGAATTAGCTGAAAGAAGGCTTTCGGCCGATGTACTCAATTTTACTGCAAGCAGTTCTTCTGCGGCCAAAGGCGAAACTTTGTTGGATACCGTCAACAATATTTTGAGCATGAAAGTAGATCTGGTGGTGATGAGACATAGTGCTTCGGGCGCACCCCATTTCTTAGCCAAACATATTCCTGCTGCTATTGTGAATGCAGGAGACGGCATTAACGAACATCCTACTCAGGCTTTGTTAGATGCATTTTCAATGCAAGAAAAAACAGGTAGGATTGAGGGATTAAAAGTGGCAATTATAGGAGACATCATGCACAGTAGGGTTGCACTCAGCAATATGTATCTCTTGAAAAAAATGGGTGCAGAAATAACTGTTGTGGGGCCACCAACACTAATACCTAAATACCTAGAAGAGGCTTTAGGGGTAAGGGTTACTTATAATGTTCAAGAAGCATTACAATGGTGTGATGTAGCCAATGTATTGCGCATACAATTGGAAAGACAGAACCAGCCTTTGTTTTCTTCTTTACGAGAATATAATTTAGCATACGGCATTAAGCAAAAAATGCTAGATAAGTTAAATAAGGAAATAGTAATTATGCATCCTGGACCCATTAATCGTGGAGTTGAACTAGACAGTGATGTGGCTGATGGACCGCACTCTATTATCTTAAATCAAGTAGAAAACGGAGTAGCAGTTAGAATGGCTGCCTTATATTTACTGGCTGGCAGGTCCGACGAAAATTAACCAAATAGTTATCATGCAAAGAATATGTCTTTTCCCAGGAACATTTGATCCTGTTACTTTAGGACACACTGATATCATTAATAGAGCACTCCCATTATTTGATAAAATAGTGGTTGGGGTTGGTATCAATTCTTCTAAGAATCCCATGTTTAGTGCAGAACAGCGCATGGAGTGGTTCAGGGATATTTATAAAGACGAGCCAAGGGTAGAAAGTGTTGCATATGATGGATTAACTGTTCAGTTTTGTAAAAAAATTGGCGCCCATTTTATCTTAAGGGGTATCCGATACGTTAGTGATTTTGAATACGAGAAAACCATTGCAGATGCCAATAGAACACTCGACAATCAAATAGAAACCATCTTTTTAACAGGGGAACCCAAATATACATCGGTGGCTTCTACCATTGTAAGAGACATCATTAAAAATGGGGGAGACGCTTCACCATTTCTTCCTCAAGCGGTAATTAATACCCTTAAAAATAAATTATGATTTGGTTCAATAAAAGCCTTACTGCTGCTCATTTTGCTGGCATGGGTAAGGGAAATATGGGGGAACATTTAGGGATGGAGTTTACCGAGATTGGGCCAGATTTTATTAAAGCTACTATGCCTGTAGACCATCGTACCAAACAGCCTTATGGATTATTACATGGAGGTGCTTCTGTTGCACTAGCAGAAACATTGGGTAGTGTTGGTGCCGCCATGGTGGTAGACCATACCGAATACATTTGTGTGGGTCAAGAAATTAATGCCAATCATTTAAGAAGTGTTCGTTCTGGAATAGTAACTGGAACTGCAAAGCCCATACATATTGGATCGAGCTCTCAGGTTTGGGAAATTAAGATTCATGATGAGCGAGACCACTTGGTTTGTATTAGCCGGCTTACTGTGGCTGTTTTAAAAAGAAAAGACCGATAATTTCTTTAATACTTGCAAAAGAATCCGCAATCAATGCATTTACATCTGATAGTGGAACCCATTTAATATCGGTAATATCTTCCTCCGTTTGTGGTATTAATGCGGGTACACCTTTAACCGACATGGTATACCAATGACTTTCTTTAATTACCTCTTCTTTTAAATAAGGGTCAAAATATTGGTGGTTGGTAATTCCTAAAAAATCAATCAAGGTTAAATGTCCAACACCTGTTTCTTCTTCTACTTCTCGCATAGCACACGCTTCAATGGTTTCATTGGGGTCTACCTTCCCCTTGGGCAAATCCCAAGAACCCCTTCTGAAAATAAGGAGCAATTCATTCTGCTCGTTCAGCACTAATCCACCCCCAGCTTGTATAATTTTTAACTGCATAAAATAATTGATGTGCAAATCTCCATAATTATCCATTGGAAAATAGGATTTACTTTTGTGTTATGACAAATGAAAAAGCAGTTGCAGAAAAATTATTGCAAGTTCAGGCCATCAAATTGAGTCCTGACCAGCCATTTACTTGGGCAAGTGGATGGAAGAGTCCTATTTATTGTGACAATAGAAAAGTGCTGTCATTCCCCTATGTAAGAGATTTTATTAAGAGTGAATTATGCAGCGTAATATTTGAGCAATACCCTGAAGCAACCGTGTTGGCTGGGGTAGCAACCGCAGGTATCCCATGGGGAGCTATGGCCGCCGATCAACTAAAACTTCCTTTTATTTATGTAAGACCCAAACCCAAAGAGCATGGATTGGGCAATCAAATTGAAGGAGCATTAGAGCCAGGGCAGCGGGTATTGGTGATAGAGGATCTTATTTCTACCGGTAAAAGCAGTTTACAAGTAGTAGATGTATTGAAAGCAGCAGGTGCTGAAATTGTTGGAATGATCTCTATATTCAACTATGGATTTGAAGCTGCAACCACTGCTTGTGCCAATGCAGGGGTAAAAACCAGCAGTTTAACCAACTATCCAACCATGATAGAATTGGCTATTGAAAAGGGATTGGTAACGGCCGATACCAAGGAAACCCTACTGAATTGGAGCAAGGACCCGGCTAATTGGGGAAAATAAATCAAATAAAAGATGCGCAAATTATTATTGATATTGAGTTTAACGGTTGCTTCTAGTGCTTTTGCACAGCAACCCAAGCAACAGTGGGTAACCATTAAGTCGGCCAATTTAAAGTGTTGGGAATGCAAAGATAAATTGGAGAAATACCTGGTGCAAGCCAATAAATCTACCATGGAATCTGGACTTATTCAATGGAAAATCAATTTGTTACAAGGGGAAATTAAAGTTCAATTTTGGCCAGACAGGGCCGATGCCTCTGCTATAAAAGCGGCTTTGAACAATGCAGGTTTTGATGCAGACGATGATAAAGCAGAACCAGAAGCCTATGCTAAACTTCCTCCAATTTGCAAAAGAGCAGAAGATGGAGGAGGGCCTAAACCACCCAAACCATGCCATATACCCCCCGTTCAATAAGGGTTATTTAAACAAATTAATTTCTTGTCTTGCTTCGTAGGTAAAGGGTAGGGTTTTAAAAATTCCCCCTTTACCTATTTTTACGTTCCCCTTTGCCTTTATTAGAATTTCCTTTTTAAACATTAATTGGACCGCATTTTTCATCAGGTTTTGCATATCTACATTAATGGAAGATGGCAAAATAAATTCGCTGTTTTTGGGAATGCGCATAAGTGTGTCTAGTTGGAATTTCCCCAAGTAAATATTATCTAAATAAACATCACTTTCTACTTTTTTAAGGTCAAGTCCAAATTTATTGGGGTTAAAATAGACCAATTCAAAATTGATGGCAGATTGGTTAAAGCCCAATTGTTTCAATTCTAGTTTCCTAACATCTCTGTATTCCAATTCTTTTGGAGCTTGGCAGGAAGTGATAATTAGCGAAATAAAGGCCAAGAATAGGAGGGTTCTCACGGTGATATGTTTTATCAAAAGTAGTTGAAATAATCGCTCTATGGAGGGATTATTTTTCGTATCTTGTATGCTAATGTATTTAGTATTAAGAGCAAAAAAGAACCAAATTTGATATACTCAATTATTTAGTATCAAATTAAGTATATAAATAATTGAAATAAAGCATTTTAAAACGTTTATTGATTTAAAAAATAGAAGCTATATCATCAATATTATGAATCAATTGCTTATTCTGAGTAGTAGGTTCAACAAGATTAAATAATATGAAATTATTAATTGATTATCAATATTTTGGAACGGTTAATTACTATAAAATGTTGTTTAACTTTAAATATATTGAATTTGAAGAATATGAGCGCTACCAAAAAGGGAGTTTTCGCAACCGTACCATCATCCCTGGCGCCAATGGATTAATTCCATTATCGGTTCCCCTGCAAAATGGCAGAGACCAACGAGCCCTTTTTAAGGACATCAAAATTGCCTACAAAGAAAATTGGGTGTTGCAACATACCCGGGCTTTGGACGCCTGTTACATGCGTGCTCCTTTTTATGAATTTTACCGAGACGCCCTTTTTGCTATTTTAGGTAACCAAGAAGATTTTTTGATGGAGTTAGACAAAAAGCTCATTCAATGGGTGCTCAAAATGATGAAAGCCAATTTTGACCTTTCTTTTACCAATAGTTACCAAAAAGAGCCAGCTTCCGATACAAAGGATGGAAGAAACCAGCTTTTGCCCAATCAAGTCATTTCCGAAAAAGACCAAGTAGTTTATGGGCAGGTCTTTGATGATCGGATAGGATTTCAGCCCAATATGAGCATATTAGACTTGTTATTTTGCAACGGCCCCGCTTCCGCTGGTCTATTAATAGACAGCAATAGCCGATTTTAACGTGTCTTTGGTGTGAATTTGCGGTTTATGAAGTATTATTGTTAACCAATTGATGATTTGAGAAAGCCCCCCGAACTGATGAAGAAATGTAGTTTGCTGCTATTGTTGTTTTTTGTTCCAATGTCCTTATTGATTGCACAGGATTTTTCTAATAGGGGGAAAGATTTCTGGTTAGCCTATCCAGCCCATATTGATAATACCAATTCTAGAATGGCCCTGTATATTTCTTCAACAGAAAATACCAGTGGGCAAATTGATTTAGACGGAAAGACTATTCCATTTACGGTAACAGCCAATCAGGCCACAACTATACAAATTCCGCCTACTTTTTATTTAGTGTACAATGCACAAGCAGATGGCATTAATGCAGCAAAAGGTATTCATGTAACCTCATTAAAACCAGTGGTGGTTTATGCTCATATTTTAAACGCAGCTAGATCTGGATCTACCTTGGTTTTTCCAACAAATGTTTTGGGGAAGGAATATGTTTCTTTGAATTTCACTCAAATTACAAATCAAGGACGAAGTCAAATAACTGTTGTAGCAACAGAAGATAATACTAACGTAGAGTTTAATTTAAAAGCCAATAGCTCAGGAGCACCAGTAAGAGTTGCTGGACAAGCTTATACTATAGCATTAAATAAAGGGGATGTGTATCAGGTTCAATCTATTTCGGACCTAACAGGATCATCTATTAGAAGCATATCTACCACCGGGTCTACTTGTAAACCTATTGCTGTTTTTACTGGTTCGTCTTGGACTGGTTTTTGTTCGCCAACTATTACAAGTGGTAATGGCGGAGATAATTTATTTCAACAAGTATTTCCATCCAATGCATGGGGTAGAAATTATATAACTGCTCCTTTTGCTAGAAAGTTGGCAGATGTATATAGAATTATTGTAAAAGACCCTACTACCGTAGTTAATTTAAATGGTACTGTAATTAATGCTGCAACTTTAAAGCAAAACAGCTATTATGATTTTGTAAGTTCTCAACCCAATATTATAACAGCAGATAAACCAATATTGGTAGTTCAATATATGACATCGCAAAGTTGTGACGGAAGTAATATTGGAGATCCAGAAATGGTTACCATCAACCCGCTAGAACAAACCATTAATAATGTATCTGTGGTTTCAGCTCGTAGAGATTTAACTCCACCCAATACGAATATTACTAGCCATTATTTGAATGTGTTAATGAAAACTGCTAATACTGGAAGTTTAAAAATAGATGGGGCAACGCCTACTTCTCCTTGGGTCCCCATACTCAATTCAGCTTATTCCTATTTAAGAGAAGATGTTACCGTTAGCACCCAAACCAATCCCAGCCATAATATTCAAGCGGATAGTGGTTTTATTGCAATAGCCTACGGTATGGGGAATGTAGAAAGCTATGGATACAATGCAGGAACCAATATTGTAGACCTAAATCCTCCAGTTACTATTCAAAATCAATTTCCCAATTTAGCCACCGTTAATTATTCGGCTACTTGCTCTAATACTTCATTTAGTTTGAAGTTGGCATTGAGTTATCAACCTACCAAAATTGTGCTTGACTTTTTAGGGGCTTCTAATTTAACTGGCCCACCAATCAGTACATTCAATCCAACTAGTTTTGATTCAACTTACAATTCAAACGGTAAAACCTATTACGTTTATAAGATTCCTCAAACCTATACTTTCACTGCAGCTGGCACATATCCCATCAAGTTCACTACTACTTCATTATTGCCTCAGTCTGATGGTTGTAGCAATACCAATGAACAAGAGATAACCGATAATATTGTAGTGAATAATGCTCCTATTGCCAATTTTTCGGTAAGTACCATTGATTCAGGTTGTGTTACCGCACCAATTCAATTTGCCGATTTATCTACGGGGTCGGGTAGGGCCATTGTTGCCTGGAATTGGGAATTTGGAGACGGATCCGTTTCCACTACTCAAAATCCTGCTAAAACCTTTGCAGCCGCTGGGGACTATAACGCCAAACTCACTGCCATTACAGATTTTGGCTGTGTTGCTTCTAAAACCGTTCCCATTAATTTATCTAATAAGCCGGTTGCTTCCTTTACGGTTCCTGCTATTACTTGTATAAACAGTGCTATTAATTTTACAGATGCATCTACCATAGTACCTGGTACTGCTAATAATACTATTGCTCAATGGAAATGGAACTTAGATAATGGCGCAGGTGTTGTAACAATTAATACCAATACGGCTCAAACCAATACTTATACTACTTGGGGAACCAAAGATGTGTATTTAAATACGGTTTCAAATACAGGTTGTACCAGTGACACATTTAGAATTGCTGGTGGATTCAAAGCAAATCCATTACCTGTGGTTGGATTTATATTACCCGAAGTTTGTTTGAATGATGCCACTGCAACATTTACAGACACTTCTAGTATTGCAGATGGTACGGAAGCGGGCTTTAGTTATTTGTGGAAATTTGATGATGGCGTATCAACAGTAGATCCTACTAAACGTCCTGTGCCTTTAACTGCAAATACCAATTCAAAATCAACGGCTGCGAGTTATAAAACTTTTGGCAACTATACGGTCTCTTTACAAGTTACTTCAAATAATGGCTGTATTACCGCTGATAATAAATCATTTACGGTAAATGGAAGTACGCCAGTTCCAAAATTTGAAGTGGCCAATTTATTGAATGGTATACCTATTTGTACCAATGACTCTCTAAAAATCATAAATCAATCTACGGTTGATTTTGGAGATGTAACTAAGTTAGAAGTAGTATGGGATTTATTAGGAGCACCTACCACAACAGTCACCGATCAAGCCCCCTTGGTTAATAAAGAATACAGCATTCGTTATGGTATCCCAACCACTGCATTAACCCCAGCAACCAAAGATTATTCAGTAAGAATTAAAGCCTATTCTGGGCAAGCTGAATCTTGTTCAAGAACACTTACCAAAATTGTTACAGTCACTTACTCGCCTGCAGTAAGCTTTAGTGATATTAGAGATATTTGTTACGATGCAGCGCCTCGTTTAATTACGCAAGGAAGTTTTATTTCTGCATTAACTGCATCACCTACTTACTCAGGTAAGGGGATTAGTGCTGCAGGTTTATTAAATCCAATCACCACTGGAGTTGGAAATGATACCCTTAAATATTTTGTTCAAAACAGTGCAGGATGCAAAGACTCTGCCTTTCAGCCCATTACCGTTTGGCCTTCGCCAGTAGCAAAATGGGGCATTGCCGATCCCGCTTGCGAAAAAAATAATATTGTATTTACTGATAGTTCTGTTGCTAACTTCAGCAATATTGCTCAATGGAATTGGAATTTTGGGGATGGTAAAACAGAAACCAGAACCAATGCAACAGCATTTACCCATGTATTTGATACTGCGCAAAATTATTCAACCGCATTGCAAGTAGTAACTGATAGTGGTTGTGTTAGTACCAGCAATCAACAAATTATTCGCATCAATCATTTGCCTAAACCCGCATTCAGTTTGCCTGAAATTTGTTTGCCTGACGGAAGGGGTACATTTATTAATCAGAGTACTATTGCCGATGGGTCTGAAGCTTTATTTAGTTATGTATGGAATTTTGGAGACCCCAATGATCCTAGTTCTTCTACATTAAAACAACCAACACATAAGTTTACTGCTGTTGGTCCTAACAATATTAAATTAAAAATTACGACTAAGGATGGTTGTATAGATTCTTTAACCCAAGTATTGAATACCATTTACCCTTGGCCAAGAGCTTCTTTTTCAGCAACCCCAACTGAAGTATGTCAAGGTGATCCAATTCAATTTACCGATTTAGGAAATGGCATTACCAGCGCTCCTGTAAGATGGGAGTGGAACCTGGGTGGTGGTAATACTTCCACTTTGCAAAACCCTAGTAAAGTATTTACCGATTCAGGTAATTATACCATTAGTTATTATTTCTATAATTCACAGGGTTGTGTTAGTGATACCGTTAGCCAAACCATTGTTGTACATCCTTATCCTGTTTTAGAATTGGGTCCTAATGTTGTGGTATTAGAAGGTGGCACCAAAGCATTGAAGCCTGAATTTGTGTATGGTACCAATTTAAATTATCAATGGACTCCTCCATTGTATTTAAATAGCGATATTGATTCCATTCCTAAAACAACTCCATTAGGAGATATTACTTATAGGCTCAACCTTACTGGAATTGGGGGTTGCATGGTTACTGATACCATTTTTGTAAAACTATTGTTGGCACCAATTATTCCCAATGCTTTTTCACCAAATGGAGATGGAATTCATGATCGTTGGAGAATTCAGTATTTAGAAAGTTATCCAGGTGCAACTGTTGATGTATACGATCGATATGGCATGTTGGTGTTTAGCAGTATTGAGTATGCAGTTGATTGGGACGGTACAAGAAATGGGAAATCATTGCCCATTGGTACGTATTATTACATTATTAATCCAAAGAACGGCAGAAAAATCATTACTGGTTCTGTTACAATAATTAAATAAGATGAGGAGCAAGGGATACTTTTTATTGATGTTGATTGGTATGGTTGTAGTGGCCCAGGCACAACAACGGCCTTATTATACGCAGTACATCATGAACAATTATATCATCAATCCTGCCGTTGCAGGTATTGAGAATTATTGGGATGTAAAAGCCAGTCATCGGGTTCAATGGGTGGGATTGCAAGATGCTCCTGTAACTACTTATATTACTGCACATGGTCGGCTAAAAAAAGACCCCTATCAAAGTTCCACCGCAACAGGGTTTAGGGCAAAGGGGCTGAATCCAAGGGGAGAAGCTTACTGGAGAGATTATACCGCCGCCGAACCTCATCATGGTGTGGGCTTTACCATGCTGAATGATAAAACAGGTCCTTTAAATAGATTTGCTGCATATGGTACCTATTCTTATCATTTGGGATTATCACCCACAACTAACTTATCGGCCGGTATTTCTGCAGGCTTTACCAATCTTAGTTTAGATGCTTCTAAACTCAATTTTGGCAATACTACGGTAGATCCTGCAGTGGCTTCTAGTGGAGTCATTAATCGATTAAAACCAGATATTAGTGCAGGTCTTTGGTTGTACTCAAAAAATTATTTTATTGGGTTGGCTGCACAGCAAATTATTCCGCAGAATGTGGCTTTTTCAGACAATACGGTAACCTTAACCAAAGGGAAATTAGTTCCTCATTTATTCTTAAGCGCTGGATACCGATTGAGTTTATCGGACGATTTTAATTTACTTCCCTCAATGCTTATTCGATACATTAGTCCTTTACCCTTGGGTTTTGATATTAATGCCAAATTACAATACCAAGATTTTTTATGGGCTGGAACTTCATACCGTTACCAAGATGGTTTTGCAGCAATGGTTGGATTGAATTTAAGTAATACGCTGAACATTGGCTATTCCTACGATATTCAAACTTCTCGCATTAATACCATCAGCAGAGGAACCCATGAAATCTTGATTGGGTTTTTATTGGGTAATAGATATGGAGACTGGTGCCCCACCAAATTGTGGTAATTTAAAGCGGCCGAATCATCCAGATATCACAACCATTGTGTCCTGAATTTCCCATTGGTCCATTTAGATAGGTAAAGCCAAACTGTTCGTACACTTTTACTGCTTTCTTTAATTCTGGCATGGTTTCTAAATATACTTGAGTATAGCCTTTTTGCTTTGCAGCAGCTAATACAAAGTCAATCATTTTTCTACCTAAACCCATGCCACGAGCTGCTGCATTTAAATACATTTTTACCAATTCACAAGTACCTGTCGGCAATCCTTCAGTAGGAAAGTAGCCTGCGCCACCTACAATTACGCCTTCTTGTAATGCAATGAAATAACCACTTTGGGGTTCTGCTTTAAAGAGTTCATATAAATGATCGGTGGTGTCGTCGTAAAATACCGTACCTGGCTTATTTGCTCCAAATTCAGTTAATGCTGTTCTGATAATAGTAGCAATGGCTTTATTGTCAGCTGGTTCAATAGGCCTAATAATAATATTCTCCATATTATGCTTGCGCTGCTTTTCTAAATTCTTTAAAGCTATTGATTAACCCATTTGTAGAAGCATCATGTTCATTTACAGGGGTTTCACTGGTTAATTCTGGTAAAATTTTATTGGCTAATTCTTTGCCCAATTCTACTCCCCATTGGTCGTAACTAAAAATATTCCAAAGTACGCCCTGTACAAATATTTTATGCTCGTATAATGCAATCAATAACCCAAGCGTAGTTGGATCAATTTGCTTAACTAAAATGGAATTGGTTGGTTTATTGCCTGCAAATACTTTAAAAGGACTCAGCTTTTTTATCTCGTCTTCTTTTTTATTGGCTTTCATTAATTCCACTTTCACTTCATTCTCACTCTTGCCATTCATTAATGCTTCTGTTTGTGCAAAAAAGTTAGACATCAATTTTACATGGTGGTCGCCAATTGGATTTTGTGAAAGGGCAGGGGCAATAAAATCACAAGGAATCAATGGAGTGCCTTGGTGAATCAATTGATAAAATGCATGTTGTCCATTGGTGCCTGGTTCTCCCCAAATAACTGGTCCAGTAGCATAGTTAACAGGGTTCCCATTTCTATCGATACTCTTACCATTGCTTTCCATATTTCCTTGTTGAAAATAGGCTGCAAATCGATGCATGTATTGATCATAAGGCAAAATGGCTTCACTTTGTGCTCCAAAGAAATTGGTGTACCAAATGCCCAATAAAGCCATAATTACTGGAATATTATTATTGTGTTTTTCTGTTCTAAAATGCTCATCTGCTTTGTATGCCCCTTTGAGTAAATTGTCGAAATGGTCGTATCCAATGGTAAGTGCAATAGACAAACCAATAGCACTCCATAAAGAATACCTGCCACCAACCCAATCCCAAAATTCAAACATATTGGCTTTGTCTATACCAAATGCGGTAACTGCTTTTTCATTGGTACTTAATGCGGCAAAATGTTTAGCAATATGTGCTTCGTCTTTGGCAAATTCTAGAAACCAGTTTCTTGCACTATATGCATTGGTCATGGTTTCCTGTGTTGTGAAAGTTTTAGATGCAACTAAAAACAAGGTTTCTTCTGCATTTACTTTTTTTAAGGTTTCTGCTATATGTGTGCCATCTACATTACTAACAAAATAAGTTTGAATACCTTCTACCCAATACGGTTTTAGCGCTTCCGTAACCATAACTGGCCCCAAATCACTGCCTCCAATGCCTATATTGACAATATACTTGATTGGTTTTCCTGTATAGCCTTTCCAATCTCCACTATGAATGGTTTTGCAAAATGCAGCCATTTGAGCCTGCACTTTTTTTATTTTGGGCATAATGTCTTTTCCATCTACCAAAATAGGGGTGTCCGAAAAATTCCTAAGCGCAGTATGCAACACAGAACGGTTCTCGGTTTCATTAATTTTGATACCTGCAAATTGATCGTGAATAGCATCTGTTAATTTGCATTCTTCTGCCAGTTGCAACAAGAGTTGCATGGTTCTTGGGTTGATAATATTTTTAGAGTAATCAAAAACCAAATTGTCTAAACAAAGCGAAAATTTTTGAAATCTTTCTGGATCTGCTGCAAAAAGGTCTCTCATATGCCTTCTGCTCATTTCGTCTTCGTAATGTTTCTTTAATAAAAACCAGGCTTGTGTTGTTGTAGGATTAATTCTCGGTAGCATATATTGGTATATCAGCAGTTCAATTTTTGGGGCACAAAGTTACCTAAAGGGATTCAATCTCCCTAATGGTTTGCTTCACCATTTCTTCGGTAATGTCTAAATGCGTAACAATTCTAACCTGTGTAGGGCTCATTGCTATGGTTAATATGCCTTTGCTTGCTAATATTCCAACCAATTCTTTTGCAGTGAATCGTCCTTTCACTTCAAATAGGATAATATTGGTCTCCACTGGTGGAATCATACCTACAAAGTCTTTTTTCTTTAAAGCCTCTACAATCAGTGCCGCATGTGTATGGTCTTGTTCTAGTCTGGTTACTTGGTGTTTGAGTGCGTACAATGCGCCAGCTGCTAAATAACCAGCCTGCCTCATTCCACCCCCAAAAACCTTTCTGGTTCTTCTAGCTTTTCTAATAAAATTGTTGGTTCCCAATAGCACACTCCCTACAGGTGCGCCCAAACCTTTGCTTAAACAAACCGAAATGGAATCAAATACTTTTCCATATTGTTCTGGACTTTCTTTCTTGGCTACTATTGCATTAAATAAGCGTGCACCGTCTAAATGTAAACTTAAATTATTATTTAAACAAACTGCCTTAATTAATTGAATATCATTGAAATCATAGCAAGTTCCGCCTCCTCTATTGGCAGTGTTTTCTAAACTCACCAACCGGCTTAAAGGCCTGTGCACATCGTCTTTATTGTTAATAGCCGCAGCTACTTGGTTGGCAGTTAAACGGCCAAAATTGCCTTGTAATAATTGAACAGACGCCCCTGAATTAGAGGCAATTCCACCCCCTTCGTATAAGTATACATGGGAGAGGGCATCGCAAATTACTTCGTCACCAGGTTGGGTATGACAGCGTATGGCAATTTGATTGGTCATGGTTCCGCTTGGACAGAAAAGGGCAGATTCCATCCCAAATAACTCTGCACTGTATTGCTCTAACTCATTTATACTAGGGTCTTCTCCAAAAACATCATCACCCACTGGCGCAGCATGCATGGCTGCCAGCATTGGGGCTGTTGGTTTAGTAACTGTATCCGATCTAAAATCTATCATAATCAGCAATTTGCACAAATAAGCTTGATTTTCATTGAATTACCAAGTTTTTTACACTTAAAAGACTGAATTTCATTGTAAAATCGTATCTTTGTAGTTTCCGTAAGTTTTGGAGAATTATACCTTTTTATGTGGTTTTATAACAAATTGGGTATTCTACTCGTTATCTAAAAAAGCAACAGTACAACATGAGGCAACTCAAGATCGCAACCCAGATTACCAACAGAGATTCGCAAGCAGTAGAGAAGTATTTACAAGAGATTTCCAAAATTCCAATGATCAACCCCGAAGAGGAAACTACTTTGGCGCAGAAGATTAAAATGGGTGATCAAAGAGCGTTGGATAAATTGGTGCAAGCCAACTTACGTTTCGTAGTCTCTGTAGCAAAACAATACCAACACCAAGGTTTATCATTGAGTGACCTTATTAACGAAGGAAATTTAGGTTTAATTAAAGCTGCTCAACGTTTTGATGAAACCAAGGGTTTCAAATTCATTTCATATGCAGTATGGTGGATTCGTCAATCTATTTTACAAGCATTAGCAGAACAAGGTCGTTTGGTGCGTTTGCCACAAAATAAAATTGGTACTTACAATAAGGCCAATAAAGCGTACATGGCATTTGAGCAAGAGCATGAACGCGAACCTTCTACTGAAGAGTTGGCAGAGATTTTAGAAATGAGCGAAACAGAAATCAACAATATTTTCCAAAGTAATACCAGACATACTTCATTGGACGCTCCTGTACATGAAGCAGAAGATGTGGCAATGGGTGACTTATTGGAAGGCTCTGACGACACCGATGAAGATGTAATGAAAGATTCATTAAGAGAAGAAATTCGTCGCGTATTAAAATCGCTAAGCCCAAGAGAAGCCGAAATTGTGAATGCTTATTTTGGACTAGATGGCGAGAACGGAGTTACTATTGAACAAATAGGGATGAAGTACGACCTTACCAAAGAAAGAATTAGACAAATTAAAGAGCGAGCTATAAAGCGTTTACAGAAAGCACGTTATAGCAATGCACTTAAAGCATATTTGGGTTAATATTTCAGCCTCCGAATAGGGATATTCGAGAGGCCATTTTATTGAAAGCGCTCCGAAAAAATCGGGGCGTTTTTTTTAATCTTTTTTTCCGAAACGTTGTTATAATAAAATGCGCAGAGTAACTATTATATTAGGGATATTATTTTTGATGGCTTGTGAAAAAGATATTCAAATTGAGCCCGCACAAAACCAAGCCAAAATGGTGGTGGATGCTGAAATTGAAAATGGACAAGCGCCCATTGTAGTACTGTCTACCTCTCTCAACTATTTTTCTACTATTGATACTGCAACGCTTTTTGCCTCTTTTATTAAGGATGCAAAAGTGCAAATTAACAATGGAACTAAAACGGTTACGCTACAAGTAAACGAATTGCGATTTCCACAGGGTGGTCGCTATGTTTTCTATACAACACCGCTAAATGATCCCATGTTGGGTGAAACAGGTAAAACTTACCAGCTAAGCATTGAACACCAAGGACAACAATATCAATCAACTACTACTATACCATTAATTACTAAAACCATTGACAGCCTTTGGTCTAAGCGAGTGGCCAACAGGCCCAATACCGATAGCTTTAGGGTTTTGATGGCTCGCATTATTGATCCACCAGGATTGGGCAATTATATTCGATACTTTACCAAAGTGAATAACCAACCATTTTTCCCGGGCTTTAATAGCGCATTTGACGATGCCATCATAGATGGTAAAACATACAATATAGACATAGATAAGGGCGTAGATAAAAACCAACCATTTGAAAGAGAGAACTATGGCTTTTTTAAAATAGGAGATACGGTAACCGTTAAGTTAGCCAATATAGATAAAGCTTCCTATACATTTTGGCGAACATGGGAATTTGCCTTCCAATCAATTGGGAACCCATTCTCTTCGCCAGGGGTAGTTAAAGGCAATATCAGCAACGGAGCATTGGGTGCTTTTTGTGGATATGGTTCTCAATACAAAACTTACATTTGTAAAGATTAATTCAACATTATGGAACAAGGAACAATAGAGAAAGTATCGGTTTTGATTATAGGGTCAGGGCCTGCTGGTTATACTGCAGCAATTTATGCAGCAAGAGCAAATATGAAACCCGTTTTATACCAAGGGATACAACCTGGTGGGCAGCTTACTATTACCACAGAAGTAGAGAATTATCCTGGTTACCCAGAAGGTATTCAAGGACCTGAAATGATGGTACATTTTGAAAAACAAGCCAGCAGAATGGGTGCCGATATTCGTTATGGATTGGCTACAAAAGTAGATTTCAGCAGTACGCCGCATAAGGTTTGGATTGATGAAGAAAAAGAGATTCATGCAGATACTGTTATTATTAGTACAGGTGCTTCTGCTAAGTGGTTGGGCATTCCTAGTGAAGAGCGATTGAATGGATATGGAGTGAGTGCCTGTGCAGTTTGTGATGGTTTTTTCTTTAAAGGGAAAGAAGTTGCAATTATTGGTGCAGGTGATACAGCAGCAGAAGAAGCTATTTACTTAAGCAAGCTTTGTACGCAAGTGCATATGATTGTTCGTAGAGATCAAATGCGTGCAAGTAAAGTGATGCAAGACCGTGTGTTGAATTCTCCTAATATTAAAGTGTATTGGAATTCAGAAACAGATGAAATTTTAGGAGACAAAAAAGTAGAAGCCGTTAGAATCAAGAACAATAAAACGGGGGATACACTAGAAATTCCAGTAAGTGCATTCTTTGTGGCAATTGGTCATCAGCCCAATAGTGCCATTTTTAAAGATTATGTAGATATGGACGAAACAGGCTATATCTTAACAGTGCCAGGTACCACCAAAACCAATGTGGCAGGGGTTTTTGCTGCTGGTGATGTGCAAGATAAAAACTATCGTCAAGCTGTTACAGCAGCAGGCAGTGGCTGCATGGCTGCTTTAGATGCCGAACGATATTTAACTTCTATAGGTCACTAAAACATGAGCAAAGCGAGCATTCATTTAAATGATTTACATTTTTTTGCTTACCATGGATTATACAAGGAAGAGCAGGTATTGGGTAATGAGTTTATCATAAATATTGAAGTGGGTTTTACACCCATTCAGTTTCCTATTTTACATATAGCAGACACCATTAATTATGCTTTAGTGTATGAATTGGTAAAAAAGCGCATGCAAATTGCAACTCCTTTATTAGAAACCATTGCTTCTGAAATTGCAAACGAAATTTTGGCACAGTTTTCTCTAGCTGAATATGTAGTTATTTCTATTAATAAGTTAAAACCACCCATTGCTCAGTTTGTGGGCAGTTTAGGGGTTTCTTTAAAAGTGAATAGAGCCGATTATGAAAATTAGATTTGCTTTTATTATTGTGATTTTTTGTAGTTGGATTGGGGCTGCCTTTTCTCAAGACATTGCTATATTAGCTAAAGAGGCTGAGAATATAGAACGTCAGTTAAAAGAACCAGAGGCACTCGCCAAATACAAACAAATATTGATGCTAGAACCCAGCAATATCAAATATTTGGTTAAAGCAACAGAATTGGAAATAGCCATAGGCGGTAGAGAAAAGGATGAAAATAATAAACGTTTGTATTTTGAATCGGCTATGTCTTATGCGCAGCGTGCACTAAAAGCAGATCCTAATAATGCCGACGCCAATTATGCAATGGCAACTGTTTCTGGTAAAATGACCGACTTAGATATAGAAAATAAAAAGATAGTAGCGTTTGTGAAAGACGTAAAAGAATTCGCCGACAAAGCATTAAGCATTAATGCCAATCATGCAAGAGCCAATTATACATTGGGCAAATGGCATTATGAAATGGTTACATTGTCTGGGCTTAAAAAAGCTGCGGTAAAATTATTTTATGGAGGCTTGCCAAATGGAGATATAGAAAAAGCCATATTATATATGGAAAAATCTAGAACCTTAGAGCCCTATTTTGTTACCAATCAATTAGATTTAGCTAAAGCGTATAAAGAAAATAGACAGCCCTCAAAAGCTATTGAGGTATTAGAGAAGTTGGTTAAAATGCCCAATCGTTCTTTTAATGATATTGCTTTAAAAGCAGAGGGCGCCAAACTATTAGCATCATTACAATAAAACCACCATATGAGCTTACAAGATTTATTTTTAGAAGCAGTTGCCAACAGCAAAACATTGTCTGAAAAGCCAGATAACGAAACTTTGTTAAAACTTTATTCATTGTACAAGCAAGCTACCGAGGGCGATAACAAAGAAGAAGGTCCAGCCAATATGTTTGACTTTGTTGCAAAGTTTAAGCACGAAGCATGGGCAAAATTGCAGGGTATTACCAAGGATGATGCAATGCAGCAATACATTGATTTAGTGCAACAATTAAAAGGTTAGATCTTAATTTTTTTCCAACGATTGCTGGTGATATACCAGAATGAAGGAATAAACATAATGGACCAATACAACCATTCGCTTGCCCATCCCCATGTGATGGGCAAGTTCATTTTTTCTAAAACGATGTATACGTAAACCAAGTAAAAAATAATTGTTGCTACTTCTGTAAACAAATTCATTTTAGAATTTCCTGTTCCCGTAACTGCATTAACCCAAACTGTTGCAGCAGACATCATAATCATTGCTACAGATACTACTCTTAGCACAGGAATTCCAGCTTGTATAAAGTCTTCGCCTTGTCCATATATGCCAAGGAATGCCCTTGGAAATACATTCAAGAATATAAATACTATACAAGCGAAGCCCATACTCCATTTAAGAATCCTATAAATTAAAGGAATCACTTCTTCTTTTCTTCCCTGACCAATTACGTTGCTCACCATGGTATTGGTGGTGGCGGCAAATGCCCAAGTAAAACAACCAAAGAATCCAAAAAGGTTTCGCATGGTATTAGAAACCGCAAGGTCTCTAGCACCATGGTGTTCAATCAAAATATAAAAGTATTCCCAGCTCATGATACTGATGACATGTTGCAGTATAAGCGGATATGATTGATTTAATATGAGCCTGATATAAGAGAATTGATAAGCAACTTTGTTAAATAAATTAATTTTTTTACTCATCCCATTAAATCGAATGACCAAAAAAACGGCCAATAAGCCAGCACCTTCTGCAATAATGGAAGCATAAGCGGCCCCATTAAATCCTAAATTAGGCATGCCCAATTTGCCATATATTAAGCCATAGTCAAAAACGATATTGATGATGGCTTCTGTAGCTGTACCTAGTACCAATAATTTACTTTGATTAATTCCTACCAATAACGCATTGCGCATTTGATAAATATAGAGTAGGGGCAAACCCCAAATTCGAATATGCAAAAACTGCACTGCCATGTCAATACCTTCCTGATCGTGCAAAGACCATTGCAATACCATTGGTGCAACAAACCAAGTAGTTAAGATGCCAAAGACTGCAAAGAACATAGCTATTCTTACCCCATGCCAAAAGAGGATTCCAATTTCATCTATTCTATTTTCACCAGCCCTTCTAGATATTAAAGCCTGTAATCCATTGTTCAATCCATTCCCAATCACTGCAAACATTAAGTAATAAACGCCGGTAATGCCTGCAATCCCTAATTCTTTCTGCCCCAATCCTCCTAAGAAAATATTGTTGGTAATAAAGTTGATTTGTGGAACAACAATAGATGCCGATATGGGCAAAGCAATACGAAGGATGGCTTTATTCCCTGTATTTACTTGAAGATTGAGAGGCGAAAGATTGCTCATATTGGGCAGCGAAGTTAGTAAAATGAGTGCTCATAATATCTTCGCTCTCCGTTAATGCTTTTTTATATATTATTGCAACGTAATTAAGATGAATGGCAAGGAAAAAAGCAGGATTTTACAATGAGGATCCCATCAGTGGATCTGCTTTTCAGCTCATCATAGAATTGGATGAGCAGGAAATGCGTTGCATGTCTAAATCAGTAGACAATGGAACCATTGTAGCTTTTGAGTATTTTAGTCTAGATAAAGATCAAACAGAAGATTGGAACGATATTTTTTATGAAATCAAAACCATTTCTAAACTGTTTAATAAAACCTTTAAACAGGTTACTTGTTTTTTCTGTACGCCAGAATCAATTTTAGTTCCCGAGAAATTTTTAACTGCAACATCTGCAGAAGATTACTTGAACCTAATTTATGGTGAAAGTAGTAGGATGGAAGTAAAGTATGAGAAACTGATTGCCACTAGAAGTTTCATTAATACTTATCGAATAAAGAAGTCGTTGGCAGAATTATTGACTAGACAGTTTATTATTTTTCAAACATCACATGTTTATACTTCTTTGTTAAACGATGTAATGAATAGGCGGAAGAATGAGGAGCAATTGGTGAAATTGCAATTTTATCATGGACATTTTATCATGGCCATTTTTAAAGATGCAAAAATTCAAATGATTCAAACATTCTCTTTTAAAATTGCGGAAGATGCAGTTTATTATATCATCCGAGGAGCACAACAGTTTGGAATAAATACGGAGTTTGCTATTGTTGAGCTAAGTGGCATGATCGATTTAAATACCGAATTATACTTGCAATTAAAAAAAGTATACGAGAATATAGAAATTGATTCCATGGAAGCCAATGGAATAATGTTTGAAGTTAATAAAGAATATGCGCATCATTATTTTGCGCCATTTTTTAAATTGGCACTATGAGAATAATATCAGGAAAATGGGGTGGAAGAAGGATTAGTCCCCCAGCCAATATGCCATATACCCGACCTACAACCGATATAGCAAAAGAGGGATTGTTCAATATCTTGCAAAACAGGATGAGCTTTGATGGTATAGAAACCCTTGATTTATTTGGAGGAACTGGATGCATTAGTTATGAACTCGCGTCTAGAGGTGCAGAGCACCTGACTATTGTAGAGAAAGACCCCATTATGCATGCATTTATAGGCAAGAATGCCACCATGTTAGGGATGGAAAATGTTCAATTGCTAAAAATGGATGTATTTGCTTTTTTACAAAGTTGTACTAAGCAGTATGATTTTATTTTTGCAGGTCCTCCTTATGCCTTGGGTACCATTGATGAAATACCAAAGATAATTGTATCCAAAAAACTAATTGCCCCAGGTGGTTTTTTTGTTTTAGAACATACTCCTAGGAACGCTTATGAAAAAATGGAAGGGTTTTCTTTTGTAAGAAACTACGGTACAACCCTGTTTTCATTTTTTGAGCCAGCTGAATAATTAATCTACTGTCCCTATATTTTTTATTGTAGGATTTTTGCTTTTATTAAATGTGAATTGCAAACTGGTTTGTAAAAAGTTCTTGTATTGTGCCCTGTTTTGTGTAAAAAAGTCGGAACGATAAATCCAACCCATTTGAATACTTAACTGACTATTAAAATTGTATCCACCACCTAAATAATAGCGATTCTGTTCAAAAAATACCCCCTCGTTGTTCAAGTGAAATTCATTGGAAGTATTTACAAAGAAGGTCTTATTGGTGATTGTATTGTTATTTAATGGTACTATTGCGCTAATTCTGTACCTGAATCTATTTCTATATCCATTAGAAGTGTATCGTTGTTCTGCCCTTAGCCTATGTTCAATTCTAAATTGTTGTAAAGATTGGTTCCAAATTAATTGCTGCCAAATTCTGTTTTCACTAACTATAAATGGGGTTTTGAAATTATCATCCACTTGGTAAGTTATATATCTACCCGTTCCAACTAAAGCCGATAAACTAGGACTAATAGCATAACCTATTCCACCCTTTACTTCATGGTAATTAAAATGATCAAAAGTTTGTTGAGAGCGTAATTGCAATTCAATAAATGCAATCCATTTACTATTGTAATTGAAACGCCCAGTTAATACATTCCAAGTTCCTAGTCCAGGTGTTTGAGCCTTTAAATGAAGTAAGCCGCAATAAAAAACCCCGATAATTATCAGGGCTTTTTTAAGGTTTATAGGTAGTGAAACCATTGTTTATTTATATCCCATTTTTCAAATTCTTTGGCCACTTCCGTTAAAAAGCTGGCTCCAATACTTCCATCTACAATTCGATGGTCATAACTTAATGACAAGTACATCATATGTCTTATTGCAATGGTGTCTCCATCAGGACCTTCCATAACCATTGGACGTTTTTTGATAGCACCCACTGCCATGATAGCTACCTGTGGTTGACTAATAATTGGGGTTCCCATTAAACTACCGAATGTACCCACATTTGTTAATGTGAATGTACCACCAGTAGTATCTTCTGGTTTTAGTTTGGAATTTCTAGCAGCATCAGCTAAACCATTTACAGCTTTGCTTAAGCCAACTATATTCATTTGGTCGGCTCCTTTAATTACAGGAACAATTAAGTTTCCAGATGGTAATGCAGTAGCCATGCCAATATTGATGTCCTTTTTCAGAATGATTTTATCACCTTCTAAAGAGCAATTTATATAAGGGAAACGCTTAATTACATTGGCAATACATTCCACAAACATTGGAGTGAATGTAAGCTTAGTGCCTTCACGCTGTTCAAATTCATTTTTTACTTTTGTTCTCCACATTACCATATTGGTCACATCTGCTTCAGCAAAGCTGGTTACATGCGGACTTGTGTGTTTACTATCAACCATATGCTTAGCAATTAGCTTTCGCATACGATCCATTTCAATTATTTCAGTGGCACCTGTAACAGTTACCATGGATGGGTCTGAATACTTGCCTGAAGGCTGTGCAAATATCGCTTGTGGCGATGGTGGCATAGGTGCAGTATTAGCAACCACGTTTTGTTCAGGAAACCTAGTGCCAGATTTTATTATTGGCTCTGGTGCTGTATGATAGGTTGCTTGTGGTTCTGGAACAACAGGTACAATTGGTTCTTGGTAAACTGGAGCAATTGGCTGTGGTTGAACAGACACAGGAGCAGGTTCTTGCGCTACTACGGGAGGTGGTGCTACTGGAGTAGCTTCTGGTGCAACTACAGTTGGTTCAATTGGAGCAACTGGCTCTGTAGGCAAGGCAGGTTGTGGTATAGGTTGTTGCACTTGTTGTGGCGCAACAGGAGCAGCGTATTGTGGCGCTGCAGCATACACTGGAGCAGGCTGATAGGTAGGAACCCTTCCTGCTTTTTTATCTGCAACATATTGTAAAATATCTTTTTTAGAAACACGGCCATCATTGCCAGTTCCAGGTATTCTTTCTAATTCACTTAAGCTGATTCCTTCACTATTGGCAATATTCAACACCAATGGAGAATAGAATCGATTCGATGCAGGCTTAGCCATTAATTCAACCATTGGAGCACTTGGCGTATAAGGCACTTCAACCACTGGTGGAGGAATTACTGGAGTGGGAGCTGGTGCTGGTGGCGGTGGCGCTGCAACAACAACTGGTGCTTCAACTATAGGTGTAGGAGCAGGTGCAACAGGTGTTTCAACAATAGGAGCCGCTACAACTGGAGCAGGTGCAGGTGCACTTGCATTAGTAGCTGTTTCAACTCTTACAATTACGGTACCAATAGGTACAACATCGTTTACATTGTAAAGGATTTCAGTTATGGTTCCCTCTACTGTAGATGGAACTTCACTGTCTACTTTATCAGTAGCAATATCCAATACGGTTTCGTCTAACTTAACATGGTCGCCAACTTTCTTATGCCATTTAAGAATGGTAGCTTCCATAATACTTTCACCCAATTTGGGCATCACCAATTCAGCTATTGCCATATTGTACTACTGTTTAAAGCGGGTTAATAAGGTATAGTTAATATACGCAATCCACTACTAATCAACAAAGATAGTTGTTGATTCCGATTAAATAATCAACTATTATCCACAATCATAGCCCTCAACATATTCAATGCATTGATGGATGTTAGGTTGATATTTCGTTCTCTATCAAATCTAAACTGAAAGTGCTTAATAATTACGTTTTTTTTCGATGCTACAGCAATCCAAACAAGGCCTACTGCTTTTTCTTCTGTAGCCCCTCCAGGTCCCATGATGCCACTTACTGCAATGGCATAATCGGTACTCATTTTTTCTCTAACTGAAACCGCCATTTGCCTAACTGCTTCCTTGCTTACTGCACCCACTGTAATTAAGGTCTCATGGGGTACATCTAATAATTGTTCCTTTATTATATTGGCGTAAGAAATGATAGATCCAGTAAAGAAAGTGGATGACCCAGCATGCTTGCTAAGCAAGTGAGCAATATAACCTCCGGTACAACTTTCTGCAGTAGCTACCGTTTGATTTTTCTGTTTTAGTAAATTACCCACTACCATTTCCATGGGCTCATCTTTGTCGGTTACCAAATATTCTAAAACATTATTTTTCAGTTGATTAAACTGGTTATCTAATTCTTTATTTAAATCATCTTGATTGCTTCCCCAAGCGCTTAATCGAAGTCTAACCATTCCATAATTGGGCAAGTAGGCCAATTTAATATGATTGGGTAAAGCAGCTTCAAAGTGGTTGATTTGTTCAGCTAAAAAGGCTTCTCCAATACCAGCTGTTAATAAAGTACGGTGTTCAATAAATCCACTATTGAACCATTGGGCAGCCAATGGCATAACATGGTGTTGCATTATCCATTTCATTTCGTGTGGAACACCTGGCATGGCAATTACTTTTACATTGTTTTTGCTAAACAACATTCCTGGCGCAGTTCCTTTTTCGTTTTTCAATACGGTGCATACATCTGGTACTTGAGCTTGTAATGTATTTCGCTCTATCATTGGCCTTTTTAAAATATGCTGGAATATATGAGTCACATGGTCTAGGGTAGCCTGATCCATTACCATTTTCCCGCCAAAATAATCGCATAATAATGGCTTGGTGATATCATCTGCAGTGGGCCCTAATCCACCCGTGATTAGAACCAATGATGATTTTGAAATTGCCTCGTCAAGTGCTTGCCAAATATCTTCTCTGTTATCACCAACAGCCACTCTGTTTTTAACTTGTATGCCAGCTTTGTTTAGTTCTTGGGCTATCCAACTGCTATTGGTATCAATTACTTGACCAATCAGTAATTCGTCTCCGATGGTTATAATTGATGCGTATATTTTATTCATGAAAATGGGCTTATTGAATGGTAAAATAGGGGGCCAAAGTTGCTAAAAAATCTGCCGGCATTCCCATGCGTTTATTGGTAAGTGTATTGATAAAATAAAGGGTCACCTTCCCCGTTGTTAGTAATTTTTTTCTCTCGTTGTATACTTCATGTTCAAAACAAATTTCGTGTTGCGTTGGAAGTGATTTTAAAATGGTTTTGATGGTAATTAAATCATCATAATGCGCTGGCCTTAAAAATTTAGCTTCCATTGCCACAACGGGCATACGAACCCCCATTTCTTCCATTTGTTTATAGGTAAAACCCAAGGCCCTTATACATTCCGCTCTTCCAACTTCAAAGTATTGGGCATAATTGCCGTAATAAACAATATTCATCTGATCGGTCTCTGCATACCTAACCCTCACTGTTGTTAAATGTTCGTACATCCTTACAATTTGTTGACAAACTTACAACCTTATCCTGTTTTTCCACAAAAGGCATGTTTAACCAAGCATAACAGCGCCTCTGCATATCTTTAACAATGCTTTGCCACTTAATACCAACAAATAAAAAAATCTTTGCACTATATATTCCTGCCCATGTATAAAATAGTCGCGTTTATTATACTTACCTTTTTTGGTTTTTTCACATCGGTTCATTCTCAGGAAACAATGGAATGGTCTGATGCCGATGCAGCTTTTAAATCAGCGAAGCAATTGTATCAACAAGATCAATTTAGTTTGGCCTTCCCGGTTTTTAAAAGACTTTATAATAATGGAATTAAGAAAAGCAATATGCCTGTACAATTAATGGCAGATGCTCAATACTATTATATTATTTGCGGATTACAATTAGATGAAATTGGTGCTGCAGATTTAGCTAAAACTTTTGTTGAATTAGACAATCATTTAGCACATGTTCAAATGGTTTCATTTTATTTAGGTGAATATTATTACCAGCAAAAAGAATACAATAAGGCATTAACTTATTATGCAAAAAGCAATATTGTCAATTTAAATAACAGACAGATTGCTACTATGAAATTTCATCAAGGGTATGCCTATTTTATAAATCAAGACTTTGAAAATGCGAAGCCTTTGTTTAATACCATTAGACAAATGCCTGCAGATCCCAATTATATTGATGCCAATTATTATTATGGCTTTTTAGCATTTAGTGAAAAGTCTTATGAAACAGCTATTGAATGTTTTTTGATTGCCGAAACACATCCAGATTACCAACACGTGGTGCCATTTTACTTGACGGAGCTTTACTATTTTAGCGGCAATAGAGAAAAGGCTTTAACCTATGGGGAAAGCGCCATCAAAAGAAATGGGCAATATTACGATTTACAATTAAAGCAATTGGTAGGTCACTTATTGTTCGAAAAAAGAGAATTTGCACGTGCCTTACCTTATTTAGAAACTTATATTGCGTCTAGTGAAAAAGTAAGAAGGGAAGACTTATATGAGCTTTCTTATTGTTATTATGAAGCAAAGAATTGGAATAAAGCCATTCAAGGTTTTAAGCAAATAGGCGGGGCTTTAGATTCTTTGGAGCAAAACAGCATGTATTTACTAGCCGATGCCTATTTAAAGGTGAATGATTTGCAGAATGCAAGAAATGCATTTCAATTTTGTGCAGCCAATAACAGTAACCGGGTTCAAAAAGAAGTATCTAGTTTTCATTATGCTAAACTGTCTTATGAATTGGGTTATTTTGATATTGCTGTTAAAAGCTTTCAACAATTTGTAGCCCAGTATCCGCAATCAGGGTATGTAAACGAATCCAAAGAGTTATTGATAAGTACCCTTGCCAATACCAATAGTTTTAAAGATGCTTTGTCTCTATTTGAGTCGTTGCCCAATAAGTCGGCCAACGCTACTGCACTTTTGCCAAGACTCTTGTATGGTAGAACAGTTGAATTAATTAACGACCAGCAGTTAGATGCTGCTGAAATTTTATTAGATAAAATTTTAATGACGCCCAATAATACACCACAGTTGCCACTGGTTTATTTCTGGAAAGGAGAATTGAGTTACCGATCGGGCAAAATGGATGACGCCATTCAGTTTTTAACTCAGTATTTAAAAGCACCCATTAGAAATGGAGAGGTTAATCCCAGCAATGCCCGCTATAATTTGGCTTATGCGTATCTAAAAAAAGAAATGTATAAACAAGCTAAGGAGCAATACGAATTGGTGAATAAAAATCCTCATTCGGCCTTAAATAATGTGGAGAAAGATGCTGTTATTAGGGCTGCCGATTGCTGGTTTATGTTGAAAGAGTATAAGCAAGCATTGAATTTGTATGATCAAATTGTTCAATTGAATTGGATATCTGCTGATTATGCCACTTATCAAAAAGCCATTATTGCTGGTGCAACTAATAATCAAGCGCAGAAGTTGACTTTATTGCAATCGATACCTCAATTGTATCCAACTTCTATAATGTTGGCGCAATCAAGGCTTGAAATAGCTAATACCTATTTGGCCGATGAAGCTTTCGAAAAAGTAATTGATCCTTTAGAAGCGTTGCTTAATCAAAAAGACGCTGCTGCACTTTATCCAGTAGCTTACCAAAAATTGGGGATTGCTTATTTTAATTTGAATAAAAATGATGAGTCATTGAGCCAATTTAAACAGTTGGTGTCTAAGTATCCAAATAGTACTGAATCGGATGCTGCTGTTGAATACATTAGAAATATATTTATAGAACAGCAACAGCCATTGGCCTATATCCAATTTATGGAAACGAATGGGAAAACCATAGCTGGAAATGAAGCTGATTCAATTACGTATAAGTCTGCGTCTATTCGGTTTGAATTAAAAGATAATCAAGGAGCAGAAGCTGGATTTAGCACTTATCTCGCCAATTTCCCTCAAGGAAAATATGCAGTTGAAGCCAATTATTTTTTAGCAGAAATAAATCTATTACAGAAAAAAAATAGTGAAGCGCTTAAATATTATAAAGCAGTTGCTGCATTGTCTCCTAACAAATATGCGGAGCGAAGTACATTGCAGGCTGGTAGAATTTATTATTTTGACCTCCAAGACTACAACAATGCTTCTACTTATTATGCGCTATTAAAAACAATTGCCCTACAGCAGGAAAACAAGTTGGAAGCAATGCGGGGATTATTGCGTTGTCAGTACAAAACCCAACAATTTGCGCAAGCTGCTCCTAATGCCGCAGAATTGTTGTTGCAAAAAAGCATAGCCACCGATGACAGAGTAATGGCAGGATTCGTAATTGCAAAGAATGATCAAATGGATAAAAAATATCCGCAAGCACTTCAGGGGTTCCAATCGCTTTTACCATTGGGTAAATCTGAAATTACAGCGGAATCACAATATAGAGTTGGGGAACTATTATTGCAATTAGGCAAATTAGATGAAGCTGAAAAAGCATGTTTTGAAGTAATTAAAAAGTACGGATCTTATACCTTTTGGGTAACTAAGAGTTACTTATTAGTTGGAGATATTTACTTAAACCAGAAAGATTATTTTAATGCGGAAGCTACTTTTAAAAGTGTGGCAGATAATGCTGAATTAGAAGAGCTTAAAAAAGAAGCTGCAGCTAAGCTGGCTTTAGTAATAGCCGAGAAGGAAAAAAATAATAAAGTACAATAATATAAATAACAAGAAACATGAAAACGAAAATTGCACTTTTTATATTATTGTTATTGATAGGGTTTAGTTTGGATACTTTTGCGCAACAACGAAAGAGTAAAAAGAAAAAAGCCAAACAATCAAAGGTTGTTAAAAAGAAAGCGAGTATTAAAAAATTAAAAACCAAACAAACTGCAACAGCTAGTGTAAAAGCAAAAGGGGAAAGTTTGTCGGTAGCTTATTCTGTTTCAGATAAAACCAATTCAGATACTGGATCTACTAGAACAGTCATCATCACTTCTGCTTTTAAGCCATCTTTGCAAAATGCTGCAAAAATAAATTTCACAGCAGCAACTGCTGTTGCAGATTCTTCTAGATTGCCATTAACTTATAAAGTACCGTCTTCTAATTTATTTTTCTCTTATCAGCCCATTCCACTCAAACCCTTGGCGCTTCCAACAGATTCGCCGGCCGTTTGGAAGAATACACATCGTGTTAAAGCGGGAGCCGGTAACCTAAGCTCTTTTTTTGGGGAAGGACGTTTTTCTTTTGGCGACGGAAAAAAAATGATTACCCAAATTCAAACTAGTTTTGTAAGGTCTAAAGGAAAATTGTATGCACAACAGTACAGTAAATTTGATTTAGATGTATTGTCTGTTATAAATACAACTAATAATTTGGAATGGACTTCTCATGCGCAATTTAACAGTACTACTAGATACCGATATGGATTCATGCCTAATACACTGGTTTATCCCAAAGACGAATTGCAATTGGTATACAATGGGCTGTCTTTAGAAGTTGGAGTGAAGAATAAACAACGCACTCAGTCGGGAATTGATTTTCATCCAATAATTCAATTCAATCGTTTTACCAATACCAATAATGCGGGTGAAAATAATATCATCATTAAAGCCCCTATTGAAAAGTTTTTTGGAAAAATGCTAGGCATCAATATTACTGCTAATGCAGATATGGCTAAATACAGTTCACCAAGTACAATTAGTAGTGCCATCAACAATAATTTGTACAGCATAGACCCTAGCATATTACTTAAAACACCCAACGTAAAATTGAATCTTGGTATAAAACCAACTTGGAACAACGGAGTATTTAACCTTTTACCCAATTTTACGCTTAATTCTAGATTGCCCAATTCCAATTTTTCTGTTGAAGCAGGATTTAAAGGTTCGTTTTATAAAAATAGTTTCCGTTCACTTGCACAGTATAATCCATGGATTGCTTTACCCAATCAACTTAGAAATACCCGATCAATTGAGCAATATATTGGCTTGAATGGGAGTACGAACAACCATTTCTCATTCAATGCACAAGTAGCTTTGATGCAAATGAAAGACCAGCCAATTTTCTTTAACCAATTGGGAGATGGCAAAGCTTTCGATATTGTTTATACCAATATGAATGCCTTAAAACTAAGTGGAGAAATCAATTATACTTTTCAAGAAAAACTTTCTTTATTAGCCAGTGCCAGTTATAGTAATTTCAGTAAACTAGATGCCGCAACGGATGCATTTGGGTTAATTCCATTAGAAACAACTGCAGGCTTAATTTGGAAACCGATAGGAGACTTGCAGGTAAAAGCGGATCTTTTTTATCGTTCTGGTTCTTTATATAGAGATTCATTTTCTTTCACTGCAAGAAGGCTTTCACCCGCGATGGATATGAATTTGGGCTTTGAATTTGGCATTATGCCCAAGTTGAATCTGTGGCTTCAAATGAATAATCTTTTCAACAATACTTACCAGCGTTGGAACCAATACCCTGTTTTTGGTTTTAATGTTATGGGAGGAGTTGTATATTCGTTCCAATAAACGCTAATTGCATGTATCAATACCTTCATAAATACCTTGTGCTCAATCACCGATTGAGTATTCCAGACGTGGGTAATTTTGTGATTGAACCAAATACCGCCAAATTAGATAATGCCAATGGATTTCTTTTTGCACCTGCTCCAGCCATTCGTTTTAAGCAAGAGCAAACACCCCCTTCTGATAAATTTTTGTTTGATTTTATTTCTGAAGAATTGGGGGTAGATCAAATGACTGCCATTAAGCAGTTTCACGACTATGTATATAAAATCAAAACTTCTTTAACTACTCCACAAGGTGCTGTAATACCAGGTATAGGTGCAATGCGAAAAGAAGAAAATGGGTATATATTGTTTACTCCAGAAAAAAATTTATTGGAATTATTGCCTCAGGTAAAAGTGGGTGAAACCATTGAATTTGCTAAAAAGGAAGCGGTTAAAATTAACCACGACGAAGAAAGAAACCTTACTGAGCAAGAAGAGGAAGATATTAGAGAATTGTTAGGACAAGATAGTCAAATTAAAACCAGTGATAACTGGTGGGTGTATGCTGTTATACTATTAATGATTGGTATAGGTGCATTGCTGTTCTATTATGTATAAAGTTTTTGCTAATTTATGTTTACACCTATTCATCATTACCAATGCCCTGCTTGTAATTCCGATAAAGTTGAATATGCAATCACTGCAAAAGACCATACAGTTAGCAAAGAAGATTTTGATATTTGGCATTGTAATCAGTGCAGTGTAAGGTTTACCCAAGACATTCCAAACATTGATCAAATTGGTCCTTATTATCAATCTAATAATTATATTTCTCATTCTAATACCAAGAAAGGTTTAATTAATCAACTCTATCACTTAGTAAGAAATTATACATTAGGTGCAAAAGCAAAGCTGATTAAGAAATACACTGGTCTTTCCAATGGACGATTATTAGATATTGGGGCAGGAGTAGGCGCTTTTGCTGCTACCATGAAAGCCCAAGGCTGGCATACAACTGCTTTGGAGCCCGATTCAAGTGCAAGAGCTGAAGCGAAGAAGCAATATGGGATAGACTTGTTATTACCCAATGAATTGTATTCATTTACTCCGCATAGTTTTGATGTTATTACCATGTGGCATGTATTAGAACATGTGCACGATTTGCAAGGCTATTGGAAACAATTCAATCATATTTTACCAAAAGGGGGTAAGCTAGTGATTGCAGTGCCAAACTATACATCTTCTGATGCTGCACATTATCAATCTATTTGGGCAGCGTATGATGTGCCGAGGCACTTGTATCATTTTTCTCCCGCTTCAATGACTCAGTTGGCAGGCATGCATGGTTTTACGATTGTAGCAAATCAACCAATGTGGTTTGATTCGTTTTATGTTTCTATGTTGAGTGAACAGTATCAATATGGGGCAACACGTTATCTTGCTGCTTTTTGGCAAGGATTAAAATCAAATTTAGCAGCAATTAGGAATCCGAATAAATGCAGTTCTATAATTTATATTCTGCAAAAAAATTAATTCAGTTTCAATTCAAATAAGGCTGGCCAACGTTTTCCTGTTATTAGCAAGTTGCCAGTTGTTGGGTTAAAGGCAATTCCATTTAATACATCGGTATTAGCTACAATGGGTTGGTTACTTTGTTGTAATAAGCCAGTTAGGTTTAATTTACCCACAACTAAACCAGAGCTTGGATCTATTTTTAAAATATAGTCGGTTAAATATTTGTTGGCATAAATAAAACCATTGATCCATTCTAGTTCATTAATACTGTCAACATATCCATTGTTGTCTGATACTCCCAATGTTTTGGTGATTTTAAAAGTAGATGGGTCTACCCAATATAAGTTGCTCCCACCGGTTGATACTAGTAAAGCCTTTCCATCTGTAGTAATACCCCAACCTTCATAAGGCCAATCGAAAACTTTTTCTTGCTTCAACGTTTTGAGATCGTATACATACACTTTATGATCTTCCCAGGTTAGTTGATAAATTTTGTTATTTAAAATGGTAATCCCTTCTCCAAATTCATTGTCGGGTAGTTTAACCGACTTGATTGCTTTTCCTGTTTTAAGATCGGTTAATAATAGTTTACTTTCTGTAAGCAATCCAGTGCCCTCCCACAATTTTCCTTCATACCAAATCAAACCTTGCGTATAGGAAGAAGTATCGTGCGGAAAAATATTCAATACTTGGAATGGAATATTCACAGGCTCTTGAATTGCCTGCAGTTTTTCTTGTTGGGTATTATCTGCTTCTGCATTAGTTTGACAGCTGCTCATAATATAAGACAAGACCAAAAAATAAAATAGCTTTTTCATGGTTGAAATTGAGCCTAAAGTTAATCATTCGCTAGTACCATTGCCGCAACTTTTTCAGCCACAATAGGGGTAAGTGCTACGCCCATTCCATTGCAAGCAATTACAGCTAATACGTTGGGTTCTGCCCAAGTGCAAAGGGGTTCTTTATTGGGAGTAAAGCCCATAATGCCGCTCCAGTATTGTTCTATTTCAATGGGGTGATTCGTATCAATATAGGTAGCCAAAAATTGAGCTAAGTGGTTCCTGATTTTATCTGACCCTGCTAAATTGGTAGTTTGTTCACCTGCAATATCCAAATTACGCGCCCCACCAATTAGTATTCGATTGCCAATATTTCTCCAGTAATAAAACCCTTCATCAAAATGGAAAGTACCTTTTAAAATTAACCCATCAATGGGTTTGGTCAAGAGTATTTGACCTCTTGCAGGAACAATATTCAATTGTGGTAAAAGGGTTTGAGTAAATCCATTCATACAAGCAATTAACTGCTTGGCTTTGATGGTTTGTCCAAACTGGGTAGCTATCTCAATGGATTCGCCAGTTTTAATCCAACCCTTCACTTCTATACCATTAATAATTCGTACGTCCAATGCCAATACTTTATTGGTCAATTCATTTACTAATTTACCGCTGTGAATGCCTGCTTCAAATGAATTGTATACCAAATGATCAAATGCTTTCACCCCATACCGATTCAGCTGTTTGGTAGCATTGCAAAAGGTTTGATGGCTGCCTGTTATGGGTGCTAATAACCCATTTAGATACTGAATATGCCCATCTAAGTTGGCCGCAGTGAAATGATTATTTTGAATGGCTTCAAATCCTCCACAAGCATCGTATTGAATGGCTTCATCCGAAAAATTCGCACGTATTTTTTGGATGCCTTTAAAACGGCTTTCTACAATGGATAGCATGGCAGCAGTACCCATGGTAGTTTCATCACTAATTAATTCGGTTAAACTTCCGAAGCAAGCAAAACCTGCATTGCGGGTAGAAGCACCTAAAGGGGTTGCATTTTTTTCTAGTATGGTTATGGATAGGGAAGGAGCTGCTTTTTTTAATTCATAGGCAGACCAAAGACCCATTAGGCCGGCACCGATGATCACAATATCTGTATCGGCATAAAAACTGTCTTTTTCCCAGAACGATAACATATTTAAACGTTGAATCGGAAGTGCATGATGTCTCCATCTTTCACAAGGTATTCTTTTCCTTCAATGCGCAGTCTACCATTGTCTCTACAAGCCGCTTCACTACCATACTTTACAAAGTCTTCGTAGGCTATTACTTCCGCTTTAATAAATCCTTTTTCAAAATCGGTGTGGATTACACTCGCCGCTTGTGGGGCTTTCCAACCTTTATGGATTGTCCAAGCACGCACTTCTTGCACACCTGCTGTGAAGTAAGTATCTAAGTTCAATAATTTATAGGCAGACTGAATCAATCTATTTAATGCAGGCTCGGTCATTTTATATTCTTCCATGAACATTTGCTTGTCGTCTGCATTGTCCATTTCTGCAATTTGTGCTTCTATATTATTACACATTACAATTACTTGTGCGCCTTCTGCTTCAACTGCTTTTTTTAATTGCTCAGAAAAAGCATTACCTGTATGCATGGATGCTTCGTCTACATTGGCAACGTATAAAACAGGCTTATCGGTTAATAAGAATAAATCGGCTACTGCAGCTTTGTCTTCTTTGCTTAATCCCAAAGAGTGAATACTCTTACCTGCCATTAAATGATTTTGGCAACGCTGTAAAATTTCAAATTCAGCTTTGGCTTTGGTGTCAGAACCTACACGAGCCATTTTCTCTACGCGCTGTAATTTCCTCTCTACGCTTTCTAGATCTTTTAATTGTAATTCGGTTTCAATAATTTCTTTATCGGAAACAGGATTGATGGCCCCTTCTTCGCGCAATACATTTTCGTCTTCAAAACAACGAATCACATGAATTATGGCATCTACTTCTCTAATATTTCCTAAGAATTTGTTACCCAATCCTTCCCCCTTGCTCGCACCTTTAACCAAGCCAGCAATGTCTACAATTTCCATTTGGGTAGGAATCACTTTATTGGGCAAAACCAATTCAGCTAATTTACTTAAGCGCTCATCTGGCACATCCACTAAACCTACATTGGGTTCAATGGTACAGAAACGATAATTACTTGCCTGTGCTTTTGCACTATTACTTACCGCATTAAAAAGCGTTGATTTACCTACATTTGGAAGACCTACTATACCTGCTTGTAAAGCCATTATATTAATTTTGAGGCGCAAAGGTAAGGAATAACCATCATTAGCATTATCTTAGACTTATGGCACTGAATTATGTTTGGATACTCTTTTTTGTTATTGGGTTGGTGATTGCATTAATAAAGCTGATCATCTTTCAAGACTACGAGATTTTCAAGAAAATGGTAGAAGGCATTTTTGATGCCAGCAAGTCTAGCGTAATGGATATTGCCTTGCCATTAACGGGTGTAATGGTGTTTTTTATGGGGTTGATGAATATTGGCGAAAAAGCAGGTGCCATTAATTTTTTGGCCAGACTCCTCAATCCATTTATGAAAAGATTGTTTCCGGGTGTACCCGATAAACACCCAGCCATGGGACAAATGGTCATGAATTTTAGTGCCAATATGTTGGGTTTAGATAATGCAGCTACTCCCTTTGGGTTAAAAGCAATGGAGAGTTTGCAAACTTTGAATCCGCAAAAAGAAACAGCCAGTAATGCACAAATCATGTTCTTGGTTTTGCATACCAGTGGACTTACTTTAATTCCTTTGTCAATTATAGCTTATCGCGCAGGTGCCGGAAGCGTTAACCCCACCAGTGTATTTGTTCCATTAATGTTGGCTACATCGGTAGCAACGGTGGCGAGTATTTTAATTACGGGCATTTATCAACGATTAAAATTTGATCGAATATTGATTGCTTGGTTGGGAACCATTGTTACGGCCATCTTTTTATTTGCTTGGTTTATTCAGCAATTGCCTTCACAAAAAGATATTCCTGTTCCTACTTTATTAACTAAAGAAACATTCAGTAATGTATTAGGCAATATTATTTTGTTCCTGATTATTTGCACATTTATTATTGGCGGTCATATAAAAAAAGTAAATGTATTTGATGCGTTTATTGAAGGTGCTAAACAAGGTTGGGAAGTGATTTTAAAAGTGATTCCGTATTTAGTGGGGATGTTAGTGGGCATACGAGTTTTTAGAGAAAGTGGTGCTTTAGAAGCCATCATTAGCGGCATTACTTGGTGCTTTACTGCAGTTGGCGCAAGTGGTGAATTTGTTCCTGCATTACCTGTTGCCATCATGCGTCCTTTTAGTGGGGGTGGGGCAAGGGGATTGATGCTAGATATTTTTAAAACACATGGACCAGATAGTTTTATAGGGCAGTTGGCCAGTACTTTTCAAGGAAGTGCAGACACTACTTTTTACATTATTGCCCTCTACTTTGGAAGTGTTGGAATTAAGAAAGTTCGTTACGCAATTTGGGCCGGCATGCTGGCCGACTTAATTGGCGTGATTGCTGCAATTGGAATTGCATATATTTTCTTCAAATAAAGGGGGTTATTTGGTTTCAGCCAATTCCAAAATGATTACCCATTCTTCTGGAGTCACCGGTTGTACAGACAATCTTTGGGCTTTTACCAATGCCATTTTTTCTAATCGAATGTCTGCTTTAACCGTAGCTAAGCTCACGGGCTTTTTTAATTTTTTTACTGGTTTAAAATTGACCACCAACCAAGCGGTATCATCCGTGGTAGGATCTTGATAAGACTCTTTGGTTACTTTGGCAATGCCCACAATTTCCATTCCTTCGTTGCTATGGTACCAAAAAGCCAAGTCGCCTTTTTTCATAGCCCTTAAATTATTGCGCGCCTGGTAATTTCTTACTCCATCCCAAAATGTTTCTTTGTCGCTTACAAACTGATCCCAACTGTATTTAAAAGGCTCCGATTTAATTAACCAATAATTCATTGTAATTCCATTTTTGTTTCTTCAAAGGCAATACCTTCTTTTGTTAATTCTGCTAAAACTGGTTCGTAGATTTCTTTAATTATTGGTATATGTAACCCTTTAATGGCAATTTTGTTCTCTAAAATTAAGACAGCTGCAATCCCCAAAGGTAAACCAACGGTTTTTGCCATTGCTGTATGCAACTCATCGTCGCCCTTCACTACCAAAGTACTTTGGAGTGCATAATTTTTATTGTTCATTGAATATTCAAATTCGTGTAACATCACAATAAGGTCTTTATCGCCTATTTGTAATTTCCATTTTGCTTCGAGTATTTCTTGCAGAATTTGCGCTGTCGTTAGTGTTCCTTTGTTGATAGGGGTGGAATCATTCAGTCCTAAAAAATTGAATTGCTCCATTAATTCAGGGGTGTTCAATTCCACTTGGTATTTATTCAAATGAGTATGAAAAAATTGGGCATAGCTTAACCCATTGGTGTCTACCATTTCATCGTCATTGGTTAATTGTGCTTGTACCATTTTCTCCCATCCCAAACAAAAAGCAGCATAACGCAAAGTGGTTCTAATAAAAGTTTGTGCTGTTTCTAATTTGTATAAAGGAATATAAGAAAGGGAATCTCTATTGGGATAATAGGCCAAATTGCCTACTTGCGGTATGTTTAGTTGCGCACAGTTGTCAAATATTTGTTCATAAGGCTTAGTTACTACTTCTCCTTCATGTTGGTAAATAGCACCTGCTTTTCCAGCAGTAACAATATTTCGAGGGTTCCAACTGATTTTATAATGCCATGGATTGTTGTCTGACTCGGGCGCAATTAATCCCCCGCAATGCGATTTAAAGGAGCTTATTTGCCCTCCATTTGAATGGATGTTATGAATGATTTGCATAGCACTCATATGGTCAATACCTGGGTCTAAACCCATTTCTCCTATGAACAATAATCCTGCTTCATTAATGTCTTTCTCTAAACTTTTAATTTGACTGTCTAAATAAGAAGCAGTCAGTAAATTTTTTTTCAATAATACACAATCCTTTGCCACTAAAAAATGCAAGCCTGGTGGCAATAGCGAAATAACGATATCGGCGGCTTTAATCAACCCCTGCCTGGCTGCTTCATCTTCAATTGAAAGGGCAGCAGCACGCAAATTGGAATGCCCTTTTATTTTATTGTTTACCGTATTTAAGTCTTGGTCTGCAACTGTGCAAATCCAATTTTTTTGGGCAGTAATACTCCCTAAATACTTTATTAAAACAGTAGCAGATTTGCCCGCACCAAAAACTAAAATTTGCATAAAGAATTACTTAAAAAAAATAAAGATAGAACAATTGGCGTCTACCAATGAAAATCAAGCGTTTAGATAGGGTGTAAACTGTGGATAAAACCGGTAAAAAAACAGTGTTTTTTGGCCTTTTTAACCCCTAAAAAAGCTATCTTCGCAAACCTTCATTCAGGAGGCTATTTTTCCCCCTGAAAATGAATTAAAAGTAGAACCAGCAAGATACATGGAAGAGAACTTAATACCAGAACAAACCAACGATAACGACCGAATTATACAGGTCAATATTGAAGAGCAAATGAAGACCGCTTACATTGACTATTCAATGTCGGTTATTGTGGGTCGTGCATTACCAGATGTGAGGGACGGGTTTAAGCCTGTACACCGTAGGGTTTTATACGCAATGAATGAGTTGGGGAATAACAGCAATAAGCCTTTTAAGAAATCTGCCCGTATTGTGGGGGAAGTAATGGGTAAGTATCACCCCCACGGTGATAGTGCTATTTATGATACATTGGTGAGGATGGCCCAAGAGTGGACCATGCGTTATACATTGGTAGATCGTCAAGGTAACTTTGGTAACCAAGATGGAGATCCACCGGCTGCTATGCGTTATACCGAAGCAAGATTGCAAAAGATTGCTGAAGCCATGTTAGATGATATTGAAAAGGAAACAGTAGACTTTCAATTGAATTTTGACGATTCATTAGAAGAGCCCACTGTTTTACCTGCAAGAATTCCTCAGTTATTGGTAAATGGTTCTTCTGGAATTGCCGTAGGTATGGCCACCAATATGATGCCGCATAACTTGAGCGAAGTAATTGATGGCTGTGTGGCTTATGTAGACAATAGAGATATTACTATTGAAGAGTTAATGAATTATGTGAAAGCGCCTGATTTTCCAACCGGTGGGGTGATTTATGGTATGGAAGGCGTTAGGCAAGCATTAATGACCGGTAGGGGTAGGGTTGTGGTAAGAGGGAGATGCAATGTGGAAACCAAACCCAATGGCAGAGAAATGATTGTTATTACCGAAGTACCTTATCAGGTAAGTCGTGATACTTTAACGGATCGAATTGGACAATTGGCCATCAATAAAATTGTTGATGGAATATCCGATGTGGGTAACCAAAGTAATAAAGATGGTACTCGTATTGTGGTTGAATTAAAGAAAGATGCGGTTGCACAAGTGGTCATTAATCAATTGTACAAGCATACAGAATTACAAACCAGTTATGGTATCAATAATGTGGCGTTAAGCAAAGGACGTCCGGGCATTATGAACTTGCACGATCTAATTAAAGCTTTCATTGAATTTAGAATGGAAGTGGTGATTAGAAGAGCCAAATTTGAACTAAGAAAAGCGGAGGAGCGTGCGCATGTATTAGAAGGTTATTTAAAAGCATTGGACCATTTAGATGAAGTGATTCGTTTGATACGTGCAAGTAGAACTCCTGATGAAGCGAAGGAAGCATTGATGACCAAGAGTAGCCAAGAAAAATGGTACTTGAATTCTGCTATGTTCTCTGATCTTACAGATGAGTTGTACAAACAAGCAGAAGGGTTGTCTGAAATTCAAGCGAAAGCCATACTAGAATTGCGTTTACAGCGATTAACTGGAATGGAACGCGATAAAATTATTGAAGAGTTCAATGGTTTAATTGCAACCATTAGAGACTTGAAAGCGCTATTGGCCAATGAAGATTTACGCTTTGCTTTAATTAGAAAAGAGTTACTAGAAGTAAAAGATAAATTTGGTGATGCACGTAAGAGTGAAATTCAATACTTGGCCGATGAAATGCGTATTGAAGACTTAATTGAAGACGAAGATGTAGTAATTACTATTTCACATTTAGGATACATTAAGCGTACTTCTGCAACTGAATACCGTCAACAAAAAAGAGGCGGTAGAGGTGCAGTAGGATCAAAAACCCGAGAAGAGGATTTTGTAGAACATTTATTTGTTGCCTCTACCCATGATACCATTTTATTCTTTACAGAAAAGGGTAGGTGTTATTGGATGCGGGTGTATGAAATACCAGAAGGAGAGAAGCAAAGCAAAGGAAGAGCCATACAGAATTTGATTCAATTACCTGGTGACGATAAAGTGAAAGCAATTATTAATGTTAAAAATATTGCAGACACTGATTTTGTTCAAAATCACTATATCGTGCTTTGTACTAAGCAAGGTATTATTAAGAAAACTTCTTTAGAAGATTTCAGTAGACCTAGGGCCAATGGGGTGAATGCAATTACCATTGTGGAAGGAGATGAATTATTAGAAGCTAGATTAACCAATGGTTCTAGCGAAATTATGTTGGCGGTGAAAAGCGGACGTGCTATTCGATTCCCTGAAACAAAAGTTCGATCAACTGGAAGAGGTGCTATTGGGGTTGCAGGTATTGAAGTAGATGATGCTACCGATGAAGTGGTTGGCATGATTTGTGTAAATAAGGACGATACTGAAAGAACCATATTGGTGGTAAGTGAAAAAGGATACGGTAAAAGAACAGCCATTGAAGATTATCGCATTACCAATAGAGGAGGTAAAGGTGTTAAAACCATTAACGTAACTGAGAAAACAGGAAGTTTGGTTGGCATACTTTATGTAAAAGAGGTGGAAGACTTAATTATTACTTGTAAATCGGGCATTACCATTAGAACAGGTATTGTAGATATTAGAGAAGCAGGACGAGCCACACAAGGTGTTAAATTGATTCGCTTAGATGAAGGCGATGAAATTGCAGCCATTTCTCAAATTGAAGAGCAAGTAGTAGAAGAAGTAATAGCTGAAGAGGGTGAAGGCGAAGCTAACGTGTTAGATGAAGAGCAAACTGATGGAACCACAGAGGCAGGTGAATCAACCAATGATGCCGATTTAAATACGACTAATAACGAAGAACCAATTATTTAAGTACACGACTAAAAACAACCATATGAAGTATTTTTTCTCCTTGTTGTTAAGCTTTGCAATTTTTTCAATTGCAACTGCACAGGATTTCAAGAAAGTTGAAACCAATGTTTATTTAAAAAAGTTTGAAGAGGCTAAAACTGAAATTGATAAAGCCATGGCCGATCCAAAAAATCAAGGAAAGGCTGAAGGGTATTATTGGAAGTCTAGAATTTATGCTGCTTTATTTCAAAATGAAGCAACAAGAGCCAAGTATCCAACTGCAGTAGAAGATGCACATGCTGCGTTTCAAAAATATGCCGAAATGGAACCAGCATTGGCTAAAGTGAAAGAGAAAGGAGCAGATGGATATTTTGATATGTATGCCACTTCATTTGGTGTAGGTATCAATAGTTTTAAAGAGAAGAAATACGATGCCGCTTCTAAGGAATTTGAGAAAGCAGTTATTTATAGTGATTATATTTTCCAGAACAAATGGGCAAGTTCTCAGCAACCATTTGATACTACTTCCATTTTATATTGTGCGTATTCTTTTCAGAATGCACAAAAGCCTGATGATGCGGTTAAATACTATACTCGCCTAGCCGATAGTAGAGTAACAGGAGAGGGCTTTGCCGATATTTATAAATACTTAGTTGATTACAACACTAAGAAAAAGAATAAAGAAGGCTTTGAAAAATACATGGCATTGGGTAAAGAAGTGTATCCAAAAGAAAACTGGGAAGATTTTGAAATTGAATACATAGACCAGAACTATGATTTAGCAGGTAAAACAGCATTGTATGATGAAATGGATGCTGCTGGTACTTTAACTGAAACAAAATATTTACAGTTTGGCGACGTATTTGTTTCAGTAAGAAATGATGATGGGGTAGATAGTGCAACCATCGACAAGTACAATCGCAAGGCAATAGATGCATTCAAAAAAGCTTATGGCAAAAACAACAACAATGCCATTGCTGCTTTTAACGTAGGTGTTACTTATTATAACTTCTTCAATTTAGAAGATGATAAGTATGCTGCTAATATTAAAAAATTGCAAGAGATTAATGCCAACAAACCAGTAATAAAAGATCCAAAGAAAAAAGTAGCTGCTGATGCAGAGCACAAAGCGAAAGTAGATGCTATTAAAAATGAAAATGCTGCCATAGAAAAAATTTCTATGGATAATGTAGATATAGCTGTTGAATGGCTAACCAAATCTTTTACTATTCTAAAAGATAAGACTCCACGCACTAATACAGAGCGTAGTGTTGTAAATAAGTCAGTAGATTTTATTGCCAATATTTATTATTATAAAATGGGCCGTGTAAGAGGCAAGGATGCAAAATTATTTGATGCATACGAAGCCAAATACAAAGAGTTCGATGCATTGCACTCAACTTTCAAATAGTATATGATTAATCGTACCCTAATAATTTCTTTAGCATTTGCAAGTATCTTGGCTTGTTCTACTAGTAAAAAAGAGGGAACAGTAGAAGATACTTCGCAAATGACTACGGAGCCCACCGTTAAAACGGAACAGTTAATTACTGGATACGAAGTAATCTGGGGTATGGATTTTTTACCCAATGGTGATTTACTATTCACTGAAAAGAAAGGGAAGTTGCATCGTAAAAGTGGCGATAAAATCACCGAAATAACTGGTCTTCCTACTATTAATACCAGCGGTCAGGGAGGTTTATTAGACGTTCGTGTATCACCTCAATTCAATAACAATGGATGGGTGTTTATTAGCTATGCAGGAAATTATCCTGGCGGTGGTGGAAGTTATCATTTGATGCGATTTAAATTGGTGAACGATCAAATTACCGAGCCTAAAATATTATTGACTTCCAATTCGGCCAATACCATGACCGGCCATTATGGAAGTAGAATAGATTTTGATGAAGCTGGGAATCTTTTAGTAAGTATTGGTGAAGGAGGCGCTACCAGTTATGGAGGAGCCAATTCACCTAATAAAAATGCACAAGACGTAAATAGTACTTGGGGTAAAGTGCATCGCATCACCCAAGATGGTGGCATACCTGCAGGGAACCCAATATTACCGGGCAATACAGCGCCAACCACCGTTTACAGTTACGGACACCGTAATCCACAAGGACTGGTATATAATCCATTCACCAAAGAAATTTGGGAAGCCGAACATGGACCCAAAGGTGGAGATGAAGTAAACATTATTAAAGCAGGAAACAACTACGGATGGCCCTTAGTTTCATACGGTGTTAACTACGACGACAAACCTGTATCTGCAAGTCCAACCATGGCGGGCGTTACAGACCCCGTTCACAAATGGATACCATCCATAGGAGCTTGCGGAATGGCGTTTATCACAGACAAAAAATTCAAAAGCTGGACCGGCAATTTATTAGTCGGTGGCTTAGCACTGCAATATTTAGCACGCCTTGAAATTAAGGACAATAAAGTGATCAAAGAACACAAACTGCTTGATAAAGTAGGCCGCATTCGTCATGTACGCCAAGCACCCGATGGTTCTATTTATGTTTCAATTGAAGGGCCGGGTAGGATAGTACGATTGGTTCCTGAGTAAATTCATTTATAAATTATTTATATAAGGCTATTCAATTGAGTAGCCTTTTTCTTCCCATTCTGTTGTGCGCTATTTAACATAAAAGTTAGTTATAAGTGTTTTCAATTTCCTTGGCGTCGGTATGTTGCGAATTTAATCGTAATAAGTGAAACGCATTAGAGGCTTTAAATTCGCAACATACCGACGCCCAAACGTGAACGAAGTGAACTCACTAGGAAATTATTGAAAACAATTATAACTCAATATTATGTTACTTAGGTAGCGTTGTGTAGGGGAAGGCGTAAGTTTAGCGAAGCGGTACGCCGCCCCGTTGCGGGAAGAATGGGAAGAAAAAAATAAGGGGAGGCGAGGGAAACGAGCAGTTTTAGTATATTGTAGGAAAATAAAAAAATGCTTGAATTAACCAAAAAAACCGCATTTGACTTAGATGCTCTTTTGACCGAATTGGTTAAAACAAAGGGGAATCCGTACACTGGCTCCATAATACTAGAAAAGTTTTGTAAAGAAAATGAAAAATACAACGAGTCAGACTTTGAGTACCTAAGAAAACTATTGTTCTTAGCAATGGTTGAACAAAAGAGAGAAGCTATTCCTGATTTAATTGGCGGGACAAGAAGTATTCAATTGTTTAGCAGCGGAGAACCTGCTAAAGATTTCTTGAATAACGGTGGTTTTTCTAAGATTATTAAATCAAGAGAGGATGCAAAAAAGAAGCAAAATAAAATGTATTGGGTGACTAATATTTTAGTTATTATTTCAATAATATTGCCGATAGCGTACCAATATTGCTCTATAAAGAAAGACGAAGTAAAACAAGCAAAAAGCATATTAAAACCAACGGCACAGCCATCACAAATGGGTTACTCCAAAATTCATAGCCCCAAAAATCCTCATACAGATTCTTCATCAAAGAAATAAACGAAGCGTTGCCTTTTTTCTTCCCATTCTGTTGTGCGCTATTTAACATAATATTAATTATAAGAAGTATTATGTTCAGTAAATTAGCTGATTGTCAATTGATTAGATTACGGGTTGGCTTACAGATGGATAATTTGGTTGTCAATTCTTGGGATAAGAATAAAACAATGCCTACATTTAAAAACGCTAAACTTAAATGCATAATTCATGTTCTCTAGAAGAAAATTTTTACAAGTTGGAAGCCTTGGTGTTGGTAGTTTTTCTTTGGCTGGTTTCGCCCCAAAATATGCTGGAAAAAAGCCAATCGTTTTGTCTACTTGGGACGCTGGTATTAGGGCCAATAAAGCTGCTTGGGATATTTTAAAAAAGAATGGTCGCGCATTGGATGCTGTTGAGCAAGGCGTAATGGTCACAGAAAATGAACAGAACTGTTGTGTGGGTTTAGGTGCCAATCCAGACAGAGACGGTTATGTAACGCTGGATGCATCTATCATGGATGAATTTGCCAATTGTGGCAGTGTAGCCTGTTTAGAAAGAATTAAACATCCCATTTCTGTTGCACGTAAAGTGATGGAAAACACCCCACATGTAATGTTGGTGGGTCAAGGTGCGCAGCAATTTGCGCTTTCTCAAGGGTTTACCTTAGAAAAAGAAGGTTTGTCTGAAGGTGCAGAACGTGAATACAAAAAATGGTTACAAAAAAGCGAATACAAGCCCAGTATCAATAGAGAAAACAAGGAAAATCAAATTGCAGCAGCTCCTGCCCGATTATCTGACGGTTCTTGGAACCACGACACCATCGGAATGATTGCTTTAGATGCAAATGGTAATTTAAGTGGTAGCTGTACTACCAGCGGTATGGGTTTTAAAATGCGAGGTCGTGTGGGTGATTCGCCCATCATTGGAGCAGGTTTATTTGTAGACAATGAAGTGGGTGCAGTTGTTGCTACGGGTCAAGGCGAAGATATTATTCGCATGGGTGGTGCGCACACTGTGATGGAATTTATTCGCCAAGGATTATCCCCTGAAATGGCTTGTAAAAAAGCCATTGAACGATTGCTCAAAATTAAAGGCAGCAAGGCTAAAGAAATTCAAGCATGCATGATTGCCATTAATAAGCAAGGTGTGTATGGCGGATATGCATTACAAAAAGGATTTAATTATGCCGTTTGTTATGCAGACGATAAAAATATTTTAGTAGACAGTAAATTTTTGATTTAAGCCATGCTTTTAGAAATATGTGTGTTTAATACTGCAACAGCCATTGCCGCAGAAAATGCTGGTGCCGATAGAATTGAATTGTGTGAAAATTATGCCAATGGTGGAACTACCCCGTCTTATGGTTATTTAAAAACGGTAAGAGAAAAAATTGGAATTCCTGTATTCCCAATGATACGGCCGCGCGGCGGAGATTACTTTCATACCAAAGACGAAATAGACATTATTTTAAAAGATATTTTGCTTTGTAAAGAATTGCAGTTTGATGGTGTGGTATTTGGTCTATTAAATCAAGATGGAAGCATTGATCAAGAAAATACGGCAAGATTAGTAGAAGCTGCTTATCCATTAGACGTAACATTTCATAGAGCATTTGATCGTTGTAAAAATCCTTTGAATGCCCTTGAAACCCTTGTCCAATGCGGATGTACGCGAGTATTAACTAGTGGTCAGCACTTAAAAGTAACCGATGGTCTAGACTTGGTGAAAACCTTGGTTGAACAAGCCAATGATCGAATCATTATTATACCAGGCAGTGGATTAAACAGCAGTAATGTGCAACATATTATTGACACTGCAGGTGTGAATGAAGTGCATACTTCTGCAAGAATAAGAATACCGAGTGCTACTGCATTTCGTAATCCCCTAATGCCAGAAGATTTTGATATTGATTTTGTAGATGTAGATGAAATAAAAAAAATAAAGTCCATCATAAACAAATGATGAACTTTATACAATTGAGATAAAAATGTTTTAATAGAGCATCCTAACTTTAATAGTAGACTTTACAGCCTTCAATAATTCAATGGCTGTTTTAGATAATTTCTTTTCAATATCAAGTACTACGTAACCAATGTCTTCATTGGTTTTGAGGTACTGCCCCACAATATTTATTTTGTTTTTTGACAATGCAGTATTGATGGCACTTAATACACCTGGAACGTTGTGGTGTACGTGTAAAATTCGGTGGGTTCCTTCTATTGGTGGTAATCCAATTGCAGGCACTGTATGTGAGCCATTGGTAATCCCTCGCTCTAAATATTGAAATAATTTGATGCTTACATCTTCCCCAATATTTTGTTGTGCTTCTTCGGTAGAACCCCCAATATGCGGGGTTAATAATACATTTTTTAATCCCTGCATAGGGCTTTCAAAATGATCTCCATTTTTTTCTGGTTCCCATGGAAATACATCTATGGCAGCGCCACTAAGTTGTTTTTCTTCTAATGCCGTAGCCAACGCTTTTAAGTCTACTACTTCTCCCCTTGCGTAGTTAATTAAAATGGCACCTGGCTTCATTTGTTTGATGGCATTTTTATTAATCAATAACTTGGTTTGCGGTGTTTCTGGAACATGTAATGAAACAATATCAGCATTGTTCAATACTTCCTTCATGTTTTTTGCAGCAGTTGCATTACCCAAGGGTAGTTTGGTTTCGGTATCGTAAAACAATACTTTCATACCCAATGCTTCCGCTAATACACTTACTTGAGAACCAATATTTCCATAACCAATTAAACCAAGTGTTTTACCCCTTAATTCATAACTTCCTTTGGCTTCTTTCATCCAAATGCCCTGATGTGCTGCTATATTTTTGTCGGGGATTCTTCTAATCAACATAACACTTGCACCTATTACGAGTTCTGCTACACTTCTAGTATTGCTATAAGGGGCGTTAAAAACTGCCACTCCTTTTTGTGTTGCCGCTTTTAGATCTACCTGGTTCACTCCAATACAAAAACAGCCAATGGCTTGCAATTTGGTTGCAGCGTCTAATACTTTTTTGGTGATTAGTGTTTTTGATCGGATGCCTATTAGGTGAACATCTTTAATTTCTTTAATTAATTCTTCTTCACTTAATGCGCCACTTAATTTTCGAATATTCGTATAACCGTTTTGCTTAAACTGTTGAACGGCTTTTTCACTAATATTCTCTAAAAACAGAATATTAATTCGTTCTTTAGGATAGCTGGTGCTTGCTTGCTTGCTCATAAATGCAAAATAATGTTATCTATTCTTATACCATGTGCATAGTTTTCCACGTTGGTAGTATAAGAAGCCACCATGGCTATCTTTGTAATAATTCTAACCCTCTATATTAAATGTTGAGATTGATGATACTTTCTGTAATCCCTTTTTTAATGATGGCTTGTAGTGGTTCCCCCGCCCCTACTGATACTATTAACGAAGGGAAGCCATTGGTGTATGCTGGTTTAAAATCGAGTGAAAAAGATATATATATAAATGCAATTAAGCCTATTTATGAAAAGCAGTTGTTGAAAACTGGCTTTAATGGGGCTATTTTAATAGCCAAAAACGGGGAAGTTGTTTTTGAAGACTATCAAGGAATGATTAATTTTTCTACAAAAGATCCCATTACCCCCTCTTCTACTTTTCATGTAGCTTCTATTAGTAAAACCTTTACTGCCATGACTATTTTAAGGTTGATGGAGCAAGGCCGCCTTTCAATAACAGACCCTGTAGAGCAATACTTACCCGCTTTTCCTTACAAAGGGATAACGTTAGAATTATTAATGTCTCATCGTTCTGGTTTACCTAAATACGACCAATTAATGGCGGGTACTAGGTCTTATGTAACCAGAAGAAAAAACAAAAGGGGTAAATGGGTTAAACAAACAGTGTATGTGAAAGACCCTATAAGCGTAACAGGCTTAAGTAGCAATTATGACGTTTTGAAATTTTTGGCTGGAACCCGCCCTGCAATTGAGTCTCAGCCCAATAGAAGATACAGTTATAACAATACCAATTTTGCATTATTGGCCTTGGTGATCGAAAAAATTACGGGTCAAACTTATCCGCAATACATGAAAGACAGCGTTTTTACTCCCCTTGGGATGAAAGACACTTATGTGTTTAGTTTGAAGGACACAGCCAATTATATACCCTCTTATACCCCTAGTAAAAAAGCATATCCATTAGAAAAACTGGATTGTATTTATGGGGATAAAAATGTATACAGCACCGTTAGAGATTTACTTCAATGGGACAAAGCTTTGTATCAAGGCAAATTTGTAAGTATGCAGTCTCAACAATTGGCATATGAGCCTTTAAGCAATGAAACCAGGGGTAAAAAGAATTATGGTTTAGGCTGGCATTTATATGTAGACCCGCCCAATCCTACAGTAGTTTACCACAATGGCTGGTGGCATGGTAACAATGCCGTATTTAGAAGGCTTTTAAGTGATACCGCAACCATCATTATTCTCGGAAATAAATTTAACAGCAATATTTGGCAGGCGGGTAAGCTGAGCACCGTTTTCACAGATATTGAGCTGCCAGAGATGGATGCAGAATAATAATTATCCCTATACAACGTTTATTGAAGCACCAAAGGGCTAGAACCCTTATTTTTGCCAACCTTAAACAATTTAACATTTGACACACAATTGCTTATGAACAATCTATTGTTTTATGCCGTACCGGCAATGGGAGTCATCGGACTTCTGTACACATTAATCAAGTTTAACTGGGTATCCAAGCAGGACGCAGGTAATGCTAGAATGAAAGAAATCAGCACTTATATTGCGGAAGGTGCAATGGCTTTTTTGAAAGCTGAGTGGAAAATCCTGGCTTATTTTGTGGTAATTGTTGCAATCCTTTTAGGATTTATGGCTCAGTCTAATGAAGACAGCCATTGGAGCATAGCCATCTCCTTCTTTATTGGAGCCGTATTTAGCGCAACTGCAGGTTACATTGGAATGAAAGTGGCTACTAAAGCCAACGTTCGAACTGCAGAAGCTGCAAGAACTAGTTTAAGCAAAGCCTTAAATGTTTCTTTTACTGGTGGTGCTGTAATGGGTTTAGGTGTTTCAGGACTAGCCGTTTTAGGATTAGGTGGTTTGTTTTTAGTGTTAAAGCAGTACTTCTCTCCAGATGGAGATGTGGAAGGTATGCTTCGCACAATTGAAGTATTAACTGGCTTTTCTTTAGGTGCTGAAAGTATTGCTTTGTTTGCACGTGTTGGTGGTGGTATTTATACCAAAGCTGCAGACGTAGGTGCCGATTTAGTAGGTAAAGTAGAAGCAGGAATTCCTGAAGATGATCCTCGTAACCCCGCTACCATTGCGGATAACGTGGGTGACAACGTAGGTGACGTTGCAGGTATGGGAGCCGATTTATTTGGTTCTTATGTTGCAACCGTATTAGCTACAATGGTATTGGGTAATGAAGTAACTGCAGCAGATGGATCAAGATTAGTTGACGCATTTGGTGGGTTATCTCCTATTTTATTACCAATGTTGATTGCGGGTATTGGAATCATCTTATCTATTATTGGAACTTTATTTGTTCGCATAGGTGAAAACGCTGGATTAAATACCGCAGTTGTACAAAAAGCCTTGAACATGGGTAACTATGGTTCGATGGTTTTAACTGCTATTGTATGTTATTTCTTAGTAGGAAATGTATTACCTGAATCAATGACTTTAAGAGGAGCTGAATTCACTAGAAATGGTGTTTACGGTGCTATAGTAGTTGGTTTAGTGGTTGGTACTTTAATGAGCATTATTACGGAATACTACACCGCAATGGGTAAGCGTCCGGTAATGAGCATTATTCGCCAGTCTGCTACAGGTCATGCTACCAATATCATTGGTGGTTTAGCTATAGGTATGGAAAGTACTTTCTTACCAATTCTTGTATTGGCAGGTGGTATTTATGGTTCATTCCTTTGTGCAGGATTATACGGTGTGGCTATAGCAGCTGCGGGTATGATGGCAACAACTGGTATGCAATTAGCCATTGACGCATTTGGACCAATTGCAGATAACGCAGGTGGTATTGCTGAAATGAGTGAATTACCTGGTGAAGTTCGTGAGAAGACCGATATTTTAGATGCGGTAGGTAATACTACAGCTGCAAGTGGTAAAGGATTTGCAATTGCTTCTGCAGCTTTAACCGCATTGGCTTTATTTGCTGCTTTTGTGGGTGTTGCAATGCCTAACAACCAGCATATTGATATTTATAAGGCGGATGTATTAGCAGCTTTATTTATTGGTGGAATGATACCGTTTATCTTCTCTTCACTCGCTATTAGAGCGGTAGGTGAAGCGGCTATGGCCATGGTAGAAGAAGTACGTCGTCAGTTTAGAACCATACCTGGCATCATGGAAGGTACTGGTAAGCCTGAGTATGATAAGTGTGTGGCAATTTCAACTGAAGCTTCTTTAAAGAAGATGATGTTGCCCGGTGCCATCACAATAATCTCTCCTATTTTAATTGGTTTCTTATTAGGACCAGAAGCATTGGGTGGATTCTTAGCTGGTGCAACTGTAAGTGGTGTACTAATGGGAATCTTCCAGAATAATGCTGGTGGTGCTTGGGATAATGCCAAGAAATCATTTGAGAAAGGCGTTGAAATTAATGGTGAAATGTATTACAAGAAATCAGAACCACATAAGGCTTCTGTAACTGGAGATACAGTGGGTGATCCATTTAAAGATACTTCTGGACCTTCTATGAATATCTTAATAAAATTGATGTCTATTGTTTCATTGGTAATTGCGCCTACTTTGGCTCATTTGCATCCAACTGGGGCAGCTGAAAACAAAATAGAAAAGAAAATCGAAATCAGGGTTACAGGTCAAGATACTGCAGCAATGAGCATGAGTGTTCAGCCTAATGAAGATGGTTTAACTGGTTTAATTGAAGCTTTGAAAACAGATGGCGTTATTGAGTCTGCTGAAAATGTTTCTATTAAAATTGAAGCGGGTAAACTATTAATTAATGGCACTGCTGTTACCGATGATGTTTACAAGAAATACGAAAAGTTCTACGTGAGTATGAGCGATAAAGGCATAGAAATAAAAGCGACTGAAATTAAAAAATAATCGCAAAGGTATCGAAAGCAAAAACCCCCGAAATTTCGGGGGTTTTTTTATAGCAAACAATCGAAAAAACTACCATTTATCTACTTCTTCAGTAGCAGTATCGTTTACAGCAGGTGCTTCATTTACGGTTGAAGTGGGCGCTGCAGCTGAATAAGTAGGCTCAGCAACAGCTACTTCTGGAGATGCTACAGCTTCAGTAACTAAACTTGCTTCATTATTATTTTCAGGTGCATAGTTTTCACCATCTCCTTCACCTTCTGGATACTCATGATTAAATGCATCAAAATCAAAGTCGGGCATTAAATCTGTTTTCACAAAATCTACCGCTTCTCCTAATGCTTTAATGAATTTGTTAAAATCTTCTTTGTACAGAAAAATCTTGTGACGGTCGTAACCATTGTTATCGAAGCGTTTACGGCTCTCAGTAATGGTTAAAAAGTAATCATTGCCACGTGTTGCTCTTACATCAAAAAAGTAAGTTCTTCTCTTTCCTGCACGGATGCGGGTGCTGTACACACTCTCCATTTTTTTGTCATTGTTCTCGTACGCCACAGTTTATTGATTTGGTTAACAGTTTGTTAATGGTTAAAAATAGGAGATGTTTCCGAATTACCAAAAATTTCCATTAAATAAATAAACAAATTGATATGATCTTTTTTAACGTTGTAACGCTAAAATTAGGTATCCCTATTGGTTTGAAGTTGTAGTTTATACAATTCGGCGTAATAGCCATTTAGATCCATGAGTTCCTCATGGGTTCCTTGTTCTATAATTATTCCATCTTCTAAAACAATAATCTGATCAAATTTAAAACCCGCAAATATTCTATGGGTCACAATTAGCGCTGTTTTAGCTTTTAAATATTCGTATAAATGGCCAATTATATGTTTTTCTGTTTTGGCATCTACTGCACTTAAGCAATCATCAAATAAAACAATTTCAGGAGCTTTAATCAACGCACGTGCTATAGAAATTCTTTGTTTTTGCCCTCCACTTAAAGTAACCCCCCGCTCTCCTATTAAAGTTTCATATCCATTTTCAAAACCCATGATTTCTTCATGAATACTAGCACTTTTAGCAGCTTCATGCACACGTTCTATGGAAGTGTGTTCACTTACGCCAAAACGGATATTATTAGCTACCGTATCGCTAAATAAAAACACATCTTGTTGTACATAACTAATATTGGTTCTTAGCTGTTTTAAGCTATATGTCGAAAGGGGTTTTGATCCAATGGCAATGGTGCCTTGATTGGGTTCATAAAAACGCAATAACAATTGTGCTAAAGTAGATTTACCACTTCCAGTTTTACCTAGAATCAACACTTTTTCTCCTCTAGGAATAGTTAAATTCAATCCCTGTATGGCTTTGATGCCAGTATGCGGATAAGTGAAACTGACATTTTTAAATTCAATGGTACCAGAAACGGGTTCATCTTGCAATACGGTTGGATGGTCTTGTATTGCTGGTTCTATTTGTAAGAATTCATTCAACCTTTTTTGAGAAGCTGCAGCACGTTGAATCATACTTGCCGTCCAACCGATGGCGCTTACGGGAAACGTAAGCATATTAATATAAATGACGAACTCTACAATGGTACCAACTTTAGTGGGGTCTTCCATTGCCTGCATTCCCCCTACAAATATGGTTATTAAGGTACTGATTCCAATCATCAACGCCATACTCGGAAAATACAATGCTTCCACTTTTGCCAAGCTTATTGCATTCGATTTATACTGCTCACTATTATGATTAAAGAAACCCAACATGGCTTTTTCTTGAACAAATGATTTGATTACTCGAATGCCCGAATAAGACTCTTGTGCATTGGTAGTAAGATTGGACAAATGTTCTTGTATGGATTCACTTTTTTTATTGATAATGCTATTGACTTTGTATATAGTAATGGCCAATAGGGGGAGCGGAGCCAATACGAGCAAGGTCAGGTTCACGTCTTTGCTGAGCATGTTCACAATACAAAACCCAATTAAAGTAACTAGGTTAATCAAATACATTACTGCAGGGCCAGTATACATTCTTACCCTACTCACGTCTTCAGAAATACGATTCATTAAATCACCTGTACTATTTTGTTTGTAAAAACTGGTGTTCAGGCGTTGATATTGATTGAAAACTTGATTTTTTTGGTCAAATTCTATATGACGGCTCATTACAATAATGGTCTGCCGCATAAAAAACATTAGAATTCCTCTTACGATGGCTATAAAAAGTATGCTCAAACTACAAATGGCTATTAGCCATCCAAAGCTGAATTCATTTCCATTAATTAATCGGATAAAGCTGTTAACAATACCGTCATGAGCATTATAAGGTGTTCCTGGCTTAGCTCCGGGCAATCTTTGTTGCACAAGACTAATCACATATCCTGTGATTTGCGGGGCTAAAACTGCAAAATAGTTGGAGGCAATTACAAAGAACATTCCAATAAAGAAACGCTTTCGGTACTTCCAGAAATATTGATTTAACGAGGCCAGTTCTTTCAATCCAATCAAAATTATTTTGCAAATATAACCTTGTATTAAAATAAGTTTTGGATAAAAAAAATACAGCCCTTACTTTTGCCGCGGAGAGCTGGCAGAGTGGTCGATTGCGGCAGTCTTGAAAACTGTTGACTGTAACAGGTCCTGGGGTTCGAATCCCTAGCTCTCCGCCAAAACAAACAGATGTCCAGCCATTGGCTGGCATTTTTGTTTTAGGGAGCGAGCAAAGCTTGCTTTGCGAAGCGGACTAAATAAAAATGAAAGTGAGCTGAAAGCGAACGGACATCTGTTTGTTTTGTGCCTCCCCCATTTAGGATCAGCGAAGCTAATCCCATGAAATGGGGAGCGAAGCTAATCCCACTGAAAGTGGAGCGAAGCTAATCCCCAGCTTCCATTATTTTCCTGGCTTCTACATCTTCATACTGCTCAATCAACTGGGCCAATTGTTTTTTTAATTCAGAAGTAATTTTCTCATTGCCTTTTTTACCATAAATGTTAAGCATTTCACTCGGGTCTTTCTCCAAATCAAACAGTTCCCAACCATTTACACGGGTATAAAACCGAATTAATTTATACCGACCAGTACTTATACCAAAATGAGGCGATACCGAATGTTCCCCATTTTCATAATAGTGATAATACATGGCATTTCTTCCCTTTTTGGCAGCATCTTTTACTAGAGGCAAAAATGATTTACCCTGCATGTCGCTAGGTGCTTTAATACCTGCAGCGTCTAGTAATGTAGGGCCAAGGTCTAGATTCATAACCATTTGGTTATTTACAGTTCCAGATTTTACTACACCAGGATAACGCATTACCATAGGGGTTCTAAAAGATTCTTCATACATAAATCTTTTATCGAACCAACCATGTTCTCCCATATAAAAGCCTTGATCGCTCACATAAATTACAATGGTATTTTTAGTCAATTGATGTTTGTCTAAATAATCTAAAGTGCGGCCAATATTTCTATCCAAAGAAGCCGCTGTTGCCAAATAGTCTTGCATATAGCGCTGGTATTTCCATTCAACCAAGGCTTTACCACTTAATTTTTTTGATTTAAAATCAGCATAAATAGAATCATAGAAAGACATGTACGCTTGTCTTTGAGCCGAAGTCATTCTTTTAATTGAAAATTCTTTGTCTTCTTCTTCTTTACTATCAAACATTTTCAAATCATACCCCATTCGCATGGTTTTATCAATTGTCATGTCTTGTACTGCAGCAGCTGCACGGGTTTCATACCTGTCGTAAAAGTTAGCAGGTAGAGGGAATGAAGATTGATTAAACAAACGCAAATCTTTGGTATCGGGCATCCAAGTACGATGGGTATTTTTATGACCAATTACTAAACAAAAAGGTTGGCTGGTATCTCTCTCGCTCAACCATTTTTCAGCCGCATCTTCTACTACATCAGACACATACCCTTCTACCCTTTTTCTTTCCCCATTCATCATCAAAAAATCGGGATTGTAATAACTACCCTGACCCGGCAGCACTTGCCAATAAGAAAACCCCTGAGGATTGGTTTGTAAATGCCATTTACCTATCCATGCGGTTTGATAACCCGTTTTGGTTAATTCTTTAATGAAAGTATTTTGTGATCCATCAAAACTAGAATTAGCGTTGTCTTTAAATCCGTTTTTGTGGCTGTATTTACCAGTTAAAATAACTGCTCTACTAGGGCCGCAAATACTGTTGGTAACATAAGCTTTATCAAATCGAATTCCTTCTTTAGCAATTCGATCAATATTTGGTGTTTCCATGTACTTGCTGCCATAAGCGCTGATGGTTTGATAAGAATGGTCATCGGAAACAATCAAAACAATATTAGGACGTTGGGCATTTATTGATACCATAAAAATGGTCAATAGTGCTAGCAAAATGGAGTGCTTCATGCTTAAGTATTATTGATTCTAAAGCTACAACTTTACTTTCACCACCATTTTCTTAATTACCCCTTCTCCAATCATTGGTGCATGCACATCATTGGGAAAATAGATAGTGAAATGAGCTGGCTTTAATTCAAAAAATAATTCAGGTTTGTCTTCATAAAAAAGTACGTCTTTTTCGGCATTGTATTCACCACGCGGAAACATACAATTGGTTCGAGACTTCCATCCTACCCGCTCCACTCCTTCATACACTATTTGAATATCTATGTAAGTATTATGACATTCAAAATAATCGGTAGAATCTTTTTCATTCACTAATTGATCGTGAATTACAATGGCACGAATATCTTCTCCATCCAATTTAATTTCACCAGGGGTTAACTCGCTGTATTTAGCTGCAGTAATGTATTCCATAGCTTTTGCAAATCGTGGATGCAGCTTAGAATAGTTTTGTAAACAATCAATTGAATCTAGAATCATAGTTTATTTAATTAAATAAATACTGCCCGACAACAATGCTTCTCCGTTGCCGCGATTGATGATATAATAATATACGCCTGATGGAACATCTTTGCCTTTGTATTTTCCATCCCAACCCTCTGCATATGGTTTTGCTTGGAACATGATTTGTCCTGCTCTGTTAAAAATACTCAATTCTGAAAAGGGATAGGTTTCTAATCCTGGTACCAACCAAATATCATGAATACCATCTCCATTAGGAGAAAATGAATTAGGAGGAGCAATGCTGACGAATACACGTACTAGAGCCGTATCTGATGTTATTGTACAACCGTTAAGGCCATATGCGGTTAAAGTATAAGTAGTGGTATTAAATGGACTTACCAAAGGAGTTAATGTATTTTGCTGCAATATATTGGTTAGGGGCGACCAAACAAATCCATTGTTTTGTCCAGAAATACTTCCCAACAAAGCGGTACTATTTCCTTGCATAATGCTTCTATTTGGGCCAGCATCAACCACAGGTGGTTTAATCACCTTCACGGGTATATTAATTGAATCTGAACATCCCATTGCATCTCTAAACAATAATTGATAAGAGGTGGTATCAGTTGGTTTAGCTAAGTAGAAACTATTTGATCCAACAATTGCACGGGTATTATTATACCATTCAAATTGGCTACCACCAACAGCTGATAGTAATGTACTATCTCCTAAACAAATTAGGTTATTGCCAGTATAAGAGCCATTGATTGCATTATAAGCTGTTATGGTAATTGTATCATTTGCAGAACATCCTTCGTTGGTAGAAACTTGAACAATATATCTACCTGTGTCTCCCAAACGAATATTGGGTAAGGTTGGATCACGAATAGCCGCACTAAAACCGTTTGGCCCAGTCCATTGATAGGTTAAGCTTGATCCTGATCCAGAAGCACCATTAAAATTGATACTTCCTCCAATACATTGGTTGATGGTTTGGTTGCCCAACTTGGGCGCTTCATTATTTATTTTAATGGTAACAGGGAGTGAAGCAGTTTTACATGATGCAACACTTGCAAACGCAGATTCTCCGGCAACTAATCGATATTGAAAAGTGCCCACAGAAGTTCCGTTCCTTATATAATTAGTACTAGTTGCACCTAAAATATCGTTCCAAGTATTCCCCAAATTAGTACTCAACTGCCATTGATAAACTGGGTTTAAATAACCTGATCCAACAGACATATTTAAATTCAAATTGGTTTGATTGTTAAAGCAAACATTTTTAGTAAAACCAGCTACCCCATCAATACTGGCGCTCATTACAGGTCCACATGGCCTGAAAGTAATGTCATCCAATGCAAGGTCGTTTCCACAACCTGTTCCAGCATTATTGGCAATTCTTAAAACAATGGTGGTGGTATTAATATCTGGCTTAAATAAGAATCCATATTGTTTAAATGTTAATATAGCGTCTTCATTTATATTGCCTGTGTTGTACGATTCTAACACTGTTCCCGAGAGGGTTTCAATAGTAAATGTTAAGTTGGGTTTGGTTCCACTTCCATTACAACTCGATGGTTTCAACACATTGGCAACCCATGCGCCAAACTCATAACTGGTATTGCCACAAAGCCCCGTAATGGTATCAACAAAAAACACACTGGGTGCATTGGTGGCATTAATCAACATAAATCGACCATCTTCATCTCCAGTATGATCTCTATTAATATCGTGCCAAGTACTTGAAAAACAACCTAAAGCAGCATTGGAGATGGTATAGTTGCCGTCGTTTGGGCACCCTGTGGCTGCATAACCTAAATTGGTTACACCTGGTCTTAAAGGCCCAGCAGCCGAATTTTTATTGCCGAAACTGATATTGACTACAGGCTCTCCTAAACTACCTGTACAGAGTTGTGCATTCGCACTAAGATTGATGAATAAGGAAAAAATAAAAAAACAATATTTCACAGCAAAAATTCAGTCTGTAAAATACAGATTCATTTTAACTATTGGGTGCTGGTTCAGGTATTTTCTCTACTGGAATTAAATCTACCAGCTCAACATTAATGGGCAATGCACCAATTTGAACAATGGCCCGCTTTCCTCGGATTTCTTTTACTTCTCCAACTTGGTAATTCTTTTTTAATTTTACCAAAGTGCCTATCTCTACAAGCGTATTTAATTCCTTGTATTTTTTGTCTACTTTTTTAGCCAGTTTGTTAACTACAATCGTTTCTTTTTGTTTAAATAAGAGGTTTTGAAGGTTTTTGATGACTTCATTTTTGTTCTCCGATTTTTTCCAATCTAATACAATTTGTTTCAACTTACGCTCCATATCTTTTAAGTAATGCAATCGTTCTTCGGTAATCTTATTTTGATTTTTGAGTAATTCAACTTGTTGAGTATGGCGCTCTTTATTCATCACTTGCTCCATTTCTTTTTTCAAGCGTTCATTCTCTTTCATCAAACGATTTAAGTCTTTCTTCTCTTTCTCTAAATGCTGTAAGTCTTGTTCGGTTCTATTGAGTAAGCGGTCTAATTTAAAATGGTCTTCCTCTACTAATTTTCTGGCTCGATTAATTAAATTTTTAGGTAAGCCAATTCTTTCTGCAATGGCAAATGTGTAAGAACTACCAGGCTTACCTATGATTAGTTTATACATCGGCTGAAGGTTCACTTCATCAAACTGCATGGCACCATTTAAAATACCTTGGGTATGATTGGCCATTACTTTTAAATTCAAATAATGCGTAGTAACTACCCCGAATGAGTGCTTACGCCCCAATTCTTCCATAATTACTTCAGCGAAAGCTCCTCCCAAATTAGGGTCTGATCCAGATCCTAATTCATCTATAAAAAATAATGTTTTCCCATTCGCATTCTCCATAAAATGCTTCATATGCATCAAATGACTAGAATAGGTACTCAACTCAAATTGCAAACTTTGGGTATCGCCAATATGAATATATAATTGTTTAAAAATACCCATTTGCGAATCAGGATGTACAGGAACCAATAAACCGCTTTGCAACATCATTTGATTAAGGCCAATGGTTTTCATGGTCACTGTTTTTCCCCCAGCGTTAGGGCCACTTATAACCAGTATTCTATTCTTGTCGTCTAAGTGTATAGAAACGGGGATGGTTTTTTTGCCAGAGTCTTTATTGTATAAATACAACAATGGATGATAAGCGTCAATTAATTGCACCACTGCCTTATCTAATACATTGGGCAAATTGGCATTCATATTAATGGCCAGTTTGGCTTTGGCCCTTATAAAATCATATTCTCCAATAATTTGAATGTATTGTTGAAGTAATGGAGCATAAACGGAAAGTTTTGCAGTAAGCGCACGTAGTATTTTTTGCACTTCTTTAATTTCTTCATTCTCTAAGGCAAATACATCGTTATTGAGCTCAATGGTTTCCTCAGGTTCAATAAATGCTGTTTTACGGCTGTCACTTTCTCCATGTAAAATACCCTTAACCTGTCTTTTATATTCCGAAAAAACCGCTACTACTCTTCTCCCGTTACTAAAGCTTTCATCAATATCTGCAGTATAGCCTGCTTTGGCCATTTTCTGTACCATTTTTTCGAATACCCTGCGTAGCTCATTTCTTTTTTTATACAAGTTCATTCGAATTTTCTGCAATTCAGGGGAAGCATTATCTAACACAACACCAGCATCATCTAAAACTTCATTAATCATTTCTACAATCAACTTCTCGTAATAACTGTCGCTTAAAACCTGCGTTAGTGCTGGAAATGCCATGCGGCGTTCATTATCGAACCAACGAAAAACAGTGCCCATGCTTTCCGTTAGTTTTTTTATCATCATCCACTGCTCCCCTACTAGTAAAGCACCGGGGATAGACAAGAGTTTAATGTCTTTGGATATATTAGCTGTAAAATCTGCAGGAAAATATTGCTGTTGTTGCAGAATTAATTTGTATTCAAATGCTTGTCTTAATTCTCTATCAATAAAATCTTTTCGGGTATGAATGCGAAGTTGATTGGATTTGTTTTTAGAAAAGTCTGTATTGCACAAAGCGCTTAACAATTCTTTTACCTTGTCAAATTCCAATTGTGTTAAAGCCGATTCGGGGTACAAACGCATCATAAAAGCCAGTTTCTGCTGGCAAAGTTACATTGAACCAGCTAATTAAATGAATAACTCGGTAGGGGTTGCTTTTGTTTAGAAGGAAATAGCACTGTAAGTGAATAAAAGATAAATGCAATTTGTAATAATACTTGTGCCCCCAATATTACATAGGTAGCCATTGTTGCTTCCATCCATAATTTATTTTCGGGCATATCAAAAATAGGTGTGCCTGTATCTGGAGATCCAGGTTGTATTACCTGATATGTAAACATAAGTGCTACCAATAAAAAGATAGAGAGTGCTACGTGTAAAAAGTTTACTAATACGTGCCCTTTGTCTTGATCTCGCATGAAACGATGCATTAAATAAGGAATCAAGAAGATAGGAATATGGAAGATCAAAATATTTGTGCTTAAAATAAACGGTACCGAAACCCCAAAATATGGGTCAATGCTGAGTGCGTCGTAGAAGTGATATAGCGCAAAAAATAGCAACAGCGGCATTGCCAGCAGCAGCGACTCTAAGCGTAGAGACATGTACTTCCAAAATTGGGACTGAAAACTCATAGTGGTTACGGTATCACAAATTTATCTTAAAATATCAATTCTTAGGTATATATCGTTTAAATAACACTGTTTCGTATATAAGTGGATACTTATTCAACAAAAATACCAAACTGTTTGTAGTAGTATTCCGTAGATTAGAAAAGCATTATGAAAAAGAACTACCTATTTGCCCTTACCCTAACAATGTGGTTGCTTTCTTGCGCAGCAGCAGAAGATCCCAATAAAGCAGCTTTAAAATTGAACCCTAAACCCAATTTAATGAATATAATAACAGACACTGCAACATTTGGAGAAGGTTGTTTCTGGTGTACAGAAGCGTTTTTTCAGCGTTTAAAAGGAGTAAAAGAGGTTTTGAGTGGGTACGGTGGCGGATTTGTTGAAAACCCCACTTATGAACAAGTATGTGATAAAAATACTGGTCATATAGAATTGGCTAGAATTGTTTTTGATCCAAACGAAATTAGCTACGACGAATTGTTGGAAGTGTTTTGGAAAACCCATGACCCAACTACAATGGATCAGCAAGGCAATGATATTGGGCCACAATATCGTTCGGCCATATATTACCACAATGCCGAACAAAAGCAAAAAGCGGAGAAATACAAAGCTGCCTTAGATAAGAGTGGTGCATGGGCAAAACCTATTGTTACCATTATTGAACCATTTAAAAACTTTTATCCTGCAGAAAATTACCACCAGAATTATTATAACAATAATCAAAACCAAGGGTATTGCCGTTTTGTAATTGCGCCCAAGCTAGAGAAATTTGAAAAAGTCTTCAAAGACAAATTAAAGAAGCAATAAACTTTCTTTTGATGAATATGCTACATTTAGCAAATGAATCAAAAACCTTTGCTAAAGATGAGTCTTCTGCTTTTGCTACCATTGTCTATAATGGCGCAAAAAGCAGACACTAACTTATTTACCAAGGCCGACACATTAAGGGGATCCATTACCCCAGAAAGAGCCTGGTGGAATTTGTTGCACTACGATATTCAAGTAAGGCCCAATTTGGTTGACAAAACGATACAAGGGATAGTAGACATCCAATTCAAAGTTTTGACCAAAGGGAAACGTATGCAAATTGATTTGCAGCAACCTTTGGTAATAGACAGTATCTTTTATTTAGGCAAATCCAAGCAGCATTTAACATTTAACAGAGAAGGCAACGTTGCAATGGTTAATATGCCCAATAATTTACAAGCCAATACGGAGGGATTGGTACAGGTATATTATCATGGAGTGCCGAGAGCTGCCATAAGAGCCCCGTGGGATGGTGGCATTAGTTGGGCGAAAGACGAATTGGGTAATCCATTTGTAGCCACTTCCTGTCAAGGCTTGGGTGCAAGTGTTTGGTGGCCTTGTAAAGACCATCAATATGATGAACCAGAAAAAGGAGTAACCATTTCTGTTAGGGTTCCTGATACCTTAATGAATGTTTCCAATGGTAGATTAATTAATACCATTCAACATGAAGATGCAACAAAAACATGGGTATGGCAGGTAAATGAACCCATTAATAATTATAGCGTGAGTATGAATATTGGAAAATATATTCATCTACATGATGAGTTTAATGGGGAAGCTGGAAAGTTGAGTTTAGATTACTATGTATTGCCACAAAATAAACATGGAGCCGAAAAACAATTTGCCCAAGTAAAACCTATGTTGGAATGTTTTGAACATTGGTTTGGGAAATATCCATTTTATAAAGATGGATTTAAATTGGTAGAAGTGCCCTACTTGGGTATGGAGCACCAGAGCAATGTGGCATATGGAAACAAATACATGAATGGCTATTTAGGAAGAGATTTGTCTGGAACAGGTTGGGGATTAAAATGGGACTTTATTGTAGTGCATGAGAGTGGACATGAATGGTTTGGAAATAATATCACTTCAAAAGATATTGCCGACATGTGGATTCATGAGGGGTTTACCAATTATTCTGAAACTTTGTTTACGCAATGGTTAAGCGGGAAAGAAGCAGGCTCAGCATACAATAAAGGAGCCAGAAAAAATATCCGCAACGATAAACCAATACTAGGAACCTACAATGTACACAATACAGGCAGTGGAGATATGTATCCAAAAGCATCTGCTATGTTACATAGTATTAGAATGTCTATGAACAACGATGAAAAATTCAGGCAGCTGTTGCGCCATCTCAATAAAAAATTCTATCATCAAATTGTTACAACAACCATGATAGAAAAAGAAATTTCCTTGTTTGCAGGGTATTCAGTTAAAGGAATATTTACCCAATACCTTACTACAACTCAAATACCTTCATTTGATTATAAATTGTCTGTAGATGGCAAAACACTAAGCTATAGGTATTCTAATGCAGTTAAAAACTTTTATATGCCACTGCAAGTGAAAACAAATAATGGTTTATTGGTGTTGAAGCCAAAAGTGAATATTTGGCAAACGATTCGTTTAACTTCTAAACAAGGAGCCAATTTACAATTAGAAGATTTAGAGAACTATTTTTACATTGGCATTAACGGAAGAAAAGAAGTACAGATTAAAATGAATTAGTGCGCATGGGAACCATTCGGAAGCAAACAATCATCTCAAGTTTATTGGTCTATATAGGATTCTTTATAGGCGCCATCAATATGTATATCTATACAAAAGATGGATCTTTTACCTTAGAGCAGTTTGCGTTAACCCGTATATTCTTTGATTTTGCTCAAAATATGTATGCATTTGGTGCATTAGGGGTAATACCCGTTATCTATAAATTTTACCCTTATTATAAAGACAATTTAGAAAAACACAAAATTGATCTAATGACTTGGGGAATGCTCGCTGCATTGCTCGGATTTATGTTGGTTTTATTAGCAGGTTGGTATTTTAGGCCAGTTTTTGAAGCACAATTTTATGAAAAATCAAAGTTAATTGTAGACTACTATTATTTAATGTTTCCATTTGCGTTGGGAATGTTGTTTTTTTCTGTTTTAGAAGGGTTTTGTTGGGCACTACAAAAAACGGTGTTCTCTAATTTTCTAAAGGAGACAGGCTTAAGAATTTTCACCAGTGTATTAATTGCCTTGTATTATTTTAAATTAATTCCTTTTGAATCGTTTATCTTCTTTTTTGCATTTTTATATTTATTGATTTTCGTAATTCTTGCCACTTATTTGTATGCTACTCAACAAGTGCATTTTCCAACAACAATTAGTAGGGTTACTAAAAAATTCTGGAAAAAAATGTTGGGAATGCAGGTATTAATTTATAGCGGAACGGTAATTGCTTCAATAGCTGCAACTATCGATAGTTTTATCATTGCTAAATTCCAAGGATTGGCCGTGGTAGGTGTATTTGGATTAGCGCAGTATGCAGCCAATTTAATTCAAGTTCCTCAGCGAAGTATACAAGCCATATCTGCAGGGGTGCTCTCTCGTGCTTGGAAAGACAAAGACATGAACGAGATCAAAAGAATTTACAAAAGGTCATGTATTAATCTATTAATTATGGCCCTTTTCATCTTTGGAAATCTTTGGTTAAATGTGGCAGATGGTATGCGGGTATTGCATATTCAAAAAGAGTACGAAGCAGGTTTAGGCACTATTTTTATTTTGGGGATGGTTCGCATTATTGATGCAGGCACGGGGTTAAATGCAATGGTTATTAATACTTCAACATATTGGCGGTTCGATTTTATTAGTGGGGTAATATTATTGGCATTTAGGTTGCCCCTCACCTATTATTTGATTATGAACTACGGTATTATTGGTTCCGCATTTGCAGAGTTGTTCGCTTATAGTTTATACAATTTTATCCGCTTTGAATTTTTGCGAAGGAAATTTAAGATGCAACCATTTGATGTAAAAACATTATTAGCATTTGGAGTAGCAGCCGGAGCATTTGGCATCAGTTATTTTATTTTTGAAAACATGCATGGATGGGCAGGTATTATACTTCGTAGTGTATTGTTCTCTGCGTTAATGGTATTGGCAATATTTAAATTAAAACTAACTCCAGATGCAGGACAGCTCTATCATAATTTTATGCAACGTTTCAAGAAATAGTTAACGCATTCTTCCCCCACCCCTGAATTTGGGGTTCCAATATTTATCGCTTAAGTCGGTGATGGTAACGCCCTGCGAAGTAGACGCATGTAGAAACTTATTGTTTTGAATATAAATGCCCACATGCGATATTCCTCTTCCACCCGTATTAAAGAAAACTAAATCGCCTTCTTGTAGTTCATCTATTGCAATCGGTTGCATCATGTTAAATTGCTCTTGTGCAGTACGAGGCAATTGTGTATTGTAAACCTCTTTCATGATTACTTGAGTAAAGGCGGAGCAATCAATACAATTCATTGTGCTGCCTCCAATACAATAGCGTGTTCCCCACCATTTATCCATTAATTCTAATAATGGGATATTAGTTAAGTCCTCTGCAGGCATATCCATAACAATAGCATATTTAATTTGCAACCAATTTGCTTTTTCTAGTTCTGCTTTAGATGGAGGATTACCTCCATTACTGGTTGCTTTCTTTTTTGCAGTGGTTGCCGTGCTACTGGTTTTGTGTTTAGTAGTAGTAACTGTTCCTAGTGTAACTTCTATTCCATTGATAAACTCCCTTTTCTCATTAGAATAGACTTTTGTAACTGGTTTTTTTGCAGATTGATCATTGTTTACCATCTTCCGAACGGTATTACAACTACTTATTACCAGCATAAACAAAACTAAATTGATATATGATTTACTACTCATATGGTCTGCAATTTAGCTTCTTTATGCTAATGTGGAAAATTGTCACTTTGTTATGGTTTTGCAATGCCCGAACTTTGAAGACTATTCTTGATTTATGCCGCAATTTTCTCACTTACATGTTCATACTCAGTATTCATTATTAGATGGCGCAGCTCCTATTGATGAGTTGTACAAAAAAGCGGCTGCTAATAATATGCCTGCATTGGCTATTACCGATCACGGTAATATGTTTGGGGCATTCGATTTTGTAAGTCAGGCATGGAAGAATACCAAAGTAGTGGGAAAAGACGCCAACGGAAAAGATATTTTAGCGCCAGTAGTTAAACCTATTGTTGGTTGTGAGTTTTATGTGGTAAAAGATCGACATATAAAAACTTTTACCAAGGATTCTAAAGACAATCGATTCCATCAAGTTCTATTAGCAAAGAATGCAATTGGTTATCAAAATCTAGTTAAACTTACTTCACTGGGTTACATTGAAGGGATGTATAGTAAGTATCCGAGAATTGATAAAGAATTGATAGAACAATATCATGAGGGATTAATAGCCACTACTTGTTGTATTGGGGCCTATGTGCCTCAAACCATTTTAAATCAAGGTGAAGAGAAAGCAGAGCAAGAATTTAAATGGTGGTTAGATTTATTTGGAGATGATTATTATATAGAAATACAAAGACACGATATTAAAGAACAGGAAATTATTAATCATACGCTGCTCAAGTTTTCTAAGAAATACAATGTGCCAGTTATAGCTACCAACGATAGTCATTATGTAGACCAAGACGATGCCAACGCACACGATATTTTATTGTGTATTAATACAGGAGAAAAACAAAGCACACCGGGTTTTGATGATTTTGTAAATGATGAAGTACAAATTAAAAATCGTCGATTTAAATTTCCTAATGATCAGTTTTATTTTAAGACTCAAGATGAAATGTCCAAGCTATTTCATGATATTCCAGAGTCTTTAGATAATACCAACCGCATTGTAGACAAAGTTGAGGTGCTGAATTTAAAGAAAGACATACTCCTCCCCGCTTTTCCAATTCCAAAAGAATTTCAAATACATGCAGACGCCAATTTGAATCAATGGGAATTATTGAAGCACTTAACATATGAAGGAGCCAAACAACGATACAGTGATATTACACCTGAAATTCAAGAACGGATAGATTTTGAATTGTTTACTATCAAAACCATGGGTTTTGCTGGATACTTTTTAATTGTAAGTGATTTTATTAAAGCAGGTAGAGACATGGGGGTTTTTATTGGCCCTGGTCGTGGTTCTGCGGCAGGCTCTGTAGTAGCTTTTTGCATAGGCATTACCAATATTGATCCAATAAAATACAACTTACTATTCGAGCGTTTCTTAAATCCGGACCGAAAGAGCATGCCCGATATTGATACAGATTTTGACGACGAAGGCCGTCAAAAAGTAATTGATTATGTGGTTCAGAAATATGGAAAGAGTCAGGTAGCGCAAATTGTGACTTATGGCACCATGGCTGCAAAAATGAGTATTAAGGATGTTGCTCGCGTGTTAGATTTACCACTAGCAGAAAGTAATATGTTGGCCAAGCTGGTACCTGATAAACCTGGTACTGAATTAGGAAGGGTTCTAAAAGCACCACTTACCATTAAAGAGGGCCCTAAATCATTAGAGGAAAAAGAAGGTTATCAGCAGGAAGACATTGATAATGTAAAAAAGCTGCGAGAAATTTATAAAGGTTCAGATATACGAGCTCAAGTTTTAAGAGAAGCAGAAAGATTAGAGGGGTCGGTACGAAATACAGGCATACACGCCGCAGGTATCATTATTGCACCTAGAGATTTAACCGATTTAATACCCGTAGCAACAGCTAAGGATTCCGATTTATGGGTTACCCAAATTGAAGGTAGTATTATTGAAGATGCAGGTGTAATTAAGATGGACTTTTTGGGTTTAAAAACCCTTTCCATTTTAAAGACCGCATTGGAATTAATAAAATTGAATCATGATGTAACAATTGATTTAGATACCATTCCATTGGATGATGAAAAAACATTTCAATTGTATCAAAGCGGCCAAACCAATGGAACATTCCAGTTTGAAAGTGTGGGTATGCAAAAATATTTGCGTGAATTAAAGCCCGACCACTTTAACGATTTAATTGCAATGAACGCATTGTATAGACCAGGCCCCATTGCATATATTCCCAACTTTATTGCCCGAAAACATGGCAAGGAAGCAATCAGCTATGATATAGAAGAAACCAAAGAATACCTCAGTGATACTTATGGTATTACAGTATACCAAGAGCAAGTAATGTTGCTCAGCCAAAGTTTAGCAGGCTTTTCAAAAGGAGATGCCGACGTGTTGCGTAAAGCAATGGGTAAAAAGCAAAAATCGGTGCTCGATAAAATGAAAGCACAGTTTATTGGAGGTGCAACTGCCAAGGGGCATCCTGCAGATAAACTCGAAAAAATTTGGACCGATTGGGAGGCATTTGCACAATATGCATTTAATAAATCGCACTCTACCTGTTATGCTTTTGTAGCTTATCAAACAGCATATTTAAAAGCCCATTATCCTGGTGAATACATGTCTGCAGTATTGAACCACCAAGGCAATATTGAAAAGATTACTTTCTTTATGGAAGAATGTAAACGCATGGGTATAAATGTACTAGGGCCAGATATTAATGAATCCCTGAAAGGTTTTGCCGTGAACGCCAAAGGTGAAATCAGATTTGGTTTGGGCGGATTAAAGGGCGTTGGTGAAATGGCCATTGAATCTATTATATCAGAGCGCCAGAAGAATGGCCCTTATGTAGATATTTTTGATTTTGTTCAACGAGTATTACAGAAGTCGGTCAATAAAAAATCATTAGAAAGCTTGGTGTATTCAGGCGCATTTGATTGTTTTCCTGCAATGCACCGTGCACAATATTTTCATACAGTTGATGGAGAAAGGGTGAATGGCTTAGAAAAAATAGTCAACTATGGTCAAGTACAACAGAGCTTGAGCTCTGGTAATACGAATACCCTTTTTGGTGATTTACCAGGTGCTATGCATGTTCCAAAACCTAAGGTAGCCCCTTGCGAGCCATGGACATTAACAGAACTATTGAATTATGAGAAAGAAGTAACTGGTATGTTCATGAGTGGGCATCCATTAGATCATTTCAAATTCGAATTAAAACATTATGAAATCACCAATATTGCCGACTTTAATGAAGTGCGCGATGCTTTGGTTGAAGGGTCAAGTTTGGGTAAAATGTATCGGGTTGCAGGATTGGTAACCGACGTGCAGCATCGAGTTACCAAGACGGGTAAGAACTTTGGATCCTTTGTAATAGAAGACTACAGTGGAAAAACCGAATACATGTTGTGGAGCGAAGATTATATTCGCTACAAAGACTATTTAGAGAAGGGACAGAATATATTGCTGAATGGCGTATTTAGAAACCGCTACAATCAACCCAATTTATTCGAATTTAAAATCAGTAGCATGTCTCTCTTAGAAACGGTGAAGCAACAATTAACCCGTTCTGTTGAAATTAATATGCACCCTTCTGCAGTTACCCCATCCATGGTGGGCTTTATAGAAAAAAATTTGAAGGCATACCCTGGTAAGAGTACGCTTAGAATTAATATCATGGAACCCAAAGAAAACTTAAAAATAAGTATGTACACTATTGAAAGGGGGTTTCAAATGAACGAGGAAATGGCAGAATACCTAATGAATAATTTAGATATTGAGGTAAAAGTAGGGTTGGTTGGGTAATTTGGGTATTTTCTGCCCCATTGGCAGTATAAACAGCCAAAATAAACTTGTCACATTGGTGGAAAAGTCAAATGAGCAGTTCCATAGCTTTGGTAGTAAATTTGATTAAAACAATTTAATAAAACATTAAATATGGCATTAGAACTAACAGACGCGAATTTCCAATCAACTGTATTGGACAGCGATAAATTAACCGTAGTAGATTTTTGGGCAGAATGGTGTGGACCATGTAGAGCTATTGGACCAGTTATTGAAGAATTGTCTAAAGAATACGATGGTAAAATAAATGTGGGTAAAGTAAACGTAGATCATAACCCAAATTTGAGCGTGAACTATGGTATCACTTCTATTCCTGCTATCCTATTTATTAAAGGAGGACAAATCGTAGACAAACAAATTGGAGCTGTTCCTAAATCTGTTTTAGACAAAAAAATTCAAGCACACATGTAGTGATTCCGTATCTTTCAAACCTAATCTATTACTAACTGATTGTATATGGAAAGGTTTCAAGGAATTATTGGGATTATACTGATACTGGGCATTGCATTTTTGTTTTCTAATAACAAGCGAAGAATTAACTACAGACTGGTTTTTAGCGGAATATTATTGCAGATTTTTATTGCTGTGATGGTGTTAAAAGTGCCCCCTGTAACCCGCTTTTTTCAATTGCTGGGTCATGGAATGGAAAAAATTGAACGGTTTGCAAGAGAGGGCGTTGCTTTTGTGTACAGTGGCATTATGGTAAATGCCCCAGACGGTGTAAAGAATTTTAGTCAGGGTGGATTTGTATTTGCATTTAGTGTTACTGCAACCATTATTTTGGTTTGCGTTTTAGTAGCCATTTTATATCATTTTGGGGTAATGCAGTTCATTGTATCTGTTATTGCCAAAGCCATGAATTTTATCATGCGCGTAAGCGGAGCCGAAGCACTCAGTAATGTTGCTTCGGCTTTTGTTGGTCAAGTAGAAGCACAGGTAATGATACGCCCCTATTTAAGCACCATGACCAAGAGTGAATTATTGGCAAGCATGAGTGGAAGCTTGGCCTGTATTGCCGGTGGTATATTGATTGTTTATGCAAATATGGGTGCTAAAGCAGAATATTTGTTAACAGCAAGTTTAATGGCTGCTCCCGGTGCGTTGGTGATTTCTAAAATTGTGTTCCCAGAAACCGAAGAGTCCCAAACAATGGGCAAAGTAAAATTAGAGGTAAAAAGCCCATACAGTAATATTATTGATGCCATATCTCATGGAGCCAGCGATGGAATGAAAATAGCATTGAATGTAATTGCCATGTTAATTGGATTCATTGCATTGATTGCGCTAATTAATTATTGTATTGGGTTAATTATTCCTGGGGTAACGCTAGATGTAATTTTTAGCAAAATTTTCTATCCAATGACTTGGGCAATGGGTGTGCCACAAGTAGATATTGCCAATGCTGCCTCTTTGTTGGGTCAAAAGCTCACCATTAATGAGTTTGTTGCATTCAATAATTTAACTACTAAAACCATCCCTATTGTGTCTGAAAAGGGCTTGTTAATTGTAAGTATTGCCATTTGTGGGTTTGCAAATTTTAGTAGCGTTGGTATGCAAATTGGCGGTATTGGCGAGTTAGCTCCTACGCGTAGAGCCGATTTAGCTAAATTGGGATTGAGAGCACTACTTTGTGGAACCCTAGCTTCTTATTTATCTGCAACAATTGCAGGCATTCTGATGTTCTAATGGTGTAAATTTGCACAAAATTTGGAGCCATGAATACAGGAGCAACTAAAGTATTGGTAGACGCTGAGAAAAATCAACAGTTACAATCCATTGGATATAAAATATTAAATAAAGAACGCATCAGTTTTGATGAGGGCGTTGCTTTATTTGAACAAGCGTCTCTCTCCTTTGTGGGTGCTCTTGCCAATTGGGTAAGAGAGCAAAAGCACGGGCATAAAACTTATTTCAATAGAAATTTTCATATAGAGCCTACCAATGTTTGCGTGTTTTCCTGCGCGTTTTGCTCTTATTCAAAATTATATGCACATCGTGAAGAAGGATGGGAATTAAGCATTGAGCAGATGATGCATTTAGTAAAAAGCTATGATGGTAAGCCTGTTACGGAAGTGCATATTGTAGGTGGCGTTCATCCTAAAATGAATATGGAATTCTTTTTAGAATTATTGCGCACCATTAAAGCGCATCGTCCTGATTTGCATATAAAAGCATTTACACCAGTTGAGTTAGATTATATGTTCAGAAAGGCCAAAGTTTCTGTAGAAGAAGGTATGCGTTTAGCACATGAAGCTGGATTGGATTCTTTACCTGGTGGTGGTGCAGAAATTTTTCATCCAGATATCCGTAAACAAATATGTGACGATAAAGTAGATGCTGACGGATGGTTGGCTATACACAAAGCGGCTCATGAATTAGGCATGCACAGCAATGCTACTCTACTCTATGGTCATATTGAATCTTATTGGCATCGTATACATCATATGGATCGCTTGCGCAGCTTGCAAGACGAAACTGGCGGATTCAATACATTCATTCCATTAAAGTTCCGCAACAAGGATAATGATATGAGTAATGTTGCAGAAAGTACCATTGTTGAAGACATGAAAATGTATGCAGTATCTAGACTGTTTTTAGACAACTTCAATCATATCAAAGCCTATTGGCCAATGTTGGGCAGAAAGAATGCCCAATTAACCTTATCCTTTGGCGTTAACGATATTGATGGAACCATTGACGATACCACTAAAATTTATGCTATGGCGGGAAGTGAGGAGCAAACACCTACCATGAGCACTGCAGACCTAGTTCAATTAATTAAACAAGTAAGACGTCAACCAGTTGAGCGTGGTACCTTATACAATGAAATCAAGGATTATAATGAAGTGGCGATGGATGTAGTTTAATGCACCTCTATAGAATATTTATTTTACTTTAAATTCTCCAAAATGCCAAAGTATGCCCGAAGGATCGTGTACAAAACATTCTTTGCCCCAATCTAACATCTTGGGTGGTACTAAACGTACCATCGGATATTTATGCATTAAGTTTAAAGAAAGTAACTCAGTCCAATAATCATCTACATTTTCCACTTCTACAAATACCATGGTATTATCTACCCAATCCTTAACGTATGCATTTTGTAAATAAAATATCATTTTAGAAAAATGAAAGGCACTTAGCTGTGGGCTAATAATATGCTCTTCAAAACCTAAGTCTTTGTAAAATGAACGACTTAGGTTGAAATCCTTGGAACCAATAAAAGGTCGGATGGAGATTGCTTTCATTTTATTTGTTAAGTAACCCAAATATAAGCACTGAGTAGGCCATTATTTAGTTTTACTATTTTATAAACTAATCCCAATTTGATATCCTTGTTCAATTGCTCTTTTAGCATCAAGATCTCCAGCTTCTAAAGCACCTCCAATTAAATGAACATTAGAATAGTTGGATTTTATGGAATGGTACAATTGATTATTAGAAACTTGACCTGCACAAATAATAATATTGTCTACATCAAGCACTTGAGGTATACCTGCAACTTTTATATGAAATCCTTCTGCATCTATTTTTTCATAACTTACTTCTGCAATCATTTTCACCTTTTTCATCTTTAAAGCTGCCCGATGAATCCATCCGGTAGTTTTGCCCAAACCCCCTCCCAGTTTGCCTTTGGATCGTTGTAATAAATAAACTTCTCTTGGGGACTTTGTTGCATGTTTTTTTTGTAATGCTCCTCTCTCAGTATAATTCATATCAACACCCCATTCTTCCATAAATGTTGGAATGGTATTGCTTTCTTCATTGGTTAAAAATTCTGCAACATCAAAACCGATACCTCCAGCACCAATTATGGCCACTTTTTTGCCTACTGGTTTTTTATGCAGAACAACATCTGTATAGGTCAATACTTTTGGATCATTTATTCCTTCAATTGATAAAGTTCTTCCGCTCACACCTGTTGAAACAACTACCTCATCAAAATTGGTTGCTTGCTCTTGTTTAAAAGCACTGTTCAATTGAATTTGTACTTTATGTAATTCCATCTGCTTTTTATAGTAGCGCAATGTTTCCATAAATTCTTCTTTACCTGGAATTTCTTTAGCAATATTAAACTGCCCTCCAATTACTGATTGCGCTTCAAATAAATGCACTTCATGACCGCGTTGAGCCAAAGTAACAGTTGCTGAAAGCCCTGCAGGCCCTGCTCCTACAACAGCAATTTTCTTTTTAGAAGTTGCAGGCAAAACAATCGTTGATAATTCTTTACATGCTCTAGGGTTTACCAAACAACTGGCTGTTTTTCTTTCGAACACATGATCTAAACATGCTTGGTTACAAGCAATGCAAGTATTGATTTCATCGGTTCTTCCTTCCAAGGCTTTTTTAGGAAATTCAGGATCGGCTAAAAATGGTCTGGCCATAGAAACCATATTGGCATGGCCATCTGCTAAAATTTGTTCTGCCACATCGGGCATATTAATTCTGTTGGTAGTAATTAAAGGAATAGATAATTTACCCATCAATCTTTTGGTAACCCAACTAAATCCTCCTCTAGGCACCATCGTAGCAATGGTAGGAACCCTTGCTTCATGCCAACCTATACCAGTATTAATAATAGTTGCTCCTGCTTTTTCAATGGCTTTTGCCAACTGCTCAACTTCTACCAAACTAGATCCGTCTTCCACTAAATCCAACATCGATAATCTATAAATGATGATGAAATTTTTGCCAACTGCTTCTCTAGTTTGGCGGACTATTTCTATCGGAAATTTAATTCTATTCTCATAAGTACCTCCCCATTCATCGGTTCTTTGATTGGTTTTTGAAACGATAAACTGATTGATTAAATATCCCTCTGATCCCATAATTTCAACACCATCATAGCCTGCTTCCTGCGCTAATTTTGCACAGTTCACAAAATCTTTAATGGTGCGCTTTATTCCACCCCTGCTTAGTTTCCAAGGTTTAAAAGGCGAAATTGGCGATTTAATAGCAGATGGAGCAACGCAAATTGGATGATATCCATACCTGCCTGTATGTAAAATTTGCATGCATATTTTACCACCCTCGGCATGAACTGCTTCGGTAATTAATCGATGTTGATTTGCTTCGGAACGGGTAGTTAATTTACTCCCAAACGGAGATGTCCATCCAGCTCTATTAGGTGCTACTCCACCAGTTACAATTAATCCAACTCCACCCTTGGCTCTTTCAGCAAAATAAGCGGCTTGTTTTGCAAAACCATTCTTGATTTCTTCTAATCCAGTATGCATAGAACCCATGAGGATTCTGTTTTTCAATGTTGTAAACCCTAAATCTAATGGCTCGAATAAATGTGGGTAATTCATGATTTTTGTTTCATAATTGATTTTTCAAATCCAATAACTATCCTCAACATTCACTCAAACCCAATGGAACTTGAATGGCTAAGCCACCATCTGCGGTTTCTTTGTATTTACTGTTCATGTCTAAAGCGGTGGTCCACATGGTTGCAATTACTTTGTCTAAACTAACTAGTGCAAAATCTGGTGTGCTTTGTAGCGCCAATTGTGAAGCGGTAATGGCTTTGATGGCACCCATTGTATTTCTTTCTATACAAGGTATTTGCACTAAACCACCAATTGGATCACAGGTTAAACCTAAGTGATGTTCCATTGCAATTTCTGCAGCCATCAATACTTGTTGTTGGGTTCCGCCCATGCATTCAGTAAGAGCGCCTGCAGCCATGGCTGAGGATACTCCTATTTCAGCCTGACAGCCTCCCATTGCAGCTGAAATGGTAGCTCCCTTTTTAAAAATGGATCCTATTTCTGATGCAGTTAATAAAAATTGAATGATTTTTTCTTCTGTTCCACCTTCGCAAAAAGCAATATAATATTGCAAAACCGCAGGAATAACACCTGCAGCGCCATTGGTTGGTGCAGTTACAACTCTACCAAATGAGGCGTTTTCTTCATTCACTGCCAATGCAAAACAGCTTACCCAATCTAAAATATAATTGAAGGAGTTACCTCCTTTACGAATGGCTTCTAACCATTCTTCGTAATTACTATATGGCTGTTTATTAATGAGCTTTTTGTTTAGCTCAAAAGCCCTTCTTCTAACTTGTAATCCACCAGGCAATTCGCCTTTTGAATGGCATCCTCTATAAGTACAATCGCGCATGGCATGCCAGATGGCTAATACCCCTTTTTTAGTTTCCGCTTCTGAACGCCAACTGGTTTCGTTTTCCAAAACCATTTCATGTATTGCCATCCCCGTTTTTCTGCACCAATGCAATATGTCGGCTGCATTGTTGGTAGGGAAAGAAAGCTCAACACTTTCCCTATTTCCAGCAGATGATTCGCCTTCTTTCACCACAAATCCACCCCCAATTGAAAAGTAAGTTTCACTTAACTGATCACCATTGTTGAGTGTAATTAAAAAACTCAAACCGTTCGGGTGAAAGGGTAACGATTCATTAGTTAAAAAAACCAAGTCTTCTTTAAATTCAAATGGAATGGCATGTTCTCCCCCTAATAATAACTGATGAGTAGTTTTAATTTCAGCAATCTTAGGATTGATGCTGTTTACATCAATGGTAACAGGATCCTCTTTCATCAAACCCATTAACACAGCTATATCAGTGCCGTGTCCCTTCCCCGTTTTGGCTAATGAGCCATATAATAGAACAGTTACTGCTTTAACAGTAGCTAATGGGTGTTGCTTACTTAAATTATCCAAGCAACGAAGGGCGGCGCGCCAAGGCCCAAGCGTATGTGAACTAGAAGGCCCTACCCCTATTTTAAACATATCAAATACGGAAATTGCTTCATGTGGCATTTGGTAAAGTTAATTATCAATTTTCATTAAGTTTGGTAAATGAAGCATCTCTTTTTAGTAACCCTTATATGTACTTTTACTATTATGGTCAATGGGCAAATATTCGACCCTCAATCCCCTCTTCATCAAGTACTTAAAAACAATCCCCAATATTTTAAACGTATTACCAGCAATCCAGACAGTTTTAGGGTACAAATTATTTATACTCAAATCAACAGAAATAAAAGAAATAAGCCTTCTTTTAAAGATTTTGGTTATCGTTTGAATAATCAGGAATATTTCTATCCTGCCAGTACGGTTAAAATGCCCATTGCATTGTTAGCCTTGGAAAAAATTAATGAATTAGGTATTAACGGACTTACCCGTAATAGCATTATGATTACTGATAGTGCTGCAGCTTCTCAAGACCACGTGTATAATCAACCCAATGCAAATGATGGCGCACCCACTATTGAGAATTACATCAAACAAATATTTTTAGTAAGCGATAATGATGCATTCAATCGATTGTATGAGTTTTTAGGTCAAGAGTATATTCAGCGTAAACTGAAAGAGAAAGGTTATCCAGATGTAATTATTCGCCATAGACTTCAATTGAGTAGAACTGTAGAACAACAAGCCATTACCAATCCTGTGAAATTTTATGACACTGCAGGTAACTTAATTTATGAGCAACCCGCTATTAAAAGTAATGCAGTGTTTGAAGCTACCAATGTGTTACTGGGTAAAGGTTACATGAAAGGTGGAAAAATTATTAATGAACCATTTTCTTTTTTAAATAAGAACAGAATCTATTTACAAGACTTACATCATATTTTACAATCAGTTATTTTTCCGGAGCAATTTCCTCGTAAAAAACGTTTTAACTTAACTAATGATGATTATGATTTTGTAAAAAAATTCATGAGCATGTATCCCAGAGAGTCGGAGTCTCCGTTTTATGATTCAAGTTATTATTATGATACTTACTGTAAATTTCTGTTACAAGGTTCTGAAAGAACCACCTTGTTTCCTAATGTGAAAATTTATAATAAGGTAGGTGATGCATATGGTTTTCTATTAGATATTGCTTACATAACAGATCCTGTTAACAATATTGAATTCTTGCTTAGTGCAGTGATTTCTTGTAATACAGACGGTATTTATAATGATGATCAATATGAATACGATACATTAGGATTCCCTTTTATGCGCGACTTGGGTATTGCCATTTATCAACAAGAATTACAGCGCAAGGGCAAATTGCCCATAATTAAGTAAATTGTCGTCTTAAATTTTTCTGAATGGAATTGTCTTCTTTATTGAACAGGTTTAGTGAGCCAGAAACACTTAAAATGGCTAAACTGGGTCGTGAATTGCGTGCCCAAGGAATAGATGTGATTGATTTAAGTTTGGGCGAACCCGATTTTGATACGCCACAACATATTAAAGATGCAGCTATTAAAGCAATTAATGATAACTGGAGTCATTATACCCCTGTGCCTGGTTTTTTAGATTTAAGAGAAGCGGTTTGTACAAAATTAAAACGTGATAATAACTTAAACTATAAACCAGAGCATATAGTGGTGTCTACTGGCGCTAAGCAAAGTTTAGCCAATTCAATTTTAGCATTGGTAGACGAAGGCGATGAAGTTATTATTCCCACTCCTTATTGGGTTACTTATTCTGAGTTGGTAAAAATTGCTCGTGGTAAAGTAGTTGAAATTAGAACCACTGTAGAAAATAAATTCAAAACAACAGCTGCAGAATTGGAGGCAGCAATCACTCCAAAAACAAAAGTATTTATGTTTTCTTCACCCTGTAACCCATCGGGTGCAGTGTACAGTAAGGATGAGTTGGAAGCCTTGGTAAAAGTATTTGAAAAGCATCCAGGAATAACTATCCTTTCCGATGAAATTTATGAATACATCAATTTTATGGGCAAGCACGAAAGCATTGCACAATTTGAAAGCATAAAAAATCAAGTAGTAATTATTAATGGGTTGAGTAAAGGCTTTGCTATGACCGGATGGCGTTTAGGTTATATTGCTGCTAATGCAACCATATCTAAAGCATGTGAAAAATTACAAGGACAGTTTACCAGTGGTACTTGTTCTATTGCACAGAAAGCAGCGGTGGCAGCTCTTACAGGAGATTTGAAGCCCTCTATTGAAATGACAGAAGAGTTTACAAGAAGAAGAACAAAGACCTTAGAATTGGTTAATGCTATTTCAGGGTTTAAATGTTTTGCACCAGAAGGCGCTTTCTATGTATTTCCTGATGTAAGTTATTATTATGGCAAATCGAATGGAATAGAAACTATTAAAAATGCTGCTGATTTTAGTATGTATTTGTTAAATACCGCCCATGTAAGTTCGGTAATGGGAGATGCGTTTGGAGAACCCAATTGCGTTCGTTTTTCTTTTGCTAATAGCATGTCCAATATTGAAAAAGCTTGGGATAGAATTGCTAATGCGCTCGGCAAACTCTCCTAATCTCGTTTATTTAAATACAAACGGCTGGAACTTTAAAAGTGCCAGCCGTTTGTGTTATAAAGCATTTTTTTATTAGCTATTTAGCGTTGGTAGCTATTCCTCCTTTTTTGCTGTCTACATTCACCGTGTATTTTCCTTTGCCTTCAACAATCCATTTAACTGTTACAGTTCCTAACCCAGGTATATTGTCTACTTCAATAGTACTTGGATTGTTTTTTTGAATTTTAGAAAGATTCAAATCTTTATCGGTCATAATCATTCCAGCTACTATTTTAGCAGTGGAATTCAAAGTAATATAATCTGGCCTTTCTATTTTATTCTTTACATCTTGACTGCTATGCGTAGGCATCAATCTTTCATTGGCTATTACAGCAGTTACTTCTGTTAATCCACCTCCTAAATCCTTTTCTTTAATTTCTGAAACAGATAATTTAGGTGTATGGTAACTATGATATATGCTAAATGCCATATTTCTGTGCGCATCAGATTCTAATAAAAATCCGGGATGAGCTCTTCCAAAGTTCTTTTTAAATCCACCAATCTCTACTTTGCCATATTGTGGATGATCGTATTCTTTCCAATCTACAAATCCATCTTTAAACAATAAGTACTTGTCAAAATTATAAGAGCTATTGTCAAAAGGGCTTCTAGTACTCTCTTTCATGAACATTAAATACGGAGTCCACAATTCATTCGAATAGGTATAAATGCCTCTTCCTGCATAAAACCAATCTAGTTCTCCCCCGTACGCAGAATACAAATCTTTATATACCACTAAGTATTTATAGCCAGGCATCAACTCCTCTCCTTTTTTGGCAATGGCATCATAAATAGCCACATCTTGTGAATTGTAAGTAGTAACATCAGCAGAAGCACCAGGTCCTCTTAATATCATTCCGCCTGCATTATGATAAGACTGTGCTGCAGCAATATTGGGGTGTTTCATTACAAACTCCATTATCGCTCTGTTCTCAGGTATAGAGAATGGATATTTATAGGCACCATTTTGAATATAATTTGGCTGCCATCCCCAACCCCAATCTCTGTTGGGATCGTACTCAAATGCATAGCCATCTTCATTTACGCGGCCGTCACCATCATTGTCTATGCCTTCCATACCAAGGAGTTCATAATCCCCCTGTTCATCTGCACCTACCATCACCATATTTCTAGGATCACGTGGATCTAATTTATATCGACCATTAACATTTTTTCTACGCATCATGGTAATATGCCCGTCGCCGTCTAAATCATCGTACCAATCTTCGTTTACTAATCCATCACCATCATTGTCTACAGGCTTAACACCAGATCTAGGGGAACTAGCAGTGTTGGGCTGGTGCATATAACTATCTCTTCCATCTGGGTTAATGCTAGGAACAATATAGAATACTTTATCGGTTAATAATTCTTGAATGAATTTTGTATCGCCAAAACTCTCCGTTAAATACCAAGCTGTATATAAAGCGAATTCGGCTCCTTGAATTTCATTTGAGTGAATATTGCCATCAATGTACATGCCTGGCTTTTGCAATTCATTTCCCTTTTTAAAATCGGTAATGGTTAAACACCACAAATCTCTGCCTGCATAAGACTTTCCTAAAGAAGTTAATTTGGCTAAATCAGGATAAGCTGCTGCAATTTTTTTACAGAGAGCGGTAATTCCTGCATGATCATAATAACGGTTCCAGCTTGCCTGCACCTTAGGATTAACAGGGGTTCCAGCAGCTTTAAAAACCTGATTGGCTTCTTGAGCCATCAAGCTTATACTCAATATAAGTGCTATCGAAAAAGAATATATTTTTTTCATGATTGAATTTTTATTGTAACGAAATGGCTTTAGTAGTTAAGCCAATAGCAGGTGAGCCGGCCTCAACAGTAATACTTCCAGTGCCTTTTACAATCCAGCTGAATTGTTGCATAGTATGTGGTTCCATATTGTTGAGTAGCTCTAATTTTTTGCCTCCAATCAATTGTTGTTTGTCGTTTAATTGTAAGGCAACCTTCAATCGTTTTACAAAATAATTTCGGTCAGCAAATTTGCTATGTGTAGGTAGCATTCCAGCATTTGATACATCAATTGTAATCTTGGTTAAGCCATTACTCAATCTTTGGGTTTCTACTTTTTGAATAACTACTTGTGGTTTTAAATTCACCAACTTGGTTAAAAACATTGTATGTTTTGAGGCAATACTATCCACCATTTTATATGGAGGATTAATCATTACGTAGGGATCTACGCCTCCAACTTGCACTACTTGATTGGGGAAGTCGGGATGTTGTACGGTTTTCCAATCAGTAAAATGATTTAATCCTTGCTGTGCACTCCATCTTAAATAATTAGCTGTGGCATCTTCTACAGTAAATGCTTTTTCTTTCTTTGCCGTATCTGGCTTGGCTTTGGGAACCCACCAGCCAGGGGTGCTGAAACTAAAACGACCATAATGTTGGTAAGCCCAACTCATGAAATCTCCTCCTTCTGCAGTTGGCTTTGGGGCATCTTTAGCCCCCATCGTTTTATTATACAATTCACTTACTACGGTTGTTATTTTATCATCATTTGCACTCAAATTATTTAAACTGCTAAAACTAACCACTGCATAAACATTGAATGCATCATACAAGAAATCGAGGAGGGCTCTTGTTTCTATTTCACTTGCTGGAAATTCACCGGCACCTGCTGCAAATGTTTTATGCTTATAAGTCAGGTTTTTATTGAAATGGATTCCACCAACCCCATCTTCATTAAATTGCCCATCCTTATCATTGTCTATTCCTTCGGATAGTAACAAGTATTTTCCTTTTTCTCCTTTAGAAATATCCGCTTTAATTAAGACTCTAGGGTCGTCGGGATGAAGTTTATATATGCCCACAGGACTTTCTACACGCATCATGGTAATTTTTCCATTCCCGTCTAAATCATCAAACGCATCTTCATTTGTTTTGCCATCTCTGTCGTCATCGGTGTTATTGGCATTGCCCAATCGCTCAAATGTGAGATTACTAAAATAGGTTTCCATGGCATCAGGGCTCATATTGGGAAACAAATAATATGTGTTCTCGGTTAATAATTTTTGCACGCTGTCTTTGTCAATTTGCTTCAATAGTTTCTCTGCAAATTGAATCACTAATTCGGTGCCTAGTAAATGAGTGCCTTCTACTCCACCCACCACAGCAATAGCTGGTTTGGTTTCGGTTTTACCAGTTCCCAATGTTACTACCCATATATCTTTACCGCCACTAGTTTTGGCCAAAGATTGGATAGATACCCATTTTGGGTTGTTTTTTACCAACTGCGTTAGTCGGTTTTGTTGTTCTTGTAATGTTGGATACTGTTGTGCTTTTATTTGTCCTATCAGGGGCAAAAAACAAGCCATCAGGAAAAGTTTTTTCATGTGCAAGCTTTAGGTTATAAATATAATTGAAATGAAGGTTCAAAGTTTACATTATGGATAAATGGCTTGTACCTTCGTATTATAAACAGGGCATATGATTGATCCGGTAAAGGCAGAAATGTTTAGAAACAGGCTGAGCAAAGTTGTTAAGCACAAAAGTAAATTGGCCCGTAGACAAAATATTTTATGTTATCGAATTTACGACCATGATTTACCTGAATTCCCTTTTAGTATTGAGTTGTACGAAGATCAATTATATATTGCTGAATACTTGCGAAGGCATGGTATGGAAGACGAAGTGCACGATGCATGGATGGAAGAATGCAAAGCTATTATCTCAGATATTGTAGGCATTCCAATTGAGCGCATGAATTTTAAACTGCGCAAAAGAATGAGCCATAAAGATGAACAATACGAAAAAATAAGCACCGAAAAAGAATACAGCACTGTAATAGAAGATGGGCTAAAATTTTTGGTAAACCTAACCGACTATTTAGATACAGGCTTGTTTTTAGATCATCGCATCACTCGTAAAATGGTTAAGTCTACATGTGCCAATAAAAGGGTATTGAATCTATTTTGTTATACAGGTTCTTTTTCAGTTTATGCAGCTGCTGGCGGAGCTTCTAGCGTAACTTCAGTAGATTTATCTAAGACCTATTTGGCTTGGGCAGAAGACAATATGACTATTAATTTATTTAAGGATAAGAAAGCTTATCAATTTATTCACGCCGACGTTAAGCAATACCTAAAAACACTGCAACCCAATAGTTTTGACTTGGTTATTATGGATCCGCCAACGTTCAGCAATAGTAAACGAATGAAAGATATACTTGATATACAGCGAGACCATGCAGAGCTGATTAATGATGTTTTAGCAGCGCTAGCTCCAGAGGGTCAATTGTATTTCAGTACCAATTTTGTGCGGTTTCAATTAGATACGGCAGCAATTCATTCTACCCAAATAAAAGATATAACCAAAGCTACTACTCCTTTTGATTTTGAGGGAAAATTAAAGCGATGGTGTTATTTAATTAATAAGTAGTTAATTCATTATGCAATTGCAAAACCTGCGGTATCAATAAAGATTGCTCATCGTTAATAATGACTTTATCGCAAAGCTTCATTTTAATGCTTTGACTTATTTGATGATTCATTCTGTTTAATACTTCTTCTCTATTTATTTGGTCTCTTTGCATCACACGCTGAATTCGCAAGGCATCAGGAGCATAAACACCAACAATCATATCCATCCCTTCAGAAGAACCAGATTCAAAAAACAAAGCTGCTTCTTTAATGGTATAAGGTGCATTTTGTTGTGAGGCCCATATTTTCCCCGCTTCAATGGTGGCGGGGTGTACAATGGAATTCAGTACTTGTAATTGAAAAGGGTCTTTAAAAACTATATTGGCAATATACGATCGGTTTAAACCCTGTTGATTGTAAGATTCTTCCCCAAATGCAGTAATTATTTGGGTTTTTACTTCTTTGTTCTCCTGCATGATTTTTTTGGCCAATGCGTCTGCGTCTAATACAGGAATACCCAGTGTTCTGAATATTTGAGCCACTATCGATTTGCCACTTCCAATTCCTCCTGTTAGTCCTATACTAAGCATAAAAAATCCTGCAAGTTTGGGGCTTGCAGGATATAAAATTAAGGTATAATTGGTAGCTACTGGAAAGCCCAGTAATCAATTTATTTTTTCTCTTCTACAACGGGCTTGTTAATAGCAGCTGTCCACTCCATGCTCAAGGCAGATTTTTCAATCTTTAAATAGCTTCCAGGAGTTACTTCTAACTGCAGGGTTCCGTCTTCGTTAATCTTGTTTACGATACCGTGAATTCCAGCAATGGTGACAATTTTATCGCCCTTTGATAAATTATCAATAAACTTCTTTTGCTCTTTTGCTTTTTTTGCTTGCGGTCTAATCATGAACAACCAGAATACCAAAATAATGGCACCCATCATAATCAATTGTACAGTACCACCCTGCTTAGGGTCGGCAGCTAAAATAGTCAACGCGTTCAATAACATATATTCTCTGTTTAAATGATTTGCAAATTAAAAGGAATTACTTGAAACTTACTTTCTGAATCTTGCCCTCTGCTACCAATTCTTTGTGAATATTATCTAAAATTCCATTTACGAACTGTCCACTTTGCGCAGTACTGTATTCTTTTGCTAAGTCTATGTATTCGTTAATGGTCACTTTGGTAGGAATAGTGTCAAAATACAAGAGTTCACATAAGCCCATACGCATCAATACCATATCTAATTGAGCAATTCGCTCTGCATCCCAGTTTTTTAATTTTGGCTTGATTAATTCAGCACAATATTCTTTTTTATCTATAGCGGTTTTTAGTAATGTTTTTGCAAACTCCCATTTATCGGGGCTCATAATTTCATTAAATTGAACCGATTTGGGCTTTTGTATATAGGTTAAAACCAATTGCTCCATCATTTCTGCGTCGTCGTCCCAATTGTTAAAATGCTCTTCAATATGTGAAATGAAATTCTCATTAGGAAGCATTAACTCGCTGAATATCAATTTAATAATCTCTCTCTCTTTACTCTTATCTCTACTATCTTCTGTTATATAAATTTGGTAGACAGCATTTTCTGATAAGGCTTTATACACTTTACTTACCAGTTCTTTATCCAACATTTTTTCAGGATGATCTTTTTCTAAACATTGTTGGTATCCCTTATTCTCTAAGAGATTCCAAATAAAATCGTTGCCTGCAATTTTGATATTTACATTGAGGTCTGCCCTGCTAGGAAGGTTTTTAGAAGCCCTTTTTTGTGCACTGGTTTCTGCATAACGTGCTACTTCTGCAATAAAATAAATCAGGTAAACAAAAAGTTCCCTGCTTTTATCCATTTGTTTCTCTAGAGTTTGAACGGGATGTTGAAACGTATTCGTAGAATCCGCGGCTTCAATCATATAGAGCAACTGCATTACTTTTACGCGGATATTTCTTCTGCTGATCATTAAACAAGAACTTTTTTTGAGCAGCGCGAAGGTAGGGATTTATCGTTTATTATGATTTGATAATTGTAGTTATCGGTGAAATTTTGGCACTCTTGCTATAAGTCAACTCTTTCTTAACTAGATAATTCTGTCAACAACAGCGTTTTAGCTCCCCCTTTGATACCATTAACTGAAAAATTGGCTGAAATGACGCTCTGGCATAATTATAGCTTTCTCACAGTAAATTTTAAACAACTAACCAAAATCAATAACGTATGGCTAAGAAAATCAACGTTACTCCTCTGCACGACAGAGTTCTTGTAAAGCCTGCTGCTGCTGAAGAAAAAACAGCCGGTGGAATCATTATCCCTGATACTGCAAAAGAAAAGCCACAACGTGGTGTAATCGTTGCTGCTGGAAAAGGTAAAACAGATGAGCCAATGACCGTAAAAGTAGGTGACACTGTATTGTATGGCAAGTATGCTGGTACTGAAGTTCAAATTGAAGGACAAGACTTGTTGATCATGAGAGAAAGTGATCTGTTGGCGATTCTTTAATTATTATCATTTCTAAAATTGTAAAACTACAAATATGGCTAAGCAAATTTTCTTTGATATTGAAGCTAGAAATAAAATGAAGAAAGGCGTTGACACCCTTGCCAACGCTGTTAAAGTTACATTAGGACCTAAAGGTCGCAATGTGGTTATTGAGAAAAAATTTGGTGCACCTTCAGTAACTAAGGATGGTGTTTCTGTTGCAAAAGAAATTGAATTAGAAGATGCAATTGAAAACATGGGTGCGCAAATGGTTAAGGAAGTAGCTTCTAAAACTGCGGATATTGCAGGAGACGGAACTACAACTGCAACTGTATTGGCACAAGCAATCATTAGCGAAGGCTTAAAGAACGTAGCTGCTGGTGCTAATCCAATGGATTTAAAGCGTGGTATTGATAAAGCAGTTGCTAAAGTGGTTGATAGCTTAAGAGCACAATCTCAAGCAGTAGGCAACGACTCTAAAAAAATTGAGCAAGTAGCTACCATTTCTGCTAATAGTGATAGCGAAATTGGTAAGTTAATTGCAACTGCAATGGCTAAAGTGGGTAAAGAAGGTGTTATTACTGTTGAAGAAGCAAAAGGAACCGATACAACTGTTGATGTAGTTGAAGGTATGCAATTCGACCGTGGTTATATTTCTCCTTACTTTGTAACCAATAGCGAAAAAATGGAAGCTGAAATGCAGAATCCATACATCTTGATCTACGATAAGAAGATCAGCGCTATGAAAGATATTTTACATATCCTAGAGAAAGTGGCTCAAACTGGTCGTCCTTTGGTAATTATTGCTGAAGATTTAGAAGGAGAAGCATTGGCTACACTAGTGGTGAATAAATTACGTGGTACCATTAAAGTGGCTGCTGTTAAAGCGCCAGGTTTTGGTGACCGTAGAAAAGAAATGTTAACTGATATTGCTATCCTAACTGCAGGTACTGTAATTAGCGAAGAGCAAGGCTTCAAATTAGAAAATGCAGACCTTACTTATTTAGGACAAGCTGCTTCTATCACTATTGACAAGGATAACACTATTGTTGTAGGTGGTAAAGGTAAAAAAGCAGATATTACTGCAAGAGTTAACCAAATTAAAGCTCAGGTAGAGAATACCACTTCAGACTACGATCGCGAAAAATTACAAGAGCGCTTAGCTAAATTAAGCGGTGGTGTAGCGGTGCTTTATGTAGGTGCTGCAACTGAAGTTGAAATGAAGGAAAAGAAAGACCGTGTAGACGATGCTTTACACGCTACAAGAGCTGCAGTTGAAGAAGGTATTGTACCAGGTGGTGGTGTTGCCTACATTCGCGCAGTAGAAAGCTTAGAGAAGTTGAAAGGTGCTAATGAAGACGAATTAACTGGTATTCAAATTGTGAAAAGAGCAATTGAAGAGCCATTGCGTCAAATTGTAATCAACAGCGGAATCGAAGGTTCTATTGTGGTTCAAAAAATAAAAGAAGGAAAGGGCGATTTTGGTTTCAATGCTCGTACTGAAGTTTACGAGAACTTGTTTAAAGCAGGTGTAATTGATCCTACCAAAGTAACTCGTGTTGCCTTAGAGAATGCTGCATCAATTGCTGCGATGTTGTTAACAACAGAGTGTGTAATTGCTGATAAGCCAAAGCCTGAAGCTCCTCATGCGCACGGTGGTGCTCCTGATATGGGTGGAATGGGTTACTAATACTATTTCAGTCAATAGTTATATTGCCTCACCTGATTTTCAGGTGGGGCTTTTTTATAATCTCAATTTGAGGCCTCCATTTATTACAAAACCATCCACTGGGGCATAAATGTCTCTAAACATTGGGTTGTTAATTGAACCAGAATAAATGGTGTCGAATTTGGTTTGTCTGGTATCGGTAAAATTTTCAAAATTGATAAATAAGGAGAAATTATTCCAGATTTTTTCGGCCATTAATCCAAAAATCCAATATGATTTTCCCATTGCACCATCACTTAATTGTTGAGGACTAAAATAATAAGCTTCAGCACCAATTTTGAATTTACCTTCTTTTTCATACATCAATACATTATTAACTCGGTGTCTGGACGTTAATGGAAACCAGTTTTTTACATTGTTGAATTGAGTATTAACATCTGCATAAGTATAGCCTATAAATAGTTTGAAGTCTTCGTAACTCAATCTCAGATTGGTTTCCATTCCTTTGGTACTGATAAAACCGTTTGCGTTTACAAAAGATGAACTTGTTCCACTATTTACTAATACCAAGGGGGAATTTAATCTAGTATAAAAAAATAATTGATTAACTGCGAACCCTATTTCTCCTAATCTTGTACGAAAATTAATATCAAAATTTCCTCCAACAGAACGCTCATTGATTGAAATCAATTGATCAATTGGTCTTATATTTCGAAAATGTAATTTTTCTGCTTCTTCATTAAATACAGTAGGTGTTTTATAGCCCATTCCGCCGCCTAATCTTAAGGTTAATTGTGCATTGGCTTTTAAAATGGCTGCTATTCTTGGAAGCAATTCAAATCCAAATTGTTTTACATAATCTCCTCTTAGTCCTGTTTCAATGCTCAGTATTTCGCTTGCTTTCCAAGTATTTTGAATAAATATTCCCCATGTATTGAATTGATAATCTCTAGAATTAGCAACTGTTGTATTTAATTCTTTAAAATGATCGGTAATAAAATTGGTGCCAATAATCCAATCATGTTTTGTTGCTTTGTATTGATAGGTAGCTTCAGAAAAGCTGGTTTGTTGAAGTCCTTTAAATTCATAGGCAGGAATTTGAATGGATCTGTTGAATCGGCTATAGCTGTTTTTAAATACGAAATTAGATTGCTCGTTTATTTGATGTGTCAATTGAAATTGAGAAGTCAATCTATTGGTTTGATTGTTTTCAAAATAACCTAAACTGCCATTCTTAATATAATCCATACTACCTCCTAGCCTCTTCTCAGTAATATAATTCAAACCAAAATTTGCTTTGGTTTTATTCCCAGAAAAAAATAATCTAGGGTGAATCGTGTAACGCTCAAATTTAGGAATGGCTGTTAGCCCTATACCAGCAGGATCGTAAGCATTGGAAGTATTTCTTGATCCAAAAAAAGTAATCCCTACTTTACTGAATTGTTCACTATAAAATCCGCTTAAATCTAAACCACCTGCAGTAGTTGCATTGGCTAAAAAGCTCAATTCTTTTTCTTTCGTGGGAGTTTTAGAAACTAAATTAACCAAGCCAGCAATTGCGCCACCACCATATAAAGTAGAACTAGATCCTTTGATCACTTCAATTTGCTTTAAGTCTAATGGTGCCACTTGCATTAAACTCAATCCACCTGAAAAGCCTGCATACAAAGGGAATCCGTCACGGAGTATTTGTGTATACCTTCCATCTAACCCTTGAATACGAATACTTGAATTATAAGAAGTAGCAGATGTTTGTTGTGTTTGAATACCGGTACTCTCATTTAATAACATTCTAATATCGCCCGGTTTCATATTTCCTTTCTCTGTTAATTCTTCTCCTGAAATGGTTTCAACCCTTGTTGCAATATCTGCAATTGATCTACTCATTCTGGTTGATGTAACAATCACTTCTTCCTCTTCATGCTCTTCTTCATGACTCAATAAAATTTCAAAGTAGTCGTTTTTTTGAGGCAGATTAATGACAATTTCTTGATTTTCGTATCCAACAAAACTGATCTTGAATGTATATTTCCCGGCAGGTATTTGTGTAAATAAAGCAGCTCCGTTGCTATCTGCTACTAAGGTTTTTTTTAACGATGGGATCATCACTGTTGCTCCTGCCAAAGGCTTTTTCTCTTCGGCTTCTCTAACTACAATCTTAATAGTATGATTTGAAGTAGTTGGTACTTCCTGTGATTGAACTTTTATAGACAATAATAGGATTGTCAAGAAGGTTGCAAAAAATTTCATCTGCAAAAATAACAGATACATAAAGAAATGGCTATTTGTTCAACAAGTAATTTTTAAAACCCTTAGCTAAAAGAAACTGAGCAAAACCATAAGTTAGCATTACAATCACACCTAAGAAAACATTCTTGTATGCAAAAATATTCAAAGACAAAATAGAATCAGACAAAACAAACAATGCAGCACCCGGAACAAAATAATTTACACCAAACTGTTTGGTACCTGCATTACAAGAAATCATTATTGCGCTAGCAAACATGGTTGCAATTACAATCATGTATACTAAAACAGGTAAAAATAAATCTCCCAACTTTGGCGCTAAATGGTTCAGAATGATTGCCCCCATAACAAGCACCACAATTCCCCCTGTAATGGGTAAAAAAGCTTTGCTTATTTTAAATGGCTGTATATTTATAAATAATATAATATAACAAAAATGTGCCGCCATAAAGCAAAGCATCCCTGCAATAAAAAATAGATTTCCATCGTATATTAAAAATATATCACCTCCCCATGAAGCTAAAAAAGCAGAAGCTACCAAGGCTTTAGACAATTTCAATTTTATTAAAGATGGCGCCAACGCTTCAGCTAAATACAAAAGCAATAATGGCATCAATAGAATTTTGGTTATTCTTGCTATTTCTAGTTGTTCTATCCAAAGCAAATAACAATGAACCAACAATACAACCACATAAAGAGGCGCAGTAATCTTTCTTAAATTCATAATGGAATAATTAATACAAGTGGCTAAGGTAATCTACGATTTTTAGCTTAAACTGACCTAATTTTGCTCCATGCAAATGGACGACGAAGCATTTTTTGCCTACTGGCAATTGAATAGTGAAAAAGAAAAAAGCAGCCGAAAAGCTTTTATGTTCGGGCTTTCTTCAGGTTTCGCTATAGGTGTTGTTGTGCTTGCTTTTATTTTATCGGGATGGTATAAGCGTGCTACAATGGAAGCCAATAGTAAAATGAGTGCATTTGTGCTTTTTATGGCCATTTTAGGCATATCTATATTTATCGCTTTTATGTATCGTAGGTTTAAATGGGAAATGAATGACCAACGTTTTCATGAAATTTTAGCCAAAAAACAAAAATTAACTACCAATGATGCAGCCATAAACAATAGTTCTGCGTCTTAAAAAGAAAACTGAGAATGAAAAAATCACTGATTGCTTTGGGTTTATTGATCACTTTTGCTGTTTTGTCTTGTGGAAAAACCCAGGATACCGGCTGTACCCCGGTTGCGGTTGCTGCTGAAAAAGATGCCATGGTTAAATTTTGCACAGATAATAGTATCAATTATACCGAACATCCTAGTGGTTTATTATATCAAATTATTAATCTTGGTACCGGTGCCACATTAGACGCTGCATCCACTGTTTCTGCCATTTATACAGGTAAATACCTTAATGGCGTTACATTTGAAGCCAATGCTACCCCTGCAACTTTTGGGCTAAATCAAGTGATAGAAGGCTGGAAAATAGGTATTCCATTGGTTAAGAGAGGTGGCAGAATCCGCTTAATTATCCCATCGGCATTGGCTTATTCCTGCGTGGGTAGAGGCGCAATTCCACCTAATACCCCTCTTTACTTTGATGTTACTGTGAATTAATCACTCATTCCCCTATCTTTGCCGTCCTGAAAAAATCAGGAATAAAACTTCGTAAACCGTTACTAATATGCAACTGAAAGGTTTAGTGCGTTTTTTTGCCATAGCACTTACATTAATTTGTCTTTACCAGTTATCATTCACTTGGTTTGTAAATAGCCATGAAACTGCAATGGAAAAGAAAGCCACAGAGTGGTTAAAACGTTTCCCAACTGCAGAACAGCAATACCCTGGCAACAAGGAATTGCAAGCTGCTTACACCGATTCTTTAGAAGACCTAAAGAAAACCCGATTACTTCGTTTGTTAGACAGTACCAAAGACACCAAATTGGCTTTTGGATTAACTACTTACCGTAGTGCCAAAGAAAAAGAGTTGATGTTGGGTCTAGACTTACAAGGTGGTATGAGTGTAACCATGGAAGTTGGCTTAGATGGTTTAATTAAATCATTAAGCAATTTTACCAAAGATGCCAATTTCAACAAAGCATTGGATGCTGCTGTTGAAAGAAAAGCAAACAGTGGAGCAGACTTGATTACTTTGTTTTTAGCAGAGTATAGCAAAGTAAGCCCAGATGGAAAATTAGCTCCATTCTTCACAACAAAAAGTGCTAGTGCGGTAAAAATTGAAGATTCAAATGCTAAAGTAGAAGACTACCTTAGGAAGCAGGCAGAAGCGGCTTTCAATAATACTTTCAGAATTTTAAGAACTAGAATTGATCGTTTCGGGGTATCATCAAACAACATCAATCCAGATCCAGCTAAAGGTAGAATCAATATTGAATTGGCTGGTGTAAACGATAAGGATCGTGTAAGAAATTACTTACAATCTACTGCCAATCTTCAATTCTTTGAAGTGTATACTTGGGAAAACAAAGATGTTCAGTCAGGTATTGTTGCTGCAGATAAAGCAGTTCAAGATTATTTAACAGGTGCCGATAAAGTAGCAACAGTTGTAGATACAACTAAAGCTACCGCTGTGGTTCAGCCTAAAGGAGATACCAGCAAAACTGCTACTATTTCTGCGTTGGCAAATAAAGCAACTACAGCTAAAACAGATTCTGCAGCTATTAAAGCAACGGAGAATCCTATTCTTCGTTTGATGCAATTGACACAACCTTATCAAGCAGAAAATGGTCGTCCTGTATATCCTGCAGCCTTAGGATATATTCAATCAAAAGACACTGGTACTTTAAATGATTACTTAGCAATGGAATCTGTAAAAAGCAAGTTCCCTTCTAACTTAGTATTCATGTATGGTAAAGCAGAATTAGACGATCCTAAAGCAAAAGACATTCTTACTTTATATGCAATCAAAACATTAGACAATGGTCAGGCAGAATTAGAGGGCGACCGTATTGCGGGCGCTTCTCAAGACTATGATGAGCGTGGTAGAATTGCTATCAAAATGAATATGGACAAAGTTGGTTCTAATATATGGGCTAAAATGACCACCAGAAATGTGGGTAAGCCTATTGCAATTGTATTAGATAATTTTGTTTACTCTGCTCCTAACGTGAATGATCCTATTACTACTGGTAATTCACAAATAAGTGGAAACTACACTATTAAAGAAGCACAAGATTTATCTGAAATTTTAGAGAGTGGTAAATTACCTGCTCCTGCTAAAATAGTACAGAGCCAAACAGTAGGGCCAACTTTGGGAAGCGAATCTATCAAAGGTGGTGCTTTGTCTTTTGGTATTTCGTTCTTGGTCATTTTTGCCTTGATGTTATTGTATTTTAACACTGGTGGATGGGTTGCAAATATTGCATTGATCTTAAACCTATTATTTACCATAGGCGTATTGAGTGCTTTAGGATTTACGTTAACTGCTCCTGGTATTGCAGGTTTGGTACTAACCATTGGTATGGCAGTAGATACCAACGTAATCATTTTCGAGCGTATTAAAGAGGAGTTAACTAAGGGTAAAAACTATTCTGCAGCAGTGAATGAAGGCTATAAGCGATCTCTTGCTCCTGTATTAGATGGTCATATCACCACCCTATTAACAGCTATTATTCTTGCTTACTTTGGTTTAGGCCCTGTGCTAGGGTTTGCAACCACACAAATCATTGGTATCTTATTATCATTGTTCTGTGGAATCTTAGTATCTCGTTTAATTTCAGATTGGTATACCAACAAGAACAGACACTTTGAATATTTTACGGGTATTTCAAGAAAAGTCTTTAACCATGCCAACTTCAAGTTTATTGAATACAGAAAGTATGCATACATGCTATCTGCAGTAATCTTTGTAATGGGTATTGCCTCTTTTTTCCATGGTTTTGATGAAGGAGTAGAATTTGCTGGTGGTAGAAGTTACACGGTTAAGTTTGACAAAGCGGTTGATCCAGAAATGATTCGCCAAGATTTAAAAACGGTGTTTGGAGAAGCGCCAATTATTAAAACTGTTGACGTTAAGAACCAGGTAAATATTACTACTTCTTATAAGATTAAGGAAATGGGTAATAATATTGATGCTGAAGTAGAACGCAAGTTATATGAAGGGTTAACTAAATACTTACCTGCTGGAACTAGTTTTGATACATTTGAAAATTCTTACAAACAAGGATCACAAACAGTATTACCTACCATTTCTGATGATTTAAAAGCAGGTGCAACCAAAGCTACTTTGTTTGCAGTAATTGTAATTTGCTTGTACATCTTCATACGTTTCCGCGATTGGAGATATTCTTTGGGATCCATTGTTGCGTTAATGCACGACGTATTTGTAACCTTGATTGTATTTAGTTTCTTAAAGGATTTTGTTCCATTCCCATTAGAAATTGATCAGCACTTTATTGCGGCAATACTTACAGTTATAGGTTTCTCTATGAACGATACCGTTATTGTTTACGACCGTATTAGAGAAGACAGCGCAATGATGAAGGGATCGCCTAATGCTACCATCATTAATAGAGCAATCAACGAAACTTTAAGCAGAACCATTATGACTTCTGTTACGGTGTTCTTAACCATCTTGATTTTATTCATATTTGGCGGTGAAGTAACCAGAGGATTTGCATTTGCAATGTTGATTGGGGTGGCTACTGGTACCTATTCTTCAATATTTGTTGCAGCTCCTTTCCTAGTAGATTTCGGTAAAGGAAGAGCCTTGGGTACAAAAACTAAATAAGCTATTAGTTATTTAATAAAAAATGCCTCAATGTAAATTGGGGCATTTTTATTTTAATTCAATTTTGAATGGGGATTATAACCGCAAATAATTTGAAGCGGTTGATTTTGACTTAAACAGCAAATGAAGTTCCACAGCCGCAAGTTTTGCTGGCGTTTGGATTACTAAAAGTAAAACCCCTGCTATTAAGGCCACCCTGCCAATCTATTTCCATGCCATATAAGTAAAGGCTATGGCTTTTATTCATGATACATGGTATTCCTTCAATTTCAAATAATTCATCTTCTTTTTCGGTTTGATCAAAACCCAACACATAAGTCATACCACTGCATCCGCCCCCTTTTACGCCCACTCTTAAACGTTGTGTAGTGTCAAAGTTGGGTTCAGCCATTAATCGCTTAATTTCTACAATTGCCCCCTCAGTGAAGGTTACTGGAATTTGAGTTGTAATTGCTGTTTCCATATTCAATATTTAAGGTACAAAGTTACCATTTTGCCTGAACCCTCGTCTCTTTAGGTTTACGATAGAAGGAATTCCTTGTTCATCCCCTACCTTTGTATAAAGAATCTAGAGAATGGATAATTCGGTGTTAATTACGGTAATAGTGGCTGTTTTTATTGCTTCTATGGCAGGGTATTTAATTTACTTACAACGCAGGCTGGTCATTTATGAAAAGCAACAAAGTAAGGCAAACAGTCCGCTGCCATTGCAAGCTTACGAACGCCTTCTATTGTTGACCGATAGAATTGCTTTGCCTAACTTAATCAATAGAAATGCCGCAAATGCCATCTCAGCTGCTGAACTTCAAATAATGTATACTAAAATTATACGGGAGGAATTTGATTTTAACGTAACCCAGCAAATGTATATCAGCCCTGCGTCTTGGAAGGCGGTTAAAAATTTGAAAGAAAAAAATTTACAAATCATCAACCAAATTGGGCTGCAATTGCCTTCTAATGCATCTGGATTAGATTTGCAAAAAGCCATTATGCAATACTTGGTTGCCAATCCTTCAGCAGCTTTACATGAATTGGTGTCGGAAGCATTGAGTTATGAAGTAAAGCAATTGTTGTAAAATAAAACGAGAAACATGCCAGCAAAAAAAATGACCGATAGTGGAATTGAAATAAAAGCTTGTTACACAGCTGAAGACCTATCAAAATTGCAATTGAACGAAGAAATGCCGGGAGCGTTTCCTTATACTAGAGGGGTTCAACCCGATATGTATAGGGGTAAGTTATGGACGATGCGACAATATGCTGGGTTTTCTACTGCAGAAGAGAGCAATAAACGTTACCATTATTTATTAAGTCAAGGTGTAATGGGGCTAAGTGTAGCTTTTGATTTACCTACTCAAATTGGGTATGATAGCGATCATGCTTTATCAGAGGGTGAAGTAGGTAAAGTAGGTGTTGCTATAGATAGTTTAGAAGACATGGAGTTGTTGTTTAAAGGGATTCAATTGGAACAAGTAAGTACTTCAATGACCATTAATGCAACTGGTTTTATTTTATTGGCCATGTATGTTGCATTAGCAAAAAAACAGGGGGCCGATTTAAATAAGATTGCTGGAACTATTCAAAATGATATTTTAAAAGAGTACGCAGCAAGAGGAACATATATTTATCCACCTAAACCTTCCATGAGAATTATCACCGATATATTTGAATGGTGCAGTACTTCTTTACCTAAATGGAATACGATATCTATTTCTGGTTATCATATTCGCGAGGCAGGCAGTACAGCTGTTCAAGAAATAGCTTTTACATTAAGTAATGGCAAAGCATACGTGGAAGCTGCGCTGGCAAAGGGTTTAGACATCAACGTATTTGGAAAAAGGTTGTCCTTCTTTTTTAATGCACACAATAATTTATTTGAGGAAGTAGCCAAGTTTCGTGCTGCCCGAAAAATGTGGGCACGAATTATGAAAGAATTAGGAGCAACAGATGAAAAAGCAATGATGTTGCGTTTTCATACTCAAACTGGGGGTGCCACATTAACGGCTCAGCAACCTTTAAATAATATCAGCAGGGTAACTATTCAAACACTTGCTGCAGTGCTTGGAGGTACACAAAGCTTACACACCAATGGCTATGATGAAGCCTTAAGTTTGCCAACAGAAGAAGCGGCTAGAATTGCATTAAGAACCCAGCAGATTGTTGCTTTTGAAAGTGGAGCACCTGATACAGTTGATCCATTAGCAGGCAGTTATTTTGTGGAATCGCTTACTTCAGAAGTAGAGAACAAAGCTTGGGAACTAATGAATAAAATAACTGCAATGGGTGGTAGTGTAAGTGCCATTGAACAAGGTTTTATGCAGGATGAAATTGCCCGAAGTGCATTTGAATATCAGCGAAATATTGAATGCGGTGATAAGATTATTGTTGGGGTAAATAAGTTTACCATTGATAAAGAAAATCCGGTGCCTGGTTTTAAAATTGACGATAGTATTCGTCAACTCCAAACAGCAAAGTTGACTGAATTGAAATATAAAAGAGACCAAGCAAAGATAGATCAATGTTTAGCAGCTATTAAATCTGCAGCAATGGGCACAAAAAACTTGATGCCGTTGGTGGTAGACGCAGTTGAAACCTATTGTACACTTGGCGAAATAGCAGATACACTTCGCCAAGTATACGGAGAACATAGGTAATTTATAATACAGTTATCAGGGCAAAAATAACACCAGGTATCCAAAACAATAAAGTAAGTAAAACGCTAATCCAAAAAGTACCATTGGTAGTTCCTTCATGCAAGTAAACAGCTAAAGGGGGAAGCAATATAGCTAAGATAGCCAACAATACTTTGTCTGTTGAGGGTGTAGCACTAGCTTTATTGGCTTTGTACTCTTTCATTAAACTTTTTACTTCTTTTAATTTGGCTTTTCTGTCTACTCTTGACAAACTCTTAAATTGACTCATGGCATCTGTTACTACTGCATCGTCCATGGTTATTGATGTACTAGCTGTTGCCGAAGACTTATTGGTTTCCCCGGTTGTGGTTCCAACGGATGAAGCAGTTGCTGTTGAAAAATTAAAAACAATAGCTGCTGCTAGCAAATAGATGATTTTTTTCATAAGTATTACGGTTTCTTTGAAGTTACACTAAGTTTAACAGAATCTCGTTTTATATTCTTAGTTCCGTTAAATTTAATAAAGGTATTCAGTACCTTAGAATTTCTTAACTATTTGCTCTTATGAAAAAAATGATCACCTTCCTATTACTGGTTTCAGGAACAGTAGTAGCGCAACCCTCACAGGCAACCCTAGAACAATTGTTTAAAGATGAAAATGCCAAAGTAATTAATTGGCGTAGGTATTTTCATGAGTTTCCAGAATTAGGAAATCGAGAATTCAATACATGTAAAAAAGTAGAAGAAACGTTGAAGAGTTTTGGTATTAGTACGCGTATAGTAGCAAAAACAGGTGTTGTTGGCATATTAAAGGGCGGTAAGCCAGGTCCAGTTGTTGCATTAAGGGCCGATATGGATGGCTTGCCTGTAGAAGAAAGAAACAGTTTGTCATTTGCGTCAAAAGCCAAAGGAGAATACAATGGGGCTACTGTACCTGTAATGCATGCTTGTGGACATGATTCTCACGTAGCCATGTTATTAGGTGCTGCAGAAGTTTTAAGCAAAATCAAGAATGATATTAGTGGTACGGTGGTATTCTTATTTCAACCAGCAGAAGAAGGCCCTCCAGGAACAGAAGAAGGAGGAGCACCATTGATGATAAAAGAAGGTGCAATGGATAACCCTAAAGTGGATGCAGTATTTGGTATTCATATCAACTCAAAATACGATCTAGGTAAAATTTTTTATAAGCCAGGATCTACTATGGCTTCTTCTGATTGGTTTACTATTAAAGTGAAAGGTAAACAGAGTCATGGTGCATACCCTTGGAACGCTATTGATCCCATTGTAGTAAGCGCAGAAATTATTCAAGCATTACAAACCATTGTAAGCAGAAATATCGACATCACTAAATCTCCAGTGGTCGTTTCGGTTGGTAAAATTCAGTCTGGTGTTAGATCTAATATTATTCCTGAAGAAGCCATCATGGAAGGAACCATTAGAACCCTAGATGATCAAGTTCAAAAATATGTACACGAAAAAATAAAATTGATTGCAAAAAATATTGCAGAAGCAAATGGAACTACAGCAGAAGTAATGATTGATACTAAAACTTTGGTTACTTATAGTGATCCTGAATTAGTTGCAAGAACCCTACCCTCTTTGCAAACTGCAGCTGGAGGTGCAGCTAATGTAAAGCTAACAAATTGGGTAACTGGTGCAGAAGATTTCTCCTTTTTTGGCACCAAAGCCCCTGCATTTTATTTTTTCTTAGGGGCTAGAGATCCTCAGTTTGCTAGTTTTGAAACCGCACCGGATCACCATACGCCAGGTTTTATGATTAATGATTCTAAACTAGATGTTGGAGTGAAAGCATTTGTACACCTAGTATTGGATTATGCAAAAACGGGCAAAAAATAAAGCATGAAAAAAATATTAGTATTTGCAGCTTTGGGATGTATGCTACTTACCCAAGCACAAGAGAATCTGACGCCAGAAAAATTATGGCAGGTACAAAGGGTTAGCCCAATAGGGATTAGTAAAGACAAACAGTATATTATTTATTCTGTTGCAACTCCTGATATTGAAGCCAATAAGAACAATCGCAAGAAATTTAAAGTTCCAATAACTGGAGGAACAGCAATTGAATTAGCAAATAATGAAAACTTGGTTGCCAATGATCGAATATCAGCAGACGGTAAGTTCATTTTGTATTCAGATGAAGTGAAAATTAATAAAGTAGCCGGAAAAGAATTGTATCCAGACTTGCCCAAATCGGATGCATACATTTATACTTCTTTAAACTATAGGCATTGGGATACTTGGGAAGATGGCGAATACAACCATGTATTTGTAGCCCCTTATGTTAATGGCAAATCTTTACGAGGAAAAGACATCATGCCCAATGAGCCCTACGATGCCCCAACCAAGCCTTTTGGTGGGGATGAAGATTTTATTTGGCACCCAGATGGCAAGCATATTGTATATGTAGCAAAGAAAAAATACGGAACCGAATATGCAGTTAGTACCAATACCGATTTATATCAATACAATATTGAAACCGCGCTTACTACAAATTTAACTGTCAACAACAAGGGGTACGATTTGGCTCCACAGTTTAATGCACAAGGAGTATTGGCATGGATGCAAATGAAAAGAGATGGATTTGAAGCAGACAAGCAAGACCTGATTGTATTGGTTAATGACAAGTTTCCCATTAACCTTACTGCACATAGAGATGATATTCATGTAGAGGGATTTAAATGGAGTGAAGATGGTCGTTCCTTGTTTTTTTGGGCACCTATCAATGGTACACTTCAATTATTCCAAGTAAATAATCCGGGATTAACTAAAATATTACCTGTAATCAAGCAACTGACTTCAGGAGATTTTGATATCACAGGAATAGTGGCACAGAATGGGAATAGCTTAGTTGTTTCTAGAACAGATATGAATACTGCTTCAGAATTATACAAACTGAATTTGCAGAATAATCAATTGGAGCAGCTAACGCATGTGAATGATTCTTTTTACAGTAGCATTGCAAAATGTAAAACAGAAAGAAGATGGGTGACTACCACAGACGGGAAAAAAATGCTGGTTTGGGTAATTTATCCCCCAGGTTTTGATGCGTCTAAAAAATATCCAACCTTATTGTATTGTCAAGGTGGACCGCAAAGCCCACTCACCCAATTTTATTCTTTCAGATGGAATTTTCAGTTAATGGCTTCTCAAGGATATATAGTAGTTGCCCCTAACCGAAGAGGAATGCCTGGTCATGGAACTCAATGGAATGAATCAATTAGTAAGGACCATGGAGGTCAAGTAATGAACGATTATTTATCGGCTATTGATGCAATCAGCAAAGAACCTTTTGTAGACAAGAATAGACTGGGATGTGTTGGTGCAAGTTATGGCGGGTATTCTGTATTCATGCTGGCTGGATTACACAACAATCGTTTCAAAACATTCATTTCTCACGATGGCATATTCGATACCAAGAGTATGTATGGAACTACTGAAGAATTGTGGTTTGTCAATTTTGATTACGGCGGACCATATTGGGATAAAAACCCTGCAGCACAAAAAACGTATGGAGTTCAAAATCCAATTAATCATGTTGCTAAATGGAATACACCCATCATGATTGTACAAGGCGGAATTGACTTTAGGGTGCCAATAGAACAAGGATTACAAGCTTTTCAAGCAGCACAGTTGCGTGGAATAAAAAGCAAGCTTTTGTATTTACCTGGTGAAAATCATTGGGTCTCCACTGCACAAAATGGGATGGTGTGGCAGCGTGAATTTTTTAAATGGCTAAAGGAAACTTTATAGAAGTAGTAAAAAGCGAATCAGTTGGTTCGCTTTTTTATTGAGCATAATTTCTTGCCCCAAATAATAAACTACCAATTCTTACCATCGTACTCCCCTCTTCAATAGCCTTCGCATAGTCTCCACTCATGCCCATTGATAAGATGGGTTCTTTACTTGAATGTTTGATGAACCAAGATTTGTTTTGATTGAAAATGTGGTTTAGTTTTTTAAACTCATTGCGAACTTTAATTTGATCCTCACTAAAAGAAGCCATTCCCATTAAGCCGCAGATCCTTACATTTGGTAGTTGACCAATTTGGGCAATTATTTGCTCCAACTCTGTTTCGTCTAATCCAAATTTGGTTTCTTCTTCCGCAATATGAATTTGTAACAAACAATCAATAACCCGGTTGTTTTTGAATGCTTGTTTATTAATTTCTTGTAACAACTTTAAACTATCCACCCCATGAATCAAGTGAACAAATGGAGCAATGTATTTTACTTTATTGCTTTGTAAATGTCCAATAAAATGCCAGCGAATATCATTAGGTAAACTTGCCGCTTTGTCTACCAATTCTTGCACATAGTTTTCTCCAAAATCCCTTTGACCTAATTCGTATAATTCCATTAAGTCTTCGTTGGGCTTGGTTTTGCTCACAGCAACTAAAATGGTATTAGAACTAATTAATTCTTTTATAATATTTTGATATGCGATGGTATTTACGGGCATAGAACTGATAGATTAATTAACCAATTTTTGATGTAAAATAATATTCTCTAATAAGAGTACATTGTTAAAGGCAGGGCAATAGTAATTGAATTTACCCAAAGAACTTGCCGTAAAAGTTTTTTTTAGTTGACTGGGTAATATAGAAGCCATATTCGCAATAAAAAAAGAAAATGATTCATCTTCAATTAATCCTTTTAAATTTTGATTGCTTTGAATATTTATTTCATTTGGCTTTATCCCCCAATTTAGTAATGCGGATGACAAAAGTACTTGGCTCAAGAATGATTGTGTTTTTTGTTGTAATTCTTGAGTTTGTTGAACGAGAATAGGTCTAAAATTTTCAATTGCTGGTATAGGGTTTAATGCCATTAATCTTGAGAGATGATATAAAATAATTTCTGTACTACCATAATGGGGAGAAATAACGCTTGGTTCAGTTATATGTTTGTTTTCTTCTAGAATATTTACAATCACTTGAATACTTGATGAATCTGCTTTTGTAAATGGCAGTTTATATGCTTGAACAAAATAGAGCACATTGCTTAGTACAGAAATATCAAAATCAACTGGCATTTTTTTACCAAACCAAACTGAATATGCCGGTAAATGACTTATAGAAGCAATTGTATTATTGATTTTCCCCTTTGCGCCATTAATATATTCTTGCATCAAGAAATGAACATTTGAGGCTGTTTGTTTATCTGCGTTTAACGCCAATAGAATAATAGCAGTATCATCCATATCATCTGGCAATGATTGTTGCTTATTAAAAAGATTCATCCAACCACTATTCGGAAAAATTTGTGCCGTGTCTGTTGGCCAAAAATTATACGTATCTCTCCCCTTCCGATTTTTAAATTTTGCAAAAGAAGGCGCTGCATTTGAAGCAATCTGCTCAACTAGTTTTTGTTGGTAAGGGGTAAGTTTGTCTTTAACCCTATTTAAGGTAAAAACAATTAGTCCAGTAAAAAATGGATTAATATCAGCTTTTTGTCGATCTTGATTAAGTGCATAAGTTCTGTAAGAGGAAAAATGTCCTTTCGGAAAAATGCCGTCTTCTTTTACTTGAAGTTGCTCAATGCGATGTAGCAATTGAGTTACGATTGTAGTATCAAAAGCAATGCTCTTATTCATGTAGAAAAACAACAAGAATAAGAGCAAGCACTTTAATTTCATCTACCTTATTTTAATATACTTCTACTAATAACTATTCTTTGTACCTCACTGGTTCCTTCGTAAATCTGAGTAATCTTTGCATCACGCATTAAACGCTCAACATGATATTCTTTCACAAATCCATAACCACCATGAATTTGAACAGCTTCTGTTGATATCCACATAGCAGCTTCACTTGCAAATACTTTTGCCATTGAAGAGCTTAAGGTATAATCTAATCCATTGTCTTTTTCCCAAGCTGCTTTTAGGCAAAGTAATCGAGCTGCTTCAATTTTAGTAGCCATATCAGCTAATTTAAATTGAATGGCTTGATGGTGCATGATTTCTTTTCCAAAAGCTTTACGTTGTTTGCTGTAGGCTAAGGCTAATTCGTAAGCACCACTGGCAATTCCCAAAGCTTGGGAAGCAATTCCAATTCTACCTCCAGCTAATGTTTTCATGGCAAACTTGAAACCAAAACCATCTTCCCCTATCCTATTTTCTTTTGGAACAATTACATCGTTAAATAAAATGGTATGCGTATCGCTACCCCTGATACCTAATTTATTTTCTTTTGCAGCCACCGTTACACCTGGCCAGTTTTTCTCAACAATAAAAGCATTGATGCCTTTACTTCCTTTGGCTGGGTCTGTTTGGGCAATTACTAAATAAACGGATGCTGAAGAACCATTGGTAATCCAGTTTTTGGTACCATTTAATAAATAATGATCTCCTTTGTCTTCAGCAGTTGTTTGCTGACTAGTTGCATCACTACCTGCTTCTGGCTCACTTAATAAAAATGCACCTATAAAAAGTTTATCGTCTTTTCTACCTTGTGCCAATGGCGTTAAGTATTTTTTCTTTTGTTCTTCGTTCCCAAATGTTTCTAAACCCCAACATACTAAGCTGTTGTTCACGCTCATACTAACACTAGTGCTAGCATCAACCTTACTAATTTCTTCCATAGCCAATACATAACTAAGGGTGTCCATTCCTGCACCACCATAATCAGGGCTTACCATCATTCCCATAAAACCCAATTCAGCTAATTTCATTACTTGTTCGTAGGGGTATTTTTGGTGTTCATCCCTCTCAATAACGCCGGGCTTACACTCATTTTGGGCAAAATCTCTTGCCGCCTTCTGAATCATCAAATGTTCTTCACTCAACTGAAAATGCATGGTTGTAAAATTTTATGGCGCAAAAATAAGCTAACAAGTGTTAGGATGTACGATGTTTTGTAAAAAAATGGTTACTTCTTCGTTTTTGTAAATAAATTGTTAGAACAAGTAAAGAGCCCTTCTTTCGTTTTTGTATCAAGATTAAAGTATTTGCCTCCTAGTATACTTTGACCTATATATCCTGGATTATCTCCTTTCCCAAGTGGCCAATATCCCACTGTATTATCAATTTGAATATTTCCTAGTTGGGCAATAGTCAATGCAAAATCCGAACAATTGTAATCACTTAAATGATATTCATTTGCAATATTATGGTCAATGTATTCTAATATTTTTTCAAATTGGTCTTTCGAAACAAACTTTCCTAATAATTGATCCCAATTGTGGTAAGAATCATCTTTAATAACAGAGAGGGCTGTTGGTATAAGTGGATTTACTGGAATCAATTGCCCCTCTTCAGGATAAAACCCAAAAGATTTGCATATGGCCGACTGGTCTTTATTGTATTTAATTAACGAAATAAAGGAATGCCCCACTTCACCCAATCCGGTATTTGTATTTTTTTGACCAGGAATGGGTTGTTTTATCAGAATGGCCAATGCGTAGTGGGTTGCTTCTTTTTGATCTAAAAAAGCTTCAACAATTGTTTCGGGTTGAATTCGCTCTGATTCATATTCTTCGGTTCTTTCTAATTCCTTTTGATTAATTTGATCTTGAACCATTAACTCTAATATGTCGTCATTCACAATATCTTCTTTTATTTTATTGTCATAATTAGCATTGGTGCTAAAAAATGACAGATATCGCTTGCCTCTTTTTGTGGTATTATATTTAGTTTCAATTGATCCTGCTTTATAAAAGCAAGCCATTGCACCAGTAAAATTGTTGTAACGCGCAAGTACGATTGCTAAATTGTTGTACAAATGAGAGAGAATATTTTGATCTGTTACAGCTTCTTTGGTTTGTAACACTTGATGAAGTTGAACCAGTGCATATTGAGATTTACCATTCGCAATATGGCGGTCACTTTCTTTTAATGCATTAATGATTTCAATATTAGGTAATAACTGTCCAGCGGCCTCAGTATTTGCTAAGTGCACTATTAGAAAAGCAATTAGCCAATATCTCCTTATCATATTAGTTGGTTTACTCCATTAGAAATATTTCTTATGGAGATTGAACAAAATTTCTCGACTATATGGTGTCATTCCTTTGGTAGTATCTTGTAGAAAATGTCTTTTAAATGCAACAATTGCTGCAGTAGTATCTTTTATATCAAAACCTACAATTCTTAGGCCAGTAATATGGTCAAATGCTTCAGGTACAGTAGACCTTAACTCATCGTACCATAATCCAAAGCCCTTGTCTGCTAATTGCTTCCAAGGGAATCTCCAATTGGGGTCATTCTTTCGAGTAGGTGCAATATCTCCATGGCCAATAAAATTAGCAGTTGGAATATTGTATGCTTTTTTGAGTTTCCCTAATACAACCAATAAACTATTTATTTGGGCTTGTTCAAAATATTCAAATCCATTATTGTCTAATTCAATACCAATGGATGCAGAATTCATATCAAGTTGATTTCCCCACCTACTTACACCTGCATGCTGACCTCTAAAATAATCGTTTAACATTTGAAATACTTTGCCATCGCTTCCAATAACATAATGTGCACTAACTGCAGTTCTAGGTAAGGTGAAAGTTTTTAATGTTTGATCGGTAGAATGTTGTGCAGTATGATGAATAATTACATAGCTGGGTTTACGAATTCCAAAATTGGTTGTACCTACCCAATAAGGAGATGGGGGAATGGTATCATTCATTATGGACTGTTCGGGTATAGATGCAATGCTCTCTAAATAATTTTTTACTTGTTTCTTATAAACTTTATTGGTGGCTTTATAAGGGTTCTTATTACAAGCTAATCCTATCGTAATTAAGCTTAGTGCAATGAGGACATTTTTTTTCATATTCAAATTATAAAAAGCTAAGTTATTGAATCCTTTTAATCGTACTTGGTTTTCTTTTCTGGGATGTAATCCATTTGTTCTTTCATTGCAGATTCTGTAGGATTATTGGTTATAGAAACCGCAATTTGAAATAAAACAATGGCTGCAATAATTGACCCTATTAATTCTTCCCAGTGCAACCAATAGCCCCAAAACCTATATACGCTTGCTTTTGAAGGGTGCTCTGTTTCAAATATAACTGTCACTTTCTCATTAGATTCATAAGTTAATAATGGATATGCCACTTCAATAGCATATTGATTTATACCAATCGAATAAAATGCTTTTGGTATCATTTTATTACTGGTACTGTCTTTAACCATTTGAATAGTTGCTGGATATTTTTCTCCATCAAAATAGTCTGGCTGCCTTGTCCATAAGATATATGATCCAAAAATGATTAAGTATAATATGATAAGTGATCTAGTCAGAAAAAAATTAAAGTTTCAAAAAATAAAAGTCCTGCTAGATGTTAACTAGCAGGACTTAATATGAATTATGTATTTCAACAATTAATAATTATCCAGCAACTTGTTTGCGAATAATATTCAATGCGCCACCAGCTTTAAACCATTCGATTTGCTGAGCATTGTAAGTATGATTCACTACAATTTTATCTTCAGAACCATCCTTGTGTTGAAGCACGATGGTTAAAGGCGTTTCAGGAGCAAATGAAGTTAATCCTTCAATATTGATTACATCATCTTCTTGAATTTTATCGTAGTCTGACTTGTCATTAAATGTTAATGCCAACATTCCTTGTTTCTTCAAGTTGGTTTCGTGAATACGTGCAAAAGACTTTACTAAAATGGCACGAACTCCTAAATGACGAGGTTCCATTGCAGCGTGCTCTCTAGAACTACCTTCACCATAGTTTTCATCACCAACAACAATTGATCCTAAGCCAGCAGCTTTATAAGCACGCTGTGTTGCAGGAACTGCACCATATTCACCGGTTAATTGGTTTTTTACATTATCGGTTTTTTCATTAAAGAAGTTAACCGCACCTATCAACATATTGTTAGAAATATTATCTAAGTGACCACGGAATTTTAACCAAGGACCTGCCATTGAAATATGGTCTGTGGTACACTTACCCTTTGCTTTAATCAACAGTTTTAATCCCTTTAGGTCAGTGCCTTCCCAAGCTGCAAATGGATCCAATAGTTGTAAACGCTTACTAGTTGGTTCTACTTGAACATTTACTTTACTACCATCTTCTGCGGGAGCTTGATATCCTGCATCTTCAACCGCAAAGCCTCTTGGAGGTAATTCCATACCAGTTGGCTCGTCTAATTTTACCTGCTCCCCTTTTTCGTTAGTAAGGGTATCAGTTAAAGGATTGAAGGTTAGATCTCCTGCAATTGCCAAAGCTGTAACTAATTCAGGGCTCGCAACAAATGCCATGGTATTTGGATTGCCATCCGCACGTTTTGCGAAGTTTCTATTGAAACTATGTACAATGGTGTTGCGCTCTTGCTTTTCAGAACCTACTCTATCCCACATACCAATACAAGGCCCACAAGCATTTGCAAAAACAGTAGCACCTATTTTATCAAAAACTTCTAAGAATCCGTCACGCTCAATGGTATAACGAACTTGTTCGCTACCAGGTGTGATGGTATATTGTGCCTTTGGTTTTAATCCTTTTTCAGCAGCTTGACGTGCTAAACTTACCGCTCTGCTAATGTCTTCATATGAGCTATTGGTACAACTACCAATTAAACCCACTTCCACTTTAGTTGGCCAACCATTTGCAGCTGCAGCTTCTTTCATTTTTGAAATAGGCGTAGCCAAATCTGGTGTAAATGGCCCGTTTAAGTGTGGTTCTAATTCACTTAAATTGATTTCGATAACCTGATCAAAATATTTCTCTGGGGAATCATACACTTCCGAATCTGCATTCAAATAAGCTTTTACTCCGTCTGCTAAATTGGCTACTTCATCTCTGCCTGTCGCTTTTAAATAACGACTCATGCTTTCATCGTATCCAAAAGTAGAAGTGGTTGCTCCAATTTCGGCACCCATATTACAAATGGTGCCTTTGCCCGTACAACTCATTGCCACTGCACCTTCTCCAAAATATTCTACAATAGCGCCAGTACCTCCTTTAACAGTCAAAATGCCGGCTACTTTTAAAATCACGTCTTTAGGAGCAGTCCAACCGCTTAACTTACCAGTTAGCTTTACACCTATTAGTTTAGGCCATTTCAACTCCCATGGCAATCCTGCCATTACATCACAAGCGTCGGCACCACCAACACCTACGGCAATCATACCTAATCCACCGGCATTTACCGTATGCGAGTCGGTTCCAATCATCATACCGCCTGGAAAAGCATAATTTTCTAAAACAACCTGGTGAATAATACCTGCGCCAGGTTTCCAGAATCCAATTCCATATTTGTTAGAAACAGAAGCCAAGAAATCGTACACTTCTTTACTTTCTGCATTAGCTACTTCTAAGTCTTTTTTAGCTTCATTTTTTGCTGTAATCAAGTGATCGCAATGAACAGTTGAGGGTACTGCAGCTTTAGGACGACCTGCTTGCATAAATTGTAATAATGCCATTTGAGCGGTTGCATCTTGCATAGCAACTCGGTCTGGGGCAAAATCTACATAACTATTGCCTCTTTCAAAATTAGCAATTGGTTGGTCTGAATGGAGGTGTGCAAATAGGATTTTTTCAGATAAAGTAAGTGGTCTACCTAATACTTTTCGAGCATTATCTACTTTGGCAGGCATTTCTGCATACACTTTCTTAATCATGTCAATGTCAAAAGCCATAAAGAAGTGATTTTATATTAATTGATATCTTTTCGTAAGCAGGGCAAATTTACTAAAAAACGGGCTTAGGTTAAAATGGAATTAAAGATTAATATGCACATTATTGATAATTTAGTGCTTAACTTTAACTATTACAAAGAAAGTGCAACCATGCAAAAAATTAGGGAATTTTTAGAATTGCAGGCTTTTGGGGTATGTTCCTCCATAGGTGTTAGGCTAGGAATTGCCTCTACCAAAATTCGAATGTGGTTTATATACATTTCCTTTCTAACGATGGGTTCTCCCATCATTATTTACATGATATTGGCATTCTGGAAAAACATCAAAAATTATGTTTTTGCAGCAAGAAGAAACCCACTGAAGTACTACTAGAATTTACCCTTGTTTTTGAGTAAATAATTAAATCCAAAACTCAAATTAGTAAGCGGTGAAGTAAAGAACCCGGCGTTCAACAGCACACTATTGTTTTTGGAAAGTGTACCTGTATTATCTTTAGTTGAACTGTTGGAATAACTTAAATCAGCAAAACTATTATTGGGCTGTAGGTTGATTACCAATCGCTCAGAAATTTGGTAACTAAGAACAGGTGCGATGCCTACGGTAACTGCATAAGTATTTGTTTTTACAGGATTGGGCACGTTTTTTTGTGTAGTATTTTGCAAATTCAAGCTGCCGCCAATGCTTAATCCAATAAAAAGTTTTTTGGCAATTTCTTTAAAGTGAATTTGCCGATAGCCAATATTCAATCCATTACCTAGATTAGACACTTCTTGATTATTATTGATATTTTTATTGCTACTATAATTGTAACCTAAACTAAAAAAAGTCAATACATTTTTTTTAACAAACCTACCATACCCAATACCTACACCTAAGAAAAGATTTTTTTGTTGGCTCGAAAAATTAGGCTGGCTTTTACTTGAATTAGGGCTTAGGTTAAATGACCCACTTAATAATTGTTGATTTACCTCACCAAATTGAGCGTTAATCAAGCCCCAAAACAAAACAAAGGAAATGGTTAAGAGTAGCGTTTTTTTCATATTGAATATTTATATTCAAAAATGATTATTTCTACTGAAACCATTTCCTTTGGAAACGTTAATATACTTATGATTACCCTTTTTTTACTTCTTTAGCCCAAGAATCTTTCAGTGTAACTGTTCTATTAAAAACCAATTTGCTAGAGGTACTATCTTGGTCTTGAACAAAATACCCTTTTCTTAAAAATTGAAATGCTTGATTAGGTGCATCATTGGCTAAAGCTGGTTCAGCATAGGCATTGGATAAAATAGTTAAAGAATCAGGATTAATATGATCTTTAAAATCTCCTTCAGCATTTGCTACATCTTCCACTTTAAATAAACGATCGTACAATCTTACTTCAGCTTGAATAGCGTGTGTAGCACTTACCCAATGTAAAGTTCCTTTTACATGAATGCCAGAACTGTCTGCGCCACTGCGACTCTCAGGAATATATGTACAATGCACTTCAGTTATATTTCCATTGGCATCTTTAACAACCTCCTCGCATTTAATAATATAAGCACTTTTTAAACGAACCATTTGACCTGGTGCTAAGCGGAAATATTTCTTAGAAGGAATTTCCATGAAATCATCCTTCTCTATCCAAATTTCTTTGCTAAAAGGAACCGTTCTAACGCCTCCATTAGGATCTTCTGGATTGTTTTCACTAGTCAAATCTTCGCTCACTTTATCGTAATTGGTAATGATTACTTTAAGTGGATCAAACACGACCATTCTTCTGAGGGCTGTCTTATTCAAATCTTCTCTAACGCAGAATTCCAATAATCCAACATCAATTAAATTATCTCGTTTTGCAACCCCAATTCTATCGCAGAATTCTCTTATAGCAGCCGCAGGGTATCCCCTTCTTCTCATACCACTGATGGTACTCATTCTGGGGTCATCCCAACCGTTTACCATTTGTTCGTTAACCAACTGCAATAATTTCCGTTTACTCATAACCGTGTAAGTCATGTTTAAACGGGCAAACTCATATTGTTGAGAAGGGAAAGTTGCTAATTTTTCAATACACCAATTGTACAATGGTCTATGTGGAACAAATTCTAATGTACAAATGGAATGGGTAATTTTTTCAATTGAATCACTTTGTCCGTGTGCAAAATCATACATTGGATATACACACCATTTGTCACCTGTTCTATGATGGTGTGCGTGTTTAATTCTATAAATAATTGGATCTCTCAATAACATATTGGGAGACTCCATATCTATTTTTGCTCTAACAACTTTTGATCCATCCGCATATTTACCCCCCTTCATTTCTTCAAATAAAGTTCTGTTTTCAGCGGGGCTGCGGTCAGCGTACTGGTTTCGTTTTCCAGGAGTGGTAGGTGTTCCTTTTTGAGCAGCAATTTCTTCACTATTACTATCGTCTACATAAGCCAATCCTAAATCAATCAGTTTTAATGCCATTGCATAGAGCTGATCAAAATAATCAGACGCGTATAATTCATTGGCCCAATCAAAGCCTAGCCACTTTACATCGTTCTTAATACTTTCTACATATTCTGTATCTTCTGTTACTGGATTGGTGTCATCAAACCGAAGATTGGTTGAACCACCATATTTTTTAGCTAAGCCAAAATTTAGTACAATACTTTTTGCATGACCAATATGCAAGTAGCCGTTTGGCTCAGGAGGAAAACGAGTTGTAATTGAAACGTGTTTTCCGCTGGCTAAATCTGACTCAATAATTTCTTCTATAAAATTCAAACTTTTCTCTTCGCTGCTCATTCCCTATTTATTTGTTGAATTATTCGTTTTATAATTGGCTATAAAATTAATTGAATTTATCATGTCTGTATGTAAAATTCTGTCTGCGTCATTAAAACCAACTACTTTTCTGAATTCAGACATCAATTCTTCTAATATGGGAGATGTTTTAGCAGGTCTTCTAAATTCGAGTGCTTGAGCGGCTGTGAGTAGTTCTATTCCCAATACTTTTTCTACATTTTGCATTAATCTATAACATTTAGTAGCTGCATTAGCACCCATGCTAACATGATCTTCCTGGTTATTGCTACTTGAAATGCTGTCTACTGAAGCAGGAGTACACAATTGTTTATTTTCACTTACAATTCCGGCAGCAGTATATTGAGGTATCATAAACCCAGAGTTTAATCCTGCATTTTTAACGAGGAACATAGGAAGATTTCGCTGACCAGAAATTAATTGATAGGTTCTTCTTTCGGAAATGCTGGAAATTTCACTCATTGCAATACACAAATAATCTAAATTAATTGCCAAGGGCTGGCCGTGAAAATTACCCCCACTAACAATTAGGTCTTCATCTGGAAAAATATTCGGATTATCTGTTACAGAGTTTACTTCTTGCATAAACACTGCTAATACATGCTTAAATGCGTCTATACTAGCACCATGTACTTGTGGAATACATCTAAATGAGTAAGGATCTTGAACCTGTGATTTAGCTTGGTTGGCAATTTCGCTTCCATACAAATAACATTGTATACTTGCAGCAGTATCTATTTGACCTTTATGCCCTCTAATTTTATGTATGGAAGGATGATATGGCTCAGTAACACAATCAAAAGCATCAATAGACAGCGCAGCTATTAAATTGGCCATTTCTAATAATTGTTCCGCTTTTTTTAAGCAAAACAAGCCATAGGCATTCATAAATTGGGTGCCGTTTATTAACGCAAGGCCTTCCTTACTTTGTAGGTGAATGGGCTCCCAGTTCATCTTTTTTAAAGCTACTGCTGAAGCCATTTTCTCGCCGTTAAAGTAAACTTCTCCAAGACCTAATAAGGGCAAACTTAAATGACTAAGTGGAGCTAAATCTCCTGAAGCGCCTAAAGAACCTTGGGTATATATAACGGGAAACATACTGTTGTTATACATGTCCATTAACCGAATCACTGTTTGTATTTGAACACCGCTATGCCCATAACTCAATTGCTTAATTTTAAGCATCATCATCAACTTTACAACTTCATTTGGCACTTCTTCTCCCAGCCCGCAAGAGTGGGAAACAATCAGATTATATTGTAATTGTTCAATTTGATCTAAGCTTATTTGTACGTTTTGCAGGTATCCGAATCCTGTATTTACACCGTAATACATTTTACCTGGCTCCTGCATTTTTTGATCTAAATATTCCCTACAGCGCGTTATTTTTTCATGTGCATCAAAAGTGATGGATACCAATTGGTCATATTCTAATAAATGCTTGATTTGCTGAAATTGTAGCGGTTTACTATCAAGTGGTAAATAATTGTAGCTCATGAAGGCAATCGTTTGGTGCAAAGTAAACAGTTTTACAATTTATCGACCCAATTTGACTCCTTGTTTGATTTAGTAAAAAAAAATCCTTTATTTTGCACCTCCAAATCAAGGTTCGGTAGCTCAGCTGGATAGAGCAACTGCCTTCTAAGCAGTAGGTCATTGGTTCGAATCCAATCCGAATCACATTTTTTTAAAATAACAAAACCCTACAATTCAATTGATTGTAGGGTTTTTTATTGTCTTTTATTCTGAAATAGTATTAAGCAGATGCTACTTGTTTAGACGTACTTCTATACAAATAATTGCTAAAAATATGCCTTCTAGCAAATCTACCTGGCGTATCTGCGTTTACCAACTTTACATAAATGCCCTTAGGAACACCGTAATATTCATATTCGCTACCATCTTCAAAACGAATGGTAAGTATTTCAGATTTATATTCAAAGTCTTCAATTACCGAATTATTAATTGTTTCGGTGTATTCCGGTAAAGTTTGAGAAATTGTTTCTGATGCAATACTTACCAAAAAATGATATGCTTCTATTATTTTCTTGCTTTTTTCTTCGGCATCTATCTTTAATGCATGGTCATCATTGAATTTGTCGGGATGCCATTCCTTCATTAGATTTCTATAAACTGATTTTAAAGTCTTTAATTCAGCGGTTTCATCCACTCCTAATAATTTTCTGTAACTAGCGATTCTTCTCATAAATAATAACTGTAAAGAGGGATTAGCCCTAATTTTTGAGCAAATCTATTGCATTTAATTTATAAAACTCTTTTAGTGCCAGCATACAACTCGTACTCTAAAAGCCTACAATCTATGGTTGCATTGTAAAATTCAATTCTTCTACTTGGTTTTAATCTAATCTTTTTGGCTAAATCTAAATTACCGGTGAAAATATATCCAGTATACCCTCTGCAGCTATTTTTCAAGAAATCGCCCATTCGAGCATAGGTAGTAGCCAATTCGGTTTCATCACCTAAGCGCTCTCCATATTCTGGATTAAACATGATTATGCCTTCTTGTTCTATTGGAATAGTTGTTTTTTCAAAGTCTCCCACTTCAAATTCTATTAAGTCTAAAACGCCTGCTGCTGTAGCATTTAGCTTTGCGGTTGCAATGGCCGAACTGCTAATATCCGATGCAATTATTTTAATATTGCTCAATACTTTTATTTGATCTTCTAACTCTTTGCGCACGATTTCGAACATCGTTTTTTCATACCCTAATACATGCATAAATGCATAATTACTCCTTAATAAGCCAGGGGCTCTTTTGGATGCAATTAATGCTGCTTCAATAGCTAAAGTTCCCGATCCACACATCGGATTAATGAAAGGGGCCGAAAAGTTCCATTTAGTAGACAAAATGGTTGCTGCTGCCAATGCTTCTAGCATGGGCGCTTTGCCAGGTAATTTTCTATACCCATGTTTTGCCAAAGTTTCCCCAGAAGTATCAATAAATACTTCCGCATCTTCGTGTTTCCAAAATAAATAAACTACTGCTCCAATAAGATCAGATCCAGTTGAAGGCCTTTTCCCCGTTTCTTTCCGAAGCCGATCAACTATAGCATCTTTCACCCTTAAATTAGCATATAAATTAGTTTGTATAGTTGGATGAAATACGTTGCTTGAAACAGAAAAATAACCATCTGCTTTTATTAAATTTTCCCACTGAATACTAACCAGTTGATTGTATAATTCATCTGGATCGTTACAAGTAAATTGCTTTAAGGAATACATGACCTGACTTGCACAACGAAGATGGAGGTTTAATCGAATACAATCTTGCATGGTGCCTCTTAATTCTATGCCAGTTTGAAAAACGTTGATGATTGGGTAACCCAAGTTGGTAACTTCTTTCTGTAATGCGGGAGATAACCATTTATGACAGGTAATGATAATTTTCTCTTGCGTTGTAAATACTTGCATAGCCACAAATTTAAGCTGTAATTTCTGTAATTTGCGGTATGAACGTTCAAATGGAAGAAGGCTGGAAGCAATTGTTGGTAAAGGAATTCGAGAAACCTTTTTTTCTGCAAGTTGTTGCACACTTAAGAACGGAGAAAGCTACTAAAGCGATTATATATCCACCAGGCCCACTTATTTTTAATGCATTTAATACAACCCCAATAAATCAGTTAAAAGTTGTGATTCTTGGTCAGGATCCTTATCATGGACCAGGGCAAGCACATGGGTTGAGTTTTTCTGTTCCTGATGGAGTAAAACCTCCGCCATCTTTGGTTAATATCTATAAAGAGTTGCATAAAGATATTGGAATGCCCATTCCCAATACGGGCAATTTGTTGCCCTGGGCTAAACAAGGTGTATTGCTATTAAATGCTGTATTAACTGTTCGAGCCAATGAGCCTGCCAGTCATGCTAAAATAGGGTGGATGGATTTTACCGATAGCGTTATTAGGAAAATATCACAAGAAAAAACAGGGATTGTTTTTTTACTATGGGGTAAGTTTGCACACGAAAAGCAAGCATTGATAGACGAAACCAAACATTATGTATTAAAAGCAGCCCACCCCTCTCCTTTTAGTGCAGACAAAGGATTCTTTGGATGTAAGCATTTCAGTAAAACCAATGAACTGCTAGCACAGCAAGGAATTGACCCTATTAATTGGCAATTATAAAATGGTTGTAAAATAGTAAAATGAATAGCATTAAATCGGTATTTGCTAGAGTTTGGGCCCTATGGGGATTGGTAAGTTTTGTTGCCACTTTTTTAATTATTTTAATACCCTCCTTACTTACTGCATTAATCCCTGATCCAAAAGGAATGGGGTACTTTATTCAACTTGCTCGATTATGGATGAATACATGGTTGTTTATGATTGGATGCCCTGTTTCTGTTAGAGGTAAATTTCACTTTAAAAAAGGCCAAACCTATATTGTTACTTGTAACCATAATTCATTATTAGATATACCACTTTCCTCTCCTTTTATACCTGGTGCAAACCAAACTATTGCAAAGAAAGAGTTTACTAAAGTTCCCCTTTTTGGATGGTATTATGAAAGAGGGTCTGTAATAGTAGATCGCAAGAGTGATGCAAGCAGAAGAAAAAGTTATGAGCTAATGAAAGCTGCACTACAAAAGGGTTTTCATATGTGCATATATCCTGAAGGAACTCGGAATAGAACTGCCGCTCCACTAAAAAATTTTTATGATGGCGCATTTAAATTGGCTGCAGATTCTGGTTATTCTATTATACCTGCTGTTATTTTAAATACAAAGAAAGCATTGCCAGCAAATCGATTTTTTTATTTGATGCCCCACGCATTAGCCATTCATTTTTTAGAACCCATTGAAGTAAATGGACAATCGGCTGCTGTATTAAAGGAACTTGTTTATAATAAAATGGCTGAACATTATTTAAAGCACACCAATTAAAAGTTAGAGAAAGTTCTACTTCTGTTGATTCTTAAGTCTCTTAAAATACCCGATTTAGGGTTTACGGTTATATTAAAAGATCTATATAATCCAATTGGGGTAACATTAATAGACAATTGCCAGCAATGCATTTCACGGGTAATAAATGTACTTAGCTGCTGTAGATTTCCTCTTGTAATGTCATAGAATCCTGTTGCCCCAACTTTCCATTTATCTGTAAGGCTAAAGTCTCCATTAAAATTAAAAGTGGAAAATGTTTGAGTAATAAATCCACTATAATCTGGGGCAAGTACCCTGGTAAAATTGAATGAGTAAGCAATGGAAAGATTCCATGGAATATTAAAATCAGTAAACTCAGCAGGATTTGCCCTTGCAAATTGTAATTGTCTTTGCTGTTCATCTGGTGTCATAAATGGATCTACCGGAATTTCTTTGTCTTTCTCCTCTTTCCCATCTTTTGACTTACTTCTAAAGGAAGTAGCAATGGCCACATTGCCGCTTGTGATTCTTCCAAATTTGAACTTAGCTGGATCCCATAAAATCTGTTTTGATCTAAACCCTCTGTTATCAATATCGTAAGGGTCTAAGTTGGCACTAGCTGTAATATTTACTTTTTCAAAAAGGGTACTTCTTGCATAGAAATTAAAATTACCTAACTGAAAACTATCTGCTAAGAAATTGTAATTCGAATTGAATCCAAAGCCATCAATCAATTTTATTTTTTTACCAGCTTTATCTGCAGTGTCTTGTTTGTTCTTTGTTTTCATTTCAAGCAAGTTGTCTATGCCAAAACCAATACCTCCAAATGCTCCTTCTCCAAATGCTCCTAGTATCCCTCCATCAAATTGAGACACCCTTAATGTTCTGTTGCTCGTATCAACTTTTAAATTGTAATAGTATTTGGCATTCATATCAGGTTGGTAGTTAACTGAAATGGTAGGCCTTATTTCATGGCGTATAGCAACTATATTGCTGGTTGGTTTAAACTTGTAAGTACCGAATATGCGTGTATTTGCAGCAATGCCAAAGCTCATTTGTCGGGCAGTATAAAATCCTCGTTGAATAACTGTATCAACTTTATTGGTGGTATTGTTCCAAGACCTGAAATTTCTTTGGCCGTACCATCTTTCTGAATAGGATACACTTGGTGCAATAGTTATTGGACCTAAAGACGGAAGTGATAATGTAATGGGGATACTGTGCTGTGCTCCGTATTGCAAGGTATCTAATATTCTTCTAATACTAAATGCGGTATCGTAAAATGATATTTGGTTTTGAAAGTTCCCACTATATCCAATACCTATTTTTTCATACCATTTACCTGATCCAACTTGGTCTTTAGGTTGAAAAGGATAAAATGTTACTACGTTAAAGTTAACCGTTGGTAAATTCATATTTACCAATCTTAAATTGTTGTTTTGGTTATGATTCAAGTTAACAGATAAATTGTATTTGCCCTTCCAATCTTTGCTGTAACTAATAGAAGAACTTAACTGGTTTTGAAAGTTAACGAAAGGGTTGTTGAGCAAGGTTTGGTTAAATCGGCTACTGCCGAAATTGACATTTGCTGAAAAATTGGTACCAGGTCTTGCTCTTGAATCTCTGTTATGAGACCAGTTAATCATGAATGAACTGCTTGAATTAAATTCGTCTTTAGATAAAGTACTTCTGTTTAAACTCTTGGTATTCTGAAAAGTAATATTCAAATTACCAGTGTATGCATATCGCTTTATATACTTCGAATTAATATTTAAGTTCCATCCTCCAAATGAATATAAATTAGAGCGTAAGGTAACATCCATTTTTTCACTCAACACAAAATAATAGCCTAGTCCTTCTAAGCCTAAACCAAAATCGGGACTAGCTGTAAATGCCGGCGGCAATAATCCCCCATGCCTCCCTTTATTTAATGGAAATATACCAAAGGGTATTCCTATTGGCATAGGAACGCCTTCAAATTCTGGAAATGACGGACCAGCAATCCCCATCTTATTATTGATGATTTTCATTTTGCTGGTTCTGAAATTGTAATGTGGTACATCTAAATTACAGGTAGTAAATCGGGCTCTTTTGGCATATACTTCAGTTGCACTTATCTTTTTAAGGTCTATGGCATTCACATAAATTTCGCCTTCTTGAAAAAAAGTGTTTTTAGTTAAACCCTTACCCGATTTCATGTTGTAAAAAATGGTGTCGCTAATTGACTTCATTTCTCCTTGAATAAACTGAGGTTTGCTGGCCGGATTACCTGAAGAATCTTTTGATCCATATGCTTGTACCATTTGAGATCGCTGGTCATATTTTATGGTTGCAGCATCTAACTTAAGATCGGTATAATCTACTTTAGCTTTGCCGTATAAGAAAAATTCTCTAGTCGATATTATCAGTACCCCGGAATCTTCAGCGTTGTATTTTATGGGAGCATCAATAGAATCTTTAGAAATTTTTAACGTATCAGTTTTAATTCTCATACTGTCTTTTGGAATTGGCTTAGATAGCGTATCCTTAAGACTCTTAGCAGTATTCGTAGGTAGGGTTTGTGCCTGCAGATTAGGCGTTAGAAATGTTAATATCCCCAAATACAGGAACAGAACAATAGCCAGCCTTGTTTTTACGTTAATTTTACTTATCCTGTTCATGGTGCTGAAGACAAAATTAAGGTCTAAAACCGTGTAAATAGAATTTTAGGTCTGATTCCTTAATGAAATGATATGATTAAAAGACATATTGCTGCTTTCTATCTGTTAAGTTTTGCATTCCTACTGTTTACCTCTTTTACAGATAAGCAACCTGTACCCCAACAAAAACAGCCTTTAAAGCGTATAATTATTGATGCTGGCCATGGCGGAACCGATGTGGGGGCCAAGGGAAAATATTCTACGGAAAAAGACTTGTGTTTAGCAATTTCTTTAAAGTTAGAGAAAATGATGAGTCAGGAAATTCCAGATGTGGAATTAGTCATGACAAGAACTACAGATGTTTTTGATGATGTGGTTAGAAAAGCAGAAATAGCCAATCAGGCAAAGGGCGACTTATTTCTATGTATTCACGTAAACAGCGCTAGGCCAATTAAACAAACTGAATTTATAGGTTATAAAACAGTAACAGCCTATAAAGGGAAGGGTAAAAAAAGAAAAAAATATACCAAAAAAGTAAAGGATTATAGAACCTGGTATTTGCCCAATCCTGCTAAAGGAACGGAGACTTTTATTTACAATGTAAATAAAACCAGTGGCCGCATGAAGGCATTAAGCCAGGGAGATGATTTTAGTATGGACAGTGCTACCCAACAAGAAATGAAGTTATTTGAGCAGAATGATCCTGCTAAAATGATGCTATTGAGCATGAAAACCCAAACTTATTTTCAAAGAAGTGCAGATTTAGCCCTAACCATTGAGGATGAATTTAAAAAAGTAGGCAGAATTAGCAGAGAAGCCAAGCAGCGTAATGAGGGTATTTTTGTGTTGCATGCCGTAAACATGCCAGCTGTTTTGGTAGAAACAGGCTTTATTTCCAATCCTGAGGAAGAAGACTATTTAAATAGTGATGAAGGGCAAAAAGAAATATGCGAAGTCATTATTAAGGCAGTAAAACGCTACAAATACTCTTTAGAAAAGCAATTGACCAATTCCGGGTCTGGCAATAACAGATAATAGCTTAACCGATTACTCTTTAAACGAACGAAGTACCTTAAATTTGTTCTTGACTCAATTAATGTCTTATCAATGACTGTATCGAACGAAACAAAAGTAGGTGCCCTTACTGCAGTGGCTATTACTTTACTTATTCTAAGTTTTAATTTTTTAAAGGGTAAAACCCTATTGAAGTCAGGGAACTATTTATATGCTAATTATACCGACACCAAAGGGGTAAAAATATCAAATCCGGTATACGTTAACGGATTTCAAGTTGGAGCTGTTGCAGATATTGAAAATGCAGACCCTACCCTTCAGTCTTTAATTGTTGCAATCAAGTTGACCGATGTATACGATATTCCTACCAATTCTATTGCAGTTATTAATGAAAACCCTTTAGGTACCCCTAGCATTGAAATTAGGTTGGGAAATAGTAAAACCTTTTTACAACAAGGAGACACTTTACAAACTGCAGAAAGTAAGGGTTTATTGAGTGGAGTAATGGACAAATTAGGCCCAGTAACAGCACAATTAGAAAAAACTATTGCAACTTTAGATGTAGTATTAAAAAATATCAATTCGGTTTTTGATCCTCAAACTAAAAATAATTTACAAGCAGTAATTGCCAATGTAAATAAAACTACAGAAAGTTTGGTCGTTTCTTCTGCGTCTTTACAACAAATGTTGAATCAACAAACCGGTGTTGTTGCACAGAGCATGAATAATGTAAATAAGTTTACAAAGAATTTAAGTGACAACAACGACAAAATCTCTCAAACGCTTACTAACGTAACTAAAACTTCAGAGAATTTTGTAAAAGCAGACTTAGCAGGATCGGTAGATCAGTTAAAATTGGCTATTGGAAATTTAAATAAACTGGTTGATAAAGTCAATTCTTCTGATGGAAGTCTTGGTAAATTAATTAATGATCAAACGCTTTACAATAACCTAAATAATACCATTAGAAGTGCCAATATTTTGGTAGACGATTTAAGGGTTCATCCTAAACGATATGTAAATATTTCGGTTTTCGGGAAAAAAGATAAGTCTGGGCCATTAATGGCTCCTCTGGCTGATTCGGTAAAAGTAAATCAATAAATGACTAGCAGATTTATATTACTGGTTCTATTTAGTTTTGCTTTTGGTTTTTCCTTCGCGCAAAGACTCCCCACAGATACTACCAGCCCAGAGGGAAAAAGAATTGATATTTTATATGCAGATAAATATAATTATCAAAAAATAGATTCACTAAATGAATTTGTGTCTTTAGTTGGGAAAGTTAAAGTGCAACAAGACAATGTCATTTTTTATGCTGATAGTGCTGTTTTAAATAGACAGTTAAATATTTTAGAAGCATTTGGAAACGTTCATATTAATGACGCTGATAGTATACATACCTATGCACAATATCTTCGTTATTTGGGTAAAGAAAAAAAAGCTTTTCTTCAGAAAAAAGTTCGATTAACAGATGGTAAGGGAGTACTCACTACCGAAGAGTTGGAATACGATGCAACCGTAAAAATTGGAACTTATTTGAAAGGGGGCAAACTCGTAAATAAGAAGTCTACTTTAACCAGCCAAGAAGGATACTACTACGGAGATACAAGAGATGTGATATTTAAACGAAAAGTAGTGATGATTGATCCGGACAATAAAATCACTGGCGATACATTGCAATACAATACCGGTACAGAAATTGCGACTTTCACTTCTCCTACAGTGGTTTACAATATTAAAGACAAGCGAACAATAAAAACAAGGGAAGGCTTTTATGATATGAAGAATAAAAAAGCAGAATTGTACAAGCGTTCAGTAATTGAAGATAGTGCTGCAATTTTTACTGCAGACGAAATGGCATTTGATGATTCAACAGGTTTAGGTGAATTCAGGGGGAATGCTGTTTATAGAAGTAAAGACACTGCTCAGGGTTTTGATATGATTGCTAATAATATCAGAACCAATAAAAAAACAAACTCAATGGTGGCAACCCAGAAGCCATTGTTATTAATTAAACAAGGTGTTGATACCATTTATATAACTGCAGACACCCTCTATTCTGCCAAATTATCTGATTTAACTAAAACAAGAGCGGTTCCTCAAATAAGAGATCATGCAGCAAACGATACTTTAGTCAATAAAATAGTTTTTTCCGATAAAGAAGCAGAAGACAGTTCAGATAAATTTTTTGAAGCATATTACAATGTAAAAGTATTTTCAGATTCATTACAAGCAGTTGGGGATAGCTTATTCTATTCTTTAAAAGATTCAGTATTTAGATTGTTTAAAAAGCCCATAGTTTGGGCGCAGGAAAACCAAATTTCGGGGGATACAATTTATTTGTATATCCAGAATAAAAAGCCAGAACGATTATATGTTTTTGAAAACAGTATGGCTATTAATAAAGTAGATAGCTCTAATTACTTTAATCAATTAAGAGGAACAACATTGAATGCATTGTTTGTAGACGGAAAAATTAATTCTATGCGAGCAAAAGGGAATGCAGAAAATGTTTATTATGCAACAGATGAAGACAAAAGCTTTATAGGAGTAAACAAATCAACTGCAGATATTATTGATGTGTTTTTTGAAGACAGTAAACCTCAAAAAGTGGTCTTTTTACGAAATCTAGACGGTACTACTTTTCCAATGAGATTAACCAATCACGATGACTTGAAAATCAGAGGGTTTAAATGGCATGATGCTTTACGACCCAAATCTAAATATGAATTATTGACTTTTAAATAAGATAAAATGGCAGCAAGAAAAATGGTAAAAAAAGTCTTTATTGATCCATTGATTACATTTATTCATGATAGTAAATCTATTGGAATAGTTTTATTAATTGCTACCGCTATATCTATTGTATTGGCAAATATTAATAGCATTTCTAGTAGTTATATTTCATTATTTCACTGGAGTATAGACGGAACAGACCATCATGTTTTTGATTGGGGTATATTTCATTTGCCCAATTCCATTTTAGTCATCATTAATGATTTATTCATGGCCGCATTCTTTTTTATAGCGGGTATGGAGATTAAAAGAGAACTAGTAACTGGAGAACTAGCATCCATTAAACAATCAATTCTGCCGGTTGTGGCAGCCATTGGTGGTATGTTAATTCCAGCTTTAATTTATAGTCAGTTTAGTAGAGGAACAACATACATGAATGGTTGGGCAATTCCTATGGCTACTGATATTGCATTTACATTAGGTATAGCTTCATTATTGGGAAATCGGGTTCCTGTTGCACTTAAAATCTTTATTACTGCATTGGCTATAATAGATGATTTGGGGGCTATTGTAGTCATTGCTTTGTTCTATGGTGGTCAATTGAAGTTGATGTATTTATTATTAAGTGCATTAATTATGTTAACACTTTTAGCACTAAAAAAGAATAGATCGAAATTGGGTTGGTACACATGGGTTTTAGGATTGGCACTCTGGTACACCATGTTTAATTCTGGTATTCACGCAACTGTAGCAGGTGTATTATTTGCTTTTACTATACCTGTTAAAAAATTAGCAGAATTGGAACTAAGTTTTCATACACCAGTTTATTTTATCATCATGCCTTTATTTGCATTAGCTAATACGGCTATTGTATTTCCTGAAGAAGGATTAGCTGCATTGAATAATTCTTTTTCCTGGGGGATTATGGCTGGCTTATTTATTGGTAAACCACTCGGAATTTGTTTGGCCTGTTATTGGATGATTAAAAGAAAGTGGGCGAATCTTCCTTCACAAACAAATTGGCATCAATTAATTGGAGCAGGTATTTTAGCTGGCATAGGTTTTACTATGAGTATATTTATTTCTATGTTGGCATTTAGTGACCATATTGTACAAGACATCGCAAAAATAGCTGTATTGGTTAGTTCTGTGTTCTCTATGATAGTTGGTTACTTGTGGTTGGCAGCAAAGAAATAAGCAATTATCTGCGCCATTCAAAAAAGAAAGTGCTTCCCATTTCTGGACTACTTTCAACCCTAATTTTACCACCTTGTTCTTCAACTAGCATTTTTAACAAGTTCAATCCAACCCCAGTGCTAGACTCACCCGATGATTTATTATCGGTTATTTCAAATAATTTAAAAATTTTGCTATGGTCTTTTTTTGAAATTCCTTGTCCATTGTCTTTAACATAGAACTCATAAAACTCATTGGTTGCTGCATAAACTCCAACTTGTATTTCTGGGTTGGGTTTGTTGTTATATTTAACGGCATTGGTTATTAAATTTTGAAAAACCTGTTGTAATTTTATTTTTCTTGTTTTGAGCTTTGGTAAATTAGCGTCAATTGTGATATTAATTCTTTGAGGTAATACCAACATTTGAATAATTTCATTTACTAATTTAAAACTGTCAACATCTTCAACAGTTTGTTCACTAAGGCTTTTTCTGGAATAATCTAAAATAGATTCAATCATTCCAGTGAGCTTACTTGCAGCACTGTATATAATGCTTGTGTTTTCTAATAATTCTGGTTCATTTTTAACAACTTCGTCTTTTTGCATCATATCTGCTAACATAGCAATTGTTGCAATAGGCGATTTTAAATCATGGGATACAATGAAGACAAATCTTTCCAATTGTTTGTTTACCAGTTCAATTTCTAGTAAACTATTTTTTAGTTTTTGTTGTGCAAAATAGAGTCTTTCAAAAACATTTACTTTTGCCCGTGTAATATTAATATCTAATGGCTTTTGCAAATAGTCAACAGCTCCTTCATCAAATCCTTTCAATACAAATTTTTCTTCTTTACTAATTGCAGTTACAAAAATGACCGACAAGTGCTGTGTTCTTTTATTTAATTTAAGCATTCGAGCAACTTCAAATCCATCCATGTCGGGCATTTGAACGTCTAATAATACCAATCCAATGTCTTCGTGTTTGAGTGCCAATTTTAAAGCTTCATTGCCCGAATTTGCTTTAATGAAACTTCGACCTGGCTTTTCTAAGATTTCTTCAAGGGCAATAAGATTCTCAGGACGATCGTCTACCAACAAAATAAGAAAATGCTCATTGCTATTTAATTGTTCCATATAATTCTAATTGTATCAAACTTATTTTGATAACCAGATTTTAATTAAAGTCAGTAATTTTTGAATGTCTACAGGTTTGGTTATATAATCGGAAGCACCTGAGGCAATACATTTTTCCCTATCCCCTGCCATGGCTTTTGCCGTTAATGCAATAATGGGCAGTTGATTCAGTTTTAGCGTTTTTCTAATATGTTGCATAGCTTCATATCCATCCATTTCAGGCATCATAATATCCATTAAAACCAGTTCTGTGTCTGGGTTTAACTTAAGCATTTCAAGAGACTCCTTACCATCTGCTGCACTTATTACTTCTGCTAGTTCTGATTCTAAAGCGGTACTAAGCGCATATACATTTCGCATATCATCGTCAACAATTAATATTTTCTTTCCATCTAAGTTGTCGATTAAAATATTAGGATGTTGAGAATCTTTGCCAGATTGGCTTTCATTCTGTTTTAGTTTGTATAAAAATTGTTCAATTTCATCAATTAACTTAGTAGTTGCAGATGCAGTATTTCTTACTACAGTTTCAGAAATAGTTTTTAATCTTATTTCATCCTCTGCAGAAATATTATTGTTAATTAATAGTATTACGGGAATTTTTTGTTCAATTAATTGAGGCTTCCACTCTTGCATTAATTTGATTCCATCGCTTGTGTCATCTCCCAAATCAGCTATAATACAATCAAAATGGATATTATTTGCCTTTAATTTGCCATCTTCTATTGTTGAAGTTGTAATGAATGAAACCTCTTTGTATTTTTGTTGGAATAGTTGTTGAAGTTTTTTGTCCTTAAAATTATCAGCTGAGATAAGTAAAACAGTCTTAAAATTTTGCTTCAAATATTGACTTATTTTAGAAAATGCTAAATCTAAACCCTCTAAATTGATTGGTTTTTTAACATAAGCCAATGCCCCACCCTCATTAAATCTATTGTCGTCAAAAGCAGATATAATATGAACTGGAATATGTTTGGTGTCTTTATCTTCTTTTAAAATCTTAAGTAAAGACCATCCATCTAAAACAGGTAATTGCACGTCTAGAATAATAGCGTTTAAAGCATATCTTTTTGCATACAATAAACCTTCGTCTCCTTGTAGTGCTACTATTGTTTTAAATTTTTTATTTCTGGCAAAGTCTCTAACAATGGAAGCAAAATTGACATCGTCTTCAATAATTAGGACCACTTCATCTTCATCACTTATATTATTTCTGTCGTCTGAAACTTTGTCTTGTTCTTCAATATTAGTTAAAGAAGGTGCAGCACTGGTTTGTAACGCCTCTTTAACCACTTCAGTTGTATTGGTAGTTTCTTCAGGAATAATTAAACTAAAAACACTGCCTTCTCCTTCAATACTATGTACTGAAATTTCGCCCCCTAATAGTTTGGCTAATTCTTTACTAATAGATAATCCCAAGCCAGTGCCGCCATATTTTCTACTCGTTGAACCATCGGCCTGTTGAAAAGCTTCGAAAATCAATTGTTGCTTTTCTGCTGAAATTCCAATGCCGCTGTCTTTTACAGAAATACTTATTTTTTTAGGGAAAACATTTTCAATACGCTTAAATTCAACCGTTACTTTGCCACCTTCTGGAGTAAACTTGAATGCATTTGATAACAGGTTCTTAATAATTTGTTCCAAACGCTGAATATCAGTTCTAATAGAAGCTGGAATAGATGAATCTTGAACGATATTAAATTGAATGTTTTTTTGTGAGGCTACTACACTAAACAACTGTTGTAAATCTGTGGCTATGGTTTCTGGTTTAATGTCTTCAACAGTAAGTTCAATTTTACCTGCTTCTATTTTAGATAGGTCTAGAATATCATTAATTAACTTTAATAAGTCTGTACCAGATCTGTGAATAATTGAAGCATATTCAATTTGCTTAGGGGTCAGATTTTTAGGATTATTATCAGATAATAATTTTGCCAAAATTAGCACGCTATTTAGCGGTGTTCTTAATTCGTGAGACATATTTGCTAAAAACTCAGATTTGTATTTACTGGTTTCTTGCAACTCGTGCGCTTGTCTACTTAATTCATTGTTGGTATGTCTTAATTCTTCTTGTTGATTTACTAAGCTTTCTTTGTGCTCTTGCACTTCGGCTAAAAGTATATTGATTTTTGCTCTTGCTTGTTGGGCTTGAATAGCAGACGCAACATTATGAGATATGTTTTCTAATAAGTTTTTTTGATGAGCAGAAAATTTTCCAAAAATACCAAGCTCAATTAAACCTTTTAGTTCATTATCTAGCCAAAGCGGCATACATAATATTTCACCCCTACCGGTCATATCACCTAAAGATGTTTCAACATGCCAATAGTCAGGTGGTACCTCTGATATACTAACAGCTTCTTTTTGCAAAGCAGCATTGCCTATTATACCTTCCCCAAGTTTAAATCCAATTTTAGCATCTGAAGAAATGGCAACCCCAGCTGTCATTTCTAGGAAATCAGCAATTTCATCTTTAATATAAATTACACCGGCTGGAACTTCTAAATATCCTACAACAGATCTAATGACATTATTCGAAAGTGTTTCAAGAGAATACGATTTTTGAATATGGTCATTAATATAACTAACCCCTTCCAATAATTTATTTTTCTCTGCAGCAAGTAAATTAATCTCTTCCATTTTTACCACTGTGTCTTTTAACCTTCGCTCAGACCTGAATCTACTTTTTAAGGTAGCAACAACAGCATTCACTAGAATTAATACAATAACTATTAGTAGCACTACTCCACCAACTATGACTTTGGTAGAGATTTCAAAAGATTCTTTGATGCTTTTTTCAGTTGAGTCTAATTCATAAACTAACCCTCTTTTGGTTTGATCAATTAATACTAAAACGCTTCTTATTAATTGACCTTCAGCAATAATTTTGTTATTTAATTCTAAATTGTTTTGCGCAGTTAAAACTTTTCCATTGTTATCCCAAAATAGATTCAACCTTGTAATGGCAGTGTCTAAGGCATTAATTTTATCTATTGTAATAGGATTTTGGGGTAAGTCAAAATGGAGTTTTACCATAATAGGCTTAATGCTAGACGCTGAAATGGTATAATTGGTAATAGCTGTATCATTTTGAGTAACCCAATAGTTTAATCTTGCATTTCTCATTTGAGAAATATTGTATTGCAGGTCTTGAATATCGCTGATAGACTTTTTAACCTTTATTAAATGGGTGGTTTTTTCTACTTGTGTATTGAGTGTAGTAATAGAGAAATAGCCCACCATTAATACCAAGAAAATGGAGATTCCTAATCCTGAATACAATTTGAATGGAATATTGCTTTTCATGGCGAGTTAATGCTTGGTTAAGATATTTTAATAGTTTCTAAGTTATAATTAATAATCAGTAGGTTACTAAATATTTATACATATTTGCTCTTTGTAGTGGTATCACTACAATCAAGATTGAGCTAGTTCTACAATTACGGCATCATATTGAGAATTAAACAAATTAGTATATAATTTTAGAAATATCTTAGAGATGAATTGGTGCAATAAAATAACAAACCCATTACATTTGGCCACACTTGTACTGGTTATTATTTTGCCTATTCTAGGCTACACCCAAACAACAAAATACGACACTAGTTTTTTCTTATCATCTAAAAAAGGGTTAATTGGTGCATTAGGAAAGTCTATTTCAGTTTCCAACCCAATTTCGAATATCCCCCAAAATTCTGCCGAGAAAAATGCAGTTGAATTTGAACCATTTGAAGGGAAGTTTATTCGTACTATTTCAATTAATAAATTGATGTTTAATAAAATGGTAAACGATACCAGTTTTAATAATTCAAATATTTTCAATCAGATTGGTAATAAGTTACATATTAGTACTCATCAACAAGTAGTAAAAAAGAATTTGTTTTTTAAAAAAGGTGAACGAGTAGACCCAAACTTATTTGCGGACAATGAAAAATTCTTACGCGACTTAAGTTTTTTACAAGATGCAAGAATTATCATAGTTCCAGTAAAAGATAATGCAGATGAAGTAGATGTATTGGTATTAGTGAAAGATGTATTTCCGATTGGTGGTAGTGTTTCTGAAGTAAACACCAATCTATTTGATATGGAAATAAACAACGATAATTTATTTGGTTCTGGAAATCGGTTGAAATTTCAACAACTATTCGATATAAAGAGAAATCCAAAATATACTTATGGACTTGAGTTTCTTAGTAGAAATATAGCGGGTAGTTTTTTAAATGTTGCTGCCGGTATTAATTTTGAAAGACCCACATTTAATTCTTCTAAAAGAGAAGAAAACAGCTATTTTTTGAGAGGCGAATTGCCTTTAGTAAGCCCCTATCACCCCTATACAGGCGGATTTGATTTATCGGTGAATAATACACAGAATGCTTATTCTTCAGATTCGCTGTACAATCAACAATTAAAATATGGGTATTACAATGCAGATTTGTGGTTGGGTTACAGCTTGGGGGCAAAAGAAAGAATGCTAGATAATTTAGGAACCAGAAAAAGAAATATATTATCTGCCAGAGTTTTACATAGATATTTTACCGTTAGACCAGACACACTTCATTTTTTATATGATAGTAGGTACAATGATGTAACGGGTATGCTGTTTTCTTACACTGTTTTTGAACGAGACTTTTACCATACCAATTTTATTTACGGATTTGGTAGAAACGAAGATCTTCCTGAAGGATTTAGTTTATCATTTACCGGAGGATGGGCAGATAGACAAGATATTTCTAGACTGTATATTGGGTTTGAATACCAACGAAGTTATTTCAACAATAAAAAGGCATTTTTAAATTACACATTAAAATCTGGCGGATATCTAAATAAAAATGAAGCAGAAGACATTTCAGCATTAGCAAGTATGGAATTAATTACTCCATTAAAGAAATTGAAAAAAAGGAATTGGTTTGTGCGACATTTTTTAAGTGGCAGTGTTACTTTTCAAAAATTTATTCGATTGAATGATCCACTAAGGGTTTCAAGCATTTTTGGTATACCCAAAATTCGGAATACTAGAATAGATGGAACAGCAAGGATAACTATTAATGCTGAAACGGTATTATATAATACATTCAAATTGGTAGGATTTAACTTTGCCCCTTTTGTTTTTTCTAATTTGTCTTATTTAAAATTATCTGCCCTTGACCCTGCTGATGGAGCAGTTTACAGTGCCCTAGGTGCTGGATTGCGAAGCCGTAATGAAAACTTGGTTTTTGGTACGATGGAGTTGAAAGCTTATTATTTTCCAAAAGTGGTAGAAAATATGAATAGTTGGAATATTAGCTTGTCTACCAATTTAAGATTTAGGTTCCAAACAGATTTAATACAAAAACCTGACTTTGTTATTGTAAATTAGATTGAACCATTTATCTCTAAATACGTTAAATAGATTAATTATGAAAAAGACCATCTTATCATTCTTATTTGCATTTGCTTCTTTGAGCATGCTTACTTTGAATGCCCAAACAACCCCTAAGCCCAAACCAAGTCCTGCAGCTGAAGTTTCAGCAGTTCTTACCAATGGAGCAGCTTTAAGTATTAAATACAGCCAGCCTTCTCTGAAAGGGAGAACTCCTGGAAAAGATATTGAGCCTATGATGGGTAAAATTTGGAGAGCAGGAGCAAATGATGCAACTGTATTTGAAACAAGTAAAGACCTTAAAGTAAATGGTCAGTTGTTGCCTGCGGGTAAATATTCAATCTTTACCTTACAAAACGAAAAAGCCACCACCCTTATTTTCAATAAAACTTGGAAACAATGGGGGGCATTTCAATATAAAGAAGCAGATGACGCCTTAAGAATTGTGGCTAAACAAACCGTTGCTGCTGATTCATCAGAAAAATTAGAATATACCATTTCTAATAAAGGATTGGTTGTTCTAAAATGGGGGACTATTAATATTGAATTTACCGTAGAATAAATTGAATGGTACAAGCGTATAATTTTCTTGCGAGTTGGCAGTTGTTTCCAGAGAAATGTATTTTCGAAAATGGAGTTGCACCTAAAAGCGGCAATTACAAAATAGAAAGTATTGAGAATGGGCAAGCACTAAGTATAAGTATCAATTGGGTTAGCCTAGACAACGAAGCTTTTTACACTCAGTATAGAATCATTCCAAATGACGAGTTGATTAATTTGGAAAACAATGAAATGGCTAATCAAGTACAAGCAAGTATTACGAATGCCTCAACATTGAATGCTATTTTTTACAAAGACAACTTACAAGTACTTCGTGTAATGCATGAAATCATGCCCAATGGTTACATGAAAATTACACAGGAAGGATACAATACAAATGGTACAGCGTTTAAGAATATGGAAGTATACCACAAGCAATTGAGTGTACTTCCATATTCTGCTTCTGTTGCAGGCGTTGCAATAAGACCAACTAAAGAAGGTGTTATAAAGCATAAGGCGCTCAGCGCTATGGAAGACCAAACAAATATGCAGTTAGACCAAATAAAGCAACAAATTGAGCTCTTGGCTAGGCAAGCGCAAGAAATAAGAAAGCGTAAAGAGCTTAGTATGATTATATACGAAGCTAAATTGAATTTTAAACCGCAAATAGGGCAAGTTTATCATTTATACGAGAAGAGGGATAATACCCATTTACTTTCTTTAGTAGCCCCCCAAGAATGGGGTACCCATGGACCATTCAAACAATTTGTATCATCAGTAAAATTATTAGCTGATCATACTTGGGTTGAAGTATCATAAATTTTATTGAAAAAGTCAATTGCAAAAAAAATCCCGGCCATTTTAATTGAACCGGGATTTTTATTTTTAAAAGAAATTTTTATATGGCTAAACGCTTGCTCAATTCGCTGTCGATTGCATCTAAAAATTCTTCTGTGTATAAATAATGTTCTCCGTGGTTTACTTTGTTTCCGTATATGCAAACTGCTAAATCCTTAGTCATTTTGCCAGACTCAACCACGTCTACACAAACTTTCTCTAATGTTGTACAGAAATTAATTAATTCTTGGTTCTTATCTAATTTTCCACGGAACTCTAAACCTCTTGTCCATGCAAAAATAGATGCAATTGGATTAGTAGATGTACGATTCCCTTTTTGGTGCTCTCTAAAGTGACGTGTAACAGTGCCATGAGCTGCTTCAGCTTCCATTACGTTACCATCGGGTGTTACCAAAGTAGACGTCATTAATCCCAAAGAACCAAAACCTTGCGCAACGGTATCACTTTGTACGTCGCCATCATAGTTTTTACAAGCCCATACAAAATTTCCGTTCCACTTTAATGCAGAAGCTACCATATCATCAATTAAACGATGTTCATAGGTAATGCCTGCATCTGTAAATAATTGCTTGAATTCGGCTTGGTATATATCTTCAAAAATGTCTTTGAATCTACCATCATATTTCTTTAAGATGGTGTTTTTGGTAGACAAGTATAAAGGCCATTTTTTAGACAATGCCTGATTAAAACAAGCTCTTGCAAAACCTTGAATACTTTCGTCGGTATTGTACATAGCTAATGCAACACCATCTCCTTTAAAATTATACACTTCAAATTCTTGAACAGTTCCATCTTCTCCTTCAAACTTAACAGTCAATTTCCCTTTTCCTTTTGTAACAAAATCAGTTGCACGATATTGATCGCCAAATGCATGTCTTCCAATACAAATAGGTGCTGTCCAATTCGGTACCAATCTTGGTACATTTGAACAAACAATAGGCTCTCTAAATACAGTGCCATCTAGAATATTGCGGATGGTACCATTTGGACTCTTCCACATTTGTTTTAGTTTGAATTCTTTTACTCTTTGTTCGTCTGGTGTAATAGTAGCACACTTAATACCTACACCATATTGCTTAATTGCATGTGCAGCATCAATGGTAACCTGGTCATCGGTTTGATCACGGTATTCCATCCCCAAATCATAATATTTTATATCTAATTCTAGGTAAGGTAAGATCAACTTGTCTTTAATGAATTTCCAGATAATTCTAGTCATTTCATCACCATCCAGTTCAACTACTGGATTTGCAACTTTAATTTTTTGGGCCATAGTTTGTTTTATTTTGTTGAATATAGGGTGCAAATATATTACATTATTGGGGAATGGCCTTTTCGGAAACATTCACGATGAGAACGGGTATGGTTAATTGATGTCTTACATCTTCAATGGTTTCACCAAAAACATAATCTTTTAAGCCACTATGCCTATGAGCCCCCATGATTAACATTTCTGACTTTGATTCAGTTACTAATCGAACAATTTCTTTAACCCGATGGGTATATCCCAGCATTGCTTTGGCCCTATACCCCTTTTGTATTAATTGACTTACATAACTATTTAATCGTTCGGTGTCTTTTCTTGTTTCGGCATCATCACTTGAGTAATTTGAGTACCTGGCAGAAACACTTTCTACAATATGAATTAGTTGGTATTCTACATCCATATTTCCTTGGGCTAAAGCATGTGCAATTAACTTTTCATCTGCCATAGTAAAATCAAGTGCTACAGCAATTTTTTGTACCTTATTAATGGCTAAATTTTCTAGTAAAACAGCTTCTCCATAAAGCATATCAGTCGACTGTTTTTTCTTCTTGTTTAAAAGCGGATAAAAAGTCATTGTTACAAACAGCCAAATAAATAAAAGGATCACCATTATAATGGCTGCTTTGGCCAACCAACTAATATCGGTATGAAAAAATGCCAGTGTTTCGTCTGCTACTAAATTCACATTTAAGAAAACAAGAATTACAGCAACGAGCCAAGATAATATCTTGGTTTTTGTACCGATGGCAAAGTCTCCCATGGTTGCTTTGTCGCTAACAAAATGGATGAGTGGAATCACTGCAAAGCCCAATTGAAGACTCAATATAACCTGGCTAAAAATTAGTAAATCATCTACTTTTTCATCGCCATAAATCACAATGACCAATACCGCTGGAACAATTGCAATTAAACGGGTGAGCAATCTTCTTAGCCATGGATTTATTCGTAGGTGCAGGTAGCCTTCCATAACTATTTGTCCAGCCATAGTTCCCGTTATTGTGGAGCTTTGTCCTGCAGCAATTAAGGCAATAGCAAATAAAATAGGTGCTAAAGCAGATCCTAATAAAGGTTCTAATAAATGGTGCGCGTCTTGAATTTTAGCTACATCGGTATTCCCAGTTTTGTAAAAAACAGTAGCAGCCAACACCAGAATGGCTGTATTAACTAAAAACGCTGCATTTAAAGCAACAGTGCTATCAATTAAATTGTATTTGATGGCAGTTTTGATTCCTTTTTTATCGGGGCTAATTTTTCTTGTTTGAACCAATGCCGAATGCAGATACAAATTATGAGGCATTACAGTTGCGCCAATAATTCCAACAGCAATATATAGTGCCCCATCGTTTAAAAACCCAGGTACTAAACCTCCTACCATTTCTCCCATAACAGGTTGCGCAATTAGAATTTGTACCAAAAAGGACATACCTATAATGGCCACCAATGCAATTATAAACGCTTCCAATTTTCGAATTCCCCAGCGTTGTAAAAAAAGGAATAAAAAAGTATCTAAAACAGTAATTACTGTACCCCAAAGTATGGGTAATCCGGTTAACAAATGAATACCAATGGCCATCCCTAATACTTCAGCTAAATCACATGCAGCAATGGCCAATTCAGCTAAAATATACAAACAAAAATTAACGAGAGGTGGATAGGTTTCTCTATTGGCTTGTGCCAAATCTCTTCTTCTTACAATGCCTAATCTTGCGCTTAAACTTTGCAACAGTAAAGCCATTAAATTACTCATCAATAATACCCAAATCAATTGGTAACCAAACTTGGCCCCTCCTTGTAAATCGGTAGCCCAATTACCAGGATCCATGTAGCCAACGCTTACCAAATAAGCTGGGCCAATATAGGCCAGTATTCTTTTCCAGCCTTTTCTAGGTAAAGTTGTATCAACTGTTTCGTGAACTTCACTTAACGACTGTTCTACATTACTAACTCGCATAGTTCAATTTTTTAACGTATAAATGCTGTGCCAGTTTAGCACTTATATTAACCATTAAAGTATTGTTGATTTTAACATCAATGGATTCGTCAAAAGCAAAGAATTGCTCTACACTAATTGTAGATCCAATCTCAATTTGCTTATGGCTTAATAAAGACAACATATCCGAAGACTGACTTCCAACAGAACAAACTTCACCCACAATATGTAAAGGGAATTTGGTTAAATTAATTTGAGTCATCACCGGCATTTTGCCAGTTGCATCTGGAATAGGGTCGCCATGTGGATCAAATTGAGGATTACCCAAAAAGTTGTCTAAATGGTCAATTAATTGATTGCTTTGGATATGCTCTAATTGCTCTGCCACTTCATGTACTTCATCCCATTTAAAATGAAGAATATTCACTAAAAAAGTTTCCCAGAGTCTGTGTTTTCTAATAATACTTAGCGCAGCCTTTTTGCCTTCATTATTCAATTTAAAACCCTTGTATTTTTCATAGACAAGCAATTTTTTTAATTTCAATTTTTTGAGCATATCAGTAACGGAAGCTGCGGAGGTTTCTAATGTACTAGCTACCGAATTGGTGCTCACCATCCCTTCAACTAATTGTAATTGAAAAATGGTTTTAATATAATTTTCTTCGGCCGCAGTAAAAGGCATATTTAAAAATATTTTTAGACAAATCTAAAATTTTAAATCCTCATTTGCAAACAATTATAAACCCAACCTTCAAAAGCCTTATTTTTATGAAAATATGCATACAATGAAATTTGCTAATCAATTAGTAATCATATTGTTATTGTTGTTTATAGGCGTAGGGTGCAATTCGGAACCAATTGATTTATCGGGTAAAACAACGGTAAAAGAAAAGGATTTCTTAAATGCATTTAAACCCATGTCGTTGCCTTTTAGTGTGTCGGATACCAATATAGATGCTAAAGCCGACACCTTGTTGATTGGTAAAGAAGTCTTCTTGCAATTTTATCCTGATAGTGCTTTTACTAATATCATGGGTAAAACAAAAGTTTATACAATTCACCCAATTGGTTTAATTGATAAGGAGAAAGAAAAATATTTACTATTCATTATCAAAGAAACTAAAAAGAAAAAAAGACTGGTTGTATTGGTTACCAATGAGAAAAATCAATTTCTGGCTTGTAAAGAATTGTTGAACAATTTTGATGGAACAGAATACCATCGTTCACTATCAATTAATAAAGAACCTACCTTTTTGATTAGTAGAGAAAAAATGGGGAAAGCCAACGAGATGTTGTTTACACGGGCTGGATGGGTATATAACGATGCGGGATTTTTCATGGTTGTAATAAAAGATTCAAATGAAGACCCCGCAAAAACAGCAGTAATAAATCCGCTAGATACTCTACCCAAATTGAATAAATTTAGCGGCGACTATGTAAAAGATAAAAACAATTATGTTTCTATACGAGATGGCAAAGACCAAAATACTTATTTGTTCTTTATCTTATTCGAGAAAAGTAATGGTGCATGTAAAGGAGAATTGAAAGGTGAATTCAGGTTAGTTAAACCATCAGAAGGATTGTATTCTAAAAATGGGGATCCATGTTTAATCGATTTTATTTTTAATGGTAATCAATTAAAAATTAAAGAACAAGGAAGCTGTGGTAATCATAGAGGGATTAAATGTTTCTTTGATGATCGTTATACCAAAAAGCGTGAACCTCGTAAAAAGAAAGCCAATAAACGTTAGTTAGTGTAAAATTTACATTATCACATTTTAGGCTTATATTGCCGTATCAATTTTTAACCAAATAAGTAGAAATGAATTTTAGAAGTTACAATGTTCCTTATCAAATTAACGAGCAATATGCAAAAAAAGCAGCGTATTTCTCTATGGAATTCGCCATACATCAGCCTTTAAAAATATACAGTGGGGGTCTAGGATACCTTGCTGGGTCTCACTTACGTAGTGCTTATGAACTCCGTCAAAACATGATTGGAGTAGGTATCTTATGGAAATATGGCTACTATGATCAAGCTAGAAACCAAGATCAAACATTGCAGGTAACTTTCATGGAAAAAATTTATAGTTTCTTAGAAGATACGGGCATTAAATTTCAAATACTAATTCACGAGCATCCAGTTTGGGTTAAAGCATATTATTTAAATCCTGAAACATTCAATAGTGCTCCCCTATTTTTATTGAGTACCGATTTACCAGAGAACGATTATGTATCTCAAACAATTACCCATCGTTTATATGACGCCAACGTTGCAACTAAAGTAGCACAATTCATATTGCTGGGTGTGGGTGGAGCAAAGCTAATAGATGAATTAGGCTTTAATCCAGATGTTTATCACTTAAACGAAGCGCATGGAATTTCTTCTGCATTTTATTTGTTGAATAAATTCAAAAGTGTGCAAAAAGTAAAAGAACATTTAGTATTTACAACACATACTCCCGAAGAAGCAGGCAATGAAAAACACGATATTTATTTGTGTCATAAAATGAGTTATTTCTGTGGATTAAGTATAGATGAAGTAAGAAAACTCACCGGTATTACAGACGATCAATTTAATCACTCTTTAGCTGCACTTAGGTTTGCAAGAAAAGCCAATGGAGTTTCTGCTTTACATGGTGAAGTGAGTAGAGAAATGTGGAAGAATTACGAAGGCATCTGCCCTATCACTTCTATAACGAATGCACAGAACTGGCGTTATTGGGCAGATAAGCAAATGTATCGCGCCATGGAAGAAGGCAATGACGAAGTGTACGATGATCGTAAGAAATTCTTGAAAAAACGTGCATTTGAAATTGTTGCAGACCAAACAGGTAAAGTATTTGATCCAAATGTATTAACCATTGTATGGGCAAGACGTTTTGCAGGCTATAAGCGTGCAGATATGCTCACCTATGACATGGAGCGTTTTGAGAAAATGTTGAGTAATACAAAGCATCCCGTTCAAATAATTTGGGCAGGAAAACCTTATCCAGTAGATTATCCAGCTATTTCTCAGTTCAACAACTTGGTTCATTTAAGTAAAAACTACAAAAATGTGGCTGTAGTTATTGGATACGAGTTGGCCTTAAGTAAGCGCTTAAAGCAAGCTTCCGATATTTGGTTAAACAATCCTCGAGTTCCAAGAGAAGCTTCTGGAACCAGTGGTATGACTGCAGCTATGAACGGTGCGGTTAACTTTTCAACTGATGATGGTTGGATACCAGAATTTGTAAACCATGGTAACAATGGATTTGTGGTTCCAAAGGCAGATTATGCCAATATGACTACTCATGATCAAGATGAATATGATTTGAACAAGGCATATGAAATTTTAGAGCAACAGATTATCCCATTGTATTACGATGACCATGATACTTGGAGACAAATCATGAAAAACGGAATGCGTGATGTTCGTTTTCAGTTCGACAGTAATAGAATGGCTCACGAGTACTATGAAATCATGTACAAGTAAGCTAGAAATGATAAAATGGAATACCCTCCCCAATAAGGAGGGTATTTTTTTAACCTTTCCTACTTAGCTTTGTTAGTATTAAATGAAGAACAAACTCATCATAGCCATTACCGGTGCCAGTGGTTCCATCTATGCAAAAGGGATATTGGATAAGTTAGTGCAATACCCTGACCAATATGAAGCAGTTGGTATTGTGATGAGCAAGAATGCCAAAGATGTTTGGGAAACCGAATTAGGAGATCAGTCTTACACCCAATACCCATTTTCATTTTACGAAAAACAAGATTTCTATGCCCCATTTGCATCGGGTTCAGCCCAGTACAATACAATGATTGTAATTCCTTGTAGTATGGGTACCATGGGTAGGATTGCTGCAGGAATAAGTGATGACTTACTTACCAGGGCGGCAGATGTAATATTGAAAGAAAGAAGGAAACTTATACTAGTTGCAAGAGAAACCCCCTATAATTTGATTCATATTAAAAATATGGAAACCATTACACTAGCGGGTGGAATTATTTGCCCCGCAACCCCCTCTTTTTATAGCAAACCAAGTACCATTGAAGAAGTAGCTGCTACAGTAGTAGATCGTGTTTTAGATTTAGCAGGCATCAATGTAAAAAGTTACCGTTGGGGCAAATAAAAATCCCGATAACATTTGCTACCGGGACTTGTATAAAACAATTGTACTATTAAGATTCAGCTTTAGCTTCTTCTTCTTCTATTCTAGATTTATAATTGAATTCCAATAAACTAGTTTCTTTATTTAAATCGGCAATTAATACATCTCCTTGCTTAATAGACATTTTCATGATTTCTTCTGCCAAAGGATCTTCTAGATATTTCTGAATTGCTCTATGAAGCGGTCTGGCGCCAAACTGCACATCATAACCCTTCTCTGCAATAAAGTCTTTCGCTTCTGCTGTTAACTCTAGTTCAAAGCCTAGATTTAATAGTCTCTTTGAAACACCCTTCATCAGGATATCGATGATATTGAAAATATTTTCTTTAGTGAGAGAATTAAACACAACTACATCGTCAATTCTATTCAAGAATTCCGGAGAGAAGGTTTTCTTCAACGCTTTCTCAATAACAGCTTTGTTGTTCTCTTCTGCATTCTGCATTCTAGTTGCAGTTGCAAAACCAACGCCGTCTCCAAATTCTTTTAATTGTCTAACTCCAATATTTGAAGTCATAATAATCAACGTGTTCTTGAAGTCTACTTTTCTACCTAGCCCATCCGTTAATTGTCCATCGTCTAATACTTGCAATAAAATATTGTAAATATCTGGATGTGCTTTTTCAATTTCATCTAAAAGAATTACTGAGTAAGGTTTTCTTCTCACTTTTTCTGTAAGCTGACCACCTTCTTCGTAACCAACATATCCTGGAGGCGCACCAATTAATCTACTAACTGTAAATTTTTCCATGTATTCACTCATATCAATTCTAATTAAAGAATCTTCTGAGTCAAACATATAACGTGCTAAAGATCGCGCTAATTCTGTTTTACCAACTCCTGTAGGACCTAAGAAAATAAAGGTACCAATAGGCTTTTTAGGATCTTTCAATCCAACCCTATTTCTTTGTATAGCACGAACTACTTTTTGTATGGCTTCATCTTGGCCAATCACCATACCCTTCATGTCTTCGCTCATTCTACGAAGTTTTTCCGTCTCGGCTTGAACCATACGCTTAACAGGTATACCCGTCATCATACTAATTACTTCGGCAATATTTTCCTCGGTAATAGGATAACGCTTATTCTTGCTCTCCTCTTCCCATTGAAGTTTGGCTTTTTCTAACTCTTCTCCTAGTCTCTTTTCAGTATCTCTTAAAGAAGCAGCTTCTTCAAAACGTTGGCTTTTAACTACCTTGTTTTTTTCATTCTTAACTTCTTCAATTTTTTTCTCTAGTTCAACAATCGTTTCAGGCACATTGATGTTTTTCAAGTGTACCCTTGCGCCCACTTCGTCCATTACATCAATGGCTTTATCGGGCAATAAACGATCGGTCATATAACGATCGCTTAATTTAACACAAGCATCAATAGCGTCATCCCCATAATGAACATTATGAAAATCTTCGTATTTAGACTTGATATTATTTAAAATTAGAATGGTTTCTTCTACGCTAGGTGGTTCAATCAATACTTTTTGAAAACGACGATCTAATGCGCCATCTTTCTCAATGTACATGCGATACTCATCTAATGTAGATGCACCAATACATTGCAATTCTCCCCTAGCTAAAGCAGGTTTAAAAATATTTGAAGCATCCAAAGATCCACTTGCGCCACCTGCGCCAACAATAGTATGTATTTCATCAATGAATAAAATCACATCTCTGTTCTTTTCTAACTCATTCATGATGGCTTTCATGCGTTCTTCAAACTGACCTCTGTATTTAGTACCAGCAACCAAAGCGGCTAAATCTAATGATATTACTCTTTTATCGAATAATACGCGACTCACTTTTCGCTGAACAATTCTCAGTGCCAAACCTTCTACAATGGCAGTTTTACCCACACCAGGTTCACCAATTAAAATAGGATTGTTTTTCTTTCTTCTACTTAAAATTTGACTTACTCTTTCAATTTCAGCCTCTCTGCCTACTATTGGATCCAAGGTTCCTGCTTCGGCTAATTTGGTAATATCTCTTCCAAAGTTATCTAATACTGGCGTTTTACTTTTAGCAGCACCAGGTGCTTGTTTACCAGGTCTAGATTGTTGAAAGCCCGATCCTTTTTTTTCTTCATCAAAATCATCATCACTGTCTTCTGGGAATTCGCTCCTTGGAGGAGGATTAGAAGTGCCCACCATGCCTAATTCATTGCGAAATAAATCGTAATCAATATCAAACTGATTTAAAATTTGCGTAGCAATATTCTCCTTGTTTTTAAGGATGCTCAACATCAAATGTTCTGTTTCTACCAATGGACTTTTCAAAGCTTTGGCCTCTAAAACAGTTACCCTAATTACTTTTTCTGCCTGTTTTGTAAGCGGCAGACTATTAATATTGGCAATATTTTTACCGGTTTTATCTTTTACGGCAAGTTCTACTTCTTTCCTTAGTTCGTATAGGTCTATATTCAGCTGTTTGAGTACTTTAATAGCTGTATTATCCCCGTCTCTAATTAAACCAAGCAATAAATGCTCAGTTCCTATAAAGTCGTTTCCTAACCTAAGCGCTTCTTCCCTACTAAAGGAAATGATTTCTTTTACCTGAGCTGAAAAATTATTATCCATATCTTATTTGGATTTATACAATTATAACGAATATTTTTGAGTGAAGTTGTGCGGTAATTGTACACAGTATGTTAATATACCTTCTATATGCTAAATGTCAAAATTGATACCAAGGAAAAATTCACGGTTCTAACGTTGGAAACCGCCGATATAACTGCAAATATGTCAGCAAGTTTGACCAATCAATGCAAAACAGTGCTAAATTCTCCACAAAAAAACCTGGTTTTGAATTTAGAAAATGTGCAAACCATGGATGCTGAAGTAGTGGATGCATTAACTGAATCTCAACAACATTTTTATGAAAATAGTGCTTCATTTGTAATTTGCGGAATTAAAGAAAAACTAGAAGCGGAGCTGGATCAAATGGAAGTATTAGAAATGTGGAATATTACGCCTACAGAATCTGAAGCCTGGGACATTGTTCAAATGGAAGAAATTGAACGTGAGTTATTAGATGGAGACGATATCAATTTTGAGAATCATCCTGAAGAGCCTGCTTAAAGTAGAAAATAATGGTAGAACAAAATTGGTATGCAGTTTTAGGAATTACTTCTTCTGCAACTGAGTCTGAAATTAAAAGGGCATTTAGAAAGTTGGCGCATATTTATCACCCAGATAAAAATAGTAACCCTATTTATTTTGAACAGTTTAAGCAAATAAAAAAAGCTTATGAAATTTTAGGGAATAACGAATCAAAAAGGCTGTACGATAAAAGTATTCAACTCGAAGGAAAATCAGCATACACAAAACCTTCCATTCAACATATTCAAGACCTGATAAGGTATTTCCATTTATTTGAAAGAGAAATGCAACAATCCGATTTTCGGTTTATCAATTATGATCGAATAAAATGTAAACTCAATTATCCGCTGTTTTTACCATTAATTAGCGAGATGATTCAATTGGGCAGTGAACAAGAACAACAAAAATTATTGAAACAGGTATTGTATGTTTTAAGCTTCTTGCCCTACCATGAACTGAAGGCTTATCAACAAAAAATGGAATTCTGTTTTTCAAATCCACAGTATATCTATGCAATTAACCAACTATTTAGTGAGAAAAAATCAGAAGCAAAATGGGATCAATTTAAAATTCCGTTAGTAGCTTTTTTAAGTGCTTTACTGTGTTTGGGAATCTATATACTATCTAAATAAAAAATCCCAGCTGCAGAGCAACTGGGATTAATATTTAAAGTTTTCTACTTTAGTTATTAGCTACCAAAGTAGAAGATAGGGTGTTAGCCGGTAGCCATGGAGATGGTGTTACTGACCCCCTTACAACAATGGTATAAATTTTACCCGTTACAGCAGTCATAGGTTGCGTTCTTACAACTGCATTGGTGGTTGCATTTCTGATTTGAATGCTGTATGATGTTCCTAATAATGTTGCATCTAATGCAACAAAACTAGAAGATCCCTTAAAAGAAATTGCTGAAGGAAATAAAGCGGTGGTTGCCGTACCAACAAAAGCATTCACTGCAGGTGCATCTTCACTGGCATGAATAATTCTTAAGTGCGCTTTACCAGCTGCTGGTGTGGTTAAGTTATCCTGAATCCAAACTAGTTCAGCATTCTGAATTTTGTTAACTGCTAACAAAGTATACCTAGCTGGTTGATCTCTTAAATCAGATACATTGTAATTGTTGGCAGAAAAAACAGTTTGTTGCCCAGCAATAGTTACACGAATCGCTTTGCTACCTGGGGTTGTACTATTATAAATAGTATTAGAGCCAAAAGCAATAGGTAAAATATTTTGTTTTAAATCTCCCATATAAAAGTCTAATCCTGCAGCTACATCAGGTGCTGCATTAATAAACATATATTGGGCGTATCCTGGATTTACCGGATCCTTTGCACAACTTGTGAAAAGTAATACCGAAAATAAACCAGCTATGAATAACATATTTTTTTTCATAAATATCATTTGTAGGTTTCAATTAATAAGTGGCCATTACAGTTAAGCCTCTAGACATGGTTCCAGAAGTGGATTGATATCTACCTCTGAAAACCACATTATAAGTCCTTTTTGCATTAAATGTAAAGCCGTTTACAATAGTCAGTGCGGTAGTAGTGCCAGTAGCCCTCACTTCCAATGTGTCAGACAACCCTGTTATATGTTTAATATACGCTGATGAACCTAATGGTGCAATATTAGAAGCAATATTCGCTTTCTTTCTTCTAGAATAAAGATCCACATTAGGAACTGCGGAAGAACTAAAAATAATATTTACGAATTTCACATTTGCTGTTGTATCAGAAGGAACAGTAAATACATCATTTTGAATTAACGCTTTTACTGCATTACTAGTGTCATAAGTATATACGGTATAAAATTTACCCGCGTCAAATGTGGCAGAAATACTCACTGGTGTTTGCAGTGGCACAGCAGCACTATCAAATACTCTTATAGTTCTAGCTCCAGGTAAAATAGTTGCAAAAGCGGTAACAGTAGAAGCCCCAGGAAAAACACCACCCATTGCCAGTGCAGTCCCATTTAAACGAGCGCCATCTAATGTGATAAAATTTCTAGTTGCAGCTAGACTTCCTGGAACAAAGCGTATAAATGCTTTGTTTTCTGTACCAGCAGATTCTGTGGCTCGGCCATCAAAATCCTTTTTACAAGCAGCGAATAAACCAATTACTGCTATTATAGAAAAGAGTTTCATTTTCATATTTTTCATTTTAATCGTAGTAATTAAGGTTTAGAGAACCATTGTTCTAGGGTATGATAATCTAGTGCAATAGCCCCAATTCTGGTTAATTCTTTTACATTGTACAGGTACTCAGAATTGTAACGAGGTCTAGCTCTATAAGTTAACTTTCCATTATTAGCTGCAAATAAATTGATTCCAGTTGGCACTACTAAGTCTGCATATACTGGAGTGGTTTGACCAGCTTCCACATCGGTATAATGAAACCTTCTCATATCGGTCCATGTTTCATGCATGCCATATCCATATAGTGCAATGTATTTTTGCAACATGATATGAGATAAAGTTAAATCATTAGCTGCTGGTGCTACTATTGGGTTGGCTAAATAAGCATCTCTTACTGCATCAGTAATAATTCTTGCAGCAGGAACAGCAGATCCATAATTATTCATCAATAAATCAAAACTCAAACGTATACCGTCTAAATAAGCTGTTCTTGCAGCTGCTTTGTTCCCCTTGCGGTATTGCGCTTCCGCAACCATGAATTTGATTTCACTTGCAGTAATAATTGGGAATGGCGAACCATTCTTAAAAATATATCTGCAATCTGCATCTGAAGTGGGTGCTGCAGTAGAAGTAAATATGCTACCCCAAAAATTTCTAGGCTGATCATTCACAGCTAAACCACTTGCACCGGTATTTGGTCTTGCACCTTTAAAAGTACCATTCGTATTTTCTCTAATTATATAAGCAGCTCTTGGATCAACTGCCCCAAGAAAACGACTATTCAAACCACTCATTAAGTTAGCAATATATTCCGTTTGTCTTAATGCGCCTACATTGCTTCTTACAGGTCCAAAAAAGTTAGATGTACCAGTTATACCAGTATTGGCAAAACGCATAGTGGCATTATCCGCATTTACATTCATTGCCAAGTTTGCATAAAAGATAACAGAGTCTGCGTTGTAGGAAGCTTTGTTGCTTAGATGGTTAAATGAACGAGCCATTACTGCATAAACAAATTTTTTCCATTTGTTTACATCGCCGTTGTGAAAATAAGCATCGCCTTTTGCTAAATTGGCTGGGCTTGCGCTGTCACCTGTATTATTTAAATTAACAATTGACCTTCTGCAAATTTGTCTAACGGTGTCGTAAACTAATGACTGATCATCATAATTAAACACCAACTGATCTGCCTTGAATGCTTCTCTTACAATTATGTCTCCATACATTTCAGCGGTAGTTAGCCAGCTCCAAGCAGAAATAGCCTGACCTACCCCAACATAATCCCATTTTTTTTCTACTGCAGCCCATTCCATCATGCGCTTGAGATTCTGCCCCATACCATAATAGTGCATGGCCCAAATAGACCCCATCAAATCACTTCCGCCAGTTGCACCACCCATTTGGTCAAATGCATTTCCTGCAGTATTGGTTGCCCAAAATTGCACATACCTTCCAATGTAAAGTCCATCATTCTGTGTACCATATGCTGACCCTGCAGCAGCCGAGCTACCCCCCATATTACTAATAATACCAGGTAATAATGATTCTACAGGCACTCGAACCCCTGCATTTGGATTAGCAAAAGCTTCGTCCAATTTCTTCTGACAAGAAGATACTAGTAAGCCGGCAAAAGCAAGGCTCACTAATGTTTTAATATTTATATATGATTTTTTCATTTTAGCTATTTTTTCAAGTTAAAAACCTACTCTTACACCAAAGTTTACACCAATGGGTGTAGCAAGGGTTCCATAATCAAAACCAAATGCTCCTACTCCTCTTGTAGCAGCTGTGTTTCCACTAACTTGAGGATCAGCACCCATATAATTGGTGATTAAGAACAAATCGTTTCCTGTGATAAAAATGCTGGCCGATTTTACGCCATTCAAGTTCCTTAAAGTACGTTCAGTTAAAGAATAGCTTAAAGTAATATCGCGCATTCTTAACCAATTCACATTCTTCTGAATAAAGGCTTCTTCAGGCATAACTAAAGCTGTATAATAAGCATCATTGTAAGCAGGAATAACCGAAATGGTGTTTTTTGTAGGAGTTGCAGAGTTTGCAAATCCGTCATTTAATACTCCATCAATTACTCTTGGAGTGAAACGATCAATGGTTCTATTGCTTCTGCCAATGCTGGTTAACATCATTTCGTTGGCATTAAATATATCTCCACCCACTTTCAAATCCCATAAGAAACTCAAACGCCAGTTTTTGTATCGGAATGAGTTTTGAATTCCTAAAGTAAATGCTGGATTACGATCACCTCTAAGTTTAAATAACTGCTCGGCAAAAGGAAGACCTGTTGATGGGTTAATTAAAATTTGTCCAGCAGTATTTCTTGCATAACCCCATGACGCAATACCAGTAGTTGGGCTACCTAATCCTAGTACGCTCGCACGAGCATTACCATATAACCAGGTATCAGAAATATAAAATTCAGATACGTTTGCAGGGAATCCAACAACCGCGTTCCACATTTTATTAAAGTTCAAGCGAGTATTCCAACCAAAGTCTTTTTTCTGCACTACTTGGTAATCTATTGCAACTTCAACGCCTTCATTTCTGGTACTAGCAGCATTCTGCGTATTTAGTACAAACCCAGTACCATAACTCAAACGCATATTTTCAATGATTTGACCTTTGGTTAGCGTATTATAATAAGTTGCATCAATACTCAATCTGTTTTTCAAAAATTTGAATTCAGTACCAATTTCATAAGTACTTTGACGCTCAGGTTGTAAGTCTGGATTATTATTGGTGAAACCGTAAGAATATGCTGGACCATTTGAACTACCAAAATTGTTTACAAAAACCGATTGGGTTGAATAAGCAGAATTTAAACGAGCAGTATTCGCCATTGATCCTCTCAATTTCCAATAATTAAATACGCCGCTTTTCTTTAATCCAGGTAAGATATCGGTCATGATGGCGCTTAAACTTAAACCAGGATAGTTGTAATTTCTATTCTGAGAAGGTAAAGTAGAAGCAGATTCAAAACGGTGTGAATAGTTAAAGAATAATAAATTCTTATAGCTTAATGCCAATTCGCCAAAGAAAGCGATTTGCCTAATTACTCTAAGATTGGGTTCGCCGTATTCATTACGAAGTAATCTTCTTCTAGTATTTGGAGCTGTATTATTACTATCTGTTCTATTTGGATCTGCAACATTATTACCAGTTACTGCAAATACTTCTGTTCTATAATCTTGCCACATGGTACCAGCCATAGCACGTACACTAAAGTCTCCAAAAGTTTGTTTGGCGGTAGCGTTAATGGTATGGTTATATCCTTTATAAGTATTCCAGTAATTATCCTGAGAACCTCTTACAGCTGTTGATACAAAGAAAGACTGTGGGTGGAAATTCTGGTACCCAATTGTTTTATAAGTATCGTATCCAAAACGTCCGGTGATGCTTAACCATTTGGTTGGATTAATATTTATACCTAATGATGAAAACAAACGGTCTGTTTGATCGCGACCTCTATTATTCTCTACGTTCCATAATGGATTGTCTACTTCTCCATTGGCATTAGCAGAGAACAAAGGCAATTTATTACCACCATCATCTTCAGACTTAGTAACATCAACCGTATTGGGATATTGCATTAATCCAATCAAATAACCACCGGCAGAGCGCAATACTTTAGCAGTATTGGTTCTAGTGTATGCAACAGCTGGGGTAATTTCTAACCATTTACCAATCTTAGTAGTATTGCGTAAGCTTAAATTAATTTTTTCTTGGTCATTGTTTGGCACAACTCCCTCCTGCTTTACATAAGAAGCGGAGAAACGGAAAATGGATTTTTTGATACCAAAGTCTACACCAAGGTTATGCGTTTGAGATTTACCGTTTCTAAAAAATGAACCAATATTATCGTACAATCTTGTTCCACTTGGGTAAGCAGGTCCAAAATAACGGAAGATATTACTAGGCAAAGTATTGGTACCATTTGTATAACCATCAAAAGTTGGGGGGAAACGATTCAACACTTGAATTCTAAAAGCATTGTCATATTGTACTGCTAGTTTGCTGGTTTTCGCTTTTCTTGTAGTAATAACAATTGCACCAGAACTAGCTTGGCTACCATACAATGCGGTAGCTTCAGGTCCTTTTAATACAGTTACGTTTTCTATATCATTTGGGTTTAAATCGGAAACCCTGTTGCTATAATCACTACCTCTATTAGGACGATCAGAAGCTAAACCTACGCTTCTACCACCATCAGAAGTTTCATCAAAAGAAGAGTTATCCATGATTACCCCGTCTACCACAAACAATGGTTGGTTGCTTAAAGACAAAGAGTTAAATCCACGAAGTACAATTTGAGAAGATGCCCCAACGGTACCTGAAGTTGGATTCACAGTTAAACCCGCAACTCTACCTTGTAAACTGTTCACAAAGTTATCACGTTGGGTTTCCTGAATTTCAGCCCCCTTTACTTGTTGAGTAGAGTAACCCAACTCACGTGGCTTTCTTTTCTGGTCCATCGCTACTACCACTACATCTTCTAATTCAGAAGATTCAGCTCTTAAGCGAACGATTATTTTTTGATCATCTTTAATTGATACACGCTGAGATTCAAATCCCAGAGAAGTAATCAATAAGGTTTGACCTTTTGATGCTTTAATGGTAAAATTACCTTTGGCATCTGTTTTGGTTGCAACGGTTTTGCCTACTACACGGATGGAAACAGACTCCAATGCAGAGCCTTTTTCTAAATCGGATACATTACCTGTTATGGTAATATCCTGTGCAGAGACTTTCATCACAAGGAAGAAAAGCAAGAAAGCAATCCTCCAGGCATAAGCGAGTTTTCTCATAACTACAGTGTTTGGTTCATTGACAAAATTTACTTGCAAAAAGCTGCAAAAAATTTTAGCATTTCGTTAATCAATTAATTGATGGCATAAATATATGGTTAATCATCTGTTAAAACCATAAAAATCACAGCAAAATAATGCACATTTTTTTGCGGGTATTAACCGAGTCGCATTAATTTTTATTATAATATAGCTAAGCCACGCTTAGCATAAGGCAATAGTTTTTCATCAGAAGGGGCTAACTCGGTTATTAAGATATCTACTTGGTCAAGTGCGCAAACTTGTAAACGTTGAGTAGAATTGAGTTTTTCTGATATTGCTAATGATACCGTTTTTTGGGCACAAGCAATCATGGCTTTTTTCACTTCAATGATTTCCCACTCTAAATCGGTAATACCAAAGTTCAAATCGATACTATTGGTACCCAATAAACATAGGTCGGCTTTAATTTGTCCAAATCTTTGAACTACCTCTGCTCCAACAGCCATTTGAGCGCTTTTCAATAATTTATTGCCAAAAAAAATGACTTCAGCATTGGGATGTTCCAATAATTCCAATGCAATGGGTACATTGGTAGTTACAAAAGTAGCATTAAGGTCTGGGGGGAGCATATTCACTAATTCACGCATAGTGGTTCCTCCAGATATGACCACCAACATGCCATCTTTAATTAAATCGATGGCTTTATGGGCTATGATTTTTTTCTCAGGTAAGGAATAAACTTGTTTGCTTTCTATGGTAAAATGAAAGGATTTGGCCAATGCGCCACCATGAACTTTAATTAGCTTTCCATCTTCGGCTAATTCTTGCAGGTCTCTGCGTACGGTGTCTTCTGAAATAGCTAATTGTACACACAAATCAGAGGATAATACTTTATTATGGATATTGATTTGCTGTATAATGTAAGCCTGTCGTTCTTTTTTAAGCATCTTTAAAATTAATGCGTTCCCGCATAATCACGCAAATAATTTTTATTTTGGCCTTTACAGTGCTGCTTACCTAATTTTGGTGTCCATTTATGATATCTCCCAACACGATACAACAAATTACCAGCAGAATAGACATTATTGATGTGGTAGGTGAGTTTGTTAAATTAAAGAAAAGAGGAACCAACTATTTAGGCCTCTGCCCTTTCCACGGCGAAAAATCACCTTCATTTACTGTTTCTCCAGCCAAGGAAATTTATAAATGTTTTGGATGTGGCAAAAGTGGCAATACCATTACTTTCTTAATGGAGCACGAAAAGTACAGTTATGTAGAAGCGCTCAAATGGTTGGCCACTAGATACAATATAGAAGTAGAAGAAACCCAGCAGTCACCTGAGCAACTGCAGCAAGTGCAAATGGCCGAGAGTTTGCATGCCATCAATTCATTTGCCCAACAATTTTTTGCTGAACAATTATTTAATTCTGAAGAAGGAAACCTAATTGCCCTCTCCTATTTAAAAGAAAGAGGCTTTAGAGAAGAAGTGCTGCGAAAATTTCAAGTCGGCTATAATCCCGAAGGAAAAGATGCATTAACCAAGGCCTTGGTTGCCAATCAATTTAATAAAGAGCTCTTACCTAAAACAGGATTGGTTGCTTTAAGAAACGAAGAATTGGTAGACAATTATAGGGGCAGAATTATTTTCCCTATTCATAATAATACTGGCAAAATTATTGGCTTTGGGGCACGCGTAATTGGCAAAGCAGATAGAGCGCCCAAGTATATTAATACCCCAGAAAACGAAGTTTACAGTAAAAGTAAAATCTTATATGGGTCTTATTTTGCAAGGCAAGCCATTGATAAAGCGGATGAGTGTTTATTAGTAGAGGGTTATACCGATGTGGTAAGCTTACACCAAGCAGGTATAGAAAATGTGGTGGCAAGTGGTGGTACTTCATTAACCATAGATCAATTAAGATTGGTAAAAAAGTACACCAATAATCTAACTATCATTTATGACGGTGATAGCGCAGGAATAAAAGCAGCACTGCGTGGATTGGACCTGGCTATTGAAGAAGGCCTCAACGTTCGGCTGGTATTGATCCCCGACGGAGAAGACCCTGATAGTTATGTAAATAAAGTGGGTGCAACTGCATTCAATGATTTCATAGCACAATCAAAGAAAGACTTCATCCTCTTTCAATTAGAAGTGCTGTTAAAAGAAGCAGGAAATGACGTTAATAAAAAGAGCAGTATTGTAAATCAAATTGCAGAAACGCTTAGTAAAATTAGCAAGGCAGAAGATTTTACTCGACAACAAGATTATATAAAACAGTGCGCACAGCTATTGCGAATAGACGAAGCTGGATTCACGAATTTGGTAAATAAGTTTAAGCGAGATAAAATTTCAAAAGAAGAGAAAAAACTGCCTTTTGATGAAGCACAATTTATTCAACAAGATTCGGCTCAAACCAACCAAGACTATGATGAAGGTCAACTACTTTTACAACAGGATGATCAGGTAGAAAAAAATGTAATTCGGGTATTGTTTGAATATGGTTTAAAAAACTACAGTGAAGAGCAAACCATTGCCGCATATATATTTGAGCAGTTGGAAAATTATCCTTTAGAAAACCCCGACTACGAAAAGTTAATAGAGTTATATAAGGATTGGTACAATAAAGGTTTAGAACCCACTACTAAATCTATGTTGTATCATGAAGACGAACAAGTGCGCCAATTATTGATTAATATTTCTATGTTCCCATTCGAATTAAGTAATCGTTGGGATGAAATATTGCCCAATATGAATATTGTAAATAAAGACATTTCAATAGCCGATACAGAAATGAGTTTGAATTATTTTAAACTCAGAAAGATTAAAAAAATGTTTGAGCAAAACCAACGAGACATGGAATTTGCTCCCTTTGAAGAGCAAATGAAATTAATTCAATTGCACAAACAATTAAAAGAATTTGAAATTGCCATCACCAAGCAATTAGGAACAGTGATACTTAGATAATAAAGCATTTATACGATTACCATATTAAATAAAAAAGCCCCGAGTAAATCAAATTACTCAGGGCTTTTAATTTATCTAGTTTGTTTATTTTACTTCTTCAAATTGTGCATCTTCAACCGTATCAGACTTAGGCTGCTCAGCACCACCGGCATCAGTACCTGGTTGAGCACCAGCATCTTGTTGCGCCTTATAGATGTCTTCGCTTGCTGCAGTCCAAGCAGCATTCATTTCTTCCATTGCAGCATCAATTGCAGGAATGTCTTGATTTTTATGTGCTTCTTTTAACTTAGTTAAAGCAGTTTCTATTGCACCTTTTTTATCGGCAGGAATCTTATCTCCAAATTCTTTGAATTGCTTCTCTGTTTGGAAAATCAAGCTATCTGCTTGGTTTAATTTTTCTACACGAGCTCTAGCTTCGTTATCAGCAGCTTCGTTGGCTTTAGCTTCCGCTTTCATTTTCTCTACTTCTTCTTTGCTTAAACCGCTACCTGCTTCAATTCTGATTTTTTGCTCTTTACCAGTTCCTTTGTCTTTCGCACTTACGTTTAATAAACCGTTTGCGTCAATATCAAAAGTCACTTCAATTTGAGGCACACCTCTTGGAGCTGGTGGAATTCCATCCAAGTTGAACATACCTAAGCTCTTATTCTGATTAGCCATCGGACGCTCGCCTTGTAATACATGAATTTGTACACCAGGTTGATTATCGCTAGCAGTTGAATATACTTCTGTTTTTTTGGTAGGAATAGTAGTGTTTGAAGCAATCATGGTAGTCATTACTCCACCCATGGTTTCGATGCCTAAGCTTAAAGGTGTAACGTCTAATAACAAAACATCTTTTACTTCACCAGTTAAAACCGCACCTTGAATAGCAGCACCTAAAGCAACTACTTCATCAGGGTTTACACTTCTGTTTGGTTTTTTACCAAAGAAGGTTTCAACAATTTCTTGTACTTTAGGAATACGAGTAGAACCTCCTACTAAAATTACTTCATCAATTTCAGATTTGCTGTAACCAGCATCTTTTAATGCAGCTTCGCAAGGCTTTAAACAACGAGCAAATAAGTTGTCTGCTAAAGCTTCAAACTTAGCTCTTGTTAACTTTAGTACCAAGTGCTTAGGAACACCATCTACTGCAGTGATATAGGGTAAGTTGATTTCAGTTTCAGAAGAAGAGCTCAATTCTACTTTTGCTTTTTCAGAAGCTTCTTTCAAACGTTGTAAAGCCATTGGGTCTTTACGCAAATCAATTGCTTCTTGAGATTTAAACTCATCTGCCAACCAGTCCATAATTACTTTATCGAAATCGTCACCACCTAAGTGCGTATCTCCATTGGTAGATTTAACTTCAAACACCCCATCTCCTAGTTCAAGAATAGAGATATCGAAAGTACCGCCACCTAAGTCGAATACTGCAATTTTTTGGTCAGCATGTTTTTTATCTAAACCATAAGCCAAAGCCGCAGCAGTAGGCTCATTCACAATTCTTCTAACATTTAAACCAGCAATTTCACCAGCTTCTTTGGTAGCTTGACGCTGTGCGTCATTAAAATAAGCAGGAACAGTAATAACTGCTTCGCTTACTTCATGACCTAGATAGTCTTCAGCAGTCTTTTTCATTTTCTGCAAAATCATTGCAGAAATTTCTTGTGGAGTGTACATACGATCTTCAATTTGTACTCTCACTGTATTGTTATCGCCTTTGGCAACTTGATAGCTCCAATGGCTAATTTCTTCGGTTACTTCGTCAAAACGACGACCCATGAAACGCTTTACACTGGTAATAGTGTTTTGAGGGTTAGTGATAGCCTGTCTTTTTGCAGGGTCTCCAACTTTTCTTTCTCCATTCTTTAAGAATGCTACTACCGATGGCGTAGTTCTACGTCCTTCGTCATTTGCAATGACTACAGGCTCATTACCTTCCATAACGGATACACAACTGTTGGTGGTTCCGAGGTCTATTCCAATAATTTTTGCCATAATATTTGTTTTCTATTACAGCTTATTATTCAATCATTATGCCACGGGTGGTAAACGTGAAATATTGTCAGCAAACGAAGTAAAAGGCCAATATTCGGCCATTTTAACTACCAAAAAGTCTGGTTGTACCTAATTTAAAGGTCATTTTAGCGGTTTGGGTGCCACTATTTTAAGGACTTGGCTTTGAATGTAAAGTTCTTTTGAGAGAAATAACTAAACATCACCACAAATACAGTAGTCAGTATTTTGGAAGGGGTTGGATACCAGCCGAAGCTGTCTACAAAAATCTTGAGGAAGATATAGTTGAGTAAAATACACCCAAATACCACTAGAAAGTATTTGCCCAATTGTTCTCTTTTTGTAACAGATGTTTCTTGAAAAACAACATACCTACTTAAATAGAAACCCGTAGGAAATGTGACAATAAAGCTCATCATAAAGGAAGCAATATGCCCACTGATGACTATATTACCCAATTGCACTGTAGACTTCACTAAGATATAATTATAGGCAATAAAAAAAAGGCCAATATCTAAAACGGTATTAAAGCCGCCACAAGCCGCATAACGATAGGTTTGTTTGGGCATTAGCTTTTGGAACATTGGATAGAACCAATCCACCACCGAAAGGATGAAATGACTAATGTATTTGTGCAGCTTTTGCATAACTGGCGGCGAAGGTAGCTTATAAATAGTTAGTTTTGCATCCCGAAATTGTTAAGATTATGAGTGTGGTAAATAGGATTAAACAAGCAGCAGCAAGCAGTATCCATCAGTTATATGGTTCCCCCGTGCAGCCAGAACAAGTGTTGGTAAATCAAACCAAACCTGAATTTGAAGGTGACTATACCGTGGTCTTATTTGCGTTTGTAAAAGAACTGAAGCAATCACCCGAGCAATTAGGACAAGAATTGGGCGCCGAAATGGTTGGGCGTTTTCCTGAATTATTTACTGCCTTTAATGTAGTTAAGGGATTTCTGAATTTAACCATAAATGTTAGCTATTGGTCGGGGTTTTTAATGAATCAATACAATGACCCTAAATTTGGCCACGCTGCTCCTATTGGTAATAAAGTAATGGTAGAGTATTCCTCGCCCAATACCAATAAGCCCTTACACTTAGGACATTTAAGAAACAATTTTTTGGGAAGAAGCATTGCAGAAATTTTAAAAGCTACAGGAAACGAAGTGGTTAAAACCTGCATTGTAAATGATAGAGGTATTCATATATGTAAAAGCATGATAGCCTGGAAGCGATATGCCAATGGAGCAACCCCTTTGAGCACCCAAATGAAAGGCGATCATTTTGTTGGAGATTATTATGTAAAATTCAATGATGCATATAAAACGGAAATTGCAGAATTAAAAGCAACTGGCCTTACAGAAGAACAAGCAGAGAAAGATGCACCCATCATGAAAGAAGCCCAGCAAATGTTATTAGACTGGGAAGCTGGAGACCCAGCTGTGATGGAGTTGTGGAAGAATATGAATGGATGGGTGTATGAAGGATTTGACGCTACTTATAAAAGGATTGGCACCGACTTCGACAAGGTTTATTATGAAAGCAATACCTATTTATTAGGCAAGGATTTAGTTGATAAAGGCTTAGCAGAAAAAGTATTTTATCAAAAGGAAGACCATAGTGTTTGGATCAATTTAACCAGCGATGGATTAGACGAAAAGTTGGTAAGACGTAAAGACGGAACATCGGTTTATATTACTCAAGACATTGGACTGGCCGAACAAAAGCAAAAAGAGTTCAATGCTAATCAAAGTATATATGTGGTGGGCGATGAACAGAATTATCACTTTAAAGTATTAAAGTTAATCTGTCAAAAGTTGAAACTCCCCTCTGCTGATGGCATAGATCATTTAAGTTATGGAATGGTAGAATTACCAACAGGTAAAATGAAAAGCAGAGAAGGCACTGTAGTAGATGCAGACGACTTAGTGGATGAAATGATCAAAATAGCTCGAGAGAAAACAGAAGAGTTGGGCAAAGTGAATGATTTTACAGAATTTGAAAGAGCTGAATTATATGATACCATTGGATTAGGGGCACTAAAGTTTTTCTTGTTAAGAGTAGACCCTAAGAAAAAAATGGTCTTTAATCCAGCAGAGAGTATTGACTTTCATGGATTCACAGGGCCATTTATTCAATATACCTATGCAAGAATCAGTAGTATTTTAAGGAAGTTGAATTATCAAGCTTTAACTGAATTAGTGGTTGATGCAAATGATACTTGGTTCCCATTAGAAAAAGAATTAATTGTAACCTTAGAACAGTTTCCAGCGGTATTAAAAGATGCAGGTACGGAACAAGATCCTTCTAAAGTGGCTATTTATATTTTTAATTTAGCAAAGACTTTTAGTTCATTTTACAGTGAGCATTCAATTGCAAATGCAGAGAGTAATTCTAAGCAACAATTGCGGATGATGTTATCTGTTTTAACTGCAACTGCTATTAAAAACGGAATGGAAGTATTGGGTATTAAAGTACCCGAGCGGATGTAAGAAAAATATTTTAATATTGCAGCCTATCATTTAGGCGCCCGGGTGTTGAAATTGGTAGACAAGCCACCTTGAGGTGGTGGTGCTGGAAACGGCGTGCTGGTTCGAATCCAGTCTCGGGCACAAAGACCCTGACACGAAGTGTCGGGGTTTTCTATTTGAATGCGTCAAAAGCTTGCTTTTGTAAGCATGAAAATGGGAAACCCTAGCAGCACCAAAGGTGCGGCAGGGGATTTGGGTAAGCCCCCCAATCAAGGAAGTCGGCGCAGCGAAGCGAAGCCGACAATCATTTTTAAAGGAGTAGTTGGCGAAGCCGACAATCATTAATAAATGCGAATTGCATCTAACTATATAGGCGAAAAATTTAGATTCAGTTATATAGTGTAACATTTATGAATTGTTGATCGTACTATAATAATAACTTAATATTATGAAAGTATTTTTAACAATTTTGTTGGCACTTTTTTTCTCATCATTAACTGCTCAATCCTCTAAAACAGAAGTAATGACATTGGGGGTTTTTCATTTTAATTTTCCAAATTTAGATGTAAACAAGATTAACAAGAGTGACCAAATTGATGTACTCGAACCAGTTTTTCAAAATGAAATAGAGGACATTGTGAATAAAATAGCAAGATTTAAACCCACTATTGTTATTATTGAAAGACAACCTTCAGAACAGCCGAAAATTGATTCTATTTTTCAACAATATTTAGCAGGTAATTATCAACTTAAGAGAAGCGAAGAGGAACAGATTGGATTTAGATTAGCAAAACGTTTTGGATTGAAGAAGCTTTACTGTGTTGATGAATGGGGAAATTTTAATAACAAAATCAATCAAATCTTAAATGGAAAAGACAGTATAGAATCTAAAAAATTTGAAGCATATTTTGAAAATAATCCCGACAAGCCAAAACGTTTTATAAATACAACCCAATTTAAAACAATTGGAATTTTAGCATCCTTACGGGAATATAACGACGAAATAAACATAAAAAGAAGTTTGGGGAACTATTTAATAGGTCTCTTTAAGTATGAGTCTCAGGAAAAGGATTTTACTGGGGTTGATTTTGAAACAGGAAGGTGGTTTAATAGAAATTTAAAAATCTTTAGGAATATACAGCGGATTGAAGTTAATTCCTCTGATAAGATTCTGATAATTTATGGTGCGGGGCACTTAAATTTACTTAATTACTTTTTTGATTGCTCCCCAGAATTTATGCGTGTAAATACAAATAATTTTCTAAAATAAAAGCCCAACCATTAATATCTGTCTTATTCATCAGCTTTAGTTCAAATAATTTTACTAAATTAAACCTGAAATGACAAGTACAAAAGACAAAGTTGTATGGATTACTGGAGCTTCTTCTGGGATTGGTAAAGCAATGGCCTTTGAGTGGGCAAGATTGGGTTATAAAGTGATACTTTCTGCTAGACGGAAAGAATTATTAGATGCAATTGCACTAGAGATTAATCTATCAGGTGGAGAATCATTGGCTGTGTTTGTTGATATTATGGATGAGAATTCAATTGAGACAGCAGTTCAACATATCATTAACTATTGGGGACGAATTGATATTGTGATTGCAAATGCAGGTTTTGGCGTTTTTGGATCAATAGATAAATTAACTGCAAAGGATTGGAATAGACAATTACAAGGTAATGTGATAGGATTAGCATTAACAGTAAAATATGCACTCCCCTACTTGAAATTAAACAAAGGTCGTATTGGATTAGTGGGTAGCGTTGGCGCATTTCTTCCTAATCCATATGTTGGAGCATATGGTGCTTCAAAAGCTGCAGTTCATTCAATAGGACTAACCTTACAAGTTGAGTTATTGGGTACTGGTGTAAGTTGCACAACCCTACATCCTGGTTTCGTGGTTTCGGAAATTGCTAGGGTTGATAATGAGGGTCAGTGGCATCCTGATCGTCAAGATCCACGTCCAACTAAATTAATGTGGCCAACAGATAAAGCGGCGAAAGTTATGGTGAAAGCTATAATCAAGCGAAAAAGAAATTATGTTTTCACAACACATGGTAAATTTTTTGTTTGGTTACAACAATGGTTGCCTAGCTTGGTGAGAACAATCGTTTCAAAAGGGCCTAAACCTGAATAAAAATAAAACCACTTTATAATTAGCTATATGGCACAAATTAATCCCTACATTCATTTTAATGGAAATGCAGAAGAAGCATTTCAGTTTTATAAATCTGTTTTTGGAGGTGAGTTTGCTATGGTAATGCGTTTTAAGGATATGGCTTTTGAGGGAAGCATCACCAATGAAAGTGAATCAAATAAGATCATGCACATTGCATTGCCAATTGGTAAAAAAGATATTTTAATGGGTAGTGATACACCTGAAGCCCTTGGAGTTCACAATTTGATGGAAACCAGAAGTAAAATCTCTATCAGTGCAGAAAGCAAAGAGGAAGCAGACCATTTGTTTAATGGGTTATCTGCAGACGGTCAAGTTGAAATGCCTATTTCTGATAGTCCATGGGGCTCCTACTTTGGAATGTTTAGAGATAAATATGGAATTGAATGGATGGTAGATTATGATCCAAAATATAAAGGAAGCATTTAACCAATGAAACAACATTTAGCACATATAGCCATTGTTGTAGACGACTACGATGAAGCCATTGCATTTTATACAGAGAAACTACATTTCGAATTAATTGAAGACACCGTTTTAAGCGAAACTAAGCGCTGGGTTAAAGTAAGACCGAAGGGGTCTAATGAATGTTGTTTACTATTAGCTAAAGCAGCAAATGGTGAGCAAAAGAGTAGAATTGGGAATCAAACAGGGGGAAGAGTTTTCTTATTCTTGTATACTGATGATTTTAAAAGAGATTATCAGAACCTAATTGATATGGACATCAAAATAGTTAGAACGCCTAGCCATGAGGAGTATGGCACAGTAGCGGTATTTGAAGACTTATATGGAAATCTTTGGGACTTAATTGAACCAATTAGGCATACAAATAATCAAATTCCGCATTTGGAAATTCCACAATATGCGCGTGTTACTTTACAACCAGTAGAACAGGCATACAAGAATGTATTATACATTAATTGGTTTATTGCTTATACTTTTTTATTTGCCATCTTGATAACACTATTTATTTTCATAAGCGCATTACATATTACTTGGTTAATTTACTTAGTGGTGGCGACCCTGCTTCTACTTATTTCAATCACGATTGCCGCTGTTGAAATTGGTTTTAAAAATAAAGGATGGGCAATTAGAGAAAAAGATATTCAATTCAAAAAAGGTTGGCTATTTCAAACCACCCATGTTATTCCATTCAATAAAGTTCAGCATTGTGAGTTGGTTAGTGGCCCTATAGGCAGAAAATATGGTTTAGCTTCTATTAGAATTAATACGGCATCAAGTAACAATATTGATATAAGTATTAAGGGGCTTAAACAAGAAACTGCAGAACAATTGAAAGCCTTTATTATGGAAAAAATTGAAGCGCATGAACACCAGCAAATTTGATTGGTCTATTCCACAAAGGCTTTCTCCAGTTGCATTGCTATTCATACTCTTAAAAGTCATTAAAGCTAGTTGGCCACTTGTTTTGATAGTAATTGGCAGAATAATCATTAATGAACAAAATGAAGCAAAAACTAATACGAGTGTTGGCATCTTTTTTATTCTAGGAATTTCCCTATTAATATTATTAATTCATATTAGCCAACTGATTAATTTTTTCTTTTTTCGAATTTACATTTTAGGGTCTGAATTAATAGTTACAGGTGGTTTGATAACAAAAACAAAAACCATTGTGCCAATAAATAGAGTGCAATCCGTTCACTTAATAGAAACCTATTTGCATAAATTGACGAATACCTGCGAATTGAAGATTGAAACAGCGGGTACTGATGCAACAGAAATTGAAGTACAAGCCATCAGTAAAGAGAAAGCATTATTGCTGCAAACTTTATTGCAAAGTTCAATAGCAGAAAAAAATGTAAATATAGCTGAAGAGCCGCAACAGCTTATAGGAATTCAGTTTCTCGATTTACTTAGATTAGCCATCTCAGAAAACCATATAAGAACCTTCTTAATTATTCTAGCTTTTGCTTATTCAAGATTGGAAGATTTAAAACAATTATTTGGGTTTGATGCATCAGATATAATTGACGAACAAGTTGATATAGCAGCTTTTTCTTTATCGGGGTTTTTAACCATATTGATTGCAGGCTTGTTTTTCACATTACTAGTTTCATTTATTAGAGTTATGCTCCGATATCATGAAATGACTATTATTTCTACCATAAAAGGGTTTCAAATGGAATGGGGATTCCTACAAACCCAACAAAAAATGCTCTTTCAAAATAAGGTTCAATTGATTAGCTGGAACAATAATTTTATTAGAAGAATATTAGGGATTAAAATACTTCGGTTTTATATGGCTGGAGAAGACATAAACCTAACAAAGCAACATATTCAGCTACCGGTGATGCGTCCCCATTTATTGTATCAATTAGTATCACCATATCAAGCAGTTTGGCCATCTTCCAATGCTATATTAAATAATGTACACCCATCATATGGATGGAGAAATACCCTATTATTCGTTTTGCCAATAACCATTGGGAGTAGTATAGCCATCTTTTTTTGGAATCCATGGTATATCATTTTCCCTTTTTTAATATTGATTTATTTGGCCTTGTCCAATTGGGTTAAATATCAAAAGTTTAGGTTTTGGTATAATGAAAACTCAATTCAAATTCAAAAAGGTATTTGGGGCGAAGAAAATGTATTGCTCAATTTCAATAAGACTCAACATGTAATGGTTAAAACAACTCCTTTTCAGCGGCGAAAAAATCTTGCAAGCATTGAATTGCACACTGCAGGTGAAACAGTAACCATTCCTTATATCTCATTAGAACAAGCTCAATACATAGCAGACTTAGCCTTAGTTAATGTGCAGTTTCACTAAACTAAATCAGTTCTTTGTTTTTTAATACCTTCACAGCAGAAAATTTGTATATGTCTAGTTTTATTATAACCTGCCCTAATTGTAGTCACCAGTTTGAACCTGGAGATACCATGCGTGATGAAATTGAGAAAGAACTGCGTGGTAAAATGAAAGAATGGCAAAAGAAAAAGGAGATTGAAACTGCTGAACTACTAGAGGTAGAAAAGAAGAAAATGCAAACAGAAATGCAAGAGGCAGTTAAAAAATCATTGGCTGCAGATTACGAAAATCAACTAAAATTATTACAACAAGAAGCCGCAGAAAATGCAGAGAAGTTAAAAGAATCTAGAAGAAAAGAATTAGAATTCTTACAAAAGGAACAAGCTCTTAAAACACGAGAGGAAGAAATGCAATTGACTATTCAACGTCAATTATTAGAAGAGCGGTCTAAATTAAAGGAGCAGTTACAAAAAGAAGAATCTGAAAAAATAAGCCTTAAAGAACAAGAGTTCCAACTAAGAACAAAAGAGCTAGAAAAACAAATTGAAGACCAGAAAAAGCTGGTTGAAGAAATGCGCAGGAAGTCTGAGCAAGGCAGCATGCAGTTGCAGGGTGAAGTACAAGAATTGATGTTAGAGGAAATGTTGCAATCTACCTTTCCGTTCGACAAAATTGAAGAAGTTGGTAAAGGTGTTCGTGGTGCAGATTGTGTTCAAATTGTGCGAAATCAATTTGGCAATGAGTCTGGTAAAATTATTTACGAGAGCAAACGTACCAAAGATTTTTCCAATGAATGGATTGAGAAATTAAAAAAAGACATGCGAAGTCATGGCGCAGATGTGGCAGTTATTGTAACCCAAACTTTCCCTAAAGACATGGAACGATTTGGAGAAAAAGACGGGGTATATATCTGTACCTTTAATGAAGTTAGAAGTGTGGCCTTATTGCTTAGAAATGCGTTGTTGAAAATTGCAGATGCGCGTAAAAGTCAAGAGAACAAGGGCGATAAAATGGTCATGCTTTACGACTATTTAACAGGTACCGAGTTTAGTGAACAATGGAAAGCCATTAGAGAGGGGTTCATGAGTATGCGTCAGAGTATTCAAAAAGAACGAGATACTATGGAACGACTTTGGAAGGCTCGCGAAAAGCAATTAGAGAAAGTGTTATTGAATGCTGCCCATATACAAGGCTCAGTAGAAGGAATTGCTGGAGCAGATGCGGTTAACTTGAATTTATTAGAAGACAATGATACCATGTTAATTGATTAATTTCTTTGACCATATTAACCCAGAAGGTAAAGCGAATATCCCTTCAAAAAGGAAACCTATGTTTCCCATTAAGGAAGACTTACGTCATTACTTAAAGCGATATGGAAGAGAGGTTCTACTCCCCTTTAGCTACCAAGATTTACAAAGGTTTACTTATACTACTCCATTAAAAGACAAAAATGGAAAAGATACTGCTTGGGAGCAGGTTTCTTATGATATGCGCGAATGGGATTTTCTCAGAAAAAGTCTAGTAAAAGTTTATGCCATTTTAAAAACAGAAGGTGATTTAAGTTTTGCCAATCACTTGGATGTAGCAAGAATTGACTACTGTTATTTTGGTAATAGTCAACCTTTTCGCATTAGGATTGTAAACAAGTTTAACGACAATTACGATCATTATTACATTAAAAGAGCTGATGCAAGTAGAATATATGGATTAGAATTAGAACATATTCTCTCTCCCAATCGCATTACTTACTTTACTAGTAAAGACACTTTAATTGAGGAACATATTCCAGGTATACCAGGCGATTTATTTATCCAAGATTATATAGAAGCTGAAAACACTAACAAAATAAGGCTAGCCAAAGAGTTTGTCAAATTTAATGAGCGATGTTTTGTTCAGTTATTGGGCGATATGCGTTCCTATAATTTTGTTGTTAATATTATTCCAGACATCGAAGACTTCCAATACCGAATAAGGGCCATCGATTTTGATCAGCAATCTTATGAAGGCCGTAAAAATTTATACCTACCACAATTTTTTAAAGACAATCAAGCATTAGTGAATATGGTATTGAAACACTTAGATAAACAGTCTATAGAACAATACCAAGCAGAGGAAAAAACAATGATGACATTTCGATTGGTTTCTTCCCGTTACCGAGTTAAAGAAATTTTAGATATCATGGATGATGATCAAATTTCTACAGATGAAAAAATTGCAGAATTAAGAGAATCTTTGTTCGTCCACTTTAATAATCCACAATATTTGAAAGCCCGCACCATGGGACAGTTATTAAAAACCCATTTAAAATGTTCGTTAAGGAAATACTTAAAGAAAATGCCCAAGACAGGAAAATACGAATAAATTAATCATTGTTTACCCAAACCAAACTCAACTCATTCGTTAACCGATAATGCAATTGCAAAGAAGCAATAAAATCTTCTTTTCTAAAAATAGCTTTTAAAATACCACTTGCTTTTAAGTCTGCCGCTTCAACTTGCATACAATCACTGAAATCAATATCGCCCCTTCCCCACCATTTAAACATAGCTTCTTTTGCACTCCATAACAAAGTGAGTGTGCGGAATTTTTCTTGTTCTTCTAACGATTCAATATTCCAATTTTCTAATTCTGAAACATGCAGGAATTTATGCCTGATTTTGTTCACACGGTGGGTTACCATTTCTACATCTACCCCTACTCTTTGGGTTGAACTAACAATGGCTGCAGCATAATCCCCGCAATGAGAAATTGAAAAATGATAGGCTTCATTGGGTAAATAGGGTTTACGGGTATCTGCTATTTGAATTAACTCACTGGGAAAATCTGGATACAAATAAGGGAGCAAAAACCTGCCAGCCAAATGCTGTAATCGTTTGTGGGGGTGGGTTACCTGCTGTTGTATGGTTACTTTTTGGTTAAAAAATGACTCCGTTTCATCAATCTTCCAAACGGCTAATTGAGTAAAATCGTTGATATTTTGTTGATAATAGATGGGCACAAAAAGATTTTAGCGTATACATTGCAGAATTAGCATTTTTTTGCAATTCAACAGTAAAATTAACGGTAATGATTTTAAGTGATCTACGCATTTTAGAAGAAATTGAAAAAGGGACTATTAAAATTGAACCTTACAATAGAACCGACCTGGGAAGTAATAGCTATGATGTTCATTTAGGCAAATGGTTAGCTACTTATACCGATGAAGTGTTGGATGCTAAAAAACACAATACCATAACTTACTTTGAAATTCCTGAAGAAGGGTATGTTTTGCATCCAAGTGGATTTTACTTAGGTGTTACCGAAGAGTATACGGAGACCCATGCACATGTTCCTTTTTTAGAAGGTAAATCTTCTACAGGGAGACTGGGCATTGATATCCATGCAACTGCCGGAAAAGGCGATGTGGGTTTTTGCGGTAACTGGACCTTAGAAATCTCTTGCAAACAACCCGTTCGTGTTTACAAAGGCATGCCCATTGGTCAATTAATTTATTTCCCAGTTGACGGAGAAATTGGGGTAAAATACAATCAAAAAGGAAATGCCAAATACAGCGGCCAACCCAATAAGCCTATTGAGAGCATGATGTGGAAGAATCAATTTTAATTTAATTGCCAGATGCTGCCATTTAGTATACTAGCAAAACTTACCCATAATAAGTAAGGAATTAATAACACAGCAGCAAGAATGGATAATTTCCTGAATTGCACTATCGTAAGTATAATAAACAACCACATTGCAATAATTTCTACCAATGCCCATCCAATTTGGTGCATAGAAAAGAAAATAATTGACCAACAAAAATTCAATATAAATTGAATAATGAATATTCGAATGGCCTGGGTTCTGGTTGCACTAACGGGTAATTTCCAAATAAGGTAAAAGCTAATACCCATTAAAACATACAAAGTAGTCCACATTGGGCCAAATATCCAATTGGGCGGGTTGAAAGAAGGTTTATTTAGTCCAGCATACCAGTTAGGTATTTCTGCAATGGTAAAAATGCCCCCAAGTGACCCAAGCCCAACAGTTGCAACAATGGATATGACTAGTTTTTGTGTATTACTTATTTTCATTTTTTCTTTTTTGAAAACTGATTAACCATGCTACTACTTCATTATAACTTTCTATTCCAGCCATTTGTTGATTCATTTTTAGAAATTGATCGTAAACGTTATTACTAATAGGACTAATATAATTACGTCGATTGTAAAAAAAATCACGAATATCTTTTCGATCTTTTTTAACCAATGAATCCATTCTATTGCGATTGTTTTTTACAACCTGGTCAAATGCAGCAAAGTTTTCTTTTGCATACAAAAGGTACTGTTCATTAAACGAATAATTCAATAAATCTAAATACATTGAATATTGCAAAAAAGGATTCGTACTCGATTTTGCTGCCAGGAAGCCTACAAAGCTGGCTTCGCTTTCACTTGCGTAACCAATTTGATGACCTACTTCATGGCAAATGATAAACAAATTTAAAATACCTGGCAAGTCATTTCTTAAATGAGCTTCTCCTGTAAAAGGATTATAGTAACCAGAAAAACCAATATAATCTGCAATAGGTTCAAACAAACTAAATTTTACAGACGCAATATTTGTACTTAAAAAAGGATATTGAATAGAGGCTTTAGTGAATGCGTATTGAGCATCTTTAATTAATTGAGTTTTACTGAAAACAGGTAAATCACCTGAACCTATTTTTCTTCTATAATAATTTGCAGAATCAATTAATCCATTCGTTAATTCGGTTATTTCCTCTTGACTATATACGGTGGGATTTAAACCTAACTGTAGCGCAATTCCTCCTTTTTTGTAATTGAACCCCCAAAATACTTGAAACAGCATATAACCAATTAAGCTCATTTGAACCATTCGGTTTATACCAGACCAGAAAAAGGCCGAGCGCTGGTTTGCTCGTAAAAAACGAGAACACCACCTTATAAAAAGGACAATGAAATAGATGATTAATCCAGCATAAAGAAAATCTCCAAGGCTAAAAGGGAAAAAATTTGACCCTCTTTTTAAAAAATTAGACCAAAGTGGATAAAATTTTACTACATACCAGTTTTCCACAAACCAAGTAGATTGGCCTGCTAAATAGGTTAAAACGCCTCCAAGAAGCAGCAAAAAGGTCTTTTTTATCTTTTTTTCATCTATTATTAGCTGCATATTTGCTTAGTTCTAAGCTAAAGTTAGGATGGTGGCTGCACTTAAACGGCTTATTTTTAGTTTACTTTGGCAAATTGGGCTGTTTTTTCTACCTTTGCAAACCCTTAAAACGTGGATATGAATCATCGGCGCGAATATGAGATCGCTTTTGTGGGTTTGAAGCCGGGTGTTCATGTGTACGAATACAAGGTGGATGATAAGTTCTTTATTCCTTATGGCGAGCAAGATTTCAGTAATTGTGATGCTACTGTAAAATTGCTACTAGACAAAAAATCGGGTTTCATGCAATTGAAATTTGATATTGATGGTAGCATTCAAACAGGTTGCGATCGTTGCGGAAATACACTTCCCCTTCAATTATGGGACGAGTTCAATATCATTGTAAAAATGGTAGATGAGCCCGACACTTTAAATGAACAGGAAGAAGATCCAGATGTGTATTATATCAGTAGAAACGAAAGTCATCTACAGGTAGCTAACTGGATTTACGAGTTTGTTAACTTGAGCATTCCTTTGCAAAAAACCTGTTCTCCCGAAGAGATGGGTGGTTCAAAATGCAACAAAGAAGTGTTAGAGAAATTAAGGAAGATGGAAGAAGAAGCAACCAAAGACAGTACCCCAACCGTATGGAAGGGTTTAGAAAAGTTTAAAGATTTAGAATAAAAATTTTGTTACCATAAATTTTGAGCAATGCCAAATCCAAAACGCAGACATTCACAGCAGAGAAGTGCTAAAAGAAGAACGCACTATGTAGCACAAGAAGTTACTTTGAGCAAAGACTCCACAACAGGAGAAATTCATGTACGCCATCGTGCACATGTTAGCGAAGGTAAATTGTTCTATAAAGGAAAGTTAGTTGCTGAGAAAGCACCGTTGAAAGCATAACCTTTACAGATCAGTTATACCCTTAGCTTACTGCAATGAATATAGGAATAGACATGATGGGAGGAGATTTTGCACCGTTAGAAGCGGTGAAAGGAATACTTCTGTTCATGTCTAATAAAAATTCCGCGGTAAACTTATATTGCATAGGTGATGAATCTTTAGTACAACCCTTAATAAAGGAGTATGAAGTTTCATCACCTAATTTGCATTTTGTACATGCTTCAGAAACCATTGGTTATCATGAACACCCTACCAAAGCTTTAAAAGAAAAGCAGCATTCTTCTATAGCTATTGGATTTCACTTACTTGCATCAGGGAAAATAGACGCTTTTATAAGTGCAGGCAATACCGGCGCAATGCTGGTGGGTGCCATGTTTAGCATAAAAGCCATTGCAGGGGTAAGTAGACCTACCATTGCAACTGTTATTCCTAAAGTAAATGGATCTACTGGCGTATTATTAGATGTAGGGTTAAATGCAGATTGCAAGCCCGAATTATTGAATCAATTTGCCATACTAGGCAGTTTATATGCAGAGCATATTCTAGGCATTAATACACCAACAGTTGGTTTAGTTAATGTGGGTGAGGAAGAAGGGAAAGGGAATATCTTGGCACAGGCCACCTACCCCCTTTTAAAAGAGAACAAACAAATCAATTTTATAGGCAATATAGAAGGAAGAGATTTCTTTAATGACAAAGCCAACGTAATGGTTTGCGATGGATTCACCGGAAATATTGTGTTGAAAATGGCCGAATCTTTTTATGATTTGGCAAAAGAAAGAGGGCTAGCCAACGATGAATATTTAAGTCGTTTTCATTATGAAAACTATGGGGGTACTCCTGTATTAGGGGTTGCAAAACCAGTTATTATAGGACATGGCATCAGTTCTGCTAAAGCTTTTTCGAATATGATTTCATTGGCAGAAAAAATGATTTCTAGCAGTATTTGCACTAAGATGGCGGATTCTTTTCAGTCTGCTTAACGGCCAATTTAATTTCTTGTCTTTTTAATTCATAAATCATGTACCGCAAGATTTGTCGTTTTTTATTAAAATTAAGCGGGTGGAAATTAGATTCCAGTTTACCCAAAGACATACATAAATGCATAGTAATTGCTGCCCCTCATACCAGCAATTGGGATTTCTGGTATATGATATTAGCATTTGGGGTCTATGGTTTAAAAATACGCTTCACTGTAAAGAAAGAATGGATGCGATTCCCATTTAGTTTAATTATGAAGCCTTTGGGAGGAATTGCCATTGACAGAACTCCAAGAAAAGATGGGAATAGACCTAGTTTTGTAGAAGCGATGACGCAATTATTTAATGATTGCCAAGAATTGATTATTGTTATTACTCCAGAAGGCACAAGAAGTAAACGTACAGAATGGAAAACTGGATTTTTTCACGTTGCTACCAACGCTCAAGTACCTATTTTATTAGGCTATGTAGATTATGGTAAAAAAATCGCAGGGATTGGTAAAACAGTTATTCCTACTACTTATTCTGCAACCATGAAAGAAATAATGGACTTTTATAGTACCATTACACCCAAGCACCCACACTTATTTTCTGTAGACACTAACTATTAGGTCAAAACAATACCTTTGTACAAACAAGCGTTCGTTTTTATGTGGAAGAAAAATGTATTAGAAACAATTGGGAACACTCCTATTATACAATTAAACAAAGTATCTAAAGGTATACCAGGGACTATCCTTGCAAAAGTAGATTACTTTAATCCAGGCAATTCCATAAAAGATAGAATGGCTTTAAAAATGGTTGAAGTAGCCGAACAAGAAGGCAAGCTAAAGCCCGGTGGAACTATTATTGAAGGAACCAGTGGTAACACTGGAATGGGATTAGCATTAGCAGCCTGTGTAAAAGGGTATAAATGCATTTTTGTAACAACCGATAAGCAATCAAAAGAGAAAGCAGATATATTAAAAGCAGTAGGTGCAGAAGTGATTGTTTGCCCTACCAATGTATTGCCCGAAGATCCACGTAGCTATTACAGTGTGGCAAAACGCTTGGGAAAAGAAATTCCCAATTCAATGTACATGAACCAATACGATAACTTGGCTAATCGTCAAGCACATTATGAAAGTACAGGCCCTGAAATTTGGGAACAGACAGAAGGAAAAATCACCCACTTGGTTTGTACTGCAGGAACGGGCGGAACCATTACCGGAACTGCTATGTATTTGAAAGAAAAAAATCCCAATATTCAAATTTGGGCTATTGATGTATATGGTTCTCTGTTAACCAACTATTACAAGACGGGTGAAATTGATATGAAATTTGTACATCCTTACATTAGCGAAGGATTTGGGGAAGATTTTCTGCCACAGAACTATGATATGAGTGTGATAGATCATTTTGAACAAGTGACCGATAAAGATGGAGCAGTAATGGCTCGCAGAATTGCTAAAGAAGAGGGATTGTTTTGTGGGTACAGTGCAGGTTCTTGCTTACAAGGATTAATTCAGCTAAAAGACAAATTACCTAATGATGCAGTAGTAGTATGTATTTTTCACGATCATGGTAGTAGGTATGTTGGTAAAATTTATAACGACCAATGGATGATGGAAAGAGGTTTCTTAGACGTGAAATCCTTTAAAGACATTGTAAATGGAAGACATGCTAAACGGTTGGTGTCTATATCTCCTGACAGTACTGTTGCAGAAACCGTAGAGTTAATGAAGAAATATGATATTGAACATATACCCGTAATGCAAGATGGTCAACCAATTGGATCTGTTAGTGAAAATGGTTTATTTCAAAAAGTATTCAGTAATCCTGAAATTAAAAATGCAACCGTAAACAGTGTGATAGAACCTTCCTACCCAGTAGTAGATTTTGACACACCTGTAGAAAGATTAGGTAGTTTAATTACCAAAGAAATGGGTGCTGTATTAGCCAAAGACGAAAAAGGAGACTACCATATTGTAACTAAGTACGATGTTATACAAAGCCTTGCAAAATAGCTTATCATGATATCGATGCGACATGTGGTTTTCATGAATGTTGCAGAAGAACTGAGTTTTTCAAAAGCCAGTCAAATATTATTTATTTCGCAACCTGCAATAAGCAAGCATATACAATTGCTAGAAGAGCAATACCAAACCAAATTATTTGAACGAAAAGGTTTGCATATTGAATTAACTGCTGCAGGCAAATTGTTGTATGAAAGACTACAAGCAGTTAAGGAAATTGAAAACAAAACAGAATTCGATATTTCTGTTTTACATGATGCCATTCAAGCCAAGGGAAATCTAAAGTTGGGAGCAAGTACCACAGTGGCATTGTATATTTTACCAAAAGTGTTGTCTACTTTTCATCAGCAATACCAACAAATTGATATAAGTGTATTAAATAGAAATTCAGAGTCGGTAAAAGATGCTTTACTGGCAAAACAAATCAATTTAGGTATAATTGAAGAGAATAGCAAAGTAAATCAAATTCAATATACCCCATTTATTACCGATAAGGTAGTTGCTGTTTGCAGCAGTAAAAGTAAACTACTCAAGAAAAAAAACTATTCCATACAAGACTTACCTCTGTTGCCAATTGCTTTAAGAGAAGTAGGCAGTGGAACATTGGCCGTATTAAAAAGGGCGCTCACTAAACATAAAATCAATTTTGCTCAACTGAATGTAAAAGTTAGATTAGGTGGAACGGAGGCGCTTAAAAATTTTCTTTTAGAATCTGACTCATTGGGTTTTCTTCCTAAGATATCTATTGCAAAAGAATTAAAAGCAGGAGAATTAAAAGAAGTTACCATTGAAGGGTTGGCCTTACAAAGACAATTTTTTTTTATAGAACGCAAAGGTGAAACGAGTGATTTAAATAAGGGGTTCATTAAAATGGCTAAATCAATCTATAACTTGTAGTTATTGTTTATAACTATATAATCATTTGATGTTATTGACTGCTGAATAAATTTGCTGAATGAAAAACCAGCAGTTTAATACTGGGTCTTTAATTACCCATCTTGTTTGTAGTAAATGCAATGCCCATTTTGATCATCAAAACATACAAACGTTCTCTACTTGTTGCAATGTGCCTTTATCTGCAGAATACAATCTAAGCAATCAAACAATCAAAGCAATTAATGTTGCCGACTACTCTATGTGGCGATACCAATTCGTGTTGCCGGTTTTAGATTCAAAAAATATAATATCCTTAAACGAGGGCTTCACTCCTATTAGCCAATTAAAAAAAATGTCCAACCAATTGAGCATAGATTCATTGTATTTAAAGGACGAGGCGGTTAACCCTACTGGGTCTTTTAAAGCAAGGGGCTTAAGCATGGGAGTATCCAAAGCAAAAGAATTAGGAATAAAGCGAATGGTTATTCCAACAGCTGGGAATGCAGGTGGAGCTATGAGTGCTTATTGCGCAAAAGCAGGAATTGAAGCAACGGTAATTATGCCCAAACATACTGCTGATACTTTAAAAGAAGAATGCAGATTATATGGTGCCAATCTTATTCAAATAGATGGATTAATAGATGCTTGTGGTAAAAAAGCCAGAGAAATAGCCGCTTCAACGGGGGCATTTGATATGTCTACCATGAAAGAACCCTATCGATTAGAAGGGAAGAAAACATTGGGCTATGAAATTGCGGAGCAATTTAATTGGGAACTTCCCAACATCATTGTTTATCCAGCAGGGGGCGGAACCGGACTAATTGGTATATGGAAAGCATTTAAAGAATTAATTGCACTGAATGCCATTAAAGGGCCTTTACCCAAAATGGTATTGGTACAATCCATCGAGTGCAGTCCGATGGTGCATCTATTTCATGAAGGACAGTTACCCATCAATTATGCACCTAAATCTTCAGCTGCATTAGGTTTGGCAGTTCCATATCCTTTTGCTACCGCCATGATGTTGGCAGTTTTAAAAGAAAGCAATGGCATTGCATTAACAGTAACCGAAAAAGAGATGGAAGCTGGAGTGGAAGCAATTGCTAAAATAGAAGGTTTGTTATTAAGCCCAGAAGGAGCCGCCACTTATGTAGCTACGCAACAATTATTAAAAACAGGTTGGGCAAAAAATACAGATAAAATTTTATTAATGAATACAGGTTCATGGTATAAGTACAGATAATTTGTTGCATACTTATGCAGTATCTTTATTAGGCATTTAAAATAAGAATAATGCCTGATGTTTCTTTACGAATTATTTCTCTTGTACCAAGTATTACTGAGCTTTTATATACTTTAGGTTTATCAGATCAAGTGGTAGGAATTACCAAATTCTGCGTTCATCCTCATGAATGGTATAAAACTAAAACACGTATTGGAGGCACCAAAAATATTCATGTAGACCAAATTAAAGCATTGTCCCCTTCCCTAGTAATTGCCAATAAAGAAGAAAATATAAAAGAACAAGTGGAAGCTTTGCAAGCTTTTACAAATGTGCATGTAACCGATGTATCTAATTTTGATGATGCTTTAAAAATGATTCAAGATATTGGATCACTCACCCATTCTGAGGCCAAAGCAAATGAAATCATCTTAACAATCAAAGACCGTTTCGCAGAATTAAGTAAACTATCGCAAATTCAACAGCTTCAATCCATCCCTTGTACTTATCTAATTTGGCAAGACCCCTACATGACCATTGGAGGCGATACTTATATAAATGATTTAATTGAAAAAATAGGCTTCACCAATGTATTTGCTAAAACAACACGATATCCTTCTATTAGCATATCGGATATTGAACAATCTAATTGTAAAGTCATTTTTTTATCGAGTGAGCCATACCCATTTAAACAAATGCATATTGATGTTTTACAAAAATATTTTCCCAATAAATTAATCTTATTGGTGGATGGGGAAATGTTCAGCTGGTATGGCAGCAGGTTAATAGAAGCGGCCAGTTACTTTAAATTATTAACCCAGAAAGTAACGGAAGCGCTATAATTGGCTATGGGATTTTGTAGGGTTTTTAGTATCTTAGCTACATGAAAAAATACAGCTCAGGCGTTTTGTTTGGAGACGAATTAGAAGCATTATACAACGATGCTAAAGACAATCAATTTGCTCTTCCTGCCGTAAATACCATTGGTACTAATACCATAAATGCTACTTTAGAAACCGCCGCTAAAGTAAACTCTCCTGTGATTATTCAGTTTTCGAATGGAGGGGCTCAGTTTGTTGCGGGAAAAGGGATGCCCAATGATGCCCTTCAAGGAAATATTTCTGGTGGGGTTTCTGGCGCATTGCATATTCACAATGTGGCTAAATATTATGGTGTTCCGGTAGTATTACATACCGACCATGCTGCAAAAAAATGGTTGCCTTGGGTAAGTGGCTTAATAGATGCCGGTGAACAATACTTTAAAGAGAAAGGACGTCCATTATTTAGTTCACATATGTTGGATCTTTCAGAAGAACCATTAGAAGAAAATATTGCAACCTCTGTTGAATTTTATAAGCGCATGGCTCCTTTGGGCATGAGTATTGAAATTGAATTGGGAGTTACCGGTGGTGAAGAAGATGGCGTAGACAATAGTGATGTAGAAAACGACAAATTATACACACAACCTCAACATGTTGCCTATTCTTATACCGAGTTAAGCAAAGTAGGAAATATGTTTACTGTAGCAGCTGCTTTTGGTAATGTTCATGGTGTATATAAGCCTGGAAATGTAGAATTAAGGCCAGAAATTTTAAAAAATAGCCAAGACTTTATTCAGGCCGAATTAAAAACTGGCCTAAAGCCAGTATACTTTGTTTTCCATGGTGGAAGTGGTTCTCCTCAACACCAAATTAGAGAAGCTATTGGATACGGGGCAATCAAAATGAATATAGATACCGACTTACAATGGGCTTTTTGGGAAGGGATAAAAGACTTCTACCAAAAGAACGAAGCTTATTTACAAGGCCAATTGGGTAACCCTGAAGGGGCAGATAAACCGAATAAGAAGTTCTATGATCCAAGGGTTTGGTTAAGAAAAGCAGAAGAAAGCTTCTCAAAAAGATTAGAAATAGCTTTTGAAGACTTGAATTGTATTAATAGAAACGCATAATCTATTTTTCCTAATACCTTAAACTCCATATAGTTACATTAACTATATGGAGTTTTTTATTAAACCTAATTAAGCAGGGTATTTCTGTGGCATGATGATTGCGATTGCATTTAAGCTTTTTTTAATCTTAAATGATTTTATCATGATTAGTGTCATAATTCCAGCTTTAAACGAAGCTTCAACAGTAGCACAAGTTGTTCAGCTGGCATTAAAAACCAACAATGTTTCAGAAGTTATAGTAGTGGATGATAAATCTATGGATGAAACGGTGATAAATGCAAGAAACGCAGGTGCCACCGTAATTACTAGTACAAAATTGGGCAAAGGAGCTTCTATGTTAGACGGAATATTAATAGCCCAAAACGAATGCGTTGTTTTTTTAGATGCGGATATTACCAGCTACCAGTCTAATGTGATTGAATTATTGAGTTTCCCAATATTAGATGATAGTGCTGATTTTACTAAGTCTTATTTTGATCGTCAGGCTGGCAGAGTAACTGAATTAGTGGCCAAGCCATTATTGGCTTTACTTAAACCCAATTTCCCTATGTTTAAACAACCATTGAGTGGAATGATTGGTGGTAAAAAATCCTTTTTTGTAAAATGTAAATTTGAGGATGGCTATGGAGTAGATATAGGATTGCTGATAGATATGTTTCAGTTGGGTGCAAGAATAACAGAAGTGAATATTGGCAAAATTGAAAACAGAATGCAGCAACTTGATCAATTGGGAAAAATGTCTAGAGAAGTTGCTAAAACAATTATTCAAAAATCTTCTGGATTAAAGCATCATAATTTAGAGTTATTTGAAAATATTCAAGTAGTAAGAGAGCAAATGGATTTTGCCATTAGAGATAGCTTACTTACACTTAAAAAAATGGCCATTTTTGATATGGACAATACCCTTTTAAGAGGAAGCTTCATTAATCAGGCTGCCAATCAATTTGGGTTTAAAGAAAGCTTAGTTGAAATAGTGGCTAATAATAGTAACCCATTTGTAAGAACCAAATTGATTGCAAATTTATTAAAGGGTAAAAACTTGAATGAATTAATTCAAATAGTAGAGCAAATTGATGTAACGCCAAATCTTCCTCAAATTATTGAACAATTAAAAGAAAATGGGTACATCGTTGGCATTATGAGTGATAGCTATGATTGCATTACCAATCACTTAAAGAATAAATATGGATTTGACTTTTCCATAGCCAATGAATTAGAATTTTCAAGAAGCATTGCAACAGGTGAAGTAAGAATCCCTTCTTTTTTTATTAATCATGCAAAAAGTAAATGCAAACACGAATTATGCAAATTAAATAGTTTAGATATTCTGTGTGAAAAATATCAAATTGACATAAAAAACACGCTTTATATTGGCGACGGTGAAAATGATATTTGTTGTATTAGAAATGCTGGTATTGGCGTCTCGTTTTGTAGTACCAATCATTTGGTGGATACTGTGGCAGATTTTACAATAAAAGACCCGGATTTTGCACATTTGGGGCCTATTATTGCATAATTGATTATCTTTCCGCCCCAATTTGATTGCACGATATATGAAAAAAGAGCGTGAAGAAGACATAGAACAGAATTTAACTGGTAGTGAAGAAACCACTCAGCCTGCCGAGCCTGCAAAGTCAAGATGGTTCACTCGTAAGAGTAGGAATATTCAAACTTCTACTGCAGATAAAAAAGAAACCCCTGAAGGGCTTTGGAACAAGTGTCCTGAGTGCAATTATATTTGCACTACCAACGAATTAAAAGAAAATCTTTTTGTTTGTTTTAAATGCAATCATCACCATCGTATTGGTAGTGAAGAGTATTTCGATATTTTATTCGACAATAAAGAATACACTGTTCTTTACGACGAAATTATGAGCAAAGACTTTTTGGGATTTACCGACCTTAAGCCTTATCAAAAAAGATTAGATGATATTCATACCAAAACCAATTTAAAAGATTCTATGAGAGTTGCCGTGGGCAAAGCAAATGGAGAAGGATTGGTTATTGCTTGTATGGACTTTGAGTTTATAGGAGGTTCTTTAGGAAGTGTGATGGGCGAAAAGTTTAGTAGAGCGGTAGACTATTGTATTGAACACAAACTTCCCTATTTAGTGATAAGTAAAAGTGGTGGAGCTCGTATGATGGAAAGCGCATTTAGTTTAATGCAATTGGCCAAAACCAGCGGAAAGTTATCGCAGTTGAGCGATGCAAAATTACCTTATATCTCTATGCTTACCGACCCTACTTTTGGTGGCATTTCTGCCAGTTTTGGTATGTTAGGAGATTTAAATATTGCTGAACCAGGTGCGCTGATTGGATTTGCAGGCCCAAGGGTTATTAAAGAAACCATTAAGAAAGACCTTCCTGAAGGATTCCAACGAAGTGAATTTTTATTAGAACATGGTTTTCTAGACTTTATAGTTGATAGAAAAAACCTGAAAGACAAACTGGCTCAGCTGGTTCATTTATTCCGAAGCTAATGATGAACAATAGACAGGCTTATTTCAATTACCATATTGAAGATAAATATGTGGCGGGTATTGTATTACTCGGTACCGAAGTAAAGTCTATACGAGAAGGCAAGCTCAGCTTCAATGATTCATTTTGTTTATTTGATAATGGGGAGTTATGGGTAAGGGCATTATATATTGCTTCCTACTCTCATGGAACAGCCAACAATCATATTGAAGTACACGACCGAAAATTATTATTGAACAAGCGTGAACTCAAAAAACTTCAACTCAAACTAAAGGATAAAGGATATACCATCATTCCTTTAAAAGTATTTTTTTCTGAAAAAGGTCACGTAAAAGTAGAAATAGGATTAGCTAGGGGCAAAAAATTGCACGATAAAAGAGATACAATCAAGAATAGAGATTTAGATAAAGAAATGAAACGCTTTCTAGGATAATGACTGAATTTTTATCTGCCGAATATTGGAATGATCGTTATTTAAACAACGCTTCGCATTGGGATTTGGGAATGGTTTCGCCTCCCTTAAAATCATATATTGATCAATTAACCCAAAAAGACTTGGCCATATTAATTCCTGGTGCCGGTAATAGTTATGAAGCCGTTTATTTAATGGAGCAGGGATTTACGAATATTACTGTTATTGATATTGCCCCTGCTGTAATTAAAGCACTTCAACTAAAATATCCCAATCAAAATAACATTCAATTTACTGAAACAGACTTTTTTATATGGAAGGGTCAATATGATTTAATACTAGAACAAACTTTTTTTTGCGCACTTGATCCTGAATTAAGGAAAAATTACGTGAAGCATATGGCTAGTTTATTAAAGCCCAAAGGAAAATTAGTTGGACTGTTATTTAATAGGGAATTTGAAGGAGGCCCCCCATTTGGCGGAGACCTTGTAAGCTATCATCATCTATTTGAATCTTACTTTAGTTTTGAATCCATTGCAGCTTGTCATAATTCTGTGGCACCAAGAGCAAACAGCGAATTGTTTTTCATTGCTACACCGCTGGCTCTTGTTGACTTAGGCAATGGAAACTACCCAATCCCCAGATAATATCTGTAGAATCAATACCTACCACTTCCCTATTGCTAAAACAAGATTGTATAATGCTTAAAGCTTTATCGTCTTTATTGCAATTAAAAGTAGGAACAATCACGTGTTGATTACTAATATAAAAATTTGCATAAGAGGCAGGTAAACGTTGGTCTTCATATACAACCGCATCGGGCATTGGTAGCTCAACAATATTTAATTGTTTACCAGATAACAAACGCATTCTTTTCAATTCTTGTAAATTGGTTTGCAGCAAAGAATAATTTTCATCAGATTTATCCTCTTCAATTACAGTTATCACCGTGTCTTCATTTACAAAACGAACCGTATCATCTATATGTCCATCGGTATCGTCTCCAACAATTCCTTCAGATACCCAAAGAACTTGTTTAACTCCATAATAGTTTTGCAAATAGTTTTCTATTTCTTCTAATGAAAGATGTGGATTTCGGTTGGTGTTTAATAAACAACAAGTTGAAGTAAGTAAAGTGCCTGCTCCATTAAATTCTACTGACCCACCCTCCATTACAATGCCTGGATGATATACAGGAAGGTTAAAGTGTTTCCCAATCTTTGATGGTATTACATCATCCAAATCAAAAGGAGGATATTTATTGCCCCAAGCATTGTAATTCCAATCTACTACCACTTTTTTATGTTCCGCTTGCTGATTAATTAAAAAAGCAGGGCCATGATCTCTACACCAAGCATCATTAGTAGGATGATAAAAAAATTCAACTTCCCCCATATTCACTCCCGCATTATTTAAATGATGTTTTGCGAAATTTTCCATGGCTTCATTGGCAACATTAATTCTAACTTTCTCACTCATGGCCAAGTATTTCACAAACAAACAGTAGTGGGGATAAATGCTTTCGATTTTACCAGGCCAGCTGGCTTCCTTATGAGGCCAACTTAGCCAAGTAGCTTCATGTTTTGCAAATTCTGCCGGAAATTCATATCCTAATATAGCGGGCACTTGGTCTAAAGAAATCATAATAATATTAATCTTCGTCAATAAATCTTTTGGTAATTGGCTGATAAGAATCAATTCTTCTATCTCTCAAAAATGGCCAATGGGTTCTGTACTGATCGGTTTTTGCTAAATCTAATTCAATCACCGTGGTTTCTTCGGCATCATGTGATGCTTTATATATCAAGCTTCCAAATGGATTAGACACGAATGATCCACCCCAAAATTTCATTGCACCATTTTGTTCTAAACCAACCCTATTTACACTTACTACATGTACTCCATTAGCAACTGCATGGCTTCTTTGTATGGTTTGCCAAGCATTGTATTGTTCATCATTGGTTGCTTCATCTTGAGAAGTTGCCCAGCCAATGGCTGTTGGATAAAACAATATTTCTGCTCCCATTAGTGCTGTAATTCTAGCTGCTTCAGGATACCATTGATCCCAACAAATTAAAACACCTAACGTGGCAAACTTAGTTTTGAATACTTTGTAGCCAAGATCACCTGGAGTAAAATAAAATTTCTCATAATAAGCAGGATCATCGGGAATATGCATTTTGCGATACTTCCCCAAATAACTACCATCTGCATCAATTACCGCTGTGGTGTTGTGATATAAACCCTGTGTGCGCTTTTCAAATAATGATGCAATGATGACTACATTTAATTCCGCTGCCAATTTTCCTAATGTATCGGTAGTTGCACCAGGAATAGCTTCTGCTAATTTGAAATTTTCATAATCTTCAACGTCACAAAAATAAAGTGAGGTAAATAGCTCTTGTAAACAAACTATTTGAGCGCCTTTTGCTGCGGCGTCTTTAATCCCCTGAATGGCTTTTGCCATATTGGCTTGCTGAACTCCGGTGCAAGACATTTGCACCATTCCTACTTTTACAGTTGACATATTAGGTAGTTATCTGAATTAAATGGTCTAAATTTTTTACTCCAATTGTTTTTTCTGTTAAAAAACCTTCGGCATATAATACGCCAATTCGTTTACCCATCATCAAATCTTTCCCTTTTACTGTTTCTAAAAACTGAGGAGAAGAAATATAGGTATTGGGCTCGTTTAAATCGGTATTGTAAAACTGGGTAGTATATGCTCTTATTGAATCCATCTTTGTTTCATAATAGGGCGTAATATCTACTACAAAATGAGGCGTTAATAAGCGATCTTGTATATAATGAAAAATATTGGTTGGCCTAAATGCCTCTTGTTGTTTACCTTTTTCATCAATGGTTTCAATTTTTCTTAGCCCTGCTAAAAAAGCAGCATCGGCAACCAGTTTTGCACTTCTGCCATGATCTGGATGTCTATCTTCAATGGCATTAGCTAAAATAATGTTGGGCTTGAACTTTCTTATTACACGTATAATTTTAAGCAAGTTTTCTTGTGAATGTTCAAAAAAGCCATCAGCCATTCGCAAGTTCTCCCGATGGTGTACTCCCAATATTTTTGCTGCATTTGCAGCTTCAACATCTCTAATATCGGCAGTACCTCTAGTACCTAATTCACCTCGGGTTAAATCGATGATCCCAACTTTTTTTCCCTGATCAATAGATGCCAAAATGGTACCTGAACAACTTAGTTCTACATCATCCGGATGAACCCCAAAAGCTAGTATATCTAGTTGCATAAAATTAAATTATGATAAAGGTAATCAATGATATTGCATAAAAAATCCTGCACCGTTTTTGGAGCAGGATTTAATTATATGAAAGAAAGAACTAGTCTTTCTTTGCGTAACGCTTTTTGAACTTGTCAATTCTACCTGCAGTGTCAACCAATACATTCTTACCAGTGTAAAAAGGGTGAGAAGTATTCGAAATCTCCAATTTGATTACTGGATATTCATTACCATCTTCAAAAACGATGGTTTCTTTAGTAGCAGCTGTAGATTTACTCAAGAAAGATGTACCGTTACTCATGTCTTTGAATACAACAAAACGGTAATTTTCTGGATGGATACCTTTTTTCATACTATTTGGTTTAGGTTGTACGGATTTGGCCGTACGATTATTTAAAATTTGGATTGCAAATGTACTGTATTTATCGTTTTTAACCAAAAAAGCAGATAAATATTAAGTTTTAGCTCTTCATATTTACGAATTGTAAAGGAACCCCAAAGTCTCCAGTCTTACACTTGCCTATCACTTCCTGCAAATCATCTAATTTTTTACCTGAAACCCGAATAATATCGTCCATGATTGCTGCCTGAACCTTAGCTCCACTGTCTTTAATCATTTTGACAATTTTTTTGGCATCTTCTTGGCGTAACCCGTTTTTAACAGACACTTCTTTTTTAATGGTTTTCCCACTTGGATATGCATCTTTTGAAAAGTCAAAAGCGTTTCCATCAATACCCTGTTTCATAGATCTGCTGATTAAAATATCTATTAGTTGCTTCATTTGCATTTCGGTATTCACTTCCAAAGAAATGCTATAGTCTTTTTTATTCAAGTCTACTTTAACATCGGTATCTCTAAAATCGTAACGAGTAGCTACTTCTTTTTTAACTGTATTGATGGCATTGTCTAATACCTGAATATCTACAGCGCTGGCAATATCAAAAGATGGCATAATTTATTTTTTTACGAAGGTACAAAAAAAAGGCCCTGGTAGAAACCAAGGCCGGATATACGACATGAGAGAAAATACTTATTTACCTGAATCTACTCCTACTCTGCTTTGCTCATCTTCTGCACCTCCACGTTTTCTTGGTCCTGCAGCTGCTTTTCCTTTACTGAATCTATAAGTGAAGCTGATATTTGCAATTCTAGTATCGCTGAATTGTTTAAAATTGGCATCCACTGTTCCGTACTTGCTTTCGCCTTTGATTTTTTGAGACCAGAATAAATCTCTTACATTAATTCTAATGGTTCCCTTGTTTTTCATGATTTGCTTACTTATTCCAAGATTAACCATTCCAAATGGCATAATTCTAAAGACTCCTTCAATTCCTTCTGATCTATAAAATCCGCTCAATTCTGCACTATACCCTTTATTAAATTTGAATTGCTGACTAATATTGGCCATAAAAGAAGTAGCAGCAATACTTACAAGCTCGTTATTAATAGGCCCAGTTAACTTATTGTTAGAAACATTCATATAAATATTGCCACTCCACCATTTGGTATATTGATTAAAGGCATTGATTGATAGCCCAATCTGTTCTTGTGTTGCAATATTATCTTGCTTAATAAAAGTCTCATTCTTAGCATCATCTTGCATGATTACTTGCTGAATCATATCTGTTGTTTTGGTATAATTCAAGGTAGTAGTTAAGAACCCTTTGTAGGTATGGCTCAATTCTATATTGTGGCTAAATTGAGGTTTTAAATAAGGATTGCCCTGCTCGTATGTATACCTGTCTAAAAATTCAACAAAAGGATTAAGGCTTTGATAATCAGGTCTTCTGATACGTTTGCCATAATTTAATACGAAGTTATTTTTTTCATTGGCTGCGTATTGTAAATAAGCAGTGGGAAACACTTGAATATAATTTCTATTGAATTGAACATTGGTAGTACGCTGGTCTCCTTTGGCAATGGTTTGTTCAGCTCTTAATCCCAATTGCATATTTAGTTTACTACTTAATGGCTTGCTAAAATTGATATAGGCAGCATTGATGTTTTCTCTGTACACAAAATGATTGCTTCTATTATAATCTCGCATGATCACGCCATTAAAAAGGGTGTCATAAATAGCATTTGCATCGGTGGTAACAAAACTTGTTTTAAAACCTGCTTCAAACTTTGCCTTATTTTTTAAAGGGTGTACATAGTCTATTTTTGCTGTGTAGATATCAATAATTTGCGGAAGCTTTCCTATTAAACTATCTGTTTTAGCAACAGTTTGACCTAAATTATTTTGATATGCGTTGTTTAAAAAAAGATTAGTGTTTCCATCATAGGTTAAATAATCAGCGTCAAAAGTAATTTCACGACCAGTGCTATCTAATACATGTCTAATATTAAAATTAATACTTGAATTTTTCCAGGTATCTACATTTCCATTGTACGCAGTTGTTTTATTGATCAAATTGTGTTGCGCATTAAAGATATTGATATCACCTAGTGAATTGCCATTCCCCTTGTTATTGAATCCGTTATAAACCAATCCCAGTGTGGTTTTACTGGTTGCATAAAAGTCTAATCCTATCTTCCCGTTGTAAGAATGATTATACGTGTTTCGGTCTGTAATTTGCTCGAAAAAGGAAACAATCTGCTTAGATCCCCCATCAATAAATCTTCTATCGATGGCAATATTTTGGAACCCAATTCGCTCATTTCTTCCAATATTTCCAAATACATTGAATTTATTTTTTCGATAGTTTAATTGAACTGTTTGATTATTTCTACTATATACACCTTGTCCATAACCAGCTGTTACAGAGCCATTGAATCCTACAATTTTAGATTTTTTTGTTTTTATATTAATTACACCTGCATTACCAGCAGCATCATAACGCGCAGGAGGATTAGTCATAATTTCTATCTGATCCAATTGAGCTCCTTGTGTGTTCTTTAATAAGTTAACCAAATCGGGCCCAGATAAATAAGTAGGTCTTCCATCCATATAAACTACCACTCCTTCTTTACCCTTTAAACTGATATTTCCGTCTTTATCTACTGAAATGCCTGGTGACTTTTCTAGAATTTCCATTGCATTTGCGCCTCCGTTTGTAGGGGAAGCATCTACATTTACAATGGTTCTATCTGCTTTTTGCTCAATCATTGGTTTCTTAGAACTAACAGTAACTTCAGCTAATCCTTTTGCCAAAGGAATTATTTGCCAATTAGGTAACTTTTCTTGGGTTAAACCGTTCCACTCATAAGGCCCTAAATAGGCTTTTTCAAATCCAACCATATTGGCTAATAACAAGTATTTCCCCTTGGTTGTAACTTGAATTGAATAAGTACCCGTTTTATCAGTTAGGGCTGTTTTAACCTTGGATGAATCCTTGGCATTCAATAAACTTACCATAACAGATTCAAGGGGTTGTTGATTGGAAACAATTTTTCCAGTTATAATTGATGAGTTTTGTTGAGCTTTCGCACCAATACTCAAGGCTGTTAAGCTAAACAGCAATGCTTTTTTAAGTAGATTTTTCATTTGCACGAGTTTATAATTTAGTTCTTGGTTTTGATTATTACAAAACAAAACTAACTACTGTGCTTTACATAGTACATTGTTTTAGCATGGACGGTTCAATTCAGTGCTAAATGGTTTTGTAGGAATGACTAACGGAAAGAAAATGGAGCTTAATTAACCGATTTCGCTTTTTTAAAGTAGAAAAAGCCAGCAATACCCAAAATAATTAGACCTGCAGAAATCAACTCGGCCTGTGTAGGATTAAAAAGAATATTGTATTCGGTATTAACCCTTATTTTTTCAATAAAAAATCGCTCTAACCCATTCAAAATTAAATAAACACTGAATAATTGACCGGGCACTTTAATCTTATTTCTCAAAAACCATAGTAAGCCAAACAAGAAAAAGCAAACAATTAATTCATATAAAGGTGTAGGATATACAGGTATAGGTAATTGGTTGCAATAAGGTCCTACACAACCAGGAATTGGAACGCCCTCTCCTAAAACATTATGGGGATAGGTATACGACCACATGAAATCTGGTAACCATGAATATGGGTTTGCGGTAGGATTTGGAATACCCCAATCTCCATCACCACTAATTTGACAACCGATTCTTCCAAATGCATAGGCAAACATCATTGTAGGTGCAAAAGCATCCAACATAGGTATCAAACTGATTTTATGCTTTTTAGCATACCAAATAATGGCAGCGCCCGCACAAATTAAACCACCGTAAAAAGTGAGTCCGCTAAATGCAATTAAAGACCCAATAGGGTCCGCTGAAAACTCATTCCAATTCTCAAGATTGTGAAATATTTTAGCTCCTAAAAAGCCAAATAGTGCTGCATAAATTACGATATCTCCCACTCTATCTTGTGGCCAAATGCGAATGATTCTTTCTTCTGGTTTATCTAATTGTACTTTTTTCTTTTCCCACCATTTAAGTATGCCAAAAACCACTGCAGTAAGCATACCTGTTAATAAATTGCCCTCCCCAGAAAGAATAAAAGATTGCGGATCGTCTAAAGCATTTTTGATAGTAAATGCACCAATAATCTTATATCCGAATATAAAGCCCAATAAGCCATTCGTAATTAATTCGCCTAAACTAGCAGGCTCACCTATCTTAATTTTCTCTTCGGTATGTATAAATAACCCCAATCCTTGCTTTCTTCTCAATTCTAATGTTAGTATCCATGCTGATAAGATAAATGAAAGTGCTACAAAAAATCCAAAGCTATTCACCAACTTAAGTCCATTGATTTCAATTCCAAAAAGATCTTTGAATGCGTAGTATAAATTAGGATACATAAAATGATAAAATAATTGAGTGCAATGTTACTCAGAAATTGTCAAAAAAAGCAAGGCCTCACAAAAGTGAGGCCCATACTTACTAACCCATCTAAAAACAAGTTACAAAATTAATTACAATGCTCGTTAAAAGCAGCAATTAAATGTTGCGCAATAGCTTGTGCTGGTCTTCCTTCAATCTGGTGTCTTTCTACCATAGTAACCAATTCACCATCTTTAAACAAAGCAATAGCTGGTGATGAAGGTGGATTTGGCAATAAGTGTTCGCGAATTTTATTTACCGCTTCTACATCAAATCCTGCAAAGCTGGTCATTAATCTATCTGGTCTTTTTCCAGCATTTTGAACTGCCATCAAAACACCGGGCCTGCATGCACCTGCAGCACAACCGCAAACTGAATTAATTACTACCAAAGTAGTTCCTTCTTGCTTAAGCGTATTGTCTACTTCAGCAGCAGTTAGTAACTCTCCAAACCCTTCATCTGTTAATTCTGCCTTCATAGGCAGCACAATTTCTGCTGGATACATAATTCTAATTTAGCTTACAAAGTTACAACATTGGACAATATTCTCCAATCTTGATTCATTAAAATGTCATAATGACGCTATTTTATTTTTTAGCAGTCATTATGGCTGTTGTGTAGTTCGTTTAATTGCCAAAAATGTAGCTTTTTTTGAATGGAATACCATTTGCACAAACTATAGAAAACAATCAAAAAACCAATAAATTTTAAATTATGTCAATCTTAAAACAAAACAACACCAGTGTATTCGATGAATTATTCAATGCTTTTCCAGCCAACTTTGGAAGCAGCATTCCTAGCGGGTACCCAACAGCAGCAGTAAATATTCATGAAACTGCTGAATCATTTCATTTAGAATTGAATGCTCCAGGCAGAAACAAAGAAGATTTTGCTATTAATGTAGACAAAGGATTATTGACAATTTCTTATGAAAAGAAAGAATCAACTGAAGAGAAAGCTTATAAAACGATTAGAAAAGAATTCACTTACAAATCTTTTAAAAGAAGTTTCTCTATTGATGAAAATATTAATGCTGATGGTATTCAGGCAAGATATGAAAATGGGGTATTGAAATTATTATTACCTAAAAAAGAAGAGGTAAAAAACGCCCCTAAACAAATTGCAATTAATTAATTGCAATGCTACAAGTAATATAAGTATTTATCTTTTCTATGATTACTAAGAATAAAGAGCACCCTTTAATTTCGGGGCGCTCTTTATTTATTATATTGATAGAAACATTTGAACAAGTAAATTTTTACTGCTTATTCGGACAGGTAGAAATGCCAAATAACGTGTAGAGTGGGCAAAAACTTACCAAACTAGTTAATACAAATACTCCAGCAAATACGAGTAATACAATTCCCAATGTTCCAGAAATAGTGCCGGTATAATATAAACCAGCAATAACTGCAGCTATGACTACTCTAATAGCTTTGTCTACAGTACCCATGTTCTTTTTCATTTTTATATGATTTGATGTACTTAAATATACTTAAAATGTAATAAATAAACTACCCTTGTAATATTTTAGCTTGAACAACTACTTATAGTATATTAATGGACTATTCAGAAAAAGAGTTTATTCAACTGCTGAATCAAAATCAGAAAATCATACATAAAGTATGTAACCTGTATTTGAATTGGCAAGAAGATAAGGAAGATCTTTTTCAGGAAATCACTTTACAAGCTTGGAAAGCTTTTAGCCAATTTAGAGGAGATGCAAAATTTTCAACCTGGCTGTATCGTGTAGCTTTAAACACCGCCATCACTTTCTTTAGAAAGGATAAAAAGAATGCTTTTATTGCCTCCGTTTCTGAAATACCCGAATTAGCACATCATTTGGATCGAGATCCTATTGAGGATAAAACTAAAGCAATGTATAAAGCCATTGCAGATTTATCTAAGATTGATAAAGCCATCGTAATGCTTTATTTGGAAGACTATAGTTATGCCGAAATAAGTGAAATAATAGGTATAACAGCAAATAATATAGCTGTAAAAATGAATCGGATTAAAGTAAAGCTTAGAGAAGCTACATTAAAAAACTTTGAAAGGATCTAAATCAATAACTATGGAATTAGATGATTTAAAAGGATTGATTAACCAGAAATTAATGGAAGGGAGTCCAAAGATGACCGAAAATAATTTTACCCTACTGCTTAAAGGGCAAGCAAGCTCAGTAATTAGTAAAATCAAAAAAAGTCTTTGGTTCGAAATAGCTTGTTGTGCTTTGGTAGTTCCTTTATTTTTAGGGATTGCCTTATTTAGCTCTCAATCTTCTTTAAAAATTTACTTTGGCTTATTTGGAATAATATTCATTCCATTTACACTAATCTTTTTCTACTTATTAAGAAAAATTAACGAATTTGATCAATCGGTTTTACCAATAAAAGAGAATCTTCATCAATTAATAAAAATGCTTGAAGATTTTACTCGAAGGTATTTTCAGTTCAATATGGCATTGTTACCAATCTGCTTTTTAGTTGCCTTGTTTTTGGGATACAATGAAAAAGAACCTATTGCAGTTTTAGACAATTTAATTGACAAACTAAAAGTTACTAAAAGTCTTTATATAGGGTTTATTGTAGGATATAGTATTGCGATGGTATTTGGTCTTATATACTTAACAAAATGGTATATCAAAAAACTCTACGGCAAATACATTGACCAACTTAAGTTATTATTAGCTGAATTAAAAGAAGATTAATGCAGCTAATACTATTGTGCGCAACCTGTTTTTCTTCTGGTATCAATAATATATTGAATTCTCCATTTATCGTTGTTCCTTACTAATTGAAAAGAGTTTACTCCGCAGTGACTAAAATCGGATCGTCTATAGAACTGATAAGGAGTCCAAACAGTTGCCAACGGCCCATCTACTTTTACAACATCAAAAACAATCCTTTCGTCTGCCAATCCTTTAGGCATATTGGATACCTGACGAACAAAAGCTGCAACTGAATCTGTGCGTACAATTAGCTTTCCCTCTTTATTTGTTGTAATAGTTTGCATGATGGCGTTCTCTGTAAAGCAATCTTGTAACATTGCTCCATCCGCTTCTATCATTGCAAAAAACATTTTGCGTACAGTTGCTTTTACAGAATCCTCCGCAGATTGTGCTTGCACATTAATTGAACAAGCATTAATTAAAACAAAGAATAACAACAATTTTTTCATAATCTTTTATTGTATGATCAGAGAATCTATAAGTATCCTAAAATTTTCAACATGCTTTGCGCGGTTTGCTCCTTTGCATACACCCAATCAATCATTTTACCCGTCTTATCTAATTCTACTATAACGTGCTTGGGTGAAGGAATTAAACAGTGTTTAATTCCACCGTATCCACTTATTTGATCTTGATAGGCACCTGTATGAAAAAAACCAACATATAAAGGCTCTTTATTTGATTCGACTTCTTTTTTATCTATTGTGGTAAGCTTCGGCAAGAACACTTCATTAATATGTTCTTCTGAATCGTAATAGTCATGGCTATCACAAGTTATACCTCCTAATACCACCCGCTGGTATTCATTGTCCCATTTATTAACTGGAAGCATCAAAAACTTTTCTCCAATACCCCAGGTATCAGGCAAAGTAGTAATAAAAGAAGAATCAATCATATACCAACACTCTCGATCATTCTGAATTTTTTCTCCAATAACACTGTATATATGCGCCATACTCTCTCCCACTGTAAAGCTTCCGAATTCAGTATAAATATTAGGCATTGGCACTTTCGCTTTCTTACAAGCTTTCTTAATGTTCCCAACAATCTCATTAATCATGAATTGGTAATCGTACTCAAATCCTAAAGAATGTTTAATGGGGAATCCACCTCCAATATTAATTGAATCTAACTCAGGACAGATTTTTTTTAATTGGCAATAAAGGTTGATGATTTTATTTAGCTCACTCCAATAATAGATATCATCTTTGATGCCTTTATTTAAAAAGATATGCAACATTTTTAACTGAAACTTATCTTCATAACCTTCAATTTCATCTACATAAAATTCTAAGATATCTTTTGCACGAATACCTAGTCTAGAAGTGTAGAATGGAAAATTGGGTTCTTCTTCCGCGGCAACTCTAATTCCTACAGAAAAAGGAGTTGCAGACCTTACGCTTCTTTTATATGCTTGCAGTTCCTCTTTATTATCTAAAATGGGCACTACATTTTTAAAACCAGAATTAATAAGCTTAGCAATTCTTGATGTGTATTGTTTTTGCTTATACCCGTTGCAAATGATAAAAGTATCTTTATTGATTTTTCTTCGCTGATACAATCTATTTACAATTTCAATATCGTAAGCATATGAAGTTTCTAAATGAATATTATGCTTCAATGCCTCTTCAACAATAAATGAAAAATGGGAACTCTTTGTACAATAACAATAAAAATACTCCCCTTCGTATTTGTGTTTTTTGAATGCATTGGCAAACATATTTTTTGCCTTATTAATTTGCATTCCAATTTTAGGCAAATACGTTAATTTCAATGGTGTTCCGTGTTTGTCTATCAATTTTTTGATATCAACACCATTGAATTCTAAGTATCCTGCATCGCTTACATCAAATCCTTCTTGTGGAAAGTGGAAAGTCTGGTTCACCAGAGAGGTGTAGGTATTATTCATCAGGGAAGTTTCCTTTTAAAATTAAGATGTAAAAATAGTCCTTGTAATGGATTATGAAAATAAAAAAAGCCGGTTGCTAAAAGCAGCCGGCTAAATATGTTGTATGAGGTCAATTTATTTAACAGAAACAACCAACGCTTTAAAAGAAGCTGGTTCGTTCATAGCTAAATCGGCCAATACTTTACGGTTTAAGTCGATGCCTTTAACGCTTAACTTATTAATAAATTGGCTGTAAGTCATTCCCTCTTCTCTTACTGCTGCGTTAATACGAGCAATCCAAAGTTGGCGATACTCACGCTTCTTTAGTTTGCGACCTACATAGCTATAAGTAAGACCTTTTTCTACAATATTTTTGGCAACGGTATAAACGTTTTTACGTTTACCGTAATAACCTTTGGCTTGGTCAAGAATTTTCTTTCTCCTTGCTCTAGATGCAACTGCATTTTTTGAACGTGGCATAGTAAATGTTTTGAAGTTAGCGGAGCTAACGGTTAATAATCTGTTTTTTTAGCGGGCTAATTAGCCTTTCAAGCGTAATAAACGTAAAACGAAATCCTTATTGGTAGAACCAACAATACCTTTTTGTCTTAAAGCACGTTTACGCTTCTTAGATTTTTTGGTTAGGATGTGACGCTTGAACGCTTTTTGGAAACTGATTTCTCCGGTACCGGTCACTTTAAAACGCTTTTTAGCGCTGGAGTTTGTTTTAACTTTTGGCATATAATAATCTAATAAAGATTACACCCTGCTGGCGTTCCACCACAGGGTGGAAACTTGTTTTGGCCTTACGGGAAAATTTTGGATTGCAAAAGTACATATTCTGAGCGAAATGTCCAATTATTTACTTCTTTTTACCTGTTTTTGGGGTAAAAATGGCAAACATTCGCTTACCCTCTAATTTGGGCATACTTTCTAATGTACCAGCTTCTGCCAATCTTTCTGCAAATTTCAAGAGCAATAATTGCCCTCGATCTTGGAACATGATGGCTCTACCTTTAAATTGTACATAAGCTTTAACCTTATTCCCATCTTTCAAAAATCCTTCTGCGTGTTTTGCTTTGAAGTTGAAATCATGGTCATCAGTGCTTGGCGTGAATCTAATTTCTTTGATTTCGCTTTGCTTGGAGTTGGCTTTCATTTCCTTCTCCTTTTTCTTCTTTTCGTATAAGAACTTCTTATAATCTATAATTTTACAAACAGGAGGATCTGCTGTTGGAGAAATTTCCACTAGGTCCAATTCTTGTTCCTGTGCAATTTTAAGCGCTTCTTGTGTAGAATAAATTCCAACTGTAACATTGTCTCCTACTAGTCGTATCTGTAGTGCGCGGATTCTTTCGTTAATACGATGCTCAGGCTCTGGTTGCCTGTTGAACCTGGGATTGAATCTTCCTCTTGGTGCTAATGCCATTAAAACTTGTTTGGTTTAAAATTTTGATAAAGATATACCATATTCCTTACTAATCGCCGGATTTACGTTCTAGGATTTCCTCTTTAATTGTTTCAATAAATGAATTCAATGCAACAGTACCCATATCACCCTTACCTTGCCTACGAATTGCCAGCTGACCTTCATTCATTTCTTTTTCTCCAATAACCAGCATATAAGGGACTTTCATCAATTCGGTATCTCTGATTTTTTTACCTATTTTTTCGCTTCTGTCATCTATTTCTACCCTTACCCCTGCTTTCTTCAACGCCTTATAAACTTCCTGCGCATAACCCATGAACTTATCACTAATAGGAAGAATTTTAGCCTGCAACGGAGCCAACCATACCGGAAACTTACCTGCATAATGTTCCAATAAAAACCCAATAAACCTTTCATGCGTTCCCAAAGGTGCTCTATGAATAATCAATGGAATTTCTGCTTCGTTGTGTTGATTGGTGTAGGCTAATTCGAATTTTCTTCCTGAGTTGAAATCAACTTGATTGGTAGCCAACGTAAATTCTTTTCCAATTGTGCTCCAAATTTGCACATCTATTTTTGGTCCATAAAACGCAGCTTCGTCTTGCACTTCAACAAATGGAGTATTGGTTTCAACTAAAACTTTGCGAACCATATCTTCAGTTTCCTTCCACAGCTCAGGCTCATTCACATATTTCTGGCCTAATTTAGCAGGATCGTGCAAACTCAATCTCATTACATATTTATCTATGCCAAATATGCCAAAATATTTAAGGTACATTTCGTTCACCGCCTTAAACTCTTGTGCAAATTGTTCCCTATTACAATAGATATGCGCATCATTCATATGCAAACATCTTACGCGCATTAATCCAAACAACTCACCGCTTTGCTCATATCTATAACATGTTCCATACTCTGCAATTCGGTATGGTAAATCTTTATAACTTTTAGGCTCAGCTCCAAAAATTTTATGGTGATGCGGGCAGTTCATTGCTTTTAAATAGTACTTGGTTCCATCTAATTCCATAGGTGGAAACATACTATCTGCATAATAAGGCAAATGCCCACTTGTTAAATACATGCTTTCCTTAGCTATATGTGGCGTTACCACACGCTTATATCCAGCTGCTTCTTCTGTTTCTTTTGCTAATTTTTCTAACTCTTCAATAATCACCGTTCCGTTTGGCATCCATAAAGGCAAGCCTGGACCCACATCATCGTCCATGGTGAAAATACTTAATTCTCTTCCTAGTTTACGATGGTCTCTTTTTTTTGCCTCTTCTAACATTAGCAAATACTCATCCATCTCTTTTTGTGTAGGGAATGTTACACCATAAATTCTGGTTAACATTTTATTCTTTTCATCTCCCTTCCAATAAGCGCCAGCAATACTGGTTAGCTTAATAGACTTAATGAATCCGGTATGTGGAATATGTGGCCCTCTACATAAATCGGTGAATTGACCTTGTGTATAAAAGCTGATTTCACCGTCTGTTAAATTAGCCAATAAGTCTAATTTATATTCATCTCCTTTTTCTGTAAAGTAGGCTATAGCTTCTGCTTTCGCTTTTTGTTCTCTTATATATTGGCTATTCTTTTTAGCCAACTCAATCATCTTTTTCTCTATAGTTAATAAATCGTCTTCTGTAATTTTTTTATCAGCTAAATCTATATCATAGTAAAACCCTTTATCTAAAGCTGGTCCTACCCAAAACTTAACCCCTGGAAAAATAGATTCCACTGCTTCTGCCATTAAGTGTGCAGAAGAGTGCCAAAAAGTATTTTTTCCCGCATCATCATCCCAAGTCAAAAATTTAACCGTTGCGTCTTCCGTTATAGGCAAGCTGGCATCTACTACTTTATTATTAACACTTGCCACCAACACTTTTCTGGCCAACCCTTCGCTAATTGATTTTGCAATATCCATTGCCGACACTCCTTGTTCGAACTGGCGTACTGCTCCATCCGGAAAACTAATACTAATCATAAATTGTTTCAATCTTTAATTTCTGAATGCAAAGGTAGCAAATAGGCAGCCGTATTGAACAAAACCTTAACTGTTTTTTATCAGGTGTACCATGTAAATTTGCTAAATGAGGTTGGTTTTTACGCTATCTGCTTTTTTAATGCTTTCGCTTTGCTCATCTGCTCAAAAAATTACGGGCATCTGGAGGGGCTATTTTAGTTCTAGTAATGGGCTATACCGGGAAGGCATTCAGGAAGAAATGTATAAGTATGAAATTCAAATTGACCAGCAACCCAACAATGGATTGAAAGGTGTTACTTATTCCTACAAGAGTACTGTATTTTATGGAAAAGCCTCTTTTCAAGGTATTTACAATGTAAAAACTAAAACCATCATCCTAAAAGAGAACAGCTTAATTGATCTTAAAATTGGAGATAAAAGCGAACCTTGCTTAATGACCTGTTATTTAGATTATTCTAAAATGGGAAAGCTAGAAGTGTTACAAGGCACATTTATTTCAATAAATATAAAAGACAAGGGCGATTGCGGAAATGGTAAAATTTACTTAGAACGAGTTCCAGATTCTGATTTTGAAAAAGAAGCTTTCTTATCTAAGAAAAATAGTTCTCCCAACAAATCGGCAACCAAAAAAGTAACCAAGCCAATTGCACCTAACCCTAAACCATCCATCACCAACAAGCCCCAAGCGCTTGCAAATAAAATAACACCGAAAGTACCCAATATTAAACCTACCAAACCTTCTACAAAAGATCTGGTACAAGAACAAAACAATACTAAAGTTGAAGAGCCACCTGTTCAACCGTATATAAAAAGAGAACATGTTGAAACTCAGGGAAGAGAAAAAAGAGCTCTCCCAGTTCCAAAAGTATTACAAGAGAGAGAAAATAAATTGGTTAAAACCATTATAGTAGACGAAGAAAACATTCAAGTAGACTTATTTGACAATGGAACTATTGACAATGATACCATTAGTGTATTTCACAACAATAAGCAAATTATTAAACACGGAAGACTAGCTTTTAACCCCATTTCTATTAAGATTAAATGCAGCACTGAAGATAATTTACACGAGTTAGTGGTGGTTGCCGAGAACTTAGGAGAAATACCACCCAATACTGCTTTGATGGTAATTACTGCCGGTAAAAAAAGATATGAAGTATTCTTAACTTCTAATGAAAGTAGGAACGCCAAAGTAGTGATTGAATTTATTCCCAAGCACTAAAATTTCAGGTTCCAAGTAACCGAAGGTAAAACCGGAAACAAGGAAACTTGTTTTGCAGATACATTTAGTGTGCCATTAGCAGCAGATCCCTCTTGATCAAAATATAAAAAATAAGGATTGGCCCTGCTGTAAGCATTGTATAAACTAAATACCCAATTGGTAGTGTACTTTCTTTCTTTTTTAGGCTTAGGCGTATACGTTGCTGCAATATCCATCCGATGGTATGCCCGCATTCTATAAGCATTAATTCCACTATATTGTTGAGACAGCACCCCTCCTATAAAATAGAATCGCTCTGGCACTGAAATAGCATTACCTGTTCCATAAACAAATACCCCAGCTATTTTCCACTTGTCATTAATTGTATAATTGGCCACAACAGAAAGGTCATGTCTTCTATCGTATCTACTTGGATATTTTTGTCCTTGGTTTAAATCAGGAAATTTTCTCCAAGTCCAACCCAAAGTGTATCCTATCCATCCAGTTAACCTGCCCTTCACCTTATTAATAAAAAATTCTGCACCATAACTCCAACCTCTCCCAAAAACAAATTCTTCTTCAGGATCTTTTAAAGAAGGCGTATATCCTTCTCTATATTCAATCTGATTTTCCATTGTTTTATAGTATACCTCTAATGAAGTTTCAAACATCCCATTATTAAAATTTTTGAAATAACCGGCAGCATACTGCCAACTTAACTGTGGCTTCACTCGAAGTGTGCTAGGCACCCAAAGATCAGTGGGCAATGAAGACCCAGCATTCGTAACAAGATGAATATATTGTAAGTTTCTCGTGACCCCTGCTTTTAGTGAACTTGTTTCGTCCAGTGTATACCTTAAGGTTGCTCGTGGCTCTAATCCCCCATATTGCTGAACTATTTGCCCCGAACCATATACCGTACTATCTAACTTATTACCATTATTATCTCTTGTATAATTGGTATACTTGCCCGTCTGTTGAAATAAACTGTACCTCAAGCCAAGATTCAATTTAAGCTTTGAATTGATTTCCCAATCGTCTTGTAAATAGACCGCCCATTCCCTTGCAAATTTCTTACTTGCATTATTGGGGGTAAAAACTACACTGTCTTGGTTTCCGCTAACAATATTGGGTAAGAATGTGTGGTGAGTAAATTGTACGCCAAACTTTAATTTATGCTCGGGGCTTGCATAATAATCAAAATCTGTTTTAGCAGTTAAATCTCTAATTCCAGAAGAAAGATTGATATTGAAATCGTTTTGCGCCCCATTTAAATTAAAGTGGTAGTCGTTGTAAACCAATGTAGTGTTTGAAAATAATTTTTTATTGAAAACATGGTTCCATCGTACGGTAGAAGTAGCGTTACCCCAATCAATTAATGTTTTAAATGATCGTGCTGCATTATTGAAATTGAATTTATCTCTTCCAAAATATCCACTAATGTACAAATGATCTTTCTCTGAAATTTGAAAGTTCATCTTCGCATTCAAATCGTAGAAATAATAACCTGACCCATAAAAATCGCTCGACTTACTAATTAATGGTTTAGTAATGGCGTCTATATAAGTTCTTCTAGCTGAAACAATAAAAGAAGACTTTTTGCTTTTTATAGGCCCTTGAATGGAGAATCTAGAAGCAATCAAACCAATACCTGCATCTACTTGGGTTTTATTGTTATTCCCTTCTTTCATGGCAATGTCTACTACAGAGGATAATCTTCCACCATATTGTGCAGGCATGCCTCCTTTTATTAAGCTTACATTTTTAATGGCATCTGAATTAAACACTGAAAAGAATCCGAAGAGATGCCCTGTATTGTAAACAACCGCATCGTCTAATAAAATTAAGTTTTGATCAGGGCCACCTCCTCTTACATAAAAGCCCGCATTTCCTTCACCAGCGTTTCTTACACCTGGCATGAGTTGTAAGGTTTTTAAAATATCTACTTCACCCAAAAAAGCAGGTAATGCTTTTGCGGTGTTAACAGACAATTCCATTTTGCCCATTTGAGCCGTCTTCACATTATTGTCCCTTCTTCTTGCACTAACGGTTACATCTTGCAATACTATTGCCGAGTTGGGTAATAATTGAATGAGTTGCTCGGTATTATTAATTAAGTCTAGGTCTAATTCTTTGGTTTGATAACCAATATAACTGCAGGTTAATTGGTACTTACCTTTGGTTAAAGTGATAGAGAAGAAGCCAAAATTGTTACTAGTAACTGTTTTTCCCGACCCCTTTACTACAATATTAGCCCCAATAAGGGTCTCGCCCGAAAGCCCATCTTTGATATATCCATTCAAGGTTACTTTTTCTTGCCCTAATCCAACCAATACCCAATGCAGAAGGAAAGCTAACAGATACCATTTTCTCATAGTGATTTAACAATTGGATGTTTGAATGGTTCGTAACAATACTATTTTAGAAAAAAGTTTAAAGTGTCTTTTACTTCGCCACATTCCAACATGGTTTTGGGTAAGTATGGATTTTGTATATCGGCAGAATTGCTTAACCAGGTTGCTCCATTGTTTTCCATGGCCATTGGGCAATATTGGTTGTAAATAATTTCGTAATCGTACTGCACTGTTTGAATTAATACCAATAGTTGTTCTCCAATCATTTGAAAAGCTTTGCGCTTTTCTTCTATATCTGTCTCTCCTTTTAATCCCTTTAATTCAGCAAGAATGGATTCAATGAGTAGTTGGGCAGCTTTTTGTGTAGAATCCGATTTTACTTGTTTAATTGGAATTACTACAATTAATTTGGTCAAACTATCGGCAGCAGCATCAATTGCGGTTATTTGCTCATTAATAAATGCATCTTTTAAATTGTAATAACTATGTAAGAAAAGGCTGAACTGGCTATTGAAAACATCAGAATTGGCACTTTCCTTAGTATTATTATATACAATTGATACTTTTTCTTCTTTTAGTAGGTTTTCGCCACATGCAGCAAATAGAACCAGTAAGAGACCTAAACCGAAATTTTTCATTTACGCTTATTTTCAAACAAATTTAAAGCAATTTCATTTGGGAGCCCTTTCCAATTACCTTTGCACGCAAAATAAAGACCTGCAATGCTGATTGGATTTCAAAATGTAACATTCGAATTTGGTGCAAGAGTAATAGTAGCAGATGCTACCTGGCATATTCAACCCGGAGATAGAATAGGATTAGTGGGTTATAATGGAACAGGAAAGTCTACCTTATTAAAGGTATTAGTAGGTGAATATACCCCATCAAAAGGTACTGTTGAAAAAAGCAGGGAAACAACTATTGGCTATTTACACCAAGACCTATTGAGTTTTGACACCAATGAAAATATTACTGAAGTAGCATTAGGTGCTTTTGAAAGAGTTAGAGCTGTAGAAAAAGAAATTGAGCAACTGGGAATTGAATTAGAGAAAAATCCTGAAGACGAAGACTTATTAATTAAGTACACCGATAGTTTGCATGAATTAGATGTTTTAGATGGGTATAATATTCATCATAAAGCGGAAGAGGTATTACATGGCTTAGGTTTTTCTAATGAAGACTTGGTTAAGCCTTACAAACAATTTAGTGGAGGTTGGAGAATGCGGGTTTTATTGGCAAAAATGATTTTGCAACAGCCCGATGTATTGTTGATGGATGAACCCACCAACCACTTAGATTTACCCTCCATTGAATGGCTAGAGAAGTACTTAATTCATTACAAAGGAAGCGTGGTAATAGTGAGTCACGACAAATTCTTTCTGAATAGAATGGTAAATAAAATTGTAGAACTTTATCAACAAGAACTACATATTTATTCCGGCAATTATGAGTTTTATGAAACAGAGAAGGAAATAAGAATTGAAATGCAGCAAAAGGCATTTGAAAATCAACAAGATTATATTCGTCAGCAGGAAAGATTCATAGAACGATTTAAAGCAAAAGCAAGTAAAGCAGCTCAAGCGCAGAGTGTTCAAAAAAGATTAGATAAGTTAGACAAAATTGAAGACGTTCAATTGGAAAGACCCAATATGCGCATCAATTTTCAATTAGAAAAAGTGCCAGGTAAAATATTGGTGACACTTAAAGAAGTAACCAAGAGTTTTGGCAATCTTACTATTGTAGAAAATGCATCTGCAGAAATTGAAAGAGGTGATAAAATTGCCCTGATTGGAGCAAACGGTAAGGGTAAGTCTACCCTTTTAAGAATGATTGCTGGAACTGAGCAATTTAGTGGTGAAAGAATATGGGGGCACAACGTAGAAGAAAGTTTTTATGCACAGCACCAACTAGAAGCACTCACCATGACCAATAATATTCTTGAAGAGTTGCAAAGTTGTGGTAGCAAAAAAAATGATGTTGAACTAAGAAGTTTATTGGGTTCATTTTTATTTAGTGGTGAAGACGTTGATAAAAAAATACGGGTATTAAGTGGGGGCGAAAAAGCCAGGGTTGCATTGGCCAAAACCATTGTAAGTAGAGGTAACTTTTTAATATTGGATGAACCTACTAACCACTTAGATATGCATTCGGTAGAGTTATTAGCCGAGGCATTAAACAAATATGAGGGTTCTTATATTTTGGTAAGCCACGACCGTTATTTTATTTCTAAAACCGCCAACAAAATATGGGAAATTGTTGATCATCAGATAAAAGAATTCAAAGGTACTTACCAAGAATGGGTTGAGTGGAACGAACGAATGGAAAAGCAACGAAAAGCCAATGTTGGGGAGAATAAAGAATTAGCCAAACCTGTTGTTAAAAAAGAACCAGTTAAGGCAGCTGAACCAGTTGTTAAAAACGCACAACCAATTAATAAAGAATTGCAAAAGGAACTTCAAAAGCAACAAAGAAGATTAAGTCAAATTGAAGAATCTTTAAGCAAAGCTCAAGATGAGCAAAAGAAAATTGAAGTAGAAATGGGGAACCCTGCTACTTATACCAATAAGCATCAGTTTGCTGAATTGGAAATCACTTACAAAACGGTAAAAGATAAAATTAGTGCTCTAAATAAAGAATATGAACAAGTTTTTGAACAAGTAATGGAATTGGAAGCTAAACAATAAGCTCCATTTACTTTTCAGAAGGATTGCTTTTACCTGCTAATAATTTTTCTAATGCAGTTTCAAGCCTTCTTTTTCTGGTCTCTTCTTTTTTTGCACCTTCAATCCAAGTAACATACTCTTTTTGATTCGTGAAAGAAAGGGAAGTAAAGAACTCTTTGGCTTCTTCGTGGGTAGTAAATAATCGATCCAATTCAACTGGTGCTTTAACCAATCTTTTTTCAAAATCTACTCCATTCACTGCCAGCTTGGCTTCTGAAAAATTTCTTTCTTTATTGGGTATTTGGTCGGTCTTCTTAAAACGCATAGCACTCCAAACATGGTCTAGTGCAACTTGACGAACACACTCGAAATTTTGAGCAGTTAAACATTCCCAGCTACAGTCTCTATTTAAGTCGCTGGCAATTTTACTGGTCTTTTTAGGGTAAGCAATCCATAATTTGCTTTCATTATGCAAAGCAGGAATCACTTCTTTTAATAAGTTTTTTAATTGCTGTTCACTCAATGCAAAAACCAACGCGAAATCAACTTTCTTACTCCTTAACAAGGGGGTAATATTCTTAGCATATGTTAGTTTGGCAAACTGTTTTTCTACTGAAGAAGGTAAACCCTGAATAAGGAGATTCTTCTCGTCCTTTAATTGAAGTTTTTCGAGTAGCGTTTGATTCGACATGCCTTAAAGGAGTTTTATAAATGCAATTAAAGTTGCAAAGTTAAAAAATTGTTATGACTTTTTATAGTAATTCTGAATGGTACTGGCCATAATTTTTTCAAGGGCAGCCATTCTTTCCGCATCACTTGGGTGCGTACTCAATATCGAATTGGTATTTCCACCACCTGCTACAGCAGACATTCTTTTCCAAAAGGATAAAGCTTCTCTAGGATCAAAACCGGCTAAAGCAGAAAACATTAATCCAAATCGGTCGGCTTCTAATTCATTACTTCTACTAAATGCTGGCATAACAGTGCCGGATGCAATTCCATAAGATGCATTAAAAATATCTTGGGTTAATTGTGGCTTATTAGACAATGCAATAGACATTCCTGCCCCTAATCCTTGTTGTAGTAAACCTTGACTCATCCTTTCACTTCCATGTCTAGCCAACGCATGAGCAATTTCATGACCCATTACCACAGCCAACCCTGCTTCATTTTGGGTAACGGGCAATATACCTGTATAAACCACGATTTTTCCGCCAGGCATGCACCAAGCATTCATTTGCTTGTCGCTTACCAAATTTATATCCCAGGTATATCCTTCTAATTCATTAGATAAACCCTTTTGCTGATAATATTTTTTTATTGCCGTTACAATCCGGTCTCCTACCCGTTTCACCATAACAGCTTCCGCAGTTCCGGAAACAACTTTATTGGTATTTAAAAATGATCTGTATTGACTCACTGCCAATGATTGGGCTTCAGATTCTGGAACCAAAGTCAATTGCTTTCTACCTGTGATGGCATTTCTTTGACAAGCAATGGCTACAACAATGATTGCTACAAACGTTACCGATTGAATAATCTTTTTCATGTAAAAATTTAAGTACAACAACAATTACTTTCTACGTCTTTCCTTATCCCTTGATCTAAATAAAGGGATTTTACTCTCTGTACCTTTTAAAATTCTTCCAATGTTTTTTTGATGGGTCAGTATCACCATTAAAGCAACCAATACCGCAAAAATGCGATATAATGTTTCTTTCTCATTAAAAATGAATAGAATAAATACCATGAATGAAACACCAGCTAAAATGGAGCTTAGTGATACAAATCTGGTTAAATATAATACGATTAAAAATACACCTACACAACAGAGTGCCACTAATGGTTGAATGGCAACGGCCATTCCTAATAGAGTGGCAACGCCCTTTCCGCCTCTGAACCCTGCCCAAATTGGAAATATATGACCTAGCACTGCAGCCAGCCCCAATCCAATCATAAAATTGGTTCTATCCCACTCGTCGGTTAAATAATAAGGTAGTAAAATATATAATGAAGTTGCAATGATTCCTTTTAGCACATCTACCATCATTACAAAAGTTCCCCATTTAGAACCGAGTACCCTAAATGTATTGGTAGCACCAGCATTGCCACTACCATAATCTCTTATGTCAATTTTGAAAAAATACTTGCTAATCCAAACGGCTGTTGGCACAGAACCTATTAAATAAGCCAACAAAATCAATATAACTTCGTTCATGTACGTATTTATTGGGGGCACAAAGATAAACAATTATCTAAGTTAATAATTTCTTAACACAAAAACGAACCTATTTAACCGAAAATTGTATGGCTACCCACCCATCTTTGGTCATTGTTTGTTCATGTTTAAAACCATGTTTCTTACACAATTCAATCATATCTAGTTCATCGCTAATTAAAAGCCCACTTAATATCAAAATTCCATCTTGGTTAATTATTTGTGGAAACAATAACATATTAGCTTCTAGAATATGTCGGTTAATATTTGCAATCACAATATCATATTGGTTGGTGATAGCAATGGTATCAGACAATGCAAGATGAATATTTTTACAATTATTTACCTGCACATTTTCTCCTGCGTTCTCAATACACCATGGGTCGTTGTCTACTCCCATCACTAGCGCAGCTCCAAGCTTTTCAGCTAAAATGGCCAGAATTCCTGTTCCAGTTCCAAAATCAAAAACTTTTTTTGCTTTAAAGTTGATGGGCTCCATCAATTTCATAACAGAATAGGTAGTTCCATGATGCCCTGTGCCAAAACTCATTTTAGGTGTAATAATTAATTCATGTTTTACTCCTTTAATGGGTTCGTGAAATGAAGCCCTTACACCAACAAACTGGTCTACCTGCATTGGACTAAAATTAGACTCCCACAATATATTCCAGTTCTGTTTTTCTATAGTATTAATACTTGCAACTAACTCATATGGAGTTAGTAAGTTGGTAAGCGCCTGTTGATTAAATTCATCTGCAGAAATATAGGCTTTTAGTTGATGGGTTTCTTCTAAGAACCCATCATATCCTATTTCTGCTAATTGAGCAATCAATATTTCAGACAGCTCTTCTGGCTGATTGCTAATTGGAATAATCACTTCTTGGTATTGTTGCGTCATAGCTGTTATTTAAAATATCAATGGCCCGTAATCGGGCCATTGAATTACAAAATATACTTAAAGTTTATCCTTCATTAGTAGGATTATTTTCTCTAGGTTTTTGTTCTGGTCTTGGCATTAATGCTTTACGGCTTAATTTAAATTTACCAGTCTTTGGATCAAGACCAACCAATTTAACTTTTACCATATCGCCTTCTTTAAACAATCCATCCATAGACTCAAGACGGCTCCAGCTAATTTCGCTGATATGCAATAAACCCTGCTTGCCTGGCATAAATTCTACAAATGCACCAAACTCTTTAATCCCTTTGATAGGACCTTCGTAAACATCTCCCACTTCAGGAACAGCAGTAATACTGCGAACCCAATTCACTGCCTTATCCAAGCTTTCTTTTGAAGCTGAGAAAATGCTTACTTCTCCAGTATTACCTACTTCTTCAATATTTACAGTAGCTCCAGTTTCACGCTGAATTTCTTGAATCACTTTTCCACCTGGTCCTATTACAGCACCAATGAACTCTTTGTCAATTATTAACTTAACCATTCTTGGAGCATGTGGTTTCACTTCTGCTCTATGTGATGGAATGCAATCGTACATGGCATCTAAAATATGTAATCTACCAGCACGTGCTTGTGATAAAGCTTCCATCATCACTTCCATGCTAAGACCATCTACTTTAATATCCATTTGCACGCCACAGATTCCATCTCTGGTTCCGGTAACTTTAAAATCCATATCGCCTAAATGATCTTCATCACCTAAGATATCGGTCAGGATTGCATATTTACCGTCTTCACGCGTAATTAAACCCATTGCAACACCACTTACATGCTTTGGAACAGGAACTCCTGCATCCATTAAAGCCAATGAACCAGCACAAACGGTAGCCATTGAGGATGAACCATTACTTTCTAAAATATCACTCACAATTCTAACTGTGTAAGCAAACTCTGTAGAAGATGGCATCATTTGTTTTAAAGAACGCTGAGCTAAATTACCATGACCTACTTCTCTTCTACCTACACCGCGCATCATTTTAACTTCACCTGTAGAAAACGGTGGGAAATTATAGTGTAAGAAGAATTTAGAATATTCAGATTTTGCAGCTGTTTCAGACAATAACTCATCTAATTTAGTTCCGAAAGTAACCGTTGTAAGTGATTGAGTTTCACCTCTTGTGAATAAAGCAGAACCGTGTGGAGTGGGAAGTGGTTCCACTTCCATTGCCAATGGTCTTACCTCGTCTAATTTACGTCCGTCTAATCTAATACGATCTTCTAATATCATATTTCTAACTACTTCCCACTTAAGATCTTCGTAGTATTTCTTTGCTAATTTTTTCTGCAAATCGGTAACGTCTTCAGGCAAACTAGCCATGATTTCGTCTTTTAATGCACTGTATGCATCAGAGCGCTCATGCTTAGCAGAACCCTTTCTAGAAATTTCATAAACACGACCCTTTGCAAAATTGTAAACCAATTCCTTGATTTGCTCATCTTGTTCTGGTTTCTTATAATCGCGCTTAGTTGTAACACCAGCCTTCGCTCTTAACTCTGCTTGTGCTTTAATTTGAATTCGAATAGCATCGTGCGCTATTTCTAGTGCTTTAACTAAATCTGCTTCAGCACATTCTTTTGCTTCCCCTTCTACCATCATCAAATTCTTCTCGGTAGCGGCAATTAAAAATTCTAAGTCTGAATTAGCTAGTTCAGTTCTGGTTGGGTTAATAATGAACTGACCGTTTACTCTGGCAATTCTTACTTCAGAAATAATTTCTTTAATTGGAATATCTGAAACAGCCAATGCAGCTGATGCAGCTAAGCAAGCTAATGAATCAGGTAAAATATCTGCATCGCTAGAAATAAGACTCACTAGAACTTGAACATCACATAAATAATCTTCAGGAAACAATGGTCTTAATGCGCGGTCTATTAAACGACTGGTTAATATTTCATAATCGTTTAATCGAGCTTCTCTTTTAAAAAATGATCCTGGAACACGTCCTGCAGAAGCAAATTTTTCTTGATAGTCTACGCTTAAAGGGAAGAAATCTTGCCCATCTTTAGGGTCTTTATTAGCTACTACTGTAGCCATGATAATACAGTTCCCTTGTTGAACAGTTACTGCTCCGTCTGCTTGACGAGCTAATTTACCTGTTCCAAGAGTTACCTGACGTTTTTCGTCTAGGCTAAATTGAACACTTATTGGTTGTGATAACATAATCTTTTATATGAATCGATTGGAAGCAATTAGGCTTCCATCAATGGTTTGAAAGGCTGATTGTAAGATACAGGATAAAACAACTATTCCCAACTACAATAAAATGTGAGTTGGGAATGGTTTTATAACATGACTGAAGAATTATTTTCTCAGACCTAATTTCTCAATTAGCGCACGGTATCCGCTTAAGTTATGCTTTTGCATGTAAGCCAATAAGCGCTTACGCTGACCAACCATCATCATCAATCCACGTTGGGTAGAATGATCGTGCTTGTTAGCTTGTAAGTGCTTTGAAATATGGGCAATACGCTCAGTTAAAATAGCAACTTGCGCTTCAATAGAACCTGTGTTGCTTGCTTTTCCACCAAATTCAGCAAAAATGCTGGCTTTTCTTTCTGTAGTTAAATAAGGCATCTCTAAGTTTTTAAATAGACTCCGGAATTAGACTCTTTCTTTTTTTTCGGTGCAAAAGTACCATTTTTCCTTAAAAAATACAAATTATCTACATTTTTTTAGTTAATACGAAAGAAAAGACTAGGATTCCCAATTGAGGCATGTTGTTTGATATAAATTAGCCTAGTTATGCAGCATAAAAAATATTAATTTGTCTTATCTTCAACTATTATAAATAAATCATTATTAACTCTTTATGTTCGCGGTAACTATTTTAGGGAATAATTCAGCATTACCAGCCTACGATCGTCATCCTAGTGCACAGATAGTTACCATTAACGATCAACTATTGCTAATTGATTGTGGCGAAGGCACTCAGATGCAGCTTTCGAGGTATAAAATACGAAGGGGGAAATTAAACCATATATTCATTTCGCACTTACACGGAGACCATTATTTTGGACTCATTGGCTTAATTAGTAGCATGGCTTTGTTAAATAGAGAACAACCACTTCATCTTTTTGCACCTCCCGGATTAGAGGAAATCATTTCCCTCCAATTAAAAGTTGCTTCAACTACCCTACCCTACGAACTGGTTTTTCATTCATTAAACAAGGAGGAACTCATATTAGACACCCCCAAGTTTTCTGTAGAGACTTTTCATACTCAACACCGTATTCCATGCTGGGGCTTTCTAATTAAAGAAAAAAAACATCCTAGAAAATTAGACAAGGAAAAAGCCATCAACTTTAATATTCCATCTGCTTTTTATCCCTCTTTAAAAATGGGGTACGACTATACAGCAAAAGATGGCTCAGTAGTATATAACGACCAAGTTACCCTACCGAATGTACGTGCAAAAAGTTATGCTTATTGCGCAGATACCATTTATGATGAAAGGCTAATTGAAATTGCCAAAGAAGTAACAATGATTTACCATGAAGCTACTTATTTAAATGGCATGGAAGAAAGAGCTGCTGCCAGATTTCATTCTACTACATCTCAAGCAGCAACCATTGCTTTAAATGCGAATGCTGGAGGATTATTGCTTGGTCATTTTAGTAGCAAATTTGAAGAGTTACACGACTATTTAAAAGAAGCGCTAGAAGTATTTCCTAAAACCCAATTAGCCATAGAGGGTGTTACTTTTAGAATATGATACCAATTTTTATAAGGCCATTAGCTTTATTCGTTTTTTTATTTTTTTGTTGCACCAACAACAATTTTGCTCAATATCAAAAAGAAATTGATAGCCTTAAAAAAATAATTCCTGCTGCTATTAAAGACACCAAACAATTAAATAACCTTGCTCAACTCGCTTTTTATTATTCTTTTATTGATTCTGCTAATACTTTTTTCAATGCCAACCTAGTTAGCAATTATGCTAATTCTTTTTCTTATAAACCAGGAACTGCTGCAGCTCTTAGAGCTAAAGCCAATTATTTTATTATAAAAAGAGTTCCACAAAAAGCCATCCCTTACTTAAATCAAGAAGCCCTTATTTGGCAGCAAATTAAAAGGCCAAAAGAAATGGCTGCCAATTATACCATGACAGGGCAAGCATTCTCCCTATCGGGTAATTTTGAAGAGTCAGCAAATAATTTTAATAAAGCGGAATCAATTTATAAGAAATTGAATGACCAAAAAGCTTTAAGTGTTTTGTATCATAATGCTGGCGCAATGTTTACCGAAAAGACAGAACCGAAACTTGCTTTGGTTTATTTAATTAAGTCTCTGGAAATACAAGAATTATTAAACGACACAAAAACGATTGGCGCAACACAAAATAATATTGGCCGACTTTTTTATCAAACCAAAAACTACCCAAAAGCAATTGAATATTTCAACAAAGCCATTAAAGCCAATTACCTATCTCAAGATTGGAGAAATTTAGGCATAGCATATGTGAATATTGCCAATGTTTATGTTGACTTAAACGATTACCCAAAAGCAATTGAAGAACTCAATAAAAGCTTAGGTTACTTTAATAAAGTAGATTTTAAACGAGGAATGCAAGTGGTCTACAATAATATGGGCGCCATGAATATTAGACAGCAAAATTATGAAGCTGCCATTCCGCTTTTAAAAAAAGGATTAGAGCTTGCCAACTTAAATCAGTCTAAGGCTGGCGTTGCATTAATTGAACAAAATATTGGCTTCTCTTTATCAGGGCTAAAGCAATATCAACAAGCACTTGAATGGTTTGAAAAAGCAGAAAAAACAGCCATAGATACCAAGGCCGACGATTATAGTTTTGGAGAAATTTACAATCACCGATCATCTTTAGATTCCGCAATGGGTAATTACCAAAGTGCCTTGGTCTATAGAACCAAGTATATGCGAATCAACGAAAAATTCATGGGTGATAAAGTAATAAAAGAAGTAAATGAATTACAAACCAAATACGAAACACAGAAAAAAGAGTATGCAATTGCCAACCAACAATTGGCAATTAATCAGAGTCTTTTTAAAATAGCCGAACAAAAATTAAAATTAGCTGATGCCAATTTGCAAATCATTACCGATAGTTTATTACTAACTGAGCAAAACAAACAATTGCTACAAGCAAAACTTGATTCTAGTTTTAAAGAAGAGAAAATACTTAGGCTTGCAGAACAGAATAGAATTAAAGAGCTTGAAGTAAGTAGAAAAAATAATCAGATTATAATTGTTTTAATTAGCATGGGCTTTTTATCGCTTGCAATATATTTTGTTTATAAAAGAAATAAATCCATTCAAGAAAAAGCCTATCAAAAGAAGCTATTAGAACAACAAAAAAATGCAGCAATAGCTGTGATAGATTCTGAAGAGAAAGAACGCAAACGAATTGCAAGTGATTTACATGATGGAGTAGGTCAAATAATGTCTGCCGCTTGGATGAATTTGCAAGCATTGAAAAATCAAATTAGCAGCTTAAATTCCGTCGAATCTGAATTATTAGATAAATCATTGGCGCTTGTAAATGAAAGCTGTAATGAAGTTAGACAAGTAAGTCATAATATGATGCCAAACGCTTTATTGCTCAAAGGATTGGTTAAAGCTGTTCAAGAATTTATAGGACAAATAAACCAAAGAAATCTAAAAATTAATTTAACTACTGAAGGTCTTTCGGATTGCTTGCCATCTCATATTGAAACCGTTTTGTATAGGGTTATTCAGGAAAGTGTAAATAACGTAATAAAACATGCGCAGGCGAGTAAGTTAGATATTTCAATCATTAAGTCAACCGACGGTATTGATGTAATGATTGAAGACAATGGGATTGGATTTAATATAAATCAAACAAATAAAAGTGCAGGAATAGGCTTATCTAATATTAAGTCTAGAATTCAATACCTTGAAGGTACCGTAGAATGGAACACTAGTGAAAACAATGGCACATTAGTAGCTATCTTTATTCCATTAACCCAACAATATTCCAATAATTTATAATGATATATATTGGCATTATAGATGATCACCAAATTGTTATTGACGGCTTAACGGCACTACTCAATAATCAGTGCGACATTTCAATTGTATGTACTGCCAATAATGGTAAAGAAATGTTAGCCCTGTTAGCGGATAACAAAATTGACGTTTTACTTACTGATGTAATGATGCCGCAGATGAACGGGCTTGAATTAGCTGAATTGGTCAGTATCATGTACCCTTCTACAAAAATTATAGCACTGAGTATGAATGGAGAAGGAGTTATTATTGATCAATTAATCAATAAAGCTTCTATCAGTGGATATTTATTAAAACAGTCGAATGCAAATGAATTGGTTTTGGCCATTAAAAAAATTGCCAATGGTGGGCAGTATTTTCCCGAAAGTATACTTGATGCTTTAGAAGCCCATTCATCTAATAAAAATATTGTAGAAGCAGCCCATTTAACTCAACGTGAAATTGAAGTGATTAGCTTAATGGAAAAAGATTTCTCCAACAAACAAATTGCCGACAACCTCAATATTGCAGTTAGGACGGTAGAAACTCACCGAAAAAATATTTTTCGTAAAACAGGTACCAATAATTTACTCTCATTGGTTAAATGGGCCTACGAACACAAACTACTTTCTTAATTAAAATGCTTTTGCTCTTTTTAATATTGGCAATCCTTTTGCTTCATTAATTACAATTGACAATTCAGTTGCTTGAACAGGATTGGGTAATAGTATAATGCGTTTATTACCAACAGTGGTAATGGTTTCTTGAAAAACCTGTTCACCATTTAAAGATAAACTGATGTTGGCGGATGCAATTTTTTGTCCATATTTTAAATCTTCCTCTAAAATGATTCCTTTAATGGTTGCTGGAGATTTTAACATGTAATACCATGTACTATTCTTATTAGGATTGTTCTTGTCTGGCCCAGCTTCATTTAATGCAGCATTCTTAAATAGATCCACCCTTTCAATTTGATCTATTTTAGATTTTAATCCCTTTAAAGAAACTATATCATTTTCATGAATTAAGCCTCGAGCGTCTGGAGGAACATTCAATAATAAATTGGCACCTCTTCCAACGGATTCAAGGTAAATTTTAAACAATTGATCGGCTGTTTTTACTTTTTCATTCTCCGCATTTCTATGAAACCAACCTGGTCGAATACTCACATCTACCTCTGCGGGAATATAATGTTGACCTTTGTAATTACCCTTCCCCAAAGTGTCCTGATGGGGGGCACCATGTCCTCTTTTAAACCCAGCCGTATATAATAAATTCCAATTGGTTTTACCTGCATATCCGCTTTCATTACCAACCCACCTTATATCTGGGCCAATATCACTGAAAATAATGGTTTGCGGGGATAACTTTCTAACAAGCTGTTCGTAACGCTTCCAATCATACACTTGCAATTTCCCGTTAGGGCCCTCGCCATTTGCACCATCCCACCATAACTCCCAAATAGGGCCATATTGTTGAAAAATCTCTTGAAGCATATTTACAAATACGTCATTGTATTTATCTGTACCATAGTCCGGATGGTTTCTATCCCATGGAGATAAATAAACACCAAATAACAATCCTGCTTTTTTACACGAAGCAGCAAGTTCAGCCAAAATATCTCTTTTAAAACCGCTCTCGCGAACCGTATGGGTAGAAAATTTACTTGGCCACAAACAAAAACCATCGTGATGCTTTGCGGTAATAATAATGCCTTTAGCACCAGACTCTTTAGCTACTTTGCACCATTGGTCAGTATTTAATTGGGTAGGATTAAAAACCGCTGTCTTTTCTTTACCATCTCCCCATTCTTTGCCCGTGAATGTGTTGGGGCCAAAATGCATGAAAAAATAATAATTGTTCTTATGCCATTTCAATTGCGCATTTGTGGGTAAAGGATTTCTATTTTGTGCATCTATATGAGCAAAAAAAAGCAGCTGTAAAACAGCAAAGATTAGTTTATTCATTCTTTCCAATTATTAGCCATCCAAATATAGAATGCAGGAAATTCTTGTCTCCAATATTTTTCGCTATGTTGTCCTATCGGATTAACTACAGTTCTAATTTGTGATTGTTTTTTCTTTTGCAATATAGCTGCTATCTTTTGCATATCTGATATAGAGTTAGCCTCTTCTTTACCACCAGTATAAAAATAAAACCTGAGCATTTCCATCCCATCCCATTTTTCTGCGTCTACCGCAATTTGTGGCGAAATCCAAAAAGAAGGTGAAAACACAGCAGCTCCTCCAAATACAGTTGGGTACTTTAATTGGGCATACCAACTTATTAAGCCTCCCATACTGCTGCCAGCCAAATAGGTATAATCTCTACCCTTTCTAGTTCGGTATTTGCTATCTATAAATGGCTTTAGCGTTTGTGCTACAAAATCTACATATTCATTACCCATCCCCTTTCCATACTGAAAATGGTCATAAGGATTGTATTCATTAATTCTTTTGTCTAAACCGTTGTCTATGCCAACAACGATGCATTCTTTTTGCAATTTTTGTTGCAAACTGTCTAAACATTCATCAACTCCCCACTCTTCTGCATAAGCTGTTTTTTCATTGAATAAATTTTGACCATCGTGCATATATAAAACAGGATAGTTCTTACCCGTAGTTTGGTAATTTTTGGGCAAATAAATCCAGATACGTCTTTTCTTATTCAACTGAGGAATAGAAAAAGCGGTATCTAAAATGCGAACCTGTGGACTAGCCGTGTATTGTTTGGGTTTTTCTGGATAATCATCCTTAAAGCCAGCAATAGTGTATTCATTGCTTACATCTCCATTTACTTCTAGAATTCTATCTGAGATATCTCTTCCATCTGCTGTAGACTCTAACTTATTTGCTCCTCTCGAAAACTTAAAAGCATAAGTACCTGCTGCCAAATTAATTAAAACAATGCTTTTTCTTCCACCACTAAATGGCTTCAATTTATATTGAGGATCTTGCGGATTCCAATTATTGAAAGTTCCTGTTAAATAAATATCCTCATTGCTTCGGGTTGCTATATTAGTGACTACAAACCTTGCACTAAATTGTGCCATTATATTTCCAGAACCAATTAAGGCTATAAATAATAGTACCGTTCTCATAGCTTAAAAATAAGCAAAATAAAAGCCCCTCTAAATAATTAGAAGGGCTTAATAAAAAAAATATAAAATGAATTAGTCTAGAATTTCAACGTCTTTTGGATAATTGGCTTTATTAAATACAAACAGGATATCAGCCAGCTTAGCACTTAAGTTTATATTACTTACTCCTAACTCAGTAATATTATTGCTTTTATCTAAAATAGACGCTTTTGAAAGTACACTTGTCTTTTTATTGAAAAATAAAGTCACTTTTTGGAAATTTTTTCTTTTGTCTAATGGCACCATTTCAATTTCATTGAAATTACCCTTTGTATTGGTGAGTTTATAAGAGAAATCTTTATCATACGAGCCAGCCAACAATTTTTGAGGACTCAAAGTTTGGCTGTTTTCTTCTACAGCAGACTTGGTAATCGTTTTAGCCCCGTCAAAATTATATACATTTTTGCCGTCACATATTATTTCGGTTTTCCCCTGCTTTAATAAATATTTTTCTCCTCGCATTGAAAGAGATAATGATTTTGTTCCATTCGCTTTACCCTTACTGTTGAAAGACTTTAATGAGAAGGAGGCTGTAATTCCCTTTGATGCCTTTACTTTTGACCCAAAAGCATCTATTACTTTTTTTGCTGCGGGATCATTCTGGGCATTAGTAAACAAAAAAGAACAAAAAATAAAAATACTAGCTATGTAAAATTTCTGCATGTTTCCGTATTAGGGTGCAAATATACACTTTCGACTGATTTTGGGTAATTCAACCTATTAAAGTTTCGGTAAAATGGCCTTATCATAGGCCCAACTTGTTTATACCATTGTATCTAAGAAAGATTGCAATTCTGAATCAGTTTTAAACAACACTTCTCTTGCCTTACTTCCCTGGTTAGGCCCTACCACTCCTGCTGCCTCTAATTGATCCATAAGCCTTCCTGCCCTATTATATCCTAGTTTCATTCTTCGTTGTATTAAAGAGGTAGATCCCATTTGACTGCTTACAATTAATCTTGCTGCGTCTTCAAATAGCGGGTCACGATCATTGGCATCAAAATCTCTCCCTTCCATTTCTTTTTCATCCACGTATTCTGGCAACAAAAATGCCTGAGGATAACCTTTTTGATTTCCAATAAATTCACAAACAGCATCTACTTCGGGGGTATCTACAAAAGCACATTGCAAACGAGTAATTTCTCCATTATAGCTAACCAACATATCTCCTTTTCCAATTAACTGCTCTGCACCACCTGCATCTAAAATTGTTCTGCTATCAATTTTACTAGAAACTTTAAATGCAATACGAGCAGGGAAATTGGCCTTAATGGTTCCTGTTATAATATTAACTGAAGGTCTTTGTGTTGCAATTATTAAATGGATACCAATGGCCCTTGCCAACTGGGCAAGTCGAGCAATTGGCATTTCTACTTCTTTACCAGCTGTCATGATTAAATCGGCAAACTCATCTACTACCAATACAATAAATGGTAAATATTGGTGCCCTTTTTCTGGATTCAACTTTCGAGCAGTGAATTTCTCATTGTATTCTTTAATATTTCTACAGCCTGCTTCTTTTAACAAATCGTACCGATTATCCATTTCAATGCACAATGCATTTAATGTATAGACCACTTTTTTGGTATCGGTAATAATTGATTCTTCCTCTCCTGGAAGCTTAGCTAGGAAATGCTTTTCTATTACCCTATACAAACTCAACTCAACTTTTTTGGGATCAACCAAAACGAACTTTAATTGAGAGGGATGTTTTTTATACAATAAAGAAACTAAAATTGCATTTAGGCCTACCGACTTTCCTTGACCTGTTGCACCAGCCATTAACAAGTGGGGCATTGTAGCAAGATCTACAATGAAATTGTCATTATCAATTTTTTTGCCAATTGCAATGGGTAGAGAAAAACTACTATTTTGAAATTTTTCACTAGCCAATAAGGTTTTCATACTCACAACCGTTTTACGAACATTGGGTACTTCAATACCAATAGTTCCTTTACCCGGAATTGGCGCAATAATTCGAATACCCAATGCAGCTAAACTTAAAGCAATATCATCTTCTAGGTTTTTAATTCTGCTTATTCTAACACCTGGCGCAGGCACAATCTCATATAAAGTAACTGTAGGACCTACTGTTGCAGCAATTCTTTGTATTGCAATATCATAGTTTTTTAATGTTGCTATGATTTGATTTTTATGTGTTTCTAATTCTGTTGGATCGTGTACTATTTTTTCACTACCATGTGTTTCTAATAAATCTAACCCTGGATATTTATAATTCTTTAAGTCAAGTGTAACATCGTATTTACTTGCCAAACTACCAATGGTTGCAGCAATTTCAGCTAGTGTTTCTTCCTCTTCAACTTCTGGAGTTTCTTTAATTTCTAATTCTAATTCAGGTTCATTTTTTTTGCTATTCTGTGCAATTGGAGCCTGATCAACATCATCAACTTCTTCTTCGTTTTCACTTTCTTCAATTGCTTCTATTAATTCGTCTTCGGCTTCTTCTAATTCAGCTTCTAATTCTTCTTCCTCCTCTATAACCAACTCTTCTTTCTCTACCATATCAAATTCATTCATAGGGTTGTTGGTTAATTCTACAGCTGGCATTATTACCGAAACGCCACTAGCATTTGTCTTTAGTTTGTTCTTACTAATAGGCAACCCGTCTTCATCCAATTCTTCATCAATAAGATTGTTGTTTTCTGTTGATTCCTCTGGAATATCAGCTGCAAGATTTTTAGACATTGGTTCTTCCTTACCATCCAAAAAGTTGAACTTCCAGTTTGGCAATTTGAAAACAGGATTAAACCTCCAAATAAAATAACTAAATAATGTTAGAAGTAATAATGCTCCTGTACCAATTCTACCAATCCATTTTTCGAACCAGTCATTTAAATATTCACCAACAGCACCGCCCCAAGAAAAAGGAGCCCCTTTTGCAATATAAGAAGCTGCCATACTAAATACAACCAAACCAATTAACACATATTTCAAGTTCCGTAATAATTTAAACACTTTCTTTCCAAAAAGAAGGTTTACGCCTAACACAAAAAAAACGGTACAGAATAAATAGGAAGCCAAACCAAAACCATTGTACCATAGTGAGTGAGAAACATACGCACCTAGTACACCCAACAAATTATTCACTCTAACATCATCAGTAGAAAAAATACGAACACCAAATTGTTGTACTTTATCCTGATCCTCTTGCCAAGTAAATAAATAGGAAGTAAAAGAAATAAATAAGAAAAGGGTAAGTAATAGGCAAACTGAACCTATAATCTTTTCGGTTCTTTCGTCTTTAACCACTGCTGCAACCGTTACATCTGCATCTTTGTCTGGATTCAGCTCTTCAGGGTCTGGCGGAACTGGGGTCTTCTTTTTTAAACTATTGGCCATATACCAAATATACTGTTTGAGATAGCCATAAAGAGAACTTCGGCATCAATGTGCAAAAATGCCTGCAAGGCGCTTGGGTTTTCCACTAAGCTTTATATCTCCACAAAGAAATCCCCATTAATATCCATGCAGTTATCAATATAAGGCCCCCAATTGGCGTAATAGCACCTATCCATTTAAACTGGTTGTATCCTAATACTGAGAAAAGGGTTAATAAATAAAGTGATCCAGAAAAAATAGACATCCCTACAATAAATAGTTTGCCAGCCGTAACCAACATTGGTGTAGGAAAATAAGCATAAAGAATACCTGTAATGGATAATGCAAAAACGTGGTAAAATTGATATTTAACTGCCGTTTCAAAAGTATTAATCATTGCAGGGCTAGCGTAATTTTTTAACCCATGTGCACCAAAAGCACCCAGTGCAACTGCTAAAGCTCCAAGAAATGATGCAATGATAATGAACCCTTTATGCATGTTATTGAATATTTACAATTAAGTTTTTTAAATTGATTTCAGAACCAGATAGCTTCTTTTTAGCTTGATTATAAAATGGCCTCCTCTCTGTTAATTTATTTTGAATAAAGGATTGCAATTGCTGTGTTGAAAGATTTTTAAGCAACGGCCTTTGAGCCATTTCTGGCAAGAGTCTTTCAACTAATACTTCAACTGGCTCATCTAACCATATTGTAATTCCTTGTTGATTCATCCATTCCATATTTTGATGAAAACAAGGCGTACCTCCACCAGTTGCTAAAACAAAAGATTTTTTTTCGCCAAACCATCTGAGCAATTTGGCTTCGGTTTTCCTGAACCAGATTTCTCCTTCCTCTTCAAACAATTCTGTAACAGATTTTTCTTCAACAGACTCTATTATGCCGTCTAAATCGTATCCACCTGTTTTTAATTTTGCAGAAAGCCGCTGTTTCCAGAAACTCTTTCCGCTGCCCATCATCCCAATAAGAAAAATTTTCATTATTTGAAGGAATTGTAACCGGTAATATCCATCCCAGTAATTAATAGATGAATATCGTGTGTTCCTTCATAGGTGATAACACTTTCTAAATTCATCATATGGCGCATAATACTGTATTCACCAGTAATGCCCATCCCGCCTAGCATTTGTCTGGCATCCCTTGCAATATTGGTTGCTATTTCACAACTATTCCTTTTTGCCATACTCACTTGTTGTGGTGTGGCTTTGCCCTCATTCATTAATACCCCTAAACGCCATACCAATAACTGCCCTTTAGTTATTTCAGTAATCATTTCAGCAAGCTTTTTTTGCTGTAATTGAAAACCACCAATTGGCCTACCAAATTGTTGTCGTTCCATGCTGTATCTTAATGCGGTATCATAACAATCCATAGCTGCACCTAATGCACCCCAAGCAATTCCGAATCTCGCTTTAGTTAAACATCCCAATGGCCCTTTTAATCCTTTTACATTAGGTAAAATATTTTCTTTTGGCACTTTTACATTGTCAAAAACCAATTCTCCTGTTGCACTTGCTCTTAAACTCCATTTGCCATGGGTAGTTGGAGTAGAAAATCCTTCCATTCCTCTTTCTACAATAACTCCTTGAATTTCATTTTGCTCATTTCTTGCCCATACAACAGCAATTGTTGCAAAGGGAGCATTGCTAATCCACATTTTAGCACCATTTAATAGCATATAGTCTCCGGCATCTTTAATATTGGTTATCATACCCGCCGGATTACTTCCATGGTCTGGCTCTGTTAATCCAAAACAACCCAACCACTCTCCTGAAGCAAGTTTGGGTAAATATTTATTTCTTTGCGCTTCGTTACCGTAAGCATAAATTGGATGCATCACCAAACTTCCTTGAACAGAAGCAGTACTTCTTACCCCACTATCTCCCCTTTCCAACTCTTGCATCATCAATCCATAACTAATATAATCAAGCCCTCCACCGCCATACTCAGTTGGCACAGTTGGTCCAAAACAACCCAAGTTTCCTAATTGACTAACAATTTGCTCAGGAAACTCAGCTCTTTGAGCATAATCTTCAATAATTGGAGAAATATCCTTTTTTACATAAGCCCTTACCGATTCACGAATCAATTTATGCTCTTCGGATAATAGCTCGTCTAATTGGTAATAATCTGGAGATTGAAATAAATCTGTTCTGGCAGCCATCGCACTGAATTTTAAGTCTTAGAATTTATACAAAAATACAATTTAAAATTACCCGAAATAGTATAATCTCATGAATTGCAATTAATACAGCAGGTTGAATTAAACAAAATCCCCGTCAATGTATTTTTGACGGGGATTATTATAACAAAAGAAAATAATTTATCTTCTACCTAGGCCGCCAGCAGCACCGGTTTTGCTATTCTGTGGAATATCTCTATTCATTTCTTCCAAATCTACAGGGCGCTCTGTTTTATCTCCAATCAAATGCTGAGCAAAATAGTCGCTCATCCCCCAGAAGAAATATTCGGTCATATCACCAAAACCATGTCTTTGTGTTGGCAATATTTTCATATCAAAGCGCTTGTTTGCTTTAATTAATGCATTAGCAACACGAATGGTATTTGCAGGGTGTACATTATTGTCTATTTCGCCATGGAACAACATTAGCTTACCCTTTAAATTCTTTGCCAATTCAGGGTTTTTATCAATGTTGTATTGGAAAGTAGTGTCACCTTTTTCACTAATAATTTCTTTAACTCCATGGTGCTTCTCGCTCCACCATCTATTGTAAATGGCGTTGTCGTGGTTACCGGCAGAAGATACAGCCACTTTAAAGAAATCAGGATAAACTAAAATTGCAGCTGTGCTCATGAATCCACCACCAGAGTGACCATGAATACCAACTCTATTAATGTCTAAAAATTTATGTTTGTCTGCCAATTGTTCAGCAACCACTTTTTTATCAGCTAAACCGTAGTCACGTAAATTCCCGTAACCGTAATTGTGGTACCACTTGCTTCTGCTTGGATGCCCACCTCTATTACCCAATGTAATTACTACTACACCTAACTGTGCTAAACGATCGGTTCTATCAAACCCTCTACCAAAGCTGGTATTCATTGCCTCCGTTTGTGGACCTGGATAAACATACTCTACAATTGGGTATTTCTTGGAACTATCAAAATCGAAAGGCTTGTACATCACCCCATATAAATCGGTGATACCATCGTCGGCTTTTGCTTTAAAGATTTCAGGAAATTTATAACCAGCTGCCATTAAACTACTTAAGTCGGCTGTTTCTAAATCAAGAATCTTTCTGCCATCTGCTCCTAATAATACAGATTTAGGAACAGTATTTACTCTTGAAAAAGTATTTACTAAATATTTTTTATTGTCGTCCATAGACGCATTGTGATCAAACTCTCCTGGGTTCAATAGTTTTAATCCAGTACCATCAAAATTGACTCTGTATGCATGTAAGTAATATGGATTTTCTCCAGCTTCTTTTCCATTAGCAGAAAAATACAGTACCCTAGCTTTTTCGTCAATAGCCAAAATGTCTTCAGCATGCCAAGCGCCAGAAGTAATTTGGTTTTTTAACTTACCGTTTTCATCATATAAATAAAAATGTCCCCAACCATCTTCTTCACTCCATTGAATCAATTCTTTGCCTTCATTTACTAAACCAATTCTACGTATTTCTACATAGGTATTCATTTTTTCTTCAATTAAGGTTTTAGCAGTGGCTGTTTTAACGTCTACTAATCCAATATCAATTCTTTTTAGATCTCTACTTGTTCTACTAAAGTAAAATTTATCAGCTGTTCCTAACCAGGTATTTGGACGACCTTCATCGTCTCTACTACTCACTTTTGAAGGCGCACTCCAAACATTTACTGTTTGGTCTTTATACATACCAGTATTAATTTCTTTCATGGTTTTGGTAGCCACTTCAAACATTCTAAGATGCTCAACAGGTGATTCTTTTTCTCCTGGCATCCAGTATTTATAGGTTTCCAAAGTAGGTCTTGGTTCTGCAATACTATTAATTACCCAAAGATCCTTTACCCTTCTATTATCGGTAACATCTATTACAAAATATTTTGAATCAGGAGACCAAAGTATAAAAGCAGGTCTTCTTATTCCTTTATTTTTTTCTTTGTCTACATTGGTTTCACCATTACCATTATTATGGTATCCAAAGTTTTCAATTCCATCTTTAGTAAGCTGTGTTTCTACAATACTTGAATCTTTGTCATTTACCAAGGCCTTCTTATAATTAGCCCAATCCATTGAATATAGATTATTGTTCTTACCAAATACAACAATAGAGCTATCTGGCGCAATACTTGCCCACATTGGCTTACGCTTAGTTTTAACAGGATCGGTGATTTCTACCAAGTCTCCTGTTGAAATATTGTATTCAAAATAAAAGACTTTTTTCTCCATTACAGGCGGGGTACCTTTTTTTGCTGCAGTATCTTTCTTTGGAACATCTTTAGTTGTTTTCACTTCAAACCTAATCCAGTTCTCATCTTTTATGAACTTCATGCTATCAATGTTCAAATGTTGAGCGTCCATAGGATCATCGGTAATTCGAGTGAGTTTTGCAGCAAGTAAAGCATTATCAAATAATTGCTTTTTTTCGCCTTTTGCTGCATCTACGATGTACCATTTTTTCCCTTCTGAGGTTTCATACATGTACCAAAAACGATCAGATTTTTTTAGCCAATGTGGATCTACATTTAAACTAAAAATCATTTTTTGCACTTTATTGGGCGAAAATCGAGCAGCCAATGCATAGTTTGCTTTGGTAACTGGAGTTTGCTGCGCCATAACCGAACTGCTTATTAATAGTAGCAGTAGCATTTGGAATAGTCTCATAACAGTATATTGATTTTTTGGATGCTCAAAATAAAGGATTCGGGCTTTAACTGTGCACCATTTATAAAATAATCGGTGGATAGCTTTACTTTGCGGTAAAATAAGACTATGCTGCCTAATTTTGAAGCTACATTGGATTTTGCCAAACAACTCGACAAACAAGACCCACTTGCTGAGTTTAAAAATTTGTTCCATTTCCCTCAACATAATAATCAACCTGCCATATATTTTTGTGGCAATTCCCTTGGACTTCAACCAAAATCGGTATCAGCCGCTATAGAAACAGAATTAAATACCTGGAAAGAATTGGCAGTTGGAGGTTATTTTAATGGGCCAAATCCTTGGTTACACTACCAAGAATACCTAAAACCGAGTTTAGCCAAACTAGTAGGGGCAAAAGAAATAGAGGTAAGTGCAATGAACGCCCTTACTGTGAATTTGCATTTATTAATGCTTAGTTTTTATACCCCCACAAAAGAGCGTTTTAAAATTATAATGGAAGCTGGGGCTTTCCCCTCAGATCAATATGCAGTTGAAACATTGGTTAAACATTTTGACCTCCATCCATCTGATGCAATTATTGAGATTGCTCCATTAAATGGTAAAAAAACACTTAGTACTGAACAAATTATTGATGCCATTGATCATGCAGGAAATTCATTAGCGATGGTTTTATTTGGTGGTATTAATTACTATACTGGTCAATTTTTTGATTTAAAAGCCATTACTTCTGCAGCGCATAATGTGGGGGCTATTGCAGGATTTGATCTTGCGCATGTAACCGGTAATATTCCGCTTTCATTACACGACTGGGACGTTGATTTTGCAGCTTGGTGTAGTTATAAATACCTCAACGCTGGCCCAGGGGCAGTTGGGGGTTATTATGTGCACGAAAAACATGCAATTAATGCCAATATTCCTAGACTTGCAGGATGGTGGGGCAACGATGAGAAGGAGCGGTTTAAAATGGAGAAAGGATTTATTCCAAAAACAAATGCCAGCGGTTGGAATATTAGCACTGCTCAAGTATTTAATATGGTAGGATTAAAAGCTTCTCTTTCAATTATAGACCAAGCCAACATTCATCGCTTGAGAGAAAAAAGCATTGTATTAACGGCCTATCTAGCATTTTTACTAAATCAACTAGATCGAATATCTTTTGAAATTATCACACCAGATGAAAAAGATGAAAGAGGAGCACAACTTTCTTTATACTTTAAAGAAAGGGCCAAAGAAATACACAATAAATTAATTGACAACGGAGTAATTGTAGATTTTCGTGAGCCTGGAGTCATTAGAGTTGCCCCTGCCCCATTGTATTGTAGTTTTGAAGACGTGTACAAATTTTATGAAATATTAAAAAACAATTTTTAATATGCACCATCCAATCAGCTATTTAGCATTAGGCGATTCTTATACCATTGGCGAATCGGTTCCATTGCATGAATCTTTCCCGTATTTGACAACCCAACTTATACGAAAGCAGAAAATGGCTATTCATGCTCCTGAAATAATTGCCCAAACTGGCTGGACTAGCACGGAGTTAGCAGAACAATTACTTAAAACAGAATTAAATTTACACTACGATTTTGTAAGTATATTAATTGGAGTCAATAATCAATACAGGCATTTGTCTTTAGACAATTTTAGAAACGATTTTGAATATTTACTTAAGAAAGCAATCCACTTAACTGGAGGAAAATCGGAACGAGTAATTGTACTATCTATACCTGACTGGGGTTGCACGCCTTATGCTGCTGATAAAAATGGGGCAGAAATAGCTATTGAGATTGACTCCTTTAACCATGTTTGCAATCAATTTGCAAAAAAGTATCAAACTGGCTTTATTAACATAACTGAAGAAACAAGAGAAGAGAGTAAAAACCCTGCAGCACTTGCTTCTGATCAGTTACATTATTCTGGAATAACCCACTTGCATTGGGCTACCAAATTGGCAAATCATATGATTGAAATTTGCCAGTAAGTTCTATTGGTTTTGCTTTGCTTCTGCTTTCATTTTTTCATTTGCTGTTATAACAAAATGAACCCTTCTATTTAAAGCCCTATTCTCGTCACTGTTATTTTCCATTTTGGGCTGACTTTCGCCATACCACTTTGTGGTAATTCTACTAGAAGAAATTCCAGTTGCAAGTAATGCCGCAGCAACTGCATTTGCTCTACGTTCAGACAATGATAAATTATAATTTTCAGAACCGGTATTATCTGTATGACCTTCAATTAAAATATTGGTATCGGGATATTCAGTGAATACATTGTTCAATTTATTTAAAGCCAATTGAGCATTGCTATTGATATTGTATTGGTTATTGGCAAAATATACCCCAGCTTGAGATCCGTCTGGATTCTTTTCATCAAAAGTTACATTAATTCCCTCTCCCACTCTTTCCACTGTTGCTCCTGGAATAGCGGTTTTTATTTCTGCTGCTTGTTTATCCATTTTATTACCAATAATACCTCCAGCAACTCCACCAATAGCCGCACCTAAAATTGCCCCTAAAGCTGTATTGTTCTTGTTCCCTATATTATTGCCTAGCACGCCTCCTATTACTGCGCCACTTGTTGCACCAACTGCTACACCCTTTTGTTGATTAGTTGATTGTTTTATTGTTTCGCATCCGTTCATAATTAATGACCCAGAAACAATAAAGATAAATTTGACAATTGTAATTTTCATAATGGTAAAGTTGATTGTTACCAACTAAACCATTGTTACATAACAATGAGAATATATTACATCATTTGCAGATACCCAGCCATTTCTGATTGATATTCCTTAGCTACTAAAGCCGCTTGATTAGCAAAATCTTCTCCACCGGATGCAAAAATGATGGCTCTACTTGCATTCACTAATAAACCTACCGATTTGTTGAGTCCGAATCTACTAACGTCTTTCAAACTCCCCCCCTGTGCACCAACACCAGGAACCAATAGAAAATTATTGGGAACAATATTTCGGATACGTTCTAATTCAGTTGCTTGCGTTGCACCCACTACAAACATTAGATTCTCTTTAGTACCCCAAGTAGATACGCGTTCTAAAACATGTTCATATAACCTTTTTTCTACTGAGCCTTGTGTTATATGTGGTACCATAGTTAATGATTCGTCATATTCTTCCAATAAAAGTTGCTGAAAATCGTTGCTGCCAATATTAGAAGTTAAGCCTAAAACAATGGTTACTTTATTTTCATATTCTAAAAAAGGCCTAATGCTATCCTCGCCCATATAAGGAGCAACTGTTATAGCATCAAAATTGAGTGCTTCAAAAAAAGCCTTTGCGTATTGTGTTGAAGTGTTACCAATATCACCTCTTTTAGCATCAGCAATAGTAAAATGCGTATTGGGTATATAGTCCAATGTTTCCTTCATTATTTCCCAACCTTTTAATCCTTGAGACTCATAAAATGCAGTATTGATTTTATAACTAACACAATAAGGCAGGGTTGCGTCTATGATTGATTTATTAAACTCAAGTACTCCATCTGGATTAGCTTTTAAATGGGCAGGTAATTTGGTAATATCTGAATCTAATCCTACACATAAATAAGATTGCTTCAATAAAATTTGCTCAGTTAATGAAGTTGCTGTCATGCTACGAATTTAGTGGTTCTTTTGCAATTGAATGAATGAAGCTATATTTGAAGCCTAACTATTCTGCCATGGAAAAAGAGCCAATGTATTACGGTACTTATTTACAATTAGATAAAATTATTGAAAGCCAATATCCAGTTAGCTTTGAGCCGGGAAATGAACCTGCCCATGATGAAATGTTATTCATTATTATTCATCAGTCTTATGAGCTTTGGTTTAAGCAAATTCTGTTTGAATTAGACTATTGCATGGGCATTTTCCAAAAAGAAAAAATTAACGACAATTCAGAAGATTTAAACCTTGTAAGACATCGGTTTAAAAGAATCATAAAAATATTAGAACTGCTGAATCAGCAAGTAAATGTGCTAGACACCATGACACCAATGGACTTTTTAGCATTTCGAAACCTATTAACACCTTCCTCTGGCTTTCAAAGCAAGCAATTCAGGCTCATTGAAGCCAAACTAGGGCTAGAAATAGAAAAGAGACACCAAAAAGATTATTATAAGAGAACCAATGAAGGTGGATTTACTCAACCAGACTATCAGCATATCACTCAAACAGAAGAAGGAAAAAATTTGTTACAATTGGTGAATGACTGGTTAGAGCGGATGCCGTTTTTTGATAACGCATATTGGGAAGATCAGTTGTCTACAGATCCTATTAATCACCCTTTTTGGAAACAATACAAAGCCGTTTACAGCGCAGGTTTATCTGAAAGAGAGCAATCGAAACAAGCAGATTTTGACGCCGTTTTCTTTCAACATTTTGCCCCTGAAATGAGTAAGGAACAACAGCAATTATTTAACTGTAGTTTTAGCCCTGCCGCAATGCGTGCTGCATTGTTTATTATGCTTTATAGAGATTTTCCCGTTTTTCAAACTTCCTATCAAATATTGGATTCATTAATTGAAATGGATCATTTAATGAGTAACTGGAGACACAAACACCTAATCATGGTTAGAAGAATGATTGGAATGCGGGTGGGCACAGGTAATACTTCAGGGGCCGGTTATTTAGAAGGGGCTTTAAACAAGCATTATGTTTACAGAGACTTGTCTGGCTTATCAACCTATTTAATTGAGCGTAAGAATTTACCTAAACTCCCAGAAAGTCTTATAAAGTATTTGGGGTTTAACCTATAGTGATTTTTCGTGTAATTTTTTTGCAACTATAATCATTCTTGGAGAATTTTTAACATCATAATGTCCGAGTTGATAGTTGCCAAAAACTTCAACGATTTGCATATGCTGATAACTGAGCATATCATTAAAATCACCAAGGGAAAACTTAGCCACTCGCTCTGTATATAAATGCCTTGGGGCAGCATGCTCTTTGTCGGTAATTTGAATTTGTTTAAAAAAATGATCAGCTGTTTGCCATTTGCTAATATGAAATTTAACGTCTTCAACTTCAGTTGTAACAATTGGATCTAATTGGGATTCTACAAAATGAACATTTAAATAGTCAATAACCAATATTGCCCCCGGTTTAATACTATCAGCCATCATCCTTATTGCATTATCATGTTCTCTTCTTGTTTTGAAATAACCAAAGCTGGTGAAAAAATTAAAGGCATAATCAAAATAATTAATTCTAAACCCCCTTCGCATATCATGCTGATAGAAATGCAATTGCGCTGACTCGGCTGCTTTGGCTTCACTGATTGATGCCTCAGATAAATCAATTCCAGTTACATCAAATCCCATTTCTGCCAAAGCCATACTATGCCTACCCTTTCCACATGCAATATCTAACATAGTTGCTCCAATAGCAGGCTGCAAATAGTGTATGAGTGTATTAATAAACAGCTCAGCCTCATTTTCGTCTCTATGTTGGTATAATAAATGGTAGTAAGGAGAATTAAACCAGTCCTTAAACCATGCTTTGTCTGCCATATTAATGTTTCAACTGCGAAGTTACGTTACCTAGCCATACAAAAAATTTGAATTATATTCGCCGCCGTTTAAGCATTTACATATGGCATTGATAAAAAGCATTTCAGGCATTAGAGGCACTATTGGAGGTAAACCAGGAGACACATTGAGTCCGGTAGATATAGTAAGATTTACTGCTGCATTCGGCACTTTACTCATACAATCGAATGATCAAAATAAAAAAGTAGTCATTGGAAGAGATGGTAGAATTAGTGGAGAAATGGTTCAAGCATTAGTAGTTAACACCCTAATTTCAATGGGGCTAGATGTAATTAATTTAGGATTAAGCACCACTCCAACTGTTGAAATGGCCGTAGTGTCTGAGAAAGCGGTTGGAGGAATTATATTAACTGCCAGCCATAATCCCAAAGAATGGAATGCTTTAAAATTACTCAACCAAAAAGGAGAATTTATAAGTGGCGCAGATGGAGCAAAATTACTTGAAATAGCATCCAAAGAAGATTTTCAATTTGTATCTGTAGATCAATTGGGCAAGGTAACAGATGGAGAAAATTTATTGGAAAAACATATTGAAGCTTGTGTAAATTACCCATTGGTAGATAAAGACGCCATTAAAGCTGCCAATTTCTCTATTGTAATTGACGCCATCAATAGCACAGGAGCTATTGCAGTTCCTGCTTTGTTAAATGCATTAGGGGTAAAAAAATATACCGTTTTAAACGGGGAGGTCAATGGTCAGTTTGCCCATAACCCTGAACCATTACCTGAACACTTAAGAGATTTATGTAATGAAGTAAATAAACAAAAAGCAAGTATGGGTATTGCGGTAGACCCCGATGTAGACAGGCTTTGCTTTGTATGTGAAGATGGTAGTTTGTTTGGAGAAGAGTATACTTTAGTTGCTGTTGCAGACTATGTTTTGCAACATCGCAAAGGCAATACTGTTAGCAATATGAGTAGTACTCGTGCATTAAAAGACATTACAATTAAGCATGGTGGCATATATTCTGCAAGTGCAGTTGGCGAGGTAAATGTGGTTACCAAAATGAAAGAAGTAAATGCAGTGATTGGAGGAGAAGGTAATGGAGGAATTATTGTACCCGACTTACATTATGGTAGAGATGCACTAATTGGAATTGCTTTGTTTTTAACCCATCTTGCAAAAGAAAAAAAATCGATAAAACAACTCCGGAATACCTATCCTGATTACTTCATGAGTAAAAATAAGATAGAACTAACCCCAGGAGTTAACTTAGCTAACATATTTGAACAAATTAAGAAGAAGTATAAAAAGAATCCGATTAATACGGAAGATGGACTTAAGATTGAATTTGACAACGACTGGGTTCATTTAAGAAGCAGTAATACAGAACCTATTATTCGAATTTACGCCGAAAGCAATAGTGAAACTGTTGCAGCAAATATTGCAAAAAGATTGATGAATGATATTAAGGAAGCAGCTGGATTAAATTAATAATTGATCAAACGTTTTTATGGAAAGAATCTACCTAGACAATGCAGCAACAACTTCGCTAGACCCTGCAGTATTAGAAGCTATGATGCCTTATTTAACGAAGCATTTTGGTAATCCATCTTCTATTTATTCATATGGTAGAGAATCTAGGATGGCAATAGAAAATTCCAGAAAATTAGTTGCTAAAATATTGAATGCACACCCTGCTGAAATTTTCTTTACTAGCGGGGGTACAGAAAGTAGCAATATGGCCATTACTGCGTCTGTAAGAGACCTAGGATGTAAGCATATTATTAGTTCTCCTATTGAACACCATGCCACAAGTCATACTGTAGAATATTTATACCAAAATGGAGAAGCCGCATTAAGCTATGTGAAGCTTTTACCAGACGGGCATATAGATTTGAATGATTTGGAAAATTTAATAGCCGGAAGTGAGGAAAAATGTTTGGTTACTTTAATGCATGCCAATAACGAAATAGGTAATATGTTGGATATTCATGGAGTGGGCGAGCTTTGTAAAAAACACAATGCTATTTTCCATTCTGATACTGTGCAAACAGTTGGTCATTTCCCATTTAATTTAAGAAATACACCGGTGCATTTTATTACCGGAGCGGGGCATAAATTTCATGGCCCTAAAGGAGTTGGCATGTTGTATATTAATGAAAATGTAAAAATCAAGCCTTTTGTACATGGGGGAAGCCAAGAAAGAAATATGCGTGCTGGCACAGAAAATTTGTACGGCATTGTAGGTTTTGCAAAAGCCCTTGAATTGGCAACTAGTAATTACGAAAATGATAGTGCATATATTACCGAGTTGAAGCTATACATGATGGATCAACTCAAAAAAAATATTAAAGGCATTTCATTTAATGGAGATCCAACTGGCAAATCCTTGTATGCTGTTTTAAGCGTTAGTTTTCCTAAGACAGAGAAAAGCGAAATGATATTATTCAACCTAGACATCAATAATATTTGTGCTAGTGGAGGAAGTGCCTGTACTAGTGGTGCCGACCAAGGATCTCATGTTATTAGAGCAATTAACAATAACCCCAATCAGGTTACTGTTAGATTTAGCTTTAGCAAACACAATACCAAAGCCGAAATAGATGCTGTTGTTGAAAAATTAAAAGAACTAATTTAGATATCTTCCTCTTCTTCTTCAGTTCCAAAATTTTCAAAATTCATCATGCTTCCCATTAAATCATTAAAAGTTAATTTGCCATCCAAAGACTTTTTGCTGATCATAGAATAAGCTGCCAACCCATGTAATACAAATTCCATCAACAATGCATTTTCATTGGCATTAGCTTGCGGATAATATTTTTTAACCAATGCATACAAACCATCTATTTGGTATAGGGTTTCAATTTTAGTAGCATCTTTCATGTCTAATAGCAATTCAATATGATTACCAGCGTCGAACCAACGAGTTATGGTTTTGTATGGACTTTCGTTTGCCCCAGTTTCTTCTACTGACTTTTTACCAGTATTTCTTCTCTTTTTTGCTTGCTCAGGATTGGGGAAATATTGGATAAACAAATTCCGAACCGATTTATCTATCAAATTTACGGCAACCTGATAGGGTCCTTCTTGTTCTCCCTCGTATACCAATTCAATTTTACCAGTTATTGCGGGTATAATGCCAGTTAAATCACTAATCCAAACCTGTGTATTGGCTTCATTGTGTATGATGGCGCGTCTTTCGGCACTGCTCACCGCATTCTCTAGTGCCGCAATAGTTAGCCTTGCACTAACCCCGCTCTTTCTATCAACATATTCATTAGACCTTGCTTCAAATGCAACTTGTTCAATAATGCGTTTTACTAAATCGCTTATATTAACTCTTTCTTTTTGAGCTGGTAAAATATTGGCTTCTTGCTCTGTAATAGCCAATGAGGTTTCAATATTTTTAGGATAGTGAGTAAGTATTTGGCTTTCAATACGGTCTTTTAATGGCGTAACAATACTTCCTCTATTGGTATAATCTTCTGGATTTGCAGTGAATACAAATAAAATATCTAAAGGCATTCTTAATTTAAAGCCCCTGATTTGTATATCACCTTCTTGTAAAATATTAAACAATGCTACTTGAATTCTGGCTTGTAAATCGGGTAATTCATTAATGACAAAAATTCCTCTGTTGCTTCTTGGAATAATTCCGTAATGGATGACTTTTTCATCTGAAAAACTCAACTTTAAATTAGCCGCTTTAATAGGATCAATGTCTCCAATTAAGTCTGCAACACTCACATCTGGCGTAGCCAACTTTTCTCCATAACGTGCAGATCGGTGTACCCATTCAATGGGTGTATCATCGCCTTTTTTTGCTATCAAATCATGGGCATACCTGCTTAATGGTTTAAAAGGATCGTCGTTTACCTCGGAACCTGCGATAACAGGTATGTATTCATCTAACAGGTCAATCATTTGCCTTGCCATCCTTGTTTTGGCCTGCCCGCGAAGACCTAAAAACAAAATATTATGCTGACTCAGTAAAGCCCTTTCTGTATCAGGTATAACAGTGTCTTCATATCCCATTATACCAACAAAAGGATTCTCTTTATCCTGTATGGTTTTAATTAGGTTGTTTCTTACTTCTTCTTTAACCGACTTAGATTGATATCCACTTGCTTTCAGTTGACCTAAATTATAAATAGTATCGTATTGAACTTTCTTTGCTTTTTTCATTTTAATAAACTGTTTTTCTTTTTCCGCTTTCAAAATCTTTAAATATAAATGCACCTAATTTATCCAATGAAGCAAAGTATGCTTTGCCGTTATTCATTTCGGTAAATTCCTGTACAAACTGCTGCAGATAGGGATCTGAAGCAATCATAAACGTGGTGATGGGTATCTTTAATTTTTTACATTGTGCTGCTAAATTGATGCATCGATTCACTACTTTTCTATCTAATCCAAAACTATTTTTATAGTACTGTTTACCAATTTTCAAACAAGTAGGTTTACCATCTGTTATCATAAAAATTTGCTTGTTGGGATTCTTTCTTCTTCTAAGCAAATCCATGGCCAATTCTAAACCTGCAACCGTATTAGTATGATAAGGCCCAACTTTTAAATAAGTAAGGTCTTTCATTTCTATACTCCAAGCATCATTTCCAAATACTACTATATCAATGGTATCTTTCGGATACTTGGTAGTGATCAACTCACATAAGGCCATGGCCACTTTCTTAGCAGGGGTAATTCTATCTTCTCCATATAGTATCATGGAATGAGAGATATCAATCATTAGCACTGTAGAAGTTTGTGTTTTAAAATCTGCTTCTCTAATTTGCAAATCGTCTTCGTGCATAGAGAATGCTTCTACCCCTCTATTTATTTGTGCGTTTCTTATACTCTCCGTAAAATCAATCTGCTCTAGCATATCACCAAACTGAAATGGCCTAGTATCTGAATTAACTTCATCACCTTGACCTGGCTTGAATGTTTGATGGTTCCCTTTACCTGCTTTCTTCAGTTTCCCAAAAATTTCTTCTAAGCTTTTCTTTCGGATAGTCTGTTCTGACTTGCCCGTAATACTAAAATCACCATTTGCTGGGTCTTCTTTTAAGTAGCCATTTTGCTTAAGGTCTTCAATAAAGTCGCCCATCCCATAATCCTTATCAGTAAAATGGTATTGCTTATCTAACTCATTCATCCAGCTCAACGATTCTGAAGCATCTCCGCTAGTATAGGTAAGCAATTGCATAAATATATCGAGCAACTGCTCAAACTTTGATTTGCCAGTGTTTTCAGGATTAAAAGCAAAAAATTGGTGCCCAATCATATTATTTAATAACAGTTATAAGTCTATTAAGTTCAAAAAAAAATCGCCCCGAAAACTCGGGACGATTCAATATACTCTTTTTAATACTATTTACTGCTGTCTCTCGGGGCCATTAACTTACCTGGAATTTGTATGGCTGGATTATATACAGACTTCATTCTCTCCATCCCTTCCATATAACCTTCTGCAATTCTTTTTTCATCTTCCATTAATTCGGCCTTCCTACCAGTAAGCGAATTATAATAGTTGATTTGTTGCTGAAGATCTTTACCAACAGAAGCAGCTACTTTTTCAATTAAACTTTTATCTTCTGCCATATAACAAGCTTCTAAGAACATCAAAGTATTTCTATTATGCATATTCCCTCTACTAACCATTCCATAAGGGAAATTTTCTTCATCCATTAACTTGTCTACTTTCTGTAAAACTTTTCTAGCATCTTCTTTTCTGCCTTTAGCTGCTAAATCAATAGCTAATTCAGTATAAGCAGTTCTAATACTATTCAAGTGTCTTCTATTCTCTTCATCAAAATAGACCCCTTTTACATTGGCATTTCCTGCAGCAAATACATTCATTGCTTTAGACATCATCCAATCGGTGTTTACTTTAGAGCCCTGAACTGGAACCAGTCTATGACTCAATCCATCTCTGCGTAAAAATTCATCAAATCCTAAATCAACTTGAGGATTAGTGAAATAGATAGGACGATTCCATTTATTGGCAGCAATGATATTCAAAACAGCCATATCATTTTTCATCATTGAACTCTTAGGTAATTCAAATCTTAATTCAGCAACAACACTATCGTTGGCGTTCACTGTTTTATTAGCCAACACCTGAACCTTGTCTACAGGAACAGAGAATTTTCTAACAGGGAAAGTACTCAACGCTTCTCCATTGCCCCTATCTTCCATATTAATTGGGTCATCACTTCCTACATAATTTTTCATTAAATCGTATAGGTCATAATAACGATCTTCAGGAATATTGGGCTTAGGACGATACAAAGCATAATCTCTTTTACCACCTTCAATTTGTTCGGCAGACCAAATTACATCAATAGGTGCACTCTCATTTACTTTGTATCTCATTTCATTAATGTACCAATCTATACCCAATAAACTATAGTTAATAACCCGAATATCTGGTCTAATACCTTCCACTTCTTGTGCATACCACAATGGATAAGTGTCATTGTCTCCAAATGTGAATAGAATGGCATTAGGAGCGCAGCTTTCTAAATAATCGCGCGCTAAATCACGAGCCAAAACTTTCTTACTTCTATCATGGTCATCCCACTCTTGTTGAGCCATTAAGGCCGGAACGGCAAGCAAACAAATAACAGTTGCTAATATAGCAGCTACGGCAGGCTTCATTTTTTTCTCTAAGTAAGAAATAACTGCCATTACTCCCAATCCAATCCAAACCGCAAATGCATAAAAACTTCCTACATAAGCATAATCACGCTCACGAGGCTGGTTACCGGCTTGATTTAAGTATAAAACAATTGCAAAGCCGGTAAAGAAGAACATTAATAAATTGGCAAAGGCATCATCACCTCTTTTTTTACGGTGATATACAAAACCCAAAATACCTAAGATAAATGGCAATGCAAATAGCTTATTGTTGGCCTTGTTATTTTTTAGAGAATCGGGCAATTTTGACTGATCTCCATAAATTAAATTGTCAACAAAAGATATCCCAGTAATCCAGTTTCCATCACGAACATTCCCTGTGTAAACACCTTGAATATCATTTTGCTTACCCGAAAAATTCCACATGAAATAGCGGAAGTACATCCAATAAACCTGATAGCCTACAAAGAATTTAACGTTGTCTACCTGATTAGGGGCTCTTTCATAAGTACCATCTTTTAATTTCGCAATATTCAAAAATGCAGAATAATAGTAAGCATGGTATTGATCATCGCTTGCATCCCAAACCCTTGGGAACAACATTTTGTCCTCGGGATTGTACACGTATTTTTTATCCTGACCTACTTCAATGTATTTATCCCGGGCTTTCTGATAACGCATACCCGTATTTTTTAAATCAACGGGCTGTGCGGTGAATTTTTGACCGTATAGTAATGGGAAATCACCATATTGTTCACGACCTAAGTAACCCACTAAACTCATTGGGTTGTCTACGTTGTACATATCCACTGAAGGATTTGCACTACTCCTAACCATTGTTGTTAAATAAGTACTGTAGCCTATAAACATAAAGCTGATGCACCAGATCGATAGAGTTAAATAAGGCCATGCTTTCTTAGCAGCTAATTTTAATCCATACCATAATAATGCAGCAACTAAAACAAAGAATAGGGTGAACCCACTAAAGAAAGGCATCCCTGCTCCGTTTACCATCCATCTATCAAATGAACCAGCCATTTTAATTGAATATTGAATAACGCCTACTTGAACAGCACCAGTAATAACACATCCAATAACAAAGAAGATATAAACACCACCATAATAAGCTTTTTGGGCAGGCTTCCATTTTTCAATAACAAACAATAATCCTACGCCAACAATGGTAGCCAATATCATTAGTCCCCCAATTGTTCCATCCATTGGAACATTGTCGGTAGCTTCAGCAGCTGCGCTAACTAAGGCAGCAATAAAGGCTAACGCTCCACCAATAGATACAATTTTAATAAACCAAGAACGAATTAATTCATAATTAAAGTTGTCTCTTTTTCTAAAATAATAAACCATCACAATAGCTGGTATAGTTAATAGATTCAACAAGTGAACACCTATAGACAATCCCATCATGAAAAAGATAAACACAATCCAGCGGTCTGCACCTGGCTCATCTGCATGGTTTTCCCATTTAAGTATAGCCCAAAAAACAATTGCAGTAAAAAAAGAAGACAAAGCATATACTTCACCTTCAACAGCACTATACCAAAAGGAATCGCTAAATGTATAGGCCAGTGCACCTACCACTCCTGCACCCATTATACTCCAAATTTGATAACTATTGGGCGTATCGGTTGTTTTTATATTGATAATTCTGCGGGCAAAATGGGTAATAGTCCAGAAAAGAAACAAAATGGTGAATGCACTTGCAATAGCACTCATCATATTAACTGCTTTTGCAGCACTCATTGGATCATCTCCAAATAAAATAATAAATATTCTACCTAAAATTACAAACAAAGGGGCACCTGGAGGATGGGGTATTTGTAATTTAAAACAACTACTTACAAACTCACCACAATCCCATAAGCTTCCACCAGCTTCGGCAGTAAGGGTATACACTGCGCTGGCAACAATGAAAACCAGCCAGCCCGTAATGTTATTGATCTTATTAAACTGCATATTTGTTTTGGTTTTTAAAGACTGGCAAACATAGTTGATTATAGGTAAAATTTGAAATACAAAGGGCTGTTTCCGCAGATTTAAGAAAGTTTTTACAGCTGTAAAATGGCCTTATTTAAAGTTATAACAGTCATAAGATGCTTCAATGAATGATTTTTGGGGTAGCTGTATTAACTTTGCATTTGCATGAATCAGAAACAAACAGTAGCATTTCATACACTTGGCTGTAAACTTAACTTTTCGGAAACCTCTACCCTATCTAGGATTATGGAAAAAGAAGGTTTCGAAAAGAGGGATTTCACCGACTCTGCGGATGTTTATGTAATTAATACTTGCTCAGTAACTGATAACGCCGACAAAGAATGTAGGCAGTTGGTTAGAAGAATTCAACGAAAATCACCAGATAGCTTCGTTATTATCACAGGCTGTTATGCGCAACTAAAACCTGCTGAAATTGCTTCCATTCCAGGGGTAGACCTCGTTTTAGGCGCAGCTGAAAAGTTTAATATTACTGATCATATTAAAGCGCTTACCAAAACAAACGACCCTGCCAAAATTTGTAGTTGCGATATTGCTGATGTAACTGGATTTAATGCTTCTTTTTCTCAACACGACAGAACCCGAACATTTTTGAAAGTGCAAGATGGCTGCGATTACAACTGTTCATTTTGCACTATTCCAATGGCACGCGGAAAAAGCAGAAGTGATACCATTGACAATGTGGTTACAAACGCAGCTCATTTGGCATCGGAAGGCGTTAAAGAAATTGTTTTGACCGGTGTTAATTTGGGAGATTTTGGCAAAGGAGCACATGGAGACAAAGTGCATGGAGAATCTTTTTTAGACCTGGTTAAAGCTTTAGATGCTGTTTCTGGAATTAATAGATATCGCATCTCCTCTATAGAACCCAACTTAATCACCAATGAATTAATTGAATGGGTTTCGAGTAGTGATCAATTCATGCCCCATTTTCATATCCCATTGCAAAGTGGGTCTAATAAAATATTGGGACTAATGCGAAGGAGATATAAAAGAGAATTGTATGCAGAACGTGTTGCTTTAATTAAACAATTAATGCCATATGCTTCTATAGGTGTTGACGTAATAGTAGGATTTCCTGGCGAATCAGATGAAGACTTTAAAGAAACTTTTGATTTCATACATTCATTAGATGTATCTTACTTACACGTATTCACCTATTCTGAAAGAGATAATACAAAAGCTTTAGAAATCACTCCAATTGTTCCCATCCATATTCGAAATGAGCGCAATAAAATATTGCGGAATCTTTCTTACATGAAGCAACAATATTTTTCACAACAGCATAGTGGAAAAACTAGACCTGTTCTATTTGAAGCCTATAATAAAGAAGGCATGATGGAAGGATATACCGATAATTACATTAGAATTAGTACTCCTTATAGAAATGAATGGGCCAACCAACTAATTGATTGGATTATTTAGAGGTTAGGAAAACAGCAGGAAATTCTACAATCATTACTTGTCCAAGACTTTGTAATTCTACATATACTTTTTTCTTGCCGCCTCTAATTACAGTTCCTTCCTTATCCATAAATACACCGTAATTAACTTTTATTAAATCTCCACTTGAAAAGCCCTGGTCTGAAATGATGGATATTTTTGCATCTTTCTCCGATAAATAAGCTTTAATATTGTTTATTTCGTCTTCTTTAATAACAGCAGGTTTGCCCAAATAATAAACAAAATTTAATGCGCCATCAGTCATTAACACTTTAGATCTTTCGGTATCATCTATATATACAAACACATAAGATTTGAAGAGAGGTTCTTCAATTATTTTTTTCCTATCGGTCCATTGGCGCTCTACTTTTTGAAGTGGGCACCAACTTTCTATACCTTTTCTAACAAGTACCGTATCAATCTTTTTTTCCCATCTTGGCTTGGTATAAACGGCATACCATTTCTTTTCTAACTTCTTTTCCATAATGTGCTAGTAATCGTTCAATATAAAAAAGTAGTTTAATTTTTAGCAGTATTATATTGCTGAGTAGCTAACTCTTGTATAATTTTAGTACTTGCATCAATTTGTAAGTCTTGCTTTAACAGCTTTAACCATTCTTGGTATCTGATTCCTTTATTTTTATCTGGATTGTTGTAAAATTTGTCTTTGTCTGCTTCAAGGGTTTGCACGCTCATTTCAGATTTAAGTTTCAACAAGTTATTATTTTGATTAACTGTGTTGGTGATTTGCTTTTGCATTTGTTTAAACTGATCAATTTGCAAATTGATGGGGTTTTCACTGTTTTTAGATAGCCATTTTAAGTTGTCTTGCAATAAATTCAAATTTGCATCCGAAGAAATTCTAGTTTGTTCTTTTTTGATTATTTGGGTTAAGTTATTAGACTCAATTCCTTGCCATGGCTGGTAAGCTGTTTGAGGTATGGCATCCCAAGGCAAGGAATTGGGGTTGTCTTTTTCTCTAATTTTTAAATACTCATAAGTATCAGGCATAATAATATCTGGCACAACCCCTTTTAGCTGGGTACTTCCGCCATTTACTCTATAGAATTTTTGAAAAGTTAAACTAACAGCTCCAAATTCAGTTCTACTACTGTAAAAATCAATAGGTCTTCCAAATGGTATGGGTCTTTGAACTGTTCCTTTTCCATAAGTTGAACTACTTCCTATTACAATACCTCTTTTATAATCTTGAATTGCTGCAGCAAATATTTCACTAGCAGAAGCGCTAAGCTCATTTACCATAACCGTTAAAGGACCATCATATAATACAGACTCATCATTGTCTCTCCAAGTTTGTTGATCTACTCTCCCATCTCTTTCTTTTACTTGAACAACGGGCCCTGTTTTAATGAATAGTCCTACCATCTTTACTACTTCAAGCAAAGATCCACCCCCATTATTTCTTAAATCTATTACAATTCCCTTTACATTTTCTGCCTTCAATTTTTTAACTTCAGCAGCAACATCTTCAGAACACTTAAAACCATTTTTATCTTCAAAATTTGCGTAGAAATCAGGCAGTGCTATGTACCCAATTTTATCTTTTCCTTGCATGATTACTGCACTTCTAGCAAGACCTTCATCCTGCTCAATTTTTTCTCTGATTAATGACACTGTTTTAGTTGTACCATCTTGCTTTTTAAAAGTAATTCTAACTTCTGTTCCCTTATCTCCTCTAATTAATTTAACTGCATCTTCTGTACCATATCCGCTTACATCAACTGGCTCATTTGCACCTTGCGCTACTTTTATAATAATATCACCAGCTACTATTGTACCAGATTTCCAAGCAGGTCCTCCTGTTACAACACTAGCAATCTTTATTCCATTATCATCTTGTTGCAATTGTGCACCAATGCCATAGAATTGATTACTCATTCTTTCGTCAAATGCTCTTTTTTCTATGGGTGGATAGTAATCGGTATGCGGATCCATTGTATTGGTGATTACATTTATAAAAGAATTGAATCGCTGCTCTTCGGTAAATGTAGTTTTGATACGATTAAAAGTTCGATCCATCATTTTTAACACACTGGTTCTGGCAGCTAATTCTAAACTATCATCGGGCAATACCCTAAAACTGTCTTTCCCCTTATTCTTTTCTCGCTCCTCTTGTAAATCTATGAAACGCTCCAAAGAATAATATTTCAACTTTTTTCTCCAACGATCTTTTCTTTCCGATTCTGAGTTGGAATAACTTAATTGATCTCCATCTAATTGAACAGACTCGTTAATGCTGTAGTCGAATGGTTTAGACAATATATCTTTATAATAAAGCATTGTCTCTGAAACACGTTTTTCATAAATAGCACTAACTGCTGGCTGAAATTGAATAGAAGAACCATGAATTTCATCGTCAATGCTTGTTTCAAATTTTTTAACAGCATTTACATCTGCAGAAGTGAAAATACTTTTATCTCCATCCAATTGACTTAAATAAGCTTTAAATATTTTTCTTGAAAAATCATCATTGATTTTTTGGGGGCTATAATGTTGCTGTTCTAAAAGCGCCCCTACTGTATTCAATAGTTTTTGTTGTTGGGCTATTTTTTCATTAGAATCTGCCCCATTGATACTGCGAAATGCAATAAATAATGAACCAAATAATACCAAGGCCGTTAGCACTAATCCTTTTCTACTCTTCATAAATTGCTTGAATTTTTGCATGATCTTTCCAAAAATAATCTAAATATAGTTTTCAATTGCATGTATAAAACCAATTAACAAAGGTTTGGATGAAGTTTTTTTAAAAAATATTTACTACTTTTGCCATCCACAAAAACGGAGGGCGTAGCTCAGTTGGTTAGAGCGTCAGTTTGTGGCACTGAAGGCCGGGGGTTCGAGACCCCTCGTTCTCCCACTTAAAACCTATAAAGCGTATGTTTTATAGGTTTTTTAACTTAAATACATGAAGCTTTTATATCTCATTCCTATTATTTCTGCTTTTATTGGTTGGTTTACCAATTGGGTAGCCATCAAAATGTTGTTTCATCCAAAAAAACCTGTAAAAATCCTTGGAATCACGTTCATTGGTATATTTCCAAAAAGACAAGTACAATTTGCCGAAAAATTAGGGAAGTTGGTAAGTGATGAACTTTTATCTTTTCAAGATATTGAATCAAAAATTATCAATCCAGCCAATATTGATCAATTAATGCCACAAATTGATGCTCATATTGACCATTTTCTGAGGGTAAAACTTGCTGACCAAATGCCTGTCATCAGTATGTTTATTGGAGACAAAACCATTCAGCAAATGAAATTGGTGTTCATGACAGAGTTAAAAGAGTTGTTCCCAGGCATTATGAAGTCTTATATGGGTAATTTACAAAGAGAGCTAGATTTAGAAAAAATAGTAATAGAAAAAGTAAAGGGATTTTCAACAGATAAATTAGAACAAATCTTAAATGATATCATGTCTAAAGAATTCCGATTTATTGAAATCCTTGGAGGCGTTCTAGGGTTTTTAATTGGAATTATTCAAGTGATTTTAACCCTTGTTTCATAGTCACCGACGGATTAAACAGCCTATTCGCCGATTTAGTTAAACTTTATCCACTCAGGCTTGTCATATTACCGCTTATAAAATGCAAGAACCATTCGAGCATAGCGTAAACCAACTTTGCACTTATTAATAAAGATGAATATGCGTAAATTTTTAGGATTAATTGGGTTTTTAACCCTTTTCGTTGCAACTACCTCGGCTCAAATGCCTGCAATGGCAGGTGGTCGTGGAGGTGCTGCTGGAGCAGGACAAAACATGAATATTGGCCATTTTTATGGTAAAATAGTAGATAGTAAAACAAACAAAGGAATTGAAGGAGTAACTGTTCAATTGAGAGGAAACAAATTCGATACAGTCACAAAAAAAATGAAAGAAGCCATTCTTGGTACCATTATTACGAAAACAAACGGAGATTTTAGTTTTGAAAACCTTTCTTTATTTGGAAATTTCAAATTAAATGCTACAGCATTGGCCTATAAAACGGTAGACCAAACCATCAGTTTTGGTATTAAAATGCCTTCAGGTGGAGCAAATGGTGGTAATATGCAGCAAATGCTTGGAATGGCAGATAAAGATTTGGGTAATATTAAAATGGAAGAAGATGCCACCAATTTGGGTAATGTTACAGTAACTGCATCTACTAAACCCCAGTTTGAATTAGGTATAGACAGAAAGATATTTAATGTTGACAAGAACCTAATGGGGTCAGGGCAAACAGCAACAGAATTAATGAGAAATATTCCTGCGTTAAATGTAGATATTGACGGTAATGTTACTTTAAGAAACGCAGCTCCTACTTTGTTTATTGATGGTAGGCCAACCACTATTACTTTAGATCAAATTCCTTCGGACATTATTGATAGAGTAGAATTAATCACCAATCCTTCTGCAAAATTTGATGCTTCTGGCGGAAATGCCGGTATATTAAATATTGTGCTTAAGAAGAACAAGAAAGTTGGTTACAATGGTGGATTAAGAATGGGTATAGACTCTCGAGGAAGAATTAATGGAGGAGGCGATATCAATATTCGTCAGAATAAATTAAACTTCACAGGAAGTGGGGTATTAAATCAGCGAAAATCAATTTCAGAGGGTATTACAGACAGAAATAATATTTTAGCAATCCCTAGTAATATTTACAACCTACAAAATTCTACCAACCAAGGTTATTTTGGATTTTTTAGAGGTGGATTAGATTATTTTGTAGACAATAGAAATACATTATCTGTTACAGCAAACTTTAACAGAGGACAATTTGACAACGATCAAACACAAAGAGTAGATTCAACTATTAAGGGAATCAAAAGCTCCTATTCTAATATTGGAACCCAGTCTACCAGTAATTTTAGAAATGTGGGTACACAGTTGAGTTATAAGCACAATTTCATGAAGAATGGTCACAATATTTCTTCTGATTACAACTATAATAAAAGCAGTAACGACAACCTATCTAATATTAACAACTATACTTATAATTTAGATGGCACACAAAAAGGTATTCCTATTTTACAAAGAGGTATTGGCGAAGGAAGTACCACCAACCATACTTTCCAAATTGATTATGAAAATCCGCTAACGGACGATAAAAAATTTGAAGCAGGTGGTAGAGTTGCAATTAGAGATTTCAATAATAAACTAGACCAGTTTAGATTCAATAGCTTAACTGGACAGTACGAGCTGGTTCCATTAATCAGTAGTAGATATAAATACACCGATGCAGTTTATGCAGCTTACAGTACTTATAGCTTTAGAGTTAACAAATGGAGTTATCAATTAGGACTTAGAGCAGAAAGCTCTAATTACACTGGAACTTTATTGAATTCAAAAGGAGCTGATTCTGCTTCCTTCTCGGTAAAATTCCCCTTGAGTTTGTTCCCTAGTGCTTTCATTACTTATAAAATTGATGAGAAGCAAGACTTTCAAATTAACTATTCTAGAAGAGTGAATAGGCCTAATTTCTTTCAGTTAATGCCTTTCCCAGATTATTCAGATCCTCAAAACATCAACATGGGTAATGCAGGACTTAAACCTGAATTCACCAATTCTTTTGAAATGAGTTGGAACAATGCCTATAAAAAAGGAGCTAATTTTCTTGCAACCGCATTCTTTAAGCATTCAACTAATTTAATTACCAGATATGTTTACAGAGATGCAAACGCATTAGTTCCAGGGGATAGTGCATTCTTTAGCACATTTATCAATGCCAATAGTGCAAGATCATTTGGTTTAGAATTAACCAATAAAATGTCTGTAACTAGTTGGTGGGAAATGACGGTGAACTTAAATATTTTTAACTCAAGAATTAATGCAACCGTTCCTGGTCAGCCAGACTTAGTTCAAGAACAATGGAGTTGGTTCACTAAAATGAACAATACATTTAAGGTAGCTAAAGGATTATCTATCCAATTAAGTGGAGATTATCAAGCTAAAACAGTACTACCGCAAAGTAGTGGTGGCGGTGGACGCGGCGGTATGATGTGGGGAGGTGGACCTCAATCAGGCGCTCAAGGTTACAACTTACCTAGATATGGTTTTGACTTAGCTATTCGCAAAGAATTTACATGGAAGAATGGTCGTTCAGGAAACTTAACATTGAGCATGAACGATATTTTCAGAACGCAGTTATTCCAAAGTTATTCTGAAAGCTCTTTCTTTAACCAAACTAACCAAAGAAGAAGAGATCCACAAGTTTTAAGGTTAAACTTCAGTTACCGTTTCGGAAAATTTGACGCAAGTTTATTCAAGAGAAAGAATACAAAAGCAGATCAAAGCGGTGGAATGGATATGATGCAACAATAGAAAAGTTTTAGTTTAAGAGTTGGGCCTCGATTATTTAATCGGGGCCCTTTTTTTTAAACATTTTTACCTTGGAGCATTGGAACGAAAGAGAATTCTTCAAATAATTCTTCCTGAAGTGTGCCATCTATATTTTTAGTAATCCGCATCATTCTTTGCGCTTCACCTTCGTCTACTGGAATAACCATAAACCCACCAGGCTTTAATTGTTCAAGCAATAATGGTGGAACAAAAGGAGCTGCAGCAGTAATTAAAATTTTATCAAAGGGTGCGTATGTAGGCAACCCTTTAAATCCATCCCCATAAAAAAACTTGATATTCGGATACTGTTTTTTAAAATGATAATATTCCTTTTGTTCATCAAACAGTTTCTTTTGCCTTTCAATTGTATAAACCCATTGTGCTCCCAAAGCAGCAAGAATGGTGGTTTGATAAATACTACCCGTTCCAATTTCTAATACCTTATCCCCTTTTTTTATTTGTAACAACTGTGTTTGATATGCTACAGTATAAGGATGAGAAATTGTTTGATCTGCAGAAATTGGGAAAGCACGATTTTCGTAAGCAATTTTTTCAAATGCTGATTCTAGAAAAAAATGCCTTGGAATGGTATTTATTGCATCCAAAACTGCTTCGTCCGTAATTCCTTTCTCACGCAATGTATCTACTAATATCTTGCGCATCCCTTTATGGGTAAAGCCATCATTGTAATCTCTATCCTTTCGCATATTGCGAATATAGGAATCTATTTTAGGTTCATACTACTGATAATTCCATTTATTCTATTCTCTAACTCCATTTGCTTTGTATCAAATTCAGCCTTACTGCTCAAGCTTGTATTTACACTAAAATAAAATTTGATTTTTGGTTCTGTACCTGATGGCCTTGCAGAAATCTTACTACCATCTGCAGTAATAAACTGCAATACATTACTTTTTGGAAGTTGAATGGTCCATGTTTCACCAGTTTGTAAATTGGTGCCAGTTTGTAATTGATAGTCTAATAATGTAACAACAGCAGACCCATTAATTTCAGCTGGCGGATTGTTTCTATACCCTTCCATCATAGCTGCAATTTCTTTTTGGCCATTCATTCCTTTTTTTGTGATGCTGATTAAGTTTTCGTAATAGAATCCATACTGTATGTATAATTCAATCATTTTATCAAATAAGGTTTTACCCTTATTCTTCTCGTAAGCAGCCATTTCACACATTAATGCAACAGCACTTACCGCATCTTTATCTCTAATTTGATCTCCAATCATTAATCCAAAACTTTCTTCGCCACCTATTACGTAATTTTCTTTGCCTTCCAATTCCTTGATTTTCTCTGCTATCCATTTAAATCCGGTTAATACATTGTAACAGGCTACATTGTTTTGCTTCGCAACTTCATTAATCATTTCAGTAGTTACAATTGTTGAAATAACCATATCGTTGGGCTGAGCAATTCCTTTCGCTTTTCTAGCTTCCATCATGTAGGCAAAAGCTAAAACTGCTGTTTGATTCCCATTCATTAATACCCACTCACCTTTGTGATTTTTAACACCAATTCCAACACGGTCGGCATCAGGATCTGTGCCTAATAAAATATCCGCATCTAATTGTTGGGCTTTCTTTAAGCCAATACTCATGGTTTCACTTTCTTCTGGATTGGGATATTTAACAGTAGGGAAATTTCCGTCTGGGGTAGATTGCTCTTCAACAATATGAACATTATTAAATCCAAATTTTTCCAAAACCTGAGGAACCAATGTGATACCTGTTCCATGTATGGGGGTATATACTATTTTTAAATCTTTCTGTGCAGCAATTACATCTGGATAAACACTTAAACCCTTTACCATTTCTAGATAGGCTTGATCTAAATCGGCTCCAAGGATGGTGATATTGGATTCGCCACCACTCCATTTTACATCATCTACACTTTGAATGGCTTCAACTTCGGTGATTACATTCTTATCGTGTGGTGGAACCAATTGCCCACCGTCATTCCAATAAGCTTTATACCCATTGTATTCTTTGGGATTGTGAGATGCAGTACATACTACTCCAGCTTTGCAACCTAAATATCTGATTGCAAAACTCAATTCTGGCGTTGGTCTTAAAGCTTCAAAAAGAAAAACTTGAATACCATTTGCAGCAAATACATTGGCGGTTGTTTCTGCGAAAAATCGGCTATTATTTCTGCTATCATGGGCAATTGCCAACTTAATTTCAACACCAGGATAGGTTTTCTTTAAATAATTGGCAAATCCTTGAGTAGCCATACCAATGGTGTATTTGTTAACCCTATTGGTTCCTACACCCATTAATCCCCTTAAACCACCAGTTCCAAACTCTAAATTTCTATAAAAAGCATCGGCTAATTCTTCGGGATTATTTTCTTGTTGTTTTTTTATTGTATTCTTGGTTTCTTGGTCGTAATTACCATTTAGCCAGATATTTACTCTTTCCTGTATAACAGCGTCCATATTATTTATTTGCTTTTATAATGTTTACAAAATCAATTCAATATAAGAAAAATAGGCGATTTATTTATACTACATATGCCCCAACAATTTTTCCATCTATTGTTTCCACTTGAATATGCTCTTCTAGTGTTGTAGAAATGGATAACCCTACAAAGTCGGGCTTTACTGGATACATTTTGTGCATTCTTTCTACCATTACCAAAGTTTGAATGGTCCTTGGATGCCAATTGAGAAGTGGCTTCAAGGCATATAATAAAGTTTTACCGCTATTGGTAACGTCATCAATCAAAATAATATTAACCCCGTTCAATGGCACCATATCGCTTAACTCTACATTCTCTGGATGATGTTTGTTTAATTTTACAGATACAATATCAATTTTTTTATCTAGAAAAGGTCTTAATAAGCCCCCTATTGCTTCTGCAATCACAACGCCGCTATTTTGAACCCCAATCAATAAAATAGGACCCTCTTGACCACTCAAGCTTTCGGCAATTTCCAAGCTCATACGCTTCAGTTTTTGTTGCGCTTCGCTTTCACTTAGAATATATTTTTTTTCTGACATAAAATTAATTATACCCCAAATTAACAACAATAAATTGCATTACACAATTGCATTCAGCTGCTATTAAAACTATTATCTTAGCGTATAACTTTGTTTATGCAGTATTTACAACAAGCCCTTTTTGTGCTAATGGCCATTTCTGCCATTTATTTATTTGCCAAAAAAGTAGGTGAAATTAGACGGAACATCTTTTTAGGCAAATCCCTTGACCTCTCAGACAACACTGCAATCCGGTGGAAAAACGTTCTATTATTGGCCATGGGTCAGAAAAAAATGTTTAAAAACATCCCCGTAGCATTGATGCATTTTATCATATATGCTGGATTCATCATTATCAATATAGAGGTCCTTGAAATTGTATTGGATGGAATTTTAGGTACCCATCGATTGTTCTTACCGCTATTAAGCAAGGTTTATAATTGGCTAATCAATATTTTTGAAATATTGGCCTTGGGTGTTTTAGTTGTTTGCGTCATATTTTTAGCGAGAAGAAATTGGTTAAAATTAAAAAGATTTATTAGTAAAGATTTGAATGGTTGGCCAAAAACAGATGCCAATTTTATTTTAATAACAGAGATTATTTTAATGAGCTTGTTTTTAGTTATGAATGCAACAGATCAGTTGCTTCAACAAAACGGAGCAGCTCATTATTCTAGTACTGGTTCATTTATTGTTTCCTCTTCATTAATGCCTTTATTTGAAGGTTTAAGTACTTCAACATTAATTGGTATTGAAAGAACAGCGTGGTGGATTCATATTGGCGGCATTTTTGCATTTTTGAATTACCTACCTTATTCCAAACATTTACATATTGCCCTAGCATTCCCCAATGCATATTATGCAAAATTGGACTCAATTGGTAAAATGAAGAATATGCCTGAAGTGCAAAATGAAGTATTATATGCAATGCAACCCGAATTAGCACCTGCAAATGCCGCACCACCTGCAAGCTTTGGCGCCAAAGATGTTTTTGATTTAAGTTGGAAGAACTTATTAGATGCATATAGTTGCACAGAATGTGGAAGATGTACAGATGAATGCCCTGCTAATATAACCGGCAAATTATTGAGCCCAAGAAAAATAATGATGGCTACTAGGGATCGTTTAGAAGAAGTAGGAAAAAATATCAACCAAAACCAATCATTTATTCAAGACAACAAATCCTTATTACACGATTATATTTCTGTTGAAGAATTAAGAGCTTGTACTACTTGCAACGCCTGCGTAGAAGCTTGTCCGGTTAGTATATCTCCCTTAGACATTATTGTAGAATTAAGGAGATCATTAATAATGGAAGAAAGTAATGCTCCACAAGAATGGAATAGTACATTTAGTAATATCGAAAACAATTTTGCTCCGTGGAAATTTTCTCCAGACGATAGAGATAATTGGGTATCGGAAATGGCTTAATAATTACCTTAAACTTAACTACTAAAAATATTGAGATGAAAATTAATACAATGGCTGAAATGATAGCAAATGGCGAAACCCCTGAAATCCTTTTTTGGGTTGGATGTGCAGGAAGCTTTGATTTACGTGCACAAAAAATCACCAAAGCATTTGCTACAATTCTAACCAAAGTGGGAGTGAAATTTGCAATACTAGGAAAGGAAGAAGCATGCACTGGAGACCCTGCAAGAAGAGCCGGCAATGAATTCTTATTTCAAATGATGGCTTACCAGAATATTCAGGTATTAAATGGCTATAATATCAAAAAAATTGTTACCACTTGCCCCCATTGTTTTAATACACTTAAAAATGAGTATCCTGAATTGGGGGGTACTTATGAAGTGATTCATCATACTACCTTATTACAAGAATTAATTAATGAAGGAAAAATCATTATGAAGGAAGGGGGTAGTTTTAAAGGTAAAAAAATATCTTATCACGATAGTTGTTATTTAGGTAGGGCAAATGATATTTATGAAGCACCAAGAAAGGTACTAGAAGCTTTAGATGCTGAATTAATAGAAATGAAACGCTGTAGAACAAATGGGCTTTGCTGTGGAGCAGGTGGAGCTCAAATGTTTAAGGAAGATGAACCAGGAACTTCTAGAATTAATATGGATAGAGCAGATGAAGCACTTGAAACTGGTGCAAAATTTATTGCTGCAGCCTGCCCCTTTTGTAATACCATGATGTCTGATGGGGTTAAAAATAGAGAAAAAGAAAACGAAGTGGCTGTTTTGGATATTGCTGAAATGATAGCAGAAAGCATGGTTTAATTTGTAAATTTGCGGTATGAACTTAACAGACTATCAATTACATTGCCCTGCCAATTTTAGTAACCAGTCTAAAGTATGGATATACCAGAGTAATCGTTTATTTAGCATTAGCGAAGCATTTGAAATTGAAGCAATATTAAGTGAGTTCGTATCCAATTGGCAAAGTCATGGAGCCCCTGTTAAGGGTTTCGCCAATTTATTCTTTGGCCAATTTATAGTATTAATGGCCGATGAAACAAACACTACGGTAGGCGGTTGCAGTACAGATAGTTCAGTTCATGTAATTAAAAAAATAGAGCAGTTATTTAAAGTAGATTTATTTAACAGACAAAACCTTGCTTTTTATATAAAAGAGAAAGTTCAATTATTGCCCCTTGCTCAAATAAACTACGCCTGGGAAAATAATTTTATAAATGGAGAAACGATATACTTTAATAATACAGTAACTACGAAAGAGCGTTTTTTAAATGACTGGTTAATCCCCTTAAAGTCAAGTTGGTTGAAATCAAAAATTAAGGCACTGTCTTTTGCTTAAGCTTTCGATTTTTTAACCTGATTCAATAGTTTATTTTTCTCTTTTTCGCTTAAACTACTTTTTTGAACCATTCGGTTTAATTGATAACTAATGGAAATTCTATAGTTTCTACTTCTTGTGGTACTAAAACTTTCTAATTGAAACCTTGGCCCATTCGTAATTGTGCTTAATTCTTGTGGCGTAAAAGGATCAATGGCATTGAAAGAAACGATTAGCCTCCTGTTAAATAATTTATGTTGAACGCCAATATTGGTATTGATATTGGTTCTACTGATACCTTGTGGATTGGCATAACGATTGTATCGAGCAGTGCCCTCAAAAGTCCAAACGCTATTAGGCGTATAAGTATAGTTTAGGTTGGAATAAAATGAACCTCCATCTTGGTATAAATAAAGCTTTTTTTCACTCTCCCCGTATTGGTTATAGGTAAAGCCAACACTTCCATTCATTCTAAACTGTTTACTGAATGTATAGCCCCCAAATGCACTTGCTTCATACTCATTTCGGTCGGCAATATTCAACCAAGTAACATTAGTTTTACCAGCTTCACCAAGGGTTCTAATTGTATTAAATACCTGTGAAACTTTATTATAACCAATAGATGTATTGAAATAATATTTCCCCTTAGTGTAATTGAAATTCAAGTCGAAATTATGAGATAAAGTAGGTTGCAAATCTGGGTTACCATAACGCAAATTATATGGGTCAGAATAGTCTATATTCGGATTCAATTCCCCAATTCCAGGCCTACGTATAGTAGCTCTATAAATTAAAGAAGTATTAAATACTTTATTAAAATCTCTTCTTAATGTAAGATTAGGTAAAACATTCCAGTAATTACTTTGTGTATTAGACACATTTCCTTTTACAAAATCAAATCCAATATTGGTTTGTTCGGCTTGGGCTCCAAAAGTTAGTCTGAAGTCTTTTTTAAACCACAAGCTGAATCCAGCCCTAAAAGTGAGAATCTGCTGTTTAAAATAAAAGTCATTGCTTAATAAATCATTGGTAATCATGACACCATCCGATTTCCTTAGGAAATTGGTGTTTAGAGTATTATGAAACCAAGAAGAATAGTAAGTGGCGCCAGTTGTAAATTGACTATTTTTAAATTTTAATGGTTTAATATATTCAACTCTTGTTGAAAAACTTTTATTTAAATTATTAAAGAATTGTGATTGTGTAGAATCTACACCAGTAGGCACCATACCGGCGCTTAAAAACTGTTGATAAAAATCACGATCATTGTCGTTTTTACTTGTATTCGCAGAAATAAAAAATCTAAGCTGTTCTGCTAAATTCTTGGGCGCTTTATATATATAAGAACCTTGAACACTATGGGTATACCCTTCCCCTTCACTTCTATTCTCCCGATTACTTATTTTATATGCTTCATTAAATCGATTATAATTAGTAAAACTATTATTACTAATATTGTTAAAGAAGTTCATATTGCCTTGGTATACCAGACCAATTAAATGTGATTTAGAAAATTCGTAATCAAGCTGACTCCTTAAGTTTGGTCTAGTATTTTTATTGGTATAATTAGCTGTACTATATAAACGATTAATGGAGTCTGTATAAATATTCGTACGATTATTATAGCTATTCCCCATCAATTGACTAGCCCCCAAACCAACGGTTTGGTTATATGTGAACTTTTTGTTTCGATAACTTATATTACCAGAAAAATTGCCTTCCCCCCTGGTTCCAGCACTAATATTCAATCTTCCCACCCATCCAATTTTTCCTTTCTTTGTAATGATGTTAATTACTCCACCTGTTTCTGTTGCAAACTGAGGTGGCGGATTGGTCATGATTTCAATTTTTTCAATACTACTACCAGGCAAGCTTTCTAATAAATCTTGAAGCTGTTGTGCGTTTAATTCAGTTGGCTTATCATCAATTAAGATTTTGGGTTCCCTACCTTTAAGCAACAGTCTGCCATTGGGGTCGTTGTTTACTAAAGGAATATTTTTTAATAATTCAGCAGTACTAGAACCACTACTAAGCGCACTCTCCCCTATATTATAAGTGAGTTTATCATCTTTATTTTCAAACAAAGGTTTCTCGGCGTAAACAATTACTTCAGAAAGTGATAAATCGGAGGCAGGCTTTAATTTAATATCGCCTAAATTGAAGTCGTATCTTTCTTCTCTTAAAAAAACACTGTCCAACTGAGTTAGCACAAAACCCATTGAACTTATTTTTAGTGAATAATACCCTAAAGGAAGCTTATTAAATTCAAAACTTCCATTCTTGTCAGATAAAGTAGTCCGCTTTAAGGAGTCAATTGATAATCTATTTAAATCTATTCTTGCAAAAGGAACAGCATCCCCTTTAGTAGCATCTAAAATACTACCCATAATGATTCCTAAGTTCAGCTTATCCTTATTCTGGTTGGTTTGAGCAATCACCCCAATACTGGCAAAAAAAAAGAATAAGATTGGGGCAGCCCTATATATAAACATCTTGCAATTTAACTATTACCCTTTTGTTTAAGGCAAAAGATGGATGATTGGCTATTGAAGCAATTCTTTCAGCTTAACTTGTAATTCGTTCCCTCGTAAATCTTTCGCAATGATCTTCCCAGAAGGGTCTAATAAGTAATTGGCGGGTATACTTTGTATTTTATACAATTGAGCTACCTTATTATTCCAGCTTTGCAAATCGCTTACTTGAGTCCAGGTTAATTTGTCTTTACGAATTGCATTCATCCAACTTGCTTTGTTGTCGTCTAAAGAAACACCCAGCACGGTAAAATTCTTATTCGCATATTTATTGAAAGCGTTAACCAAATTAGGGTTCTCTGCTCTACATGGCCCACACCAACTAGCCCAGAAATCAATTAAGACATATTTACCTCTAAATGATTTTAATGATACTAACTTACCCAAAGTATCTTTTTGACTAAAATCTAACGCTTCAGTTCCAATTTTATTAATATTGGCTTCTGCAATTGTTTGCTCAATCATTCTTGCAAATGAACCTTTTTTTGCAGCAGGATCTAAGGCATTATAACGATTTTCTAAATCTTCTGTACCATTTAATAAAGGGCTAATAGCAAACAAAACAAATGAGCTTACGGGTGAAGCAGTTTTTTCTTTCGCAAATTTGGTTGCCTCTTGCAATACTTTACCCTTCGCTTGTTCGTATAACAGAATTAACGAATCCCTTTTAAACCTGTTTTTTTCTGGATTAATTTGTTGCACCAGGTAATTAAGTCTTTCTCTTATGGGATTAAAAGATGCTTTAAACTGCTGGTAGTCTGTTTCTACAGAAGATCCAATAATACTAGCAGCTGCAATATTATTAAAGTCGGCAGTAATAGTTACTTGATCATTAAAAAGAAAGATATCTAATGCTTCTTTGTAGCCTACAAAACCCAGCTGAAAAATATCAGGTTCTGAAATGATTCCTTTTAAAATAAACTTACCGTCTCTCACTGTATCAGTGGCAATTGTTTTCCCATCGGTTCCATTCATCAAGAAAACCAGCATATTGGGTTTAGTATTACTGATATTACCGGATATTTGAAATCCTGTTTGCGCAGAAACTGAAAAAAAAGTCAATAAAAGGAGTAAGAAAAAATTGGTTTTCATGGTTTATTTGGCGTGACGTAATTGTAAAATGTTTAATACTTCTGCTAAATTATGACCTTTAGCGTTAAGCAAAAGCAAATAATGGAAAAGCAGGTCCGCTGATTCATTTAAAAACAATTCTTTGTTATTGTCTTTGGCTTCAATAACCATTTCAACGGCTTCTTCGCCCACTTTCTGCGCAATTTTATTAAGGCCTTTTTCGAACATGCTGGCTACATAAGAATCTTTGGGATCCCCCTGTTTTCTCAACTCAATTATTTGCTCTAGGTATTCTAAAAAATTACCTGAATGATTGGTTTCACTAAAACAGGTATCTGAACCAGTATGACAAGTAGGCCCAATAGGATGAACTTTTATTAATAAAGTATCATTGTCACAGTCTAATTGAATTGACTTTAAATTCAGAAAATGTCCACTTTCTTCACCCTTGGTCCATAAACGATTTTTTGTTCTGCTAAAAAAAGTGACTTTTTGGGTTTCTAAAGTTTTATCGAGTGCTTCTTTGTTCATGAAACCAAGCATGAGTACTTTATTGGTTTGATGATCTTGTATTACTGCAGGCACTAATCCATCCTGGTATTTATTATAATCAATATTCATAATACTAATTTTATATCCTTATTGGAATTCCTTTGTTCAATAAAAATTGTTTCAACGATGGTACAGCAATTTCTTTAAAATGGAAAATACTAGCTGCTAAAGCGGCATCCGCCTTAGCAGTATTAAATACATCGGCAAAATCTTGCATGGTTCCAGCTCCTCCAGAAGCAATAACTGGCACACTTAATTGTGTGGACAATTGATGGGTTATATCTAAAGCAAAACCCTTCTTCGTGCCGTCATTGTTCATAGAGGTTAATAGAATTTCACCTGCTCCTCTACCAACTGCTTCCTTAGCCCAATCAATACATAGCATGTTTGTTTTTACTCTACCCCCATTTAAATAGACATACCAATTACCATCCGATTCTTTTTTGGTATCAATGGCCAAAACAACACACTGTGTTCCAAATTCCAAGGCCAACTGGTCTATCAAAATAGGATTTTTAAATGCGGAGGTATTAATAGAAATTTTATCTGCTCCATTTTTTAAAAGCAATTGAACATCTTCAATAGAAGAAATACCACCACCAACTGTGAAAGGTATATTAATATGATGTGCAATTTTATTTACCAATTCACTTAAGGTTTTTCTACGTTCATTGGTAGCAGTAATATCTAAAAAGACCAATTCATCAGCACCTTCATTTGCATAAATAGTTGCCAGCTCTACAGGATCACCTGCATCTCTTATTTGCTCAAAATTAACTCCCTTTACGGTTCTACCCTCTTTAATGTCTAAGCAGGGTATAATTCTTTTTGTTAACACAACTCACTAATTTTAATTCTTCCTTCATAAATAGCTTTCCCCACAATCACTCCACTACAACCAATTAATCTCAATTCATCTATATCGTGCATAGAACTCACACCACCACTTGCAATAAAATATAATTCAGGAAATTGTTGAATAATTTTTTTATATAATTCAATGGAAGGTCCCTCTAATTTACCATCCTTACTAATATCTGTGCAGAATAGCTGGGTAACTCCCTTAGAAATATATTTGTGAATAAACTCAATAATTGTTTCATTGGTAGTTTCAAGCCATCCCCCAATGGCAATATTTTCGCCCTTAACATCTGCACCTAATAAAAACCGACTTTCTCCATATTGTTTTAACCATGTTTCAAATAGAGCTGGCTCTTTTACAGCCAAACTGCCAATTGTGGCCAATTCAGCGCCAGACTCGAATACTATTTTTAAATCGGACTCTTTTTTAATTCCTCCACCAAAATCAATCACCAATTGGGTATTTTTGGCTATAGATTCCAATACTTTCCAATTGGTCACTTTACCCGCTTTTGCTCCATCTAAATCTACCAAATGAAGGCGCTTAATTCCAGCGTCTTCAAACGACTTTGCTACTTCCAATGGGTTTTCATTGTACACGGTTTTTTGTGTATAATCACCTTCAGTAAGTCTTACACATTTGCCATCAATAATATCTATTGCGGGAATAATTTCCATATTATAATTCAATAAAGTTTTTAAGAATTTGCTCTCCCACTAATGCACTTTTTTCAGGATGAAATTGCACTCCATAAAAATTATCCTTATGCAATGCCGAACTATAAGCTATTCCATAATCTGTTGAAGCAATAGTATGCTTGCCCTTTGTGGCAAAATACCCATGAACAAAATAACAGTATGCATTATTTTCAATGCCTTTAAACAAGTTGGATTGCAAATCATAAATATTATTCCATCCAATTTGTGGTATTTTCAACTGTTCCTCAACTGGCTTAAACTTAGCTACCTGCTCATCAAATATTCCCAAACATTGAGTATTATTTTCTTCACTAAACTTACACATCAATTGCATACCCAAACATATACCTAATACAGGTTGTTTTAGCTGAATAATCAATTGATCCAGCTTTCTTTTTTTCAAGTATTGCATTGCTGTACTTGCTTCGCCAACACCAGGAAAAATCACTTTATCTGCTTGCAGAATTTGTTCTTCATCATCGGTAACAATTGCCTCAACCCCTATTCGATCAAGTGCAAAAAGCACCGATTGAATATTGCCTGCATTGTATTGTATTATAACTGTTTTCACTGATTTAAAATTATGGTCTTATAGATTTAACGAAAGACGGTACGAGTTCATTTAAAGAATCATTATTAGAAAGTGCTTTAATAAAGGCACTACCAATAATTGCCCCTTGTGAATTGGCAGCAACTGCATCAAAACTTGCTTTATCTTTTATTCCAAACCCAACCATTACAGGATTTTTTAGTTGATAAGACTGTAGCTTTTGAAGGTAATTTAATACAAGATTAAAACTGGTTTCTCCGCCTGTAGTAGCAGAAGAACTTACTGCATATAAAAAACCAGTGCTCAAACTGTCTAACTTTCTAACTCTCTCTTCGGAAGTTTCAGGTGTAACTAGAAAAATAAAATCGAGACCATATGCTTTAATGATTTGCCCATATTCTTTCTCAAATTCATATTCAGGCAAATCAGGTAAAATTAAGCCATCTACTCCTGCATTTGCTGCATCAGCACAAAATCGATTAAATCCATATTGAAGAACGGGGTTCATATACCCCATTAACACTATTCCTGTTTTAGACAAAGATGGTTGAGATCTACAAGCCTTTAATTGACTAAACAATAACTCTATAGTCATACCATTGGCAATAGCTATACTACTGCTTTCTTGAATAACAGGCCCATCTGCCAAAGGGTCACTATAGGGCATCCCTATTTCAATAATATCCACTCCTGCATTGGCCAACAAATCCATCACAGTTAACGTACTATCTAATGTTGGGTAACCAGCAGTAAAATAGATATTTAGTACTGGCTGCTTAGTAGTGGAAAAAATGGATTGAATTCTACTCATAAAATCAAATTAAGGATGCGTTTGAATACTTTTCATGTAAGTGGCTAAATCTTTGTCGCCACGGCCACTTAAGCAAACCACCACGGTATCTGAAGGAGTTAAATTTAATTGACCCAAAACAGCAAAAGCATGAGCCGTTTCTAGTGCTGGAATAATCCCCTCTGTTTTGCTCAAATGAAAGGCGGCGTCTAAAGCTTCATCATCTGTAGCACTTATAAAATGACCTCTTCCGCTTGAATACAAATTAGCATGCATTGGTCCAATACCTGGATAATCTAATCCTGCAGAAATACTATGTGGCTCTACTACTTGTCCATCAGCAGTTTGCATTAATAAACTTTTGCTTCCATGCAAAATCCCTTGCTTTCCTAATTGTGTAGTAGCAGCACTCATTCCAGAATGAACGCCCATTCCCGCAGCTTCAACAGCAACAATCTTTACAGATGGCTCATTTAAGAAATGATAAAATGCTCCTGCAGCATTGCTTCCTCCACCTACACAAGCAATAATATGCGTAGGCAATTCGCTATTGGTCTTTTCCTTTAATTGTATTCTTATTTCTTTACTAATAACACTTTGAAACTTAGCAACCATATCAGGATAAGGATGAGGCCCTACTACGCTTCCAATAATATAATGCGTATCGTTTGGATGATTAATCCAATCTCTTATTGCTTCATTGGTAGCATCTTTAAGGGTTTTACTTCCACTTGTTGCTGGTACTACTTTTGCGCCTAACATTTGCATTCTAGCAACATTTGGGGCTTGTCTTTCAATGTCTTTTTCACCCATATAAACAATGCACTCCATCCCCTTTAGAGCACAAACAGTAGCAGTTGCAACCCCATGTTGTCCAGCCCCAGTTTCGGCAATTATTCTGGTTTTCCCCAATCGTTGTGCCAATAAAATTTGACCAATTGTATTATTGATTTTGTGTGCACCAGTATGGCATAAATCTTCGCGTTTCAAATAAATATTGGTATTAAACTCTGCACTTAATCTTTCTGCTTTAAACAAAGGGGTAGGTCTTCCTACATAATCTTTTAATAACAAATCAAATTCTTGAAGAAAAGCAGGTTCAGCCATTATTTTCAAATACTGTTCCTTAAGCTCTGCAACATTTTGCTGTAACATTTCTGGAATATAGGCACCTCCAAAGTCACCATAGTATCCATGCAAATCAGGCACTTGATAGTTGACTGCCTCTTTAATCATTTTGAAAAATTTAATTGTAATAAAATAAGACCCTTACTCTGATCAATTCTAAATACACTGCCACTATAATTGTAATAAATCTTATACTGCCCAATTTGATCAATTGTTTTATTTGAATTATAGGTAATTGTATAACCGCCAATTGATCCTATTTGTTGATTATAATTGTATCTAAATACTAAATTACCTACCCGATCAATTCTTCCAGTATAATCGTACATTATTGTTACATCTCCTATTTTACTTAACCAACCCTCATAATTGAACCCTAAGCCCAATTCCCCAATTTGTTGTGGGAGTAAATTTTTATTAAAGACAATTTCGCCTGAGGCATCAGCATCAATGGTTTGTATTTTGCCTTGATCGCTTAATAAAATAACAAACTTGCCCGCTGCAATTTTATAAGTAGCTTTTCCATTGGTTGTAAGTAATACATTCACCAATTGTTGCGAATGCGAATTTATTGTTGCACAAATAAAAAAACAAAGGAGAAAATACTGTTTTTTCATATATTGTTTAATTCTTTTATAAAGGGTTTAACTTTTGCCATATCCTTAATACCGGGTGTTATTTCAAATTGGCTATTTACATCAATCGCAAATAAGTCTTTTGCAACAGGTGTATTTGAGAATGCTTTTAATGCATCTATATCAGAGGGCCCAATTCCGCCACTAAGAAAAAAAGGTTTGTTGATATTTAGAGACTGTAATATTTCCCAATTGAATCGCTTTCCAGTTCCACCATATTCAGCCCCAGCCGTATCAAATAAAAACATATCTACTATATCTTGGTAATCTTTGATTTTCCATAGCACATCATCATCATCCCTTAATCTGAATGCCTTAATTACAGAAATATAATCAGCAATCTTTTCGCAATACCTTGGAGTTTCGTCGCCATGTAATTGTGCCAAGTACAAACCACAATCGTCTACCAAAGCCAATAATTGGTCAGGGTCTTCATTTACAAAAACACCAACTTTATTAATATTGGATCCCCTTGCTTTTTTTAAGTCAGTTTTAGAAACAGTATTCAAGACATATCTAGGCGATTTAGGATAGAAAATAAAACCAGCAAAGTCTACCCCTACTTCATCCAACTGCATCATTTGATTCACACTGTTTAACCCACATACTTTAGCCCGCATTTTGTTTTAATTTTAATTCATTTACAAAATTGGCAAAAGCAATTGACGGATTCGATTCTTTCATGAAACGCTCTCCTATTAAAAAGCCGGCAAAACCTGCTTTTTGTAAAGTTACAATGGTATTAGGATTATCTATCCCACTTTCTGCAATTGCAGGTATAGAAGATGGTATTTGCTGAATAAGATCTAAAGAAATATTGATACTCACTTCAAAATTTTTCAAGTTCCTATTATTTACCCCTACTAAGTCAACAGCTTCATTAATATGAGCCAATTCTTCTTGGTTATGAATCTCGAGCAATACTTCTAAACCTAAGTCATGCGCCAATTTGGTCATAGTTTTTACTTGTTGAGGGCTTAGGCAAGCAGCAATTAACAAAATAACTGAAGCACCACTAGCTTTGGCTTCAATAATCTGATATTCGCTAATCATAAAATCCTTTCTTAGCAGCGGAATTTTATTAAAAGTAGCTTCTTCCAAGTCGGATAATCTACCTCCAAAAAATGGTTCATCTGTTAAAACAGAAATTCCAGCTGCACCAAATTGGGTATAAGCCTTCGTTACCTCTTTAATAGTGGCGGTATTATTAATGATTCCTTTGCTTGGAGACTTTCTTTTATATTCTGCTATGATTCCTGTTTTATTACTATCAAGCAACGATGATTTTAAAGACAAACAAGGCAACTTAAAAAAAATAGATTGCTCTAATTGAGCAATTGATTTTATTGACTGTTTGGCGGCTACTTCTATCTTTTTTTGTGCTACTATGGTATCTAAAATGGTCATAATGAATAATTGAAAATACTAGCCTTGTAAGGCAATCAATTTATTGAATGAATTTAATGCAGCCCCTGATTCTAAGCTTTCTACTGCGGCTTGATAGGCAGACTGGTAATTATTGAATTTACCTGTGCAGTTTAAGGCCATTGCCGCATTGGCTAATACCACTGCATTTTGTGACCAACTTCCTTCCCCTTTAATAATTTTAATAAAAATTGCTGCAGACTCTTCAACAGTATTCCCTCCATATATTGCTTCTGGCATCACTATTTTTTTCCCTAATTCAATAGCAGAAAAAATGGATTCTCCTTCTTTGGTAATTACTTTAGTGTCGCTAGTTAAAGATATTTCATCATATCCGTCTAAACTATGTATGATAGTAAATGACTTACCCGTTTGCTGTAGCAGATAATTATATATTCTAGCCATTTCCAAATTATACACTCCTACCAATTGATAATCGGGGTTTGCAGGATTCACCATTGGGCCAAGCATATTAAAAAATGTTCTTACGCCTAATTGTTTTCGAATGGGTCCTACTACTTTTAGAGCAGGATGAAAAAGAGGAGCATGCATAAAACAAATATTGGCCTGGTCAATTTCATTTTTTAGCGCACTTCCATCTTGTTTAAAACGGTATCCTAATTGCTCCATCACATTTGATGCTCCACTTATGGTTGAAGCTCCATAATTTCCATGCTTTGCAACTTTTTGCCCAGCTCCTGCAACAATAAAGCATGATAATGTAGAAATATTAAATGAGTTCTTTCCATCACCACCCGTTCCTACAATATCTACCAAATCAGTTGTACCTAATTCAGTTTTAATGCACAGTTCTAACAAAGCATCTCTAAATCCATTGAGCTCTTCAATGGTAACACTTCTCATTAAATAAACCGTTATAAACGAGGCAATTTCCGCATCATTGTATTGGCCCTTTGCCATATTTACCATCACTTCATAGGCTTTAACCCTAGTAAGTGTTTTATATTCAAATAAGTATTGTAATATTTTTTTCATCTTATCTTTTTAACCAATTTTTGATAATTGTTTCTCCATCAGGAGTTAAAATGCTTTCAGGGTGAAACTGAACCCCCTCTACATCGTAAGTAGTATGAGCCAATCCCATAATGAACCCATTGTCATCCTTAGCGGTGATATTTAAACAATCAGGGAAATTGCTATCACTTACCACCCAACTATGATAACGCCCTACTTCTATTTGGCTAGGCAATCCATCATACAATGTAGAGGGTTTACCATTGGTTGTTTTCTCAATTTGTATAGGTGTTGCTACACCATGGAAAACATTAGCTAGATTGGTCAGCTTAGCGCCAAATACTTCGCCAATAGCTTGATGCCCTAAACACACGCCCAATATACTTTTGCTTGCAGCATAGGCTTTAATTAATGGTTGTAAGAGTCCTGCTTCAGATGGAATACCCGGTCCTGGAGAAAGCAATATTTTATCGTATTGATTTATTTGAGACAACTCAATTTCATCATTCCTACACACTACTGGATGGGTACCACTTATCTGTGAAATTAAATGAACCAGATTATAGGTAAACGAATCGTAATTATCAAAAACCAAAATTTTCATACAGTTGTTTTAATTAATGAACCTGTGCAGCAAATGCAGCAGCTTGTTTTAATGCATTCAGTTTATTGTTCACTTCCTGTAACTCATTCTCAGGAATGCTTGCTGCCACAACACCGGCACCTGCTTGACAAATTAACTGGTTGTTTTTGCTTAGAAATGTTCTAATCATAATGGCATGATTAAAGCTTCCATCAAAACCAACAAATCCAATTGCGCCACCATAAAAGCTCCTAGGTGTTGGCTCATAAGATGATATAATTTCCAAAGCCTTTAATTTGGGAGCACCACTAAGTGTTCCAGCAGGAAAAGTTCCTGCAAAAATTTCAAATGGATTATGTTCTGGTCTTAGTATTCCCTCCACCTCACTTACTAAATGAATTACATGACTATAGTATTGAACCTGTCTATAATGTGCTACTTTCACTTCATCACATACCCTGCTCAAATCATTTCTTGCTAAATCAACCAGCATTACATGTTCTGCGTTTTCTTTTTTGTCTTTTAATAGTTCTTCGGCAGCCAACTGATCAGTTGCATCATCTCCAGTTCTTTTAAAAGTTCCGGCTATGGGATGCACAATTGCTTTGCCGTTTTTTATAACCAATTGCGCTTCTGGCGAAGACCCCATGATTTTATAATCGCCATAATCAAAGAAAAACAAATAAGGAGACGGATTGATACTTCGCAAAGCCCTATAAACATTGAACTCATCTCCAGTGAAAGAATGTTCAAACTGTCTACTCAATACTATTTGAAAAACATCTCCTCGTAAACATCTTTTAATGCCTTTTTGAACCAATTCAATATAAGCTTCATTGGTCATATTAGACCTTTCAGTACCTTCTAAACTGAAGGGATAAACAGGCACATCTTTACTACGGATTAGCGTTTCAATTACTTGCAAATCTCCGGCTAATCCTGCAATTTTATTTTCACATATAATCAGTTCATCTTTAAAATGATTAAATGCAATTACATATTGGTATAAACGATATCGTATAAGTGGAATTAGTGGCATTGTTTGTTCTGAAGGAATTGCAGTATCAAAAAAAGATACGGCATCAAAACAAGTGTAGCCAAACAATCCTTGTGCAAATTGGAATTGACTATCCAATGATTTCTCTACTTCAAACTTGTTCATGAAATCCCACAAATACTGGGGCACATTTAATTTGTTACCTAACGCCAACTTTACAGCATCATCCCCTGGTAATTTATATTCTAGTGTTGAATTATTTTTTACTTCAATACCGCCAATTGCGTTGATGCATATAAACGAATAACTGTTTTCATTTGCATGATGATCGGTACTTTCTAGTAAGATGGTGTCTCTAAAACGATCTCTTAGTCTTAAATAAATGCCTACAGGCGTATAAATATCACCCAGTATTTTTTTGCCTGTGGTAACTAAATGCATTTTATTCATTTTTTGTCAATTATAATCCATAAAAAAAGCCCCAGATTAATCCGGGGCTTTGAATATATTCAATGAGTATTGGTTATACCATTACTATCCCCGTAAAGAGTTAGAATGCCACCACCAATGCTTATTTATGATAATCATTGTACAAATATGAAGTTTAGTAATGAATTAACAAAAAATAATTTGATACTATACCACCAATAGCGCAATTTCATTAAACAAACAACATAATAAATAATGAAAATACTATATACCCTATTGTTATGTGCTTTATACATATTACCAGCTTACAGCGCACCCATTTCAAATAATAATCCTGATGCAATTCTTGGAAATTGGAAAACTAGTGAAGGAACTGCAGTGGTTCAGATTTATAAACAGGGGAATAATTATTATGGTAAAATTGTTTGGCTAAAAGAACCCAACAATCCAACTACTGGCAAACCAAGAGTGGATGCAAAAAACAGTGACCCTGCAAAAAGAAACTCCCCATTACTAGGTTTAGTTAATTTAAGAAACTTCAGCTTTCATAAAAATAATTCATGGAAGGATGGCAAGATATATGACCCAAAATCTGGAGACGATTATAGCTGCAAAATAACCATGAAAGACCCTAATACCATTGAGGTACGTGGTTATATTGGCATTTCGTTATTAGGCAGAACAGATGTTTGGAAAAGACAATCTAACTTATAATACTCCTTTAGTAGAAGGCAAGTAATTACTAATTGGATCTCTTTTAACAGCCATCCGAATTGCTTTTGCAAATGCCTTAAAAATAACTTCAATTTTATGGTGCTCATTATCTCCTTTGCATGATATATTTAAATTGCATTTGGCCCCATCACTGAACGACTTAAAAAAGTGATAAAACATTTCAGTAGGCATATCACCAATTTTTTCTCTTTTAAATTCAGCATTCCAAACCAACCAATTTCTACCTCCAAAATCAATTAATACTTTTGCATCTGCTTCGTCCATAGGCAAAGCAAACCCATATCTCTCCATTCCTCGCTTATCAACCAATGCTTTTGCGAATGCTTCACCTAAAGCAATTCCGGTATCTTCAATTGTATGGTGTTCATCTATATGTAAATCACCATGGGTAGTAATGGCTAGATCAATTTTGCCATGACGAGCAATTTGGTCTAACATATGATCAAAAAAACCCAATCCTGTATTTATGGTCGCCTTTCCAGCCCCATCCATATTTACATCAATCGAAATTTTTGTTTCGTTGGTATTACGTTCATGATGAACAATTCTTAAGCCTAGTTTTAGAAATGAATATATTTCCTCCCAAGAATTGGTTTCTAAAACAATAACATCTTTAAAAGCCAAATATTGGTCAGCAGTTAACTCATGTAATCCAGATTTAAAATAAATTGCTTTAGCACCCAAATTAATGGCTAGCTGAATATCACTCCATCTATCACCAATAACAAATGAATTAGACAAATCAAAATGATCATTCCCCATCAAATGTTTTAACAACCCAGTACCTGGCTTGCGGGTAGGCAAGTTTTCAGATGCAAATGTTTTATCAATTATCATTTCATCAAATTGAAACCCAACAGAATCGAGGGTTCTAATCATTAAATCATGGTAAGGATAAAACTGTTCTTCAGGATAAGATGTTGTTCCTAATCCATCTTGATTGGTCACCATCACTTTATAAAAATCAAAATGGGAAGCAATCCTAGATAAATTAGTAAGTGCCCCTTTAACAAAATTTGTTTTAGCAATTGTATCAATTTGAAAATCAACCGGTGGCTCTTCTAATACCACACCGTCTCTATCTATGAATAAAATTCGTTTCATGATTATTTTTTTGCCCTTTGTTTTTTAACTTCAGCAACAGAAACCGCACCTGCTTTATTTCCAAAACTATTTCTGATATAAGTTAACACATCAGCAATTTGTTGGTCGGTTAAGAAAGAATGAGCTGCCATTGGATTATTATACTCTTCTCCATTAATTTCTATTGGATCGGTCAAGCCGTTTAAAACAATATCAATTAATCTTGTTTTACTTCCAGTAACATAAACTGTTCCAGCTAATGGAGGGTTTAATCTGGGCACTCCATTCCCATCGGCCTGATGACAAGCCTGACAATACATATCGTACACTTTTTTCCCATTCAGCATTTGCTTAGACTTCCCTTGTACAGATGTTTGAGCATTTGAAAAATTAGAGAGCAAAATCAACCCTAATCCAAATATGGCAAGTTTTATTCTCATTAATTATTGCAATTATTTATTGTAAGAAATTTTCCAAACATAGCCAGCTTTATCATCAGAAACATAAAGAGACCCATCTTCACCTTGGGCTAATCCAGTTGGACGATGCTTAGCTGCAGATAAATTGGTAACTGGTGACATGCCTGAGAACCCATCTGCAAACACTTCCCACTTTCCAGTAGGCAGTCCATTTTTCATTGGAACAAATACTACATAAAAACCTTCTTGAGGTTCTGGTGTTCTATTCCAACTACCATGAAAAGCAATGAACGCGCCGTTCTTGTATTTTGCTGGAAATTGATTCCCAGAATAAATTAATAAAGCATTAGGTGCCATATGACCAGGGAATCCTACCAATGGAGAAATGGCATTTGGAGCACCTTCTTTTTTACCATCACCTCCATATTCAGGATTCAATATTTTTTTATTCTGAAAATGATCCCAGTGAATATAAGGCCAACCACAATCATCCCCTTTCTTTACTCTGTAGAAAGTTTCCGATGGTAGTTCAGCACCACGTTTTTGATTGTACATTTCTGGAAAATATTGATACAACATATCTCTACCGTGAATAGTTACAAATAAATCATTCACTTCATTGTTCCAATCAATCCCTAGTGCATTTCTCATACCAGTTGCATATCTTATGCCATCACTTAATGTTTGATTGGTTTTACTTGTATTAAACTGCCAAATTCCTCCCGCATTTTCTAATATTGGACATGGGGTTAAACCTGGAGAGCCCTTTTGCCTATCTTGTTCTTGGCAAACATTAGAAGGAGCACCAATATTTACATAAAGGTTTCCTACTTTATCAAAAGTAATTGACTTGGATGCATGCTGTCTTTTATTCATTAATCCATCAACTACAATTTCAGGTTGATCTAGATTAACAATATTTTGGTTCGCATCAAATTTGTAACGATAAATAGTTTGATCAGAAGTAGCATACAAATATCCATTGTTAATACCAATACCCGTTCCGGTATAATTACCAAATGCTAATGTGTCTTCCATAACACCATCACCGTTATTGTCGCGAAGTCTATAAATCCCCTTTCCATTAACCAAGCGATCTAACTTCATATATAAGTCTCCATTGCTATTTACTGCAATATGTCTTACTCTACCCAAGTCGTTGGCAACAACTTTACTTGTAAACCCAGTAGGTAATTGTATGGCAACTTGAAGCTTCGGTTGTGCAGCAGCAACATTCAAGAGCATTAACATTGCAACAACTAATTTTATTTTTTGCATATATGTATAATATTAAAACATGAATTTATGCATTCAATTGATACCAATCTTGCATTGCTTCTACTAAGCTGGTATTATCTTGTTCTGAACCTACTGTAATTCTTAAGCAATCATTGCATAGTTGCACATTGCTTCTGTCTCTTAATACAATTCCTTTAGTTAATAAAAATTCATACACTTTTCTGGCATCGTTTATTTTAATCAATAAAAAATTGGCGTCTGAAGGATATACAGTTTGCACGGTAGGCATTGTAGTAAACACTTCTGCTAATGCATCGCGCATATCTACCAATAAACGAATCATATCATTTACTTGGCCAACTTCTTCTAATGCCTTTAAAACCAACTCTTGTGTAGATTGATTAATATTATATGGAGGCTTAACTCTATTAAGTACTTCAATAATAGCAGTTGAAGCAAAAGCCATACCCAGCCTCAATCCTGCCAAACCCCAAGCTTTACTGAATGTTTGCAGTACAACCAAATTGGGATATTCGGTAAGCTCTTGTACAAATGATTTTTGCTTAGAAAAATTTATATAGGCTTCATCTATAACAACAATCCCATTAAAATTATTTAGGATGGTTTCTATGTCTAAACGATTAATTGAATTTCCAGTTGGATTATTAGGTGAACAAATCCAAATCAACTTAGTATTGACATCAATGGCCTGCTCTATTTCAATTAAGTTCAGTTGAAAATTGGGCAATAAAGGGATTTTTTTTAGCTCAATATCATTAATATGCGCACTTACCTCATACATGCCATAGGTGGGAGGACAAATAATCACATTGTCTTTAGATGGAACACAAAAGCTTCTGTATAACAGGTCTATGCATTCATCACTTCCATTACCCAAGAAAATATGTTCCGCTGCAATCCCTTTTACAACTGCTAGCTTATTTTTTATTGCAACCTGGTGAGGGTCTGGGTAACGATTATACCATTTAGATAAAGGTGAGCCTAAACTATTTTCATTGGCATCTAAAAATACTTTTGCCTCCCCACTAAACTCATCTCTTGCAGATGAGTAAGGTGTTAATTGGGCAATATTGGGACGAACAAGGTTATTTAAATTAAACAACATAGAATTTTATTTTAATCTAACTCTTACTGCTTCAGCATGGGCTTTTAACCCTTCTGCTTCTGCCATAGTTTCAACTGTATTTGCTATTGCGGTTAATCCTTCTTTGGTCAATTGCTGAAATGTAATTTTTTTGATAAAGCTATCTACACTTACTCCACTATACATTCTGGCATAAGCATTAGTAGGCAATGTATGATTGGTTCCGCTAGCATAATCTCCTACTGCTTCCGGAGAATAATTACCAATAAATACAGAGCCTGCATTAGAAATTTGATCGGCAATTTCATTGGCATTATTGCAAGCAATAATTAAGTGCTCTGCTGCATATTCATTCACTAGATCAACTGCATCAGACAAACTGTTCATCAATACAGCCCGACTATTTTGAAGCGCTTTTGATGCCAATTCTTTCCGTGGCAATAATGATAGTTGACTTGTTAAGGCTAAATTTACTTTATCTATTAATTGTTTAGAAGTACTAACCAATAATACTTGACTGTCTGGGCCATGTTCTGCTTGACTTAATAAATCTGCAGCAACAAATTCAGGCACAGCTGTTTCATCGGACAATACGCAAACTTCACTAGGTCCTGCAGGCATATCAATGGCTACACCGTGCTGCTGAACCATTTGTTTGGCTGCTGTTACATATTGATTACCTGGACCGAAAATTTTGTACACAGCAGGAACAGTTTCTGTTCCATATGCCATTGCAGCAATTGCCTGAACACCCCCAATTTTATACAATTGCTTTATCCCAACCAAATTGGCTGCATAAATGATTGCAGGGTGCAATTTCCCGGTTTTATCTGGAGGCGAGCAAAGAATTACTTGTTTACAACGGGCTATTTCAGCTGGAATACCCAACATTAAAATAGTTGAAAACAAAGGAGCAGAACCACCAGGTATATACAAGCCTACTTTATCTATCCCAACCCATTTACGCCAGCAGGTTATACCTGGCATTGTTTCTACAGGGCGTTCTTTATTAATTTGCGTTAAGTGAAACTTACGAATATTAGACGCCGCAGTTTCAATTGCTATTTTTAATTCAACACTAAGCAAGGTTTGGGCTTCTTGCATTTCAGCGTCGGTTACTAGTAAATGGTCTAGGTTTACCCCATCAAACTCCTTGGTGTATTGCTTAACAGCTTTATCTCCACCCAATTTAACCCCATTTAAAACAGTAGAAACTTTTTCATTCAGGGAAATATAATCTGCAACTGGTCTTTTAATAATAGAAGCCCAGTTTGCTCTTTCAGGAAATTCAAGAATATTCATCATAACTTAAATAATCATTTTTTCAATTGGAACTACTAAAATGCCTTCGGCACCTGCTGCTTTCAATTGCTCAATAATATTCCAAAAATCATTTTCATTTAAAACACTGTGTACACTGCTCCAACCTTCTGTTGCTAAGGGTAAAACAGTAGGACTTTTCATTCCTGGCAATAATCCAATAATTTCATCCAATTTATTATTGGGGGCATTTAGAAGTATGTACTTATTATTCTTTGCTTTCTTAACCGACTGAATTCTAAAAATGAGTCTTTGCAATAATTGCTGTTGCACTTCATTCAATGAGTTGTTTTTGATTAATACTGCTTGCGACTCAAAAATAACTTCCACTTCTTTTAATCCATTCATAAACAAAGTAGACCCACTACTAACTAAATCACAAATTGCATCTGCCAAGCCAATTCCTGGAGCAATTTCAACGCTACCACTGATTTCGTGAATTTCAGCATCAATTCCTTTGGTTTTCAAAAAATTGGACACAATCACTGGGTAACTAGTAGCAATTTTTTTGTTCTGCAAAAACTGTGCATTTTCATACAATTCATTTCTTTGAACTGCCATACTGAGCCTACATTTACCAAAACCCAGCTTTTCTTCAATTTCTACTTTTTTGTTTTTTTCAAATACCACATTCTCTCCTACAAATCCAATATCGGCTACTCCATCTTCTACGTATTGAGGAATATCATCGTCTCTCAAGAAAAACACTTCTATTGGAAAATTAGTTGCGTCTGCTTTCAACTTGTTTACTCCGTTACTGATATCAATACCACATTCCTTCAACAAACGCATAGAATCGTCGTGTAATCTTCCACTTTTTTGAATAGCTAATCTCAATTTGTTGTTCACATTGTTATTTTTCATGATCCATTATTTATTCTTAACATTAAAGCAAAAAAAAAGCCTACCGTCTGGTAAGCTAGAATTCAATATATTAGTACAAATACACCGATGCCTACCCTTTGGGATGCATATGATGGTGATGTATATGTAGATTCTGTAACATTAGATTGCAAAACTAAGCCCCTATTTCAATATCTACAAATATTTTTTCAAGTTCAACATATCCCTGTATTTACTAGACTATTTATTGGTAATTTGAGCATCATTGAATTGCCCAATTAAATAATGCTAAAATGAAAATGATTAAACATTTCTTTACCGTATTAACTGTAATTGTTAGTGCCACAATGGCCATTGGCCAAGATGCCGCCAGTTACCAAAATCCACCTAAAGTTATTGAAGATTTATTGCTTGCTAAGCCAACACCATCTGTTAGTATTGATGGAAAAGCAGTATGGATGTTGCTTTCAGAAAGAAACTCTTACCCAACTGTGGAAGAATTAGGACAACCAGAAATAAGGGTTGCTGGATTAAGATTAAACCCCAATAACTTTTCGCCAAGCAGACAAACTTTTATCAACAACTTTCAGCTTAAAAATCTAAAAGAAGATAAAATATATTCAATTGCAGGATTACCTGCAAACCTTTTAGCTGGAGCTGTTAGTTGGAGTCCTTCAGAAAATAAAATTGCTTTTACACATACCAGCAACAATAAGGTAGAGTTATACATTATTGATATTGCAACAAAAAAAGCCAGCTTAGTGAGCAAAAAGGCACTTAATTCAGTTTTAGGCAGCCCCTATACCTGGGTTGACGACAACACTATTCTATACAAATCAGCAACTGCAAATGCTGCAAATGCACCCAAAAGACCCATTACTCCTAAAGGGCCTACCATTCAGCAAAACCTTGGGAAAGCAGCCCCAAGCCCTACTTATCAAGACTTAATAAAAAGTCCATACGACGAACAATTGTTTCAGTTCTATGCAACATCACAGTTAGTAATGAACAAAAATGGAGTAGAAACCCTATCTGGCAAGCCTTGTATTTTGAGTAATTTTAGCTTATCGCCAGATAAAAAATATTTGTTACAAAAACAACTACAGCAACCATTCTCCTATTTAGTAACAGCAAATGGTTTCCCTTCTAAAATGATTGTAACCGACCTATCAGGTAAACCTGTAAAGGTTTTAGCCGAATTACCTTCAACAGAAGGCACCCCTTCAGGTTACGACAATACACAAAATGTTCCTAGAAGTTTTGACTGGAGAGATGATGAAGCAGCAACCATTACTTGGGCAGAACCTTTAGACAGTGGATTAATTAAAAAACAAGTAGAATTTAGAGACGCTGTATATGCTTTAAGTGCGCCATTTTCAGGTAATGCCACCCTGCTATTTAAAACTAAGTTAAGATATGGAGGTACTACTTGGGGAAACGAAAATATTGCATTAGTGAATGAAATATCTAGAAGCAAACAGTTGATAAGAGTAAACTTATTTAATTCAAGTAAAGGAAGCTTAGAACTACTCTTAGAGCGAAACCAAACAGATGCTTATGGAAACCCTGGCTCTCCAGTTACTAGTAAAAACAAATATGGTCGCAATGTAATTACAACTATTGAAAATGGGACCAAACTACTAATGAATAATACTACTGGATCTTCTCCAAATGGTGATTTACCATTTTTAGCAAAGTTTGATTTAACAACCAAACAAAATGAAATTATCTGGAGATCAAATGTTGGCGCTTTTGAATATATAGTAGAAGTACTAGATGCAAATAATTTGACTTTATTAAGTAGAAAAGAGTCTCAAAAACAAGTACCCAATTATTTTATCAAAAATCTACAATTAAGAATTGCAGACAAAGCAATTACCAACTTTACCAATCCTTATCCTGCATTAGAAAGCATTAGTAAAGAAAAAATAAAATATAAAAGAGCAGACGGTGTAGACTTAACAGGTGATCTTTATTTACCTAGTGGATACAGCAAAGACAAAGGTCCTCTTCCATTAATTATTTGGGCTTATCCCAGAGAATTCAACTCTGCTGCAGATGCGGCTCAAATAAGAGGTAGTAAGGACAGGTTTACTACATTAAGTTGGGGGTCACCTATTTACTATGCAACACAAGGTTATGCAGTTTTAGACAATGCAGAAATGCCTATTGTTGCTGCAGGAAAAGACAAGAAGCCGAATGACAACTTTATTGAACAATTAAAATTGAATGCAGCTTCTGCTATAGAATATTTATCAGGATTGGGCATCGCAGATAAAAACAGAATTGCTGTAGGAGGGCATAGTTATGGCGCATTCATGACTGCCAATTTATTGGCACATACCAATTGGTTCAAGGCTGGTATTGCTAGAAGTGGTGCTTACAACAGAACCCTTACTCCATTTGGGTTTCAAAATGAAGACAGAACTTATTGGCAAGCACCAGAATTGTATCACAATATGAGCCCTTTTAGCTATGCAGATAAAATTAAAACACCTATTTTATTAATACATGGAGAAGCCGACGATAATACAGGTACTTATCCAATTAACAGCGAACGCTTATTTGCTGCTATCAAAGGAAATGGAGGAACTGTGAGGTTTATATACTTGCCCTATGAAGCACACGGATACAGGGGCAAAGAAAATGTTTTACATACATTGTGGGAGCAATTCCAATGGTTGGAAAAGTACGTTAAGAATTCAAAATAATACTTTAAAGTTGAAGCAAAATGGGTCCTGAATTCAGGACCCATTTTAACTTAATCTAATCTCAGTCTTTTACATTGTATAAGCAAGCTAAAAACCAACGAAACAACAATCCCTCCTATTGAAAACACAATAGTTCTAGATAAGTAAACTGGCTTTCGCAACTTAACTTGTATGATCCAATCTCCAATAGGCATATATTGTTCGTGCGAAATACCTGTTGAGAAATCAGTTCTGTTATTACTAAATAAGGGAATATACTTTTTTCCTTCTTGTTGCTTTTTCACCTGATAAAAGTAGGTTTCATTTATACCAGTACTATCTAGTCCAAGCAAACGAATAAAACTTTGCTTTTTAATAACCACAGCAGAGTACCCCCATAAAGAATCATGCTGAATAATTGGGTATCTACCAACAAAACCTACACCACCTTGTTTTAAATTAAAAGGCCCCTCAAAATGAAGGCTATTTAAACTAGATGACAACATGATTTCACGAACATGTTCATTATCAGTTCTTAAATCGTAGCCTATGGTTTGTTCATTCCCTTTTAAAGGATAAGTATTGATAATTACCATGTCTTGAACCAACTGTATGGCATCTAAGTACTGGTTATGAATTAGTAGCTCTTTAGCCACTTCTTCAAAATGGTCTTTCAACAAATCATGCTCAATTAGAACGGCCAGTAAGCTTGTAGCATTATTACTTTGACTCAATGCAGATTCTATTCTTTGTTTAACATGAGTAGACTCATTCTGCACCATGTTAAATTCCCGCTTCTTTTCAATTTTATAAATTTGAAAAGAAGCTATTTGAGTAATTGCAATAAAAATTACAAATACCCAAATAGCAGCATATTTCTGTTTTAAGAAAGTTAACATGTATGATAATGCAGGTTTTACATCTAATTAGTTCAGCAAAAAGTTATGCAAAAAAAATTAAATAACTGCAATTATTAATAACCTAACCCCCAATCTCTTCCCTTAAGAACTGCAGGAACGCCTTCAGCAATCCACTTAGCAGGCTTATCTCCCTTTAATAAATAATCAAAAAATTGCTGTTCACGAATTTGAATATCTTTTCTATTTCTTCGCTCTACTAAATTATGGTCTTCGTTATTGTAATTCAACATCCAAACAGGTTTCCCTAATCTGCGAAGGGCCGTAAACATTTCAATACCCTGATACCATGGAACTGCTCCATCTGCATCATTGTGCATAATCACAACAGGTGTTTTAACTTTAGGGAAATGAAACAACGGCGAGTTTTCTATATACAAATTAGGCTTCTCCCATAAGGTTGCTCCAATTCTACTTTGCGTTTTTTCGTATTGAAACTGTCTGTTCAAACCAGTACCCCAACGGATTCCACCATAAGCACTGGTCATATTTGCAACCGGCGCACCAGCCCAAGCAGCCGCATATAAATTGGTGCGGGTGATTAAATGCGCAATTTGATATCCTCCCCAACTTTGGCCCTGCAATCCTAATTTGGTACTATCTACATATCCTTTTGCAACCAATGCCCTTGTTCCGCTTACAATGTAATCATAAGCACTTTGGCCAGGATAACCCGTTTTATACCAGATATCTGGAACAAAAACAATATACCCCCTACTTACAAAAAAAGGAATATTTAATCTAGATGGCGTAGGCGCAGGAGCACTGTATCCGTATAACCCATCACTGCTTCTTTCATAGAAATAAGCAATCATTGGATACTTTTTATTTGGATCAAAGTTTTCTGGTTTGTAAACAATGCCTTCAGCTGTTTTACCAGTATACGCTTTCCAAGTAAACAATTCAGCTGTACCCCAATTGTATTGATTTTGTTGAGGATTGGGCTGATGCAATGATTGTGCGTTTTGCACATCTTGTAAAATAGAATTGGTTTTCCAATCAATCACAGAAATATTAGTAGAACGTTGAAAAGTCTCGGTACCAAAACTAATTACAGCTGCATCTTTAGCTTTAGCCACAGCAGAGATTCTTAAAGGCAAAGTTGCATTAGAAGTATTTATTTCAAATAATGTTCCCATTATATGAGACTTCAATCCACTACCCTTATTTTTTTTATTGAGTACGTTTAAAAGTAAAGTCTGATTCTTTTTAATAAATCTTGCCTCTCTATCTAAAGTAATATTCCTTAAAACAAGATTGTTTTTTCTGCCTAAACCACCAGTAATATTGATAGAGGGTTTGGTTCCTAATGGATCAATTTGCCAAATATCATACTGATCGTAAAGTAATAAAGTCTCATCATTTTCTAACCATCCAACTAAACCATAAGCATTGGGATCATCTGGAACATCATTCTCAACATCAAACAATGGCACTTTAATATCAGCAGCTATGGAGATCATTTTTTGAGATTCGCTATTGTAAGCACTATACTTCTTTTTTATCTCATCATAAACGACCAAATATTTTCCTGTAGAAGAAGGATAAGTATTCCCTTTAAAATTTTGCAAGATTAATTGCTTTTGTCCCGTTAATGAGTTGATAGCAAACAAATCAGAAAATGATGCACCTTGCCACTGAGAAGCAATTCTTTTACCCTCGTCGGCAACGCCATAAAAGACAGCTCCATCTCCTTCATTGGTTTGTATAATATTTCTAAAAGTAGGGCTACCAATTTGTACTACTGAACCATTATTAAAATCGAATCTAGCCAAATAAGCCCTATTTAATTCTTGCTGAAGATTACGCAATTGTAAGGGTTGTAAATAATCATCCTTATAATGCCAAACATCTACACTTACTCTTTCAAAGTCAGGCGTTATTGTATCTTTTATTGGCAAAATTGGAGCAGTGCCAAAAAACAAACGACTTCCCGATTTACTAAAGCTAATTGCTTGTGCATTCTCACTTAAAGTAAAATTAGCGGGCATTCCACTTGTATTTTTTTGAACTAATAATACAGCACTGTCAGCTCCGTTTTTATGATAAAATAGTTTGTAAAATTTCTGTAACGATTTAGCACTGCTATCTCTCTCTGCTATAAAAGCCAATTGAGACCCAGACTCATCCATTCTATATCCCTTTGCATCATTAAATCCAGTAAATACAACCGCCGATTTTTTATTGACTAAATCAATTTTAATTACCTGTGGTTTAATTTTGGCATCTCCTGTTTTTTTAGTGGTTTCAATTAATAAAATATTTCCTTTTTTATTGAAAAAATACTCACTAACTAGATTGTATACAAGTGTATCTCCTGTTAGTAAATTATGAACTATCAAATTTGTTCCCTCTTCAAAAGGATCTGCAGCAGCTCTTGGTGTGGGGGGAGCAACGGGCGCTGCGGGCTTAGTAGTACTATCTGTTTGACCAGTCTTTGGCGCAGGAATGGCCGGTTTTTTCTCTAGATGATAGGCCAAAAATTGCGCTTGTTCATCTGCAATTTTAAAACTCTTTACCTGAGCAATTTTGGTAATTTTTCCTGATAGTAAATCTACCACTGCTAAAGAATCTTTTGGCATTTCTTCAGGACGCTTCTTTTTAATTTTGGCATCTCTGGTGTCTTTAAAAAAGGGTTTAATTCTACAAATTAAAAAACGACTATTGTCGGTTATATTGGCATTGTATCCTCTAGCAATCTCTGCCACATTAATTCCATCTTTCTTCTTGATGTACAAATGACCATCTCCTTCTTGTGGGGTAACCGTAAAAGCAACATAGTTTCCATCATCGCTAATTAAACGTTCTGCAATATTTTGCCAACCGTCATATACACTATGGTCCAATGGTTTTTTTTGGGCATAGCTAGCTATACTAAGAAATAACAAAACAATAAATGTGGTGATTCTCATGTTCATAATAATTTTGGGTATTCCGAAGATAATTAAACAATAGTCAAAACCTATTGTTGATGATAGGTATTTGATAAATGGATGAACTATGAGGTATTTACTTTTTTTACTAATTGTATCGTTTTCTTTTTTGCAGACAAAAGCACAAAATACAGGTGTATTTTCTGGTATTATTTTAGATAAACAACTACAAAAACCCATTCAAGGGGCTGTAGTTAAGTTGGTACAAGTAGACCAATCAGTTGTAACAGATAGTGCAGGGAAATTTCAGTTTAATCGAATCAAATCTGGCTACTATACATTCATTTTCAGCGCCTTAGGATACTCAACTCAATCAAAATTCAATGTAACCATTGCGAGCGGAAACGAAAATACTATGGTGATTGAACTAGAATCAACGGTTCAAGAGCTAGCCGCAGTAACTGTTAACAGCACCAATAGAAATAAGTCTGCTAAAGCCGCTACTTTAGAAACACCACTAAGTGTACAAAGATTAACCAGCGAAGAAATAAAAGCCAATCCAGGAGGCAATTTTGATATATCAAGGGTAATACAAGCATTGCCAGGTGTGGGAGGTTCTTCTAGTACTGCTGGATTCAGAAACGATATCATTATTAGAGGGGGCGCACCCAATGAAAATGTATTTTATTTAGATGGAATAGAGATACCAGTAATAAACCATTTTGCCACTCAAGGAAGTGCAGGAGGCCCAACTGGAATATTAAACGTGAGTTTTATTGAAGAAGTAAAATTGTCGTCCTCTGCTTTCGACGCAAGATTTGACAATACGCTTTCCTCGGTATTTGAGTTTAAACAAAAGCGAGGTAACAATAACCGAGTACAGGGTAATATTAGATTGAGTGGGACTGAGCTAGCAACTACTTTTGATGGGCCAATAGGCAAATCAGGCAAAACCACTTTCTTGGCATCGGCTAGAAGAAGTTACTTACAATTACTTTTCAAAGCAATTGACTTACCCATCAGGCCCAATTATTGGGATTTTCAATATAAAATTACGCATCAGTTAAATAAAAAAACTACCCTAACATTATTAGGAGTAGGTGCCATTGATGAATTTAATTTTGCTGCGCCTAAAGAAGCTACCCCTGAAAAGTTATATGTATTAAATAGCAATCCATCCATTCAACAATGGAATTATACCGTTGGGGCTTCCATTAGACGTCAATTAATCAATGGCTATTGGAATTTAGCTATTAGCAGAAACGCTTTCAATAACCAATTGGAAAAATACGAGAATAACCTTGGCCCAATTAGAGGCATTAGAACAATTGCATTAAATTCATCTGAAGTAGAAAACAAGCTGCGATTTGATGTTAACCAAAACATCAATGGTTTCAAATTAAGCTATGGCTTTGTGGCTCAATTGGTTTCTTTTAGCAATAATACCAATCAACTAATCAGCAATGCCATTGTAGACAACAACAATAATATTGTTCAACCCGCAGTGGTGTACAACTTCAATAGTAAAATACAATTTGCAAGGATGGGTGCGTTTACACAAATAGGGAAACGTTTTTTAGAAAATAAATTAGGGCTAAGTGCAGGTATAAGATTCGATCAGAATACGTTTACACAAAGCGGTATGAACCCATTTAAAACATTATCACCCAGAATTGCTGCCAGTTACGTTATAACAGATAAACTTACTTTCAACGCTTCTATAGGAACCTACTTTAAAATGCTTCCTTATACTGCACTGGGATATAGAAACAACAACAATGAATTGATTAATAAAAACACCGATTACACAAGGAGTACCCACTATGTTGCAGGGTTTGAATATTTACCTTCATCTGCTACCCGATTTACTTTTGAAGGCTTTTACAAACAATACAATAATGTACCCATCAGCGTTAGAAATGGCATTAGCTTATCCAACCAAGGGGCAGACTTTAATGTATTAGGAAATGAAGCAGTAAGTACAACTGGCAGAGGTAAAGCTTATGGATTTGAGTTCTTTGCACAGCAAAAATTGACTCAACGTTTTTACGGTGTCTTAAGTTATACTTGGTTTGTTAGTAAATACACCAATGCAAATAATACTTATGCCCCAAGTTCATGGGATAATAGACATTTATTGAGCGCAGTGATAGGTTATAAAATGAAAAGAAACTGGGAAATTGGGCTTAAGTTCCGTTACCAAGGCGGAGTACCATTTACCCCTTATGATTTAAATGCAAGTAGACAAAACTATTTAGCATTAGGGACAGGAACACTTGATTATAATAATATTAATACACAACGCTTAAATGCTTTTAATAGTAGTGATATCAGAATAGATAAAAAATGGTATTACAAAAGATTTACTTTAGACTTATTTGTAGATATTACTAATTGGTATTTAGCAAGTAGTCCTGCTCAAGACGTATATACTTTTCAAAGGAATGCAGACAATACAGGATTCATAACAACCAATGGGCAACCTATTCAATCGAACGGAAGTAATGCAGAACCCTTTTTACTTAGAAATAATGATAGAAATGTTACCCCAACAATTGGATTCATTATTGAGTTTTAATTTTTTTATTATAAATAAGTCTAATCATTTGTAATACCACAGATAAAATGATTAATGTTACCCCATAATAAAAGCTATTAGAGAGGTGTTTGTTTTCATCAAATAAAATGAATGCCATAATGATGGCATATACCGGCTCTAAATTTAAACTTAGGTTTTGGGTAAAAGCAGATACTTTTTTTAGAGAGTCTAACATTAGTTGCATTGCTACAATGGTGCAAAGCCAACTTAAAACCAATAACCATCCCCAGTCTGATAAAGTTGGAATTAAACTCATTTCAGGAAAAAAATAGCCATAAAGGGGCATCAAAAGGGTAAGTACCAATAAGCCTCCTGTTAATTCGTATAGCATAATAACCAAGGGCTCCGCTTTATTCACTTGTTTTTTGTTAAGCACTGAAAACAAAGCAGCTAAAAATGCAGAAAGAATTCCTACAATAATTCCCGTTTGGTATTGCTGATCAAAATGAAAAATTAAATAAATGCCCAGCAAACTAATTAACCCCAACCCCACTTCGGCCCATTGAATTTTTTTAGTAACCAATAATGGTTCTAATAAAGCAGTGAATAATCCGGTTGCAGAAAAACAAACCAATCCAATAGACACATTCGACAACTTAATACTTCCATAAAAAGCCACCCAATGCAATGCAATTAAACAACCAATTAATAAAAATCGTATTACTGTAGTCTTTGGAAGTTGAGCAGACTTGCCAGTTATCTTGAATAATACAGATAAACTAACAACGGTAATCATAATTCTATACCAAACCAAACTCATTTCATTCAAACTAATCAACACCCCTAATATGCCAGTAAAGCCTGCTAAGAAAACGGAGATATGTAATTTAATGAGTGCTTGTTTCACAATACAATTTAGGTAGCTTTAACCCTTTTGCGATAATTTTTAAACATACTCTGCCACTGAATACTAATAACCCCTAAAACACCTTCTTTAATGATGCCTTTATTCATTTTGCTGACCCCAATTTTTCGGTCTTTAAATATGATGGGCACTTCTTTGATGATAAAACCAAGTTTCCAAGCAGCAAATTTCATTTCAATTTGAAAAGCATATCCAACAAAAGAAATCATATCAAAATTGATGGCTTCTAATACTTCTCTTTTATAACAAACAAAGCCCGCAGTAGGATCTTGCACAGGCATCCAAGTAAGCATTTTTGTATAAAGCGCCCCTCCTCTAGAATACAATTGCCTGTCTAACGGCCAATTTTCTGTTTGCCCTCCTTTTACATACCTACTTCCAACTGCTACTTGTGCCCCATCATTTTTACAAGAAAAATACAACCTTTCTAAATCTTTAGGATCATGAGAAAAATCTGCATCCATTTCAAAAATATATTGATAAGATCTATTTAAACACCACTTAAAGCCATGTATATACGCAGTGCCAAGTCCAAGCTTTCCTTTTCGTTCTTCTAGAAATAAATAATTGGGGTATGATTGAATGAGTTGTTTTACAATTTCAGCAGTGCCATCAGGTGAACCATCGTCTATCACTAATATATGGTAGCCTTGATTCAAGGAAAAAACTGCTTGAATAATGGAAGCAATATTATCCTTCTCATTAAAAGTTGGTATGATTACAATTTTTTCCAATGCTATTTCTTCAGTAATGTTCTGTTTAAAATTTCAGTTAGTTTTTGTTTGGTATTCATTGCAAAATCACCCTTCATCATCCAATCATAGTATTGTGGCTCTTCTTTTAATACTTGTGTAACTGGCTTCCCTTTATGTTTCCCAAAATTAAAAACCTCAATACCATTTTCTTTCACAAATCTTCTTGCAAAGTCTACTATATCATCTTCGCCAGTAAACTTTACAATGCTTTCTACTGTATCACCAATTTGAGGATACCTTTCAATTTGTGCTTCTAAAACCTCCCAGGTAGCCGTTGCATCTACTTCGGCGCTATGTGCACCGTCTAATACTTTATTACAATAAAATTTATATGCTGCCCCAAGGGTTCTTTGTTCCATCATATGAAACACTTTTTGCACATCTACCAACTTTCTACCATCAACTGAAAAGGAGACACCTGCTCTTAAAAATTCCTCAATTAACATAGGCACATCAAATCGATTGCTATTATAGCCACCCATATCACAATTGTCCATGAATTGTTTTATTTCATTAGCAACCTGTTTAAAACTAGGTGCGTCTTTAACCATATCATCTGTTATTCCATGAACATCAGAAGCCCCTGAAGGAATAGGTATTAATGGGTTGATTAATTTACGCTTCACTTGACTTGTGCCATCTGGCAAAATTTTAACAATAGCTATTTCAACAATTCTGTCGTTACTGATATTAACACCAGTTGTTTCAAGATCAATAAAAGCGATGGGTCTGGTTAAATTTAATTTCATTGTGATCCTTAAGGATGATTTTGTATGATTGCTTCAGCCAACGAATTTATGTTTAATCCATCATAATTACCACTACTCATGAACAGAATATTTGCGTCATGGTTGGGTATGGTTAATAACCATTTTTCTAAGTCATTCTTTTCATTCATTACAATAAGTCTGGGTTTGGCAAATCCTTCAATTACTTTTTGTGCGGGTAGTTCAGGCATCTTCTTGATTTCTAATGCGTGTTTAGCATAAAAAACCACACTCTCATCTAAATCATCTAATGCACCCCTGTACTCATTCATAAAGTTGACATTCAAACTACTATAAGTATGCAATTCAAGTATTCCATACAATTTTCTTTTAGGAAACTGCTGTTTAACAGCTTGAACAGTGGCTTTTACTTTACTTGGAGCATGAGCAAAATCTCTATAAATACACATGGAATCATTCGCCTCTAGCAACTCCAATCTTTTAGCAGCACCAGTAAAATCATTCATTGCCTCTAAAAAATCTTTGGCATTAACACCTAAAGCTGCACAGGCATAATAGGCTGCCAAACAGTTCATTAAATTGTGATTTCCGAAAACACTTAAAGTTCCAGTTTGACCAGCTATTTGAATTGTGGTAATTCCATTTTCAATGTTAAAAGGAGGAACCTGATAAGGTTGATATTGAATATCGGCTCTTTTATTTTTAGCAACCAAGTCTGCTAAAACATTATCAGACTCATTATAAATTAGAAGGCCACCCTTCTCAATTCGATTGATAAAAATGACAAATTGTTCTAAATAGAAATCAAAAGTGGGAAATACATTAATATGATCCCATGCTATTCCCGTTAATATTGCAATATGAGGATATAAAAAATGGAATTTTGGCTTTTTCTCAATTGCGCTCGCCGGGTATTCGTCTCCTTCGCACACTATAATTGGGGCATTGGTAATATTTACAGACTGCTCAAAGCCAGACAGCTTTGCTCCCACCAAATAATCAAAAGCCATTTTTTGCTTTTTAAGTACATGCATGATCATACTAGTAGTGGTAGTTTTACCGTGACTACCTCCTACTACTACTCTCTTTTTTTGCAAAGACACTTTATAAATATATTCCGGAAATGAATAGATATTTAATCCTAAAGCTTTGGCTTTCAATAGTTCTGGGTTATCAGCTCGCGCATGCATGCCTAGAATAACGGCATCCAAATCGGGTTGAATCTTTGTTTCATCCCAACCAATTTGTGCAGGCAACAACCCTGCATTTTCTAAATTACCCCATGCAGGTTCAAATATCTCATCATCCGTTCCTGTAACTTGATAGCCTTTTTTACTCAATGCAATAGCCAATTGATGCATTACGCTCCCTCCTATTGAAATAAAATGAACCTTCATACGTTTATATTTATAGAAATCGATATTTTTAACAATCTCAATGGTATTTACAGGCTGCATATTAACCTGAATCAATATCTTTGTTTCACTGCAAAATACAGCTTCCAACACAAAGCCCAACGTATGAAAAAGATTAGTTTCATCATTTTACTTGCCGTTTTTACAAGTGTACTTGTGAGTTCTTGCGCATCTGTTAAAGGCAAAGGTTGCCCTACCACCAACCCACGATATTTCAGGGGATAAGCTGTAAATGAATTAATTTTGCAAAAAATATTTGCATGAATTGGATTCCTTTAACAGAATTAGATCAACTAGATAATATCAGCAAAAAATCATTTGAAGCTCCTCAGGTTATTTTTAAACATAGTACTCGTTGCAGTATCAGTTCTATGGCTTTAAATAGACTTGAAAGAGAAACTCCCCCATCTAATATCGATTTTTATTACCTTGACCTTATTAAATTTCGTACAATTTCTGGTTTAATAGCCGAACGGTTTAATGTGTATCATGAGTCTCCACAAATCTTAGTTATCAAAAATGGAGAATGCATATACGACGAGAGTCATCAAGGCATTAACATGAATGAAATTGCGGAACAAGTAGCATAGTTTGCTTTTAAATTGTATTGTATGCATATCACTGTTTTTGGAGCAACAGGCCAGGTGGGTAAAAGAATTGTTCAACAGGCATTAAACCAAGGGAATCAAGTAACTGCCTTTGGAAGAAATGTGGAATCATTGATTGATCAAGACAATATAAATGAAAAATTGACCGCTCAAAAAGGGTACCTTTTTGATGAAAAAGATGTTGCAAAAGCAATAGACAAAGCAGACGTTATCATCTCTGTTTTAGGTGGCGCTTCAGATGGTTCAGATAAAACCAGAAGTTTAGGAATAAAACAGATCATCAAACAGATGCAAAAAAAAGGAAAGAAAAGAATCATTGCTTTGGGAGGAATGGGCATATTAAATGCAGAAGACAACACTTTATTATTACACGCCGAAGATTATCCCGAAGAATATCTTGCAGTAGGAATGGAACACTTAAAAGCATTTGAACTTTTGTTAGAAAGCAATTTAGATTGGACCTTTTTTTGTCCGGCAGATATTCATGATAAAGACGAAACAGGCATTTTTATAACCAGTGTTAACTATGCACCAGACCCCAACCATTTTAGAATAAATGCCGGAGACCTTGCAATGGCCATGCTAAAAGCAGCAACCAATCAAGAATATATTCAACAAAGAGTGGGTATTAGTAATTACTAAGCCAGTTCTATCACCATTGCACTAGCACCTCCACCTCCATTGCAAATACCAGCCGCTCCTATTTTACCTCCTTGCTGCTTCAACACATTAATTAATGTAACAATAATTCTGGCACCACTGCAACCCAATGGATGCCCAATAGAAACTGCCCCACCATGTGCATTTACTTTTGCAGGGTTTAAACCCAATTTTTGTGTATTGGCAATACCCACAACAGAAAATGCTTCGTTTAATTCAACAAAGTCAATATCTCCCATAGATAATCCTGCTTTGGCAACTGCTTTAGGTATCGCCAATGAAGGCGTAGTGGTAAACCATTCGGGAGCTTGCTCCGCATCTGCATATGACTTAATAATTGCCAACGGCTTAATGCCTAACTCTTCTGCTTTTTCTTTACTCATTAATACCACTGCAGCAGCTCCATCGTTCATGGTACTTGCATTTGCAGCAGTTACAGTTCCATCTTTAATAAATGCAGGTTTTAATTCAGGAATTTTATCGAACTTAACATTAAACGGTTCTTCGTCTTTAGCAAATAAAATAGGATCCCCTTTTCTTTGAGGAATTTCAACAGGAACAATTTCTTCATTAAACCAACCTTTGTTCCATGCTAATTGACTTCTCTGATAACTTTCAATGGCAAAAGCATCTTGGTCTGCTCTAGAAATATTGCACTCTTTGGCACATAATTCTGCAGAGTTTCCCATTGCATAATTATGATACACATCTGTTAACCCATCTTTTGACAATCCATCTACCAATTGAACATTGCCATACTTATTACCCCAACGCATATTCGGGCTGTAATAAGGAACATTACTCATGCTCTCCATACCGCCGGCAACAATAATATCGGCATCACCTAATAAGATGGCTTGCGCTCCTTGCGCAATGGCTTTCATTCCACTTGCACACACTTTATTTACAGTAGTAGCAATTACTGAGTCTGGAAGACCAGCAAATTTTGCAGCTTGTCTGGCAGGAGCTTGACCAGTATTAGCTTGAATTACGCAACCCATCAACACTTCGTTTACTAAAGCCCCATCTATCCCTGCTTTATTGATTGCACCTTTAATGGCAACTGCCCCTAATTGAGTAGCAGAAAAATCTTTCAAACTTCCTCCGAAACTTCCTATAGGCGTTCTTACAGCAGAAACAATGTAAACAACTTTAGTAGACATAGTAAATGATTTTGAAGCGCAAAGTTAATAATTTAACTAACACGCGTTAGTTAAATTATTGCTCAATTAATTGAATCCCAGTTTGGGTAAATTGAATCTTTTTTTGCTTGTATAAATTTCCAGTAGTCATTTTGAAAGCTTTTTTACTCATTCCAAAAAAAGCATAGATATCGGTGGGATCAGACTTGTCGTTGTACGGCAGGTATCCATTATTTTCATTTAAGAGTCTTAAAATTTTAGCGCTCTCATCTTCTACCTTGGTATATCCGGGCTTACCTAAAATCAAATCAATTTTATTATCGGGTCTTATTTTTTTTATAAACCCTTTCACTTTTTCGCCAATTTCTAATTGCTGAAATACTTCATTTCCATGTAAAATTCCAATATGTTTATTATTGATGATCATTACATATCCCAACTCAGAGGTTCTATATACCAATAAGTCTACCTGCTCCATTTCTTTTACAGTTAACTCATCATTGCTCATCAGGTTCTCCACTTTTTCTGTAGCAGCAACTCGCCCAGTCATTTCATCAATATATAGCATTACTAAATACTCGCCGCCTAGCCTCATACCTGAAACTTGCTTAGAAGCAGGAACAAATAAATCTTTCATGAGCCCCCAATCTAAAAATGCACCTTGCTTAGTAACAGATACCACTTTCATTTTTGCAATTTCTCCCACTACTGCTTTGGGTTTTTGGGTTGTTGCAATGAGTCGATTATCTGAATCATGGTAAACAAAAACTTCAATTTCATCATCAATATTCAAGTGGTTGGGAGCAAATCTTTTGGGTAAAAGAATTCCTTCTGCCCCGTCTTCTAAATAGAAGCCAAATTCCACTTTCCTACTAACCCTTAATGTATTGAATTGACCAACCTTAACTGTTTCCATAATTGATGTTTAAAATAATTCTGTTTGAGCTGTGTCTGAAACTGGCCTTACTTCCCACTCCATTTCAATGCTCTTATTAAAATCAGTTAATTTAGCTCCTACAGCCTTCCAACCCATAACTTCTACCATTTTAGCCACTTTAAACTTGGCTTTTCTTACCTGTTGTCCTCGTCCTGTTTGCACCACTAATATGGGTTCTTGTTCTGTAGTTACTGCTTCTAATCGATTGTCTTTCCCTTCTTTTATAAACACAAACTGGGTTTTCAAAGTAGTCGTTTCTATTTTGAAACGCTTTATATTGTACTGCCCTTTATCGGCATCTAAATAAACTGCAGTGATGGTTTTTTCTGGATTGAATTGCTCAACCAAAGCAACTTTTTCAGGTTCAAATCTTTGAGTGATTTCTGTATCTGTTAATTCATAGGAACCATCATTATAAATAACAACAATTTTTTCATCTTCAAACATTCCAAGGTATTGCCCTTTCTCTTCGGTATTTAATCTTCCAAATTTATCGTCAAACCAAAGTTTTCTGCCTGCTAATGTGCTCTTACCAGCTTCTTTTAATTTAACCGTTTTAATAGGGTATTTGGTAACCTGATTACCCATACTGCTTCTTCCTTTGATTTCTAATTCTTCAAAATAAAAATCAAGTTCTTTAATTCGGGCTGTACAATTGGGACTCAAAATAATTTTTAATGTTTCAGCTTCGCCATTTGGATTTGCAGTTAAATAATGTACTTTGCTTTTTTCTGACCCTTTTGTTAAATCGTATTCTTTTTCTCGGGTAACTCCAGTTACATTAAAACGTTTAGCGTAGCTAACTCCAGATTTACCATCCAAGTAAATCATATTATAGGTAGTACGTTCATCATTTTTCTCAAAAATGGCCGCATGTATAATGTCTTTGCCAATAAATGTTTTATCAGACACTTTAACCACTTTCATTGTACCAGTTTTGGTAAATGCAATAATGTCATCGTAATCGGAACACTCGCATAAAAACTCATCTTTCTTTAGTCCTGTTCCAATAAAACCTTCGGCCCTATTAATATACAATTTGGTATTGGCAATGGCAACCTGTTTTACTTGAATGGTATCAAACTCTTTAATCTCCGTTCTACGCTCCCTTCCTTTACCAAACTTCTTTAGTAAACTATCGTAATAAGCCACCGCATAATCTGTTAAATGTTCCAAATGGTGGTTCACTTCTATAATATCTGCCTCTATCCCTTTTATTTGTTGATTCAACTCGTTAATATCTAAACGATAGATTCTTCTAACGGGCTTTTCGGTCAATTTTAAAATATCTTCTCTTTCAATGGGTCTTTTCAATTTCTTTTTGAATGGAGCGAACCCTTTATCTATAGCTTCAATAACATGTTCCCAGGTTTCATGTTTTTGCTCTAACTCTTTGTATATTTTTTCTTCGAAGAATATTTTTTCTAAAGAAGTATAATGCCATTTGTCTTCTAATTCACTAAGTCTAATCTCTAATTCTCGCTTCAACAAATGCTTGGTATTGTCTACAGAACAACGCAATAAATCTTGAACACCCATAAACCTAGGTTTATGATTTTCAATTACACAAGCATTAGGTGAAATACTTACTTCACAATCGGTAAATGCATACAAAGCATCAATTGTAATATCTGGTGATATACCAGGTGCTAAGTCAATTTGAATTTCTACTTCCTTAGCAGTAACATCAACTACTTTTTTAATCTTGATCTTACCTTGATCATTGGCTTTGGTAATACTTTCCATTAACTGGGTAGTAGTAACGCCGTAAGGTACATCTCTAATAACCAATGTTTTTTTATCCAACTCCTCTACATGCGCTCTCACGCGAACTTTCCCACCTCTTTTACCTTCATTGTATGCTGAAACATCAATCATTCCACCTGTTTGAAAATCGGGGAATAATTCAAATTTTTTGCCTCTTAAATATTTAATAGATGCATCAATTAATTCACAAAAATTATGGGGTAAAATTTTAGTAGACAATCCAACTGCAATACCATCTGCTCCCTGAGCCAATAACAAAGGGAATTTCATAGGCAAGTTTACCGGCTCATTTTTTCGTCCATCATAACTTAATTGCCACTCAGTAGTTTTGGCATTAAATGCCACTTCTAAAGCAAACTTTGATAATCTGGCTTCAATATAACGAGAAGCAGCGGCTGCATCTCCCGTTCTAACATCTCCCCAGTTACCCTGAGTTTCAATTAATAAATCCTTTTGGCCCAAATTAACCAAAGCGTCTCCAATACTGGCATCCCCGTGAGGATGGTATTGCATGCTTTGACCAATAATATTGGCCACTTTATTGAATCTACCATCATCCATTTCTTTCATGGAATGAAGTATTCTTCTCTGAACTGGCTTAAGGCCATCCTCTAATGCAGGCACAGCCCTTTCGAGTATTACATAGGATGCATACTCTAAGAACCAGTTTTTATACTGCCCCTGAACTCCGGTTTCGTTTTCAAAAACCCTTCTATCTATTTTCTCTTTAGCCATGCTTTTTACTTAATACTACAATCTAAAAGTGTCTTCTTTGGCATCTTCTAATCCGTTCATCTCAAAAATGATGATATCGGTTTTAGAAATTACTTCATGCCATGCGTACGGATCAATTTCAACCAACGCAGGTGCTTGTATTACAACAGAACCAACTGTATTAGATTGAACATCTCTCCAATTTAATATAGCTTCACCCTGCATCACAATGATTTTTTCAGGATTCTTTTTTGGAGCAATCCCTTTATGATAATGTTGACCACTCACGCTACCCGCTTTTCTGTAAGCAACAATGAATTGACCCGACCGATCCATATCAAAATAATGAGTTGCGCCCCGTTCATCTTCACCTATTTTATCTAATCTTGTTACCCTTACCATTTAAATATTTTTAGGCTATTGCCAACTGAACAGTCAATTCTTTCCATCCCTTTGAAAATTCTCCGTTAATAACCAATACCCCTTCTTTGGATAATTCTCTCAATCGCCAAACCAAGAAAGCATCTCCAGTTAGTACAGTCATTTTATTTAATGCCGAACCAATTACCTTATTCAACTTTTGTGCATCTTTAGTAATATGAGACAACAATGATTTATCAAAATAAGTCACTTCTTTTCCAACTAATTTTTTACCCCCTTCTAAAAAACGAACCATGGCATTTTCTGTACATATTTTTTTCCATTCATCCGGATCCAACTCAAACTCACTTAATGTAATAGGTCTTGCCAATTTCTTTGCTTTTAAAAACTCTCTTGGTTGAATTTCATGAAGGTGAGTTGGATAGAAAATACTTCCTTTTTCATTAAAAAAAGGTAGGTTATTTAAATACAAAACTTGAATTCTTCCGGCAAAAGCAGCTAACTGACTCATCAACCAGTAGTAACCCGAAACATCATGTGCATTTTGCCCCATCCATATCCAGGCTTCTTCGGTTTCGTTTTGGGTTAACGCATTGGTTAAATTATGCACTGTTAATTTATCATCTACAATGTCTACTTGATTTTCATAAGGGGAATACTGAACAACTTCTTTCCACCAATCTCTACGCTGCTGATACCCTTCGGTTTCAAAAATTCGCTCAATTGGCCCAACTGCAAAATCATCTTTTATTTCCAATATTTCACCTTGCAACAATTCATCCATTTCCATGGCTGTTTGCAAAGCTTTTACATTGGCTGTTTCAAAAACAATATGAATCATCTATATCTTTTTTAATCAATTAAATCTAATTCAACTCTAAGGTTGTTAATAATGAACTCTTGTCTTTCCATGGTATTTTTACCCATATAATATTCTAAGAAATCCTGAATATGATCTCCTTGCTCTAAAATAACAGGTTGCAATCTAATATCTCTTCCAATAAACCGTCCAAACTCTTCAGGAGAAATTTCACCTAAACCTTTGAATCGAGTTATTTCAGGTTTATTCCCCAACTTTTTTGAAGCAGCTTGTTTCTCTGTTTCATCATAGCAGTAAATGGTTTCTTGTTTATTTCTAACCCTAAACAAAGGAGTTTCTAAAATATAAACATGGCCCTTTTTAACAAGGTCAGGAAAAAACTGTAAAAAGAACGTCATCAATAATAAGCGAATATGCATTCCATCCACATCGGCATCTGTAGCAATTACGATATTATTGTAACGAAGCCCTTCTAAACCATCTTCTATATTTAATGCATGTTGCAATAAATTAAATTCTTCATTTTGGTAAACCACTTTTTTGGTTTCTCCAAATGAGTTGAGCGGCTTACCCCTTAAACTAAATACCGCCTGCGTATCCACATTTCTACTCTTGGTAATACTTCCACTTGCACTATCGCCTTCGGTAATAAAGATGGTAGTATCTTTTTGGATTGCAATAAACGCTTCTTTATTTTTTGCAGGAAGCTCATCATTTAAATGAACCCTACAATCGCGCAATTTTTTATTGTGCAAATTGGCTTTTTTGGCTCTTTCATTGGCCAACTTTTTAATCCCAGCTAACTCCTTTCTTTCTCTTTCGTTTTGCTCAATCCGCTTTTTTAATGCATCGGCTGTAGCGGTATTTCTATGCAAAAAATTGTCTAATTCCTTTGCCAAAAAATCTAGTACAAACGACTTCATACTTTGACCACCTTCAGCTACATTTTGAGAACCCAATTTGGTTTTTGTTTGGCTCTCAAATACAGGCTCTTGAACCCTTACAGAAACAGCAGCAACAATGCTTGTTCTTATATCTGAAACATCATAATCCTTTTTAAAAAAGTCTCGTATTACTTTTACAAATGCTTCTCTAAAAGCATGCTGATGGGTTCCACCCTGTGTTGTATATTGACCATTTACAAAAGAGAAAATGTCTTCTCCATAATCATTATTATGAGAAATGGCCACTTCAATATCATCTCCTTTTAAATGTATGATGGGATACCTTAACTCATCTGGATTGGTTTTGCGTTGCAAAAGGTCTAACAACCCATTCTTGCTCACATATTTTTTACCATTAAAATGCATGGCAAGCCCGGCATTTAAATAACAGTAATTCCAAAGCTGATTATCTAGGTATTCATGTATAAAATGGAAATTTCTAAAAACCGTATCATCAGGAGTAAATACCACCAGTGTACCATTGGGCTCATCTGTTTTAACTTCTTTATGGTCTTTAACTAATTCTCCTTTCTCAAACTCAGCGGTCTTGCACTTACCCTCTCTAAATGAAGTAACTAAAAAATGACTACTGAGTGCATTAACAGCTTTGGTACCAACTCCATTTAATCCTACACTTTTTTGAAAAGCCTTGCTATCGTATTTGGCACCCGTATTTATTTTACTAACTACATCAATTACTTTGCCCAATGGTATACCACGACCATAATCTCTTACAGTAACTGTTTGGCCTTCAATGGTTAGTTCTACTTGTTTACCATGACCCATTGTATATTCATCAATACAGTTATCTATGACTTCTTTTATAAGTACATAAATTCCATCGTCTGCAGCGGAACCATCCCCTAGTTTACCAATATACATTCCAGGGCGTAACCGAATATGTTCTTTCCAGTCTAATGACCGAATAGAGTCTTCATCGTACCTGACCAAATTCTTATCTTCTGCCATATTTCCTTTTTAAGATCCTTTTTGCTTATGGCAAATCTAAGTCCCTCAAATCGCAGCCCAATTTTACTTTTCTACAAATGCCGATTATATGTGGATAAATAGCTGTTTTTGGTGGATTTTATACGTCAAATAGTACCTTTATAGTAATGAAGCCCCCTTTTGAACCCCAAATAGACCTCAAAGCAATTTCGGCATATGCCAATGCCCACCAGGCAGAGAACGATCGGTTTAGCGCATTTATTAAAGAATTCAACGATGAGGCAATTGATGCAAAAGTGCAGGAATTAGATGCATTAATCAGCCCTACTATATCATGCACCGACTGTGGAAATTGCTGTAAAAGTTTAATGGTTTGTTTAAACGAACAAGAAGCAGATAATTTATCGAGCCATTTAAAAATGGACAGACCAAGTTTTGATCAAAAATACCTAGAGAAGGGCAGCAATGGAATGATGATTATGAATCAAATGCCCTGTCATTTTTTGCATAACAATAAGTGTACGGTATATGAATATCGATTTGAGGGTTGTAAAGAATTTCCAGCTTTGCATTTGCCCCATTTTAAAAGAAGGGTATTTACCACATTCATGCATTACGATAGATGCCCCATTATTTTTAATGTAGTGGAGCAACTCAAGAAAGAAATGAACTTTGAGCGCGCATTACCACAATAATTAAATGATACCCATGTCTGTTTTATTTGGTGTTGATGTATTACTTGCTACTGAAATAATTCCATGGAAAAACCAGCGCATAGCAATGGTTACCAATGAAGCCGCAACCACTCAATCGTTGGTTCCTTCTAGATTGGCATTACAACAAGCAGGATTCAATTTAAAAAAATTGTTTTCGCCCGAGCATGGAATATCAGCAAAAGGGGCCGATGGCGCACCCATGCTAAATGGTGTTGATGAATTAACCGATTTACCCATAATTAGTTTATACGGACAAAAGCTGGCTCCTACAGCAGAAGACTTAGCAGACATAGATATTATTCTATTTGATGTGCCAGATATAGGGGTTCGATTTTATACTTACTTGTGGACCTTGAGTTATCTATTAGAATCAGCAGCAAGCAATGAAATTCAATTAATCATTTTAGACAGACCCAATCCTATATCAGGATCAATGGATTTAAATGAAGGACCATGGTTAGACCCCCAATGCGCCTCATTTATTGGAAGATGGCCCATGCCTATTAGACATGGATGCACTTTAGGAGAATTGGCTTTATATTATAATACAGAGAGAAATATAAACGCAACGCTAGAAATTGTTGCCTGCAAACATTGGAATAGAACAATGTTTCAGTTGGATTGGGGAATTCCTTTTGTACCAACTTCTCCAGCTATTCAGCGGGTTGAATCTACCTTGCTTTATCCGGGTTTATGTTTTTTAGAAGCAACTAATTTATCTGAAGGCAGGTCAACTGATTTTTCATTTGAAGCAGTTGGATCCCCTTGGCTAAATGCTGAAGCAGTAGCTCAACAGATCAACTTATTTATTGGCGATGAATTAAGCTGTAGGCCAGTTCATTTTATACCATACCTAAACAAGTTTGCAGGAGAGCAATGCAATGGCGTTCATTTTACAGTGAATGACCCTTGTCAATTTAAACCAGTTTTTTTTGGCCTATTTTTAATTAGGATTATCAAAGACTTACACCCCGAAAAATTTGAATGGGCTCCTTATAAAACACATGTTAATCCAGGAGGAATTAATCATTTAACTAAACTATTGGGAATCTTTAATGCAGAGGAATTATTTGAACTACCCATGCATACTTTTATTCAAAAATGCACCAAGGAAACCAAAGTGGCCGATTGGGAATTGCAAGTAAGCAATTATTTACTATACTAGTATTGTTTTAATAACCCTCTAACAACCACACTAGCCGCCATACAACCAAAAATTGCAGGCATATAAGACATGGTGCCAATGATTGATTTTTTAGGATAAGCTTTTTCGGTTTCAATAATTTTTGATTGATCTACTTTTTCGGCACTAAATACAACAGTCAAACCTTTATAGATACCTAAGCCATGTAATTTTTTTCGTACATAACTAGCTAGGTTACATTGATAAGTTTTAGAAATATCTGTTATCACTACTAGAGAAGGGTCTAATTTGCCACCAGCTCCTAAAGAACTCACAATAGGAATATTTCGATCTAGGCAACCCTTTATAAAAAACACTTTGGGAGACAAAGTATCAATACAGTCTACCGCATAATCGTACGGGGCTTCATCCAATAAATCTTGGGTAAGCTCTTCTTTAATATAAATAGATTTAACAATGATTTCTAATTGAGGATTAATGTCTTTTAATCGTTCGGCCATTACTTCAGATTTTAATTTACCAGCTGTAGAATGCAAGGCAGGTATCTGACGATTGGCATTACTCAAGTCTACCGTGTCGGCATCTACAATGGTGATTTTCCCTACTCCAGCGCGAACTATCATTTCAGCACAAATACCTCCTACGCCCCCAAGACCCACTATCAATACATGTTTATTCATTAATGCTTCTAATGGCTCATCACCGAGCAATAATTGTGTTCTACTCATCCAATACGGGATCATATCTTGCTAAAATTAAAAATGGGAAAAAGGAATTAGTTTAACTTGTTGATGAATACACAAAAATGAATGTATGAAGCCATATTTTAAAATCTTTTTAAGCTTGACAGTTTTCCTGAACAGTCTTATTGTTTTTTCACAAACTAATAATCCCGTTCAATTGATTGAACAAGGAAGAAAAACCAGTATTAGAGGGCTGAGTGTAGTTTCCAATAAAATAATATGGGTATCTGGAAGTGCCGGTTCTGTTGGGAAGTCTATTGATGGAGGCAAAACATTTAAATGGATGACCATAAAAGGATACGAAAAAAGAGATTTCAGGGATATTGAAGCATACAATCATAAAACAGCCATAATTATGGCGGTTGCAGAACCAGCGCTTATTTTAAAAACAATTGATGGTGGAGAAAACTGGTACAAAGTATTTGAAGACAGCACAAAAGGAATGTTTTTAGATGCAATGCATGCAGAAGCAAAAACGATTCAAGTAATTGGCGATCCAATAAATGGAAAAGCCTTTTTTGCATTGAGTAACAATTTAGGAGAAACCTGGGAAACCAATAAGTTAGATGGCATTGAATTAAATGAAGGAGAAGCATTTTTTGCTTCAAGTGGAACCAATTTACAAATTAGCAAATCCTCCAATACTTTTAAGAAAGGAACATTCATGGTAACAGGAGGTAAAGTTTCAAGGTTATTGAATGCAAGAGACCAACGAGACCAATATCCATTGCCCCTTTTGCAAGGAAAGGAATCTACAGGCGCCAACTCTATTGCCCTAAGCCCATCAGGTAAAAATGCATTTATAGTTGGAGGAGATTTCGCAAAAGACACCCTTAGAGCTGGCAACTCCATTGCTGTTAACTTAGAACCAAGTATTCAGTTTAACCAACCACAAACACCGCCATTTGGATATCGGTCATGCGTAATTTACCTAACCAACAAAACCTTGGTTGCATGCGGCACTTCAGGCGTAGACCTATCTAAAGATGGAGGGATGAATTGGGAGAATATTTCTACACAAAGCTTTCATGTTGTTCAGAAAGCCAAAAACGGAAAAGCTGTTTATTTAGCTGGTGGCAATGGAAAAATAGCCCAACTAGCTATCAATTATTAATCCTTATTTTTTTACTGCTGGCGCCAATAATTCTTGAAATTTTTCTACCATTTTATAGGTAGCTGGACAATAACTGATATTTTGCTGGTGAACATGAATGTATTCCACCATTTTCTTTTTCTTCAAATGAGGAAACCCTGCACAATCATCGGGCCTCACTTCATAAATGCTACACATATTGGTAGTCAAGTTTAAAAACTGACAGGGTTGTTTTTTATTCATCCAATCTCCATCTTCTTCATCAAAATACAACCATTTCTCTTTGAATTCAGCAACAGACATATCAGCATGTGCAGCAATCCTTTTCAAGTCTTTTGCAGTAAAAGTAGGGCTCATGCTTTTGCAGCAATTGGCACAACTTAAACAGTCTACTTCTTTCCACACTTCTGCATCAATTTTCTCTGCCATTTTATCTAAGCCTTTCGGAGGATTCTTTTCAAGCTTCCCTAAAAACTTTTTCATGCCCTTTGCATGATGATGTACTTTCTGTTTAAACGATCTAAGATTAACTTGCATAAAACTGCCGTACTTTTAAAATAGACTAAAAGCGAATATAATCATATAGCTGTTATCTTTATCAATCATGTGGAATGCATATAAAAAAGGATTTAAAGCATATTTGCAATTAGAGAAATCTTTGAGCGAAAACTCTGTGGAAGCTTACTTGCACGATATTGAAATGCTGACCTCCTTTTTATTAGCAACTAATCAAACCAAAGCCCCGACTGATATTGTATTAAAAGATTTACAAGCATTTGTTAAATGGGTAAGTGAATTAGGCATGACTGCTACTTCACAAGCAAGGGTTATTTCGGGCATACGCAGTTTTTTTAAATATTGTTTATTAGAGCAAATATGTACATTGGACCCTTCCATTTTATTAAATGCACCAAAATCTAAAAGAAAGCTACCCGACACATTACATTTTGATGAAATTGAATTAATCATTAGTCAAATTGACTTAAGTAGCCCTGAAGGAGGCAGGAATAAAGCCATTTTAGAAACCATGTACAGTTGTGGCCTAAGGGTAAGCGAAGTGGTTAATCTCAAAATATCGGGGCTTTATTTTGACGTGGGTTTTGTGAAAGTAACGGGCAAGGGAGATAAGGAAAGACTAGTCCCCATTGGTACAGAAGCAATTAAATGCATCAAAATTTATAAAGATAAAATCAGGGTACATCAACCCATACAAATGGGGTCCGAAGACATTTTATTTTTGAATAGAAGGGGTAAAAAATTAAGTCGGGTAATGATTTTTTATATCATTAAAGACCTTGCGCTAAAAGCAGGTATAACCAAAATCATTTCCCCACATACTTTTAGGCATTCATTTGCCACTCACTTAGTAGAAGGAGGAGCCGATTTAAGAGCAGTTCAAGAAATGTTGGGACACGAAAGCATTACTACTACGGAAATTTATACTCATTTAGACAGTCATTTTTTAAAAGATACCCTACAGCGTTTTCATCCTGGATTCAAATAATCGCATTTGTTAAATCCTCTTCCATCTATCCTAATTTTTTAAAAAAATTGCTGTATTTGAGATGGAAAACCTAAGTTTGGCGTTCAAACATTTATTGAATATGAAAAAGACTTTGCTTGCAGCTGCGCTATTATGCAGCGTAATGGGTTTTGCACAAATAAGAATGCCACAACCCAGTACCACTCAAAAAATCAGTCAAGACTTTGGAATGGGAAAAATTGAATTGACCTACTCTCGTCCGAATATGAAAGGAAGAGCAATGTTAAAAGAGAATTCAGAATTAGTACCATTAAACCAACTATGGAGAACAGGTGCCAATGCTGCAACTAGAATCCATTTTTCTGATAAAGTAACCATGGGGGGCTCTACACTTGATACAGGTGCATATGTATTGTATACCATTCCAGGAACAGAATATTGGGAAGTTTTAGTAAACAAAGGATTAACCAACTGGGGTACCGATGGATACAAACAAAGCGAAGACGTTGTACGTTTTAAAGTAAAAGCCGCAAAAACCAATAGCAATGTTGAAACTTTTACTTTTCAGTTTGCCAATGTAGAAGCAGAAAGTATTGATCTACACCTTACTTGGGGCAAAGTAGCTGTGAGTATTCCAATCAGCACCAATGTAAAAGATAGACTACGTGCACAAGTGGAAGCTGCCTTAGGTGCAGAGAAAGTAAACCCAAATGCTTATCAAGCTGCTGCTAATTTTTACTATGAGTGGGACAAGGATTATGCTAAAGCATTACAAAATGCAATTAAATCTACTGAGGCCAATCCAAAAGCATTTTGGTTGTTTTTATTAACTGCTAAAATTCAAAAAGACATGGGTCAAAAAGCAGATGCAAAAGCAAGTGCAGAGAAGTGTATCACTATTGCCACAGAAGCTAAGAATGCAGACTATGTTAGAATGGCTAAAGAATTGATTGCGAAATTATAAATTGACAATGTGAGGGTTTTAATATTTACATAGCACCCTACACCCTAACTAAAACAAATATCTAGTTTCAATAAAAAGACCCGAAAGTCATATTTCGGGTCTTTTATTTTATCAAATAAGTGCGTACAATTTTATAATAATCATAGTTATTTACTCTCTGCCATATCTGGTATTAATTCAGATTTATATGCACCAGCATCTAACTTGGCTTTGGTTTCGCTAAATGCTTTTAGTGTTTCATCTATATCTGCATCAGTATGTGCAGCAGAAGGTATTAAGCGGAAAATGATATGTCCCTTTGGTATAACTGGGTACACTACAATTGAAGCAAATATGCCATAATTCTCCCTGAGGTCCATCACCATTGCAGTGGCTTCCTCTACCCCACCTTTCATATAAACAGGGGTAACAGGTGTATTGGTATTCCCAATATCAAATCCTTTTTCTTTTAAACCATTTTGCAACTTCAATGCATTGCTCCAAAGTTTGTCTTTCAACTCTGGCATGGTGCGCAGCATATCTAAACGCTTTAAATTTCCAATAACAATAGGCATTGGTAAACTCTTTGCAAAAATTTGACTGCGAATATTGTAACGAATAAAATCGATGATGGCTTTATCACCAGCCATGAATGCACCTATAGAAGCCATGCTTTTGGCAAAAGTAGAAAAGTATAAATCGATAGCGTCTTGACAACCTTGTGCCTCCCCTGCTCCAGCACCGGTTTTACCCAAGGTGCCAAAGCCATGTGCATCATCTACCAATAACCTGAATTGATATTTGTGTTTTAATTCGGCTATCTCTTTTAATTTACCTTGGTCTCCTGCCATACCAAAAACACCTTCCGTAATCAATAGAATTCCGCCTGCACCCTGCTTCTCAATTAATTGAGTTGCTCTATTCAATTGCTTTTCGCAATCTTCCAAATCATTGTGCTTAAATACATATCTATGACCTGGATGCAATCTTAACCCATCAATAATACATGCATGACTTTCTGCATCATACACAATAACATCATGACGACCACATATAGCATCAATTGCACTCATGATACCTTGGTAACCAAAGTTCATTAAAATGGCGTCTTCCTTATGTTCAAATGCAGCCAATTCACTTTCTAATTGTTCATGATAGGTAGAATTTCCACTCATCATTCTGGCACCCATTGGGTAAGCCAAACCAAACTCTTTTGATGCATCAGCATCTACTTTTCTAATTTCAGGATGATTGGCCAATCCCAAGTAATTGTTCAGGCTCCAAACTATCATTTCTTTACCGCGAAATTTCATGCGACTATTAATTTCACCCTCTAACTTAGGGAAAGCAAAATATCCATGTGCTCTTTCGCGATGTTGTCCTAGTGGACCCGCATTCTTCAACAATTTCTCAAAAATGTCTGCCATACAAACAATTGATTGGTTATTAATTTTTTGCAAATTTAACAATAAAGCACCAAAGCACAAGGCATATTGTATTGCATACTGTATCTTGCAGACCTTATTTAACTAATCATATTAAACTTTAATCCCTTGTTAACGCAACAAATAAAATCGGGCTTGGTGCTCTTTGCAATGCTAGCTATTTCTGCTACCAATTCAATTGATGCCCAAAAAACTAAAGCCATTACAAATACAGAAAAAGGGCCTCGTTTAGTAGTAGGAATTGTGGTAGATCAAATGCGTTGGGACTACTTAGAAAGATTTGCGCCCCTATTCAAAGCCAATGGTGGATTCAATCGAATGATGAACCAGGGTTTTAGTAACGACAACTGCCAAATTGGATATACCCCATCTGTTACCGCATGTGGACATACCGGAATTTATACAGGAACTGTACCAGCTATTCATGGAATAACAGGAAATGGGTGGTACGATACACAACTTAAAAGAAATGTATACTGTAGTGAAGACAGAACGGTAGATGGCGTTGGTGCAGCGGGTGCAAGTGATGGCAAGATGAGTCCAAAAAATATGCTCACTACCAGCATTGCAGATGAATTGAGAATGGCCAATAATTTTAAGAGCAAAGTAATAGGAATTGCCTTAAAAGACAGAGGAGCCATATTACCAGCAGGCCATAGCGCTAATGGCGCCTATTGGTTTGATGCAAAGTCGGGCAATTTTATTACCAGTACTTATTATTATAAAGAATTACCCAATTGGGTTAAGCAGTTTAATGATAGACATATTCCAGACTCGTTAATGAAATTGGGTTGGAATAAATCGTTAACTGATGCTGTTTATTTGCAATATGCTACAGCTGATGAAAAGAACTATGAGGGCAAGCCATTTGGCGCCAATCAAACAAAAATGCCTTATGAATTAACCAGAACTGCCAATGAAGGTTTTGGAAAATTAAGCAGCACCCCATGGGGAAACACCTTAACAGTTGAATTAGCAAAAGCTGCAGTATTGGCTGAAGACATGGGAAAGGATGCAGTTACCGATATGCTAGCAGTTAGCTTTTCTTCACCCGATTATGTTGGTCATAGTTTTGGCCCAAACTCATGGGAAGTAGTAGACAATTACATTAAACTAGATGAAGAACTCGGAAGAATGTTCGACTTTTTAGATGCAACTGTAGGCAAGGGTAAGTATACCGCATTTCTAAGTGCCGACCATGCTGTTGCGCATGTTCCAGGTTTCATGAAAGAGAATAAATTACCAGGAGGTTTGTTAGATGATAAAGCAGCAATGAATGAAATGAATGCAGCTATTAAAGCTAAATTTGGTATAGACAAACTGGTGGTAAGCTTAACCAATTATCAAGTACACTTTAATAGAGATTTATTAGACAGCTTAAATGCTGATACAAAAGCCATTAACCAATTTATGGTTCGATATTTAATGAAGAAGGACTATATATTAAATGCTTTTCCTACCAATGAAATCCTCACCAGTCCAATGCCTCAGTATTTAAGAGAAAAAATAGCCAATGGCTTTTTATATAATAGAAGCGGAGATATTCAAATGGTGTTGAAGTCTGGATATATTGATGGTGGCGCAACTGGAACTACGCATGGACTTTGGTATTCATACGACGCCCATATTCCATTATTGTGGTATGGTTTTGGTATAAAACATGGACGTTCAAGTAAAAGAGTTTACATGCACGATATAGCATCAACGTTAGCCAGCCTTCTCAAAATTCAAGAACCCAGTGGTAATATTGGGAACCCAATAGTAGAAGTATTAAAGTAGTGAATAAAATATTCACAATAGTTTTAATATAATAAAAAACTATTCAATCAAGGTTGTATCTTGCGGTACAACCTTTTTTTATGATCAAACGAATATCATTTTTCGCAATCGCTTTACTGCTTTGCATTTCATTTAGTTTTCAAGTAACCGCACAAATCAATTTATCGGAGAAACTTCCGCTAGATAACAAGGTTAAAATAGGCAAACTTGCCAATGGATTAACCTATTATATTCGACAGAATAGTAAACCAGAGAAAAAAGTAGAACTCCGTTTAGTAGTAAATGCAGGATCCATATTAGAAGACAATGACCAACAGGGATTGGCCCATTTTACTGAGCATATGGCTTTCAATGGCACCAAGAATTTTAAGAAAAACGAATTGGTTAATTTTTTACAAAGTATTGGCGTAGATTTTGGTGCAGATTTAAATGCCTATACAGGTTTTGATGAAACCGTTTACATTTTACCCATCCCCTTAAGTGACCCAAAAAACTTCAATAAGGGATTACAAATTTTACAAGACTGGGCAGGAGGAATCAGCTTTGAAGGAAAACAAATTGACGACGAAAGAGGAATCATTTTAGAAGAAAGCAGATTAGGTAAGGGTGCAGAAGATAGAATGTTCAGAAAAATTTATCCCAAACAATACGAAGGCTCAAGGTATGCACAACGCTTACCAATTGGTAAAGACAGTTTATTAAAAACGTTTAAACACAGCGCTATCAAGCGTTTTTATGCAGACTGGTATCGTCCTAACTTAATGGCAGTAATGGTTGTAGGAGATATTGAAATAGCGGAAACAGAAAAATTAATTAAACAATATTTTGGTGGATTAAAGAACCCAGCCAATCTAAGACCACGAATAAATGCAACTGTTCCCGCAAGAACCAAAAACGATGCATTAGTTGTTACAGACAAAGAAGCAACAAATTTTCAAATAGAATTGAACTATTCAACAGTTAAAACAAAACCAGAACTTACTGTTGAAGATTATCGAAAAAATTCTATCATTAAGTCATTGTTCACCAGCATGCTAAATCAACGCATGAATGAATTGTCTCAAAGTGGTAATCCGCCATTCAGCTTTGCTGGAGGTAATTTTGGATCTTATGCACGGGGACACGAAGCATTTAATGCTTTTGCCATTCCTGGACCAAAAGGGCCTGACACTGCGTTACATGCAGTATTAACAGAATTGGAAAGAGTTAAAAAATTTGGATTCACACAAGGCGAATTAGAAAGAGCCAAAAAACAACAATTAGCATCTATTGAAAGATCATACAACAATAGAGACAAAACAGAGTCAGGAATATTGGTAGAAGAATACATCAGAAACTTTTTACAACAAGAACCCATTCCTGGTATAGAACGCGAATTTGAATACAAAAACGCATTAATGCCAGGGGTTCAGTTAGCTGAAGTAAATGCATTGGCTAACGAATTAAAGAAGAATGAAAAATTATTCATTGCTTTTCAAGGACCAGAAAAAAGCAATTTCACTTTGCCCAATAAATCGCAATTAATTGCTGCTGCAGAAACCGCTTCTTCTATTCCCGTTAAGGCATACGAAGAAAAAGCCATTGCAGCTTCTTTACTTAAATCAATGCCTAAAGCAGGCAGTTTAGTTAATGAGACTAAGAATGAAGCATTAGATATTACTGAATTAACCTTCAGTAATGGCACAAAAGTGATTGTAAAAAACACTTCATTTAAACAGGATGAAATTATTTTAACTGGCTTTAAAAAAGGAGGCACCAATGCATATGGATTGGCAGATAAATACAGTGCTGCTTACGCCACTTCAGCTATACAGCAAATGGGTGTGGGAGATTTCAATCCAGTTGATTTAAGAAAATTCTTGTCGGGCAAAACAGCCAATGCCAATATAGGCTTAAACGCATTAAGTACTAGAGTAAGCGGCAACAGCAGTATCAAAGACATGGAAACCATGTTCCAATTAATGTATTTGAATTTTACGCAGGTAAGAAAAGATCAGCCATTGTTTAATGGATGGAAAGAAAAAATTAAAAGCCAAGTTCAATTCATGATGGCTGACCCTACCAGTGCATTTATAGATTCTGTGTACAAAGTAATGTATGGAGGCAATCCATTGGCTCCTTCTGCTATTCCCAATGCAACAGATTTTGATCAAATTAATTTAGATAGGGCCATTGAAATTTTTAAGGAACAAACCAATGATGCGAGCGACTATACCTTTATTATGGTGGGCAATATTGACCTCAATACAGTTAAGCCACTATTGGCCACTTATATTGGAGGACTGCCTTCAAAAGGAAATAAAGGTGCATTTGTAGACAATGGTTTGCGCATATTACCTGGCCAAAAAAAGTTGGAATTTTACAAAGGAAAAGAGCCCAAGAGTTTCATATTTAATATTTACTCGGGTAATGCCACTTATTCTGAACAAGATGCATTACATACAGAAATGCTAGCCGAAATTTTGAATATTAAAATTATAGAAGAACTTAGAGAAAAAATTGGCGGCATCTATGGTGGAGGTGTAAGTGGGTCCTTAAATAAATATCCATTTCAGGGATATACCATGGTATTACAATTGCCATGTGGACCTGAAAATGTAGAAAAATTAAGTGTAGCCGCAACAGCAGAGATTGAAAAAATAAAACAAAACGGACCAGAGCAAAAAGACCTCGACAAGGTAAAAAAATCGCTACTCGAAAAATACGCGGTGAACATGAAAGACAACCGTTATTGGAGTGGTGTATTACAGGGAATTTATTTTTCTGAAAATGACCCCAATAGAATACTGAACTACAAAAACATTGTTTCAGAAGTGAGCATCGAGGACATTAAAAAAGCAGCTACAACCGTATTTGATAGTAAAAATATGATTAATGCCGTTTTATTTCCAGAGAAGTAACTTTGGAAAATGAATAGCCGTTTGAAGCAAGCAGGGAAAAAAATAGTTGAATTAATGGGAGCCATCCCAATAATGAACGAATTAAACTTCCGCTTTCAACAAATTTGGTCTTTAAGAAAAAACAAGACTTACAAACAACCATTAAAGCGCTTTGTCTTTCCAACAGACAGAGCGCTTTTTAATACCTTTCAACTAGATCATAAAAAGTATTACGAAGATGGACTTTTAGCAGCAGAGGAAATGATTGATTGGGGCGGAATCAAAACCATGCAACAACCAGTTGTATTAGACTGGGGATGCGGAACAGGAAGAGTAATTAGGCATATTCCTTATTTAAAAAAAGAGGCAATTTGCTACGGAGCAGATATTGATTGCAACATCATTCAATGGTGCAGACAATCTATAGAATCTGTTTATTTTGATTGTATTGAACACCAAACCCTACCCTACCCTAGCAATTACTTTCATATGGTATATGGCATTTCCGTATTAACCCATATACCTCATACACTTACCCAAAATTGGGTGAACGAATTGAATAGAGTTTTACTACCTAATGGAATAGCCATTCTCTCAACCCACGGGACCCAATATTTTCAGCAACTTAGTCAACAGCAACAAATGCAATTGCACAATGAAGGTGCATTTACCAATTCGTTTAAACAAGCAGGTCATCGTTCATTAACCACCTATCATACAGCAAGCCATTTAATAGCAATGCTGCAAAAACATTTCAGCATTGTACAGTGTTGGGAAGGCAAGCAGCACCCTGAAAAAATGGGCGGACAAGACTGCTGGGTAATCAAAAAAATAATCCCGGCCACCAACGGCAACCGGGATTAAAATATCATCAATTCAAGAAAATTTTTCTTTAGGTAGATTGGCCTACAAGGGTCAATTTATTTAGCTGCTTTTTGAATGTCTCCTAAACCAGCAATATATAAGCTTCTTCCGTGTGTACCCAAAACAATTTCATTGTCTCTTGGTTGAATGGCTATATCGTGTACAGGAATACTGTATGGTAACCCTTTGTTCCACATCATACAAGTATTACCACCATTTAAGCTAACGTATAATCCACCATCTGTTCCTATGTATAAAATATTTTCATTGGTTGGATCTTCTCTAATAACGTTTACAGATTCATATGGAAGATCTTTGGCAATTTGTTTCCATGTTGTTCCATAATCATCGCTAACATAAACCAAAGCATTAAAGTAATCGTTTCTATAGCCGTTTAAAGTAACATAAACCCTACTTTCTTTAAACTTACTAGCCACTACCCTACTTATATATAAGCCCTTTGGTAATTTACCATTGATATTATTCCAAGAATATCCACCGTCTTTGGTTACATGAATCAACCCGTCATCGGAGCCAGTATAAATTAACCCAAAACGAATAGGGCTTTCGCTCATGGTAGACAATGTTCCAAATGGCACATCACCTTGTTGCGGATTAGTAGTAAGGTCGCCACTCATAGATACCAAACTATCCCCTTTACTAAAAGAGCGATGGAATTTATTGCTACCAAAATAAAATACATCTTGGTTGTGCTTACTTAATAAAATGGGAGACTGCCAGTTAAAACGCAATGCAGACTCACCTAATGCTCTAGAAGGTCTAACAGAGTTTCCTCTTGCACCTCTACCTGCTGCTGCAGGTGCACCAAGCACTTGTCTACTATATGCACCAAATTGAGAGCCACTATAAACCGTACGATTGTCTCTCCAATCTACTTGCACTTGCATACCATCTCCGCCACCAATACTCTTGAAAGGATAGTCTCCTCCTGAATGCCAACGAATATTCTCTCTATTGGTGCTAGGCCCAAACCAAGTTCCATTGTCTTGTAAGCCACCATATACATTGTAAGGCTTAGCCATATCAACTTCAATTGCATAGAATTGTCCAACAGAAGGAGTATTCAATTTTGACCAATTTTGGCCAGCGTCATAACTCATATTCAACCCACCATCATTCCCATTAATTACATGATTGTCTTTTGTATTGCTGAACCAGAAAGAATGGTGATCGGAGTGAACAGTTGGTCCACCAATTGATTTGAATTTTTTACCGCCATCGTTACTTAATAAAAGGTCAACACCAGTTAAAACCACATTGTTTTCATTGATAGGACTCACAAATACTTTTCCAAAATAATAACCATACGAGCTATAGATATTAATAGGATCAGCATGTGTTTTTCTCCAGGTTTTACCTGCATCATCGCTTCTATATAATTCACAACCTTTTACTTCTGCAGCAGTTATAGCGGCATTGGCATCGTACAAATAATCCCAAAGTACATTTGGTGCATACTTATCAGCGGCAACCCCAGCTTTAATGTTTTCAGCAGTATATTCAACGGGAATCCTATTTCTTGGATTACGTAAAAAGGCATTTAATTTCTTATTGTCTAAAGCAGCAAATTGTTCTTTAGTAATTCCTTTGAACATATCCAAAATATAAGCACTTGTATCAGTTGTGCTAGCGGCTGTTGTTCTTGCAGCTCTTTTTTCATTATTATCCACCACTGCATAAACAATATTAGGGTTCTTAGGATAAATGGCTAAACCAATTCTGCCAACACCATCCCCTGTTGGGAAACCAGCACCTTCAACAGAAATTTTTTGCCAAGTTTCGCCACCATCAGTGCTTTTAAAGATTCCACCAGACTTCCCGCTTTCTTCAAAATTCCAAGCTTTACGTGTACGGTACCACATACCCGCATACAATTCATTAGAGTTGGCTGGGTTAATATCTAAATCAACTGCACCTGTATTTTCGTCTACATAAAGCGTTTGCTTCCATGTTTTACCTCCATCGGATGTTTTATAAATACCTCTTTCTTTATTGGGGGAGTATAAATGTCCTAAAACGGCCACCCAGGCAGTATTGGGGTCTGTAGCATGTAATTTTATTTCACCAATATGATGACTGTCTGCAAGACCTAACCAAGTCCAGGTTTTACCATTATCGTTCGATTTGTAAACACCTAAACCAGCATAAGTAGATCTACTACTATTCACTTCACCAGTACCCACCCAAATCTCTTTGGTTTTCCAGTTTACCGCAATATCCCCAATTCCAATAATGTCTTCTGAATCAAAAATGGGTGTAAAACTCATACCATTATTTAAGGTATGCCATAAACCACCAGTAGCATAAGCCACATAAAATTCTGTTGGATCAGCGGGGTTTACATCAATGTCTACCACTCTACCACTTTGTATACTAGGACCTATATTACGGAACTCCGTTTTATTGGCTACGGACTGCTGACTTAGTTGTTTGCGCAGTTCTATACTCTTCAATCTTTCCGCAGGACTAGTAGGTTTTACCTGCGCTTCTGCAAAAATTGAAGAAATGATTAACAGTGACAATAGTGTTTTTCTCATATCGGCTTTGTATTTTCGAATCCGAATGTAAGTAATATGAGATTTCTATTGCTACCACTGCTCATTTTTTCGGTGAATACCATTTTTTCACAGTGTAAATCGTATAAACTTTCTAGTAATGGAGATACGTTAAACTGTGTAGATTTTAATGATTTAAAACAAGGCAGATGGATTGTAACCACTCCCAAATTAAGAGGCGAACCAGGGTTTGAAGCTGAAGGTGTATTTAAAAACAATCGAAAAGAGGGATTGTGGAGAACCTTTAATTTAATGGGAGACCTAATTGCACAGGAAAACTTTAAATGGGGTAATAAAAATGGCAGATGCTTATATTTTACGCTAGCAGGATTAGCCAGAGAAGAAAGTTGGAGAGCGGTGAATCCAGATAAAGCATATGATACATTAGATGTGGTAGATCCGGGCAATCCCAACCAATACGAACGAATTGTTGTAAAAAACGATGGCAATTCAATTAAACATGGAATCTGGAAAACCTACTCACCCAATAAAGGCGCTTTGATAGAAACCGAAGAATATATCATGGGAAAATTAAAAGCGGATGTTGAAGCAGAAAAACTAGTTAATAGTTCTGTTACCAAACAATCGGCAGATACAGCAAAAAAAACGGCAACCAAAATACTTCCCAAAGAAGTAATGGATTTCAATAAAAAACAATCAAAGAAAAATAAACCAGTTGTTACGGGAAGAACCGGCAATTAAAGGTCAGTAATTTTGATTCCTAAAGGTTTAATGAATTGATTCAGGGTTTTCATAATCCCCCTACTTTTCTTTTTAGGAATGGCATAAGCACAAGCAAGGTTTGAATAAAAATCGAATCCATTCTCTTTCACTTTTGTTGTGTAAATCGCAAACAATTCTTCTAATACCCCATGATCAGCAAAAGAATACCTGTTTTGGTGCTTAGATATAATAAATGGCGTATTAAACTGGTATCCACTTATATGCAAGAAAACCAATGGATGGTTATTGTTCACCCAATAAAGCCCATCTTTAACATGGAGAGTTCTTTCATGTAAATTCCAATAAGCCATATTTAAACCAGGGTCTTGATTAATTTGAACTTGATTAAATAATAAGGGAACCAAATTAATCCAGATTTGATCTACCCCCATCCCTTCCGCAAAATTGTAATAACATTCAGTTCTCATATGCCCGGCCCACCAATTTAAAAAATCATGGGTATTGGCAGAATTACGCATGCCTAAAAAGCCTGCATTGTATAAACCAGATCGTAAAATATCGCGTTCTCTAGGAAGTAACTCATTGTCTGGATAGGCATTGGTAAAATGAGGCGTAATCACTAAATCGTATTCAAGTAAACTCTTTTCTACTTCTACAAAAGGAGAAAAAACCCATGTGTCTGAATCGATATATAATAAAATGTCTGGATGAAATTGCTCAAAAAGCCATTTAGCAACAAAGGGCTTCATGGCACAATTCAATTCTATAACAGAATACTGACCAGCCATTAAATCAAAATCAGGAATATCCAATTTACTGATTTCCAATATACTATAAGGGCTAAATGAATTTAAATTAAACCTTTCATTTACCTGGTCAATCAAAATAATGAATAACTCATACCCTGAATTGAATTGAACAAATGAATCTGCCATTGTTTTACAATGCGCTAAATGATTGGCAGAACAAACGGTATAAACAATTTTTTTCATGCTTGTTTTAGTGAGCTATTTTCTCAGCAATTACAATGGTATTTAAATAAAACCGATCAGACTTAGGCCAAAATGGCTCAACTAAACTAAATCCCATATTCATAATGGGTATTCCAATTTGGCGAACCATTTTTTTAAAAAAATTAGACTTACCCAAAATAGGCACCTTATGCATCCAATGGTCGTGAATGTACAAAACAAATAACTGATGCAGAGCACTCATAAAATGACCATTCTTATCTATTTGGATTATTTTAAACCCGTTTTTTTCTACCATATCTTTTAAAGCAAACTGGGTATACCTTGCATAGTCTATAGGTATTTCGTGTTCCTCCCAGGCAAAGGGGCAAGTGAGTAAAATTTGTGCCCCAGGCTTCATTACACGGTTTATTTCGGGTAATATTTGTTGTAATCCAAATACATGTTCGAATACTTCACTGGTAAAGACCGAATCAAAATATTCGTTCTCAAATGGAATGGTCTTGCCATCATAATAAATATCAACGGCTTCGTTTTGGTGATCATGCCCTTCCCCATCATAATCTAATCCAATATAATCAGTCACATTTGTAAACAATGATTGGTATGGCTTTTCGCCACAACCAAAATCGAGGAGTTTACCCTTGAGTTGTGGCGCATATAAACTAATTTTACGGTACAAACCCTTTCTTATAAAATAAAGAGGATGTTTATACGAGGGGTTGAAGTTTTTAGGTACCATATTATCAAATGCAGCAATTGCAGGGCAAGATACGGAATATGACAATTAGGTATGATTACCAGATTTTTTGCGAACAACCCTACGGTGGTATTTCTAGATACTATTATGAATTAATATATAGACTACAGCAGAAACCTGGCATCCATATTCAATTGGACATATTATCTGCAGACAATATATTCTTAGAGCAGTTAAAAGGGAAGAATTTTTGGAATGAATTGCAATTCAAAGGCAAAAAAGACTTGAACCGATTGCTTTCGAATGCCTATGATAGTTTTGCTGCAAGAATGCAACCCTTCGATGTATTTCATCCAACCTATTACAGTAAAACATCCTTGAACAGAACGGCTGGCAAGCCAATGGTCATTACCATTCATGATATGATAGATGAGCGATTTCATAAAGGCCAAGTTGCCTATGAGAACATCATTGCACTAAGGGCCAAACATATTAGTCAAGCCGATAAAATTATTGCCGTTTCCGAAAATACCCGAAATGATTTAATTGAATTATGCGGAGTAGACCCCAATAAAATTGAAACCATTTATCATGGGAACAGTTTTAATTTGAATATTGACAGATTTACTCAACCCAAGTTAATTGAACAGCCATACCTGCTTTACACTGGTAAGCGTTATGCCTATAAAAATTTTGACCGCTTTTTGCAAAGCTTAATACCCATTATGAAAGCCAACCCAGACTTATGGCTGGTTTGTGCAGGTGGAGGCGCATTTAAAAAAGCAGAATTAAATCAACTGAATAAACTACAACTCAATCATAGAGTAATATACCAACCCATTCACAACAACGAACAACTGGCATCATTGTACAATCATGCGCAATGTTTGGTATATCCTAGTTTATATGAAGGATTTGGCCTTCCTATTATTGAAGCATTTGCTTGTGGCTGTCCGGTTATTACTTCAATGGGTTCAAGTACTGGAGAGATTGCTGGTGACGCGGCGGTATTAATCAACCCAAATAATACCGATGAAATGACCCAAAAAATGAATGAGTTATTATACAATGAATCCCTGCAAAATCAATTGGTACAATTAGGCCATAATAGAGCGCATTTATTTAATTGGGACAAAACAGCCAATCAAACCCTCAAATTGTATCAAGCTATTTAAATAGCAGTTATTTTTACTTTCTTAAGTTATAGTAATGAAGATTAAACCTATAAAGGCACTCAAAGTTTTTTTTGGTAAAGACGAACAAAAAGCAGCATTGCCTCCTGATTTTGAAACCATTCACCAAAACATTATTGCCAAAGTAAGACCTTATACTATGACTAGCCCTGAACGACTGTATGGGTTAATTGAAAGTGTGCAATACGTTGTAAATAACCAAATTCCGGGGGCTTTAGTAGAATGCGGTGTTTGGAAGGGCGGGTCTATGATGGCTATTGCAGAAACCTTATTAACCTTGGGTGTGAATGATAGAGATTTGTACCTCTATGATACTTTTGAAGGTATGACAGCACCTACTGCCGAAGATGTAGATCAGCTCAATAGAGATGCAGCTTCTCAGTTAAAACAAGACCTGAATAAAAAAACAGCTAGCGTGGTTTGGGCTTATTCTGGTTTAGAAGAAGTAAAAAGAAATATTGCATTAACTGGTTACCCAACAGAAAAAATTCATTTCGTTCAAGGAGATATTTTGAAGACCATACCTGCCACTTTACCAGGCAAAACGGCTTTATTAAGATTAGACACCGACTGGTATGAATCTACCAAACACGAAATGGAACAACTCTATCCACTCTTAGTATCTAAAGGTGTGCTAATTATTGATGATTATGGTTTTTGGAAAGGCTCTAGAAAAGCAGTAGATGAATATTTAGCAGCAAACCAAATTGGGATTCTATTGCATAGAATGGATGAAACAGGAAGGTCGGCAGTAAAGCCGTAAGCATTTTATGCATTGGCCAATCCCAAGCCCTTTTTAATTTTAAACAACCATTTTCCAAAACGCGTTTGCAATAACCAATGCAAAATGCGTAATCGCAATTGCCAAATTCTGCATTTGACGGAGAACCCAAAATAGTGCTCGTATATAGCAATATTATCTTTTAAAGACTGAAGATAATTTTTTGTACTGATGCCCGAATCATCAAATATGGCAATGGTTTCGTTAATATAACCATAAGGTTCATTGGCTATTCTACACATTAAGTCATAATCCATGGCTATTTTGAAATCATTATTGAATAGCCCTATTCGGTTGTACACTTCTCTCTTCACAAACCAGGTAGGATGAGCCACACTTCTCATTCCTCGATAAAGTTTAGTTGCGTCAAAGGGCTTTCCTACTACCACCATTTCGCCACCTCTTGTTACCCTGATATTTCCACTGGTCCATTGAACAAAAGGGTGTTCATTGTAATAAGACTTCACAATTCCTAAAACATTTTCTGAAGCGTAACTATCCCCCGCATGTAATAAATGGGTGATTGAAAAACGGGCGTTTTGGATTCCCTTATTGAACGCATCTCCAATGCCCTTATCCCGTTCATTAATCCATCTTCTATAACTCGGTTGTGGATGGCTTATTAACCAATTGGCAATTTCATCAGTAGTAGAGCCATTAATAATCAAGTGTTCATTGGGATGTACTGTTTGTTCATCTACAGAAATACAGGTTTTTTGTAAATCGGATAGATTATTAAAACAAATAGAAATGACAGTTATTGCATTCATGAAAGTTCTACTGATTGTAATTGTTTCAATTTTTGGTGGAATAACTCAATAGCGATTAATTTTTCTGGGCTCAAATTATATTGAATATTTTGGGTGTAATAGGTTTTCAAATCATAGTGAGGGAAAGACTGCTCTGCCACTACCTCATCTAAATGTTTTAACCCATAGCCCAAAGCCCTATTAAAAGCATCAATAAAATCAGGATCAATCGGTTTATTGGCAACCCAAGCTGCAAAAACAAAGGGCAACCCAGTATGGTTATTCCAAGCCGTAGCAAGGTCATACATATAAGGAGAAATCAACCGTTGCTCTAAGGCCCGATCCCCAATTACTACTCCGGCCGTTGTTCCCTTTATTTGTTCCCTGAAATCCAATGAAGCCGACTCTAATTCAACGTTTAACTGCCAATATTCTTTTAATAAAATTCTGGCCAAATTAACCGAAGTACGACTTTGATAATCGAGCAATACTTTTTTAACTTCCTGCAAAGGCACTTCGCTAAAAATAGCTACCGATGCTACATTTTCTTCTGCAGAAATACAATAATCGGCAACTATATGGGCATTTTTGATAGAAGGGATCATAGCCACCGGAATTAGACCTATGTCTATCTGGTCGTTTTTTAAATCAGCAGCAATTCTGGCAGGGTAATCTTCGGTTAGAATTATGCGGTCTAATAAGCCCGACCTTTTGATACCAAACATCATAGGTTTAGTATTTAAATAACTTACGGCCCCAACACGTATCTTCTTGTTCAATTCAGCTACTTTTGTACAAAGAAAAGATTAATTATACTATTTAACTATTCCCTATTTAAAAATCACATGGAACTGACTCAATTAACAGCGCTTTCGCCCATAGATGGCAGATATAGAAAAAAAGTGGAACATTTAGACGAATATTTTGCAGAATACGCCCTAATTAAATACAGGGTATTGGTTGAAGTAGAGTATTTCTTTTTTTTAGCAGACCAGAAATTCTTTAAACTTCCAATAAAAGCTAAACAAGCGCTTCGTACTATGTTGGAAAACTTTAGTGTAGACGATGCCAATCAAATTAAGCAATTAGAGTCGGTTACCAATCATGATGTAAAAGCGGTTGAATATTTTTTAAAAGAGCAAGTAGAAAAAGCGGGTATAACCCATTTGAAAGAATGGATTCACTTTGGATTAACTTCTCAGGATATCAACAATACGGCTATTCCACTAAGCTGGAAACATGCTATGGAACATGAATACTTACCTGCTTTGATTAATTTACAAAACATGATCTATTCGCTTGCATCTCAATGGAAGGATATTCCCTTGTTGGCAAGAACCCATGGTCAAGCTGCTTCACCTACTAAACTAGGCAAAGAGTTTATGGTGTATGTAGAACGCATACACAACCAAATTGAATTATTTAGCAGCATTCCTTATGCAGCAAAATTTGGGGGAGCAACAGGCAATTTCAATGCCCACCATATTGCATTCCCAAAGAAAAACTGGGTATTACTTGGAAACAAATTTGTGGAGGAAGTATTAGGGTTACAAAGAATGCAGTTTACAACACAAATTGAACACTATGATTCATTAGCTGCTCATTTTGATGCATTAAAAAGAATCAATAATATTTTGATAGACTTGTGCAGAGATATTTGGACCTATATTAGTATGGATTATTTTAAACAACAAACCAAAAAAGGAGAAATTGGATCTTCGGCTATGCCACATAAAGTAAATCCAATTGATTTTGAAAATGCAGAAGGCAATTTAGGTATTGCCAATGCATTGCTAGAGCACTTAAGTGGCAAATTACCCATTAGTAGATTGCAGCGAGATTTAACCGATTCTACTGTATTAAGAAATATGGGTGTTCCAATGGGCCATATTAGTATAGCTATTCAATCCTTAGAAAAAGGATTATCTAAACTTATATTAAATGAGCAAGCTATTAAAGCAGATTTAGAAAACAATTGGCCTGTTGTTGCTGAAGCCATTCAAACCATTTTAAGAAGAGAAAACTATCCCAATCCATATGAGGCTTTAAAAGACTTAACAAGGGGCAAACAAAAAATTGATAAAGCGGCAATTCATCAATTTATCAATTCATTAAAAATTAGCCCTGCACTCAAAAAAGAATTAAAAGCCATTTCCCCTTCTAATTATACAGGCGTAAACCCTGCTTATTAGTTTGGTATTTAAATTGCTTCATTAACCTGATTATTAAAAAGTAAAATGCTCAGCCCTGCGTAAATTTTTGATCATATTCAGGAAATTTATATTGATCCTATTAACGGTACTAATTCTATTGTATCTAGCTATACAAACAGATGTAGTGCAAAATGCATTGGTTAAGTATGCAACTGGGAAACTGAGCAATTCTTTAGGTGTAGAAATTCGCATTAATAAAGTCAGTATTTCTCTATTCAGTAAAGTAAGCATGGATGGTACTTTAATTAGAGACCAACAAAAAGATACGCTATTATATGCCGGTAGTTTAAAATTAAATATCACCGATTGGTTTTTCTTAAAAGACAAGGCTGAATTAAAATTTATTGGCTTAGAAAATGCAGTAGTTAAATTGCAGAGAAAAGACTCCATCTGGAACTACCAGTTTATAGCTGATTATTTTAGCTCTCCCAACTCTACTAAGAAGAAGAAAAATGGGTTCAACTTGAATTTGAAAAAAATCAATCTTAAAAACGTTCATTTTTTTCAAAATGATTTATGGGTTGGCACTCAAAATACACTTAATGTGGGGGCATTAGAAGTTGATGCGGAAAAAATTGATTTTGTAAAAAATCTATACCATATAAATGATATCACACTAACAGAGCCAAGGGTCATACTACAGAACTTAGAAGGTTTAAGACCCCCAAAACTTAAAAAAAGTACTCCTTATTATGATGGCAAAGAATTGTATTTCAATCCAGGCGGCATAGGTATCAAGGTAAAAAACATTCAAATTAAAGATGGCTCATTATTTATTGAGGGCAATGCTAACAAGGCTAAAAAAGGTTTTGATGAAGCACATATTGAATTGTTCAATTTGAATGGAACACTCAGTTCGCTCGAAATGAATAAAGACACTATTTCTGCAAAAGCAAAAATTAGGGTAAAAGACAGAAGTGGTTTTGAATTAAGAAAATTAGCTGCAGATATTAAGTTTACCCCACAAATAATGGAATTCCGCAATCTCGATTTGCAAACAACTAAGAGCAAATTGGGGAACTATTATGCAATGCGGTATAAAGATTTCAATAAGGATTTTGCAGACTACATTAATAAAGTAACAATGGTTGCAAAGTTCAATAAAGCAACCATACATAGCGATGATATCGCTTATTTTGCCCCAGAATTAAAGAATTGGAATAAACGTATTGATATAGGAGGAAATTTTGAGGGAGTTGTAGCAGCATTTAATGTTACCGCGCTTAATGCAAATATTGGAGCAAGCACCCAATTAACAGGTAATCTAATGATGAAAGGATTGCCAGAAATAAATACTACCCAAATTAAACTAAGTAATGGCACACTTTTAACCAATGCCTACGATTTGGGAATATTTGTTCCTGAACTAAAGGGCATTACCAATCCAAATTTAAGTGCGCTGGGCAATATTATTTATAGAGGTAATTTCAGTGGCACCATTCAGAACTTTAATACAGCTGGCGTATTCTCCACAAAATTGGGAGGAGTACAAACCAATATTAGCTTGAATTTGCCATCAGTAGGAGAACCTTCATTTGATGGCTTCATAAGTACTAAACGGTTTAATCTAGGGAAGTTTTTGAAAATTGATTCTTTGGGGCTAATTAACTTCAGTGGAAAATTAACAGGAAGTAGTTTCAATATTGATAAATTAAAAACAACATTTGACGGCACGGTTCATTCAGTCAATTTCAATAATTACACTTATACCAATATCATTGCAAATGGCACCATTCAGAAAAAATCATTTAATGGTGAATTAGAAATTGACGATCCCAATTTAGGATTTACGAGCAATGTGGAAGTTGATTTTAGTAAAGAGCTCCCTTTGTTTAATATTGTAGGTGATCTTTCAAAAGCAGATTTGTTTGCACTAAATCTCATTAAAAATGAAATAAAAGTAGCTGGCTTATTAGATGTAAACTTTTCCGGAAAAAATATAGACCAATTTATAGGTTCTGCTAAATTATTAAATGCAAGTATTCAAAATCCAAATACCAGCATACAGTTTGACTCTTTAAATTTAACTTCTAGTTATACGGATTCTATAAAAACCCTACATGTAGGAAGTAACGATTTTAATGCAAGTATTATTGGCAAATTCAATATAGCAGAATTACCCTCAAGCTTTGAAGCGTTTTTGCACAACTACTACCCTGCTTACATAAAGTCTCCAAAAACGACCCCAAAAAATCAGCAGTTCAATTTTACTTTTAACAGTTTTTATATAGAACCTTATTTTAAAATTTTCACCAATAAAATAAGTGGATTCAATGATGTTAATATAAATGGGTCTATTGATACTAAAAATATTGCTCTAGGGGTAAATGCTTATGTGCCTTATGGTAAATATGATCAATATGCAACTACCGGATTTCAATTAGAGGGCAAAGGAAATTTTGACTCCTTAAGTGTAACAACCAATATTAAAAACATTGAAATTGGAGACAGTTTAAATTTACCGAATTCGGTCATTAATATTACTTCAGCAAATGATCATTCCATAGTTTCCATCAATACCAAAGCAAATAGCACTTTAGATGATGCTTCTCTTTTAGCAGATGTTTATACCCTAGAAGATGGGGTTAGGATTATGTTCAGGCCATCTAGTTTTGTATTAAACGATAAACGTTGGACAATTGAAGAAAAAGGGGAATTAATCATTCGAAAACATTTATTAAGAGCTAATAATGTTCAGTTTTCTCAAGGTGGTTTCCAAGAAATTAAAATTGAAACGGAGGAAGAAGATGGTGGAAATACCAGCAACTTATTGGTTAAATTAAAAAATATTGTACTCGGCGATATCACTTCCCTCTTCATGAAAAAGGAAACCTTGGAAGGTGTTGTAAGTGGAGAAATTACACTTACAGAATTCTTAGGAGACTTTTCTGCAAAAGCAACATTACAAGCAACAGAATTTAGTTATGAGCAAGATTCTATTGGAGTAGTCAATATTGATGCTGGCTACGACAGCAAAACAGGATTAATTCCATTTAAAATTAATTCACCCAATAAAAACTATGATTTAGTTGCCAATGGATCATACAATATAAAAGACAGTACAGGAAATTCATTCAATACCAATATTCAATTGAATGAAACAAAAATTGATATTATAGAGAGTTTACTAACCGGACTGTTTAGCAATTTAGATGGATTGGCAAAAGGTAATTTAAGTATTAGTGGAGACTTAAACGCCCCTCAACTTTTAGGAGATATTAGTTTACGCAATGCAAAACTTAAGGTAGAGTTTACCCAAGTAGAATATACCATTGATTCTGCAGAACTCAAATTTAGAGACGATGGCATAGACTTTGGAAGGCTCACCATTAAAGACATGTATGGAAATACTGGCACAGTAACCGGGAAACTACTAGAAAAAGGTTTCAAGAATATGGCATTTGATTTTGACCTTAGAACAGAAAAGTTACTGATGATAGATACCAAAGCCAAAGACAATGAACAATTTTATGGAAAAGCAATAGGTAAAGCTACACTCAGTTTTAAAGGACCTGAATACGACTGCAGAATGAATATTGTAGCTGAAGCCAATGATAGTTCGCATATCACCATCCCGAATAAGCAAAGTAAAGAAAGCGGTTTTGCCGACTTTATTGTTTTTAAAACCTATGGAACCGAATTACAAGAGTCAAGTAAAAAAAGTAATTTCAATTTAACAGTAGACCTTGATGTTACTGCCAATAATAAAGTACAGATTGATGTTATACTAGATGAAATAAACGGGGATATCATTAAGGCAGAAGGCAATGGAAGATTAATAATAAAAGCAGGAACAGTTGAACCATTAACCATCAAAGGCAGGTACAATATAGAAAGGGGTAACTACGATTTCAATTTCCAATCTTTATTAAAAAAACCATTTGAATTATTACCTAATTCAAATAATTTCATAGAATGGAATGGGGATCCATTTAAGGCAGTAATGAGTATAGACGCACAATACACTGCAGAACGAATTTCTCTTTCCGATTTAATTGGGAACAATATATTCAGTGGTTCAGTAAAGGGCTATAGAGGAGATGTATATGTTATAGCAGAATTAAGAAACCAACTAAGTAAACCCGATATTAGTTTTAGACTAGATTTTCCTCAAGGAAGTCCAGTAAAAAACGACAATGAATTTGCCGCATTCTTAAACAGAATACAAAGAGACGAAAACGAAATATTAAAACAAGTTTCGTTCTTAATTGTGTTTGGAACATTTGCTCCTCCCGGAGAATTTAGCAATAGAAGTGGCAGCAACCCTTATAATATCAGCTCACTTGGTATAAATACCTTATCTCAGGTTTTAACCAATGAAGTTAACAAAGCCTTATCAGGATTATTGTACAAGCTAACTGGAGATAGAAGTTTGCGATTTGACCTAGGGGCATCTTTATACAATAGTTCAAGTATTTTTGGAACTACAGGTGGAAATGTACAATCAAATAGCAGTGTATTAGACCGATCTAGGGTAAACTTTAAATTGGGTAAAAGCTTTTTGAATAACAATGTAATAGTCACATTTGGCGGAGACTTAGACTTTAATTTAGGCGCAAGTTCCAGTGTTCAAAATGGTAATTTCCAATGGCTACCCGACTTAAACATTGAAATCATATTAACCAAAGACAGAAAACTAAGGGCCATTATTTTTAATAAAAACAGCTTAGATATAAGTGGCTCCAATTTTGGAAGAAGGAACAGAACAGGTGCCAGTATTTCTTATAGAAGAGACTTCGAAAAGCTTTGGGGTAATAAAGAAAAAGAAATCATTATTCAAACTCCTATTCAAAAAAATTAGTGAATTAAAGGCGCAGGTATTTTTTTACAATCTTTCAATTTGTAAACATAAAAATATCGAACAACACCCCCACCCCGCTGTTGTAATAGTTTTTCTGGTTTTTCAATTACTTTAAAATAGTCTCCATATGCAACTGCTACATTCAAAGGCAAATTAGAAGGAACAATTGCATATGCATCTTGTCCTAATTGTAATGGACTGCGTTCTTTATTTAACCAAGCAAATTGATGAAGGTCTTGTAATTCACCAATTCCTATTAAAGGCATCCCCATTGGTTTAGCAACATAAAATTCTATATGTCCTCCAGGGAACCATTTATTGGTAAGCAATACTGCACCCTCTTTCATTTCGCCGTTTTCAATATCTTCAGCCACCATCGTTTTGAAATTTTCGCCCAATTTTTTCCAACCAGAAAGGTCTAATGTAGGACAGTATTCTCCATAAGATTCAGGAGACTTTGATCCAAAATTGACAGGAGAAAATTTAACTGCAACTGTAGCAACAATTAAAACAGTTGCCACTAAGGCTATAGCCATTTTAAATACAAATGGAAAAAAAATTGGCTTCCCTTGTTCAAACCAAGCTGCTACTAAAAAATAAAGTGGAATATAGGCTGGGCCCGACCAATGCGGCAGTGTGGGATTAAATAAAGCAATACCCCAAAATATTAGTAGCATGGGCAAACTCATACACAATAACCAAATGCCAATTCTATTTTGTCTGAATCGAAATTTTCGCATGGCAAATAAGATCACAGCAATCCAAACCAATACAAAAACAACGGGATTTTGGTAAGCAAACTCTCCTATAATTTCTTGAATAAAAGAATCAATTTGAACCCCTGTATTGGTTACCCTTTCTGAGTGAAACCGGTAAGTGATAAAATCGTATTGTATATTCCAATACAAAATAGGTGCTAAACAAAGAATAGTAATGAATGCAGAAATATACAATCTAGGATTGGTTAACCATTGTCTTTTCTGAAGCAGAATAAATAAGCCAAAGCCAGCCCAAAGAAATAAAGCATGCACTTTACAAAGTGCCGCCAATCCAATTACCAAACCCAATAATATCCAAATACCCCAATTGTTTTCATCTGATTTACGCAACATCAAATGCCCCATAATATAAAGAGCTCCGGTCCAAAAAGGCATTTGTGGAGAATCGGGTAAAATAAAGAAACCTGCAATAAATCCAGTATAAATAGAAGCCGAATACAAAATGGCTGCATACCAACCCATTCTTTCACTAGATAAAAGCTTGCCAATTTTAAATATGAACCAAATTGATATGGTAGAAGCTACAATACTACCTAAACGTAAAGACGTTTCAGAAGCCCAAAAACCATTCAGTGTAAAAACCCGCATTAACCAGCCAACCATTGGAGGGTGATCAAAATAATTCCAATCGGGTCTAAGTAAATAAGTCCAGTAATACACTTCATCATTGCCCAACTCCATTAGCGGAGCCAACAATAATTTGATAATAATATTAAACCCAATTAGGAATAATACTGGTCTTGTATAGGATTTTACCAACAGCATGGGGGAAGCTGGAATTTTAAAGGCTAAAGTACGTAAAAATTGATTGAAGTGTTTTTAAGCAGATTTATGCTGAATAAACCATTCAATTGCAAGGGTATAACCAATTAAGCCTAATCCTGCTATAGTACCCACAGCTTTGGCAGAAACATGCGATAATTTTCTAAAATCTTCTCTAGCATGAATATTACTGATATGCACTTCAATTACTTTAGCTGGTATGGCTGCAATGGCATCTCCTATTGCAATACTGGTATGCGTATACCCACCAGGATTAATAATGATACCATTGGCATCAAATCCATGTAATTGAAGGGCATCAATTAATTCGCCTTCTACATTAGATTGAAAATAAACCAGCTGAATGGTAGGAAATTTTGTTTGAAGTGCTTCAAAGAAAGATTCAAAAGATAGATTTCCATAAATATCCGGCTCCCGCTTACCCAGCAGGTTTAAATTAGGTCCATTGATGATGGCTATTTTCATTTATTGAAATTACTGCATCATTTCTACAAAACGATCAAATAAATAACGGCTATCATGAGGACCTGGCGTACTCTCGGGATGGTATTGAACACTAAATGCAGGACGATCTTTCAATCTAATACCTTCAATAGAGTCGTCATTTAAATTCAAGTGAGTGACTTCTACGTTAGGATGATTATTTACCGCAACAGGGTCAACACCAAAACCGTGGTTTTGAGTGGTTATTTCGCACTGACCAGTAATGATATTTTTTACTGGGTGATTTAAGCCTCTGTGCCCATGGTGCATTTTAAAGGTTGGGATATCATTCGCTAATGCCAAGAGTTGATGTCCTAAACATATACCAAATACTGGTTTCTTTTCTGCTAAAATATCTTTAACAGTAGTTACCGCATAAGGCATTGCAGCAGGATCGCCCGGGCCATTCGAAATAAAATAACCAGTTGGGTTAAATTCCTTTAACCTACTTAAAGTTGTTTTAGCAGGGTGCACTCTGATATGGGCGCCTCTACTAACTAAACATTGAAGAATATGTTGTTTAACACCAAAGTCTAATACTGCTACTTTAATGGCAGAATTAGTATCCCCCATTTCATATTCAGTTGTAGTGCTAACTGTACTAGCCAATTCTTGACCATCCATATTAGGCACTGCTTTCAATTGCTCTTTTAATTGTTCAACAGATAAATCTTCTGAAGAAATAATGCAGTTCATTGCCCCCTCTGTTCTAATATGAGCCACCAATGCCCTGGTATCTATTCCATCAATGGCAACAATATTATTATCTACTAAGTAAGCGTTCAAATCTTGATTGGCCTGATGCCTACTAAATTGCTCTTCTAAATTTCTGGCAATTAAGCCGTGAATTTTAACTGAACTACTCTCTACATCGGTATCTTTTACCCCATAGTTTCCAATATGAACGGTATTCATAATAAGAACCTGACCAGTATAACTAGGGTCGGTGAATACTTCTTGGTATCCAGTCATTCCGGTATTAAAACAAATTTCACCAGTTGCAGTACCTATTTTACCAAAAGACAAGCCATGAAAAACATGTCCATCTGCAAGAACTAATACTGCGGGTTTTCTAGATGTAGTAGACTGAGGCATAGTAGCTTTTATGAGTGCAAAAGAAAATCAATTTTATTAAAAAAACCAATGAAGTTGCTAACATTGATGATATGAAAAAAGGCAAAACCGAAACGATTTTGCCTTTTATTTTTAATACCGCTTCATATATTATTCAGCAGCTTTTTCTTCAGTTGAAGTAGCTTCAGGAGCAACTACAGTTTCTTCGTTTTCTGCTTTTTTAGGAGCACGACTACGACGAGTTTTCTTAGCTGGCTCAGTAGCAGAAGCAACAGATTTACCGTAGATTTCATTGAAGTCTACTAATTCAATCATTGCTTTTTCTGCGTTGTCACCCGGACGAATACCGAGTTTCAAAATACGAGTGTAACCACCCGGACGAAAAGCAACTTTAGGACCTACAACAGTAAAAAGTTCTTTAACTGCAGCTTTATCTTGTAATTCAGCAAATACTAAGCGGTGATTGTGACTGATTTGAGATGCAGACTCATTCTTTTTTGTCTTAGTGATCAATGGCTCAACATAAGCTCTTAATGCTTTAGCTTTTGCTAAAGTAGTAACGATACGCTTATGCGTGATTAATTGACTTGCAAGGTTTTGCAATAATGCTACTCTGTGTGCCTTTTTACGGCCTAGGTTGTTGATTTTGTCTCCGTGACGCATGACATTTAAGTTTTAGCTCCACACCGTGTCAGGATTTGTGGAGGGTGCCATTCCAAATTAATTTGAAACAGCGTGATGAATTAATTATCTAAATTATCTAGTCCAAGTTTACCAAGATCCATTCCGAAGCTTAGTCCTCTTTCAGTTAATACTTGTTCAATTTCAGATAAAGATTTCTGACCAAAGTTTCTAAACTTCATCAAATCTTCTTGCTCATACTGAACCAATTCGCTCAAGCTGTTAATTTTAGCGGCTTTTAAGCAATTGAATGCACGTACAGAAAGATCTAAATCTTCTAGAGGAGTCTTCAATACTTTACGTAATTGTAAAACGTGCTCGTCTACTACATCTTCTTTCTTATCTTCTTTGTTGTCAAAAGTGATGTTTTCATCAGTAATGATCATCAAATGTTGAATTAGAATACGAGAAGCTTGCTTTACAGCATCTTCAGGATGAATAGTACCATCGGTAGCAACATCTAAGATTAATTTCTCATAATCGGTTCTTTGTTCAACACGATAGTTTTCAATAGCGTATTTAACGTTCTTGATTGGCGTGTGAATAGAATCGATAGCGATGTAACCAAATGGCGCATCTTTTACTTTATTTTCTTCAGCAGGTACATATCCACGACCTCTTGCAATAGTCAATTCAATGTCTAGCTTAGCAGTAGGATCCATTGTGCAGATCAACAATTCAGGATTCATTACCTGGAAACTAGGAGACTGCTCTCCTATCATTCCTGCAGTGAATTCGCTGCGACCTTTAACAGACAAGTTAATCTTCTCTGAAGTCAACTCTATTTCTGCGTTTCTTTTAAAACGAACCTGCTTTAAGTTTAGGATCATTTCGGTAACATCTTCGGTAATACCTTTGATAGTAGCAAATTCATGGTCTACACCATCAATTTTGATACCTACAATAGCATAACCTTCTAATGAACTCAACAGTACTCTGCGAAGTGCATTACCAACGGTTAAACCGTATCCTGGCTCAAGAGGGCGAAATTCAAACTGACCTTCAAAATCAGTTGCTTTCTGAAGAACGATTTTGTCTGGCTTTTGGAAGCTTAATATTGCCATTTTAAAACGTGTTTTACTTATTAGGTGAATAGAAAAAATTACTTAGAGTACAATTCTACGATCAACTGCTCCTTAATATTTTCAGGAACGTGCTCGCGCTCTGGCATCGTAATGAACGTACCTTTCTTTTCGGTTTCGTTCCAATCTAACCAACCAAACTTAGGGTTCTTACCACGAGTTTTGCTAGTAATACCAGAGTTGTCGGCACTCTTAGGACGGTAAGCAATAATGTCACCTGGCTTACATGTGTAAGAAGGAACATTCATGATTTCGCCGTTTACAGTAATATGCTTGTGGTTAACTAACTGACGCGCTTCAGGGCGGCTAGCTGTTAATCCCATACGGAATACTGTATTGTCTAAACGTGCTTCTAATAATTTAATCAGGTTTTCACCGGTAACACCTTTTAAACGCTGAGCTTCTTCAAAAGTTTTACGGAACTGGCGCTCCAATACACCATAAGTGTATTTTGCTTTTTGTTTCTCTCTTAACTGTAGTGCGTATTCGCCTAAAGTTTTGCGTTTACGGGCAGCACCATGCTGTCCTGGAGGGTTAGAGTTCTTGCCTAACCACTTTGCGTTTCCTAAAATAGGTTCGCCAAAGATTCTGGAGATTTTGGTCTTAGGACCTGTGTAACGTGCCATAGTTTAAATTTTCATTTCGATTTTTTTAGAATTCGTTGCTTCGATCGGTTAAAAATCGTAAAAAATGAATCGGGCAACCTTTTGATAAATGAAACCTTGTGGCTCAATATTATTTCCACTACCCCTATTGGGGCTTAGGATTATTATACTCTTCTTTGTTTTGGAGGACGACAACCATTGTGAGGCATAGGGGTAACATCTTTAATAGAAGTTACTTCAATACCTGATTGTGCAATAGAGCGAATTGCTCCTTCACGTCCGGCACCTGGTCCTTTTACAAATACATCTACGCGCTTTAAGCCAGCATCCATTGCAACTTTAGCAGCGTCAGCAGCAGCCATTTGTGCAGCGTAAGGAGTATTCTTTTTTGAACCTTTGAAACCCATTTTACCAGCACTACTCCAGCTAATTACTTGACCGGTCTTGTTGGTAAAACTGATAATGATGTTGTTGAATGTAGCAGAGATTCTAACCTCACCGGCCGCATCTACTTTTACTACTCTTTTTTTGGCAGCAGCTTTTGCACTGTTCTGCGCTTTTTGTGGTTTAGCCATTGTTGCTTTTTTAGGTAATCTTCCCCGAAGGGATGGTTAAAAAAAATCCGTTGGAACGGAACCTTTGTATCTCCCTCTTTAAACTAAAAGAGATCCAACACGAAGGATTTATTTATGTAAGAAAGCCCGAAGTGGTTACTTCGGGCTAACTATTTATTTTTTAGCTGCTTTCTTCTTGCCGGCAACCGTTTTACGCTTACCCTTTCTGGTACGGCTATTGGTTTTGGTTCTTTGACCACGAACAGGAAGTCCTTTACGATGACGCAATCCTCTGTAACAAGCAATGTCTAACAAACGCTTGATACTCATAGATACTTCACTTCTAAGTGCACCTTCTACCTTAAACTCATTGTTAATGATATTACGGATAGCAGTCTGCTCTTCGTCATTCCACTGGTTTACTTTTTTATCAAAGTCAATACCTGCTTTTTCAAGGATATACTGAGCTGTTGAACGTCCAATACCAAAAATGTAGGTTAAACCAATCTCACCTCTTTTGTTTTTTGGCAAATCAATACCGGCAATACGAGCCATATTATTATTGTTTTATGCTGTTAATTTGATTAATCGAATTACCCTTGACGCTGCTTAAAGCGAGGATTCTTTTTGTTAATCACAAATAATTTACCCTTGCGCTTCACGATCTTACAATCGGCACTGCGTTTTTTAATGGAAGCTCTTACTTTCATTGTTTGGTTGTTTAACTGTTATATTCCTTTTTCGTTCCTTTTCTACTTTGTTATATCAACTTCAGCTACTTATTTGTATCTGAAAATGATTCTTCCTCTACTTAAGTCATAAGGGCTCATTTCTACCCCAACTTTATCCCCTGGTAAAATTCGGATATAGTGCATCCGCATTTTTCCTGAAATAGTGGCCAATATTTCATGACCATTTTCTAATTTAACCCTGAACATAGCATTACTTAATGCTTCCAGAATTACTCCGTCTTGTTTAATCAATGGTTGTTTCGACATACTATTTTTGGGGCTGCAAAGATATTAGAATACAACCGAATTATGAAAAATAAGGGGAAAAAACTCTTGAAAATGTGGAAAAAAAATCAAGAAAACAGGTTTTCCACAGCCAAAAGGGCTAAAACAAGGCATTTTCGGGTGCAAAAATAATGCAAAAAGCCAGAACTTCCATTCTGGCTTTTACTATTTTAACCCGCCAAATTGTAAAACGAGTGTGAATTACATGGCATCTCTAGTTAAATGTATTTTAACCATATCTAGATATTGATTTTGTAGCTGATGCACAAAATGGACGTTAGGATGATGCCTTCTGTCTTCTCTGTACCACATTTCAATTGACGAAAAGTCGCCTGCATTGGGCGTTACTAATCTAAAAGCACCTTTTGAATACTTTACAGAACCATCATCTGCGGCCTGTTTAGAAAAATGAAGGTTTAGGAGCGCATTTTCATCCAAAGGAATCGGATGCAGGTGATCAGTAGAAAACCAAAACTCTTGAACGGATGTAAGTAAACACACTTGCTTCTCATCCCCATTTAACCTAGTTACTTCTCCTTCCCATAGCTTGCCTTCAAACTCACCCATCATGTAATCTCCAATTTTGATGTCGTTGAATTTAATCATATAGCAATCGTTTAAGCCATAAGTTAAGGATTATTTTGATTATTCCGCCCAACTCATAGTATAACCTTGGTTTTCAATTCGCAGTGCTTCTTGGGTTAATTGCAATGGATGAAAAGTATCTACCATAACAGCCAATTCTTGGGTCTCTTTCTTTCCAATGCTTTTTTCAACAGCACCCGGATGCGGTCCATGAGGAATTCCGGCAGGGTGTAAAGTAATCATCCCCCTGGTAACATGCTTTCTACTCATAAAGTCGCCAGCTACATAATACAACACTTCATCACTATCAATATTACTGTGGTTATAAGGTGCAGGAATTGCATTTGGATGATAATCGTATAATCGGGGACAAAAACTACAGACTACAAAATTGTGTGCATCAAAAGTTTGGTGCACAGGAGGTGGTTGATGCACCCTTCCAGTGATGGGCTCAAAATCATGTATACTAAAAATATAGGGATAGCAACAGCCATCCCAACCAATCACGTCAAAAGGATGGGTTCCATAATGTAACCCATACAAAACACCTTTCTTTTTAGTTTTAATTAAAAAGTCTCCTTTTTCATCTATGGTTACTAAATTTTCAGGGCCTCTTATATCGCGCTCGCAATAAGGAGCGTGTTCCAATAATTGTCCATGTCTACTTAAATACCTTTTAGGATACCTAAAAGGACTAAAACTTTCTACAATAAACAATCGATTGTCTGGTGTATCAAAATGAATTTGATAAATAGTACCTCTAGGAACAACAATATAATCACCATAAGAAAAAGCCAGTTGACCATATTGGGTAAGCAACTTTCCTGTTCCCTCATGAATAAAAATCAATTCATCGGCATCTGCATTCTTGTAGAAGTAATTGAACATACTTTGCTGTGGTGCAGCTAAAACAATATGGCAATCGTTGTTTACCAAAACCGCTTTACGACTATTTAAGTAATCTGCTTCGGGTTGTACGCTAAAGCCCTCAAAACTTCTATGCTTTAACATTTTTTCTTCTGCCACTTTAGGCGCAACCACAATGGGTTCATCTGTATGAATAATTTGTGTGGGCGGATGAATATGATACAACAAAGAATAATCGTCACTAAATCCTTCAGTAGAGAACAACTGCTCTGAATACAAACCACCATCTGGTTTTCTAAACTGAGTATGACGCTTGTGAGGAACTGATCCCAATTTTATATAATGAGGCATAACGATAATTTTAGGTTACCATAATTAAGCACCTGGAAACAAAGGACGGCCAATAATTTCGCCACGGAAAGGCCAAGGAACACCTGCTAGCAATAAGACGGCTGCTATTAAAAAGAAGTAGAATGCTTTTTTGTATTTCACTTCATCTGCTACCGATTTTTTTGCCATACCATGCGCCAAAGTAATAAATACAATTGCCCCTATCATAGTAATTGGATGCTCCATCCAAAAGAACCGGTAGAATTTATCTTTCATAAAAGAAGTACCTTCTGGTAAAGTTGTAGTGAAAATACCATACCTGCCCAAAGCAACTTGATATAGTCCAAGCAACAAGGTTATATGAGATGCAATCATGGTAAACAACCATACTTTTTTATCACCAGCAGCAAATACTTTTTTAGACGACCACCCGGTATAAGCTTTTACTATCGATACAAGCAATAAAACAACAATAATCCAACGCAATAAATTATGAAGATGTACAAATCCTGTTTGCATAAAAAATATTTTGAAGCAAGATACAACAGAAATGGTTTACGCTATTGCGTAAACCATTCTAACCAAACAAACAAACAAAATTGAATTATTGCTGAACCCAATCTGCAACAAATAAATTGGTATCCCTTGTACCACCATTATTTCTATTAGACCCAAAAACAATGCGCTTACCGTTAGGGCTTACCATTGGAAATGCGTCAAAGCCTTTATCTCTGCTAATTTTTTGTTTATTGTTTCCTTCTAAGTCTACTAAATACATATTAAAAGGAAACCCTCTTGAATATTCATGATTACTAGATATAATGATACCCTTGCTATCAGGGGTAAAATTGGGTGCCCAATTGGCTTGCCCCCAACTAGTAATTTGTTTAGGGTTTGATCCATCCGCATCTGCAACCCAAACTTCCATATTTGTTGGTGCTACCAATCCTTCTTTTAATAATTCTTTGTACTCTTTTACATCGGCATCGGTTTTTGGCCTACTTGCACGCCAAACAATTTTTTTACCGTCTGGGCTAAACCATGCGCCCCCATCGTAACCCAATTCGTTTGTAATCTGCTTCTCCTTTCCACTTGCCAAATCCATGATATATAATTCCAAATCACCGCTTTTGTCACTGCAATAAATCATTTTTTTACCATCGTAAGACAAAGTTGCTTCGGCATCATAGCCCTTTGCATTGGTCAATTTCTTTACAATCTTTCCATTTAAATCGGCCATATATATATCATAACTATTATATAAAGGCCATATATATTTATTTCCGTATTTAGTTCTATCTGGCACAGGAGGGCAATCGTCACCACCCTCATGTGTTGAAGCATAAATTATATGCTTACCATCGGGCATGAAATAAGCACAAGTAGACCTACCTTTTCCAGTTCCAACTAACTTATATTCGAATTTCTCACCCGCTTTGGTAGGTACTTTTCCAACAAAAATTTGATCACAATTAATTCCTTCTTTTGGATTGGTTCTTTGAAAAACGATATGCTTGCTATCAAAACTCCAATAAGCTTCGGCATTGTCTCCCCCAAATGTTAGTTGTTGTACATTTTTGAAAAATTTTTCGCCTTCAAAACGCAAAGTGTCGCCTTTTACAGTAGGCGCACTAACTATTGCCGGTTGAGCAATTAGATTTGCTACAACAAAAAAACACAGAAAAGAAATGATGATTTTTTTCATAATAAAGAGAATGAACTGCAAAATTAGATTTATCAACGCTGATTATTGTCAGAAAACTGTCACAGAAAAATGTTGACTAGCTCAACAGCTTTTAAAGATTCGCTTTATAATAAGTGCTAAAAGGAATTACTTTTGCAAAGATTTAAACCAAAATATACATGCCAATTATTGCCCCTTCCCTATTAAGTGCCAACTTTTTGAATTTAGAACAAGATTGCAATATGCTTAATAATAGCCAAGCCGATTGGTTTCATTTAGATGTAATGGATGGACAATTTGTTCCAAATATTAGCTTTGGGTTACCAGTAATTAGTCATATTAGAAAAGCAACCCAAAAAGTGTGTGATGTGCATTTGATGATTGAAAAGCCTGAAAACTATACGGCTGCATTTAAAGAAGCAGGGGCAGATATTTTAACTGTTCACATTGAAGCTTGTAATCACTTACACAGAAATATTCAAGAAATAAAATCGTTGGGAATGAAAGCAGGTGTGGCAGTGAATCCACATACTTCTATACAATTATTAAGCGATTTAATTCAAGACATTGATGTAGTATGTTTAATGAGTGTAAATCCAGGTTTTGGCGGACAGCATTTTATTCTACATACTTTAGAAAAAATAAAGGCATTGAAACAATTGATACTTCAAAAAAACAGCCAATGCTTAATTGAAATTGATGGAGGGGTTACTTTAGCAAATGCGCCTTCCATACTTGCGGCAGGTGCTGATGTACTGGTTGCCGGCAATACCGTTTTTAAGTCTGCAGATCCAACTGCAACTATTGCAGCACTAAAAGCATTATAGAAAGGTATTTTAAGAAACGGTTAAATTTTAATTCTTTCCACAACTGTGAATAAGAATCATTAGGATATATGTATCCCTATTAATTAAATTTGAGAGAAGAGGTTTTATAACCTCTATTCATTGATTCGTTAACTAAAACCCTATAGATTGACAGAGACAATCATTAGCCTAGAGTCGGTAAATCCTATTGAATTTTTTGGTGTGAACAACGGCAAATTAGATTTACTAAAGAAAAAATTTCCTTTATTAAAAATCCTATCAAGAGGCACTCAATTAAAACTGAGCGGTGCACCCGAACAGATTGATACTGCCCGTGAAAAAATTGACTTAATTGTTCAATATTTGCAAAGAAATGGTCATTTAAGTGAAGGCTATTTTGAACAAATATTAGGGGGAGATGATGCAGAAGTGGTAGATAATTTTGTAGACAGAAACCCCAATGATATTTTGGTTTTTGGTCCTAATGGAAAAACAGTTCGGGCTAGAACACAGAACCAAAAAAAGATGGTGCATGCTGCCGATAGGAATGATATTGTATTTGCTATTGGTCCGGCAGGTACGGGTAAAACATATACAGCAGTTGCACTTGCAGTGAGAGCATTAAAAAACAAAGTGGTAAAAAAAATCATTTTGACCCGACCTGCAGTTGAAGCTGGCGAAAGCCTGGGTTTTTTACCTGGTGATTTAAAAGAAAAAATTGACCCATACTTAAGGCCTTTGTATGATGCGTTGGACGATATGATTCCGGCAGACAAATTGGGGTATTATATGAGCACTAGAACCATTGAAATTGCTCCTTTGGCTTATATGAGAGGTAGAACATTGGACAATGCGTTCATCATTTTAGATGAGGCACAAAATACCAACGACCTCCAATTAAAAATGTTCCTAACCAGAATTGGAGCCAATGCAAAAGCCATTATAACGGGTGATCCAACCCAAATTGATTTGCCAAGAAATATGCGAAGTGGATTAGACAAATCTACGCGTATACTTAAAAATATTGACGGGATTGCACATATTGAATTAACCGAAGAAGATGTTGTAAGACATCGTTTGGTTAAAGCAATCATTAAAGCATACGACAAAGAAAAAGAAAGAGAAGATGCGGACCATCCCCCCCATCACCATAGATAAGTTAGGAAGGCGCCCAAAAGGCGCTTTTTTAATTTTTGCCAATACCCATTAACACTAATTTTGATTTAACTTCGTTTTAAACCGAATAAGCAGTTATATATGAAAAAAGTTTTGCTCTTATCCCTCGCAACTGTATTGTTTCAAATGGGTGTGCAAGCCCAAAGGCCCACAACTAGCGGTAAACCTAAAGTAGTAACAGCTCCTGTTGACGCCAATGCTGCAGCAACTGGAGACAAGCAAAATATATTTCCCGAAGCAGGTTTTGTAGGTATAGGTATTTTAAACCCTGGAGCTCCAATTGAAATAAAAAAAGCTGCAGGCAATACAAGGAATAAGAACATCTTATTGAAATTGAGTAATGAATGGGCATCTGGCGGACAAAACGAACCTTCAATTATGTTCTCTAATGGAGACGTGTCTAATCCAAAGAATTTAAGCTATTGGACTATTGGCGCCAGGGTTTCAGGCGATGAGGTTTTAAAAACGCCTCAAACTTTTAAAATTAGTCATAAAGCGGGTTCCGATGCCATTGAAAAAGAATTTTTCTCTATTGATTCTTACGAAGGAAGAGTAAAAATTGGAGATGTAAATACCCAAGTGGACGGATACAAATTATATGTTGAGCAAGGTATTTTAACAGAAAAAGTAAAGGTAGCAGTAAAGAATTCTAAAGATTGGTACGACCATGTATTTAACAAAGATTATCAACTGATGCCATTAAATGTTTTAGATGAATACATCAAAACCAATAAACACCTACCAGGCATTCAAACCACAGCAGAAGTAATGAAAGATGGATTAGACCTTGGTCAAATGAATGCCTTATTACTAAAGAAAGTAGAAGAGCTAACCCTTTATACGATTCAACTAAAGAAAGAATTAGATGAAACCAAGGAGCTCATTAAGAAGAAGAAAAAATAATATTCTTATTGGTCTCCTAAAATAGAATGCCCTAATTTATCTCTTTTAGTTGTGAGGTATTTTTCGTTGTGTTCATTTGGAACCACTTCTATTGGAACGGTCTCCACTATTTCTAAACCATATCCTTTTAGTCCAGCCCTTTTTCTTGGATTGTTACTCATTAGTTTCAGTTTAGTTATACCAAGAGAACGAAGAATTTGTGCACCTACGCCATAATCTCTTTCATCCATACCAAAACCTAAATGAATATTGGCTTCAACTGTGTCCATCCCTTCTTCTTGAAGCTGATAAGCGCGCAGTTTATTGATTAACCCAATACCTCGTCCTTCTTGATTCATATAGAGTATAACCCCTGTTCCTGCAGCTTCTACCATACGCATGGCTTTATGCAATTGTTCTCCACAATCGCATCTTAAACTACCCAAAATATCTCCTGTAAAACAACTGCTGTGAACCCTAGTAAGCACCGGTTCGTCTTTTTCCCAATTACCTTTTACTAGAGCTAAATGTTCTGCACCAGATAAATTTTCTTTAAAAGCAACTAGTTGAAACTGGCCATATTTAGTGGGCATATTTACGCGAACCAATTCTTGAATTAAAGAATCGACTTTTAATCGATAGTCTATTAAATCTTTGATTGAAATGATTTTTAATCCAAACTTCTGCGCAATTTCAAGCAGTTGAGGCAATCTTGCCATAGTTCCATCTTCGTTCATCACTTCTACCAATACCCCAGCAGGCTCTAATCCAGCTAATCTGGCTAAATCTACCGTAGCTTCTGTATGTCCACTTCTTCTTAGAACGCCACCGGCTTTTGCTTTTAGCGGAAAAATATGTCCTGGCCTACCCAAATCACTTGCTTTAGTATTTGGATTAACCAATGCTAAAATTGTTTTTGAACGATCCTGCGCAGAAATACCAGTTGTAGTTCCTTGACCAATTAAATCGATAGAAACAGTAAAAGCAGTTTCATGCAAAGAGGTATTAGAACTAACCATTGGTGTTAGTTCTAAATCTGCACAACGCTCTTCTGTTAAAGCTGCACAAATTAAACCACGGCCTTCTTTACTCATAAAATTAATAGCTTCCGGAGTGGCAAATCGTGCAGCCATTATAAAATCACCTTCATTCTCACGGTCTTCATCATCTACCACAATAACCATTTTACCTAATCGAATATCATCAATGGCAGCAGCTATACTATCTAACATAATTGGGAATTGAGCGGCAAAATTACATAAACCAACCCATGGAACCGCTTTAAAACAAATTTGTTCCGTATAAATACCAATCATTTTAACAATTCATAACAGTACCATTGAAATTAAATAGTTGGAATGAAAAAGGTTTGTTTAATCAGCGCTATCCTATTAATGCATTATATGGCAATGGCACAAAGTACATTTGGAGCTATCAGTGGCAAAGTAATATTTAATGAAAAAGGAGTGTATGGGGCCAAAATTAGTTTGTTAGATGAAAGCACCCAAACCATTATCAAAACCAGTAGCAATAAAAGCGGCGCTTATGGATTTTATCAACTAAAACCCAGCAGCAATTATACACTAAAAGCAAGCTATCCATTAGCAGATACCATTTGTATCCAATTCATTCAAGTTATTGTTGGGGAAGATATATTATTAAATATCCCATTTCAACCTAAAGAGAAACAATTAACCCCCATACAAGTGTATAGTTCTACTACTATTAAAGCAGCATCTAGTATTGATCTTTTACAAAATAATTCAATCAAGTCGAACGAATTAAGTAGGTTGCTCATGCATCATCCGGAAGCATATATTAAAACAGACCATAGTGGAGCTCCTTCGTTTTCAGGACAGAATAATCGTTTCAATTCCTATTACATTGATGGAGTTTTACAAAATGACCAATTTGGTTTATCCCCTACTGGAACCATCATGGGCGAAACAGGCAATTTAGCTGCTGCACCAGAAAGTTTTGAACAAATGCAATTAATGGTATCACCTTATGATGCATCCTTAGGAAACTTTACAGGGGCAGCCATTAACATTGTTACAAAATCTGGCAAAAACAAACCATATCAAGAAGCTTACACAACAATAAGAAGCAATAGGCATCTATATAAGCATATGGGTATGAATATTGGAGGTCCAATAGTTTATAACAAACTTTTTTACTTTTTCAATTTCGATTATGCAAATGAATATATTTTAAGACCTTATTCAATCGCAGAATACCTAGGCGAAACCAATCAAATTAATAAGCTCAATCGATTTAAACAAACCATGCAAGAAAGATTTGGCTACGACCCCGGCACATTGGACGAAGTTGTACATACTACCTCTAATAAATTTGCAATGAGAATAGACGGAATGCTAAACCCTAAAAATCAATTCGTATTTAATTTTAGAACAACGAAAGCATATAGGAACAGCAACGCTGGCAGTACAGAAAGCATGCTGATTTACTCGAATAATGGCAAAATTCAAAATCAGAAAAATGTATCGGCTAGCTTAGAGTGGAAATACAAAATAAATAGTTACACACAAAATAGACTACTACTCTCTTACAACAACCACTCTTCTATAACCAACTCTAAAAATCAAGCATTTCCCTTAATACGATTATTAGACGGAGACGGCATGATTGTGCTAGGTGCGTCTGAAGAAACGTTTATGAATAAACTTAGTCAATCTAATATTAACATCAACAATAGATGGAGTATGTTAAGCGGAAAACATTTTTTTGATATTGGAATTGATGCAGATTATACAGTTTTAAAAAACAATTTTATGCTAAATGGAAATGGACAATATTTCTATTATAGTATTAGTAATTTTTTACAAAACAGAAGTCCTGCAGCGTTTAGTATTAATAAACTTTCAATCATACAAAATCAAAAAGATATAGAAACTACGTTGAATTTATTCAAATGGGCATTTTTTATTAATTATAGAATCTATCTAAATAAAAACATACAGTTACATAGTGGACTTAGATGGAATGAAGAACAATTTCTAAATTCCCCACAATCAGATTCGTTCACCAACAACACGGCAATTCCATTACTAAGTCATATACATGATTTGCAGGGTGCCATTTCAGGAAAATTACCCAAACTCTTATCCACGCCTTCACCTAGGGCATTTATAAAAATATTTTTGCCTAAATGGAATACCCGAATAAAAATAGGGACTGGAATTTTTTCAGGAAGAATACCCTATGCTTGGTTAGCAGGAATTGTATCTAACAATGGAAATAAAATTGAACAATACCTATTGAAACAAGATCAATTAATCAACTATCCTTTTAATCCTAACAATACATTAACCAATTTTATTCCCCCACAAAATCATACAATAAACAAAGGAACAGTTTACCTAAGTTCCGCGAAACTGCAGCTTCCTACTTTATTTAGAGCCACTTTAAATGTAGAGAAAAAGTTAACCCCCAGTACAGAATGGTCAATGCAATTAATGTATTTCAGTAACCTAACAGAAATTGAATTTCCAAATATTAATATCCGAAATGCGGCTTCACATTTTGAGGGCCCTGATAACAGATTAATTCACGCTCCTACCGATACATTAAAAGTTCCAATGAATCAAAATGGAACTAATCCATATGATTATATTATCTTAATCAAGAATTCGAATAGCAAAAATGGATATGGTTACGAAATGTCTTTACAAGTAAAACACCAACAACAACTTTCAAATGGCTTAATTAGATATTTGTATGGAAAAGCTTATTCATTTTATGATGGCAACTATTCCATTGCATTGAATCATTGGAAATTAATGGAACAAACAAATGGTAGAAACCTTATTTCTTTGTCTGCTTCAGACTTTAGCAAAGGCCATCGAATTTATGCGGAATACCAAATTCAAATAAAGCAACGAAAAAATAAACGATTCAGTGGCTCTATTCATTACAATGGTCAATCTGGTTCACCATTTAGCTTTGTTTATGGCAAAGGAAATTTATCAGGGGATGATTTAACTAGTACTGGCTACGATTTAATTTATATACCAAGAGAAGCAGAAATAAATCAAATGTTCTTTGAACCAGTTTTTAAAAAAGACAGCTATTATACCAGTGATCAACAAAAAGAAGCTTTAAATATTTTTATAAACTCAAATAAATATCTACAAAAAAGAAGAGGCTTATATGCCGAAAGAAATGGAAGCAGGGCTCCATTTATGCATCGGATAGATTTAAAAGCAAATTGGTATATCCCAATAAAAATTCACACAGAAAAACTTCACTTAAATATTTCATTCGAAATTTTAAATGCGGCAAATTTATTCAACTCAAAATGGGGAGAACAACTGCAAGTTGCCGGAGGCAGAGTAAGACTTATTTCTTTTCATGGATTCAGAAATAATCAACTTTTAATTCCCATTTATTCCTTTGATCCTACCCTATTAGAAAAGTCAATTTTTGAGTTGAATAACTCGTTAAACCCAGCAAATAGCGGTAATTGGATGTTCCAACTTGGATGTAGGTTAAGTTTTTATTAACAAACGGTTGCTTTTAACAAACGCGAATTGGGTTGAATTAAACTACATATTATATTGTATATCAATTACTTAAATAAGAATATCTGCGTCAATTTAATGAGCATATGTTCATAAACTTTACCAAAATGGAGCTTTATTTTAACAAGATTTTGGGTTCATAAGCCTTTAGTCGGATATTTGCCGCACAAAACCAAGATTATGAGAATTTTTAAAAGAATTTCAATGATTATGGTTGCTGCACTAGCAACTTTGATCACAACCGCCCAGGTTACTACAAGTAGTATCTCAGGGGTTGTAAAAACTGCTGATGGGCAACCCATTGAGGGAGCCAGCCTTGTTGCTGTACACACCCCTTCTGGTACGCAGTATTCTACACTTGCAAAAAAAGGCGGTGTGTTTACTTTACCTGGATTAAGAACAGGTGGACCTTACACATTAAAAATCACTTTCACTGGATTGAAGGTAGAAACAGTAAATGATATCTATCTTTTATTGGGTGAGCCTTATGTAATTAACCCTACTTTAATTGACGAGTCTAAAGTATTGAGTGAAGTAGTGGTAAATGCATTGAAGAAAAAATCTAGTGGAGATAAATCTGGTGGAGCTTCTACTGTGATTAATCAACGCATGTTAAGTACAATGCCTACCATCAGTCGTAGCATTACAGACTTCACTCGTGTTACCCCACAAGCCAACGGTACAAGCTTTGCTGGTAGAGATGGCCGATTCAACAACACACAAGTGGATGGTGCTAACTTAAACAACAACTTTGGTTTAAGTTCTGATCCATTACCTGGTGGTGGAGCAAGCCCTATATCAATTGATGCAATTGAAGAAGTTTCTGTTAACATAGCTCCATTTGACGTAAGACAATCTGGTTTTACAGGTGCTGGTATTAACGCCGTAACTAAAAGCGGTACCAATACTTTAAAAGGAACATTTTATGGTTTGTATAGAAACCAAGATTACAACGGTACCAATGTAGGTGATGTTAAGTTACCTGCTCAAGTAAAATCTAGTAATAAAATTTATGGTGCTACTTTAGGCGGTGCTATTATTAAAAACAAATTGTTCTTCTTTGGTTCATACGAGAATGAAGAAAGAAGCCAACCAGGTATTACATTCAGCCCAAGAGGTGGTTCTGGAGCTGGTAATGTTAGTAATACTAGTGTTGATTCATTAAACAAATTTGCAAATCATTTAAGAACTGCTTACGGTTACGACCCAGGTTCTTTTGACAACTTCCCGAATTTTAGTACTAAGAATACAAAAATCTTAGCTAAAATTGACTGGAACATCAACAACAATCACAAGTTAACCTTGAAGTATAGTGATTTAACAAGCTTTAACGACCAGCAATTAAATGGATCAAGTGTTCCAAATAACCCAACATTTACTCCTGCTGGCGGAGGTTCAATATCACGTTTACCGAATAACCGTTTCAGCTTGAACTCAATGTCTTTTTCTAATTCTAACTATAAATTCAAAGACGTTGTAAGAACAGGATCATTGGAATTGAATTCATCTTTTGGTGGCAAATTCTCTAACCAGTTTATTGCTACTTTCTCTAAGATTCAAGCAACTCGTTCAATTGATGGAGGTTTCTTCCCTACTATTGATATTTTCAATAACAATGGACAAAACTATATGTCAGCTGGTTCAGATCCATTTACCAGAAACAACGATGTTAAAAATGATGTGTTCACTGTTACCAATAACTTTACTTACTATGCTGGTAAGCACACCATTACAGGTGGAGCTTCTTATGAGTACCAAAGTGTAGGTAATATGTTTATGCCAGGTTCTGCTAGCTACTATGCATTTAATTCATTAAATGATTTTATTACCAACAGAGCTCCAGCAGCATTCTCTTATACTTTCTCTTTAGATCCTAATAAACCATCTGTTTATGCAGCAGATTTAAAAGTGGGTCAATTAGGCATTTATGCACAGGATGAATTTAACGTGAACGAAAACTTCAAGTTAACTTACGGAATAAGAATTGATAAAGTATTATTCCCAGAAGCTCCATTAGAGAATCCTAATGTATCGGCACTTTCATTCCCTGATAGAAATGGCGTACCAACCAATTTCAAAACCAGTGAGTGGCCTAAGCAAAACTCTGTTTATTTCTCTCCAAGAATTGGTTTCCGTTACAAAATTGACGATGAGAACATTGTTGTTAGAGGAGGTACCGGTTTATTTACAGGAAGAATTCCTTTTGTATACTTAACCAATATGCCAGGTAATAGCCAAATGTACCAAGCTAGTCAGGCGGTTACGAATCCTGCTCTATTAGGTAATTTCTTATTCAACCCAAATCCAGATGCTTACCGCGGAAGCTTTAGCCCAGTTGCAGGCGTGTTACCAAATAATGCGAATGTAGTATTGATGGACAAGGAATTCCGCTTCCCTCAAATTTGGAGAACCAATATCGCATTCGATAAAAAACTAGGCAATGGTTGGGGTTTAACAGTTGAAGCCTTATTAACCAAAGATATTAACGCGGTGATCATGAGAAATGCTAACCAGCGTAATACTAACGCTGTAATTTCGAATGGAGATGACACCAGAGGTAGATTTGCAACAACTGCTGATAGAAGAGTATACAGCAATATTGGATCTGCTATAATATTAGAAAATGCATCTAAAGGTAATAGTGGATCTTTCACTGTTCAATTAACTAAGACCACTCAAAGTGGATTCTCTGGAATGATTGCTTACACTAAGAGTTATGCAAATGAGTTAACAGCTAACCCAGGTAGCCAGGCTACTTCTACTTGGCAGAGTAACCCAACTACTGGAACACAGAATGACCAACAATTATTCAACTCAGCATATGTGAATCCAGACAGAATCATTACGTCTTTATCTTACAAGCTTAACTATGGTAAAAATCTAGCTACTACTTTCAGCTTATTTGGTGAGATTGCTAGAGGAAATAACTTCAGCTACACTTACAATGGAGACATTAATAATGATGGAAATAACGCTTCTGATTTAATGCATATTACTTATGTTCCAAATTTTGTTGCACAAGCTGCTAGTGGTGGAAACCCTGCAAGATCTGTTGCTGAGCAAACAGCTGCATGGCAACAATTTGTTCAAAACAGTCCATATTTAAGAAAAAATATTGGCAAGTATGCTGGTCGTAATGAAGCATATTTACCTTGGGTTAGTCGTTTTGACTTAAGAGTTGTTCAAGACATTTTCACCAATATTGGTAATCGCAAACATACCATTCAAGTTACAGCCGACATTTTCAACTTTGGAAATATGTTGTTCAAGTCATCTGGTGTAAGACAAATTGTAACTACCGCTCAGCCCCTACTCTTTAGAGGTTATGATGCACAAGGTCGTCCTACATTCAACTTACAACAACAAGGTGGCCAGTTGGTAACTAAGCCATGGCAAGATAACCTAAGCTTAGCCAGCACATGGTCTATGCAATTAGGTGTTCGTTATATTTTCTAATATAATTGCTTACAAATAAAAAGAGTCCCGAAATTTTTTCGGGACTCTTTTGTTTATTACCATTAGTAGAAATTATACAAGGTTTTATTTACCCCAACCCCATTGTAGAAATTGAGGCATTATTTTACCCCAAGTTTCAATATCGTGTTTACCTTCTTCCACTTGCAAATACTGAATATGGTTTTCGGTATACCCCTTTGCTTTTAAAGCAACAATTAAATCTAATGCATCATCAATAGAATCAATTATTCCGTTATTATTTCTATCTGCAGTTTCATCTAATTCACCGCATTCAATAAAAAATTGCAGCCATGGATGAAACTTCCCCTTTCGAATTTGCAAATGCATCAATCTATCTTGTTCATCATCATAACCGTCTTCATAGGCTTTTCTTCGCCACCAAAGAGAAGGACTAAATAATCCAATTTTTCTAAACTCGCTGGCATTGTTCCATGCAATATCTAAAGCACTTAATGCGCCTAAAGAAAATCCGGCAAATGATTTGTCTTTGAATGATGGAGCATTGTATTTCTTTCTAATAAAGGGCAATAGCTCATCAAAAATAAATTTACTATACAACCCTGCTTTAGCGCCTCTTCCATCAAAATCTGCAGAATACGCAGTGCCATACTCCATTTTACGTTCCGGACCACAATGAATGCCTACACATACAATTGGCTCAATACTTCCATTGGTTAATAACTCAGTAAAGAGTTTATCAAAAGACATTTTAATTAAATCTTGACCATCATTTATTAATAAAAGACTTACCTGATCTAGGTAATGTATTTTAGATGGCAAGTAAATATTGATGGCAACATCTCGTTCTAAATATTCAGAATGAACCACACTGGTCTCCATTTCCATTATAGGTGGTTGAATAATAATATGATTAGACATAATATCAAAAATAGGGTAATGAATGAAAAATAGGGCATCGTATTAAAAATAGATAGCGATATTTTTTTATTTATGTATAGATAGCTTAAATTACAAATCAACCTTAAAAACTGCAATTATGAAAAAAATAGGTATCCTCTTTGGGCAAGAAAGAAGTTTCCCTAATGCATTTGTTGAAAGAATCAATAGCAAACAAGTAAAGGGTATTACAGCAGAGCCCGTAAAAATAGATAAAGTAGTTCAAGGAGAAAGCAGTGGTTATGCAGTAATCATTGATCGTATTAGTCAAGATGTACCATTTTATAGAGCATACTTAAAAAACGCAGCACTTTGTGGAACAGCTGTGATTAATAATCCATTTTGGTGGAGTGCCGATGAGAAATTTTTCAATAACTGTTTATCAACAAAAATTGAAGTAGCTGTACCCAAAACGGTAATTCTCCCTTCTAAAGAATTGCCAACCGATACAGCTGAATTATCTTTTAGTAATTTGTCTTACCCATTAGATTGGGAAGGAATATTTAACTACGTAGGATTCCCTGCATACATGAAACCATTTGCTGGAGGTGGATGGAAAAATGTGTACAAACTAACCGACATGAATGACTTTTTTGAAAAGCACGCCGAAACAGGGCAGTTGGTCATGTTGCTTCAAGAGGAAATTGTTTTTGAAGAGTATTATCGTTGTTACTGTATTGGAGGAAAGCATGTACGCATCATGTCTTATGAACCCAGAAACCCACACCATCTCAGGTATGCTGCAGATTTTAAACCTTCAGCAGAAAAGCTAAAAATGATGACGGATATAGTACTTAAGATTAATCAATATCTAGGATACGATTTTAATACAGTTGAATTGGCTTTAAGAGACGGAGTTCCATATGCAATTGATTTTTGCAATCCTGCACCAGATGCAGATATTAAAAGTGTTGGCCAAGAGAATTTTGACTGGGTAGTTGAAACAGCAGCAAATTATGCAATTGAAAAAGCCCTGGCTCAAGAAGACGGAAAAGACAATTTAACTTGGGGTGAGTACATAAAAAGAAGCGCCAACGGAAAGCCACTTTATTAATCAGTCTATATCAGTTTTAGCATATGTCTAATTTAAGTTTTAAGCATTTTACTTTAGGAGTTGAAGAAGAATACATGGTAATTGATCCCATTTCTAGGGAGTTAAAAAGTCATGAGCAAAAAATAGTACAAGTAGGTCAGCTCTCTATGAAAGACAAGGTTAAAGCCGAAATGCACCAAGCCGTTGTAGAAGTTGGAACAGATATTTGTAAAGATATAGACGAGGCTTTTAAGGATGTGGCTTCACTTAGAGGGAATATTGCACAAATTGCCGGTGAATTAGGTCTTTGGGTTGGCGCATCTGGCACACATCCATTTAGCCATTGGGAAAATCAATTAATTACAGACCATGTTCGGTACAACCAAATAGTAAACGAATTACAAGAAGCAGCAAGGAGTAATCTAATTTTTGGTCTTCATGTACATGTTGGAATGGAAGACCGAAAAATGGCCATTCATATAGCCAATACAGCTCGTTATTTTTTACCGCATGTATATGCATTAAGTACCAACTCTCCTTTTTGGGAATCTAGGGATACTGGTTATAAATCTTTCCGAACCAAAGTTTTTGATAAGTTCCCAAGAACAGGTATCCCAGATCATTTTGAAAGTTTTGAAGCATATGAAAATTATGTGAACCTTTTAATTAAGACCAACTGCATAGACAACGCAAAGAAAATATGGTGGGACTTAAGGGTACATCCTTTTTTTAATACAGTGGAATTCAGAATATGTGATGTACCAATGAATATAATGGAAACCATGACCATTGCAGCTTTGTTTCAAGCTATTTGTGCTAAAATTTATAAACTCAGAAACCAGAACCTCAACTTCATGATTTATCAACGATCATTGATTAATGAGAATAAATGGAGAGCCAGCAGATATGGAATTGAAGGCAAATTGATTGATTTTGGGAAAGAAACGGAAGTAGATACCAAGGCTTTGATTTATGAATTACTTGATTTTGTAGATGATGTTGTTGACGAACTAGGTAGTAGACATGTGGTAGAACATGTAGCCAAAATATTTGAAGTTGGTACAGGTGCCGATAGACAATTAAAAGTTTATAAAGAAACGGGGAGCTTAATTAGTGTGGTAGACTATATTCACGACCAATTTTTAAGTGTCTAAGCTTAAAATAATGATAAAATCATACTGCCCCTACTCATATAGGGGCTTTTTTAGTCATATTTGTCTAGTTTAGACCACTCAGGCAGCATTTTAACTGAACAGGCCCTCTATATTATGTCAACCCTAAATTAACCTCATTTGACAGAGCACGAGTTGATAAAAGGCTGTATAAAACAGGACCCTTCCTGCCAGCGTACGCTATTTGAGCGTCACGCGGGTAAAATGATGGGCGTATGTGTGAGGTATGCTCAGGACAATATGGAAGCGGAAGACATGTTACAAGATGCGTTTGTAAAAGTGTTCCAATACATTAATCAATTCAAATTTGAAGGCTCATTTGAGGGCTGGATTAGAAGAATTGTGGTGAATACGGCAATCAGGCATTTAGAACGAAAGAAAATGAGTTTTAAAGAGATTGACGACCATCATGCAGACCTTCCTTCGATTGATCCAAGTGCATTTACTTATTTAGGCGAAGAAGACTTATTGAAATTGATTGGTGCTTTACCCGAAGGATATAGGATGGTGTTTAACCTAAGTGTGATTGAGGGTTATAGTCACGACGAGATTGCCCAAATGTTGAATATTCAAGCTGGAACCAGTAGAAGTCAATTGGTAAAAGCCCGAAAAATGTTGCAGGCACAAATCCTGCAACTTCAAAAGATTGCCGTTTAATGACCAATAAGGAATTTGATATCATTTTTAACCAAAAACTACAGCAGTACACTTCAAGTGTGCCCAATGGGTTATGGGATAAAATTGCAGCTCAAGACCTATCTGGCCCTAAAGATGGTTTTGACGAATTCATCCAACACAAATTATACAACCATAGTGCCGCTGTTCCTAACGATTTTTGGAATAGAATAAAACCAGCGGAAGAAAAAAGAAGAAGAATCTTTTTTTGGCTCCCCAAAAAATACATGGCTGCAGCATCTATCTTATTACTTGTTTTAGCAGGTACTTCAGCTGCATACCTATTCATGAACGGGAACCCATTCACCAATGAAGAAGCAGAAGCAGTTCAGTTAGAAAGCCCAGCAAACAAGCAAGTAAACAACGAAATACCCTCTTCTAGCCAATTAGACAGCATACAAGAAAAAACGGAGTCTGCGTTAGTAATTGAAAACAACGCAACAAAAACAACTACAGATTCTAAAATTAACAGAGCTACCGAAAACAAAATAAGTTGGAAATTAAATAAGAAAAATATCACTCAATCATTCAAGCAATCGGAGTCGGTTTTCCCTTTTGATCAATCCATCAAAAATAAAAACCAAGCAATTGTAGAACGGAATACATACAATAACGAGTTAACTGAAGAAGTTAAATTAACCGAGGACATAGAAATGTATGAATTATCTCAAAAAGCAGAGAATGCATTCATTAAACAAAAAAGGAATCTCTCTGCCCTCTTTAACAAAGAAATGAGCGCATACAATCATGCATCTAGTTTCAAAAATGTAGTGATTTGTCCAACTGATAGAAAGATGAGAAATACGGATTGGGATTTAGAAGTATTTGTTTCACCTGATATGCCATTTAAATCAGTAACAAATAATACAGCCAGTCCTCAATTATTGAGCAGAAAAGACAGTAGTGAGTCTTTAAGACCAGGGTTTTCTGCAGGATTTAGAATTGTAAAACCGTTAAACGACAACTTCGCCATTAAAACGGGATTACAATATTCTCAAATAAACGAACGCTTTACCTACAGAACAGAAAACGAAACTAGAACAACAACTGTAGTAACAGTGCGATCTATTATTAGAGCGCCAGGAGACACTTTATTAGTAAGAGATACCAGTATTTTAACACAAGTTGGTTACAAGACCAATACAGTTAAAAACAGGTTCAGAAGTTTAGATATTCCAATATTGGCAAGTTATCAAGTTGGGAATGACGATTTGAGTATTGGATTAACTGCAGGCGTAATTGTGAATTTATCTAGCTGGTACCAAGGCGTTATACTAGACAGTAGTTTAACAGCAGTGCCATTGAGCAAGGAAACCAATATGGTGTACAAAAGTAATATTGGGTTAGGATTGTATGCAGGATTAACTGTAACTAAAAGAATTAATTACGCTACACAATTATTTTTTGAACCTTACTTAAGGTATAATTTATCTAATATGACTAATCCTGAAGCTGCCTTTAATCAACGCTTCAGTATTGGTGGATTAGCAATGGGACTTAGATTTAATTTAAACAAAAGGTAGGCAACAATAAAACCAAACAAAGTATCTCAATAGTAATGTTATTCAAACTCAGTAAATATTATCTTTTTGCAGCAATTGGCTTGGTATTGATTGCTTCCTGCAATAAGGAGATTTCTGATGGAAATTTTACTACTTATGCAGGTAATGAACAGAATGATACCAGCTGGTCCTATTCTACAATAACCAGTTTGGCATTACAAAGAATCAGTGATTCTACATCTATTTATAAGTACAACGATACCTTATTGGGGTCAAATGGCAAAACCATTATTTTTTCAGATCATTTCAGTTTAATTTTACCACCCAATGCTTTTGTTAATAATGCAGGCGCAATTGTAACTGGCGCAATTAGTATCAGAGTCATTTTATTAGACGAAAAATCGGAATTCATCCGATCCATCAAATCTTCTTTAAACAACGAAAACTTACTTGAATCAGACCTTGCTTTTTGTATTATTGCAACTGCCTATGGACAAGAGTTAAGCATTGCACCAGGTGTTAATTATAAAATTAGAGTTGGCAATAAAGACGATATCGTAAAACAAAACATGAAAGTATACAAAGGCGACGAGTCTATTGTTTACACCACACAATTATTGGTAGACCCTTTATTTAATTGGAATGAGAATACTGCATTAGATTACCTGCAATCGGTATTTAAACAACCTGGCAACAGCGGTTCAAAAGAAATTGAACGATATGAAATAACCACCAACAAACTAAGATGGATTTCTTTAGCAAGGCCCCTGTACAATATTGGGAATAAAGGAAAATTCAATATCATTCTCCCTCCTAATTTCACGAATAAAAATACCATTGCATTTATTACCACAGACGATTATAATAGCGTAATTCAATTAAAGCCTGAATTATCAAGCAGAAGTTTTGCAGCAAACAATATACCTTTACAAAAGAAAATTCATATTGTTACTATTTCGCTTATTGGCACTCAATTCTATTACAGCGAACAAAGCATTAAAGCATTAAACAATACACCAGTGCTTTCGTTGAAGCCACAAAAGAAAACGCTAGGTAGTATAATAGCCGATTTAAAAAAGCTTTAAATAGTTCATGACGCATATCGGGGGATATGCTGGCCCTGCAAATCTGCAGGGCCATTTTTATTTTTTCACCCGTTTAATATGCAAAGCATTATACGCCCAAATTAAACTGCATAACATAAATAATGCTCCCAATAAAAATGATGCCCCAGGAAAATAAAATGGTGCCGATGGGCCAGTAAAATAAGCAAACGAACCGGTCATGATTAAAGGACCAACAATAGAAGTAGCACTGATTAAACTGGTTAATGCACCTTGCAACTCACCTTGTTCATTAGCGGGCACATTCCCAGAGATTATCGACTGCAATGCAGGGCCAGCAATTCCTCCCAAACAATAAGGAATTAAAAACACAAACATCATCCAACTTTCCATTGCAAAAGCAAAAAGAATTAACCCAGTAGTATATAAAGTAAGTCCTAAATAAACACTTTTTTCATTCCCAATTTTGGGATTAATTACTCTAACTAATCCACCTTGAACTACTGTTACCAATAGCCCTACAACACCAAGGGATATTCCAATCATTCTAGGCGTCCATTTGAATTTCTCAATATTTACAAAACTCCAATTGCTTTGTACTGCATGAGCAGCCAAATAAATCAACACCAAAGAGCCAATTAAACCCGTTACAGCAGGGTATTTTTTTAATTGCATTAGAGAGCCAAGCGGATTAGCCCGTTTCCACTCGAAAGGTCTACGTAAGTTTTTATCTAAAGATTCTGGTAAAACAAAATAACCATACAACCAATTGGCTAATGCTAATGCAGCTGCAACAAAGAAAGGGACTCTTGAACCATATTCGCCCAACAAACCACCCAACATAGGTCCAATAATAAAACCTAACCCAAAAGCAGCTCCAATCATTCCAAAATTTTGCGCCCTATTTTCTGGTGTACTAATATCGGCCATATAAGCAGATGCAGTGGTAATACTAGCCCCAGTGATGCCTGCAACAATTCTACCCACAAATAACCAAGTAATAGTTGGCGCAAATGCCACAAACAAATAATCAATTCCAAAACCAAACAATGAAAATAATAAGATGGGTCTTCTTCCGTATTGGTCACTTAAATTACCTAAAATAGGAGAAACCAAAAATTGCATGAAAGCATAGGAAAAAGTAAGCCACCCCCCATATTGAGAAGCAATACTGGCACTACTACTATGAACCAATTCCTCAATAAGCTTGGGTACAACAGGAATAATTAACCCTATTCCTATAACATCAATTAGTATAGTAATAAAAATAAAACCAACTGCTGCTTTTTTATTGGATGCCATAATCTACACATTAACAATTGTGGCAAATATGCTTTAAATAAAGGAAGATTAAGCCATTGTTCTACTAACACCAGGAATTTCTAAAACCAAATTGGCTCCATAGCAAGCTGCAGGCGTTTGATAACCCGGCTTAAAATTTCCTGAAAGTACTTTTTTAAGTATGATCAAACTACTTAATGCAGTTAATGTGTATCCTTCTGGGCCTTCTAAATTGGCGCTTAAAGTATGCCCATCTGCGTTGGTTACTTCACCCCAAACCAAAGATTTTGCTTTTTTACGCATTGCTTCGTCTGGGCCTGCAGGCATTTTCTTGATTCTCTTTTTATAATAACTGCGAACAAACGAAAGCTTCAATATCCAATTATAAAACCCTTGCCATTTTAACATAGAAAAAGTTTTAGGGGAAACAGAAGTATACGTTTCAATATTGGGTATACCAGTAGTTGTAAATGCAGTGGAAATATCGCCCCAAGGTATGGTCATGGTAAATAATTTTTTGCTACTGAAATTGACCCACATCCCTTTATGACCAAGTGGTTTTCTAACTATTTTTCCGTTTTCTCTAACTGCACCACCCTCCCCCATTCCTTCGGCCATAGTGGTTGCAGTACCATGAGAAAGTTTTCCTCCAACAGAAGCAAAAGCCAATTTTAAATGCGATGCGTTGGGCATTTGATCAAAAAGAAATTTTGCCATACAATCGGTAGGTACTACGTCAAAACCAACACCTGGCATAACCATCCTACCGCTTTGCTCAAAATGGCTTCCCATTTTTTTCAATAATTCAAACACCCCTATTTCACCGGTAATATCTAAATAATGAACCCCAGCTTTTATACAAGCTTTAGCCATTTTTAGCGCCGTATGCATAAATGGTCCTGCAGCATGCAATACAACCTTGAATGATTGCAGCACTTCAACCAACTTATCTGAATCATCTAAGTCTACTACTATGTATTCCAAAGACAATTCTTTAGCCATTGTAGACAAAGCAGCTTCGTTTCTTCCTGCTAAAACAGGCTCCAACTCAAATTGATGAGCCATTGAAGCAATAAGTTTACCAGTGTATCCATATGCCCCGTATAAAAGAAATTTATTTTCTTGCATGCTGTAAAATACAAAATCCCGACAACAAATGCTGCCGGGACTTTTACAATCGAGGGTAATATGAACAAACTATTTTTTGAGGGTTATTAAACCTAGTTGGGCTTCTTTGGTTTTAGATACAATTACATTATTGATGGTAGTATCGGCATATCCATTGGATGCATTTACAAAAACACTATAAGTACCATCGGCTAAACCACGAATTTTAAAGTACCCTTCATGATTTGGCAATGCATAAGCCGTGTCTTTATTATTGAATACAGTAATAACTGCCTGTGCTTCTTTTGGAGTTACTTTACCAGAAATGCCTGCAGTATTTTTTACTGTGAAGAACTTAATAAAAGGCTTTAAATAAAACTGGTTATTCTTTTCAACGATAGACCTGCTGATATCAAAGTCTAACCAAAGTCTAGACTTATTAGGCATGAACTCGTCCCACTCATGTCCTTTTAATTTGATTAACACATAGGTTTGTTCATTAAAAGGAATATTCAATGGATAGGTGATACTGTCTTTTACTAAAGAATGCGAAGTACCCAATTCTATTTTAATTAATCGGATAGCGCCTTTTACCACTGTATTACTAGCCAATAAAGTGTCTACCCCGTTACGCAACTTTAAGATATCATATACGCCAGCTTTAACACCAAGGTCTTGCCATACCAACGACGAATCATTTTTTGCATGCCTAGAACTTCCAATTCGATCCCAATTACAAGTATCCTTTTTACGCGTGTCTTTACTTGTATCAATCAGCAATGAAACCGATTTAATATCAATAAAAACATTGTCAAAAACGCCTGGGGCATCCGTTAAATAAAGGGATACAGACTGGGTTCCAATTGGATTTTCTACTGATGCAGATTTGTTACATGCAGTAAACACAAAAGACACTAAAATTGCTGCAGCAGCAATAAAATAAAGGGGGTTTGTTTTTTTCATGGTTTAAGGTTTTAGTGTAGTATTATGCCATCCATTTATTTTTTATTAAGTCAATAATATTACAGGCCGCATTACACAGCATGATTTTATCAAGCAAATAGTTTTAGGAATAAAGCCAAAAATAAATGGTTGGCTTATATAGAAGATAGATGCAGGCAAAATACGTGCCGTTGCCTGTTAAAATAATTTTAACAAAAAATCTTTACTTACCATGCAGCTATTATAGCAGCAATATCTTTTAGGTTTGGCTTTTTCTTGGCTTTATTATACGCTGTTGGAATTTTATCTGCATCCCCTTTAAATAATTCCAGTAAGGTTTTCCCTTTTACTTCAATTAATTCTGAAGTAGCTAAATGATATAAATAGGGTTCATTAAAAACGCGGAATTCTTTCCCGCCCGATGACTTCCCATAATCATAGGTATCAGCTGCCTTTTTTTGAACAAGGTTCAATAAATAGCAAGAAGAACCATAGGCTTTTAGTTCATACAAAGCAGCATTATTAGCAGCCATTTTAATAAAAACAGTAGAATCAATCAGGCCCTCATCACTATGAAATAAGGTAATCTTTTTAACTGGTTCAATAAATTGAAACTCGGCATCTTTTTCTAGAAAATGAATATTCCCATTTACCAAATTCACAATCAACTTCATATTACTGAAGCTTTTACCATTGAACATTTCAACACGGGCATTGCACCATTCATCTTTCCAAAGTGGGCTACCTTTAATGCTTCCGACATTCCCACTAAATAGATTTCCTTTCTCATCATACACTTCTACAAAATGAGTGACAGGCTTCGCCAAAAACATATTTTGGGCAAATAATAAAGTGTTGAATAAAGAAAAAACGAGAAGGAGCAAATATTTCATAAACTTCATTTCGCTAATTTAATCATTTCTGAATACAATCAACCCGTCGAATACATCCACTAAAACTGGTTGTGATTTATCTATATCGCCCGAAAGAATTTTTTTACTCAGCGCATTCACAATGAGTTTCTGAATCAATCTTTTCAATGGTCTTGCACCAAGTTGTGCATCAAATCCTTGTTCAATTAAAAAATCAATCAGGTAATCACTGAACTTTAAAGTAATATCATTTTCTGCCACTAATTTCTTAAGTCCTTCTAATTGAATACCAACAATTCCTCTAAGCTGATTTTTATTTAATGGGCTAAACATGATCACTTCATCTACCCTATTTAAAAATTCAGGTCTCACTGTTTGCTTAAGCAACTGCATCACTTCTGTTTTCGCTTTTTCAGTTGCATCTTCAATACCAGTTTCAGCAACACCTTCAAAAGCATCTTGAATTAAATGGCTTCCAATATTGCTGGTCATAATGATGATGGTATTTTTAAAATTCACCATCCGGCCTTTATTATCGGTTAATCTTCCATCATCTAATACTTGTAACATTACATTCCAAACATCAGGATGGGCTTTTTCAATTTCATCTAACAACACTACACTATAAGGCTTTCTTCTAACCGCTTCAGTTAATTGCCCGCCTTCATCGTATCCAACATATCCTGGAGGTGCACCAATTAATCTTGAAACAGTATGCTTCTCTTGGTATTCACTCATATCTATACGAGTCATCATGGTTTCGTCGTCGAACAAGTATTCAGCCAAAGCTTTTGCTAATTCGGTTTTACCAACACCAGTAGTACCTAAGAAAATAAAGGAACCAATAGGCTTTTTAGGATCTTGTAGCCCAGCCCTACTTCTTCTGATTGCATCAGACACGGCACTAATGGCTTCTTCTTGACCTACTACACGACTGTGCAACTCATCTTCTAAATGCAGCAATTTTTCTCTTTCTCCTTGCAACATTTTGGAAACAGGTATACCAGTTGCTTTAGCAATACTTTCAGCAATATCTTCCGCATCTACTTCTTCTTTCAACAATCTTTTTTCAGAAGAATTCAACAACTGTTCGGTTACAGAAGCAATAATGGTTTCTTGCTCTTTTACCTTACCGTATCTAATTTCTGCTACTCTACCATATTCACCATTCCTTTCTGCTTGTTCTGCCTCTTGCTTTAATTGTTCAATTGTTGCTTTTGCAGTTTGTACTTTTTCAACCAATTCTTTTTCTTGCGTCCATTTTGCTTTAAGCGTATCGCGTTCAACTGCAAGGTTGCTTATTTCTATATTGAGTTCTTTCAATTTATCTTCATCGTCTTCACGCTTAATGGCTTCTCTTTCAATTTCAAGCTGCCTAATTTGTCTTTCTAATTTATCTAACTCTTCGGGCATTGAATTCATTTCAAGTCGAAGTTTAGCTGCACTCTCATCAATTAAATCAATGGCTTTATCGGGCAAAAAACGATCAGTTACATATCGGTTAGACAATTCAACTGCAGCAATAATAGCTTCGTCTTTAATTCGTACATGGTGATGGGTTTCGTAGCGATCTTTTAGGCCACGCAAAATTGAAATAGCATCTTCTACAGTTGGTTCATCAATAACCACTTTCTGAAACCTACGCTCTAAGGCTTTGTCTTTCTCAAAATATTTTTGGTACTCATTTAAAGTAGTGGCTCCTATTGCGCGTAATTCACCTCTTGCTAATGCGGGCTTTAAAATATTTGCCGCATCCATAGCGCCTTCTCCACCACCTGCACCAATTAATGTGTGAATTTCGTCGATGAATAAAATAATTTCCCCTTCACTTGAAGCCACTTCTTTTACCACCCCTTTTAATCTTTCTTCAAACTCACCTTTGTATTTAGCACCTGCAATTAACTGACCCATATCTAACCCATAAATCACTTTTGATTTTAGGTTTTCAGGAACATCCCCATTCACAATTCGCATAGCCAATCCTTCTACAATAGCGGTTTTACCAACACCAGGCTCACCCACTAAAATGGGATTATTTTTAGATCGTCTGGTTAAAATATGTAGGGTTCTTCTAATTTCTTCGTCTCTTCCAATCACAGGATCAAGCTTACCTTTTTGAGCCATCTCATTCAAGTTCTTCGCAAACTTATTCAACATATTCAACTGCGTTTCCTGTGCTTGAGATTGAATGGTATCCCCTTTTCTTAAATCTTTAATAGCAGTGGTTAAGCCTTTTTCGGTTAAGCCAGCACTTTTCAATAGCTTACCGGTAGCATCATTCATTTGCACCAGTGCCATCAATAAGTGTTCAGGAGTAATGAATTCGTCTTTAAATAAACCCATTACGGCATTTGCTTTTAACAATGCATTGCTAAAATCTCTACCAGCTGTTTGAGCAGGTTCGCCATCTTGAATTTTAGGAAGCTTACTAAATTGTTCCAATAGCTTAGCTTCTAAAAAAGCAGGATTCACATTGTTCTTTTTTAACAAGAAATCAATGGCAGAATCCTTTTCTGCTAATAAAGCTTTTAACAAGTGGTCTGTTTCAATAGATGGATTGCTATTGGTATAAGCAATCTGTTGAGCAGATTGAATTGCTTCCTGGGCTTTAATGGTATAATTGTTCAGATTCATAATTGTGTTGATTAACTTAACTTTATACCATCAATCAAACTACAATCCAAGCCAATAATTCGGAAATTATGTCGCTAAAAAAAAGGAAAACATGCGTAATAGTCAGCCTGGTAACGGCTTTTCTGTTATTATTTCAGTTAAGTAATGCACAGTATAATTTTCAAGGTTTAGAAACTGCAATTGCAGCATCTAGCAAAGAGCTGGGTAAAGAGTTTGTGATTTTAGTATATAAAGATGGGAAAATCATTTTTTCCAAATCTGCTGGAGAATTCACTCCTAAAACACAAGCGCCAATTGCCAGTAGCAGCAAATGGTTAACAGCTGCACTAATTATGGTATTAGTAGACGAAGGAAAAATTTCATTAGACGATAAAATTAGCAAGTACATACCTGTTTTTACCAAGTATAGCAAAGGATTCATTACTATAAGACAATGTTTAAGCCATTTAACTGGAATAGAATCGGAGCCAATTAAACTAGCAAACATCATAAAGAGAGGAAGGTATAATAGTCTAGAAGAAGAAGTAGAAGAATTTGCAACCAAAAAAGAAATCGTAGCCAATCCAGGATTGGAATTCAGGTACAGCAACGTAGGAATGAATATTGCAGGAAGGGTTATAGAAGTAGCTACAAGAAGAAGTTTTGAACAATTAATGCAAGAGAAAATATTGCGGCCGCTTCAAATGCGAAGCACTAATTTCTCTACTTTAAATGCCATCAATCCTTCAGGTGGAGCACAATCTACTGCCAACGACTACATGAATTTTTGCTCCATGTTACTAAATAAAGGCCTATTTAATGGAAAGCGCATTATGTCGGAGGCATCTGTTCAATTATTAATGCAAGCACAAACCACTTCTTCCATGATTAAATATGCGCCCAAATCTGCAGAAGGATACAACTATGCGTTGGGATCATGGATTCTTCAAACCGATCAAAACGGTAACCCATCTGTATTGGCATGTCCTGGTTTATTTGGAACATGGCCCATGATAGATTTGTGTAGAAACTATGCCGTCATATTTTTTGTTAAGCAATTTTTATCAGAAGAAAAGAAAGAAGTGTATTTAAAATTGAAAGGGATTATTGATGAACAAATAGTAGCCAACTGTAACTAATGTTGCCCATACAACAACATACGCAACAAATAAAAGCATTGGCTAAAAAGCTAGGCTTTGATTATTGCGGCATAGCCAAAGCCGTAAAATTAGAAGAAGACGCAAGAAGGCTAGAACAATGGCTACACCAAGGTATGCATGGGAAAATGCAATACATGGAAAATCATTTTGACTTACGCGTAGATCCAAGCAAATTGGTGCCTGGAGCAAAGTCGGTGATTACCTTACTCAAGAATTATTATCCCTCAGCCAAACAAGAACCACTTACACCACATATTGCTAAATACGCATGGGGTAAAGATTATCATGAAGTTATTCGTGCACAGCTGAAATTATTTTTAGCTGAAATAAGAGAACAGATTGGAGAAATAAACGGAAGAGGATTTGTAGATTCTGCCCCAGTTTTAGAAAGATCATGGGCAGTACAAGCTGGATTAGGCTGGGTAGGTAAAAATGGAAATTTAATTCACAAACAATCGGGCTCTTTCTTTTTTATTGCAACATTAATTGTAGACTTAGCTTTAGAAATAGATTCCCCCTATGCCAAAGATTTTTGTGGCACTTGTACCAAATGTATAGACGCTTGCCCCACCGAAGCCATTTTACCCAACAAACAAATTAATGGAAGCAAGTGCATTAGTTATTATACAATAGAATTAAAAGATGCCTTACTACCCAACCAATTAAAAGAGCCATTCAATAATTGGATGTTTGGATGCGATATTTGCCAAGATATTTGTCCATGGAATCGATTTAGTAAGCCACATCAAGAGCCATCATTTGAACCCATTCCAGCAATTTTAAATTTGACTACCAGCCAGTGGGAAGAATTATCGGAAGAATCGTTTAAAACGATTTTTAAAGAGAGTCCATTAAAGCGGACCAAGTTTAGTGGTATTAAAAGAAACTTGAAACTGATAAAGGCAATAGACTAATCCAACAATTGCCGAATTTTGCGGCTTTCTGCATCTTTAATCGCCATATTGAAGAGTTTTCCCCAAATATTCACCGTTTGTATAAACAAAACCAAGAAATTCCCGCACATATTATATATTTATGATGTTTTATAAACCTCCAAAACGATACGCATATGAATGTTAACTATGGCAAGGCCAATGTTATATCGAAGTTGTGCTTCCTTCTCTTCGGTATTACATTGACAATTGGCTTGCAAGCTCAAACAACTATTAAAGGAAAAGTAACAGACGGCAAAGGGCTACCTGTACCCGGCGCTTCTATAACCATTAAAAATTCAGGAGCTGGTACAGCAACTAACACTGATGGTACTTATCAGTTTATTGCCAATTTAAAACAAGGCAAGTATGATGTAGTTATTTCTTCTGTTGGATTTAGGTCTGCAGAAAAAAATATCACCATCAGTGCCGCCACAGGCAGTTTCACATTCGACGCTTCTTTAAAAGAAGATGCAACCGGATTAGATGAAGTGGTTGTTACAGGTACTTCACAAGGAACAACCAAAAAGCAATTGGGTAATTTTATAGGTACGGTAAAAGGTAGTCAAATTAACAATGCTGGATCACCCAATGCCATTGCATCTTTACAAGGTAAAGTGCCGGGCGCACAAATTACACAGAACTCAGGAGACCCTGCGGGTGGAATGAGTGTAAAATTGCGTGGCGTGAGTTCTATCTCTGGATCGTCTGATCCATTGTATATTATTGACGGTGTTATTTTAAACAACTCCAATGCAAGAGTAACCAATGCACAAAGCGATTATGATTCTTACGGTAGTGTAGGACAAAACAGAATGGTAGATATTAACCCCAATGATATTGATAGAATTGAGGTATTGAATGGAGCTGCAGCAGCGGCTATTTATGGTAGTCGTGCAAATGCAGGGGTAATTCAAATTTTTACTAAGAGAGGATCTACTGGTGCCCCAAAAATTACCTTTAGTTCTAAAGTAAGTACCAATTCATTAAGAAAGCGTTTGGTATTCAACAATGCTCCTACTAAGTTTGGTGGACCAGCAGAAGGCCCAACAGCGGTTACACAAGACATTTTGTTAACCAATTTAACTACCACTTCACCTGTTACTCGTTACGATTACCAAGACGATATTTTTAGAACTGGATATGGTACCGACAACAACGTTTCTATTACAGGCGGACAAGACAAAATGCGCTATTTTGCTTCTTTAAATTACAATAGCAACCAAGGTATTATTAGAGGTACAGACAATACCCGTTTTGGTTTCAGATTAAATTTAGACAACAAAGTAAACAACTGGTTTAGTTGGAATGCGGGTATTAACTATACCAATAATGCTACCAATGAAAAGCCAGACGGAAACAGCTTCTTCTCTCCTATTAACTCTATGACCATTATTGGAAACTTCCACAATATTGGTGTAAGAGATGCCAATGGAAATTTACAAGCAGTAGCTGAAAGAGGACGTGTGAATCCTTTAACCATCATTAACGACATCAAACAAAGAAACGTAACCAATAGAACCGTTTCGAATGTAGGATTTAAGTTATTCCCAGTGAAAGGATTAGTGATAGACTACACTGCAGGCTTAGACAATATTGCACAAAACGGAACCACTTTTATTCCTCCGTTCCCTTACAATGCTAGCCCAGGATTTTATGGTGGTGGTGCAACATTAGACCCAACATTAAATGGTTATGCAAGTGCAGCAAGTTTTAACTCTACGTTTTTTAACCACGATTTAAACTTTACTTACACTACTCAATTAACCAATAAATTATCATCTGTTACACAGTTTGGCTATTCTGAGCAATACGAAAAAGCCAATTATATTTTAGCACAAAGCCGTGGTTTATTGCCAGGCATTTCAACTGCAACAGGTGGTAGTACTTTATTGCCTAACTCAGATGGAAGAAGCGAAAGAACCATTCGTGGATTTTTCTTACAACAAAACTTTAAATTCAATAACCAGTTATTTGTAACAGTTGCAGGAAGAATAGATGGATCATCTGTATTTGATAAAAACAATAGAAACTTCTTCTACCCTAAAGTAAGTGGTAACTATATTTTATCTGAAACAGAATTCTTTAAGAAATCTTCCCTAGCCAATACAGTAGACGTATTTAAAATTCGTGCTGCGTATGGTGAAAGTGGAAACTTAACAGGAATTGGCGCTTACGACCGTTTCAATATTTACAATATCTCTCCTTTCTTGGGTAGAACCAGCTTGACTTCTCCTTCTGCAACTATTAGTTCTGATTTAAAACCAGAGCGTCAGAAAGAATTAGAAATTGGTACAGACATTGCGTTACTAGGTAATAGATTGCAATTCACTTTTAACTATTACAATAAAAAAGTAACAGACTTATTGGTACCTAATATTACCAATGCACCAAGTTCTGGTTTCCCTACTGCTACTAAGAACGTTGGTTCTTTAAGCAATAAGGGTTTTGAAATTATGGTTACTGCAGTTCCTATTAAGAATAAAAACTTTACATGGGAAATCACTGGTAACTTTAATAAGAACAAGAACAGAATTGAAAACTTAGGCGTTCCATTCATTTCATTTTCTGCTCCTACCGGTGCAGTATTTGCTTTGATTCCAGGATATGATGCACCAGTTTTCTATTCTACATTCTTTGCAAGAAATGCAAACGGAACAGAAGTGAAGAATGCAGCAGGTATACCTGTTACAGCAAGAGGTCCTATTGCAAATGGACAACCATTTGGAACCCCAACTTTAGATCCAGCAACTGGATTACCTTATACAACTGGACCTAACGCTAGTATTTTAAGATCTGTACTGGGCTCTCCAAACCCAACTTATACTGCTACATTAATCAACAGCTTTACTTATAAGAAATGGACAGTTGGTTTCCAATTAGACAGAGTAGCTGGAGCAGAAGTATTTAACGCCGACTTTAGAACAAGACAAGGTGTGGGTAACGGAAGTGAGTTTGCTCAAAGAGAGCACAAAGGAGAAATTCCTAGAGGTTATATCAGTGGAATTTATGGTATTGAAGAGTGGAGAGTTGATGATGGTTCGTTTACCAAATTACGTGAACTATCTGTTGGATATGCATTTGGAAAAGTGAGCAATTTATTCAGCAACTTAACTGTTACACTAACTGGAAGAAACCTAATCTCATGGGACAACTACAGAGGTTATGATCCTGAAACCAATTCTACCGGACAAAGCAGTTTGTTCAGAGGAGTTGATTTTGGTAACGTACCTATTCCGAAGACTTTCCAATTCGGTGTTGTAGCAAATTTCTAACCCATCAAACTAGATTAAAATGAAAAAAATATTATTGATTATTTTATCCGGAGTAAGTCTGGTTGCTTGTAAGCAAGACTTTACCAATCCCGGCGCAATTGGCGATACAGATGCTTTTTCTACTCCAAGAGGATTAGCAGGTGTTGCTGTTGGATTACAAAACGTTTACAGCAATGGCAGGCTAAGTCCTGTTTACAATGGCATTACCGCAGCAGGTGCATTAACCAATGAATTCAGGTTAATGAATGCAGGTAATACCGATGAGTTACAGTTATTTACAGGAGGTGCTGTGGTAGACAATTTAAATGGCATTGTAGGCAATATGTGGACTTGGAATAACAAGATCATATATGATGCAGACAATGTAATTGCAGGTGCCAATAAATTGGGAGACAAAGCCTATGCTTCAGGTTTACTAGCGTATGCAAGCATTTTCAAAGCAATGGCCATTGGAAATTTAGCAATGTTCTTTGAACAAATTCCTGCTGCGCCTGGAACACAAACTGCACCAGCAGCATTCCAAAGCAGAGCAGATGGATTTAGAAGAGCAGTAACCACTTTGCGCGCTGCACAAACGGCATTAGGGGCAAACCCACCAAGTGCTGCATTTTTTGCCAACGTACCAACTTCTGTTACCACTGCATACTTTACAAACACCATCAATGCATTAATTGCACGTTACAGTTTATTTTCAGGTGATTATGCGGGCGCATTAACAGCAGCCAATTCAGTAGACTTAAATTATGGCGGTGCAATTTTAGGCTATGATGCCATTGTAACCAACCCAATTTTTACTACTGCAACAGCAACCAATAACGTGTTTCAAATATTGGATTCAACACTAGGATTACCTACTGCTTTGGCACCAGATTTGAACGACCAGCGTATTGCATTTTATACTGCAATAAATCCAACTATACAGCCACGATATAGAATCAAAGGATTTTTTAGTACAGCAACACAAGCCATTCCTGTTTACTTGCCCGACGAAATGCGTTTAATAAGAGCAGAGTGTTATGTAAAACAAGCTGCTCCTAATTTAACTGCAGCTGTTACAGAAATTAATGCAGTAAGAACCCAGTTGCCAAGTGCTGATCCATTTGGTGTAGGGGGTGGATTAACTGCATACAGTGGTGCAGTTACTGCAGCAGCATTAACCGATGAAATCTATCGTCAACGTTGTATAGAATTGTGTATGAGTGGAATGAGACTAGAAGACAATAGAAGATTAGGACGCCCGGTAAGTGAAAGAAAGAGAACTTTCTTCCCTTATCCTAGCAGAGAGCGCGACAACAACCCTAACACACCAGCAGATCCTGCTAATTAACCTTTCTCTCCCCACTTAGTTTGTAAGAAGGCCCCGATCAATTCATTGATTCGGGGTCTTTAATTTTCAAGCGTTTTTTTAAGCGATTGTAAATTTTGCTCCATCATGGTACCCATAATTTTATCGTTCATCATAGAACCAAATCGATCCCAGGGATACCAGCCAATTTTTTGCACAAATTGCCATTGTACTACTGCATAATCTTGATTGCTGTTTCCAATAATACGAATGGTACTCAATTGTTGTTGACCATTTAAACTGGTCCAAGTAGATACAACAGTAGAATCGGTCACTTGCGTAATTTGAACACGCGTATTACCCAATTGTGCATCGGTAGAAGAAATAATTTTTACAGATGAATCGCTCATACCTGCAATCCATTGTTTCCATTGATTCATATTACCAACGCTGTATTTAATAGAATCAATAGGTGCTTTTATATCAACCGCTCTAGAAACCAGCACTGTAGAAGGAAACAATAAACCAATAAGGGTAACTATAAATCCTAATACAATTAAACTTATAAAACCCAGCTTAATCAATTTCATTTTATTCCCATTTAAACGTTTTAAAAGCAACAAGGTAAACTACAACAATCCAGATACCCAACACACCCAATTCAAGGGTACAATCTAACAAGCCTGCCCCTTCAAAAGCAATATTGCGCATGGCATTATTGAAATGAGTTAAGGGCAAAATGCGAGAAATGGGTTGCAACCATGTAGGGAAATTATCAATAGAAAAAAAAGTTCCAGCTAATAAAAACTGAGGCAAAGTAATTAAGTTGGCAAAGGGGGGAATAGTGCTTTCACTCTTAGCAACGCTACTCACAATAAACCCAAAGCCCATAAATAATATCAATGCAATAAAACTAAGCACCATTATTTCAGCAAATGTAACCAGGCCATTCACTAGGGTAAAATGAAACGCATAATGGCCCACTAAAATAATGATGACAGCGGTAATCATTTGAAAAATCACCCTGCTCAACGCCTCACCTAAAACAATATAAGATCGTTTAATAGGGGTAGCATAAAAACGCTTCAACACCAACTGTTGTCTTAAATTAAAAAACAAAAAAGCAACCCCAAAAACGCCCGCGCTCAATAAAGAAAAACCCAGCTGGCCAGGCAAAATAAAGTCGATGGTTCTATACACTCTCCCAGGCACTTTTTTGACTTCTTTATTAATGACCGCAATAGTTGGCGTAGAAGGAAACTGCTTTTGATTAATACCACTAATTACCGCATTTAAAATAGATTGAAGCACTTGAATATTCTGCGGATTAGCGGCTTCCGAACTAGTTAATTGAATACTATAAGGAGCAACCGAATTGGCTGGCTGTGCTGCAATATGAATGATGGCAGTAATTCTACCTTTCTCTAAATCTTCTTTTAACCGATCTCCCGTTTTATCGGATACTTTAATACCAGAAATATTTTTAAGGCTTTGATAAATGGGATTCATTGTATCGGAGCCATTGGCAAATGCAATATTAACACTCACTTTACCTCCCCCACCAATAAAACCAAAAACCAAGATAAAAATCATGGGGAAAGCAATGCTAAAAATAACAGCAGAAGGGCTTCTAAAAATAGATCTCAAACTCGCTTTTGTAATGGCCATCATGGCCTGAAACTGGCTATACGCTTTGTGCATCGGGCTTATTTATGGGCAAATCTATTGTATATTAACAAGAAAGGGAATCCTTGCTTGTGGAACACCCACCCAATTTTTAACCTGTTTAAGTTCGCGCATCACTTGAACAGCAGCAGGATCAAATTCCTCTTTCATTAATTGAGTAGAAATAGATTTTTTATAGCCACCCATGATTTGCTCAATCAAACTTTTCTTTTCAGGATATTCTTTCAACTTAACTTCCGACTTTTTTATATCTGCCATTCTTGCTGCACAATCAATGGCGTCTTGCAAACCACCTATTCTATCAGTTAATCCTATTTTTTTAGCACTGGTACCCGTCCAAACACGTCCTTGTGCAATGCTGTCTACATTGGCAAGGCCTAAATTTCTACCAGTAGATACCCTAGATAAAAAAGTAGCATAAATGCTGTCTACAGCAGATTGAAAATACCTTTTTTCGTTATCATTTAAGGGCTTACTAATATCTCCCATATCGGCATAAGGAGCAGTTTTAACACCGTCGAAAGTGACGCCAATTTTATTTTTAAAGAAAGATTGCATATTGGGCACTACACTAAAAACCCCAATAGAACCAGTAATAGTATTGGCATTGGCAAAAACAGAATCTGCATTACAAGCAATATAGTAACCACCCGAAGCAGCTACATCTCCCATACTTACTACAACTGGTTTTTCTTTTCTAATTAAAGAAATCTCTCTCCAAATTACTTCACTGGCTAAAGAACTACCACCCCCAGAATTGATTCTAAAAACAACTGCTTTAATAGACTTGTCTAGCCTAATTTTACGAAGGATATTTTTATAACTATCGCTACCAATCATTTCATCATCTCCTTGACCAGAAACAATATCGCCATTGGCAAATACCAATGCAATTTTCTCAGAACCTCTAGGTTCAAAATTGGACGCTTGTGCATAGTCGGACAATGCAACAAAATTGATTTTGGTTTTAATTTCCTGTCTTAATTTTTTGCTGATATTGGCTTTAATTTGGTCGTCGTATTTTAAGTCGTCTACCAAACCATATTTCTTGGCATCATAGGCTGTTTGAACCAAACCCTGTAAAGCCAAAGATCGTAAAACAGCAGTGTCTTTATTACGAGACATAGCAGCAGCATGTATAAAATGGGTATACAATTCTCCTAACCAAACCCCTGTTTGCAATTTATTGGCTTCGGTCATTTTGGTTTCTCTTAAAGGTTCTGTTGCACTCTTAAATTTACCCGCATAAAAAATTTGTGGTTGAATTTCTAGCTTATCTAACATCCCTTTTAAGAAAAACAAATTGGTAGAGAAACCGCTCCAATCTACCCCGCCCTGCGGGTTACAATACAATTCATCCGCAGCGCTGCCAATATAATAGCCTTTTTGTGAAATGACTTCGCCATGAGCAATTACAAATTTTCCACTATTCTTAAAATCTACCACAGCCTTGCGCAATTCTTCACTGGCAGCAAAACCGTTGGCATTATCTGCACAAAGAATATACAAACCTTTTACCGCAGAATCTTGCTTGGCATGCTTTAATAATTGCGTTACTTGAAACAAAGAAGGAGCCGCATCTTCTCCTTCATTTAATAAAGCAGCAAAAGGATCTTCTTGATATTGTTCTTTAAATGCTACAGACAAATCTAAAACCAACACTGCTTTAGACCCAATAATGGGTTTATCGGAAGAAGCTGCACTGGTTGCAATTCCAATCAAAACAAATACCCCAATTAGCGTAAATAGAACCAATGCAATAAACGTTGCGAACACAATTTTTAAAAATCCTCTCATATTAATTGATTAACCGATTATTAATTAAAGATATTTGAAGCTCAGTATACTACCAATTTATGCATTTAGCCTATTTATTAATCGGAAGCAACTTAGGAGACAAAGCAACCTATCTAAAAAATGCCAGTTCATATATACAACAACAATGCGGCCAAATAGTTAAACAATCTAGTTTCTACGAAACCGAGCCTTGGGGATTTACCGAACAACCCAGCTTTCTGAATCAGGCTTTATGCATCAAAACCGACTTAGCACCAACCCATTTAATGCGTGCATTATTGCAAATAGAAAGCCTTATGGGCAGAACCAGGACCATCAAAATGGGGCCCCGCATTATTGACTTAGACATTTTACAAATTGACCAACAAATCATCAATACCCCATTATTACAGCTTCCCCACCCAGCCATGCATTTGAGAAGATTTGCACTCATTCCTATGGCTGAAATAGCACCAACACTGTTGCACCCCATACTTAATAAAACAATGACACAGTTATTAACAGCATGCAGCGATGAAACCAATGTGCAAAAAAAAATAGTTTAAGCAAGGGCTTAGCAATTAATTTTGGGCGCATAGGTTAATTACATGAAGCATCAATTTATTACAATAGAAGGGAATATTGGAGCAGGCAAGACTACATTGGCTACTATACTGGCCAAAAAATTGAATGCAAGAATTATTTTAGAAGAATTTGCAGACAATCCCTTCTTATCTAAGTTTTATGATAATCCAGGGCAATATGCATTTCCATTAGAATTGTTTTTTATGGCAGAACGCTATAAGCAATTGAAAGAAATGGTGCATACCAAAGATTTGTTTCAAAGCATTACCGTTTCCGACTATTTATTTACCAAGTGCTTGTTATTTGCCAAAGTAAATTTACCCGAAGAAGAATTTAGGCTCTATCAGAAACTATTCGATATTATTCACCAGCAATTGGTGTTTCCCGATGTGTTGATTTACTTGCATGCCCCGGTAAATAAGTTACAGCAAAATATCAAAAAAAGAAACCGTCCATTTGAACAGGCCATCCCCGACGAATACTTATTTAATATTCAGGAAACCTATACCCATTATATTAAACAGCATAATATCAAAACCATATTTGTAGATGCCAGTAATGCCGATTTTGTAGGTAATGAAGCCCATGTTGATATTATTCTAGATGCACTAGAAAAAGACCTTGATTATGGACAACATTATTTTACCCTACCCTAGACCAATCCAATGCCCCCAGTAACATTCCAAAAAAAAGAAACATTCAAGGTATTGGGCATACCAGAATTCAGGCATTTATTAACAGGACGATTTTTATTTATCATGGGCCTGAGAATGTTGGGCACAGTAACGGGTTGGTGGATTTATGAATTAACCAACGACCCATTTGCAATAGGATTAATTGGATTAGCAGAAGTAATACCAGCAGTATCATTGGCTTTATATGCAGGTTATATTATAGACATTAGCGAGAAAAGAAAATTATTACTAAGAGGAGTATTGTTCTACTTAAGCTGTGCCATTGCATTGTTGTTATTGAGCACCCATTATTCATTGGCACAACTAGGAAAAAACTGGGTAGCATTTTTTATATATATGGTCATTTTTTGTACGGGTATTATTCGTGCATTCACAGGACCCTTGTTTAGCACTATGCTGGCAGCAATTGTACCCAGAGACCAATTACAAAGCGCCACCACATGGAACCAAGGAACTTGGCTATCGGCATCGGTAACCGGACATGCAGCTGCAGGATTTTTAATTGCAGGGATTGGGAATACAGGTGCGCTTTTAATTATTGTGAGTTTTATTGCAACAGGATTTGTTTTTTTATACCAACTCAAAGCCAAGCCAGCATTGAATAAGAAGGGAGAAAAAACAGGATTAGAAAGTGTAAAAGAAGGATTACAATTTGTATTCAAAACCAAAGAAGTATTGGGGGCTTTGTCACTCGACTTATTCGCCGTATTTTTTGGCGGAGCAGTAGCCATGGTGCCGGTATTTGCCAGAGATATTTTAGCAGTAGGGCCTATTGGATTTGGTTGGTTGAATGCAGCCACCGATATAGGCGCCATCTGCATTATTGTATTAGCTACCATCTTCCCTTTAAAAACCAATCAAGGTAAAATATTGCTTTGGGCAGTGGGAGGATTTGGGGCATGCATTATTGTATTTGCACTCTCTAAATTATTCTGGCTCTCCTTTTTTGCGCTCTTATTAAGCGGCATATTAGACGGCATAAGTGTAATCATCAGAGGCACGATTGTACAAATGAAAACACCCGATCATATGCGTGGAAGAGTCATGAGTGTAAACTCAATGTTTATTAACAGTAGCAATGAATTGGGCCAATTTGAAAGTGGATTGGCAGCTAAAATAATGGGCGTAATTCCCTCTGTTGTTTTTGGGGGATCAATGACCATACTAGTGGTAGTGGCTACCTGGTTTAAAGCCCCCGCTCTAAGAAAAATGAAGTATTAACAAAAAGCTTATTTCACAATGGCCATTAAATTTTCCATTACATGATATACCGCTGGGCAAAAACTGGAATTTTTTAATGTAATCAATGGGCGTTTCAACAATACATCTTCATCGGTATAAGGGAAACGAGCACAATCAGAAGGTCGCTCATCGTAAATACTGCATAAATTGTCTTGGCCCAAAAAAGGACAGGGAGTAGATTTAACCACATAATCCCCATCTGAATCTAGGTTGAGGTATTGGCCAATAAAAGCCGTTTCTTTCATGCCCAAATATTTACTAATACGTTTGATATCGGGTTGTTTAAAACGTGGAGAGTAATTCTTGCAACAATTGGCACAATCTAGGCAGTTGATTTGCTCAAATGCCTTTTCATGTAGATCGGGCAACACTTTCAACACTTTATTTTTGTCGGCTTTTTTTAAGAACTGCCCATACTTTTTTTGGTGTTCAGCCGATTTTTTTTCCCAATTAATCATCAAGTCTTCCACAAGTATCAGTTAAACATGTTAAGAAATTAATCACAACTCAGTAAAATTATGTTATTCGCTCAACAAAGCAGTTAAATTGATGTTCATACTTATTACCTTTGCGCCACCAAAAAGCCCTTTGAGTATGAATTTATTTGATCAACAATCCACCGAATTTCAGAGAAGACATATTGGCCCTAATGCGACCGATTTAAGTGCAATGCTAAAAACAATACAGGAGCCCAATGTAGCGTCATTGATTGGCAAAACGGTACCTGATAGCATCAGAATCAAGGAAGATCTTGCAGTACCTGCTGCTATTAGTGAGTTTGAATACTTAGCAGAACTAAAGAAAGTGGCTGCTAAAAATAAATTATACAAAAACTATATAGGACAGGGATATTATGGCACCATCACCCCTAGCGTAATACTCAGGAATATTTTTGAAAATCCAGGATGGTATACTCAGTATACTCCCTACCAAGCAGAAATTTCTCAAGGACGATTAGAGAGTTTGTTGAATTTTCAAACCATGGTAACCGACTTAACAGGATTACCAATGGCCAATGCCTCTTTGTTAGACGAAGCAACCGCAGCAGCAGAAGCCATGGCTATGTTGTTTCACTTGGCTAACAAAACAGACAATATTACCAAGCCCAAATTATTTGTAGACAACAATATATTTCCACAAACCAAACAAGTATTAATTACGCGCGCAGCACCTATTCAAATTGAATTGGTATTTGGTGATTACCAAGCAGCAAGCATTGATGAAACTTATTTTGGCGCCATCATACAGTACCCTGCCAACAACGGATCGGTAAACGATTACAAAGCATTTATTCATGCAGTTCATGCAGCCAATGCATATGTAATTATGGCAACTGATTTATTGGCACTAACCGTATTAACTTCTCCAGGAGAACTAGGCGCAGACGTAGCAGTAGGATCTGCACAACGTTTTGGCGTACCAATGGGATATGGTGGACCACATGCTGCATTCTTTGCAACCAGCGACGATTTTAAAAGAGGAATGCCTGGAAGATTAATTGGGGTAAGTATTGATGCGCAAGGCAATCGCGCATTAAGAATGGCATTACAAACCAGAGAGCAACATATTAAGCGGGAGAAAGCCACTTCAAATATTTGTACCGCACAAGCATTGTTGGCCAATATGGCTGCCATGTATGCGGTATACCATGGACCAGTAGGATTAAAAAATATTGCATCAAGAGTACATGCATTAGCCAATGCAACTGCAAAAGCATTAAGCAGCTTGGGAGTACAACAACACAATGCCGCTTATTTTGACACCCTACATATTACTGGAGTTGATGCTAGTCAATTAAAAACTGCAGCTGAAAATGCAGGCATCAATTTCCGTTACTTTAATGATGGAACCATTGGTATTACAATTGATGAAACCACTACCATTGCCGATGTACAAGCGGTCGTAAAAGTATTTGAGCAAGTAACCGGAAAACAATCTGCTGCATTGGAATTAAACAATACCAATACAGCATTGCCAACTGATTTAATTAGAACAAGTACTTATTTAACGCACCCAGTATTCAATACGCACCATAGCGAAAGCCAAATGATGCGTTATATTAAGTCTTTAGAAAATAAAGACCTTTCATTAAATACCAGCATGATTAGTTTGGGAAGCTGTACCATGAAATTAAATGCAGCAACCGAAATGATACCAGTGAGCTGGCCAGAATTCGGAGGCTTACATCCTTTTGTACCCATTAATCAAACAGCAGGCTACCAACAAATATTAACCGAGCTGAATCAATACCTATGTGCCGTTACAGGCTTTACCGCTTGTAGCTTACAACCCAATAGTGGCGCGCAAGGTGAGTATGCAGGATTGTTAACCATTAGAGAATACCACAAGAGCAGAAACGAAATATTTAGAAATATTGTGTTGATTCCAATTAGTGCACACGGAACCAACCCAGCAAGTGCAGTAATGGCGGGCTTTAAAGTGGTGGTAGTAAAATGTGATGAAGCAGGTAATATTGATGTGGCCGATTTAAAAGCCAAAGCAGAACAATACAAAGACACACTAGGCGGCTTAATGGTTACTTACCCATCTACCCATGGTGTGTTCGAAGAAACCATTAAAGAAATTTGTGCATTAATTCACGAGAATGGCGGATTGGTATATATGGATGGAGCCAATATGAATGCACAAGTTGGATTAACCAGCCCAGGCATGATTGGAGCCGATGTATGCCACTTGAATTTGCACAAAACATTTGCCATACCACATGGTGGTGGTGGCCCCGGAATGGGACCTATTTGTGTGAACGATAAATTGGCACCGTTTTTACCTGGACATTTATTAGGATACGAAAAAACAGGATTAGAAGTAAGTGCTGCACCATTTGGATCTGCCAGTATCTTATTAATCAGCTATGCATACATTAAAATGTTGGGCGCAGATGGCATTAGAATGAGTACCGAATATGCCATTCTAAACGCCAACTATATGAAAGCAAGGTTAGAAAACTACTATCCAATTTTATATACCGGAAAAAATGGAACCTGTGCGCATGAATTCATTGTAGACCTACGACCATTCAAGCAAACAGCAGGAGTAGAAGCAGAAGACATTGCCAAGCGTTTAATAGATTATGGCTTCCACGCTCCTACCATGAGTTTCCCTGTTGCAGGCACCATCATGATAGAACCAACAGAAAGCGAAGACAAAGCAGAATTAGATCGTTTTTGCGATGCCTTAATTGCGATTCATGGAGAAATCAAAGAAATAGAAACAGGTAAGGCAGATAAATTAAATAACCCATTAAAGCATGCCCCACATACACAAGCAGTGGTTTGTGCCGATGAGTGGACGCGCCCTTACAGCAGACAAGAAGCCGCATTTCCACTGTACTATGTAACCTTAAATAAATTCTGGCCATCTGTAGCAAGAGTTAACAATACACATGGAGACAGAAACTTGATTTGCACTTGCGAACCCGTTTCATCTTATGCAGAAGAGAACGCATAGAAACCAATAAGCGTTACAACCAACACTAAATAGTCAAAGCGCTCCTTTTTAAGGGGCGCTTTTTTTTGAGCAAAACAATCAGCTCCTCTTTATCTGCTAATGATTTTTCTAACAAGGTAATTTTTTGATACAGCAATTGTAAAGGGTCTCCGGCTTCTTGCAGCTCCAGCGCATCTGGCAAAGCATGCCGAATCATTCTGCCCTTGCCAGTTAACAACCAATGAATATTCAAGTCGGGAAAACAGGCTTGTATTTTATGCAATACTTCAGAACCCATGGTGCCTTTTCCTCTGTATTGTTTGCCCAAGTAACCATTGCTTAAATTGCAAATGCGTTCAAAAGCATAGGCACTCAATGCATGAAAATGCAAGTACTGGTATAATCGATCAATAATTCGCATGAATTTATTTTTTTAGGTAGATTGAATCCTCCTAAAATAGAAAGCGGCCTAGTTGAATTGACTTCGGCAAATACGGAATTCTTATGTTTTATGACGGAATAATAACATAACTAGGCACCAAAACATACCAACTGGTGGTGATTTTTGGGCAAAACAAGCCAATTTACAAGCTGAGCACGCAAATAAGCTTCCTTTTACAATAAAAAAGGTAGAACTTGTGGGTTGATAACGTTTATCGTTGCCATTTTATTATTTGAACTTAAAAAAAAAGATATGTCTCGTTTACTAACAGGCATTGTTTTAATCGGGGTAAGTTTACTTACCAGCTGTTCAGGCGGCAAAAGCAGCAGTAGCTCTAAGGGCTACTTGAAAAGCAGTACCCCTCAAAACAATCCTGCTGCTAACAATTCATATGCTCCGCCAAGCAATGCCGCATCTATCGACAAAAGTCAATATGTTGCTTTTTCACGCGAACTACAAATGAAGCTAATGGCTTACAATGTAGATGTGAAAAGAGTACAATTTTATATTGACCAAAAATTGATTTTGACCAGAGCATTAGACAGCGCTAAAGCAGAAGTTGCTTCTGGAAGCGTACGATTTATCAATGGTAAATTAATTAATGAAATCATTATTCCCGCTTATACGCCAGGCATTATAGAATCAGCCGATTTAAATGGGTTAAGAGTAAGTTTTGAAAACGGAAACTCATTTTATTTTGTACCAGCCGAAGGCGAAGACAAATTTGTAGTAGCCGGAAACAACTGGGACAATGGAACGGTAGAAATACCTTATGATAAAAATATTTACAGAGCAGCTGCCGGCGTAACCAATGGTAGTGTAGCAGATGTAAAGTTGGTGGTTAAATTAACCGATGTTACCAAGAGTGACAAGAAAACCCGTACCCTACAAGGCAGAAAGTTGGGTTTATAAAACTTTCAACAAATTTAATCCTTGCCTTACAATGAGCACCCTTCGGGGTGCTTATTTGTTTTACAAATACGCTGAGTTAGTCTCTCTTAAAATCAAATAGTGTTGCGGTAAAAATGGCGCGCTCGCGCTTCTTAAAAATCACATCCCAATTGCCTTTGTAGCGAAGTGTTTTAGGCACAATCAAATTATTGCCGAGATTGGTCATTTCAACTTCCATACTCACATCAAAATCATAGACCCCCGCTTTATAACTTAACGCATAATTGCGGGCCAATACCGACATGGTTTTCATATTAAACCAAGTAACCATTTGGTCTACCACAATGCGATCGTTTTTAAGAAAACCCAAATTGGCTTTGGGCATAATAGAAAATACATAACAGAGTTCACCCTTGTATTCTTCAATATCTAAACGATAATCGTAATACTTGTGAGCGGTTTCATCGTAGAGGTCTAGCTTATCGCCAATAAAAGGAATGCCGGAAATTTTCTTACCTGGATTAAAGAACAACATTTTCAATTGTTCTTTGTGTTTCTCCATTCCTTTTTTACCCCCAATACTTCTTTTACGACCAGCCACAATATTGGTTTCACCACAAATGGTTCCCTTGGTAAAAAACAAACTAGCGTAGAGCTCAGGGGTCATATAATTATAATCTCCAGAACGATCATAAAAATCACCCGTAACCGATTCTTCTAACACATCCATGGTTCTGCAACCATTGGTTCTATTCTGACGGGTTTTACTGGCCAAAGAGGCAATTGTTTTGCCTTGCTTATTGGTCATTTGAATATTGTTGTACGAGCTAAAACCCAGAATGCGTAAGTTTTTGAAAGCTTTGTAAAAAGTAGTGTCTTCCTTAATTTGCTCTAAGAGCATTTTATAATCTAAGTTGTTTCTAACTACTACTTCCGATAATGTAAATCGCTTCTCATCAATAATTAACGTACTGTCTTGTGCAATAACTTTTACCACACTAAGCAGGGAGCAAAGTAATGCGCAAAAGCCGAGCATCAAGCGATTCCTCATTTGGCAAAACTCATTTTATAATCCACTTTAATTTTACCCTTGCTGATATCATTGAGTTTGCCCTGCAACATTTTCTTGCGCAAAGGCTTTAAATAATCAATGAATAATTTTCCTTCAATATGATCGTACTCGTGTAAAATAACGCGAGCAGTTATTCCAGAAAAAGTAGAACGAAACTGCTTAAAGTTTTCGTCGTAATAAGTCATGGTAACGGCTTCGCCGCGCATGATGTCTTCGCGAATTTTAGGAATGCTTAAGCAACCTTCATTGTAAGCCCATTCTTCGCCATGAATGGCTTCTACTTGTGCATTAATGAATACTTTCTTAATACCCGGAGCATCATTGTATTTGCCCTGTTCGTCTTCTTCTAGGTTTTCAAAAATTTGCTCAGAGTCTACCACAAACAACCGAATATCACGGTTAATCTGCGGGGCAGCCAAACCAACACCATTGCTGGAATACATGGTTTCCCACATATCTTCTATGAGTTTAGTCAAACCAGGATATTCATTGGTAATGGGTTGTGCTATCTTTCTTAACACAGGTGCACCATACGCTACAATAGGAAGAATCATGCTATTTTAATTATAATGGGGGCAAAAGTACCCCGAAACGGCGAACCCGCAAAGCCAGTTAGCGGTTTTGCAAGAACTCTTGCAATAACATGGTGGCTGCAATTTGGTCAATATTGCCTTTTTCTCTGCGGTCTTTTTTCTTCATGCCCATGTCTACCATGGCCCGCACAGCCAGTTTAGAACTGTAGCGCTCGTCTACGGTTTGAATAGGAATACTGGGAAAAGCTTTTGTTAAATCTTGAATGGCTTTTTTAACCAAGGGCGTACCATGGGTAGGGCTATCGTCTAAATTGAGAGGCTCTCCTATCAAAATCAATTCTACGGGCTCTTGCACCATATAGTTTTTTAAAAAAGGAATCAATTCTTTAGAAGGAATAGTGGTAAGTGCCGTAGCAATAATTTGCATAGGATCGGTCACTGCTAAGCCAGTGCGCTTGCCACCATAATCAATGCAAATAATTCTAGCCATAATTTTTAGTTATTGGTCGGATTATACCCGCCGCCACTACCAACCGTACTGCAAAAACAAAGCAGCAATAACGAAGATAGCAAATACCACAGAAGCAATGCCGTTAGAAGTCATGAAAGCCAAATTCACTTTACTCAAATCATGCGGTTTCACTAAGCGATGTTGATTAATCAACATGCCTACAAACACCCCATACCCAATAAAATACAACCAATGAAAACCGCCATACACCCCAGCAATGGTAACACAAGCGGCACTGCATACATGCAATAAACGAGCAACCCATAAAGCCCGCTCTTTACCCAATGCAGCAGGAATAGAATTCAATTGATGGGATTGATCAAACTCCACATCTTGCAAGGCATAAATAATATCGAAGCCACTCACCCAAAAAATAACGGCAAAAGAAAACAGCAGCGGCAATAAAGCAAAGCTGCCCGTAACAGCTAAGTAAGCGCCAATAGGAGCCAGTGATAATCCCACCCCTAAAACCAAATGACACAAAGCCGTGAAGCGTTTAGTAAAACTATAAAATAGCACCACAAACAGTGCCACAAAAGACAAATAAAAACAAAGTGGATTAATGAACCATGTAGCCAATACAAACACGATGCTATTGCCAATCACAAAACGCAAAGCTGATTCCGCAGATAAAATACCCGCAGGAATTTCACGAATAGCTGTGCGAGGATTGAGCGCATCAAAATGGCGATCTAAATAACGATTAAAAGCCATGGCTGCATTGCGAGCCGTAACCATACAAACCAATACTAGTAAGCCTTTCTGCAGTAAGATAGGATTTAAAATCCCTTGCATGGTACCCGCTTCGCCATTGCCTGAAATATTGGCAACAGGAATTGCCAAAAAGAACCCAATAAAAGCAAAGGGCATGGCGAAAATGGTATGCGAAAATTTTACGAGACTGAGGTATTTTTTAACAGTAGTCAAATTGAATTATTTTAAAACGGTGCGTTCGGTAATGGCCCAAATAATAATGCCCGCCGCCACCGAAATGTTCAGCGAATGTTTAGAACCCAATTGCGGAATTTCAATACAACCATCGCAAATATCGAGCACTTCATCGGCCACTCCTTCTACTTCATTGCCCATTACGATGGCAATTTTTTGTGCGGGGAAATTAAACTGGTCTAGGTACACAGCCCCCTCGGCTTGCTCAACCGCAAACACTTGGTAGCCCTGGGTTTTAAGCAACTGAACCGCTTCCACCGTGGTAGGCATATAATCCCAAGCAACGGTTTCTGTAGCACCGAGTGCTGTCTTATTAATGTCGCGATGAGGCGGTTGGGGGGTGTAGCCACATAAGTACATTTTCTCTACCAAAAAAGAATCGGCAGTTCTAAATACCGAACCCACATTGTGCATGCTTCGGATATTGTCTAATACCACTACCAAGGGCGTTTTAGGGGCTTCTTTAAAATCGGCAATTGATTTTCTCCCCAATTCTTGCATAGACCATTTGCGCATGGGGCAAAGGTAAACCCATCCATTCAAATAATCTTTGGCAGTTTGTTAGAGAAAAAAACTACATTAACGTGCTCTTTTTAAACAATCAAAACAACCAACAGATATGAGAAAATTTGTTCAACATTCACTCCTATTAGCACTAGCCAGCCCTATTATGGCTTTTGCCCAAGGTACAGAACCGGTAGACCAGGCCGTTATTAATCGCATCCGCAAAGAGGGATTAGAAAATTCCAAAGTAATGGATATTGTATTTAACCTAACCGATATGAGTGGCCCAAGATTGGCCAACTCTCCGGGTTATAGTAGAGCCGCCAATTATGCCATCAATACCCTCAAATCATTTGGGGTAGAAAAAGCCGAACTAGATGCATGGGGCGAATTTGGAAAAGGATGGGAATTAGAGAAATCTTATATGGCCATGACAGCACCTTATTACAAACCCATCATGATTTATCCAAAGACCTGGACAGCAGGAAATAAAAAATTACAATCTGCAGAAGTATTGGTGATCAGCGCCAAAGACAGTGCAGATTTAATGAAATACAGCGGCCAACTAAAAGGCAAAGTATTGATGATGGATCAATTGGTTACTTATAAGCATTCTTTTAAAGCAGATGCGGTAAGATATACCGATGAAGAATTGGCTAAAATGGAAGCCGCTACTATGGCGCCTCCAAGACCAGTAGATACTGCTGCACAACGCAGACAAATGCAAGCCATGCAACAACAACGTGGTGGTGGAGCAGCAAGAATGATGGCCATCTTAAAAGAAATGGCCAAGGCAGAAGGCGCTGTTGCTTTATTAAGTAGCGGAGGCCCTAGAAGCCATGATGGTACCGTATTTGCGCAAGGTGGTGGTGCATATCAGGGCACTGCTCCGGAGAACTTCTTAGACATTGCAGTAGGCATAGAAGACTTCAACAGCATTTTACGCATTGCAAAAACAGGTGCCCCAGTTAAGTTAGACGTGGATGTAAAAACCAAGTTTCACACCAAAGATTTACAAGGCTACAATGTGATTGGAGAAATACCAGGCACCGACCCGGTATTGAAAAATGAAATCGTGATGATTGGTGGGCATTTAGACTCTTGGCAAGCAGGAACAGGTGCAACAGACAACGCATCTGGTTCAGCAGTGATGATGGAAGTAATGCGCATTTTAAAAGCCTTGAATATTTCTACTAAGCGCACGATCCGTATAGGATTATGGAGTGCAGAAGAGCAAGGCCTTTGGGGATCTAGAGGCTATGTAAAAAAGACATTTGCCGATCCAGCTGATATGAAATTATTGCCTGAGCACGAAAAGCTTTCTGGCTATTACAATATTGACAATGGTACCGGAAAAATCAGGGGAATTTATTTACAAGGCAACGAAGCTTGTAGAAATATTTTCAAAGCATGGTTAGCACCATTCAAAGATTTAGGCGCACATGCGGTAACCATTAACAATACCGGCGGAACCGATCACCAATCATTTGATGGAGTGGGATTACCAGGGTTTCAATTTATTCAAGATCCTATTGAATACGATACCCGCACCCACCACAGCAATATGGATGTGTACGACCATTTAATAGCAGACGATTTAAAACAAATGGCTACTATTGTTGCCAGTTTTGTATACCACACTGCACAGCGCGATGACAAGCTCCCAAGGAAGCCATTGCCAGCGGCAAGACCGGCAGCAAGACGATAATTGAATCGGTTTTTTTAATACGCGTATCGTTATATTTGTTGCCATGGCAAAATCTGGAAACGATACACCTTTAATGCAGCAGCATCGGGCTATTAAGCAAAAATATCCCGATGCTGTTTTGTTATTTAGAGTAGGTGATTTCTACGAAACATTTGGAGAAGACGCTATTATAGCGTCACGTGTGTTGGGCATTACCCTTACCAAGAGAAACAATGGGGCAGCCGCATCCAGCGAACTAGCTGGCTTTCCGCATCATTCACTAGAAACTTATTTACACAAGCTGGTAAAAGCAGGCCATCGAGTAGCCATCTGCGATCAGTTAGAAGACCCTAAAATGGTCAAGGGCATTGTAAAAAGAGGGGTAACAGAAATGGTTACACCCGGCATTGCCACCAGCGATAAACTGCTGGAAAACAAAAGCAATAATTTTTTAGCCGCCGTACATTATACCGAAGCCAATACCGGCATAGCATTACTCGATATTTCAACAGGAGAATTTTTTGCAGCGGAAGGAAACGAAGAATATATAGACAAGTTGTTGCAGAGCATGCAACCCGCAGAAGTCATATTTGAACGCAGTTATCTAAAGAAATTTAAAGAGCAATATGGCACGAGGTTTTATACCTATACCATGGAGCGATGGATATTTGAAGAAGGATTTGCCAAAGAAAATTTAGTCAAGCAATTCAATACCCATTCCCTAAAGGGATTTGGAATTGATTTGATGCCCGCAGCCATCATTGCTGCAAGTGCCATCTTACATTATTTAAAAGATACCGAGCACCCGCACCTGCAACATATTACGCAGATACAACGCATAGAACGCGATCAGTTTTTGTGGATGGATCGATTTACCATACGCAATTTAGAATTGCTGCCCATGCAGTCGGAAGGCCATACCAGTTTATTGCAAGTGATAGACAATACGGTGAGTGCCATGGGAGCCAGACTATTGAAAAGATGGTTGGTATTTCCACTAAAGAACAAAGAACAAATTGAAGAACGCCTAGAAGCCGTTGAATACAGCATTGTACAAACCGAACTAAGACAACAATTATCAGCAGCCATTAAAGCTTGTGGAGATATAGAACGTTTGGTGAGTAAAATTGCTTTAAGAAAAATTGGCCCAAGAGAAGTAGTACAATTGGCCAGGGGATTGGAACAGACGGCTATTGTAAAAGCCCTACTGAGTGATAGCCCCAACCAATGGTTGCGCAAATTATCGAATAACTTGGATGCCTGCGAAACCATGCAAACCCGCATTAATAAAGAGATACAAGAGAACCCAGCGGTACTCATTAACAAAGGCGGCGTAATCGCAGCAGGCGTACATGAAGAGTTGGATCAATTAAGAAATATAGCCAATGGCGGAAAAGAATTCTTGGTAAACATACAAGAAAGAGAAGCAGAAAGAACCGGAATTAACTCGCTCAAAATTAGTTTCAACAATGTGTTTGGTTATTATTTAGAAGTCACCAATTCGCATAAAAACAAAGTACCGGCGGATTGGATTAGAAAACAAACCCTTACCAATGCAGAGCGATACATCACGCCGGAATTAAAAGAATACGAAGAAAAAATTATTGGAGCCGAAGACAAGATATTAGCGATTGAGCAAGAGTTATACAATCAACTCATTACCGATTTACAAACCTATATCGCGCCCATACAAGTAAACGGAAATATACTGGCTACCTTGGATTGTATTATTTGTTTTGCAGAGAATGCCATGCAATACCAATACAGAAAACCAGTGATACATGAGGGATTGGAATTGCAGATTAAAGAAGGCCGCCACCCAGTAATAGAACGCAAGCTGGCATTGGATGAGCAATATGTGTCGAACGATATTGAATTAAATAAAACCGATCAGCAAATCATTATTTTAACGGGGCCGAATATGAGTGGTAAGAGTGCGCTCTTAAGACAAACTGCCATCATTACCTTGATGGCCCATATGGGATCTTTTGTACCCGCAGCGGCGGCAATGATTCCCCTAACCGATAAAATATTTACCCGTGTTGGCGCATCTGATAATTTAAGTGGAGGAGAATCTACCTTCATGGTAGAGATGAACGAAACAGCAAGCATCATCAATAATATGAGTGAGCGCTCCTTGATTTTATTAGACGAAATAGGAAGAGGCACGGCCACTTATGATGGTATTTCCATTGCATGGAGTATGGTGGAATATATACACAACAGTCTTTTTGCGCCAAAGACCTTATTTGCCACGCACTACCATGAATTGAATGAATTGGAAGAACATTTAGCGCGCGTGAAAAACTACCATATCACACACAAAGAGCTAAACAATAAAATTATTTTCCTGCGCAAAATGGCCACCGGCGGCAGCACGCATAGCTTTGGTATACAGGTAGCAAAAATGGCGGGCATGCCTACTGCATTAATTAACCGAGCAACAGCGATAATGGAGCAGTTAGAGAAAGAGCATGTACGAGAAGAAGCGGGCAACCAAACGCTAAGAGAGTCTGGTAACAACATAGTGAGTGTGGCTGTGCAAAATGCATCTGTACCCAAAGTGCAGTTGAGCATATTTGATGCACATACCGAAACCTTCGAAAGCATCCGAGCAAAACTAAATGCAATAGACATTAATCAATTAACGCCCGTAGAAGCATTGATGAAACTCAATGATATCAAGGCTTTGCTGAAATAGATTTTATACGATTGTATTTAATTTTGACTAATCCAGCGCCGCGTAATCTTTTAAATATTCAAAAGGTTCGGTTAGTTTACCCTTGTCTAAAATAGTAGCCCGCTCAATAACGGCAGCCCCCCCTTTGCGTACATCGTCTAAAATATATTTGATGAGCTGCTCACCAAAATAACGGCTGGCATCGCGCGGCAATTCATTGGGCAGGTTACCCACGGCCATAACGTCAACCGAATTGGGCAAATAAGGATCGGTTTGTTCACCCGTTAATTTATTGACGCCATACACCGGATTGTCAATGGTAGCATCACCCAGGTTACAAGGCACAGAGCCATGCTTATCGTCGGTAATATCGGCAATGGTTTGGATCTTGAAATGATTGGACTGCATGGATTCCATTGAGAACAAACGAGGCACATTGGTGCCCCAATAAATCCCATTCATGAGAATATCGGTATGCCCCGCATATTGCTCGAACAAACAAGAGTATTCCTCAGGATGCTCGTGAAAATGATTGCGATGGTAAGTTTTATTAATGCTGTGCTGGTACAAATTATTACCCTTGAGATGCACATATACCGGATAGTCAAAGGACTTGGACAAGTATTCATCGGGCTCCACTTCCTGTACATCTAAGAGGTTCATGATTTCTAAAATACCATGAGCCACTCTCCCACTACCCGTTACCGCAATTTTAATGGGCGGCAATTTCAAACCAAAATAAGTATGAATGAGCGCACGATAGTCTTTGATTTTGTGCACCCTTTCCAACTTAAACGCACCCGTGCGATTACCATAAGCCATGATACCATTGTGCGCGCCCACTATACCAGCAAAAAAACCAAATCCAATGATGCGCTGCCCATCATTGTGCTCCAGGCATTCATAATCGATCAGGGTAATATTTTTCAGCACCATGGCCTGCATAAGGGCACGGTTATAAGGCTGCAATTTCTTGGTATGCGAAAAGAACATATAGCGCTTGTTGGGAATGAGTTGACTCACGGGCACTTCCTTAATCCCCAACAACAAATTACAATTGGACAAATCATTAGACAAGATCGCCCCCGCTTTTTCATACTCCGAATCCGAATAACAACGATTGGGAGAAGGCTCCACATACACCACTACATTCTCTACATTTTTCATGAGAAACCTACACTGCGCAGGCGTAAGCGCAACGCGATTATCCGCAGGAACTTTACCCTCTCTAATTAGGCCAATAACAAGCATCGAAAAAATTTTCACGAATTTAGTTTATTGCCACGAGCCGAGGAATGATATTTATCATTTATAAAACCAAGGGCTTAATTTTGCGCCATGAATTATTTTGAGTTATACGGCATCGCACCCAGCTTTACAATAGACGCCGCAGCCGTACGAAAAAAGTTTTACGAACTAAGCAGAGCCCACCACCCCGACTTCAACGGCGGCGGCACCGCAACCGAGCAGCAAGAAGTGTTAGAGAAATCGGCCATGATAAACGAAGCCTACAAAACCTTATTGAACAAGGATTTGTTGATTAAGTATATACTCACCAGCAAGGGATTATTACAGGAAGAAGAAAAATACAACCTCCCACCCGATTTCTTGATGGAAGTAATGGACTTGAACGAGCAGGTGATGGAGTTGGACAAAACCGACACCAGCGCCGTAGCGGCCCTAATGGCCACTGCCAAAAACTTAGAAACAGAACTATATGAAGCTATTGAACCAGTTATGGGTAATTATTCGGAAAATACTTCTACCGAAAAAGAGTTGCTGCAAGTAAAAGACTATTACTTCAAAAAAAAGTACCTCGATAGAATTATATCGGGACTTCAATAGAATATTTTGGAAATTATGCGTGCATGGGCTAATATTGCACTCCATTTCAAGCCCAGATGGCGGAATTGGTAGACGCGCTAGACTCAAAATCTGGTTATCGCAAGGTAGTGCAGGTTCGATTCCTGTTCTGGGCACAAAGACCCTGGTACGCAGTACCGGGGTTTTCTATTTGAGGGCTTCAAAAGCTTGCTTTTGTAAGCGCGAAAATGGAAAACCCCGAGCAACGCTGCAAGCGTTGCAGGGTCTTTGGGTACGCCCCCCTCTTGGGAACTGCAAGCTGAACGAAGTTCAGCGCAGCGAATCCTGCACTCTCTGAATCATCGAGAAAATATTCTCACTAGCTATTATAATTATTTCTTCATATAATAATTTATTTATAACTTTCAAATCCCAATTTATTCCTCCCCAATTGTTATTGTTTGTTAGTGTTTTACTGACCCTAGAATTTTGTGTCTGGGAGTCAGGGGGCATTGCTTTGAAATAAATATGACAAAAAATCGAAAATGTATAATTAGATAATTTCTTATATCAATTCAAAAAGTATAAATGTATTGACGTAAGAGAAATTTAAAATGTATAATACTAAATACTTAAATATTAGCTTAATCGAAATTTAGATTGGAATTTGAGTAGCGCATATTTAAATGTTGTACGTCACCCTATTGAACATCCTACACATATACAAGCATCCATGACTTTGCCGACCCGACCCCATGCTATTTTTAGCACATTGCAAGGCACACAAAACCCCGACACAAAGCCAACCTTGCAAAGAGCTAAAAATGCCAACGCACAGCCGACCCACCCCAGCGGACGGAATTCTTATCGGCTTCAACTAAATACATCAACAAATACCTATACTGAACACCAAAGCCCACCCACCACCCATGGCTGACGAATATCTATGAACATTATGTTGAAAACTTCAGCAACAAATCTTTGCTCAACAGAGCGACAGTTTATAAATTTGACAAATTATGTCAAAATACAATCGTTCAAAATGGACAGCTTAGGCGACACAATACGGAAACTTAGAGAGAACAAGGAACTGCCCTTGCGGACAGTTGCTGCTTTCCTTGACATTGACCAGGCAATACTTAGTAAAATTGAAAGAGGACAACGCAAGCCTTCAAGGGAACAAGTGGTAAAGCTTGCCGAGTATTTTAAAGTAAAAGAAAATGACTTGCTGGTTGCATGGCTTAGCGACAAATTGGTTTATGAAGTGGAGGACGAAGACATGGCTTTGAAAGCCCTGCAGGTTGCAGAAGAAAGAGTAAAGTACATCACGAAAAACAAAGGCAAGAAATGATTTTAAAGAAAGCTATCATAACAAATTTCAGAGGAATTAACGGTTCTATTACCATAAACTTCGATTTATTTAATTGTATCGTTGGACAAAATGATGCTGGTAAGTCAACCATCCTAAAAGCATTGGATGCTTCGTTGAATGAAACAACTTTATCAAGAGCTGACTATAATGTACAAGCACAGGACAATCAAATTATTGTTGAATTGTTTTTTGACTGCGAAAACAAGCAATATCTTTTAGGCGAAGAAATACTTACTACGATTGAAGGCGAAGAATTGACCAATGACGAAAATGAATTGGTTTGGAAAAAGGTTTGGAATGTTACAGAAACAAATGTTTCAAAACCAAAAACCTCTATTGTTAGAAAAAAATATAATGGCAACAGCGATTTTATTTCCAAAACAGAAGCACAACTTATTGCACAATGCACAGCCAATGCAATTGCAACTGCAAAAGGCAATGGTGAAGCGTACAACAACGTAGAGAAAAGGGAAAAGCTTAGAGAATTTAATCAGGAAAATAATATTGCTTTTACTTACGAGGTAGAAGAAATTCCCGGCACTGGCACTTCCAAAATGAAAGCAATTGGAGATGCTATAAAAAAAGTGTTGCCTTCTTTTCAATATTTCAAAGCCGACACTTCTCTTTCTGATACTGACACAACCATTCAGAAATATTTCAAGGATATGGCTTTCAAGCTTATCAAAGAGGAAGTAGATACGGATGAAATGGAAACCACTATTAAAACTAAGTTGGAATCTGTTTTACAAAAAGTAACTGACAAAATAAATGATGTTGTAAAAACAGGGGAACAGGTTAAACCTAAAGTAGATTTTGATTGGAGCAAACTAATATCAACTTCATTTATAAGTGATTCTTCCGGCAGCGATATTCCTTTAAGTTCACGGGGCGATGGGTTTAGAAGAATCACAATGATGTCTTACTTTGAGTATCTGGCAGAAACAGAAAGAACAGACGATACACAGCAAATCATTTTTGGCTTTGAGGAACCTGAAACTTTTTTACATCCTTCTGCACAGGACAATTTATTTGACAAACTAAGTACACTAACTGAAAATGGTTATCAGGTAATTACTTCAACACATTCGCCTACAATTGTTGGAAACACTAAACGCCACAACATTATTCATATTTCAAAGCCGAACAATGTTTACACCGTTAATCAAAATGCAATAGACTATAAAGCACTGGCAATTGATTTAGGTATTAAGCCCGACAATACTTTCACTCCTTTATTTTCTACTTCAAGACTGTTGTTTCTTGTTGAGGGAATTGACGATGTAAATGCAATGCACCACAAGGCTACATTGTATAAGCAAGCAAACTTAATCACTCACACATTTGAAGAGTTGAGCATTAATATTATTCCAATTGGCGGTTGTGGTGGTGTAAAACATTGGGTCAACCTTGATTTGTTTACCAAACTGGAAAAACCGTTTTTCATTTTTTTAGATAGCGATAAGGATAATGCAGCAGCAGTTTCAGCAAATGAAACCAATCTTACAAATTATGGATTGACAGTTGGTACAGACTTTATGATTACCAAGAAAAGACTGTTGGAAAATTATATGCACCCAACAGCATTGCAAAGGCTTGTTCCCGGTGCTGTAATTACCTATACTGATTTTGACCATGCGAAAAATTTTTGTAAAGATTATCCTGATAGTGGAATAAGAGGACATTTGGGCGGTAGCAAAGTGGCAGAACGCCACTATTGCAATTTGACTTTTGCCGAATTGCGATTGACATGGCTTGACGGTGCAGACGATGAATTTATAAACTTGTACAATACTATAACAGCAAAACTTAATTAAAACAGACGATGCCAACACTCCAATTTAAAGGAAAAACATTTGTACAAAACCATCACTTAGCGGTGAAGTATCACCAGCTTGTACCAAAGAAGAAATTAAGTTTAACCGATAAAATTTCTTTACACGATAACCTGATAATACAAGGCGATAACTTGAAAGCATTAAAAGCATTGTTACCTACTTATGCAGGAAAAGCAAATTGTATCTTCATTGACCCGCCATATAATACTGGAAATGATATTGCTGAAGGAAAGAGTTGGGTTTACAATGACAATGTGAACAGTCCAATGATAAAAGAGTGGCTGGGCAAGGAGGTACTTCTTGAAGACTTAACAAGACACGATAAATGGCTTTGCATGATGATGCCACGCCTTAAACTTTTAAGAGAATTGCTTCATGATGATGGAGTAATATTTGTAACACTTGACGATATCGAAGTACATCGTTGTAAATTATTGATGGATGAGATATTCGGCGAGATAAATTTTGTAACGAATATCCCTTGGCAAGCTCGTAAATCAGTTCAAAATGACACAGACATAAGTTCTTCTCACAATCATATTTTGGTTTATGCGAAGAATAGAAGGCAAGAAGAAAGACGGTTAAAGAAAAGTAATTCTAAAAGGTGGCATACTATGCCCGGTTTTGTTTTTCAACCGATGGAATTAGATAAAACAAAATTTTCTAACCCCGATAATGACCCAAGAGGCTTATGGAAAGCTGACCCTTTTGATGCACCCGGTGTCAGAAAAAATCTCGAATATGAAATTATTAATCCAAATACAAATGAAGTTTATACTCCACCAAAAGGGAGACATTGGGGTACTGAGGAAACAAAATATTTAGATTATTTAAAAGATAATAGAATACTGTTTGGCAAAACTGGCAAAAGCGGTCCGCAATTAAAAGTTTTTTGGGATGAAAAGAAAGAATATGGTGAAGTAGAAACTACTTGGTGGGGCGAGGGTGCGATGGAAGGTTTTCTTGAAGATGGAATAGATGAAGAAACAGCATCTGAATTTACAAATTATGGCACAACTACAAAAGGCTCACAATTACTTCAAATAATTTTCGGCGGTGAGAAGGTTTTTAATAATCCAAAGCCCATTGAATTAATTAAACACATTCTCAAAATAGCTGCAAAAAAAGATTCTCTCATACTTGATTCATTTGCTGGTTCAGGAACAACTGGACATGCAGTTTTGGAGTTGAATAAAGAAGATGGTGGTAATAGAAAATTCATATTGGTTGAAATGGAAGAATATGCAAATACCATTACAGCCGAAAGAATAAGAAGAGTAATTAAGGGGGTAGAGAATGCAAAAAACGGCAACCTTAAAGCTGGCGTAGGAGGTACATTCAGTTATTTTGAATTAGGTCCAACCATTGAAATGGAAAGCATATTGCAAGGCAAAAATTTACCAAGCTATGAAGAATTTGCTCGTTATATATTTTATACAGCCACTGGCGAAGAGTTCAACGAAAAGAAAATAAATGAAAAAACAGGCTTCATAGGCGATACCAAAAATTATGAACTGTATATGTTTTACAAACCCGATGTAGAATGGCTGAAACGGAATGCACTTACATTGGATGGCGTAAAAGGAATGCCCAAGTTTAAAGGCAAACAACGGTTAGTTTTTGCACCTGCAAAGTATGTGGATGATGAAACCTGCAGGGATAACAGAATTGATTTTTGCCAATTGCCTTACGAAATATATAGGATACAAAAATGAAACTCAAACATTACCAGGAGAAAGTGATTAAAGCACTCAAAGATTATTTGGGTGAACTGGATATTGCACGAAATGAGTATGAAGAAATGCTGGCAATAAAACCAAATCTTGCAAAGCATATCAACTTTCCAAAAGATGCGTGGGAGAAATCAACAGGGAAAACTATTTATCATTCCAAAACAAATAGTTTAAACGAGCCGTTGCCAGATATTTATTTGAAAGTACCAACAGGCGGCGGCAAAACCTTGTTGGCTTGTCATAGTATTGACCTGATACAAAAAAGCTATCTCAAAAAACAAACCGGCTTAATACTTTGGATTGTTCCTTCCACTCAAATTTACAGGCAAACTATTTCAGCATTAAAAGATAGAGAGCATCCATACAGGCAAATTTTAGATATTAGCAGCGGCGGCAGAACATTGATAAAAGAGAAAACAGAAATGTTCAATCGTTTGGATGTAGAGGAAAACTTAATGGTGCTGATGTTGATGCTGCCATCTGCCAACAGGCAAAACAAAGAAACATTAAAAGTGTTCCGTGATGCCGGAGGTTATACAGACTTCTTCCCTGCCGAAGATAATTATCCTGCACAGGAAGAACTCTTGAAGAAAATAACCAACCTTGATTGCTTCGGCGAAAAGGAAGAAGTATTTCAACGGCAAATAAAAACTTCATTAGGTAATACATTAAAAGTATTGCAGCCTTTGGTTGTAATTGATGAAGGACACAGGGCTTACGGAGAAAATGCAAGAAATACAGTAAGAAACTTTAATCCTTCTTTCATTCTTGAATTAAGTGCAACGCCACCCGAAGGCAGTAACGAACTGGTAAAGATAACCGGACGGGAATTGCATGAAGAAGAAATGATAAAACTGGATATTCACCTTACCAACAAAACAAGCCTTGACTGGAAAGACACGATGCTGGCAAGTTTTGAAAAACAAAACCAGTTAGAAAAATTAGCCAAAGAATACGAAGAAAATACCGGCGAATATATCCGCCCTATTTGTTTGATACAGGTTGAAAGAACAGGCAAAGACCAACGAGGTTCAGATTTTATTCATGCAGAAGATGCTAAAGAATATTTGATAAAGCAATGCAATGTTCCTGAAACTCATATTGCCATTAAGAGTAGTGAGAAAGACGACATTGAAGGCATAGACCTGTTTTCAAAGAGTTGTGATATTCGTTACATCATTACCAAACAAGCGTTGCAAGAAGGTTGGGATTGCTCATTTGCTTACATACTTACCATCTTAACCAATCCGGGTTCGGCTACAGGAATTACACAGTTAGTCGGTAGAATTTTAAGGCAGCCCAAAGCAATCAAAACAAAAGTCAAAGAATTAGACGAGTGTTATATTTTCACTTTCAAACCCAATGCAAGCACATTGGTAAGAGAAATTAAAAATGGTTTGGAAGATGAAGGCTTAGGAGACATTGCAGGAAGGTTAGTGAATGATGAAGGCGGCGAGGGAATAGATAATTTAAGAGAGAGAGAAATTCAATATCGTCCGGGCTTTAAAAAATTTGAAGGAAAAATTTATTTACCAAAGTTTGTAATACAGGAAAAAGATAGCTGGCGGGATTTGATTTTTGAAGTAGATATATTAAGTGAGATTGACTGGACTAAGATTGATATTTCGGAAATAGCTGATAGAACTTTGACCGACAAAAAAAGCAAAGAACAGGAACTGACTTTAGGGTTGAGTAAAGAAGAAAAAGACTTATTAGAAGAAACAGGAAGATTGGAAACAAAAGGAACTTTAGAAATTGACGAAGCATTTTTAGCAAGACAAATTTCTGAGATTGTACCTAACCCATGGATATGTTACAACTTAGGCGACAAAGCCATTGAACTACTTTCAAAAAAGTATGACCGGGAAACCATTGCTTCCAATTTCGTTTTCATTATTGAAGAACTGAAAAAGATTTTAGAGAAGCAGAAAAATATATTTGCTGAAAGTGTTTTTAAAAAACTGGTTAACAAAAAGCAATTGCATTTCTTTTTAATCAGTGACAAAGGTGGCTTTGTTTTGCCATCAAGGATAAAAGTAAAAAGCAACAAACAACTTATCCGCAATGACAATACACCTATTCAAAAATCTTTGTTTGACTATGTGCCGGAGGAAAATATAAATGAACTTGAAAAATCAGTAGCCATTTATTTAGACGAGCAAGAAAAATTATTGTGGTGGTATCGTAACATGAGCAGACAAGACTATCACATACAAGGCTGGAAGAAAAATAAAATTTATCCTGACTTTGTTGCTGCCAATAAAAGCAAGACAAAGAAAGAAGATTACGACACTGTTTTTGTTTTGGAGACAAAAGGCATTCACTTAAAAAACGAGGACACAAAATATAAGCAGGACGTTTTTGCTTTGTGCAACGAGTTGGGTGCAAAGAAAGCATGGAAAGAATTGTTTGACGAGTTCCCCGACCATGACTTTGAATTTCAGGTTGTGTTTGAGGACGAGTGGCAGAACAAAATAAATGCGATGATGCAATAGTATAAGCCAACGCACCAAGTCAGGCACATTTGCAAGGCACACATAGCCGACACACAAAAGCCAACCTTGCAAAAGAGCCTGCCTTGTGCCAACACACAGGCAACACTCTGCGGTGGGACACAGACCCACATTATAGATGACCAAGGAGAAGGGCGAACGTACAACAGGGGGTTTGCCAAAATACGGGCGGACGGAAGTTATCTTCGGCTTTTTGTAATTCTATTGTGGTTCATATCGGGCAGACGAATATCTATTTAGCTTTTGTTTGTTATCTTCATCATCAGTTTTTCAATCATCATCGGTACCGGGCGGACGGAATACTAATTCCCGTACTTCGGCAAGCCCTGTCCGTTGTACGTCACCCTAAACGAAATTCCGCTCGCCTTCAAGTGACAAAAAGCATTCAATGCAAAGTCTCTTATGGGCGACCGCACATTGCAGCACATTTGTAAGGCACACAAAACCCAACGCACAAGCCAACCTTGCAAAAGAGCTGCAATCGCCAACACACGGTAAACAGTCTTATAATTCAGCCAGCCAAAATACACCATGCCCACCCATCACCCGTTATTTGTTGTGCTTTGTATCTTATATTGAGTTTTCTTAAGCTAACCTTAAGAAAGGGCTAAGCCATTCCAAAATACCATCACATCATCTTTGTAAAAAAAAATTACAATTATGATTTCCTCAACACATCTCCATGCAATGGTAGTCCACTTCCCCATTGCTTTATTAATGGTGGCATTTTTATTTGAAGTGACAAGCTACTTTTATAAAAAAGAATTCTTTCGTCAATCCGCATTTTACTTACTCGTACTAGGTATGCTGGGTACTGTAGTCTCTTATCTTGCGGGTAATGCTGCAGGAGAAGGAATGGAGGAAGGTCCATTAAACAAGGCAATGGAACTACATGAGCAAGCGGCAACAATTTCATTGTGGCTAACTATTATTACTGCTTTGCTGTATGGAGTGATTTATTTCTTGAAATTCAACAAAGGTTGGCTAAGAATTATTGGCTTTTTACTTTTTACTGGAGTGATAGGCAGTATTGCCAGAACAGGATATTTGGGAGGACAATTAGTATATAAACACGGTGCAGGTGTAGAACTTGCGTTGCCGGATTTTTCAAGCCCTGATGAGAAATAAGTACAACGGGTAATTTTTCTTTATCTTAACAACATGAGAATTTTTTTAGCAGAAGACGAGACAGCAATTGCAGGCTTTTTAAAAGAGGGCTTAGAAGAAGAAGGCTTTGCAGTTGATTTAGCTACCAATGGCAGAGAAGCTCTTGAAATGGCAATGGCTAATTTAAATGAGTATGATATTATACTACTGGACTGGATGATGCCCGGCGTTAGTGGTATAGAAATTTGCAGAAATATCCGCAAAGAAAACAAAGCTATCCCTGTTATTTTTTTAACTGCTAAAGATACAGTTGATGATACTGTTTTTGGACTAGAAGCCGGAGCCAATGATTATTTAAAAAAGCCCTTTGCATTTGAAGAATTATTAGCCCGTATAAGGGTGCTGCTGCGGAATAAAACAGGGGAGCAAAATATTTTTGAATCTGGGAACATACTATTGAATGCAGAAGCTCATCAGGTAACAAAAAACGGGCAAGCCGTTGAACTTACCCAAAAAGAATTTGCATTATTAGAATATCTACTGCGGAATAAAGGAAAGGTATGCAGACGCACAAGAATTATTGAAAAAATATGGGACATACATTTTGACAAGGACACTTCTGTTATTGATGTATTTATAAATGCACTGCGAAAAAAATTAGATACAAAAGATAGGGAATCATTCATTCAAACCATTCGTGGTGTAGGCTACCGTGTAAATGATAACTAATGAAACTTAGTTTTAAAAAACGTATTGCACTTTTTAATACACTTGCTGTAGCAACTACAACAGCTATAGTATTTATTATTATCTATTTAGTTGTACATGCAAGTTCTTACCGCCATCTTGATGGTGATATTTTACTTGAAAAAGAAGAAATATTAAACACACTTGACTGGAAAGCTGATAGTATCATCATCAACAAAATGCCCGAATGGGAAGAAGCTGAACATAAGAAAGTAGAAGTCAATCCAACTTTTATTCAAATAGTTGATAACAAGGATAAGATGATATTCAAATCGGCTAACCTACAATCGAATCATTTTTTATTTAACCCAGGCAACGAAAAAGGATATTTCTATAATACCCAGATTGATAAACAAAGACTTCGGCTTGGACAATTTCCTATTAAAAACGACGATGGAAAAATTATCGGTCAATTAACCGTTGGTGTCTCTCAACAAGAGTCATACTATGTATTGAACAATCTGCTTATTACCCTATGCATTTCTTTTCCCATTCTTTTGCTGGTACTTTATTGGGTTATCTATTTTGCAGCTTCAAAAGCTATAGCACCAGTTAATCAACTAATTCGTGCCGCTTCAGGCATTAATGATTCAAACATAGATACCCGTTTACCATTGCCAGAAAATGAAGATGAGATTTACCAGCTAGCAAGTACAATTAATGAATTATTGAGCAGGATAGACAGCAGCATTCAGCAACAAAAACAATTTACCGCCGATGCTTCGCATGAAATAAGGACACCGCTTGCCGCCATTCGTGGTACGCTGGAAGTATTGCTTCGCAAAAAAAGAGAGCCTGAGCAGTATGAAGAAAAAATAAAAGAAGTAATTAATCAAACAGACAGGCTTAATCACCTGCTCGACCAACTTTTGCAGCTTGCCCGTCTTGAATCTGGTTCCGTAAAAAAAGAACAACTTAATCTATATAAAATATTGAAAGAAGCCGAATTCAAATTCGACAAACAAATTCAGCAGAAAGGAATGCTTGTAAGCATATCTATTGCTGAATCCGTTTCGATACTTGCAGACAATTTTTTCTTTTCTGTAATCATAGATAATCTCGTTAGTAACGCTGTAAAATACGGTGTTGTTAATGGGAAAATTAGTTTTAATTGGGTTAATGACACTCACACCCTATCTATTACAAATGACAGCACCGGAATTACGCAACAACAATTACCGCTATTATTTAACCGGTTTTATCGTACCGATAATTCAAGAAATTCAATGATACCAGGCAGCGGTTTGGGGCTTGCCATTGTAAAAAAATTGGCAGACCTGCAACATATTACAATCGCTGTTAGCAGCACTTCGGGTAGCACTACATTCTCTCTGAAAATTCCTACATAATCTTTAGCCAATCTTAAGAAACTACAAAGGCATAGTAAAGGGCTGCAATAGCACCTTTGTTTTATAAATTATTCAAAAACATATAAAACAAAGTAAAATGAAAAAGCTATTAATTATCCCGGTAACAGTATTAGCCGCAGGAAGTATTTTTCTTGCTTCTTGTGGAAGCAACAATACAGATGCTGCAATGAAAGCCCCAGTACAGAATAATGCAGACACAGCCACCCAAAAGGCAACAAAAGAAAGTGGTGAAAATGAAGGAAAGGAGAACGAAGCAGAAGAGAATGAAAAAGATGAAAAGACTACTATTGCAAAACCTGCAAGCTATGTAACCAACACTGATGCAAAAACTACAGAAAACATGCAAGCTGCTTTCAAAGGTGAAACAACTGCCAGTGCAAAGTATGCGGCGTATTCAAAAAAAGCTGAGCAGGAAGGATACCATCAGATTGCTTTGCTGTTTAAGGCAGCTTCAACCGCAGAAAATATTCATGCTAAAAATCATAAAGCTGTATTGCAGGAATCTGGAGTAAGTGTTCCGGTTATCAAACCAGAGTTTACTGTTAAAACGACTAAAGAAAATTTACAGGATGCAATTACAGGTGAAACTTACGAGGTGACTACTATGTATCCTGAGTTTTTAACGGCAGCCAACGAAGCCGGTAATCAATTAGCGATGATAAGTTTAAATTATGCTTACAAGACAGAGAAAAAGCATAAAGTGTTTTATGAGGCAGCACTAACTGCTTTGCAAAACAATACAGTAAATACTTTGTCAACCGTATTCTATGTTTGCCCTACCTGTGGTAATACTTATGAAACAATAGCACCTGCCCGTTGCGGAATTTCAATGACAGGCGGCGAGAAATTTATTAAAATTACTTCACTTTAAAAATTACAACTATGAGCCAGGTACATTTGCATTTGCTTATCACACATCTTCCGGTTTTCGGTTCCATATTGGGTGCCCTTGTATTGAGCTATGGACTTTGGGTAAAGAGTAACCAAACAAAAAATGCGGCATATTTTATTTTCATTATTTCGGCAATTGGTGCAGGTATAGCTTATTTAACAGGTGAAGGTGCTGAAGAAGCAGTAGAAAAAATTCAAGGTGTATCAGAGAATATGATTAAGCTGCATGAAGACTCTGCGATGTATGCTTTGATTAGTTTGATTGCATTAGGAGTAATGTCAATAGTAGCCTTGGTAGTAAGCCGTTTTAAAATTTCGTTGATGAAATCAACATCCATAGTGGTTCTTATTATTTCGCTTGTAAGTTTTGGATTGGTTGCCAGAACAGGCTACCTTGGCGGACAGATAAGACACACTGAAATTGCCAACGGTGCCATTCAAAGCAATGGTAGTGCCGAAGGGGGAGAAAAGGATAATGATTAACAACACAGCCCCGTTTTAATATTCAGATATCACTAAATGAATCCTTCTTACGATTGAGGGATTCATTTTACATTTTAAAATCAATAATTAAATAATGGCTACTCTTTCAAATAAAAATCTTCAAACAGAAGTAGATGCTTGCTTTCTGTATAATAAATTGGCAGATGCCGAAACAGATGAAACGGTTGCAAATGTTTTCAGGCAAATGAGTACTATTGAAAAAAGTCATGCGGAAGCTTTTTTGAAAAAAATGCATCCTGATTCAATTACAGTATTTCCACCACCATCATTCCGGGCAAAGGCGCTTAATACTATCGGTAAAGTTTTTGGTTATGATTATGTGTTAGGAGTATTGATGGATACTGAAAAAAGTATTTCCTCTGCCGTTATTAATGCCAAAAATAAAAACAAGCTACCTATTACTGGCAGCGAAACCAATCATGTAAAAATCCTACGTTCACTTTTAGAAAATGAATCTAAAGTTACTGGAAGTAATGTGGCAAAATTTGAAAGCAGGCACCGCTCTGTTGGTGGCAATGCGTTAAGGGCAGCAGTACTGGGTGGTAATGACGGGTTGGTTTCTAATTTTAGTTTGGTAATGGGCATTGCCGGAGCAACCGCAGGCGGTTCAGGTGTTTTGTTAGCTGGTGTTGCAGGGCTATTAGCTGGTGCATTATCAATGGCTTTAGGTGAATGGATTTCTGTAAAAAGTTCACAGGAATTGCATGAAAACCAGATGCAGTTGGAAATGGATGAACTGGAAACAAATCCCGAAGGAGAACAAAAAGAACTGGCATTAATTTATATTGCTAAAGGCATACCGGAAGACCAGGCGAATGCAATGGCGGCTGAAATTATGCTGGATAAAAATCATGCACATGAAATATTGGTTAAAGAAGAATTGGGCATCAATGCAGAAGAACTGAAAGGCTCTGCTATGGAAGCTGCTGTTTATTCCTTTATACTTTTTGCTATTGGTGCAGTAATACCAGTGATTCCTTTTATGTTTACAAGTGGTATTACAGCAATAATTATTAGTGTTATCAGTAGTGCAGCAGGTTTATTTTTAATTGGCTCAGCCATCACCTTGTTTACAGGTAAAAGTATTTGGTTCTCTGGTTTCCGACAGGTAATATTTGGTTTGATTGCAGCAGCTATAACATTTGGTATTGGTAAATTGATTGGGGTTTCATTGGCGGGATAATGTTATCAAATATAAGTATAGTAAACGTATAGCCGAACCATCAAAAATTATTTTTAGACAATTTAATATTTGGAAAGCAGACACGAACTAGTGCTTTGACACCCAGACAACAATTTCAATGACACGACCAGACTAACAAGGCGACGCTTCAAGTCAGGCACATTTGCAAGGCACACAAAGCCGACACACAAAAGCCAACCTTGCAAAAGAGCCTGCCTTGTGCCAATGCACAGGCAACGCTCTGCGGGTGGACACAGACCCACATTATCGATGACAGCGGAGATAGGGCGAACGTACAACAGGGGGTTTGCCAAAATACGGGCGGACGGAAGTTATCTTCGGCTTGTTGTAATTCTATTGTGCTTCATATCGGGCTGGACATTATCTATTTAGCTTTTTGTTGTTAACTTCATCTTCAGTTTTTCAATCATCATCGGTACCGGGCGGACGGAATACTAATTCCCGTACTTCGGCAAGCCCTGTCCGTTGGCAGCAAGTGTAGAGAACGACACCACCCGACAGACAGACACGAACATAAGCGAGAAAAAAGTAAACCATTTTGACAGGCGACCAAAGACATAGAAATGATACAACAAATGGACAACGAGTAAACCGACACTCATTGCCGACCCTTCTGTGTTTTAATTTTTTTTCCACCGCACAAAAATTTTTGAAATTCTATGCCGCCCGCGTTTGGCACATTTGCCTTTGCCTGCCTGCGCACGAGCCAACCCGAAGGCAAAGTCAAAAGAGCCAAACCGCCAACGCTCTGTTTAGTGCAATGCCCCGATTAAACTTTTAGGGTGTGGATAAACCTTCAATCATAAAAAAATGTTATCTTTGTCCTTACGTTTAAGCGACTGAATGAAAAGAATAACTGTCATACTCTTAATGTTCCTTTACCTGATACCCGCTATCGGGATAACGGCATCGGCTCATTATTGTGTTGGCAAAGTAACATCAGTTTCCTTCAACCCCTTTGACACTAAACATACGTGTCCTTGTGGCAGCAAGAAAATGAAAAAGGATTGTTGCAAAGACGAAACCACTACCATTAAATTAGATGACAAACAGCAAAAGACGCAACTGGTTTCCTATAAAATTGTAAAGGTTACAGACTTTCAACCTGCCATTTCAACTAACCTGACTTTTGATTACAAAACTCCGCTTCTTTCAGCCGAGTTTGACCACAGCACACACCCGCCCGATGACTTAAAGCATCCGCTTTACATCCGTTATTGCGTTTTTCGTATTTGATTTTACTTTTTATGTTTTTTTAAGCCGACACTTTTTTAGTGTATCTGCTTGTTGTGCTTTTATCAGTGCAATACTTTAAGCATTTATTTCAAACTCATTATTCAAATCAAAATGAAAAACAATACCATCATCACAACATTATCATTTATCGTAATAATGTTTTTTGCTTCCTGCGGAAACAAAACATCTGAAAGCAAAACAGAAAAAACTGCTACGGAACAAACCGAAAATACCAGATACCAATGCCCCATGAAATGCGAGGGAGAAAAAACGTATGACAAACCCGGTCAATGCCCCGTTTGCAATATGGACTTGGAAAAAATAGAAGCTGTTCCTGACGACCATAAAGAACATGACCACAATCATTAGTTGCTTTGACAGGTATCAGTTTATGAAAGGGCATTTATTAAGTAATTCAAAAATTAAACTTAAAAATGGAACATGCAATTCACCACGACCATCATCAGCCAACGCATGATGCAGGCGGACATGATAAACACGCAGGACACAATGTTTCTGATTTTTGGAAACGGTTTATTATTTGTTCCATAGTTTCTATCCCTGTGCTTGCCTTATCGCACATGATACAATTGTGGTTAGGGTTTACGTTCGGTTTTACGGGTGATAAATATGTATTGGCAGCACTCTCCACATTCATTTTTGCTTATGGTGGTTATCCTTTTCTAAAAGGCTTATATGACGAAGTAAAAGACAAAGCCATTGGAATGATGACACTAATTGGTGTGGCTATTTCTGTTGCCTGGGCTTACAGTGTAGCTATAACTTTCGGTTTGCAGGGAATGGATTTCTATTGGGAAATGGCAACCCTGATAGACATTATGCTTATCGGACATTACTTTGAAATGAAGTCGGTAATGGGCGCTTCCCGTTCGCTTGAACTGCTTGTGAAAATGATGCCATCAACCGCACACCATTTAGTAAACGGACAAATACACGATATGCCTGTCAGCCATTTGAAAATCGGAGATATAATAATGGTAAAGCCGGGTGAAAAAGTTCCGGTTGATGGAATTGTAACAGAAGGCGAAAGTTACCTTGACGAGAGTATGCTTACAGGTGAAAGCAAACCTGCGAAAAAAGAAAAAGACAGCAAAGTGATTGGCGGGGCTGTAAACAGCAATGGTTCGCTCACGATAAAAGTAGTTAGCACCGGAAAAGACAGTTACCTCAACAAAGTAGTGAAGCTGGTAGAAGATGCTCAAAAAGTAAAATCCAAAACACAAAATTTTGCCGACAGAGCGGCAAAGGTTTTAACATTTGTTGCTTTAGGCGGTGGTGTAATAACGCTTGCGGTTTGGCTGCTTTTAGGTTTTCCTTTTGTGTTTGCATTGGAAAGAATGGTTACTGTTATGGTTATTTCTTGTCCCCATGCTTTAGGATTAGCCGTGCCTTTAGTTGTAGCTATTTCAACTTCCGTTTCTGCACAAAAGGGTTTGCTCATTCGCAACAGAACGGCTTTTGAAAATGCACGACTGATTACAACCATCATTTTTGATAAAACCGGAACGCTTACAAAAGGTTCGCATGAATTGCAGGAAGTGAAAGTCCTGAACAAAATTTTTGATGAAAAGGAATTGCTTCGGCTTGCATCAGGCATCGAACAACATTCGGAACATTATATCGCAACAGGTCTGATGCGAAAGGCCAAAGAATTGAACATTGCAATTCCAAAATCGGGAAACTTCAATTATATCCCCGGTAAAGGATTAGAAGGTATTGTTGAAGGAAAAGAAATTAAAGTAGTCGGGCCTAATTACCTGAAAGAACAAAACATCAGGATTGATGAAACGATTGATGAATTTACAGGCACTGTTGTTTATATCCTGATTGACAAAAATGTTGTGGGGTATTTTACTTTTTCAGACCAAATAAGAGAAAGTTCTTTTGAAGCTATTAAAATTTTGAAAGAAGCGGGAATTAAAAATTTGCTGCTTACAGGCGACAATGAAAAAGTAGCAAAAAAAGTAAACGATGAATTAAACATGGACGGCTTTTTAGCCAATGTATTGCCACATGATAAATTAGAGAAGGTAAAAGAACTTCAGGAGAAAGGCGAATATGTTGCCATGACAGGCGATGGCGTAAATGATGCCCCTGCTCTTGCACAGGCGGACGTGGGCATTGCCGTTGGGTCAGGAACAGATGTGGCAGCCGAAACAGCAGACATTATTTTGGTGAACTCCGACCCGAAAGATATTGCCAACCTGATTTTATTTGGCAAAACCACCTACAACAAAATGATACAAAACCTGTGGTGGGCAGCGGGTTATAATATTGTTGCGATACCACTTGCAGCAGGTGTTTTATATCAATGGAACATCATGCTTAGTCCAGCAGTGGGAGCAGTATTGATGAGTTTAAGCACAATTGTAGTTGCCATAAATGCACAACTTCTAAAAACAAAATTAACATGATAGAAAAAATAATTTCATGGTCAACGCATAACCGGTTCTTTGTTTGGATTGGCATTTTGCTTATTGTGGTGGGAGGTGTTTGGTCGGTAATGACTACTCCTGTGGATGCCATTCCCGACCTTTCCGAAAATCAGGTAATCGTTTATACCGAATGGATGGGGCGAAACCCAAAAATCATGGAAGACCAAATCACCTACCCTTTGGTTTCCAATTTGCAGGGTATTCCCAACATCAAAGCCATTCGTGCCGCATCCATGTTCGGCATGAGTTTCATCTTCGTCATTTTTAATGACGATGCAGAAATCTACTGGGCGCGAACACGTGTGTTGGAACGTTTAAACTTCGCACAAAAAGCATTACCGCAAGGCGTAACGCCAACACTTGGTCCCGATGGAACAGGCGTTGGTCATGTGTTTTGGTATACACTTCAGGGTGATGGCTACGATTTAGGTGAATTACGAGCCGTGCAGGACTGGTATGTAAAGTTCGCTCTGCAAAATGTAGAAGGCGTAAGCGAAGTCGCCTCTTTCGGTGGTTTTCAAAAACAATATCAGGTCAGTATCAATCCGCACAAGTTGGTTTATTACGGCATATCTGCAATGGATGTGGCAAGCGCATTGAAAGCAAACAACCGCGATGTGGGTGGCAGCATTTACGAAATGAACCGCATGGGTTACATGCTTAGAGGTTTGGGCTACATTAAGGATATTAAAGACATAGAAGAAATTTCAGTTGGCGCATACAAATCAACTCCCATAAAACTGAAAGATGTGGCTGATGTGCAAATGAGCAGCGACATCCGTTTGGGCATTGTGGATGAGAACGGAGAAGGCGAAGTAGTAGGTGGTGTAGTGGTTGCACGTTATGGCGAAAATGCCAAAGAAGTAATTGACCGTGTAAAAGAAAGATTAGGTGATGTAGAAAAAGGTTTGCCCCCCGGTGTAAAAATTAAAGTTGCTTACGACCGAAGCGATTTGATTGAAGCGGCTGTTGCCACACTCAAAGAAGCATTGATTGAAGAAATTATTGTTGTTTCTCTTGTCGTTTTGTTGTTTCTCTTTCATGTGCGAAGCGCAGTAGTGGCAATTGTTACTATTCCACTATCGGTGCTGATTGGTTTTATGTTGGTGAAATTGTTTGGCATATCACTCAACATTATGTCGTTAGGCGGAATTGCTTTGGCAATAGGTGATTTGGTAGATGCCGGAATTGTAATGACCGAAAACGCTTACAAAGGATTAGTAAAAGCAGCTTTAAAAACAGACGACTAATGGAAAAACAAAGAATAGGAAATACAAAAGAACTAAGCGAAGAAGAGCGCATCAAAATTATTGAACGCTCATCGCGCACCGTTGGAAGAGCCGTTTTCTTTTCCATTTTAGTAACACTCATTTCTTTCGCCCCAATTCTTTTTTTAGAAGGGCAAGAGAAAAAACTGTTCTCTCCATTGGTGTTTACAAAAACATTTGTAATGATTGGCTCTGCTATTGTTGCGCTGTTCATCGTGCCAATGTTGCTTCGTTCATTAATGAAAGGTAAACTCATTCCCGAAAGCAGAAATCCTGTTGCCAATTTCTTCATCAAAATTTACAGCCCCGTTTTGCGCTTGTGCCAGCGTTGGAAAAAAACAGTCATTGCCATTTCTGTTTTAATTGTGTTGGGCAGCATTCCTTTTGTGTTGCGTTTAGGTTCAGAGTTTATGCCACCTTTAGATGAAGGTTCATTGTTGTTCATGCCTGTTACATTGCCTGACGTTTCCAACAACGAAGCCAAACGCATTTTGCAGGTGCAGGACAAACTCATTATGTCCGTTCCAGAAGTTAAAAATGTGTTGGGCAAAGCGGGAAGGGCATATACGGCTACCGACAACGCTCCCATGAGCATGATTGAAAGTATCATTTTACTGAAACCAAAATCAGAATGGCGCAAGGGAATGACTACCGAGAAACTGATTACTGAATTGAATGAGAAAGTGCAAATCCCCGGTGTTACCAGCGGTTGGACACAGCCCATCATCAATCGTATCAATATGCTTTCAACAGGTGTGCGGACAGACATCGGTATTAAAATTTACGGACAGGAATTAGACACCATTTACAGCATCGCAAGGCAAATTGAAAAATCTTTACAGGGCATAGACGGGCTTGCCGACTTATATGTAGAGCAACTTACAGGCGGAAAATATTTGGACGTAAAAATAAAGCGCGAAGAAATTGCCCGTTACAATCTTTCCATTGAAGAAGTAAACATGCTCATTGAAATGGCTTTGGGCGGAATGCCTGTAACCAATACAGTAGAGGGCAGACAGCGTTTCAGCGTGTCCATGCGTTTGGCGCAGGATTTCAGAAAAGACATATCAGAGATAAAACGCACCCCCATTCAAACAGTCAACTATGGTGTTGTTCCTCTTTCGGCTGTGGCTGATTTGGAAATTACAGAAGGTCCGCCAATGATAAATTCTGAAAATGCCATGCTGCGCGGAACGGTTTTATTCAATGTGCGGGGCAGAGACATGGGCAGTGTGGTAGGTGATGCAAAAAAGAAAATAGAGGAAAACTTTAAAATACTGCCAAAAGGTTATTATATCAACTGGAGCGGACAGTATGAAAGTAAAGTCCGTGCAGAAAAGCGTTTGAAAATCATCATCCCCATTACGCTTTTGATAATTGCTTTCGTGCTCTATTTCACTTTTCATTCTGCCAAAGAAATGCTCATTGTCCTTTCCAGTATTCCCATTGCCTTAATCGGAGGCGTGTATTCCATGTATTTTTTTGAAGTGAATTTTTCAGTTGCCGTTGCAGTAGGTTTCATTGCCCTTTTCGGCATTGCAGTAGAAACAGGCGTGTTAATGCTCGTTTACATGAATGAAGCTATTCACGATGCAGTGGATAAAAAGGGAAGCGCGGAACTTTCACAGGAAGAAGTTCAGACTGCCGTTTTCTCAGGCGCAGTAATGCGTGTCCGCCCCAAACTCATGACGGTAATGGCTGACATGATTGGACTATTGCCTATCTTATTTGCAACAGGCGTTGGAAGCGATGTAATGAAACCTATCACCATTCCATTTGTGTTCGGGCTGATCACTTCCACTCTTTTTGTATTGATCGTGCTGCCGGTGGTTTATCAAATGGTGAAAGAATACGAATTGAAAAAACATGGAAAAGTAGAATATTTAGAAAACATAGATTAATGAAAACAATAAACGCACATACAATCTCTGTATCAGAACTTATCACTCAGCTTGACAGTGATAAAGAAAAAGGATTGAATGCTCTTGAGGCAACAAACCGTTTTGAAAAATACGGCAGCAACACCATTCAATCCGATAAGGGAAAACATCCACTAAAAATAATTTTGGCACAATTCAACAACCTCATGGTGTATCTGTTGCTTTTTGCAGCCGCTATGTCATTTTGGTTTCAGGAGTATTTAGACACAACTGCTATTCTTCTTGTCATTTTGATTAATGCCATCATTGGTTTTTGGATGGAAATGCAGGCGCAACGCTCCATGAATGCACTTAAAAAGATGGCAAGCGTTCCTGCAAAAGTTTTTCGGGATGGCAAGCTCAAGGAAATTTCATCCGAAGAAGTCGTTCCGGGCGATATATTATTTGTAGAGGCTGGCGATATGATTACTGCTGATGCAAGAATAATTAATGCAACGCAGCTTTCGGTGAATGAAGCATCGCTCACAGGAGAAGCAATGCCCGTTGAGAAAATCGCAAACGAACTTTCGGAAGATGTGCCGCTTGCCGACCGAAACAACATGCTGCACAAAGGCACTTTTGTTACCAACGGAAATACAACTGCATTGGTGACAGCTACAGGCATGCAAACCGAATTGGGAAAAATTGCCCATCTCGTGCAAGGTGCCGAGCAATCAGCCACACCGCTCGAAAAAAAGTTACAGGTTTTTAGCCATAAACTCATTTACATCACAGTTGCTTTGGTAGTGCTGATTTTCATTGTCGGAATGTTCACGCATGGCGATTATGTGGAAATGCTCGAAACCGCTATTGCCCTTGCCGTAGCAGCCATACCCGAAGGTCTTCCCATTGTAGCAACACTCGCATTAGCGCAGGGCATGATGAAAATGGCAAAGCACAATGTGATTGTGAAGAAACTTTCAGCAGTAGAAACTTTAGGCGGCACAACGGTAATCTGCACCGACAAAACAGGAACACTAACACAAAATAAAATTGAGGTTACAGACTTAATCCCTGCTGATAAAACTTCTGAAAAAAACGAACAAATAATGCAGCAAATCGCTGTTTTGTGCAACACGGCTTCCATACAAATTACGGAGAACGACATCACTGAAATTGGCGACCCACTCGAAACAGGGTTGTTGAAATACGCACATAAAAAAGGGAATGACTTTGAGCAATTACGACAGCAGTTTCCTAAAATAGATGAAATTCCTTTTTCATCGGAAACAAAAATGATGGCTACCCTTCATAACAGCAACAATGGCTTTGTTGTGTATGCCAAAGGCGCGGCTGAAGAGATACTCAAACAATGCAGTCATATTCTACTCGGTTCTCAACCCCAAATACTAAATGATGAAACAAGAATTTGTTGGAAAGAAAAATCGGAACAATTGGCAGCATCCGGTTTACGGGTAATAGCCGGAGCATATAAGGAAGCATCCTCAAAAGATATTTCACTTACCACCGATATGGTTTTTGCGGGGCTTTACGGCATGATGGACCCGCCTGCCGAAGATGTGTTTGATGCTATCCATGAATGTAAGGATGCCGGCATTAAAGTGGTGATGATTACAGGCGACCATCCCGCTACTGCCAATTACATTGCTAATCAATTAGGCATTTCTGAAAACAATGCCCCAATTGTCGGAAAAGAAATGCAACCCGCATCCCAATTGAGCGAAAAAGAAAAACAGAATTGGCTCAATACTTCTGTTTTTGCGAGAGTAACGCCCACTCACAAATTGGATTTGGTAACCGTATTGCAAGAGAAAGGAAATATTGTGGGTATGACAGGCGATGGCGTAAATGATGCCCCGGCTCTCAAAAAAGCAGACATCGGCATTGCAATGGGAGTGAGAGGAACACAAGTGGCTCAGGAAGTTTCCGACATGGTATTGAAAGACGACAAATTTTCTTCTATTGTTCACGCCATTAAGCAAGGTCGGGTCATTTTCAAAAACATTCAGGAATTTGTGATTTACCTGCTTTCCTGCAACATGAGCGAACTGTTTGTAGTTTCTTTAGCCGCTTTGTCCAATCTGCATTTTCAGTTAATTCCGTTGCAAATACTTTTTATTAATCTGGTAACAGATGTATTGCCTGCACTTGCTTTGGGAGTGAGTGATGGAAGCCCCTTTGTAATGAAACACAAGCCCCGAAATCCTGCTGAACCGCTTTTAAAAACACGCCAGTGGTATGCTGTGTGGATTTATGCGGCAATCATTTCCGTATGCACTTTGGGAGCAGTTTTCTTCAGTCATTTGGTTTTACACACCGGTGAACGCTTTGACCCGAAATTGTGCAACAACATTTTATTCTTCACACTTATATTTTGCCAGTTGTTTCATGTGTTCAACATGGCATCGGTTAAAACATCTTTCTTCAAATCCGAAGTATTTCGCAATAAATATGTATGGTATGCTTTATCGTCCTGTGTTCTCATCATACTATCCGTATTTTTCATTGCACCTGTCGGCAAAGCATTAAATGTTCAGCCGCTTAAAGCAGAAGACTGGTTGTTGGTTATTGCTTCTGCTCTCCTTTCACTGTTGGTTATTCAAATTTTAAAACGCACAAATATTATTCACGATGAAGATTAATGAAGAAAATATAAATATCACTAAAGCATCCGGGCTTAAAGTTCCTTTTAATAAGGGTAAGTTGAAACAATCACTTATGCGTTCTGGTGCAAACAGTGAACAAGCTGACGAAGTAGTTAGTGAAGTAATGGAAATGCTGGTAGAGGGAATGTCTACACGCAAGATTTACAAAACGGCATTTCGCCTACTACGAAATGTTTCCCGTCCGATGGCGGCACGATATAAACTCAAACACGCTATTATGGAATTAGGCCCCTCCGGTTTCCCTTTTGAACAATTCGTGGCGGAACTATTGAAACATAAAGGTTACAAAACACAAGTAGGAGTGATTGTAAAAGGGCATTGCGTAAATCACGAAGTGGATGTAATTGCTGAAAAAGACAAGCATCATTTTATGATTGAGTGCAAATTCCATAACCGTCAGGGTTACTCGTCCGATGTAAAAATTCCGCTTTACATACAGTCAAGATTTTTAGATGTAGAAACGTCATGGAAACAGTTGGATGGTCATGCCGAAAAATTTCATCAGGGTTGGGTGGTAACAAACACCCGCTTTTCAGAAGATGCAGCACAATACGGAAGGTGCATGAATATGAATTTGGTGGGTTGGGATTACCCGAAAAATAATGGGTTGAAAGATTGGATTGATGGTTCGGGCTTACATCCGGTAACCTGCCTTACCACCCTTACACAAAAAGAGAAGCAACAATTATTAGATAGAAAAATAGTGCTGTGTAAAACCATGCACCATAATCATGCTTTATTGGAAAGTATTGGAATTAAACAACCCAGACTACAAAAAGTGATGGAGGAGTGTTCCGCCTTATGCGAAATATTTTCAAAAACTATCAGTTTATAAAATATGCACGAACTGCTTAACACCATTTTTTCTCCGTTTATACTCAGCTTAATTGTGTCTGCTGGAGTCGGTTTAATTATTGGGCTTGAACGTGAGTTTGATATACTTTCCGGTAACGAGCATTTTGCAGGGTTAAGAACATTTGTATTAGTAGCAATACTTGGCTGTGTAGTAACCTATTTGGCTACCGAGTTCAATTTTAATATCCTATTAGTGACAATTCCTTCCATTTTTCTTTTCATTAGTGTCTTCCACTTTTCCAAAGTCAGAAAAGAGAATTTCGGCCTTGTAACTGAATTCTCGTTGTTATTGGTCTTCTTTTTAGGCGTACTCGCTTCTTTACATTTAATAAAAGAAGCATTGGCTATCGCAGTTATCACCGCCACACTATTAACATTTAAAAATAAGTTCAAAGCCACTGTAAAGCAAATCACTCAAGAAGAGCTGTATGCCTTTATACGGTTTGCTATAATTTCACTTTTAATCCTTCCTTATTTACCAAATGAAAGTTTTGGTCCGGCTGAACTTATAAATCCACAAAGCATAGGTTTCGTTATAGTCATTGTCTCCTCATTAAGTTTTGTAGGTTACTTTATCATTAAATTTTTTGGTGCAGAAAAAGGCATCATGTTTACGGCATTCTTCGGAGGAACATTTTCCAGCACAGCCGTTACCTGGATTTTCAGCACAAAAAGTAAAGAGAATACCAATCTGTCATTGCAATACGCAGCAGGAATCCTTATTGCCTGTGCTGTAATGTTTGTGAGAGTAACCTTAGTAGCCGCTTTGTTTAATATAGAAGTATTTAAGTGGTTACTTATTCCTTGTTTATTGATGGCCGGTAGCAGTGTAGGGTATGCCTATTATATTTTAAGAACGAAAGCATCAAATTCTGCTTCTTTAGGCGAGAACATTCAATTGGGAAATCCATTAGACCTGATTAATGCGGCTATGTTCGGACTTCAATATATTGCCATAACACTCATTGTTTATTATGCCAACGAGTCTCTTGGAACAAAAGGACTTTTCATATCAGGCATTATTTCGGGATTAGCAGATGTGGATGCCATTAACATCAGTGCCTCTAAATTAAGTTTAGTTCAAATCACTCCGGCAATGGCTGCTATTGTAATTCTATTAGCAGTAATCAGCAATACGTTTTTTAAAATGGGCGAATGCATTTTAAAAGGAACTGCCGTATTGCGCAAACAAGTTGTTATTGCCTTAATACCTGCTATAATAATTGCTTTCATAAGTATTAGCATCATTTACATAAATCAGTCAACATGAAAAATTTAAAACTTACCCAAATTAAAACCACATCCCCTAAAGATGCGGAAAAGAAAAAATCAAGAAAGGATTTGCTCAAATTGCACAAGGATATTTATGCTTTGCAACATTTGTTTTATGCATCTCATTCTAAAAGTTTACTCATTGTATTTCAAGGAATGGATACTGCCGGAAAAGATGGCGTAATACGCAATGTTTTCAATTGCACTAATCCTTTGGGTGTTCGCGCAACTTCATTTAAAGCTCCTTGCGACATGGAGCGTGAGCACGATTACATGTGGCGAATTTTTCAAAAGCTCCCCGAAAAAGGAATGATACAAATTTTCAATCGTTCACACTATGAAGATATTCTTGTTCCCACCATTCAGAAATCACTATCAAAAAATAAGATAGATAAGCGATACCTCTTTATCAATGCCTTTGAAGAATACCTTATAGAGAACGATACAGATATAATCAAATTCTTTCTGCACATCAGTCCGGAAGAGCAAATAGAAAGGATAAAAAAACGATTGAAAAATCCACTTAAAAAATGGAAGTATTCGGATGAAGACTTAAAATCATCAAAAAAGTGGAATGATTATATGGAAGTATATGAAAGCATTCTAAACAGATGTAATAAAATTCCTTGGACGATTGTTCCATCTGACGACAAATGGCATAGAGACTTTGCGGTAGCATCGATCATTAAGGAAAAATTGGAGTCAATGCATTTATCTTTTCCAATGCAAAACACGATAACGAAAAAGGATAAATCTGTAGCAACTGATAACAAAAAGAATTAAAAAATATGAGCAACATCAAAATAAAATTTCTCGGAGCAGCCGGAACAGTAACCGGCTCTAAATATCTTATTACTGCATTCGGAAAGAACATCCTTATTGATTGTGGACTTTTTCAAGGTTTGAAAGAATTACGGCTTTTGAATTGGGAACCATTGAGTTTTCCACCCGCCCAGATTGATGTTGTTTTACTTACCCATGCACACCTTGACCATACAGGCTACCTTCCCCGATTGGTTAAAGAGGGTTTTACCGGAAATATCATTGGCACATCGCCCACATTGCAGGTTGCCGAAATAATTTTAAAAGACAGTGCAAAAATTCAGGAAGAAGATGCCGTGAGAGCAAACAAGTTTCATTATTCCAAACACAAACCCGCTTTGCCTCTTTACGGCTTGCCGGAAGTGGAAAATACTTTACCGCTTTTTCAACAACAACCGCTCAATGAATGGATAAACATTAACGAGCATATCCGATACCGTTTCCGATACAACGGGCACATTATTGGAGCTACATTTATTGAATTACAACTTGGCGATAAAACATTGGTTTTTTCCGGTGACATTGGCAGAGAGATAGACCCGCTTTTGTTTCCACCTGATAGGCCTGAAAAAGCAAATATACTATTTGTTGAAGCCACTTATGGGAACCGCCTTCATCCTGCCGAACCAGCTATCAACAGCTTGGAAATACTTATTAATCGGTGTATGGCAAGAAACGGCACTATCATCATACCCAGCTTTTCGGTAGAGCGGACACAGTTACTCATGTATCTGTTTTGGCAGTTAAAAAAGACCAATAAAATTCCCGATATACCTATTTATATGGATAGTCCTATGGGAAGAAATGTTTTGGAAGTTTTTCATAGAAATACAGATTGGCATAAACTCTCCACCGATGAATGTTCTGAAATGTGTAACACCATAAAGCGTATTAAAAGTGTTGATGAAACTTTTGCACTTGCAGAAGACAATACACCTAAAATAATTATTGCCGGAAGCGGAATGGCGGCAGGAGGCAGAGTGCTTACTTACTTTGAAAAATACTTAGGCGATGAAAGCGCAACTATTCTGTTGGTTGGCTTTCAGGCGGAAGGAACAAGAGGAAGAGCTTTACTTGAAGGTGCATCTGAAATCAAGATGAGAGGTAAATTCTATGCAGTAAAAGCTCATATTGAAAATATTGAAGGATTATCCGGTCATGCCGACCAAAATGGATTGATTGACTGGATGAGAAAACTGCAATCCAAACCGGATAAAATTTTTATTGTCCACAGCGAAGCGGATGGCGCAAAGGGATTGCAGGAAAAAATAAAAGAAGTTTATAAATGGGATAGTGAAATTCCTGTCCTTAATCAGAAAGAAGAATTTGAATTAAAGAATTGACATCTATGAAACACAAAGAAATCATAACAAATTGGAATGTAATTACCGGAGGACCCTGCACAGGAAAAACGACAGTGGTAAACTTGCTTGCACAAAGGGGTTACAAAACCACTATTGAACACGCAAGACATTATATTGACACACAACAAATAAGAGGACGCACAGTTGAGGAAATCAGAGAAAACAAAAAAGAATTTCAGTTAGGAGTTCTGAACATGCAGATTGAAGAAGAAGGAACGTTAGATGTTAACGAAATGGTGTTTTTAGACCGCGCGTTGCCCGATGCAATGGCTTACTATCAGTTCTTGGGATTGGAATATGACGATAGGTTAATAGAACAGTGTAATAAATATTGTTACAAACATGTATTTATACTAGACCGCCTTCCGCTCACTAATGACTATGCCCGATTAGAAGACGAAGCAGAACAAATCCGAATTCATAACCTGATAATAAAAGTGTATGAATCCTTCCCTTGCCCTATTGTTCATGTTCCTGTTCTTCCACCAGAAGAACGGGTTGATTTCATTTTAAAAAATCTTTAAATCATGAAAAAAATAATCATAGCAATTGGATTTGTTTTCGGTCTGCAACCAATTCAGGCACAGGATACATCTTACATATCACTGGAAAAATTGTTGCAGCAGGTG